>OZ244052.1:0-2220706 GCA_965215125.1 uncultured candidatus Poriferisulfidus sp. | reverse complement strand
TCTAGTTTGGGAAAGAAAACTTGCAATAAAATAAAACATTTGTTGTATTATTTCCGTAGAAGTTTATAAACCATCGTGTCCGTTTACTTGATTTACATATCGGCTTTTGTTGCTTCTTTTGCATTGACCTATTTATGCTATCGGATATTATTATCATGGCGCGTTATGGATTTACCGAATAGCAGAAGTTCGCACCTATCCCCGGTGCCGCGTGGGGGCGGCATCGCCATTTTAATAACTTTTTTTTCAATCGTTGCTTTGACGGAATTCAACGACGCGCTTGATCCCGACTTTATGCAAACTTTGATATTCGGAGGTATCGCCATTGCGTTAATCGGATTTATCGACGATATCTATAGCTTAAATCCTATTGCCCGTTTTCTTGCAGCCTTATTGATTACCGTATTATGCGTTGCACAGATAGGTATGCCGTCGGTTTCGTTTATGGGTTTGACGATGCAGCCTTCTCTAATTCTATTTGTGTGCGAAGTTTTGGCAATATTATGGATACTCAATTTATTTAACTTTATGGACGGTATAGATGCAATCGCATCGCTGGAGGCGATTAGTGTGATATTGATTGCATCGGCGTTATTATTATTGGCCCCAAACTACGAGTCATCTCGCAATCAAGTTGAGGTTTTACTTATAATTGCTTTTACTACTGCAGGTTTTTTGGTATGGAATTGGCCACCGGCAAAAATTTTTATGGGGGATGTAAGCAGTAGCTTTTTAGGTTTTGTGGTGGCATTGTTTGCAGTACAAACTTCGATAGAGCAAACGATGAATGTTTGGGTTTGGCTGATTCTATTAGGCGTATTTTTTATGGATGCGACAATCACAATCGTCTTACGCGTATTTAATAAGCAAAAATTTTATAAAGCGCACCGGCAGCATGTCTATCAGCGTCTTGCGTTGTATTTTCAAAAAAATAAAGATGCCGAACCGGAGCAGGCGAGGGCTTATGCGCACAAAACGGTATCTTTCATCGTAGTTGCAATTAACTTTCTGTGGTTGGCGCCTTGGGCTTATATGGCAACGCGATATTCCGAACAAGCGATGCTATATGCATTGATTTCGTTGACACCTTTGTCGGTATTGCTTATATTAGCACATCGTAAGTTTCCGTCGGAACATACCCACTACGAGTAATAATGGATAATATATTAGAGAGACTACTCCAATTACCTAGAATTTTTAAGAAGATTATTCTAGCCACTTCGGATGTCGTAATCAGCTTATTTTCCTTAGAGATTGCATTCTTAATGCGTTTGGAGGAATGGGTTAAGATTGACGGCAAATGGTTCCCGTTATTCATACTAACGCCTTTGCTCACATTGCTCGTCTTTTACTTACTCGGTTTATATCGAATGGTTATCAGACATGTCTCTTTAGATGCCGTTATTCGCATTATCGCAGCGGTGGGTGCCGTTTCCGTTTTAATCTGGACCATCAATTACTTTTTCTTAAAGGTTCCCGGGTTGCCGCGCTCTTTAATTGCAATTTTCGGTTTAGTGCTTTTGAGTTTGGTACTCGGTAGCCGTATCGCAATGTATTTAATTTCATTCTGGGAACTAAAAGAAAGAAAAAGAAAAATACCGGTTGCTATCTACGGTGCCAATAAAATCGGTATACAACTAGCAACTTTATGGAAGGGTATAGATTCCGATTACCGGCCTTTGTTTTTCATCGACGAGCGGACGGAAAAGCAATCTCAAGAGGTCGGTGGATTACGTACATACCCATTGCAATCTTTGCAAAAACAACTGGCGAAGCATCGCGTCAAGGATATTTTTGTAGCCCTATCTCCCGACACACTCGGTGAGCGCGTGGCAATACTCAATAAACTCAGTTCGTATCCGGTTAAAGTTAAGATACTGCCGTTCACACCGAGCTCCGGATTTAGAGCGCAAGATCTTAAGCCTATAAAAATAGAGGACTTAATGGAACGGAATAGAGTGCCACCGATTCAAACTTTGTTGGAACGAGATATAAAGGCTAACAATGTATTGGTCACAGGTGCGGGAGGATCCATCGGAAGCCAGTTATGCGAGCAAATCATACGCTTGCAACCCAACAAACTATTCGTCGTAGAGCAGTCGGAATACGCGTTATTTCGTTTGCTAAACCACCTGCAAAATATAAAGCTACCCGACAAAATAAACATAATATCTTTCTTGGAATCGGCAAGCAATTCATACTTCATAGGCAGCTTATTAGCGCAAAACCATATCGATGTGATCTATCATGTCGCAGCTTATAAGCATGTACCATTGGTAGAAGAGAATATGATTAGCGGGATTGCCAATAATGTTTTGAGCACGCAAATCATTGCCGAGTCGGCATTACGGCATAAAACGGGTTGTTTGGTATTGATTTCTACCGACAAAGCCGTGCAACCGGTGAGTATCATGGGGGCCAGCAAACGGTTGGCGGAAATGATAGTACAATCATTAGCTATCCATAGCGACAAAACGCGCTTATGTGCGGTACGTTTCGGAAATGTGATGGGCAGCTCCGGGTCGGTTATACCACTATTTCAAGAGCAAATTAACAAACGCAAAGCGATTTATGTAACCAACCCCGACGCAGAACGCTATTTTATGACGATAGAAGAAGCGGCGCAGTTGGTCATCCAGGCCGGTGCTATGGGGAGCAAAGGAGAGATATTTTTATTGGATATGGGAGAACCTATTAATATATTGGATATGGCTAAGAGGATGGTACATCTAAGCGGTTTGGAGGTTAAGGAAAACGGAAAAGGCGATATTGAGATTATCTATACCGGTTTGCGGCCCGGGGAAAAATTGAGAGAACAACTTTATAGTAGCTCGGATATTCGCTCAACCGAACATCCTAAAATAAAGCAAACTACGGAAATTGTCAAAGATTGGAACCAACTATCACTTGCATTGTCGGATTTATCCATGTATGTGGAGCAAAGAGATTTGAATAAAATTCAGAAATTAATCGCAGACATGGTACCATCTTATAAACCAAACACTACTGCCGGAGAAACTAATGAATAAGCAAAAAGTATACGTCAAAACGCACGGGTGCCAGATGAACGAGTACGATTCTGCAAAAATTTATGATTTATTACACCACTCGGGCGGGTTTTGCAAAGCCGAAACCGGAGAAGAGGCCGATATACTATTGCTGAACACATGTTCGGTGAGAGAAAAAGCACAAGAAAAAGTATTTTCCGAGCTAGGTCGCTGGCGAGCGATTAAAGAAGCGAAGCCGAATGTATTGATTGGTGTCGGAGGCTGTGTTGCAAGCCAGGAAGGAGAACATCTGGCGCGTCGTGCCCCTCAAGTTGATATCGTCTTCGGTCCTCAGACAATCCATCGCTTACCCGACTTAATCAATCGAGCGAAACGCAGCAAAGCACCGATAATAGATATCAGTTTCCCCGAGATAGAGAAATTCGATAACTTGGTTAAACCGCATGTCGAAGGACCTAGTGCTTATGTCTCTATCATGGAAGGATGCGACAAGTATTGCAGTTTTTGCGTGGTGCCTTATACTCGAGGCAAAGAAATTAGTCGTCCGCTCGACGACATATTGAGTGAAATCAAGCTGTTGACCGAGCAGGGTGTACGTGAGATTACTTTGCTCGGGCAAAATGTTAACGGCTATTATCGAGAGGAGCAGAGAGGCACGGTTGATTTTGCGTTATTGTTATATTACATCGCAGCCCTCGGCAAGGTAGAAAGAATAAGATATACCACTTCACATCCTATAGAATTCAACGATGCATTGGTACAAGCACACGCCGACATCCCTCAGCTGATGCCGCATTGCCATCTGCCCGTACAAAGCGGCTCGGATCGTATTTTGGCGGCAATGAAGCGCGGCTATACGGTGTTGGAATACAAAAACATCATCCGCAAGCTCAAAATCGCATGTCCGAATATCTCCATATCTTCCGATTTTATCGTAGGTTTTCCGGGCGAAGAAGAAAAAGACTTTGAAAAAACGATGGAATTGATAGAATATGTCGGCTATGACCAATCATTTAGTTTTTTATATAGTGCGCGTCCCGGTACGCCGGCCGCATATCTACAAGACACGGTGCCGGTAGAAGTTAAAAAAGCACGCCTTAAGAAATTGCAAGTGCGTATCGATGAAATGGCGCGCGGGTTTTCCGACGCGATGGTAGGTAGTATTCAGAAAGTTTTGGTGAGCGGTTATTCTAAGAAAAGTAAAACCCAGCTCTGTGGTCGCACCGAAAATAATCGTGTCGTCAATTTCGACGGAGATGCCGAACTGGTAGGAGAAATTCATCGCATCGAGATTACTCAAGCGATGTCTAATTCGCTACGTGGCACATTGATAACATAGAGGAGATTATAAAAGCCTTTGGACGTTCAATCGGGTAGTGCGGATCTTGTTATACTAGAACCTGCCAACCTTTCAAAAATTGCCAGCCTCTGCGGTCCCTTAAACGAGCACATTCAACAACTCGAGCGACATTGTGGAGTGCGCATCAGTCATCACGGTAACGAGTTTGCCATTCGCGGAAAACGAGCTTCTCGGCAAGTTGCAGCCCATCTATTAAAACAACTCTATAGCAAAGCCGATAAAGAATTGACGATAAACGATATTTTTATCAGTCTACAGCAAAGTTCCATAGCGGAAATTAATAATAATTTCGAGGCAGATCCCGTCGAAATCAAAACTAAACAAAAGAAAATTAAGGCGCAAGGAAATCATCAGCGTCTGTACATACGGAATATGAATCGGAACGACTTGAATTTGGTCTTCGGTCCGGCCGGCACCGGTAAAACCTACCTCGCTGTTGCCAAAGCCGTAGAAACTTTAGATTACGGTGTCGTCGATAAACTGATTTTAGTTAGACCGGTAGTGGAAGCAGGAGAAAATTTAGGTTTTTTACCCGGCGATTTATCACAAAAAATAGACCCTTATTTGAGACCGGTGTACGATGCACTGCATGAATTTATAGGTGCGAATAAAGCAAACCGCTTGATAGAGGACGGTACCATAGAAATTGCACCGCTTGCGTATATGCGCGGACGCTCCTTGACCAATGCTTTTATTATTTTAGACGAGGCTCAAAACACAACGATTGAACAGATGAAGATGTTTTTGACACGCATCAGTTTCGGGTCCAAAAGTGTAGTCGCCGGTGATATAACGCAGATAGATTTACCCAAGGCGCAAAAATCGGGCTTTGTGCATGCTTTGCCGTTGCTAAAAGATATACCGGGTATTGCAATCAATAGCTTAGAAGCCGACGATATCGTACGCCACCCACTGGTACGTAAAATAATAGACGCATATAAGGAGCGAGGCTCATAACCATGATGCCTCGTGTAAACATCCAAATTGAATCGGAGAGTTGCAACTCATCCGAAGTTCCCGATAATAAAAACTTTAGGCACTGGGCGGCAGCGACTATCTACCCATCCGCCGAGGTCGGGGTACGTATCGTCGGTAGTGCGGAGGGAAGACGCTACAACCGGCAATATTGTCATAAAGATTATGCAACGAATGTATTATCGTTTCCGTTCACGACGCATGCTTCCGAGGCACAAAACTATCTGGGAGATATACTGATGACCGCATCGGTTATCGTGCGAGAAGCACGAGAACAGAATAAACCGCTACTTTCGCATTGGGCACATCTATTCATACACGCGCTTTTGCATCTACGAGGCTACAGACACGATGACGATATAGTGGCTCATAAAATGAGAGCGCAAGAGAGCAAGATTATGACTACTTTGGGCTTTTCCGATCCTTGGTCGTGCGATTAACTAAAGGACTTGAATAGGAGAACCGAATGAACAAGATAGAACCGTACATTACATTATTTAAAAATTTACTGGTCAGAAAATCCAAAGATTTATCTGCTGCGATAGAAGTATTGAAACAAGCGGATAAGCAACATTTATTGAATGCCAATACGCTATCTATGGTCAAGGGAATATTCGATGTCGGCGAGATGCATGTACGAGAAGTGATGGTCCCTAGATCAAAGATGATCTGTATTTCCTATAAATCCGATTTGGAAGATATTATGGATACCGTAATTAGTAGCGGACACTCTCGATTTCCGGTCAGCAACGACGATTTGGACGATATCAAAGGTATTTTACTTGCAAAGGATTTATTACCGGCATTAAAAGACCGACAAGGCAAGCTGAACCTCGATGATATTATCAGGCAACCGGTAATCATACCGGATAGTAAGCGCTTGAATGTTTTGCTGGCGGAATTTCGAAAGAACCGTCATCATATGGCGATTGTAGTTGACGAATACGGCGGAGTTTGCGGTCTGGTAACCATAGAAGATGTGCTGGAGCAGATTGTCGGTGATATCAGCGACGAACACGATGCACAACACGAGCATTATATATATAACCGCGGCGATCAAAGTTATTCAGTGAAGGCATTTACGCCCATAGACTATTTCAATCGCTACTTTACGGTTAAAGTGTGCACCAAAAAAACGACTATAGGCGGCATGGTGATGGAACAATTAGGGCATATCCCTAATCGGGACGAGAGTGTAGAGATAGAAGGGCTGTTGCTCAAAGTAAGTAAAGCGAATATGCGTAGAGCCGAGTTATTGGATGTTAGGCGAATCAATTGAATCGCCGATTGAGCCGGTAGGTCAATCGGCGTGACAGTGTATAGAACTTCGGCGTTTTGGATAAAATATACATCATGAAATGCAAAAACTGCCGATTGAACCGGTAGGGGTGGGCGGATTAATATGGGGACTGTTGAAAAAGTGCTGTTTTGCACAATTACAACTGCTTGCGCCGTGAATATTTGTAAACCACCTGTAGGGGCAGACTTATATGTCTGCCCTAAAGTACCGTTCTGCACGACTGAAACCGCTTGCGCCGTATGGTTATTGAGCCAGTAGGTCAATCGGCAATTTTGATGTCCGCCCTCCGATTTATGGATACTTTTTCAATAGCCCCATAAAATCATAATTGCAGAAATCCACCATGCTACTTTTGGGCATCTTAAATATCGGCTCAGGTGCTTTGATTATCTTAGCATTTGCTCCTTGGTCCTGGTATCCTGTCGCTATTTTGGCACTCGCTTCGGTATTGCCCGGTTGGCTGAGGAATCCTCCTAAGCAAGCATTCAAACTCGGATACTTGTTCGGCTTTAGTTATTCGCTGGGAAGCAGTTATTGGATTTATTATAGTTTGCACGATTACGGACAAGCCCCGATGTTTCTTGCCGCATTATCGGCAGTTTTGCTCGCTGCCATTCTATCCTTGTTTTTTGCCTTACTCGCAAGTCTAATGTCGTATTATCGTCGTTATCACGAACTGTGCATTTATTTGCTGATATTTCCGGCATTATGGATTGCAATGGAATGGGGGCGAAGTATATTGTTTGTCGGGTTCCCGTGGAATTTACTGGGGCAGGCTCTGGTGGATTCACCGTGGCGCGGTATTTTGCCGATATTCGGTATCTTGGGTGGCAGTGCATTCGCGGTAATTTGCGCAGGAAGCATTGTTTATTTTTTCAAACTAAAAAGTCGCGGTAAAGTAGTTTTAAGTTCGTTTCTAGTTGTATTTTTATCGACAACGGCTGCACTACAAGCTATAGAATGGACGCAAGCGACCGCCGACAGCTTAAAAACATCGGTTATACAAGCGAATATCCCTCAAAAATTAAAGTTTGACAAACCTTATTTTGAAAAGTTGATGAACCGATACTTGAGCCTAAGCGCACGGCAAACCGATAGTGATTTAATTCTATGGCCGGAAACGGCAATTCCGATTTATGCCGATATGCTCGATAAAAAAATTACATTCATGCGCGAGCAATTCGATAAAAATAACACCGTGCTAATGACGGGTATTTTTTACCGAGATAAGGAACTCGGCAAGCGTTATAATAGCCTGATGAATATCAACGACAATCGCTTTTACCATAAACGAAGATTAGTGCCTTTCGGTGAATACATCCCGATGCGAACTCTCTTTGAAGTGTTTTCAAAGTGGATTATAATTCCTATGTCGGATTTACATTCGGCAGATATGAAACCGATTTTGAATGTGTCGGATTATACCGCAGGTGTTTCTATTTGCTACGAAGTTGCTTTTGCAGACGATATTACCGACAGCTTGCCGATGGCTGATTTCTTGGTCAATATCAGCAACGATTCATGGTTCGGTGACTCTTCGGCACCTTATCAGATGTTGCAAATGGCGCGTGTACGCGCAGCTGAAAACGAAAGATTTATGGTGCGTGCCACTAATACCGGTATTTCTGCGATAATAGATCATCGGGGCCGTATCGTTGAATACAGTGAATTATTTGAAATAGGCACGATTAGTTACGATATCGCAATAAGAGCAGGGCTTACACCTTATGCACAATGGCGCAACATCCCCATACTCGTTTTGATTGTGGTATCGTTGCTCATCGCTTACTTTTTTAATTTACGCACGAATAGAGCCGAAAAAAAACTATAACGATGAATACAAAATGTATACCGGTTATCTTAAGCGGCGGTGCCGGCACTCGCTTATGGCCGCTATCCCGCCATCATTATCCTAAACAATTTATCCCGTTATTCGATAACAAAAGCCTATTCACTCTTACGGTTGAGCGAATTATGCCTTTGCATCCGCAACATGTCGTTGTGGTTTGCAATGACGAACATCGTTTTATGGCTTTAGAACACTTGCACGCAATAGGAATAAAAAATTGTACCGTTATTGCCGAACCCGCATCGCATAACACCGCACCGGCAATTGCACTGGCAGCTTTTTGGTTACGCTCGCACTTTAGCGACAGTGCCATGTTGATACTGCCTTCGGATCACTATATGAAAGAAGAGGGTTTTAGCGACTATATCGATGATGAATTAATCTCGGCGACGGCAAATGATTTTATCACTTTCGGTATTCAACCTACACGAGCCGAAACCGGTTATGGCTACATAGAAGTAGCAAATGAAACAGCACAAGCAAACAATAAAAAGACGCTATCGAATAAACAGCTCGCCAGTGTCCTTAAATTTATAGAAAAACCGAAACTAAAAGATGCCGAAAAATATATTAAAACCGGATCATATTACTGGAATAGTGGTATTTTTCTCATCAAAACCGATCATTATTTATCGGCTTTACAATGTCATCAAGCGGATATCTACAAAGCCGGTGAAAAAGCACTATCCGAGGGTAAACAAGCGATTATCGATAATTATTATGTTGTTAATCCTAATCTTAAGTATTTTTGTCAAAGCCCTAATATATCTATAGATTATGCCATTATGGAGCAGGTTAATAATATCCGTCTATGTCCCTTGAATGTCCATTGGTCGGACCTAGGTACATGGCAAGCATTATCGGAAATTCAAGACATCGACAGTAGCAAGAACGCGGTAAGCGGCGATGGTGATATTGTTATCCAAGACTCCAGAAATAATATTGTCTATGCCGGCAGCAGACTCGTAGCATGCTTAGGGATAAAGAATCAATTGATCGCAGAAACCAAGGATGCCATACTCGTTGCCGATCGCTCGCGAGCACAAGAAATCAAACAACTGGTCGATAAACTTAGGAAGAGTAAATATATCGAGAGCGATTTACACGCAAAAGTATATCGTCCGTGGGGGTCTTATGAATCGATAGACCGAGGGACAAATTTCCAAGTCAAGCGAATTATCGTCAAACCGGGACATAAATTATCGTTACAAAGTCATCGATACAGGGCCGAGCATTGGGTAATCGTCAAAGGAAAAGCTAGAGTGACCCTGGACGACGAAGTGCTTGACTTACAAGTCAACCAATCGGTTTATATTCCGATCGGTGCAAAACATAGACTGGAAAACGAAAGCGCGACCGAATCCCTGCATTTGATAGAAGTACAGTGTGGTAATTATTTAGGAGAGGACGATATTACACGTTATGAGGACAACTATGGGCGCGTCGATAAATGACATAGAATCTTATGATGCAGATAAATTGGAGACGGAAGCCCAGAAATTTTGGCATCAAAATCACTGCTTCAATGTAACGGCGGATCCTAAACGAGAAAAATTCTATTGTTTAGCGATGTTTCCGTATCCAAGCGGACGCTTACATATAGGGCATCTCAGAAATTACACCATTGCCGATGCAATCAGCCGCTACCAGCGCATGCTCGGCAAGAATGTCCTGCAGCCTATGGGATGGGATGCATTCGGTTTACCTGCCGAAAACGCTGCGCAACAAAGCGATGCTTCACCGGCCGAGTGGACGCACGATAATATCACCCGCATGCGCACTCAATTAAAGCGATTGGGCTTGGCGTACGACTGGAACAGAGAATTGGCAACGTGCGATCCCGGCTATTACCGTTGGGAACAGTGGTTTTTTACTAAACTTCTGGAAAAAGGAATTGCCTATCGTAAAGAGGGTTGGATAAATTGGGATCCCGTAGACCAAACGGTATTAGCCAACGAGCAGGTCGTAGATGGTAAGGGTTGGCGATCGGGTGCTCCGATAGAGCGAAAAAAAATCTCTCAATGGTATTTGAAAATAGAAAATTACGCCGAAGAGCTATTGGAAGGCTTGGATGAATTGGATGGTTGGCCCGAACGAGTCAAGCAAATGCAACGTAATTGGATCGGCCGTTCCCGAGGCATCAATATCCGCTTTGATCTAAGTGATTATCCCGGGCACTTAGATGTCTTTACAACCCGACCCGATACTCTAATGGGTGCAAGTTATTTGGCTGTCGCGGCCGAACATCCGGTTTTGCTACTGGCAACGGCTAATCGTTTTGAACTTGACGAATTGATAGCCGAATGTCGCCGCCGACCTACGGCGGAAGCAAGTGCGATGACTTACGAGAAAAAAGGTGTGGATACGGGTTTGCGCGCCGATCATCCGATCACCGGAGAATCTCTCCCGATTTGGTGTGCTAATTTTGTCTTAATGGAATACGGTTCCGGGGCGATTATGTCGGTGCCGGCACACGATCAGAGAGACTGGGAGTTTGCTAAAAAGTATGGGTTAGCGATAAAGCAAGTTATCAAAGCTACCGACGATGATTCCGTCTCCACATTAGAGTATGAAGCCTTTACCGATTACGGCATCGTATGCAACTCCGGAAAATACGACGGCATGAATTATCAACAAACCTTCGAGGCGATATTGAAAGATCTAAAAGCCATAGGTAAAGGAAAGGAGACCGTGCAATATCGCTTAAAAGATTGGTGTATATCGCGACAGAGATATTGGGGAGTACCTATACCCGTTGAATATATAAGCGATGAACTCAAAGCTACCGATGATGGGGAACTACCGGTTTTATTGCCGTCGGCAATCCCGGAAGGAGCCGATTCGTTGACCGAGACCGTTAAATTCTTCAAAAATGATTTTGCATTAAACCTTGAAGAGTCTACCGCGAGGTCATCGGAGAAGCAATCACTTGAGAGTATATTACCATTATCCCGGAGGCCTGAGTTTTACCGATTGGACAATACATATAGTAAGCGTGAGACCGATACTTTTGATACTTTTATAGAGTCCAGTTGGTATTATGCGCGTTTTGCGTGCCCCGATTGCGACGATGCAATGCTAAATGAAGAGGCGGCATACTGGCTACCGGTAGACCAATATGTAGGCGGTATAGAACATGCGATATTACACTTGCTTTATGCGCGTTTTTTTCATCGTTTGATGAGAGATTTGGGACTATTGGAGAATATTCCCGACCATCGTAAAAATGAACCGTTCAAACGCCTATTGACGCAAGGCATGGTGCTCAAAGACGGCGTTAAAATGTCCAAATCTAAAGGTAATATCGTGGATCCCGATCAGTTGATTGAAAAATACGGTGCCGATACCGTACGCCTATTCGTCATGTTTGCCGCACCGCCCACCCAATCTTTGGAATGGTCGGATTCCGGTGTCGAAGGTGCACATCGCTTTTTGAAACGTCTGTGGAAGCAGATCAATATACACATACAAACCGAACCCGTTGCAGGAGCTACCGTAAACGACACCGAATTTAGCAAAATACAACATCTAATTCATAAAACAATCGCTAAAGTGAGCGACGATTACGATAGACGTCAGTCTTTTAATACCGCAATCGCCGCAAACATGGAATTGAGTAATGCACTATCGAAGTTCAACGATCCATCGCCACAAGCATATAGCCTAAAACGCGAAGCATTTGAGGCAATTATCAAAATGCTATCCCCGATCACACCACATATTATGCATCATTTATGGCAATGCTTGGGGCATGACACACCTTTGATAGATTGCCGATGGCCTGATTATAAGAAGGAACTATTACAGACCGATAGATGCGAAGTGATAGTGCAAATCAACGGTAAGTTAAGAGCAAAATTAAATGTTGTGCGCGACAGTAGCGAAGCAACCGTAAAAGAATTGGCACTCTCCGACGCTAAAATTAAAAAATATTTGAATAAAATGGCAACATCCAAAGTCATTTATGTCAAAGATAAAATTATTAACTTTGTGTGCCGTTAACGAATACCGTGTTCGTTCTGCCGTAGCGATATTATCGGTGACGATTGCAATCACACTCGTTGCAAGTTGCAGTTATCGTCTAAGCGGTAGCGACGATAAAGCGCAATTATTTTCGCCATTATTAAAAAATATCTCTATAGAAGGCGCACCTAGATACGATGCTTTCAGAATACAACTAAAAAACGATTTACTCGGATACGGCATGAAAGTCGTAGAACCGCAATCGGCAACAGCAGGAATTGTCATAAAAAACCGGAAAATCAAGAAGCATGCGATCACCCTAGGCGACGATGCAAAAGTTCGTGAATACTTGCTAATAGCTCAAATTGATTTTCAGGTTGTCATAAATATCGATGAATCAAAACAAAAATACGCTATGCAATCAATACAATCCGAAGCGAGCTATGCTTATTACCCGCAAAATGTATCTATTAGTATGAACGAAAAAAAACGGGCTTTGGCATTTATAAATCAGGATTTGAGTTCTAAATTGGTCGCCAGACTTCGTGTGTTGACTAAAAACGATTAATGAACTGTAATTTATTTAGCCGTTTTATATCTGCCTGCGGAATCTACTCTTCAGTTTTATAATTACCTTATCTAATGTATTCATATACGATGTAGCTTTATACTTTATCATACGTTTTATGAAGGAAGCATCGAAGGACTGACTGATATGCGCTGGAATTTCATAAGAAGCATCGGTATCCAATCTTAGTCTATTTCTACCGGGCGAGAAAATTTTAACCAAAGCGTATTTCATAATATTTTTTTCTACGGCGTAGAGTAAATTATGATCCACAGGATTTTCTTCTGAATCAAACAGTTCTTTCAAGACGGGGAAATCTTGATAAGTATATATTTTATATTTAGGCTTCAAAAAATCGAAATAACTTACTACCCCTATATCCGACATAATATAAATAGGTATATTACGATGCATATTGCTAACCGTTTTAACGATATATTCTATTTGTTTTTTTTGCATTGCATAATAATGGTTTTTGTCGAGTAATGCTTTGTCTTGAGCTCTGATATGCATACAAATATAATAGTTTAACTGGAAGTCGTGTCTTTTGAGTCTGGTCTTGAAATTGATGACCGTCTGGATGTAGTTGCTACTTTGCCTATCGGTACCGAATTGCTTCAGCACCCTATCGCTTAGTTCATCTACTCTAGAGGAGGGCGATAACGATACATGATAGGCTGCCTTATATATAAGATCGTAATACCAGGCAATTGTTATGCCTTGAGCCTTTAGAGTTTCCCTATTTCTTTTAGTCCTTGCTATTTGGATCTTTGAAACATAAAGCACCGAGTAGTGTTCGTTTTCCGAGTCGTATAATCGATCACCATCTATATAATGTATCTGTTCCGAAGCATACTCTTTGAAATTAAAATCTTTTTCATAGACCCAACAAAAAGTAGATTTGATTTCTTTAATGCTTCCGTCGGCCATTATCTCCGCTATTTTTGTTTGTGCTAAATCAACATAACGAGCCCAATCAAAGGGAATATATTTCTTGCTTGTTCTATGTTGATAAGCGGTTTCGGTGTCTTTGACAATAAGAATTCTTTGCAAAGATAATGCTGCCGTTATCATCAACTCTAGAATAGTGATTTGGTCATCCAAACCGGCGTAGATATTATAGGCAAAGTATAGATATTTTCCTTCTTGTTGTAGCATTTATTTGTTCTCTGAAGCGGAATTACTTATGCTATTATTATACGCCATGTAGAGTATGTTATATAAATTTCAATGGCAAAAAAAATACGCAAAGCAATATTTCCGGTGGCAGGCTTAGGTACTCGCTTTATACCTGCCACCAAAGTAAACCCCAAAGAAATGTTACCTATAGTAGACAAGCCACTTATCCAATACGCAGTCGAAGATGCGGTGAAAGCGGGCATTACCAACCTTATTTTTATAAACGGCAGAAACAAACGCGCAATAGAAGATCATTTTGATAGCGCGCCGGAACTAGAGCAGATCCTACTAAACAAAGGAAAGCATCAATTATTAAAACAAATTCACGATATCATCCCACTGGGTGCTAATTGCATAAATATTAGGCAAAAAGAACCCAGTGGCTTGGGAAATGCAGTATTCTGTGCAAGGGCTACAACCGAAAGAGAGCCTTTTGCCGTCGTCCTGGCGGACGATCTGATTGTTAACGGTGCCAATAATTCAATAAAGCAAATGCTGGAGTATCATGAGGAATACTCGGGAAATATAGTTATGGTCGAAGAATTACCGCACAACCAAGTTAGTAATTACGGTATTATAGAAGGGAAAGAAATTGAAGAGGGTGTTTGGAAAGTTGATCGCCTTGTAGAAAAACCTAATCCCCAAGACACACCGAGTAATCTCGGGATTATAGGTCGTTACATATTAAGCCCCAGTATTTTTAAGTATATAAAACAAACACCCATGGGCGTCGGTGAAGAGATACAATTAACCGACGCAATCGCTTTGCAAATGCAATACGAACCCCTGCACGCCGTTCTTTGTAAAGGAAAACGCTACGATTGCGGTAGTAAATTAGGTTATTTGCAAGCTAATGTAGATTTAGCGTTGAAGCATAAAGAAATTAAGAAAAATTTTAAGGCCTATCTGAAGTCCTTAGTAGAGTCCGAGGATTTTTGAAACGACTGTTTTAGTTTATATCGTTTCCGATAAACTGCCTTATGCTTTTTTCCATACTTTCAATGTCCAATCCCGCTTCCGCTAACAATTCTCCGCGTGTCCCGTGATCCTGAAAATAATCAGGTAGCCCTAAAGTTAATACGCGAGTTTGAATCTTATTTAGGCTTAAAAATTCCAAGACTGCACTACCGGCACCACCCAGGCGAGCATTGTCTTCCAGAGTCACTAAATAAGAATGAGATTTAGCAACTTCGGTCAACAGATCTTGATCCAACGGCTTGACAAATCGCATATCGATAAGGGTGGCGTTTAGTTTATCGGTGAGTTCGATCGCCGTGCTCGTCGGGCTTCCAAAACCGAGTATCGCGATGTTTTTTCCACATTTGATAATTTCCGCTTTCGCAATAGGCATCGGTTGCAAAGAATCATCGGGCAAAACACCGCTACCGACACCGCGAGGATATCTCACCGCCGAAGGTCCATCATAGTGATATGCGGTATTGAGTAGGGCACGTGTCGTTTTTTCGTTACTCGGCGTCATAATCACGGTATTCGGAATACATCGTAAAAAGCTCAGATCGAAACTCCCGGCATGTGTTTGACCGTCGGGACCGACTACACCGGCGCGATCTATCGCCAACATAACCGGCAAATTCTGTATTGCGATATCGTGTATAAATTGATCGTACGCGCGTTGCAGAAAAGTGGAATAAATGGCAACAATCGGCCTCATTCCTTCGCAAGCCAAGCCTGCGGCTAAAGTGAGTGCATGCTGCTCGGCTATGCCGACATCAAAATAACGTTCGGGAAAGCGTTTTTGAAATTCAACCAAGCCCGACCCTTCTCGCATCGCCGGTGTGATTGCTACGAGTTGTTTATCTTGTGCCGCCATATCGCAGATCCATTGACTAAATACCTGCGTATAACTCAGTGCCGTGGCTTTGGTATTTTTTTGCAATCCGACATCGGGGTCAAAAGGGGAAACCGCATGGTATGTCACCGGCTTTTGTTCTGCGCGTTTATAGCCTTTACCTTTGCGAGTTACGATATGAAGCAGGCGAGGGGAGTCTTTTTTCTTGATGTTGTTTAAATTGTGTACCAATTGCTTTACATTATGTCCGTCTATAGGACCGTAATAGCTAATACCTAACTCTTCAAAGAAAGAACCCGGTACTATCATGCCTTTGATATGCTCTTTGGTATTTTTAGCTAATTTTTGTACGGTCGGCATCGGCTTGAGTAATTTTTTACCGCTTTGTTTTATGTTCAGATAAAGCGGACTCGATATTATTCTCGTTAAATAATTGCTGAGTGCACCGACATTATGCGATATCGACATTTCATTATCGTTTAGGATTATTAGCACATCCGAACCTAAAGAACCGATATGGTTCATTGCTTCGTAAGCCATCCCCGCAGTCATGCCACCGTCTCCGATAATAGCGACTATTTTGTTTTTTTTAGCAAGCAATTTTTGAGCAGCCGCCATACCTATCGCAGCACCTATAGAGGTGCTTGAATGTCCGACACCGAAACTATCGTAGTGGCTTTCCGAGCGTTTGGGGAAGGGGGCTAAGCCGCCGCGGGTTCGGATTTTATCGATTTGATTGCGTCGCTCGCATAATATCTTATGCGGGTAGCACTGATGACCCACATCCCACACCAATAAATCATTCGGTGTTTTGAAAACATAATGTAATGCAACGGTCAGTTCTATCACGCCTAAACCGGCCGCAAAATGCCCACCACAGTTGGCAACGGTACCTATAAGGAAAGTCCTTAATTCTTTGCATACTTGATCCAATTGCTCCATAGATAGCAGTCTCAAGTCTGCCGGCACCGTAATTTGATCGAGTAGAGGTGTTTTAGAGACTGACATTTACTAAATGGTCCTGGTCGTGATATAGCGTGCAAGCGATCGCAGGGTATCCGCTTTCTCATCGATACAGTCTAGATAATGTAAGCAACGATCGGACAGTTTTGTTAATAATTTTTGAGTTTCTTCCATACCTATTATGGACGGATAATCGATCTCGCCGTTAGAAGGGTTCGTTTGTTGTGTTTGTTCGCAAGCATCTAAAATATCGTCTCGTATCTGAAAGCATAATCCGATATCGGATGCAAAAGCCGCCAGCGAGCGATACATGGGATCGGGATAATTATCTTTACACGCCAGGGGTATGGTGATACAAGTATTCATCAAGCTACCGGTTTTTAATCTATGCGTTTTTTCTAAATAAATTGCATCAACTTTACTATCCATACCTTTGATATCCATCGCTTGTCCGCTTGCCATTCCCGCTAAACCCGCTGCCGATGCCAACATACGAATAGCTCTAAGTTTGTTGGCATCTGAAAGCTGTTTCGCATCGGCCAAACATTCAAAAGCAAGTGCTTGCATGGCATTACCGGCTAATATCGCTTCGGCTTCTCCGAAAGCCTTATGACAAGCAGGCTTACCTCGCCGTATATCATCGTCATCCATAGCCGGTAAATCGTCGTGCGTGAGCGAATAGCAGTGAATCAATTCTATTGCACATGCGATTGGATCTACCAAATCAAATTCAAAGTCTAGAGCAAGTGCCGTTGCATAAACCAGTCCCGGTCGTACGCGTTTGCCGTTTGACAAACTTGCATAGTGAATTACATCTACTAGTGGTTTATTTTGGTATGCAGCGGTATTAGTTTGTATCTCACGGATTACGCGTGCGGCGCACTGTTCTAAAAATGCTTCGGCAGAATATTCAGTTTCCGGAGCTATTGTTTTCGTCAAAATTCTTTAGCCTTTCTTCGGATTGCTCTTTCATTAATGAACTCACTCGCAGTTCTGCCTCGTCTAGTGCTTTACGACATTGCTCGACTAGCTTCGTGCCCTCTTCAAATTGATCCAACATTTTCTCTAGTGGTTGTCCACCCTCTTCCATTTGTTGAATAATATTTTCTAATTTTGAAAGTGTATTTTCAAAGTTTAATTTTTTAGTCTGTGTGTTGCCTTTTTTCATGGTAAAATTATTAAAACGGTATAAATGTTTGCCTAATTATTATATTGCAATTTAGATAATAGACTATAATATATTCCCATCAGTTTCAGATTAAACTCAATTAGGAGAAATTATGAACTTAAAAGGCAGTCAAACAGAAGAAAACCTAAAAGCAGCATTCGCCTGCGAATCGCAAGCAAATAGACGTTATCTATATTTTGCCGCCAAAGCTGATATTGAAGGTTATAACGACGTATCCGCAGTTTTTCGTTCTACCGCAGAAGGGGAGACCGGCCATGCACACGGCCATCTGGAATACTTGGAAGAGTGCGGTGATCCTGCAACCGGTGAACCCATAGGTGATACCAGTGCTAACCTAAAAGCGGCTATTGCAAGTGAAACACACGAATATACCGATATGTATCCGGGTATGGCTAAGACGGCACGCGACGAGGGTTTTGATGAAATCGCAGATTGGTTTGAAACCCTGGCCAAAGCGGAACGCTCGCATGCAAACCGTTTTCGAAAAGCTCTAGACACACTGAATAATTAATTCGTTATAAGAGAACCGAAGATATTGTTATCGGTTCTATTACCTCATATTCAACCCCTTATAATGTGGAATAAGTGATCGACTATTCTATATGAATAAAGAAACAACCAATATCGAGGGCGGGCTTGATGCACCAATCCGCCATCCCATAGATTGGTGTGAAAACAATTATTACGACGAAAGCAAACTCCATAAAGAAATGGAGCGAGTATTCGATGTGTGTCACGGATGCCGTCGTTGCGTTAATTTATGCAAAGCCTTTCCGACTTTATTCGATTTAATAGATGAATCCTCGACGTTGGAAGTAGACGGCGTAGATAAACACGACTACGGCAAAGTCGTGGATCATTGCTATCTATGCGATATGTGCTTTATGAGTAAATGTCCGTATGTACCACCGCACGAATGGAATATAGACTTTCCTCATCTTATGCTACGTGCCAAAGCGATTAAATTCAAAAAAGGAGAGACTACGAAACGCGACCGCCTACTGAGTGCTACCGATGTAATCGGCAAGATCGCATCAATTCCGGTCATCAACCAAACCGTAAATGCGATGCTTGCAAATAAATTTACTCGCAAGCGTATCGAATCATTATTGGGTGTAGACGCCGAAGCTCGCCTGCCACAATATCATAGTGATACCGCGAACAAGCGATTTGCAAAATTACGGCAAACTCCGAATAAACAAAAAGTCGATAAAGTCGCATTATTTATTACATGCTACGGCAATTACAACGATCCGAATTTAATCTCCGATATGATGGTAATATTCAACCATAATGAAATCGAATGTGCGCCGATTAAAGATACCGTATGTTGTGGTATGCCGAAACTCGAAATAGGAGATTTGAAGCAAGTTACCGAACTAAAACAAAAGAATGTCGCACGGTTAGTGCCGTATCTGGATGCCGGTTATAATTTTGTTGCGCCGATACCGTCATGTAATTTGATGTTTAGAAAAGAATTGCCGTTGATGTTTCCCGAAGATCAAACGCTTAAAAAACTACAGGAACATATTTTTGATCCCTGCGAATACTTGATGCTCAAACATAAACAAAATTCCCTCAATACCAAGTTTGAAACCAAACTGGGAAAGGTGATTTATCATGTCGCTTGTCATCAACGAGTACAAAATATCGGTGCTAAAACACGAGAACTGCTTGAATTAATGCCTATAAATCAACTAGAGGTTGTCGAACGTTGCTCGGGGCACGACGGCGTATACGGTGTGCGCTCGGAAACACGGGCAGCGGCAATAAAAATTGCCTCACCTATAGCCAAGCGTGCGGAAAAAATGGAAGTCGATTATTTGGTGAGTGACTGTGTATTGGCAGGTCACCATATAGCGGATATTGCAAACAAAGAAATTTCGGTAAGGCATCCGTTTAGCCTACTTCGAGAAGCCTACGGAATATAGAAAGAGTTTATGATATGGAAAAGCTAAAACATTCGGATTTATATACGTTGGAAGAGTACGATGAAAAACGCGGCGAGATGCGCTCTCAAGTGATAAAGCATAAGATGCCGCGTACCGTGCATATAGGAGAACATCTAGGTTTATATTTTGAGGATCGCCGAACGATGCATTATCAAATACAAGAAATATTGCGAGCGGAAAAGATATTCTCTTTCGACGATATAGCAGAGGAACTCGCTACTTATAATCCACTCATCCCCGACGGCAGTAATTGGAAAGCTACAATGATGATAGAGTATAAAGACCCCGAAGAGCGAACAAAGCGTCTGCAAGAACTCATCGGCATAGAATGCGAGCTCTATATAAAAATAGGTGATTTAGAAAAAATATACCCCATTGCAAACGAGGACTTAGATCGTGAAACTACGGATAAAACCTCTGCGGTTCATTTTTTACGCTTTGAATTGACTTCGGAGATGGTAAAAGTGGTTAAGGCCGGAGCGGATATCCTTTTCGTCGTTGAACATCCGCATTACCGAGCAAGGTCGACTGCTTCCCCCGAGACTCGTGCTTCTCTAGTCAATGATTTGGATTAACAAGCACTATCGGGTGGAGTAGGGGGTATGTCATAAATTATCTGTTCGTGCTTGTGGTAAACCAAAAAGGCTTTACCTTTGGCTCGTGCAATCATCATCACATTCAAGTCTTCCGCCAGCTGTAGACCCATTTGTGTGATACCCGATCTAGATAATAAGATAGGTATACTCATGTGCGCAGCTTTCATGACTATCTCGGATGTCAATCTACCGGTAGTATAAAAGATTTTATCGGCACCGCTAATCTCGTCTAGCCACATCATACCGGCAATTGCATCGGCTGCATTATGTCTACCCACATCTTCTACAAACGCCAAAATCTTATCGCCTTCGCATAAAGCACAGCCGTGTACTGCACCGGCGGCTTTATAAATCTCGTTGCGTTTCGTAATCGCACCGAGTAGTGAATAAATCGTCGATTGTTTGAGTTGCGCATCGGGCAGTCTTTGATCGTATAACTTATCCAATGTGCAGCTAAAGACGGTGCCTTGGCCGCAACCGCTGGTGACGATGCGTTTGGAGAGTTTGTTCTGCCAATCGCTTATCGCATAAGCGTCCCTGAGTTTGACATGAACCGATTCTCTCTGCCAGTCAACCTCCACCGATGCAATATGATCTATATGTTCGACCAGCCGCTGATTACGCAGATAACCGATTGCCAGTTCTTCGGGGTAGGTGCCTAAGGTCATTAAGGTTACTACTTCTTGTCCGTCCACTATTAAGGTCAACGGTGATTCACCGGCAACATTTACCGTACGATTTTGGTTATACTGATCTTGCGCTTGTACCGAAAATGTAGGCGACAATCTTGCATAAGTTCTCTGTAGTGAGTTTTTCATTTGTTTAGTGCTCTCCCATCGGTTTGAAGCTCATCAGTAGCGAAGGTAGCAATGTCAGCGCACCCAGCAATGCGATCAACATCGCAAGCCCGGTAAGTAAACCGAAGTAAATTGTCGGAATAAAATTGGATAGTGCCAGAATAGAGAAGCCTGCGATAATTGTAACCGAAGTATAATACATCGCTCGACCGATGCTGTTGTGGCACCGTTTGACCGTCTCTTTATAATCGCGATCACGGGCATATTCGCGTTTGAAACGAACGATATAATGAATGGTGTTGTCTACCGATATGCCGATACTGATTGCTGCGAGCGTAATAGTCATCAAATCGAGCGGTATGCCCGACCATCCCATTAAACCTAAAACGACCGATGCAGAAAGTGCATTCGGAATAATCGCAATAATCGCAAGCAACATAGACCTGAATAACAGCAAAAACATCAGGAATATCACGATGAGGACGGTTCCCAAAGTTAAAATCTGCGATTGATATAAACTTTGTAGCATATTGTTATACAGCACCAGCATACCCGAAAGTCTGAATTGGTCTTCGCTATAACCGAAATCAAGTAATTGCTGCCTGGATTGCTCGATCAATTCTTTGCGCTTCAGGTCTTTATCAGAATCAATGACGCGCATGCTGATGCGCACTTCGTTACCGTCTTCGGATATATAGGGCGAATATAGTACTTTTTTAATATCTTCCGGAAGTAATTTACTAATAAAGGCAACTTCAAAATCGTTGAGCGGCTCGCCGTCGTTCAATATCTCTACAAGTTCAGCCAACGTTGCTAAAGACAGTACTTTTCCCACCTCTGGCTTTTTATCAAAATAATCGTGTATTCTTTTGATTTCCTGAAGTTTTACAGGACTAATCCAGTAGTTCTCAAGGCCTTGCTCTTGACCTAGATAATCGGCAAGAAAATCCTCCTCAAGCAATAAATCTATATCGTCTTCCATGCCAATCGGCGGTGATTCCTCTTGTACAACCGTGGTTTCGGGCGCAGTGAGTATCACATCAAACGGTGTGGTGCCGCCTAGTTTTCTATCTATTTCTAACATCCCCTTATAGATTTCGGTATCTTTATCAAAATAGTCTATGAAGCGATTCTCTACTTCCAAACGGCTCATACCGACGGCACCGACGATTGCCAACAGTGCCGAGATTAAAATTATCGGATGATGGTATTTGCGGCTTAAGTTTGAAAAAGTATTGGTTATTTTATAAGTGAAGTCTTTTTCGGTATATTCCTTGCTTCTTTTAGTCAAGCATATGAAGCTAGGGAATAGGGTAAATACTATAACGAACAATAGTACGATACCGATAGTCATAATATAACCGAAATCAATCACCGGGCGTATACCGCTCACCAACAGTGAAACGAATGCAACCATAGTCGTCAATGCCGCGTATAGACACGGGATATACATAAATCGCACGGTTTGTTTGCTTAGTCCTAGAACACCGGTCTGAGGTTGCTTGGCTTGTAACTCTCGGAAACGCACTATCAGGTGCATCACCATGGACATTGCAATAATCATCAATAAAGAGGCAAAATTAGACGAGATTACGGTAACCCGTTGATCCAGCAGGGCCAAAACACCCATCGTGGCAACGGCAGACAGCATCGAGCACATCATTGCAATGCTGATCCAGCGTATGCTTCGGAAAATAACACCGAGTAAAACGATTAAAAATATGATAATGGCAGTGCCGAAGACGATTATGTCGTTATACACCATCGTAATCATATCGGTAATAATCATCGGTAGACCACCTAAAAATATAGCGTTATTTTGTTGATAGCGTGTGATTACCTCGCGGATTTCCATAGTCATGTTGCGTTCGTTTCGGGTATGTACGACCTGATAGTCCTTGAACGCGCGTTCTGCATCGGCAAGTGCTTGCTCGGAATAATCACCGCCGCTGTGTTTGAGCTCTCGTAATCGTTCGCGCTCTGCCAGTAATCGCTTATAAGTCGTATCGGCTTCCAGATACGCCAGCAACATTGCCGTGTTACCGTCGGAGCTGAGTAGTAAGTTTTTGTATAAAGGACTATGCCGGAATTCACGCTGAGCTAATTCCAAGTCCACACCTTCACTTTCTATGGTTTTGGTATTCTCCGATATTTCGCTTAAACCGATCGGCGGGCTTTGCAATAACGGCACATCGAGTAGAGACAGTACGCGCTTGATACCGGAGACACCTGCGATATCGTCGGCAAAGCGGCGCATCTCTTCAAGTGTTTCCTTCTCGAATAATTGTCGTGGGTGAATAGGTCGGTATGTGATGGCGAAGAAATTATCCGCCCCGTAGCGTTTGATTAGTTCGCGGTAGTATTTGAGATCTTCGTCGCTTTCTAAAACCAGCGAATCCGCCGAAGCGTCTACTCTAAAATTGTCTAAATGGCTCACAAGCCAAGCAATTAAAGCGAGCGAGACAAACAACGCAATGACCGGTTTTCTGAATATCAGAAATTCATAGCCTTGCCAAATTATTTTTTTCATTGTGTCTGTTTTTGTATGCGTGGTAGTATTTTAACTATTTTAATTGCATTTTTATATGTTTTGACGACTTCAAAGGGGTGTCCTTCGATTAATATACAGATTGCAGATTTGGGGATTAATTCTAAATGCTCTAGGACTAAACCATTAATGGTTTTAGGACCATCTTCGCTAAGCTCCCATCCCATCTTTTTATTCAATTCTCGTATGTAGCAGCCACCGTCGACGATAACGCTACCGTCCTTTTGTTGTGTAATCATCGTGTCGTAAGTTTTAGGGTCATTGGTGAATTCGCCGATTATCTCTTCGAGTAAATCATCCATGGTTGCCAACCCTTGGACTTCACCGAATTCGTTTGTCACTAATGCGACTCGTCGCTTGTTCTTCTTAAAATTTATCAAAGTCTCGGTCAGTGAGGTATGCTCGGCAATGTAGTAGGGCGAGCGTGCCATTTCTTTCAGTGCGTCGATGTTAAATTCTTTGATGTTTGCGGATAACAGATATCGCAAATGCAAGATACCGACGATATTATCAATCGTTTTGTCGCATAGCGGTATACGCGTATAAATCGCACTGCTTATATTTTTTTCTATTTGTTCGATCGGATCGGCAAGATTGATCGCATAGATTTCGGAACGCGGCACCATGATATCGGCAACCGTTTTCTTATCCAGATCTAATATGCCGAGTAGCATATTGCGATATTCTGCAGGAATGAGTTTCCCGGCGGTGGTCACCGCAGTGCGCAGTTCCTCACGGTTGAGAGCTTCCACGGTGTTTGCATTTCTTCGGACTCCCAATAACCTGAGTAAACTATTGGTAATCAAATTACTAAATCTGACAAAAGGGTAGAGCACGATGCGTAATACTACGTAGATTCGCCCGGCGATAGCAGCCAATCTATCCGGATAGATTACCGCGATGGTTTTGGGTGTCATCTCGGCAAATATCAATAATAAGAAAGTCAACACGAATGTCGCAATAGCTATGCCTATTTCGTCGTAGATACGATAGCCTATATATGCAAAGATTTGGGCAATCAGGATATTGATTAAGTTATTTCCCAATAGAATCAAAGCAATGAGTTGATCCGGTTTCTTTAAGAGTTTCAGTACTCTTTTTGCATCTTTTTGTCCGGCTTTAGCTCGGTGAACCAGACGATAACGGTTCGCCGCCATCAATGCCGTCTCCGAGCCGGAAAAGAAAGCGGATAAGAAAAATAGAAATATAACGATTAAAATCGGTATATAGAGCGGGATGTCTTCCAGCATTGCGCTTTTATATTCTGTCGAGTATGACTTCTAAGACGAATTTACTGCCTAAGTAGCCTAGTATCAGTAGCCCGGTGGCAATGAGGACTAAACCAACCGCAATACTCGTGCGCCACCCATATAATTGCTTGCCGACCAAAACGATACCGAAAACCAACCAAGCCATTACCGATAATACGGTCTTGTGCATCAAATGCTGTGCAAAAAGATCTTCGTGATAAAGCCAACCGCTCACTAAACCGATTGTCAATAATAAAATACCTAACTTGATTAAGGCAAATAGAAAAGACTCCATTGCATCGAGTGTCGGTAGTGTGGATATTAGCCGATATGTAGATTGATCTTTTAGCTTTAAGTAGGTAGTTTGCCTATAGATCGCTAAGGCTTGTATGCTTGCCATGATCAGCAGACTATAAGCTAGTAGCGACGCTACGATATGTAGCTGTATGCCCGCCGAGATTGCACTGCTCACCAGTTTGTCGGCGGTTTCTATAGGCGCTAGAGCTACGCAAACAGCCGTTATCGGCAAGATGATCATTCCCATCGCCGAGAGTGCTTGTCGTGTGCAGACAATGAATAAAATCAATGAAATCAGTAATGCCGATAGCGAAATTGCATTGAACAAGGATAGGTCTATACCGTCCGCAGTAATAACTTCGGGCATCAAAGCACCCGCGTGGCATAACATTGCCAGTAGCCAAAGTGCTAATGAAGACTTTGCCGCAACGCCTAGTCCCGAGCGTACGCTACGCAACAACATGAACGCTGCTATCAAATATAGAGCAATAGAAGCTAGACTAAAGAACAGAACCATGACATCCTGCAGTTATATGTATCATGGGTCAATTATAGCAAATAGCGGGGCGGTGCAATGGATTTGTTGATTTCAAAGTTTGTTAGCTAGGAGGACTAGGGTATAATATTGCTTTTGAAATCACTAATGGGACAATAGAGATGACCGAAATTGCTTTGTATAATTTATTGCGACGGATACCTGACACTACTGATGATGAAATAGAGAAAGTGGTTGCCGATGTTGCGAGTTCAAGAGAAATGGCTACGAAGGCTGACTTAAAATCAGAGATAGCAAAGGTAGATAAAACGATAGCAGAACTAAAAGGCGATATACGAGAGATACGAGCCGAGTTAAAGTATTTGCGATGGCTGATAGTGATAGTGGTAGGCATCGCTGTGGGGATAATCAAATACTTATAAGTAGTGCTAAGATTAAGGGTAAAAATAAGTCAATTGAAAGTTTGTTAGGTAAGAAGTTGATGTATACTATTGCTTTTGAAACCACGGCTGATAGTAATAGTGGTAGGCATCGCTGTGGGGATAATCGAATATCTATAGAGGTTGCCGATAAACATTAAGACGAGTTGATAGGGAGTAAATAGAGATGGCCGAGATAGCGTTATACGATACATTAAGAAAAATACCGGAGGTATCCGATGCCGAAGCAAAAGAGGCGGTTGCTGATGTTGCGAATTCAAAGGAAATAGTTACGAAGGCAGACTTAAAAGCAGAGATGGCGAAGGTAGATAAAACTATCGCCGAGCTAAAAGGTGAATTATTAGCGGAAATGTACCGCTTGAATAATCGTACGATCATGTGGATGGTCGGTATTGGTTTAGCGATTATCGGAGTCATTAAATACCTATGATTGGAGCCTGTTAACTATCATATATTGGCTTTACCATCAGTAAGAGAAATAGCATACCCTGAAATCTACTTTAAAAAGCAATAGTTGAGTAAAGCAGAGCCTCACAAAATTATATCAGCTGAGGCTTAGCTAAAAGCTCTTATTAAATCATTTATAATTTAACATAATATATATTATGCGAAGTATCTCAAATTGCTACTTTCAAGGGCTGGCAATGTCATACAGTAAGCGTTTCAATCCGTTGCTCTGCCTTGCGAGCCATCACAATTAATTCACATTGTGGTTTGAGTTGCGGGGTTTTTCTTCCTCCAAGTTTCTTTATCGATCTTTTCGTTTGAAAATGCCTTTTGTGTCACATCAAATTTCATTCCCAAAGGCTATCATTATTCCATTCATCCCCCATTCCATCAATAAAATAAGATGGATCGGTCACGATAAGAAAAACATCTGAATCTTTCATTGTGGCATATGTTTGCGACAATTCTTTACCACAACCCAGTGAAACTGCTTTTGCCTTCTTGGTTTGGTAGAAGCTTGTAATTCAAAAAATAGTTGAGATTGCATTATAGAAAATGATTTGACATTTTCATAAAAGTCATGTTATAAATAGTTCTTTATTGCCTTCCTCTAAGGCGATAAATCTTAGATCTAAGATACATTAATTTATTAAAGGAGTTAAAAATGAAAAAATATTTAATTGCAATGCTTGCTACAGCGACAGTGTCCTTAGCAGGTTGCGGTGGTATGTCGCAAGACCAAATGATGATGATGGAAGAAATGAGTGCTCAACTTAGTGAGATTCAATTCCAAGTCAATTCTAATGCAGCGGCTGCAGATCGTGCCAAACAAATGGCACAGGACGCAATGGTCAGAGCATCTATGATGGATATGACGAAAATGCCCGACTCACGTCAACATATGATGCATCGGAAAAACATGATGAAATAACTATATAGATTTCATATATAGGCAAAACAGGAGAAGGGGCTTATTTAAGCCCCTTTTTCTTAGTTATCAGAAAACATAATCTTTCTTTTTCTCGTATTTAGGCACCCTCTCTACCCTAACAAAATCTAAAGGATAATCTCCTAGATTCACGGCTGTAGGTATACCCAGTGATTCTTTGGCTACGCGTATAAATTTTTCCCAATCTATGCTTACAGATTTACCTTTCGATAATTTACTCATAGTTATAATTGCCTCACCTAAGTAATCTGCCAGTACTTGTGGATCTTCACCGTCATGAGCTTCCAGATATGCTATGCCATTATCAATCGCAACCTTAAAAGGTTCGTACTTAATCGTCACCGAAGTCTCACGCGGCGTTTTATTGAATAGTACTTCAATGTCTTCGGGTCGCATTCGTATACATCCATGCGTCACTCGCATACCGATACCCTCGGGACGGTTTGTGCCGTGTATGAAATAGCTCGGCAAATCCAGTTGTAGCGCATATTTTCCCAACGGGTTATCGTCACCGGGTGGCACCGATGCCGGCAGTATATCACCTTCTAAGGCATGCTCCTCTCTCACGCTCTCCGGTGGATACCATGTCGGGTTTATCAGTTTATCGATAACTTTGGCATCTGCACGAGGGGTCAACCAGTCGCCTCGTCCTATGCTAATCGGATAGGTATATACCGAATTTTCATCGATATAGTAATACATACGCATTTCTGCCAGATTGATATAAATACCCCTATAATCCGGTTGCGGCAATATGAAGCGACCGGGCAAAATGATTGTGCTACCCTCCTCCGGTACCCAAGCATCTAAAGCGGGGTTGGCAACTCTCATTTCGTCGTAGCCGAGCGAGTATTGCTGCCCCAAAGCAACAAAAGTATCATCGACTTGTGCGGTGACAGTACGCAACGAACCCACTATAATATGCTCTTGGTCATAATTAAAGTTCTCGGCGGCGGCGATGCCGAGAAAACTGCTAAAGGCTAAGATAATTTTTAATAAGTAAACCATAGTGGATATTATAAAAGCAATTACAGATGAATTTCCACATACCGATATAATTCATCTAAATCATGCCGGCGTAGGTCGATGGCCGATGCGTACCGTTCGTGCAATATATCATTTTGCCGAAGAGAACGCACGATACGGTGCGATACGCTCGGCGGATTGGTTCAAACACGCCGCCACTCTGCGCGCTATGCTCGCAAACTTAATCAATGCCGAAAACAAAGACGAGATTGCCCTGCTCAAAAATACTTCGGAGGCTTTATCGCTTATCGCTTACGGTATAGATTGGCAAGCCAAGGATAATATCATAGTCGGCAAGCAAGAATTTCCTTCTAATAGGATAGTTTGGGAGTCTTTGAAAAATACCCATGCTATAGAAGTACGGGTCGTTGACTTATATGCAGCAGAAACTCCCGAGCAAGCGTTGATTGACGCAAGCAACGAACATACTCGTCTGATCGCCGTCAGTTCCATACAATACGCAACAGGCTATCGTATGGACTTGAATTATTTAGGGCAATACTGCCGCACTGCCGATATTCTGTTTTGTGTCGATGCGATACAAAGTTTAGGTGCAGCTGCAGTAGATGTGCAAAATAGCTGTATTGATTTTTTAGCTGCCGATGCCCATAAATGGTTATTAGCTCCCGAGGGCATCGCCCTACTCTACTGCAGAAACTTGCATATACCTAAGTTGAAATTAAACCAATACGGTTGGAATATGATAGATGATTGTAATAATTACGACGTACTATACAACGAATCCGATATATTAAAGTGGCAACCCAAAGCAAATGCAAGCCGTTTTGAATGTGGTAGCTTGAATCATATAGGTATTTATGCATTGCATGCCAGCTTAGCTTTGTTGATGGAAATCGGTATTGCCGAAATATATAGACAAATTGCTTTGAATGTTAATTATTTGGCAGAACATCTAGACCGAAGCCGATTTGAACCGCTTACACCCGATGATAAAGCGCGACGCGGTGGTATCTTTACATTTAAGTCACTGAGACGAGACACCAAAGCATTGTTTAAGCACCTCACGAAAAATAAAGTATTTTGCGCTTATCGCGGCGGTGGCATACGCCTGTCTCCGCATTTTTACAATAAAGCCGAGGAATTGGATACGGCACTTGAACTACTACACGAAAACGGTTAACGATTGTAGGTAGCCTTCCGCCATTCCAGCAAACCCCCTTCCAATAATAGGCGCGGATTGATATTCTGTTTGGCAAAGCGGCATCGTTCGATTTGTCGTTGATACAACCAATAGAGCAGATTTTTCGGATTAGCTTCGGTTGATGTCGAATTGATTTGATTAAAAGCCATTTCTTTAACTTGCTTTATTATCGTATGTTGCAAATGTTCCAACAGCCATTGTTGAATTTCATCGGCACGCTTATCGCACCAACGATCGACAAAATCATGAGTAGTAATCTGCTTAGCCATCCATTGCTCTAATTCCCGATAAAATAATAGCTTATTCGGTTTATCGGATGCTTCCTCTAAGGCTATTAACGGACTATTGTTAGAAAGCATCAATTTTTGCTTTGCAGCTTCCTCGGATATAGACATTTCGAAGGCAAGCCAAGCGATAGCTTCCGTACCCGGTTCTTTTATATGGATGCGATGACAGCGGCTGCGTATTGTAGGAGTTAATGTCGAAGGCTGTCTGCAGGTCATTAAAATAATCGATTCTACAGGAGGTTCTTCCAATGTTTTAAGTAGACTATTTGCTGCCGCATAATTTAGCTTATCAACCTCTTTAATCAATACGATCTTATGGTTCGGATAATGCCGGCTAAGTTGTAAAAAATTTATAGCATAACGCACTTGTTCTATTTTGATTTGATCTTGTTCAGCTTCTATCATCAGATAATCAGGGTGATTGCCTGTCAAGAAAAGGCGACAACCTCCACATTCTAGGCATAGTTTGGAATTATTATCACTGTTACACAATAAGCTACAGCATAATCTTAAAGCAAAATCATGCACGCCGCAGCCACGACGCCCGTGTAGTAGCAACGCATGTGGTATTTTTGATTGGGTTAAATAATGTTGCCAATTCTGCCATGTATCGTGTTGCCATGGATAAAGTTCAGGCATAATCATAGTTGTTTCGTCAACGGTTTCAAGTGTTCTATAATCATTTTTGTCACTTCGGTTATGTCTTGCTCGGCATTGATGATTTTAATACGCTGGGAGTGGTTATCGGCGCATTGCAAATAAGCATTTCGTACCTGCTCAAAAAATACCGTATCTTCTTGTTCAAAGCGATCAAGATTATCAGAATTTATTCGTTGCCATATATGGTTAGGAGACATATCTAATAATAAAGTTAAATCCGGTTTTATAGGCACTGCCATTCGGTTGAGTTGCTCTATATAATCTAAGGGAATGTTGCGCCCTCCTCCCTGATAAGCATAGCTGGAGTCCATAAAGCGGTCACAAATCACCCAGGTACCTCTCTGAAGCGCAGGCTTTATTTGCTGTTCTATATGCTGCGTGCGGGCTGCATAAAATAACAATAATTCACTTATTTCGGCTATCCGATGTTCGGGATCTAGTAGCCATTTGCGTATTTTTTCTCCTAGTCGAGTTCCTCCCGGCTCCTGCGTGATATAGACTTTCACACCCTTGTTGCGTAAATAATTGGCTATTTCGTTAGTTTGCGTGCTTTTCCCGGTTCCTTCCAAACCTTCTAAGGTAATAAATTTGGCATTCATCGTTTTAATTGATATTTTCTAACTGCTTTCAAGTGCTCTGCATAAGTTTTGGAAAAATGATGGCTACCGTCGCCTTTGGCGACAAAATACAGATAATCGCCATATTCCGGATGCATTACCGCAGTAATAGAAGAAAGGCTCGGCATAGCAATCGGTGTCGGAGGCAATCCCTTACGCGTATAGCTATTGTAAGGTTGGTCTTCCTTCAAATCTCGCGAACGAAGATTACCGTCAAAACGATCACCCAAACCATAAATTATAGTAGGATCTGCCTGCAACAGCATATTTTTTTTAAGGCGGCTGATAAAAACCCCTGCTACTTTAGGACGTTCTTCTATTTCAGTGGTTTCTTTCTCTACTATGGATGCAAGGATTAACGCTTGGTACGGTGAAGTCAAGGGCAGTCGTGGATCTCTAGCTTGCCAAGATTGTTCCAGTATGGTTTGCATTTTTTGATAACCCCGTTTGAGTAGATCAATAGAATCGGTGTCGGTAGTATAATAATATGTATCGGGAAAAATCCAACCTTCCGGTGAAGATTCCGAGATACCTAAATCCAGACTAATATCGGCATAAACCGTACTACTCACATTAATATAAGGTGTTGCTTTCATTGAATCCAGTATCTGTTTCATTGTATAGCCTTCTATAATACTGAATTTTCTCTGCACAACTTCACCGGTGAATGCTTTGTCTAGGAATTGATAAAATTTCATATCAGGCTTCAACAGGTATTCACCGGCTTGTATTTGTTCTAATCTCATCCCACCGATATGTGCATAGAACCTTATATACCAAGATAACGGCACAATGCTATCATGGGGTTTTAATAATTGCTTGTCGTGCATATCCAGTAAGATATCATGGAAACTGTCGCCCAATTGTATTGAAAAGTTTTGATTATCTTTGATATTTATAGATTTTAGATATATCTGTTCCCTGAAATCATAACCCAAAATTGATACGATAAGCACACTGATAATCAATGTAATAATCGCAAATCGTTTTCCTGTCATAACGCAATACCTAATTCGGAAAATATGAACGGTTGTAATAATCGATGAACTAACTGTATGTCGTAATGGCGGGTTTCCAAGCTATGCACCGGCCAGACTCGTATTAAGGCATTGCAAAAAAATAACCCATCTGCTTCTAATATAGCTTGTCTGTCTATTTCGGTCTCTATGACCGTGATGTGATGTGCGCTGCATTTTTCCATAATCCATTCTCGCATCACACCTTGCACGCCACAGTTGGCTAAACAGGGTGTTTTTAATGCCGAGTCTTTTACGATAAATAGATTACTCATCGTCCCTTCTATTGCGTTATTCCGATAATCAAACATAATGCCTTCGTGATATTCATCTTGCCATTCCATCCTTGCAATCACCTGCTCTAATCGGCATAAATGCTTGATTTGAGCCAATCTTGGATTATGAGCCAGCCGCTGCTTGCAAAAGCATGCCGCAATCCCTTCTTTGTATAAAATTTCTGAAAATGCCTGTCTTTCTTGGAATTGTACGATTCGGGAAGGTTTATCGGAGTTTTGCACACGATAACCCAATGCCTTGGAACCTCGCGTGATAATAATTTTTATAACACCGTAAGGCTTTGCTTGTTCCGATAGTAGAAATACTTCTTTTTCTAATTCAGGTATATTCTTAAATATAATTCCTAAGCTATTGCATCCTCGCAATAATCTATTCAAATGTTTCTGCCACAAACAAGGTTTTCCGTCAATGGCCGATACGGTTTCAAAAACACCGTCGCCGTATGCAAGACCTCTATCCGTAATAGATAGATAATCGGTAGATTGACCGTTGACTAAAGCTGAAGCTATATTCGGCAAGATTAGCTATGTTTAGATTTTCCGAAATGCAAGTGATGCATTGGTTCCACCGAAACCGAAAGAATTGGATAATATACAGTTGACTTGTGCTTCTCGGGCTTGCCCGGGAACATAGTCTAAATCACACTCGGGATCGGGTGTTTCTATATTGATAGTCGGCGGCAGTATCTGATCCCTTAGTGTCAATACCGAAAATACCGCTTCTACGCCTCCAGCCGCTCCCAGTAGATGACCGATCATCGATTTAACCGAACTGATTGCGATTTTATTCGCGTGATCCTTAAAAACACTTTTGACCGCATCGCTTTCTATTTTATCACCCAACGGTGTAGAAGTACCGTGTGCATTGAGATAATCGACATCTTCGGGATTCAGTGCACCGTCTTGCAAGACATCGCGCATACAACGACTAGCCCCCTCACCTTGCGGTGAAGGTTGGGTAATATGGTAGGCATCACTCGATGCACTATAACCGACAAGCTCGCAATAGATATTCGCACTGCGACTCACCGCATGTTGATACTCCTCTAGCACGATGACACCGGCACCGTCACCCAACACAAAACCATCGCGGTTTAGATCCCACGGTCGGCTCGCTTTTTCCGGGGCATCGTTATGCGACGCACTTAAGGCTCGAGCAGCGGCAAACCCGCCTATACCCAAAGCAGTACTCGCTTTCTCACTACCTCCGGCAATCATTACATCGGCACCACCTGCGGCAATAATGCGAGCAGCTTCACCGATATTGTGAGTCCCGGTCGCACAAGCGGAAACTATAGAATAATTGATTCCCTTAAAGCCGTATTTGATGGATAAGTTCCCGGATACCATATTGATAATACTGCCGGGAATAAAAAAAGGCGATAATTTAGCACTACCTTTATCCTTTAGTACATCGTGCTGTTTTTCAATCAAAGGTAATCCACCGATACCCGAACCGATCATGACACCGATACGATGTGCCTTAGATTCGTCGGCAACGATGCCGGCATCGTCAATCGCTTGACTGCCGGCAGCGATACCGTAATGTATAAATTCGTCGCATCGTCTTTGCTCTTTGGAAGATAGATAATCGTCGGCATTGAATCCTTTAACAAGACCGGCAATACGCACCGAAATATCGGTATTTTCAAGTTCGGGAACTATGCAAATACCGCTCTTCCCTGCCACAATAGCTTGCCATGCACCCTCTATATCACTCCCCAAGGGGCATACGATGCCGAGTCCGGTGACGACGGTTCTTCTACCTTTCAAGGTATCAATCTCGAATCTATATCAAGAATTATTTTTGATATAGTCTATTGCTTGCTTGACCGTCGTGATTTTTTCGGCTTCTTCGTCCGGAATGGCACATTCAAATTCTTCTTCGAGTGCCATTACCAACTCAACGGTATCGAGCGAATCTGCATTCAAATCGTTGACGAAAGAGGCATCGTCGGTCACCTTATCTTCGGTTACGCTGAGCTGCTCCGCTACAATTTTTCGGACTCTAGAATCTATATCTTCCATTATGTTCTCCTTTTAAGTTTATAAAAAATAATTTCAGGACATATACATGCCGCCGTTAATATGAATAGTTTCTCCGGTAATATATCCGGCATTTTCGGAAATTAAAAAACGAGTTAAAGCTCCGACCTCGCCGGGCGTGCCGAACCGCCCTAGGGGAATATTTTTTAACACTATCTTGCGTTGTTCTTCGGCGAGCAGTGCAGTCATATCGGTTTCTACAAAGCCGGGGGCGATATTGTTTACCGTGATGTTGCGAGGAGCCAACTCTTTTGCCAAGCTCTTGGTCAAGCCTAGCACACCGGCTTTTGCCGCAGCATAATTAGACTGTCCGGCATTTCCGGTAGCCGCAATAACCGAAGTGATATTGATTATCCTTCCCCATCTTTTTTTAATCATCTGCTTGATAAAGGCTTTGCTAATTCTATAAAGCGAGGTTAAATTCGTGGTAATTACATCTTGCCAATCTTCGTATGTCATCCTAAGTAAAAGATTATCACGGGTAATACCGGCATTATTGACGATGATATCCGGTAATTTGTCTTGTTCTTTAAGATAAACAGCCGTTTGCTCAATCGAGTCTTGCTTGTCTACTCGTAACACCAAGCCTGCCCCTCTCGCATCTTTGCTTTTTAGTTTCTCCGATATAGCATCGGCACCTTCGCCGCTGGTTGCAGTACCGTAAATCTCCAGCTTATCCATAATCAGGCTTTCTAAAATAGCAGCACCTATACCGCGTGAGGCACCGGTAATTAAAACAGTTTTAGAGGGTTCCATCATGCCATAAATTTTTCTAGTGCGTAGTTGAGACTTTTAATATCGTTAACGCTGTAAGTGGTAAAACTTTTATCTATGCGTTTGATTAAAGACGACAGCACTCGTCCGGGACCTATCTCTACATAATGTTCTATACCACCTGCCGAAATTTTTTGTATGGTATCCACCCATCTCACCGGCATATATAATTGCTTAATCAGTGCATCCAATATATGCTGAGGACTGTTGTGGGATTGGGCATCGCAGTTATGGATAATCTGGACTTTGGGTGTTTTGATTTTTACTTTCTTAAGTTCTTCGGAAAATTTTTCCGCCACTCCTTTCATTAACGAACAATGCGAAGGCACTTTGACGGCGAGCAAAGTACTTTTACTGGCACCATTGGCTGCGGCTTCTTTCATTACTTTATTTACCTGTGTCTTTTTTCCGGCGATCACTGTCTGCAGGGGGGCATTAAAATTGACGGCTTCTACTCTATCGCGTTCGGTAGATATTTTCTCGCACAATTCAATAATTGCATTCTTTTCCAAACCTATGATTGCCGCCATAGAACCTTTAGAACCGAGCGGAGAGTTCTGCATAAATTCGGCTCGCTTTGAAACCAAGTGTAATGCCGACTTGAACGATAAAGAGTCACCACAAACCAAAGCACTATATTCGCCCAGACTGTGTCCCGCCATCACAGTCGGCATATGATTGGTAGAATTTTTCCAAATTCGCCATATCGCAACGCTGGCGGTCAGCATAATCGGTTGGGTATTGGTAGTCTCACTTAATTCTTCGGCGGTCCCTTTGGTAAGTAATTTATAAAGGTTGCACGACAATATATCGGACGCTTCCATAAAGGTAGTCCGTACCTCTTTATATTTAGAGGTTAATTCTTTTAGCATATTGATACTTTGGGAACCCTGTCCCGGAAAGACAAAAGCGGTTTCAGCAGACATTGTTTAACTTCTCAATTTTTTTCATATAGGTTTACGCAAAAATAATTTTCTATATAATATACGATTTGTGTTTATAGCAACCGAATTAAAATTTACCATTTATGCCCAAAGAACAAATTTTTGAAATCGACGGCATCGTCACAGAGGTATTGCCGAATACCATATTCAGGGTCAAACTTGAAAACGGACATATCGTTACCGCTCACATATCCGGCCGTATGCGCAAGCATTATATACGCATATTAGCCGGCGATAAAGTAACAGTTGAGATGACACCTTACGACTTAACACGCGGTAGAATTATATACAGGGAGAAATAATATTTTCAACATTTGATCGGCTTCTTTTTCAATGCTTCTATACCGAATAGTATATCTTTTCCTTTCAGTGTGTAGGACAATTTCCCACCTTTTTTTAACTTTCCGAATAATATTTCATCCGATATAGGCTTTTTAAGTTTATCCTCTATCAAACGATGTATAGGGCGCGCGCCCATCGTTTCGTTATATCCGTTATCGGCAAGCCATGCGCGTACTTTTTTATCTACATCAAGCACGATATTATGACTTTCAAGTTGTGCTTGGAATTGGGTCAAGGCTTTGTCTACAACCGATAATACGATCTCTCGACTCAGTGCATTGAAACGGACGACTGCACTCAGTCGGTTACGAAATTCGGGAGTGAATATACGGTTGATAGTCTCCATTCCGTCAAGTTTTCTATCGCGCTCGGTAAAACCCATATTTCCTTGCATAATTTCGTCGGCACCGGCATTGGTAGTCATAATAATGATGGTATTCCTAAAATCTATTTTGCGACCGTTGGTATCGGTTAACATACCGTAATCCATCACTTGCAACAGTAAGGACGAGACATCCGGATGTGCTTTCTCCATTTCATCCAAAAGTACGACTGCTTGAGGATTTTTTAATACTGCGTCGGTGAGTAATCCGCCTTGATCATAACCGACATAACCGGGCGGTGCACCGATGAGTCTGGAAACCGTATGCCTTTCCATATATTCGGACATATCGAAACGCAATAGCTTCTTGTCGAAATTTAATGCCAGCTGTTTGGCGAGTTCGGTTTTGCCTACCCCGGTAGGTCCGGCAAACAAAAATGCACCTATGGGCTTATCTTTTTCCTTCATACCGATACGAGATAATTTAATAGATGTCACTACTTGTTCAATGGCTTCGGACTGACCGAAAATGACCATCTTGAGATTGCGCTCCAAGTTTTGTAATCCTTGCATATCGCCGGCAGATATACTTTTAGTCGGTATGCGCGCAATCTGAGCAATAATCTCTTCTATGTCCTTAGAGCGCACCGATTTGTACTTGTCGTCAACTGCCGATATCCGCGCTCGTGCACCGGCTTCGTCAACGATGTCGATTGCTTTATCGGGTAACCGACGTTCGTGTATGTAGCGCGATGCGAGTTTGCTCGCCGTATCCAAACTTTGCTTAGAATAACGAACTTTATGGAAATCCTCGAAGCCTTGTTTCAAGCCCAATAGTATTTTGTATGTCTCTTGAGTCGTAGGTTCCTTAACATCTATTTTTTGAAAACGGCGCGCCAATGCATGATCTTTCTCGAATATATTACGGTATTCCTGATAGGTGGTAGAACCTATACACTTGAAATGATTGGACAATAGTTGCGGTTTTATCAAGTTGGAAGCATCCAAAACACTACCGGAGGCGGAACCGGTACCGATCAAGGTATGAATTTCGTCTATAAACAGTATCGCATGCTTTTCTTTCTGCAACTGCTTAAATACCGTCTTTAAGCGTTTTTCAAAGTCGCCCCGGTATTTGGTGCCGGCAATCAGGCTACCCAAATCCAGAGAAAACACAACTGCGTCTTGCAGTATCTTGGGCACTTTATTAGCCACTATCCTAGAGGCGAATCCTTCTGCCAACGCAGTCTTTCCGACACCTGCTTCACCCACATAAAGCGGGTTATTCTTGGATTTACGACATAGTATTTGTACGGTCCTTTCGATCTCCGTTTCTCGGCCGATCAACGGATCGATTTTACCCGCCTGTGCCTTTTTGTTTAAGTTCTCGGCATAATCTTCCAACGAGAGCCTCTTTTGTGAAGTTTCGGTATCGCGTGCGTATTCGTATTCAGAAATATCGTCATATTTTCGGATATTGTGTGCTATGTAGTTGACGATATCCAATCTTTCTATATCGTAGTGAGATAGAAAATAAACCGATTGAGATTCTTGTTCCTCGAATAAAGCGGCCAATATATTCCGACCTTTGATTTTCTCTTCCGTAGGCACTGCCTGACTGCGAAAAATAGCGCGTTGTAGTGTCCGCTGAAAGCCTAAGGTAGGACGCGTATTATCGTCTTTGGTATTGAATTTGGGTGTTGTTTTTTCTATATATTCGATTAACTTTTGTGATAACTCTTCCAAATCGGCACCGCATGCTTCGAGCACTTCGGCGGCATCGGGATTGTCAATCAATCCCCAAAGCAAGTGTTCGGTTGTCACGTATTCGTGGCGGTGCGAGCGGGCAAAATCAAACACGCTGGCCAGAGTCTCTTCCATTTCTTTGTCAAACATCAGTTTTCCTCCATGACACATAATAAAGGATGTTTATGCTCTCTGGAATATCTATTAACATCGGCAACTTTAGTCTCTGCTATGTCTTTAGTATAAACACCGCAAACACCTTTGCCTTGAGTATGAATCTGTAGCATCAAGCGCGTTGCATTCTCGGTATTCATTCTAAAAAAGTTAATCAATATATAAACTACAAACTCCATCGGTGTAAAATCATCGTTCAGTAATATCACTCTATAAAGAGGTGGTTGTTTAATTTTAAGTTTTTGTTTCTTTTTTGCAATAGTGCGAACTATCTTTTCCTTCACCAAATCATCCGAAGTGGCTTTCGGATATTTTATATAACCCATTCACCCTCCTATTATCACAATAAGAAATCTAGTTCCATCGGTCGAATTAATTCTATCTACAACTGTATAAAATATACTCTAAGATTTCCGATTATAAAGCGTACATGTCATCAAAATAAAGTTCAATGTAAATGTAGAGATTTCGTGTATACCTTCGGTTGACATATATAAGAAGTAAATGATTCTGCAATATTTAGTTCATAATTAGTATAGCATGACCTCAATATACGCAATATGAAAAATTTTCTCGATTCTAAAAAGATTATCGTTGGCTTATCGGGCGGTGTAGACTCGGCGGTAAGTGCCCTGCTTCTACAACAACAAGGTTGGAATGTGGAGGCGTTATTTATGAAAAATTGGGAAGAAGACGATGATGAACATTGTGCGGCAGCGGAGGATTTAGCACAAGCACGACATATTACGGAAATCCTAGATATACCTTTGCATACCGTCAATTTCGCCTCCGAGTATTGGGATTCGGTATTCACCTATTTTCTAGACGAATATCGCGCCGGACGCACACCCAACCCGGACATAGTATGTAATAAAGAAATAAAATTTAAAGCATTTATAGACTATGCACACACACTCGGTGCAACACGCATCGCTATGGGGCATTACGCCGGAGTGCAACACGACAATAACAATTATCGCTTATTGCAAGCTCAGGATCAAAATAAAGACCAGACTTATTTTCTTTATACTTTAAGTCAAGGACAACTAGCTTACACTTTATTTCCCCTTGCAAAGCTATACAAATCCGAAGTTCGCAAAATCGCAAAACAGCACCACTTTCCTTGTCACGATAGAAAGGATAGCACCGGTATTTGCTTTATAGGAGAGCGTAACTTTGCCCGTTTTATAGCTCGCTATATGCCTACCGAAGAGGGTGACATCCTCGATACAGACGGCAATAATTTAGGTCGCCATAAAGGCTGCTGGCATGCCACGATAGGTCAACGACAAGGGTTGGGAATCGGTGGCATTAAAGGCGGAAGCGGTGGTGCATGGTATGTAATAGCCAAGGATACCGATCGTAATACATTGACCGTCGTACAGGATAAAAATCACCCTTTATTATTCCGATCCGAAATCCACATCGCCAATGTAAATTGGATAAATAATGCGCCACAAGACGATGAATCTTTAGAATGTAGAATACGACACCGACAGGCATTACAAAAGTGCCGAGTACACTTCGGTAAAAATAAATCATATCTTTGCATACATTTTGAACAGCCACAACGTGCGGTTGCAACAGGGCAATCGGCAGTACTTTATCGCGGGCGCGAATGTATAGGTGGAGGTGTTATCCTAGAAGCTAGGACATAAAGCCGTCGGGCATTTTGGGAAGTTTGGAAGATTTGCCGAGCTTTTTTGCCGCTTTTTGCATTTGTTGGTGCTGCTTTAAGACGCGATTAATATCTTGTATCGCCGTTCCCGATCCTGCCGCAATACGTTTTTTACGAGACCCGTTGAGACGCTCGGGGTGTTCGCGCTCAAAAGGTGTCATCGAATCGATCACCGCAACACTGGCTTTTAATTGAGTTTCCTGTGCTGCCGATTTGGGTATTGCATTTTTTTTCATCGCAGCCGGCAGTTTATCCAACATTGCCGAAATACCACCCATGTTTTTTATTTGTCCGATTTGCTCTTTTACATCGTTTAAGTCGAATTTGGCACGCTTCACCTTAGCGGCAAGTTTCTTTGCATCTTTTTTGTCGGTCTTTTGTTCAATATCTTTTAGCAGGCTTTCTATCTCACCCAAGCCTAGAATACGCGAAGCAATGCGCTCAGGATCGAAAACTTCCAACTGATCTAATTTTTCTCCGGTACCTATCAATTTAATCGGTTTGCCGGTAACAAATTTTGCGGATAGCGCAGCACCACCGCGACTATCACCGTCGGCTTTGGTTAGTACTATACCGGTTAGCGGTATGTGTTCGGCAAATGCCTTTGCCGAATTAACCGCGTCTTGCCCACTCATACTATCCACCACAAGTAAAACCTCGTTAGTCGGCACCGAACCATGGATACGATGTATCTCGTCCATCATTCCGGTATCTACATGCAACCGCCCGGCGGTATCGATGATCAAAACATCGAACAATTCTCTGGAGGCTCTCTCGTATGCTTGCTTTGCGATCTCATCGGGCCGGAGTTGCGATGGCGTCGGGTAACACGATGCCTTAGTTTGCCGGCACAGCACCTTGAGTTGCTCAACCGCAGCCGGACGATGTATATCACAACTGACCATCGCTACCATTTTCTTTTGCTTTTCTAAATAGCGCGCCAATTTAACTGCGGTGGTTGTTTTACCTACACCCTGCAGACCCACCATTAATAGGGTTATAGGTGGCTTAGCTTTGAGTTTTAGTTCGATGTCGACATCGGTGATTAAAGCGACAAGCTCGTCTTTAATAAGGCGTATTAGTGCTTGTCCCGGATTTATGTCTTTGTGGATACGAATGTCTGATACTTTGCTTCGTATTGCCTCGCTAAATTTATCTACAACGGAAAACGCGACATCGGCTTCTATCAACGCTGTTTTAATCTCGGTCAAAGCATTATCAATATGATCGGTACTCAGATATTTGTAGCCTTGAAGGCGATTTACGATAGTACTGAATTGATTACTAAGTTGTTCAAACATGTGTGCCGCACCTACAAATTAAATCAGTGATTCTATTTTTCAATATCGCCATATCTTCCAACTTGAGGCATACCATTAAACGAGGATGAATGAATAAATTGTACAGATACGACGCAACCACCCCATGGAAAGGTTTTACATTTTGTAAACATGTTAAAGTTCTGCATAACGTCACGCCGATTGAACTACTGGCTCAATCGGCGGTTCTGTTGCGCCTGCCACCTCTCCACAGGAGGGGAATAGTCTGCCCCTACAAAATCTCTACAGTTAACCGAAACCCCCAGCCAATCTTATTAACATACCGTTAAATGAGGATGAACCATAGTTCATAAGACCTACGCAACAGTGCTAAGTTTCTGCATTAACAGGAATTATCTGCCTTAAGGCAGATAATTCTTAGAAGATTTGTGAGGACACTCGCATCAAGCAGATACTCTAAAGGAGGTGATCCAGCCGCAGGTTCTCCTACGGCTACCTTGTTACAACTTCACCCCAGTCATTAACCACGCCGTGGTAAGCGTCCTCCGAAGTTAGACAACCTACTTCTGGTGCAGCCAACTCCCATGGTGTGATGGGCGGTGTGTACAAGGCCCGGGAACGTATTCACCGCGACGTTGCTGATTCGCGATTACTAGCGATTCCTACTTCATGGAGTCGAGTTGCAGACTCCAATCCGGACTGAGAACGGCTTTGTGGGATTAGCTCCCCCTCGCGGGTTGGCAACCCTCTGTACCGTCCATTGTAGCATGTGTGTAACCCTGGCCGTAAGGGCCATGATGACTTGACGTCATCCTCACCTTCCTCCGGTTTGTCACCGGCAGTCTTCTTAGAGTCTCCATCCGAAATGCTGATAACTAAGAACAAGGGTTGCGCTCGTTGCGGGACTTAACCCAACATCTCACGACACGAGCTGACGACAGCCATGCAGCACCTGTCATCCGGTTCCCGAAGGCACCTCTACATTTCTGTAAAGTTCCGGAGATGTCAAGGCCAGGTAAGGTTCTTCGCGTTGCATCGAATTAAACCACATGCTCCACCGCTTGTGCGGGCCCCCGTCAATTCCTTTGAGTTTCAACCTTGCGGCCGTACTCCCCAGGCGGTCAACTTAAAGCGTTAGCTGCGCTACTCAATCTGATAAGATCGAACAGCTAGTTGACATCGTTTACGGCATGGACTACCAGGGTATCTAATCCTGTTTGCTACCCACGCTTTCGCATCTCAGCGTCAGTTACAGACCAGAAAGTCGCCTTCGCCTCTGGTGTTCCTCCGAATATCTACGCATTTCACCGCTACATTCAGAATTCCACTTTCCTCTTCTGTACTCTAGTTCGGCAGTATCAAATGCAGTTCCCGGGTTGAGCCCGGGGATTTCACATCTGACTTACCAAACCGCCTGCATGCGCTTTACGCCCAGTAATTCCGATTAACGCTCGCACCTTCCGTATTACCGCGGCTGCTGGCACGGAATTAGCCGGTGCTTCTTCTGTAGTTAACGTCAAGGCTTTATGCTATTTACATAAAGATTTTCTTCGCTACTGAAAGTGCTTTACAACCCGTAGGCCTTCTTCACACACGCGGCATTGCTGGATCAGGCTTTCGCCCATTGTCCAATATTCCTCACTGCTGCCTCCCGTAGGAGTCTGGGCCGTGTCTCAGTCCCAGTGTGGCTGATCGTCCTCTCAGACCAGCTACTGATCGTCGCCTTGGTAGGCTGTTACCCCACCAACCAGCTAATCAGACGCAAGCTTATCTAGTAGTGCCAGGCTTCCGAAAAAGTCCCCGGCTTTCCCCCGTAGGGTGTATGCGGTATTAATCCGAGTTTCCTCGGGCTATCCCCCGCTACATAGGTAAATTCTTACGCGTTACTCACCCGTCCGCCACTCGTCGGCAAGTGTGCAAGCACACTCCCGTTACCGTTCGACTTGCATGTGTTAAGCATGCCGCCAGCGTTCAATCTGAGCCAGGATCAAACTCTTCAATTAAATTTAAAAACTTTTGAGTTTTTGCCGGACTTTGCCGAAGCTCTATCCAAGCAAAATGGGTTTAATCGGCTCAACGCAAGCGCCCACACAAATCTTCTATACTATTTTTAAAAGAACATTAAAATATATAAGCCGTGTATTATACAATGATATTGTTATGAAATGCAAGACATGGTGGAAACTCTACCCTTACCGTCCTAATTAATAATTTAGTATACATAGACGCTGGTATTGATAGTAGCCTGAACAGATATGAAACGTTTTATAATTCTTTTCATCGGTGTTGCCTTAATTGCCATAAGTGGTTGGTGGTTGGCGAGCGGAAAATTTTCCGAGCATCAAACAAAGAATCAAAATTACGACGGTATATGGAACGGACATTTTGATATCAACGGTCGCGGAAATTTCAAATTCAATGCACTTTATGTAGGCGGGGAACTGATCGCTTATAGTCCCGATGCCAGAGTTTCATACAAAGGAACGGTTGATATCAAAAACGATATTTATCACTCCGACATGGAAATGTATTTGTTAACCAACGGAGGTTATTTCGACTCGGTGACGCTCGAAGGCAAAGTAGTGGCACCCGACAAAATAGAAGCTCGTTTTCTAACACACGATGCCAAAGACACAGGCACGCTCAAGCTAGAGCGAGATAAATCTTTGTACGAGAAGGATGCGCAAATAAGCAAAGTAAACGATGAATGGATTTATTACCACGGCTTTACGATTACGAAATTTACGATTGGTGAGAACGGATACATCAACGGTGCCGATACCAACGGCTGTGGTTATGAAGGCGAGATCAACGTCGTTGCACCCGATTACAATGCGTATCGCGTGAAGCTACTGCTCAATTCTTGCCATGAATTAGATGGTGTGTATCAGGGTATGGCTTATCTGCTCGGCAGTGTGGAAAAAGACGACACGCTAAATATCCAAGTCTATAAAGACGGACAAGGACTTTATCTGCCTATCGTGCGCGATACCAAAGATGCTAAATCTTCACCGCAAGACCCTACCTAAAGAACCGGCTCATAGGGTGAAGGCTTGCGTTAATTGGTGGAGCTAGGCGGGATCGAACCGCCGACCCCTTGCATGCCATGCAAGTGCTCTCCCAGCTGAGCTATAGCCCCAATCGGAGTGTATTATATCATGTGTGTTTGAGCGATAACTCAACGATATAATTATCCCTTTTCACTCGGCAAGATGCCGCGATGCTTGCCGTCCATACTCGTTTCTATAAATTCAATCAGATGTTTCACATCGGGATATTGTGCGGCAACTTTATACTGCTCGTCTATATTAATTTTATAATCCGAGAGCGAACGCAGTAATTTCATATAGGCTTGGTGTAATTTTTGTATAACATCTTCGGAAAAACCGACTCTTTTCAGCCCTACTTTGTTAAGTCCGTGTGTTTGTGCCGGAAGTCCGGCAGCGAGCAGATAAGGCGGCAAATCCTTATTCAAGCCGCTACCCATACCGCTGTATGCGTATCGTCCTATGCGGCAAAATTGATGTACCATCACAAAGCCGCTCAGCGTCGCATAATCGCCGACCTCTACATGCCCTGCTAAACTCGCTGCATTGGCAAAAATAGTATGGCTGGCAATTTTACAATCATGGGCTATATGCACATAAGCCATAAAGAAATTATCGTCGGCTATCGTCGTTTGCCCTCCTCCCTCTATCGTTCCACGATTGATCGTGCAATACTCACGAATCGTATTGTTATCTCCTATCGTCAAACAGCCACCATTGTTTTCAGGAGTCGGATTGCGGCATTGTCTATCTTGAGGTAATTCTCCTATTGAACAAAATTGAAAAATTCGATTATTACACCCGATTTGCGTAGGTCCTTTAATGACCGTATGCGGACCAATCTGTGTTCCCGCCCCTATAGAAACTCCGGAATCAACCATGCTATAAGCACCTATAGACACATTCTCGGCAAGGCTTGCATCGTCGGCGATGATTGCGGTCGGATGTATCATAGCTGAAACTACCCAAATCCGAGTTTATTTCATCATACACTTCAAGGTTGCAACAGCAACTGTTTGCTCGTCCACCAAAGCCAAGCAGTGAAACACGGCATAATTTTTCTTAAATTTTTCTAAGACTACATCCAATATCAATTGATCACCGGGTACCACGGGTGCTTTGAATCTTGCTCGCTCGATACCGGCGAGTAAAATAAGCTGTTCGCCACTCTCGCCGATCGATTGTTCTCTGATATACGCTTCTTTCAGAAGCAACAAACACGATGCTTGTGCCATCGCTTCGATAATCAGTACTCCCGGCATAACGGCTTTTTGCGGAAAGTGGCCGTTGAAAAAATCTTCGTTAATGGTCACATTTTTAATTGCCTTCAGACGCTTTCCTTTATTGTATTCAATGACTCGGTCAACCAGCAACATCGGGAATCGATGCGGCAATATATGTTTAATTTCTTTTTCAAAATCAAATGAATGCATAATAATCTTCCTATCTTTTATTTAGTTTATTCAAATTATCAAGTAATTTATATAAATTTTTGAAATAAACACTATTTTTTAACCATTGACCGTGTTCAACAGAGAGTAAACCCGAACTATAGTGTCCTTTTTTTGTAATAGATTTATGGATGCGTGTTGCCGGTGTTATCGTCGTGCCGTCACAAATGCTAATTTGTCCGTTGATCATTGCCGCACCTCCGATTTTACAATCTTTGCCTATCGTAGTACTGCCGGCGATGCCGGTGCAAGCAGCGATCACCGTTCTGTCTCCTATGACATCGTTATGACTGATATGCACTAAATTATCTATTTTGACTCCGTTTCCTATAACGGTACTACCCAGAGTTGCTTTGTCTATCGCCGTATTCGCACCGATCTCTACATCGTCGCCTATTTCCACATTACCTAAATGCTCTATCTTGATCCAGTCGTTGCCGTCCGGCACGAAACCGAAACCATCTCCACCGATTACCGCCCCCGGTTGTATGATAACTCGCCGACCGAGCTTAGTTTTATCGGCAAGCACAACGTGTGCCTTAAGCAAAGTATTCTCTCCTATACTACAATAATCTCCTATCGTGCAATTTGTTCCGATTGTAACACCGTCGCCTAAGATACAATGCCTTCCGATTGCCACACCTGCCCCTATAGAAACACCTGCTCCTATACACACGTCGGTCGCAACATCGGCAGTTCGATGGATCGCATTGGTTGACGAGCGATTACCGGTACTAAATAAGTGGCTAAGTCGTGCAAAAGCCAGATATGGGTTATCGCAAAGCAGTGTCGGCTGTTTGCATAGGTGTTGATCCTCGGGTTTGATCAAAACCGCGCCTGCTCGCGTTGTAGTCAAAAAATCTCGTTGCTTGGGATTGGCATAAAACGAAACTTGATCCGGTTGCGCATCTCGCAAACTTGCAATACCGTTAATTTTAATATCTTCCGGTGCTTTTTGAATGTTAATATGCTCTGCCAGCTCGGTTAAAGTATAAGACCGCTTGGGCATAGTAGGGATACCGTCACTGCGCTCGTTTTTCTAATATATCCAGCACTTGATCGGTTAGATTAACTTGATCGTCGGCATAGAGTATAGGCTCGGATACGACCATATCAAAATTTTTTCTCTTGGCTAGCTCTTTGATAATTTCCAAAACCTCTTCTTGTATCTTAGCCTGCTCTTCGGTTCGCCGCTTATTGAATTCTTCCTTAAACTCTTCGCGTCTTTCCTTGAATTCTCGTTTCATCGAAATAATCCTTGCTTGCAAACGTTCCCTTTTTTCCTCGTCCATAGTACGCGACGAGCGTCGGAGTAAAATTTCACCTTTTCTGATATCGTCTTCCAGCTCCAATAATTGGGCATCTTTTTTGTCAAACTCCGCTTCCAAGCGTTCAACCGCAGCGATAGATTGAGGGGCTTTCTGCATCACGATAGAGATATTGACGAAGCCTACGCCCGCCGCATAACTACTCGTGTTGATCAGTAAAGCTATGATTAAAATAAACCTTTTCAAAGGTATATCGTTGTTTTTTATAGTCATATTCATTGCTTAAAAATTAGTTCCTAAATCGAATTGAAAACTCTCGGTTCTATCCTCTGGTTTGTCATTATACTGCGTTGCGAAGTTAAAAGTAACCGCACCGATTGCAGTTATCCAACTCATATTAATCCCTATGGATCCTCTGATTTCGGAGAAGTCAAAGTCGCTAAAATCCTCGAAAACATTCCCGATATCGCTAAAAACACTTGCGCGTAGCCGCTTGGGGTCGTATAAAAAGCCGGTGGGAAAATACAAATCAAAGTTTCCCACTGCCCTGAAATTACCACCCTCGGCGCGATCGGCCGAGTCTCTAGGACCTAATGAATTATTTAAGTAACCGCGAACCGTTTTGGTTCCTCCGGCAAAAAAGCGGTCGGTGCAAGGCACTTCCGGTGTGCTGCCGTATTTATCGGCATACGATAATAACAGCCTAGGCGAAAAAACAAAATTTTTGTCTTCGTCTAAAGGAAAAAAATGGCGGTGCGAATAATTCGCCTTATAATACTTCAAACCACTGCCCGGTCCGTAGACTTCTAAATTGGTCGATATCCTCGCACCCTCTGTGGGGAATAGCGAACTATTCCGAGTATCGTAAGCGACGCCTGCGGTGACGGCATAATTCCTAAACACATAATACTCGAAATCTTCGCCTTCCGGGCGGCCCAGACATTCTCTCAAACTGCCAAGACGATTCCGTACGGACCGTCTATCCAGACTATCCTCATAGCGAACTTCTTCCCACCGTATACCCAGGCCTAGGGTATCCACTTCCGAGATAGGAATACCGTAATGCACCCCCAAATTAATTTCATCGGTATCTATATAAGAGACATCTCTTTCCCCGTAGTCGGTTGCACTATAACTAGCCGACAAAGTACGGCTTACGCCGTCTATGGTATAGTTCGGGTCGGTAAATCGCAATGCATAACGCGTGTTTGACCTGCTATTATTAAAGACCGTACTGACTCGATTACCGGTGCCTAAAAAATTAGACTGGCTCAGTTGCAAACTCAGCACCGCACCGTCGCTATCCGAAAACCCTGCGCCTATATTAAAACTCCCCGATTTACGCTCCTCTACCTCAAAATTCAGATCCAGTTGATTGCTTGATTTTTCAACCGGGTTTTCCTCTATCTTCACCGCACTCACAAAAGGTAATCGTTGCAATCTCCTTTTAGAAAGGTCTATTTTCCTAGCCGAATAAGGCGCACTCTCGAGCTGTCTCAATTCATGTCTGAACACCTCGCCGTCGGTCGCTATATTACCGTGTATATTAATACGCCGCACATAAGTCAACGGACCGGGATTCGGGAAAAAAGTAACATCGACCGTACCATTTTCGGTATCGGGTTGCGGAATAGCATCTACCTTAGCAGATGCGTAGCCTTGATCTTTAAGAATATGACCTATTTTCGCACTCGCCTTCAATGCTTCCTGACGCGAAAAAATTTTATCCTCTTTAATATGCTCGTTTATTACCTCAATAATCTTTGCTCGTTCGGGTACGGACACAGAAGCAAGATTGGCTTTTTTAATACGATACGGTTGTCCTTCTCTTATTTTGATCAAAACATCGATAAAACGTCGGTCCGGTGTCAATGTCACTTTGATTTCTTCGACGGCAAAATCCAGATAACCTCTATCCTGATAAAAAGCCTGCAATGATTCTATATCCGCCGCCAACTTGAACCTAGAATACTTATCTTGATCTTTCCAAAATTCATACCATTTTTTGCCTCCCGATTGGAAATTGTCCTTCAATAATTTATCCGACAGTTGGCGATTTCCTATGATTTGAATATCTTTGATGCGAGTTGTTTCGTTTTCGTTGATTCGGACAACAAGATTGATTTGATTATCGGGTAGTGCTACGGTGTCTATATTGATATTGACGGCGTACTTTCCCAGTGCATGATATTGCTTGCGAAGTTCCTGTTTGATTTTATCGAAAGTTGCATATTTGTAGATGCGCCCGGGGGCGATATCGTTAAACTCCAGGGCTTCCAATACCGCTTCTTCGGGCACTTCGTCGCTTCCTTCTACATAGATCGCAGCGATGCCCGGTCTTTCGGTGACGATAATATACAAACGGTCGTTATCGTAGCGCAGTTCTACTTCTTCGAAATAACCTTCTGCATATAACAATTCAATTAGTTCCGGCGAATTTGAAAAATCAAAATAATCGTTAATGCGAAACGGCAGTACCAGAAAGATATTACTTGCATCGACACGCTTGAGGCCTTTTATTTCTATATCTTTGATAATGAAGCCATCGGCATTGGCAATGCCGCATAAAGCGACTAGAGTAATCGTTAAGAATCGGTAAATGTGCTTCAAATATTACCTACCTTTAATCAAGGACCCAACAGACGTTGTAGATCGTTGTACAAAGCCAGTACTATCAAGGAACCGATCATTATCATACCGACCAACTGGGCTTTAGCTTGCGCCGCCATAGATAACGGTTTGCCGGCGATAAATTCCCATAAGTAATGCAACAGGTGACCGCCGTCCAATACCGGCACCGGAAGTAAATTGAGTACGCCTATGCTGATGCTGATTATCGCCAGCACGCTCAAATAACTCACGATACCCAGCAGAAAAGAAACACCGGCGACCTCGGCTATGGTTACCGGACCACTAATATTGGAAAGCGATACCGAGCCGGTAATCATGTGAATGATAAACTTAAAAGTCAGTATCGTCATCGTCCAAGTTTGTTGCGCCGCCTTTGTGATTGAATCGAACAAACCGTAGCGTATATGAACCCGATAGGGTTCAAACAGCGACGGTGAACTGAGTGCTATGATCCCGGCCTTACCTACGATATTCTTACCTTGTGCTTGCGCATCGGGTCTAAAATCTATCGTCACTTCCCGTTCGTTGCGAAGAATCGTTAATTCCACCGATGTGTCGGGATGGGCTCGTATTTGCTCGGTCAGCCGACTCCAATTTTCTATCGGCAATCCGTCAAAGCGAAGAATGCGATCATTTTTTATTAGACCGTATCGTTGCGCCGCACTATCGGGCAATACTTCGCCGACAATTGCTTCCAATTCGGGACGCATCAAAGTCATACCCAATTTCTCGAATGCCGAGCGACTTTCGTCGTTGATAAATGTATCACTATCTATTTCCAATGTGTGCTGCCTGCGATTACCGTCCTCGCCGACGACCTCTATCGCAATACGAGAGCTATCCAAGGCACCTTCTATAATAGCGAGCATTGTCTGTCTGGTTCCTTGCACCGTGCGACCTTCAACGGCGTAAATTTCGTCGCCTTTCTGCAAACCGGCCGTCATCGCCGCACCTTGAGGTTCCATCTCCCCTACAATAACCCTACGCTCAAAGGAACCTACCATAAACACCACAATGTAGAGTAAGAATGCCAGTATGAAATTTGCAACCGGTCCTGCGGCGACGACCAAAGTACGCACACCCAACGATTGACGGTTGAATGCTCTATGCACTGCCTCGGTAGGCACAGCACCTTCTCGCTCATCGAGCATTTTCACATAGCCTCCCAAAGGAATACTACCGATAATAAACTCGCTTTTATCAGGACCGAATTTTCTGCTGTATATCGCCCTGCCGAAGCCTATCGCAAAGCGTAGAATCTTAATATTTGCTCGGCGGGCAACCCAATAATGTCCGAATTCATGAAATGCAATCAGCACGGTAATTGCTATTAGAAATCCGACGGCACCGATGATGTAATCCATAATAGTTTCCTAGTTGGCTTTATATTATAGCGATATTTCAGTAAATCGTTTCAAAATCGCTAAATTATATATCGTTTAGGGCGGCTATCGGGAAAAGGCACGACATTGCTCCTATCTCTGTTTATAAAGGTTTTAGCGAGATGACGAGTGCGCCGGTCTATCTCTAGAATATGCCCTAAATGATCGGCATTTTCAAAAGTACTCTCTTCCATAATCTCGGAGCATATCGTAGCAATACGGTCAAAAGTAATGCGACCGCCCAAAAAGGCGCGTACCGCCTCCTCGTTTACCGCATTCAAGACTATAGGCGCGCCGGCTCCTATTTGCATCGCATCGTAAGCCAAAGATAAGCAAGGAAAACGCTCGTGATCAACCGCATAAAATTCCAATTTCCCACATTGCTCGAGATCCAAGCGCGTATGCTCTTGACCGGGAGAACGCTCCGGCCACGCTAAAGAATACGCGATAGGAATACGCATATCCGGTTTTGATAATTGTGCAATAACCGAACCGTCTTTCATCTCGACCAAGCCGTGAACAATGCTTTGTGGGTGTATTAATACTTTGATTCGCGATAATTCCGTATCAAATAACCAACGCGCCTCTATAACTTCCAATCCTTTATTCATCAAGGTTGCCGAATCTACCGAGATTTTAGGCCCCATCTCCCAGTTGGGATGCGCGCAGGCTTGCTCGGGTGTCGCTTGATGTAATTTACCCAACGGCCAATTCAACAACGGACCACCCGAAGCGGTTAGCGTAATATGTTTGACTTCTATGCCGGTTTTTGAATTATTACCCAAACATTGAAAAATTGCATTGTGTTCGCTGTCTATGGGTAATAGCTTTGCCGAATATTTTTTCACCGTTTGCATCAGCAAGGCACCGGCGACAACCAAGGCTTCTTTGTTAGCAAATAAAATTCTTTTAGCCGCCTGCGCTGCGCTTAAAATGGGTTGCAAGCCGGCTATACCGGAAATACCCGTAACTATGGTGTCGTAATCTCCGTCAACGATCAAATCGTTGAGCATAGTTTGCGGAAGCACTTCGGTGTGTAATTTATATTTTTGTAATAACGCTTGTAACTCAACGAGCTGATTTTTATCGGAAAGTATTGCGTGGCGCGGCTTAAATTCCAAGCATTGTTCGGCAATTTTTTCTACGGAATTATAAGCGGTTAAAGCAAATACTTCATAATGCTTAGCGTGTGATCGTATCACATCCAAGGTCTGTATTCCGATACTACCGGTAGAACCTAATACGATAATTTTTCTGCTACCCGAACTCACCATCTACTAAACCTTCAAAGATACAAAACGCCCAATGCGATAACCGGTGTTGTGGCGATGAATGCATCGATTCTATCGAGTAGACCGCCGTGTCCCGGTAATACATTACCACTGTCTTTCACACCGGCACACCGTTTAGCCATACTTTCGGTTAAATCTCCGATGACACCGGCGATACAAGCGATCAAGCTCAAAAGTATCCATGATACCACATTCAACGGCGTGTTATTTTCCAAAAATAGAATTGCGGTTGATAAACTCAAAATCAGCGTCGCAAACAACGCACCCCAGAATCCTTCTCTGGTTTTCCCCGGGCTAATTGTCGGAGCTAGTTTATTTCTGCCCATCCGGCGACCTACATAGTATGCCGAAGTATCGCTGACAATAACCAATATCACCGCATAGAGTAGTAAAGACCAAGCCATTTCATGCAGTAGATAAACCGCAACACCGCAAGCCGCTAAGGCAATGATGATATGAACCGACAAAAACCACCTGAAAATTACATTTGCACACAATCGAACATTGTAGAAAATGCCGATTAAAAGTGCTATGAACCACCACAAGACAGCGACATACAAGATTATTTTATTATCGTAATAAATAGACGGCGATGCCAGAAACAAAGTGCCGAGCACGCCTATAAATACATAGATGAGTTGTTTATTTTTGTTGCGACTAGCGGCAATCAATCGACCCCATTCATAAACGGCTAATACACCGAGCAATGCAAAAATACCTACAATTGTCAAACTCGACAAGCCTACGATGCAAAGCGTTATAACAACCGATAATACGACACCGACCGTTAATCTTTGTGTATGCCGACTCATCAATCCGGCACACCTCCGAAACGTCTTTGCCTGAGGCTAAACCAATCCAATGCTTCGAGGAACTCCGTACGGCGAAAATCCGGCCATAAAATTTCGCTAAAATATAATTCGGCATAGGCACTCTGCCATAACAAAAAATTACTGATCCGAAACTCTCCACCGGTACGAATCATGAGATCCACATCGCCCACGCTATTGCATTTCAGATATTCGGATATTTTTGTTTGTATCGTTGAATGATCCGATAATTTTCGGTTTTGACCATGCAGATGTCTCACTGCATTTGCAATATCCCATCGCCCACCGTAGTTCAATGCGATATTCAAGCGTAGCTTATCGAGTTTTGCGGTCGTTTTTTCGGCATTGACTATCTCTCTTTTAATGATTTCGTCGAAAGCCGAGATATCTCCTATAAAACGCACCCGAACATGGTTTTTTATCAAGTCTTCCAATTCGGCTGCCAAGGTTTCTTTGAATAACTTTAATAAAGCGTTGACCTCCATAGAGGGCCTAGACCAGTTTTCGCTACTAAAGGTATAGAGTGTAAGTTCGGGAATTTTATATTCAACTGCGAGTTCTACGGCTTCCCTCGTACTTTTAACCCCCATTCGGTGTCCGTAAATTCTGCTTTTGCCGAGAAATTTTGCCCATCGCCCGTTACCGTCCATGATAATCGCGACATGCCGAGGCACAGGCTTATCCATTTTAGGTCTAAATCTCCATTAATTCTTTTTCTTTCTGCCCCAATAAATGGTCTATTTGTTTGACATAATCGGCGGTTAATTTCTCGATGCGTGCATGAAACGCTTGTTCTTCGTCTTGACTGATTTCCTTATCTTTGGTCTGCTGTTTTAATTGTTGGTTGATATCACGGCGGATATTGCGTATTGCGATCTTGGCGGTTTCGCCGTATTGTCTAACGATTTTATTCAGTTCTTTGCGTCGTTCTTCGTTAAGTTGCGGCATCGGTACGCGTATCACATTTCCTTTGACAACCGGATTGAGTCCTAGATTTGCGCTTGAGATTGCTTTTTCGACGGCACCGATATTCTCTTTTTCCCAAATCTTAAGGGTTAATGTCCTTGCATCTTCGGTAGTAATGCTGGAGATTTGGTTGATCGGTGTTTTAGAACCGTAGTATTCCACCGTAATATGATCCAGCAGGCTCGGGTGTGCTCGCCCGGTCCTGATTTTTGTCAAGTCAGTCCTTAACGAATCGATACTTTTCTCCATTTTGGCTTTGGTGTCGTCTATAATATCCATCGTTTCATCCACTAATCAGAGTTCCGACACTCTCGTCTTCGATAATTTTTCTACACATACCGCGTGCTTTCATATTAAATACACGTATCGGTATTTTATTTTCTTTGCATAAAACGATCGCAGTTGCATCCATAATCGCTAAATTTCTAGATAACGCTTCGTCGTAGCTCAGCTTTTTATACAATTTAGCGTCGGGGTTTTGCTTCGGGTCGGTATCGTATACGCCGTCTACCTTGGTTGCTTTGCATAAGATATCCGCATCTATTTCAACCGCTCTGAGACTTGCCGCCGTATCGGTAGTAAAAAAAGGGTTTCCGGTTCCGGCTGCAAATATAACAATCCGACCTTTCTCTAAATGGCGTATCGCGCGGCGGCGTATATAACTTTCGCATACTTCATCCATCTTAATCGCCGAAACCACACGCGTGTTGATACGCTTTTTCTCCAGGGCGTCTTGCAGTGCCAACGCATTAACGACAGTCACCAACATCCCCATATAGTCTGCGGTAGTCCGAGCGGTGCCGCCGGCAGCAAAAGCCTCGCCGCGGATAATATTGCCTCCACCTATCACCAAAGCTAATTCAACTTTCTCTTCGTGTAGTAATTTAATCTCGTCAACGAGTTGATTTAATGCCGCTATCCCTATTCCATAACCGTCGGTGTTCGAAAGTATCTCGCCGCTAAGCTTTAATACGATGCGCAAGTTTACTTTGTTCGATTGCGCTTCCGTTTCCATGATGGTTTATCACTATGTGTATAGCGAATCTTAACCTTGATTAACTTGTGCCATTACTTCTTCGGCAAAATTTTCCTGTTGACGTTCTATGCCTTCACCAATCTCATAACGCAAAAAACCTTGAATAGAAGCCGAATGGGCTTTAAGTTTTTGCGCAACCGTTTGATCCACATCTTTAACAAAAGCTTGTCCTAAAAGTGTTATCTCGTTTAGATATTTCTGTAATTTTCCTGCTACGATTTTATCTATTAGATGGTCGGGTTTACCGCTTTGTTTGGTTTGTTCGGTTAAAATCTCCCGCTCCTTAGCAAGCAGTTCGGACGGCACTTGTTGCTCGTTTATGCAAAGTGGTTTGCCGGCTGCAATATGCATTGCAATATCTTTAGCAACTTCGGCATCACCGCCCTCCATATCAACCAGCACGCCGATGCGATTGCCGTGATTATAACTCGCCAGTATATCACCTTGCCGGTTTAGCTTATCAAAACGTCTGATTTTTATATTCTCACCGAGTTTCGCAGTCAGCGATAAGCACAAATCTTTTATCTTCGCCGTTGCGTCGGTGAAATCCTCCAAGTCCGCTATCGTGTTGACCGAAGTATTCAGGGTGGCATCTGCAACAATGCCACAAAATTCACTAAACTGTTTATCTTTGGCAACAAAATCGGTCTCGCAGTTAACTTCCAACAATGTTGCCGTTTCGTGGTCGGGAGAAGTGCGAATAACGATCAAGCCTTCTGCTGCAACCCTAGACGATTTTTTGGCTGCTTTAGCCTGACCCGATTTACGCAGTATCTCGATTGCAACATCGCTATCGCCTTCGGCTTCCACCAGAGCCCTTTTACATTCCATCATACCGGCACCGGTCGCTTCTCGCAGTTGCTTGATCATCACAGCTGTAACATTCATAAGACTTTATACCGCCTTATTCGGTTTGCGCAATTGCTACGCTTTCTTCCTCTACGACGACGGCATCGCCTTTTATGAATAACGGTGATGCAGCCTCTTCCGCAGCCGCCTCCTCGGCTTTTGCAATGCCTTCCAATACGGTATCGGCAACCAGCCGAGTATACAGTCTGATCGAACTCATTGCATCGTCGTTGGCCGGAATGGGATAATCTATGCCTTCGGTCGTATTGTTGGTATCGACGATTGCGACAATCGGGATATTTAATTTTCTCGCTTCTTTTATGGCAATTTCCTCATAAGCGATGTCGATAACGAACAAGGCATCGGGGGGTGAAGTCAAATTGCAGATGCCTTCAAAATCACGGCTTGATTTTTCAAATTTGCGCTGGATTTGTCGGCTTTCTTTTTTATTCAAACCACTGAAGGCGTTGTTTTCTATTTGTACTTTGAGTTTATTAAATTCCTTGATTGAATTTTGAACGGTCTTGTAATTGGTTAAAAATCCACCCAACCAATGTACGTGTACATAAGGCATACCGCATCGGTTTGCTTCTTGCTCTACAGAATCGGATGCCGCCCTTTTGGTACCTACAAAAAGTATTTTGCCGCCTTTGGATACCATTTCGGAGATAAATTTCAGTGCCTCTTTGAACATCGGCAAAGTTTTATCTAAATTGATGATGTGAATACCGTTGTGTTTTCCGTATAGATATGGGGCGAATTTCGGATTCCAAAAACGCGGCCGATGCCCCAAGTGTGCGCCCGCATCAAAGAGCTGCTTGATGGTTAGTTCGGGCATACAAAAACCCGTTTAGCAATACTATGCATATATAATCTCCTAATAAGTTAATGAGTGATGAAGTATAACATATTTCCGCATTATAATGAAATTACGGCGTGTGCGAATACATATTGCCATATCACAACCGATGAATATAATAAACCTTGTTATGGCTAGACATGTTAAAAAAAGTAGTAACTCCCGAAGCAAGTCTATACATTGTTCTTTCTGTGGCAAAAGTCAGCGAGAGGTAGATCGGCTCATAGCCGGTCCATCAATTTATATCTGCAACGAATGCATAGAGTTATGCAACGACTTATTGACGGAGGAAAAAAACATTCCTTTTCGTGACACCGAAAAAATTCCTAAACCCCAAGAAATTAAGAACACCCTGGATCAATATGTCATCGGTCAAGACTATGCAAAAAAAGTTTTATCGGTTGCGGTTTATAACCACTACAAACGTCTACGACAGAAAAACACCGATAACGATGTAGAAATTTCCAAAAGTAACATTCTGCTAATCGGTCCTACCGGTTGTGGCAAAACTCTACTTGCCCAAACGCTTGCGCGGATATTGAATGTGCCCTTCGCTATTACCGATGCAACGACTCTGACCGAGGCGGGTTATGTCGGAGAAGATGTAGAAAACATCATCTACAGGCTGTTGCAATCGTGCGATCACGATATCGGGAGAGCACAGCAAGGAATCATTTATATAGACGAAATAGATAAAATCTCTCGCAAGTCCGATAATCCCTCGATTACTCGGGATGTCTCGGGCGAAGGCGTGCAGCAAGCCTTACTCAAACTAATAGAAGGCACTATCGCCGGAATACCACCACACGGCGGGCGCAAACACCCTCAACAAGAGCTTATACAAATCAATACACAGAATATATTGTTTATCTGTGGCGGCGCATTTGCCGGATTGGATCGAGTGATACAGCAACGTACCGACAAAAGTAGCATCGGTTTCTCGGCAGACATTCGTAAACCTCAAGACACCGAAACACTTGCGCATCTCTTAGCCCAAGTTGAATCTAAGGATTTAATCTCTTATGGTTTGATACCCGAATTCGTCGGTCGGCTCGCAGTGTTTTCGGTATTGGACGAATTGGATAAAGAGACCCTGGTTCGCATATTAACCGAACCTCGCAATGCGCTAACCAAGCAATATCAATACTTATTCAATATGGAGGATATCAAGTTGGAATTTCAACCTCAGGCATTGCGTGCAATCGCCGAAAAGGCAATAGCGAAACACACCGGCGCACGCGGTTTGCGCAATATCATAGAGTCGCTATTATTGGATACTATGTACGATTTACCTTCTATGGATAATGTAGCAAAAGTTATCATTGACGAGAAAGTTGTAGCAGGGAATAGCCCGCCGATACTGATATATAAAGATTCATCACGGCAAAAATACGAGAAGGCCGGATAAATCACTTGAAATATGACGATTACACCCTAATAGTAGAAGAGAACACCGGAGTATATTATGGCAACTCATACAAAACATAAAGATAGCGATTTGATATTACCCGTTCTGCCGTTGCGCGACGTGGTTGTTTATCCACACATGGTTATTCCCCTATTCATAGGGAGGAAGAAATCAATCAGTGCGATTGAATTCTCGATGCAATGCAACAAGCAGATTATGCTAATAGCCCAGAAAGACGCCGACACCGACAAGCCTTCATCCAAAGACATCTACACGGTCGGAACGATGGCAAATATTTTACAACTACTCAAACTGCCCGACGATACGATCAAATTGTTGGTGGAAGGAACCGAGCGCGCTCGCGTTGTTAAATACACCAAAGACAAAAAGTTTATAGGTGCCGAAATGGATATTTTGGAAACCACATCCAAATATGATTCAAAAAAAATTGAAACACTCGCTCGTCTGGTTCTAAATCAATTCAGTCAATATGTCAAGTTTAATAAAAAAATACCCGACGAAGTATTGCAGACACTCACGACCACCGAAACCTTGAACAAGTTGGCATATACAATCGCCGCCCATACCACTTTGAGTATAGAGAGCAAACAAAAGATTCTGGAAATCAACGATATATACGAGCGTCTGGAATGTTTGATGGCTTTACTAGAAGAAGAGCTCGATATCCTTAAGGTGGAGAAACGGATTCGCGGTCGAGTACAACAACAAATGGAAAAAAGCCAACGAGAGTACTATCTAAACGAGCAGATGAAAGCGATACAAAAAGAACTCGGCGACATAGACGAAGTTGCAAGCGAGGCACAAAATTATCGGGAAAAAATTACCAAAGCGCAGATGCCTGCCGATACCGAAAAGAAGGCACTCGTAGAACTCAGTAGGCTGAATATGATGGCACCGATGTCTTCGGAAGCTGCAGTAGTGCGTAATTATCTGGATTGGTTAATAAGCATGCCTTGGACCAAAAAATCGAGAACCAAAAGAAGCCTGGAGGATGCTTCGAAGATCCTAGAGGAGGATCATTACGGTCTAGAGAAAGTTAAAGAACGCATTATAGAATATCTTGCGGTTCAACTGAGAACCAAAAAAATCAAGGGCACGATACTTTGTTTAGTCGGTCCGCCGGGTGTCGGTAAAACTTCACTGGGTAAATCGATTGCAAACGCAACCGGACGTAAATTTACGCGTATGGCACTCGGCGGTGTCCGAGACGAAGCCGAAATACGCGGGCATCGTAGAACCTATATCGGTGCCCAACCCGGAAAGTTCGTCCAAAATCTATCGAAAATCGGCGTACGCAATCCGCTATTTTTATTAGATGAGATAGATAAAATGTCAACCGACTTTAGAGGCGACCCGGCATCGGCTCTGCTCGAAGTATTGGATAGCGAGCAAAACTCTACATTCACGGATCATTATCTAGAAGTTGAGTTTGACCTATCCGATGTAATGTTCGTTTGCACTGCGAATAGCCTGCACATACCGCCGGCGTTATTAGATCGTATGGAAGTCATTAGAATCCCCGGTTATACCGAAGACGAAAAGCTTAATATTGCGATGCAATATCTAATGCCCAAGGCAATGAAAGCAAACGGGCTGGTCACAAAAGAAATACAAATCTCTCAAAATGCCGTATTGGATACCATACGCTATTACACACGCGAGGCCGGGGTACGCAACCTCGAGCGAGAGATCATGAAAGTCTCTCGCAAAGTTGTCAAAAATCTGGTTTTGAGCAAAGACAAAGCCAAAAAACCGATAAAAGTAAGTCCGAGTTCTCTTGAACGTTATTTAGGTGTGAGAAAGTTCCGCTACGGGGTTGCCGATGAGGAAAATCGTATCGGGCAAGTCAACGGGCTGGCGTGGACAGAATCCGGAGGTGAATTGCTGACCGTAGAAAGTACGACTATGTCGGGCAAAGGACACTTATCACATACCGGTCAACTCGGCGATGTTATGAAAGAATCGGTACAAGCTGCGATGGCTATCGTTCGAAGCCGCGGCGAGATTTTGGGTATCGCAGCCGACTTTCATGAAAACCACGATGTACATGTCCACATACCCGAAGGTGCCACCCCCAAAGACGGGCCCAGCGCAGGTATCACGGTCTGTACTGCAATTATATCGGCAATTACAAAAATACCGGTGCGTGCAAATGTAGCGATGACCGGCGAGATTACATTGCGCGGCGAAGTGCTGGCAATCGGAGGCTTAAAAGAAAAACTTCTGGCTGCTCAAAGGGCACACATCAAGACCGTCCTTATCCCTAAAGAAAATGGCAAAGACTTAAAAGAAATACCTGAAAATATCATCGGCAAACTCGATATACGACCCGTGCAATGGATTGACGAGGTATTAAAAATAGCATTGACCGACACCCCGATACCGATAGAATACAAAGACAAAATAACGGGAAAAATCCCCGCTGATAAAGAAATATCCAATAAAACGGGCAAAACGAGCGGAATTCAAAGCCACTAAGCAAGTAAATTTATAAAATTTTGTGATATTTCCCTTACTTTTTTAAGTTTTTGTTGTTAAAATTGCTACTTAATAATTCGTAGAACCCTCTTTTGCTTCAAGTAAATTAGGGTTCGTTTTTTAACTATATTTAAACCATCACATAAGGAGATTAAGCAAAAATGAATAAATCTGAACTTGTTGAAGCAATCGCCGGTGCCGGACTATCAAAATCCGATGCAACTAAAGCCCTAGATGCAACAATATCTGCAATAACTGGAAGTCTAAAAAATGGTCAATCTGTAACCATCGTAGGATTTGGAACTTTTATGGTTCGCGAAAGCAAAGCTCGCATGGGACGCAACCCCAGAACCGGTGAGAGTATTCAGATTAGCGCAAGCAAAAGACCCTCGTTTAAGGCAGGTAAAGCACTAAAAGACGCCTTGAACTAATTATCCGACTAAAGGGTGCTTAGCTCAGTGGTAGAGCGTCGCCCTTACAAGGCGGAAGTCGGGGGTTCAAATCCCTCAGCACCCACCAAACGAGCGGAACGGGAAGCTAGGGACGCGCTATGATATGGATATTGAGGTACAAGGTATTTGCTTTGATATTCATTATCATAAGCATACGGAAACAACGGTTAGCATTTGTAGGAGTGGTAGTTCAGCTGGTTAGAATACCGGCCTGTCACGCCGGGGGTCGCGGGTTCGAATCCCGTCCACTCCGCCACCTTTGAACAAAAAATCAGATCATTGTTAGAGAATAATGCTTATAAAGATTAGAGATAAAGCAACGGGCTGGATAGCTTATGCAATCGTCATAGTGATATCTATCCCCTTCGCTTTGTGGGGCATACAACAATACTTCGGGCTGGATAGCTCCCCTGTTGCCATTGAGATTGACAATCGAGAGATTACCGAGTTCCAAGTAGAACAAGCCTTAATCAACAAAAAAAGAATGTTGGAACAGGCTCAAATCAACCATCAATTCACCGAGAAAGAAATTAAAACCGAGGTGATAGGCGAATTAGTCAGCGAACAGCTTCTCAATATAGCGATCGATAAATATGGTCTGCAGACAACCGACTTGAAACTTGCGGAATTTATTAGAAACAGACCGGAATTTAAGAAAAACCAACGCTTTGACGCAGAAACCTACAGAGATCTACTTACTAGAAGCGGATTTACACCCGTTCTTTTCGAGCAAGCACAAAAAGAAGTATTAAAAGAAGAGCAGTTTATATCGGCAATACAAAACTCAAGTTTCATTTTACCGAGCGAACGCAAACGCTATGTCCATCTCTCGGATCAAAAAAGAAAAATACGCTATCTGCCGGTTAGCTATAGTTATTTTATAGAACCCGATAGCATCAGCACCGAACAAGCGCAGGCTTATTACGAAGAGAACAAAACCTTATACCAATCGCCGTACAAAGCAAGATTTGATTATTTGGAAATTGATGTAGCGAAAATAGAAGCACGGCAAACAGTCGGAGATGAAGAAGCGAGAAAATATTACGAGCAACGTTCCGACGATTATCTGTATCCCGAAAAATTCAATTTGCGTCACATTTTAATATCAACCGAAGATCGCAGTACGACCGAGGCACTGGAAGAAGCCGAAGATATCTATCTACAACTTCAAGAAGGTGCGGACTTTTCCGAACTCGCCCGCAACCACTCGGACGACGACTTGACTTCGGAAAGCGGAGGTGAACTCCCCGAGCTCACTGCCGAAGAACTAGAAAACGAAGATGTTAGAAGTGCGGTATTGCAACTAGCACAAGGAGAATACACCCGCCCGATACGCACCCAATACGGTATACAAATTTTTCAGCTAATAGATCTCACCGAAGCCGAACAAAAACCCTTTGAAGTAGTCCGTGAGGAGTTAATCGGCGATATGAAACGCCGTATGGCGGAAATTCGTTATGCCGGATTAATTGAAAACCTCGACCTGCTCTTATTCGAAGATGAAATCGGGTTTTTTGATGCAGTCAGGGATAATTACGGATATACCAAGCAAAGTACCGGATTTTTAGACCTCGATAAACAAGAAAGCATTTTGGCAGATCCCAGAGTCAAGAATGCAGTAATTTCAGAAATAATACAAGGCGGGAAAACGAATACCGGCTTAATCGAAGTAGAAACCGGAAAGAGATTTTTTTTCGTAGGTATCACCGGTTCCGAACCGTCGCGTCAATTATCGTTTGAAGAAGCTATGCAAGACATCGTCACCGATCTGATACTCCGACAAGCATACCAGAAAGTCCAAGCAACCAACGAAGCGTGGCTGGAAGAGATAAAAGCCGGCGGCACAAGTCTAGATGATATCGCAGCGCAGAACCGATGGCCGATTGAAGACCCCGGTTATATCGCGCGAACCGAGACCTCCATCCCTCGCCCTATCGTAGAGTTAGTCTATAAAATTCCACCACTTAATGAACCACCGATCTATCAAATACTACAGCTGGACGAAAACTATAACAACGCGAATGCTATCATAGAATTACTCGATATTGATGCAGGTGTAGAAACCTCGAAGACTTTTGTCGTGTATTCCTTAGAAAACCGTGAATCGGTAGCCGTGTTGGATAGTCTAAGAGATTTCTACGAAATAAAAATTAACCTAGATTTAGATAAAGAGGATGAATAGTAGCACGGGTAGAATACCACTGCATACACAGATATTCATAGCTTTATTTCTTGCCGCCGCACTCGGTGCTTGGACTACCCCACAAACCGAATTATTCGGTATCGTAATATACGATGTATTGGATTTTTTCGGAAAACTATTCCTGAACGCCTTAAAAATGATTGTCGTACCACTGGTCTTCTCATCTATCATAGTCGGAGTTTCAAGTATTGCAGCCGAACACGGCTTTGCACGCATGGGAGCCAAAACGATAATCTATTACTTGGTCACCAGTACCCTATCGATACTGGTAGGATTGATTCTAGTCAACCTGTTCCAACCCGGCATCATAGAAGACGGCTTGAACAAACTCGGTGCCCTATCCGCCGACCATTCGGATGTAATGAGCAAATTGCAAGGGCACGATACATCGAGCTTATTCGGTGTCTTTTTGCGCATGATACCGAGTAATATCATCATGGCTGCCTCCGAAGGACAACTCTTGGGCATAATCTTTTTTGCTGCGATATTCGGCTTTTTTATAACTAGAATAAATAAACCGTTGAAACGTTCTATGATGAATTTTTGGAGTGCTTTTAATGAAACAATGATGAAAATTACCCTGTGGGTTATCAAATTCTCTCCTTACGGGGTTTTTGCTCTGGTCGGCAAAGTCATCATGACCTCGGGCCTTGAAGTCTTTTTGGTATTACTACAATTTTTCCTAACGGTATTGGGCGGGCTGGCAATACATTTTCTTATAATTTTGCCGCTGATGCTTTATCTTGTCGCACGTGTCAATCCGTTCTTATATTTGAAGGCTATGATGCCCGCCGTGCTGATGGCTTTTTCAACGGCATCGTCGTCGTCGACATTGCCGCTCACCATGAATTGTGCGCAAAATCGAGTAGGTGCTTCCAAAAAAGTCACAAGTTTTGTGATGCCTTTAGGTGCCACCATCAACATGGACGGAACCGCACTCTACGAATGTGTTGCAGTTATTTTCATCGCTCAGCTATACGGAGTGGATTTGAGTATCGCAACGCAATTCACGATCGTACTGCTGGCATTATTGACTTCTATAGGTGTTGCCGGGGTACCCGCTGCAAGCCTAGTCGCAATTGTTCTAATCATGGGAGTGGTCGGTTTGCCCGCAGAGGGTATTGCATTAATTCTTGCGGTAGATCGAATACTGGATATGTGCCGTACTAGCGTTAATGTCTATAGCGACTCTACCGCAGTCGGTATCATTGCAAGGAGCGAAGGAGAAGCCCTAGCCGGGGTTCGCGTTTGAGGCACACAAGCAATGCACATCAGCGAAATCTTAGAAAAAGGTGCAATTATTTTTCTGGATAAGGAAACCGATATATTGATTGCCTGGGACGGGCGTATAGATTTTAGAGTTTATGCCGGAAAATTCGACGGCGATTATGATTTGCTCGACGAATTTTATAAAGAGATCAAAACCCTGCCGGCCGCACGCGAAGTGGCCAGAATGTGGTTTCACGACCATTCGGTCTACAATCCCGGGCCTTAGATATATCAGTGGGTATCTTAGCAAATAAATACGCATTGGTCACGGGAGTTGCCACCAAACATTCTATCGCCTGGGGAATTACCCAAAGTCTGGCACGCGAAGGTGCGCATATCGCATTGAGCTATCAGAACGAAAAACTAAAAAGCAGAGTAGAGAAACTTGCCGACGCATGCAACGCCGATACGATACTACCGTGCGACGCTCAAAACGATGCCGAAATAGACTCGTTATTCAAACACTTGAAACAAAAATGGCAGCGTTTGGATATATTGATACATTCCATCGCTTATGCCCCGCGTGAAGAATTAACCGGCGAATTCATAGCGCAAAGTACCAGACAAGGCTTTAATATCGCCCACGAAGTCAGTTGCTACAGTTTGGTCGCGCTGGCACAACGGGCGAGGACGATGATGCAAGGCGGCGAAGCGGCGATGCTGACACTGAGTTACTTAGGTGCAGAAAAAGTTGTGCCGAACTATAACGTAATGGGTCTGGCAAAAGCCAGCCTGGAAGCTGCGGTGCGCTATCTGGCAGCGGGACTCGGCAGTGACGGGATACGCGTCAATGCGATCTCGGCAGGTCCTATAAAAACTTTGGCAGCCTCGGGTATATCCGGTTTTCGCGACATGCTAAATCATGTAGAAAAGAACGCTCCGCTAGGCAGGAATGTTACTATAGAAGAAGTCGGAAATGTAGGTGCTTTTCTATGTTCCGATCTGGCGCGGGCTATCACCGGTGAAATTATACATGTAGATTCGGGCTATCATTTGCTGGGCATGAGCAATACCGCCGATTGAGCCGGTAGGTCAAAAAAAAACCACCACTTGTTGCAGTAGCACAAGTGGTGTCACATTGTGCAGAACCCCAACATATATACAAAATGTAAGACCTTTCGCTGGGGTGGTCTATTCCCCTCCTTCGGAGGGGCAGACTAGCCTGTGCGTCCTTGCGAAACAGACCGGCACGATTCTACGAATGATCTGCCGGAAAACATACTACATGTTCCATATCTACACGGATGCCGATTTGTTCGCCGACGCTATGGTCGTGATGGCTAGGGGCAAAGCATTGGACTTGATCACCGTTCTTTAGGTGCAACAAATAAAGAAACTGTGCACCTCTGAATTCTTTTTTCTTTATCGTCGCTTGAAAGTCGCTGTCGTCGTCGTGGATTATATCGTCGGGACGAATCAGCACATCGACTTCATTGCTTTGCGGAAGCATGGTATCCGGCGTAGGAAGCAATTCACCCAGTGCGGTTTTGATAGTGTTATTTTCGGTAAGTGTACCGCGCAGCATAGTACCCATTCCTATAAAGGTTGCAACTTGGCGAGATATAGGACGATGATAAAAATCATAAGTGTTGCTCCACTGCAGTATCCGTCCTTCGAGCATCAAACCCAAACTATCCGACATTGCCAGCGACTCGCTTTGGTCGTGGCTTACCATCAGTGTGGTGATATTCATGTCGATCAATAACTCTCTCATTTCTTGTACCATCTGTAGCTTGAGTTGGCTGTCTACATTAGAAAAAGGCTCATCCAACAATAGGAGTTTGGGTAGTGGTGCAAGTGCCCGTGCCAATGCGACGCGTTGTTGCTGTCCGCCCGATAATTCGTTGGGGTAACAATCCGAATAAACACCGAGCTCGGTTAGTTTGAGCATACGCTTGAGGCGCACTTGATACTCGCGTTGTCCCATAGAATGAATACCGAAGCCGATATTTTCCTCAACCGTTAGATGCGGAAACAGTGCATAGTCTTGGAACATAACACCGATACGTCGTGCTTCCACGGCAACCCGCCGTTGCGGGCTTTCTATCAGATTATTTTCTAAATAAACACAACCCGACAACGCACGATGAAAACCTGCGATACATCTGAGCAGAGTGCTTTTACCGCTACCGCTAGGCCCCAGCAAACACCCTATTTTCCCGGTTTCAATATTCAAAGAAGCATTCTTGACTATCGTTTGCTTATCGATTGCAACGCTTAGGTTTTGTAGCTCCAGCATCCCTATAACCTCATTTGCTATACGGTGCGATACGTTGTGCCACCAATATAATCGAAAGCAAGCTGACGGCAACGATACTAAGAGAAGGAATCGCAATATCGTTGATACGCTCGGTTGATGCCAACTCGTAGGTGCGTATCGCCAAAGTATTGAACTCGAAAGGCCTCAGTACCAATGTCGCAGGCAACTCCTTAACCACATCGGCAAATATCAACAACGCTGCGCTCAATAGTCCCGAGCGTATCAAAGGAACATGAATCAGGCGCAATGCTTTCAGTTTGCTCGCTCCGCACGAACTCGCCGCATAGTCTATATTGGGCGATATTTTTGTTAAGCTACTTGCAATCGTGTTATAACCTAAAGTCATAAAACGCACGGTATAGGCGAACAATAATGCGGCAAGCGTGCCGCTCAAGAATAAACCCCAAGACGCAAAGTCAAAAGAGAGTAAAGTTTCGTTGACCCAACCTTCTATCGTGCTATTTACGATCAACACTCCGATAGCAATCACGATGCCGGGTATCGCATAACCCGATGTCGCCAGCTTATCGAGCCACTGCCACCTGGACACCGAATGTAGACGCTGACCGTATGCCATGATCGTTGCGATGAACACCACTATCAAAGCCGCACTCAAAGCCAAAGTCACCGAATTGAATATCAGTTGCAAATAACCGATGTCAAATCTCTCCGTACCGTAACGATAAGCCCATACAATCAGTTGTAGCAGCGGAATTAAGAAACCCAACGCAACGGGTAATCCGCAAATCAGCCATGCAACGACGACTTTGATGCCGCGTAGAGGATAAATCGCACGCAGCGGCGGATGGCATCCTTGGTTGTAGTAAGAAATACGCTTTCTCGCATTCTTTTCTATAGAGACTATCAAGACGGTGAACACCAGTATAATTAGCGACAACTGTGCGGCACCGGTAAGGCTACCCAATCCCAGCCACACCTTGAATATGCCCACGCTCAATGTTTGCACGCCGAAATACTCCACCGTTGCATAATTCGCTAAAGACTCCATCACTACGATGGCAATGCCGGCGATCGCCGCCGGGCGTACCATCGGCAATATCAAGCGCACAAAAATTTGTTTTGCATTCAAGCCGCATAGACGCGCCGCATCAATCAGGTTTCTAGATTGTGAGACGAGGATCGTGTAGACAAGCAGATAAACATAAGGATACAACACAAAACCGATTACCAGAATAGCCCCGGTTAAGGAGCGTATCGGCGGTGCGGGAAAACCCAACTCTAGATGCCACCAAGTATTAAACCAGCCACCGTAGTCCAATATACCGGTATAAGTATAGGCTACGATATAGGGCGGGAAAGCCAGTGGCAATATCATTGCCCACGATAAAAAACGTTGCCCGGGAAAGCGAAACATCACGCATAAGCAAGCCCCTGCGGTACCGACGGCAAAGCAGACTATCGCAACACCGATGCAAAGTAGTAATGAGTTCGCGATATAGTTAAGCAGATGCGTCTCGATTAAATGTTGCCATACCTCTATATCCGGCACTACAAACGAGACAATCAATGCGGTGGCGGGCAATACTACCACTAAGGTAAGCAACCTCTGGCTTATTAAAAACATATTTGGATGTGCAGAATATGCTATTGCCAACCGGCTTTATCCATCAACTTGACCGCTTCGACATTTAATTCGCCGAGTTTATCGAGTTCGATGGTATCGGCTTTGAACTCCCCCCACGAATTCAAGATGTCACCGATTTTTACATCATCGCGTATAGGGTACTCATAGTTCGTATGACTATACCAATACTGTGCCTCTTCACCGACTAAAAACTCAAGTAAACTTATCGCATCCTCTTTATTTTTGGCAACGTGGGTGATGCCGGCACCACTGATGTTCACATGCGTGCCACGGTCTTGTTGATTAGGCCATATGACTTGCATTTGCTCGGCAGCGTTTTTTTGTACCGGGTCGGGGTTAGCCGACATATATGCCAAATAGTATGTGTTAATTACCGCAATGTCGCACAACCCCCCCGCTGCTGCCAACACCTGATCGCGATCACCGCCGACCGGTGGTCTGGCAAAGTTGGCAACCAGTGCTTTCGCCCAATCATAAGTTGCCTTGCTACCGTTTGCATATAATATAGATGCCACTAAAGATTGATTGTAGACATTGGTGGAAGAGCGTATGCAAATGCGTTTGCGCCATCGCTCGTCCGCTAAAGATTCGTAGCGCATCAACCCCTCATCCGACGGCAGCTTAGTTTTAACCGTAGCGATAATCCTTGCCCGCACCGACAACCCGAACCATTGATTATCCGAGTCTCTATAAACGGGAGGAACTACCTCGGTCAATATCTCCGACTTTATCGGTTGCAATAGACCGGCTTGTTTCGCTCTATGCAGACGCGCCACATCGGTCGTGAGCAACACATCGGCAAGACTGTCTCGACCTTCGCGTTGGAGCCGCTCTATCAGCGCATCGGCTTTCGCAGTTACCAAATTGACCTTGATGTCGGTCTGCTCGCTGAATACATCTAATATGGGTTTGATCAAAGTTTCTTCTCTAGCTGAATAAACATTGACATCGGCATGCGCGATATTGAAAAATATCAAAAAAGACAATAAAACTGTCATTTATAAAACTCCTATCTTTTTGTAATTTCTATGGTAAATTCTCTCTATCCTAAATAATAATTATTATAATTATTTTTCTAGTTTAATCAAGGTGCTACCGTCTAAGCAATACCCATAGAGCAGGCCGACATACCCCTCCCCTACGGGGATCGGTTTGTGTCATTATATGGCGCAAGCGGTTGCAGATATGTACGTGCTATTCCCACTCAATGGTTGCCGGAGGTTTGCTACTCAGATCGTAGCAGACGCGTGTAATGCCCGACACTTCGTTGACGATGCGCGAAGCGACTTCGGATAAAAACGATGCCGGCAAACAGGCACTGTTTGCGGTCATAAAATCTTCGCTGCCTACCGCTCTGAGCACAATCACCCTGCCGTACTGCCTGCCGTCTCCCATCACACCGACCGACCTGACCGGTAGAATAACCGCAAACGCTTGGGCGATCTTATCGTATAAATCGTTATCCCACAGTGCTTTAATGAATAAGGCATCGGCTTGCCGCAATATACGCAAAGACTCTTCGTCTATAGCACCCAACACACGCACCGCAAGCCCGGGACCCGGAAACGGGTGTCGTTGGACTATCGTTTTATCCAGACCGAGTACTCTGCCCAAAGCGCGCACTTCGTCCTTGAACAGATAAGCCAGCGGTTCCAAGATTTTCAGCTTCATCCGCTCGGGCAAACCGCCGACATTATGATGTGATTTGATCAAATGGGAACCTTCCGCGCCTGCCGATTCTATGATATCGGGATAGATCGTGCCCTGTGCAAGCCAATCCACTTTACCGATCGCTTGCGCACGGTGTTCAAAGGTTTCTATGAATAGTTTGCCGATGATTTGTCTTTTCTGTTCGGGGTCGGCTATTCCCTCGAGTGCTTTTAGGAACATGTCTCTCGCGTCGACTACATGCAAGTCTATGCCGAAATGCTTTTCAAAAGTCTCGACGACTTGTGCGCATTCTCCTTGCCTGAGCAAACCGTTATCTACGAAGATACAGTGCAACCGCTCGGCTATTGCACGCTGCAATAAAAGTGCGGCGACCGCAGAGTCTACACCGCCGGATAGTGCCAACAAGACCTGCTCGTTGCCGACTATGTTGCGGATATGCTCTATACTTTTATCGGCAATATCGGCAGCTCGCCAGCTTGATTTGCAACCGGCAATGTTATATACGAAGTTTTCTAGTAAGGCCTTGCCGTCGGTGGTGTGCGTTACTTCGGGGTGGAATTGTAGACCGTACCATGCCCGCTCTTCGTCTGCCATCGCAGCAATCGGAGAATGTTCGCTCGATGCAATGACTGTAAAGCCTTCCGGCAGTCCGACGACCCGGTCTCCGTGCGACATCCATACCGAATGTGCCGAACAGGCATGCGTCTGTATCCCATCGAACAACGGAGAGGAACTTTCAATCGTAATCGTTGCGGAACCGAATTCTCGGTCGTCGGAACTTTCTATCTTTCCGTCACATTCCACGGCGAGCCACTGCATCCCGTAACAGATACCCAAAACCGGCAGTCTCAAAGCGTGTAGATCAAAACCGACATCGGGTGCCGAGTCGGAATGTACCGATTCGGGGCCTCCGGATAAAATGATTGCGCGCGGTGCAAAATCGGTTAGCTTTAAGGTCGTGGTTCGTGCCGAAAATACTTCGCTATAAACGCCCAGTTCTCTAATCTTACGGGCGATCAGCCGCGTGTATTGGGAACCGAAATCAATGATTGCAATTTTATCGCAACCGGCATAATCGTATAGAAAGTCGTGTAGCCTATAGCGTTTCTCGGATTGTGTAGCCTTAGCCATACACTCGGTCAAGCGGCTTATTCAACATGGTAATTAGGTGCTTCTTTGGTGATACTAACATCGTGGACATGGCTCTCTCGCATACCGGCTTCGGTAATTCCGACGAACTTCGCTTTCTTATGCATCTCGGCTATCGTAGCACATCCTATATAACCCATACCCGAACGCAATCCACCGAGTAGCTGATAGACCACATGATACAACCCACCGCGATAAGGTACTCGCCCCTCTATACCTTCGGGCACCAATTTCTCGTTTTCCACATCAAATTGCGCATACCGGTCCCTTGATCCGCGTTGCATTGCAGCCAAAGAACCCATACCGCGATAGACCTTGTACGAGCGTCCCTGATAAAGTTCTATCTCACCGGGTGCTTCGCGGGTGCCGGCAAAAAGGCTACCGATCATCACCGTGTCGGCACCCGCTGCGATCGCTTTGCTCAAATCTCCGGAAAATCGTATTCCACCGTCGGCAATCAGCGGCACTTCGCCTTTGATCGCTCGGGCAACTTCGTAAATCGCGCTGAATTGCGGCATGCCGATCCCGGCGATAACACGCGTGGTGCATATAGAACCCGGACCCACTCCGATTTTGATCGCATCGACGCCGGTACGGAGTAACGCACGGGCGGCTTCGGCGGTTGCAACATTTCCGGCAACGAGTTGCTTGTCGGGAAAAGATTTTTTTATCTTAGCAACGGTGTCAAGTACCTGTTGCGAGTGACCGTGGGCGGTATCTACCACCATAACATCACCTCCCGCCTCTACAATTGCGGTTGCGCGCGCCAATGCCGAATCGCCGGTACCTACCGAGGCACCGACTTGTAATTGCCCTTCGGCATCCTTCGATGCATTGGGAAATAGTTCCGCTCTTTGCATATCCTTAACGGTTATCAGTCCGCATAATTCAAAATCGTCGTTGATCACCAAGATCTTTTCGATTTTATGCTCGTGCAATCGCCGCCTGATTTCCTCGGCGTCGGCATTTTCCTTGACGGTGACCAACCGTTCCTTAGGTGTCATTATTTCGGAAATACTGTCGTCTCGACGAGTTTCAAAGCGCAGATCGCGATGGGTGACGATGCCTACCAGTTGTTTGCCTTTTACGACCGGCACCCCCGAAATCCGGTAATTCTGTGTTAAATCTATAACCGCCTTGATCGAAGTATCGGGAGACACCGTAATCGGGTCTCTGACAACACCGCTCTCAAACTTCTTGACCATCCGCACTTGTTCGGCCTGCAACTCTATAGACATATTTTTGTGTATAAAACCTATGCCACCGAGTTGAGCAAGTGAAATCGCAGTATCGTATTCGGTGACGGTATCCATCGCCGCCGACACCAAAGGGATGTTCAGAGAAATTCCACGGCTCAATTTCGCCGTCAAGTCCACTTCCGCAGGTAAAATCTTTGAATACGCAGGTACCAACAATACATCATCGAAGGTCATCGCTTGTTTTATTTGTTCCATTTCCATATAAGTCTCGGACTTGTATATACTAAACGGCTAGTGTAGCATAAACATAGATATATAGTAGTCATCATGCAGTTTTCAATCGAAGAAAAACATATTTATACGGTAAGCAAACTAAACAAAGAAATCAGAGAAACCTTACTACACAATTTTGCGCCGGTGTGGGTGGAAGGAGAAATATCCAATTTTGTGTGTGCTACTTCGGGGCATTTTTATTTCAGCATCAAAGACAACGACAGTCAAATCCGTTGTGCGATGTTTCGCGGCGACAACCGAGAACTGAAGTTTGAACTTGAAAACGGTTTACTGGTACAGTTGCAGGCGCGCATAGAATTGTACGAGAAACGCGGCGAACTACAACTCATCGTAAAGCACATAGAAGCGGCAGGCGGCGGCAAACTTCAATTAGAGTTTGAACGCCTGAAACAAAAACTTTATAAGGAAGGCTTGTTCGATGTGGCCCTAAAAAAAGAGATACCGGCATACCCACTCACCGTCGGGGTGATCACTTCGGAAAAAGGTGCCGCCTTAAAAGATGTCATCTCGGTGTTTCGGAAACGTTTTCCTATCGTACATCTCATCGTCTACCCGACACTTGTGCAAGGCGACAAAGCACCCGAAGAAATTTGCCGAGCATTAGAGATTGCCGAACATAGATGCGAAGTTGAGGTTTTATTGCTGGTACGCGGTGGCGGTTCCATAGAAGATTTGTGGGCATTCAACGACGAGGCGGTTGCGCGCACTATCGCCGGATGCAAACTACCCGTCGTCACCGGCATCGGACACGAAATAGATTTTACGATAGCCGATTTCGTATGCGATCGCCGTGCACCGACACCGTCTGCGGCAGCCGAATATATCAGTCCCGACCAAAACGAGCTTATGCAAGAATTGAATATCATAAATAAAAATCTGTATACGGAAATGACACGCACGCTAAACCAAAAATTGGAATTCATTAAGCTGATGGAAGCCAAACTTGCCAAATCTCACCCCAAACATCAACTACAGAATTACGCACAGCAACTCGACGAACTCAGCCGCCGCCTAACGCCGACGATAAAAAATTATTTATACATAAACGGCAAGCAACTGGAACATCAACGTAGTCTGCTGTTAAGCAACACGCCGATCAAATATATGGAAATATACAAAAACAAACTTGCATCGCACGCCAAAACACTGCACGATAATCTGTGCGATAAACTTCGGCACGCCAAGCAAAATGTCGCATATTCGGCCGGTAAGCTGGAAACATTAGGACCGACTACCACATTAAAAAGAGGCTATGCAATCGTCACCGACAACTCCGACCGCTTGGTGCGCTCGGTTGAGCAAGTGAGTATAAATCAAAAAATCAATATCCAAGTCGGCGACGGCAAAATGGTAGCCGAAGTCGATAAAAAATCAAACTAATACGACAGCGAAGCCGCCTAGTTCGGTGCTATTTAATCAGCCGGATAAACCCAGTTGTGCAGAAAGGTCTTTGACATCCCAAACGCCGACTATGGTGGTCAACAAACCGCCTTCGGCTTTTATAAAATCGCAACCTTGAATTACCACACGCTTGCCGGTGGGTGGATTAGCCATTATAGGACCGTCGTTGGTACCGAATATCAGCCACGGGGCTGCAATCACACCGTTGCTCGCTTCAACACTGCTAATCAATTCTACCGACATGTCGGGAAAAGCATCGAATAAAGATTTTGCGTATTCGCCGATTTCTTGCCCTGTTATCTCTTTCTCGGTTGCCGGATCGCAGTAAGTGCCGCCTTCGGCAAAAGTTTCTAGAATGGCATCTACATCGCGCCGATCCCAAGCGTCAAAATATCTTTTGACTATATCATTTTCGGTTGTCATTAATCTCCTCCGTATTATCTACTATTAATCGGTGCGTTATAAACGACGCAATGTTGCGAATTATATCACGCTACAACCACCCTGTGGAAAGGCTTTACATTTTGTATATATGTATCAAGGTTCTGCACAACGGGACACCACTTATGCTACTGCAACAAGTGGTGGTTCTATGCGCCTGCCACCCTAAGGGCGGACATCAAAATTGCCGATTGACCTACTGGCTCAATCGGCGGCTCTATTCTGCCCCTACAAGGAGAGGAATTAACCGGCACTATACTCGTGCTACTGCAGGGGGCCTTCCAGAAATACTCTGACGCGGACGCGTAATGCGGATCCTCGTACATTGGCAATATAATTTGCCTCGGTATAGCCGTCGGCAGTATTATCGGCACGTCTCACTACGATGACAATTTGAACACCTCCCCGCTCCAACGGGATACCGTCGGAAATAGCAATACGATCTGCACCGGCGACTAGGGTCACCGGATTATCGTCTTTGACATAGTTATTTGTACGATCATCGCCTAACCAGATACTTTGAATACCGACACCGGTAGCAGTTGACGATGCAGATGCTATGATGCTTTCAATATTAATATTCGTCAATGTGCCGATATAGACGGTTCCGGAGTCGTCGTCGGGGTCTGTCTCAAGGGTAATATTGCTCATTGCGAGAGCAAACCCTAAGGTCGTTCTATCCATTGCCGAGGCACGCGATACGGTCACGGTATAAGTTGCCATCGGCACTTCGGTATCCTGTGCGGTCACCACGATAGTGAATACTTTATTCATTCCTTCGCCAATCGTAATCGGTATATCCGCCCGACGATTAGCGGGACTCGGGGCATTGCTCCCCTCTCTAATTGTCAGCGTTGCATGCACATTATCGGCAACCGCAGTTAGGGTTGTATTCGCTATATCATTAGGCAGTTCTACAGAATAGCGGGTTGGTTGATTAGCCACCGCAGGATCGAAACTAAATCCCGCCACCGCTTCGGACAACACTTCCAGCATACTCAACCGCGTATCTCGGCTCGGTTGCCGCATAATCGTCACCGTATAGGTCTTGCTCGTCATTGCGTCTTGGGCAAGCACTTTGATTTTGCCTTCCTTCGTTTCGCCTTCGTCTACGGAAATAGTATCGTTTATGCTACGCGTACCCAATGATACGCCGTCTACCGCAAGACCGTCTATGGTATAGCTTATAATCGTCGCACTACTATGCTCCACTTGCGCTTCCAAACGAAGCTCGGTTATTTTGTCGCCGACTATCGGATTAGCAATGCGATACACATAACTCGTGCTTGTTGCCAGATTGTCGAAGCTCGTCGCCGTGCCGCCGTCCGGTAATATCCTCAAAACATCCAAGTTGGCATTGTTACTTATTTCACGGGTCGCACGCACCACATAGGTATTTGTCGTTCCGTTCGGTGCCGTCAATACTATACTAATGACTTTAGTCTGTCTCACATTGAATGGAATTGAAACCCTGCCGTTAGTTTGTGTCAGTTCTCTGCCTGCTTCGGAAATTGTGTACACGATATCGTCATCGTCCGAGTTGGGTATCACGGTGAGTTCCGAACTATCGTTCGCAACCGTCACCGTATAGTTTCTTATAAAGGAGTCAAAAGTATAATCAACGGGGGTTCCATTGGCGGACTTAAGCCCCCTCAGTACTAAACGATCCAAGATGACCGGACGAATTGCGGTCACGGTATAGCCCCCGGTTGTCACTCCGTCGGCTGCGGTCACTACAATCCTAATCGTGTTTGCTCCGTAATCCAAGTTAAAGTTTCGGCTTATGTTACTGGTTAGAACTGTGTCGTTAGCTACGACCGTTTGATCGGTCTTAGCACTGACCGTCAGTGTAAGCGTTCTTCTAAGACCCTCTACACTATAACTCCTCAAATCGGATCTAAAAGGTCGGTCTAATCTGCCGGGAAGCACGCTAATACCGTCTAATTCGGTATTTGAATTTACACGGCTTAATAGCACGATATAGGGTCTAGTTGTCGTTTCGTTTTGTGCGGTCACCACGATGGTAATCGTCGTCGTCTCGCCTTGTGCTAAAGCGATTTCCGAACTCTCCGCACCTGCGGCTATGACTTCGGCGGCGGAACTCCCCGGTCTAAACATCTCTACTTTATTTGCAAAAGGATGGGTGATCGGTTTTATTTTGACACCGCTCACAGTACCGGAAAATTCGTGTTCGAGCATATCGGTTACCGAATCAAAAATTACCGGATTACCCGAACTCGGCGGTTGCGGGAGCAATTCCAATCGGGATAAACTCGCATCGGTACTCCGGTCGCGACGCACCGTCAAAGTATAATCCTGCGCTTCGATACCGGCGGCTTGTGGAGTCACGGTAATCCGTAATTCGCTCGTTTCTCCGGGGTTGTCTATAGCAACTTGCTTGCTTAAACGCCCGATGTCGCTCTCGGAGCTAATGCCGTCTCCCATAACTTCGACCATGGCAAATCTGTTACCGGCGGTTAAGACCACAGTAGTATTCGTCGTACGCTCACCTATACTCGCAGTATAAGTTCCGTCGGTCCGCCTAAGCGCAGGAGTACCGCCCACAGCAATATTCAAGCTCACATCGGTACTCGGATTGCGGTTCACTCGCACGGTATATGCTCGGGTCGTGCGTCGGTTTTGGGCAGTCACGATGATTTCAAAAGTCCTACGATCCCCGGTATCGGCTATGTTGATTAGTCTGCTTACACTGCGTGATCTACTGTCAACCCGAGTAGTATCCCCTTGCTCACGGAGGATTAGTGTTGCCGATGAATGTCTCGCACTCGCACTCATGATGGTATTCTCCACATTCTCGGCTATGGTCGCAGTATATTCGGTTGTTGCGTCGTCTAGTTGCAATGCACCACCGCCGATTGTCAACGAACGCAATCCGGTATCCGAACTACTCTCTCGGGTTATTAGCAGGCTATAGGTTCTAGATGTCGTGGGGTTCTCGGCAATGACTTTGATAGATATAGCCTCTTCCTCCTGATCCAACGCCGCGTCAAGCATCAAATTCAGGCTCGGCGCAGACACTGCCGTCCCCCCGTTTATACTGACCGTTGCGGCACCGTCGAAAGCTCGCGGCGATACCCTAATGCGAATTATATTCTGAACTTCGAGCCCCGCTATTCCTCTGATAAGTGCAGAATAGGTTGTGCTGCCCTCCTCTTCGGGGGCAGTCACTGTCACCGGCAGCGGCGTATAAGTGCCATCTTGGTCTCTATCTACCTCAAACCCGATCGTTCCTAAGTCTGCATTCGTGCTATCCGGGTCGGCGCGTGTCACGAACACGGTGTAGCCTCGGGTAGTACTTTCATCTTGAGGGGTTATCACGATACGAACCCGAATACGATTTGTCGTCCCGGTGCCTTTCAACTCAAATTCGGTACTAATCATACCGGTGCCGGTAGCAATATCTTCCGCACCGTCTATATTCAGTTTAATCTTCGCCTGTGAGTGAGTCTCAATAATTACCGTCGCACGAGTAATTGCATTAGAAACATCTACATCGTGGGTCTCTTTTTCACTACTGAAAGTTGTTAGCTGGTTTACATTGTTTGCCAACACCTGCAAATTTTTCAAATCGGTATCGGAACTTGCGGCGCGTTTCACCGCCACGGTATAGGTTCGGCTGGTTGCACCGTTTTGGGCAGTCACCACAGCCGTAATCGTCGTCGTGCCGCCTTCGGGTACGGCTACAGCTTTAGTACTGTTCTCACCGCTTGAAACCTGTTCACCGGCGGTGTCGCCCGGCACACGTACCGTGATATTCGCCCTATTGTTTTCCGCAGTCGCTTGGATCAGTATCCGTGCCACCGAATTGGCTATATTAAAAGATTGCTTTGTATCGTTGCAGCTGCCGAGGGTTCTACCCGCCGCACGACTATTATCTGCGCTGTTTAGAATCGCCAAAGCCTCCAAACAATCATTGCTACTTTCTGCGCGAGTGATAGTCAAAGGATAATTTTCAACGATCCTGACATCTTGCGCAGTCACTTCAATTTCTATGGTTTTACTGTCTCCGGTCTCGGCTAGGCTAACACGCTTCGTCGCCGACCTCGTTCCGCTCGTGGGCGTAGTGCCAACTTCTTTAATCTCTACCGTTGCAAGTGAATCTCTCGCAACTGCGGTCACCGAAACATTCGCCACATTATCGCCTACAGTCGCGGTATAAGTTCCATCGGCTTGCCTAACTGCAGGAGTACCGGCTACGGTTATACGCTCCAAACTCGCATCCATGTTCAGTATCAGCCTAACGGTCAGTGTGTATTCTTTGGGTGTGCCGTCCTGTGCCGTCACAATAATAGTAATCTCTTGCACCGGTTCGGCAACGCTTATAGGAATGCTATCTATGGACGCAGTTCGGCTGGGACCCGCCTCGTCGTTGTCGGTGGTTCTAATCAACACCGTTGCGTTCGGATGAGCGGTTGCCACCGATACCGAAAAACTCGTTGTATTTCTGTCGAGCATCGCAGTATAGTTATCGGTTCCGATAACTCTGGTTGCCGTAGTCCCCGAAACCGTCGGGGGTGCGCTCAAATCGGTATTGGAACTCGCCTTGCGGGCTATGCTTATCGTATAGGGGCGAACCGTTGTTTTATCGGATGCGGTCACTTGGATTACGATCGTATTTTCCCCTATGTTCAAATCTATACAGCCGCTCGACTCGCGATTGTTCTTGCCGGCAAAGTAATCCGTTTCGGGGATATCTCCGTTTTTAGTAATTTCAAGGGTTGCTTCGTCATCCACCGCCACCGGGGTCACCGTAATGCAATTTATCTCGTTTTCCTGCTTGGGCAAGGTGTACGATAGTGTTTCGGCATTAAAATTCTGCGGAGACACCGGAGGGTTGGGAACGCCCTCGGAAAACGGCGTGATTTGAAAACTATCTAATCTGGCATTGGAACTCGGCGCACGATCGATTCTAAGTGTATAAGTCTGCGAGCTCATCTCGTTGTGTGCGATTATTTTCAATTTTATTTCATTCTCGCCTATCGCCAAGCGACGCGACGGACTGGTAACAAGGCCTGTGGTTTTTAGCCCACTTAAACTCAACGGCACACCGTTCCAAGTAATACCGGAAACATTATCGTCCTGCGGCCCCAGTATCAAGGCGATGAAATTGTTATCGTTGGCAACATCAATATCGTAGCTTAGCGTATCGGTAGCAAAAACTCCTGCAAGCAAGTCGGTGTTTTCCGTATCTCGTAGTTGCAAGCTCCGTAATTCGGCATTACTACTTCTAAGACGAGTAACCGTAAGTGTGGTAGCCTGTCGTTGTCCTAATGCCGATGTCTCGATTACTATAGTATTTTCACCGAAGCTCAGCGGTATCGATGTAGTTTTCTCTATCCGATCGTCGGGATCATTATTTTGTATCGTTTTTTCGTTGACGGTTACCGGGCCGGGTGCCTTGACCGAGGATCTTAGCTCCAAGTCGGTTGCGAATGTCACCGTAACCCGCGATGTTTCAGCGGCGACTACTGCGGTATAAGTGTGTCTTGTAGAAGCAAATGCCGGCGACAACGCGACCGGGGTCATCTGCAAATCGGTCAGACTCAAACTGCGCAAATCCAAATTGTATCGACGCATGACGATAATCGTGTAAATAGTATCCTGTTCACGCGGTGCCGTCACCCTGATCGGAACGGTATTTCTACCGATTCTAAGATTAGTGGCAACGGTTGATCCTCCCGATATGCTCGCACCTTGTACGAAAAGCGTTGCCCTTTCGTTCGTTTCAAAGTTCAAATTTAAAGCCTCCCAATGATTGGGTATAGACACAAAATATTCCAATCTTTCGGGATTAAATATCGACGGCTGCATGCCAACTACGGATAAATTCTTCAACCGACTGCTATATCTACGCCATACTTTTACGATATGTGAGGCGGTGCTTCGTCGGTCGGGAGAGGTCAGCAAAAACTCGATACTATGCTCGCCTAAGGCTAAATCGCTAATCTTCGCTTGTGCGACCAGTTCATCCGCTTGAGTTGAGGTCGTGATAGAACCGACCGTACTCCCTGCCGAGCGAATGGTTATATCTATCAACTCGTTCACTCTTGCGGTCACCGTGATCGAATCTACATCATTGGAAATTCGTACCGGCGGATCCGGTTCTAGATCGGTGCCGAGAAAATCTAAAGTTTGAGGGGAAACCCCTTGCCATGCAACACCCCAGCGATGTAGCGAAACATCGTACGCTCGGTAAATCGTATAGCTTCGGGTGCTACTATCCTCACCTCGCAACTCAACAATAATCTTATTATCGCCATAATCTAAATCTGCCGTTGTTACCCTTCCTTGAATACGCATATTGTTGACATAGACCGCATCGCTACGCGAAATCACCACGATATCAACGCTATCGGTGTCGGAGGGTACATCGTATTCCTCTCGTGTTCTTTGAAATTCGGGTGTTAAACCGGCCGCGTCCAGAAATACCTCAAGGCTGCCGCCTTCGGAAGTAGGTATCACTTCCCGTACAAACTCGGGCGATGCCGGCACCGGCGCGGACACGATATCCTTGCGGTAACCTTGTCCGTCGCTGTAGTTCAGTACTACTCTGTAATAATCGGCAATCGCACCACCGATAGTATAGCTTCCGAGACTCCCATTGACGACATCGGACCAGCTACCATCCAATTGCTGCTGCCATCGGTAGCGAATGTCATTCGGGTTGCCGGCACCGTCGGGGTCCTCCGCCAACTGCACGCGATCGAGTGCCGGTGCGGTATAAATTAAGCCTATCCGCGTCGGGGTGCTAATGCCGTCTATCGTACCGTTATCGTACTTGACGACGACGAATGATTGTTCCCTAACCACAGTTGATCCGTCGGAATCGCTCACTGTCAGCGATGCACGCACCGTCTCGGAGGATCGATCGGCGGCGATGAAATCTTCGCGCAGATAGAACGAAAGTGCGGCGTTGCCCGAACCGCCGGCCACGACTCCGTTGAGCGCAGCGCGGTCTAAAAGCGATACTTGCGTTTCATCGACCGTCCATTCATAGCGTAAATCGTCGCCGTCCAGGTCTATAAATCTGCCGGTCAAGGTTATGAAATGGCCTTCTCTTATCGGCACCGAATCACTTAACGATTGCGCGTGTTCATTCTCCGCAGCGTTGCGAGTGATAGTATTTATCTCGGGGAAAGTACCGAGAGTCAAATGATATTCCACATCCAGATTTTCTTTGCCGGTTATCTCGTAGGGTTGCGATACCGATATGTTTAGGGTCATTGCATCGGGAAAATCGGGGACCAAAACATAGTTCGCCGAACCCACCGACATCGACGAACCGTTTATCGTAATCATGCCGGCGGGATCGGACGCAGTTGCGGAAATTTCAATTCCGGAAGTTTTGCTGTCTACTAATACGGTATAGTTCTCGATAGCCTCCCGATCGAAATCGTTCTTGATTACCGCATTGTTGAAGGAAGGAGAAATTTGCAACTGCCTCCTTCCGCCAATTTGCGTGAACCGTAAATCTCGTAAGCCTAAGCGTTGCCGCGGTAGTATATTTCTACAATTCGCAGACGGCGTGTTGGTGCTACAAGTGCTATCGTGATATCTGATTGCAGGGTATTGTTCGGTGGTGCCGGAATCCCAATGCTCGGTACTCCAGTTGATATACGGGTGCCTATTTACACCCGGTACCGACATCAATTTTAAGATTTCGGAACTAAAGCCGAGTGTACCGCCACTACCATCGGAAAATTGACCGCTACGGTCAATATCCCAATAACTTCGTTGTGATCTCCCGATATTAAAGTTTACGAGCCCTCTACCGCGTATGTCGCTTAAACCTTCGGAGATGGAATAGCTGTTGCTAATTCCATTTCCGCTCACATTACTACCGACTAAACCACCTCTATTTGCTCCGGCCGCACGAAATGAAACCGCTGCATAGCTGTTATTGATGGTACCGGGATCGTTATTATAGCCGACCAAGCCACCCAAACCAGCCCCATTCGAGGCTGAGGTACTCAAAATGCCCGATGCATAGCTATTACTAACAGTACCAGTCCTGATATCTCCGATTAAGCCACCTGCCCTTAGTGTGATGTTATTACCGGCATTTATAGATATTTTTCCGGTCGCATGACTATTAGAGATATTCCCGCTCATTTCGCCGGCCAAACCACCGATACTTAGTCCTCCCGTAACATCGCCGATGGCATAACTATTATTGACGGTGCCTTCGTTCACGCCGACCAAACCGCCGATCTTATCGTTCCCGCGCACATTTCCGGTTGCATAGCTATCGCTAATCGCTCCTTTGTTCTCACCTACCAAACCACCCATGATATTAATTACATCATTTCCAAATCGGTTCACATTACCCGTCGCATAACTACCGCTAATATCGCTTACCGAGATGCCGACCAAACCACCGACTCTGATATTATTGAAATTAGGTCGACGTGCGGTCATATCACCGGTTGCATAACTATTTTTAATCGATGTGTTGGTTTTAGTGATACCGGCCAAGCCACCGAGCCCATGTTCGAATCCCGAAGAATTCTGCCTTGCTGCTTCGGTTGTTATACTCATCGTAGAAGAACTATTTTCAATGCTCCCGGATTGCGTTAAAACACCGATCAATCCGCCGTAGCCAATCTCTTCACCGCGCTCGTTATTAAATTCAAGTTTCATAGTACCGGTCGCAAAACTATTGCTGATTGTGGGATTTCCCATACCGACTAAGCCACCTAACCTAACAGAACCGATTAGGTCACAGCGCGCAGAACTATTGCTGATCTCTACATTCGTCCCGCGTACCTCGCCTACCAAACACCCTCCGTCCTCACGATTAGCTCTAACAAGACCGCTCAGTACGTGGCTGTCGATAATTTTACCACCGGCAAAACCTCCGACCAATGTACCGACTGCAAAACCACCGAGTACATCAACCTTTGCCATGCGTACTCGCCTGATCTCGGCAGTTCCGCTTACCGCGGCAAAAAAGCCTACACCAGTACTAAATGCGCCATCTCGTATTCTTATATTGGAAATCGTATATTCGTTGCCTTCGAAAATACCCGTGAAACATTGATTGGATCCCGAGCAAAAACCTTGATGCCTGTTTACGACAGTCCCTATCGGATCCCAATCGTTCCACCGTTCCACAACATTGCTTGCAGTATTGCTATAACTGTCGGGTTCGTCAAAATCCAGGTCTCTAAGCAATTCGTAGCCCTTACAGCTACCGCTCGGACAGCCTTTAGTATTCGGCGTGGCATTCATACTCGCTTTATAAGAGGTTCCGCCGAGCTGATAACGGATCGCGTTCAACTGCTCGATATAGAAGATGTCTATCAAACCGTCTGCATCGGTATCCACCGTCCTGGTGGGTGAATACGTTGGTGCAGAAATGAATATAGTGTCGGCATAACCTTGCCCGTCGGTATAGCTGAGCTTCAACCGATATTCGCCGTTCACCGCATTGTCGGGTACTCTATAAATTGCTTCGGTTTCTTCGGCAATATCAACCAAACTACCGCTCATCCTGCGTTGCCATTGATATCCGATATCGGTAATGGGAGTGCCGTCGGCATCAATAATTTCGGTGGGTGCAATAAGAGAGGTATCCACCCAGTAGACCGAGCCACTGCCGATACGGTTGGTTTTTATTATGTTTATCGTTATATACTCAAACGCCGATAAACCGGGATTATCTCTCTTTAAGACTTCCAATCTGATAATCGCTCGCCCGCGATCCGTAGCCATAGGCAACAAATCATTGCGTACATTGAAACGAATCATCGATTTCGCATTCGTTCCCGATAATAGTTCGGGACCGCTCGTTTGTTTCCATCTATAATTCAATGCCGCAGTGTCCGAGGAAAAGCTGTTTCCGGCATCTAAGCTCAGCGTGTCCCCTTCGTTCAATGTTAGGGTGTTTAGCGTATTCAGTACCGAACTAACCCCGTTTAGCGTATACCCGATCACCGCCTGCGGCGGGATTACCGAAAGTGTAGGTAAGCGTGGAGACACCAAATTCCTGTTCGGCTGCCCGGACAAAAACGCACCACACCTCGGCAACGGTGTGCGATCGTTAAAGTCGCAGGCGGGGTCTGCGCTGTTCGTGCCTTCGGTATATCTGAGCAGTGCGTACTGGGCATCGGTGCCGAAATCCCAGTCATCGGCATTCCAATCTTCATAAGTCGTGCAACTCGAGGAAAGGCAGGGGGCTGTAGGATTCCTTAAATTATTCTCTGATCTTCTATTACCGATATCTGCTTGCGTCACGGCAAGCGTATCAATAGGAACGAAAGCACCGAAAACAGGTACTGATTGGACACATGCGTAAGGCTCGCGCCTCCAATAGCTATTCGTGGGTACTCTATCTGTTCCGGGGGTATAGTTTAGCAAGCCGGCTATACGGATATCGGTTTGTGCTTGAACGTTGGCTATCCTACCAAAACTCCCTTGTCCATTACATTGAGATCCTCCTCCGGGCGTTAATGACAGCGCATAAGCTCTACCACCGGCATAGCTATCGGCAATGATTGACTTTCCGTTAAGGTGTCTACCGACCAAACCACCGAGATATCGTGTCGTACATGAAGCATTCCTCATTAACACGCGGCTATCGTGAAACACATAGCTATTTTTGATCTCACTGATTGCATCACCACTACCCCCGGCGGTCTCCTGAGAGCCGACTAAACCACCGGCGATGCAATGCCCGACTATCTCGCCCCTTGCATAAAAGCTATTGTGGATCCTCCCGCCGTTGCGATTCCTACCGACCAAGCCGCCTACGGTCACATTACCGTTATTCGAGATAGTACTGTCGGAGTCCTGTACACTCACATTAATTCGTGCGCCACTGTTGAGTATATAACCTTCGTTGACACCAACCAAGCCGCCTACCGAACCTCGATCGGTGCGTATTACACGCAACGATGAACCGGCATCTCTAGTACCGTACACATCACTATTTCGGATCACACCGCCGCGCCGCAACAACCCGGTGATACTGCCGACATTTTTAACCCCCGCCAAACCTTTGATAGCAGGAAAATCAATAACTAAGTTTTCAATCTTGCCGTTTGCACCAATCTCGGAAAACAAACCGACATTCGATCTAGTGCCGACACTGCTACGGCTTATAGACATGCGGGCAATAAAATAACCATTGCCGTTGAATGTCGCATTGAACGCGCCACCTATAGGTTGCCAACCCTCGGCGGTAGTAGTGAATTGGCCGTCGCTTACCGTCCACGCGCCATTCACCACCCCCGAGCGATAGGCACCCGCAGCGGTGAAATTGAGATTCCTAGTCAACTCGTAGCCGAAGCATCCGGTGTTCGGGCAACCGCGAGTGTTCAGATCGGCACTCGCACTCGCCCTATAGCCGCTGCCGTCCAACTGATAGCGGATGGCATTTAGATCTTCCAAATACCGAATCTCTATCAAACCGTCGTTGTCGTCGTCTATGTCGTCGTCATTTGCAACCGAATCATTGTCGGTATCCGAGAGGAGAGAAATAGATATCGCAGGAACGATAATCGTATTGGATACGACAGGGTCTCGGTAACCTTGCCCGTCTATATAGGTACCGATTAAACGATATTGATAGTCTATGGCTTCGCGGGGTGCCGTATACTCCAGACCACTCCCGGTTAAATTTGTATCAGCCCAGTTGCCGCCTATAGAACGTCGTTGGAATTGTCTCACTGCATTAGTAAGGCTACCGTCAATATCGCTCAGGTTTTCGGTTACGGTAATTTTGTCGTTATTCAGTGCCAGTGTAATATCTCCCGTTATCGGTCCGTTATTCACTTTGTTGATACGCGCCGATATCTCTCTGCCGAGATAAACTTGAGGGTTGCCGTTTTTATCGTCAACCGAGACTGCCAACCTAAACCGAACATCGCTGTGTTCGGAATCATTAGCGATCAGATTGACTTGCGGTATCAATTTAAGGTTCAAGCTATTTGCATCGGCAATGCCTATAGTCGGGCCGGCGATTTGCGACCAATTTATATCCGAATTGCCGGCGTAGTCCCCGCTGACCGTGAAGGTGTCACCTTCTTTCAGGTTGATCGTAGTAACATTATCCAATGTTAGATCTTCGCGGACTATATCAAAATAATATCTCATAACCCGATTGCCCGCTCCGGCCGCCAGTGTGATTTCTTGTATATCCGAATGACCCAACATCAGCGTGTCACCGATGCCGACAAGCGGACATCGCACATCGCCACAATAAAGTGTAGTCTCCAAACCGGGAACGGTCGGTGTGGTGATGAATGTAATCGCTAACGGTAATCGAGTACTGTCTACATAAATCGCGTATCTGTTACTATTTCTACTATGATTAAAATCTCTGGTTATATCGTTTATTTTGGCTATTACGGCATTTCTCACTTCTACATTACGCACCAACGAATCATCCAGTATTTGCATTGCGATACTACCGTCGGCAGCCTTCAGTGTCGGATATTGCTCGTCGGTGCCGAAATCCCAATCGTCACTGTTCCAACTTGCATAAATACCGATTGTCGTCGTCGTCCCTTGTAGCACGGCGGTGGTTTGACCACCGAATGCGGTGGTTTCACCGACACCTGTAGAAGCAGATTGTTTATCGTTAAGGATATTATCCCAATAGCTGTTTGCAGCGGAGGCGGTGCCACGCACCCGCCCGATCAAACCTAAAACACCTCCCGACTGGCGCGCTGCCGCATAGCTGTTGACGATATCGGCTTGATCCATAAAGCCGACCAAACCACCGAACCCTTGGACAAATCCTTCAACATTGAAAACTTCATCAATGCATTTTACATTCAATACCTTATTCGTGTTGACCCTTGCATAGCTGTTCTCGATCGTGCTGATATTCTCTGCGGTGTTGCGGTTTGCCGAGACATGCTCCCCGACCAAGCCACCGAGCCGACAATGCCCGCTTATCGCGCCGGTCGCATAGCTATTTTTAATCTTCGCACCTCTATCATTCCTGCCGACCAAGCCACCTACGATGTCCCCAAAAATACCACTGTGAGGAGAAAACGAATAGATATAGACCTGTGCAAAGCTATGACTAATCTCACCACCTCTATTGACACCGACCAGACCACCGAAGCGACTTTGCTTAAGCGCACGCCGATTATAGCTGGAGCCTACCAGTGCGGTGATATCACTTACACCGACATCGTATATGCGACCACGGTTCTCGCCCGCCAAACTCCCTTGCTTCTCCGCTCTCCTGCTATTAAAGGCACGCCCGATTACATCGTAGATATTAACGCCTCGCAAGCGTAGATTCTTAACTTCAGCATTCCGACCTAAGGTGTGGAACAATCCGATTGCGTCTTTAGTTCTAGTACCGCGCAAACTCAAATTGCGAAGGTAATATCCATTACCATCGAACACGGCATTGAATTGATTATCGTCGTCTCCTATAGGATTCCAATTATCCGCCCACTTGGTATTGACCACACCCGAGCGATAGCTTGCGGCATCGCGAAAGTCCAAGTCTCGCGTCAGTTCGTAGCCTTTGCAACCGACGGTCGGAGTGGTCGGACATCCTTCAGCGATAGGCAATAACTCACCATCGGGTAGTATATGGATGTATGCACTGCCGTCTAGACCATAGCGTACCGCATACAGGTCATCCAATGTCGTAATTTCTATCAGACCGTCGCCGTCGGAATCGGCTAAAATTCTATCGCTATCAAAGCCGGAATAATCTATCTCTAAAATATATTCAATGGTACCTCCGGTATTTCTAACCGACACGATAATCGCATCGTCAACGCCGGGGTTGAGTACGATCGGATCGCTGACGGCACCGTCGGCAACATTTATCTCGTTTCCGTTATAAGCGATCGTAATCATCGAGTCAGGATCCGTTGCGTGTGGTATCAGACGCAGCGAACCGGACAACTCAACATACGCAGCGATACGATAGCGCAGTCTAGGGGTTGTAAATCGCGGCGAGAACAGCACGCTTCCGAGAACTTGTAGGTCGCTCAATCCGTAGCTCCGTACGCTACCGCAAGTCGGCTGCCCGCCACCGCCGCACGCCGGGTTGTCGCTATCGTCTCCTCGTCCATACCGCAGTTGTGGATAGTGTTCGGAGGTGCCGAAATCCCATAGGTTTGTATCCCAATTCGCATAGATGCCGGTCGCAGCGGTCGGTGTTAGCAGTGCTACCGTCGTTTGACCGATGCCGAGGCGGCTATCTATCACGCCGGCGGTCTCTAGATTCCAGTAGCTATGTCTAATGCTACGTATATCCGAGTAACGAAGATTAAAACCGACCAAGCCGCCGGACTCGCTTACATCGCTCACTCGTCCGATAGCATAACTATTGACGATGCTCCTGTCGCTTGTATTCAAATTGTCGCCGACCAAGCCACCGACTTTCTGTTTTGAGTTGGTGGCACCGGTTGCATACGTATTCACCAGTGTACCGAAATTCAAGCCGACCAAGCCACCGACGCGGACATCGCCCGATACTTCACCCAGCGCATAGCTTGCCGATACTTTGCCGTTATGCTCGTTGCGACCGACCAAGCCGCCGATCGCATTGATGCCCAATACCGACCCGATCGCATAGCTGTTAACTATGCGCCCTTCGTTGTTGAAACTTTGATAATTGATTCCGACCAAGCCTCCGACACTGCTACTGCCCGACACCGACCCACCCGCATAACTATTGTATATCTTATCGGTGTTATAGCCGACCAAGCCACCAATGGCGTAGCTTTCGCCATCGCTCGCACCGGTGTCGATCACCACAGCATCGGCAAAACTCCCCTCAATCAAACCGTCGCTCTCACCGACTAAACCGCCGACAAAAGCCCTGCCTATCACTTCGCCCGTAGCACCACTGTCCACGATAGAACCACCTAAACTGCGACCGACCAAACCGCCGATCAGCTCGCCGTAGCCGCCTTCGATATTATTACCGACAACTCTAATCGGGTCGGCACGAACACTCGATAAACGACCGACGTTATAACCGATAACGCCACCGACATCGCTTTCTCCGTCAACCTCGCCGGCGACCTGTACATTGCGAACGATACCGGCGTTATAACCCGCCAAAGCACCGACACCGCCCCAACCGGCGACCGACACATCGGACAAAGTGAGGTTTAGGATCTCGGCATCGGCACTCAAATGTGCGAATAGCCCGACATTATCTCTGTTCGGGGTGGCAATGCTTAAACCGGAAATCTCGTAGCCCAATGCCCGATTGCCGTCAAAGATCGCCGCAAAGCATCGACTGTTCCCATCGCTACAATCTAGTGTTGCAGGGTTAATTCTTCCTACCGGATCCCAATCGGCACCGGAAAGGTCGATGCTCGCCGCCAGTTCGTACCCGACACAACCGGTAACAGGCGGACATCCTACGCTAATTTTTTCGTTTACCGTAGGTGATCTGTAGCCGCTACCATCCGGTTGATAGCGCATCGCATCCAACTCCGTGCGGTTGCGTATTTCTATCAAACCGTCGTCGTCTACATCCATATCGTTTATCCTCAAATACGGATGACGCAACGCGGTGAAGGTGTAGACTACACCACCTTTTCCGAGCTCGATCCTCGTACTGCCCGAAGCAGTAACCGGGATACGCGACGATGCCGTGCCGCTGGCAAGGTTGCCCAAATCATTATTATCCACCGATAGGCGATACACAGTCCCGACATAAGTCGGCGTAGTGTGGAATCCGGTCTCGTCGGCTTTTAGCACCAGTGTGTAGTCGTATATGTTCGAGTTAAACGCCGGGATCAGCTGCAAAACCTCGCTCGAGAATACCAAATCGGTCAAACCGATATACTGATCGGGTAGCAATTCATCGCACACCGGTAACCGCGACGATATATCCGAAGCGGAACGGCATATCGGAGGACTACCGAGTGTATCGGTGGCAGTCGTGTATTTGAGCCTCGGGTACTGCATATTATTGCCGAAATCCCATATCTCGGAACGCCAGTTATTGTAGATCTCGGTTGTCGTAGATTGCAGTTCAACGGTGGTTCTGCTCGTGCCACCGAGACCGTTGCGAACTCCGCTGGTATCTACATCCCAATAGCTGTAGTTGACTTCGATCGGCACATTTAACACATTGAGAACCAAACCGGCACTTTGAGCGGAGCGATTTACCCCGATCGCGTAGCTGTTGTTAATCCGTACACCTACCGCCTCCGGACTGTGCGAGGTCACCGAACCCACCAAGCCGCCACTTCTACTCGCGTTGATCGTAGCAGTCGCATAACTATCCGAAATCGTGGCGTTTTCAACCTCACCCACCAAACCGCCGGCAATACCGGAAAACGAATATACTGCACCGGACACATGACTCTTACGGATATTCCCGGGCAATAATTCACCGACCAAACCACCGGCGGTGGCATTGACTTCAACCGAGACATTGGCATGGCTGTGAACGATGTTGCCTTGATAAACCCCGATCAAACCACCACCGTTATTCACGGCGCGCACCGTACCGGTTGCATAACTATTGATGATATTACTACTTTCTCGGCTACTACCGGCCAGAATACCGACATTACTCGCTCCTCTAAGTTCCGCATTCAATACACCGATACCCCTAATCTTCGCATTTGAGACTACTCCGAATAGACCGATATTGTCGGTATTGCGCCGATTGATTCTCAGACCCGATATCGTGTATCCGTCGGCGATGAACTCGGCGGTGAACGGATTGCTAAAATCGCCTATCGGCTGCCAACCTGTGCCTTCGGTCCACAACGGCATCGCACGCTGTGCATCTATATAGCTTGCGTCATCAAGAAAACTTAAATCTTTGGTTAATTCATAGCCGCGACAACCCCCGGCAGGACAACCGCTGTTTATCTTAATCAGGGTCGTGGTTGTCTCTACCGCATAACTATATCCGCGACCGTCCAAACCGTATCGCATCGCATCCAACTGTTCCAAATAGTCGATCTCTATCAAACCGTTGCCGTCTTTGTCTATAAGGTTGCTACCGTCCAAACGGCTCCTGAAGGGGAGGCGTTCTACGACGATGCGATATTCAAAACGGTAACGCTGCTGACCACTTACAACGACCGTGATCTCGGTCACAGCGTCGGGGTTCAATACCACCTCTGCGACGCCGACACCTTCCAGTACTACCGGCGATAAACCGTTATCGGCAGTAATCTCAATACTCGGTACGAAACCCAAAGGATCGGTCGCGGTCGTAGTCAAGCGCACTCGGTCGGTGTCGGAATATGCGATCAAATGATAGTCGGCAGTATTTTTATTAAAGTCCGGAAACAGCTTCAAGTTATCCAATGCCGATAGCCGTATGTCTATATCGTCTTGATAGTCGGGAGACCTTAAATTGATTGTGTATGTGCGGGTTGTGTCTGCGGCGGAGCGCACCGACAAGGTCACGGCATCGACATCGGCTCTGTTCACGGTTATCTCCTCGGTGCGGGTGTTATCAGCGACGATCTGCTCGGTGTTGCCGACCTTAAAGGTTACGGTGTCGGTATGGTAATAGGCAGTCGGTGTGGTATGGAATACGGTGATTGTGCCGCTAGTCATCAAGTTGTAGGATTCCACTTCGGGGCTGAATTCCGGCACCAAACGGGTATCGGTGGGTAATTCCAGTCCGATCAAACCACGGCGGTTCTGATACGGCACCAATGCACCGCAATACGGTGGGTCTGCTCTATTTCTAAGCAAACGGTCACGGCAGACGAGCGCACGGTCGGCTTGCGACAACCCTGCTGAAACCAGCGTATCGCAGCTTTGTAGTTGTGCCTCAGTCGGCTGGGTGCACAAACCGGTACCGTGATACAGTACCGTCGGATATTGATCGGCATTGCCGAAATGCCATTGTTCGGTATCCCATGTGTTATAGACATTATCGGTACTATTCTTTTCTCGGTCGGCGAGTTGCAGTTCTATCGTCGTTCTAGCGGCACCCCCGGCACTGGTGGCTCCGGGTGCGGCGGTATCTCGATCCCAATAACTGTTTTCGACTTCGAGGCTACCCGATGCGGTGCGCACTAAAGGGCCATTGATTGCGTAGCTATTATTAATTAGGCCTTCGTTATTATCTACTAAACCTGCTATAGTGACGTTGTTACCGGAAATGATACTCTGTGCATAACTATTGTCTATTTCTCCGCCGGAAAAATTTCTTGAGACTAAACCGGAACCAACTCGGTTCGACAAATTGTTAATGGCGATTGTTGCAAAACTATCTTTAATAGTACCGCGATTGAGACGTACCAAGCCGGCAGCACCGGATCGATGATTTATCATACCGCCTACTGCACCGCTGTTGATAATGCGACCGAAGTTTTCATAAACCAAAGCACCACCACCAAAATTACCTCCGACAAGAATATCGGCATTTTCGGTACGACCATTGAATATAGTACCGTAGTTGCGTACTGCTAAAGTAGCGATTGTATTTCTAAATCTACTACTACGGATAGAGGCATCTCTGAGGTGGATATCTTCTAGCCTCGCATCCACACCCAAATAAGCAAACATGCCTATCTCGTCAAAAGCGGGGTCGTGTATAGTCAGGTTGGATATCACATAGCCGTTGCCTTTGAAATGCGTATTGAAGCGCGCGCCATTGCGACCGATAGGTTGCCAGTCTATTCCTGCCAAGTCTATATCGGCTGTCAACTCATAACCGCGGCAGCCGATACGGCAATAAACTCGGGAACCATTTCTGCTTGCCCTATAAAAACTACCGTTCAAACTATGACGCATCGCATTCAACTGTTCGGGGGTGGCAATATCTATGAAACCGTCGTCGCCGTCTACTGCGGCGAGGTCTATCCGCTCATTCAGGCGCGAAACATTGAAGCGGTAGCGGAACGATTTGCGATCCTCGCCCTCTTCTACGACCACATCCAATAGCGTATCACCGACGGTGTTCAATGCAATCGGCGGTGTATCAGCACCGCTCTTTACTCTGACCACCTCGGCATCGGTGGTCGTTTTATAGACCACAATATCGGCATTCGGAGCAAAAGCCTCGGCAACAAAGCGTAGACCTTGTTGGTCGGCACCGACCACAATCTCATAATCGTTGAATATCGCAAAATCAAAAGGTCGGCTGAGACCGGCATTGCCGAGTAGCTCAAAACGCTCCATCAAGCTCCCCTGATGCGGGAGTATCTTGCCGCACAACGGGTTGTCGTGTCGTGCGCGTTGACATTCATCGGAATTGTACTTGATCACCGGAGATTGACCGGCACCACCGAAATCCCAATCGTCGGCATCCCAATCGGCAAAAATACCGGTCATCGTCGTCGCCCGCAACTCGGCACCGCTGCTCGCTCGACTTGCCGGCACATCAACCCTCGCAATGTCGCGATCAAAATAGCTGTTCGTTATACGCGCTAGGCTATTACTCAGGTTTCCTTGCGCCACGCCCGCTCTAGTCATCAGCATAGAGGCATAGCTATTGCCGATGTTCAAACTTCGTGTAGAGTCCACTCCTAACATCGCCGTATCTATAAGTTCATTTTCGATCGCGGTTTCGATTCTTCCGATCGCACGGCTGTTTCCGAGTGAATCGGAAGAGAAACCTGCACTAGAAGTTACCAGTCCATTTGCACTAACGATAACATTATCTCGCCTGTTATTTCCCAGTAATCTCAGCGTGCCGATAAAGTAGCTGTTACTTACCGAATACCCCACTGCTCGATATGTAAGACCGGATATATTTGCCGACCCTGCTCCTCTTATATCGCCGATCACATAACTATTGCGGATTGTGCCGCGGTTGTCTATTTGGTTGACGAATGTGCCAACTAGTCCCGCCAGCTCTACGCTATGTGGGTCGGCGGCATTATCGGCACTGATATCCACATTCACTAAACCCAAGCCGTCTATATCGGTGCCGAAGGCTAGATGGAAAAATGCATCGTTTCTGCTTATATTGGCGGTCACTTTCAGATTGGATATCTCATAGCCGTTGCCTTTGAATACGGCATTAGATAAGTTAGGCGAATCCCAGCCTTGCCCGGTCCAGCGACGCATAACACCGTTTCGGGCCGGGTCTCGGTAGCTGGCAGGGTCGTTGAAATCCAAGTCTCGCATCAACTCGTAGCCACGGCATACACCATTCGGACAGCCTAAAGTGTTGAGTTCACCTCCTCTTCTATAACCTATCTCTCTTTGGTAATTGAGATGTACCATTGCCACATCTTCCAGATAATGAAGGTCTACCAAGCCATCGTTGTCGGCATCTATCGATGTCTCAAACCGGTAATCCAAATAGAGCGTATAGCGCACCGTGCGAGTGCCGTGAACCACAATGACGACTTCGGTGGTGCCGTCGGCGGCCAGCACAATCTCGCCACTGATAGCACCGTTTTCAATATCCATATTCTCGGGTGTTCGGACACCGCCGATATAGACGCTATAGGTGGCGGTTGCTTCGCGTGTCGTGGCAACCAGTCGCATGCGCGGCACATCGTTGAGCACCGTGGTGTAATAAGCACCGCCGATATCCGATAATGCGTCGTCGAAGGGTGTGGTGAGTTGTGCATAGCGAGCGGTGAGTGCGCTTAAGCCGTAACGTGTTTTGGGGGCAATCAGGGTGCCGCACATCGGCAGGCGCGATGGGGCATCTCCGGCACTGCGACACGCCGAGCGACCCAGCACATCGGTCGCTGCGGTATATTTGAGAAGCGGGTATTGCATCTCAGTGCCGAAATCCCAATCGGCAGGACTCCAACGGTAATAAATCTGACCCGAGTTTCTACCGGCTTCGGTCGGTGTACGCAGTTGTCGCATCGTTCTGCCTGCGAATACTTGCGGCGAAGGTGCTGAATTTGGTTCAACAGTATCTGAATTATAATAATTCGCTCTGGCAATATTAATAGTTGCTACTATACTCCTTTGACGACCGGCATAAGCGAGGCTCGACGGCCCGATTGAATAATTGGCATTTACCGATACATTATTGTTGTTAATGGATAACGCACCAAAAAATCCGCCGTTGGCATTAACTTTTAATAAAGTTTGAAACGGCCCACCACTCACATCGACCCACGCATAGTTGTTGCCGATGTTAGATGTAGCTTCCGCCCTACCGACAAAGCCTCCGATGTTGTCCTCGTTCGTACCGATCCCCGCAACCGAACCGACCGCAAAACTGTTCAATATCGTGCAACCGTTGTTGCATCTACCGAGCATGCCACCGGCATTTATTCCGGTTGCCGACAACCGAATACCGCTACGGCTATTGACGATAACGCCGGTGCCGGCAGCGACCCCGACGATACCACCGACATCACCGACACCGGACACCGCTCCGGTCGCATAACTGTTGACAATTTTACCGCGAAGAGTGCCGGCTATACCACCGATCCGCGAACCGGCTGCTACCCTCAAATTCGACAGACCCAGATTGCGTACGACACCGCTACTGTCGATCACACCGAATAAGCCTTGATTATTTTGACCGCTTCGGTTGATCTGTAGACGCTCGATTGTGTAGCCGTTGCCGTTAAACTCGCCGGTGAACGGGGTTGTTATGCCGCCTATCGGCAGCCAACCGGTATCGGTCGTATTAGCGAAGTCTACTACGACCCAGTCGCGGTTTATTTCACCTGCAAAGTAGCTGCTCGGATCGTCAAAATTGAGGTCGCGCATCAATTCGTATCGACCCGCTAAAGTGGAGGTGCTAGTACCGATGGCATGAAGGTTATCCAGATAATAGATTTCGGTGAACCCGTTTGCGTCGCGATCTATCGGTAATCGGCCGTCGCGGATTTGTCCTCCGATTAGATCACCGCAGTTCGGCAGACCGTTGCCGTTGCAAATCCGCCGACCGTTGCTGTCGGGATTTCGGATGTATTTGAGTATCGGGTATTCTATACTGCTACCGAAATCCCAGTTATCGATGCTCCAATTCGCATAAATACCGGTAGCCATGGTCGGCAATTGCAGTTCCATCGTAGTTTTTCCGGTGCCGGCGGCACTGGCATCCAACCCACTGGTTTGGTTATTCCAATAGCCGTCGCGGACAGTTATTGACGCCCCTTCTCCGACTAAACCACCTTGTGATCCTCCGCTGCCAACCACGCTACCGGTCGCATAACTATTGCTAATTCTTGCTGTGTTGCCGGCTGATCTACCGGCGAGGCCGCCCACTCTAGCTGTATTTACACCGCCGACCGACCCGGTGGCATAACTGTCTCTAATTTCGCCGTTGACATCCTTTAGACCTACCAAACCGCCTACGAATTCAAATGTATTATTGCCTTCGTTGACTACGCCGGTACTCACATCACCGGTTGCATAACTATTTCCGATTTGACCATTTCGTTGTAAGCCGACCAAGCCACCGAGCGATCGCTCACCCGAGACGGTGCCGGTCGCATAACTGTTGATGATGAGAGCATCACTACGAGCAACCAATCCTCCGACAGTCGATTCGCCCCCGACATTAACGGCAGCATAGCTGTTGATAATCCGAGCTGCCTCAAGATTATCGCCTACCAAACCGCCGACATATTGGTTTCCTTTGACACTGCCGGTCGCATGGCTCCCGATGATGATGCCTCGGTTTGTACCGCCGAAGGCACCGAGGTACTGATCACCCTCTATAGTTAGGTCGCTCAAACCGAGGTCGCTTACGACAGCGTTGCTATCTATATTGCCGAACAGACCCTGATCATTCGTATCGTCCCTATTGATCTGCAAATTGGATATTACAAAACCGTTGCCGTCAAAGGTGCCGTTAAATCGTCCGGTATGACTGCCTATCGGTGTCCAACCGGTATCGGTTGTATTACCGAAGTCTCGCACAACCCATTGGCGATTGATTGCACCGGCAAGGTAGCTGTCCGGATCCTCAAAATCTAGATCGCGCATTAACTTATATGTACCGCCTAAATTATTTCTTATCTCAGCGAGATGCTCCAAATAATAGATATCGATGAAACCGTCTCCGTTGCGGTCCGTCGCCGACATACTGTCGCCTATGTAGCGTATATAGAGCGGATAGTACACCGTCTCGGTGCCGACGATTTCCAAGACGATGCGGTTGATGCCGTCTTCGCGCAAGGTGATCGGCGCACTAATCGCATCGCTGAAACCGAAAACATCCTTGATAATTCTTTGGTCTGGCCTACGCTTGTCGTTGACGGTGTCTATATAGATGTTGATGTTCGCATTGTCTTGCATCGCCGTCGGGATTATGCGGATAGGGTTGGCATTGACGCTACCCGAATAACCACCGATTAGACTACTATGTTTAATACCGAAAGGTGGGGATAACTCGACACCACCCGCTAGAGTTAAATCTTTCAGACCATTGCGAATTTGTGGTGAGATCGGATTGCCACAGTTCGGCAGACCGTCGCCATCGCAAGCTCTAGCATCGCCGGTCTCGGAATTTTGGGTGTATTTGAGGATCGGGTATTGCCTAGCATTGCCGAAATCCCAGTCGGCGGTACTCCAGCTGGAATAAATACCGCTATTGGTGATCGGCGATTGCAGTTCCGTCGTAGTTCTGCCGGTGCCGCCGGCACTCGTATCCAGTCTGTTGGTTTGGATATCCCAATAGCTGTTGTCAACGGTGACACGGGTGCCGCTAGTGGCACCGATCAAACCACCGAGGTTGCTGCCACCCGTCACTCCGGATATCGCATAGCTCTTATCAACCACATTGTTAAAGAATGTGTCCCCTTCTATGGAACCGACTAAACCACCTCCCACATTCGTATCGGCATGCACCGAACCGGTCGCATAGCTATTGACGATTGAGTCATTCGCAGCGGATAATCCTACGAGTCCCCCGGCTTTGTTATTCGCTCTAATATCAACGGTTGCATAGCTATTTTGGATTGTTTTTACTCTAGAACTTAAAAAAGTACTCCCAAATAGACCGCCCGCATCGTCAATGCTGCCGACGATTGTGCCATGCGCAAAGCTGTTAATAATCCTCGTGTCGCCCAGAGAAACGCCTACCAAGCCACCATAACCGGATTTGGCTCCGCTACCGACCGCTTCTATATTAACCACCGCATAACTATTTATAATATAGTCGGTTGCAGACTGTGCCAAGCCGACCAAACCGCCTGCATAAATTCCCCTAGCAGTTATCTCGCCGACTACAAAACTGCCGATGATTGTGCCTCGGCTGTTAGCCGCCAGTGCGCCGACCGTGTTGCCGGCATCTATTTTCACATCAAGCAGACCGAGGTCGCGCACAATACCGTTGTCGCCGATAAAAGCGAATAAACCTTGATTACTTGAGTTGTCTCGGTTGATTTGCAAGCCCGAGATCGTATAACCGTTGCCGTCAAAGGTACCGGTAAACCCGTTGTTGGTACTGCCTATCGGTATCCAGCCGAAATCGGCATTGTCGGCAAAGTCCGCCACCGTCCAAGAGTTTTTGAACGAGGGGTTGCGATAGCTCGCATCGTCGTTGAAATCCAAATGTCTGGTCAATAGGTAAGAACCGTCAAGGTTATTGCGTATCGCATTGAGATCATCCAGCGTATCGATTTTGGTATAAAAATTATCGTCTTGATCCACCGGAATATGCCGATAGCGTAGCGATAAATGATACCGATCGACGCTGCCGGGAGTGATCACTTCTATCGCAACGTGAGTCGCCTCGGTTTCACTCAAGCTAATATCTGCGCTAAGCACGCCTTCGCGACCGCTACGCATCGGTGTACTACGCCCGGTCTCGTTGCCCGATGTGTCAAAGGAGACGAAGGTAATTCGGGCATCGGTGCTTGCGGCAACCGCAACCAGTTGTGTCATATCGGTACTGCTTTCTATCACACCGCTATGGAACCGATAGCGAGGGTCAAAAACAAATGAATCAAAGCGACCTTTACCGTCCACTATGCGCAATGCACTTAACGCACGGCGCGGTATCACATCGCCGCAATTCGGCAAACCGTCGCCGTCGCACGCTGTGGTGCGACCGCCGACATTCGGAGCATATCTGAGGACCGGGTATTGGGTGGTATCGCCGAAATCCCAGTTATCATCGCTCCATCGGTAATAAACATCGCTTGCATTTGTGGATTGAGCCGTAGCGGCTCGCAACTCGGCCGGGGTGAATACCGAGGAATTGATGTTTCGTAAGTTAACTTCAGGTGAATCTACTACGATAGGTAAAGACGAATCAGCGAAGTAGCTATTTTCTATCGTGGCACGATTAGTACGAGAAAACAAGCCACCTTCGAGAGAGATGTTTGTGCCATCTTCGACACCGCCTGCAACCTCGCTGATACTGTAACTATTGATATAGCGACCGGCTTCACTAACCCCCACTAATCCACCGGTATCGTCCCTAATTCCGGAAACTATACCGGAGGCATAAACATCTCTGGCACCTCCTTCTTCATCGAAGCCGATCAAGCCGCCGACCGAACCTATACTTGAAATAAAACTATCCGCATAACTGTTGTAGAGAACCGAAGCCGAGAGTCCTACACCAAGCAAGCCACCGACCCTAAAGGAACTGCCGGTGATTATGCCCGCCGCATAGCTATTACCTATACGACCTTCGCTATAGCCGACTAAACCACCGATATCGACACCTCGTGCCGTAATAGTACACACCGCGTAGCTATTGAGAATTTCGCCGCTGCGGCTGTTGAAACCAACCAACCCGCCCAGGCCTACATCACCGCGAATTACACCGTGCGCATAACTGTCGATGACGGTGCCGTCATTCTTACCCGTCAAAGTGCCGACACCGACACCGGGATTTACAAAGAGATCTTCTCCCTCGCGAACTTGTATGACTTCTATTTCGGCATCCAATAAGCCGAGATTGCGAACCGTCGCCGATCTGCCGACGACTCCAAACAAGCCTTTGTATATACTTTCGTCGTTGTTATTGATTTGCAGATTGGAAATCGTATAGCCGTTGCCGTCAAAACTACCGGTAAACGGCTTTGTTTCATCGCCTATCGGTATCCAGCCGAGATCGGCGGCATCGTTATAATTGTCCACCGTCCAGTTGGCTTTGAACTCCGGGAAGCGATAACTCGCATCGTCATCAAAATCTAGATTTTTGCTTAGTCTGTAGGCACCGTTGAGGTTGTTGCGTATCGCATAGAGATCTTCCAGTGATTCTATCTCACTTGCACGACGGTATTGCAAATACAGCGGATATTCCACAGCCGGCACGCCGGAAGCACTCGGTCTTATTTCGACGATGATATGATTGCTGTTGTACCGGTTTAAGCGAATCGGGTCGCTGGTGTCGCCGCTACCGATCACCCTGCCGAGTTGCATTCTGTCTGTGCGGTCTACCAGATAGATCTTGATCTCGGCGGCGAGATCGTTTGCAACCGGGCTTAAGCGAATTACAGCGTCAGAGGAGGCTACGATACCCGAATAACTGTAGTCGGCGGCATCGAAGACGGGGAACAATTCACCGTCTACTACGGTTAAATCCCGTAGCGAAACATAACGAAGCCGTGGCACGATTCGATCACCGCAAGCGGGCAAACCGGCACCGTCGCAAGCCGGTGAACCGCGGTCGTCGGGATTTTGTGTATATTTGAGGGTCGGATATTCGGTTGCGGTGCCGAAATACCAGTTGTCGGCACTCCAATTCCCATAAATACCACGGGCATCGGTCGGCGATTGGAGTTGCGTGGATGTCCTGCTTATACCTCCTTGACTAGAAGTCCCGGCATCCCAGTAGCTGTCGGATAAAGTGCCACCGTTCATGCTCAAACCAATTAGCCCTACGTTCCCCGGTAAGCCCCTAGCATAACTATTGGCTATGTCCGAACGATCATTCAAACCAATTAACTTACCTCTCGCAAAGGTAATTCTACAGGTTCCGCTCGGTTGTGTTAAGGTAACATTCGCATAGCTGTTTTCAATCGTACTAATTCTGTCCGCATCGCTACGATCGGCGGTAAATTGATTGCCGACCAAACCGCCTAAGTGACAATGACCATTTACGGTTCCTTCGGTATGGCTGTTATGGATCTCTCCACCGTGTATATTTCCACCGACCAAGCCACCCACGCTATGACTGTCGGGAGCGGTTCCCTCTATAACACCGACTTCGGCATCTACTACAAAACTGTTATAGATATCTCCGATGTTAGCAATACTACCGTCATTTCTACCGACCAAGCCACCTATCAAATTAGATTCTCCCGAAACACTGCCTGCTCCTTCAACCTGGGCTCCGATAACTCCGCTATTCAATATCATACCGTTGTTATCACCTACCAAACCACCTGCATATAACTCGCCGGTTCTATGTGCTTCAACCCTAATATCTCTCAGGATTAGATTTTTAATCGTGCCATCCGCTCCTACAGTTCCGAATAAGCCTACGCGATCGGTATTATCTCGGTTGATTTGTAGATTGCGGATCGTATAACCGTTGCCGTCAAAGATACCGTTGAAAGTATCGCCTATCGGAAGCCAACCGGTATCGGCGGAGTTGTCAAAATCGTCCACTGTCCATGCGGTGCCGACCACCCCCGAGCGATAACTGGCAGCATCCAGAAAATCTAGATGTCTAGCCAATCTGTAAATACCGTCGGGGTTATCTCGTATCGCGTAAAGGTCTTCTAGATTCTCTATGTCGGTAGGCGGCAGGAGTCGTAGATGCAACAGATATTGTACGACCGGCGCATCGGCGGTACTCGGATCCACTTCAATGACGACACGAGCGACCGAGTCGTGCATTATCAGGATCGGTGCAGCGGTATCACCGCTACCGATTATATTGCCGATTTGTGTTCTGCCTTGATCGGTTATTAAATAGATAGTGATGTCGGCATCGGGGTCGCGGGCGGTCGGTATCAGGCGAATCGCATTGTCCTCGGCATTCACGGCACCTACATATTGGGGAAGGTTTACTCTAAACGCAGGCGACATCCGACCGGTTTCTAGAGTTAAATTTCGTAGACCGTGGCGAAGTTGCGGTGCAATTGGATCTTCGCAGTTCGGCAAACCGATAGCACCGCAGGTCAGCGTGCTTCCGACGACGGAATTTTGGATATATGAAAAGGTTGCGCCGATGGAACCCGCACCACTTGCACTATTGATAATGCTGCTGCCTACGGATCTTACACCGACCAAGCCATGGAAATTAGAGGATCCTGAAACTTTGCCGATTGCATAACTGTTGAGGATACGTGCGGTATTCCGACCGACCAATCCTCCGATAAATTGGCTACCGCTAACATTAACGGCAGCGTAGCTGTTGGCAATCAAACCTTCAATATGATTACCGACCAAGCCACCGACTCTAAGAGATCCGGAAACTTTGCCGGCTGCATAGCTAGCGATGATAGTACCACGATTGTTGCCGACCAAACTACCGATAGAGTTGGAACTACCACCATTTATATTTACACCGATGAGACCTAGGTTGCGTACGACACCGGTACTGCCGATACTTGCAAATAAACCTTGATTATCGGCAGCTCTATTCATCTGCAAGTTGGATATCGTATAACCGTTGCCGTCAAAGGTACCGGTGAAAGTATCACCTATCGGCTGCCAACCGGTATCGGCGGAGTCGGCAAAATCGTCTACCGTCCATGCGGCTTTATTCATTGTCGGGTTGTCGTAGCTTGCGTCGTTGCGAAAATCCAAATCTCTGGTCAATCTGTAGGAACCGCCGAGGTTATCGCGTATCGCATGGAGATCTTCCAGCGAATCTATCTCTATAAAAGACGAGCGAGAGTCCTTTATACGCGACGAGTACAAATCCTCCACGCCGTATCTTAGGGAATACAAATCCAGTGTGTATCTGAATGCCTCAACCCCGGAGACTCGCGGGTCCACTTCCACGATAATGCGGTTGTTGCCGTGGACTAAAGTTATATCATTGGAAGAATCGCCATTTTTCAAATCGAATCTCGGCCGTTCTTTGTCGTCGTCGATGTAAACTCTGAACACGGCATCGGTGCCTTTGATAGTCGGAGTCAATCTTATGATACCGTCGTCGTCGTTGGTCACGGTAGCGGAGTATTTCAGAAGATTGGGATCGAACGCCGGAGATAAGGTGTCGGCACCCGCCAACACAAGACTACTCAAACCGTAGCGTTGTTGCGGCGAGATCAGCGTGCCGCAAGCCGGTGTAACTGTGCTGCCACACGCATTGTTGTTGCGGCCCGAGGCATGTTTTAGGATCGGGTATTGCGTATCGGTGCCGAAATCCCAATCGGCGGTACTCCAGTTTGTGTACAGCTCGGGGCTCGTCGCATTCGGGCCGATCGGTGAGCGTAGTTGCGCGGACGACCTACTCAGATTTCCTAGATTAGAAGGCCCGCTATCCCAATAGCTTCTGGTTATGTCAAAAGTACCCACGCGGCCACCGATTAGACCGGTACCTACCGGTGTGCCTCTCGCATAACTATTGATTATGTCCGAAGCATTATTAAAACCAACCAACTTAGCACGCGCCTCACCAATTCTACAGGTTCCGCTCAATGCTGTTAAAGTGACATCCGCATAGCTGTTTCTAATCGTACTGATCGTATCCGCATTACCACGATTACTGGTAAATTGATTACCGACCAAACCGCCTACATGGCAATAACCTCTTGCGACCACCTCGGCATAGCTGTTGTGAACCTCCCCACCGTTTATATTTCTGCCGACCAAGCCACCCACGTTATGACTGTCGGGGTTGGTGCCGGTTATCACGCCGACTACGGTATCTACCACGAAACTATTATAGATGTCTCCGATGTTAACGCCGGCACCGTTATTCCTACCAACCAAGCCACCTATGAAATTAGGTTGTCCCGAAGCACTGCCGTCCCCTTCGACCTTGCCACCGATGATGCCGCTATTCAATATCGTACCGTTGTTATCACCTGCCAGACCGCCGGCCCATAGCACTGCGGTTCTATGCGCTTCAACCCTAATATTTCCGAGGATCAGATTTCTAACCGTGCCGCCGGTACCTATAGCGTTGAATAAGCCGACGCGACTGATATTATCCCGGTTGATTTGCAGATTGCGGATCGTATAACCGTTGCCGTCGAAGACGCCATTGAAAGCACCCCCTATCGGTTGCCAGCCGATATCGCCGGAGTTGCCGAAATTATCCACCGTCCATGTCTGTCGGTTGTCCAGATCGAGATAGCTCGCATCGTCTTGAAAATCCAAATTTCTGGTCAAGCAATATTTGCCTCTTAGGTTATTTCTTACCTCATTGAGCTCTTCCAAATAGCTGACTTGTGCGAAATCGGCTAATTCCGAACATCCCTTTACTCCGGAAACCTCGGGCGGTGTCGGAGCAACAACACGGGTGAGTGCAACGGACTGGCGTATCGTTCGGCTACCTTTGACTTCCAACACGAAACGGCGTGTCGGTTCGGCATCGGCGAATGTAAACGCCATGCTGGGCTCACCGCCGAGCAAACCGGATTGCAATAGCGTTTGACCGTCTGCAGCATAGATATTGACGACGGCATCGTCTTCAACGGTGGTGGCAATCAAGCGGATCCTCCGAGTAGATAAATCGGCTATCTCAACATCACCTAAATAATAGCCTCCGGCAATGAACGGGGGATTCAAAGTTCCGATATCCGCTTCTAAGTTTTCTAAACCGTAGCGAAGTGCCGGCGAGATGAGCGTGCCGCAGTCGGGCAATCCCGGTGCATCGCAAGTTGGTTCGCCACTTAGGGCGGGGTGCGGGATATATTTGAGAACCGGGTATTGCCGGGCGGTACCGAAATCCCAATTCTCATTGTTCCAGTTGTGGTAGACTCCGTTGGCATCGGTACTTTGTGCGCTACCTCGCTGCATCTCGGTCGTTGGTTTGCCTCTGCCGAATCGGTTCACCGGCTGCCCGCCGGCCTGCCCGCTCGTCATGGTGTCCCAATAGCTCGATACGATCGGCATATTGGAATTATTTCTACCGATCAATCCTCCGGTAGTGGCAGACCTTGAATTCGTTACGACCTCGGCAACCGAATAGCTGTTGCGAATAGTGCCATTACCTTCCACGAAACCGACGAGACCGCCGATATTGGTCGCAAGATTACCGATATATGTGACGGAACCCATCGCATAGCTATTGATAATTTTGTTGTTATTGCCTCTTAATCTTCCGACTAATGCTCCTATACTATCGGTTACTTCGGCGGTTGAAACAATATCCACAATCGCATAACTGTTGATAATCTCCGAATTATTAAAAGCCGTCCCGACCAGGCCGCCGGTACCCGTATGACGGGTTATGGTGAGCTTGCCGGTCGCATAGCTGTTAATAATACGACTTCTTTCTGCATATCCGACCAAGATACCGCGTCCTAATATAGAACGATGATTCCCGGAAGAGACAATATTCAGCGATGCATGGCTGTTAATAATCTCTCCGCCCCCCGTGTTACCTCCGGAAAGACCACCCAATACATTAACATTTCCGGTGTTGATTTCGCCTCGTACATAGCAATTAATAATCTTCCCGGTATTATCCCCCGATAAACCGGCAATACTGGGAGCTGTTCCCAAACCTCCTATCTTTAGATCTTCTATGCCGAAATTGCGTATCACACCTGAATTATTAGCAAATAAACTTACACCGGTAGTTCCGCCGGTAACATTCATTTGTAGATTGTAGAGGGTGTGGCCGTTGCCTTCAAAGATGCTTGGGAATCCGATGGTACCTTGATATATGTTCGTCCAGCCTCTATCGAGTATATTGCTGAAGTCGGACACCGTCCATCCGGCTTTGTTTGCGAGGTTGCGATAGCTGTTGTCGTCTTCAAAATCCAAGTCTAGTGCCAATTCGTAGCCGATACAGCCGGCATCGGGGCAGCCGCCGGTTATTTTTTTATCCTCGGCACTCGCTCTATAACCGCTACCGTTTACCTGAAAGCGGATTGCGTTCAAGTCTTCCAAATAGTAAATCTCTATCAAGCCGTCGCGGTCTTTATCGACGATCGGTATCGTCGGTGCCGATATCAGCCTATCACCGTAGCCCTGCCCGTCTCGGTAATTTATACGCAGGCGATAACGGGCATGCGGTGCATCGTGCTTGCCGATATCTAAAACAGCACCGTTTGCGTCGTCTATGTCGGTCCAGTCGCTGATTCCCGTTTCGTTGAATTGCCATTGATACAAAAGATTTTGAGCGGCATCGCTTAGTGCTTCGCCGTCCGGATCTGCGGCGATGATTTGTAAGGCATCGGGTGATTGCAATATCGAGGTATCTGCTATAAACCCTAAACGGGGTAAGCTGTCGGCAGTGCCGTTGTTTAGCTTAATAACAGCCAGCTTTTCGGATGCTACGGCGGTATTGCCGAATCCATCGCTTATCGTTACACTCAGTAGTAGTTCATGCGCGATTTGTCCCGACGGCACGAAATTACCGGGTATCTCGATGTTAAATTCCGGTTGCGCTACGGTGATGCCGGTATCTATACCTCCCATCAATAACGGGCTGTTCGGGGAGATTTGCTTCCATGTATAAATTAAGGGAACAAGATTTTCGATGTTGTTATCGACACTTAAGCGAATGTTTTGACCCTCTTCCACTCCTTTACTCGGCACATTGATCGTCATCTGCGCGTTGAGACTGCGAATGATTCTCACCGTATAGGTATTGGCAACGCTCAGCACGGTCGTGGCGGGGGCGGCGTTGAGGTTGATCGGTATGTCGTCATTGCTACCGGTTATCGTCACCGAACTATTGTCGTCGATTTTTGAAACGGTGAATTCGGTATCGGCATCGCTTGCCGCAACATTCATGCTAATCGTGCTTGGATCCTCGCCTACCACTACATAGTAATTACTCGCATCCGGATTAAATGCGGGAACCAATGTGTAGCCGTTGACAGCTATAGTCTCTATACGGACAGAGGGCTCGAGTACCGGGTATTCGGTGTTGGTGCCGAAATCCCAATCGTCGGTACTCCATCGGTAATAGACTTCGGATGCATTCGTAGCGGGCGCAGTGGGTGCTTTAAGGTCGGCAAAGCCCCTGCCGCCACGGCTGGATCCGCTGCCGGTTTCGGTGGTATCCCAATAACTATCGGTGACGATTCCGGTTCTGCCTTGAGGTATATAGCCGATTAAACCACCGACATCGCCGCCGCTCGCCGTCAGTTTACCGCTCGCATAAGCGAAGGCAACGGAACCGCTGTTATCACCGATCAATCCGCCGACTCTACTAATGCCCTGTACCGGGCTTCGCGCGTAAGCGACATTGACCGACCCCTCGAATTTAATACCGATCAAACCACCCACTTTATCGGCACCGGAAACTTGCGGGTTGTCGGCATAGCTTTTGCTGATCCTTGCTCGGTCGTCTCTGCCGATCAAACCACCGACGTTGTTCACATCGTTGTCTATGTCGGGGTCGGTACTATTGTCTCCTAGAACCGAACCCGTTGCATAGCTAAAAGTAATATTGCCTCCGGAAATATAACCGGCTAATCCGCCTACGCTATAAGCGGTACCGTGCACATTACCTATCGCATAACTCTCTTCAATTGCAGAATCCTCGGCACTGCCGACCAAACCACCTATGTTATAACTGCCTTCTATATCACCGCTTGCATAACTTTCTTCAATTGCGGTGTCCTCGGCACTGCCGACCAAACCACCTATATTGTGACTGCCCTCTATATCGCCACTCGCATAACTCTCTTCAATCGTGTTAGCGATACTAAACCCGACCAAACCGCCGATGTATTCAACGCCGTTGACATTGCCACTTGCCGAACTACCGGAGATACGGGTTTGCGGAGCGGGGTCTATAAATCCTCTTGATGATATACATTCTCGGGCATTGATTTTGCGTGAACACGCATAGCCGACTAAACCGCCTGCGTAGTTCCCGATTACCGTCACATCGGCATTCGATTTATTGGCGGTGATAGAACTTAAAGTGTAACCGACCAATCCACCTGCGTAGCCGTTGCCGCGTACGGTGCCTCTGGCATCGTTGCCACCGAATAGGCGGCCGGAATTAAAACCGACCAAACCACCGAGACGCTCCGCACCCCGCACATCGGTGGAGACAAAATTATCGCTTACATCGCCGTCGTTATCGCCGATCAAACCACCAACCGTATCGCCGTCTCGGACCGTCTCAACTTGCTCCGCCTCGGCACATTCGTTCGATCTTCGGTTATTGCGACAATGTCTTTCAAAGACACCACCGGCGACCGTGTCCAACAATACATTCGTGGTTAATACGGTGCCTTTGTTGACACCGATCAAACCACCGACGGTGCCGATGGTGCCGATTACACGACCGTTCACTACATTAATATTGCTAACTATGCCTTCGTTGACGGCAACCAAGCTACCGACCTCCGATCTACCTTCGACATCGACGCGCAGTAATGTCAGCGCATTGATTGTTGCCGACGGCGCAATACTCCGGAATAAACCGACGGTTTTGATCGGACGGTCGATATAGAGATTGGAAATCGAGAAACCGTTCGCCTCAAAATATCCCGAGAAGGATTCCGAAATTGTTCCGATCGGTTGCCAGCCGAGGTCTTCGCTCCATGCACGGTTTATGCGGCCCGAGCGATAGCTACTTGCTTTGTTAAAATCTAAACTCCTTGTGAGCTCGTAGCCTCTGCAAACGCCACCGTTGTCGCCGTCTTCGTCGCAACCCCGATTTAATAGTGGCGCAGTACGGTTCGCTCTGTATCCGCTACCGTCTAGGGAATATCGGATCGCATTCAAGTCCTCTAAGTCGCAAATTTCTATTAAGCCGTCATCGTCTATGTCGGCATCGACGGCGTGACCGCACTCGGAGTCGACGATGGCAAGCGATAGCCTAGCAGGTTCACCAATGGAATATACCGCCCTTCCCTCCGGGTCGGCTATGCGCAGATCAACGCGACTAAAAACCAACCTGTTGCCGGGACTGATATTATTGGTAGGGATTGTTTGAGTAGTCCGGGTACTACCGGCAGGAATGACGACTGTCCTAATGCCTTCGTATCGCGAGTCTATGAGATCGCTACTACCGCTCTCCCTAATATCTAAAGTAACCGAAGTGTTGCGATTCGTGACGGCATTGAGCTTTATCGTGTATCGTATGGTATCGCCTTTGTAGACTCCTCCGACAGAAGACGAGACGATGGATACGCGAGGGTCGTTGTCGCGAACTCCAACTTGGGAAAATGCCTCACCTGTGAACAGCATAAACGAGACGATAATAATGTGTAAAAAATTATCCGATAATTTCATATAGAGGTGTATTTCATAGATGCGCAATCAGTAGGCAAATTATAACATTTAATGGATAATTCGGCACATTTATATACATTGAATCCATTTGATTTATAGCAACCTTAATTTGATAGCATAAGCGGTTAGGTTTCTGTAATAACGATACTTCAGGGAGAGCAAGTATCAAAATCCGGCTTATTCGATATAAGATAAATGCATAGGTAGATGCATGCCGGCGTTGCCCTACGGTTCATCGTATAGATAGGATAGATTAGTCTATAATGTAGCCTTGCTGCCGAGGTGGCGAAACAGGTAGACGCGCTGGACTCAAAATCCAGTGGGGTTAAACCCGTGTGGGTTCGAGTCCCACCCTCGGTATCATCAGCCGGAAATCTTTAGCCGAGAGCTTTATTTTTCCCTCACCCTATGCATGTAGTTCACACTGCGGTTGCATAAACATTGCGGCTTTCAGGGCGAGTGCTTATCATAGCCCGATATATATTTATGTAGTATACTATGGCACAAAATGCACCCTGATTTACAAAATACAAAATTGACATTCTTTTTGTGATGCCACCCCGTAAACAGCTCGCTAATGCGATTAGAGCTCTGAGCATGGATGCCGTACAGAAAGCGCGCTCCGGGCACCCCGGCATGCCTATGGGCATGGCGGATATCGCCGAGGTATTATGGAACGATTATCTGAAACACAACCCCGGCGATAGCACTTGGTTTGATAGAGATCGCTTTATGCTTTCAAACGGTCATGGTTGCATGTTGCATTATGCATTGCTGCATCTCAGCGGCTACCCGCTCGGCATAACAGACATTACACGCTTTAGACAATTAGGTTCGACAACGCCCGGACATCCAGAGTTCGGTATCACCGTAGGCGTAGAAGCCACCACCGGGCCGCTCGGGCAAGGGCTGGCAAACGCAGTCGGGATGGCGATTGCAGAACGCACTATGGCACAACATTTTAACCGTGGCAACTTTAATATCGTCGATCATTACAGCTATGTATTCGCCGGTGACGGCTGTTTGATGGAAGGCATCTCCCACGAAGCGTCCTCGCTGGCAGGGACTTTGAAACTCGGCAAGCTCATCGTCTTTTACGACGACAACGGCATCTCTATAGACGGACCGGTACAAAAATGGTTCGGCGACGATACACCCAAGCGTTTCGAAGCATACGGCTGGCATGTGATTCACGAAATAGACGGACACGACCCCATCGCCATTGCCGAGGCGATTGAAGCCGCACGTTCAAACCCGGCACCCAGCTTGCTGTGCTGTAAAACGATTATCGGCTACGGTTCACCGAAGCAAGGCAGTGAGTCGGTACACGGTGCGCCTTTGGGCTTTGAGGCAATCGCACAAGCCCGAGCAACCTTAGATTGGCACCACCCACCGTTTGAAATACCGGACGAGATACGCTCGGCGTGGGATGCCAAAGGAAAAGGCCACATACAACAATCAAATTGGCAGGAAAAATTAGCTGCGTATCGGTCGGAATATCCCGAATTGGCAGAGGAATTCAAACGTCGTATACGCGGAAAACTGCCGAGCGATTGGCAAAACCGCGCAACACAATGGATTGAACAAAATCACAAACAAAAGAAAGCACTCGCAACTCGCCAAGCCTCCTGTCGAACACTGGCATCGTTCAGCGAATGTTTGCCGGAATTAATCGGCGGCTCCGCCGATTTGGCAGGCTCAAACGGCACACTATGGGAGGGTAGCCGAGCCATAGATGCCGAACAACACGACGGTAACTACATTTATTTCGGGGTGCGCGAGTTTGCGATGTCGGCGATTGCCAACGGCATCGCACTGCACGGCGGGTTCATTCCGTTTGCGGCTACCTTTTTGGTATTCTCGGACTACGCTCGCAATGCGTTACGCCTTTCGGCAATGATGGGAAAAAAAGTCGTCTTTATCTATACCCACGATTCTATAGGTCTAGGCGAAGACGGTCCTACGCATCAACCGATAGAACATCTGGGCAGTTTGCGCCTGATGCCCGGCTTGGATGTGTGGAGACCTTGCGACTCGGTAGAGACCGCAGTCGCATGGAAAGCTGCGATAGAAGCCGAAGATCACCCGAGTGCACTGGTTTTGTCGCGACAAACTCTGGTGCATTGCGATAGATCGGACGAGCAATTACAACTTATATGCAAAGGTGCTTATCTATTGTGCGAAACTTCGGAGCCTTCGTTGATTATTATCGCAACAGGTTCCGAAGTGGCATTGGCATCGCAGCTTTGCGAGCGGCTAAACGAAGACAATTATCGAGTCAATTTAGTGTCGGTACCCTGTGCCGAGGTCTTCGACCGCCAACCGCAAAGCTATAGAGAAACGGTGTTGCCGCCGACGGTTCCGAAATTAGTGATAGAAGCCGGCAAAGGCGATTGGTGGTACCGATATGTAGGAACAAACGGCGCAATAATCGGCATAGACACCTACGGCGCATCGGCACCGGGCAAAGATTTATTCGAACACTTCGGCTTCAGCGTAGAAAATATCTACGCAACGGCACAATCTTTAATCAACCAACATCATAGGAGTATCAATGATTAACATCGCGATTAGCGGATACGGGCGCATCGGGCGTTGCATCGTACGAGCTTTATACGAGTATCGTCGCACCGATAAAATTCGCTTAGCTGCAATCAATGCAAGCACCGATCTGGAAACCGTATTGTATCTGACACGACACGACACGACACACGGCCATTTCAACGCCGATGTGCAGATCGCCGACGATAAACATCTGAGTATCAACGGGGACTTGATTAGAGTTTATTCGGAGCGTGATCCGACCAAGATTCCTTGGCACGAAGTCGGTGTGGATGTGGTTTGCGAATGTACCGGCAAGTTCAAGAGCAAGGCACTTGCACAAGCACACTTGAACGGCGGTGCACGCAAAGTATTGATATCGGCACCCGGCCAAGCCGATGTAGATGCAACCGTGGTCTACGGTGTCAACGAAGGGCTGTTAAAAGCCGAAGATCGCATCGTTTCGAATGCCTCGTGTACGACGAACTGCTTAGCCCCGGTTGCCAAAGTGTTGTCCGAGGCAGTCGGCATAGAACACGGTTTATTGACCACGATACACGCCTACACCAACGATCAGGTATTGATTGACTCTCCGCATAAAGAACTGCGGCGGGCGCGATCGGCGACGACCTCTATCGTTCCGACCAAAACCGGTGCGGCTAAGGCGGTCGGGTTGGTGCTACCGGAATTAGCCGGAAAATTGCACGGTTATGCGTTGCGTATTCCGACCTTAAATGTATCTCTGGTTGATTTCACTTTTACCGCCTCCGGTCCTACGAACAAGCAAGCGGTGAACGATGCCGTACTCGCAGCGGCGCAGGGTTCGATGCAAGGCATCATCGCATACAACGATGAGCCTCTGGTGTCTTGCGACTTCAACCATAATCCGGTATCGGCAGTTTATGACTCGACCCTAAGCCAAGTGATGCAAGACACTCTGGTCAAGGTGTCGGCGTGGTACGATAACGAGTGGGCTTATGCGTGTCGGATGATCGATATGTCGGAAGTATTGATGCGCACAAAATAAATTAAACGATAATTCGCTCTCGGACCTATATGGAATTTCTACGCATGGATCAAGTCGCACTCGCAAACAAGCGAGTGATGATGCGCGTCGATATGAATGTTCCCGTTGACGAAGGCACGGTAAGCGACGATCAAAGAATTCGTGCTTGCCTGCCCGATATAAAAACAGCTTTAGATGCAGGTGCCGCGTTGTCGCTGATCTCGCATTTGGGGCGTCCCGAGACAAGCGATAATAATCGGGCATTTTCCCTGCAGCCGGTGGCATCGCACTTATCCGAGTTGCTGGGTAAAACCGTATCTTTAGTTTCCGATTATTCGAGCGATATCACCGTGCAGCCCGGAGAACTTATAATGTACGAAAATATCCGTTTTGAATCCGGCGAGCTTGAAGACGACGACACACTGGCAAGCCGCTTGGCAAATCTTTGTGATATCTATGTGATGAACGCCTTCGGGTGCGCACACCGCGCCCACGCCTCCACGCACAAAGCCATAAAGTATGCAAAAACCGCTTGCGCAGGTTCGTTGTTCGCACGAGAAATCCACGAGATTCGCAACGCCCTAGGAAATAACGAGACCGACGATCCACCGTATCTACAACGCGTTGCCGTTGTCGGTGGTTCTAAAGTATCGGGCAAGCTAGAACTACTATCGGCTTTATCGGAACATGTAGACACCTTGATTATAGGCGGCGGCATCGCGAATAACTTTATTGTCGCAACCGGCTATAATATAGGACGCTCGTTGTATGAAAAAGACCTCGTCTCCTTCGGTGTTGAGTTACAGTATAAAATGAAAGAGCAACACAAGCGGCTGTTGTTGCCGTCCGATGTGATATGCGCAAAAGAATTATCGGAAAGCAGCAACACGGTATGCAAAACTATAGATAATGTACAGGCAGACGAAATGATATTGGATATAGGCACGGCAACACAAGCCGTCTACGGCAATGCAATAGCCGAAGCCGATTGCGTGTTATGGAACGGTCCGCTCGGTGCCTTTGAATATGCGCCCTTTGCCGACGGCACCCGGGCACTCGTGCAAGCGATCAAACAAAGCTCGGCACATGTCGTCGCCGGTGGCGGAGATACGCTTGCGGCAATAAAAAAGTTTGAACTGCAAAGAGATAATATGTATATCTCTACCGGCGGCGGTGCTTTTCTGGAACTTGTCTCGGGACAGGAATTGCCTGCCTTGACGATGCTGAAACACAAGGCGGCAAACGATGTATAGTTTGCAAAAATCAATGAGTAAATACGCTAATCGTACAGATAGGATATATTCGGGCGGACATATGAGATTGTTGAAAAAGTGCGGACATCGAACAAATCCAACCGCTGTGCGCCACATAATTATCCAAACCACCTGTAGAGACAATATAAAGCCGCCGATTGAGCCGGTAGGTCAATCGGCAACTCTGATGTCTGCCCTTAACTACCGTTCGGCACAAACCTAACCGCTTGCGCCGTATGGTTTTGGTTTCCATAAATTAGATGAATTTATAAAATAGTGCAGATACGACACCACCACCCCGTCAGGCGAAGCCTGCCACCCCTCTACAGGAGGGGAATGTACCGTCCCTACAGTTCGGGGATACTTTTTCAACAACCTCACCCGGCACATTAACGATGACCGAAATCAATCCTGCCCAAAAACCTAGAACCACAAAAATCATCACGACCTTAGGTCCTGCTACCGACAACGAGCAAACAATCAGAGAACTCATAGACGCCGGTGTAGATGTGGTCAGAATGAATTTCTCGCACGGCGATGCCGACGAGCAACTTCGGCACGCCCAACTGGTACGCAAGGTATCGGCACAAAAAAAATACCACATTGGTATACTCGGTGATTTGCAAGGACCTAAAATAAGAATACAACGCTTCGTCAACGACCGAATAGAACTCAAAACAGGACAGCGTTTCATTTTGGATGCCGGATTGGAACAAAACGCCGGCGACGAGAATCGCGTAGGCATAAGTTATGCAGACCTCTATAAAGATGTCAAAAAAGGAGACGAACTACTACTCGACGACGGTCGCATCACTCTGGAAGTAGAGCAAATAAAGGATCGACAAGTAATAACGACGGTTAAAATCGATGGCGTGCTATCGAACAATAAAGGTGTCAATCGGCGCGGCGGCGGTTTGTCGGCACAAACCATCACCGATAAAGACAAATTGGACATTGAACTTGCAACGAAGATAGGAGTGGATTATCTAGCGGTTTCCTTTCCCAAGAGTCCCGAAGATATGCTTTACGCAAAAAAACTGATGCAACAGGCGGGTGGAAATGCCGCACTGATTGCCAAAATTGAACGCAGCGAGGCACTCGATTGTATCGACGACATACTCGAAGTCGTAGACGGCGTGATGATTGCCAGAGGCGATCTCAGCATTGAAATCGGAGACGCAGCTTTGACCGCGGTGCAAAAACAACTCATCGTTAAAGCACGGGCACATAACTGCATCGTCATCACTGCAACCGAGATGTTGCAATCTATGATCGACAGCAGTGTACCGACCCGAGCCGAAATATCGGATGTCGCAAATGCCGTCTTGGACGGTTCCGACGCATTGATGTTGTCTGCCGAGTCGGCAATCGGCAAACATCCGGCACTGGTCGTGAAAACGATGAGCCGTATTTGTCAAGGTGCCGAGCAAGGCGATATCACCCAACACAGCAACGATTATCTATTGAACCAACAGATATATAAATTCGATCAAGCCATTGCGCTTTCGGCAATCTACACCGCAAACCACTTAAATGTTTCGGCAATTGCGGCGATGACCGAGTCGGGGTCTACCACCAAATGGCTGTCCCGCCTCGTCTCTAAGATACCGATTTATGCCCTCACCCATCATGTAGAAACCTGCCGTAAAGTAACGCTCTATCGCGGTGTCTACCCGGTACTATTGCAAGGCGATCATTCCGGCGACATTAATCAAGAAGTCGTCAACGCCTTAAAACCTTATCACCGCTTTGATAAAGACTCGGTAGTCATTATCACCAAAGGCGATAAAAAAGGACAACACGGCGGCACCAACGCAATGAAAATCATCCATGTCGGCAGAACCGCCGATTGAGCTACCAGGCGGACATATAAGTCCGTCCTTACAAGTTCAATCGGAGCGACGCTGTGCAGAACTTCAACATGTTGGAGGTTTTGAGCTAAGCCGATAGAATCGGAGAAATATGGTAAAATTAGACTTTTAGCAGGAGTAAATAGAGATGTCAGAAATATCTCTATATAATTTATTTAAGCGTATACCTGATGCAACCGATACGGAGATAAAGGAAGCGATCGCCGATGTTGCAAGTTCAAAGGACGTAGCAACGAAGGCGGATATAACAAGGCTAGAAATAGAGCTTAAATATATGCGTTGGGTATTAGGCTTAATATTTGTTATGAATGTCGCTATACTGATAAAATTATTTTTTTAGCTTTTATTCCTGCCGACACCCCTATTCCGCCCCCGATCATTTCCCTTGAGGGTGGACTTTAACTCGTGGTTCTACAAACATTGAAAAACTTCGTCAAATTCGTATAATCGTCTGTTATGAATTCGGAAACACTGCACGCGACCGCCCAAGCCATGGTCGCACCCGGCAAAGGTATCTTGGCAATGGACGAAAGCAAGCCTACCTGCGACAAACGTTTTGCAAAGTTAGGCATCCCTACAACCGAAGAGAACCGCAAAAGCTATCGTAGCGTTTTGGTCACCACACCCGACATAGAACAATACATCTCCGCCGCTATCCTCTTTGACGAAACGATACGCCAAAAAACCGACGACGGTGTCCCTTTTGCGAAACACCTTGAAGCTAGAGGCATTATTCCCGGAATCAAAGTAGACCAAGGTGCCAAAGCACTCGCCGGCTACGAAGGTGAAAAGATTACCGAAGGTTTGGACGGGTTGCGCGAGCGTCTGAAAGAATACGCCGAGATGGGTGCGCGTTTCGCAAAATGGCGTGCGGTCATTACTATTGGCGGCGATATGCCGTCTTCGGCTTGTATCCATGCGAATGCCCATGCGCTGGCGCGTTATGCGGCATTATGTCAAGAACAAAATATAGTGCCTATCGTCGAACCCGAGGTGCTCATGGACGGACAACACAGTATAGAAGATTGCTATGAAGTTAGCGAATGTACTCAAAACGAAGTGTTTCGTGAATTACGTACTCAAGGTGTCCAGCTAAACGGAATTGTATTAAAACCTAATATGGTTTTATCGGGAAGCGATTGTCCCGATCAAGCCGATGTGAATACGGTTGCCGAACATACCCTTGCCTGCTTGAAATCTACCGTGCCGGCGGCGGTTCCCGGTATTGCTTTTCTTTCCGGCGGACAAAGCGATGAAAAAGCAACCGCCCATTTGGATGCAATCAATCGTCTTGCATTACGCGAAGGTGCGCCATGGCGGCTCACTTTTTCGTACGGTCGCGGACTACAACAGCAAGCAATGAAATTGTGGGGTGAATCCAAGACCGCAGAAGCACAACAAACATTCGGAGAGCTGGCATATCTCAATAGCCAAGCATCCGAAGGCACTTACCAAAGCCCGAATAATTAAAATCTCGTAGATCAACCTGACATTCTCCACGAATTTAGTATCTAATGCTAAAATAAGTTTTTCCGATAAGCTAGAAAAGTCAAAAAACTTAATCCAACGACATAAGAGTGACCATAAGGAAGCAACATATGGGTCATAATGAAACCGGCCTGTACAATATATTAGCCTATCAGTCCTCCGGCATATCCGAAGAGGCGATAACATGAGAACTTTCTTCAAATATATCTCTAAAAATCACAAACAACCTTATAAGCATATTCGGATAATGTCGTTAACATTCGGTTTCCCTCGATCCGGTGGTTCATTACTAGGTTATTTGCTGACGGCACATCCTAATATCGTTATGGCCGATGAAGCATTTTATCCTATTCAATACATACAAAAACACGGAATAAGTGACTTGAACAAAATATTTAATCGGCTGTTAGAGCATGATAAAAGAATGCCGTCACTTCATAATATGTATCATAATAAAATATTAACAAAAATAATGAACATACATACAAATATACAGAAGAGGTCCCTATAAAAAGAGAATAGCAAGGTATATTTTAATTCCCAATCAGTATCAAGGCTCTTTCAAACAATTGAAAGTCATAGGAAACAAAGACTCTGAATGGAACCTAGAGGATTTCAAAGTTCCTATGCTAAAAGACCTAAGAGAAAAATTAGCGGAAAGAAATATAGGCCTAAAATTTATTTTCACAGTCCGTAACCCTTACGATATATACGCAACAATGCAAAGACATAGTTCCAAAATGTGGCATACTGAAGGAACCATTTACAGTAAATATGCAAAAAAGCAAAGTGCAGATATACTTTTAGATCTCTGTGAGAAAAATGTCGAAATTCTTAAAAACAGCGACCCTCAAAATGTATTTATGGCTAGACATGAAGCTATGGTTGCGAATCCCCGTTCACAATTAGCTAAAATTTGCGATTTTTTACAAGTACCCGTCTCTCCCGATTATCTGGATGATTGCGTCTCCGTAGTTAATAAAGAAGTTCATAAGAGTCGCAATGGATATGACTGGACGAAAGACGAAAAACGCAACATCGCAGCACTTATTGAAAAATATGATTTTTTCTCGGAATACGATTGGAATACCTAGGAAATATTAACGGATAATTGCATCACGCCGTCGGTAAACCTATATCAAAAACACCGTCGCCAATCCCAAAAAAACTACGACACCTATAATATCGGTGATGGTCGTCAACACTACGCTACTGGCAAGTGCCGGGTCTACACCGAATTTCTTTAACACAATGGGGATTATCACACCGGCACCGGCAGCACAAATCAAGTTGACGATAATCGCTACGGCGATGATGATGCCTACTCCGATATCGTCAACCCACAAAATCGTAATGGTCGCGACGATCATCGCCCAAATTACACCGTTCAAGGAGCCTACCGATGCTTCTCTGATCAACAGCATGGTAGGATTTCCCTCGGTTAAACGTTTGGTTGCCAGACCGCGTATCGTAATCATCAAAGTCTGAATACCGGCTATCCCACCCATGCTCGCGACGACCGGTACTAGAACGGCAAGTATAATAATTTGCTGTAGAGTATCTTCAAACAGGCTGATAAACCAAGCGGCGATAAACGCAGTGAGTAAATTAACTCCCAACCACGATGCACGTTTTCTAGCCGAACTTAAAACCGGCGCATAGAGATCTTCCTCGCCCGAAGCACCGGCAAAACCGATACGCTCCTGCCGAGGTTCTTTGCGCAGTACATCTAGGACATCGTCTACGGTAATGCGACCGACGACTTTGTTATCCATATCTACGACCGCAGCCGACACCAAGTCTCTATCTTCAAACAACGCAACGACTTCGCTCGCCGGCATCGAAACGGGTATTGCGGTTGCTTCGGTGTTCGTCAAATCGGCAATCAGCGTATCTTTATCGCAGGTGATCAAATCGCCGATCGATACAACTCCCGAGTAGCGGTTTGAATAATCGACGACGATCAAATTATCGGTATGTTGCGGTAGTGTTTTTTTCATTTTGATATAGCGTGTTGCGACATCTACGGTGATATTGGTACGCAGCGTCAAAACATCGGGGTTCATTAACCCCCCTGCAGTATCTGCATCGTAAGACAATACCTGTTCCAAACGCCGGCGATTTTGTGCATCCATGCCTGCCAACAGCTGTCGGGTCACGGTGTCGGGCAAGGTGTCTATCAGGTCGGCAAGATCATCTATTTCCATACCCTCGGTTGCAAGTAGCAATTCGTCGTCGCGGGTCAGTCCGATCAGGTTTTCGCGCACATCCTCGCTGACTTCCAATAAGATATCGCCCTCTAAAGCGACATCGGTCAGTTTCCATACGATACGGCGCTCAGGGATAGGTAGGGCTTCCAAAAGATTGGCAATTTCACCGGCATGCAAATTGCGCAATAATCTTCTCACCTGATCTACTTTGCCGCTTCGTAGTGTCTCGGATAGATATTCCGGAGTGTTTTGCGCTTCCATACTCGTACTCGTTAAGAACAAAATTCGGCTATGCGCGCCGGGTCGGGATGCGCTCCCATGCGCTGATATTTACGCTGTAGACTACCGACATCGCTGTCCATAATAATTTGTTTAATTTCCAGTAAGTTATTCGGGTGTACGCTAAATTCTCTTAATCCCATCGCCAACAGCAAAGTCGTATAACGGCTATCGCCTGCCATCTCTCCGCACATTGCCACCGGCACATTCAATCGTCGCCCTGCATCTAAAACGATCGATATCAAGTTGAGTACACCGGGATGCAACGGATTATACAAGTAGTTGACCTCTTCGTCTATGCGATCTATCGCCAACGCGTATTGAATCAAATCGTTCGTGCCTATGGATAGGAAATCGAGCTTACGAGCGAAGGCCTCGGCGGCGAGTGCCGCAGCCGGTACTTCTATCATCCCACCTATTTTGATGTTTTGCTTAAAACGTCTCTTTTTATCCTTTAATTGTCGTTGCGCCGATTTATAGAGTGCCATAATCTGTTCCAACTCGTCGATGCTGGTAAGCATAGGAATCAAAATGCGCACTTCTCCGTAAACCGAAGCGCGCAATATCGCACGCAACTGCTGCAAAAACAAGTCGGGATTTTTCAACGAACGACGGATCGCACGCAAACCCAAAGCCGGGTTGGGTGCCATCGGTCCCTCGTAATCCGGATCGAATTCCTTTTCGGCACCTAAATCTAAAGTACGTATCGTCACCGGCCTATCGGCGGCAACCCGCAATATCTTTTTATAGGCGGTGAAATGTTCCTCTTCGCTCACTTCTTTGTAGCGGTCTACATAAAGAAATTCGGTGCGATACAGCCCCACACCCTCGGCACCGCTATGCTTAAAGGCGCGTACCTCGTCGCTCAACTCTATATTGGTCATCAGCTTGATATCGACACCGTCGCGGCTACGGGTCGGTTTGTTCTTTAATACCGCCAGCTGCTTTTGATGCGCTTTGTCGGCTTTTATTTTTTTCTGATACGACTGTATCGTTTGTTTATCGGCACCGGCAATTAACGCACCGGTGTTACCGTCTATGATGATGGTTTCGTTTTCACAAAGTAGGTTGCGTACATTCGGAACGGCGACGATTGCCGGTATACCCAAGCTACGTGCCAAAATCGCGGTGTGCGAAGTTGTGCCGCCGTATTCGGTTACAAAACCACCTATTTTTTGATCCTCGAACATGATGGTGTCGGCGGGTGCCAAATCGTCCGAGACTATGATATAACCTTTGAGCTGCTTCGTCTGTTTCTCGCGAGTTTGCTTACCGCCTTTGCCGGCAACTTTGTCCTTCTCCAGCGCGGTCTGTATCAAGCGGATGATATGCTCTACATCGTTGCGTCTGGTCTTTAGATAACTATCTTGCATTGCGTCGAAGATTTGAACCAACTTTTTCTTTTGTATATCAAGGGCCCACTCGGCATTGCATAATTGCTCTTCTATAATCTGTATCGGGGCTTGCTTCAGAGGCACATCGGCTATCATCAGCAAATGCGAGTCTATGAATGTGGCAATTTCCTCGGGTGCATCACCGGGAATCAGTTTTCTAACATTCTTCAAATGTGCCACCGCAAGTTTGTGCGCTCTATTGAAACGAGCGATTTCCGACCGTACCCGACTTTTGCTTATCTTATAATGCGTAATTTCGCCTTTACCGTGTTCAAACAGATGTACCGGACCGATGCCTATGCCTTTGGACACCCCGCTACCGTTCAACAACATCGTCATGGTTATTCCTCCTCTCCGAAACGGTCGTTTATAAGTTCGCAAAGCCCGTTTGCCGCTTCTTCTTCGTCCTCACCGTCTATGGTCAGTAACAACGGCGTATCTTTTGCCGCTGCCAACATAATAACTCCCATGATACTCTTGCCGTTGACCGTTTGATCGTCTTTGCTTATCTTTATATCGCTTGCGAAACTTGACGCAAGCGAAACAAACTTCGCCGCCGCGCGGGCATGCAATCCCAGCTTATTGATAATCGTGGTCTCCAACTTTACCATGTTATTACCACGCTGTCGCGCCCTCCTTCGTATGCTTTTTGAGCAAGTGCTTTACCCTCCAAATCACTATAATTCAACACTTTGAGTAACATCGCCAGATTGAGTCCGCCTACCAACCATCTATTCGCATCATCCTGCAACTGCATCGCAATATTAGAGGGTGTTGCTCCGTACAAATCGGTTAATAACAATACACCGGAACCTTGATCCAGTTCCGCACAATATTGCTTTAACCCGATAACCTCGTTCTCCGGCACGCAGTCGTACGGCACCGCATAAACGCCTACACGAGTAGACGAAGACGGCATCAGTCTTTTAGCGGTAGCCATAAGGCTATCACCGATACCGTTATGGGTAAGCAATAAAATAGAAGTTGCCATCGTATTATTTGCACCGTGAATAGTGAAACATCGCTATATGTCCCGGTGCTCTTTATTAATATCGTATTCCGGTTTCTCCTCGGATAATTTTAGATAGAGTTTTTCTACCATATACACCGAGCGATGTCGCCCGCCGGTACATCCTACGGCCACCGTAAAATAAGAACGCATATCGGACTCGTAGTACGGTATCCATTTTTGTAAAAAAGCGAAGATATCGTCGAATAACTCTATGCTTTTAGGCGACTTGTCTAAAAAAGCTCGCACTTCCGAATCGGTGCCCAAATGCCGTCTCAGTTCGGGTATCCAATACGGATTTGCCAAACAACGCACATCAAAAATATAGTCCGAGTTTGTAGGAACACCTTTTTTGTAACCGAAAGATTTTAATAATATGGACAGCGGCACTTTATCCAGTTCCAGTTGCTTGGCAACGATGTCACGAAGTCCGTATTGGTTCATATTCGTGTTATCTATGCAAACACCGGCGTACGAAGCAATCTCGTCGAGCAAGTTAATCTCGGTTTTTATACATGCTTTCAGCGGCTTGCTCTCATATATAGACAACGGGTGCGGCCGTCGCGTCTCGTTATAGCGATGCTCCAATACCTCTTCGGATGCCCTTAAAAAAATCAGTTTTGTATCAAACCCGGCATTTTCCAACCGCTCCAGTATCAATTTAATATCGGTGGATTGGGTGATTAGGTTACGGGTATCTATGCTGACTGCGATTCTATCGCCGAGTTTGATTTGCTCGGCAAGCAATCGCTTAGTCAGTTCGTCGAGAAATTCCAAAGGCATGTTGTCTATGCAATAGAAGTTATGGTCTTCCAGAGTCTGTAATGTCACCGACTTACCGGCACCGGATAGACCGCTGACAATAACGAATCTCATCGGCCGGCATCCATATAGTTTCTCTGGCGGGCGGCGATTTCCTCTTCGGCGTAGTAGCCACCGACACGAAGAATATGATTTCTTGCTGCCGCTTCAACCAAAACGGCCAAGTTGCGCCCCGGGGCAACCGGCAGAGTAAAAACCGGGATTTCCAAACCGAGTACGTTCATCGTGCGTTGTGCGCTTCTTAAGCGATCTTTATTGACGCTCGAGTCTTTGCCGGCAAATTTAAGATCTATAATCTGACGCAAATATTTAGTCTCTTTGACCGCGCTGTTACCGTACATTTGGCGAATGTTCAAAATACCCAAACCACGCACCTCCAAAAAATCTTGAATCGGCGGCGGGGCGGTACCTTGTACGATATCGGGTGCGATACGAGTGAATACCGGCGTATCGTCGGCTATTAAACGGTGTCCTCGGGTAATCAATTCCAACGCAAGTTCGCTCTTCCCTACCCCGCTATCGCCGGTAAGCAATACACCGATGCTGATGACCTCCATGAATACGCCGTGCATGGTTAATTTTTCGGCAAGTGTGCGAGATAAATAATAGCGCAAATCGTCAACTAAGGGTTCTCCACCCAGCGAGGAAATAAACAAAGCAATATTTCGTTTGTCTGACAAGACTTGCATATCCGGCATAGGTTTTTGTGCATTACTGACGAGTACCGCCAAACAGGTCTCACTGAATAAATTATGCAATGCGTTTTCCAACACGCTACCCTTGAGCGACTCTAGGTACGCCATCTCGGCATTATCCAATATATGTACCTGACTTGAATGTATAGGATTGAAATAACCTATGATATCAACGGGCTGGTTTTCTCCGTGCTTGATAAAACGCTTATCGGCAGACCCTCGTCCTGCAACCCATTGTAGCTGTAACTGATCCTTCAGATGGTCGAATAATTCACCGACCGTAGGGATATTGGCACTCATGCGGCGGGCATCTTGAGTCGATGCAACAAATCGGATTCGTTTTTTGCCGACAATAGTTCGTTCACATTAGCCATCTCGTTAAAACGACTTGCCAAGCTCGCCAAGATGTCCAGATGCCGCTGCGTTGCATCCGACGGAAAAAGCAAAGCAAATATGAGTTTAACCGGCAATCCATCGGGTGCTTCGTAGTCTATTCCTTGCGATACCCGCAATAATGACACGATCGGATTACTCAAACCATCGATGCGACAGTGCGGAATCGCAACACCTTTACCTATTGCGGTACTGCCGAGCTGCTCGCGCTCGAATAAACTTGTCAATACGACATGAGGGTCTAGCGGTGTAGACTGACACGCCATCTCGGACAATATCACCAAAGATTTCTTTTTCGTTGCCGAGGCTATCAGTCTTATGTGTTCCAAATCTAGATAATCGCTAAAATTCATTGCTATCTTTTAGCTTTGATATTGTGGTGCACAACTTCTTTGGAGTGGTGATCTCTTAATTTTTCCTTATGCTTAATTATTTGACGATTGAGCTTGGGAATAAGCCTATCTACCGTTGTGTACATATCGCCGGATTTGGCACGAACAAAAAAATCATGGTGGCTGGCATGCACGGTTATCTCCGCAATATGAAAATTTTTCTCTATCTTTAGTACAACATGTGCGGTCACCAGATGGTCAAAGTGTTTGCGTATTTTCTCTAATTTTTCGTTGATATGCGCTTCTATAGGTTTTGTAACATCAAAACCTTGTCCGGATATTTGAATTTCCATAGATTTCTCCTTGTTTTGCTTCGTATTTTATCTAAGTGCGGTGCGATTAGTCTATAATACATCTTTCAACACGATTACGATTGATTACTTATTTTATCACTATGCCGACCAAGGCAAACCCATGGATAAAGAAATTATAGAAAAAGCCTCGCAAATAAAACTGGTGGTATTCGATGTGGACGGTGTTTTGACCGACGGCAGACTGATATGGATTAGCGAAGGCGGCGAGGCTAGAAGTTTTGATGTCAAAGACGGCACCGGCATACGCTTATTGCTAGCCCACCGCATAGAGGTTGCAGTAATCAGCGCACGAAAATCTACCATTGTCGCAAATAGAATGAAAGATTTAGGCGTGGAGCATGTGTTTCAAGGCTGTCTCGATAAAAAATCGGTTCTGGATGCCCTGATAGTAATGTTGGATATCACCATGCAACAAATTGCTTATATGGGCGACGATTTTATAGACTTGCCGGCGATGAACTCGGTAGGTCTTGCATTAGCCCCTGCCGACGGGCATGAAACGGTCCGCCGACGAGCCGATTGGATTACCTCCGCCGACGGTGGACGCGGTGCCGCACGCCAAGTCTGCGACCTTATTCTCAAAGCGCAAAACCTTCACTACGAGTAGTTATCGTAAATTGGATAAGTGAATATATAAATCGTGCCGTACGCTCACGACCATCCGGTGAATTTATCCCTACAAGTTGATGAGTTCGCTGATGGAATTGAATTCGGCGGCTACGGCTTGCGTTGCTCGAGTGGCAGATTGGTGGATTGCAATGTCGGGGTCTTTGAGTCCGTGGCCGGTCAAGGTACAGACGATACGGCTGTCCGGCTCAATTTTACCGGCAGCGATGTCTTTGATTAAGCCGGCGATAGAGATTGCCGATGCCGGTTCGCAAAAGATGCCTTCTTTCTCGGCAAGCAGACGTTGTGCCGAGAGGATTTCGTCGTCGCTACATACGGCGAACCAGCCTTGCGATTCTCGGCTCGCACTGACTGCCATCTCCCAACTTTGCGGGTTGCCTATTCTGATCGCGGTTGCAACGGTCTCGGGTTTGTCTATTTTATATCCGGCGAGGATCGGTGCTGCTCCTTGCGCTTGGTAGCCTAACATTTTAGGTCGTGTTGCGGCAATCACCGATGCCGATTTATAGTGATCGGATAGTGCCGTGCGTGCTTGGTTTATGCAGAAACTGCCTTGCCCTGCCGCTTCGCTGTAGCCCATCCAATACGCCGAGATATTTCCGGCGTTGCCGACCGGCAAGCAATGGTAGTCGGGCGCACCACCGAGGACTTCTATAATCTCCAGCGATGCGGTCTTTTGACCTTGCAAGCGATACGGGTTAATGGAGTTAACGACGGCAACGGCGGATTGCTCGGAAATCTGCTTGACGAGTTCCATGCCTTGATCGAAGTTTCCTTTGATCTGTATCACCGTTGCACCCTCTATCATCGCTTGGGCAAGTTTGCCGGTAGCGATCTTACCTTCGGGTATCAGCACGAAGCAACGCATTCCGGCTCGCGCCGCATAAGCCGCTGCCGATGCCGAGGTGTTGCCCGTGGATGCGCAGATAACCGCTTTTTGTTTTTCCGAAACCGCATGGCTAACGGCAACGGTCATGCCTCTATCCTTGAACGAACCGGTGGGGTTCAACCCTTCGTATTTGACATACAATTCAAGGTCTATGTCAAAGAGTTCGGGAATGTTGCGCAGTTGAATCAGCGGGGTTGCACCCTCGCATAACGAAATTGCCTCGGCATCGGCAGGCAACGGCAAACAATCTCTATATTTTTCTATCAGTCCCGGCATCGGATAACTCAATTCACCTCCAGGCGATAGCTGATGACGCGATCGGTCACTTCGGGTAACGACTCCATCTGCGTTATCGCCTCTTGGATATCGGACTCTTTGACCGGATAAATCAACAATACCAGCGGTACCAGCGGGTTGTGCGCAGTGGCGGTATCCTTTTGCAATACCGCTTCTATACTGATGTCGAATTCGCTCAATATGCGGGTGATGTTGGCCAACACACCCGACTTATCTTCAACTTGAAGACGCAAATAACGCGCCGTCTTCGTCTGCCCTATTTCCGACACCGGCAGGTCGGACAGTTCGTCGGGCTGAAAAGCAAGATGCGGTACCCGATGTTCGGGGTTTGCGTTGAGGGCGCGGCTGACATCGATTAGATCGGCAATCACCGCCGAGGCGGTCGCCTCACCGCCGGCACCGGCACCATAATATAAAGTCGCACCGGCGGCATCGCTGTTTATCACTACGGCGTTCATCACACCCGAGACATTCGCCAGCATCGAGTGTAGCGGAATCAGGGTGGGATGGACGCGCAATTCTATGCCTTCGCGATTGCCCTCGCTATTACGTTTCGCGATGCCCAAGTGCTTGATCTTGTAGCCTAGCTCTTCGGCATACGCAACATCTTGTACCTCTATGTTGCGTATACCTTCTATATGTACCGCATTGAATTGTAGCGGGATGCCGAATGCGGTCGCCGCCATAATCATCAGCTTGTGTGCGGTGTCGATGCCGTCGACATCGAAGCTAGGATCCATCTCGGCGTAGCCTAAGCGTTGTGCATCGGCTAAAGCCTCGGTAAAACTACGCTGCTTTTCACCGACCTCGGTTAGTATATAGTTAGAGGTGCCGTTGATAATGCCGACTATGCTTTGGATGCGGTTCGCTGCCAGAGACTCTCGTATCGCTTTGATAACCGGCACACCGCCGGCAACCGCCGCCTCGTAGCTCACCATCACACCTTGCTCGCCGGCAACTTTGAATATCTCGTTGCCGTGATTGGCAATCAATGCCTTATTTGCGGTCACCACATGTTTGCCGGACTCTATCGCTGCGACGATTAGACTGTACGCCGGTTCGTTGCCGCCGATGAGTTCTACGACTATATCGATCTGCGGGTCGGTCACAATTTGCATCGGGTCGGCAACCAGCTGTATGCCCGATAAATCGACGGCGCGTGCTTTGTTCAGGTCGCGCGCCGTTGCCGCAACGACCTCCAATCGACATCCGGCGCGACGTGCGATTTCCGCTGCATTGCGAGACAATACTTTAATCATGCCACAACCGACGGTACCCAAACCTAACAGACCGATTTTCATTTGTTTCATTTGTTTTGCTTCTTTAGTCTCGTGTTCGTTACAATATTCTCTTGATATTTCTAACCGCTTGTCTGATACGCTGTTTATTCTCTATCAGGCTAAAGCGTATATGCGAGTCGCCGTTCTTGCCGAAACCGATGCCCGGCGACACCGCAACTTTCGCTTCTTTCAACAGCAACTTTGAAAACTCCAGCGAACCTTTGTCGGCGTAGGCTGCCGGCACCGGTGCCCAGACAAACATCGTCGCTTTGGGTTTTTCAAAGTGCCACCCTATTTTATCCAAACCTTCGCATAATACATCACGACGGCCCTGATAGAGTGCCACGGTTTCGGCAACACACGCTTGGGAACTTTCCAACGCGCTGATCGCAGCAACCTGTATCGGTGTGAACAAACCATAGTCCAAATAAGACTTGATCCTCGCCAACGCCTGCACTAGGGTGCGGTTGCCGCACATAAAACCGACTCGCCAGCCCGGCATATTATATGTCTTTGATAAAGAATAGAACTCCACACCGATATCGGTGGCACCCGGAACTTGCAGTAGAGAAGGTGCTCGGTAGCCGTCAAAGACGATCTCGGCGTATGCGTTGTCGTTGATTATCCACATATCGTGTTCGCGTGCGATTGCCACCGCTTTTTCAAAAAAATCAAGCGACACGCACTGCGTCGTCGGGTTGCACGGAAAATTGAGGAGCAATAGCTTGGGACGCGGCCAGCTATTTTGTATCGCCTGTTGCAAGCCGTCGAAGAAACTCTCACTATCGCTCAACGCAAGGTACTGCACATCGGCACCGGCAATCACACAGCCGTACGGATGTATAGGATACGCCGGCGTAGGCACCAGCACGCAATCACCGGGACCCAACACCGCCAACGCAAGATGTGCCAAGCCGTCTTTGGAACCTATGGTGACGATTGCTTCGCTTTCGGGATCCAACACCACATCGTATTTGCGCTTATACCAGTTGCATATCGCAGCACGTAATCTGGGAATACCTCTGGACATGGAGTAACGATGGGTATCTTTGCGGCTACAGGTTTCTATCAGCTTATCGACCACATGCTGCGGTGCGGGTTGGTCGGGGTTGCCCATGCCCAAATCTATGACATCTTCTCCGCGCGCCCGTTCGGCTTGCTTCAATTCGTTGACGATATTGAAAACATACGGCGGTAGCCGTTGTATTCTATGAAATTCTTCGGTTGGCATAGTTCAACGAGTCGATATTGTTAAGTCCGATAAATAATTGACCGCTTTTAAGGATTTATTGCGATGCTTAATTTCAAAATACAGATTTGCGTCGGCTTGCGATGCCGGCAGCCGCGCAATCTCTTGTCCGACGGCAACCCGTTCTCTCTCTATTACCAAAAGTGCTTCGTTATTCCCGTAGACGCTGAAGATGTCGCCGTCGTGCTTTATGATAATCAAACCGTCATAATGTTTCAAATTAAACCCGCTATAAACGACGACACCGGCGGCGGTTGCATGCACGGCTTCGGAAGGTTTACCTTTCATCAATAGAGCGTTGGAGCGAGGCAATGCCTTCACATCAGGCTTATTCAACGGCCACTGCCACCCCGAAAGATGGATCGCCTTTGCGGCTGTTTGCTTGACTCCGGGTTCCGGCTCGGTAGCCGGTTCGGGCGAGTCCAGCCGTAGCTGCTGTCCGGGATAGATTAAATAATTCGGTGCCTTGATGTCGTTCCATTGTGCCAGTCGGCGATAATCGAGTTCGTAAAGCCAAGCGATGCTGTAAAGCGTATCGCCTTTGTTGACCGTGTAGGTTTTAGGAGATAAGACGACTTTCTGATCGTCCGTCCAATATTCCTGAATAGTAGCACAGGCCGACAATGCGGTTATCGCAAACAACATTGCAGAAAGTTTTAGTATAGGTTCGGTGTTAAACATAATAGGCATAAATTATAACCGCTAAAATCACTACGGTTGCCCAACCGAAGAGTTCGATGCGTTGTTCCAAATAAGGCATGATCTTCGGACCGGCGTAGCGCAACAATAATGCAACCAGAAAATAGCGCGCCCCTCTGCCGATCAGCGAAGCGAGTATGAAAATCGGCAGGCTCTGGCTTAATACGCCGGCACTAATCGTGAACAGCTTATAAGGGATCGGGCTAAACGCCGCAACCAAAATAATCCATGCCCCCCACTCGTCAAACAATTCAACCGATTGCTGATATGCGGCGTAGTAGCCGGCTGTTCTGATCCAAGGTTCTATCTCGTTGAACAAAAAATAACCTATCGCATAACCGATCAAACCACCGACAACCGAAGTTACTGTGACCCAAAATGCAATCCGCAGTGCATTGTTTGCTTGCGTCGCACAGATAGGTATCATCAATGCTTCCGTCGGTATCGGAAAAAAAACCGATTCGGCAACACTCCACCCGTATAGATATTTGAGTGCATTCGGACTTTGCGCCCACGAAATTGTTTTTCGGTATAGCTTTGCGAATATCATTTGTTTATCGTTTTGGACCGACACCCTACTTGTGCAGATACGCCGGGACTGTTGAAAAAGTATTGTTTTTGCACAACTGCAACCGCTTGCGCCGTATGGTTTTGGTTTCCATAAATTGGATGAATGAATGTATAAATCGTGCAGGCATAACGCGTTACGGGCGAACATGCCGTAGAGGCGGACTTACATGTCCGCCCGCCCCTACATTGTATGAAATACTTTTTCAACAGTCCCACTTCTGCGATCACCCCGTCAGGCTGAATAGAACCGCCGATTGAACCAGTAGGTCAATCGGCGCGACTTTGTTCAGAACCTCAACATGACTGCTAAACGCATGCATTGCAAAATGCATAGGCAACCCCTCCACAGGAGGGGAATGGACCGACACCACAGTTTTTTGTATGCATTGATATGGACTCATAGGTTTGACTATTGTTTTTGTATCAAAGGTACGAATTTTACCTCCAACAAGGATTTTAATTTCGGGCCGCGTATCGTCGGTGTCACCAAAGTCAGTTGTTGCGTGCTACCTTCACTACCCAAGGGAATAACCATCCGACCTTTGGGAGCAAGTTGCAGGTATAGTTTTTCCGGTACCGAGGTTGCGGCTGCGGTCACGATAATCGCTTGATACGGTGCGAACTGCTTCCACCCCGAACCACCGTCGCTGGTTCTAAAATGGATGTTTTTGTAGCCTAGCTTTTTCAATAAAGCACGCGCGCGGCGTGTGAGTGCTGAAATTCTCTCTACCGTGAATACCCGTGGAATGAGTTGTGCCAAAACGGCAGTTTGATAACCGGAACCGGTGCCTATTTCCAACACCGTATCTATATCTTGTGCCATCAGTGTCTGCGTCATATAGGCAACGACATAAGGTTGAGAAATCGTTTGCCGATGGCCTATAGGCAGCGATTGATCCTCGTATGCGAGATGTGCGTATTCCTTTCCGATAAACAAGTGGCGCGGCACATTGTGTATCGCTGCCAATACTCGCTCATCGCTTATGCCTTTGTTGCGCAAACTGCGTATCAATTCCTGTTTGGCATAGTCGGACGCTTTAACGGGTGCTTTAGAAATAGAGTGCATTGTTATTTTGTATGATTCCACGAGCGGCGCATCTCGTCGAGTAATTGATGGTGTGTCAAATCTACATCCAGGGGTGTTATGGAGACACGGTTATGATTGACGGCATGAAAATCGGTTCCTGGCCCGGCATCTTGTTCACTGCCTGCGGAACCCACCCAGTAAATAGGGTTTCCTTTAGGATCGCTGGTCTTTATCACCGGTTCCGCCTTGTGGCGCGAGCCCAAGCGGGTAATTTCAATGCCTTCGATCCGCTCGTAAGGCAGATCGGGTATATTGATATTGAGTATTTTGGCAGGCACGGGGTCTTTTAATAGACGTTTAACCAGGTCGCACGCAGTACGAACCGCATCGCTCACATATTCGGGTTGTGTGTTGTTCGCCGATATCGCAATCGCCGGCAAACCCAGGAAACGCCCCTCCATCGCCGCAGCGACGGTTCCCGAATACAGCACATCGTCGCCTAAATTGGGTCCGTGATTGATACCCGATATCACCACATCGGGGGCAACATCTTTGAGTAATCCGGTGAGTGCGAGATGTACGCAATCGGTCGGTGTGCCGTCCACCGCATAGTAGTCTTCGCTTATGTTATAAACGCGCAAGGGGCGATCCAAGGTCAAAGAGTTGCTCGCCGCAGAACGATTGCGGGTCGGTGTCACCGCGGTCACTTGCATGAATTCGGCTAAGGCTTCAAAGAGTAATTTGGTGCCGGGGCTCAAATAACCGTCGTCGTTGCTAATTAAAATATGCATAGTGATATCTTAAACTTGTTATAAAATCTGAATGGCTATGTCCGATAAAGAGTTAAATTTCAGCGAATTATTCGAAAATTCTAAAAGCAAATCAGCTTGCGATACACCGAGTCACGCCACCGTAGAACGAGGACAAGCTGTGCAAAACGCTTATTATATAGAAAATATTCCTTTTGACACCATTGATCCGGTGCCTAAATCATATAAAAACACCGGCACCAATAGTGCAAGCCTTCGTCGTTTTAGAAACCATTTCGGTAAAATAAAATCATGTATGGATCTGCACGGCTATACTAGAACAGCGGCGGTTGAGGCATTGAATGACCATATCAAGCAATGCCGAAGCGAGGGAATACCCTACTTTTTGGTTATCTTCGGCAAAGGTTTGTCCTCGCAAGGAGGACCGGTGCTTAAAAACACAATCTGCTCGTATATGATTGCCAGCCCGGAAATACTCGCCTACGAGTTCGCAATGCCCAAGGACGGTGGCGACGGGGCGGCTTATGTAATGCTTAAAAAACGATGACTATCCAGACCGCCCCCAGCTGTGCCGACGACTACGACCCCGAAAGTTTAAGCGTAGATGTAGCACTGCATACGATCAAAGCAAGTGCCATACCGATAAAAGATTACGAACAAGTCGCATTGAAAGATGCACTGCATAGAATCCTTGCCGAAAACTTGAAGTCGTCTATCGATGTACCCGGACACGACAACTCGGCAATGGACGGTTATGCGATACGCTTTGCCGACCTCAAAGACGACGGCAACACTTCGTTCAAAGTCATAGATACCGCGCTCGCTGGACACCTTTCGCGAAAATCGCTCGGGCGGTGCGAGACGATACGCATTATGACCGGCGCGGTAATACCCGAAGGCGCAGATACCGTGGTGATACAAGAGCATACGATTAAAGACGGTGATACGATAGTGACCGACGGCAATCTGCACCGCAAGGCACAAAATATACGGTGCGCCGGCGAAGATATTGCCGTCGGCAACATTGTCTTGAAGCAAGGCAGAAAGTTGAATGCCGCCGATATAGGTTTGGCGGCATCTTTGGGCATCGCACAACTCAAAGTCTATCGTCGTCTCAGAGTCTGCTTTTTCTCGACCGGCGATGAATTGCGCACGGTCGGAAGTCAACTGGAGAAAGGCGAAATATACGACAGCAATCGCTACACGCTATTTGCGATGCTCAAACGACTTGATGTGGAAGTCACCGACTTGGGTATTGTCGGCGATCAACCCGAATCTTTGAAAGCCGCCTTCGAGACCGCTGCATCAAATCACGATGTGGTTATCACCAGCGGCGGCGTATCGGTCGGCGAAGCCGATTATTCCAAATCGGTGTTCGAAGCGGTAGGGAAAATAAACTTTTGGAAAATCGCAATGAAGCCCGGGCGTCCGCTCGCTTTCGGAAGCATAGGCGAAAAACTCTATTTCGGTTTACCCGGTAATCCGGTATCGGTAATGACGACTTTTTATATCTTTGTGCAACCGGCACTAAAAAAAATGAGCGGAGAAAACGAACACAAACCCCTCGAAGTAAAAGCGACGACGCTCGGCGATTTACGCAAACGACCCGGCAGAACCGAATATCAGCGAGGCATACTTAGTATTTGCGACAACGGCGATCTGCAAGTAAGCACGACCGGTGCTCAAGGCTCGGGCATATTGAGTTCGCTAAGCAAAGCCAACTGCTTTATCGTGCTGGCACAAGACACCTCAAGGGTGGCGGCGGGCGATACGGTTACCGTGATTCCTTTTGAAGCTTTAATATGATAAAACTGCCGATTGAGCTGGTAGGGGCGGATCATTCCCCTAAAGGAGGGGAATGTACCGTCCATACAGTTCGTGGAATACTTTTTCAACAGCCCCAGAAGTATCTGCACTATTTTATACATTCATCCACCCAATTTATGGAAACCAAAACCGTACGACGCAAGCGGTTACGGCTGTGCAGAACGGCACTTTAGGGCAGACATGCTAGTCTGCCCCTACAGGCGGTTTGCAAATAATCATGGCGCAAGTGGTTGCAATCGTGCAAAACGGATTCTTTTTGCTCAACAGAGACATCGGATTATCGCCAAGTGCCATCAGCTTGATTTTTAATGCTTCGGAAAAACCAAACATAATTTCATCAATCTCTACTTTGGCAATATCCCACCACAGCGTTTGATTCGTCACTTCAAAAGTCTCTCTCGGGTCAGTAAACAAAATTCCTCATGAATATCAATGCCTATAGAACAACGATTTAGATTTAAGGCGGCAAGCGATGTGGTGCCCGATCCGACAAAAGGATCTAAAACCATATCCCCTTCATCGGTAAATAGCTTTATAAACCATGAGGGTAACTACACGGGAAATGCGGCAGGATGTCCTCTGTAGTTGCATTCCGTAGCAAGATGAATAACGTTCGTAGGATAGGCTTGTTTTCTCCCAACCCAATTGGATACTTTTTTTCCGAATCCATTTTTATTCTTAGACAAATCTCGACCCTTGTCGGTTTGAGATAGCTTTTTTAGGCGGTTCTCTGCCCAGTCACCGGTAGGAACCATAACGGCTTCTTGTCTCATTTTGAAGTTTTTAGACAGGGTGAAATGTAAGAGTCTTTCCCAGCTGTCTCTAAATCGATTCGGCCATTTTCCCGGATAACAGTTCTTTTTATGCCAAATATATTCCTCAACCCACTGCCAACCCTGTTCACGCATACCCATAATCAAATCCAAGACATAAGTATGTCTTTCACCGTCTACCACCCTCTCCTTGATGTTCAGAACAAAAGAACCGGACGGTCTTAAAACTCGCTTAATTTCCTCTGCCCTCGGCAAAAACCAATTCACATAATCGGTCGGGGCAATTCCTCCATAATTATTTTTTCGTTGGTCTGCATAGGGCGGAGAAGTAAAAACCAAATCAACACTATCGGCAGAGATATATTTGCTTAACACATTTAGGCAATCCCCTAAAAAGACACAGTGAGGTGCATCCGATGTGTTGTATGCAACCTGAGAGGGAAATAAATCTATGGTTGCTTTAGCAATTTTTTTAGTGCCGGCTACTCCCATTTATTACCGCCTCAGTTGGCTTCAAATACCAGATGTAAGCTCACCGGTATGGTCATCGGGATTTGCATCAACCCGACTAGTTGCTTGAGTGTTGCAAATCCGTCGAGCATACCGTAAGCGTTGGCATTGACCAAAACCGGCGTGGTGGTTTGTATGCGTAGTGTCCGAGGATCGCTACGCTCAATGATGACTTCGGCTTGCACGCCGTGGCTTTGACCACGCATCGTGAGTGTTGCCGCTATCTGCTTGCGCTCATAACTTATTTGCTCAATGCCGTCTATGGTGGCGGATACGGTCGCCTGTGGATACTGCTTGGTCAAGAACACATGTTCGGCAACACGCTCGTCGCGAATCGGCACCTTGGTATCCAAACTATCCAATTCCACCACGAGTTCCACTTGCGCACCGTCTATGGTCCCGGAAAACTCACGGAAAAGGTTGCTTTCAAACATCATCGGTGTCTCGACAGTTGCCTGCTTGGAAGAGAGATAACTAATCGCCGAGCGTTCGCGGTTTAATTGCCAGTCCGCCGCATCGGCAGGCAAGCAAAAGAGTATTAGCGAATAAATAATCAATAGTCGTTTGAGGTTTTTCATGTTTAATCTCCTTTAGTATGAGGGTATATTCGCACCCGGCGTATTGACGGCAACCCAGTGCGCGCTTTGATCTTTGAACTTTTCTTTCTTCCAAAAAGGTGCTTTGGATTTTAGCTGTTCGACGAGATAGTGATTTGCCGCAATCGCATCGCTACGGTGCGCCGCCCAAACCGCAACAACCACGATGGTGTCTCCCGGATATACAGCACCGACGCGATGCACAATACGAATATCGTTGATTTGATAGCGGTTATGAACTTCATCCAACTGCGCGGTAATATATTTATGCGTCATCTCCGGATAATGTTCAAGCCACATGCTCTGCACTTCGGCATTATGATTAAAATCACGCATCGTGCCTACGAACAGCGATAAAGCCCCGGATTTCTCGGCCGACACTTGCCTTTGATATGCTTTTATTTTTTCAAAAGCATCGAAAGGTTGTTCCGAAATTTCAACTTGCTTGTAAAATTGTTTGTTTATATCATTAGAAGTGTTGCCGGCCATAGTGCCTCCGATTAAATCAATAAATAGTATACACAAATATAAAGGAACCATGAACAAAGAACGAGATTTTATACCGCTAAATATCGCCTTATTAACCGTTTCCGATAGCCGCACGCCCGCCGACGATCGTTCGGGACAAGTGCTGAAACAACGGGTTGCCGATGGCGGGCATCTGATTCACGACCAGCAAATCGTGCGCGACGATATCTATCAAATCCGCGCCCAGGTCTCACAATGGATTGCCGATGCACAAGTGCAAGTCGTTATCAGTAGCGGCGGCACCGGGGTGACCGGACGAGACGGAACCCCCGAGGCAATTTCGGTATTGCTGGATAAAGAAATTGCAGGTTTCGGCGAGACTTTTAGAGCTTTATCCTACCAGACGATTAAGACCTCAACCTTGCAGTCGCGGGCATTGGCGGGTGTGGCAAATGCAACTTATCTTTTTTGCTTGCCCGGTTCACCCGGCGCATGCGCCGAGGCATGGGACAAAATCATCTGCCACCAACTGGATTACAGAACCCGTCCTTGCAATCTGGTCGAACTGATGCCGAGATTACACGAGTGACCTTCCCCCATTTTTAGGACTACCTGCAAAGTCATTTTTCATGCTACTGCATGGAACCTTCTAAAAATACTTTGGCGCGTATCCTAATAGCCGCAAGGACATTCACCGACACAGTCTCACTATCGCTTAACCCGCCGCTGTCGGTTGCGGTGAATGTGATCGTCGCTTCTCCACCCTGCTCGGCACTAATCCTAAATGTTGTAATCGTATCCGTGGTTATATTGACAACTTCCGCCGGTGTCACATCTGTTGACCTACTCGCTCAATCGGTGGTTCTATTCTTTAGCTTTTTAATTTCGGGGACAGATAAACCTGTGACTTCGGAAATTAGAGAAACCTCCAGACCCTTTTGCAACATATTTAAGGCGATTTCGTGCATGCCTTGAACTCGGCCTTCCTCCATGCCCTGAACTCGGCCTTCCTCCATGCCTTCGATCCGACCTTTTGCCAAACCTTTCTTTAACGCACCGCGCCTTTCCAACTGAATCCCTATCTCATACTTCTTGCGATCTATAGTCTCCCAGTGTGATTCTTTGTTTTTTGATATTTCCTCTAAATGTTCTAGTATCATTTTCGTCTCTCCGTCTTGTGATAAATACGCTACTTGCTCGGGTGTCAACTCCGCCGAGTGCTTAATAATATAGCACCACCTATCCTTCATATCAATAAGGTTGCGGTAGCTCTTATTGAACCTATTCAATTCCACTATGACGATCTTTGCACCGATATCAAAATGGTATTCTATCTCGTTGCGGTCTACAAATTCTATTCCACTGATAAAATTGTGCTTTCCTTTGAATACCGTGAACTCGGTAAATCCCAACGAGTAGGTCGGGTTGAGCTTTCCATAGTCATCGCCACGGTCTAGGTCTTGAATAAACAGCATAGCCCAATAAGCGAACATTCTCAGTAGGAAGTTTTCTTGGAAGGCGACTTGCATTTCTATGTTGACATTTTCGCCGCCACTTAATTTGACGCTGAGGTCGAGGACGACCTGCTTGCCGTGTGGTTTGTTTGGTGGAATGGAGGTGTCTTTGAGCCATAGTTTATCGCCTGATTTCTGCTGCTGTTGTTCGGTTGCTTTTTTAGAGGCGGCAGAGGTTTTGAGGTTTAGGACGACGACATCGGAGACATTATCGGAAATAGGTAGGAAGCTCTTAATGAGCGAGAGCAGTAATCGCTTGTTGCCGGTAAAGTATCGTTTGAAGACGATATCTTTTGTCAGCGGTAAATATTTAGGTTGTTCTTTTGTCATGAAATCTCCTATGAGTTTTAGTTAAAACCCATAGTTTGAGCGAATATTTGAGGTGTTTTTAGACAAACGGATGAACAGTAGTAAATATCCGATAAACGATATGAAATGTTGGGAAATAGTGTGTTTAGGTCGATTACTCCTCTCCCTTGAATAGGAAACCACCCCGTCAGGCTGAATAGAACCGCCGATTGAACCGGTAGGTCAATCGGCGTGACTTTATTCAGAACCTCAACATGACTGCTAAACGCATGCATTGCAAAATGCATAGGCCACCCCTCCAAAGGAAGGGAATGTACCAACACTGCACTTGTGCAGATGACTTTATCCCATTTTTAGGATTACCTGCAAAGTTAGTTTTCATGCTATTGCCTCCGCAGATACACTGGGGGATTTATTTACGATTACGATTTCTCAATTATAATGGCTACAATAGCAGGCACTATAAATATAGGAGTAAACGAAGATGTCAGAAATCGCACTATACAACGCATTGACTAAATTGGGACTAAAGCACGACGAAGCAAAGGAGGCCGTGGCCGATGTTGCTAGTTCAAAGAATGTAGCAACTAAGACAGATATCATAGAACTGACGTTACCCCATTTTTATTACCATCTACAAAGTTAGTTTTCATGCTATAGCCTCCGCAAATACACTCGGAGGTTGATAACCCAATGCGCTGTGCGGACGCACTTCATTATAATCTATTCGCCAGGCTTCTATAATCTCTCTTGCCTCTTTTATTGAACGAAACCAAATTATACTTGTGCAGAAACTTCTGAGGCTGTTGAAAAAGTATCGTCAGCGTGCAACCGTAACCGCTTGCGCTAACAAATAATGGTTTCCATAATATTAATGGGTGAACGCGTTAATCGTGCAAACATGATACGTTTCGGGCGGACATGCAAGTCCGCCCCTACAACTTTATGGAATACTTTTTCAACAGCCCCACTTCTGCGACCACCCCGTCAGGCTAACGCCTGCCACCTCTACGAGGAGGGGAATAGTCCGTCCCTACGGTGCAAAATACTTTTTCAGCAGCCCCTCTTATGCTATTTTCTGAAGCCTATAGGTGGGAGATTTAGATGCAGATTGGATAGCTTCTATACGCCTGGTTTTCTTCTGTACACCGGTGTTATATAAATGGCATTTAGGTACTATTAACATTGAGAAACCTAACTGTCTCAGTTTCAGGCCTATATCCTCTTTGATTTTGGTCTTGCCGTTTTCCATAGACTTCAGCGTTCTTAAAGCTATATTTAACTGCTTTGAAAACTCCTCGGGAGTGTAACCCATTTCTGTTCTTAGAAATCTTATTTCATCTCCATTCATAGATTTGGATTCCAAGATATCTTTGGCAATCAACCAATGCAATTCCTGTATATTCGGAATTTGAATTACCTCTTCATCATTGTCATTGACAACGGCTAAGCCTTCAATATATACGTTTTTTAATCCACATTCGGTATAGTGATATCCTTTAGCCTTCATTTTCCTTCTCCCACAGTATTATTTGCCTATGCGAGTGGATGGCAGTGTGCGCTTATACGAAATGCGTCTCTTGAATAGTCTGGATAACCACAAAGAAGGTCCCGAAAATAAATATAATAGCGATAGAAAAAGGATAACCTTGGGAATGTCCAAAGAGACTATAATCAGCAGGCTTACCGCTGCCAATATACCGGTCAAAGACACCCTGCTGATCTCTATTTGCTTGATGCTGTAGTAGCTCAGGTTGCTAATCATCGCGATACCGCTTAAAAGCAAAATTACACAGCTTAGACCTATGGCTTCGATACCGCTATAACCCATGTCTTCCCATACCCATACGAAGCTCATTAATAAGGTTGCCGCTGCAGGGCACGGCATGCCTCTAAAATATTTCTTCAGGGTATCTTGCTGAGAGTTGAAACGCGCTAATCTTATTACCGTCATGGCAATATAAAAAAAGACCACCAGCCAGCCTATTTTAGCGAGCAACCAGCCGGTCTCGCTAATATGGATTAACGACCATTGATAAATAATCAGTGCCGGAATACACCCGAATACAACGACATCGGTCAGACTATCGAGTTCGGCACCGAAACGACTCACGGTATGGGTCAGCCGTGCGACATTGCCGTCTATGCCGTCGAGCAGAACGCAAAGCAAACCGAAAATCGCCGCGCGCTCGTAGTCCCCTGCATATGCCATGATCATTGCATACACACCACTAAACAAGGAAGCTATGGTAACCAAACTAGGCAATAAGAATATGCCTTTCTTTAGTGCCTTGCCTTTAACTTGTTGCATTGTCGCTTAGTTTTTATCCTTGTCCACCAGCCGTTGATTTGCAATCCACGACATCATACCGCGCAAAGTCTGCCCGGTTTTTTCTATAGGGTGTTCGGAGAGACGACGGCGCATCGCCCAAAATACCGGCGCACCGGATTTGTTTTCGGCAATAAAATCTCGGGCAAACTCACCGCTTCTAATCTCTTCCAAGATCTTTTTCATTTCTTGTTTGCTTTGCTCGCCTACAACTCGAGGTCCTCTGGTGAAGCTACCGTACTCGGCAGTATTCGATATGGAGTAGTGCATATTCGCAATACCACCCTCGTAAATCAAATCGACGATGAGTTTCATCTCGTGCAAACATTCGAAATAAGCCATCTCGGGTGCGTAGCCGGCTTCGACCAAAGTCTCAAAACCGTTTTGTATCAACTGCACTAAACCACCGCATAACACCGCTTGCTCACCGAATAAATCGGTCTCGGTCTCTTCTCTGAAGTTCGTCGCAATGACACCGGCTCTAGCCCCACCGATCGCCGCAGCATAAGACAATGCCAGCTTTTCGGTTTGTTTGGAGTTGTCTTGATGAACCGCAATCAGGGTCGGTACGCCCTGCCCCGATAAATAAGTGGAGCGAACCAAATGTCCGGGTCCTTTGGGCGCAACCATAAAAACATCTCGGTGCGCATACGGTTGAATTTGTCCGAAATGTATATTAAAACCGTGCGCAAAAGCGAGTGCGGCACCGTCTTTCAAATTCGGTTCTATGCTTTGCTTATAAAGTTCGGGCTGGAATTCGTCCGGCACTAAAATCATGACGACATCGGCGGCGCGCACCGCCTCGGCAACCGACGCACAGTGCAATCCCGCTTCTTTGGCTTTGGCTTCGGAAGCAGAACCTTCACGCAAACCCACGACGACATCGACACCCGATTCGTTGAGGTTATTGGCATGGGCGTGCCCTTGCGAACCATAACCTATAACCGCAGTCTTCTTGGATTTAATCAACGATAAGTCGGCATCTTGTTCATAATATATTTTCATTTTTTGTCTCCTAATATCTGTTCACTTCTACTCAGAGTAATTACTCCGGATCTCACAATCTCCAGAACATTCCGATGCGCTTCAATTGCTTTTATGAAACGATCTATCTTTGCATCAAACGCCATCATTTGTATCATGCAGTAGGTATCCAAACATTCTATAATCTCGGCATCGTGATCGTGTGCCGGTTTAAGAATACGCATATAGCGGTTCTTTTAGTTGTAATCCTGAACTGGCTGCGTACTTTATCACAGCCTGACGGGTCACTATCTCAAACAGAGAGCTAATCACCTTTGTATCAGAACCCAGTGGATAAACTCTTCCTTTTCGGTCTATAACTCCACAGAAACTGTACCCGTTCTTCATTTGTGCTAAGGTGCGTAGAATAAAATCCTTCATCCGACCACCAATGCTTCGGTTATAGAGTGTCTTAAATCCTCGGATGAACCAAGATGATAAAAGTGCGAAAAAGTCTTTATCTCGTAGTCTGAAAATTGATTATAAAGCTGATCATTTCTTCTATATTTATTCTCCGACCACATGGAATATAGAAATCTGCACGGTAGAGACTTTAGTGTCTCTTCAAATTCAAATGCATCATCCTTGCTCCATGAATTGAAATAGTCGTTATATCTGCCTGCGTATGGGGGGTCTGCATAAACAAAATCATTAGGGTCGGTATTTGACAACAATTCAGACCAGTCTGAACACATAAACTCCCAATTTTTTCCTTTAATCTTTTCCGATGCCCATCCGACTTGATTACAAATCTTGGTAATATATGCAGGCGCGAACCTTTCAGGTTTACGGCAAAACGGTGTATTGAAGCCCCCGGATTTATTGAATCTCATTAAGCCATTAAAACAAGAGCGATTTAAGAAAAGAAAATCATGCGGGTCGCTATTTTTATTGAATCGATTTCTTATTTCGTAGTAGCAGTCCTCGCCTAGACGAGAAAGTCTATCCCCCTCTCGTTCAAGATGGTGTCGTACCGAGTCGTGATTAAGAGTACCATTCTGAATAGATTTGTACAACTTAATAATATGAGGATTTGAATCTCCAACCACGGCTTTATTCGGCTCTATATTGAGTAGCACAACAGCCGAACCAAGGAATGGTTCTATCCATAGCCCTCTCCCATCCCAGTCAATATTTTGTTTTATATAGGGTAGTGCTTTTGTTTTTATACCCTGGATTTTAATAGGTGGTGTTCTTATATTGTCATTGATCCGGTTCATTTTTTGTCTCCTAATATCTGTTCACTTCTACTCAGAGTAATCACTCCGGATCTCACAATCTCCAGAACATTCCGATGCGCTTCGATTGCTTTTATGAAACGATCTATCTTTGCATCAAACGCCATCATTTGTATCATGCAGTAGGTATCCAAACATTCTATAATCTCGGCATCGTGATCGTGCGCCAGTTTATGAATAGCTTGTATGCTTTGCTCGCTACCATCGTGTGCGACCTTAGCCAACAGCATTTCTCTCTGCACATGCTTCTCACCGGCTAAATCCGATACCTCTATCACATCCACCAGTTTATACAACTGCTTGACGATTTGTTCGGCAACTTTGTCTTCGCCGGTTGTAACGATCGTCATGCGCGATAATGACTCGTCGACGGTCGGTGCTACGGTCAGCGATTCTATATTGTATCCGCGTGCCGAAAAAAGCCCCGAGGCACGCGTCAACACGCCCGATTCGTTAGCCAGCAAAATAGAAAATATATGCTTGTGCGAGGTGCTCATGCACACTCACATCGCATCAGAATCAAACACCCCGATAAATCAATTATCATGCTTTTTTCATTAAAAAGTAAAATTTACCGCCCTCTTCTTTAGATTCGAGCAACTCGTTCCCGGTTTGCTTTGAAAACGCTTCAAAATCTTTAACCGAACCTGCGTCGGTTGAAATGATATGCAAAACCTGGCCTTGTTCCATCTTCGCCAAAGTCTTTTTAGCATGCAATATCGGCAAAGGACAATTCAAGCCACAAGTATCTAATTCTTGATCAAATTCCGACATAGTTATTTCTCCGTGTTTAGTAGAAAAACTATATTTTCCATATTATCCAAAATAAAGCAAGGTAGTGTACGACTCTTGTGATCTCCTATCAGAAGAACCGCAACCGCTTGCGTCGTATGGTTTTGATTTCCATAAATTGGATAGATGGATTTATAAATAGTGCAGATACGACACAACCACCCAGTGGAAAGGCTTTACATTTTGTACTATGCATTAAGGTTCTGCACAAAGTGACACCACTTGTGCTACTGCAACAAGTGGTGATTCTATTACGCCTGCCACCCCTCCACAGGAGGGGAATGGTCCGCCTAAAGTACAGAGACTATCGTATATCTGCTAAACTACGCCTTACGCATCCATAATCGTATCCTTTAAGTATATAGAGTAATGAGTTTAGCTGTCGTCGGTCTCAATCATCATACGGCTCCGTTTGCAATTCGCGAGCAATTAAGTTTGCCGGCGGACTCCATTCACGGTGCACTGTCCGAACTTGAGAAACAGCTGCACATCAAGTACGGTGTGATACTTTCTACCTGTAACCGTTGCGAACTTTATGTAGAGATGTCGGACGATATTCAAGCGGAGCAGCTTATAAAATGGTTATGCACTCTAGGAGGCATCGGTTACACCGATAATGCAGAGTATTTTTTTCAATTCGGCGATGTCGCTGCAGTGCGTCATTTATTTGAAGTTGCCGGCAGTCTTAAATCGGAAATTATCGGCGAACCGCAAGTCTTAGGGCAGGTTAAAACGGCGTATCAAACTGCATTATCGAACAACCGCACCAATACCGTATTGAACAAGTTATTTGAATGCGCTTTGTACACCGCCAAGCGAGTACGCAGCGAGACGGCTTTGGGGCAATATAAGACCTCGTATCCTTCTATTGCGGTTGCGGTGTCTCAAAAAATCTTTGCAAAACTGTCCTCGCGCCACGCCTTGATGATCGGTTCCGGCGACATGATAAAAGCGACCGCCTTGCAGCTCAAAAGCCAAGACATCGGCACTTTGACTATCGCTAGTCGCTCACCGCAAAATGCCGAAAAACTGGCATCACAGCTGGATGCCGATACCCTCCCCTTTAACGAAATTTCCGAGTCGCTTCACCACTTTGACTTAATTATTAGTTGCACGGCGAGCAAGGATGCAATACTCGGGACAGCGGCAATTGAGCAAGCACTGAAGCAGCGCAAACAAAACCCTTTGTGCATCGTTGACCTGGCGTTGCCTCGGGATATAGAATCTGCGGTTGCAGACATAGAAAATGTTTATCTTTATACGCTGGAAAACATAACTCGAATCGTAGATATCAACAAACACCATCGCATAAGCAATGTCGGCGAAGCACAAAAAATTATCGAATACGAGATTCAAAACTTTATGAAATGGTTGAATACCAGACAAGTAGCACGGATGATTACAAAACTCAAGGCGGAAGCCAACGAACAAAGTGCCGAAGTATATCAAAAGTCCCTTGCGCTGATTGAACAAGGCAAAGATCCCACAGAAGCCTTAGAATATCTAAAACATACACTAACCGCTAAACTGATGCACCGCACAATTGAAACGCTCAATAAAGCTGCCACAAGCGGCGATGCGGATTTAATCCGCGCTGCGACCCGATTGTACAATAACCCAAGCATAGATCAATGAAACCTTCAATACTCAAAAAGCTAGATGCGGCATCCGAGCATCATCGGCAAATAGCCTCGCGATTAGCGGACCCCGAGATCATACAAGATCAAGCACGGTACAAAAAGCTCGGGCAAGAATACGCACACTTGGATGCGATCGTTAAACACTATAAGGCATACTGCGACTGCAACGATAAAATCGGTGAAGCCGAAGAGCTATTAGGCGAACCGGACGATGCGCTACGCGTTGTCGCACAGGAGGAAATCAAAGATTTGCAACAACGGCAAACAACACTGGAACACGAGTTGGTACAGTTACTAATCCCCGAAGACCCACACGACCAAGCGAATATATTTTTAGAAATTCGAGCCGGCACCGGTGGTGACGAAGCTGCTATTTTCGCCGGCGACCTATTTCGGATGTACAGTCGTTATGTGGAAAAAAAGCGATGGCAGATAGAGGTATTAAATGTCAACGAGGGAGATCACGGAGGATTCAAGGAAATTATCTCCAAAATCAAAGGCGACGCGGTTTATTCTCGCCTTAAATTCGAGTCGGGCGCACATCGCGTGCAGCGCGTACCGGAAACCGAATCGCAAGGACGCATCCATACTTCGGCGGCAACCGTCGCAGTGATGCCCGAAGCACAAGAAATAGATCACATAGAGATTGATATGAGCGAAGTACGCATTGATACCTTCAGGGCATCCGGAGCCGGCGGGCAGCATGTCAATAAAACCGATTCGGCAATCCGCCTCACCCATCAACCTAGCGGCATCGTCGTTGAATGTCAGGACGAACGCTCGCAGCATAAAAATAAAATGCGTGCGATCTCTTTATTGCAAGCCAAGCTCCTAGACGCAGAGCGGCGTAAGCAGGAGCAAGAACACGCCGAGAACCGTCGCAATTTGGTCGGTAGCGGCGATCGCTCCGAACGCATCCGTACCTACAATTTTCCGCAAGGTCGGGTCACCGACCACCGCATTGCCTTGACACTCTACCAGTTACCGCAATTACTGGAAGGCGACTTGGATATGCTAATCACACCACTGGTCAACGAAAACCATGCCGATTTGCTAATCGCACTCAGTAGGGAATGATGGACGTACGAACCGCACGACACTATGCACAAGCAATGCTTGGCGACAACTCCGGCGAGAGCGATTACCTGCTGAGCCATGCTTTAGGCAAAGATCGCGCATGGCTTTACGCACACCCCGAATATCAACTCAACCCTACCCAAAGTAAGCGTTTGAGACAGCTTGCGGACAAACGGAAAAACGGCAACCCTTTGGCCTACTTAAAGGGTTATCAAGAATTCTACGGTTTAGATTTCCTAGTCAACGAGGCTGTGTTGATACCGCGCCCGGAAACGGAGATCGCAGTTGAATGTGCGATTAATTCTATGCCGTTTGATGCACGGTTGCTGGATCTGGGTACCGGGTGTGGCAATATCGCAGTTGCAATCGCTCGCCACCGCCCCGATTTACAAATCGTAGCAAGCGATATATCCTCGAGTGCGTTGGATGTTGCGCGAAGCAATGCACAACGGCATCGGTGCGATATAACTTTTGTACAGAGTGACTGGTATCAAAATATAAACGGATGTTTTGATTGGATTATCGCCAACCCGCCTTATATTGCATCCGACGATAGCGAGACAGACCAAGGCGCAATCGCAGCAGAGCCCGGTCTTGCATTATATGCCGAAGACAACGGCATTGCCGAGTTGAGTGCGATTATAGCGAGTGCCGAGAAGCATCTTCATAAGCACGGCACGCTACTCGTAGAACACGGTTGCAAACAAGCCGAAACGGTGGGACACCTAATGCAGGATGCAGGCTTTGATGATATTTATTGTCTAAAAGACATTACCGAACATTTTCGGTATACGATGGCGCGCATTTAGGTTTATATGATACCTGTACAGATACGCCGGGCCGTTGAAAAAGTATCCACGAACTGTAGGACGGTACATTCCCTTCCTGTGGAGAGGTGGCAGGCGTAATAGAACCGCCGATTAAGCCAGTAGGTTAATCGGCATAACGCTGTGCAGAGTCTTGATACATATTACAAAATGTAAAGCCTTTCGCTGGGGTGGTCCATTCCTCTCCTTCGGAGGGGTGGCAGGCGCAACAGAACAGCCGATTGCTCTATCGGCTTAATTGCCTTTCGTTTAATATGGGAGTATACTACCTAATTAAACGAAATAGATATGATTAAAGAACGTACTCTAAAAAAGACAATAACCCTTATTACAAAAGGATTTCCTGTCCTATTGCTAACTGGTCCTAGGCAAGTCGGAAAAACAACTTTGCTTAAATCTTTGTGCAATTCCCAAAGATCCTATGTTACATTAGATGACGGAGATCAAAGATATCTGGCTCGGAAAGAACCCGAGCTTTTTCTCCAGAAACACCCGCCTCCTCTGCTCATAGACGAAGTCCAATATGCACCCGAACTTTTTAGTCATATCAAAATCTATGTTGACGAATATAAAAAACCAGGTATATTTTGGCTAACCGGCTCTCAAAAATTCCATCTGATGGACCATGTTAGCGAAAGCCTCGCCGGACGCGTTGCCATTATTAATATGCTGGGCTTCTCTCAAGGCGAAAGAGACAACAGATCTCTGCAAATCAAACCTTTTGTTCCTACGGCTCAATGGATCAAACAAGCGAGAAAAAATATCGGAAGAACTAAAAACCTTATGACCGTTTACAAGGAAATTTGGCAAGGTTCCTATCCCGGATACATTTTAGGCAAAAATATACCTCACGATATATTTTATAGTTCTTACTTACAGACTTATATACAAAGAGATGTTAAAGATATGCTTAATATCAAAAACAACAATGCCTTTCTTAGATTTATTAGGACAATCGCGGCAAGAACCGGGCAACTGCTCAACTATGCCGATATTTCACGAGATGCCGATATTGATTATAAAACAGCTAAATCTTGGTTGTCCGTGCTGGAGGCTTCGGGGCTGATCTATCTACTCCATCCGTATCATAATAATGTGAGCAAACGCCTGCTCAAAACTCCTAAAATCTATTTTCTAGACACCGGTTTGTGTAGCTATATTACGCAGTGGTCGTCGCCTCGGTCCTTGGAAGCCGGTGCTATGTCCGGTGCTATGCTGGAAAGTTATGTCGTGGCGGAAATATTAAAAAGTTACTGGCACAACGGAAAAACACCTTATATGTACTATTACAGAGATACCGATCAAAAAGAAATAGATCTAATTATAGAACTAGACGATACGCTTTATCCCGTAGAAATCAAAAAAACAGCGACTTTTACTAAATTCTCCGCAAAAAGATTTTCGGTTCTTAGCAAATTGGGCAAAAAGATAGGACACGGTGCCGTCCTATGTTTGAAGAGCAAAGACATACCGCTCAATCATCGGATAGATGCCATCCCGATATGCTATCTTTGAATAGCGCAACGGCCTTACGGTAGATTGCAAATATCTTCGGTATCATCGATGGATGGATTGGTAGCGGCACTGCGCATAGAAATGATTACCGAATATGCTAGAATATGCGTTTTAACTATACCGAATAAAATTACTACGATGACCAAAAAATATTTAACACATAGCATTGTGCTAGTGGCTTGTCTTGCAATCGTTGCGTGCAAGCCTTCACAAACCGAAGACAAGGATAATAAATCAATGAATACCAACACCGAAAATGCAATCGTTACATTAAAAACCAACGAAGGCGATATCAAAATTGAACTCAATGGCGATAAAGCACCGATTACCGCAGAAAATTTTCTGAGATATGTCAACGAGGGTTTTTACGACGGTACTATCTTTCATCGGGTGATACCCAACTTTATGATACAAGGCGGTGGTTTTACCGAAGATATGAACCAAAAACAAACCCATCCCGACATTAAAAACGAAGCCGACAACGGTTTGAAAAACGACCGCGGCACTATTGCGATGGCGCGCACCCCCGACCCGGACTCGGCAAGTTCGCAATTTTTCATCAACCTCAAAAATAACGACTTTCTTAATTTTAGAGATAAGAGCATGCAAGGCTGGGGATATTGTGTCTTCGGTAAAGTGATCTCGGGTATGGAAGTAGTGGATAAAATCGCAACGGTCAAAACCGGTCCAAAACAAGGTCATCAAGATGTCCCGATGCAGACGATTACCATTACAAAGGCGACCCTAGAGAATGGATGACAACGCTATTCATTGCAGATTGTCATCTCAGTCCGAAGCGACCGCAAATTGTCGAACTTTTCTGTAATTTCCTAGAGAACCGCGCGCAAGCCGCACAACAACTTTATATACTCGGCGATTTATTCGATCAATGGCTGGGCGACGACGACCCGGCGATAGGCTTGGAGGCGGTCTTCGTGGCACTACGAAAGTACGCAGACAAAAAACCGCTCTATTTCATGCACGGCAACCACGATTTCTTAATCGGTGAAGAGTTTAGCCGCCGCACGCATTGCCGATTTGCCGGCGAGCACCCGGCACAAGATGCCGTCGTAGTCGATATAGAAGGTTGCGAAACCCTATTGATGCACGGCGACCAACTGTGTACCGACGATGTGGCTTATCAAAGATATAGGGTTGTGGTTCGCAACCGCACACTGCAAAAACTTTGGAAAGCAATGCCGCTGAGATGGCGGCAATCCTTCGTCAAGCGATTAATTTCTACAAGCGAAAACGCCACCGCCAAAAAAGCGGAAGCGATTATGGATGTCAACACCGATACCGTAAATGCAACGATGCGACACTACCGCGTCCGACGACTCATACACGGGCATGTGCATCGTCCGGCCATACACGATTTCATGTTGGACGGCAGAGCGACGCAACGGCTGGTGCTGGGCGATTGGTACGAACAAGGTAGCGTGTTGGAAGTCACGAACGATAACACCACGCTCCACCGATTGTCGTATTTATCCGCCAAATCATGATACCCCCTCTACGGATATGGTCCGATACTTGGCTCAGGTTGCTATACCGTTCGTCGGGCATATGGCTATTTAATCCATATTCTGCTTGACATTAAAATATGCTACTGATATAGGGTTATACCATATTGCAGTAACGGTATATGAAAATTTGACGGTTTTTATATGCCCCTTTAGAATTACTTTTAACCGGAGATTATTAATGTCCACATCATTTGAATTTGTTGACAGTAATCATGCATAAAACCGAAAACAACAGGGATTATGCGGAACGAGAATACCTGTCCGTAGTAGAAGCATCTTATTACACCGGATTCTCTGTAACCGAAATACACAACAAAATAAAAAACGGCCATATCGCCGCATTCAAATCAACGAGCGGTCAATACAGATTGGCTTTGAAAGATATTGAGAATTTTAGAAATGCCAAGAGAAAAAAAAATGATAATAAAGGAAAAATTGAAATTAATAAATTTGGAACTAGGCAAACAATATTCTGCTCTGATAGCAGAAATATGCATAGTGTTACTGATGAGAGTGTTCACTTGGCAATAACTTCTCCTCCATATTTCAACGCCAAAATGTATTCCGATTCAAAATCCGACTTGGGAAATATCCATGATTTAGAAGAGTGGTTGTCGGAAATATCCGATGTATGGAAAGAGGTGTATCGCGTCCTCCAACCAGGGCGCAAGTTCTTTTTGAACATAATGAATCTTCCAATTCGCCAAAATAAGACATTTAAAACACTTAATCTTGTAGGTAGGAATGTTGATTTGTGTGAAAACATTGGTTTCGTTTTCAAGCGAGATATAGTTTGGCATAAAACAAATGGGGTTCGCGCGCATTTTGGAACTTACCCTTATCCCGGTGGAATATTATTGAATCACATGCATGAGTTTATTTTAGAGTTTGAGAAACCAATGCATAAAGTCTGTTCAAAGTATTCTCATGTCACTCAAGAGCAAAAAGAAATGTCAAAGCTTGATAAAGACTTTTGGCTTTCGATTAAGAATTCTGATGTTTGGCTTATGAAGCCGGAAAAAAGCGGGGTTAGCCGCAGTCATGCTGCTCCATTTCCTTTAGAGATGCCGAGCCGCTTAATTCGTGCATACAGTTATGTTGGTGAGTCGGTTATTGACCCATTTATGGGATCGGGAACCACTTTACTTGCATCTTCAATCCTAAAAAGAAACGGGATTGGTTTTGAAATTAATCCGGATTTTTGTGATATAGCGATAGATTCTATCGGCAGCATAATGCTTTAAGTTAAAAATGTCTAAAGCTACCGACATTACCCCAAAAACCGAGCCATGACAAAGATAAGATTTCCGGTTAAATTAGTGACGTTACCTCATTTTTCGGTCCTGACGCATAGTCGCAATACTTGCATTTGCCTGATTTTTCAAAGCTCACTGGTCAATATTCTGTTGGTGTAGAATGTATATAATTATTAAAATTCTGGGATTGGAATTACGAGACGAAGTCCTAAAATCCGTCAATAGAACCGCCGATTGAACCGGTAGGTCAATCGGCGTGACATTGTGCAGAACCTCAACATGATTGCTGTTCGTAGTTTATATCGTGGTTGTGCACAGAGCAGCGCGTTGATACAATCTATATTCTGAGCCCTATCATCAAATCCATAACATTGGTTCCGGTGGGACCGGTGCTGATTAAATCTCGAGTCTGCTCCAAAAAATTGCCGCTATCCGCATTTGCCAAGCTATGTTTGATATCCAAGCCCAGTGCCGAAGCTCTACGCACCGTCGTGCCGTCAACTAAGGCACCGGCATCGGTAGTCGGTCCGTCGCTACCGTCGGTGCCGGCAATTACAAAATAAAAACCTTCTTTATTTGACAGGCGTTCGGCTATCAACAAAGCGAGATGCTGGTTGCGCCCACCTCGTCCCGGAGATTGCGGTAGTTGCATAGAGGGTTCTCCTCCCCAAACCAGTAATTGGTGCTTATCGGTGAATAATGTGTCGCATAAACGGTCGGCAACCGCTACGACATCACCGGCTACGAAGTCCGGCATCAAACGGGCATCGTAACCTAAAGCTATTGCCTTATTAACACACGCTTCTTTGGCATCGTCCAAACGCGCAACTATACGGGTATCGATAAGCCTAAAGGCATCTGCGTCGGGCGGTGGCACTAATGTAATGCCGGTCAAACAATCTCTAATTTCCTTAGGGTAATCATCAAAATTCGGTTTTGTGCGCGGTGGATTCAGCAAGCCCGAGCCTATTACACTAGGGTCGTTTCTCGGCACATCGGATATCATCAAATTCAATACCTCGCAACCTCTGAGTTTCATTGCCAATCGTCCACCTTTAATGCACGAAAGTGCCTGGCGCACTGCATTCATCTGCCCTATATTCAGGCCTTTGGCGAGCAACACTTCGGTCATGTTTTTTAGATCCTCCAAACGCATGCCGGTAGGCAGTACTTCAACCAAGCTCGAAGCACCCCCCGACAATAAAAAAAGAAAATGCGCCTTACGAACCGTACGGCTTTCCAAATAGGCTAATAATCGCCTTCCCGCCTCTAGGCTCTTATCGCTAGGCACCGGATGATCCGATTCTATGACCTCTATGGAATTATTGTCGTGTAGTTCGGGTGCTGTATGTAAATGCTTGGTAATCAACAAACCGTCTTTTATTCGGTTGCCGAGCACATCCAACGCACCCAAAGTCATATCCGATGCGGCCTTGCCTATCGCAACCAAATGTAGTGCCTCGCTACTCGGGCGATGTGCCTCAAGGTCGGCGACGACTGCCCGACGTCCCCTAACTCTATCGAGCCCGCTATTAAAAATTTGCATTAAGTCGCTACGAATTTTATCTTGCATGATTACGGGTATTCTAACGCGAGCGGTGTATGGGTGCAATATAGACGATGCCGATAAAACTAATACGAGAAGGTAAACACGGGCAGGATAAATAGGAAATTTCAAAAATGTTTATGCTACACTGAACAAAATTTATTAAAAAATCATTAAAAGAGATTTATATTGAAAGATGGAAAAAAATATCTCTAAGAAAAAGGGAGTTATAGTTCGTCTATTTGATCATTGCAAGCGTGTCAATAATCTTGAGTTTGACACTCATCTCGTGAAAGAAATATCCGGAGAGATTGGCTTCAAAAATACTTACGATGCAACAAAAATAGACCAATCGGTAAAATTACCCGAAGAAGTTAAAAATGCCGGCTATTGCATTGCAGGTTTAGGTAAAGGACACTATAAATTCATCAAAGGATTGGATATTTGGTACCATCGATTTGAGCCTATTATGGAGAATGAAATAGTGCCGTGGCCATATAAACCAAGTTTGCTTAATCACACGGATGACAGTGAGAGCAATACCATTTCTCTAGTCTACAATCAAAGAATTATTCAGCATTTTCTATATGAAGATATAACCGAGAGTCCCAAGATATATATGTCTCGCCGTACAAAATTTACTGCATCTTATTGTGTAGGCGACGAAACAATCAATGCAGAAAAATTACAAGTAGAACTAGATGCTACTTTTGAGCATAACGGAGAAGTTACAATTTTAGAAGCAAAAAACGGCTCTCCCGATGATTTTTCCGTGTATCAACTTTTCCACCCTTTTTTGGTTTATCATAATAAGAATATTGAAGGCATAAAAAAGATAGAATGTTGTTACTTACTCCGAGATAAAAATAAAAATATCGTTAGCTTATACCTTTATACCTTCTCGGACATAAGGGATATGCAATCCATTAGACTTATTAAAAAATCTCTCTATAATTTAGCTACAAGAGATGATGAAAACGCTTCCTAATAAATACCATAATCAAATATTTAATTTTGATGTTATGAATGTCCTAAAGGATATTCCCGACAATAGTATTGATTTAGTCTATGCAGATCCTGATTACAATGTCGGTATCAATTATGCCGGGCAGAAATGCACATTGCCTTGGGATCGTTATATTGCTTGGTACTCGGATATCATCACCGAATCAATGCGCGTTATAAAGACAACCGGCAATCTGTTCACCATCAATTATCCAAGACAAAATGCACATTTGCGAGTTAAGTGTCTAGAGCATTTAGCGTACGGTTTGCATGAGTATGTATGGGTTTATAATACGAATGTAGGACATTCCAAGCACCGCTTTACAACGGCGCACCGCTCTATACTTCATGCGACCAAAAGCAAAGATAATGCTTTCTACAAGGAGCAAGTTGCCCAGCCGTACAAAAATCCCGAAGATCCTCGGATACGAGAACAGATAGCAAACGGCGCAAAGGGACGGATGCCGTATTCGTGGTTTTACTTTAACCTTGTCAAAAATGTTTCAAAAGACAAAACTTTTCATTCTTGTCAAATTCCTTTGAAACTTGTAGAAATGCTTATTTCCGCGACCACGAAACCCGGAGATAGTGTATTCATTCTATTCGGTGGCAGTGGATCGGAGATAGTGTTGGCAGAAAAGATGAATAGAGTTTTCTTGTCTTGTGAAATCAATCAAAAGTATTATACGATGATTCAAGACAGGTTGGGTCGTCGGGGAGAAATCATAGATAAATACCGTTGCCTCCCGAATATTCAATCGCGTTTAGCCGTTGATTTATGAAAAACAATCGTACGGTACTTGGCGGTTCTAGTCCGCCCCTACAAGCTCAATCGGCGGTTCTATGGTGCAATAATATAAACGATGGAATTGCACTCTAAGATATCAAATACTTCTACTACATCTTTGTTTTTCATTCTAATACAACCGACCGACGACGGACGACCGATGCGCTTTTCGTCGGTCGTGCCGTGTATGTAGATATAGCGGCGTTGGGAGTCGTGGTAGCCTCCCTGATTGATATTCGCTTCAAGTCCGGCTAACCATAAAATACGGGTGCAGATTGCATCTTCGCAACCGATTGTTGTATGCGGGTTGGGTGATGCAATCTTATCGGTTGGCAGCCGTGTTTTGAAACATCTGTAAAGCGGTTCGCCTTCACCTATTTTCATTGCAACCCGATGTGCGCCTTGCGGTGTTTTACGAGAGTCCTCTGTAGCACCCACACCATAGCGCGATGTGGATATCGGATACCGCGCATGTAGATGCAAACGCTTGATTAGATAGAGCCTTTGTGTGCAAATATCGATCAATGCCAGCGGATGCCGTGCGTATTTAGGATAAATCCTCAGCAAACGGCGAGATTGTGTTTGCCAATCAACGATGATAAACCTCTCTGTTTGTAATGCACATGAACTTTTCTTAATCTATCGCTTTTTATACGATATACAAATCCGCTTCACCTGCTTTCTTTTTCTCTTGCTTGGACTCTTCGCTGCGTTGTCGCCTTATTCGATCCAGATAACCGACTTCGGGTTCAACCACATATTCACCGTTGAACATAGAGCAATCAAAATACTTTAGCTTCGGGTTGCCTTTTCGTACCGCCGCCACCAAATCTTCCAAATCCTGATAAAACAAGCCGTCTGCCCCTACAAAAGAGCAAATTTGGTCTACGCTGCGATTATGCGCGATCAATTCGCCCGGCACCGGCATATCAATGCCGTAGATATTCGGATAACGTATGGGTGGAGATGCCGAGACTAAAAATACCCGTTCGGCACCGGCTTCGCGTGCCATCTGTACGATTTGTTTGGAGGTCGTACCGCGCACGATGGAATCGTCGACGATCATTACATTCTTGTTCTTAAACTCGATACCGAGCGGGTTCAATTTGTAACGCACGGATTTTTGTCGCTCTTGCTGTTCGGGCATAATGAATGTGCGACCTATATAGCGGTTTTTTATAAACCCTTCACGATAACGCACTTTGAGTTTGATTGCCAGTTCCAGTGCAGCGGTACGGCTGGTGTCGGGCACCGGTATCACAACATCAATTTTATAATCCGGCCATTCTCGTTTAATCTTCTTCGCCAATTTGTCGCCCATACGCATGCGCGCTTTATGGACAAAAACTTCGTCTATTTCGGAGTCGGGGCGTGCAAAATAAACATATTCAAATATGCAACTGCGGTACTCCGAAGACTCACTGCATACCTTTGCATAAAGATCGCCTGCACTATCTATAAAGATGGCTTCACCCGGTTTTAAGTCTCTAACTTTCCGGAAGCCGGAGGTGCCGAATGCAACACTCTCCGAAGCAAACATGTGTTCCACGCCTCTAGTCGTTTCTCTTACACCGTAGATTAACGGGCGAATTGCATACGGATCGCGAAACGCAACGATACCCACACCGGCGATCATTGCCACCACGGCGTAGCTGCCGTTCACTCGCTTATGCAATTTCTTTACCGCCTCAAATATCTCATTCGGCCCCAGCATTAATTTCTGCTGGAGTAGTTCGTGGGCAAATATATTTAATAAAATTTCCGAGTCCGAGCCGGTGTTAATATGCCTTCTATTCTCATTGAATAACTGCGTTATCAGTTTCTCGGAGTTGATCAAGTTACCGTTGTGTGCAAGCGCAATGCCGTAAGGGCTATTGACATAGAGCGGCTGTGCTTCCGCACGATGCGAAGTACCTGCGGTAGGATAACGCACATGGGCAATACCGATAGAACCCTTTAAGTTGAGCTTATTATTCGCTTGAAATACATCCCTGACCAGACCGTTGCCTTTATGTTGGTATATCCTGTTACCTTCTTGCGTTATAATCCCGGCAGCATCTTGGCCGCGATGTTGCAATAGCAATAAGCCGTCGTGCAGAGATTGTGCAACCGATTGGTGACCATAAATAGCGAGTATCCCGCACATACCGAATTATCTCACTAAATGCTGTGTTCCTCGGCTTTGCGACGAGGTGCGGGGTTCAATTCCGTGGGATTTTCGGTTCCGACATCGGGCGAGCCGAAATCAAAATGCCAAGAATACTGTGCCGGCAACATTGCCACGATGCGTTGTGCGCCGTCAATGAACGGAGGCAACAAGCGAGATTGATACCACCAATCGTAGATCGACACTTTCGTCAGTCCGGCAAAAATAACCAACAGCATCACGATGATTGCACCTCGGACCAAACCGAAAGCGGCACCTAAAATACGATTCATGCCTTTTAGTATAGTGCTGTGCGAGACTAAATTGCTAAGCGCATTGCTTAGTAGATTGCCGATGACGAGTGAGACAACGAAAATCAATATAAACGAGACCACAAAGACGATAGATTCTCCTTCTATATTAAAGCCTAGCCATTCTCCGCCCCAGTTTTGCGAAACCGGCATCAACCAACGCACCGGATAGTCGGATAAATAAAAGGCTAGAAACAACGCCAAAATCAAACTCGCCAGAGATAATGTTTCCTTAACAAATCCTTTATAGATACCTATACTCACCGAAATAGACAGAATCAAACATATCGCAACATCGACATAATTCAGCATCGAGTCATTCTCTTCCTTTTATAAAGGCATCGGGATAATCTTTTTTGATAAGTTCCGTTATCTCGCTCAAAGCCTCGTAATCGTCGGAAAGTACTTTGACGACATAAACCTCACGACCATCAACCATCTCGGTTTCTATGTTGACGAACACATTCATTGCCTCCATTGCAATGGTTTTTTCGCGTGCTACGAAAGCATCTTCCTCAACATCAAAACTCCCCACTTGCGTCACCCACAACGGGGTAAATTCGGCATCCGCCGGTTCATCCAATAGTATTTCCGGCGACGGATAGTTTTGTTCGCTTGCGTCGATTTGTCTAGGCGGTGCGGTCATACTATCGTTGAATCCTTCGGTATCCATCGACGGCGGCGGCGGTTCCAATAACAAAGTCAATACGATTACCGCAACCGAAACCAGTACGATTGTACCTAATAGTCGTTTCTTGATATGCCGTTCCATCTTAAGCATCCAATTTCTTCAAGGCATCTGAGACGGTCATCGTAGAACCGAAAACGAGTAATTGCTCTCCGTTTTGTATGTTTTATATTGCATAGTTGTATGCCTCCGATACCGAAGTAAAACATTGTATACCATTTGATGCGTTTGCATGCCGATTTATGACATTTTTTAGCTTGGCGACAGGCAAAGCGTGTATAGAGTCGGGTTCTGCCGAATACCAATGATCAATCAAAGGGGCTACGGTTTTAGTCACATTGTCCACATCCGCCTCGCAAGGTATCTTGAAATCTTTCACCGGCGCGAACGCCAAAATCAAACTTGCCGGAAATAATGTTTCCTTAACAAATCCTTTATAGATACCTATACTCACCGAAATAAATAGAATCAAACATATCGCAACATCGACATAATTCAACATCGAGTCATTCTCTCCCTTTTATAAAGGCATCGGGATAATCTTTTTTGATAAGTTCCGCTATCTCGCTCAAAGCCTCGTAATCGTCGGAAACTACCTTGACGACATAAATCTCACGGCTATCGATCATCTCCGTTTCTATGTTGACGAACATATTATTTGCTTCTATCGCATTGATTTTTTCGCGTGCTACGAAAGCATTTTCTTCAACACTAAAACTCCCCACTTGCATCACCCACAGCGTGGTAAGTTCGGCATCCGCCGGCTCATCCGATAGCATTTCCGACGACGGACGGTTTTGTGCGCTTGCGTCGATTGGCTCGGGCGGCGCAGTCATACTATCGTTGAATCCTTTGATATCCATCGGCGGCGGCGGTTCCAATAAATCCGCTTGTTTATCGGGTTCATTGAGAGGAATTGTAAAACCTTTTTGGTGATATTCAAACTTCGGCTTTTGCGGCGCATTGATCTCTATACTTTGCATCGCCCTATAACCCTCACCGTCCAACAACAAAGGCAATACGATTACCGCAACCGAAACCAGTATCACCGTACCTAATAATCGTTGCTTGATATGCTGTTCCATCTTAAGCATCCAATTCCTTCAAGGCTTCTGCAACGGTCATCGTAGAACCGAAAACGAGTAATTGCTCTCCGTTTTGTATATTGTGTATTGCATAGTTGTATGCCTCCGATACCGAGGTGAAACATTGTATACCATTTGATGCGTTTGTATGCCGATTTATGACACTTTTTAGCTTGGCAACAGGCAAGGCGTGTGTAGAATCGGGCTCTGCCAAATACCAGTGATCAATCCAAGGAGCTACGGTTTTAGTCACATTGTCCACATCTTTGGTAGATAGAATCGCAAATACCGCATGCAGTTTGGCACCGTTGGTGAAGCTCTTCAGATTCTGTACCATAACTTCTACACCTTGAGGATTATGGCTGATATCGAAAATACCGGTTATCTTTTTAGAATCTACGGTTTGATATCTAATCTGGAAGCGACCGGGTAAATAAACCTTAGTCAATCCTTCCATAATCGCCTTGCGAGATATTTTGAAATCCTTCATCAGCGTAAATGTCATCAGTGCGCAACTTGCATTCTGCAACTGTATATCGCCGAATAACGCCGGCAAAGGCAAATCTTCAAAACGACCGTCGGTGCTTTCAAAATCCCATCGGTTAGCGTTTTTGCGATAACCGAAATTCTCATTAAGTAAATATAAGGGACGATCTTTTTTCAATATCTTAATAGACTCGGTAGGGTTCGGATCGCCACAAACACAGGGCGATCCGGGTCGCGTGATGCCGGCTTTCTCGCGACCGATAGACTCTCTGTTATCACCCAACCATTCGACATGGTCTATACCGATACCGGTGATAACGGCAACGTCGGCATCGATGATATTAACGGCATCCAACCGTCCACCCAAGCCGGTCTCTAACAAAATGATATCGGGATTGTTGAACTTAAAACATTGCAATGCTGCCAGCGTACTGAACTCAAAAAAACTCAAGCTGATGTCACTGCGCCGTGCTTCTATAAGCTCGAACGCACGGCATAATTCGGCATCGTTTACACAGCGGTTATTGATTTTAATACGCTCGTTATAGCGGTGCATGTGTGGCGAAGTGTAGCTTGCGGTGATATAACCTGCGGCGCGCAACATCGCTTCCAACATTGCAACCGTCGACCCTTTACCGTTGGTGCCGGCGACCGTTATGACCGTTTGCTCGGGATTCAACAACTGCATATTTGCAGCGACTTCCTTGACGCGATCCAAACCCAACTCTATTTCTTGAGGGTGGGTTCGTCTATGCTTGTCTAGCCATAGATCTAATTCTGCCGAATACTTGCCTTTCTCGGAACTCATGCTTGCATTCGGTATTTCATCAGCAATGCAAGTATATTTGCAACTCGCTCTCGTATTTCCTTGCGATCTACGATCATATCTATTGCGCCGTGCTTCAATAAAAACTCGCTGCGTTGAAACCCTTCCGGCAATGTCTGCTTGACGGTTTGTTCAATCACTCTAGGGCCGGCAAAGCCTACCAAAGCCTTGGGTTCGGCGATGATTACATCACCGAGCATCGCCAAGCTGGCGGATACACCGCCCATCGTCGGATCGCACAACACCGAAATAAACGGGATGCGCTGTTCCGATAACTTTGCCAATACGGCACTGGTTTTAGCCATTTGAAACAAAGAAACCAAAGATTCTTGCATACGCGCACCACCGCTCGTTGAAAAGCATACCAGTGGTGCGCGTATTTCCACCGATTGTTCAACCGCACGCTTAAAGAGCTCGCCGACCACCGCACCCATAGAGCCACCTATAAAATTGAAGTCAAACGCAGCAACTACGACAGGTTTAGATTTCAGCTCACCTTGATATACGACGAGTGCGTCGCGCTCGGAGGTACTTTTATAGGCTGCCGTGTAACGCTCCCTATAACGTTTCTTGTCTTTGAATTTTAGAAAGTCGGTAGGTTTTATGTTACCGCTTAACTCTACGCGCCCTTCCTCATCTAGGAATAAATCAATACGCGTTCTGGCGGAGATCCTAATATGATGACCGCATTTCGGACAAACATAAAGGTTCTTTTTTAATTCGGGTTGATACAAGACGGCTTGACACGCCGGGCATTTGTCCCATAAGCCTTCCGGTATTTTGCGATTATCTTTGCGGGCGGTGCGTATACGCGAAGGTATTAATTTTTCGAACCAGCTCATTTTCTATCTCTATAATCAATCGCCAATTTCGGCATCCATGGCATTGCGCAACGCAGCGACAAAATCGGCTACCGCTAGCCGATAATCGGCATCGGCATGTTGCTCTATGATGCGCACAATTGCGCTGCCGACCACGACGGCATCCGCCAACTGCGCAACTTGCCTAGCATGTTGCGCATCGTGTATCCCGAACCCCACTGCCGTCGGTATCGTTATTATATTCTTAAACTGCTTTACCTTATCGGCTATTTGTTTTAAGTCTATATGCTTGGCACCGGTCACACCTTTCAAAGACACATAGTAAAGGAAACCGCTCGCCACTTGCGCAATACGCTTCAATCGCTCATTCGTCGTCGTAGGCGATACCAAAAAAATGATATCCAAAGCCTCGCGTTCGGTTGCCCTCAATAGCGCGCCGGCTTCTTCAATCGGCAAATCAACGACCAATACGCCGTCTACACCCGCTTGCACCGCAGATTTTACGAATTGCAGCTCTCCCATCGCTTCGATAGGATTCTGATACGTCATCAAGACAACGGGCGTGTCGTTATTCTTTAATCGGAACTCGGCAACCGTGTTGATTACATCGTGTATGCTTATCCGATGGTGCAGTGCGCGCTCACCGGCAGCTTGTATAACCGGTCCGTCTGCCATCGGATCCGAAAAGGGGATGCCCAACTCTATTAAATCACCACCGTTTTCAACCAATGTATGCATCAGCGGCACGCTTGCATCGGGGTTCGGATCGCCCGCCATAATATAAGGTATCAACGCCGTGCGACCGGACGTCGCCAACGAATCAAAACATGTGCCGATGCGGGTTTTAGCCATTCGTTTTAGACGAAGCTGCGAACCGTCTCTAAATCTTTATCCCCTCTCCCCGATAAATTGACAACGATCGCATCGGTATGCGCATAGCGTTTTGCGAGTTGTGTGGTATAAGCTAAGGCATGGCTGGTTTCCAAAGCAGGGATAATACCTTCGCAACGGGTTAATTGGTGGAATGCATCCAAGGCTTGACCGTCGGTGACGGTAACATAGGAGACTCTGCCGGTATCTTTCAGCCATGCGTGTTCGGGACCGACTCCGGGATAATCCAAACCCGCCGATACCGAATGTGCCGGTAGTATCTGCCCGTCGCCATCCTCCAGTAAATAAGTGCGGTTACCGTGCAACACCCCCGGCTTGCCTGCACTGAGCGATGCCGAATGTCGATCGCCCTCCAAGCCTTCGCCGCCGGCTTCTACACCGTACAATTCAACGGTTTCGTCGCCCAGAAAAGCATGGAATAAACCCAGCGCATTGGAGCCGCCACCGACACAAGCGAGCAACGCACTCGGCAGTGCGCCGTTCAACTCCAGAATTTGTTGTCTGGTCTCGCGTCCTATCACCGATTGAAAATGCCTAACCATTGTTGGATAAGGGTGAGGTCCTGCAACCGTCCCGATAATATAGAAGGTTTGATCTACATAGGTCACCCAATCGCGCATCGCTTCGTTGAGCGCGTCTTTCAAGGTACGCGAACCGCTTTTTACCGGAACGACCTCGGCTCCGAGCAATTCCATGCGATATACATTGGGTTTTTGTCGTTTGATATCCTCATCACCCATATAGATAACACACTCCAAACCCAAACGCGCAGCCACCGTCGCCGTTGCGACACCGTGCTGACCGGCACCGGTTTCGGCAATAATTCGCTGTTTACCCATACGCTTGGCGAGCAAAGCTTGACCCAAAGCACTATTGATCTTATGGGCACCGGTATGATTTAAGTCCTCTCGCTTTAAGTAAATCTGTGCACCACCTAAAATCTCGCTCCATCGCGCCGCAAGATAAAGCGGACTCGGCCTGCCTACATAATCGCGCAGATCGTTCTCGTATTCGGCAATGAAATCGGCATCGTCTTTATAGCGCAGATAAGCGGCTTCCAATTCCTCTAAGGGCCACATCAGGGTCTCCGAGACAAAGCGTCCTCCGTAAGGACCGAAATGTCCGGATATATCGGCTTTTTGCTCTTGTGCTTTCATATTGATTTTAAGGTAAATGCGAACTTCCGACTATTATATAGTCTCTATGTGATTTTTCCATATTCCTCTGCTTGGGAGGGGAATAGTCAGTCCCTACGGTTATTCGGAGACATTTATGCTAAACACAGGATGTTGTGTCGGCACAGGATTGGAGAAGGCAATCTAGTATCCGCATTATGGCTATAAGATGCTACATGCGCTTCTAAAGAGCGAAGGACGGGTGGTCAATGTGAAGCGCACCTATAGGCTTCATAAGAAGCTCGGGCTTGAATTGAGAACTAAGAAGCGCAAGAAGCTGTGTCGTCCACGTGGCGTGCCGACAACACCGACTAGGGTCAATGAGTGCTGGTCAATGGACTTTGTGCATGACCAGCTCAGCGACGGTAGACGCTTTCGGATATTGAACATAGTAGATAACTTCAGCCGTGAATGTGTCGGGCAGATTGTTGATGTTTCGATTACCGGCAAATCTGTAGCAGATTATCTATCTGAATTGATAGGCCGGCTCGGCGCAAAGCCGGCACGCATCGTCTGCGACAATGGCACCGAGTTTAGATGCAAGATCATGTTCCACTGGAGCCGAGACCAGCAGATGAAATTATCTATCGTATGGGCTATCGTCCAACGAAAGAACATATTGAACAGACTTATAAGATTGAAGTAGACGATGTTGGAATACCGATCGCACCACCGGCGGGTAATCAAACATCGGACTTTGCCGAGACTGCCGATGTGGAAGAGGCGTTGGAGGCAATACTGTCATCCATAGACAATAATACACAGCAACAAATAGCTGAATCTTTAGCACAACCGTTGCTTGATGCCATAGACGAGAATCCCGATTATATTCTGGGTCTGCTCGCCGAGCGATATCCAAATATGGATGGCGAAAGTTTGCATGATTTATTGACAAGGATCATATTCGCCGCAGATACTTGGGGTCGGCTCAATGCCTGAAGCAGTTGATCTCGGGTTTGCGGTTAAACTCCAACCGAGTGATGCTATTGAATACTTTAGAAGTAAAGGCTATCGTATCACATGGGACTGGCACGAATCGCTAGCCGAAGCAAACGCGAAAGCATTCACGATTGCCAAAGCTACCAAAATGGAAGTATTGCGGGCTATCCGTAATGAGACCGATAAAGCAATCTCCGAAGGTATCGCTTTCCATACTTATAAGAAAGAACTACAACCGAAACTGCAGAAGCTCGGCTGGTGGGGTAGACGCGTAAAAGAGGCTCCCGACGGCACCGCTGAACTAGTGCAACTGGGTTCGGTAAATAGGCTTAAAACCATCTTTAGAACCAACTTAAATACCGCTTATAGTGCGGGTAGATACAAACAACAGGTAGAACTGGCAACACAGCGCATCGGTACAAGAAAATACTGGCAATACCTCGCCGTGATGGACTCTCGCACTCGTCCGGCGCACCGCAAGCTACATGGCAAAGTCTTCCGCTTTGACGATCCGTTCTGGGACACCTTTTATCCGCCTAACGGCTGGAATTGCCGGTGTCGTGTGCGGACACTAACCGAGCGACAAGTTAAATCTCGTGGACTGAAAGTTGGTACGAGTGAAGGACATCTGGAGACCTTCACTCAAGAAGTCGGCGTTGATAAATATACAGGCGAAGTGCTAACCCAACAAGCTGTCAGGTATCGAGGCAAGGATGCGGCGGGCCAAACATTTTTAGAGGCACCCGATGCCAGCTTCGGTTATAACCCGGGTGCTAGGTGGGCTTTGTGGGATAAGCTCGGCGCATTGCCCGATCAAGTCGGCGGTCGTGGCAAAGGTGTCGCCATCATAGAACCCAATCAACCAAACTATAAAGACTACGGATTACCCAGCATAAAAGATTATCCTTCTAAATTTTTAGATGAGACACCTAAAGTTTTGCCTAGCGCACAATCGTTAAGCGGAGCCTTAAAGCAAATTAACAGAGTCATTTTTCAGGGCAAGGGTTGGAGGCAAATCAATACACCAGTTGAACCAGTTTTTGTTAAACTTCAGCATATGCGACATATGATGCTGAAGCGAGAGCACCAAAGAGAAAGGTTTGCTAACTTTATATTACCGACGCTAGAAAAGCCTAATGAGGTTTGGTTGACAGAATACAAAGATGGCTTTCGCAGGCAATTTATAAAATCTTTTAAGAGCAAAAAAAACATGCTGATTATTGTGCGAGAAAATCAAGATGGCAGTTTGTTTCTGAATGCTATATTTACCAGTAAAGTAAACTATATTAACAATCAACGCAAGGGTGTGTTGTTGTATGAAAATAAGTAGATTAAAGGGTGAGGGTTGGGTGATTTCGCTTAAGTGGTTAGGCACTTAATGATTACTAAATTATGTTGGCGACCTAACTCTGATAATTCAGTCCGCACAACCCTCACTTAAAGTATAGCATAATGAAAATAGATATTAAAATCAAAGACAAAAAGGCACTGCAATCATTAAACTTTCTGGCACGTCGCGGTGACGACCTATCACCTGCAATGCAGGCGATTGCCGGTGTGTTGGTAGATAATATTGAGGAAGCCTTTCAGTCCGAACAAGCACCGAATGGTGAGACATGGGTGCCGTTGTCGGACACAACAATCAAACAGCGCGAGAAATCCGGCTATTGGCCGGGGCAGAAGCTACAGCAAACAGGTCGGCTCGCAAACAGTATCACATCAGCCTTCGGTAAAGATTATGCCATCGCAGGCACTAATGTTATCTACGCAGCTACACATCAATTTGGTTCAGGAAGAGGTAGCTTTGGTAGTGATAGGCACGGCCGCCCTATTCCTTGGGGAGATATTCCGGCGCGTCCGTTTCTCGGATTATCAAACGAAGGTCGCAGTGAAATTGAGGAGATTATCGCCCGATTTATCAGCCTGCCGTTAGCCTAAAATAGCAGGGCATTACTTGTATAAAAGTGCCGTTTTTGTACAAAGGTTTGTGCGCGCGAGTTAGCGCGAAGGTTACGTTATGTTAAATACACATTCAATAATCCTTTGAAAGCTAATTAAACAAAGGTTAAAACAGGTTTAATACCCTAAAATTCACCGATTTATTGCGCGAAAGTTCGGCTCGTAAGTCATTGATTCCCCGTTGCGAGCCAGTGACAGCACGCGAGACTTCTTTTGCGCTCGGAAAGCAAGCAATACCGCCAAATTCCGTCAAATCCCGCTAAAAATCGCTTCTGTCAAATTCTCTGTCACCGCACACAGGCTGCGCCTGCCACCCCTCCACAGGAGGGGAATTAGCTTGTGCAGAATGCGCTGCAACCATTCTTATCGTTTCGAATCGGCACGCAGTACCGCTTGAGCAAAGGCTTTCATCAATGCAGGGTCCTTGACTCCGACGGTTGATTCAACACCGCTACTGACATCCACACCTTGCGGACGGCATTGTGCAATGGCTTGTGCTACATTTTCGGGATTCAATCCACCGGCAACGAATATTGAAGCATTGATATTAGAGAGGTCCCGCCAATCAAAAGTAATCCCTCCGCCACCGGGCATTCCGACACGATGGCCATCCAGCAACAGTATGTCCGCACTATTGCGATGCGCTTCTATCATTTCGTTTGCCTGTGCTTCGTCTGCCATGGGTATCGCTTTGATATAAGGTAAAGAAAACGAAGTACAAAACGCCACCGATTCGGTGCCGTGAAATTGTATATAATCCACATTGATCTGCTTGGCTATGTCGGCGATAAAATCATGGTCGGCATCCATGAACAAAGCCGCTACTTTTAACGATCTATCGGCTTTGTGCATTAGGCTTTGCGCATGCGCAATATCAATATAGCGAGGACTCGCCTCATAGAAAACCAACCCCACGATATCCGCACCCAGTGATGCCGCATAAGCGAAATCGGACTGCTTGTTTATGCCGCAGAATTTAATCCGTGTGCGCACCTCAAGCTGCCAAATGTTTGCGCACCCACTCGGGAACCGATGCCAATGCTTTATCCAAAGCTGCCGGGTTTTTACCGCCGGCTTCCGCCATATCGTCGCGTCCGCCGCCTTTACCGTCGACCTGTGACGCGATTGCATTAATCAATCGTTGCGCCGAGATGCGGTCTACACAGCTTTTGCTAACGCCGGCGATCAATATCGCCTTATCGTCTTTCTCGGCACCTAAAATAATCGCAGCATCTCCGAGCTTCATTTTCATTTGGTCGACCAGTTTGCGCATTATTTTTGCGTCGGCGTGTTCAACCCGCGCTGCCACAACTTGTATGCCTGCTATCTCCTGTGCTTTAGAGAGCAACGCACCATCACCGTCGGCGGTGGTTGCCAGCTTTTCTATCTCTTTCTTCAGCCGTTTATTCGTTTGTAGCAGCTGCTTGACTTTATCGGTAATCTCGGTAGCCGAAGTTTTTAATAACGACTGCAATGTCTCCAGACACAACTCATCCGCTTGCATTCGTGTTATCGCAGCTTTGCCGGTAACCGCTTCTATACGGCGCACCCCCGCCGCAACACCACCTTCCGAGATGATCTTAAACAAACCGATATCACCGGTTCTATCGATATGCGTACCGCCGCACAGTTCGGTAGAAAAATCCCCCATTCCGATCACCCGCACCGTCTCGCCGTATTTTTCTCCGAACAACGCAAGTGCGCCGCGCTTCATTGCTTCGTCTTTGGGCATAACTTCATCTTCGGTCTTGATGTTTAGGCGTATTTGCTCGTTGACGATTTGTTCTATGCGCTTAATCTCATCGTCGGTCACTGCGGTGTGGTGCGAAAAATCAAAACGCAAATGCGTATCGGTCACCAAAGAACCCTTCTGTGCAACGCCTTCACCCAATACCAGCCTCAACGCGGCGTGCAATAAGTGGGTTGCCGAGTGATTCAATACGATAGCCTTTCTGCGCACATCGTCTATGCACGCCTGCACTGATTCGCCCACGGTCAAAGTCCCTCGCTTGAGCACACCTATGTGCTTATGATAATCACTCTGTTTTTGGGTATCCTCCACCTCAAACAATGCCGATTCCGACTCTAACCGCCCTATATCACCGACTTGACCGCCCGACTCGGCATAAAACGGCGTGCTGTCTAATAATATCGTCGCCGCCTCTCCGGAATTGATCGCCTCAACTTTTTGTCCGTTGCAGAAGATCTCCTTGACAACACTCTGCTCCAGAGTTTTTTGATAACCACTGAAAGCCTGTGCCGGTAAGGTAATATCCAATATCTCGGTATTGTCCACGAAGCAACTCGCCCGCTTAGCCTGCGAGCGTTGCTCGTCCATCAGACGGTTGAAAGCGACACGATCGACCTTCAGGTTATGTTCCCGAGCAATATCTTCGGTGATATCCAACGGAAAGCCATAAGTATCGTAGAGCTTAAATGCCAGATCACCCGCCAAAACATCAGACGACATCTCCTTGATGTGGTCTTCCAAAATACTCAAACCTACATTCAAAGTTTCGCCGAAACGTAGCTCTTCTTTTTTTAAGGTTTCCATTATATGTGTTTGTTTTTCCTTTAATATCGGATACGCATCAGCCATATTTTTTACCAGTGGCAACACTAATTTATGAAAGAAAGGCTCCTCCATACCAAGTTTATGACCGTAGCGTAAAGCGCGACGAATAATCCGCCTTAATACATAGCCTCGTCCCTCCTTCGACGGCACGACACCGTCGGCAATCAAAAAACTACCGGAACGAAGATGGTCGGCAATCACCTTTTGCGAGGTGTCACCCAAATACTCGGCGGAACTCAGATTTGCGACCGCTTCAATCAAGGGTAAAAATAAATCGGTGCGATAATTATCATACTCCCCTTGCATCACCGCAGTGATACGCTCAAGCCCCATGCCGGTATCTACCGAGGGCTTCGGCAAATCCGACAATTCGCCGGCAGCGTTCCTCTCGTACTGCATGAACACAAGATTCCATAACTCTACATAGCGATCGCCGTCCTGCTCGGCGGTGCCGGGCGCACCGCCGGCAATTTTTTCACCGTGATCATAAAATATCTCGGTGCAAGGACCACACGGACCTACCTCACCCATTGCCCAAAAGTTATCGCGCTCGCCGATGCGAACCAAACGCTCGGGTTTAATTCCTATATCTTTGAGCCAAATATCGGCAGCTTCGTCGTCTTTCTCAAAAACCGTAACCCATAACCTATCTACCGGCAACGCCAATATGTCGCCGATATACTCCCACGCATAAGCAATCGCTTCTCTTTTGAAATAATCACCAAAACTAAAATTGCCCAGCATTTCAAAGAATGTATGATGGCGATAGGTATAACCCACATTCTCTAAATCGTTATGCTTGCCACCCGCACGTATACAACGCTGACTGCTGACCGCCCGTTGATACGGTGCTTGCGCTTTACCCAAGAAAATATCCTTAAACTGCACCATCCCGGCATTGGTAAACAACAATGTTGGGTCGTTGGCGGGTATAAGTGGGCTCGAAGGCACGACGCTATGTTCCTTTGCCTCGAAAAAATCTAAAAAAGATTGCCTGATATCGTTTGCGGTTCTCATAAGCTATAATAGCGGTATTTTACCAAATGCTCGGCAAATATAAATGTAGGTCGGAAATTAAAGTTCATCTCTATAAACTATTGAAGCGATAGTCTTATGCTGTTATTATATACGGAAGTTGATGGCTTGCGGATTGCCGATTGAACTGCATATCAGCTTTTAGATCCTGCCGCCTTTGTGTCGTATATCTATACCAAGACCTATAAGCTACATAGAATGATGAGAATTCCAATTTATTGGAAAAACCGAATAAACCTTAAAAGTATACTTGCTTTCGAAGTAAGTGTTTATTGCTAAATCCATTTGTTTAACGGAGGAAAAAGTGAACAGAGAAAAAATGATAGCCGAAATACAAAAAGACTGGGACAACAACCCACGTTGGAAAAACGTCAAACGCACCTACAGTGCCGAAGATGTTGTTCGTCTGAGCGGTTCGGTACGCAGGGCCTACGCTTATGCTCGTTTGGGGTCGGAAAAACTATGGAGCTTATTAAACGAAGAACCGTATATCAATTGCTTGGGTGCGTTGACCGGCGGACAGGCGGTGCAACAAGTTAAAGCCGGTGTCAAGGCAATTTATCTTTCCGGTTGGCAAGTAGCAGCCGACGCTAATTTAGCCTGCGCGATGTACCCCGACCAATCACTCTACCCTGCCAATTCGGTACCTGCGGTGGTTGCCAGAATCAATAATGCTTTCCAACGCGCCGATCAGATACAATGGAAAAAAGGTGAATCCGAGATAGACTTCTTCGCTCCTATCGTCGCCGATGCCGAGGCCGGCTTCGGTGGTGTGCTCAATGCCTTTGAATTAATGAAAGCGATGATTGAAGCGGGAGCTGCCGGCGTACATTACGAAGACCAACTCGCCTCCGCTAAAAAATGCGGACACATGGGCGGCAAAGTGCTGGTACCGACGAGCGAAGCGATACAGAAATTGATTGCAGCTAGGCTGGCAGCAGATGTCTGTGGTGTTCCCACCGTATTACTCGCACGCACCGATGCCAACGCCGCAACCCTACTGACTTCGGATGTAGACCCCTACGATAAACCTTTTATCACCGGCGAGCGTACCGTGGAAGGCTTTTATCGTACTAAGGCGGGACTGGATCAAGCGATTGCAAGAGGGCTTGCGTATGCTCCGTATGCAGATCTACTGTGGTGCGAGACCGCAGTACCCGATTTAGCCGAAGCGCAAAAGTTTGCCGATGCAATCCACGAGCAATTCCCCGAGCAAATGCTTGCATATAACTGTTCACCCTCCTTTAATTGGCGCAAAAATCTAGACGAGAAGATGATCGCCAAGTTCCAACAAGAATTGGGTGCAATGGGTTATAAATATCAGTTTATTACGCTAGCCGGCATACACAATATGTGGTACCACATGTTTGATTTAGCCGATAACTATGTTAAGAACGGTATGACGGCTTATGTAGATATGGTGCAGGAAAAGGAATTTTCGGCACTCGATAGAGGCTATACCTTTTCAAGCCACCAAGCCGAAGTAGGCACCGGATACTTTGATGATGTAACTACCGTAATCCAAGGTGGCACTTCATCCGTCACTGCGCTAACCGGTTCAACCGAGGAGGATCAATTTTAATCGTCTAAGCCGATCCGGATTTCTTAAAGCACAAATGGCAAAAAGTAGTAACATCAAAGTTCCGCAGCAAGGAGCAATAATAAAGATGTCGGCGGACGGTAGCATCTCGGTGCCGGATTGTCCGATCATTCCTTTTATTGAAGGAGACGGTATTGGTATTGATGTGACACCGGTGATGCGCAGAGTTGTAGACACCGCCGTCAAATACGCCTACAACGATAAACGGCGTATTGAATGGATGGAAATTTATGCCGGTGAAAAAGCGATTGAGCTTTATGGACAGAATCAATGGTTGCCGAGTGAGACTTATGATGCAATCAACGAATACAGCATTGCTATAAAAGGACCGCTAACGACACCGGTCGGCGGCGGCATACGCTCTTTGAATGTTGCAATTCGTCAGCAACTGGATTTATTTGCCTGCGTTAGACCGATACGTTACTTCTCCGGCACACCCACCCCGCTCAAAGATTCCGAGACTACCGATATGGTCGTGTTCCGTGAAAACACCGAGGATATCTATGCCGGTATAGAATGGAAAGCCGACTCACTCAATGTCAAAAAAGTTTTGGATTTTCTGAAGCACAAAATGGATGTGACCGAGATACGCTTCCCCGACCATTGCGGCTTGGGCATCAAACCGGTATCCCGAGAAGGGTCACAACGTTTGATTAGAAAAGCAATACGCTACGCAATAGAAAACCGTCGTCAATCGGTGTCGCTGGTACATAAAGGTAATATCATGAAATATACCGAAGGTGCGTTTCGCAACTGGGGATACGAACTTGCCGTCTCCGAATTCGGGGCTAAAGAATTGAACGGCGGGCCTTGGTGTACGATAGAGAACCCTAAATACTCGGGAGAGACCATTCTAATCAAGGATATTATCGCGGACAATTTTCTACAGCAAATACTTCTTAAACCGGACGAATACGACGTGATTGCGACACTTAACTTGAACGGCGATTATATCTCCGACGCTTTGGCGGCTCAGGTGGGCGGTATCGGCATCGCACCGGGGGCTAATATGTCGGATCAAGTTGCGGTGTTTGAAGCAACCCACGGTAGCGCGCCCAAATACGCCGGTAAGAATCGCGTCAACCCTGGTTCAATCATTCTTTCCGCAGAAATGATGCTAAGACATATCGGATGGCACGAAGCTGCCGATTTGGTAATTCACGGCATCGCATCGGCTATCTCCAACAAGACCGTAACCTACGACCTTGCAAGGGTACGCGGCGGTATTCCCGCCGCAAGAGGACCCAAGCTGGGAAACATAAGCGAAGAACTGCAAAGACTTATGCCGGGAGCCAAATTAGTCACCACTTCGGGTTTCGGTGATGCCATTATTGAACATATAAAATCCGAAGCGAACTAAGTAGAACCGCCGATTGAGTGTAGGGGCGGACTCGCATGTCCGCCGGTAGATAACGATTTAGCCCATACGCAATAAAGCGATAATGACACCGGTAAAGCCGGCACCGATGACACATATAGACACAATGCTTTCTACGTATAGCCACGATAATCTTTTCTCAACTATATCAATATGCTTTTCAACAGCGTCAATACGGTTTTCTATAGACTGAAAACGTGCCTCGTAGAGTGCCTCGTGCGCATCAAAACGAGCGTCTATTTTATCCAGCACTTCTTGCATTGACATTGATACTTGTCGGTCAATCGCACGCGCCATTATTTCCGCTTGTGCTCTCGACATTCCTGCTTGTTCCAATTTGTGCATCGTGAAAAGTTTCCGTGCTTCGATTGATCATTCTACTCATTTTTACTCCTTTGAATTATATGTAAATTAATGCCCTAAGGCAAACCAACATATAGATTATCCAGACCCCATAGCACGGTTTTCCTAATTTTTATGAACCACCCTAAATACCCGACGAACGGTTTTATATAAGGAGAATATAGGGTATTCCGTTACCGGAGTTGTGTCGGTATACGGTGAGTAAAGAAACTTCTTAACACGGTTCCGAGGCACCGGTTATAGTACCATTTCGTTTGTAGCGACAAGAGCAGGCTGCGTATAGGAGAAGATTTTTTTAGTTGTATTTGACTACAAACCACTGCCACTTGACGGGTATCTAAATAGAGTTGAACTTTGAAGCTGGCAATCGCTACGGTAATTTTGCGTCCTCGCCTTCGGGTGTGGAAACTATAATGCAGATCCATGTTTTGCGTGTAGCGACTGTGACGACCTTTATGTATTTTTAAGGTATAACCATTTTTGTTTCGTATGGAATTTTGGTTATCGTCCAAATATTCCAGCAACGTGCTCAGCAATCGGTAGTTATTTCCGTATAAGTTCATCAACCCGGCGAGATCGGGTTTAAAGTGTGTATGTCTAACATATATCGTATCGGTCATTTTGTAGCCTTATTACGTACTCCCATGCAACGGAATTTATGAAAAGCCCTTTCGTCCATTGAATCGGGAAAAATGTAAAGCCGTTGATAACTTCCGTTCTCATAACATAAATATAATTGGATATAGTAGCATAGTATATGTTCTATCCTAAAAGATCGGACTTCGCGAACTTGCGAACCACATCGGGTTGCAGTTATACCTTTATCGGAAGACAGTACAACTGCCTTAATATCGGTGTATTTTTTTCGAACTAAAGTCCCAATACAGTTCTCGAAATGGTCTAATACATAGCAAGCTATAACAAATAGACCGGCAAGCGATTTCCAAATTAATGGAAGCGACCATGTTGCTATAGATGCAAGGATTAAGACATAGAATACGAGTTTGAGTATTTGTGCGATGCGAGAAGGACGTAGTTCAATCCACAGACTCTCGGCGTATACATTTTGTGATTTCATTTATCACGCGGTTATCGCAAGGTTGCGCGCCGATGAGGATTTGGTATAGCTCGGGGTCGGATAGTTGTAGCATAGACTTAAATGCTCGGCGATGTTCCCGACTTGCTTGATCATAGTATTCGTTTAAGTAGCGTAGTGTTAATTCATCCAATTCTTTGGTGCCGCGGCGACACATCCAATAGAGTTGCTTTTTCTCGGCATTCATAGCAATAATAACTCAAACCTAAGTCATGCAAGATTGAAAATCTTGAACGGTATAAAAAAAGGGTATGAACGGCATCGTCGTTCGTACAACTGCAGCAAACGGCGATTCAATAACTCCCCTACGGCTCTTCGGAAATCTATACGGAGAGTCCGATAAATTTCTTTGCGTTTTTTTATCAATAGCGGCGAGCGAGCAATAATTTCTTAATTTCGGCAATTGCTTTAGCGGGATTGAGTCCTTTGGGACAAGTATCTGCGCAGTTCATGATGGTATGACAACGAAATAGCTTAAAAGGATCTTCCAATTCATCCAAGCGTTCACCGGTTGCTTCGTCGCGACTATCGACAATCCATCGGTATGCCTGCAATAAAGTGGCAGGTCCTAAATAACGATCGGAATTCCACCAGTAACTGGGACAACTTGTAGAGCAACAGGCGCACAAAATACACTCCTCCAAGCCTTGAATTTTTTCTCTATCTTCTACCGACTGTAATCGTTCTTTATCGGGTGCCGGGGTTTGAGTTCTGATCCATGGTTTGATAGAGGCGTATTGTGCATAAAAGTTATCTAGGTCGGGCACCAAATCCTTAATCACCGGCAGGTGCGGCAAAGGATATATGTTGATATCACCTTCGAGTTCGCCCAAAGGTTTGATGCACGCCAGAGTGTTGCGTCCTGCTATGTTCATTGAACACGAACCACAAATACCTTCACGGCACGAACGTCTGAAAGTCAATGTCGGATCTATTTCGTTTTTGATCTTGATCAGTGCATCCAGCACCATAGGGCATTGCTCTATATTCACATCGTAGGTGTCGGTACGCGGATTTTCATCGCAATCAGGATCGTAGCGATAAACGATGAAACGTTGCGTATTCTCGCTTTTATCCGAAGCTGGATAGTGATTGCCTTTTTTGACTATAGAATTCGCCGGTAATCTAAACTCTGCCATAGTTCTCCCTCATGTCTTTACATCCGTTGATATACATTAATACTTCTCTGCACATTAATATACGCGTTCTTGTAACGGCACCGCTTCTACTTCGTCGGTCATCGGTTGGGTATGAACCGGCCTATAGTCTATGCGGGTATCTTGCTCATCGCAATAAATCAGCGTATGCTTCCACCATTTCTCGTCGTTGCGTTCGGGGAAATCATCACGCGCATGCGCACCTCGGCTTTCTTCTCGATTCAATGCCGAGGTAATCGTGCATAAGGCTTGCGGTAATAAATTGGTCAATTCCAAGGTTTCTACCAAATCGGTATTCCAAATCATAGAACGATCGCTTACGCACAGTGCATCAAGCCGACTATGAAGCACTTTCATTTTATCGGTGCCTTCTTGCAAGCTCTCTCCGGTTCTAAATACCGCTGCGTATTGCTGCATCGTCTTTTGCATATCCAAGCGTAGTGCCGCAGTCGCATATTCGCCGTTGGCATTGCGTAGATAGTCAAAGCGGCTTAAGACTCGGTCAATGGCTTGCTCGGGGGCACGCCGTACCGAACGACCGCGATAAGCCGACAACAATTCGGTAGCCCGCTTCGCAGCAGCGCGTCCGAATACTATCAGATCGAGCAGGGAATTAGATCCCAAGCGATTAGCACCGTGCACCGATACACACGCAGCCTCGCCTATTGCCATCAAGCCCGGTACCACATAGTCCGGATTGCCGTCTTCTAGTTTCAGCACTTCGCCCATATAGTTGGTAGGAATACCACCCATGTTGTAATGCACGGTAGGCAACACCGGTATGGGTTCGCGTGTGACATCGATACCGGCGAAAATACGTGCCGATTCGGCGATGCCCGGCAGACGTTCTTGTATCACCTCGGGACCCAAATGTTCCAAATGTAAATGTATATGGTCTTTGTCGGATCCCACGCCGCGCCCTTCTTTGATTTCCATAGACATAGAGCGGCTCACCACATCGCGAGATGCCAAGTCTTTGGCATTCGGCGCATAGCGTTCCATAAAACGTTCGCCTAAAGCATTAGTCAAATAACCACCTTCTCCGCGCACACCCTCGGTAATCAAACAACCCGCACCGTATATACCGGTCGGATGAAATTGCACAAACTCCATGTCTTGTAGTGCTAGTCCACAACGCAACACCATCGCACCACCGTCCCCGGTGCAGGTATGTGCGGAGGTACACGAAAAATAGACTCGCCCATAGCCACCGGTTGCCAGTATGACGATATGCGCATGAAATACATGTAATTTTCCGGTTGCCAAATTCCAAGCGATTACACCGCAACACGCCCCGTCTTCGCTCATCAATAAATCAATAGCGAAATACTCTATAAAAAACTCGGCATCGTGTTTAAGTGATTGCTGATACAGGGTATGCAAAATAGCATGGCCGGTGCGGTCGGCTGCCGCACAAGTACGCTGTGCAACACCTTCACCGTAATGCGTAGTCATACCACCGAAAGGACGCTGATAAATACGCCCGTCGGAGGTCCTAGAGAACGGTACGCCGTAGTGTTCAAGCTCTATAATCGAATCGGCGGCTTCTTTGCACATATACTCGATAGCATCTTGATCTCCCAGCCAATCGGAACCTTTAATCGTGTCGTACATGTGCCAACGCCAGTCGTCTTCTCCCATGTTGGCGAGTGCCGCACTAATACCGCCTTGTGCGGCAACCGTATGGCTACGCGTCGGAAATACTTTGGTTAAACACGCAGTCTTGAAACCTTGTTCGGCAATACCGAAAGTTGCTCGCAGGCCCGAGCCACCGGCACCGATGACTATAACCTCGTGTGTATGTTCTTCTATCCGGTATGCTTTAGACGACATATCAAAATGTAATTTTAAGGATTGCGAATACTCCGGTCAAAGCCAAGAAAAACGAAAGCAGATAAACCGCTACGATGCTTATGATTTTAACTGCAGTGAGATGCACATAATCTTCTATGATGACTTGCAACCCCAATGCTGCATGATAGCACACGACGACGAGTAAAGTTATCATCAAAATCGCATTGAGTGGTTCGGCAAGCCACTTCGTAAAGTGATAATGGTCGTAGTCGCCGAGGGTTGCCATCATAAACGCGCCCCATATTACGAGCGGTATTAGAAATAGCGAACTGACGCGTTGCATCCACCAATGCCCTACACCTTCTTTAGCCGAACCGAGTCCTTTAGCACGAGATAAAGGTGTTCTTAAATTCATTAGATTATTCCTATAGTAAGTATGCCAACAACCAAGTCGCTGCAGTCAAAATCGCAGTACCTGCAACTGTTAAATAAGCTGTTTGATTTGTTCTCCTCAAGTCAAAGCCCATGCCTGCATCCCAAAAAAGATGCCGTATACCATTGCACAAATGCAGATACAAGGCTGCAATCCACGCAATTAAAAACAATTGCCCCAACCAATGCGACAACAGGGTTCTCAAAACCTCGTAAGTTTCACGATGCCATGCCGCAGTCGCCAAGACAACGACTAATAACACTAATCCTAAAGACAGAACAACACCTGTCATTCGGTGCATTATAGATAATATCGCAGTTACAGGAAGCCTGTAAACTTGCAAATGAGGAGACAGAGGTCTGGATGAATCTTGCATAGAGGAATAATTATATAAGGTAACTCTATCTTATGCAAAGCCTCTAAGGTATATGCCCTTCAAACTTTCTACTTTTAGTGGCATCTATGCTTAATTATATGCGGTGGCATCTGCAATTACCCCGTAGGCTGCGCCTGACGGGGTGGTTGTGTCGTATCTGCATGATTTATATATTCATCCAATTTACGGAAACCATTATTTGTTGGCGTAGGGCAGTTGGTGTTGTGCAGAACGGTACTTAAAAGCAGACATCAGAGTTGCCGATTGGCCTACCGGCTCAATCGGCGGCTTTATACTGCCCCTACAGGTGGGTTTGGATAATTATGTGGCGCACAGGGGTTGAATTTGTGCAATGTCTGCACTTTTTCAACAGTCCCAACTCTGCAACCGCATGAGAAGATAAACCTTAGCTGGTACTCATAAATTTGAATAAGTTACTTGCTCATTGCACAAGATTAGAATATGATATGCCCTTTATTTCCGATATTAATGCCTTATTAGACACTAAACGAAAATTACACTCGGATGAGCTCTCCTGCGATATTATCTTCCAAAAAACTGGACGAAGCGATAGAAAAAGCTTTTCACCTGCCGTATTGGCAATTAAGCGCACGACAAACTTGCGATATTGAATTATTGCTCAACGGCGCATTTGACCCCTTGCATGGTTTTTTATGCCAAGCCGACTACGAAAGCGTGGTCAACGACATGCGCCTTGCAGATGGGCAGCTTTGGCCGATGCCTATTACACTTGATATTCCGGAGTCCTTTGCCGAATCATTAAATACCGGAGACCAAATTGCCTTGCGCGACCCGGAACACTTTGCGGTTGCGATTATAGAAGTGCAGGAAATTTGGAAACCGGACTTGCAAGCAGAAGCAGAAAAAACTTTCGGCACTCAAGACCCAAAACACCCGGCAGTCTCTTATCTTTTCCAGTCTACCAATCCCGTTTATATTAGCGGTCCGTTGCAGGCGATTGAATTGCCCCGACATATAGATTATGTGAAATATCGGCATACACCCAAAGCATTACGGGCAATATTCAAAAGGAAAAAATGGGAAAAGGTTATTGCTTTTCAGACACGTAACCCTTTGCATCGGGTACATATAGAATTGACCAAAGAGGCATTAAAAAAAGAGCATGCGTACTTATTGATACACCCGATTGCAGGTATTAGCAAACCGGGCGATGTAGATTATTACACGCGTATGAAATGCTACCGCGCAGCATTGCGTCAATACCCCCAAAATACCGCGATGCTATCGCTATTGCCGTTGGCGATGCGCATGGCAGGACCTAGAGAGGCATTATGGCATGCATTGATTCGTAAGAATTACGGTTGCACTCACTTCATAGTAGGACGCGACCACGCCGGACCGGGCAAAGACTCGGCAGGAAAAAACTTTTACTCACCTTTAGAAGCCCACGATTTACTCAATAAGCATGGTGACGAAATTGGTATTAAGCCGATATTATTTGAAGAAATGGCGTATAGCCCTTCGCGTAAGAAATATGTTTTTCTACAGGACAAAAAGCAAGGTGAGGAGTTATTATCCATCTCCGGCACACAAATGCGAGAAATGCTGATAAAGGGAGAAAAATTACCCGATTGGTTTACTATGCCTACCATCGCAAAATATCTAAAAGAAATTTATCCTCCCTTAAAAGATAGAGGTTTCACGATATTCTTTACCGGTTTGTCGGGTTCCGGCAAAACCACGCTGGCCAAAATGCTGATGGTTAAGTTGGTAGAACACGGTAAACGCAGGGTCACTTTGTTGGACGGCGATATAGTACGCACAAACTTATCGAGCGAGCTCGGTTTTTCTAAAGAACACCGTTCAATCAATGTACGGCGTATAGGCTATGTTGCCAGCGAGATCACTAAAAACGGCGGCATTGCAATTTGCGCACCGATTGCGCCGTACGAAGCCGATCGCATGGAAAACCGAAGGCTAATCTCTCAGTACGGCATCTATATAGAGATTTATCTGAGTACGCCATTGGAAGTCTGCGAACATAGAGATATCAAAGGTTTTTATTTGCGGGCACGTCATAATTTAACCCAATCTTTCACCGGCATTAACGACCCTTACGAAGTACCTAAAAATCCGGAGATGACTCTAGACACCAGCACCACTACTGCCGAGAATTTGACTAACGAGATATACGATAGAATTAAAGCCATGGGGTGCTTATAATCTAATTGGACTGCATAACACGATGTTGATGCCGAACTATAACCGATTAGAAGTAATGTTCAACGAGGGTAAGGGATGCTGGTTATCGGATTATCACGGACAACGTTATCTCGATATGATCTCGGGGATTGCAGTATGTAGTTTAGGGCATGCCCATCCTGCCGTCAGTGAAGCCATTCGTGAACAAGCTAATCGCTTACTCCACACCTCTAATCTTTACCGAATAGATCTACAAGAAAAACTAGCCTCCAAGCTCATCTCCATAAGTGGCTTGGACTCGGTCTTTTTTTGTAATTCCGGCAGTGAGGCAAACGAGGCTGCTATCAAATTAGTACGCCTTCACGCACGCAAACATCATCGGGAAAATCCGATGATCGCAGTAATGGAAAAAGCGTTCCACGGACGCACGATAGCTGCATGGAGTGCAACGCAACCCGACGATACTTGTTATGCGCCGTTGCTCTCGGGCTTCACACAAATCCCGTATGCCGACATCGATAGCTTGAAAAAATTGATTGAAACGGAACCCGAACTTTCCGCGGTGATGCTTGAACCTATACAAGGAGAAGGCGGTATCCGTATCGCCCCCAACGATTACTTAAAGTCGGTGCGTGAACTTTGCGATAAACATAATTTACTGTTGATACTCGACGAAGTACAAAGCGGCGTAGGCAGAACCGGACACTGGTATTGTTATCAGCACAGCGCAATCAAACCCGATATACTCACTACTGCAAAAGCACTCGGCAACGGTGTCCCGATTGGTGCTTGCTTAGCTAAAAAAGAAATTGCACGGTTATTCAAGCCCGGTCTACACGGTTCTACTTTCGGAGGCAATCCACTTGCGTGCCGCGCAGCACTTGCAGTTTTAGATACGATAGAGAAAAATGATTTATGCGAGAAAGCGGCAAAGATCGGTGCTTATTTACTCGACGCACTCAAAAGCAAACTTGTTTCGGATAAAATTTACGAGATACGCGGCATGGGTTTGATGATCGGTATAGAAATCGCACAACCTTGCACCGGGATAGTGCGCATTGCACTTGCTCATGGCTTGCTGATCAACTTGACTGCAGAAAACGTAATACGCTTATTGCCTCCTTTGATACTCACAACTGAGGAAGCGGACGAAGCGATAAAACGCTTATCGTTGACGATTAAAGATGTGGAGAAACTATGAAAAAGCCTAGACATTTTTTAACGCTCAAAGACTTGAGTGCCGATGAATTCAGAACGCTACTCAACCAAGCCATAGCCCTCAAAAAAGCCCCTTATTCCAAATCTTTGGCAAATAAAACACTTGCGATGATATTTGAAAAGTCTTCCACCCGTACGCGCGTTTCTTTTGAAACCGCAATGGTACAACTCGGCGGCTACGCAATATTCCTGAGCAGCAAAGACACTCAATTGGGCCGCGGTGAAACCATAGCAGACAGTGCCCGAGTCTTATCTCAAATGGTCGATGCGGTTATGATACGGACATCCGCACACCGAAACCTAGAATGTTTTGCCGAACACACAACCATACCGGTAATCAACGGCTTGACCGATCTCTGCCATCCGTGCCAACTACTCGCCGATATGCTGACTTATTTTGAAAAGCGCGGTGACATCAAAGGACGATCGGTTGCATGGGTAGGAGACGGAAATAATGTTTGTTATTCCTACATGAATGCTGCATCGTTGCTGGGGTTTCAATTGACGATTGCAAGTCCCGAAGGCTACCGAATAAATGATGCACAGTTGCCAAAAATTGCACCACCGGTACGACTAGTCGACGACCCCTATGTGGCCGTCAAGGATGCCGATTTAGTGGTAACCGATGTCTGGACAAGTATGGGACAAGAAACCGAAAGGCAAAAACGTCTGCAAGACTTCAAGGATTATCAAGTTAATGAAAAATTGATGAAGCATGCAAAACCCGATGCGTTATTCATGCACTGCTTGCCCGCACATCGTGGCGAAGAAGTCGATGCCGAAGTCATAGACGGAGCGCAAAGCGTTGTCTGGGAAGAAGCCGGCAACCGACTGCACGCCCAAAAAGCATTGCTGGAATTATTAATGACCGAGTCAACCGCCGATTGAACTTGTAGGTCAATAGGCGGTTCTATTGCGCCTGCCACCCTAAGGGCGGACATACGAGTCCGCCCCTACAAGGAGGGGAATAAACCACCCCGTCAGGCACAGCCTGCCACCCTAAGGGCAGACATGCAAATCCGCCCCTACGGTTCATGGATACTTTTTCAACAGCCCTACATTTTTTCCCTGCAAAAGGATTATACGCTCGGAGACGATACTTTACGGTGCCGCACGTCCGTGGCTTCAACCATATAGATAACGTGTTCCGCTACATTTTTTGAATGATCGCCGATACGCTCCAGGCTACGCGCACACCAAATCAGATCTAATACATAAGGAATATGATGCGTATTATCGTTTATAAAGTCGGGAAGCTGGTCTTCCAGTAAAGTTTTATAGTGCTGGTCGGCATACTTATCCTGTTTGAAAATGCGACCCGAGAGTTCCACATCGTTGCGTGCAAAACTGTCTATGACATCGTGTAGCATCTTTGTCACTCTTGTACCTAATTCCTTGAATGTCTGTTTCATTTGATCGGGCGTAGTCGCAAAATTTAAATTTCTGATTACTTTTGCGATACGTTGTGTTTCGTCTCCGATACGTTCAAGGTCGGTAGTCAGCTTGAGTGTGGTAATCACCAATCGTAAATCAATCGCAACGGGTTGCCTACGTGCCATAATACCTACACACATTTCATCGACTTCGCGTTCCAGATTATTGATCTCGTTATCCGAATCTATAACCCATTGTGCCCGAACGGAATTATTTTCGGTCATAGCTTCCACAACTGCGACAACGCGTTGTTCCACAGCCCCTGCCATGCGTAAAACCAAGCTCCTAAGATCGTTTATTTCCTTTTCGAATTGAGCAACACTATGGTCGGGTAAATTATCATTCATGGGTAGATTAAGCTCTCAGTATCGGTCTTAAATGATATTAGTATATGCCAATAAGCATAACAAAAAGACTATTTTTAGTAAAAAAATTCGGATTTTCACACATTTGTCAAATACCCGACACATAATTATTAAATGAACAAAATTAGCTTAACAGTTTTTTTGTATAATAGGCAATGGATTATAGTAGTGGTTTCCATTACCCGACTATCACCTATCTTATAGTTATGAATAATATAGAACTAGCTATCCTTCTACTATCGCTATCTACTTTGATATATTTTTTTGCAGGACGGCGCGCTAAAGCGATACAACTGCAAAGTCACGATAGTCGCGTTGTTAAATCGGCACCCGTCTATTATGCGTGGCATACCGCACTGTGGAGTAGCGTGCCGCCGATGATTATCTTAGTCGGATGGTTTCTATGGGGTGATTATTTGCCTACCACCGTCAAAGATGCCATAGAAACAGGTCCGTTTCCGGTGCTTATGACTCTGTGTATCGGTGTCTTACTCGTAGGTGCTATGTGGGGATGGCAGTGCATTAACAATAGACACAATACGCGCAAAGCGATTGAAAAAATGTTGACCTGGCTACTGATCTCCGCTTCTACCATCGCCATCTTGACCACTATAGGTATCGTGTTGTCGGTACTATTTGAATCTATTAAGTTTTTTAATTTAGTACCGATTAGTGAATTTTTCAGTTTGCACTGGAGTCCGCAAACTGCGATACGCGAAGACCAAGTCGGTGCCTCGGGTGCTTTCGGTGCGATCCCATTATTCGCCGGCACCTTGCTGATAACCGTAGTGGCGATGACACTAGCCTTACCTGTAGGTTTGATGTCGGCTATCTTTCTTGCCGAATATGCGGGTTCGCATATCAGAAATTCCATCAAACCTTTGCTTGAGATTTTAGCCGGCATACCAACCGTGGTCTACGGCTTCATCGCAGTTTTATGGCTTTCCCCTTTCATTAAAAATACCGCCGAGGCATTCGGCTTGGAAGCCTCGTCGGAAAGTGCTTTAGCCGCCGGGTTGGCAATGGGAATCATGCTAATACCGTTTATATGCTCGTTCACCGACGACGCCTTACACGCCGTGCCCAGAACCTTGCGCGATAGTTCGTACGCGCTCGGTGCCACACATTCGGAAACCATAACCAAAGTTGTACTACCGGCAGCGATACCGGGTATTATGGGAGGTATCTTATTGGCAGTCTCTAGAGCAATCGGCGAGACTATGATTGTTGTGATGGCGGCGGGCATGTCCGCCAAATTGACCGGTAATCCGCTTGACAGTACCACCACCGTGACCGTACAGATTGTTTCTCTACTCATCGGGGATCACGAATTTGACAGTGCCAAAACATTGGCTGCTTTTGCTTTGGGATTGACTTTGTTCTTGGCGACACTGATGCTCAACATCGTTGCATTAAAGATCTTAAAAACATACAGGGAGCAATATGAATAAAAGTACCGACATATCGTATATAGAAAAAATAAAACATGGTTTAGGACGGCGTTATTACACCGAGAAACTGTTTAAACTCGCGGCTATGATTACCACACTAATCGGTATATTGCTGTTGGTGCTCATCATAGGCGGATTAATCTACCAGGCGAGAAACGCTTTTCAACAGACCTATATACAGCTGGACATCGACCTTCCCGCCGATGTGCGCGGACAACAAACGGTATCAAGTTTGTATGTTCAAAATGTTATCAAGACCGCACTGTACGGGTTGTTTCCCGATGTCCAGTCCAGAGGCGATAAACTTGCGTTAGGAAAATTAATCAGCAACGGTGCCAAATATGAAGTCATAGAGATAATTCAAAACTTGCCGAAAACATCGGGGCAGACGGTATCTCTGGATATACTCGCCGATGACGAACTGGATGGCTATATGAAAAGCGGAGATTCGCCTGCTACCAGAAGAACATTTAGACTCAACGAAAAACAGGTTGCATGGACGGAACAGCTCGTCTCGCAAGATCGTGTTAAATTGAAATTCAATATCAACTTCTTTACCAACGGCGATTCGCGTGATCCCGAACGCGCCGGCATATTGGGTGCAATCGTCGGTTCTTTCTATGCTTTGCTAGTCGCGTTTCTAATCTCTTTTCCACTCGGTATCGCTACGGCAATTTACTTGGAGGAATTTGCTCCCAAAAATCGCTACACCGATTTTATAGAAATCAATATCAATAATTTGGCCGCAGTGCCTTCTATAATCTTCGGTTTACTAGGTTTGGTAATTTTCCTAAACTTTTTTAATCTACCGAGATCAACGCCTCTGGTAGGAGGCTTAGTCCTAAGCCTGATGACTCTGCCCACGATTATTATCGCCGCGCGCGCAGCACTAAAATCGGTACCGCCTTCTATACGCGAAGGTGCACTCGCTTTAGGCGCATCCGATATGCAGGCGACAACACAACATGTGTTGCCTTTGGCAATGCCTAGTATATTAACCGGTAGCATTATCGGCATGGCGCAAGCACTAGGGGAAAGTGCCCCGTTGCTGATTATAGGAATGATGGCATTCATCGTTGATATTCCCCAAGGCATGACCGACCCCGCCACGGCATTACCGGTACAGATATACCTGTGGGCAGACAGCCCCGAACGCGCTTTTGTAGACCGCACCGCAGGTGCAATCGTAGTGCTATTATTGTTTCTGATAGCAATGAACCTACTGGCGGTATTGGCCAGAAAAGCACTTGAAGTAAAATACTGAATACACCTCTATGACCGAAGAAACACAGAGCAATATCTGCATTAAAGTCAAAAACTTAAATGTATATTACGGCAAAAAGCAAGCAATCGACGATGTCAGTCTGGATATAAAACGCAACGAAGTGATCGCAATGATCGGACCATCCGGTTGTGGCAAATCCACATTCTTGCGTTGTCTCAATAGAATGAACGACACCATAGACGATTGCCGGATCACCGGTGAGATATTTCTCAATGATATTAATATCAACGACGGCATAGATGTAGTGGAATTGCGAGCCAGAGTCGGCATGGTTTTTCAAAAACCCAACCCATTTCCTAAGTCCATTTACGACAATATCGCTTACGGTCCGCGTATTCACGGTCTAGTCTCCGATCAACACGTACTCGACGAAATCGTTCATGCGAGTTTGGAAAAAGCCGGACTATGGAATGAAGTAAAAGATCGTTTAGAAGAAACCGGAACCAGTCTCTCGGGTGGACAACAACAACGTCTATGTATCGCACGGGCGATCTCTATCAATCCCGAAGTCGTGCTAATGGATGAGCCGTGTTCCGCTCTAGACCCCATCGCAACCGCTAAAATAGAAGAATTAATAGACGAATTAAAACAAAATTATACGATTGCTATCGTCACACATTCTATGCAACAAGCAGCCCGCGTATCGCAAACAACCGCTTATTTTCATTTGGGTGCTCTAATTGAATTGGCAGACACCGAAGAGATATTCACAAATCCTAAAGAGACTCTAACCGAACAATATATTACCGGGCGCTTCGGCTAATATATGAACCGCCGATTAACCTACTGCTTAATCGGCGGTTCTATTGCGCCTGCCACCCCTCCACAGGAGGGGAATGGTCTGTATCTAAAAAGAATCACTATAGTAGAATAGTTCCTTATTTTCTCGCTGGAGACACGAACTATTTAATCATGGCAGAAATCACATATCAGCACGGCATCGCATCGAACCGATTGCAGTTCACACATCTACTGTTACAGGTATTCTTCGTCGGTATGGCATGGGGAGTGATGCGCACCGTCGTACCGGTACTAGCCGAAACCGAATTCAGGATGCCGGAAGACGCTTTTACTTTACTCTCCGCATTTGTCATTACATTCGGTTTTGTTAAAGGAACATTGAACTTTGTTGCCGGCCGCCTTTCCGAGCGGATGGGACGCAAATCGGTTTTAATCGCCGGTTGGATAACCGCACTGCCGGTGCCGTGGATGATCTTTTATGCACCCGGCTGGAATTGGATTATTGCTTCTACGATATTACTCGGCATCAATCAAGGCCTGTGCTGGTCTATGACGCAGACTTCTAAAATGGATATCACGCATTTGAATCAACGCGGTCTCGCTATCGGCTTGAACGAATTTGCCGGCTATTTGGGAGTTGCCATCGCCGGTGTACTGACCGGTTATCTGTCCGAACTTCTACCACCACGCGAAGCATTGTTACTTTTCGGTATCGTAGTTATTTCATTGGCATTAATATTCGCTTGGGTTTGGGTACTGGAAACACTGCCGTGGATGCACACCGAAGCACGCAGTCGGCAAAAGGAAAATAATATACACCGATACTGCTACGGTTCTCGTTCAATCCCCGACACACCGACTACTTGGGAGGTTTTTGTCTGGGTGAGTTGGCAAGATCGCAGAATGATGACTTTTAGTCAAGCCGGATTGATAGAAAAATTCGTAGATACGCTCATTTGGGTATTCTATCCCGTCTATTTATACGAACAGGGTTTGAGCTTATTCCATATCGGTATCGTCGTCGGCATTTATGGTTTCGTCTGGGGAACACTGCAAACCGTGACCGGAAAACTTTCCGACCATATCGGGCGTATGAAGCCTATCGTCTCGGGAATGTGGATTTGCGCCGTTGGTGTTGCGATGAAATTATACGGTGACGACATAATGTGGTGGTCTCTCAGCGCAGCGATCACCGGACTAGGCATGGCTTTGTTGTATCCTAATCTGAGTGCTGCCGTCAACGACATCAGCCATCCGAATTGGCGCGGCTCGGCTATCGGCGTTTATCGTTTCTGGCGCGATTTAGGATACGGAATCGGCGCGCTCGTTTTGGGTTTAACCGCCGATATCCACGGTGCAATTACGAGTACTTTCTGGGTGGTCGTTGTATCTATGTTTTTGTCCGGCTTGCTCGTGTGCTATTGGGGACAAGAAACATTACCTAAGCTAAGCAAAGCGACACCCAACCGATAAATAATATATCTAGGCTATAGGAATCCGATCTGTAGGTTGAATGAGTTTATATTATGATTTTTGCGGTTAAATGATAATAAGGAATTCCATATTGTTAGCTTCTTGCAATATCGGCGGAGAGGGAGGGATTCGAACCCCCGGACCGCTTGCGCGATCTTCGGTTTTCAAGACCGATGCCTTCAACCACTCGGCCACCTCTCCGTAAAAACTTTAGGAAGTTATAAAAGGATACTAGATATTCGTCGCCTACTCAACTATGACGGATACAAACCGTTTAAGCCGACCTTATCCAATCTGCTCTTAAAAAATTAAAAAATGTATCGCAACGGCAAACACCCATAAAAATGAGCTAAGGTCAGCGGTTGTGATTCGCAGGAATCGGAGTATTGAAAAAATATCGTTTTGCACGAATAATGTGTTTACCCACCCAATTTATGTTTACTTACCGCAGAGGTAGGATAGCACTGCCGATTGACCTACTGGTTCAATCGACAATTCAATGATGTCCGTCCTAAAGTTTAATACTTGCACAAATCCGATCGCTTTGCGCCACCCGATGATGGTTTCCATATTTGACAACCACCCCGTCAGGCACAGCCTGCCACCCTAAGGGCGGACATACGAGTCCGCCCCTACAAGGAGGGGAATGTACCGTCCTACAGTTCGTGGATACTTTTTCAACAGCCCCGAATCAATGGGTAAAAATTTTCTGTATTAGGGTGAGATTTCCCGCAAGGAGCCTTCTAAAAATACTCTGACTTGGATAAGAGCCCGTATACTTTGTATTCTTTCTATCTCAACTATATAATCTACCGATCTGAGACCGGCATCCGATGACTCCAATCTGATTGTAATTGCCGTTGCTGTCTTAGGTAATGGATCAATCGTCAACGAATCTCCGCTTGCCATCGCATTGAAATCCACATTGTTTATGCTATAGCTAACCGTAGTAGCATCATCGGTTTTCGAGGTCAATATAATCCTAGTGATATCCTCGGCAATTCTTAATAAATAGCTGAACTCGTTTTGCATAGATAATCTTGCAATCTCAGGTTCTACAACCGTTAGTGAAACCAATTCCGGCAATTGTCCGCGTAACAATTGCCCGCATGACAAATCACTCTCGCAGCCGGCACTCGTTCTATATCTGAGGGCAGGGTATTTACCGTCCTCAAAACTCCATTCGTTTTCCGCATCCCATCCGCCGATAGAGGTTTGAAGTTCCGCAGAGTCTACAACAACATTACTATTCGTAGTCGTCCCACCAAAATCCGAAGCTACCAAACCCAGATCACCGACACCGTAACTATAGCCGATCGTACCGCTATTATTACCGACCAGTACACTTACGGAACGTTGTCCCGACACCGTACCGATCGTATAACTATTGACTATGGAACCGGGGGCTCTATTGTCGGCTACCAAGCCACCGACAATCTCCCAACCGTTGACATCACCGTACGCATAGGTGTTCGTGATGGTACCGCCATTGAAGCCCACCAAGCCACCGGTGTAGTAAATACCTTGCACATCACCAATCGCATAGCTGTTGATGATCCTGTTGAGGTTGGTTCCGACCAAACCGCCGCTAAATACCCTCCCGTGTACGGCACTCTCGGCATAGCTGTTGATAATCCCGTGATTCAACGCATTCTCTCCGCTGTCCAGTCCTCTGAAATAACCCACCAAGCCACCGACCGACCTGTTGCCTCGCACAATGCCACTCGTATAACTGTCATGCTCAACTATACCTTTATGATCACCGACCAAACCACCGACCCGTATCCCGCTTCCTATTACCAATGTCGTTGTCGCAACGTTGCTCGTATGGCTATCGATGATCGTGCCACCGTCATTAGAACCGACCAACGCACCGACCGAAGACCTACCTTGTACGGACGCATCCGCCAATTCAGTGTCTTCTATTTTCGCATTAGTACTAATATGACCGAACATGCCCACATAGTCTCGGTGCGTGCTATCGATCCTTAAGTTTGCAATGGTGTGGTCGTTGGCATTGAAAATTACATTAAACGGCTTCGCAAAAGTCCCGATCGGACGCCAGCCCCTACCCTCGCTCCATATCGCCTTGTTCGTCTGCGGATTACGGTATGAAACATCGGTATCAAAGTCTAAATTACGCTCCAGTTCATAGCCTTTGCATGTCTCGTCGTCACTTTCTCCACAAGTCCTCGGCAACCTGTTTAATTGATAACGTATTCCATATAAGCCTTCTATGTCGCAAATCTCTATCAGACCGTCGTCGTCCGTGTCTATATCCGTTGCATTGCACGAAGCTAGGGGATTACCGCTTAAATCGGGTTGCGTAGGCAGGGTTATCGTATATGTATTCGTGGTTTGATCCGATGCCGTCAATGTGACGACGATGTTCGCAGCCGGCAGTTCGGCTAATTGAACCGTTAGCGATGCTTGACTATTCATTGATATCGTTTGACTACCTAAGCCTATAGCAACGGTTACAGTCGTATTATTTGCTACTGCCATCACTGTCGTTTGCAGCCCGGAAATATCAAAAAGCTCGTACTCGTTAACCGAAGGATCAAACGGCGGTTCCAGTGTGCCCACCGATAAAGTTAATTCGCTCAATGCAAGCAACTTGCCGACTGCTACATTTTGGTCGGGAATTGCATCACCGCAAGACGGCATGTTCTCACCACCACACACGGTATATCCGTATCTATCTTTGCGCTCGCTTGCATCGTCTCCCGACACACTTCCTCCATATTTGAGCTTCGGTCGATTCGCGCCGTCGGTAGCCCAGTTATCCGCCGACCAGTTTGACGAGGCAAGATTAGCCTCCAGTTGCATGGCGGTATAACTGTCGGTGATTGAACCGCCATTTCGATCTCCCGCCAAACCGTCCACATGATATGCGCCGGTGATGTTGCCGAGTGCATAAGTTGCAGAAATCTCCCCACCGTCGTTATAACCGACCAAACCACCTACATTGGTACCGCCGACCACATCACCGAGCGCATACGCATTGGCAATGATACCTCCATCGTTATAGCCGACCAAACCACCTACATAAAAAACACTCTCCACACTGCCGCTTGCATAACTATTGGTGATCCCCCATTGTCCTTGATGATAGCCAACCAAACCACCGCTATAGGCTTGAGACCTTATGGTGCTATGCGCATAGCTATTGGTGATCGGACCGAGCGCATAACCTGCCAAACCACCGACGCTGGTGTCGCCGATGACCTCGCCTCGTGCATGGCTGTTGACGATTGCGCCGTAATGCGTCCCGACCAAACCACCGATCCAAGCATCGTTACCCGAAACCGTGCCGTCTACCGAACTGTCGGAAATTAGGCTTGATGCTAAAGACATTCCGGCAATGCCTCCCACTACGAACCGCCCACCAATGTTTACATTTCTCAAATCCACACCCGAGATTTGACCGTTGGTCACACCGAATAAACCGACATAATCCTCATCGGGCCTGTTGATAAATAAATTACTAATAACAAGTGTATCGGTAGAATTAAATCTTGTATTGAACGGATTGCCGAGATCTCCTATCGGCTGCCAGCCGGCACCACCGCCCGCTTGTGTCCATAATATTTTGTTTGAAGTTAAAATATAGCTTGCATCATCAAAGAAATCCAGGCTTCTTCTCAATTCATAACCAACGCATACTCTATCGGTCAAACTGCAGCCCAGTCGGTTAAATGTGTCAAGTGTGTATCGCCTATCTCTATATATGTTATCTTGATCAACCGATGGATTATCACGAATTGCATCCAAATCCTCTAAATAGTAGATATCTATTAATCCATCGTCGTCGTCGTCGAGTGTAAATCTAAACCAAAAACTCCTGCTAAATTGATAGCTTTGTCCGTCCGTATGCGTCACATCCACACGATAGCGGGTAGTGACAAGTTCATTGCTCGGTACTTGATAGCCTGTCCTATGGGGAAACCTGCTAAACGTAGTAATATCGGTCCATTGTGGGTTGCCATCGTTATAATCGAGTCTTCGCCATCTAGTGTCGGTAATGCCCGGGAGCCCACCATCGGGATCTCCATTACCGAGAAAGATGGTAACATCTAGTAGGTTATTTTGGCGTACTAACGGCGTTAAAATAGGATTTCCGTTGTTAATCCGCTTAACTACGATCCGCTTGGTTCGGTTAGCACTATAAAGTTTATTGTCAATGGTCTCTGTAACCGTTAGCTTTATGATTGCGCTGCGCGTTGTTTTATCTGCAGGTACGAGATTGGCGGCAAACCGAATTTTTACGGCAGAGGGAGTTTGAGAGACAAATGTCACCGTTGGTGTTGTCTCCACTTTATAGCGGTAATTACCTATACCACCGGTAACTTTAGGGTGTAGCGTGATATCAATCCCTTCATTCACCGTGCCGTCGTTATTCGGCGAGACTATTTCTATATCCGATATGACAAGTGGTAAAACTTTCTCTATCGTAAATCTATAAGTGCTTTCATCGCCAATCCCGTTTATCGTATCCGCAGTCGTAACGATTAGAGTGGTCGTCATATCGTTCAAAGTTATTTCTCCACTCGTATCGCCGCTATTCATGCCGGCAAAATAATTCTCTTCGGGGCTCTCTTCGTCTTTTATGATTTTAATCGCTGTAGCACCACCATTGACCGCAAACGGCCTCAGCTGTATGGTATTCAAATTACCGGCAACGAAGAGCTTATATTCGTCGACAAGCGGAGAGAACGACGGCTGCTGTTCTATAATAGCGTTGTTAAGGTCGGGCAAGAAAAACACGAAATCCAAACCCCGATCGCGACCGGGTTGATCGGGCAACAATAAGCTACATTGAGGCAATATCGTATCGGGGTCATCGTCGCAAGCAGCGTTATCTTCGTCGGGACCGACGGCATAGCGAAGTGCCGGATAGGTCTGCGAGTCTCCGAAATCCCAATCGGCATGTGCCGGATAGTCGGGATTCCAGTTGTAATAAATCTCGGTTGAAGTACTCCCCGGAGCAGTCGGCGATTGCAATTCCATCGCAGTTTTATTCGTGCTACCGACGGAAGTAGCCTGCCCACCGGTGTCTCTCCAATAGCTTGCGACGATGGTAACAGTGCCCGAAGTCGCACCGACTATCCCACCGATGTTTTGGTTATCGTCTCCGGTGCCGCTCACCGCACCGATCGTATAACTGTTTTTAATCATGCCGCGCTCCGATAGACCGATTAAACCACCTGCATTTGAAACACCCGATACATTGCCCGCGGCATAAGTGTTTGTGATGACCCCTTTATTGATGCCGACCAACCCGCCGATGTTTTGGTTATCGTCTTCTGTGCCGCTCGCATTGCCGCTCGCATAGCTGTTGAAAATTCTACCGATTGATGAGCTATCGGCATCATTAAATCCCACTAAACCACCTACATCGTTACGACCTTCAACGCTACCGCTCGCATAGCTACCGACAATCAAACCTAGATTTCTACCTGCTAGTCCGCCGATGTTTTCATTGTTATCTTCCGTGCCATTCACCGTGCTATCGGAATAGCTATCGATAACAATGGCACTGTTGTCACCTATTAATCCACCTACACGCGTATTTCCTGTGACAGTGCCACTCGCAGAACTCGCTTTGATTTCACCGCTGTTAGTACCGATCAATCCGCCTATACCGTTCTCGCTCCCCGAGATGCTGCCGGTGATACGGCTATTACTAATATAGCCGGCATTAAGAGCAACCAATCCACCTACGGAAAAAGTGCCCTGAATGTCCACATCCAACAAACGAATATTTCTAATCTCGGATTTAGGGTTAATCACTCGGCCGAATAATCCTGCGAATGGTATTGATTGATCGATATATAAATTAGAGATGGCACGACCATTCCCATCCAATATCACTATAATGGAAGTACTGATACTGTCAATCGGTGGCCAACCTACATTCGTTTTCTCTTTATCGGCAGTCCATATTACTTTGTTGGCTGTTGAAACATAGCTTGCGTCGTCGTTAAAGTCCAAGCTTCTTGCCAACTCGTAGCCGATGCAACCATCGTCGGGACAACCTCTAATTATTTTGTTCGCCACCGAGCTTCCTCTATAGCCACTACCATCGAATTGGTAGCGTATTGCGTCCAAATCCTCTAAATAGTAAATTTCTATCAGCCCGTCGTTGTCGTCGTCGGCTTCTTGTCTATATGCGAAGTGTACTAATTCAACGGTTTCATAGCCTTGTGCATCACGATAAGTCACTTCGACGCGATAGCGCAAACTGGCTGTCGGATTCAACACAGCATTGACTTCCGGCGACGGATTTAAGGTCCCATTCGTCTCCGAAGGAAGGTCAACCCATTGCGGATTGCCGTTATCATAATTAAGTCGTTGCCATCGATACGAGGCGGTGCCGTCACCGTCCGGATCTTTTATAGAAACAAATAGCTCGTCTGCATTTACTCCGAATTCTATGTCCGGAGATCCGTTGTCAATCTGCCGAACCGTCAATACTTTGGTTGCACTCGTGATTATAGAAAAACGAGAGAAAAACTCTTCAACTACCAGCTTGAATTCAACAAGCTCATCTCCGCTAACTAGATTGGTAGGTAGCTTGATCGTTATCGACGAAGAGCTCCGTGTCACGGGTTCCGTAGGTTCTCCGTCTATTCGTACTTCATAACGATAGTTTCCGGTGCCGTTGTCAATCGTAGGACTTAGGGTGATTTGGCTCCCCTCATCGACCGTGTCGTCGGTATCCATATTACCGTTTTCAAACACCGTAATCTCCGATATGTCCGAAGGCGACACTTTCGTTATCCCAAACCGATAGACATTTTCGATCTCGAGGCTGTTTATGGTCTCTGCCACCGTAACGACTAGGGGGGTCGTCGCATCGTCCAAAGTTATGGTACTACTCGTGTCACCGCTATTCATGCCGGCAAAATAATTCTCTTCGGGGCTCTCTTCGTCTTTTATAATTTTAATCGTTGTAGCACCACCGTTGACCGCAAACGGTCTCAGTCGTATGGTATTCAAATCACCGGCAACGAAGAGCTTATATTCGTTGACAAGCGGAGAGAGTGACGGCTCCAGTTCTAAAATAGCGTCGTCTGCATCCAACAAGAAAAATACGAAATCTAAACCCCGATCGCGACCGGGTTGATCGGGCAACAATAAGCTACATTGAGGCAATATCGTATCGGGGTCGTCGTCGCAGGCGGCGTTATCTTCGTCGGGGCCGACGGCATAGCGAAGTGCCGGATAGGTCTGCGAGTCTCCGAAATCCCAATCGGCATGTGCCGGATAGTCTGGATTCCAGTTGTAATAAATCTCGGTTGAAGTGCTTCCCGGTGCAGTCGGTGATTGCAGTTCCATCCTTGTTTTACTCGTGCCGCTGGCGGAAGTGGCTTGTCCACCGGTGTCTCTATTCCAATAGCTGGCGGTGATAATAACAGTGTCCGAAGTCGCACCGACCATCCCACCGATGTTTTTGTTATCGTCTCCCGTGCCACGCACCGCACCGATCGTATAACTGTTTTCAATCGTGCCGCTCGTCGATAGACCGATTAAACCACCCGCATTTGAGATACCCGATACATCGCCCTCGGCATAAGTATTTATAATACGCGCTTTGTTGTTATGGCCGATCAAACCGCCTATGTTTTTATTGTTATTTCCCGTGCCGCTCGCATCGCCGGTCGCATAGCTGTTGATGATTGTCATTAAACTACCCGACATACCCTCCTCGCTTAATCCCACCAAGCCACCCACACTGCTATGACCGCGGGTGGCACCGGTCGCATAGCTGTTGATGATTAAAGAAGAATTTTGACCGACCAAGCCACCTACACCGGTATCATTCCCCTGTGCGTCAACATTAACGGCACCGCTTGCATGGCTACCCATGATAAAACCACTACTGGTACCGATTAGCCCACCTATGCCGGTATCGTCCATTTCCGTGCCGTTCACCGTACTGTCGGCGTGACTATTAATGACGAGTCCATCATTACCCGTAATTCCCGATAATCCGCCTACGCTATCCGTGCCGGTGACAATACCACTCGCAAAACTATTTCTGATTATGCTAATATTAAGACCAACCAAGCCGCCTACGGTAGCCGGGCCGGTGACAGTGCCACTCGCAGAACTATTACTGATTTCGGCATTAACACCGTTAACACCAACCAGTCCACCGAGATTAGATAAGGTTGCGGAAACGCTACCGGTCATCCGACTATTGATGATTAGACCTCCATTTAAGCCGACCAATCCACCTACTATAGTAAACCCGTTGATGTCCACATTCGATAGATTGACATTCCTGATCTCGGATCTAATGACGCTAAATAAACCTATTGTTACCGAATCATTCATATTGATATATAAATTAGCAATAGTGTGATTGTTTCCCTCGAATATAGCGGTCAAAGGAGCACGGGGATCAATAGGTGTCCAGCCTGAATTCGTTCTATCTTTATCGGCAGTCCATATTACCTTATTGTCTGCTATGCGGTAGCTATCGTTATCCGTGAAGTCTAGATCTTTGGTTAGCTCATAACCCCTGCAACCGTCGGCAGGGCAACCTGTCATTATTACCACCGCATCGGCACTTGTTTTATAACCGGTGCCATTCAATCGATAGCGTATTTCATCGAGACCTTCCAAATCGCAGATTTCTATCAAGCCGTTGTTATTCTTGTCAATATCTATGGTTTGGGCTATGCCGTCGTTGTCATCGGGAAATTCTATTAAAGCATGGCACGGCGGCAAGGTTATTTTCCTGACTACGATGGTATAGGTTGTAGCCTCCGCTACACTCACGACTTCAATTTGCGTGTTCCCTGCTTCGGCTAATTCCACGACATTGACCGCATCAACCGATACGACATTACCGTTTATTCTAATCGGTGTATCTTTACGGTTCGCACGCACGATTATCATGACATTCGTTGTCTCGGCGGAAACACCTGCAACATAGTTGTCGATCGCAAGGTCGAAGTCGGGTAATAACCCTGCCCCGACTAATTCTATACGCTCCAGCTCAAATCTCTGTTCCGCCAATAAAGCTCCGCAGTTCGGCAGTTCGGTATCCGGCGGCGGTGTCTCGCACGCAGGGCCATCCTCGTCGTTGCCCACCGCATACTGCAAACCCGGATACTCGCCGGCAGTGAAATCCCAGTTTGCCGACGACCACTCCGAGAACGAAGAAACCCGTTGCAAGTCGTCTTGTGCTTCACCCACACCGTTATCGCTTATCGCCTCGTTTGCCTGCCGGTAGCTCTGATTGACGACACCTTGATTATCATTGACCAAACCACCGACTACGCTATATCCTTTAAACGATACATCGCTTAAATGAATATCGGCTATACCACCGAAAGACACACCGAACAAACCTATACTCGATTCACTGCGTTTGTCTATCGTCAAATTAGAAATAGTCAAGGTCTCGGTACTCGCCATGAATAGCGCATTGAAAGGATTATCAAAATCACCGATCGGTTGCCAACCTGCACCCGTCGTCCATCTCTCTTTGTTGGCATCGGCATCCAAGTAGCGTGTATCGTCGTTAAAACCCAGGCTTCTTATTAATTCATAGCCTCTATAGGCTTCGTTGTTATTTTCTCCGCAAGCCGGCGGCAAACCGTTTAAGTGATGGCGGATTTCATCCAAATCCTCCAGATGATTAATATCTATCAGACCGTCGCCATCCCTATCTATGTCGGTTTGAGCCATTAGATTTGTGCTGAATAGGGCAAATAGAATGATCAAGAGGGGCTTCATTTTTACCTTTTTATTGTGCTGGATTCCCCGATTATATTAATTATGAACATATTGTAGAATATCTTAAAAAATTCTTACATGCTAGTCAAGATTATAATGAAGTCTGTAAGCACAAATAGAACTGCCACTTGTTGCAGTAGCACCAGCGGTTCGGTTCGTGCAAAACCGTATTTTCCAACAACCCCGAATACCACCACTAGGATAATTGGATTGCACGGCGCACCGCGTGTTCCAAGCTGGTAGATCGAGCCTGTCCACTACCGGCTAATTCCAAGGCGGTGCCGTGGTCTACCGAGGTACGCACAAACGGTAGTCCCAGAGTAATGTTGACGACTTGCCCGAAACCTGCATACTTGACAACCGCAAGGCCTTGATCATGATACATCGCAAGACTCACATCGCATTGCCGTAGTTGCTCGGGTGTAAATGCAGTATCGGCGGAGACCGGGCCGAATGTCATTATTCCTTGTGCAGCACATTCGGCTATCGCAGGTGCGATTACTTCAATTTCTTCCGATCCTAAATAACCCTGTTCCCCGGCATGCGGGTTCAGTCCGCATACCGCGATACGAGGCGCATCCATCTTAAAGCGACGACGCATATCGTCGTGCAATATCTTAATTGTTTTTGTCAATAAATCACGGGAGAGTTGTCTCGGCACTTCGGATAAAGGAATGTGGGTGGTTGCCAGTGCAATGCGTAATGCCTCGGCTTCGAGCAACATAACGCTACCGCTATCGCAGGCTTGTGCAAGATATTCGGTATGTCCTTGAAAAGGGATGCTCGCTTGACAAATAGCTGCCTTATTGACGGGACCGGTGACCAGTGCGTCAAAAGAACCCCGCAAGCAACCGCGCACGGCAATATCCAATTGCTCCAACACATAAGGAACATTACGCGTATCAATTTGCCCGGCAACAACCGGTACCGGCAACGCAACATCGATGACCGCCAAAGTTCCATCGCCGCGATGTGTTTGCACGGTATCATCGGTATAAGTATACGTTTTAATAGGTTTTGCGATTTGTTTTGCGCGAAGCTCCAATAATTCTGCATTGCCGATTACCGCAAGTGTGGCATCGGCAATCGGTATATGAGCAAGCGAAGCCAGTATGTCGGGACCGATGCCGGCAGGTTCCGCAGCTGTGATTGCAATGGTTTTGTGTGGTCTCAAAGTCTGATGTCTATATATCGGCTTTCTCGCAATCTAAGCAACCATTCGTTTATTTCGACACCCGACTTTTCTTGGCGTAGCTGTGCAATGATGTTTCGTCTTTGTATTCGGTTGCTGACATCTTGTCGGCGTTCGCCCAGTACTTCCAATATATGCTGTCCGAAGGCGGTCGCAAAAGGTCCGATGAGTTTGCGATGTGGTGCATTTTCCACTTGCTGTGCGAATTCCGCTGCCAAGCCTTCGGTGGGGATCCATCCCAAGTCGCCGCCTTTGAAGCCGCTACCGGGGTCTTGCGAGTATTTTTTTGCCATTTGTTCAAAGCTCTCGCCGTTTTCAATACGTCTTTTGATCGCAAGTAGTTTTTTGCGTATATACGAATCGGAATACATCGCATCGGATCTCAATAGGATATGTCTAATATGATATTGCTTTTCAACGATCTGCGGTAATTGTTCTGCCTGTCTGCCGTCTAAACTAAATAGGTAAAGTGTATCGGCAGTCTTGATAACCGAGGTGATGTCGCCGATATTCATATTCAATACTTTCTCTTGCAGTAGCTTCGGTAATTGGTTTAGCCGTCTAGGCTGCGATCTTTTATAGTTTACCGATGCTTTTTTCGCCGCTTGCTTCGCGATATCGTAAAAATCGTTTTCGTTTAGTATTTTAAGGCGCAGGTTGTGAAACCATTGCGTCAATTCTTCACGTTCACTTTCCGCCTCCGGTAATTCCGCCGCTAAATAAGAAAAACTAAATAGTGTCTGCGCATTGATTTCTCTCAGTTTGGCTTCTATTTCACTCTCGGAAACCACTATACTATTAATCACGCTTTGCCTGAGTTGAGAGATGATGAACTCTTGACGCACCGACTCTCGCATCTCGCTATAACTTCCTTGACTGCGTTCAATTTCGGCTTTCATCTCGGCAAGGGTCTTACCGTTATCGGCGGCAATTTTGGCAAGCATTTGATCAAGTGCTATTTCGTCTATCGTAATACCCAGGCGTTTCGCTTCTTGGAGTTGTAGTTTAACGACTATCAGCTGTTCTAAAACCCTAGGAACCAGGGTTTGGGAGTCCGGAATCTCTTGTTCTTGACGCGCCATATTCTGCTTGACGCGATCCACCGTCATTGCCAGTTCGCGCGAGCTGATTGCAACATCTCCGACTACTGCGACGATTTTATCTATTACCTTCGGTTGAGCTTGCGAGGATGCAGGAATGATCGCGACAAATAATAAAATTGCGATTAAAATTTCAAGTTGCGGTGCGCACAACATGGAGCGCATAGCGGTTGGGTTTGTGCAAGGATTCGGTATGTTTGGAGGATGCCCTCGGTTAAATTGTGCAGACATGCCGGGGGCTGTTGAAAAAGTATTGTTTTTGCACAACTGCAACCGCTTGCGCCGTGAATATTTACAAACCACCCGTAGGGGCAGACTTATATGTCTGCCCTTAACTACCGTTCGGCACAAACCCAACCGCCTACGCCACATGGTTTTGGTTTCCATAAATTGGATGGATGAATGTATAAATCGTGGCGGCGCAACGCGTTTCGGGCGGACATGCTAGTCCGCCCCTACAGGCGGTTTGCGTAATTGGATGGCGCAAGCGGTTGGATTTTTGCGCTGCCGATACATTTTCAACAGCCCCACATTTATTCATTGGGTTTATCATAACCATCAAATATATCATTATTTATAACCGAATACTTCTTTGCTTAAATTTCGTTGTAAATTATCACCTATACCGCCTAATCCTTCAAGGTTAAATTCAAAACCTACGAAGTTTTCAAAATCAAGGCTGCCGTCGGCTATACGCCCGCTATCGTTGTCTACATCTATCAGCCGCCGTTGTAGACCCACACTCAATGTCCAACAACAGCTACGATATTCAACGCCGGCAAAGGTTGATAAATTGTCGTCGGCATCAAAATCGTAGGACCAACCTGCCAACATTGTCCAACGATCGCCGAGCGGTATACCGAGGTTGATGCCACCTTGTTCAAAGCCGTGGTCGGATTCAAAAGCTAACTGTTCGTCGAATGCGTCGGCTTGCGAGCGGTAATACAGATTAACGACACGGTTTCGGCTGCCTTTAATCGATAGCCGAGATGTCAATTTCAAGGTTTGGTCTTGCTTCGAATCCCAAACCCACGAAGATAGAAATTTTATCTTGTTATTGAGATCTAAATGCAGTTCACCGATTAACGGAGATTGCGGCCGCACCTTGTCTGCGTCGGTATTGATCTGCACTTGACGATCCCTGAAATAATAAATACGGCCTAAACTTGCCCGCATAGCCTCTTTGCCACTGCTACGATGAAACAGACGGCTATTCAAAGCCAAAGTGAGCTGATCGGCATCACCGATACGATCGACACCGTTAAAACGATTCTCGGAAAACAGTCTTTGAAAATTGAATTCGTTCACAGTGGTATCAAACAACGGTATGTCGTCTTGCTCTCGTCTCGGCACATTTAAATAAAACAAAGTGGGTTCTATCGTGTGCCTGAATAGGTCATCTTGTTGGGCAACCTTTTCGAATATCAAACCCGAGTGCACGCTAAAGACCGGCTGTGTGCGGTTGAGGTCGCTTTGCCTATAGATCTTATAGTGCGTGTGATTAATGGTGGCAGCAGGGGCTATAAAAAACCACGGGCGGCGATAGGACCAATCCATTCTAAGACTATTATGGAAACGATTGCCTAGAGGAATATACTCGCGACTGCCATCGGCTTCTTGTAGATAACGATATCTGTGAACGAATTGCGTAGCTTGAGATTGGAACTCAAAATTGAAGCCCAAAGGACCGTCGGCAAATATTCGCGACACTGTAAGTCCCGGCCTTATTTGGTATTGGTAAGGCCGCTCCAACCAATCGGCATCGTCGTCGGCGCGCTGCAATAATTCCGTTTGAAGACTAAAATTCCACCCGCGCCAAAATAAATCACTCTCTAAATAGCTACGCAAATAGGATTCGTTCAATAGACTTACATTACCGCTTAAATCCCGCACATAGTCGGCATCCGAAACCCGGTGTATTTTAATATCCATGCGAAACAAATCATCGACGCGAGTGCGATGATCCCAAAAATAGAAGTAGCGTTCGTCGTTGTATTCGGTATCGTCTATCCAAGAAAAACCGAAACCGCCTTGATCGTGCGCATACAAATAACGTGATTTCATATCAATCCCCGCGCCGCGCCGACTATGGAATGTAGGCGTAATCGTTGCATCTTTGTTGGGGGCTATATTGAAATATAGTGGTATGCCTGTTTTAACACCCGATTTGCTTTTATAAGTAAGGCGCGGCGACAACAGTCCACTTTTTCGTTTATCTTGCGATAGATCGATGCGATAACGCGGCATGTATAGAAACGGAATTGCCCCCAAGTGCAACCATGCGTCTTTGATCGTGCCGCTGTTTTTATTTTGATCGAATATCAATTCATCGGCGGAGATAAACCAAAGCGGTGTCGGTGTCGCACAATTCGTATAGCGCACATTACCTTCGGCTTTTAACCTCTCGGAGTTTGTATCAACCGCAACACGATCGGCGCGTATCCTTTTTTGAGCCTGCTCAAGTTGTACTTGACCTTGCAATACGGAAATTTGATTCGGGTTGACTCTAACTCTTTCCGCCGATATACGAAGCTGGTCGGGGTCGGTTCCGGTAGGTTTCGGCACTACCGGTGCACAGCGGTCGGTTTCGGCATACGATATCTGTGAAAATGACAGCATCGCTAATGTTATCAAGCCCCAAAAACGATAAGACATCAAACTTAATCCTCTACTATGTTGTATAAAAACACGACAGAACCGTGTGAAATTTTAATCGGATATAAATATGCGGTAACATATAGCGTTTTCCTAAAATTATTAGATAATAAGCAGTTGAGACTCATTATAGTAACGGCAAAATGAAAAAGACCCAAAAATTTATGATCCTTGCAGTAGTATGCGTGAGCGCACTACTTGCGGTTCTATTGATACAAACTCGTCCCCAAGCCATCGCTTCCAAAGAGAGTAATTTTCTAGCGACCGTAGAAACCGTCATAGCCGAACCACAAAGCGTCACACCTGTCTATACCCTTTCCGGACGCTTGCAACCTATTAAAGTCAGCGAATTGGAATTTGAAGTTGAAGGACAAATCGTCGCTCGCTATGTAGAACCCGGAATGTATGTAAGACAAGGACAGGTACTGCTTGCCGTAGACGAGGGTGATTACTACGATGCCTATGTGCAGGCGCAAGCGCGTCGCGACAGCGTTGCCGCACAATTAGAATACGACAAAGAACTGCTAAAACTTACGATGGAAAATGTTGCGATGCAACAACGCGAGGTGGCGCGCGCCGAAAGTCTATCGACCAAACAACATATCTCACCGTCGTTGCTGGAGTCGGAGAAAAAACAGCTTATAGACTTTCGCTCCGAACAGGTCAGATTGCAACACTCTATCAAGAGGGCCGAAATAGACCTAGTCTTAAACGACAGTCTGCTACGCCATGCACAACGCGACCTGCAACGCACCGGCTTGAGCGCACCGTTTAGCGGCACGGTCAACGAGGTCATGATTGAGGTAGGAGACTATGTGAGTAGATCTAAAAAAGTGGTTCGGCTAGTCGATTTATCGCAATACGACCTAGTTCTAAATGTGAGTAATACCCGAGTGGGTGCCTTAGAATTGAATAGTACGGTGCCGGTGACCGTAGGCAAAAAGTACTACGAAGGCACACTCGTCGCTTTGCAAGAAAATCCCGATCAAGAAACCAATACCCATAAGGTAAAAATTAGATTGGACGGTGCCGATTTGCAAGCCGGCGCGACTGCACAAGCTACCCTCGAAGGGCAACGCTACGACAATGCCATTAGCGTGCCGGTTACCGCAATCCAATATATAGACGGACAACCCTTTTTGTTCGTCGTCAACGAAGACAAACTCGTGGAGAATAGAGCCGTCGTGCTAGGCTTGCGCGTAGCCGATACGATCATCGTCGAGAGTGGAATCGAAAGCGGTGAACGGGTAGTCGCCCGCGACATTGAAAAATTAAATAGCAACCAAAAGGTGGAACTATCGCCTGCTACCGTCGATCAAGCGACATCACCTCGCGCCGACTCACCCCTCTAGCCGCCGATATAAGACATTTCTACTTTGGGAAGAGCGACCGTTTGTGCGTTGCGTATCTCGGAATAACGATCCTCGCGTTGCGTCCACAGATCAATAATATAGTTTTTGAGCTCATCGTCGGTATAGTTTGAGTCCAGCAATTGATGCAGATCGTGGCCGCGGGAGGCAAATAAACAGGTATAGAGTTTACCTTCGGCAGATAGCCTAATGCGTGTGCAACTGCGACAAAAGGGTTTCGAGACCGAAGCAATAAAACCGATCTCTCCTTGACCATCCCGATAACGCCAACGTTCCGCAACCTCACCCGCATAGTTGGCAGCGATTGCTTCTATAGGAAATTTCTCGTTGATTAACTTTATCAGGTCGGCCGTAGACACCACCTGGTCTAGTTTCCATCGGTTGCCACCACCTACATCCATATACTCGATAAAACGGAGTATACAATCGCGCCCTCTAAAGCGGTGTGCCATAGCCAAAACTTGATCTTCGTTGCGCCCCTTTACTACCACCATATTAATTTTAATCGTCTCGAAGCCGACACCGCTCGCATGGTCTATATGTTCTAGAATTTTATCGACCGGAAAATTCACATCGTTCATTTTCATAAAGACCTCGTTGTCGAGTGCATCCAAACTCACGGTAAGACGTTTCAAACCGGCTTCTTTTAATCGCCGTGCTTTGTCGGCAGTCAATAAGGAGGCGTTGGTGGTTAGGCTAATATCTTTGATACCTTTTGTTTGTGCAATCATTTTGATCAACACCTCTACATTCTGACGCGCCAACGGTTCACCACCGGTGATGCGTACTTTAACAACTCCGAGTTCGGCAAATATACCAACCACACGAACCAGCTCTTCGAAAGATAGTAATTCGTCGCGCCGCATAAATTGATAATGGGACCCGTAAATCTCCTTAGGCATACAATAAGTACAGCGAAAATTACAACGGTCGGTAACCGAGATTCTAAGGTCGCGTATCGGTCTGTTTAATTTATCTTTCAAAAACATTGCCCAATTTATAGCTATAAATCACCATCGTATAATCCAACTCAAACGAATCTAGCATATACCTTGCCGTCTCCGCCTATACCCAAAAAATCACCCGCTTCATTGTACAGTCTAAAACGTCCGCCCGACGGCAGTATCCGCCTGCCGTAACGGCCGTGCTTAAAGTATTTTGCCGATTCTTCATTCATTATATAGGCTTGAAAGTGCGAATAAACCTGAGCCGGATCAATTAGATATGCCGATTGTGGATCGGGGTCTCGTTCTAAGCAATCGAGCGATATGGCGGACGCAATATCAAAAGCACCTATCGCAGTGCGTTTCAGGCTGTGGGTATAGGCGACGGTATCCAGTGCGGCTGCTATATCTTCTACTAAAGTGCGTATATAAGTACCTTTGGAACACTCCACCTTAAAACTAAAACCGTCGTCGTTAATCTGCCGCAGTGTCAAAGAACGAATGTGCACTTTGCGTTTGCTTCTAGGAACAGAGATATGAGCACGCGCTAATTTATATAGCCGTTGACCTCGATGTTTGAGTGCCGAATACATTGGTGGGATTTGTTCTATCTCGCCGATGAAATCGGAAAATACATCGTTTAGGACGCTCGCCTTAGGCATTATAAAATCCCGACGCTCGATAATCTCACCTTCGCAATCACCGGTTGTAGTACGCAAACCTAACTTTAGCCGCACTTCGTAACATTTATACCGATTACTTAAATCGGTTAATGCGCGGGTTGCTTTACCCAATGCGACGATTAGCAAACCCTCTGCAAAAGGATCCAAGGTGCCGGCATGACCGGCCTTCTTAACACGCAACCGCCGTTTGACTTGCTCAACCGCTTGACAAGAACTGATTGCGGTGGGTTTGTAAAGCAACAATAAAATATTGTCTACCGAGGCTTCACAATGATTTGACATGGGGCTGTTGAAAAAGTATCCACGAACCGTAGGGACGGTACATTCCCCTCCTTCGAAGGGGTGGCCTATGCATTTTGCAATGTATGCGTTTAGCAATCATGTTTAGGTTCTGCATAATGTCACGCCGATTGACCTATTGGTTCAATCGGCGGTTCTATTCAGCCTGACGGGGTGGTTGTTAAATGTGGAAACCATTATCGGGTAGCGCAAGCGGTTGGGTTCATGCAGACCGGTACTTTAGGGTAGACATACAAGTCTGCCCCTACGGTAGGTAAACATAAATTGGGTGGGTAATCATAATATTCATGCAAAACGGTATTTTGGGAATGATACGACATGCCGTTATTCGAACACATTCCCGAGTATGTCGTCTATACGTTTTCCTTGTTCGTATGAGTTGTCGATCTTAAAACTGAGCTTCGGCATAAACTTCAGCTCCAGACTCGACGACAAATTGCTTCTAATGAACCCGGCTGCGCCGTTAACGGCTTTTAGTATTTGTTGTTCGTCTTCCGGTTCGGGTACCGAGATATAAACTTTTGCATGCGAGCAACCCCTACTCACTTCTACATCGGTTACGATGATTCGGTGCAAACGCGGATCGTTAATTTTACTGCGTAACACCATAGCGATTTCCCGCTTGAGCAACCCTGCAACCCGCAAAGGACGGTATAAAACGGTAGCCATCACAGGCTCCTTCGCATTTCCGCCCGTTGAAAAACTTCTATTTGATCGTCTAATTTAACATCGTTGTAGTCTTTGACGGCAATGCCACACTCGGTTCCCACTTTGACTTCTTTCACATCATCCTTGAAGCGGCGTAACGACTCTAGCTCTCCTTCGTAAATAACAATATTGTCTCGCAATACACGGATTGGATTGCCATGTCGTACCGTGCCTTCTATCACCTGACAACCTGCGACTACCCCGAGCGTTGACGAGCGGAAGATATCCTTGACTTGGGCGATGCCTACAATTTCTTCTTTGATAACGGGTTCCAACAAACCGCCCATCATCTCCTTAACACTATCTATCAATTCGTAGATAATGCTGTAATAGTTCATCGCTATACCTTGCGCCTCGGCTGCTCTGCGCGCCTGTGCATCGGCTCGCACATTGAATCCTATCACCATCGCCTTGGAGGCCGCCGCCAAGTTGACATCGGAGACATTAATACCGCCCACACCGGTAGATAACATGTTGACTTTCACCTCATCGCCGGGAATTTTAGAAAGGGCATCTTGTATGGCTTCGGCAGTCCCGCGGGTATCCGCTTTGAGCAATATATTGATCGATTGCACAGCTTGTTTCGCATCCTTTATGAAGTTATCGAGGTGCACAACCGGAGTGCGAGCCAAGTGTTTGTTGCGTTCTTTTTGACGGCGTAAATCGACGACATCTCTTGCTTGACGCTCGTTCTCTACGACGATGAACTCGTCGCCCGCCGACGGCGCACCGGAAAGTCCCAAGACCCCGGCCGGTATGGAAGGGCTGGCTTCGGAAAGCGTATTACCGCGTTCATCCAGTATCGCACGCACTCGACCGAATTCCATACCTGCCAATAGAATATCGCCTTTCTTTAACACACCCCGCTTGACTAAAACCGTTGTGATAACGCCGCGTCCTTTATCCAATGTAGCTTCTATCACTGCACCTTGCGCATTCCCCGAAATCGGTGCCTTGAGCTCCATAACTTCGGCTTGCAGTGAGATTGCATCTAATAGTTCGTCTATACCTTGACCGCTTTTAGATGAAACCTCAACGAGGATATTGTCCCCTCCCCATGCTTCGGATACGATATCGTGTTTGGCAAGTTCACTTTTTATTTTCTCGGTGTCCACACCTTCTTTATCTATTTTTGTAAACGCGACTATGACCGGTATCTTAGCTTCTCGGGCATGTTCTATCGCTTCTACGGTCTGCGGCATCACGCCGTCGTCGGCGGCGACTACTAAAACGGCAACATCGGTCACCTCGACACCTCGGGCGCGCATCGCCGTAAATGCGGCATGGCCGGGCGTATCCAAGAAGGTGATTACCCCCTTATCGGTTTCCACATGATACGCGCCTATATGTTGTGTAATACCGCCCGCTTCGTTGCTGTGCACTTTGGCACTACGTATATAATCGAGCAACGATGTTTTACCATGATCTACATGCCCCATTACTACAACGACAGGGGGGCGAGAAAACTTTTCCAAGTTTTCGTCGTCCAATTTATTTACCAATCCCATCTCTGCATCCTCGCGCTTCTCGGCAACTGCGCGATGCCCTAATTCTTCTACTATCAATATTGCGGTATCTTGATCCAGCGATTGGTTGATAGTCGTCATAATGCCCATATCCATCATTTTTTTAACGAGTTCACCGCTCTTGATTGCCAGACCTTGCGCCAAATCGGGTACCGATATATGTTCGGGAATGACCATTTCGCGTTTTACTTGTTGAGTGGGTTTTTCAAACCTGTGTTTCTGGGATGGTGTTACTTTAACCGCTTGTCTGCCGTGTCTTCTGATCGTTCGTTTGCCGCTTTTATCGCTCGCGATACTCAATCGCTTACGCGGTTTTTCTTGTTGCGCGGCGACTAGGTCGATTATTTTGGCTTTTCCGGCTTCGGTGATTGAGGGTTCCGTAGATTTTTTTGTGGATTTGGCTTTTGTTTGTTTGTTTGATTTACTTTCGGCCTTCGTTTTTTTCTCGGCTTTGCTTTCTTCGACTTCGGGTATTTGAGGAATCGTTATTTGCGACGATTTTTTTCTTACCGTCTTAACGGTATCTTTCTTTTCAACTTGTGCGATTTTTGGTTTTTTAGCAGGCGGCGGCGGTGCTTTAGGTTTTTCATAAGTAGTTTTTTTACGAACCTCCACATTGACTGTTTTAGCCGATTGACCCTGCATGATTTTGACTTGCGAAGTGCTACTTTGGGGACGACCGACTCGCCTACCTTTACCTAAATACTGTATTACTTGCATTTTCTCGTCGTGAGAAAGCGTGTCCCCCGCTTTCTTGCCGACTATGCCCGCAGCTTTGAGAATCTTGACTGTCTCGCTGGGCGATTTCTTTAGGCTTTGAGATAATTTCTCAACGGTTTCCGACATCTTTTAGCTACCCTCGACATTCTGAAACCAAGGCGTCCTCGCTTCCATAATGAGTTCTGCCGCTTTATTTTTATCTATACCCTCTATTTCTAATAGATCGTCTACCGCCTGCTCCGCTAATTCTTCTCGATTGGTGATGTTGTGTTCCTTTAGTTTTAGGAGCAACGACTGATCTACACTCCGAAGATTGCTTAACTCGTTGTCGACGGGTTCGTCTTCATCTGATAAAACCATCGCCAACATGGCATCGCTTGCACGACTTTTTAGATCTTCTACAAGCTGTTCGTCAAACTCTTTGATGGCGAGCAATTTTTCGGTTTCGGCATACGCAATCGCTTCCATGCTGTCAAAGCCTTCGTCGACCAAAATTTCCGCAACTTCTTTGTCTACATCGAGTTTCTCATTAAATAATTCAACCACATTCTGTATTTCGTATTCGCTTTTGTCTTCTGCCTGTTGGGTGCTGATAACATTCAATTTCCATCCTAATAGCTGGCTCGCCAATCGTACATTCTGCCCACCACGCCCGATGACTTGGGAAAGTTTTTCTTCCTCCACTATAATATCTATTTGCTGTGATTCCTCTTCCACCACGATAGAAGTGATTGCAGCAGGTGCCATCACATTGACTACATATTTACCGAAATCCTCATCCCAAGAAATGATGTCAACGCGTTCTCCCGCTAACTCATTGGACACCGCTTGTACACGCGCCCCGCGCATTCCGACACAAGCACCTACCGGGTCCAGACGCGAGTCTTTGGAATGTACGGCAATTTTAGCGCGTAGACCGGGATCGCGCGATGCACCTATGATCTCTATTAACCCTTGCCCTACTTCCGGCACTTCAAGTTCAAACAACCTGATCAGAAATTCCGGTGCGGTGCGAGACATAATCAGTTGTGGTCCACGCATTTCTTCGCGTACTTCCTTTAAGTAAGCACGTACGCGTTGACCGGGGCGTATGGTATCTCTGGGAATTAAATCGCTACGCGGTATAAATCCTTCTCCGTTGCTTCCTAAATCTAAATAGAGGCCGGTATAATCATCTCGTTTGGCATTGCCCATAATCAAAGTCCCAACTTTGTCTTTATACAAAGAGACAATACGCGTACGCTCAGCTTCGCGCAATTTTTGGACTATAACTTGCTTGGCAGTATGCGCAGAGATACGACCGAAAGGCGCATTTTCAATCTGCTTCTCCAAATAATCGCCGGGGTTCAAGGACTCGTCGTCTTGTCTTGCCGAACTCAAGAGGATTTGATGATCCGAAGAGGTGAAATTCTCATCGTCATCATCAATCACATGCCACCGCCTATAGGTGTTATACTCTCCGGTTTTACGATCTATCTCTACACAAATATCTACATTATGATCTAATTTTCTACGGGCAGCCACAGCCAGTGCCGACTCCAAGGCTTCAAAAACATCCTCTGCCGCCACATTTTTTTCGTTTTGCACGGCTTCTACAACGCGTAAAATTTCATTACTTTGCATCGCTTTTCCTCTTTTCGGAATAATCCCACTCTTCGCAAAGCAAACGACCCTGTTTGATTGCACCATAAGGAATATCAATTGATTCTTGCTCTATTTTCAGAGTAATAGAGTTCGCACTCGCCGCTTCTAGACGGCCGGTAAAATTTTTCCTATTATTAAAAGATGTATAGCTTTTCACTTTTATCATAGCTCCTATGTATAGTTCATAATGTTTGTTACTCAATAAAGGCCGTTCTATTCCGGGCGACGAAACCTCTAAGGTATACGCTTGTCTCATTAGATCTTCTACATCCAATACGCCGCTTATCTGATTACTGACGACAGAACAATCGTCAAGCGTGATACCGTCAGGATGGTCTATATAGATCCGCAACACGGAACGCCGTCCGTACCCGTTAAACTGAAGACCCCAGTAAATATATCCCATACACTCAACTGCAGGTCTTATAATGGATGATAAATCGTCCACGCTCCTCATAGTGTTCACCTCGTTACACGATGTTTAGCTAAACCAACCGACACATAATAAAAAAGCTCCTTGAAGGAGCCTTCCGAAAAGTTAGCCGATGTTAAATAACAAGCCTATGATATTAAAAATTGCAACAAAACACAAGTGCAGATCCATTCCCCTCCTGTGGAGGGGTGGCAGGCGCAACAGAACCGCCGATTGAGCCAGTAGGTCAATCGGCGTAACGTTGTGCAGAATCTTAGTACATATTACAAAATGTAAAACCTTTTCATGGGGTGGTTTATTCCCCTCCTTCGCAGGGGAATGTACTGATTTAGACTCAACAACTCCAAATATTTTCAGTATTGATTGCTAGTCTATTATTTGATTATGACTGCACTGAATATCATGCAGTGGTTTTATAAAAACCTTATCATCAATCCAACCGATGCAATGATTATCCCGGCGACTGCATATATTCGATTTGTTAGCCTAGTTTCTAAATTTGCTATCTCTGCTTTTAGATATTCCTTCGTAGCCACATCCCTTGAACTCGCAACATCCGTAACTGCCTCCTTTGCTTCGTCATGGTTTAGTCCTAATTTCGTTAATGCGTTGTAAAGTGCTATTTCCGACATCTCTGTTTATTCCTAGTTAAAAGTTTAATTCTACCATATCTTAAAAATGTATTGTGCGCGGGTGCATTGCGTGGGGGCTGTTGAAAAAGTATTTCATACACCGTAGGGGCGGACTTCAATTGAATTGCCGATTGACCTACTGGCTCAATCGGCGTGACTTCGTTCAGAACCTCAACATGACTGCTAAACGCATGCATTGCAAAATGCATAGGCCACCCCTCCTGTGGAGGGGAATGGAGCCGGTAGGTTATACGGTTGTTTCATAATGTGGGCGGGTCGGAAGTCGTTGCTTGAAGTTTAGTTTTTTGGCTTCAAAGTTTATTTCTGCATTTTGCAACATACCGATTACACAGGCTTGAAATAGTTGGTCGGCGGCATGTTGGTCTATTACTCTATTTCGTACCTGCCTTAGATCATTTTCTATGCCCTGAAGTAGCTCATTCTTTGCTTCGAGGGGAACGAGTTTATCTATTGCTTGATGTATTTTCTTAGGCTTCTGGATATCTTTTTTCTTTGTTAGCGTGGACTCAACTAAATCCTTAAATGTGAACGGTGTTTGATCCGACTTGGTGCCTATCTCTCGTTGCGCAACCTCCGGTGTCTGTAATAGTGCGTAAAGTCCGGCATTATTATCGTCTTTCAAAGTGTTAATGTATGAACCGTTTACGGTTGCGATAAAATCGTCTCCCCAGTTAATATCTTGTTCTACGAGGGTTGTTCTTGCCGTTTGGTAGACAGAATCCGGAACTTGTTTCCTTAGTTGACCCACTTGCCTAGAGGCTTCAATCCGAGGTCGGACTACATCCGCTATATGCGCTTGCACCGCAGTAGTCATGCCGTCTATATGCCAAGCCTCGTTGTCAAACATCGATGCAGGTTTTGTCGTTTGTTTTACCATCGTGCTTAATTTCTCGATTAGGGTATCGCGATGTTTCGATTGCTCCAACCTAGAAAACACATGCTTCGGCTCGATAGTTTTAGCTTCATCGCTATCGGCATATTTCCTATAAGCGTCATCCATGGTTCGATTAATTGCTTGTTGCAACTCTTCAACTTGATCTTTAATCATATAGGGTTCCTGCAATACGAGATTCCTAAGCAATGTTTCGGTACCGGGCAAGCGACTTGGTTTGATAGCATCCAATGCCTCTGCTTTAGCATTCAACCACCGTTCCAATAATTCAATCGCCTGATTGCGAGCCGTATCTACCGATATCGTCTCCGATGTAGTTTGTTTGACGAGCTGTTGCCGAACTTGTGCTTTAATCATCGCCGACGAAGCAAGCTCTTCCTGAAATTCATATCCATCTTTGACTCGCTTAAACAAAGTATCAAATTCCGAATCAATTTCTTTAATCACCGCGTCCTCAATGACACGATTCAATTGCTCCATCGTCGTAATCTTGGATAAAGCAATCTCATTCTCCAAATTCATATAGTCGTCATAAGGTAGTTTGGCTTCTTGTGCGCGTCGGTATAATTTTGTCTGAGAGTCCAAACGCGCCTGCTCTATACGAGGTTTCAACATATTAGATAGCTTATTTAGCAAGATTGCTTTAGCATCCTCTTCGGATTCTATCGCGGCAACATCTTTAGGATTGCCTAAAATCTCCCGACTAATTTCACCCCCGATATTTTCTACGGAAATACCTTTGAGATTATCGGAGACCTGCAATTTATCCAATTCATCTGCAAGTAGCTTGCGCCCATCGGGATTGCCGTCCACACCGCTCCACCGCCTCACCCATGCATCGACCAAGTCAACTCTCTGCCGATAAAGGTGCTCGATAGCCTTGCTGCGCGCCAGTGTGAATGTAAGCGCGAATACCCTATCTTCGGCATACTCCGTCAAATCACCTTTTAGATATTTCAGCAACTGCGCTTTGGTTTGAGAATCGGCAAGTACATGTCGACTAAAACCATATTTTCTGGATATTTCTCTCACTATATCGTTAAACTCACCGTCTATCTTTTGCAAAAAGATATTTATGACGCGTTCATTTAGTTGCGGATAAGTGGTTATATTCATACCGTCAATCTCGGTTTCTATCTCATCGTGGATCTGTGTCGGCAAGCCACCAAATTCAGACAGACGTTCTTTTAATCTCGCTTGCAACTTGAGTCGTGCTTCGGCAATGCGCTTATCCAAAACACCGGACATAAGCGTGTTCACCAATTCGCTCGCCCGTGCTTCGGTAGCTATCTCGGTCAAATGATCCGTCGCTGCTCGGTTTATCTCTTCATCTACTTGATACAGCAACACATTGCGGGAGGTTAATCCCGGTTCGTCGACAATCTTATCGCCAAACATCTTATCCAAACGTGCCTTAAATTTCTCTCGGGCGACCGGTGTGCCGTCGGTGCCGATCCACTTAGCTATCCACACTTCCGCCTCGGCTCTTTTTCTTTCCCCCTGCTCGCGGAAAAAATCCATCGCATGTTCGGGAACCGAGGCAAACGATAATCTTTGATCGGCTCGTCCAAGTAAATAAGCCGGCAAAGACTGCTTTATATCGTGCGAATTAAAAATCTCTTTCTTAAAGCCATATTTCGTGCAAGCCGAATCCAACATGCCGTCAAAATCCTTTTCATGTAGTTGTAAAATTATCTTATTGATGTGTGCGTTCAGCCCGGCTTCGTCGACTATTTGCGATGTATGAATGGCATCTTCAACCGTCTGTCGGGTTTCGGGCGGTAAAGCCGCCTCGGATAACCGTTTTTGTAGTACGGACTGTAGATTTCCCTTCGCTTCACCGACACGCCGATCCAAAATGTCGGACAATACCTTGTCGACTAAAGGTTCCATCTGTCGCTCGTCGGTTATTGCGAGAAGCTCGGCATCATCGGCAACGACCTCTTTATAAAGTTGCTCACCGATCCCCTCTCGATTTATATCTGCCGCATCGATACCCGGTTCGGCTACTATTTTTGCTTTTAGCATGGTGTCGACTTTTGCCTCTAACGCTCGGCTATCCTCGTCTTTTCCGCTACACGCACTCAATTTGCCGATTCGCTCTCTTAGATCCGAAAGTTTCCGCTCTCTTTGTACGTTGGCAATTTCCGCTCTTTTCACCTGCTCTGCATGATGCTCCACTTCCGCTATAAAAGTACGAATTGCCCTTACCGAAATAGGTTTATTCAACGCCAAATACTCGGGAGGGGTTTGACTTATTCTATTGACGAAATACTGGCCATAAACACTATCCGACATCATGGCTTCTTGAATTTGATTTTGTGCTTCGGTGATTCCTCGGCGATAACTGCTACTGGTTTTATAGCGTATCCATACTACGAGCCTTCCGAAAAAGTGTGCATTTTGAACCTCAACTTCATTCGTTGTTCGATTGATACCCAAAAAACCACTTGAGTTATCTACCATCTGCTTTAAGGATTTTAGTTCCATGTTTCCCCTCCTCGGCTAATAATCTCGCAATGTCAAATGAACGATTGAATGACGGAAACTCCCAACTAGACAGGTGTCTCATAACGAACAATGGAATCCTTCGGCGATTCTGCCGGGGCGGTTGCGACTCGGTGTTCAAAATTAATTTTTAAGTCTCGTAAAAAACTGCTTGCACCTCTTTGAAATAAAGCGGTGACATGCTCTTCATTCATTATCCTACTCTTTACCATTCCCAACTGCGCCTCCAATTTGTCCAATAATTGATCTCTCGCCATAGAGGGTATTAGCCTATCTATCGCCTGCCGTCTTTTCTCGGGATTACGAATATCTTTAGCGGATAGCATTACTTTGAGCAGATCGTCTAAGGTGAAATCTTCGAGACTATCCTTACTACCTATCCTCTTTTTAGCAACTTCCGGTGTCTGTAATAATCTATAAAACCCACTATAATTGTTATCGGTCAAGGTGTTAATATGCATCTGATTTGCTATGGATATAAATTCAGGTTCCAACCGGGCACCTTTGCCGGCTTCCCGCATTAAAGTTTCATAAATACGATTCGGTATCTTGCCCTTTAGGCTTGATACTTTCTTATAACTGTCGAGCAAGGGAGCAACGATATCTTCGGTATAATTTCGCACCGCAGTCTTAACGCCTGTTAATCCCCAATTCTTGCCGTCAAACAAAGAGTCTGGTTTGGGTGCCCAATTAGATAGCTCTTTAAGGCGTTCAAATAGTATATTGCGGCGAACAGACTGATGCATCTTAGATAAAATTTTTCCCTTATCCAATCCTAGGGCTTGGCAGGCTTCTGCGTCTTTGTCATAAATCTCATCCAATGTTTGTTCCATGTCTCGTTGTATAGATTCAATCTGCGGCTTCCCTAAATAAGGGTTCTGTAGCAACAATTTCTTCAACAAATCATCCATACCGGCGTATTGAGCGTGTTCAAGTGCCACGATGGCTTCTTTTTTGCCTAATACCCATTGGCTTAATAGCCGGGTTGCTTGCATGCGTGCTCCTTTAACCGATAATATCCGACCTTGATTCTGCTGTGCGAGCTTCGTCTGTAATTGCTGTTGGACTTCCGGCAACTGCGTGAGCCGTTCGCTAAATTGGTGATCTTCTCGCACTTGCGCAAGCAAACCTTCAAACTCATTGCCTATCTGCTTGACGACGGCTTCGTTGACGCGCGTCTTTAACTCGCCGGTTGTCGCTATCGTTGCATCGGCAATCTCCGTCGTTATCGCTTGCTTTATTTCACCGTCTAAACCGGAAGCCTCAAGATATCCGTTTAATTCGTTTTGTAATTCTAGACGAGCATCATCGATGCGCCGATCCAATGCCTCCGACAGTATCCGATCTACATACCTTTGCGCATATTGCGCCTGCTGATCATCAGCCTGATCCACTATCGTTTTAATTCCCGCTGTGTCGTCCCGAGCCTGTCTATTGACCTCATCGCTTAGAAATATTAAAGTGACATCCTCAACCGAAATACCTCTCCGACCTTTAATCTTTTCTCTAAGCATAGCTTCCGCCTTATTATCAAAACGCTCTCTACTTGACATCGACTCGGCTTTGCCGCTGTACCAGTCTATCCATCCTTGTGCTAGGTCGATTTTTTCCGTTGCATTCCGCTGTACATCGCTGATAAAGCGATACACTTTTCTAGCCGACAATGGTTTATCTTTATAGAAAATACTGCCTTGAGGATCTAATTCGTTTATTCTTGCCTTGAAATCCTTGCCGTGCAACGGATCATTCGATAGCAAATCCTTTACTTTGCCTCTGGCGAGCAAAGCCGCTTCTCTATAATCTTTATTAAACCTAAAACGCACCCAAGTGACTACCTTGCCTATAAAATGAGTTCCCTCGGTCTTCAATTCCTCCGTCGATCGGTCTAAACCGATATAACCGTGTGATCGATTGATCATCTGCACTAAAGATTGTAAATTTATTACATTCATATCACCCTCCTATTTAGGAAATTGTTGTTGTCTTCAAGCCCCGTTATTCCACATATTGCAAGCAAAAATTCATAACTCGGCATCATTCCTTTGCGGTCATCGCTTCAAAATTAATGTCTTGGGCGCGTAAAAATCTAACCGTTCCTCTTTCAAATAAAGCATTCGCATCTTCTTCATCCATAACCCTGCTCCGTACCATCAACAACTGACGATCCAATTCATCCAACAGTTTGACTTTAACTTCGTCGGGCACCACTTGATCTATGGCTTGTCTCCTTTTTTTGTGATTATCTATGTTTTTAGGACCCAGCATCGATTTGAGTAAATCGTCTAAGCTAAAACTAACGAAGTCTTCCCTGCTACCTATTCTTTTTCGCGCAACTTGCGGTGAGTCCAATAACGCATAAAGCCCTTCGTTTTCCTTTTTAGTCAGGTTGGCTATGTGCATCCCGTTTGCCGCAGAAACAAACCTCGGTTCCCATACATAACCCTTGCTTACTTTCTCCAGCATGGTATGGAAAATATAATCCGGAATTCTTCCTCTTAAAGCCGACACCTTTGCGTGGCTTCGTACCATGGGCTTACTCACCGATTCAACATATCTTTTAGCCACGCCTTTAATGTCCGGAACTTGCCGAATATCGTCTTCAAACAGAGAACTTGCCGTTTGCGTCTCTTTAACCAAATCCTGCAAACGCTTCAATAATACTTCTCGGCGATCAAATTTATATAACATGGAGAAAAGTTTTGCCTTAGCAACATTGAGTGCTTCATAATCGGAACGGTTTTTTTCGTAAATCTCATCCAAGGTCTGCTCTATCGTTTGTCTAAAAGATTGAATATGCTCTTTGCGCGCCCGAGGTTCCTGTAATGCAAGTTTGGTTAATACATCGACTATGCTTGTGTGTCGACTCTCTTGCGCTGCGGCGATCGCTTGTTGCTTGTTTTCAAGCCAACGATTTAATAATTGACCGACTTTGTCGCGGGCAGCCTGCATCGACAACATCCGATGATCGCTCTGCCGTGTAAGCTCTTCTTTTAATTGTGCCCTCAGCTCGGATAGTTGCGCAAGTTCGCCGTTAAAATCTTGTTCCGCTTGTGCTCGTTGAAGTAATTGCGGAAATTCCTCGTCTACTTTTAGTATGATTAAGCGATTTACATGTTGGTCTAATTCATCCATCGTTGTAATTTTAGATGCGGCAATCTCCGCATTTACCGTGTCCATTTCCGTCTCGGACAAGCCCGAAACAGATAACCGCCTGCATAATTTTGCTTGGTTCACCGAGCGTGCATCGGCAATACGCCCCTCCAAAATACGAGACATAGCCTTGCTTACATGCACGGTAGCTTGCGCACCGTCGGTGACAGTCGCCATCCCTTCTCGATCATTCAAGGAGGCTTGATGGATCTCGTCACCTATCCCCTTTAGATCGACATCCGCCGCTGTGATACCATGTTCATCTTGCAGTTTCTCGACGAGCATCGCATGTAGATTATCTTCGAAAGTCTCACCGCTCGCTATGGTGTTGCCTTTGCCGCATACCCAATCAACCAAACCTTTGCTTAATTCCTCCTGGGACCTTTCCCGATGAAGTACTTGATTCACATCTTGCGTTACATCATTTATAAAGCGACGTACTTTTCTTGCCGACAGAGGTTTATCGTTGAAGAAAAATCCATGCCTTCTATCTAAGCCTTCTATTTTTTGACGAAAGTCTTCGCCGTAGACACTATCGGATAACATCGATTCCATAATCCGACGCTTGGCATCTAAGACTGAACTTCTATAACTCGAACTGGTTTTGAAACGTATCCAGACTACCAGTCTGCTTAGAAAATTACCGCCGTTAGTCTGCAGATTACCGGTGCTGTGATTAAATCTCAGATAACCATTTGATGTACTTACTATTCTTGATAGACTATGTAAATCACCATTCATTTTCCCCTCCTATTCGGTCGTCGAGACCTTGCTAGAAACTATAGCATACCATAAAATCCGGTAGTTTGTCTCGTCAGGACTAGCACTATACTTGTGCAGATACGCTGGGGCTGTTGAAAAAGTATTTCATACACCGTAGGGGCGGACTTCAATTGAATTGCCGATTGACCTACCGGCTCAATCGGCGGCTCTATTCTGCCCGTAACGCGTTGCGCCTGCACGATTTATACATTCATTCATCCAATTTATGGAAACCAAAACCATACGGCGCAAGCGGTTACGGCTGTGCAGAACGGAACTTTAGGGCGGACAGATATATTAAACCCTGGCTTATTTGATATAAGATAAACGCTTAGGTAGATGCAGTGCCTAGGAAGTCGGAGGAGACACGCTGCAGGACGGACGAGGCATTAAAGCCTGATGGTATGAAAAGCACTCCTCCGGCGTTATGACTATAGAGCTCGAAAGGCAGCTTGGGACTTTAGATCTCGTATTCATCTGTTTGGGCGGCGTAGTCATACTTTCCTAAACTGTGTTTGATACCTAGTATTTCATTCATTAACCAACCCTTATGGAGTAATTTATTATGGAAAACAAACAACCCGTCACGATTGGCGTTGATGTCTCTAAAGACACTTTAGAGGCGGCTCTATTATTCACTGATAATAGTTTTGCCGAGCAACAATTTAGTAGTGATGCCCAAGGCATCAAACAACTGTTATCTTGGGCTACCGAGCATGGTGCGCAACAGTGTCGCCTCTGCGTTGAGGCAACCGGCGGTTTTGAGCTAGACCTGTGCATGGAAAGCTATGACCAACATCCCATCACGATTGTGCCACCTGTACAGGTCGCGAGCTACCGCAAAACGCTGGGTATGCGTAATAAAACCGATGGCGTTGATGCGCAACTCATCGCACGCTTCGCATTTGCAGTCGGTGATATTCAAGACTGGGAACAGCCTACCGAAGCAGTATTCGCCTTGAGAGATACACTGAAATGGCGCCGGCAATTAACCAAGTCCCATACGCAGTTAAGCAACTGTGCAAAGACGCTGCGCAGTATGCAGCTCAAAAAGAAGGCAGCTGCAGAACTCGCTCACCTCCAGAAACAAATCCATGAGTGTGACGCCTTACTTTACGAAATCATCGCTGAAGACGAACAACTCACACAGCAGTATCAATTGCTCTGCTCTATTACTGGAATCGGAACTCAAACCGCAGCCACCCTATGTGCAGCTTTTGATGATAATACGTTTCAACACCCAAAGCAACTTGCCGCCTATATCGGCATCACTCCGATGCGCAAGCAATCCGGCAACTACGAGGCGAAGGCGCACATCTCTAAAATTGGCGATGCACACCTGCGCACCGCACTATTTATGGCGGCACTCTCGGCTCGGGTTCATAACCCAATCGTCCGTGCGTTCGCCGACCAGTTAAGCCGGCGGCGTCCGGATTTAACCAAAAAGCAGGTTATTGTTGCTTGCGCCCATAAACTGACGCGTATCATTTACGGAATACTCAAGCACAAGAAACCGTTTGACCCGAATTATTGTTGCGTATCTGCGTCCTAAATTGATACTCAGAAGAGGAGATAGAAAAAGATAAAAAACGAATAAAATAACTTGACTTTTAATAAGGCATCATATCAGTCTGCCCCTACAGGTGGGTTGGATAATTATACGGCGCAAAGCGGTTGGATTTGTGCGATGTCTGCACTTTTTCAACAGCCCAGCTTCTGCGACCACCCCGTCAGGCGAAGCCTGCCACCCCTCCATAGGAGGGGAATGGACCAATATCCAATCTGCTAAATTTACTGTACCAGAGTTTTCAGTCGTATCGCCTTATGGTGGAGCTTGTAATAATAGACAACCGTATAGAACAAAACAGCCCTTACATAACGACGAGTTTCGACAAACGGTATCGTCTCTATCCAGATATCTGCATCGTATACCGGTGATTGCGATTTCCACTTTTTAACGCGATGAGGGCCGGCGTTGTACGAGGCAAGTGCCGCTGCCCAATTTCGGTCGTTGACGAGGTACATTTGCCTTAGATAAGTACTCCCCAGCCGCATATTCAGCGTGGGTTGCAATAGCGACCGATTAGAGGCATAACTTAGCTTTGCACCTTGAGCAACGCGACGAGCGGTCGCCGGCATCAGTTGCATCAAACCCAGTGCGCCTGCCGACGATTTAATATCTTCTATGAACGCACTCTCGCGGCGCATTACCGCATAAATCCAGTGCGCCGGCAGATCGGCTTGACGAGCTTGGGCAGCGACGAGATCGCCATACGGCATAGGAAAACGCAGCTCTAATTCTTTATGCCAAAACATCGGGTCGCTCAGTGCTTCAATCGCACAAGTAGCCCAACCCCACTGTCTGCATAGTAAAGCAATACCTAGACGTTCGTCCTTACTCATTGTAGGCAACAGATATAGCATTTCTCGCCGGGCATCAAAAATCCTATCCATATCATAAAACTCGTATACTCGCTTCATCGTATCCGAGTCTTTAACTTTGTTTAGGGTCGCTCGCTCGACTTCGGGAAGTACGGTAGACAACGCATACGGTGCGCCGATACGGTCGGCGGCCAAATAGCCGTAATAACTTGCCTCGGAGGCACCGCGTCTCCATGTAGCCATTGCCTCTTCGTCTCTTCCCAAACGCTCGAGTGCTCGTGCTTTCCAGTAAAGCCATCTGCTACTCGTTCGGTTCGGTTCGTCTAATGCTTCAATAGTTTCTAAAACCGTTTTCCATTTCTGCAAACGAAGCGCACACCGTATGCGCCAATGATAAAAATTCTCATCGGCAGCGGCAACATCGAGGGACGATAGATAGTACAACCCTATCTCGGGTTCTAATTGCCAGCACGCAGAAATACCTAAATCTTTGCGTGCGTGTTCGTAGACATCGGAATAAGGTCTAAAAGACCGCTCCATGCCTTTCCACAAAGCGTGCGTTCTATGTAAGTCTTCGTTTCGTGTCCGCCACAGACTATATAAAAGCACTTGGTGCAGAAATGGAGAATGTTTTGAGTGGCTTTCTATTTCTGCCAATGCTTTGAACGGATGAGAATGGGCTTGTTTGAGCAGAGCATACCATTTGCGTGTATCGGCATCCAATTGCTTTGCGAGATAATCGGCAAGGCTCAAACGACCGCCTTTGACAACCAATAGAATCCTTTGCCATATCAGGTCTTGGTCAATCGCTCGAGTTTGTCTGCCCCATAGAAAAACGGCATCGCACTCCGAAGGTTGAGAGAAATTGACTAACCATAGTTGTTTTGCCAAAGCACGTAGTTCATTAAAACGATTGCTCCGTAGCAGACTCTGCGCATAAAAACAAGCGAGTTCTTTATCCGAGTAATACCGGCCGGCCCGATAGTGTTGTGCAAATAGTTGCCAATTATTTCTAGTTACCAGATGCTTCAACCATTTATAGCGCAATTTGTCGGCAACCGGTGTGCCGTCATAGAAATTTAGAAAATCGACGATGGTCTTGGTTTCCACAGATGCGATGCGTCTTGCCATATCTAGATACAACAGATAAGGGTACAACGGATAGTCGCTTAGCAAATCACGCTGTTGTGAAAAGAAAGCACCGTGTCCTTGCTTGAGCGTTTGTTCGGCTTTGAGATATAAGGTTCTTTGCTTTTGTAATAGCTGGTTTGCAAAAACACCGTGACACGCAAGCATAAGCATGCCCGATACGGCGAGCTGTTGTATTCGCCCGTTCACCTCAAGTTAGTTTCTCTAAGAATTTCGTGGTAGACAACCCCTCTACATAATCCAATATGACCACTTGTCCCCCCTCGGCGATTACATGTTGATAACCATCGACTTGTTCCACTTTATAGTCTCCTCCTTTGGCTAGTATATCCGGCGTGATAGCTTCTATCAACGCGATCGGTGTCGTTTCCGAAAAAGGGATAAGCCAATCAATCGTACGCAACTCCGCCAACACGCTTAAGCGATGAGCCAAATTATTAAACGGTCGATCTTCTCCCTTGATTTGACGCACCGAGTCGTCGTCGTTGACCGCAACGATCAAACAATCTCCCAAAGACGCTGCTTGCCTTAAGCTATGAATATGACCGGCATGTAGTATGTCAAAACAACCGTTGGTCATTACGATACGCGAACCTCTACGGCGTGCCTCTTCCACTTGTTTGAGCAGTGTCGGCAATTCTCGGACTATTTTGGTATCGGCTTCGCGTCGCAAGCTATATTCCAATTCGTCGTAACTTGTGGTTGCGGTACCGGACTTCGCAACAACCAAACTCGCCGCTTGATTGGCAAGGCGCATGGCTTCGGGCAACGATAAGCCACAGGCATACGCGGTTGCCATCACTGCAATGACCGTGTCGCCGGCACCGGTAACATCGTAGACTTCTCGAGCTTTGGCATGCAAGTGGAAGGTATGCTCGGCATTCTGTACCAACGACATACCTTCTTTGCCGCGAGTTACAAGCAACGCAGTCAACGATAAATCTTCTTTGAGCTTCAGACCCGAACGCTCGAGGGTCTGCAGATCGTCGCAGCGGCCTACAATCGCTCTGAATTCATCGTAGTTGGGTGTTAACACAGTCGCCCCTTTATACGAATAAAAATTCCTTTGCCTAGGATCTACGAATACCGGTTTATTCGCTTTACGCGCAGCTGCTATTAATTTCTGTGCATCTCGCATAGTCCCGCTGGCATAATCGGACAACACGACGACATCTGCGTCGCTTAAACAAGCCACATAGCAGTCGTAGAGTTGTGCGAGTTCTTTCTCGTCGTGGTATCCTCTCTCCCTATCCAGACGAAGTAGCTGTTGATTTTTACTGAGAATTCTGGATTTGACGATCGTTTCGGCATTTTTACTTTCTATCAGTTCGGCTTTTATCGTGTTGTCGCTCAGCAATTTTCGAAGGTCTTCGCCTGCGGCATCTTGCCCGACAAAACCAATCAGCGTTGTGTGTGCGCCTAAGGCGGCGGTGTTTGCAGCGGTATTGGCAGCACCTCCCAAACGCTCTTCGATGGCTTCGGCTAGTACGACCGGCACCGGTGCTTCGCGAGAAATCCTAGAAGTTTTGCCTTGTATGTAGCGATCTAATATCAGATCGCCTACGACTAATACCCGAGACTTGGAAAAGTCGGCAAGCGCGCTCATCTCGTCGTGTGTATCAAATGAAGTCCAGCCACTTTCGGTATCGCTCGTTGCGTCCGGTGACAACATCGGCATAGAGCGATTGTAATTTTTCGGTAATAGGACCACGCGTGCCGTCGGCAATCTGCCGTTCGTCAATCTTGCGTATCGGCGTGACCTCGGCTGCGGTACCGGTGAAGAACACCTCGTCGGCAATGTAAGCTTGGTCGCGAGTAATTCTTTTTTCTACTACTTTCAAACCTAATTCGGTGCGCGCAAGCTCCATAATCGTACGGCGGGTGATGCCGTCCAACACGCAACCTAGATCGGGTGTATAAAGCACCCCTTTGGACAAGATGAATATATTCTCGCCGCTACCTTCGGCAAGATAACCGTCTACATCCGGCATCAACGCTTCGTCATAGCCGTGCCGCTGTGCTTCCTGAAGAGCCAGCATGGAATTAATATAATAACCGTTCGCTTTTGCGCGGCACATTGCGGTCTTAACCGAATAACGCGCAATAGAAGAAACCTTGACGCTAATCCCTCGGTGTATATTCTCTTCTCCCAAATAAGCACCCCATTCCCAAGCTGCGACGATGGCATGCACCTTCAATTCGTTGGTATGCAAGCCCATCCCTTCGGCACCGTAAAAAATCATCGGGCGTATATAAGCAGTGTTTAGATTGTTTCTTCTCAATACCTCCTTTTGTACTTCATTCAACTGCTGCTCGGTATAAGGTATCTCTATGTCCATCATCCGGGCCGAATTGAACAGCCTTTGGGTATGATCCGGCAAACGAAAAATCGCCGTACTTTCGTCGCTTCTGTATGCTCTGACCCCTTCAAAAACCCCCATTCCATAATGTAAAGTATGTGTTAGTACGTGAACACGCGCCTCGCGCCATGGTACGAACTCTCCGTCGTACCATATCCAGCCGTCTCTGTCTTCCATTCAAAAACTCCTTTTTGCTTTCTTTCAAATTGTTAGAACGCTATATAGTATCATTATTTGCCGTGTTCACCCAACAAAGAAGGGGATGGTCCATTCCCCTCCTGTGGAGGGGTGGCCTATGCATTTTGCAATGCATGCGTTTAGCAGTTATGTTGAGGTTCTGAACAAAGTCACGCCGATTGACCTACTGGTTCAATCGGCGGTTCTATTCAGCCTGACGGGGTGGTATTCCCCTCCTATGGAGGGGTGGCAGGTGCAGCCTGACGGGGTGGTCCATTCCCCTCCTATGGAGGGGAATAGTCTGCCCCTACAGGTGGTTTGCATAATTATGTGATGCAGGGCAGTTCTATTCGTGCGATGCCAATATTCTTTCAGCCCCGTATATAAGCCTAGCGGCAATCTATTAAGATACGCCCCTGCACTTGCCTATTTAGTAGTCGTTCAAAGCACATCGGCAATTCTTCCAGCTTGGCAAGGTCGTACAGCATCGCTTGTGCCACGGTAGGCAGATATTTATCGCCTAGACTTTGCCAAATTTTCCGTTTCAACGGCATCGGGCAATTTGCCGAACTTACGCCGAGTAAGTTGATACCGCGGATAATCATCGGCATCACAGTGAGATTCACTTCCGACGATTCGGCTAAACCGACACTCACTACATTACCGCCGTTTCGAGTGGTCTTTAGCAAGGTTGCCAGCGTGTTGCCACCTAGATTGTCTATCGCACCGCCCCATGTCGCTTCAGCCAATGCGCCGTCTACCGGACTAATCGCGCCTATTATTTCGGTAGCACCCAAACTCTTTAAGTATTCGCCGGCTTGCTGTTTATGGGTTGCCGCAACCGCTTCAAAGCCTAGTCGGTTGAGAAAATGCACGGCAAAACTTCCGACACCACCGCTCGCTCCGGTCACGACAACCGCACCCAACTCGGGTAATTGGTCGTTTTGTAGCATACGCTCCAGACTCAGTGCTGCGGTAAAACCGGCGGTGCCTATAATCATCGCAGTACGCAAATCCAACCGCGACGGTACGGGCATGAGTATATCGGCAGGCACGATTGCATAAGGTGCATAACCACCGTCGTATATCTCTCCTAAACCACTGCCGGTTGCCAACACCTCGTCGCCCTTCTTGAATTTTGACACCGTGCTATGCTCAACCACACCTGCCAAATCTATGCCCCCCGTCAATACTTCTTTTCTAATAATCGGCGCGGTGCCGGTGCCGGCTAAAGCATCCTTATAATTAACTCCCGAATAATGAACTTTAACCAAAACTTGACCCGCTTCGGGTTCTCCTATCGGCACGGTTTCAAAGCCGGCGTGAAACGGTTTTTTATGGATACGAAAGGCTCGGCAATTTATCATCGCAACGCATCTTCCAGTAATGTTCGGTGATATTGCTCGGCGCGATCTTGTAATGCGTTGAGATCAATATCGAAGGCTTCATCCAACAAACAAAAATGTCCCATTTTTCTACCACTGCGCGGGTGCCGCTTGCCGTATAAGTGTAACCGTAACCTCGGATCTTTTAATAGAATATCCCATTGCGGTTCTCCGTTTTCCCATAAATCACCGAGTAGATTGACCATCACCACCGGCATTAATAGTCGCGTGTCGGATGCAGGCAAGTTGCACATCATTCTTACTTGCTGATCAAACTGCGAACTTAGGCAAGCATCTAGGGTGTAATGTCCGGTGTTGTGCGGTCGCGGCGCGATTTCATTGACGAACAATTCTCTACCCTGCTCGGTATCTTTAACGAAAAACTCAACGGCTAAGACACCTTGATATTCCAGTGCGTCGGCTATGCGTCGAGCATCGTTGCGAGCTTGTGCTTGCAGGGTCTCATCTACACTCGCCGGCACTCGGGATAAATGCAATATACCGTTTCTATGTACGTTCTCGGCAACCGGAAAAAACTCGCATATCCCCTGTTGCGAGCGTGCCAGCACCACCGAAATCTCACTCACAAGCTGCAAACGGCTTTCGGCAACGCACGGTACTTGCTTCATCTCATCAAATGCCGAATTGGCCTGCGCCACGCTATCAACCACTCTTTGCCCTTTGCCGTCATAGCCTAAACGGGCGGTCTTTAACATAAGCGGAGACGACAAATGCTCAAATGCTTCGTCTATATCGGTGGCGCAACGCACCGGATAAAAAGGCGTAGTTGCAACACCGGCATTTGCGATAAAGGTCTTCTCGGTGATACGGTCCTGAGCAATGTCTAAGGCATGTGCGGAAGGCCTGGTCTGCAGATCATATTTTTCCAAGCGTTCGATGAGCTGCACCGGAACATTCTCAAACTCCAGAGTAGCGGTGTCGCATTCTTGCGCAAACCGTGAACATGCCGTATCGTCGGAAAACGGCTGCTTGATGTGTAGGTCGGCAATACGCCCGGCGGGACTATCGCCGGCAGGGTCCCAAACGACACAACGATAGCCCATCGTTTGTGCGCTCTTGACGAACATCAGACCTAATTGTCCGCCGCCCAGTACTCCTAAGGTTGCGCCGGGAGCTAAGCTATTCATTTCGAACTTAGGTTTCTAGAGTGCTGTTATGCACAGCCTGTTGCTGCGCTTGTCCGAAATCCTCTAAGGCTTTTCGTAGCGATTGAGAATGTGCTGCGAGCATCCGACACGCAAATAAAGCGGCATTTGCCGCACCCGCATCACCAATCGCAAAAGTCGCAACCGGCACACCCTTGGGCATTTGCACGATGGATAACAAAGAGTCTTGCCCTTTCAAATGCGCGGTGGGTATAGGCACACCCAATACCGGTAGTGTAGTCAACGATGCGATCATTCCCGGTAAATGGGCAGCACCGCCGGCACCGGCAATAATGCACTGCAATCCGCGCGACTCGGCACTTTGCGCGTATTGATACATCAACTCCGGTGTGCGATGCGCCGACACGACTTTTGGTTCAAAACGCACGGCGAAGCGCGTCAGCATCTCGGCAGCGCAACGCATTACCGGCCAATCGCTCTGGCTCCCCATCACGATACCCACGAGTATATCATCGACAGATGTATTTTCAGATGACATGGTATTGATAATCCGATAAAGATTTGTATTCTAACTGTTTTTGCCGAAACTTTTCAACACGAATGCGTATTTGAACGCGATTTCTTTTAGATAATCAAAACGTCCGGCAGCACCGGCGTGTCCCTTGCCCATATCCACCTTTAACAACAAACAACGATTATCTTTCTTATACGCACGCAGTTTCGCAACCCATTTGGCAGGCTCCCAATAGCCTACGCGCGGGTCGCTCAATCCTGCCGTCACCAGCATGTTGGGGTAAGATTGGCGTTTAACCTGATCATAAGGAGAATACGATTTCATATAGCAATAGAGTTCGTAATCGTCTATGGGGTTGCCCCATTCTTGCCATTCCGGAGGGGTCAACGGCAAGTCGGCATCGCACATCGTATTCAGCACATCCACAAAAGGCACTTCGGCAAGTGCCGTATTGAACAGTTCGGGTGCGGTATTGATTGCATTGCCGATCGTCATACCGCCTGCCGAACCGCCGTGTATCGCAATGCCACCGCGATAACCGAGCTTTTGCTCTATCAAATAATCGGCACACGCTATAAAATCGTTGAAAGTATTTTTCTTTTGCTTGAACTTGGCGGTTCTATACCACGCGTAGCCTTTTTCCATGCCACCACGGATGTGGGCAATCGCATAAATAAATCCTCTGTCAAGCAAAGATAAACGATGCGTGGAAAAAGCTGCCGGCATGGGGTATCCATAAGCACCGTAAGCATAAAGCAACAACGGCGCACTACCGTCGAGCGGGGTGCTTTTGAGATGTACTATGCTAATCGGAATATCCACACCGTCGTCGCTGCGCGCACGAAGCTGCCGTGTGCTATAACGGCTTGCATCATAGCCACTCGGTATTCGTTGCGCTTTACGCAGTGTGCGTCGATGACTTTGCATATCGTAATCGTAGATGCAACGCGGTGTCTTCGGCGAGCTATATTCAAAGCGAAGTATCCGACTATCGTATTCAAAAATATCCATCAAACCGGCCTCGTAGCACGGTTCGTCAAAGTTGATGTATTGCGTTTGCGCCTGCGAGAGTTGATCTACTATTGAGGTCGGTATCAGTGCGATATGCGTTGCGGCATCGCATCGTTCCAGACACACTAAGTAATCCTCGAACACCATAAAATCTTCCAGTAGTACGCCGAGCTTGGGAACATAGATGTCGTGCCAGACGGTCGGCTTGTCTATGTCGGCAACCGAGAGTTTGAAATTCTCGGCACCCGCACTGTTGTTATGGATAAGTAATTTGCCACGACATTCCTCGGTCTTATACTCGGTATTCAATTCGCGCCGTCGTACCAACTTGGGTGCTTGTTCGGGCGCATCGGCGGGAATTATCCGATCCTCCGATGTCGCATGGTCGTGGCTGTGTATCACGATGAAACGGCGCGAACGGGTATGATACAAATCGATGAAAAAACCGGGGTCTTGTTCTTTATATATCAACGTAATTTTATCGGGCGCATCGTCTATGCAGTAACGAAACACCGAATCGGGACGGTGGACATCGTTTAGCTTGACATAAAACAGATGACGGCTATCGGCAGACCAAACCAAGTCGCCGTGCAAGCGGTCGAATAATCGCTGCGCCGGCATATCGCCATGCGTGTCGCGTAGATACAAGGTATAACACTCGGATCCGTTATCGTCTACGCAATAGGCGATATAGCGATGATCGGGGCTATGGCTAAAGCCGACAACTCGAAAATAGTCCGACCCTTCGGCGGCATGATTGACATCCAGCAACACTTCCTCGTTTTGATCGGCAAGCAGGCGACGGTTATAAATCGGGTACTGCTTGCCTTTGCGGTAGCGTAAATAATACTCGTAATCCCCGTCTTTATCGGGTACCGATCGGTCCTCTTCCTGAATACGCCCTCGCAACTCCTCACAAAGACTTTGCTGCAAATCCTCGCTGTCTTTCATCTCCGCTTCGGTGTACGCGTTCTCGGCTTTCAGATAACGATGTATTTCGGGTTCCAGTTTAGTCGGATCCGTCAACATCTGCTGCCAATGCCGGCTACGCAACCATGCATACTCGTCGATCCGAACATCGTCGTGATTGCAAAACTCGGTAGGAATACGGTCGGCGACGGGCGCAATGAGAGGTTCTTCGTGCATATTTTTGATTTACGGTATCAACCGACATAGATAGAGTGGATGCCTGTTGGTTTTGATATATAAAATATTTTTAATGGCCTTATGCAATCGCAATAGACCACTTATTTTATCGATAACAATGCAAACATAATACCGACCAGACTAATAATGATGCCGGCAAAACCAATACCGATAATGGTGTTTGCAATGATATTATCTTTTTTAATTTCGTCCAATTTTTCGAGTACCAACTGAACACCGTTTGATACTTGGCTATCAACCGCACGCGCAGTGGTCTCGGCTTGGACTCGCGACATGCCTGCTCGTTCCAGTTTATGCATCGTGTTGAACACCTCTTCGCTTGAATTAATTGGCTTAGACATTATTATCTCCTATTGCTTGAAAATTGTAAATAGTGCTTGCGCACGCAACCTTATTCGCAATACTGACCTATATCAAAACCCGAGAATTCGTTATCCGACGAACGGTCGCATTTGAGTATATAAAAGGTATCCGATGGTTGGGTTATACTAAAACGGTTGTTCTTTGAGGGTCGTATAGTGTGCACCTTCCGAGCCGAGTTCCGAGCGTTCTACATGAATCGAACGAACATGCCATCGTACGGTAGTATTTAGAGGTTCACAGAACGGTGGTGTGACTACACCTCTGAAGAGGGTGACATGAGGCTTAAAGGCGCGCGGGGTCTTGAATCGGCACGGTGATAGTGCATTACATAGTTGTTTGTGCAGAGATAATAGTTCTATGGGTACGATACTCGGTGTTATATAAAAAATACGGTGGTGTTCAAAGTATCCGAATTCTCCGAGTGTCATATCAAATGCATTGATATTGATATTCGTAATTTTATCTAGTACGCATTGCTTGCGTTCGGGATCACAATCGCCGAGAAAAGCCAAGGTCAGATGCAAACTCCGGGGTGGCATCATTTTGCCGCTTACAAGCACTTGTTGTTGTATCTTAATTAAGTCTTTGCAAGTTTCCGCAGCGGGGCGCAAAGCAATGAATATACGTTCTTTACTTGCCATACTATACGCTCACGACAGTTGACAGAAAATATGGTCGGCTAATGCACCGTGTTCAAGTAAAGCGGATTTCATAGCCTCTGAGATCTTGTCGGGTAAACATAAATAAAAATCGATATCCGAAAGTTGAGGGTGGTCGCAAGTAAGCTGTTGCATCCAGTCGGCAACGCACAATGGATTATCGCTTGCGTCGGTCAACGTCGAGTATTTCAGTTGGTCTAAAGCATCGCGCCATGCGAAACATAGGTTCTCCATGTAGACCGGTATCTCAAGACCGGTTCTATATAAATGTATCGGTAGTTCACTTTCTTGAGCGACAATATGCTCTATCAAACTCTTAGTCGAGGCAAAACCGGTATCGCAGGCTATCAACACTACCGGTCTTTCTAAATTCTCGCTGAAAGTAAAGTGTCCATAAGGTCCTTCTACATCAAACCATTCTCCTATACGGTACTGCTCGCATAAGTTGCGAGGATTCTCGTTGTCGTCGCACTGTATATGAAACTCCAGTTCGGTCGCATCGCAAGGACAACTGGCGATAGATAAATATTGATTACCGTAATTTCGATGTTTTAAGACAACCGACTGCCCTGCCATAAATCTAAGGCGATGGCTGCGCGCAACCCGCATACGCACTACCGCAAGTTGTTCGGCTATTCTATCTATCTTAGATAATTTAGCGCGAAATTGTTGAATTGGTATTTGTATGCTACTATCGGCAATCTCGGTCTCTAAGGCTATATCGCATATCGGTGTATGCGAGCACATTAAAAAATAATTCTGCGCTTTTAGGTTCTCGGAAAATACATGATCGGAGTCCTTGATTCTATCGATTTCACCTCTGAGCAGACGTGCCGAACACAAACCGCAATTCCCGTTATTGCAACCGTAAGCAACATTCAAACCTGCCTTGAGTGCCGCCTCAAGTACTGCTTCACCGTGTTCTACAACAAATCGTTTGCCAATGGTTTTTAGTAAAACTTCAAAAGACATGGAACTGTGCTGATATTGTATTTGTGCAGTCCTGCATCAATTCAGTATCTGCATAATTTGCTTTTGTACCGCCGCGATACTCAGGGTGCCGTCTACCGCGTTATAAACCACGCGATTCGAACCGGCTTGTCGGGAATAATACTCAACCAACGGGGCTGTTTGACGATGATAATTTTGCAGACGTTGGCTCACAACCTCGGGTTTGTCGTCTTCGCGTTGTATTAATTCCTCGCCGTTGAGATCGTCTTTACTCGGCTGCACGGGTGGTTGGTATTTTATATGGTATGTACGCCCCGACGCTTGATGTATACGGCGACCGCCGAGACGTTCTATGATAACTTCGTCGGGAACCGCTATTTCGATCACATATTCTACGACTATGCTTTGTGCGTCTAGTGCCTGTGCTTGCGCGAGAGTGCGCGGAAAGCCGTCAAACAAAAATCCTGTTTCGCAATCGGGGTCGGAAACACGCGTCTTGACCAAATCTATAATCAGACTATCCGGTACCAAATCACCGGCAGTCATATAGGCTTCGGCTTGCAGTCCTAGTTCGGTGCGACCGCTCACCGCTTCGCGCAACATGTCTCCGGTAGAAATTTGTGGTATCCTATATTGCTTACATATAAATTGCGCTTGCGTGCCTTTGCCGGCACCCGGCGCGCCTAATAAAATGACTCTCATAACAAGTTTAATAGAAAATAAAAATTAAAAGATAGCATTATAATAGAACTATGAGTAAAGCAAACATTCTTTACGCACAATCCGGAGGAGCAACAGCCGTTATCAACGCGACCGCCTGCGGACTAATAGAAACCGCCCGAAGCTACCCCGATAAGATAGAGAAAATATACGCCGCACATAACGGCATACTCGGCGTTCTCAACGAAGAGCTGATCGACACCGGGAATGAAAGCGATAAAAGCATTACAGCTTTGAAACATACCCCGGGAAGTGCCTTCGGTACTTGCCGTTACAAACTCAAAGGAATAGAAGAAGATAAGGCACAATATCAAAGGCTGATTGAGGTATTCAAAGCACATAATATCCACTATTTCTTTTATAACGGCGGTGGAGATTCGCAAGATACCAGCCTTAAAATATCTCAACTCGGCCAATCTTTCGGTTATCCCATAACTTGCATCGGTATACCCAAAACCATAGATAACGATTTACCGCTGACCGATTGCTGTCCGGGATTTGGAAGCGTTGCAAAATATATCGCGACCTCGGTACGAGAAACCGCATTCGATGTCGCCGGGATGGCTGCTACTTCAACCAAAGTATTCGTTTTGGAAGTGATGGGCAGACACGCAGGTTGGATTGCAGCGGCATCCGGGCTTGCGCGTTGCTCTAAACGAGATGCACCTCACCTGATTTTACTCCCCGAAGTGCCGTGGAGCGAAGCAAAAACTCTAACAAAAATCAAGCAACAAGTTGAAGATAGGGGTTATTGCGTGGTTGTGGCATCGGAGGGATTAAGAGATCGAGAAGGTAGATTCCTCTCCGAAAGCGGTGCATGCGATGCTTTCGGACATACGCAATTAGGCGGCGTAGCACCCCTAATCGCAAAAATTATCAAAAACAAACTGGGTTACAAATGCCATTGGGCGGTATCCGACTATCTGCAACGCTCGGCGCGGCATATCGCGTCTAATACCGATGTAGAACAGGCTTATACATTAGGACGACAGGCAATAGAATTCGCGCTTGCCGGACATAATGCGGTGATGTTAACCATCATTAGATTATCGGACAAACCGTACCTATGGAAAGTCGGCTCGGTCGCTCTGAGTAAGGTTGCCAACCGTGAACACACCCTGCCCAAAGAATACATAAACAAAGACGGACTCAACACCACGGCTGCTTGTGATAACTACATACGCCCGTTGATAGAGGGTGAAGATTATCCTCCTTATGAAAAGGGCATACCGAAGTATGTAAAAATGAAAAAAGGCTTAATCACCAAACGTTTGAAAAAATTGGAGACCACTTAAACTATGGAAGTACAGGAATATTCGATAGATAAAGAACCACTCTATCTCAGTACCGCCGACGAAATAGAAGTCTACACTAAAGCCTTCGCCAATAAATTACCGATATTGCTTAAAGGACCTACCGGTTGTGGAAAAACACGCTTTATAGAGTATATGGCATGGCAACTTCAAAAACCTCTGATTACCGTCTCGTGCCACGACGATCTAAGCACATCCGATTTGGTCGGTCGCTATCTACTCAAAGACAACGAAACAACTTGGATAGACGGTCCGCTCAGCCGTGCAGTACGTTACGGCTGCATCTGCTACTTGGACGAAATTGTGGAAGCACGCAAAGACACCACTGTCGTGATCCATCCTTTGTGCGACGATAGACGCTTGCTGGCTATAGAGAAACGTGGCGAACTAATCTCCGCCGACGATGATTTCTGTATGACGGTCTCTTACAACCCCGGCTATCAGAGTGTATTAAAAAATCTCAAGCAAAGTACGAGGCAGCGATTTGTGGCAATAGAATTCAATTACCCGAGCTCCGAAATAGAGCAGGAAATCTTATGCAAAGAAACCGGTATAGATAGCGAAACGGCAAAAAATTTAGTCCGCTTCGCAGAAATGACACGCAATTTGAAAGGCAACGGCTTAGACGAAGGTGCCAGCACTCGCCTGTTGGTGCATACCGCAAAACTAATCACAGCAGGCATCTCTCCACCTTCCGCAGTCCGGCATTGCATCAGCTATGCCTTAAGCGACGACCCGCATATCCTACGCTCGATAGACGAATTAAGTTCTTCGGTTTTTTAACCCGGCACGATCCGAGGCTCCGATAATTACCGGGTAATGCTTAAAATTCCGTTGCACACCGCCTCGGCGGTTGCCATCGCCGCAGTCCATCCTAAAGTACCGTGCCCGGTATTCAACCACAAACGCCGGTGATATATATTCCCCACATAGGGTAAACTGGAGGGTGTCGCAGGGCGCAACCCCGTCCATGTTGTGTATTGATTTATCGAAACCTTCGGCATATATGTGTGCATCCACTGTTTGAGATACGCAACACGGTTCGGATTTATATCAACACTGTAGCTGTCAAGTTCGGCAATGCCTGCGATCCGCAATTTTTGTCCCAAACGACTTGCAACAAGTTTATATTGATCGTCGAATAACGAGACTTTAGGGGCATGTAATCTTGATTCGGAGTCGTTTAAATCAATTGTAATCGAATAACCTTTGAGTGGATAGATGTTCAAAGATATACCTATTTTCTTTAATAGTAAGGACGAATGAACACCCAAACAACACACAACATGATCGGTATTTAAATCCCCTTGATCGGTTTGCACTATGACCTCTCTAGCCTTCAACTTCAGGTTCTGCACGCAAGTGTTATATAGGAATTCTACGCCTCGCGCTCTGCACAACCGTTCTAGTTCCAAACAAAAAAGTCTAGCGTCTCCGGTTGCATCTTCCGGACTGTAGAAACCGCCGACGATGTTTTCGGAACAGATACGCAACGCCGGTTCTATTTCTATAATCTGCTCTCTATCGACGATTTGTCTTATGCTCGGTGAAACCTGCCTCAGCAAAGCCGACTGGCGAGCGGCAATTTTATAAGCGGTGTTATCGACATAAAAATGTAATATCCCTTTTTTTGAAAAATTAAAGTTGATGTCGGTCTGCTCTAGTAATTGATAATACAACTCTCGGGAACGCACACAAATCTCTGCTAAACGAATCAGATTGGATTCGGAAACCGTCCGGCGGCAATTACGAATAAAGTGATATATCCAACGCCATTCGTCCCACGACAAGTGTGCCTTGAAAAACAAACCGCCTTCTTGCTTGAATAGACTCCTGAATAAATAAATAAATACCGACGGATACGCAGTCGGTATTGCGTTGCTGACCGACAACTGCGCGCCGTTCGCATAACTTGCACCCATCGCAGACTGATCTTCCCGGTCTATGACCGACACATTGAAGCCTTGAAGGCTCAAACTATAAGCAGTGGTCAATCCGGTAATACCCGACCCTAAAACACCAATACGCATATCGGCTCTATCCAGTATTCGTAGAAATTTATACAAAAGAACATATTAGCTCATCCCATGTCTTATTATAATAATAAGATAATGGATAAAGACAAAACAATTTGCTTGGAAACCCTTTACCGATTGCATCTAAAAAAACGTGCTTACCAAGTAGATCCTGAACAGCTAAAAGTCGTCGCTTATCTGCAAACTATATCGGATCAACTGCTGACTCCGGCACCGAAAAAAACTTGGGCAAGTTGGCTAAGACCTAAAAATACCGGTCGTCACTCTGAAAACCACTCCAACCGAGGGCTTTATTTGTGGGGAGGCGTCGGTAGGGGTAAGACCTATATGCTTGATTTTTTCTACGAAGTATTGCCCGTCGATAAAAAGCGACGGTTTCACTATTACCAATTCATGCAAGGGGTGCACGGTTCTCTAAAAAAAATGTCCAACCGAAAAAACCCTTTGAAAATCATCGCCGAAGACTTAGCCGATCGTGTGCAGGTATTATTCTTGGACGAGTTTTTTGTATCCGATATCACCGATGCCATGATTCTTTATCGCTTACTCGCCGCTTTATTCGAATGTCAAATCGTGCTTGTTACCACATCTAATTTTGCTCCTAAGGACTTATATAAAGGCGGTTTGCAGCACGATCGCTTTGTGCCCGCTATTGCGCTGATAGAACGCCATACCGAAGTCGTGACAATGCAAACCGGTGTTGATTATCGCTCCCTACATATTAAAAGTTCCGGTAGCTATCACACGCCTTATGACGAACAATCGGAGACTTTAATGAGACAATGCTTTACCGCACTCGGTTCCGAAGATGTCGATAGTAATGATTCTATAAAAATAAACGATCGCAATATCAAGGTACGCATGCATACACCCAATGTTGTTTGGTTTGAGTTCAAAGAGCTTTGTGAAACACCCCGCTCGGTAGCAGACTATATTATCATCGCGCACCTCTACCATACCGTTTTAATATCCGGGGTTCCGATCTTCAATAACCGAGACAATGCAGCCCGCCGCTTCATACAATTGATTGACGAGTTCTACGATCAAAATGTAATCCTAGTGCTATCGGCGCAAGCACAAGCCCGCGAGCTGTATCGAGCAGGTCGTCTGGGGTTTGAGTTTAATAGAACAGTTAGCCGATTATTGGAAATGCAAAGTCTAAAATACTGGTCTAATGCCCGCGCAAAATAGCGGCACCGTCCTCCTAGGCACTGCATCTACCTAAGCATTTATCTTATATCAAATAAGCCGAGGTTTAATATATCTGTTTGCCCTTAAGTGCCGTTCTGCACAACACCAACCGCCCTGCGCCGACAAATAATGGCTTCCGTAAATTGGATGGATGTATAAATTGTGCAGATACGACACAACCACCCCGTCAGGCTTCGCCTGCCACCCCTCCGAAGGAGGGGAATGTACCGTCCCTACGGTTCGTGGATACTTTTTCAACAGCCCCACGACACAACCACCCCGTCAGGCTTCGCCTGCCACCCCTCCACAGGAGGGGAATTAACCACCCCCTACGGTTCGTAGATACTTTTTCAACAGCCCCATGTGTCTTCGACGATTCGTTTTGCGATGTGCTCGGGGGACATTGCGTCAACCGCATAGCGCGCAATAATCGGCATCCTTCGCATCCATGTTAGCTGTCGCTTGGCAAATTGGCGGCTTGCAGCCAATGCGCTTTGCACCATCTCGGAGTAATCGTAATTCCCGATTAGATATTGCCATACTTGGCGATAAGCGATTGCTCGCATCGATGTACTGCTCGCATCTAAATCCCCTCTTAACATCAATGTTGCAACTTCGCCCAATAAGCCTCGTTGCAACATACCGCTTAGACGTTGTTCTATACGCCGATGCATCGTTGCACGATCATCGAAATCAAGTGCGATATAGTGTGTCGCCATCGCAGATGTTTTTGACGGTTGCATTCGGTAGTAACTCATTGTTCGTCGACTCTCCGAATACACACTCAGTGCTCTTAATACGCGTTGCTTATCCTTAGGGTGAATACGGATAGCGGTTGCCGGGTCCACACTCTGTAATTTCTTATATAAATTCTCGGTAGTCTTATAACGATCCACAAGTTTTGCTCTGGTCTCGGGATAGGTTTCGGGCATCGGTGATAAGCCGTTTGCCAATACATTAAAATAAAACATCGTACCACCCACCAGTAACGGAATACGGTGGCGACGGCGTATTTGTGCTATTGCACTTAAGGCATCTTTTCTAAATCGGGCAGCGGAATAATATTCGTCGGGTTCTATGATGTCTATTAGGTGGTGAGGTATGCGAGCGCGTATTTGCGCTCCGGGCTTTGCCGTTCCTATGTCCATGGACTTATAAATCAATGCCGAATCCACGCTGACGATGTCAACGGGAAGCTGCTTTGCAATCTCAACCGCAACCGTGCTTTTACCGCTTGCGGTAGGGCCGATCAAACATATCAGCTTGTCGCATGCGTCGTCCGGTACCTGCATCTGTAGTATTTATTGCCCTCTTTTGAATAGTTTATCCAAGTGTTTTATGCTCAGTTGCAACCATGTCGGACGACCGTGATTACACTGCCCACTACGCTCGGTTGATTCTATGTCTCGCAATATCACATTCATCTCATCCAAAGATAATTTACGATTGGCGCGCACCGCACCGCTGTGGCACGCCATCGTAGACAATATATCGTTGATACGATCCTCGATACGCTCCGATGAGTCATTGTGCATGAAATCGGCCAATACATCCAGCAATAATCGACTAAGATCGATCCCTTTTAACAACGAAGATACCCGCTTAATTCTCAACCTACACAAGCCGATGCGCTCTACGCCGAAACCGATTTTTTCCAATGTCTCGGTGTGTAGTTCGCATATATCGGCTTCTCTTTCACTCACTTCCAAAGTTTCCGGGACGAGCAAAGGTTGTGAATGTACGCCTTGCTTTTTATAGGCCTCTTTGAGACGCTCGTAGACTATGCGTTCGTGTGCGGCGTGCATGTCTACTATCACAAAACCTTCGATATTTTGTGCGATGATGTAGATACCGTGCACTTGGCAAATCGCCTCACCCAAAGGTAACATCACTTGGTCATTCATCATCCGGTCCTTAGCTTCGGTTCGCATATAGTCGTTTGCCGGTTGGATATGTTCTGTGACTTGCTTATAAAAACCCCGGCCTGATCGACCGCTACCGTGCCTCTCTACGGATAAGTTTAAGTGCGGCTGCGCGGTCTTCTTAACCGATGTTTTGTGCGGAAAACCGCCACTGTGCGTGCTATTTTGCAGTCCATTCCGATATTCAACCAAATTGGGCACCGTCTTAGGTGATATTCGAGCAAGTCCCCGTTGGATAGCTATATGCACAAAATCGTGTACCAATCTTTGATCGTGAAAGCGTACTTCGTGTTTAGCAGGATGTACATTTACGTCTACCTTGCTTGCAGCAATATCCAAATACAGAATATAACAAGGATGGCGATCTTGGTACAGCACATCGTTATATGCACGACGCACCGCATGGGCGAGGGTCTTATCTCGCACCACCCGACCGTTGACATAGCAATACTGCATATCGGGCTGACTACGAGCGATGGTCGGCAATCCGAACCAACCGGAAACAGCCAGGTCTTCTATACTCTCCGAAAGCCGGATATTTTGCTCGGCAAAAGCCTTGCCGAATATTTTTTTCAAACGCGATTGCAACTCGGTCTTATGCTCGGTTTTAGGAAAATGGAATATCGTTTTACCGTTATGCTCCAGTATGAACTCGACATCGTGACGCGCAAGCGCAATGCGGTACAAAAACTGCTGTATATGAGAAAACTCGGTGCGTTCGGTCTTGAGAAATTTCCGTCTCGCCGGTACATTGAAAAACAAATCACCGACTGTTACCGTCGTACCCTTAGCACGCGCCGTAGGAATAACCTGGTCGGCAGTAGCATCGCCTCCGTCAACCACAATTTGATGACCATTTCCTTGCTCGGACGTGTTTGAACTTAATGTGAGACGTGACACCGAGGCAATACTCGGTAAAGCCTCACCTCTGAATCCAAATTGTTTGATAGCTATTAGATCCTCCATAGCGGAAATTTTACTGGTTGCATGGCGCGACAGTGCCAATGCCAATTGCTCGGCGGGGATGCCGTCTCCGTCGTCGCCGACTTCTATAGACTTCGAACCGCCTCGCTCTATTTTGACTACGATACGATTTGCATTTGCATCTAAACTGTTTTCTACCAATTCTTTGACAATGGATACCGGGCGTTCTATTACTTCACCGGCGGCGATTTGATTGACGAGCTGAGACGGTAAAACTTTGATCGTGTTTAGGGTCATAAAATCACCTTGATAGAATATAATGTCATGTTCGGTAATCGCTCAATTATACATGAATATCACACAAATTTATCCCGAATACAAAAAATACAAACGGCTGCACGGCACCTATTTAGACGACCCGTTTTTATCCGGCTGCGATGAACCTATCGTTTATTCTAATTTCCTGACCAGTTTGGACGGGCGTATTGCAATATCTAAAAATAAAACTTTGCTGCTACCGGAACAACTCACCAGTAATACCGACCACCGACTGTTCTTGGAACTGCAAGCACAAGCCGATTGTCTTATTACCCACGGCGGTTATCTACGCGCATTAGCGGCAGGACATCTGAGCAACATCTTGCATATCGGGAATGCAGAAGAACACGCCGATCTATGCGACTGGCGATTGCAGCGAAGGTTATCTGCACAGCCGCTCGTCGTCGTCTGTAGCAATACGCTTGAATTCCCGATGCCGGATAGCCTCGCCAAAAAAGATGTTTGGATTGCAACGAGCGATAACGGCGACACACAGCGAATCCGAGCGTGGCAAAAACAAGGTTATAAAGTCGTTGTCGCCGGTAAACAACGCGTTGAGGGGGGGACAATTACAAAACAATTAATTAAAGCCGGCTATCGTCGCTTGTATCTATGCGCAGGACCGGAATTATTTGAATCGTGCTTATACGATCGCTGTCTAAGACTACACTATATGACATTCTCTATGCAATTTATAGGATCCTCGGAATTCTTGACAATGTTGGCAGGCCACTCGGACTTAAAGCATTATCGTTTGCAACTTGTGCGGTTGATATTAAACGAAGAACCTAAAGCAGAAAATAATCCGGATGTAGATCAGCTTTATTTAACATTTAAGGTTCGCTATCTTGAACCTTAACTTTACTTAGGAGTCGCTGCCGATCACAGACTTGCCTTTCATATAAGATTGCAGTGCATGCGGCACGGCAACCGAACCGTCGGCATTTTGATAGTTCTCCAATAACGCGAGCAAGGTTCTTCCCACCGCCAATCCCGAACCGTTGAGGGTATGTACATAGTTGATCTCGCCCTTGACATTACGCACCCGTGTTTTCATTCGTCGTGCTTGAAAATCCAGCATATTGCTACACGATGAAATCTCGCGATAACAATTTTCGCTAGGCACCCAAACCTCTATATCGTATGTTTTGGCGGAAGCAAAACCCAAATCTCCGCTACACAATGCAACGACACGATAGGGCAATTCCAAATCTTGCAATACCGCTTCGGCGTGAGATACCAAATGTTCCAAGGTCTGCCACGAGTCCTCGGGTTTGACGATATGTACGAGTTCTACTTTTTCAAATTGATGTTGGCGCATCAACCCGCGAGTATCCTTACCGTACGCACCGGCTTCCGAGCGAAAGCAAGGTGTGTGGCAGACAAATCGCATCGGCAATTGTTCCACATTCAAAATGGTTTCTTTATAAAGATTGGTCACCGGCACTTCGGCGGTGGGTATCAGATAAAAATCGTTATCGCCGTATAGCTTGAATAAATCATGTTCAAACTTAGGCAACTGCCCGGTGCCCAATAAGGTAGAGGCATTGACTATATACGGAACATAAACCTCACGATAACCGTGCCGCCGCATATGTAGATCAACCATATAATCTATCAAAGCCCTATGCAGTTGAGCCAACTCGCCGTGCAACACCATAAATCTGGATCCGGAGATCGCCGCCGCCGCCGCCGTATCGAGCCAACCGGCGCGGTTTGCTAAATCTGCATGATCTAAAGGCTCAAAATCAAAGACCGGCGGCTGCCGCCAACGGCGGAGTTCGATGTTATCTTTTTCGTCTACGCCGTCGGGCACCGAAGGGTCGGGCCTATTAGGCAAATCTAATAAAAAGGCATTGAACTGTGCTTTTAGTTCGCTCAATTTGGTTTGTAATTCGTTCAGGTGCGATTTTAATTTCTCGGCTTTGTACAGTGCCGACTCGGAAGGCACACCTGTCGTTTTAAGCTGTGCGATTTCGCGCGACTGCGCTTTTAATTTTGCTTGTGCGTTCTCGGATTCAACTTGCAATTCCTTACGCTGCCGTTCCAAAGATAAATAACGACCCATATCGTAGTCGGTGCCCCGACGCGCCAATTCCTTGAATAGCATTTCGGTCTGATTACGCAATAATTTAGGGTCTAACATATTTTTTTATAGTAGCTATTCGGGCGCAGGCTGGTACACGTAAACAGATTATAGCGTTAATCTCACATTAGAACCATGAAAACCCCTGAATGCGTTATTGAAGCGAGAGGGTGATTCTTATCGGTATCGGTTGTTTTATTCGTCCGACACAGGTTCCGAAGATTCATCTACACATCTATATACGTGATCGAATCTTAAACACTTGATTTTCAAACAATGAAAAATTTTATGTACAAACAAATGTTTTTTCCCCATATTAAGACATTTTTCCTCGGCAACCTCTTCAATATTTCTAAATTCCTCGTATTCTCCCTCCTCTTCACCTAATTCCAAATCGGGTGCAATGACGCGGTGTTTAATCATAAAGGCATCTTCGGCTATATCTTCAATTTGGATTTTTTGCGTAAATCCGGTTAAAAATAAAATTGATACGATTGCCGGTAATACCGAAAAAAATTTCGTAGTATTTCTTGTATATCTCATATTTCCCCCCTTATACTTTAGCGTTGTACTCTCTAAAACTTTAGATTGTCAGTATCTCTGACTTTTCCCGATATGCTCAAGAGAGCATCTATAATCGTAAATTATTTTTCTATAATTAGCAAGACCTAATGCTAAATCGATACATTCATAGCGCATTAAAATCAGAACTAATATGTAGTCTATCATGCAAATGATAGAATACGCACATGGAAGTTAATGCACAACAACGGGAATTAGATAAGTTTGAAACCTCCGCAATGAGTTGGTGGGATCCCGAAGGAGTTTTCAAAACATTACATATCATCAATCCGGTGCGTGCCGAATATATCGCCACGCGCACTACCCTCAAAAATAAAAAAGTCCTGGATGTAGGTTGCGGCGGCGGTCTATTATGCGAAGCGATGGCGCGTAAAGAGGCTACGGTAGTCGGTATTGATTTGGGTAAAGCCTCGCTTGAAACCGCCCGATTGCATTTGCACGAATCTAAACTCGCTATTGATTACCGATATACGAGTGCCGAGCAACACGCCGAACAAAATACAAATTACTACGATATCGTCACCTGTATGGAGCTTTTGGAGCATGTACCCGAGCCACAATCCCTGGTCTCCGCTTGTATTCGTGCGGTCAAGCCGGGCGGTAATGTATTTTTTTCAACAATCAACCGTACACCGAAAGCCTATTTACTGGCGATCGTGGGGGCAGAATATCTGCTAAAACTACTTCCTAAAGGAACACACGATTATCAAAAGTTAATCAAACCCTCGGAACTTGCGGCGATGGTGAAACAAAACAACGCAACTGTCTGCGATATCACCGGTATGCACTATTTGCCTTTTTTAGATACGGCGGTTTTGAGCGGCGAACCCGATGTCAACTACTTAATGCATTGCCGACGCCCTTGAAATCTTTACACGCGATTCTATTTGATTTAGACGGCACACTGATAGATACAGCCGGCGATCTAATCAAATCTCTAAACATTTTATTGGAGAAAAAAGGACACCCTGCCAAAGACATAGCAGCGATGCGTCCTCATGCAGGGCAAGGTAGCTACTCGCTAATAAAAGCCGCTTTCGGTGATGATTACGGCGAGATTGAACGCGAGCAGCTATCGTCCGAGTTTATAGAAATCTACCGAGCACACCTACACGATACTACGAGCTTATTTCCGGAGACAATCGCAACGATAACAAAAATCAAAGACTTAGGAATGAAATGGGGAATTGTAACGAATAAATCCGAGCGTCTTTCGGTACCGATATTGCAAAAGCTAGGGCTGTACGACTACGCCGATTGTTTAGTCTACGGTGATACGACCGATCAAAAAAAACCGCATCCCAGACCTCTGTTGTGTGCAGCGAGACAGCTTAATTTATTCCCCCGACACTGTGCTTACTTAGGCGACACGCTAAACGACATGACCGCAGCGATAAGCGCGGGCATGTGCGCGCTCGCAGTATCCTACGGTTATCATGTCAAAGAAGTTGATATTTCCGAATGGGGGGCAGAAGCAATTTTTGATACTCTACCGCAGCTCATTGATTGGATTGACGGTAGTTCCTCTTAAGCCGGTAGGTCAATCGGTGTGAAGTTGTGCGGACAAGTCGAGGCTGTTGAAAAATGACATCGCACAACACCAACCGCCCTGCGCCACATAATTATCCAAACCACCTGTAGGGGCAGGGCAAAGCCGCCGATTGAGCCAGTAGGTCAATCGGCAATTTAATGAAGTCCGCCCCTACGGTTAGGTCAATATAACCTCGGTTTCAATGCCACCGTAGCCGTGTAGCGAATCGTGCGCTCGCACTCGTACTCGTTCAATGGTCTCGGGAATCGATACGCCGGCTTTGGTTCGGGTGAAAGATTTTTCACCTACATGGGAGTGCAACAACACACGGGTTGCCAACACCTCGTCGTTCGGTCCGATGATTTCCCAACGATCGGCATAGTGTTTCCAACCCTCGTCTTCGTGCTGTACGGTTACGCTGAAGGTGTATGTCCCGTCGGCGCAATGTTCCGCCGTCGCTTTTATTACATCGGCATACGACATCGTAATCCTCGTTTTTCTTATTCGGCAAATAATCTCATCAATATTGCTTTTCTGTAGCACCGAATACTTGCGTTTTAACCAGAGCGGCTTGATCGCGCAGACGTGCAGCTTCTTCAAATTCTAGATTTCTCGAACATGCGTACATTTGCTCTTCCAGCTTTTTGATTTTTTTAACCGCTTCATCGGGTGTCAGCGTATCGTAATCGGCTATTTTTATTTCAGCAACTCGACGACGTTTCTTATTGCCGACTTGCTTTAGATGTGCGCCTTCCATGACATCGGTAACTTTCTTATGTATGCCTTGCGGAGAAATACCGTGGCGTTTATTAAATTCTCGTTGCTTGTCTCGGCGACGCTTGGTCTCTACCAAAGCCGCTTTCATCGAACGGGTGATTTTATCGGCATAGAGTATTGCCGTCCCGTTGATATGGCGAGCGGCACGCCCGATAGTCTGCACCAAAGAAGTCTCGGAACGTAAATAACCTTCTTTATCTGCGTCGAGTATTGCAACCAGAGAAACCTCCGGAATATCCAAACCTTCACGCAATAGATTGATACCTACCAATACATCGAATATGCCCAGCCTGAGATCGCGGATAATCTCCACGCGTTCAACGGTATCTACATCCGAATGTAGATAGCGCACCCGCACATCGTGTTCACTCAAATAGTCGGTCAAGTCTTCTGCCATCCGCTTCGTTAAGGTGGTAATCAATACGCGTTCGTCGCGCGCCACTCGTTTATTAATTTCGGATAACACATCGTCTACCTGCGAAGTAACCGGTCGGACATCGGTTTGAGGATCTATCAATCCGGTAGGTCGTACAACCTGCTCGGCAACGATACCGCTATGCTCTTTTTCGTATTGCGCAGGGGTTGCCGAAACCAGTATCATCTGCGGGGCAAGTGCTTCGAATTCCTCGAACTTTAACGGGCGATTGTCGAGTGCCGAAGGCAACCTGAAACCGTACTCAACCAGATTTTTTTTACGCGAATGATCGCCTCTGTACATTCCCATAAACTGTGGTATGGAAACATGACTCTCGTCCATTACCATCAACGCATTTTCGGGCAAATAATCGAGCAAGCAAGGCGGTGGCTGTCCGGCACCGCGACCACTCAAATAACGCGAATAATTCTCTATACCCGAGCAATAGCCGAGCTCGTACATCATTTCTATATCGTAAATCGTACGTTGTTCCAAACGTTGAGCCTCTACGAGCTTGTTGGAGCGAGTCAATAAATCAAGTTGCGTGCGAAGTTCTACTTTAATTTGCTCTATCGCATCGAGTATCGTTTGCCTAGGTGTCACATAGTGCGACTTGGGATAAATCGTCAAACGCGGCACACTACCCAAAACTTCGCCGGTCAAAGGATCAAAGTAGCTTAACTTTTCTATTTCGTCGTCGAATAACTCTATGCGAACCGCTTCTCGCTCGGATTCTGCGGGGTGCACGTCGATTACATCACCGCGCACCCTGAAACAACCGCGTCTGAGTTCTATATCGTTTCGTGTATATTGCAGTTCGGCTAAGCGTTTTAGGATTTTGCGTTGGGTAATCGCATCGCCTCTATCTAAATGGATAACCATATGCAGGTATTTTTTAGGATCACCCAAGCCGTAAATTGCCGATACCGTGCCTACGATTACGGTGTCGGCGCGTTCAAACAAAGCCTTGGTTGCCGATAGCCGCATCTGCTCTATATGATCGTTCACCGATGCATCTTTTTCTATATAGGTGTCGCTACTCGGCACATAAGCCTCGGGTTGATAGTAATCGTAATACGAAACAAAATATTCTACTGCAGCATCAGGGAAAAAATCCTTTAGTTCACCGTAAAGCTGTGCTGCCAAAGTCTTATTAGGGGCCAATACTATCGTCGGGCGTTGTACTTGTTCTACGACATTTGCAATCGTAAAGGTTTTGCCCGAACCCGTCACACCCAGCAGCGTCAAATGCGATAAGTTGTCTCTCAGACCTCGGGTCAATTCTTTTATGGCCTGTGGTTGATCACCCGAAGGTGTATAGCTACTTTTCAGCTTAAACATTTTTTGAAGCACAAGCGTTTGTATCCCTCATACACTTTGTTTATATATCCCAGTTGTAGCCCGAGAAGAAATCGTATTCGTTAATTATTTTTCTTACTTCTTCCTTTTGCTCGTCCGACCAGTGCAGTTCATGACGGCTTTTATTAGTTTTTTTGCGAATTACCGAAGCACAATCTTCCAAATAATCGCGGGGATAAGACACTTTTAGGAATTTGCATAGCTTGGTTAGTTGTTTAGCGGGAGAAGCGACTAAATCTTCGTGCCTATTTATCAGTATATCCGTATTTTTGCTTAGCATATTCGTCGGTTGCATTAGCTCCAGTAGTTTTTTCCCTTGCTTGCACATAATAGGAAACGATATCTTTATTTTATAATCTAGCATCTTATTCACATCATCCTGTGTTACCACTCTAAGCCTTCTATTACCTGCCCAATAGACTACATCGGTGGCAATCATATCATAAGGATTACGCACCGTGAAAATAAACCTCAAGCGACGAATATTTGCTTGTTTGAGATTCTCTTTTAGCTTTTCTAACATCCCCTCCGCTAATAAACTCTCTGCCAACGGTAATGAGTTTTTAATACCTATTACTTTCAACGACTCGCAACGGGCCTGCCATTGATTAGGAACAGATATATAACGTTCTTGCTGATTATAAGTTCTTTTTACCGAATTATTCGAGTCCGAGGCCTCCTCAAAAGTCTGTGGATCCCGAATTTTTCTCGCACCCTCAAATCTCATTTTATCTATATATAAAATATAATTCAGTAAAACTATAAAAGGAACTTTGTCATATAATGTCTCATCCGGTCGGGCAGGCTCATTAGCTATAACCATATTGGGATGTGCGGTAAGTAAATAACCGAGTAGCGATGAACCGGATCTGGGAAAATACGATACCAGTGTCATCGTATGTATATCGTCAAAATACGCTGCGTCGGGTGCAGGTATTTCATAATCTTGTGGAAGAGTACGATCGGGCATAAATAATCCTGTAAGTATTTGTTATGAATCCCAGCTGTAGCCGGAAAGGAAGTGATATTTATCTATCAGTTCCGCCACCTCTTCCTTTTGTTGCTCCGACCAATCCACTTCATAACGGCTTTTGTTGGCTTTTTTATCAACCACGGACGCACAATCATTAAGATAATCGGGAAACGCCGGTACTTTTAGGAAATCGCATAGCTTGCTCAGCTGGCCTACCGGTGAAGCCACCATATCTTCGTGTCTATTTATGAATATATCCTCGGTTTTAATCACCGTAAAAAGACTCTCTGCCCCTTTACATATTTCAGGGAGGCGTACTTTCACATTATAGTCCAATACCATATTTACATCGTTCTGTGTCACCGTTCTAATTCTCTTATTATTAGCCCAATATGCTACATTGGTGGTAATCATATCGTAAGGGTTGCGCACCGTGAAAATAAACTTTAAGCGATTAATCGATTTCTTCTTAAGATTTTCCCTAAAAGTCTTTAATATATTTATTTTTGATAGGTGATTAGTTGAGTATGAGGAACATTTCACTCCTATCACCTGTAAAGATTCACAGCGAGCTTGCCATTGATTAGGAACTATCACATATTTGTTTCCCGCACCGTACCTTGATTTGGACTCACTTTTATTTAATGACGAAGATTTTTCGGTGTTTTCAATAAATTCTTTTGCTATTCTAAATTTATTTCTATCCCTTAGAAAAATATAATTAAATAACTCTTTTGGATCGACTTCGTATAGATTTTTATATTTGTCATGAAGCTCGTGGGCAATTATCATATTGCGGTGTGCGGTCAGTAAATAACCGACTAGGGATGAACCGCTTCTATGAAAGCCTATTGTTGATACGAATGTATGTACATCCCTAAAATACGCTGCGTCGGATGCAGGTGTTTTATAATCTCGGGGAAGAGTACGGTCGGGCATAAATAATCCTATAAGTGTTTGTTATGAATCCCAGCTGTAGCCGGAAAGGAAGTGATATTTATCTATGAGCTTCGCTACCTCTTCCTTTTGTTGCTCCGACCAATCCAGTTCATAACGGCTTTTGTTGGCTTTTTTATCAACCACGGACGCACAATCATTAAGATAATCGGGAAGTGCCGGTACGCCCAGAAAATCGCATAGCTTACTCAGCTGGTCTACGGGTGAAGCCACCATATCCTCATGCCTATTTATAAATATATCCTCGGCTTTAATCACCGTAAAAGGATACTTCACTATTCTGCATTTTCTATGGAACTTCCTCATCAGATTACACAGGCTCTTATTCATATTATCTTGTGTTAACTTTCTAAGATAATTCGTCTGAGCGTAATGAATTGTATCACTACTAATTAAATCGTAAGGGTTGCGAACCATGAAAATAAACTTTAAGCAACTAACCGATTCCTTTTTAAGATTTTCCCTAAAAGTTTTTAACATGCCTGCTTTTAATAATTGCTTTTGTATGCATGGAGAATCTTTAATTCCTATAACTTGCAAAGACTCATAGCGGGCTTGCCACTGATTGGGAACTATCATATATTTGTTTCTTGTATAATACCTTGTTTTGAACTCGCTTTTATTTAGTGATAAAGATTTTTCGCTATTTTCAATACATTTTTTTATGGTTCTATTTCTCTCCGTATCTCTTACAAGAAGGAAATAAAATAACACCAAAGGATCAATTTTGAATATAGATATAGGTCTCCTTTGACGAGGCTCATGGGCAACTATCATATTGCGATGTGCGGTGAGTAAAGAACCGACTAGGGATGAACCGCTTCTATTAAAGCCTATCGTTGATACAAATGTATGTACATTCTCAAAGGGTGTCGTATCGTGTGCAGACATTTTTAATCTCGAGGGAGAAGTACGATCGGACATAAATAATCCTATAAGTGTTTGTTATGAATCCCAGCTGTAGCCGGAAAGGAAGTGATATTTATCTATCAGTTCCGCTACCTCTTCCTTTTGTTGCTCCGACCAATCCAGTTCATAACGGCTTTTGTTGGCTTTTTTATCAACCACGGACGCACAATCATTAAGATAATCGGGAAATGCCGGCACTTTCAGGAAATCGCATAGCTTGCTCAGCTGGTCTACGGGTGAAGCCACCATATCCTCATGCCTATTTATAAATATATCCTCGGCTTTAATTAACGCAAAAATAACCTCTATCTTTTTACATACTTCCGCGAAATTTTTTATTCTTTTATGCAGTATTTTCCCTATATCAACTTGTGTTGCCGTTTTTATCTTGCCTTTTTTAGCCTTATATCTCATACTGGTATTAATCATATCGTAAGGATTACGCACAGTAAAAATGAACTTTAAGCAACTAACTGATTCCTCGCTAAGATTTTCCCTAAAAGTCTCTAGTATGTCTATGTTTGAGACGCAGTTCATATATGCAGAACGCTTAACCCCGATCACCTGCAAAGACTCACAGCGGGTTTGCCATTGATTAGGAACCATCACATATTTGCTTTTTGCACCATACCCTGATTTGGACTCACTTTTATTTAGTGATGAGAGCCTGTTAACTATTTTGTGTAACTTCGTTTTCCTCAATATCAAATCTACCTTCGTATTCAATAGCTAATCGGTTCATCGCCGGTATCCAATTTCGTATCGGCAGCGTCCAGCGAGCAGAGGCTTTTTTGATTGCCAAATAAACTACTTTCAATGCCGATTGGTCGCTCGGGAATATCTTCCGGTTGCGGATGGATTTTCTAATCACGCTATTGAGACTTTCTATCGCATTCGTTGTATAGATAATTTTTCTAATCTCCGGCGGGTAATCAAATAACGTAATCAGGTTGTCCCAGTTATTGCGCCACGACCGCTCAACACTCGGATATTTTGCCGACCAGCAATCGGCAAACTCATCTAACGCCTGCTCGGCAGCCTGCGCCGTAGGACTATTGTATATCTTCTTTAACGCTGCCGAGACTGCTTTCTTATCTTTAGTCGCAACATAGCGTAGCGAGTTTCTCATCATGTGGACTAGACACAGTTGTATTTTTGCCTGCGGATAGACGCTGGCAATCGCCTCTGCGAAACCCTTCAGACCATCTATGCAACAGATCAAGATATCTTTCACACCCCGATTTTGTAGCTCGGTTAATATCGCTAACCAGAACTTAGCACTTTCGGTCTCGGCAATCCACAACCCGAGTAATTCCTTGCGTCCACTGCGCTTTATGCCCAGTGCAACATAGATCGACTTGTTAATGATACGGCCTTGCTCTCGCACTTTGACGACGATGCAATCCAGATACATCACCACATAGAGGCACTCTAACACTCGGCTCTGCCAAGTCCGCACCTCGTCTATCACCGCATCGGTGACATTCGAGATAACCGCAGTAGAAATCTCCGCACCATGATACAACTCTTTAATCGACTCTTGTATCTGTCGCACCGTCATCCCTTGCGCATAGAGTGCCAATATCGTATCCTCAAATCCGTCTAAACGGGTTTTCCCTTTCGGCACAATCATCGGTTCAAACGACGCCTCCCGATCTCGCGGTGTCTGTATCGTTATATCCCCATAATTGGTCTTTAAGGTCTTGGCACTATGCCCGTTGCGGGTATTCTTTCTACGCTTGGATGCTTTGTCGTTTTTCTCATAGCCGAGATGGTCGTCCAGCTCCGCATTGAGTATGCCTTCCATCATTGACTTAATCAACTGACCGATGATATCGGTCATCTCTTGTTGGGTCTTTACATGACGGGATAATTCTTTCCCGATGCTTTTTATATCTTTCATAAGTTCTCCTTTATTAGTTTGGTGTTGCCACCTAGTTTATCTTAATTAGAACTTACACAATTTAAATTACAGTCTCAGTGATGAAGATTTTTGACTATTTTCAATAAATTCTTTTGCAGCTCTAAATCTATTTTTATCTTTTGCAATAATCCAATTAAATAATTCTTTTGCAGTTAATTCGTATAGATCCGTATTTTTGATACGAGGTTCATGAGCGATTATTATATTGCGATGTGCGGTCAGTAAATAACCGACTAGTGATGAACCGCTTCTATGAAATCCTATCGTTGATACGAATATACGTATATCCTTAAAATACGCTGTGTCGAGTGCAGGCATTTCATAATCTTGTGAATCAATACGGTCGGACATAAATAATCTTTTGAGTGTTTGTTATCAATCCCAGCTGTAGCCGGAAAGGAAGTGATATTTATCTATCAGTTTCGCTACCTCTTCCTTTTGTTGCCCCGACCAATCCAGTTCATGGCGGCTTTTGTTGGATTTTTTATGAACCACGGACGCACAATCATTAAGATAATCGGGAAATGCCGGCACTTTCAGGAAATCGCATAGCTTGCTCAGCTGGTCTATGGGTGAAGCCACCATATCCTCGTGCCTATTTATAAATATATCCTTATCTCTAGTTAATTTAAAAATCTTTTTAGCTATTTCGCATCGTTTTACAAATTGATTTTTTACTTTTTTAGTTATTAGGCTATGTTTCTGCTCCTCGGTGAAAGAAGCCATTTTCGGATTTCCGGCTCGATGCACTATATCCGTGCTGATCATATCGTAAGGGTTTCGTACTGTAAAAATAAACTTCAAACGATGAATTCCTAATTTATGAAGTTTTAGCTTGAATTTTTCATATATATCTTCCTCCGATAGATGCCTCGCCAATACCGATGAATTTTTAATTCCTATAACGCGCAACGACTCGCAACATGCCTGCCATTGATTAGGAACAAACATATAACGTTCTCGCTTGTTATAAGTCCTCTTTATAGTATTATCGGATATAGAGGTTTCCTGTGGCTTTTCCGTAGAACGAGCATTTTCCGCTTCTTCAAACCTCATTTTGTCTACATATAAAATATAATTTATTAATGCCATCGGGGGCACTTCACTATATAGATTTTCTTTGTAGTTGTTCGGTTCGCTAGCTACCACCATATTGCAATGGGCGGTTAGTAAATAGCCGAGTAATGTCGAACCGGAGCGAGGAAAAGTAGATACCAACACCATCGTGTTGAGTTTGTCAAAATAGCTTTTGTCGGGTACGGGCGTTCTATAATAAGGTGATTCAGTGTCACGCATCATGGATATTGATAAAATAAGTATTAAAATGTGTGTTTTTTAAGTATCTAACTCGAGAATTAGCTATTATATATACACCCTCAAAATATTCCAAAATTATCCGATAACTCAAGTTTATTATGACTGATATTAAAAACAAAGAGCATATCCTATTTCTAACCGGTAAACTCGCTTATTCGGGGTTGGTTCGTATCTTAGAGGACATGCAAAGCGACGCATTTACATACGATGTCCGTAATTTAGGTTTAAGCGTCGCTTCTATGATGACCACGAATATCATCAAACGAAGATTAAAAGACATAGATCAATTTGACAGAATTATTTTACCGGGTCTTTTTCGCGGTGACTTAGACGAACTTTACTCTCATTTCCGTATTCCGTTTGAACGCGGGCCCGACGAACTCAAGGACATTCCATCACTCTTCGGTAAAACACATCATTACGATTTGGAAGACTCGGATGTGTTGATCTTCGGTGAGATAGTCGAAGCTGCCGAGCAGTCGCCGGAAGAGACTCTGAATATTGCGCAACGTTACAGAGCCGACGGTGCCGATGTGATAGATATAGGGTTTATGCCGGAAACACCTTTTCCGCAACTCAAAGATACGATTAGTTTGCTCAAAGAACATCGTTTCAAGGTCAGCGTAGATACGCATAACACCGAACAGCTGTTACAGGCATCACAGTACGGCGCAGATTATCTGCTCAGCCTAAAACAAAACACGCTATGGGTCGCCGACGAAAGCGAGGCGATACCTATCGTGATCCCGGACACACCGCAACAGATAGAAACACTTTATAACTGCATAGAAAGACTGGAGAAAAAAAATAGAGCATTTATCGCCGACCCTATTCTAGATCCCATACATTACGGATTTAGCGATTCTGTGGCACGCTACCACCGCTTGCGCCACGATCATCCGCATATAGAAATAATGATGGGAATCGGCAATCTAACCGAACTAACACACGCCGACACCTCGGGCATCAATGCATTGCTATTGGGAATCGTATCGGAACTTGACATTAGATACTTATTGACCACCCAAGTTAGCGAACACTGCCGCTGTGCGATACGAGAAGCCGATTTGGCAAGGCGCATTATGTATGCAGCGCGTCGCCACAGCTCCACGCCTGCGAATATCGCAAGTGGTTTGATGGCATTGCACGAACGACACCCTTTTCCTTACAGTACGGAGGAGATTAAAACCATTGCCGAGTCTATCAAAGATAAAAATTTCAGAATACAGCTCAACGAAGAGGGTATACATATATATAACTGCGATCTCTATAAAGTTGCAACCGATCCTTTTGATTTTTATACCGAGCTGGGTGTCTCGGACGACGGCGGACACGCCTTTTACTTGGGAGTGGAATTAGGGCGAGCGCAGATTGCATGGCAGCTAGGAAAGCGTTACAATCAGGACGAAGAATTGCTTTGGGGATGTGCCGTAGAACCTAAAGAAGAAGACCTCACTACTTTCAAGGAAGGCGGCGTAACCTTAAAGGAACGACGCGAAAAAATAAAAAACAGAAAAAAACGAAATACAAAGAATGAAGATACTTGAAACAATCGTCTCTACTTGCAACGAAGACGGTAGCACATATCTTGCTCCGATGGGTATGTGGGTGAGCGATTCCTTTACGATACTAGCTCCTTTCAAACCGTCTACCACTTTGGATAATCTCAAGCGCATACCATATGCGGTAATCAACCGTATAGACGATGTCAGAGTATTTGCAGGTTGTCTAAGCGGTCACAGAGAATGGTCTCTGACAGAAAGTAAACATGTAAAAGCCAAGCGACTAGAGGCGGCGTTGAGTCACATTGAAGTCAAAGTCGTCAAAACCGAAGAGGATGCACTCAGACCGAAGCTATACACCGAGATATTGCACGAGGCAACGCACGCACCTTTCAACGGCTTTAACCGAGCGCAAGCTGCGGTTATAGAATTGGCGATACTCGTCAGCCGCCTAGAGCGATTAGCACCCGAGAAAATTCTCACCGAGATCGCTTATCTGAAAATTGCCATAGATAAAACCGCCGGCTCCGAGGAACTCGAAGCGTGGTCGTGGTTGATGGAACGCGTGCAGAAAAAATTTCCCGAAATATCGGAGATACTATGACGAAATTATTAGCGAGCATTTCCAGTGTGGAAGAAGCACGCATCGCACTACAGGCCTCGGTGGGAATACTTGATATGAAAAACCCTGCACAGGGTGCCTTAGGGGCATTGGACGAACATACTATCGGTAAAATCATGGATCTCGTTTCAGGGACATGTATCAGTAGCGCAACCATAGGTGATTTGCCTGCCGATCCCGAAGTCGTATTGAAAAAAACGCAGGCAATCGCAAAGCTCGGAGTAAATTATGTCAAAGTCGGAATGTTCGGCGGTGATTGGCTTTTGAAATGTTTGCCCGCGCTCAAAACAGTCGCTACAAATGTTAATTTAGTCGGAGTTTTATTCGCCGAATACTTTAACGATTTATCGGGACCCTGTCATCTATTAAAGTCGGCGGGTTTCAGCGGAATCATGGTAGATACGGCAAATAAAAAGAACGGTTCGGTACGAACTATCAAAAGCGACTCCGAGTTAAGTAGTTTTGTGAAAACCGCGCAAAGCAACGGTTTGCTTTGCGGCATCGCAGGTTCCTTAAAATACCAAGACATCAAGCCTTTGCTTACAATGACACCCGATTATCTGGGCTTTAGAACCGCATTGTGTGAAAACCATCAAAGACAAGGCATTTTATCCGCCGCAATGATACAAAAAATTACCGCTCAACTACGACAATAGAATCCGGCTAATTATTGCAGGGGCTTTGGATTATCGTTTAGGCCATATGCAGTAAAGCAATAATGACACCGGAAAAGCCGGCACCAATGACACATAGAGCTACAATGCTTTCTATATAGAGCCACGACAATCTTTTTTCTATAGCTTGAAAACGCGCTTCGTAACGGATTTCGTGAGCGTCAAAACGCGCGTCTATTTTATCCAGCACTTCCTGCATCGACAGTGATACTTGCCGGTCAATTGCGCGCGCCGTTATCTCTGCCTGTGTTCTTGACATGCCTGCTCGTTCTAATTTGTGCATCGTATCGAAAATTTCCGTACTTTGATTGGTTGTTCCATTCATTTTATTCTCCTATGGATTATATGTAAATTAATGCCTTAAGGCAAACCAAGGAATATACTAGCGATTCTCGGATGGCATCGATTCTAAACCCGACGAATAGCCTAAGATATCCGACGAGCAGCTTCGTAGACCCAATATGCCGTCCATTCAGAGAAATAAATATATAAGTTTTTAGGAGAACAATGTTGCGGTATTCTTTTGTAGCCACTCTTCAACCGATAGGCAAATAACTTTCATAGATCTATCTTGCATCAAACCGACGAAACGTTTGTCTACCAAATTTGCGATAGAGCCCGCTTGGTCTACGGAAATTGCTTTTACCAAAACCAGATATTCGGCACCGATATAATCCGCCATGCAAATTGCGATTGAGTCCGAGGTAAAATCCCAATCCAGTTGCTGACGCGGAATTTTAGCCAAACATGTCGGTGTCGGGTGGTCTATCGGCAACCATATTGCGCACCGCTCGCTACTTTGTTCATCCGAATAATATACCGACAATCGTGATAGGCTTGCCAATAATCTGCCGTATTGACGCATTCCCAATATTGCCATTCGATGTGCGGTTTGCTCGTCTAAGTGCCACTGTTTATCGGCTACCCGAACTTGGTCGGCGAACGGACCGCCGCCCGGTACGATCGTACATCTTGCCGAGGCGCGGGAGAGATGTTTTGCTTGTGCCAGCACATCTGCCAACTCGGTATGCCGATACAAGCTGCCGCCGATCTTCAACACCCATTTCATTCGTTTGCGGCTTCTTTTAACAAGTCGGTCATAGACGACACCTTGTCCATCGTCTCCTGATATTCCAAATCGGCATCGGAGTCTGCGACAATGCCACCGCCGCCGTAAAACACGAATTGCCGATTTTGATATATCGCAGTGCGGATCGCGATATTGAGCATCATATCGCCATTATGGCTCAAGTATCCTATAGAACCGCAATACACACCGCGCCGATGCGGTTCTAATTCTTCTATAATTTCCATCGCCCGTAACTTGGGTGCGCCGGTGATAGAACCACCGGGAAAACAGTCCTTCAACAAATGCAAAGCATCTTTGTTTTTATCAAGCTTTCCGCAGACCGTACTGACTAGATGGTGCACATTGTCGAAACTCTCGATATTAAATAAGTGTTTGGCAGTGATAGAACCCGGACGACAACTTTTGCCGAAATCGTTGCGTAGTAAATCGACGATCATCAGGTTCTCGGCTTGATCTTTAGCACTGTTGGACAACGCTTCGACCTGCTTATTATCTTGGTCGGGGTCGCGATGCCGCGGGCGGGTGCCTTTGATAGGACTGGTCTCAACATAACCTTCGTGCAAATGTAAAAAGCGTTCCGGAGAAATGCTCAAAACCTGAAATTGCCCGAAATCTAAATACGCCGAGTACGGGGCGGAATTGATCGAGCGCAAACGGCAATACAGCTGCCAAGCATCGCACTCCATTGACACGGCAAATCTCTGTGCCAGATTGATTTGGTAGCAGTTGCCCTGATAAATATGCTCTTTTACCGCATTGAAACACTTGATGTAAGTCGCACGATCCATATTAGATTGCAACACACCTAACTGTTTGCAAACGAATTTTTGCGCAGGGCGCGGTGCTTGATTTAACAAATCCTCCCATCGACTAAAATCTTTTATGCCGAATTGATCACTCGGATATGCGACCAGGCAAGTTCGCTTGCGTAGATGGTCGTTGACAACCGCCCAATCGTATATCCCGAGCATTAGCTCCGGCAGACCGTCGGAATCGCTTGCATAGTGCGGCAACTTTTCTATGCGACGACCCAAATCGTATCCGAAATAACCGATCGCACCACCATGAAAAGGCAGTTCGTTATCGTTTTCTATTTCATCAAAAGCGAGTTGTATGCGCACGACCTCAAAGGGATCTTCGGTATAGCTTTGAGAGCGTCCATCGGCATATTCCACGGTCGTGATGCCGTCTTTGCTGCGAATCAGGCGCGAAGGGCACGCCGTCAGAATATCGTAGCGCGCATCCCGACGACGACTTCCACTATCCAAAAATACCGCACCCGGCTGTCCCCTCAAACAATCGAATAGCTTTGCGCTGTCGCTCGCATAAGCCAAATCCTTGATCCATAACTTAGTCATATCTTTATAGGTGCTTTCGGTGCGCCAGACCTGCAACACTCACGGCACTCGCACAACGGCATACGACATCTTCTAAATGTTTAGGCAAATTGGTTAACAAACGATGATACGGCATAAAACTTAGTCCTAGACGCTCGGCGATACATTGTACTATCTTATATCCCGAACCCGCACCGATAACATAAGCACCGTCGGATAATTCGGCTCTCCTTATCAAAGTATCGAGCGCATGGCTAATTTTTTGCTGCTGTGCCTCGGCAATCGCCCGAGCTTTAGCACGTGTCGTATCCAGATCCCCTGCCCAATCAATACCAAACATTCTCTCCAAGCGCCTCGCACTTGCCGAGACTGTTTTAGCATTATGGTCGCAGGTAGGATATAAGTCATCATCTTCCGATAATTGCCCTAAAATTCGGTAAACATCTGCGATTGTCGCAAAATTTTCTGCTATAATCGGATAATTAACGCTATCTATATTGAAATGATCCGAAATTGCCATGACCGGTGTTCTACTGATGCCGGTATAAATTAATTCTCCGTGTTGCATCCGCATCGCATCGTCATATCCTTGAACCTCTATAAATCCGTGCTTAAAGGGCACTAAATCGGTTGTGGTGCTACCCATATCCACCAATATGCCTTCTTCACAATTCATCGCAAGCCATTCGGCAGTCGCTTGCCAGTTTCGGGATGCAACCGATTCTACATCGGATACGTCGTCATGATTCAATATGCCTTTATCACTTGCATAGACCTTATAAGGTTGCCCTAATAAACGATACATGGTATCTAAGATGCGATATACGCCCTGCTTCCTATCGCTGAAACTATCGGCTAGTTCACCGGTCATCGTAACAATGTGGATAGGGTCGGTGATACTACTTGAAATGGATATCTCTTTGCATGCCTTTCGGTATGCTCGTTCCAATTCATCGATACCTTGCCACAAAGGGCATGCGATTTGTATTACTGCCTTTACATGAGTATCAGATGATAACTGCGCCACCTTCAAGTGCGCCCCCCCTATATCCCACCCTATATAATTCTGTGGCTCGGCGCATATACCGGCTTTAGTCATTTAAGTTATACCGACCTTATAGTCGGTGAACTCGCTTCGCTTAGGACACGGCAGTGGTTCACCACAAACAGCTGCCAGTAGCATCGCACATGGATTGACACCGGTGGTCTTTGCAAGACCGGCAAAAGAAGTCGTCAGGCGCGGGTTAATCTCTAATACATAGGATGTGTCGTCATGAATGATAATATCAATACCCACATAGCCGAGCAAGCCGGTAAAACATTTCTGCACATCGGCAGCTAGACCTTCAAAATCCAGTTCCAGATGTGCAAGCGCATTGACATGACAAGTAATCAATTGAAAACAATCCTGCTCTCCTACGGTGATTTCTTGGCGGTTGACACCCAAGATACACGGTTTGGAATCGGCTGCATAGATTATGCTCAAACTGGCATTTGTGCCTTGCAAATAAGGTTGACATATTTGTGCATGCTGCTTTTGTGCCGATGTCGGCATATCGCCGGAACGTATCAAAAAAGTATGCTCACAAGCAAAGCCGTTATTCGGCTTGATAACCCAATCTTCGGACATTGGGAAAGTGCATTGGTCTATAGGGTAGCAACCTATGCAAGGAATGCGATGCGCTGCCAATCGTTTCAAGGTATAGTGTTTATTAGAGGTCTCGCGTACCGTATGCGCCGATGTATTCAATAAAGTGCAGTGTGTTTGTTCCGCTTTGAGGCATAAATTCTCGAGCAAAGCATCGCTTTCCGGGGCAAGCGGTATATAGGCATCCGCCCTGTGAAGTTGGTCTTCCAAGATAGCATGCCAATCATCGGTCCCGTCGAGCGATATAATCTCGGCTTCGAATAACGGCGGCGGCAAAGACGGACTGCGAAATAGCACTAAATCACAGCCTGCTTCCCTCATCTGCTGCCCCAACTCGTTGACCATTAAATCCGCCTCCTTGATTAGGTCGGGATATAATGACTCGGGTTTACAGATGCCGCTACTGGTATACTCGAATATGACTACTCTCATGACCTTATATTTTCAACGATGAAACTAATACCTGCAATAGATTTAATGGGAGGTGTAGTAGTTCAAGCACAGGGCGGAATACGTCAAAAATATCGCCCGTTGCATAGCGAACTTTTTCCGCATGCTTCTGCCGTGAAAGTAATACAAACTCTATTAAAATTATTAGACACCGATATTATATATCTAGCGGATCTAGATGTGATTAATAAACAAGGCAATCATCATAATTTGATTTCCGATTTATGCAAACAATTTCCCGAAATTGAGTTTTGGCTGGATGCAGGGATCGGCAACTATGCTCAGTTTAGATCGTTGGAAATGCCTCAATCGGTAGTCAAGGTCATAGGTACCGAAACCTTAACCGAAGACTTGGATCGCTTTGTCGGTGAACGCTACATTCTGTCGTTGGATTTTAAGAATGGGCAATTGATCGGACACAATGTCTTAACACAGATCCGCTATTGGCCGTCGCGCATTATCGTTTTGTGCCTAGATCGCATCGGTAGCCGAAGCGGTGCCGATATCGCTTGCTTAAAACAGTTGCGCAGTCGCTATCGGGGAGAAATTTATGCAGGCGGAGGTATACGAGACCGAGACGACTTGAATATTTTATCCGAGATAGGTATTGCCGGCGCGTTAACCGCGAATGCCATCTATACCGGAACGCTGGTGTCGCGTGTGGTGCATACCCGATAAGATACTTTGGCTGTTGAAAAAATACCGTTTTGCACGAACCCAATCGCTATGCGCCGTATAATTATCCAACCCACCTGTAGGAGCAGACTGATATGTCTGCCCTTAAGTGCCGTTCTGCACAGCCGTAATCGCTTGCGCCATTTGTTTTTGGTTTCCATAAATTGGATGGATGAATGTATAAATCATGCAGACACGACACAACCACCCCGTCAGGCTGCGCCTGCCACCCTAAGGGCGGACATACGAGTCCGTCCCTACAAGGAGGGGAATGTATCACAACTACGGGTGATTTATAGAGGCTTTATAAAGAGATGCCTTCCCATTCGGTGATAAAGTCATGCACATGGGCTGCGACTGCATCGGGTCGGTCTTCCAGCACATAATGCCCTGCTCTTTCTATGAACTCGAGTCTCACCGGACCTGCGATTGCAGCTTTGAGGCGTATCCCGGATTCCTTGGGCATCCACGCATCGTGTAATGCCCAGCAGATTAGCGTCGGGCATTTGATTTGAGAGTGATCTACCGACAGGGTTTCTTGATTGCCGGGTTGGCTACAGACTTTAACCAAAGACTTGAAGCCGGTTAAGCCCGGTCCGCGAGCCCAAAACTGCAAGTAGTTTTGCTTGACATTTTGGTCGGTAAAAGCAATTTTGTCGTGGCTACCGGTGCGTAGTAGCATACCGAAGCCTGCAGCAGCCTGCGCCATAGCACCTTGCAGAACTTCGTCGCTAGCACCCACCAAGCCATTAAAGCCTTCTACTTCAAGCACCGGCCAGTAGTCAAATGCTACCGGGTTGATTAGCACCAGACGACTTATATGGTCGCAGTACTTCGATGCCAAAATTTGTGCGGCACCGCCGCCGTGGTCGTGTGCCAAGAGGATTACTTTGCCTTTAAGGTCTAGGGCTTCTATCACCGCGCGGATGGCTTCCGCTTGGTTAGTCAGTGTATGTTCAAAATCATCCAGTGGCATATCGGACATTCCATAGCCGACCATGTCCATCGCATAGCTGGTGTAGTCATCTTTCAGGTGTTCCTGCAAATGTCGCCACAAACGCGCATTTGTCGGAATCCCATGAACCATTAATAAAGCAGTTTTGCCTGAACCGGCTTTTTCAACGTTGATTTTTAAGTCTAATCCGTTGAGATTGATATTGACATCCATAATGCACCTCCTTGAGTCTTAAGTTGTCGGTTAAATATTCAGTTATCGTAAATAGAAGGTAGTATAGCATAGAATACTTGTCATTTTATCCGCCGGGAAAATATGCCGGCACATTCGGGCGGATAGGTGGCTTGCGTAATTATGGAGTACATAGTGATTGTGAACCACCCCGTCAGGCGAAGCCTGCCACTTCAACCCCACTTTTTATTGCAGTGGACCTTCCAAGAACACCTTGGCTCTGATTCTAATACCGGTACCGGGGTCTGTGGTTCCTTCTACATTAACGGTATACTCCGCTTCGGTGTAGCCATCTTCGGTATTATCGCTGCGTCTTACTAAGATAGTAAATGTGGTTCCATTTCCCACCGGGATATTAGGATTAGAAATAACGCTAAGATTTTCATCTAGGTCTTGAGAAGTGCCATCCTTGATATATTCAGTGGTGTTCGTATTCACGCGAATGCTTTGAATACTTATGCCGTTAACAGTTGCCAATGCAGATACTTCGGTATTCGTAGTATTGTCACTCAGGGTGCCGATGTAGCCCATCGTAGTATTGGGATCAGGATTTAAGTCACTTATTCCGGACAATGTGAGACTAATTCCCGTGTCGTTGATGCCCATCGCAGAGGCACGAGATATAGCCACGGTATAAGTTTGGGTACTATCGTTTTGTGCGGTCACGGTAATAGTGACATCTTTATGTGTTCCGGCGGCAATCGTAATCGGTAGACTCACCGAGCGATCCGGATCACTCGGAGTATTTCCTACTTCACCGATTGTCAATCTTGCATTCGTATTATTAGCAACTGCGGTTATGGTCGTCTTTTCTACATTAGTTGCTAATTCCACAAGATATCTTAGCGGGTCGTTAGTATCAATGACAGGCATTCCGTTGTCTACCGTTAATGTCTGCAAACTAGTATCACTACTATCTTCACGAGTCGCGGTCACCACATAGCTGTTCGTCGTTCCGTTCGATGCTTCCAGTGCTATGGTGATAGCTCTGGTTTCCCCTTCGGGAATCGTAATGGATGCAGGGGCATTTGGCGTTAGCATAGTACTTCCTTCAGAAATTGTATATCCAATATTGCTATCCATAGGTATCACCGGAGTGACCACCAACGTTCGAGTAGAAATCCTCACCGCATAGTTTCTTTCAAAAGGATCAAAACTATATGCATCGCCATCACCGAGTCCCTCCAAATCTAAATCCTCCAAAACCACCGGACGAAATGCAGTCAAGATATAAGTTTGACTCGTTATACGGTTTTGAGCAATTACCAAAATCTCAATCGTATTCTCTCCGTATTCTAAAGCAACGGGTGTAGATGTGGTTATTGCCTCCGAACCGGCATCGATAAGGGGTGTCCCATCGTCTCCTATTATAATCTGCTGACCCAAACCGGAAGTCACACTCAATATAAGTTCTGCTCCGATATTTCCCATCACCGTGTATGGCAATGTACTGCTATTAAACGGTGGACTTAGCGTCAAGCCTTGAGGTCTCAACTCAAGATTTCCTAACTTGTCATCCGAACTGCTCACTCGGGTTATCACCAAGCTATAAGTCGCAGATGTCGTTCTATCTTCGGCAATGACTTTAATAGCTATCGGTGCTTCCGATGTATCGAGATCAGCTTTCAACATGACAATTTTATCGGGCATAGATACCGCCTCATCGTCTTCTATACTAATCGTCGCACCTCCGTCTTCGGGACGCGGCGATACTATGATTTGTGTTATGGTCCGGACTTCACGCTCGGCTGTCCCCATGATACGCGCCGAATATGTTGCGCTCGTACCTTCGTCGGGTGATGTCAATGTTAGGAGAGGCGTGTCGCTATCCAAAGAAAGTGTAATACTTGCTAAGTTTGCATTCGTTGCAGCCGCTCTGGCACGCTTAACGAACACGGTATAGCCTCGGGGCGTACTACGGTCTTGCGGAGTAACCACGATACGAATTCGTTTTTCTACTTCGACTTCTTCCAAATCAAACTTTCTGTTAATCGTGCCGGTGGCGGTAGTCTCTACACCGTCTACGTCGACCTCGATTACCGCTCTCGGATGGGCTGTAGCAACCACTCTAGTGCCGGTGGTCGTATTAGCAACCGTAAGCCTATAGGTTTGTGTTTCGCTCGTAGGATCAAAGTCCGGCAGTAGATTCACATTGTTTATATCGAGCAACTGCAACTCACTTAAATCGTCATTGGAACTTTCCGCACGGTTTATCGTTAAGGTATAAATCGGACTCATCGTGCCGTCTTGCGCAGTCACTACGATTTGCAGGGTTCTGGAAGCACCGGTCTCATCAATAACAACAGGTCTGCTTGCGCTATTGCCGTTAGAAACGGTATCTTCGTCTAAGGTGATTTCCACCGTTGCAAATTCGTTAGCGACGACGGTCACGGTCGTATTTGCCACATCTTCGGGTAGGGTTGCAGTATATAATGTTTTGTTGTCTACCACTTCTAAATCGCTTGAGATGGTATTCTCGACGCTCAGCGACCTCAAGCTCGCATCCGAACTCTCGGCGCGCGTCACCGTCAAGGTATAAGTACTCGTCATGCCGTCTTGTGCGGTCACTTCAATGTCTAAGGTTCTACGATCTCCGGTCTCTTCTAAAGTAATCCTGGTCGCTGTACTTTGACCTCCTCGAGCAAGTAGTATGTCGTTTTCGGTATCGGTGGTATCGGTAATCCTCACCATTGCAAATTCATCGTTAGCAACGACGGTCACGGTCGTATTTACCACATCCTCGGCTAGGGTCGCAGTATATAAGGTTTTGTTGTCTACCACTTCTAAATCGCTTGAGATGGTATTCTCGACGCTCAGCGACCTCAAGCTCGCATCGCTACTTTTAGCTCGCGTCACTTCCAAAGTATAGATCCGGCTCATCGCTACACGGTTTTGTGCGGTCACTCTAATTTCGAAGGTTCTAGTGTCTCCGGTCCGGTCTAGGGTGGCTCTCCCTATTGCTCTTTCAACTCCTTCGGCGAACGGCATATTGTTCTCGGTAATCTCGGTAATCGTCACCGTCGCAAATCGATTGCCGGCAACTGCGGTCACGGTCGTATTTGCCACATCCTCGGCTAGGGTTGCAGTATATAAGGTTTTGTTGTCTACCACTTCTAAATCGCTTGAGATGGTATTCTCGACGCTCAGCGAAGCCAAGCTCGCATCCGTGCTATCGGCACGCACCACTGTCAAGGTATAAGTTTGACTCGTCGTGGGACTCTCTGCAATCACCTTAATCTGCAAGGTTTTACGAACTCCGGTTTCTTCTAAAGTAATCCTAGTTGCCGTACTTTGCACTCCTTCAGCGAGCAGCGTGTCGTTTTCGGTATCGGTAATCCTCACCGTTGCAAATTCATCGTTAGCAACTACGGTCACAGTCGTATTTGCCACATCCACACCTACCGTCGCAGTATATAAGGTTTTATTGTCTACCACTTCTAAATCACTTGAAATGGTGTTCTCGACGCTCAGCGAAGCCAAGCTCGCATCCAGACTCACCCCTCGGGCTACTATCAAAGTATAAGTCCGACTCGTCATGCCATTTTGTGCGGTCACCTTAATCTGCAAGGTTTTAGTGTCTCCTCTCCGAGCTAAAGTAATACTTCTTTCTGCCCTGCGATCATCTCCTCCGGCGACAAGTATGCCGTTTTCGGTAATCGTCACTGTTGCAGATGTATTGTTTGCAACGGCGGTCACGGTTGTGTTTACCACATCCGCACCTACGGTCGCAGTATATAAGGTTTTATTGTCTACCACTTCTAAATCACTTGAAATGGTGTTCTCCACGCTCAGCGAAGCCAAGCTCGCATCCGAGCTCTCGGCGCGCACCACCGTCAAAGTATAAGTACTCGTCATGTCGTTTTGCGCAGTCACTACGATTTGCAGGGTTCTGGAAGCACCGGTCTTCTCTAAAGTAATCCTAGTTGCTGTACTTTGCCTTCCTTCAGCGAGCAGCGTGTCGTTTTCGGTATCGGTAATCGTCACCGTTGCAAATTCATCGTTAGCAACTACGGTCACGGTCGTATTTACCACATCCACACCTACGGTCGCAGTATACTCGTCTCGGTCGGCTTCCGATACCAACTCTTCCGGGTCGGCACGCTCGACGGTAAGCGACCTCAAGCTCGCATCGCTACTTTTAGCTCGCGTCACTTCCAAAGTATAGATCCGGCTCATCGCTACAAGGTTTTGTGCGGTCACTCTAATTTCGAAGGTTCTAGTGTCTCCGGTCCGGTCTAGGGTAGCTCTCCCTATTGCTCTTTCAACTCCTGCGGCGAACGGCATGTTGTTCTCGGTAATCTCGGTAATCGTCACCATTGCAAATCGATTGCCGGCAACTGCGGTCACGGTCGTATTTGCTACATCCTCGGCTAAGGTTGCAGTATATGTAAATAGGTTATCTCGCAACACTATATTACTCGGACTGATATTGGATACACCCAGTGAAGCCAAGCTCGCATCCGAACTCTCGGCACGCGTCATCGTCAAGGTATAAGTTTGACTCGTCATGCTATCTTGTGCGGTCACTTTAATGCTTAAAATTTTAGTCTCTCCGGTCTCTAAGGTAATCGTACCTGATGCTCTTTGACCTCCTTCAACGAGTAGCGTGCCGTTTTCGGTATCGGTAATCGTCACCGTTGCAAATAGATCGATCGCACTTGCAGCCACTTGCGGATTTGGCGCATCCTCGAGTAAAGATGCATTGTAAGTCCCGTCGCTACCCGCCGGTAGCACAAACCCACCCACGCTCAGCGAAGCCAAGCGCACATCCGTGCTATCGGCAAGGCTTACCGTCAAAGTATATTCTCGGGTGGTGGTTCTATCCGGTGCCCGCACGACTATAGTAATCTTCTGCCGTGCCAGCGCAATGTCGGAAAGTCTCGTCGGAACACTGATCGGGATACCGGTCTTCGTTGCAGTCCGACCACCGACTGCATCCGAACCATCATCGATACTGATCGTTACCGTCGCACTGGAGTGTGCTGCCGTCGCCGATACCGAGAACAAGGTTACATTTCTATCAATCACCGCAGTATATTCGGTATCGCTTCCCGAAACTGCGGTTGCCGTAGTCTCGCCGACACCCGGGATGATGATTATCGGGGCTTCGCTCAAATCGGTATTGCCACTGAGCCTACGGGTTACACCGATCGTATAAGTTTTGCTCGTCTCTAGGTCTTGAGCGAGTACTTTAATCGTGATTTCTTTAGTCTCACCTTCGTTTAAGGGAATAGTCCGATCTATCTCGGTTTTATCCGAAGACACACCACTCGCTCGATTACCGTTTACTCTAAAATCTATAATCGTTGCGCTGGTTTGTGCTACTCCCGCCGACAATGTAATATCGGTTATACGATTAGGAACCGTATAGACATAGTTCGCACTTGTCGCTAGGTTGCCGAATTGGAACAATGTAGTTTCAAACGATATCTGCAGATTACCCAAGTTGGCGTTGTCGCTCCGCTCCCGAGTCGCTTGCACCCTATAGCTATTCATCGTTCCGTTCGGTGCTTGCAGTGTTATAGTGATAGCTCTGGTTTCCCCTTCGGGAATCGTGATGGATGCAGAGGCATTTGGCGTTAGCATAGTACTTCCTTCAGAAATTGTATATCCAATATTGCTATCCATAGGTATCACCGGAGTGACCACCAACGTTCGAGTAGAAATCCTCACCGCATAGTTTCTCTCAAAAGGATCGAAGCGATAAGCATCACCATCACTGAGTCCTCCTAAATCTAAATCCTCCAAAACCACCGGACGAAATGCATTCAAGGTATAGGTTTGACTCGTCGTACGGTTCTGAGCAATTACTAAAATCTCAATCGTATTCTCTCCGTACTCCAAGGATCTAGAGAAAGCGGAGGTTATCGGTTCCGAACCGGCTTCGATTAGAGGCATCTCGTCGTCGTCTACGATAATCCGCTGACCCGAACCGGAGGTCACCGTCACCGTAAGTTCTTCCCCGATATTTCCCAACACTCTATATAAGCGATTATTTCTAGTGAAAGGTCGATCTAATCTCACATCTTCGGATATTAGCCCAAGGCCTCTTAAATCGTCATCGGGATTCAAAGCACGGGTCACCCGTATCACATAAGGTCTGGTCGTCTCACCGTTTTGTGCGGTCACCAAAATTCTAATCACCGAAGGCTCACCTTCGGTCAAGGAGATTGAAGAACTGATACCGCCCTGCGCTATCTCTTCGCCGGCAGAGCTTCCCGGTGCAAATACTTCTATCTTATCGGCATTCGGATGTGCAGACGCTTGCACTCTAACACCGGTCACATTAAAATTAAACCTTGCCCGATATTCGGTCGTCGTAGTCGGTCTAGTGACTATCGGCACTGCTCCGCCCGATGACGGTCGCAACACCAATCTATACAGACGGTCGTCGGTGCTTGGGTCTCGTTCTACCGTCAATCTATATGTTTGCTGCGCGCGGTTTTGTGCGGTCACTTCAACCTGCAAAGTTCTACTGCCTCCGGTTTCGGGTATGAAAATATTCCTTTCTACCTCTCGGCTTCCCGACGCAATCGTAATGCCGTTTTCTATAATTTTTACCGTTGCAAATCGATCTTTCGCAACCGCAGTCACGGTCGTACTCACCACATCCTCGGCTAAGGTCGCAGTATATAAGGTTTTGTTGTCTACCACTTCTAAATCGCTTGCGCGAGTATTCTCCGCGCTCAGCGAAGCCAAGCTCGTATCGCTACTGCGGTCGCGCTCCACTCTGACGGTATAAGTTCGGCTCGTCGTACGGTTTTGGGCAATCACTTTGATCTGCAGCCTTTCACGACCACCGGTATCGTCGATAACAACACGTCTGCTCGCGCGATTTCCGGTAGAAACGGTATCACTGCCTAAAGTGATTTCCATTGTCGCCTGCGAATGTCTTGTTCTTACGGACACGATGGTATTCGTCGTACGCTCTCCTATACTTGCCGTATATCGGGTTGAACGATCGTCGATATCCAGTTCAGTACCCCCGACAACGACAGTTGCAAAACCCACATCCGCACTGCTCACTCGGGTTATTTGCAAGCTATACACCGCAGATGTAGTCTTATCATCGGCAATCACTTTAATGGCTATGGGTGGCTCCTCCGGTGTATCCAATGGGGCAGTGAGCATGACCGTCTTATCGGGCATAGATTCCACCGTGCCGCCGTCTATACTAATCGTCGCACCTCCGTCTTCGGGACGCGGCGATACTATGAGTTGTTCTATAGTCTGGATTTCACGCTCGGCTGTCCCCATGATACGCGCCGAATAGGTTGCGCTTGTACCTTCGTCGGGTGATGTCAATGTCAGGAGAGGCGTGTCGTTATCCAACGAAATCGCAATGCTTGCTAAGTTTGCATTGTTGCGATCGGCTCTGGCACGCTTAACGAACACGGTATAGCCTCGGGTGGTACTGCGGTCTTGGGAAGTAACCACAATACGAATCCGTTTTTCTACTTCGACCTCTTCCAAATCAAACTCCCGGTTAATCGTGCCGGTGGCGATAGCATCTACATCGTCTATATCGACCCTTATCCCTGCTTTTGGATGGGCTGCGGCAATCACTCTGGTGCCGGTGGTCGTATTAGGAACCGTAAGCCTATAGGTTTGTGTTTCGCTCGTAGGATCAAAGTCCGGCAGTAGATTCACATTGTTTATATCGAGCAACTGCAAATCACTTAAATCGGCATTCGAACTTTCCGCACGATTCACTGCCACGGTATAAGGTCGGGTCTCGTCGTTTTGGGCGGTCACTACAATCGTAATCGTCGTTGTGCCGCCTTCGGGCACCGTTATCGGTCTAGTGCTATTCGCGCCGCTTCGAACCCGCTCGCCGACGGTGTCGCCCGGCGCATGTACTTTGATAGTTGCACGGCGGTCTTCGGCAGTCGGTCGGACTAATATTTGTGCCACCGAATTGGCTATATCAAAAGATGGATTGGTATCGTCGCATCGAATGTTCCTGTTCCGCAACTGATTGCCGTCTCGGTTCAGGATCGCTATAGCACTCAAACAGTTATTGCTACTTTCTGCACGAGTAATAGTTAAGGTATAAGTTCTTGTCGTCATATCCTGCGCAGTCACTTCAACCTGCAAATCTCTACTGCTTCCGGTTTCAAATATGAAAATCCTCCTGCTTACATTTTGGTCTCCCGACATAATCGTAATGCCGTTTTCTATAATTTTCACCGTTGCAAATCGATCAGTTGCAACTGCGGTCACGGTCGTAACAAACCTATCCTCGGCTAGGGTTGCGTTGTATTTATCTATGTTATCTTGCAACACTATATTGCTCGGGCTGGTATTGGACACACGCAACGAAGCCAAGCTCGCATCCGAACTCCGAATGAGGCTTACCGTCAAGACATAAGGCTGGGTGGTGATTCGGTTTTGCGCCTGCACAACTATGGTAAACTCCTGCTCGGGCATATCGACGTTTATGGGAATGTTCGTTAGGCTTGCAGTGCGGCCACCACCCATACTGTTGATTGTCACCGTCGCACTCGGATGTAAAGCCGTCGCCTCTACGGAAAAGCTCGTCGTATTTCTAGCAAGCTCGGCGATATACACGCCTCGCCGCACCAACTGCGCAGGATTACCCGAAACACTCGGGGCTGTTTCCAATTCGGTATTGTCGCTCAGGTTGCGAGTTATGCTCAGCGTATAGGTAGTCGATTCTATTCTATCGGGTGCGGTTACTCTAATTTTAATATCGTTTTGTCCCAAGTCCAGATTGATGAAGTCGCTCGGCGTGCTACCGCTACCCTTCGCGTCGAGGTAGACGACTTCGGGCGTATCTCCGACTTTGGTAATCCTAACGGTCGCATCTCTATGCTCGGTTATCGGCAGCAATTTGATTTTATCCACTTCGTTGCGAACAGACTGCTGCGACAATAGTCCGATTCCGATAAACTGTCCGCTGTCTATCCGATACGAAGCTGCGGCGGAGTCTTGTCCTTCATTAAATTGACTAAGTTGCACATAATCGAGGTTGTCGTTGCTACTCAATGCACGATTGATTCTCACCGTATAGGTCTGCGAATTGATCCCGTTGTGTGCGATTATTTTCAGTCCTACTTCAACCACCCCGCCTTCTATCAAGTCGGAAATAATTCCGTCAACCGAACCGGTGTCTCTCAGCCCCCTCAAATCCAGTTGTCTATTGCCCAGAGTAATACTAGAGACATTCGGATCCTGTGGTCTCAAGGTCAACCGAAGGTCGGCAATACGATTAGGTACATCGATGGTATAGCGTCGAGTGTCTTCATCGTAGCTTATAGAATCCGCCGTCTCGGGAACCAAACCGTCGGGCTGCGGCTGCAAATCGGGATTTTTACCTCTGAGCCGGGTGACCGTAAGCGTGGTAACACGCTGCTCTCCGAGTGCCGAAGTCCTGATCAAAATAGGATTTTCGTCAAATTTCAACGGCACCGATGCGGTGATCTCTATCCGATCGTCGGTATCGTTGTTGCGTATCGTATTATTCTCGGTAATCACCGGCCGGATGGGCGCACTCAGAAGCGACCTTATGCCTAGGTCGGTTGCGAATGTCACCGTAACTTGCGTCGTCGTATCGGGAACCGTTGCGGTATATCGATTTTCCGTGATATATCTATCTCTCGTAGGAACAAGTGTCGGCACTAATTCCACTGCATTCGCCAAACTTAGGCTGCGCAGATTCAGGCTATATTCACGGTGGACGATAACCGTGTAAGTCGTATCTCGTTCACGCGGTGCCATCACTATCAGTTCGGCAGTGTTATCACCTATGCGCAGAGGTAGCGTAGATGTGGAACCTCTTGCTACATTATTAACGACGACTGTTGTTCCCGCCGCCCCGCTAAAATCGATCCGCTCGGATACACGGTGGTTGGCGGTGCGTGCCGAATATTCGGTTGTTCCGGAACTAAATGGCGGCGAGAGTTGCTCCTCCGTAGCACTCGTACTTAAGGCTTCCAGTCGAGCATTATATCTGCGCCAAACCGTTGCGGTATATTCCTGGCTCTGCAGTCCATCCGGAGACGATATAACAAACCGAATAGTATTCTCCCCCAAGACTAAGCCGCCGAATGTCGCTCGCGCCACAACCGCGCCGGCTTCGGTCGAGGTGCTCGTGCTAACATTGCCGACATTGTCTCCATTCAAATCAATGGCAATATTCACCGCTTCGGATATCCGTGCAAACACCGATACGGTTTGAATGTTGTTAGGGATGAACTCCGATAATTCATAGTCGGTATCCGACTGCGACGGTGTTTCGGTAAAATCTATCGCAGTTTGCCCTTGCCATGCAATACGCAAGCTCGGTAGCGTCGTATCGTATGCACGGCGGACGGTTATCGTAAAGGTTCTCTCCATGCTTCCTTCTTCATCTCGCCATTGAACGGTAATCTCATTATTGCCGAAATCCAGTGGAAGAGTTCGCTCGGAGTCAATTCCGATAGGCATATCGTTTACGCGTATATCCTCGCCTCCGCCGAATGCTGTAACCGTGATGTCGGCGGTTTCGGTAGGCACGGTATATTTTGTCGTAGTTATGAAGAAACCGTCTCGCATTTCACCTTCGGCTTCCCTTAAATTCTCCGCTCTGAAACGGATAGTAAGATTTCCTATTACGTCGGCACCGGCTTCGGGTAGTGCTCTCAACAACAAACCCGACGAGGCTTGCGCCGGTGCCGACGGCACCTCAACTCTATAGCCTTGACCGTCGGTATAGCCTATGAACACCCGATAGAAATCGGCAATAGAACCGCTTACGGTATACCTCGGATCGGTCTCACCGGCGATATCCGACCAAACACCATCCAACTGCCGCTGCCATTGATAGCCGATGCTATCGATATCACCTCCCCGGTCGGGGTCCTCGGCCAACTGCGTCGCAGTGACGGTCGGGGCAGTATAAGTGAAGCCTATCTGCGTAGGTGTGCTGATTCCACCGATTGTGCCGTTGTTGTGTTTCATCACCGGCAACGACAGTTCCTCGGTCATGCTGATGCCTTCGGAATCTTGAACCGTCAACGACACACGCACCATCTCTTGAGAGCGATCTGCGGCGACGAAATCATCGGTCAAATAGAACGGAAGAATGATATTACCCGAACCGCCTACGACGGTGCCGACGAGCGTAGATTCGTCCAAAAGTGATACTTGAGTTCTATCCACCGTCCACCGGTAGCTCAAATCGTTACCGTTGATATCCGACACCCGGCTAGTCAAAACTATAAAGTGGCCTTCCCTTATCGGCACCGAAGCATTTAGCGGTGCCGATTGCTCATCTAGTGCCGCTTGATATTGAATGTCGTCGACCATCGGGAAAGCATTGAGCGTTAAACGATATTCAACTTTGAGGTTTTCCTTGCCTTCAATCTCGTACGGTTCGGACACCAGTATTTTCACCACCGTCGTGGTAGAAAAGTCCAGAGCAGGCGAATAATCTACCGTGCCTGCCGATACCGGACCGCCGTCCACGGCGATGACGCTGTCGCGGCTATTTGCAACCGCGTTAATTCCAAATTCGAGGGCATTGCTGTCCACATATAATCTATAGTCTCTGACCGCGGTCGCATCGGGATCCTCCTTATCGATCGTTGCATCGAAGGTCGGAACAATTTGTGCCTGCCTCGTTGCACCTAGTTGGCTTAATCGTATATCTCGCAAGCCGAGACGTTGACGCAACAACACCTCGCCGCAATTCGATGATGGTGTTGCAGTTCCGCAACTAGCGTCTCTGTATTTAAGGGCAGGATACTGCGTGTCGACACCGAAATCCCAGTTATCCGAACTCCAGGTGTAATACACTCCGTTTGCTGTCATGCTTGGCGCAGTTGCCGATTTAAGGACTTCGGATGCAAAGCCTCTTGCAACAACACTGCTTGTTGTACCGCTACGGTCGGTATCCCAATAACTGTTTTGCAATGATGCAGATCCGATACCGGCAAAGCCACCGACATCCGCTCGCCCGCTCAGGTTGCCGATTGCATAGCTGTCTGATATCGAACCGTTTGCATTACCGACCAAGCCACCTATTCGCGCATCCCCGCTAACCGCACCGTTGGCATAGCTATTATTGATGCCCGAATTAGAGTCTCTCACCAAGCCGATCAACCCGCCCACATTTCTATATCCTTTTACATCGCCGCTTGCATAACTATTATCAACGGTCGTCGCGTTGAGGCGTCCGACCAAACCGCCCGTATTGAGGCTTTGCAAGCCGCTCGATACATCCACATTGCCGGTTGCATAACTATTTGATATCGAACCGCCTGCATCTCCGACCAAGCCGCCTACGAGATCGATACGAGCATCTCCGACATTGATTACATCACCTATCGCATAACTATTGTTAATCGAGGCACCAAACTCACTCCGGCCGACCAAGCCACCGACCCCCGAAGAGGAAAAGATCAAATTGTTCGTACTTTGACTTCGTATATCAACGGCTGCATAGCTATCCTCGATACGCCCATCGAGCAAGGTGGCAACCAATCCTCCGATCTCGATTGTGCGGCTTAGATTGGATAGCGGCAATTCTACAACCGCACCGGTTGCAAAGCTACGCTCAATTCCTGCAGAACTCTCACCGACCAAACCACCCACGGTATTGTATCCGGTTATCGTACAATTTACCGAACTATCACTAATAGTCGCGTTGCCGCCGGCACGGCCGATCAAACAACCGCCGATTTCACCGGTTACGACGACATCACCACTCAACACATGACTGTCGGTAATCGCACGACCGGTAAAATTACCGGCGAGCATGCCCACCCTGTTTGCGCCCTGCACACTGGCTTGTGCCAAGCTGATATTCCGAATTTCAGCCGCTTGTAGTGTTCTACCGAACAGACCTATATTCGAACTATTCGCTTCGCCGATTATTTTTAGATTTGAAATCGTCAATTCGTTGCCTTCAAAAACGGTATTAAAATTATCAATTCCATTCCAATTATCCCATTGTTCTATCACATCGGTCGCAGTACTGCTATAACTAGCGCGGTCGTCGAAATCCAAATTCCTAACCAATTCGTAACCGCGACAAGTCCCGCCCGGACAACCGCTACTATCGGATGCACCGTTCATTTCGGCTTTATAGCCGCTGCCGTCGGGTTGATGGCGGATGGCACTCAGTTGCTCTATCGTAGAAATCTCTATCAATCCGTCTCGGTCTTTATCGACCAAATCGGCAATCGTCGAGTACGGTTGTGCGTCGAAGGAAACGCGATTGAAATAACCTTGTCCGTCGGTATACCCGACTTGCAGACGATACTGACTGTCCCTGGCTTCCGGCGGCACTCTATAACTCAATTCGTTGGCACCTATGATATCGACGAATCTTCCGTCACTCCCGCGGCGCCATTGATACTCAACATCGGTGAAAGGACCACCGTCGGGGTCGTTGATTTCGGATAAATACAACACTGCATCACCCAACCAATCGACAGTCAGGCTACCTTGGCTGTTGCGCTTAATGACATTCAGCGTGATACTTGTTAATGTGAACAAATCGGGATTGTTTCTCTCTCCGAGTTCCAACCAGATAACAACTTGTGCGCTATCCACATCGGCAGCTACGAAATCATCGGCGGCACGAAGTTGAATCTCGGTGCCGGCAACCGGCTCGAGCAACAACATGGGACCGCTCGCCTGCCTCCATAAATAGTTCAAAGGCGTATTATTTGCCGAGATACTCCGCAATGCATCCAAGGTCAGGGTCTCTCCCTCGTCTATAGTGATCGTATTCGGTGCGTTTAGTTCGGTTAGGGTATCGCCGTCGACGGCATAGCGAATTCTCGCTTGCGGCGGGATATCTACCTGCAGAGGTGGCGATAACCCGGGTACTGGGTTGTCTCTTACATTCAGGTCACTGCGCGGTCGACCGGGCAATAAAGCACCGCATTCAGGCAATGAGGTATTGTCGTCAAAATCGCAACCCGGATTATTTCTAACCAATCCGACAGCGTGTCTAATAAACGGGTATTCATTGCTACTACCGAAGAACCAATCGTCGGTGCTCCAGTTTGTATAAGTTGTACAAGAATACTTTGAATTAGTACCAGTACCAAGCCTAAGATCCTCACATTGGCCGTCTAGCGGTGCCGCATTCGGAGCTGTAGGAAATATCAATTCGTCATTGCCATGCCTGGCTCTGAGCGGCGAATCAGCCAAGCCATAGTATGGATTAGGACCACTACTACACTGATAACCGTTGTATTCCCAATAACCGTCGGTTATATCATTGTTGTTGACACGCCCGGCAAAGCCGCCGAGACGAATTGCAATATTTCTTGTGATAGGATCACCGTCTACAGAGAAATTTTGGAGTGCTATTTGACTACTAGAACATGTGTTTCTATTGCCGTCTCTAAATGCCCTGGTCCCATTTCCTACATAGCTATTGGTAATGGGAGAATCGGCACTAAAACCGACCAACCCGCCGGCATACACGGTATTGTTGATCCAGTTTCCGCAACGAGACTCGGCACGGTTCAGTTGCACTCTGGCAGCAAAGACATAACTATTTCTGATTTCGCTGGTCAGCGACAGCGTATTCCGGTTCTCGGATCTTTGAACCCCGACCAATCCACCGACAGCACAAGGTCCGAGAATTTCTCCGTTTGCATAATAGCTGTTTAGAATCTTGCCGCCGCCGCTATTCTCACCGACTAATCCACCGGCGAACTTGACATCACTCGTCACCGGTGGTAGGGTCCCGCTCCTCGCATCCAAGCGTATATTAATTTGTGCATAACTATTGAGGATGTTACCTCGGTTCAAGCCGATCAACCCCCCCATAATTCCCAAATCCCCCGAGATTACTTTATTGGTATTGTTTCTCTCGGTATTACCGGTCACATAACTATTAAAAACTAAGCCGTCGCGGCGCAAAGTGCCGGCGATGCCGCCTATGTTTCTCCTAACCACGAAGCCTTTGATCGCAACATCTTCAAGCTGCAGATTTTCAACTTTTGCGTTTGCACCGATAACGGAGAATAAACCCACATTTGTTTGTGTTGTCGGAACGCTACTATTTATTTGCAGATTTGAGATTTTGTTGTTATTTCCGTCAAACACCGCGCTGAAGACACCCCCTATCGGTTGCCAGCTCAGATCTCTGGGATTTCCGAAATTGCCCTGCGCCACCGTCCACGCAGCCTTGAGTGCGTCGCGCGCAGTCGTATCCGTATCCGATGTACAGTAGCTTGCATCGTCCTCAAAATCGAGGTTCTCCACCAACTCGTAGCCGATACAACCACCAATCGGGCAACCGGTGGTATTCAACGCGTCATCCTCGCTGTCTTTGTAACCTCTACCGTCCAACTCATAGCGCACCCTGTTGAGGTCTTCCAAGCAGCGGATTTCTATCAATCCATCGTTATCGTCGTCTATGTCGTCGTCATTCAAAACAAAGTCGCCGTCGGGGTCCTGGGTTGAAATGATTGTGACCGAATTCGTTATTAACGATTCGCTATAACCCTGTCCGTCTCGATATGAGGCAACGATACGATATTCATAACTTCTGGCTTCGAGCGGCGCGGTATAGAGATTGGGAGGCGATTCCGGCAGTTGAAAGTTATCCCAAATCCCGCTTCTATCGCCGACGAGACGCCGTTGAAATTGTAGCGTAGGCTGACCGAGACCACCGTCTATATCGTTCGGTTGCGATAATACTACGAACCTTATTCTCCTATTATCGGCGAGTTGAAGTGCGAGGCTTCCGGTGGGCGGTGCATTGTTGACCTTGTTGATACGCGCCGATATGTCTCTAACGATGTGTGCTTGATCTCCGATGCCGACTTCCAGCCTAAATGTGACGATGCTATGGTCGCTACTCTCGGCCACCACATTTGCCTGCGGTCTTAATCCGAGGTTTAAGCGATTGGTATCTACAAGGGCTATGGACGGATCCGTTTCCGTTATTTGCGACCATTTGATCGTGAAATTCGGCGTCGTGCTAAGCCCTAATTTATCCGGGTATTCACCGATCACATCGAAGGTGTCGCCTTCGTCTACGCTGATGTTATCGACATTGTTTAGGAACAATTCATCGTAGGCAACATCGAAATTATAATCCGACACTCGGTTGCCACGACGGGCGGTGAACCTAATCTGCCGGGTATCGGTAGTGCCTAAAATAACCGAGGTACTATCGTCGGGGTCTGCCAACCGACAACGGAAGCGGTCGCAGTAGATCTCAACTTCGATGTCGGCAACGGCAGGATCCGTGTCGAGCGTAATCGGCGCAAGCAGACGATTGCCGTCGACTATCAGCTGTCGCCCTCTGAAAATGAATTGATCGAACATGTCCTCGTCGGGCAATATCAGAGCTCTTGTCGGTGCGATATCGTCTACCAACATATCCCATACCTCGGGTGCCAACTCACCATCGGCAGCTCTCAGCGTCGGATACTGCGAAGCGGTGCCGAAATCCCAATCGGCAGTACTCCAATTTTCATAAATACCGGTTGAGGTGGTCGGCATTTGTAATTGCGCAGTCATCCGACGACTGGCAATATTGCGGTTAATATTGCCGAAATTTTCATCCCAGTAACTATCCGTGGCTCCTGCGCGTCCTGAGGATAATTCGTCAAAGAAGAGATATTTGTCGTTATCCCCTAAGCCCGGTCTCGGAGTGAATATGTTTAGAAAAAACCGATTCGTAGCCAGCCCCGAGTTATTGACGAACCTACCGGCTACATAACTATTTTTGATCGCATCCCTAAAAGTCAAGAAAGGACTATCCACGCTTATGCCACTAATTGTACCGATGAGATTCGAATTGGGATTCTCTCGACCGATTATGTTTAATTTAACCATCATATAACTATTTTCAACGACATTATTTACATTGTCTCGAAATCCTACCAAACCAGCTATGAAATCTCCCGTCACCGTACCGATTGCGTAGCTGTTAAATATCTTTCCTCCCGTTCTGCCACTGCCTACCAATCCGCCTGTCCGTATATCCGAGATTCCAGCCATGGTTGAATCATCGATATGTGTTGAAACATCGATATGTGCCGAACTATACCGGACAATGCCGCCGACTTCATTGGTACCGACCAAGCCACCGACACCTCGTCTATCGCGACCCACACCACCCCTATCATCGGGTATCGGGGGTTGGTCTATTAAAATCTTGCCGTTGATTACACGGGTATTGGAAATAGTGCCATAACTATGGCCTGCCAAGCTACCGACTTGAACCGTCCTCGGTGCCAAATTTTCAATCGTAACATTTCTTAAACTCAAATTGCTAACGCGGCCCGTCCGACCTATGGAATGAAACAAACCTGCTGCGTCTTTGCCGACATCGGCACCGATACGCAGATTATGAATGGTATGATTGTTGCCGTCGAAGATTCCGTTGAAACAGGTACCCAAATTGCATTCAGAAAACTCAGTGTTGGCTATAGGATCCCAGCGATTCACCCAATCGAGGTTCACCGTGCCCGAGAGATAGCTGTCGGGATCGAGAAAATCCAAATCTCTTATCAGTTCGTAGCCCCGACAACCGACAGTCGGGGTGGTGGGACAACCCGTTGCACTCCGTACCGATATACCATTGGGGAATGTGTAGCGATAAACTATGCCGTCGACATCGTTGCGCACCGCATCCAAATCCTCCAGATAATTGATCTCTATCAAACCGTCGCCGTCGCTATCGACTTCTCGGTTCACGGCGATTACTATCTCTCTGGCGAGATCGACGACAAAATAATCGAGCTCCAGCACATATTCAACGACCGATTTGGGGTTGGACTTGGCATCCGGACTAGGGGTTCGCACAGTGATAATAATGTCATCCTCGCTTGCCGGATCCAGCACGATTTCCTCGCCGGCACCGCTGGCAACGGTGCTTTGCTCTCCGTTATAGGCAATATCGATGATCGCATCGGGATCCGCAGCAGTCGGTACTAATGATAGCAACAGTGATCTCTCAACCGCTTCGTCAAACTCTACATCAACCCGATAACGCAACCTGGTCGGTGAAAATTGCGGCGACAACTGCGGAATTCCTAAACTAAGCAAACTGTTCAAACCGTAACTCTGGAATGTTCGAGGTTGAAGTATATTAGTGCTCTGACCGCATATTGCCAAGTCGTCGGGCACTAGTTCCGGGCTTTGTTGTAATATTCTGGAATCAACGAAGCGACATGTCCGACTGCCGTCGATACTGTAGTTTGCATATTTGAGTATCGGATATTGATTGCGGCTGGATTGCCATTGCGCCAAATCCCAATGAAGAAAGATACTATTACTTGAACCAAAAATAGTTGTACCAGAACCTATTATGTCGATTCGCAATCTAGCAGTGGTTTGGCCGCTGCCACCGGCACTTTGCGTGAGTCCGCTCGTGTTCATATCCCAATAACTATCGGTGATGTTGCCGGTGCCGGTGTTGTAGCCGATCAAACCACCGACTTCGGTATCACCTCGCACTCGTCCGATAGCATAACTATTGCCGATTGCATTATTGTCAGCATTACGGTTATCACCGACCAAACCGCCGACCCTATCGCTTGCGACGATATTACCGCTTGCGTAGGTATCCCGTAGTATACCGAAATTCAAACCGACCAAACCACCGACCCCGGTGTTACCCGAAACCTCACCCAAAGCATAACTACTGAGAATTCTTGAATTGTCGTCGTTGCGCCCGACCAAACCACCGATATGGTTTATACCCGACACACGATTGTTTGCATGGCTGTTGATAATATGACCGCCACGCTCGCTACGACCGACCAAACCACCGATGTTGTTATCACCCGATACGCTGCCGATCGCATAGCTGTTGAAGATCCTATCGGTGTTATAACCGACCAAACCACCGATGTTGTCGTTCTCGCCCGAGGTGTCTCCACCGACCACGACATCGGCAAAATTCTCTCTGATAAGGCCGTCGTTATATCCGACGACACCGCCTAGATAGGCTTTGCCGACTACCGTACCGTCGACCCCGTTATTCTCCAGAGTCCCGGCACTGTAGCCGGCGATACCACCGACACCCTCGCTGCCTTGCAGCGATATATTCGATAAAACGAGGTTTCTAACCCCGGCTGCGGCAGATAAATAAGCGAATAGTCCGACATTGTCGGCATCGGATGCGGCTATACTTAAATTGGAAATTTCATAACCCAAATCTCGGTTACCGTCGAATATCGCCGCAAAACACTCGCTCGTCGGGTGATCACAACTAAAGCCACCGGCACCGCTCGCTCCTATAGGATTCCAATTTCTCCTCGCGAAGTCGATGCTCGTTGCCAACTCGTAGCCGATACAGCCGGTGGACGAGGGACAACCTACGCTAATCTTTTCGGCTGTGGTCGACGCTCTATAGCCGCTACCGTCCAGCTGATAGCGCATCGCATTCAAATCTCTAAAATCGCGCACCTCTATCAAGCCGTCGTCGTCCTCATCTACATCGCCGAGCGTTAAATAGGGATGGCGACTGACGCTTATACGATATATTAGGTTTTTGTCTTCGTTATTGATAATTGTAGTACCGGTGGCACGCACCATAATGTTCAGTCCGTTCACCGGCACCGTGATTGAAGCGGACTCTTGACCGCTGCTCACTTTCTGCGACGAATTCGTGCCGCTGGTATCGCTAATCCCAACTTGATTGTTGTTATACCAAGTCGGTGTCATTGTGAATTGCGTCTCGTCGGCTTTCAGCGTAAGCGCATAATCGAATATTCTCGGGTTAAACTGCGGCTCCAGATGTAGAACTTCCTGCGAAAATGTCAATCTCATCAAACCGGTATATTGTCCGGGCAATAGCTCACCGCAATCCGGTCTCGTCGTACTGCCGGAGGTCTCACATTGGCTTTGATATCTTAGCCTCGGGTACTGCTCTCTAGGGACGAACCACCAGTGTTCTTCCGCCCAGCCGGCGTAGATTCCGGTATTACTGATAGTCTGCCGAAGGTTTGCGGTGGTCCGACCGCTACCACCACCGTCGCTGGTGGAAACATTCGCAACATCGCTATCCCAGTAGCTAGTGGTGACGGTGAGCAAGCCGGCTTGCTCTTCGCTCGCCAAACCTTTGGCATCGCCGGAACTATTGCGACCGACCGCATAACTATCATCAATCGTCGATGCGCCGCCGCGGGCAACGATGCCGACTAAGCCACCTCCCGTATTACCGCCGATCGAAACCGCCGCATAGCTGTTGGTGATGACAGCGGTTTGCATCGATCCGACCAAGCCGCCGGCAAACCTACCTATCACCGCACCGCCGGCATAGCTGTTGTCGATATTGCCGCTCAATAAGCTACCGACCAATCCGCCGGCAGCACCGTCGGGTGCGGTCACCAAGCCGCTTACAAAGCTGTTGACGATCCGACCGCGGTGGACTCCGACCAAGCCACCGGCATTACCGCGGTGGACTCCGGCCAAGCCATCGGCATCGTCGCCGAAAGCGCGTACCGTACCGGATGCATAGCTGTTGATGATTCGGCTATTGCCTCCTAGATCTACACCGACCAACGCACCGACACGGTTATTGCCGGCAATCTCTACATTGATTAAACCGATACCATTAATAATTACGGCACCGCGGATGACACCGAATAAACCGATATCATCGCTACCGCGACGACGGATAGATAGATTTGAAATCGTACGGTCCGAAGAAACAAACCGGGAGGTAAAAGGATTTGTCCGGCTGCCTATCGGTTGCCACCCGGCACCGGTCGTCCATAACGGCATCGTAAGCTGTGCGTTATCGTAGCTGGACTCGTCGAGAAAATCTAAATCTGCTACCAGTTCATAACCTATGCAACCGCTGGGGGGACAGCCGCTGTTTATCTCGCTCACCGTCCCGCTCGCACGATAACCGCTACCGTTCGGTTGATAGCGCATCGCATCCAACTGCTCCACCGTTCCGACTTCCAACAAGCCGTTGCCGTCGACATCGGCAAGACGATCGCCTTTGCTGTTGATCGGAATTGAAAAAGGTAGACGATCCACATTAATGGTATATTCAAAACGATAGCGAAACCCGGAACTCACGGTCACCGTAATCGTCGTCATGCCGACATCGTTTAGCGGCACATTAAAGAATTTTGTGAGTTGGGTTAGAGGGGAATTCAATTCGGCATCCATCCCGCCGGCACCGGTGACTTCAACATCCGGTATAAAACCTGCCACCGTGTCCATTGCCGACACGAGCAGACGCATGTGCGATGTGTCGGAATAGGCGGTCACGCCGTAGTCGGTTATATCTTGCGAAAAATCGGGGAACAAATTCAAGCCGTCCAATGCCGAGATTTGTATTCCCATTCTCACCGCTTCCGGCACGGTTGTCTCTCTCAAAACAACCGTATAGAGTCGCGTGCGGGTCGTGGCAGCGGCGCGTACCGCTAGGCTGAAGTCGTCTATATCGGCTATATCGAGACGTCGGCTGGTGTTGTCGGCAACGATACGCTCATCACTACCGGTTATCAACGAAACGGTGTCGGTTTGATAATAGGCGGTCGGCATGATATCGAATGTGGTAGTCCCTGAGTCCACATTCAATTCATACGACTCCACTTCGGGACTGAATTCCGGTACCAATTCCACACCGGCAGAAAGTTCCAGTCCGATCAAACCGACTCGAGCTTGACTCGGCACCAATGCACCGCAATACGGCGGGTCTACTCTATTTCCGGGCAAACGGTCGCGACAGACGATCGCACGGTCGGCTTCCGATAACCCGCCGGAAACCAAGCCGGCACAGCGTTGCAGTTGTGTTTCGGTCGGCTCTCTACACAAATCGAGATTACCGTCTTGGTAGAGTACGGTCGGGTATTGGTCGCTATTGCCGAAATGCCAATGCTCGGGATTCCACTGATAGTAGACGGTATCGATATTATTATTTTGCGCAACACCGGATTGTAGCTCCACCGTCGTTCGAGAGGTGCCTGCCAAACCGGTAGTTTGACCGCTGGTGTCGGCATCCCAATAGCTATTACGAATGGTACTATCCGAAAATCGGGATTCTACCAGACCGCCTCCGTTACCTCTAATGTTCACGGTTGAATAACTGTTTTCAATGCTTGCGTTGTTGCGCTCTACCAAACCCGCTCTGGAGCCACCGAAGTCAAATGCAATATCGCCTTGCGCATAGCTATCGCTTATTACCGATTGATTATTGTTGGTATTAACCAAACCCGCAGCTCTAAATCGGTTGCTATTTTTAGCGGAGATCGAAATGGTTGCAAAACTGCCGTGAATGACACCGTTTGAATTCAAATGTACTAAACCTGCCAAGTTGCCGGGGTCCGATGCCGTTATCATGGAACCGCCTGCCACTCCGCTGTTGACAATGACACCTCTGTTGTCGGCAACCAAACCCCCGACACTGGTATTGGTAGATGACCGTTGAATATCGATGGTGGCATTTTCAACCCGACTATTGAAGATAATGCCGAAGTTGGTTGCCGCCAAAGTGCCGATCAAGCGATCGGGGCTATCAACCTGTGTTATACGGATTTGGGGGTCTATCAGTCGGATATCTTCTATCCTCGCATTTTCACCTAGGGTATGAAACAAGCCTATATCATCGGAAACGGGGGCATTCCAAGTCAGATTGGATAGGGTATAGCCGTTACCGTTGAAGTGCGTGTTGAAGCCGGCATCGCTACCGCCTATAGGTTGCCAATCAACTCCTGTCAAGTCTATATCGGCGTTCAGTTCGTAGCCACGGCAACCGCTACGACAATAAACTCGGGCACCGTCGGCACGCTCTCTATAAAAACTGCCGTCCAAGCTATAGCGCATCGCATTCAACTGCTCGGGGGTACCTACATCTATCAGTCCGTCGTCGTCGGCATCTATCGCCGTGGTGTATATTCTCACATCCAGATTGAAGACGGTAAAGCGGTAACGGTACGAGGTACGGTCGGTGCTTTCCTTTACGACCACATCCACTATCGTCTCACCTCGCGTATCCAAAGTAATTCTCGGCACGATACGACCACTCGGCACTTCGGCAAGCATGACACCGTCCACGGAAATTGCAATCGTCGCACTCGTGCCGAACGATTCGGGAGTGAATTGCAAAATCTTTTGGCCCAGAGGAACCGCGATCTCGTAGTTAAATGTAGCAAAATCAAAGGGCGGATTGATGCCTATATTTTCAGGTAGTTTTAGGCTTTTGAGCAAGCCACCCTGATAAGGGAATACGCTACCACAAAACGCCGAAGCGGTTTCCTCGCATTGCGAGTATTTGATTGCCGGATATTGTTCGCGGGTGCCGAAATCCCAGTTTTCGGTGCGCCATCGGCTATAGATACCGATTGCATCGGTCGGTATCTGAAGTGCTTCGGTGCTTTGAACATCGGCCGGCTCGGCAGTTTGCAAACCGGCAATGTCACCGTCTATATAGGTCGCTTCAATGGAACCGTTGCCGATGCCACCTCCCGATAAGCCTTGCGGCACTCCGGCGCGGGTTGCCGACGCGGCAGCAAAACTACGGGCGATATTAAAATTATCCAAACCGGTTGCCGCAAAGCTACCGACTTGTGCTACGCTACTGCCGGCTATTATTCTGCCGATTACATAACTATCGGAAATTCGCGGATGAAAATCGCCGCTACCTATAAAACCGCCGGCAATGTGCCGCGCATCGACGCGACCGATGAAATAGCTGTTGTGGATGAATATATCGGGCGACGATGTAGACGATATTGAATACTCGTTGACGAAGCCGGCAGCACTTTCGGTGCCTTTTATGCGAGCGACGACATAAGTGTTATCGATACTACAGCGATTGCAATATCTCGCGATGCCACCGACGACATCGCCTTGAATATCTACATTCAACAAGCCGAGTCCTCTAATGAAATTGCGCACATCGGCAGCCTCGGCTTCGCGATCGGAGCCTATAACCCCGAAAAGTCCGCCGTTCGCTCTGACTTTTAAGTTGGAAATTGCAAAGCCGTTGCCGTTGAAAGTGCCGGTAAAGAACCGCACGGGGTTCCCTATGGGAGGCCAACTGCCGTCGTCATGCCATCGCGCCCTGTTATCTATATTTTCGTAATCGTCGGGATTGTTAAAGTCCAGATTTCCGGTCAATTCGTAGCCGCGGCATAGACCGTTCGGACAACCTGCCGAATTGCTAGCCGTCCGGGCATTCGCACGATAACCGCTACTGTCGGCTACGAAGCGAATCGCATTGAGGTCTTCCAAAGAGTCTATCTCGATGAGCCCGTCGTGGTCGGCATCAACCGCGAGTGCGTTATTCAAGTGTTTTAGATAGAGGATATAGCGTACTGTCTCGGTTCCTTCTGTCTCGGTTCCTTTGACTTCGATAACTATACGAGTCGCTTCGCGCGCGCTCAGAGTAATCTCGGTTGTCGTCGTACCGCTTCGGGCATCGCTGAGCAACGGTATTTCACGAGGACCCAAATAGACACTATAGGTCGCATTTGCTTCCATCGTCGTTGCGATCAGTTGGGCAACAGCGTTATCGGCGACGACGGCACCGACATAGACACCGACCCGATTCTGTTCGTCTATATCGAAGCGCGGATACAATGCACCTTCTTCGACATTCAAGGCACGCAGACCGCGGCCGCGTGTGCGATAGCGAGTTTGCGGGGAGATCGGAGTGCCGCAGCTCGGCGTATCGTCGGTACCGCAAGCGTCGGCATCGGGACCCGAGACATATCTAGGTATCGGGTATTCGTTGCGGCTACCGAAATCCCAAGCATTTGCATCCCAGTTGTAATAAACCCCGGTTTGCGTCGTCGACGGTCCCGTGGCAGATTGCATCTCGGCGGTGGTCCGTATGGAAGAAGCCTCGATTTGACCGCCACCTCTCCCGGTGATGCCGATATAGGGATTTCTAGCGGCATCGGAATAAACCGAAGCGAGCCTACCCGAATGATTGCCGACTAAACTGCCTTTGCTTACAGCCGCACTTTGCGGGTAGATCTCGGTGACGGCGTAGCTATCGGTGATGGAGTCGTCGGGCAGCGTAACCGCAGCCAGACCCCCTATAGATGTCACATTGCCGAAGGCACTCTCGGTAACGCGACCGCCGGCGTAGCTGTTGCTAATCGTGAACTTGCCCGATGCCGAATCGCTCACCAAACCGCCGACATACTGTCCGTCCGACGAAATCAGGCTGTTTGCATAGCTATTGATTATTCTGAAATCCTCGTTTCCCGGACCGAAACCTATTCTACCGACGAGCCCACCGACATAATCTCCGAAAGCATGGATGATGCCGCCGGCGTGGCTGTTGACGATCATTCCGCTGCCGGACATATCGGTAGCTGTGCCGACCAAGCCGCCTACGCCGGTATTGCCGGTTATCACACCCCCGGCATAACTATTGAGTATTTTGCCGATGCTCTCGCCGACGAGCCCACCGACATCGTTGTTTGCCGAAAGCTCGGTGATCGCATAACTGCCGATGATGGTGCCTTCGCCAATGCCGACTAAACCACCGGTGCTGTCGTTTGCCGAGAGTTCGCCGATCGCATAACTGTCCATGACGGTGCCTTCGTTGATGCCGACTAAACCCCCGACCCTGTCGTTTGCCGAAAGCTCGCCGATTGCAAAACTATCGATGACGGTGCCTTCGTTGCGACCGGCCAAACCTCCGACCGTGTCTCCGGCTTGTATCTTTAGGTTTGCCAAGCCGAGCGCACGAACATTGCCGGTCCCGGCAATACCGACGAACAAGCCCTGATAATCGGCATCTCCATTAATAGATAGGTTGGATATCGTATGGCCGTTGCCGTTGAAAGTGCCTCCGAAGCACCTACTGTCAAAATCGTCGCAGTCGTCGTCGACGATACCTCCTATCGCTTCCCAGCCGAAGTCGGTGGGGCTGTCAAATCTTTCTACCGTCCAGTCGCGATTGACGATACCCGACGCATAGCTGTTCGGGTCGTTGAAGTCCAAATCTCGGGTTAATTCGTAATCAGCGGTTAGGGTATCGATATCGGCGCGTATGTCATAGAGTTGTTCCAAATTGTTGATCTCGATAAAACCGTTGCCGTTTCTATCCCTAGGGTCGTAGCTGAGGTAGACCGGGTATCGCACCGGTTCCAAGCCGGGCGATGTGATCACCAAAACAATGAAAGTAATTCCCTCTGTTAATTCAATCGGCCGGCTGAGCCTGTTAGTGGCAAGCCCTTGCTGGCTGCGAACACCGTTGACATAGATATCAATCGTGGAATTGCGCTTTCTTGCCACCGGGAATAGACTAACATCGGTTTGGGTGGAATTAAGGTCAAACCTGACCGCACCCGAATAATAGCCGAATAACTGGCGATTCGCATCGCCGAAAGGTGGATTGAGTGATGCACCCGGGCCCAAATTTAGACTACTCAAACTATTTTCAAACGGCGGCGATATCAACTCACCGCAAACCGGTAATCGGGTTGCCTCGTTCATAGTGCGACTGCGACACGCGGCATTCCTTCCGCCTAATACATCGGTTGCAGCGGCATATTCGAGTATCGGATAGCTGGTACTATCGCCGAAATTCCAGTCGGTTTCACTCCATTGATGATAGGTATCGCCGGGCGATTCACCCCGCCCTGTAGGAGTTTGTAGCTGTGCGGTAGTCCTATTGAAAGAATTAAGGGTAGAGGTAGTTCCTATGAAGTTGTAGCGACTCCGAGTGATATCGGCATAGCTCGCAGATATGGGAGACTCATCGTCGAGGAGCGAGCCGACCAAACTTCCGATTTGTATATTCTCCCTTTGTACCGCACTTGATTCTATTATGTTGTTGGCAGCATAACTGTCGGTGATCGATCCTTTATTGACGAGACCGACCAAGCCGCCTACATATTGATTCGCATTGCCGGTTGCTGCGAACTCCGAAACTTCACCTCTGGCATAGCTGTTGCTCACCGCATCTCCGTCGACTGCGAGGTTGCCCACCAAGCCACCGACATGGTTGACCCCGGCGACCCGACCTTCGGCATAGCTATTGACGATGTTGATCGGCATGGGGTTATCACCCCAGCCGGTACTACCGAGCAAACCACCACTATGCAATCCTCTGTGCTCCAAGATGCCGCCGGCATGGCTGTTGACGATCGCACCGCCCGACGACACCACACCGACCAAGCCACCGATGCTGTTGGCTTCGCTTCTATAAGCCGTTAGGGTGACCTGCGCATAGCTATTGACGATTTCACCCCCGGCATTCTCACCGACCAAACCACCGATATTTCTTCGATAGCCGCCCGATAGCTCGCCGATCACATAAGTGCCGATAATTCTGCCGCGGTTGACGACACTCAGACCACCGACATCACCGCGTCCTTGTATCTTGACATTTAGCAAACCGAGGTTGCGTACCACACCGCGTCCACCGATATTTCCGAATAATCCGCTTTCGTTGCCTCGAGTATCGTTGATTCGTAAATTGGCAATGGTGAAACCGTCGGCATCAAACTCGCCTCTGAAAGAACTTGTGCGCGTGCCGATCGGTAGCCAACCGCGATCGGCAGGGTCGCTAAAGTTTAGTACCGTCCATTCGCGGTTAATTTCGCCGGGTGGATATCTACCGGGCGCATAACTGTTCGGGTCGTCAAAATCCAAATTGCGGACTAAACGATAATTGCCGGACAAGTTGTGGCGTATATTGTAGAGTTCGTTCAAATTAGCAATCTCGATAATACCGTCTCTGTTTCTATCTTGGGTATCGAATCTAAGATAAACGGGGTAGCGCACGGTAGCGCGCCCGGTTGCCACAATCTCTAGAACGATGCGATTGATACCGTTGACCAAGGTAATCGGTGTCGAAGTCGTGCCGCTGGCGATTTGCTGGTCGGGCGTTTGTTTTCCGCCGACATCGCCGACATAGATGTTAATCGTTGCGTTGCGTACCTTTGCCGTCGGTATGATGCGAAGGGTGCTTGCATCGTGGCTTAGATCGCCGAAATAACTGCCGCTTAAATCACGATGCGCATCACCGAAAGGTGGATCCAACTCCGCACCGTCGGCTACACTTAGATTCTGCAAGCCATCGTGAATTTGCGGCGATATCGGTGTGCCACACTCGGGTAGGTCGTCGCTTCCGTTGCCGCAGGCTTGAACGAACCCGGTACCGGTGGTCTGGGCATATTTGAGTATCGGATATTGCAAAGCGTTGCCGAAATCCCAGTCATCGGTACTCCATCGGTAATAAACATCGGTCGGGGCACTTGATTGCGCTGTACCTTGTCGTAGTCGGGCGGAGGTTTGAGTGGAAGAGTTCAGGAAGGATCCCGACCCTAGAGAAATCCCCGGATTCTCGTCGCTGTTCACATAGCTATTTTGAATCCGTGCGATTGTTCCGTTAGTGCGACCCACCAAGCCACCGACATTGCTATTTCCGTCAACTCGACCGGTTATGTAGCTGTTGTCAAGTGAGGCAGCTCCTAGATTTATCACACCTATCAAGCCACCGGCACTGTCATTTCCGTCAACTTGACCGGTTGTGTAGGTGTTGTTGTAAAGTGAATCGTTTCCACGAAAGATTACACCTATCAAGCCACCGACAGCGTCCCGCCGTGCCATGACACGAGCGGTTGCGTAACTATTGACGACGGCATCGGCATCGTTCACCTCTTGACCGGTGAAAGGGGGTACCATAGAGCCGACCAAACCACCTATAGTCCTATCGCCGACAACTCTACCGCCGGCGTAGCTGTTATAGATCTTGTGGCCTGGGTTCTCCCCTACCAAACCGCCTACATTGGATACTCCGGAAACCATAGCTTCAGCATAGCTGTTGATAACACCCCCGCGCATCTTATCCAGAATCCGACTAATACCTATCAAGCCACCAACACGGATATTTCCTTCGATTTCGCCGATGACGAAGCAGTTGATGACCGTACCGGAATTCGCACCGAGCAATCCACCGGTGTTGTTGCCGGCTTTTATCCTTAGATTGAGCAAACCGAGATTGCGAATCGTCCCCGAGGTGTCAAGTCGACTAAACAACCCGACATTATCGCTCGCTACTCTATTGATTTGTAGGCCCGAGATCGTGTAACCATTGCCGTTGAATTCTCCGGCAAAACTTGTAGGTTGCCAACCGAGGTCTCCGCGGTTGTTAAAGTCTTCTACCGTCCACTCGCGGTTCACTTCACCCGAGCCGTAGCTGTCCGGGTCGTTGAAATCTAAGCTGCGAACCAATTCATAGTTTTTGAGTCTATTATTTATTTCGGTGATTGCCCGAAGTTCTTCTAGATTGTCGATATCGATGAAGCCGTCGCCGTCCACATCATCGATGCGGCGAATATAGACCGGGTATCGCACCGTCGCAGTCGTCGCAGCGACGATCTCCAGCACGATGCGGTTGATGTCGTCGCTCAAGAAGATAACCCCACTGGTACCACCGCTGGCGAGTGCCGATTCCAGTAATGTGCTACCGTCGGCTGCGTAGATATTGATGACGGCATCGTCTTGGCTTGCCGTCGGGATTAAACGAATCGGATTGGCGGTTGCCGAACCGAAGTAACTGTTGCGGTGTCTGCCGGTATTTGCGTCAAAGGGTGGAACCAGCCGGCTCGTAGATGCCAATTTTAGGTCTTCCAAGCTGTTGCGAAGTTGCGGTGTTAAGGGGCTACCACATTCGGGTAACCCGGCACTGCCACAGGTCGGGGGACCTTCGCGGTCCGGATTCGGTGCGTATTTGAGTGTCGGATATTGCTCGGCAGTGCCGAAATTCCAGTTGCGTTCACTCCACAAGTAGTAAGGTCGGTTTTGTTGACCGCTGTTTGTATGCGAGGTAGCGGACTGTAAGATTATCGGAGTGGAACCGGCACCACCTGCGGAGCCGGTTTGACCTGTGGTGTCACGATCCCAATAACTTGCCGTGATTGCCTCGTTTCGGTTGCCGTTATTGCCGATCAAACCACCGACGAAATTCTGCCGTGTGTCGGGTTCGACGGCGGCAATCGCATAACTATTTTTGACGGTCGATGCGCCGCGCAGACGACCGACCAACCCTCCGGCGTAAGGCCCCCCGCTATCCACCTCGGCAACGGCACGAACCGAACCCGCCGCATAACTATCGGTGATGACACTCGTCGCCGTGCTGTGCCCTACCAAACCGCCTACTTCGCTGTTTCCGGTGACTTCGGTCTCGGCATAGCTATTGATAATTCTACCCGACGGCATAGAATTTTCGCCGACCAAACCACCGCTACGATTGCCGGCGGCTATAACCGCACCGCTTGCATAACTGTTGATGATTGTCGCCCCGGAACTGCCGACCAAACCACCGACGCTGTCGACTGCCGAGATAACGACAACGGCGTTGCTCCCGATAACCCAACCGCGGCTATTGCCGATCAAACCGCCGACGGTGTTATTCGCGTCAATCCGAGCGTAGGCATCGACGGCGATGACGGTGCCGTTATTGCGTCCCGCCAATACACCGACATTGTTGCGAGCTTCTATCATCGCACCGAATAGGCTGATATTGCGCACGACGCCTTCGTCGGCGATGACCGCAAACAGTCCTTGATCGTCCTTGGTGTCGCGGTTGATTTGCAGATTGAATATCGTATAGCCGTTGCCGTCAAACTCGCCGCTGAAATTATCTATCGGTTGCCAACCTTCATCATCGGAGGCAGCAAAGTTATCTACCGTCCATGCAGCTTTGTTTTTGGCACGATTTCTCAAATCTCCATAACTGTTATCGTCGTTGAAATCCAGATCTGCGGTCAAGATATAACTGCGACTCGTATTGTCGCGTATTGCATCCAAGTCTTCCAAAGTGGCTATTTCGATAAACGGATTACCGTTTCTATCGGAGTTAATTTGCCGGAAACGAACCGATAAATTGTATCGGTCTACACCGCCGGGATCATTTTCAACCGCAGGTGTTATGACTTCGACGGCAATGCGGTTTAAGCCGTCTTCGCCGAGTGTCATCGCCGCACTACTCGCACCGGCGGTACCGCTCACCGTGCGTTCACCGTGCTGTCTGTCGTTGAGGTAGAAGGTGATTTGCGCATCCGGATCGGTGGCAACCGCAAGCAGTTGTGTCTCGGCAACATTGTTGACTATCGTACCGATATGGTCGCGATAACGGAGGTCCACATCCGGGCTCTGTTGACCCGACAAGAAACGCAACGCACTCAAAGCCGGGTTGCCTCTCAATGAAGTTCTACACAGCGGCGTGTCGAAAGTGCCGCATGTTTTAGCACCGTTACGATCGGGGTTCGGTGACACTACCAGAATCGGATATTGTACGCTGGTACCGAAATCCCAATCTTGTCTCCAAGCTCCATAAATGTTATTGAATGTACTCATATTCGAGGGTTCGAGTTGTAGGTCTACGGTGGTCAGCGCGGAAGCATTCGTGATTTGTGTGTCGTCGGCACGTTGTCCTACGATCGGGAACGATGCTCTGTCGGAGTTGAAATAGCTATCGCGCAGTTCGGCACCCCCCTCGAAGCGACCGACCAAGCTACCGAAGCTACTGTCATCTCTTAACATGGCAGAGATTTCGGCGATGCTATAGCTCCTTTGTGATACGGTCGCAGTGGTGCTACCGATTAAACCACCGGCGTTGCGTTGCGCATCGATCCGACCGGTCGTATAAACATCGCTGATGTTGCCGGCCGAAGCGAAACCCAGCAAACCACCGACACCGTTGTCGCCGGAGACGCGGCTATTGACATAGCTGTGGTAGATGGATCCGTTGCGATGATGCCCGACCAAGCCACCGATATTGGTAGTGCCCGCCACATCACCGGCAGCCGAACTGTTGCCTATATTGCCTTCGTTGTAACCGACCAAGCCACCGATTTCCTCGCCTTGCCCCTGCACGCTAACGACCGTATGGCTATTGACGATTTCACCACCGCTCCAGCCGACCAAACCGCCCGAACGACTACCGCCGACAATGGTGCCTTGTGCATAAGCGGAGACAACCCGACCGTTATTCGCACCGACCAACGCAGCGGTATTCGCATCGCTGTTATCTACAATATTGACATCGAGCAAACCGATATTGCGCACCACTGCAGACGCGCCGATAGTGCCGAATAGCCCTTTGTCTATGCGACCGTCGCTATTATTGATTTGCAAGTTGGAAATCGTATGACCGGCACCGTTAAAAGTACCGGTGAAGGTCCTTATTGCACCGATAGGCAACCAGCCTAAATCGACGGGAGATTGATAATCGCTTACCGTCCAGGCGTCTTTGTTGCTCAAATCTTCATAACTGTCGTCATCGTTGAAGTCCAGATTGCGGGTTAATATATAATCGCCGTCCGGACGGTTGCGTATTGCGTTCAAGGCTTCGAGCGAGTCTATCTTGGTCGGTCCGACCCGATAACTTAGATACAGCGGATAGCGAATGGTCGGCACGGTGGGGTCGGTGGAGATTATTTCGACGATGAGACGGTTGATAACACTCGCATCCAATGTGATCGGTGCGCTGGTGCCGCCACTACCGAATGTCGCACCCACCTGACGTTCGCCGTTGCCGTCGATCACATAGATTCTGATCTCGGCTTGCCTATCGAATGCGGTCGGGATCAATCGGATGATGTCGGAGTCTTCGACGACCTCGCCGGAATAACTGCCGTTGTTGGTGAACGCCGGCAACAATTCACGACCGTCGGCTAAGGTCAGATTTTTGAGTATACTGCGGGATGTCGGTCCGATCAAACTGCCACAAACGGGTAATGGTCTTAGATCGTCGACGGTGTCGCGGCAGCTTTGACTACGACCGTAATCTCGGCTTGAAAACAAGGTATGTTTGAGTACCGGATATTCGGTATCGGTGCCGAAATCCCAGTTGTCTTCGCTCCATTGCCGGTAGATACCGCTTGCGGTAGTCGGCATTCGGAGCATCTCGGTTGTTTTGCCGCTTGCATTGATGGAGACATTCGTACCGCTCGTCGTGGCGGTGTCGGTGTTCCAATAATTCGGAACATCGCCGAGCGCGGTCTCGGATAAGCGGCCACCGCCAAACCCATGGTCGGTCATCCCGACGGAGTAATTGGCATTGAGACTGCCGGCGGTAAGTAGACTACCGAAAAATCCGCCGTCACCGACACCGCGCGCAACATTGGTTCTACCGACACTACCACTCGCATAGTTGTTGCTCAGGCTAAATCCGCCTTGCAAACGACCGACGAATCCTCCGATCGAAGCTACTCTAGGCCCTCTCCCTACGACCGCACCGCGCGCAAAACTATTGCGAATGTCACACGCGTCGCATAGACCGACCAAGCCGCCGGCTCTGAAGTCGGTCGTGGATAGCGAAACATCGGCATAGCTGTTGACGATCAGACCTCTTTTTTCCGGAGCATTCAAGATGCCAAAAGCATCATTTGAACTGAAGCCGACCAAACCACCGATACTGGCGATATTTTCAATGCTAATGTTAGGTGTTCCTTCTGGACCATCTACTACGGTAATGTTACCTACCGCATAGCTATTAAAAATCCGGCCTCGATTATCGCCGACCAAACCGCCGATAGTAGGTACTTGATTTCTGGAAGTACTGATATCAACCACTGCGTAGCTTCCGATAATCGTGCCTGCGTTCTGTAGTGCCAACGCACCGCCATTACTAATCGTGTTATTAGCAATTTTTACATTGAGCAAACCCAAATTGCGTACAATGCCGGAAGGATCAACAACATTCCAAAGGCCTGCTTGACTGTTAAAACCGCTGCTTCTCAAGTTGGATAGGGTATGGCCGTTGCCGTCAAAAATACCTCGTAGATTACGTCTGATAGGCCGCCAACCCATACTCGGTTGACTAAAGTCCACTACTGTCCAGACTCTATTCACTTCACCCGAGCGATAGCTGTCGGGATCTTCAAAATCCAAGTCGCGGACTAACACACTATTTCTAAACTGGTTACCCGGTTGATCTAATGCGTGAAGATCTTCCAAATACCTGATCGGTGTTACTGCCATCAGATAAACCGGGTATCTGACGGTCGGCGCGGCGGGGTCTTCGGGGTCTATCTCGACGATCAAGTAGTTTATGGCACTTGCGTATCTTGAGAAAGACCTTTGGTTCAGTGTAATCGGCTCGCTGATGCCACCGCTAGCGAAGGCACCGCCCAACTGCCGTTCGCCTCTGCCGTCGACTTGATAGATTCTAATCTCGGCACGGTCGTCGAATGCGGTCGGGATCAATCGGATTGCGTCGGGATCGGCAAAAGCGGTACCCAAGTAACTGCCGTAGTGTTCGCCGTTTTCTTCGGTGAACGCCGGGGTCAATGTGCCGTCGGCTATGTCCAGATTTTTTAAGCCGTAGCGGAGTTGCGGTGCGATCAAGTCTCCGCAAACCGGTAGCCGTGTCGAATCGTCGTCGGCACGACGGCATGTCTGCACATCGGCATCGGGGTCGGGGTGTGCGGCGTATTTGAGGATCGGATATTGCTCGGATGTACCGAAATCCCAATTCTCTTCGTCCCATTGTCCATAGATGCCGTCCGCCGAGGTCGGTAGTTGCAGTGCCTCGGTGGTTTGACCGCTTGCGTTGACATTTGAGTCTGTAAGCACTGTCCGACTGGTGTCTATATTCCAATAATTAGCACCGCTCCTAAGTTCGCCCGGTCCGGATTCAGTATATTGACGCAAAAAACCGGATGCCGCAGTGCCGATTACGTAATTATTAAAAATATCGATATCGGTATTCATATCTGAATTGAGAACATCCCCCAATAATCCACCGGCATTTAAGTTTTCGGCCATATCAACATAAGCATAGTTATTTTGAACCGTACCGCCCCGCTCCACGACCCCAATCAATCCTCCGAAACTCCGATCGTCTTGATTATTGACTTTATCCGACCGACCGACCGCAAAGCTGTTGTGTATATTACAATTCCAACTGCTGCCGACCAAGCCACCGACATCGCGAGCCGCTTGAGTAATAACTCTATTAGCTATTTCTACATGTGCATGACTGTTGACAATCGTAGAATCTCGACAAGTACCTGCCAACCCGCCGTTGAATCGCATTAATCGCTCACTTTCGTATAAAGTGCCGACCGCATAGCTGTTAATAATATGACTACCACGCTCGCCACGACCGACCAAAATACCGCTATTCGCTCCCTCGATAGTGCCAACCGCATAGCTGTTGATCACGGTGCCGCGATTGATTGCCGCTATCCCACCGCCGTTAGCGTCTAGTCTGATTGGGATATCTATTCTAAGGTTCAACAACCCCAAATTACGCACGATGCCGCCGGCAGCAATCGTCGCAAACAAACCTATATTCTCCGGGCTGCCGCTACGAGGGCCGACTATCTGTAGATTGGATATCGTATAGCCGTTGCCGTCGAAGGTACCGTTAAAATTCTCGATCGGCGACCAACCTCCCATGCTACCGAAATTTGTAATCCATCTGTCTCTATTGCTCAAATCGCGATAGCTGGTATTGTCCTCAAAATCCAAATTTCTGGCGAGTCTGTAGTTGAAATTCGGGGCATCGTTTATTGCCACAAGGTCTTCCAAATAATTAATCTCTATCGTCGGTCGTTCAAAGAGGAGATCGAGCGTATATCTAAAAGGCGCAATACCGGGCTTGGGGTCGATTTCTACATTAATGAGGTTTCTTCCGAGAACCAAGGGAATGGCTTCGGATTCCTGACCACTTCGAAATTCCGCGCCCAGCGGTGTTTCGGAATCTCCGATATAGACCCTGACCGTGCTATCGGGATTCTTCGTGGTCTGTACCAGCCGGATGACATTGTCGCCGTCGGCATCCACGACGGTGCCGTTATAATAGCGATTTTCGGGGTCCAAAGGCGGATCCAAAAAGTCGTCGCCGCCCAGCGAAAGTTCTATGAAACCGTAGCGTGGTTCGGGTAATAACAATGCGTCGCAATCGGGGGTAAATTCGGTGCCGCAGGCATCGCCTTTGCCGTCGCCGTCGTCATCGGGACCCGGTGCGTGTTTGAGTATCGGGTATTGTTCGGGGGTGCCGAAATCCCAGTTATCGGTACTCCAGTCGGTATATCGGGCAGGGTTTTTTGCATTCGGTGCTATCGGAGTAATTAGCTGTGATGTCGTTAAGCTGGTACCGGCAGCGGAGGCGGTGACCGACGGCGAGGTGTCGGCATCCCAGTAGTTTGCGGTATCTACCGATGTACCAGCTAACTGTCCGACCAAACCGCCGGCAGTGATGTTGTTTGCGGTTGCTTTGACTTCGGCCCTAGTGTAGTTATAGAGATTTTCTGTGTTGAAGCCGTAGCCTACTAATCCACCGACAGTGCCCCCGATGCGACCGAGAGCTTCTACACTACCTGCCGAGTAGCTGTTGTGAATATCGCTAAAGATATTACGTCCGACCAGACCACCGATTTGTCGGTTGCCGCGTCCTCCGGATCCTCTCTGGTGTGTGCTGGTGAGGCTAACATCGGCATAACTATTGAAAATTAAAAAATTACCCAATTGCTCACCGATTAGACCTCCGATGTAATGGTCAAAAATACCACCATCCCTACCGATAATCGTGCCTTTTACATAGCTGTTACCGATTATCCCTTGACTGATACCGACCAAACCACCGACTCGATGGATTCCCGTAACCGAACCGGTGACATAACTGTTGTACACTCTAGTTCCAGCCATATTGGCGACAATACCAGCAACATTCAGACTGCCTTCTACGGTGACATTTATCAAGCCGAGGTTGCGTATTACATGGAAAACGTTTTCGCCGAAAACGTCTTCGTCGACAGAAAAAATTCTAGAAAATAGAGCTATATTAACATCATTATCTCTATTGATCTGCAAGTTGGATATCGTGTAGCCGTTGCCGTCAAGGATAAACTGATCAAGAGGGTTGTCTCTGGTTCCTAGAGGTATAGGTGTCCAGCCGGTATCGGTCGTACTACGGAAGTCTCGCACAACCCAACGACGCATGTTCATAGCAGCGTTGCGATAACTGTCGGGATCTTCAAAATCCAGATTTCTGTTCAATATGTAGTTGTCGCGTTTGCCGTCGCGTGATGCGTTGGATATTAAGTTGAGGTCTTCCAAATAGTTGATCGGCGTTTGAGAAGCAACGGCATCCGTTGCCCCTTCCGATACGAGATAGAGTTGATATCTGAACGGCAGTGTTGCCGAATCGAGCAAGCTGACTTCCACGACGATGCGATTGATGCCGGCAACCAGAGTGATCTCGTCGCTGACATCGCCGACCGAAAACTCGGAACCCACCGGTGTTTCTTCAGTACCGGCGAAAATAGCGATGTTGCCCGCAGTGATAGCCGACGATCTGACTATCAGCCTGATTTTGCCGTCCGGGTCGAGGGTGACCGTCCCGTAATAGTATCTACGACTACCGTTGAATGGCGGACTGAGCAGCTCGCCGTCGAGTGGCACAATTTCACTCAAGCCGTAGCGTAGTTCGGACGAGATCAAGGTGCCACACGAGGGCAGACCGTCATCGCCGCAACTTCCCCCGGTATCGCCTATGGCAGGGCTTTGGGCGTATTTTAGTATCGGGTATTGCGTGTTGCTACCGAAATCCCAATCGTCGGTACTCCAGTTGGTATAAACCGTTATATTACCTTCACTATAATTTGGACCGGTAGGATCCTGTAAATCTCTCGTTCTTCGCCGACTGATTTGGCTTCTTATCTGCTGGTCAGTGCTGTCTATGCGACTATCCCAGTAGCTTGCGGTGACTCTCGGGCCACTATCATTATCGCCGATAAACCCGTCGTAATTGTTTCTGCCGCTTACTCTTTGTCGTATAACTCCGGGTATGTTGCCCGTTGCATAACTATTCCTAACAGTACCATTGCCAGGGTCACCAACCAAACTACCGAGTAAAATCGATGATGTAGCGGCGCGTGCAGATACGGTATTGGTGACTGCGACATCGCCGGTGGCATAGCTGTTCACTATTGTGCCACCGGTCCGATTATTACCCACCAATCCACCTATGGATACCGGGTCGGTGCCGTTATAGGTGCTTTCAACATTGCCGGTCGCATAACTATTGATGATCCTGTCATTTGAATCCCCGACAAGACCACCGATACTCTGCAGGCCGGTAACATCGCCGGTGGCATGACTATTGATAATCATTGTGAGCGCAAAGAGCGGGGGGAACCCAAAAGCTTGGTTCAATGTGCCGACTAAACCCCCTATATCTTCTCTCCCTTGGACATTTCCGGTGGCATAGCTATTGATGACTATCCCGGCAGCTGCTACGAGGCCGACTAACCCGCCTACCTCATTTTGCCCTTTTACGGAAACATCGGCATAACTATCGATGATTTTGGCAAATTTTTCGTCATGGCGCCCAACCATACCACCGACTATATCCGTTCCTGTGACTTTACTCTTTCCGGCACTGCTGCCAATGACGAAACAGTTTTCTATCGTCGCACCGGCACCATTCCGACCCACTAATGCGCCAACCGTTCCTCTACCTTCTATCTCGACATCTATCAAACCGAGGTTGCTTACAACGACATTTTCTCCTAGTAATTCAGTAAATAAGCCCACATTATCGGAATTATCTCTATTGATTTGCAAGTTGGATATCGTATAGCCGTTGCCGTCTAAAGTGCCGCTAAAGGAAGCGATCGGCTGCCAACCGGTATCGCCGGGGACGTCGAAATTATCCACTGTCCATGTGTCTTTGTTTGTATCAGGATTTTCGTAGCTGGCATCGTCCTCGAAGTCTAAATCTCCGACTAAACGATAGTTTTCGGATGAGTTGCGTATTGCGTTAAGATCTTCCAAAGAGTCGATAATGCTATAGAGGCGGCGATTGAGTGTGATGGATTGGCGTACCGTTTCTACACCTCTGACTTCTATCACAAAACGGCGACTTTGCGTGGTGAACGGAAACAAGCTACTGGGTTCGCCGCTTGCGAGATCGGACACCAACAATGTTTCACCGTCGGCTTCGTAAATATCGATACGGGCATCGGCGTCGAAGGCAGTGGCAACCAAGCTGACAACGGGCGAATCCCTGGATAGATCGACGGTACCCGTATAGTCCGTACTCCCGCTTGCAAACGGTGGGAATAATTCGGTGCCGACTATTCTTAAATTTTCCAAGCCGTTGCGAAACAGCGGCGCAATGAGCGCGCCGCATCTGGGCATTCCCGGCGCATCGCAGATCGGGTCGCGATCGGTGTCGGGGTGTGCGGTGTATTTGAGTATCGGATATTGATTGACCGAACCGAAGTCCCAGTCGGCATCGCGCCACCTAAAGTACACCCTATCGATGTCACTGGACTGCGCTCTACCTTGTTGCATCTGCACGCGTAGTTGTGCGATACCGGCTGCCGAGTCTCTCTGCCCCACGGCATCGGAGTCCCAATAGCTCGCTATGGTTGCCAACGAAGCATCGCCGCTTATTTCCGAACCGACTAAACCGCCGATCTCTAAATAGTCACTCACATCGGTACCCGCTTGAGTGATTGTGATTTGGGGGGCAACGAGACCTGCCGCATAACTATTACTGATCGTATGTCCACCGCCACCTACAGAACCAACCAAGCCACCGATATCTACCGAGTCCGGGCTGTCCCGAGGAACATTGATTCGGGAGATGATTGCACCCGACGCATAGCTATTGTGAATGAGGGCACCCTCACCGTCTGTTCCTTCTATCAGACGTCCCACCAAACCGCCTACCGTATAAAAAGCATCATCTCGAGTTTGCGAGTCGAAGTCAACCGATGCATAGCTATTGATAATTCTACCCGAATCGTTAGCTCCCGCCAGCCCACCTGCGGTGTTTATATGACCACCGCCGATACGACCGATTGCATAGCTATTGACGACCAGACCCGACACGACGGTTCCGACCAAGCCACCGACATAATTTTGAAAAAAGAGGTTCTGTTCGACACGAATGTCGATGTCTGCGTAGCTGTTGATAATCTCTCCCCTACTCAAACTACTAATCCCGCCTACTACGGCATGTTCTATGGCAATTCGACCTTGTATATAACTGTTGATAATTTTGGCTTCGTTGATACTTGCCAAACCGGCAACTTTAAGAAAGGGCAGTATCCTAGTACTAAAAGACTCTATCCTTGCGTTGACTAAACCGATATCGCGTATGACGGCATTATCACCGGACACCCCGACAAACAAGGCGATATTGGCATTATCCGATATTCCTTTTCTGTTGATCTGCAAGTTGGATAGCGTATAGCCGTTGCCGTCGAAAACGCCGGTGAAGCAGCTGTTCGGTGAAGAGTCGCAGACATTCAAGTCCTCCTCACCTATCGGTTGCCAGCCGGTATCGGCAGGGACGCCGAAGTCTTCAACCGTCCAGTCCGAATTGACTACGCCCGAAGCATAGCTGTTCGAGTCGTTGAAATCCAAGTCTCTGGTGAGTTCGTAGCCGAAACAACCGCTGCCGGGACAACCGCCGGTTAATCCGGCATCATCCGGTCGTGTCGTATAGGCACCACCGTCGAGCCGGTATCTGACCAAGTTTAGATCCTCCAGATGATAGATATCTATCATGCCGTCTCTATCTCCGTCTACGATCTGCTCCGACGCTTGCGATATCACGGTGTTATCGTAACCTTGCCCGTCTATGTAGCGTGCTTGCAGTCGATATCGAGTAAGCGGCGGCACATTGCGCTCGGAGGTGTCGTAGCGAGCATCGCGCGCACCGTCTATGTCTTCCCACGAACCGTCTCTGTCGTATTGCCATTGATAGCGGATGTTTTGATCGGCATCGTCGGCTTCGCCGTCGGGGTCGGTGGCGATATCTTGCATAAAATTAGGCACTTCCAATGCCGAAGTCTCTGCGACATAACTCGGCGCGGTTAAAACGCCAACACCGTTATCGGCTTTTAGAACACGCAGTTGCACGGTGCTACTTTGCGGGGAACCGGCGATATCACCACTCGCTGTTACTTCTAAGGTGATAGCGAGTTCGTTTTCCAACGGCGGCACGATAGCGGGGGGAACCGTGATAACAAACTCGGGTTGATCGACGGTGATGCCCGTCTCCAGTGCATCCGCCAATAGTCTATTGCTCGGGGCGGTTTGCCGCCAAGTGTAAGTCAGCGGAAGTGCATTGACGATGTTGTCTTCAACGGTCAAGCGCAGGGGTTGACCTTCTTCTACGGTTCGGTCTTGCCGATCCGTAGCGATATTTACCCTCAACTCGCTAACGATTTGTACCCGATAACGTTGGGCGACGATAAAGACGGTGGGTTCAAGATCGGTGTTCAGGGTAATAGCCACATCACCCCCACCTCGCACTTGGGTAGGTGGTGCGGTGTCGCCGACTTTGACGACACCGACAACGTCATCGCTCGAGTTCAAGCGGATGTTCAGTGTGGCTTGTTGCAAATTTTGGCTTAACAGCACATAGTATTCGGATATGCCCGAATCGAAAGGTGGTGTTAATGCGGTATTGTTGAAAGTGATATCGGTCAACCCACTTTGCCGTAGAGAAACCTCGCCGCTAGCATCTCTGAGCCACGGATATTGCTCGGCAGTACCGAAATCCCAATCTTCATTACGCCAGCGGAAAAAAATACCGTCGGGAAGTCGGCTGGGCCCGGTTGCGACTTTGAGATCGCTAAAGCCTATCCCGGCATCGCTCGATGCGGTATCACTCTCGGTGATATCCCAGTAGCTATCCTCTACTTCGCCGTCGGTAAAGACTCTAACCCTACTCGCTTGGTTATGACCGATTAAGCCACCGACATCGCTACCGCTTGCCGAAACCCTGCCCGCCGCATAGGTGGTAGCAACCCGCCCGTTGTTATCGCCGATCAAACCACCGACTCTGTTAGTACCTAAAACCGAACTTCGGGCATACGCGATGCGCACCGAACCCCCGGATTTAATACCGATTAAACCACCGACTCTGTCGACACCGGATACCGTGGGATTGATAGCATAGCCGTTGACGAGCGAGATAGCGTCTGCCCTGCCGACCAAGCCACCGACATTGTCTACATTATTATCTACGCCGGGGTCGGCACTATTGTCTCCTATCACCGAACCCGTTGCATAAACGAAGGTGATATTGCCACGGTTTAGATAGCCTGCCAAACCACCGATGTTATAAGCACTACCGTTTACATTGCCGATCGCATAGCTACGACCGATGTTTAATTGTTCGCCGATGCCGACCAAGCCACCGATATGATAACTCCCGCGCACATCGCCGGTTGCATAGCTGTCTTCGATGCGAGTGCCGTTTATGCTACCGACCAAACCGCCGACGTTATGGGCGGTGCCGTTGACATTACCGGTTGCATGGCTATCGCCGATCTCCGCTTGTCCGGCATTGCCGACCAAGCCGCCGATGTGGAAACTACCTCGAACATCGCCGCTTGCACGGCTGCCGGTGATGCTACCGCTTTCTACTCTGCCGATCAATCCGCCGACATTCTCGGCATCGCTATCCATCGCCGTGACCGGAACATCTGCCGTGCTATCGGTGACTCGCAACGCAGAAGCGTGGCCGACCAAGCCGCCGATAACGGTATCACCCACAATACTGCCTTCGGCGACTGCATCGGTAATTACACTAACGGCGGTTGTTACTTCCGACATGCCGACCAGACCACCCAGATTGCTACCACCGGTCAGCGTAATACCGGTTGCCTTGCCGTTGATAATTTGCCTACCGGAATGAAAACCGACCAGACCTCCGACATAGTCCTTAGCCGAAACCGTGCTTTCTTCGACGACACTATCGACGATGTCGTCGCTACTATAACCGACTAAACCGCCGCTATAATCGCCGCCTGTTACATCGCCGCGTGACGAACCGCCGGTGATTGCGATGCTACTAAAACCGATTAGACCCCCGGTATAATCACCGCCTTCTACATCGCCGCGTGGTGACGAACTGCCGGTGATTTGAAGTGCCGCGCCGGCGGAATCTAAAACCTCGCCGGGCAATAGACACCGACGCGTGCCGGACCTGAGCCGGCAAGCATAACCGATCAAGCCGCCGGCGTAGGAACCGTTAACCACGACATCGGCTCTTGATATGCTATCTAAGACGGAATGGATACTGTAGCCTATCAGGCCACCGGTGTATTCGTTGCCACGCACACTGCCGTTGACTACATTGCCGCCTTGCACGCCTGCCGAACTAAAACCGATCAAACCACCGACACGGCTCGCACCCAATACATTGATGGAGACGAAGTTGTTGGCAACATTGCCGTTGTTATCACCGATTAAACCACCGACATTGATGCCGTTTTCCAGAACCGTTGCAACTTTCTCCGCTTCGGCACAATTCGTTGCTTCAAGGTTGTCTCGGCAACGTCTTTCAACAATGCCACCGCTAACCGCCTCGAGCAATATATTGACACCGACGACGGCACCCTCGCTGATGCCGACCACGCCGCCGATGTTGTCGCCGCGACCGATCACACGACCGTTTATGATATCTACGGCACCGACAATGCCTTCGTTGATACCGACTAAGGCACCGACTCCCGACCTACCCGTGATATTGACATTGGACAATCTAAGAAGCCTAATCGTCGCCGACGGTGCAGTCTCTCTGAACAAACCGACATTGTTAATCGTCGGACGGTTTATATAAAGATTGGCAATGTTGCGACCGTTCGCTTCAAATTGCCCGGAGAACCTCTCAAGTATAGTGCCGATCGGTGGCCAACCTACACTCTCGATCCAGCCGCGATTTACAACACCCGAACGATAGCTGTCCGCATCGTTAAAGTCTAAATCTCCGTTGAGCTCGTAGCCTCTACACACACCATCGTTATCTCCGTCCTCGTCGCAACCTCTGGTGTTCAATGGCGCATCGGGACTCGCTTTATGTCCACTGCCGTCTAGGGAATATCGGATTTCGTTCAAGCCGTCCAAATCGCAAATCTCTATTAAGCCGTCGTCGTCGGCATCGACATCGATGATATAACCGCATTGGACATCTACGATAGCGATTGTTGCGGAATTGGGGTCGCCTAAGGTGTAAGTTTCGTTAGACGAGGCGATTATGCTTACGGTGACACCGCCGACAGCCGAACTGTTGCCGTCGTCTATCGGTGCAGTGGGAATCGTATATTCCGCTTGCGTCCTGCCCGCAGGAACGATAACGGTGCGGATGCCTTCGTACTGCGAGTCGTCTATAAAATCTTCGTCTCCGCTTTCTGCGACCCTCAAACCCACCGTTGTATTGTTTTCCGTAAGTGTGTCTAATTCCACCGTGAATACCGCATCCTCGCCTTTGTAGATTCCTTCTGCGGCGGCAGTGATGGATACTCTAGGCTCGTCGTCTAGAACGCTAACCGTAGCAACGCTCCCGATGATAGAGTCATAATCGGGTGGTTCGGAGATTTCGGCACGTATTCGGTGCACCCTATCGTCTTGGTTGTTATCGACGGTACGAACGGTGAAAGAAGCAGTGACCATAGTCTGTCCCGGCATCGTATTGAGCGCAATGTGCCGGGTACTCTCGAATGCTTGCGGTATAAAATCGCTGCCCGGATAGTCCGAGACGGTGATTTGAACACTATTCGGCAGCGGGGTCGGCATTGCAAGTTCGCTGCTGGTCCTGCTTCGTAGCGAAATCGTGAATGTCACATCGCCACCCTCGGCTATTGAAGGCCGGTCTGCTTTGATGTCGGCTGCAATTCTGTCGTCGTCGCGGATAGTGACTATCGTTTCGTCGTCACAAAGACCAACCACGGCAATTCCAAACCTTTCATCCGGCTCCGCCCGAGTATCGTTGGTTATCGGAATCGCCAAAGTATATTCGGTGGTTCCCATATCAAGGTTTAAGTAATCGGACCCCGAGTGTATTGCCTGATAATCTACCCGGCGGGAAGGAACCCGATCAAGATTGTTGTATGTGTTAGCGGTAATGTTTCGGTATGCAAAATTTATGCTGCTATCTCTAGGTAATCGCCTCGGCACCCCGTCCGGACCTGCAACTCGCAAACCCAATTCTGCGGTACCGATATTCTCGGCGAATACATGGCTGTTCCGATCAAAACAAAAAGTGTATTCATCGTCCATCAGTCTTACGCTAAAACGGTCGGCGGTGTTATCTTTGGTAACAAGGGGAATATTCGTAGCACTCGTTGCCCCGATATTCGTAGCACTCGTTGCCCCGATAACAACGCTCAAATTGATATCCTCTTCGAGTATATTGTCGTTTTTTATGCGCAACACTAAACCGGCGGTTGTTGGACTTCCACCCCTGAAGCGAACATAAGGATTGAGCATATCGGTATCGGCTAGGCTCACGCCGGAGCGACCGGTCGCAAGGGTCAAACTAGGTGTAACTAAATCGTTTATATCAAAACCACGCTCACCGATGATGTTCAACCCCACATCTAAGGCCTCGCCGCCGGTCAACGCGCGACTTAAAGAAAGGGTGAATCCTATTTTGTTGTCTCCGAGGTCCGAGATGATTTGGTTATCTACCCGAGATTGCCGCTCAACCGTACTCTCGTATACAGAAGCAGGACCATCATACGAAATAGAAACCGTTATCGTAGGCGTAGATGTCTGTGCATTTCCTTCACTTGCAAACAATGTGAATGAAAATAAAATGATATATATAAATTTATTAATATGGTTCATAGAGCAACAATTTACATGTATCGTATTATAACTATATTTCCCTTTTTTTAATTAAAACAAAATGATATATAAACTCATTTAATACGGTTCATGGAACAACGATATACATTTAGCGTATTATACTATATTTGCATATCTTTATTTTTTTTTGACATTTCGTATAAGCGGATAATGATATGAGTCACATAATACAACACCTTCAGGCAGTAATCCCCTCCAACGGAGGGGAATGATTTGTCCCTCCGGATGTCTATGTAATAGATACCTATACGGCGTGGCATATAAAACATTTGCCGATAAGAATGATTTATCCCCACATGATGTTATATAATAGTTCCCCGATATGCACAATAACCCCTAACTCATAGAAATAAACCGAATGAAGACTTTTGATCATGCGACTTGTCCGTTTTGTGCTTTGACATGCGATGACTTAAACATTAAAAGCAACAACGGCAAACTCATCGTAGACGAAAACTTACCGGCATTTTGCCGTACGAGCTACGAAAACGCATCTCAAATCTCTACGACCAAACCTCGCCATAAAGGCAAAGAGATTACGCAAACCGAAGCCGTTGCCGAGGCGAGTAAAATGCTCAAACGAGCCAAACATCCTTTGTTCGGCGGGTTGATTACCGACATACAAGCGATGCGCGCCTTGGTGCCTTTGGCTAGGCAGTGCAATGCAACTTTAGATCATGCAGACAGCGATAAAACTTTACGCAACCTTAGAATAATGCATGGTTTCGGCATCGTCGGTGCCACACTCTCGGAAATACATCGCCGTGCCGATTTGCTTATCTTTGTAGGCAGCCGTTTATTCGACGATTACCCACGATTGCTTCAGAGAATCTATAAGAATAAAACTCAAAAAAAATCGGTTTTAATCGGTCCTTGGCAACCTGAAAACATACCGGATATTTTGAAGGCGGACTGCGATATCGTGAATACTCCACCCGAAGCATTCCCCGATGTGATACAAAAACTCGGGATGCACATCGATAGACAATTTGGCAAACAATTCGAGCAACACTCGGAAGCCGAGCCTGAAAACGATAAAGACGATAGCACGCTCTATGCAACACTCGCAGCCGATATAGAACGCGCCGAGTATCCGGCTTTCGTTTGGTCGGCTAAGGATATGGATTATCCACATGCCGATTTAGGCATCCTGTTACTCGCCCGAGTAATCAAAAAAATAAACTTGAGAAAACGTTGCGTCAGCTTGGTATTGAGCGGTAATCGCGGAGCAGGTAACGCGCAGAGCGTCTGTTTATGGCAGAGCGGTTATCCGGGCTGTCTATCGTTTAATTCCGAGCAGACATACTACAACCCGCTACATAACCGCACGCCCGAGCTACTAAAAAACCGCCGCGCCGATCTACTCGTTTGGATCGCTTCCATCCATCCCGAACCACCGCCGCCGAGCGACTTGCCGACGATTGTTTTTGCACATCCTAAGATTGCCGAAGAATTAACAAACGATTTAGTCGTGCCGTGCGGTGTCCCCGGCGTAGACCATACCGGCTATAGTTATCGCACCGACGGTGTTATAATACTGCCGCTCCGCAAACTGCGAGACAGCGCACTTCCGGCCTTGCACGAAATACTACGAGACATACAACTTCAACTGGGTCGACAAAATGACGATTAAATTAACCGGCGGCAAAATCTACGATCCGATCAACGGGGTCGACGGTACGGTTGCCGATATTTATGTAAAGGATGGAAAAATTATTCCGTCTCCGAACGATACCGATAAATATACCGTATATGATATCGCCGGCAGCGTGGTGATGCCGGGGGCGATCGATATACACACGCATATCGGCGGTGGCAAAGTCAATATCGCACGCTGTATGATGAACGATGTACACGGAGCGGGGTGCGAAGGCGATGCGCTCGATACTCACAATGCCGGTATCCGCTATGCCGAGATGGGATACACCGCCGGTTTTGAACCGGCGATGCTCGCTTGCAATGCGCGGCAAGCACACTTGGAAATGGCGGATACGCCTTGCGTCGATACCGGTGCTTATATCATGGTCGGAAATACCGATCTGTTTTTGAAATTGTTGGCAACCAAAGCCGACCCCAAAACCATACGCGACTATGTCGCTTGGATGATAGACAAAACCCAAGCGATCGCGGTTAAAATAGTCAACCCCGGCGGCATCAACGCGTTCAAGTTCAATCAGCGCAAGCTCGATATAGACGAGGCCTCGGTTCCTTACGGTGTCACACCGCGTCAAATCGTAGAATGTCTGACGCGAACACTCAACGAACTTAATACACCGCATCCCTTGCATGTCCATGCCAGCAATTTGGGGGTGCCGGGAAATTATAGAACGACGCTGGACACGATCAAGGCTGCCGACGGTTATCCGATGCATTTGACGCATATACAATTTCATAGCTACGGCACCGAGGGTGATCAACGTTTTTCATCCGCTGCCGCCGAGATCTCCGAAGCCATCAACAACAATCCTCATTTGACTACCGATGTCGGGCAGATTATGTTCGGTCAGACTGTCACTACATCCGGCGATAATATGATGCAATATGCACACCATCGGCATGCCTCGCCGGATAAATGGACGGTGATGGATATAGAAGCCGAAGCCGGTTGTGGGGTGGTGCCGTTTCATTACCAAGATAAAAAATTCGTCAATGCACTACAATGGGCGATCGGCTTGGAAATTTTCCTGTTAATCAAAGATCCGTGGCGTGTTTTCTTGACCACCGACCATCCGAACGGCGCACCTTTTACGAGTTACCCGCACTTGATACGCTTGCTGATGGATCGCAGTTATCGCATCGATATGTTCTCGAGATTACACCCCGAAGCCAGAAAAATGTCAACTTTAGACAGTATCAAAAGAGAATATTCTCTGTACGAAATTGCCATAATGACCCGTGCAGCACCGGCGCGTAGTTTGGGGCTTCGCAATAAAGGACATTTAGGGGTCGGTGCCGATGCCGATGTCGTCGTCTACATACCCTCGCAAAATGTAGAACAGATGTTTGCACACCCTCGTTATGTATTCAAAAACGGGGAATTGATGGTCAAAGACGGCAAAGTGATAAAAATACCGCCTTCTTACACCCATGTCGTTAAACCCGAATACGATTCCGGAGTTGAGAAAATTATCAAGGCACACTATGAAGACTATCGCACCGTCGGTTTTGAAAACAGTCAAATTAGCAACACCGAGATGGCCGAACAAATAGGTAGCCCGGTCGTCGAACACCCATGTCGAACCCCATAGAAGGCATTACTATCAACGGCGTAGAGATAGAGAATACCTACGCCGAGGCTTTTGGCATGAGAGCAACCCGTATTATCATTACTGCGATCAACTACAAATGGGCGCACTATGCGGCAAGCACGACGGTCGGTTTTGCAACTTCGGTGATAGGTTGCAATGTAGAAGCCGGCATAGAACGCCGCTACAAATCCTCCGAGACACCCGACAGCAGACCGGGCTATTCGGTTTTGCTGTTTGCGACTTCTACCAGAAATCTAAGCGATCAACTGACGCGACGAGTCGCCCAATGCGTGTTGACCTGCCCTACCAGCGCGGTATTCGCCGGCATGGACGGCGAGCGTAGAATTGCACTCGGACGCTATGTTCGTTATTTCGGAGACGGCTATCAGTCTTCCAAAGTGATAGGAGAAACACGCTATTGGCGGGTGCCGGTGATGGACGGCGAGTTTATTTGCGAGGACGATACCGGCGTGGCATCGGGGATCGGCGGCGGTAATTTTTTGATCTTTGCTCGCTCGTCGTCGCAAGCACTGCAAGCATGCGAAGCCGCAATCGATAGCATCTCGGACTTGCCGAATCTTGTTTTGCCGTTTCCCGGCGGCGGCGTGCGCTCGGGTTCCAAGGTCGGCTCTCGCTATAAGTTTCTCGGTGCATCTACGAACGAACAGTATTGTCCTACCCTAAAAGGCATGGTTGATAGCAAACTACGCGCCAATACCGGTGCGGTGATGGAAATCGTAATAGACGGGCTCAACGTACAGGACATTATAGATGCGATGCGAGTCGGCATTACCGCAGTCTGCGAGTTGGGATTATCCGAGGGAATCACGACAATCTCGGCAGGCAATTACGGTGGGAATCTAGGAAAATATCAATTTCATTTGTGGGAGATTATAGGCGCATGAGACTCACATTAAAATCCTCCCCGACGATGCGCATCAATGCCGAGACGCTCACGCCGGATTATTGCAATAGCCTCTCCGCAAAGCAACTGGCAAAGCAAACACTACCGAGTTCGGAAGGCGATATTGCAGTAGGCGACTTATTCAACATAGCAGAGGACTCAAGCAAAAGTTTATTGATTAACGGTGACTGCACGCAGTTTGATTATGTAGGCGCAAAAATGGAAGCAAACCAAATCAAAGTAGAGGGTTCGGTAGGAGATTATGCGGCAGCGACTTTGGGCGGCGGACAGTTGGAGATTACCGGGGATAGCGGTCATTATACCGCATGTAGCATGTCCGGTGGCACCGTCATCGTCGAGGGCAATGCCGGCGATGCAACCGGCGGTGCTTCTATCGGTGCGGTGCAAGGAATGTCCGGTGGCACCGTGCTAATCATGGGTAATGCAGGCGACCGTACCGCCAATTTGATGCGTCGCGGTCTGATCGTCGTGCGCGGCAACAACGGAGACTACGGTGCTACACATATGAAAGCCGGAAACCTCGTCGTGCTCAAACAAAACGGCAGTCGCTGCGCTTATGGCATGCATCGCGGCACCGTGCTACTCGGCGATGCGAGTTCCGCCGAAACGCTCGGCGATACCTTCATCAGCCAACCTTCTAATTACAATATGGATTTTTTGATACTACTCTACAAGCATATCGGTCAACTGATGCCGGCATTGCAAAACCTTCCTCGCAAGAAGCTGATCCGAAGATACATAGGCGACCTCGCCGTCGGTGGTAAGGGTGAAGTATTGGTGCCTTATGCTTAGTAGAACCGCCGTTTGTTGCAGTTGCACAGACGACGCGACAGTGTGCAAACACGCCACAACCACCCCGTCAGGCTGCGCCTGACACCCCTCCACAGGAGGGGAATGTACCAGCACAAAACTTGTACAGATACGACACAACTACCCCGTCGAGGGAATGGTTCGTATTACTCTTTATCACCCTTGAGTTCCATCACGACATCTACCAGCACTGCAATAATTAAGTTTAAGATAGTGATAGAACCGATTGCAATAAAGCTATAAAGGTATATCCACGCCCACCAATGCACCGCCTGCAACGGCAAAAATACCTGTTCCCAACTGGATAGTGTGAGTACTTGGGTCAGTGTGAATAAAGCGGTCGCAATATCCTTCCAACGTTCCGGGTCGGTGAACTCAAACAACAACGAACCCGCCGCTGCGTAGATATACATAATGATGAACAGCAACAGACTCGTATAAAGTATACGCGGCAAAGATTTGAGCAAACATTCAATTAGCACTTTTAATTCCGGCATCACCGATATAATACGGAGTACTCTAAAGATACGCAGTAAGCGTGCGATTAATACCGAAGGACCCGGTCCTATGGGAACCAAAGAAATCCCAACGACAACCGTATCGAATACATTCCAGCCATCTCGGAAAAAAGTTTTTTTATGCGGTTCACCGATAAAGCGGATTATGATTTCAATTAAAAAGAAAATTGTCACGCCTTGACTAAGTACCTGAATAGTGGCCTTGTATCTATACTCCAGATTAAAAGTGTCGGCACCGATCAATAAAGCCGAGGCAACGATTAGTGCTACGACGATTATTTGAAAAGTTTTGCTTTCTCGGATTCTGTTAAATAAAACGACCATTCTCTTCTGTTTAAGATAATTAGCGGTATAATATCGCAAATTAGTTGAATCTCAAATTATAACAACGGAGGAAATTATGCCTAAATACATTATAGAAAGAGATATCCCCGGTGCGGGTAATCTATCGGCGGATGACCTGCAAGGCATCTCGCAGAAATCATGCGGTATTCTAAAAAATATGGGACCGCAGATTCAGTGGGTTGAAAGCCAAGTCACCGCCGACAAAGTCTATTGCACCTATATCGCACCCGATATAGAAAGCATCAAGAAGCACGCCGAAGAGGGCGGGTTTCCTGCAAATAAAATTTCCGAGATCAAAGCGACTATAGACCCGACTACCGCAGAATAGCCGGCGATTTCGCCTTTATCTGAAAATACAACCGCTATTCGTGACGGTAATAGTAAAACCTTCCATGTCGCGCATCACATCCGCAACTTGGAAGGTTTCCATTTGGCTTGCCGCTTGCTCGTCGTCTAACCCTTCAAAAGCCTCGTCGAGCACCAACAAATTGAATTGCCCCTCCTCGCACGATACTTTATAACCCCAACCGTGCTCCTCGGGTACCTCGGTAATGTCTATTTCGGTGCCTACAAAGTGTCGTTCTAGATACGCTTTCACTATTTCCGTTTGCTTAGTCATTTTATTATCCTAACTTGTTTGCCGATTGCAGAATACAAAATCTGCCTCTACATATATCTAGTATACACACCCTCTATGACCGTTCGTCGGATATTTGCTACCGCTTATTGAGTTTAGTGAACAGGCACATCTCGGGAAGGGATACCCTATATACCGATTTGCCATAGGGCATCGATTCAAATATAATCTATAGGAGAAGACAATGAATACAGTGATATCGTTATTAGAAAAAATCCCCGGTGCTTCCAATCAGGAAGTTCTAGAGGTTGCTACCAAATTGCGCAGAACCGATAATTTGGTAGCTCATAAAGATTTAGAAACAATTATAGCGAAACTAGAAGCACGACTGATCAAGCAGATGTATGCGGTGGGTGGATTAACCGTTGCAATAACGCTCACAGGTGTCGGATTGATGATCCAGTTTTTATAATGAAGTGATACCATAAAACCGCCGATTGACCTACCGGTTCAATCGACGGTTCTATTCAGCCTGACGGGGTGGTTGTGTCGTGGGGCTGTTGAAAAAGTATTTCATAGAGTGGTAGGGGCGGACTTATATGTCCGCCCGTAACGCGTTGCGCCTGCACGATTTATACATTCATTCATCCAATTTATGGAAACCAAAACCATACGGCGCAAGCGGTTACGGCTGTGCAGAACGGTACTTAAGGGCAGACATTAGAATTGCCGATTGACCTACCGGCTCAATCGGCGGCTTTGTCCTGCCCCTACAGGTGGTTTGGATAATTATGTGGCGTACAGCGGTTGGATTTGTGCGATGTCCGCACTTTTTCAACAGCCTCACATCCCTCCACAGTAGGGAAATAGTCTGTTCCTACAGCCCAAGGTGCCGTTCGTCGGATATTTGCTACCACTCATTGAATTTAGTAAAGCTACATATTTCGAAAAAGGATACCCTATGCACTGATTTGCCCTAGGGTATCGATTCAAATATAATCTATAGGAGAAAACAATGAATACAGTGATATCGTTATTAGAAAAAATCCCCGGTGCCTCTAATGAGGAGGTTTTAGAGGTTGCTACCAAATTGCGCAAAACCGATAATTTAGTAACTCATAAAGATTTAGAAACGACCATAGCAAAACTAGAAGCACGACTGATCAAGCAGATATATGGAGCTGTAGGAATAACCCTTGCAGGTGTCGGGTTGATGATCAAGTTTCTATGATGATTGCGGACACGATGACAATGCGGATGTAAATGCTTCGTTAAACATTATGGCAGCCGGGAATACCGCAACTGGACATGGAGGTAGCTGGCGTTGCTTGACCTATGAAGCGTCAAAAAATAGCTTTGAGTAGCTTTGGTAATTTAACCCATGCGCAACAACGCAATGATGACACCGGTAAAACCGGCACCTATAACACATATAGCCACAATGCTTTCTATGTATAGCCACGATAATCTCCTCTCAACGGCATCAAAACGAGCGTCTATTTTATCTAATACTTCTTGCATTGACATCGATACTTGTCGGTCAATCGCACGCGCCGTTATCTCCGCTTGCGTTCTCGACATTCCCGCTTGTTCCAATTCGTGCATCGTGTTAAAAGTCTCCGTTCTTCGGTTGATCATTGTATTCATTTTTACTCCTCTGAATTATATGTGAATTAATGCCTTAGGGCAAACTAAGGTATACCCTATCCCACCCTGTAGCACGATTTTCCTAATTTTGATGAACAGCCCTAAATACCCGACGAACGGTTTTATAAAAAGGGAATATGTGACACAGGGACGCTTTACGGTTTTAACAACCTCAAAGTAGCTTTCGTCGGATTTCAGCTACCGTTTGTCGGAAATATAACAAAACACCTTTTTTATGTGCCAAAATCGGACTAATCTTTCATTTAATTTATTTGATCAAACGATTAGGAGGAATTATCGACATTATGGAAACTTATAGATCTAAAACAAATACCGTCATCAAAGCACCACAAGATTGGGTCGCTTTGTATATAAAAGAAAATCCCGAAGCCATAGAGATATTGAACACGCATAAAATCTATAACGATGTTTCATATCTCAATGCCGAGCATGATTTGGATCGGATTACCCGACAAAAACTGAGTATGTTTCGGGTACGTCATTTAACCGGTGGAAACCGCAAAGATCCATGCGCGATTGCGCGCGCCGCACCACCGTGGTTGGCAAAACAAAAATTGACCAGCTCGAATACCACGCCTAAAATTTACAAAGCTCTGCAAAAAAACAATATACAAACAGTTGAAGATCTTGCCACTTGGACAACCGAAAAATTGCACAAGCAAACACCTTTCGGCTACAAAACTCTGTATAGTCTGTGTATTTTCTTAAACAAAATTCTCGACGATAATCCGATACCCGATGAAAAACAACCTCGGGATGGTGATATTGACGATGATCTTATACGCGACGCAATAGCCGAGCCGGACAAAATCCAACAGCTGATGAAAGTACTACGCTACGCAGATAACTGCAAAGATCCGTGTAAGTTGGCGCATTTAGCTCTCCCGTGGCTAGGTAAATGGAAGCTGATAGACATAAATTTCCCGAAAGGACCCGTTTGCATTATGAAGGAAGCCGGTATTGAAACAATTTCGGATCTTGCAACATGCTCACCGGAAAGATTACTCGGTAAAAGAATGTTCGGACGTCAATCTTTGCAAAATATTCTAAATTGCTTAAATACCGCGCTACTCGGAAAGCTATTATCCGATATAGATTGCCCCGTAAATATCGCTTTGATACCGAACTCGAGGGTCTCCATACACCTTAAGCTCACCTTCATTGAAAGTATAAGACGTTTTCTATCGTCGCTCTATCCTACCGATCTTTATATTTTTACGCGTCGGATGGAATTCGAGGCTACCTCTCAAACCATGCAAAAAATCTCGAACACCTGCGCCAAGTCAATCATATATATCACTCTGACCCATGCTGCGATGATAAAGAATTTTAGAAATTCTCTTTTGGGGTATATCTTCAGGCAAAAAATTATCCGATTATCAAATGAGGCGGACTTTCCGTTATCTCTAGATCACATAGAAACTAACGATCTATGGTTCAGCGGCATCCACTCGCATCAAACATTTCTCGGAAATCTAATTAACGCAATGAAAGAACACAATATACGAGTGATTAAAATCGGCAATAAATACTATCTCAGCTCAATCGAGCAATCTGTTTGGAAGCGTACCGTAGAGGCAGCAAAAGCATTATTATCTTCGTCCGTAGATAAAGGGTGGAGCGAAACCGAGGCTTTCTCACATGTACGGAGATTATTGCCCGATAGTGCAGAGAAATTCAAAAATCTATTGTGGGATCATGTCTCCGATTTATGTTACTTTAAGATTAACCCCGACGGTACGCGTACATTTGTAGACTACGGCAGAGGGCTACATAGAACCATCAAAGTAATCCTTTCCGAATCCGACTCGCCGATGCACCATCATGAAATTATCAAGGCGATAAAACTTAAGCTGGGATTAAATCTAACTCCACTACAAGTATGTCCTACGGCAAACAGGGTTGGTTTTTCTTTTAGAAAAGGGGTATACGGCCTTGACAAACATATACCCTTCTCCGACGAACAGATTGCCCGTATCTGCCGTGAAGCCGAGTCTATCGTCTACGCCGATAAGACAAAAAAGCAATGGCATTGTTTTGAAATACTCTCTAAATTGTCGGAACAAGCAGACGAAGTCTCCGACAAATTAGGCATCCATTTGCTAAACATCGTGCTTTCTAAATCCAAAAGACTGACCTGTCTCAATAGAATGACTTGGACAGCGACGGAAGGTTATAACAAAGGCGAGCAACGTTTTAACAAAACTCAAGCAATCATTGCCATTATCAAAGAGGCCGGACACCCGTTGACGGTAAGCGAGATCAAAGAACGATTACAAAAAGTAGCCGGTATCAATAAAATTTTACATATACCGGCGCACCCGTCTTTAGTTTGTGTAGCACCGGGTGTTTGGGATGTTAAAGACAAGGATGTACCGAATAGTTAGCTCTTCCTCGGTAGCGTATTCATATTTTGATTACCGCCGTATCGCGGGATTGTGGCTTCCGTCAATTAAGGCGATTCTATTCTACTCTCACAAGGTATAATTTACCCACGATGTGTGGTATTGCCGGTGAATTTTGTTTCGGGGGTCGGATGGCAAGTGCCGGGAGTCTGCAGCGGATGTTAGCGCATATTGACTTTCGCGGTCCCGATAGTCGACAGACTTGGCTTGACGGGCAAATAGGTTTTGCCCATGCACGGCTTGCGATCATAGATTTATCGGCTACCGGATCCCAACCTATGGTGGATCCCGATTTGGATTTAGTGTTGGTGTTCAACGGGGTTATCTATAACTATCGCACGCTACGCACTCGCTTGGAATCCTACGGTTATCGCTTCTTTAGCACCAGCGATAGCGAGGTTATCCTAAAAGCCTATCATCGCTGGCGGGAAGCCTGCGTTCAAAGGCTGGACGGTATCTTTGCATTTGCAATTTGGGATCGTCGACACGGTTCTCTTTTTGTTGCTCGCGATCGTTTGGGAATCAAACCACTTTATTATGCGCGCACCGCGAAGTTTTTTCGCTTTGCCTCAAACCCGCAGGCGTTGCTGGCAGCCGGTGAGATTGATACCGAAATCGATGCGGTCGCGCTACATCGTCATCTGAGTTTGCACGCAGTCATCCCCGCGCCCCGTACCTTGTTGTGCGGCATACGCAAGCTCGAACCTGCGCATACAATGTCGATTGAGCGCAGCGGGGCTTTTGTTAAGCATCGTTATTGGTCCTTATCCGAGCAGGCGCGATTTTCCGATATGCAAGAGGACGAATGGATAGAACTAATTGAATCCGAACTGTTGAAAGCCGTTAAAAAACGTTTTGAAATAGCCGATGTAGAAGTCGGTGTCTTGCTGTCGGGTGGATTGGACTCCAGTCTACTCGTAGCACTGCTCGCCAAGCTAAATGTTTCTAATATCAAGACTTATACGATCGGTTTCGAGAGCAAAGGTAAGGAGATCGGCGACGAGTTCATCTACTCCGATGCGGTCGTCAAACGTTTCAACACACACCATCATCGCTTTAGAGTATCCGATACACAATTATATAAGCGGCTGCCCGAGGCGATTGCAAAGATGGCGGAACCAATGCCGGCGCAAGATTGCATCGCTTTTTATCTGCTCGCCGAGCGAGTCGGTGCGGACATTAAGGTCGTGCAGAGCGGACAAGGTGCCGACGAAGTGTTCGGCGGCTATTTTTGGTATCCCGAGATGCACCGTGCCTCGGGTACGCCGTTGCAACGATTTAGGCGACATTATTTCGACCGCAGCCACGACGAATACTTAAAAACCGTTGCACCGTGCTTGCACATACCCGACAGCACTTCGCCTTTAGTCGCAAATCGCCTCGGAAAAGTCAAATTACCCGACTATATAAACACCGTTTTATGCTTTGATATAGAAACTTTAATCGTCGACGATCCGGTCAAACGATTGGACAATATGATGATGGCGTGGGGTGTTGAGGCGAGAGTGCCTTTTTTGGATCAGCATCTAGTAGAAACCGTCTGTGCCATGCCGCCCGAACTTAAGCTCGGCAACGGTGGCAAATATAGCCTTAAAAAAATCGCTCGCCGCTATCTGCCACCCGAAGTGATAGATCGAAAAAAAGGCTATTTTCCGGTTCCTGCTCTAAAATATGTGCAAGGAATGTTTTACGAAATGATGTGCGACACCCTAAACTCAAATGCTTGCCGCGAACGCGAATTATTTCAGCGCAACTACATAACACACTTGCTTAATTCGGAGGAAAACCAACTGACACCGATACAAGGCAACAAACTTTGGCATTGCGCGTTGCTTGAAATGTGGCTACAAACGCACCTAGACCGACAAAGCACTATACCGACGGGAGCAACAGGGTAATGCGCCCACTCTACACCGCCGAACAAAGCCGCGACATAGACCGAATGCTTATCGCACAAACGCCTATTGTCGGGTACGAACTGATGCAACGTGCCGGGCGAGCTTGCTTTAATCATTTAATCAAACACTGGCCGCAAGCACGCAGTATCGTCGTTCACGCCGGTATCGGCAATAATGGCGGCGACGGCTATATCGTCGCCGATCTGCTTCGCCGAGCAGGACGGCAAGTCAAAGTGTGTCAACTCGGCGATACGAACAATATCAAAGGCGACGCACTGCAAGCGTGTAATGCCTATCTTACCGCCGGCGGTGAAAGGATCGGCGCAGACGAAACCATTGAAGCCGACCTACTCGTCGATGCGGTGTTCGGCAGCGGCTTAAACCGAGATTTATCGGAACCGGCACTGGCTTGGATAGAACAAATCAACCGACTGCGGCTACCGGTGCTTTCGGTGGACATTCCTTCGGGATTGGATGCAGGCCGAGGATGCGTACGACCTATTGCGGTAAACGCCGACATCACGGTCAGCTTTATTGTTCGCAAGCGCGGCATGTACACCGCCGACGGTAAAAATTATTGCGGAAAAGTTATCTTTGAAGACCTACAAAGCCAAGATGACATCGTTGCACAAATTAAACCCGACTGCCGACTGCTTAACCACGACGAGGCAATCAAATGGCTACCGCCCCGCCGGCGCAATACGCACAAAAAGGATTTCGGTCATGTTTTGATAATCGGCGGCAATCACGGCATGGCGGGGGCTGTTTGTCTTGCCGGTAAAGCTGCTCTGTATAGCGGTGCCGGCTTGGTCAGCGTACTCAGCCACGCACAAAATAGCACTACAGTCACTACGGTGTGTCCACCGTTAATGGCACACGACGCAGCGTGTTCGAAGACGACAAAAAGACTAATAAATCATTGCGACATCGTTATAATCGGTCCTGGGTTAGGTATCGATTCTTGGGCACTCGCCTTAATGGCCGAAGTCTTGGACAGCGACAAGCCTCTAATCGTGGATGCCGATGCGCTACACCTATTAGCGAAAGACCCACTCGCATCGGAACGCTGGATACTCACCCCACACCCGGGTGAAGCGGCGCATTTATTGCATACGACAACGCACGAAATACAGCAGGATCGCTTTGCCGCTGCACAAAACATACATGCGTGCTACGGCGGTGTGTGCGTACTCAAAGGTGCCGGCACGGTCGTTGCAAGCGATGAACAAACCGTAGTATGCGAAGGCGGTAACTCGGGTATGTCGAGTGCCGGCATGGGCGATGTGTTAAGCGGTGTCATTGCATCGCTACAAGGACAAGGACTCACCGAAATAAAAGCTGCACTGCTCGGCACTTGTGCTCACGCTCGCGCCGGCGACCTTGCAGCGGCTAAGTCGCCACGTGGTTTTAGTGCCGAAGTCGTGATAGAACATCTACCGGCGGCTATCACGAGTAGATAAGATGACTTATGAACTGCATATCAAAGATGCGTCGGCAATGAAATATTTGGGTGCTTGCCTTGCAAAACACGTGCGCCCGGCAACCTCGCTGTGGCTCCAAGGTCCGCTGGGAGCAGGCAAGACAACCATGTGTCAGGGATTGATTCAAGGACTCGGCTGCAAGCAAGCGGTAAAAAGCCCGACTTTCACGCTGGTAAATAGTTATACTATAGGACGGTTGCTCGTGCATCATTTTGATTTTTATAGGGTTTGCGACCCTTATGAATTTGACTTAATCGGAGGTCGTGACTACTTCGCAAGCAACGCCTTTTGTGTTATTGAATGGCCGGAACGCGCCGAGGCGATGCTACCCCAACCCACACTATCTATTAACTTAGCAATAGAAAAACACTCGCGACAGCTTAAAATAACAAGTAACTCGGAATACTCCGTGGAAAAAATAATTGAGGATTTTAAGTCTTGAGTAAATACATAAGATACTTATATTTTCTATATCTATGCACATTGCCGTGCATAGTTCCTAGCGGCGTACACGCAGCAACACTGCTCGGTCTGCAAATCAACGAGATAGATCAAAGCACACACATCGTCTTAAACTTTGATAACCGTCCGCAATATAAAACCATTATCCTTGCAAACCCGCCTCGCTTCGTAATCGACCTGTTTAACACGGTGCCTGCCCGACGAAACTTTGCGTCGGGAATTAAGAATACTTTTGTCAAAGGCATACGCACCGCACCCAAAGAGGGAAAACACTATAGAGTCGTCTTTGACCTCGTTGCCGGCATACAGAGATCGTCGCTACAAACACTCTCTTCGGATACCGTGCAACTCTCTTTCAAATTGAACTATCCGACATGGTTTAGCACCGAACCCCGCACCCCCGAACAAATCGGCGAACCACCGGCTAAACCTGCCACTGTAAAACAAATAGATAAAACACGGTTGCGCGAAGCACTGATCATGATAGACCCCGGACACGGCGGTAAAGACCCCGGCGCAATCGGAGTGTCCGGAACCCGAGAAAAAAATATCGTACTATCAACCGCAATCACCTTGCAACGCATGCTCAACCGAGAATACGGCATCAAAGCACTGTTGACGCGCAACGATGATCGATTCATAGACTTGCGCAGAAGATTGGAGGCTGCGCGCACCCATCAAGCCGACCTGTTTATCTCGCTACATGCCGATGCCTTTCATCACAGCGATGTGCGCGGCGCATCGGTCTATGTGTTATCGGATAAAGGTGCGTCCAGCGAAGCCACACGCATACTCGCACAACGCGAGAACGAAGCGGTTATCGGTGGTGTTAGCATAGACGACAAAGATAACGCCCTCGCCTCTATACTTCTGGATTTATCGCAAACCGCATCGATGGGACGAGCGAATGTACTCGGCAACTATATCCTCGATGCCTTCGGAAAAAATGTAAGAAGCAGAAATATAGAATCGGCAGGCTTTCTGGTTCTAAAGTCCCCCGATGTACCGTCGGTACTGGTGGAACTCGGCTATCTCACCAATCCCGAGGAAGAAAAACTACTTAGACAACATAGCCATCAAATACAACTGGCAAAAAATATTATGACCGGCATCAAACGCTACCTAAACGACTACGCGACCGCCGATATGCTCCTCGCCCATACCGCAATACGCAACTACACCGTCGCCCGAGGCGACACCCTCTACGGCATCGCCAGACGTTTCAACAGCTCAGTCAATCGCATTAAACAATTCTCGGGACTCGGCACCGATACTATTCACATCGGACAGATATTGAAAGTGCCGATGAGTAGATAACGAACTATCGTATCCATCTCTATATGGGAATGTAGGTCGGATAAACTCAGGTTTGCCTTCAGCGGTGTAAAGGGGGGTGAATTCATGCAAATCTCCGACAGGTGTGGGGTGATGTATAATAGCTATTCTCTCTCATAAACATTACTACCAAGATTTCTAAAAATTATATAACTCAAGACACGATGAAAAATAAGAACGTTGACTTAAAGGATTATCGATCGAATAGAGAAATAGAACTTCCTATTATGGATGCGACCAGCGGTGCGGATATCATCGATATCCGTTCTATCTACGAACAGTTGGGCTATTTTACTTTTGACCCGGGTTTTGTTTCAACGGCAAGCTGTGAGAGCAAAATCACTTATATAGACGGCGATGCCGGGCTACTCTATTATCGCGGTTATCCGATAGAGCAGCTGGCGGAAAAAAGTAATTATCCCGAGGTTTGTTATTTAATTTTATACGGTGAATTACCGACTACCGACCAGTTGCAAAGTTTTAATGCAAGTCTGAACGAACATGCAAACCTAGATATGGAAAAAATAACCGCGTTACTTAACGGTTTTGATAGACACGGACATCCTATGGCGATGTTGATGGCAGCACTCTGCCATCTCGCTGCAATGTATCATGATGAATTAGCGATTCGCGACGAAACATACCGAGAGCGATCCGCTCACCGCTTAATCGCCAAAGTGCCGACGATTGCCGCATGCATACTTCGTTATAAACAAGCTAAGAAATTCAAAAAACCGAACAACGATTTATCTTATACCGAAAGGTTTTTGGATATGATACTGGACGACTTCAATCCGCAATCGTCTTTATCCCAAAAATACACGGCGGCAATGGATTTGATATTGCTGTTGCACGCAGACCACGAACAGAATGCTTCCACTTCTACGGTGCGCTTGAGCGGTAGCACGGAAACCAATCCTTATGCGGCCTTGGTCGCAGGCATTGCCTCTTTGTGGGGACCTGCACACGGCGGGGCTAACGAAGCGGTTATAGACATGTTGGAAAGTATAGTTGAATCGGGACAGCCGTTGCAGTCTTATATAGATAGAGCCAAAGACAAAAACAGTCATTTTCGGCTAATGGGTTTCGGGCATCGCATCTATAAAAATTACGATCCACGCGCAAAAATTATAAGTACTATCTGTCACGAGTTGCTATCCGAACTCAACAAGGACTATACCGACAAACCCTTGCTGGATACCGCCAAGGAACTAGAAAACATCGCACTAAAAGACGACTATTTCATCTCACGCAAACTCTATCCGAATGTAGATTTCTATTCCGGGATTATCCTCAATGCGATGGGCTTACCACGCGATATGTATACCGTCATCTTCGCCATCGCTCGCACTATCGGTTGGGTTAGCCATTGGAATGAAATGCTCGGCGACCCGCTAACTCGTATCGGTAGACCCAGACAGCTCTATACCGGCTATACGCGCAGAGATTATATCGCTGTATCGGACAGATAATGGAACCGCCGAGTGGAACCGCCGATTAAGCCAGTAGGTTAATCGGCGTTACGTCGTACGGGATCTAAATATTGTGTCTATGAAAAACATTACATATATCAGGGTCAATCGGCGTAGCAGAGAATATCACCTCTCTCTTCAGTTATTCAATTCCATCTACTATATCGTTCCACTTGATTTTAAGTTCAAAACCAAGTTCTTTGTCGGCTTCTACAAGCGATACATATTTATACAAAAACCTGTCTATATCCATTAATAAACGTAAGTAATACTTAATAGTGCAGGAAACCCCGTTTACTATTACTTGGCAACCGTAGTTTCGGCGTATGTCCAATAATAAATTTGTTATTTTATTCATCTCATCGGGATGTATATTTTCATTAGTGCTTAAAATATAAAATGTTTTAAGACCTGCTCCAGCAATTTTTTCTTTTAACTGTTCTATCAACTCCACGGTAATAGCTATGTTGTGTTTAATTTCTACGGATTCGATTGTATTATTTCCACTTTTAATATCAATATCTCCAATCCGCTCGGTTCTAGAATCGGCACTGGTGTGAGAGAGTAACTCAAGCAACCGACAATTCTTATACTTAAATACTTCGGATATGAGGCATTGATACACGGCGTAAACAGCCAGTACGGGTAATCGTGCCGTCCCGGAAATATCACATTGCCAATGTCTTTGAACAAAACTCACAATATCTTCAATTCGTCTACCCGTCGGCTTTGAAAGTGTAATAGAAGCATGTCTTTTTCTCCAAACTACTAATTCATGCAGAATATAGGCCAGACATGCCCTAGCAGAAATTTTCTGCTCTTCCACCGAATTGACGACTTCTAAAAATGCCTCTTTGAGATTTGGAGGGGTAATTACGCCGGGATAGTCGTATGTATATGGATGCTTTTGCTCTAATGACCTTGTTAACCACCCGGAACCAGCTTGCATATAGGGAAATTTGTTTTTTCTTAAAAAGGGAGTCACTATTCTTTGATCGAGCCCTCTACCCGAAAAGCCTTGATTCATATTCTTTTGATGAAAACGAATATCTTGCTCGGGAGAAAGTGTTTTTTTCAATATCAATGTTATAACAACGGCAAGAACGGATCTACTATTTCCCTTGCATGCGTTATCAACAATAATGGAAAGATTTGATCTATGTTCGCTATCAAGATTAGCCCAAGTCCGCTCCGAGAGTGAAATATCCAGTACTTGATTTAGTATGTCCAGTGCTTTTTCGTTCTCGTTTGACATTCTATTATCTGTTTTCTCTTAAGTACTTTCAGCGATGATTTCTATATTAATCTCTAGAGAAAGCTATAATCTTTTTTATGACTACCACAACTGTTGTTTTTTTTGATGTTCGCTCATTCTCGCTTGACATTCTGCTAACCGCTTTCTTGAGAGCTCACAATAAGCGGAGTCTATATCAATACCCAGATAATGGCAGTCTTCTTCCATAGCGGCAATAGCCGTTGTGCCACTCCCGCTATACGGGTCTAGAACGATGCCGTTCTTAGGTGAAAGCAGTTTTATAATTTCTTTGATAATTGAGAGAGGAAATATAGCACTGTGTTTATTTCCGGGAATTGACTCAACCGACGAAATAATCACATCCTTTTTCATTTTCTTTCCATGTATTTTAATAATGGTGTAACCGTTCTTCTCGATCTGGCTTTTACGCCCCCCTTCTTGCCCCCCGAAAGCCTCTGCGTGTATTCCGCGAATCTTCATACGAAATCCTTCTATCTTAGATTCTTTTACTTCTTCAATAACCTCGTCGAGAGATTTATGCGCTTTTCTTTTCAGTTCCGAAGATAAGTCCGAATTTTCAATCAATGTCCTATATCTTTCTCCTAATCTATTTGAAGGCTTATGCCGTTTTCTTTCATCTATCTCGTTAAAAAATTCATCGGGGTTGTAATAATATTTTGCACCTTTTACAAAATGAAAAAATGGTTCCGTGCTACTTACCAGACGCCGCCCGAACTGCCTCGGTGTAGGGTTTCTCTTTACCCAAGTTATTTCATTGACAAGCTTCACACTATGGTCATTAGTTGCTTTTACGGCAAATCTGTACGGCACAAGTAAAAGTGAACCATTCAGATATTTATCACCGATGTTATAAACGATATTTCCCGAAGGCTTTACTACCCTGACAATTTCCGAAAATACTTCAAGTAGGGAGTCAATATAAGACTCAACTGTTTTTTCATGCCCGGTCCCGATCCCTGTCCCGTTATAATTTCGCTGCATATAGTACGGTGGGGATGTCACTACTAAATCAATACTATTATCCGGTAACTGTTTCAGTAAAAAAGCGGCATCTCCACACTGTATTGAATCTATCAGGCAATTCATCCGGCTTTTATGTGAAAGACCCTTTTTAGATTTTTCTAATTCTACAAAAGAACTCATGTCTTATCCTTGTTGGATGTATTTATCCATCGTTTCTTTACCATGCTTATAAGTTTCAACAATTTAGACACCATTTTCTCCCATTGCTCAAAAATTGTAAATAGTTCTTGTACACACAACCTTTCCAAATATTAGCCGATATCAAAGCCCGAGAATTCATTATCCGATGAACGGTTGTATTCGAGTATATAAAAGGTGCCCGACGGTTGGATTGTGAAATAATACGCCATGCGGCTTTGACCACAGAAACGACGACCGCCGGTATTACACGCAACAGTTACAATAACGAATCATAATTTGATGCCGTCGAAAAAGTTTTTGATTATCGGTGAAAAATGCTCAGCATCTATGAGAAAGGAGTCGTGTCCGTAGCTTGAGTCCAGTTCAACCAAGTCTACCGACTTGCCGGCTTTTTGAAGACCTTCGGCGATTTCGCGTTGTTGCTCCAAAGGAAACAGTATATCGGTGCCGACCCCGATAATCAAAGAGTGCTTGGCATGTATTTGCGCAAGTCCGGCATTGACCGAACCACCGTGTTCCGCAACATCGAACAAGTCCATTGCGCGCGATAAATAAAGATAGCAATTTGCATCAAACTGAGAAACAAATTTTCTGGCGTTGTAATCCAAATAAGACTCTATCTCAAACTCTAAACCGAATGGCTTAGGTGAATGTCGCTTGGCGGAAACTCTAGCTCGGTTAAAGCGATGACGCCATTCGGAAGCCGAGCGATACGACATCAGACCCAGTTTTCTCGCCAATACCATCCCACAACTAGGCTCGTCATCCATAGGATAGTCGCCGCCGTTCCAGTTCGGATCACAGCGTATGATCTCTCGCTGCAAAGAACGCACCGCAATGGTAAAAGGTAACGCTCTGGCCGCAGCAGAAATACAAACAAAATAATCCAACTCTTCCGGATACTGCAACGCATAAGCCAGAGCACTCATTCCACCCATAGAAGCACCGACCACCGCGAATAAATGGTCTATTCCCAGATCATTCAGCGCATGGTGCGCGGATTTTGCGATATCCTCTATACTCAGTTCGGGAAAATCAATACCGTATGCTTTACCGGTCTGTGGATTGACCGATCTCGGCGATGTGGAACCGAAGCAACTTCCTAGAGAATTGACGCAGATTACATAAAAGTGGTTGGTATCTATGGGCTTGTTCGGACCTACTACATATTCCCACCATCCGATGGAAGTATCCTGGGGCGACGAGCAGGCGTGTGCAGTCGGCGACAAGCCGGTGAATAGCAATACGACATTGTCGTGATTAGGCGACAACTCACCCCAGGCTTCGTATGCAACTTGCACTTCGGGCAATCGTCCGCCTCGGTACATTAAAAAGTCGCTGGTTCCGTAATCGCCGGACAATTTGATACACTTTGTTGCCGGAGGAATGTAGACTGCGTTTTCTTCCATCGCTATTTATCCCCTGTCTCGCGCTATGCAAGGTTTTTTAATATCGTCACTGATTTTGCTTGCATGTTTTTATAGAACTTACATAAACGATTGCAATCAAACCCACACTTAACATGATCAGCCTCGCAAATTGCGTTTCCATAAATAGAAATGCAGACGAGGAAAACGCTATCGCCAGTATCAAAACGAATAAAATCTTATGTTTGAGTTCCAAGCATTTATTACGCTCCCATTCGAGTATTGCCGGTCCCACATGGCGATTCTCTATAATGAGTTTGCGAAATCTAGGTGAAGTGCGCGCATAGCAGGCGGCGGCGACCACCAAAAAAGGTGAAGTCGGAATCACCGGTAATATTAATGCGATCAACCCGAATAGTAAAGAGAGATGCCCGATCAGCAAAATGAACCAGCTTTTGATTGACCGATTATCCGTCGTAGTTTGCATTTCATTCATGGTGCAATGCGATGCGTTTCAATAAATCTTCCATTTCGGGCTGCTTGCCGACATAGTCGCATATCTGCATGCTGATATGTGGATAACGCTCGCGTTGCTCGGCCACTATTCCGGGAATGTCCTCGGCAATATGCTTGCCCGCCGATAAAAAATAAGGCAACAAGGTTACTTCGTCGATGCCGTCGGCGGCACATCGTTGTATGCCATCGGCTATGGAAGGTTCGCTAAGTTCCAAAAACACGCAATCTACACGATCGAAATGTGTCTTTATCTTGGCTCTTAATTTATCCGTCAAACTACGGATTTCATCGTTTGAATATTGCCGGTTGCTACCGTGTGCAATAAGTAAAAGTGCTTTCATGGTTTTCTGAATAATGATAAAATTAATTTATTATATTATAACCCTCCGAACAATGGCACACCGAAAAATATACGCTTGTCTATTTGTCCTGATAATGACACTCATACTCAACGGGTGTAGTGGAGGCAAAGTCAAAAACCTCGCTAAAAGCGATATAGACATGGCCGCCGACACCATAGTCAGAAGTCTGGACGATTATATCGGACGATTGGCACACGAGTTATATAGAACAAACCCTAAAGAATTAGCCAAATCACCGAGTATCGGCTTGGAACAACGTCTCAATCAAATCGTCGATTACCCCGTTGAAGTCGCCTACAGAGAAATTGACAACAAACAGCAAATTAAAGCGATCGAACTGGCGTTGGACAACTCTTACGACGGTGATAGAGTCTTTGCTTTGATGGTCGGTATTAGTAGCATGATCCGGAATTCATACGACAATCAGCGAGAATTTTTTATCCCCGATACCATAGATCCTCAAAAACTATACAACAGCAGTTACAACTTGCAACTGCTAAAAGGAAAATTAGCAAATATGTCACCGCAGCTATTTCATATAGATACGAATTACGGTGAAGCCAACAATGTCTACGCCTTAATAGAAAAAATCAGCACCACCCAAGATCTCATGTCGCGCATTATTTCCGATAAAACCAGTCGAATAATCAACAAAACCCTAATCGGTACCGCAGCCGCTTTCATCCCTATCATACAACCGTAGGGACAAACCATTTCCCTCCACAGGCGGGGAATAGACCACCCCGTCAAGCAGAGCTTGCCACCCCTCCATAGGAGGGGAATGGACCACCCCGTCAAGCAGAGCTTGCCACCCCTCCATAGGAGGGGAATGGACCACCTCTATACTTGTAATGCTGGTCTATACCGGGTTGTCTATCTCTATATAGCGGTGATCAATCCGAAAATGTTCGGCTAGATGTTTGCCTAGGGCTTGTACTCCGTAGCGTTCGGTGGCATGGTGCCCGGCAGCGTAGTAATGTATACCCTCTTCCTTAGCGATGTGTACCGTTCTCTCGGATATTTCGCCGCTAATATAAGCATCCAAACCTAAGCGCGCCGCGTCTTCTATGCAGTCTTGTGCGGCACCGGTACAAAGTCCCACGGTTTCAATTTGTGAGCCACCACCGGCTATCAGTTGCGGTGGCCTGGACAAAACCTGTTCTATCTTTCTCGCTAGGGCATCGGCACCGCACGGTGGCACGGTGCCGTACCTCGCCAACGGTATACCACCTAAATCACCAAAGGCACCTTTTAAGGAAATATCCAATCTTTTTGCCAGTTGCATATTGTTGCCGACTTCGTCATGAGCGTCCAAAGGAATATGGTAAGCGAGCAACCCGATGTCGTTCTTTAACAGGGCACGCAGTCGCTTCGCTTTCATCCCGAGTATCGTAGGATTTTCGTTGCGCCAAAAATAACCGTGATGTACCAACAATGCATCACCGTCGTTTTCCACTGCGGCATCTATCAAGGCTTGCGAGGCGGTAACCCCCGATATTATGCAGCGAATAGTACGTGTGCTGTCGACCTGTAAACCATTCGGGGCATAATCCTTAAAGCGTTCTATCTGCAAATAGCGATCGGCATAACTTGCAATATCGTTCAACGAAGTCATGGTTCAACTATACGGCTTCGCGCGGCGGCGGCGTGGGCATGCAAACCTTCGGCAGTAGCGAGTGGTTCGGCTATCTCGGCTAGATACGCCGCAGCTTTTGCATTGCATTGCACGATACTCGTGCGTTTTTGGAAATCGTAGACACCCAACGGAGAAGAGAAGCGCGCACTGCCGCCGGTAGGCAACACATGGTTTGAACCTACACAATAATCACCCAACACCTCGCAGCTATAGGAACCTATAAAAACTGCCCCGGCATTTTTTATGTGGTCTATCCATTGTTCGGCATTATCCACCGCGAGTTCCAAATGCTCGGGGGCAATTGTATTGGCTATTTGTATCGCTTGTTGCAAATTGCCAACCTTGACCAGCAAGCCGTTATTATTGAGCGCAGCTTCTATGACTGCATTGCGCGCCATCGTCGGTAGCAGGCAATCTATTTCGGAACGCACTTGAGCTAGATAGTCGGCATCGGGACATAGCAATATCGCACGCGCTTGTTCGTCGTGTTCGGCTTGTGAAAATAAATCCAGTGCGAGCCACGAGGCTTGCGTAGTACCGTCGGCAATGATTAAAATCTCGGAAGGTCCGGCAACCATGTCTATACCCACTCTGCCGAATACTTGACGTTTGGCTTCGTTGACATAAGCGTTTCCGGGCCCCACAATTTTAGAAACCGGGGTAATCGTTCGGGTGCCGTAGGCAAGGGCGGCAATCGCCTGCGCACCACCGATGGTATACGCTTCGTCTATTTGCATCAACTCCAGCGCACGCATCAATAACGGGTTGAGGTGACCACCGGGCGCAGGCAACATTGCAACGATACGTTCTACACCGGCGACTTGGGCAGGAATTGCGTTCATTAAAAGCGACGACGGATATGCAGCCTTGCCGCCCGGTATATAAAGCCCTACTGCATCTACTGCTCCGATTTTTTGTCCTAAGTGCACACCGATTTCGTCGACGAATTCCCAATCTTGCCCGAGTTGTTTTTCGGCGTAGCGGCGGATACGTGCAGCCGCTTTGTCGAGTGCGTCCGACCATTCGGGCAATACGCTTTGGGCAAGTTGCGATCTTTGTTCTGCAGAGATGCGCAAAGCCGATACCGATTCGGCTTTGATTCGATCGAGTTGCTCGGTGTAGTCCAGTATCGCTTCATCGCCGCGATCACGCACATCGTCGATGATAGAGCGTACCGAACTTTCAATATCGGTACCGATAATCCGCGCGTGTTCCACATATTTTTTAATCTGCTCGTTGAAGTCTGCGTCGGAAGCATCCAGCTGTTGCAGGGCTAGTGTCATTAAGCCGGTCCTGTTTGTACCGCCGAGGCAAGTATCTCCAATACTTTGGTGGTGTCGTCCCAACCCATGCACGCATCGGTAATACTCTGCCCGTAGACCAATCCTTCTCTGTCGAGCGTGCCGTCCGAATTGAATTTGAGGTCTTGCCGACCTTCTACTAAATGGCTTTCTATCATCACACCCATAATGCGTCGCTCGCCTGCTCGTAATTGCTGCGCAACATCCTCGGCAGCTATCCTCTGCCGTTTGAATTGTTTGCTACTATTGGCATGGCTAAAATCAATCATCACTTTTTCGGTTTGTTTGCTCTTGGCGAGCAAAGTCGCTGCGTATTCGACGCTATCGCTGTCGTAATTGGTTTTACCGCCTCCGCCGCGCATGATGATATGGCAATCACTATTGCCGGCTGTTGAAAAAATAGCCGAGTGTCCGCTTTTGGTTACCGATAAAAAGTGATGCGGTTGCGATGCCGAGCGCATTGCGTCTACGGCTATTTGTATGTTGCCGTGCGTGCCGTTTTTGAATCCGACCGGACAAGATAAACCGGAAGCTAGTTCGCGGTGAGTTTGGCTCTCGGTAGTACGAGCACCTATCGCACCCCAAGCGATTAAATCCGATATATATTGCGGACTGATCAAATCTAGATATTCGGTCGCCGCCGATACGCCTTTGGTATTCAAATCCAGCAAAAGCCGGCGGGCAACTTCCACACCCTTATTAATATGAAAACTATTGTCTAAATCGGGGTCGTTGATCAAGCCTTTCCAGCCTACCGTGGTACGTGGTTTTTCAAAATACACACGCATTACTATATGTAACTTATCTTTGTATTGTTCTATCAAAGGTTGCAGACGGCCGGCGTATTCAAGTGCCGCTTTCGTGTCGTGAACCGAGCAAGGACCTGCGATTACGAGCATGCGAGGCTCTTCACCGTGCAGGATATTTTTAATCGCTAGACGAGATTTGTAGACGCACTCCGATACCGCTTCGGTAATCGGCAGGCGGTTCGTCAAATCTTGCGGAGCAATAAGATCTTTAATCTCATTTATTCTTAAGTCGTCTGTTGGGTATTTCATTTGCCCTATTGTAGCCTATCCATATAAATCATAGAAACTTTGTCGGTTGCCGGATAGGCGGTTGGGGTTAGCCTATACATTTCCGAAGCACCTTAGATACAGTCGGTTATTTTTTTTATTAGTTCTTTCATGCTTTGATCCTTCATTTTCATCGAGGCATTGTTTGCAATCAATCGGGCACTAATATCTCTGATTTTTTCAAGCTCTTGCAGACCATTCGCAGCAAGGGTTTTGCCGCTATCGACCAAATCAACTATCAAATCGGCAAGTCCTAAAACCGGTGCCATTTCCATTGAACCGTATAACTTTATGATGCTAACTTGACGATTGTGCTCGGCAAAATATCGTTTTGCCGAAACACAATACTTGGTTGCAATTCGGGGACGGTACTTCGGCTGCCGGTCGGGCAAACCGGCTACCGATAGGCGACATTTTGCAATACCTAAATCGCATAACTCGTAGATGCTGTTACTTTCTTCTTCCATCAACATATCTTTGCCGACTATACCGAGGTCGGCAGCACCGTATTCTACATAGGTCACTACATCGGCGGCGCGCAATACCACAAATTCCATCTTTCGGTCTTTGCTTAGCAATATCAATTTGCGCTCGTCCTCGGAACTGCCTTGTAAGCCCAAACCGGCACGGTCGAGCAACGGCAACGTGGCCTTAAGTAGGCGCCCCTTTGCTAAGGCAATTCTAAGTCCGGTCATAATTTCTTCTCCGGTTCATGAAACGCGATTGATCACAGCCCCCAGCCGTGCGAGCTTTTCCTCTATATGCTCATAGCCTCTATCTATGTGGTAGATACGGTCGACCGTGGTCTCTCCTTCGGCAACCAAACCGGCAAGGATCAGCGATGCCGAAGCCCTGAGGTCGGTTGCCATCACTTGCGCACCCAATAATTTATCGGAACCTTTGATGTATGCAGAATTGCCATGCACCTTAATGTGCGCACCCATACGCTGCATTTCCTGAACATGCATAAAACGATTTTCAAAGACCGTTTCGGTGACAACGCTATCACCTTCTGCGATCATGTTCAGACTCGTGAATTGAGCTTGCATATCGGTGGGGAAATCCGGATACGGTGCGGTTTTGATATCAACGCTTTTGGGACGTTTGCCGTGCATATCCAGTTCTATATAGTTGCCCCCGGTGTTTATTTCGGCACCGCACTGCTCAAGTTTTTCTAAAATTGCACCGAGTATTCTGGCGGTGATGTTTTCAATTCTAATCTTGCCGCCGGTAGCGGCTGCACCGACCAAAAAAGTACCTGCCTCTATGCGATCGGGTAGCACACTGAAGTCACATCCATTGAGAATTTGACGACCGCGAACAATTAAGGTATCGGTGCCTTCGCCTTCTATATCGGCACCCATCTTGCGTAGACAAATCGCTAAATCAACGACTTCCGGCTCGCGTGCGGCATTGCTTATGGTGGTAACACCTTTTGCCAAAGTCGCTGCCATCAACAAGTTTTCGGTACCGGTTACCGTAATGCTGGGTAAAACGATATCGGCACCTTTGAGGTAGGATGCGCTCGCTTGTATATAACCTTCGCTTATCTTTATACGCGCCCCCATCTTGCGCAAACCGTTCAAATGTATATCCACGGGGCGTGAACCTATAGCACAACCGCCGGGTAACGATACTTTGGCACGACCGTAGCGCGCCAGCATAGGACCCAAAACCAAGATAGAAGCGCGCATCGTTTTGACGACTTCGTAAGGTGCATAATATTCTTTTATCGTACCGGCACTGACTTTTATATTCATAGACTCATCGACAAGAATTGATATGCCCATCTGGCGTAATAAGCTGATGGTTGTAGTTACATCATGCAGATGCGGAACATTGCTTATATACACACCGTCGTCGGTGAGCAAAGTCGCCGCCAGTACCGGCAACACTGCGTTTTTAGCACCCGAAATTTTGATAGTTCCTTGCAACGGCTGCTTGCGCCCTTGTATATATAATTTCTGCATAAATTATTAATCGGGTGGATATTCTAAAGGCTCTCGCCATCTCGGCTTAGGCGTGCTATCAATGCATCCAAGCCTTTATCTTTAATCTCCAAATCAAAGTTTTGCCTAAACTGTTTACCTACGCCTAAACCATCCACTATCAAATCAAAAATCACCCACTTGTCTTCCTTAAACAACATCGCGTAGTTGATAGAAACCGGAGCTTGACCGCCGACAAAAAATAGCATCGTTTTTACTATTTGATAACGCGCCTGCTTAACGGTCTCGGGTATCGGATAATCTATCTTCTCTACTCTCGAAAGTAGCAACAAAGATTTCCCATAACTACGCACCATTGTCCTATGCAAGGCTTCGGTGAACGATTGGCGTTGTGTTACAGAGGCACCATTCCAGTGAGAACCCAAAGTTAACTTGGCAAACAATTCCATATCAACCGCAGCAAGTATACGCTGATCTATCAGTTCGTATAGTTTTTCGGTATCATTCCGGTATGCAGCTTTGTTGGTTTTGATCTCGGAAATAACGCCGTCCACTAAAACGGATAAAAAATCTCTCGCGTCTTCGTAACTTTGCGCAAACACCGGTTGGGCAAGCACACTTATCAACAGCAAAAACATCGCACTCTGCCTAACGCGTATAAAAAGTTTATGGTAATAATTCATGAGGATTATTATATATGATAATGGTTTGTTCTACCCAATAAACCATGCGTAGAAAGCAATGTTCAGATGATAAAATCGGTGGGTCAAGAATATGTTATAATGTTAAAATCCATTCGGTTGAATAAATAAATATAAATACCGAATTATAAGATTGAATTGAATTTCAAGCGCATGCGTTCAAAGACGAGTGCCGCTTGTAGCAGATTTACCGATGATTTATAGGACTTTGACACATGTTTAATTTAGCGGAAATACTATTTATCAAAAATTTAGAAACGCGAATTAGGTGTTCGTATGCCCTCTTGCACAGATTCGTAATGTGCCGCGCCATGTATTTGTCCCATGCAAGAACAAGAGTTGATAATGAAAAGAATTTTAGTCAATGCAACGCAACAGGAAGAGTTGCGTGTTGCCATAGTAGATGGTCAGAAATTATACAATCTGGATATCGAGGCGGCAACTAAGAGACAGAAAAAAGGAAATATATACAAAGGTGTTATTGCTTCTATAGCACCGAGCTTAAATGCGGTATTCGTAGACTACGGCGGCGCACGCCAAGGATTCCTACCCACTAAGGAGATATGCCCTCGGTATTTTACCGCTGATTTTAAGGGTCCTATTCGCAAGCAAGTCGTACACGAACTGATCGAAGAAGGGCAAGAAATCATTGTGCAAATTGCCCGCGAAGAGATATCGAACAAAGGAGCTTCTATCAGTAGTTATGTAAGTTTGAGCGGACTTTATATGGTTCTATTACCCGACAAGCCACGCACGCACGGCATATCACAGCGTATTTCAGGAGAAGATCGTCAACGGATGCTTGATATAAGCCGTCAACTTGTCACAGAAAAAAATGAAGGCTTGATCTTGCGCACCGCTTGCTTGAATGCCGAAAAAAGAGACTTACAAAAGAATCTTGATTATTTACGTTATCTGTGGAAACAAATACAAAAAACCTCTAACGAACGCTCGGCTCCCTTTTTAATCTACCAAGAAGCCAACATTGTGTTGCAAGCTATACAGAACAATCTAGGTTCAAATATAGATGAAATCATTATAGACAACCAAGAAATCTACGAAGAAACCAGAGAATTCGTATCTATGGTACTACCGAGATACAAGAAAAAACTAAAGTTATACAGCGGCGATATCCCGTTGTTTAACCGTATGCATATAGAAACACAAATTGAAACTTTGTACCAACGCGAAATAGAATTGCCGTCCGGCGGAGCTATCGTTTTGGATCACACCGAAGCATTGACCACCATAGATATTAATTCGGCACGCTCGACACGACAACAAGATTTAGAAGAGACCGCACTAAAAACCAACCTGGAAGCAGCCGACGAAATTGCACGGCAATTACGTCTGCGAGACTTGGGAGGATTATTGGTAATAGATTTTATAGATATGAAACCGCATCAGAACAGGCGTCAAGTAGAAGAGCGTCTGCGAGGGTTATTGAGAGCCGATCGTGCGCGGACGCGATTGGGGCGCATATCCGATTTCGGTTTATTGGAAATGTCTCGCCAGCGTCTACGCCCTTCTCTGCAAAACGAAAGCGAGATACTATGCCCGCGTTGCAACGGACGCGGCTTTATAAGAACCGTAAAATCCTGCGCTCTAGTCGTGTTACGATTAATAGAAGGAGAAGCCGGGAAACCTCAAACCTCACATGTCGTAGGTCAGGTACCTATCGAAGTTAATCAATTCTTAATCAGAGAGAAAAGTGCCGAATTGAAAGAAATAGAAAAACGCTACGATGTAAAAGTAACTATAAATCACGATTCGCAAATAGAAACTCCTCATTATAAAATCATGCGCTATAGGGAAAATCAGGGTATCGGATACAACAATGAGCCGGCGTCTACACGCTCGTCGCTACCCAAACATAACTTGTTTGAAAAACAAAACCAAGTAGAGAAAGGATTAGAAAAAGAAACAGCCGTCATTCCGACCGTCGTTGCAATGGAAAAAGCAACATTATCCGAGATCTTCGGAAGCTGGTGGAAAAAATTAACGTCTATATTCACACCTAAGGAAAGGTCGCATAAACAAGCGCACCGGACATATGGAAAACAAAGCAGACGTTTTGACGGGAAATCCGGAAGTTTGCATAAGAATCGTAGCCGATACCAAAAAACGCAAACGCGTTATTCGAATAAAAGACAGTCGGGTTACAAAAAACCGGTGCAGACGAGCACCGATTCACACTCAAAGCCGAGTAGTACACAGCAACAAAATACCGGGAATAAAACAAAGTATAGTTCGTCTAAAGAAAGACACGGACAATATCGGAGGTCTAAAGCGAACTATAAAAATGACCGTAATCGAAACACATCGTCCAACCGCCGTAGCTATACGAGCAAAGACTCTATCAAAAGAACATCGCCGCAAACCTCCCACCGTAGCGATGTCAATACGCAACCTGCCGATACAACACGGACGGTTAAAACAACCAGGGACTCTATTAAAGAAACACTCCCACGAACCCCTCATCACGGCGGCAGAAATACTCCACCTTCGGATAAACCACAAACAGTTAAAACAAAATTTAAGCCCGATAATGTATTTAAGCCCAAACCACCCCAAATCAAAGAGGGGAAATCCAAGCTAATACAAATAGAAACCAAGACCCGAACCGATAACGACTCAAAATGAAGATTCGCTTATCGAATACACTGACCGGTACCAAGGAGATATTCAAACCTCATCGCCCCGACCGAGTATCTATGTATGTCTGCGGTCCGACGGTCTACAACTATATACATATCGGTAATGCGCGACCCATCGTTACATTTGATTTATTGTACCGATTGCTCAAACAACAATACAAAGAAGTAACTTATGTGCGCAATATCACCGATGTGGACGATAAAATTATCAACGCGGCGAGTGCCGAAAACTTGACGGTAGACGATCTGACACAACGCTATACAGAAGCATTCCATCATGATATAGACAGCTTAAATGTCTTAGCACCGGATAGCGAGCCGCGCGCAACCGAACACATCTCGGATATGATGAAAATGATCGAAAGACTATTGCAAAAAGGGCACGCATACGAAGCCGAAGGACATGTATTATTCGAGATAGCGACTGCCGAAAATTATGGTTGCCTATCGCACCAAAGTCTGGACGAAATTATAGAGGGGGCGCGAGTGGAGCCGGCATCGTATAAAAAGAACCCATCGGATTTTGTTTTATGGAAACCTTCGACACCGGAACAAATCGGTTGGGATAGTCCTTGGGGACGAGGACGCCCCGGCTGGCACTTGGAATGTTCGGTGATGGTCGAGGCACTGCTGGGAGATACCATAGACATTCACGGCGGTGGCATGGATCTGGTTTTTCCTCATCACGAAAATGAAATCGCTCAGAGCGAGTGCGCTCACGACGGCAAGCAATTCGTGCGTTATTGGATGCACAACGGTTATATCACTGTCAAAGGCGACAAGATGGCAAAATCGGTAGGCAATTTTGTCACGCTGCGCGATGTGCTACAAAATTTTCACGGTGAATGTGTGCGTTTGGCATTGATGAGCGTTCACTATAAGAAGCCTTTGGATTGGACACCCGATGCATTAAACCAAGCTCGCAATAATCTAGACAAATGGTATCGCTTGTTGCTTTCCACCCGATCACAACCGGCAACCGTAGACGCCAAAGTTAGCGAAGCACTAGCCGACGACTTAAATACCCCTCTGGCAATCTCGGAGTTGCACCGTTTGGCAGGTGAAGTGAGTCTCGCTTCGGAATCCGAACGCGATGCCAACGCTGCAGTGTTGCGAGCCTCGGCTAATTTCGTCGGTTTACTGCACGAAGAGCCGCGTCAATGGTTGCGCTGGCAAGCACCGACTAAAGCAGTCGCAGAACAAATATCCGAACAAGAAATAGAAGCCTTGATTGCCAAACGAAATCAAGCTCGTCGCAGTAAAGATTTTGCAACCGCCGACGAGATACGAGACTATCTAAACACAGCCGGCATCGTTTTAGAAGACGACGATTCCGGCACCCAGTGGTTGCGACAGTGAAAATAATCGGCACCATAGTCCGCAAATCATTTTTAGCGTTAATCAAAGCCTATCGCTATCTGCTGTCGCCGCTATTCGCATCGCACTGCCGCTTCTGCCCGAGTTGCTCGGAATACGCGCTCGAGGCGATTGAACAGTACGGTACGATTAAAGGGGGATGGCTAACTGTCAAACGCCTGCTTCGTTGTCATCCATTTGCACCGGGTGGCTGGGATCCGGTTCCGCCACCCGATAAACGAACATGATAAAATAGCTTTTTGAGACACCCCGACAAACGCAAAGCCGAGGAAATATCATGACCGATACACAAGACTATAACTTTGCCGAACGCAAAAACGTAGAGCAAGTCGAAGAGGGAACCGACTTGGCTCCTAAATTCAATGCCGACGGACTGGTGCCGGTAATCACCAGCGACTATAAAAGCGGCGAAATACTCATGCACGGCTATATGAATAAAGAAGCATTGCTGAAGACGATCGAGCACGGCGAGGCATATTACTGGAGCCGTAGCCGACAATGCCTATGGCACAAAGGAGATGTGAGTGGGCTGGTTCAGAAAGTCAAGCAACTGCTGATCGACGATGATCAGGACGCGCTGTGGATGCGCGTAGAAGTCGTCGGCGATGCAAGCTGCCATGTCGGATACCGCTCTTGCTTTTATAGGGAAATCCCTTTGGGTGCCTATTTACCCGAAAAACCCAAACTGCAATTCACCGAAAAGCACAAAGCCTTCGACCCCGATGTGGTCTATCACAACCAACCGAACCCTACCGTCCTGTAGCTACGATGCATAGATAATGACCAGGTGGATTGCATATATTGCACTCCTACATACGCACAATACGTTGGGCTGATACATGACACGAAAAAAAGTCGTGGTCAACGACAAAATGCAGAGAAATTATGTCTATTACTTGGTAGAACCCGTAGGTCGTAATTTTGACGAGGACTTCAAACCACAACTCAAACCCAGAGAATTGCTGAAGCTGGGAATTTTCGGTGGCAAATACATGTGTGATTGCCAAGACGAATTTCCGTACACTTGGTTCAAGGATGCCAAACTCGCATTACTGCATAAAGACCCTGCATTAAATTATTTCAAAGTGGACGCTTCGTTGCCGTTGCAGGAATGGAGAAAGAAAGGTTGGATTTATCCTTATGATCCGCGCGGTTGGTTTCAATGGTACTGCCGCTATTATATGGGGCGGCGTATTCCTTCGGAAGACGCAAGGCAGATCAAACGATGGCGTGCAATCAAACGGCATGTAGGTGCCATCAAAAAATATTGCAGACGCGGCGATATAAATTGTCGCCCTCGGCAACGGCAAGCGTTGTTGCATTGGGCTTACGATTCTAGAAAGCTATGATAGAACCGCCGATTGAGCCAGTAGGTCAATCGGCGTGACTTTGTGCAGAAACTGAGAGCGTTGGTGACGCATACATCACGAAATGCAAGAACCGCCGATTGAGCCAGTAGGTCAATCGGCGTGACTTTGTTCAGAACCTCAACATGACTGCTAAACGCATGCATTGCAAAATGCATAGGCCACCTCTCCGAAGGAGGGGAATTAACTGTTGCGGTCTAAAAACCGGCTTTCTTGTACCAGTAGCTTGCTAATTCGGTATTTCTAGGTACCAAAGTACCCTCTTCGTAGATCATTGCCAGCGTCGTTTGAGATCCTGCCAGTCCCTGTTCCGCCGCCTTGCTAAACCATTCAACCGCCTTCTCGCCGTCGCGTGCGACACATTCGCCCTGCATATACATAAAACCTAAACCGTGTTGCGCCAAGGCGTGTCCTTGCTCCGCCGCCGCAGACATCATACGCAGTGCCGCTTCTTCGTTGGCGTGCACACCGAGCCCGTTTTGGTAAATAATCGCGCTGCGGTACATCGCCTCGGCATTACCTTTCTCGATCAACGGGCCGAGTATCTGGATCGCTCTGGCAAAGTGCTTAGCTTCAAAGGCGGCTAGTCCACTCGCCAATGTAATATCGTCGTCGTTAAAATCGTTATCGCTCATCGTGTTACCTCGGTAGGTATGAGTTTTATAAGGTCTTTGCGCATCGCTCAGACACCTTCTTTCTTTGCCGGAACAACGTGCTTGTAGTTAATCCCCATCATCAATATAGACAGACTCGCAACATAGATAGAGGAATAGGTACCGATGATAACGCCGACTATCAAAGCGACGGTAAAGCCGGTTAAAATCTCGCCACCGAATATAAACAAAGCGATAAGCACCAAGAGCGTAGTAAGCGAGGTAATCAAGGTGCGCGCCAATGTCAAATTGATGGATTTATTGATGACTTTCTCGGCAGCATCTTTGAATTTGATGAAGCTCTCGCGAACTCTATCGTAAATCACGATCGTATCGTTCAACGAATAACCTATTACCGCAAGTATCGCAGCGAGCACCGGCAAATTGAATTCTATGCCCGACAAAGAGAAGAAACCCAGCGTAATCAATACATCATGGACGAGCGCGATAATCGCACCGACGGCAAAGCGATATTCAAAACGGAAAGCGACATAGATTAATATGCCCAGCAAAGCATAGAGAACGGCAAAACCACCGTCCTCGCGAAGCTCCTCGCCTATCTGCGGCCCTACGAACTCAATCCGCCGTACTTCGGCTTGTTGCTGTTGCGATAATGCATCCAAAATCTGTGTGCTCAGCTCGCTCTGCGAAACCTCGGTACGCGGAGCCAGTCGTATCAGCACGTCTTTTGCGGTGCCGAAATGCTGTAGCTGTGCGTCTTCAAAACCGGCATCATCAAGTTGCTTGCGGATGCTCGCCAAGTCGGCAACTTGTTGATAACCTACTTCTACCAGAGTGCCGCCGGTGAAATCTATGCCGAAGTTTAATCCCCGATAAGCCAGAGAAGCTATGCTCAGAACTATGAGTGCCGCCGAGACGATCAGTGCCGCATTGCGATATTTCATAAATTCTAGGTTGCTTTGTTTGATAATCTGCATAGTTTGATTAAATCGCGATTTGCTTGAGTCTGCGGCCACCGTACATCAGATTGACCAGCGCACGGGTGCCGAAAATGGCAGTGAACATAGAACACAAGATACCGATAGACAGGGTCACCGAAAAGCCTTTGATAGGACCGCTACCGAAAACAAACAACACGATCGCTGCAATCAAAGTCGTGATGTTGGCATCGGCAATCGTCGATAATGCTTGTCTGTAGCCGTTGTCTATACTCGCTTGTATGCTACTACCGACGTGTAGTTCTTGTCGTATGCGCTCAAAAATCAGTACATTCGCATCCACTGCCATACCGACGGTCAATACGATACCGACGATACCCGGCAACGTCAACGTCGCACCGGGTATCAAGGACATAATTGCAATGATGAGTAACAGATTAAGCACCAAAGCCATGTTTGCAAAAATCCCGAAAACACGGTAATAAACTATCATAAACAAAATAACGAGTATAAAACCCAAGACTATGGCATTCATGCCTTGATCTATATTTTGCTGCCCCAAGCTGGGTCCTACGGTGCGTTCCTCTATGATCTCTATCGGTGCCGCCAACGCACCGGCGCGCAACAATAACGCGAGCTTGCGCGCCGCTTGAGGCGAATCCAATCCGGTGATGTGAAATCGTTTGCCGAGCTGGGCTTGGATGCGTGCAACACTGATGACCTCCTCGGTTGTCTTGGTTCTGCGTTTGAGTTCGCCGTCGTCGTCGCGATAGGTATAGCTTTTGTTTTCTATAAAAACAACCGCCATCAGACGTTTGATGTTCTGTCCGGTAACACGGCTAAAGATACGCGACCCTTGCCCGTCCAATGTGATATTGACATCCGGTTGGTTGGTCTCGGGATCCAAACCGGAAGACGCATCGACGATATGCTCACCGCTCAATATCACTTCCCTTTTGAGCAATACCGGTTCGCTACCTTCGTATAGCAGTTCGGTGCCCGGCGGAATACGCCTGTTTCGTGCGACGCGTGCCGCATCGTATTGCTCTGCAACCATACGAAATTCCAAAGTTGCGGTGGCACCCAAAATCTCTTTGGCTTGAGTAGGGTCTTGCACACCGGGCAGTTGGACGGCGATGCGGTCTACACCCTGCCGAGCGATGCTCGGTTCGGCAACACCCAATTCGTTGACTCTCTTTCTAAGCGTTAAAACATTTTGTTGCACCGCAAAATCCTGTATAGATTTAATCTCGTCTCGGCTAATCGTGAGATCGAGCATTGCCCTATTGCCTCGCTCGTAACTTTCATTGGAAAAAACCAACGGCATCTCTAAACGTACCTGCTCCCAAGCCGCATCTCGGGTTTCCTCGTCGGAGAATTGTATCTTCAAAGTTCGATCGTCTACATCAAACTCGGTATAGCGCAAACGCTCCTCGCGGAGCATCCCGCGGATCGCATCTCTATAACTGATCATCGCCTTATCGAGTGCGGCTTTTACATCAACTTGCAACAAAAAATAAACACCGCCCCGCAAGTCCAAGCCCAGATTCATCGGGGTCGCATCAAAATCCCGCAACCACTGAGGTGTTGCCGCTGCTAAATTCAATGCAGTGATATAATTGCTACCCATGAGTTCACGCAGATTTTCGGCAACCGACAGTTGGCTTGTAGTGTCGGCAAAGCGAATCAGTAATTTGCCGTTTTCGGTGATTTCCATTTCTTTGTAGGCGACATTCTGCTTAGCTAGAAATGCTTCTACTCGCTTTTTGGTGTTTTCGGTGACCTGAACATCGTCGCCGGAGATTTCTATAGTCGGATCTTCAGGATACGCATTGGGTAATGCGTAAACGATTGCAAGCGTGACTACCGCAATCAGTAATATATACTTCCACAAGGGATAACGATTGGGCATTATAGAATTATTATTAGCTACTCAATGTGCCTTTAGGCAATACCGACGAAACCGAGTGCTTTTGTATTTTCAACTCTACGCCCTTCTGCACCTCTATATGCACAAAGCTATCTTCCACTTCGGTAACCTTGCCCAAGATGCCTCCTGAAGTAGAAATTTCGTCGCCTTTGGATAGAGAACTCAATAGCGCCTTGTGTTCCTTATTGCGCTTGTTCTGAGGGCGTATCACCAAAAAGTACATAATCAAGAAAAATATCACCACCATGAACAGCAATTCATAACCTGCCGAAGATGCCGGCGCGCCCGCTTCTTGTGCGTATACTTTGTTTATGAAACCTGTCATTGAAATATAAATTATTGCTTTTTTCGCCAAATGCTTATTATACATAGTCTTAGCGAGTACTAAATAACTTTTTGCCTCGTGCCGTAGAGGAATTATATATCCGCTCAAACTTATCGCACCTGTCCAATTAACGCGTTTAACCAATTCCCCTCCTATGGAGGGGTGGCAGGCGCAATAGAACCGCCGATTGAGCCAGTAGGTCAATCGGCGTAACGTTGTCCAGAGTCTTGATACATATTACAAAATGTAAAGCCTTTCCATGGGGTGGTTGCAGAAGTATCTGCACAAGGTACAGTATGCGCCACCAACACATCAACATAATCAAGTGGTACATTTGCACCCACATAGACGGACTAATACAATAAACAGCCGTGAAACATAAAATAATAATTTTCATACTACTCGGTTTATGTGCGACGGTTGATGCAGACGAAATCGTCGTCGTAGACGATTGGCAAAGAACGGTTTCATTGGAAAATCCGGCGCGCCGTATTATCACACTGGCACCGCATCTGACGGAGTTAGTCTACTCGGCAGGCGGTGGTCCGTATTTGGTCGGCGTGTCGGAATATTCCGATTATCCACCGCAGGCACTTGAACTACCCGTCGTTGCCGATTACCGTACTTTTAACCGTGAATTATTGCTCAAACTTGCCCCCGATTTAATCCTCGTTTGGGGTGTGATGCTGAAACAACCGGTATTTCGGAGATTGAATGACACCGGCTACGATTTTTACATCTCCGAACCGAATGATTTTGAAGACATCGCAAAGACGCTGAGAGATGTAGGCGTATTGATAGGACAACCCGAAAAATCATCTGCTTTAGCCGATAGGTTCGAGCAAACTTTGGCATCGCTACGCCGCACCGTGCAGACCAATCACAAAACCGCCTATTTGTTATGGCTCAAACCTACGCTCAGCGTCAACCGCACGAGTTGGATATCAAAAGCGATTAGCCTTTGCGGCGGCACCAACATCTATGCAGATTTGGAACCGCAAGTCGTGCGGCTCGGCAGAGAGGCACTGTTGTTATCAAAACCCGATTATATATTCCATAGTTTTGAATCGGGCGTAGATAAGGGAACGATTGCCGATCTATTCGGAAAACAAATACCGACCCACTATATAGAATCGGATTTAATACAACGACCCTCGCTACGCATCGCAGAAGGTGTTGAAAAAATCTGCCGTTTCTACAACCGGTAATCCGGCAATTTTCATAGATACGCACAACCTACGGGATATGATCACCTGAAAATACAAACTGTGTACTGCTGTGCAAGTGTAATAGAATATAGCCTCTGATTGCGGAGAGATGGCCGAGCGGTCGAAGGCGCACGCTTGGAAAGCGTGTATACGGTTATCCCGTATCGAGGGTTCGAATCCCTCTCTCTCCGCCATTGTTATCGTCGCTGACAAAGTAGCCTATAATAAGCAAGTATGGCTATGCTTACGATGAATTTATCCCTCTCACAATGTTATGACCGCTAAGCGGATGTTGGATTATGGTTAAATATCTATTGAGTATACTGATGATAGCAGGGGTGCTTGTTGCTTTGCCGTGCGTTGCCGAGACGCGGGAGTATTCCCTAGTCGTTGCCAAAGCGCAAGTTTATATAACCGGGAAACCGCTTGAGCGAGTTACTGTCAACGGAAGTATCCCCGCTCCGACCCTGCAATTCAACGAAGGTGAAGAAGCGGTTATTCATGTTAACAATAGGATGAACGAGTATACTTCCATTCATTGGCACGGGGTGTTGTTGCCCGGGCAAATGGACGGTGTGCCCGATTTTAACGGTTTTCCGGGTATCAAGCCCGGTGAAACATTTACTTATCGTTTCAGGGTTCGGCAGAGCGGGACTTACTGGTATCACGCTCACTCTAAAGGGCAAGAGCAAGACGGTCTTTACGGGTCTATCGTTATTCATCCCCAAGACGAGGATCGTATCAAGGTTGATCGTGACTATGTGATTTTGTTTTCCGATTTCCACGAGGACGATGCGAACACGATTATGGCAAACCTCAAAAAATCATCCGAATACTATGTTTATGTTCGGCGCACCGTCGGTGATTTCTTTGCCGACGCAAAGAAGCAAGGTTTCGGCAAAGCATGGGAAAATGCCAAAATGTGGGGCAGGATGCGGATGATGCCGAGCGATCTCACGGATATCGGCAATTATACCTTTTTGGTCAACGGTAAAACACCCGAGCAAAACTGGACGGGGCTTTTCGGGGTCGGCGAGCGTATTAGGCTACGCTTTATCAATGCCTCGGCGATGTCTTTTTACGATGTGCGAATTCCGGGTTTGCAAATGACGATGGTGGCTACCGACGGTCAGCGTATAGAACCGGTGGTCGTCGACGAGTTCCGCTTCGGTGTGGCGGAGACTTACGATGCCATCGTTGAACCATCGGAAGATAAGGCTTATACGATTGTTGCCGAACCGATCGATAGAACCGGCTTCGCTCTGGCTACTTTAGCACCTCGCGAAGGAATGCGCGGAGAACCACCTCGTCAACGCAAACGCGCAACACTGACGATGGCGGATATGGGCGTGGCGCATAAGATGCATCACATGTCCGGCATGGATCATAGCCAACACGATATGGCAGATATGAATCATAGCGAACACTCTGCGACAAATATGGATCACGCAGAACACGCATCGCACAAGGAGCACGACATGTATCATCCGCCGGGCGACGACTTCGATACCGGTACACCGGGCAGTGGATGGGCCGATGCAGATACACCCGAAGGACATAAGGCATTGACATATAAAGACCTACGCTATTACGGTGTTCAAAAGGATCGGCGATTGCCGAAACGAGAAATTATCGTCCGCTTGGGCGGCAATATGGAACGTTATATATGGACACTGAACGGCAACAAATACGAAGACTCCGGACCGATACACTTGGAATACGGCGAACGCGTCCGCTTGACCTTTATCAACGATACGATGATGGCGCATCCGATGCATCTGCACGGTATGTTCGTCCAGTTAGAAAACGGACAGCCGATATCCAAACTCCCTAACAAGCATACCGTGAATGTGGCACCGGGGGATACCTATTCGGCACTGCTCACCGCAGACGAAGCCGGCGAATGGGCATTTCATTGCCATCTTCTATATCACATGATGTCGGGCATGATGAACAAAGTTATCGTTGCCAAACTGGAGCCGGCCAAAGTGTCGGCTGAACCTTATTCACCTAAAGCACAAGAAGAGAAACATCACTCGCTCTACCGAACGGGCGATGCCCCGCTATAAAAACGATGTTCATTAAATATATAAGCGTCGCCGGCTTGGCGACGATCTTATCTTTCCCTTTAGTTCATGCCGACGATGCACACGGTGGTGGCACATTCCATACTTTTGACTTGGAAATAGGTATCGGCGCAACCGACGACGGCAGTAATTTTTCCGACTGGGACTTCGACGGCTGGATCGGCACCGACGAAAATAAACTATGGCTTAAATCCGAGGGTGAGCGTAGCGACAGCGAAACCGAACAAGCCGAGTTTTGGGCAATGTATAGCCGCAATATCTCTAGCTTTTGGGATTTTCAAGTCGGCGTACGGCACGATACCCAACCCCGTTCATTGACCTATGCAGTGGTCGGCTTTGACGGATTGGCACCCTATTTCTTCGAGACCGAAGTACATTTGTTTGTTAGTGAAGACGGCGACTTCAGTGCGCGCCTTCGACAAGAAAACGAACTTCTGTTCACGCAAAGACTTATCGCAGAACCTTATTTTGAAATAGAACTTTACGCACAAGATGTGTCGGAGCTAGATATAGGTGCGGGTTTTTCAAGCATTGAACTCGGCATACAAACGCGCTACGAGATTGCGCGTTCTGTCGCACCCTACTTGGAAATTAAATACGAACGCAAACTCGGAGAGACCTCGTCTATTGCCCGAAGCAACGACGAAGATAGTGGTGCTTTTATCGGCACCCTCGGTCTTGCTCTTTTGTTCTAGCCGGTATGGATAATGTCTTGTGCTATGATGTTCGCATTAACTGATATAACAAGGAAAATTTGAGATAGCCACAATGGTAGATCACGATTCATTTCAATCGACAACATGGGAAGAGAACGGTAGCTTAGCCGAACTCATATTGCTAATAATACTGGGAGGTATTGTGATGGCAATAACTTTGGGAGGTTTAGTAATAGAAGACCCCATCTATTATGCCGGTGGGTTGGTTCTGTTGGTTCTGACCATAGTACTCTTCCTCGTAAAGCTCATCAACGCTTTTATGGACCTCAGAGATCGCCTCAAGAACAGAGGTAAACAATCTACATCCGACTAGCTTATTAACTCAAAATTAACGGCGGTTAAACGATATGCGCTTCGCGTATCGTTCACACTTCCCTGAAATATGCGGGCAGCAGATCCAATAATCGGGCAGTTATCTGCTTTGCCGTAGCTGCGAGATCGACGGTGCAGAACTTGAACTCGTGGCCCTGAATAGTAACCGATTCGTCGTAATCTTCGCCAACCGAGGGATGCAACAACATCCCTGCCGTTGAACGCGACGACCGGTCTTCGTATCGCTCTTGGCTTCTTACATAAGCGTATATTTGGTAGATATAACTGTTGCGCAGTGCCTTGCCTCTATGCCGTCCTTTGGTAGTTATTTCGTTAAACTTGGTATCAATGATTAAACACTCGCCGGATGATTTATTTTTAATGCTTATATCGGTTTGCATTTCCGGCAAGATGTCTTTAATTTTATCGGTCTCGTTTTGTCTATCCCACTTCAATTTTTCCGATTTCACCTCGCATATATCTTTAAGTCTAATCGCATAGAAACCCCGCACTGCGCGCTCGAATAACTTTCGCAACCAGCTGATATCTTTATCGGGAGATAGCAGGTAATGGTCGCCGTCTATATCGGTCGGCAAGGCTAAGCTAAATGCCAAGTCGGCAGCGTATAGCATGACTCGGTCTGCGTAGTCGTGTAAGCCGAAACGCTCGCTCCTCGCACCATAGTTGGGTGGTTTTTGTCGTCCCACACCTATGGCTTCAAGTTGCATAGCGAGCAAACGGCATTTGTGTTTTCGCTCTCTATCAAGCTGTTTTAGCGAAGCTAGATGTTGCAATGCCGCACGCACATAGCGATTGCGCGGTGTATCAATGCTAAGTTCGGCAAAACGGCAACAGACTTCGGCTTTGCTCAATAGTTGACGAGACTCGGTATAGAGCAGGTCTATACGTCCTCGCACTCTGTTCAGAACGGCAACCTTATTTTGATAACCAAAACTCAGATTGCGCATCAGCTGCCGCTCTACATGATAGCAAAGTATCTCCGCCGCGATATCGGCAATGTCGTCGGGATTTTCTTCGAGGTTTTTTCTAGCCGTCTCGTCGTGGTGATGAAGGTCGGAGGCGTAGAATATCAGTAGCCATAAATTGCGAATCGGAATCTTGCCTACAGTGAGTATAGCCTCGGTTGCCGACACTGCCACTAAATCCCTTCGCTAAGTTTTTCCGCCTCCTTCTTGGCAGTCTCCGGTGTATCAAACCAATATTCTCTGAGCAACGGTTCTATCTCGGTTTTTATCACCTCTCTATACCACGCCGTATGACTCCCTTTATAGTCCGCTTCTATCGTATTGCCGGTCGGTATCAAATAACTATGCCCTATCTTAAATTGTTCACCCAAACCGGAGCTATCTGCGATTGTGTCGTTTAGTTCTCTCATTCGCTGTCCTATTTTTTCCAAAAATTCTTCGGGGATATGTCTTTCCGCATGAACCCAGTTTTTCCATTTATCTCCAAAATTAGGTTGCAAATCTATAAAAGCAAACCTGCGACGCAGCGCAAAATCAACCAATGCCAACGAGCGATCGGCAATGTTCATGGTGCCGATAACGAAAAGATTGGGTGGTACAAACACCTTTTCCTCACCATAAATCAGTTGCAATGCTTCCCCCGCTTTTCTTTTATCAGCTTCCAAAAGGGTTAACATTTCTCCGAATACCCGGGCAGGATTCCCTCTGTTGATTTCTTCTATCACGACAACATATTTATTTTTGTCGTCATTCTCGGCTTTGCGTATCATCTCCAGAAATAGACCGTCCTTAAGCTTTAAATCTTTTTCCTCTGAAGGGCGGTATCCGATAACAAAATCTTCGTAAGATATGTTTGAATGAAATTGTATGGCTTTTAATTTATCGCTATCTTGGACTCCCATCAAAGCATACGCCAACCGTTTGGCTAGCCAAGTTTTCCCCGTGCCGGGAGGACCTTGTAGAACGATGTTTTTTTTGCTTCGTAGCCGTCCGAGAATGTTTTCCAATTCTTCACGAGTCATAAAGCAACCGTCTTCAACGATGTCGCCAACCCCGTAGGGTCCGCTCAAACCGGACAGATCATCGGGCTTATATTCGGCTTCCGCTTCGGCTTGCGTCGGCGAAAGAGCTTTAGCTAAAGCTTCTTCTCTCGTATCGCTTAAAGCTATAAAGCCGTGGTTATAGTCCCAAAGAAGATCCTTATCCCTTCCGCCCTTTTTAAGATATTCCTCGTAGCTATCGCCATCGGAGAGAAGCTCCCAGCTGTAATAGCCGTTAGATCAGTTACGAATAGTCGCCTTGTCGGTCCGGCTCTCGTCCGGTTTAAGTCTAGGATTAGAAGCGCGTAGCTTCTTAATAAACTTTCCCCCAAAAAGATGTCTACTCATCTTTCTTTGGCTTCGGTTCCGTCGATGGCTCTTCTCCGACGACCTCTAAAAGGGTCGGCTATCCCTTCGTAGAGCGGGACCCATCCGAATAATTCCTTATCTATAACTTCTTTCATTGCTTCTCCTGTTCGGTATAAACGGCTATCGTAGCAGAAAGTCGCATCACTTGCTATATCGGTGGGTAGCGATTGGAATGGTGCAGATACGCTGCAACCACCCCGTCAGGCTGAATAGAACCGCCGATTGAACCAGTAGGTCAATCGGCGTGACTTTGTTCAGAACCTCAACATGACTGCTAAACGCATGCATTGCAAAATGCATAGGCCACCCCTCCACAGGAGGGGAATAACTGCCTCTAAAGATGTTGGCGCAGGATGGCAATCACAGGGGTGATTTGCGGGGCAACGCCGCGCCACAGATAAAATGATTCGGCTGCCTGTGCGACAAGCATGCCCAAACCGTCGAATACCGAGTCCACACCCCAATCGCCGAGCTGTTGCATAAATACGGTCGGCTTTTTGCGATAGACTAAATCGTAGCCCCATTGTGCTTGCACGGATTGCGGTATAGCCGGCATTTCGTCGTAGAGGCTCGCCGAAGTTGCATTGACGATGCCGTCAAAGTGTCTGTTTTGTAGTTCGGCAAAGGTGTATAGTTCTAGATCGCCTATACCTTCAAATTCTCGAGCGAGTTTGTGCGCACGTTCCATACTGCGATTGGTGAGAGCCAATTTTGATACTTGCGCTTGCAACAAAGGTGCGATGATGCCTCGGGCAGCACCGCCGGCACCGATTATCAAGATTGTTTTGCCGGCAAGTTCAACGCCGCAGTGTTCCGATAAATCTTTGACGAAGCCGATGCCGTCGGTATTATCGGCGTATAGTACTTGCTCGTTATGGATAAAGAGTGTGTTGGCGGCGTCGGCAATACGCGCTCGCGGACTGACGGTTTTTGCAATGCGGCGCGCCTGTTCCTTGAAAGGCAAGGTGATATTCGCTCCTTTTGCACCTCTTTTTATAAAACGATGTAGGGTTCCGGCAAAGTCGTCGGGCGACGATTCAACCAATTCGTAGCGTATCGCTTGTTGCGTTTGTTCGGCGAAATAGTTGTGAACTTTAGGTGAGATACTATGTTTGACGGGTGAACCTATCAGCCCGTATAAATCTTTAGCCGGTTGTTCATTCATGCGCGCCGGCGAGCGTTATCGCAACTGTTTTAGCGTAATAACTTAAGATTGCATCGGCACCGGCGCGCTTGATCGCATACAAACTTTCCATCACACAATCGCTTTCGGATAGATAATCTTGCGTAGATGTTGATTTCAGCATGGCGTATTCACCACTCACCTGATAGGCGAATAACGGAACCTCAAAGCGGTCTTTGACCCGTCTGATAACATCGAGGTACGGCAATGCCGGCTTCACCATGACGATATCGGCACCTTCCTGCAAGTCAAGTTGCACTTCGGCTAAGGCTTCGTCGGAATTGGCAGGATCCATCTGGTAGGTTTTTTTGTCGGCTGACCCGAGGTTTGACGCCGAACCTACAGCCGCTCTGAAAGGTCCGTAAAAAGCCGAGGCATATTTAGCGGAATACGCCAATATCATCGTATCGACATAGCCGTTTGTTTCCAATATTTCTCGGATTGCGCCGATGCGCCCGTCCATCATATCCGACGGTGCGACGATGTCGGCACCCGCTTCGGCATGCGATAGCGCCTGTTTGCATAATACGCTTATAGTCTCGTCGTTGAGTACATAGCCGTCTTCGGTCAAGCCGTCTTGCCCGTCTTGCGTAAACGGGTCTAGTGCGACATCGCTGATGATGCCCATCTCGGGGATATGTGCTTTCAGGGTGCGTATCGCACGCTGCATCAGCCCTTCGGGGTTCCATGCCTCGGATGCCTCGGTGTCTTTGCGCTCCGTCGGCACGACCGGGAATAATGCAATCGCAGGAATACCCAGCTTGTGTAGAAGCTCCACTTCCTTAACCAGCAGATCTATGGAAAGGCGATTGATGCCCGGCATCGCTGCGATAGGTTGCGAGGTATTTTCTCCTTCGCATATAAAGATGGGATAAATCAAGTCGTCCGTAGTCAACACGGTTTCACGGCAAAGCCGTCGGCTGAAGTCCCAACGGCGTTTGCGTCTCATTCTGGTTTTAGGATATTGTTGCGTCATTGCGTTTTAGGTTCCACACCGAGCCAATCTCGGGGTTTTAAGTAATTCAAGTACAAATCTTCTTCCTCGCTGTGTGCCTCGGGTTGCCAATCGTAATTCCAGCGGACCTGCGGCGGCAGCGACATCAATATAGACTCCACACGCCCGCCGGATTGTAGACCGAACAGTGTGCCGCGGTCATAAACCAAATTGAATTCCACATAGCGTCCGCGTCTATAAAGCTGAAACTCCCGCTGCCTCTCGCTATAGCGGGTTTTATAACGTCGCTCAACGATTAGAGGATAAATTGTAGCAAAACTATCGCCTATTGCGCGTACAAAATCAAAACTCTTATCAAAGCCCCACTCGCTCAAGTCGTCAAAAAACAAACCGCCTACACCGCGGGTCTCTTTGCGGTGCTTGATATAAAAATATTCGTCGCACCATTTTTTATAGCGTGGATAAACATCGTCTCCGAACGGTGCACATGCCGAGTGAGCTGCCCGATGCCATGCAATAACATCTTCCTCGTACGGATAATACGGGGTTAGATCGTAGCCACCGCCGAACCACCATTTCGGTTCTTTTTTCTTTTCATCCAGCTTGAAGAAGCGCAGGTTGCAATGCACGGTAGGCACATGCGGGTTGCGCGGATGAACAACCACGGATATCCCGGTTGCTTCAAAAGCACCTTCGCCAGAGTGTGTGCGTGCTACCGACAACGCCGCAGGCGGCAATCGGTCGCCGTGCACATAAGAGAAATTAACCCCTGCCCTTTCCAAGACTTGTCCGTCGGCGAGTATATGCGTGCGACCCTTGCCCAGCTTGCTTTGCCAGGGATCCTCGTTAAAACATGCGATTTTTTCAAACCGACCTAGCGTGTCGCAAATTCGGTTCTGCAAGTTGAGCATATAGTTGATAACAGGTTCTATGTCCATGCTAATAGATTATAAGGTATATAAAGGAGTTATTGGAAATAGAACTGCCATTTACTCAACTGGTTCAATCGGGGGTTCTGTTGCACCTGCCGCCCCTCCACAGGAGGGGAATAAACCACCCCGTCAGGCGAAGCCTGCCACCCCTCCATAGGAGGGGAATGTTACATACAATCATTATCTGATTCTCTCGCCGCTCGTCGCATTGTGAATAACCGTAGGTTTTCCGGTCGGGTCGGAGACATCGGCACAAACGATATAATCAACCGTATCGTTGAATGTCGCCTTTACTTCTTGCCATGTTTTAGCGGGTGGTTCACCGCTGAGATTGGCACTCGTAGAAACTAGGGCGTGTCCACAAAGACTGCATAATGCAGCCGCAACAGGGTGCGCGGTCACCCGAACTGCGATACCTATTTCTTTATCGCAGAGCCAACAAGGGCATAATTCGGTTGCCGGAAACACCCAAGTATACGGTCCCGGCCAATCCCGTTTAACCTGTTGCCATCGTGAGTCGTCTATAGTCGCGCAAAAAGGATGCAATCGGGCAAAGTTATCGGCGATTAGAATGTAGCTTTTGTTTTGCGGTCGCTTTTTAATCTCCGATAAACGTCGTACGGCATGTTCGTTCATAGGGTCGCAGCCCAAACCGAATACCGCTTCGGTCGGATACGCAACGACACCGCCGCTTTTAATCAGCTCGCAGGCACCGTTTAGTTGTTCGTGTAAATTCACTAGCATAATAATTTAGGGTTATATAGGAGTATCTTAGTATAAAGCTACGGCGATATCATGCAATGATTAACCACCGTCGGGATACCCGAAATATTTGTAGTCAAACACGGCAGATGTTAGTTTATAATCCGATGATTAAACATTGAATAGTGCGATGAGTGAAAAACAAACAAAAGACAAATTATGGGGTGGACGGTTCTCAGAATCGACTGAACGGCAGGTTGAGCTTTTCACCGCCTCGCTGGAACACGACAAACGTTTTTATGTCGAGGATATAGAAGCCTCGGTGGCACATGTCAAGGTGCTACTCAAGGCGCAGGTGTTGACCGACCAAGAGGCAGAGTCTCTGATTTCGGGTTTGTATCAAATTAGAGAGGAAATAGCGGAAGACCGCTTTAATTGGGATGTCTCGCTTGAGGATATACATACGAATATAGAGGCTTGTTTGACCGAGCGTCTGGGCGAAGTCGGAAAGAAATTGCACACCGGGCGTTCCAGAAACGATCAGATAGCAACAGACTTTAGACTTTATTTACGCGGTCAAATAGACCTGTTGCTGGAAGCAACGGATAAACTTCAGCAAAGTCTGGTCGACCTTGCCGAGAACGAGGCGGAAACCGTGATGCCGGCGTATACGCATTTGCAAGTTGCTCAACCGGTTAGTTTCGGACATCATCTATTGGCGTGGTTTGAAATGTTGAAGCGCGACACCGCTCGCTTGCACGATGCGCGTCGTCGCGTCAATGTGTTGTCTTTGGGAAGTGCTGCTTGTGCCGGAACCAGCTATGATTTGGATAGACTCTACGCAGCCGAATTACTCGGTTTTGAAGCGATCTCGGATAATTCTTTGGATGCGGTCTCGGATCGCGACTTTGCGATAGAGTTCTGCTCGTGTTGTGCGTTGTTGATGTCGCATCTATCACGCGTCTGCGAAGAGCTGATATTGTGGTCGTCGCAACAATTTGATTTTATCACTTTGGCGGATCGCCATTGTACGGGTTCGTCGATCATGCCACAAAAGAAAAATCCCGATATAGCCGAACTGATACGCGGCAAGAGTAGTCGTACGACCGGTGCGTTGACGGCATTGCTGGTATTGATGAAAGCACAGCCTTTGGCGTATAACCGAGATAATCAAGAGGACAAAGCATGCGTCTACGATGCGCTCGATGCAACCTTGCCGTCGGTTTTGATTCTCGCCGAGATAATACCGGCACTCAAGGTGAATCGTGAGAACATGCTCAAGGCGGCACAGAGTGGATTCTCTACGGCAACCGATTTAGCAGACTATTTGGTCGGCAAGCAAGTTCCGTTTCGGGATGCGCACCGAATAGTCGGGCAAGCGGTCAAGCTCGCAATACAGGAGGATTGTTCCCTAGATGCACTTCCCGTAGAAAAATTGCAAGCCTTACATTCGGCATTGGATAGTAGCGCATTTAAGGTGTTGAACCCTAAAACCGCATTGCAGAATAAACGCACCCACGGCGGTAGCGCAGGTGTTCGGCAACAAATTGCGAATGCCCGTGCGTATCTTGCAAAAAAACTTCCCGATTAAGCGATAGCGCAGGTGGCGTAACATTGTGCAGAACCTTAACGAATGGGGAATAGACTGGTGCAGACGATTACACAACCATCCCGTCAGGCTGCGCCTGACACCCCTCCACAGGAGAGGAATAGTAAATGGCATTTTTGGATTGATAGAGGCGGCACTTTTACCGACATCGTTGCAAAAAATACCGACGGTGAATTAATCGTCCATAAACTGCTTTCGGAAAACCCGCAGCACTATTCCGATGCGGCTTTGCAAGGTATCAGGGATGTGTTAGGGGTTCCCGACGCACCCATACCCGGCGAACGGATTGCCGCGGTGCGCATGGGTACAACCGTGGCAACCAATGCATTGTTGGAACGCAAAGGCGATCGAACCGTGCTACTCGTCAACCGAGGCTTCGCCGATGTATTACGCATCGCTTATCAGGCGCGCCCCGAATTATTTGCACTCCATATCAAACTGCCCGATCCGCTTTACGAACGCGTCGTAGAAATAGACGAGCGTGTAGATGCAAACGGCAATGTGCTGACCGAAGTTGATACGGCGGCGGCAAAGCACCTGCTCGAATCGGCATATCGCGACGGCATACGCACTTGTGCTATCTGTTTGATGCACAGCTATAAATACCCGTCTCACGAGAAAATCTTGTGCGAAATCGCCGAACAAATAGGATACACACAAATCTCGGCATCGCACGAGGTGAGTCCGATGATAAAGTTCGTCGGACGCGGCGGCACGACCGTAGTTGATGCGTATCTATCGCCGGTATTGCTACGCTATGTGCGCCGCATATCCGAGGCACTGCCGGGCGTGAAAATTTCATTCATGCAGTCAAGCGGCGGGCTGAGCGATGCCAATAACTTTAGAGCCGTGAATAGCTTATTGTCGGGTCCCGCCGGCGGTATCGTCGGTGCGGTGGAAACCGGCTTGCAATCGGGATGTAAGCGTATCATCGGCTTTGATATGGGTGGCACTTCAACCGATGTCTCGCACTACTCGGGACACTACGAGCGCACTTTTGATAGTCAAGTTGCCGGCATCCATTTGCAAGCACCGATGTTGAACATACATACAATCGCAGCGGGCGGCGGCTCTATTATCCAGTTTCGCAACGGGCGTTATCAAGTGGGGCCGGAGTCGGCAGGAGCCGACCCGGGACCTGCGTGTTATCGCAAAGGTGGTCCTCTAACCGTAACCGATTGCAACCTGATTTTAGGTCGCATACAAGCCGATTATTTCCCGTCTTTGTTCGGCAACGACGGAAAACAAAGTTTGGATTTGGACATCGTTTTGAAAAAATTTCTAGCCCTAACCGAAAGGATCAACGCTGCCGACGACGAACACCGCACTTACACCGAGGTCGCATCGGACTTTCTTTCGGTTGCGGTCAACAATATGGCACAAGCGATAAAAAAAATATCGGTGCAGCGCGGGCATGACATACGCCGCTATACCTTGTGTTGCTTCGGAGGTGCCGGCGGACAGCACGCGTGTCGTGTTGCCGACCTATTGGGCATCAAGCAGATATTGATACATCCGCTTGCAAGCGTGCTATCCGCCTACGGCATAGGACTTGCCAACTCAAGCGCACTGCGCACCTGCAGCGTTGAACGACCGATAGCGGAAGCCGACAGCGCAGCATTGGATCCTATATGGCAGACACTGGAAACACAAGCTAAAACTGAAATCACCGCACACAACACCGACTCAAATCCGGTCCGTATTATTAGGCGTATTCACATCCGCTATCAAGGCAGCGACTTTAGCTTAGAACTTGATTTCAATCGGCATGACAATTTACGTACGGCATTTGAAGCACTGCATCGACAAAGATTCGGTTTTATATTACCCGAGACCCCGCTTATTATCGCCAGCCTATCGGTAGAAGCAATTACCACAATGAGCGGCGAGGTAAAATCGCACACCGCTTCGGCAGATCATCCAACAAAGGAAATAAAACCGGTGCAAATCGATTTTCATACGAGCGACGGTCTGCAGGAAGCTACACTATACGAACGCAGCACACTATCTCTCAATCAATCTATAAAGGGGCCTGCCCTGATCGTAGAACAAACCCAGACCATCGTAGTAGAACCACAATGGCAAGTGGAAATTACCGGCCAAAATAATCTATTGCTTAAAAAACAAAAATCGTTGAGCAAACATTCACCAAGTTTAAGCAAAGATGATATGGCTAAACCGAATCCGGTAAAGCTCGAAATTTTCAATCACCTTTATATGTCCATCGCCGAACAAATGGGTATCACGCTTGCAAACACCGCACACTCGGTTAATATCAAAGAGCGGCTGGATTTTTCTTGTGCGATATTCGATCAGGACGGTGGTTTGGTAGCAAATGCACCGCATGTGCCGGTGCATTTAGGTTCTATGGGGGAGACGGTGCGTGCGGTCATCAAACAATGCCGGGCAACGATGCAAGACGGCGATGCCTATGTCTTGAACAGCCCCTATCAAGGCGGCACACATCTGCCCGATATCACCGTTATCACGCCGGTGTTCTATCAACAAAACATCACTCCCGATAACACAAAGCCGTTATTCTATGTCGCTTGCCGCGGACATCATGCCGACATAGGTGGCACCACACCGGGTTCTATGCCACCGAACAGCCATCACATAGAGGAAGAAGGTGTTTTGATAGATTGCTTTTTAGCGGTACGCAACGGTTATTTTGATGAACGGGCACTTCGGGAGATACTGGCAAGCACTGCTTGGCCGGCACGCGATATAGACACTAATATAGACGACTTGAAGGCACAGATTGCGGCAAACCGAAAAGGTGTTAGCGAACTCAAAAACATGATAGACGATTTCGGTCTAAAAACGGTTTGCTCGTATATGCGATATATACAGGATAACGCCGAGGTTGCGGTGCGCGATGCGCTAAAAACTTTGCATGGTGGACAATTCGTCTATCCTTTGGAACACGATGCCGTCATCAAGGTTCAAATTTCCATTGCCGAGGATAAACGATCGGCAATCGTCGATTTTACCGGCACATCCGGGCAAACCGATACTAATTTCCATGCGCCGGCTGCGGTCGCTCGGGCAGCGGTATTATATGTTTTTCGCACCTTGACCAACGCCGACATACCGCTAAACGAGGGTTGCCTAAAACCCATACAACTCGTTATCCCCGAAGATAGCCTGCTGAACCCGAACTATCCGTCTGCGGTCGTCGCCGGTAATGTTGAAACCTCGCAAGCAATTGTCAACGCACTGTACGGTGCGATGGGCATCCTCGCCGCCTCGCAAGGCACGATGAACAATCTGAGTTTCGGTAACCAACAATACCAATATTACGAAACATTGTGCGGTGGTGCCGGTGCCGGCGCGAGCTTTGACGGTGCGAGTGCGGTTCACACCCATATGACGAATTCCAGACTCACCGACCCCGAAATTCTAGAATCACGGTTCCCGGTATTGTTAGAAAACTTCGGTATCCGTATCGGTAGCGGCGGCGACGGCAGATATCGTGGCGGCGACGGTGTCGTTCGCAAAATAACTTTTTTAGAAGCCATGAGTGCGTCGATATTGTCGAGTCATCGTACAATAGCACCTTTCGGACTAAACGGAGGCAAACCCGGATTATGCGGACAAAATAGTGTACGGCGCAAAGACGGGAGCATGGAGCTATTAGCGGCAAACACCACCGTTGCGATGCGGGCCGGCGACACCCTAATCATTGCAACACCCGGTGGCGGTGGATTCGGTGAACCTCGATAATGAATGAACATATAAAGGACTTAGTTATGACACAAACATTGAACCCTACAAACCCCAAAGGAAATTGGCAAGGCATTAAAAAACCTGCCAAGCAGAACGCTATCGGCGGCATCATTCTGTTGCACGGCTTGGGTGCGTCCGCCGACGACCTCGCTGCCGGTCTTTCTATGGTCTCTCTGCCCGATAAGGACCGAATTTCTTTCTTCATACCACAGGCACCGATACAACCGGTGACATTGAACGGTGGAATGAAAATGCCGGCATGGTTTGATATCATTGCATTGGAAGACGCTCAGCCGCAAGAGGACAAAGTGGGTCTGGAGAAATCCTTAAAACTAATCAGGCAATTGGTCGATGAATTGATCGCCGACGGAGTGCCCGAAGATAAAATCATCGTCGGAGGTTTTTCACAAGGCGGCGCACTTGCAATGTATAGTCTATTCAACGAAACGAAGCACTTCGCCGGGGCTTTCTCGTGGTCGGGTTATTTGCCGCGCGGAGAGCCGATACCCGACGATAGCGGCACACCGGTGTTATTAACCCACGGCACCCTAGACCCGATCATCCCGCACAGAGCCGTAAGCGCAATGCCGAAATTGTTGGAAGATGCCGGCTTTCATGTGCAGTCGCACGTATTCGACGAACTGGCGCACAGCATAGACCGACGCGTGCTAGATGCTTGGACACGCTGGCTTAGCGAAATTTTGTAGTAGGGGAGGAATAAAATCGTGCCGACCTTTAGCGACCACCCCGTCAGGCTACGCCTGCCCCCCCCACAGAGGGGAATTATGGTGTCCGTAAATTTAATAGATAGATATTTTAGTTAAAATTATTCGGTATTTTCTCTATTGTCTATGCTTATAAGATGTGCTTTAGGTACTGAAATGAAGTTGTCAATTTTCCGGTGATAACTACATCTTGATAAAGAAATAATTTTGACCGATGGATTAAAAAATCTAACTACATCTACAAACCATGACCCTGTCGTATAAATTAGTTTCGCCTTTGATAGGATTAAGATATCCATTAGTGCGTCTTTCATTTGTTCGGCACCATAGTATTCTGTATCCATATGTAAGGGTCTACCATCCTGAGATCGAACAATCTCTCTGCAAAAAACTCTACCGGGGAATGCCCCTTTTATTTGATCAATGAATTGCGCCTGATCGGAACAAGCAAAGATATTACAATGATCATCCAAAACCTCTTTTAGATAAGCGATATAAGATTCTTTCTCTATCAATCTATGTTTAACTACTACTTTACGATCGGATCCTCTGTAGTGAACAGCTATCCAATCCCCTTGCAGATTGCTACCAGCCCACTCGTCGGCTTGGCTAGAAAATTCCCCCTTAATTGCCAACTTTGAGATCACTTTGTAACCGTATTCGGATGGAATCACAGTTTTTGCATAAATTTCCAATAGCATCTTAGCATTAGACCTAAATTGTTTGTTATCTCTAAATTGATACTTCTGTGAATGTGTCAATACAAGGTTTTCAAAGAGATGATCCAAACCGGGAGAACTCACCTTGATATTGATACCTATTTTTTCGCTAAACCATGCCACTCCGATTATCGTATAAAATCGAACCGATAGAGACGGGTTATCAGATAATACTTTAAGAGACCCTTGGTAAGCTGCTATTGCAGAAGGTATAACGGCTCGTATAAAAAGAAAGAAAGAAAATCGTTCATCCGGTTCCTTGAACCGAGATAAAATGGCACCTATATACGAATTTCTATAGTTATAAAATTCTCGGAGTGCGATGTGAAATATATAAATAGCAAGTATTAAGGCCCTAAAGCCACGCCAAAGATTACATATAATTCTAATCATTATGTTGACAGTAAATACTTAAGAATACAGATTCTACTACTTTGATATAAACATCGTGATATAGCATTATAACGAATACCTAATCATTCCAATGCTCAGGTTCTGCACAATGTCACGCCGTTTGTGCTACTGCAACAAACGGCGGTCGGTGTTCATGTGCAAAGACTGTAAATTAAATAATCATTGGGTTATGTAAAGCGACTAATTTTCCCACTCTAACGCTTTGCATTTATGAGGACAAACCCTAGTTTGTCCGACCTACATTCCAATGCTCAGGTTCAGCACAATGTCACGCCGTTTGTGCTACTGCAACAAACGGCGGTTCCATTTGTTATACTTATCAGTCATGAACAGGCATTTCTTATATGTAGGGTTTTTCGCTTTGTCGGTTGTGCCGCTCTCCGGCATTATTGAAGCACAGGTCTCGCCTAAAGATCCGACAACACCTATTACGATTAGCTACTTGTCGCCGAACATCAAGGACGACCTAATATACCTAAGTATGCAGGCGAGTTTTGATTTACCCGATTTTCTGATTACCGCGGTTAACACCGGTATCCAGTTAAATTTTATTGCCGATGTTGAAATCTTTGAAAAAAGGACATTATTGCCGAATAAAAAATTATTAAGTGCGGCATGGCATAAACAGCTGCATTTTCACGCTTTAACTCGGCACTATGTAGTCGAAGATCTAAACTTAAATCAACAGGCAAATTTTAACTCTCTAGGAAGTGCTTTGGTATTCTTAGGACGTTATGACGGCATAGCTGTCACCGAAAAGTCGTCGCCGGCTTTAGCTCAGGCAACGCATATGCGGGTTCGCGTCAAACTATCCAGAGCAGACCTGCCGCTATTGCTACGGCTTAAAAGTTATCTATCGTACCCCGAGCCTTTGTCTTCGGATTGGCATCAATGGTCGCTCTAAATAAATTTTCAAAACCGCTTTTGCCTATCCTAGGCCTCTTTTTACTACTGCTAATTTCTTTGTTCTCTCTTGGCGGTTTGGCTCAAAATTCTAGACTCTTCGATCAATATCACGGCTGGTTCCTAGCCTTTAATATACTGATGCTGATTGTACTCGGCAGTTTGGTTATAGTTAATCTAGTAAAATTGATCCGAGATTTATATAACCATAAACTCGGAGCAAAACTTCGCTTGCGTTTAAGTTTTATACTGGCTTTATCCATATTGGCACCGGCAATCATCGTTTATATGTTTTCCGACCAAATGCTGGAAGACGGCATAGACAGCTGGTTTAATGTGGATGTAGAGAACGCATTGAATAACTCTTTGGAACTGGGAAATTGGTCGCTGAACATGCAGTTGCAAAGAATGAAACAAGATGTAGCGGCGATGGCGGAAGAAATATCCGACACGCCTGCCGAATTATCGTCTTTTGTTTTGCGCTCTCTATCCGATGAACGCGGTCTGAGCGAAATTACTCTACTGAACACCAACCGTGAGATCATAGCTTCTTACGGTGGGGACATGGAAAACATACTACCGGTTTTATTGCCCGAAGCCGTAGTACACAGAGTATTGCAAGGCGATCCCCATGTTAGTTTAGATCTAATAAGGAATAACTTTTATGCGCGCTTGATATTACCCGTAGAACCCGAAGAGATACTCGGATCCAAGCGGTTATTGCAGGTACTCTATCCTATGCCCGAGCGCATCAACCGATTAACCAGGAATGTTGAAGAGGCTTACGACGAATACAATAACCTGATTTTTTTACGCGACGCACTCAAACAAAGTTTTAGACTCACTTTAATTTTAGTCTTGTTATTCTCAATACTTTTTGCGATATGGGTGGCATTTTTCTATACGCACCGGCTTATTGCACCTATCTTGCAACTTGCCAAAGGCACCAGAGATATCTCGGCGGGTAAACTCAACACGCGTATTAAAGTTCCCGTAAAAGACGAACTCGGTGAATTGGCAATGTCGTTTAACAGCATGGCGCGTAAATTAAGTGAAGCGAAAGAGATTGCCGACACGAACAGGATGCAGCTAGAAAAACAACGCGCTTATTTGGAAACTATACTAAAGCATCTTTCCTCCGGTGTTTTGAGCTTGGACAAAGATTTGAAATTGAAGACCGCTAATGTTGCAGCATCCGAGATATTGTCGGTCTCTTTGGACACTTTGATAAACCAATCACTGCAACATACAACCGCTGCCGAATGGCTGGAGAAATTCTATATGACCCTAAAAGAGAATTTAGCCGAAACCGAACAGCAACAACATTGGGAAATTGATCTATGTGTCGCAGAAAAGAATAAAACCCTATTTTGTAGGGGTGCACAACTGCCCGACGGCGGCTATGTGGTGGTCGTCAACGACATCAGCGATTTAGTGCAAGCGCAACGAGATCGGGCATGGAAAGATGTGGCGCGCCGTATGGCACACGAGTTTAAGAACCCCTTAACACCGATACGACTATCCGCCGAGCGTCTAAAAAACAAACTGAACACTCGGCTTGACGAATCGGACTCGGCTTTTCTCAAGCGCTCGGCGGACACCATCATTCATCAAGTGGATGCGATGGGTAAAATCGTCAATGAATTCAGACAATTCTCCCAAGGCGACGCGCCCTTGGAACTAAAAGAGATTGATCTTCATGCACTGATCAGCGAGCTCGTCGATTTCTACGGTTATTCCGGCAAAATAAATATCAAATGGCAACCGTTCGAACCCTCGGCAACGATCAACGGCGACGAAACCCGATTACGGCAACTTCTACATAACCTGTTAACGAATGCACTGGAGGCCTTAGAACAAACACCCGACCCGCAAGTCCGCATTTCAACGACGATGCCCAAACCCGATACGATACAAATCACTTTGCAGGATAACGGTCCCGGTTTTAGTCGCGACGTTATTGCAAATGCTTTTGAACCTTATGTAACCACAAAGGAAAAAGGACAGGGTTTGGGGCTTGCTATCGTCAAAAAAATCGTGGAAGAGCATCGAGGTGAAATTTATATTACTAACACAAACAATAATAAAGGTAGTATTATCCTTATAACTTTGCGTACGACCCTATCTTTGAATGATACACCGACGAGGAGAGAATGAGAGAAAATCATATTTTAGTCATAGACGACGAACCCGATATCCGCATGCTAGTCAAGGAGATATTGGAAGACGAAGGCTACCGAGTGAGTACCGCAAAAGATGCGGACGAAGCACGCAAGCGACTGAAACTTGAACTGCCAGATCTCGTTTTGCTGGACATTTGGATGCCTAAAGAAGACGGGATTAGTTTATTAAAAGAATGTAGGCGCCATTATGAAAATAAATTTCCTATCGTTATGATGTCGGGACACGGCACGATAGAAACCGCAGTAGAGTCTACCCGCCTGGGAGCTACAGCCTTTCTAGAGAAACCTTTGACGATGGCTAAATTATTAAAAGCCGTCAAGCACGCATTGCCCGATACCGATAATCGTATATCAACCGTACGCACTTTCGCAGGTTCGAGTGCAACCGCTTTGCGGCTACGCAAACAAGCCCAAAGCCTAGCCCAATCGGATATGCCTCTGTTCATTTACGGAGAGGTAGGAACCGGCAAAGTGAGTTTTGCCAAATATATACACTCTCTAGGGGAACGGGCAAACCATGCTATCACGATATTGGCACCGCCTTGTATGCTTTCCGATATCCATGCCGATTCGCTCGGCGATATTACACGCGACGCAAATAGTACCCTGCTCATCCGAGACATTGTAGCGATGAGCACGCAAGTGCAAAAAGCCTTAGCCGAAATACTGTCCCAAAATACGGTCGGACGTATTATCGCAACCGGCGATAGAAAACCCGACGAACTAGGGCACGACGGCACTTTAATCAAACCGCTGGTCAAGCTATTTAATCAAGAAGTTTTATATCTCCCGCCGATTAGAGGGCATGTAGAAGATATCCCGGAAATACTCAATGCGTGTATAGACTACAATTGTGCAGATAAAATGCTCAACCACAGAAGTTTCTCTATTGCCGCACAAAATTATCTGCGTCAGCACACCTGGCCGAGCAATATGAAGGAACTTGACGACTTAGTAATTTATCTATTACAACAAAATAAAGACGAGGCGATCTCAACCAGCGAGACACGTCTCGCACTAAAAAAAATACGCAGTAGCGATACGCACATGGATTTACTGTTGCAGAAACCGTTGCGAGAAGCGCGAGAAGCGTTTGAGCGTATTTACTTTGAGCAGTTATTGCGTATAGTAGACGGAAATATATCAAAATTGGCGACACGCGCCGGCATGGAACGAACGCATTTGTATCGTAAATTAAAATCTTTGGGCATAAGCCCGACCGTGAGGAAAAAAGCATAATGAAAGTTATCGTTCTAGGTGCTAATCACTTGGGTATTGCGCTGGCACTCAATTTGGCGGAGGAGAACAACGATGTCACCTTGGTTGATAAAGATTTCCGACTATTCCAAGACATACAAAGCATATTCGATCTGAGAACAATCGTCGGACAAGGATCGCACCCGGAAGTCTTGGCACAAGCCGATGCCGAAGATGCGGATATGTTGATTGCATTAAACGATCGCGACGAAGAGAACATCATCGCCTGTAGAATTGCGCATACTATTTTTGATATTCCCACTAAAATCGCAAAAGTTACCACACGAGGATATCTAGAAGAGAAAAGTAGACTATTCGGTAAAGACGTTGTTCCCATAGATGTACTCGTCAGCCCGGAACTTTCGGTTGCACATAACATCAAACTGCTCATAGAAAACCCGGGTGCCATACAAATTGCCGAATTGGGTAGTGGACACTTGTTGATGGTTTGCGGCAAGGCACGACAAGACGGTTCGTGGATCGGTCGCTCGGTATCGCAAATCATACAATCGTCATCCGAAATTCCGATGCATCTTTCGGCTATCTTCCGAGACGAAGAAATTCATTTTGTAGACGAACAAACCGTGATACAAACCGACGATGAAGTCTTTTTCGTAGCCCCTAAAACACAAGTCTCGCAAATCATGAAAGCACTAGGCTGCGATTATCGCCCCCTTAAAACAATTATGATTGCCGGCGGCGGACAAATCGGTATGAGCCTTGCCGAGCTTTTGCAAAACGACTACAAAATCAAACTACTCGAACCCGATATCGCACGAGCGAAGATGCTTGCCGAGCGTCTGGGCAATAAAGTGGTAGTACTGCACGGCGATGCAACCAACGAAAATATCCTAATAGACGAGAATATTAAACGTACCGATATGATGTGTGCGGTAACCAATAGGGAAGAAGACAATATCTTATCGGCTCTGCTTTGCAAACACCTGGGTGCCAGCCATGTGTTGGCATTGATAAATCGCCAAAGCTATTTAGAATTGGTGCATTTGAATCATGTCAATATAGATATAACCTTATCGCCCCAACAAGCCTCTTTCGGTTCGTTGCTTTGCCATGTTAGAAAAGGAGATACGGTTGCTACGCATACCCTAAAGCACAGTGATGCAGAAGTGATAGAACTCGTAGTACACGGTGATGCTCGTTCATCCAAAGTTGTGGGACGACCCTTAAGTCAAGTCCGTTTGCCGCCCGGCGTTATGGTCAGCATGATTCTAAGAAACGAGCATATATTGCCGGCGACTCATGATGTGATTATTGAACCCGAGGATCATGTAATCGTATTCGTCAAAAGTAAAAAGCACATCCCTAGTGTGGAAAAACTTTTTATGGTCACAGCCATTTACTGATGATACACCTTCCGTCTATACAACGCGCATTAGGCCTTTTGCTGATGTTGTTCAGCATCGTTATGCTGGTGCCGTTGCCCATAGACGCTTGGTACGGAGAGCAGAGTAGCCGTCCCTTTATCTTATCCTTTACCGTTGTTCTCTCTTCAGGCTTGCTATTATGGTTTCCGAACCGCAATAGCCGTGGCGAAACACACCTAAAAGAGGCATTTTTAATGGTCGTGCTGGCGTGGGTAGTACTGGGAATGGCGGCAGCATTACCGCTTTATCTCGGCGACAATCCACAAATAACGTTGCACGATGCGGTGTTTGAATCGATCTCCGGTTTAACTACCACCGGTGCAAGTGTACTTCCCGCCTTAGATACCGTCCCTCACGCTATTTTGTTCTACCGCCAATTCCTACAATGGATAGGCGGAATCGGCATCATCGTCATTGCAATTATTATTGCCCCGATGCTCGGTGTCGGTAGCATGCAGTTGTACCGTACCGAAATGCTATCCTCGGTGCGTAAAACAAAACCATTGCCTAGGGTCAGCGAGATTTCCAGAATGTTGGGCTATATCTATTTATCTCTAACCGCACTGTGCGCAGTCGCCTATTGGGCAGCGGGCATGTCAAAATTCGATGCCTTGTGCCATAGCTTTTCTACCGTCTCAATCGGCGGTTTCTCGACACACAATGAAAACTTCGCATATTTCTCGGACAACCCGGCAATATTGATTATCGCGATGACCTTTATGTTGATTGCCGGCATTAACTTTAGTTTGCATTTCTTGGCTTGGCATCGCCGCGCTTTAACCGGCTATTGGCGAGACACCGAGTTTAAGGTGTTTCTATCCGTCATTTTAATCGTTGCGATACTCGCGGTATCGTTTTTGTACACCGCACATGCGAGTACACTAAAAGAATCTGTTTTGATAGGTGCTTTCAGTGCCGTCTCTTTTGCAACAACCACCGGATACACCGTAGCACCGCACTATATGTGGATGGGATTCGTGCCCCTACTACTACTATTCGCAAGTTCCATAGGGGGGTGTAGCGGTTCTACCGGCGGCGGCATGAAAGTAATTCGCTTTTGGCTCCTGTTGCGCCAAGGTATTAGAGAGATGAAACAACTAGTCCATCCCAGCGCATGTGTGTTGCTAAAAATAGACGATATGGCATTGAGCGACCGGGTAATACAATCGGTATGGGGTTTCTTTTCTGCGTATATAGGAAGTATTATCGTCATTTTGTTATTGCTGATGGCAACCGGACTGGATCAAGAAACCGCATTTTCCGCAACGATGGCAACAATTAATAATCTGGGCCCCGGGCTCGGTATCGTCGGTGAACACTACGCCACACTCGGCGATGCCAACAAATGGATCCTGTGCTTTGCCATGATTTTAGGACGGCTTGAAATTTTTGCATTATTGGTATTATTCACACCGATATTTTGGCGCAAATAGAACCGCCGTTTGCTCCAGTTGGGCAATCGGCGTCACATTGTGCAAAATCTTAGTACATAGTACAAAATGTAAAGCCTTTCCATGGGGTGGTTGCTGCGTGGGGTTGTTGAAAAAGTGCAGACATCGCACAAATCCAACCGCTTTGCGTCACATAATTACCCAAACCACCTGTAGGGGCAGACTGATATGTCTGCCCTAAAGTACCGTTTGGAATAACTGCAACCGCTCGCGCCATTTGGTTTTGGTTTCCATAAATTGGATGAATGAATTTATAAATCGTGCAGGCGCAACGCGTTACGGGCAGAATAGAGCCGCCGATTGAGCCGGTAGGTCAATCGGCAATTTTGAAGTCCGCCCCTACGGTGTATGAAATACTTTTTCAACAGCCCCTGCGTGTCTGCACAATATCAGCTACCCTACTACCGCAATTACTATTCCGGCAACCGCCACACCTACACCGACCATCCACATAATCATTATCCGCCCCATCCTTTCTACATCGGCTTTAGTCGCCATATCTTTTATGTCTGCCTTAGTCGCTACTTCCTTCAAACTCGCAATATCGGCTATTGCTTCCTTTGCTTCATCATCGGACACATCGGGTATCTTTCTCAATGTGTTATATAATGCTATCTCAGACATTAATATTTACTCCTTGTGTTAGTAATTCATGATATTTTCTCATAAGTATAACACAGCTCCACCAAGCTAGGCGGTTCTACTGATGCTATTACTAAAATTTAAGGAGAGCATAGTATAATTACATCTTATTAATTAATCTTGAGTGTAAAAGGTGTCTAAATTATTAACCAAAGGGCTCTATCGTCCCGAATTTGAAAAAGACAGTTGCGGTTTCGGTTTAATCACCCAGATGGACGGACAGGCAAGTCACTGGTTGGTCAAAACCGCAATACAGTCGCTAGGACGTTTGACACATCGCGGTGCTATATCGGCGGACGGGAAAACCGGCGATGGTTGCGGGCTTTTGATGAAAATGCCGCTGGACTATATGCGGGCAAAAGCCGATGTAGCCGATATCAATTTAGCCGAAAATTTCGCTGTCGGCGTAGTATTTCTATCAAAAGATAAAAAAATAGCAAAACAATGGCAGGAGATATTGAATCTACAACTCATTGAACAAGGCTTTGAAATTGCCGGTTGGCGTACGGTGCCTATCAACCCCAAGGCGTGCGGTGCAGAAGCACTTAAAACTTTACCGAATATAGCACAGGTGTTTGTCAACATAAAAGAATCGATGAAAAACACCGAGCAAGCCTTGTTTGTTGCGCGCCGTAAAGCGGAGATTGCATTAACCGGCACCGCTTTCTATATTGCGAGTTTGTCTTCGCGAACACTTTCTTATAAAGGCTTAATAATGCCCGATAATCTGCCGGTTTTTTATCCCGACCTTGCCGAAGAGTCGTTAGAATCGTCTTTGTGTGTTTTCCATCAGCGTTTCTCAACCAATACACACCCGCAATGGTATTTGGCCCAACCGTTCCGTTTTCTGGCACATAACGGCGAAATCAACACTATTTGCGGTAACCGTAATTGGGCTGCTGCACGGGCACATATATTAAAGAGCTCTCAGCTGCCTGATCTGACCGAATTGATGCCGTTGGTTTCTATGAGAGGGTCGGATTCGTGCAGTTTAGATAATATGCTCGAAATCCTTATGATGGGGGGTATGGACCTATGTAGTGCGATACGCTTGTTGATACCACCGGCGTGGCAGAATGTCAGCCACATAGATCCCGACCTACGCGCCTACTACGGCTATAATTCCTTCCACATGGAACCTTGGGACGGTCCCGCCGGCATCGTCTTAACCGATGGTCGTTATGCAGCATGTTCTATGGATAGAAATGGTTTGCGGCCGGCGCGCTATATTATTACCAAAGATCGTTTTATCACACTTGCATCAGAGATTGGGGTCTACGATTATAGTGCCGACGAAGTAGAAACCAAAGGCAGACTAAAGCCCGGACAGATGATCGCGGTTGACACTCAAACAGGCACCTTGATGTTGCCTGAAATGATTAACGAAGAGTTAAAATCCAGATACCCTTATCGTCAATGGTTAAAAAAACACGCACACTATGTACCCACCCCTTCTAATGAAGCTCTGGGTGTCTACGAACCATTAGATGACGAACAATTACGCAATTACCAGAAAATGTTCAATCTATCGTATGAGGAGAGAGAACAAGTACTCAAAGTGTTAGCGCAGGTCGGACAGGAAGCGGTTGGTTCTATGGGCGACGATACCCCACTGCCGGTGTTGTCCTCTCAAGTACGCTCGTTGTTTGATAATTTCCGCCAACAATTCGCACAGGTCACCAACCCACCTATAGACCCCTTACGAGAGCGTATTGTGATGGGATTGGAAACGGCATTGGGCTGCGAGATGAATCCTTTTGATGAATTGCCGGAGGTAGATCGCCTGTTATTGAGATCACCGGTACTATCCGAATACAAGTTTCGCACTATCCTGGAACTTGAGAAATTTCCCCATCAAATTTTCAACCTTAGTTATTCGAGCGAACACAACCTACATTCTGCAATAATACAACTTTGCGACCAAGTTGTAGAAGCTTCACGTAAGAAAGACTTTCTAATAATCGTACTATCCGACAGACAAATAGCTTCGGATCGTCTCAACATACACGCCCTGCTCGCCTGCGGTGCGGTGCACCACCGCCTAATCAAAGAAGGATTGCGGTGTCAATGCAATATCCTCATAGAAACTGCGACTGCGCGGGACCCGCATCATTTTGCGACTCTGATTGGCTACGGCGCAAGTGCCATATTCCCTTATCTCAGTTATCAATGTCTCGCCGGCATGTACCGCAAGCAGGAAATTGACAATGCTAAACCGCTGGTGACTATTTGTTCTGTGTACCGCCAAGCCATCAACAAAGGTCTTTTGAAAATCATATCCAAGATGGGCATCTCTACGATTACAAGTTACAGAGGCGCACAATTATTTGAAATAGTCGGCTTGCACGACGAGGTTGTCGCACTGTGTTTCACAGGTACTACCAGCAGGCTACAAGGCTTGCGCTTCTCGGATCTAGAGGATGATCAAAAGAAATTGGCAAAGCTCGCTCGGAACCGCTCCGAACCGTTGCAACAAGGCGGGTTATTAAAATACATACACGACGGGGAATACCATGCATTCAACCCCGATGTCGTGCAAAGTCTGCAAAAAGCCGTACAAGACTCGGATTACAACGAATACAAAGTCTTCGCCGATCATGTCAACCACCGTCAACCGGCGGTATTCAGGGATTTGCTGAAGCTAAAGCCCAAAACTCCGGTGCCGCTAGACGAGGTAGAAGTAGAGGAACACATCGTCAAACGCTTTGACTCTGCAGGTATGTCCTTAGGGGCACTATCCCCCGAAGCACACGAAACATTGGCGGAAGCGATGAACAGCTTGGGCGGGCGTTCAAACTCCGGCGAAGGCGGCGAAGACCCGAAGAGATTCGGTACCGATAAGTCATCCAAAATCAAGCAAGTCGCATCGGGACGTTTCGGTGTAACCCCGCATTATCTTAGCGACGCGGAAGTCATGCAGATCAAAATTGCACAAGGTGCAAAACCCGGTGAGGGCGGCCAACTACCGGGAACCAAAGTCAACAAAATGATTGCAAAACTGAGACATTCTAGCGAAGGCATCGCACTGATTTCTCCACCTCCGCACCACGATATATATTCGATAGAAGACCTTGCGCAATTAATCTTTGATTTGAAGCAAGTCAATCCTAAAGTTTTAGTCTCGGTGAAATTGGTTGCCGAAGCCGGTGTCGGCACGATCGCAGTCGGCGTTGCCAAAGCCTATGCCGACCTGATTACGATATCGGGCTACGACGGCGGCACCGGTGCAAGTCCCCTCACCAGCATTAAATACGCCGGTGCACCCTGGGAGCTCGGTCTACCCGAGACGCATTTGGCATTACGCAACAACGACCTACGCGACAAAGTAAGATTGCAAACCGACGGCGGCTTAAAAACCGGTTTAGACGTAGTCAAAGCGGCGATTCTAGGTGCCGAGAGCTTCGGCTTCGGTACCGCCCCGATGATTGCCATGGGCTGCAAATATCTGAGAATATGTCATCTCAACAACTGTGCAACCGGAGTTGCCACCCAAAACAAAGTGTTGCGTCTGAAACACTTCATCGGCAAAATGCAGATGGTTAGAAATTATTTTCTCTTTATTGCCAAAGAGACACGCGAATGGATGGCGTACTTAGGCGTTAGAAAATTTGAAGACTTGATCGGACAACTTGATTTATTGGAACTTGTAGAGGAATTACCGCATCGGCAAAGCGGATTAGACTTGAATGCTATTTTATCCGATGGGGGTGTTGCCGCCGACAAGCCTCAGTTTTGCACCTACGAACGTAATAAGCCGTTTGACCGAGGCATCCTCGCAGAGCGCATGGTTGCGGATATGAAGGATGCCGTAAAAAATAAAACAGGCGGCGAATTTCACTACAATATCCGCAATGTGGATCGTTCTATCGGTGCACGGGTCTCCGGCGAAATTGCCAAGCGATACGGAAATTATGACATGTCGGATACACCGTTGGATGTTTATTTCAAAGGTACTGCCGGGCAGAGCTTCGGGGTTTGGAATGCCGGTGGCTTGCATCTACACCTGGAAGGCGATGCAAACGATTATGTAGGCAAAGGGATGGCAGCCGGAGAAATTGCCATTTATCCGCCACCGCAAATAGCGGAACAATCGCAAAAAATGCCGATTGTCGGAAACACTTGCCTTTACGGTGCTACCGGTGGAAAGTTTTTTGCTGCCGGCAAAGCAGGCGAGCGTTTTGCAGTGAGGAACTCCGGCACAATCGCAGTCGTGGAAGGTGTGGGCGACCACGGATGCGAATATATGACCGGCGGCTTTGTTGTGGTGCTGGGTAAAACCGGCCTTAATTTCGGTGCCGGAATGACCGGCGGATTAGCAATGGTCTTTGACCAACAAACCAACTTTAGCGACCTGTACAACCACGAGATGATTGATATCTATCGCATAGATATCGAAGAGATGGATCAACAACGAGATTATTTATATATCCTATTGACCGAACACCACCGAAAAACAGGTAGCCTATTTGCACAGTCTATGCTTGACGATTTCTCTACCTATTTGCCTAAATTCTGGTTGGTCAAACCCAAAGCGGCGGAACTCGATATGCTGATGGCAAGCCTATTGAAAGCAGCTTAAATACTTGCTTGTCCGTTATCGTTGGACGAAATGAGTATTCCTTCTACTTTTATAGACGAATTGCTTACGCGCACCGACATCGTTGCGTTAATCAACCGCTATATACCGACCCCGCTGAAAAAATCGGGACGCTCTTATATGGCGTGCTGCCCTTTTCACGATGAAAAAACCCCATCTTTTTCGGTTAGCCGCGATAAAGGTCTCTACTATTGCTTCGGCTGTCATGCCTCGGGCGGTGCTATAAAATTTTTAATGGAACACCAGCGTATGACTTTTCAAGAGGCGGTGGAAGAGCTGGCGCGTCATGCAGGCATGGAAGTGCCTCGCCTAAATACTCGTGTATCAACCGAAGACCAAAAACGTTTTGAAAAGATGCACACGATAATGAATAAAGTATCCGAGTTTTATAGAGCACAACTGAAACAAAACGCACAAGCGAGCGGTTATTTGCGAGGGCGAGGCATTACACCGGAAACTGCTGCCGATTTTGCAATCGGATACGCACCCGACAAACCTTATCTGAAACAATGCCTAGGTTCCGCCTACGACGAGAAAACGCTGATTACCGTCGGTTTGCTCGCTCAAAGTGGCAATCGACCGTACGAAAAGTTTAGAGACCGTTTGATGTTCCCGATACGCGACCGACGCGGTAATGTGATTGCATTCGGCGGTCGCCTCTTGGAAAACAAAAAGCAAAAACAAGATAGACTGCCGAAATATATGAATTCTCCGGAAACACCTCTATTCAAAAAAAGAAACACGCTGTACGGCTTGCACGAACTGAAAAAAGTGCGCGATCTACGCTGCTTATTATTCGTAGAGGGCTATATGGATGCAGTATCCTTATCCCAGCACGGTGTACGCAACGTGGTAGCAACTTTAGGCACCGCAACGACTCAAACCCATATTCGCATCGCACTGCGCTTTAGTTCCAATCTGATATTCTGCTTTGACGGCGACAGCGCAGGACGACGAGCAGCGATTGAAGCTGCAAAACAAGCACTCTCGGTATTCACCGACGGCTGTAGCATTAACTTTATGTTCTTACCCTCCGGCGAAGACCCCGACAGCTATATCACACAACACGGCTACGAAGTATTTAATAAACAACTTGCAGAAGCAGTGCCCCTGGCGGACTTCTTGTTCACACATCACTCGCAAGGACTAGACTTGAATAATCCTGCCCATGCAACCCGCTATGCCAAATCACTTAGATCCTTGATAATGCAGCTGCCCCAAGGCATGTTCAGAGAATTAATGTTCAAACGTCTGGCAGAACAAATCAATATAGATGTAGATAAATTAAAGACCGACTACGGGGCTAAAAAATCTTTCACCAAAACCGGAGGAAGCGATGAGGCGAAAAAAAAGATTTTGTATTCAACGGTTACGGTCGCACTGCGCGCATTATTGGCAAAACCCTCGCTGGCGGATCAGGCACTTGCCGCTGATAAAATACGCGGACTGCAAAAACCCGGCGCAGAACTACTTGCCGATGTGATTGACTGCATAAAACATAAAAAACTATCCAGCACTGCAAGCATCGTTGAATCCTTTAGGGAAAGTTTGCATCAAGAAAACCTCGCTCGCCTGCTGACGACATCCACCGCACCCGAAGCCGATACCGAAATAGAATTCAAGGATGCAATGCGCCAACTGGAAATAGAGATAACCGAACAAAAAATTGAACAACTGCAAAAAGAATTATCAACCGACGGCTCCGGACAAATAAAAATGCACGATTTACTCAAGCACCTACACAAATTAAAAAGCCAGCCGCTGTCGTAGCGGCAGCACATTCCCCCCCTTCAGAGGGGTGGCAGGCGTAATAGAACCGCCATTTGTTGCAGTAGCACAAACGGCGTGACATTGTGCAGAACCCTAGCATATATGCAAAATGTAAAACCTTTCCATGGGGTGGTTGTGCAGTGGAGCTGTTGAAAAGTATTCAATGAGTCGTAGCGTGGTTGGCAGAATTATGTGACGTGGAGCGGTTGCGGAGGTAGATGGGTTAGTCGGGTTCCGGGGTCAGAGAGGTATTAACAGCTTCTACCTCAGGGTTGTCCCAGCTTCCTTTTAGGGTATATTCTAAAGTGGCAGATTTATCAATCGCTTTATCTAGTTTGGCGAACTTGTTGAATAATAGTGAAGCAGTATACACTATGTCACTACTCAAAAAAGAGGCTAAATGCTTAATGTTACTGCCCATCTTAGGGGTTATCGTGATTTTTTGGTCGTAATGCTCCTGAACGATGTCGGTACGCCCTACGATTTTCATATCAAAAGTAGTAGTATTGATATCGAGATTTTTAATTATCAAGTCCGCTTTTTGGAATTCTAAATAGCCTTGCATGCTATCAAACGCAAGCCCCTTTTGAGAGACATTTTCGGAAGTATTTTTGAAATTATCGGTTAAACGTTTTAAGAATGCATCAATATTTAACAAACTCAATATCTTAGACATTCTTGGATTAACAGCTTCAAGAACTCCATCACTAATTTCTAATCGGACTAGCCCTTGTAATTGATGTTGCTTAAAATCCATCGGGCTATTGTTCCAGTGTAATTGACCATTAATTTGTCCTTGCCCTCCTTTCATTTCGTCATAAAATCCCCAGTTTTGTAACAATTGGCCGTAGTCGTCGCTTTCTAACAGAAAACTAAAGTCGCTATAATCCCTATCGATTATTTTTGTCCAGTTGCCCTCTAAATGTGCTTGTATCAGTGTCTTGTCCCCTTCTTTTTTATTGAAACTTATTTTTTCTATGCGTAATCCATTGCTTGCAGGTGACAGTACTACTTCAAGGTTTTCTATATCAAAATGATCTTTCTTAAGCCGGCTTACATTGATGGTCATAGGTGAGAAGGCGGTGAGTTCTAGTTGGGGAAAATCAAAAGCGGAGGCACCTTTTAGTACAAGGTGATCTAAATCTATATCTATGCGCTCGTCTCTGTTGACAGGAATAGTAGCAAGCCCTTTGATTTCTTCCGAATCAAATGATAGTAATGTTTTGTTTTGTTGCCGTTTGACGGTTAAATGAACTTGGTGCATAGTTGAAGTGCCCCAAACAAGCTCTTCTATTAACACATCTACATCTTGTGTATAAGGCGCAGAGTGTGTTGTTATGTCCGAATAATTTGACAGCCAATCAAGCCATTGATTAATAGAAAGGCGAGGAATTACACCACGCCCCGTAAACCAATCATCGTGCTGAATTTCGTGCAGATCATAGTCAATTGGGGGTGATAGTTCAGGTGAACCTGTTACATCCCCGGCTTGGGCAACTTTTAGTGTTGAACGAAAGCGGTTGCCGTAGTTAAATTGATTGCTATCGGCGGTCGTAATTTGCTCAATCCGTGTGGAATTCTCCACTTCACTTGCGCGTTTATTTAGCGGGACAGGCATGTTAACCGTTAAACTTTTCAGGTCCGAATTTAACTTTAGCTGTAATGTGTGTTGCGCCTCTGCATACAATGAAGGCAATAGAAACTCCCCGTACCAAATATCGGTAGCAATATCAATAGCGTTTGCCGGCAACGAGAAATTCCCCATATAGTCGGATGGAAAGGGCATATCGGATTGCATTTTTAATAAGGTCAATTCCCTTTGGGGCTCAATGATTGCAGTCAGTGCATAGGTTTCGTTCAATAGCGCACCATTGTTGTCCGACCGCACACCGGATTTATTAAAATATAGATGTCCTTCTACTTGGCTTAAATTCAATTGTGGTTCTTTAAGGTTTACATTGATATCCTTAATATATAGTTGCTCAGGATTCCATTCGTTGTGTCCGGCACTGCGTTTATAATTTCCTTTTAATTTGACATGCTTTAAATTTTGCGGTGTATGCCATTGATTCCACTTAAAACCAACATCGTTCAATACCAACTCAAAATCCCCACTCAACAATTTCGGCATATCGGCATCCGATGCCGGCTGCATAGGCGACCAGTCATGTGGTGATGCAAACCAATCCGAGGAATGACCGGCGTGTAATGTCAAATCTATGACCTGCTTATCAACCGAAGCTGCAGTATAACTTTGTTCAATACTAAAATTGGTTTTAGCATAAGCAAGAATTTCATTATATACGACAGGAGACATGTTATCCGAGCGGAACTGAAGTTTACCGTGGTAGTCCTCTTCATTCCTTGTTTGGATAACCATAAAATCGGCATTTTGAATAATCGTGTTCTCATCTTGAACAAATAAGCCGTTAAGGTTTAATTCCCTGTTATGCTTTTGTGCTTGCCGGCTGAGTTCGGTTTCAACATCAGGCACCGTATTGTCTAGATTCAATCCGTGGATTTGCCCATCTTTTAGTGCTAAGGTACCGCTTAGCTTTTCCATGCCCCGTTGGTATGAAATCCGCCCGTGTAGTTCGGTTTGCAATATGCCTTCATTGATAGATTGTGTATTTGCCAGTTGGTAAAGTCTAGTTATATCCAAGTTTTTTACATTGATATAGAAATCGCCGGCGAGATTAGACGGGTCGTGCTTAAGTGTGGCAGTTAAAGTTAGATTTTCTCCCAATGGTTCAGGTAGCCGTGTTGCCGCACTAAGTCGGGTTTGATGGTGTTGAGAGTTTACGATCAAATGTTCTAAATGGAAAGTCTTAATGTCCTCCATGTTTTTATCATCCCAATACAGCAATACATCGTGGAAGTTTAAGTCGTAGTGAGCAATGGCTACGGTATCGGTGAGCAGCCGGTTTATATCAAACCATTGTTCCGACCGATGAAATTCCCGACCAATCCGAGGCAGGTATAATGCGCTATTTCCCATGTCGGTGGATAACGCAGATTCTACACCTCGCATTTTAATCGATTGAACGCGTGGTTCTATACTCAATACAGAGCCAAGCAATTTCAGAACTATTTCGGTTTGCTTAACCAACAATGGCCGGTCAAAATCATCGGATATTGAAAATTTTGCTTGCTCTGCATAAATGACCGGATTAAGCAAACCCACGCCTCTCTCCAGTTTGCCGACAGAGACATTGAGTTTGAGTGTTTCGGCAATTTGTGAGCTAATAACCTCGCGATACCGCTCTATATCATATATAAACCCCCGCACGGTTATGCCGATCAGCAAAATCGCACCAATGAAGACGGCTAAAGCAAGCGAAACCCGGTTCAAAGTGGGACGCATGCTTTTAGCCACCTCTACATCAACGGATATTTATAAGCGCATAGACATTACTTGCTAATTAGGTTCAATAATGTTTTTTCCTTATTCGTCTCATCGTTATTGCCACTAACGATAGCAAAGCCATCAAAAGCAATATTACATCACCCATATCAACAGCACCGCTCCCAAATCCACCGGTAAGAATGGCACGAATAGCCGCTCGAACCAAAAGCCTTCTAACCGTAGCTGCAGTGTCATCAACCACTCTGCCGTCTAAGCCACTACTATCATAAGGACCCCCATCGGTGATCGCCAGCATGATACAGTTTTGAGCACCCGAAACAAAACCTTGACCGTCTTCACCGGCTGCTTGATGTCTATTTTTGTATTCTTCTATACTGGTCGGACAGGGTCCGCTATTATTCGGCCGCACAATTCCATACCAAGTGTCAGGATAGCTAGTGCCACCTTCAAAAAGCTCCCAACGCTCATTAGCTTGACTATATCCACCTACAAAGGTGCCTCTCTCAAAACGTTCCCAACGCTCGGCCAACCTGTTGTATTTTCCTACATATAAAATTTCTCCAGGCTCATTAGATGAAATCGGGAAAACCGTATGAGTAATACCTCCTACTACTCGATTGTTATCATCTATTTGATAATCTACTTCTCGAACCCCGAAGGCAGCTAGTCTTTCTATCGGCACATCTACCGGCATTATCGGTATGCCGTCTTCGTCTTCTTCTTCAAAGGCTCTGTCTGCTTCATCAAAACCAAGTGTTGCTCTCACTCCCTCACTTAAGCCACCATAGTCAATATCTGCCGCAGAATAAAAACGACTCGGGTTCGGGTCGTCCATAGGGTTTATAGCTTCCATAACAATATCGTTTGCTATAACAAGTGCTTCGTAGGTTAAGAATACCGGCTGATCTCCCTGTGTTGATAGATAATCAACAGTGTTATTGTCACCCGTGCCAACCTGTAGTCTATTATCGTTAAGGTTTAAGTCGGCATTGTCGGGAATGTTGTTCCTGTTCGTATCGGTTTGGTCATAATATGGAGGTTGTTCGGTGTTTACAAGATATGTTTCTATTACTCTTTCAGCACTGCCGATGCTATCCCAGCCTACGGTGATTTCGGTAGGTGGTGTAAAATCATCGCTCACCGTGAACTGAATAATAGCGTCAGATACTAAACCCACTTCATCGCGACCGATGTCACTACGAATAGCCTCTATAGCGGTAGGTGTGGTTTCCGTAATTGTATAGCCTTCCACCACCGTTGGCGACCTTTCGATTGTTATGGTGTCAGTACTTGCCTCAAAGTCCGCTATGGCATAATAGGTTCTCCCTGCTACCACAGAGGAGACTTGGAATACTTGGTTTGTGGTCGTCTCCGGATTTTCAACTTCATACAACCACACTTGACGAATTCGAGTGATGTCTTCGTCTGCTGCTACTAGTCTGACATCAATGTTGTTGTTAGGACCTATTGCATACTCGTATTCACTAACACCATCATCATCAGAATCAGCAAAATCATCTTCATCTTGTATAACACCTCCTTCTCTAGGTCGTAGCGATGTGGTGGCAGGATGCCATGCCATAGTCTCTCCCTCTTCATCATCTACTACCGATGTACCCAACCAATGAGTAATGGTTTGACCCGGCATCGGAGATGCTGAAGTTGCGATGGTATATTCTCCCTCTGCTATAAATTCTAAGTCGGGAAGAACTCTTACCCTCAGGCTCTCCTGTGTCTCTGTGACAGACGAAGGTGTCGTAGCTATATTGCCACTTCGTACTGTCACATCAATAAATGAAGGCGAATCAGAATCACTGTTATACGTTGAAATAACAACGGTTTGGCGAGTAGAAGGAGAATTAGTGTATAAATACGAAGCCTGACCGGAGAAATTTATTTCCGGCAACACTTCAACATTGAAAGTCAAAAATTCGCTAGTTATATGGCCGTTGTTGTTAACTGTCACCCACACATAAGGACGCTCACCCGCAGGTTCATCGCCCAAGCTATCGGTTATATCCGTACAATGTTCGGCTATGTTTATTTTATTAAAGTGGTAACTGTCAGAACTATAAGTTTCTAGTATTCTAGCGCACTGCTCACCATCATCTCGGAATATCCTAGCATCAGGATCGGCTATGCCGAAATACTGTGCTGGGGTCATAGCTGCGGTAAATGTTTCTCTAACAAACTCACCCTGTTCACTATCTATATAAGTGAACTCGTCGCCTCTTAAAAGGCTTCTTATGACCGTGCCGCGACTATAAAAAACGCTAGAAGTGGTGGGTGCCGGGGCTATCGGTGTTGCCGAGGCAACATTGGTATTGATAGAACTATCATCTTCATCAAAAGGATTGTTGTCTGCCACATCAATGATACCGTCGCCATCGGAGTCGGAGTCTAGGCGCGAATCAGAACTACAAGAAGCACTAATTGCTTCGTCGTCGGGTGTTTCCGAAGTTGGCTTGTAACTTACCGAAATTGAATCATCGGCTACAATTTCTTCATTCAATGTTACTTTGAGCACCGAAACGGTACCGATGGTCTCTCCGATTTGTTCAACAGACCTAGGACTTATCGTACGACCGTCTATGGTAAAGCCATTTTCATTAACGGCAGTGCCCTGTGTCCTAAAGAATAGTTCTGTTTGACCTATATTCGGAAAGAATGCTGAACAGACAAGTCCAGGCCCACGATCAGAAACGGAAATGTCGTCCCTTGCTATACCTGCGCCGCTTCCAACAATTCCGTCTAAGCCGGTAGAATCATAAGGACCACCGTCGGTAACAACCAGCATGATACAATGTTCTTCATGCATACCCGACAAAAAATAGTCGCCAATGTGGTCTGACTGTCCAATATTTCCCTCCCTATATGGTCTAATATCAGTCGGACATATCTCGGAGCCCGGGTTCGGATGCCTTATTGCATACCAAGTATCGGCATACCCGTCCTGTGTGTTATCCCGCTTAAAATCTTTCCAACGATTAGAGTCATAGTCGTATTGCAGAACCGATAAAGTCTCAAATTCGGGGGTTGATATCGGGAAAGAAGTATAGGTGATACTTCCTGTTGCTTTGCCTTCGCTATTGATAGCGTAATCTACCACAATCCCGTATGTTCCTATGGTATCTATTGTGTAAGAGACATCTTCTATTGCCGAAACAAAACTCCTATCTAACCCATCATCAGTGAATGCAAGAAAGTCTTTTGTTTCTTCACTTAATTGATCGTATGGGATATTCGCTACGGAATAGGTAACTTCACTCTCGCCTTGGTTTTTAGCTATGATTAAACCCAAATCAGTAACAAATAATGGCTGAAAACTATCCGTTGCCAAGAAATTTACCGCTGTCACCGTATTTTCAACGGCAACTTGAAGAATACGAGGATAATTAGGGGCAAAATCCACGCTATCCGGAATACGGTCAACATCGAAGTCTAAATCAGTATAGTTTTCAGGTTCTGTGGGTGTTGCAAGATATGTATATCTTAAATCTTCTAGGGTGCCGATCCTATTCCAACCGACCGTAATCGTTCTCGTAGTACTAATATCATTGACGCGAAGCACAATCCTATGAATGTTCTCTGTGACACTATTCCCTTCGGCATTGATTCTCGTGGAAACACCGGTTGTAGTCGTCATTACCGTATATCCATCAAGTGCCATTATTTCAATTTGGTTCGTTATATCCGCAATATTTGTCGAGAAGCCTGTTTCCACCAAGTAAGTTCTTCCCGCAACCATAGATGTGACCGTTCTTGCTTCGTTAGGGTCATATAGGACTACATAACTTATTTGAGTTACAGGTTCGTCAGCCTCTGCTACTTTAATGTCAACAGAGTTATTTGCACCTGCTGCATAAATAATAGCGTCATTAAAATTATGACCACCCTCTATAGGACCTATAGTGCCGGCATTAGGATACCAAGTTGATGAACCGCCTATCCAATGGCGAATGGTCTCCCCCGGTTGCGGTTGTCTTAAAGAAAAACTATTGCCTACAAATGTTCCATAAGCGGTAACTATACTATAATCCGTAGATTGTAGAGCTGACGGTGTTGTGTCGGAACCCACCGAGAAAGAGTTCATTTCAATACCTTGGTATAAAACAGCCGTATAAATAGTTTTAGTAGTTGCAACGGCATGTAGATAAGAGGATTGGCTTAGCAAATTTATCTCCGGCAATACGCGAACCTCGAAGCTCAAAAATTCGCTGGTTAAATAGCCGTTGTTGTCAACTGCCGCCCACCAATACCGTCTCTCGCCCTCAGGTTCATCACCAAAGTTATCGGTTACATCCGTACAATGTTGGTTTATTCTTATCTTATTCAAATGGTACTCCCTTTCAATGATTCCACGGATCTCACCGCATGTTTCTCTTGACGAATCCGACTCATCCCGGAATATCCCATCCGTCTCTTCGTCTCGGAATATCCTAACGGCAGAACCACCATTGATGCCGAAGTACCGCGCCGGGGTCATCGCCATATTTTCGGTAAATGTTTCTCTAACAAACTCACCTTGATCGTTCCCGCTTATGTAAGTGAATTCTTCACCTCTTAAAAGGCTTCTTATGACCGTGCCGCGACTATAAAAAACGCTAGAAGTGGTGGGTGCCGGGGCTATTCGTGTTTCCGAGGCAACATTGGTGTTGATAGACCTATCATCTTCATCAAAAGGATTGTTGTCTGCTACATCAATGATACCGTCGCCATCGGAATCTAGGCCCAAAGCAGAACTACAAGAAGCACTAATTGCTTCGTCATCGGGTGTTTCCGAAGTTGGCTTGTAACTTACCGAAATTGAATCATCGGCTACAATTTCTTCATTCAATGTTACTTTGATCACCGAAATGGTACCGATGGTCTCTCCGATTTGTTCAACAGACCTAGGACTTATCCTAGGAAGGTCTATAGTAAAGCCATTTTCATTAACGGCAGTGCCCTGTGTCCTAAAGAACAGTTCTGTTTGACCTATATTCGGAAAGAATGCTGCACACGCAAGCGGCTGAAATCTCGGTGCGTTTGTGTGTCTGATACCGACCGGGTATTGCTCGGATGTGCCGAAATCCCAAACATCAGGACTCCAGCTACTATATATTCCGGTTGCCGTTGTTGGTGATTGCAGTTCCTTTGTAGTTTTACCCATGCCATTGAAACCTTCTGCTATTCCACTGGTACTTATATCCCAATAGCTGTTCGTGATCGTGCCATCATTAAAACCGACTAAACCGCCTACATCATCATCTCCTGAAACAGAACCCGTCGCATAGCTGTTCGTGATGGTGCCGTCTTCATTATCACCGACTAAACCGCCTACACTACTATCATCTCCTGAAACAGAACCCGTCGCATAGCTGTTCGTGATGGTGCCGTCTTCATTATCACCGACTAAACCGCCTACACTACTATCATCTCCTGAAACAGAACCCGTCGCATAGCTGTTCGTGATGGTGCCGTCTTCATTATCACCGACTAAACCGCCTATAAAACTATCATCTCCTGAAACAGAACCCGTCGCATAGCTGTTCGTGATGGTGCCGTCTTCATTATCACCGACTAAACCGCCTACACTACTATCATCTCCTGAAACAGAACCCGTCGCATAGCTGTTCGTGATAGAACCAGTATTCCCACCGACTAAACCGCCTATACCTTCATCTCCCGAGACAGAACCCGTCGCATAGCTGTTCGTGATAGAACCAGTATTCCCACCGACTAAACCGCCTATAAAACTATCATCTCCTATAATACTTACATTTAGCAAACCAACATTAGCGATTTCAGCATCAATTCCCGTAACACCGAACAAACCTATGTTACTTGTGCCACTTCTGTCAATCGTCAGATTAGAAATCGTAAAATCGTTGCCTTCAAACTCGCCCCTGAAAGCATCAGAAAACTCCCCAATCGGCTCCCAGCCTTGTCCCGTAGTCCATGTAATCCTGCTGGCCGTTGAACTATAGCTGTCATCGTCGTTAAAGTCTAAATCTCTGACTAGTTCGTAACCTACACAACCATCAGATGGGCAACCCAGAGTACTCGTGGTTGCCATGCTGTCTGCTTTATAGCCGGAACCATCAAGCACGAAGCGGATTGCATTTAAGTCTTCCAAATAACATATTTCTATAAGTCCGTCGCTATCATCGTCAACATCAAGGGTATTGCATGCCTCAGGAAGTGCTGTTTGTGCGCTTGCGGTATTAACAAACACGATATGAGATAAGAAAATTAATGCTGTAATCAAAGCTGGTTTTAGAAAATTTTTCATTAGAGGGTCTCCTTATAAATTTAGATAATCAAAATAAGGTTAAAAATTAATACAACAAGAGATCAGTCAATTGTTTAAATTTTTATCTTTCTTCAAGTTTATCAGAGAAAAAAAAAAATGTAAAGCTATTGGGGATCTCTAATTCCGCAATAAAGTATAAAAATCTGACATTCTCCCCAAAACTGGGCCATGACAAAGATGAGATTTCCAGTTAAATTAGTAAACAACAGGAGGTTTCAAAATGAAGAAACGATATACAGAAGAGCAAATTATCGGTGCGGTCAAATCACATGAGGCAGGTCGCACGATAGAGGATATTTGCCGAGAACTCGGTATAGCGCATGGCACCTTTTACAACTGGCGTAGCAAATATGCCGGGTTAGAAGTCAATGACGCCAAGCGATTAAAGAACCTTGTATCGGAGAATAACCGACTCAAGAAACTACTCGGCGAGCAATTACTAGAAATCACCGCCCTCAAGGATGTGCTATCAAAAAAGTGGTGACCCCGGCAAGCAAAAGAAGCGTTGTTGCAGAGCTGAATACTCACTGGAGTTTGAGTGAGAGGCGTAGTTGCGAGCTGGTCGGGATAAGCCGTAGTAGTTATCACTATCGAACACAGCCGCGTTGTGATGCGGAGATTAGAAGTCGCTTGTGCGAGTTGGCAAGCAAGTATCCACGCTATGGCTATTTGCTACTCTACCGTTTGCTACGAGAGGCAGGCTTTGTGGTGAATAAAAAACGGGTTCACCGCATCTACAAAGAAGCAGGACTGCAAGTGCCGAAGAGAAAGCGCAATAAGCTATGTCATCCGCGTTGCGTGCCGACAACACCGGCTAGGGTGAATGAGTGCTGGTCAATGGACTTTGTGCATGACCAGCTCAGCGACGGCAGATACTTTCGGGTATTGAACATAGTAGATAACTCCAGCCGTCAATGTGTCGGGCAGATTGTTGATGTTTCAATTACCGGCCAACGCGTAGCAAACTATCTATCCGAATTGATAGAATGGCTCGGCGTAAAGCCGGTACGCATCGTCTGCGACAATGGCACCGAGTTTAGATGCAAGGCGATGTTCCACTGGAGCCGAGACCGGCAGGTGGAATTGGACTTTATTCAACCCGGCAAACCGACCCGGAATGCCTTTGTAGAAAGTTTTAACGGTAAGTTCCGAGATGGTTGCCTGAACCAATTCTGGTTTCGTTCAATAAAAGAAGCAAGAGAGATTATAGAAGACTGGCGCATAGATTATAATGAAGTCCGTCCGCACAGTGCATTGGGTTATCAACCTCCGAGTGTATTTGCGGAGGCAATAGTATGAAAACTGACTTTGCAAGTGGTCCTAAAAATGGGGTAACGTCAACTGGATGAATATTGACGGAGCTATCGAAACGCCGCATGTAATATCGGGTTCTAGCGTATCGGTAGGAGGTGAAACATTTCCTTTAGTAGAAGAGAGTAGTATATTTCGTGTGAGAGGAACCTATACGGATAGGCGGGGATATGACGAATAAGTTAACTCGCCAAGACGAATTTATACTACTCGCCCGGCTTTGATGATACGCGCCAAAGTATTTCTCGAAGGTCCTCTCCAATGAATGATCATAGCGTTTTTTCAACAGCCCGACATTACTACATGGTGGCTGGCTATGTGGAATTGTTTTCCATTAAAAACTTTTAGATGACCTAGACTGCCTACGAGAAATCACCAAATGTGTCCTCTCTACAGTTACAATTTCTCAGTTATAATTGCTATAATAACAGGTATTATAAATATAGGAGATAAAGATGTCAGAAATCGCGTTATACAACACATTAAGAAAGATACCGGAAGTGTCCGATGACGAGGCAAAGGAAGCCGTTGCCGATGTTGCGAGTTCAAAGGAAGTAGCAACTAAGGCAGATATAATAGAACTAAAAGCAGAAACGAAAGCAGATATCAAAGATATGGCGACCAAAGCTGATATAGCGAATTTAGAGACGCGTATGACTTGGAAGCTGATAGGTATTGGTTTGGCGATTGTCGGAATTATAAAGTATCTTTGATGATAAGGTTCCTGTAAAGACAAGATTATCTGCCAAGGCACCCAACAGGCGGTCAAAACCGCACAAGAAGTCCCTAAAAACTTTTGGATGGACCTACCTACCGAAAATTACCAATCACGGCACTTTTTCAACAGCCCCATAATTATTCATTGGAGAGGGCCTTTGAGAAATACTTTGGTGCTGACAGATTTTCATACCCTATTGCGGGATTAGGGTAGTTTGATAAATGTCCCACCTTATCAATTATGTGATAAATTTAGAGTTTTACGATAAACAATAAAAGTAGTAAATAGAGATGACCGAGATTGCCTTGTATAACACATTGAGAAAGATAAACGGCGTATCCGATGCTGAAGCAAAGGAGGCGGTTGCCGATGTTGCGAGTTCAAAGGAAGTAGCTACGAAGGAATACATAAAAGCAGAGATAGCAAACCTAGAGGCTAGAGTAATAGAAAAAATGGCAACCCTAGAGACTAGACTAACGAGACAGATGTATGGGGCTGTAGGAATAATCCTTGCCGGTGTCGGATTGATGATAAAGTTTTTATGATGCGGTAGAGTACTATCAAGGCGTATGCATTGAGGATTCGTTTATTTGGTTAATTGTTTCAATTTGTTTTTTCGTTAATACCGGTTTAGTTCTGGTAGTCTAGTGACATTAACCCACTTTTAAGGCTACCTGAAAAGCGGGTTTTTCGATAAACTAGAGGTCGAAAAAATTAGTGGAGGGCTTCCCTCCGATTGGAGGGAAGCTCCCGAGACATCCGTGTCTGTATGTTTTTCTTAATTGGACGGTTTAGTCGAACCAGTGGACTATACCGATGGCGAACATCTCTACATCTTCATCTTGATTGTCATCGGTTACATTCCATAGGTTGGTGCTACCGATACCGAAGTCGTAGCCTGCATTATCTTCGTTGTCTACTTTTGAATAGGTTAGCCGTAGCTCGGTACCTGCCGGCATTGTGTAGAACACGCCAACGTTATAAGCCTGGGCGTCGGTATTATTGTCGGAAAAGGTATTGTTAGCTTGGCGAGCTTGAAACTGAGTATTACCATTAGCTGGACTGTTGCGCGTACCTGGCGTTACCTGGCCAAAACCACTATACTCACCATAAAATCCTGGTTCACCGCATACACCACCGGGACACTCCAATTCATCGGCATCCATATACGAGAAGCGGACATCAAATCCGTTGCCGAAGGTATGTTTGCCGGAAATCATGAAGGAATCCCGTTCTACATCGTCCCAAAGTGTGCGATGATCGTGGAAAGTCCCATCGGACTCTCTACGAATTTGACAATTGCTCGCATCATACTCTAATTGTTCAAACATGGCCGCAATCCAAGTAGATTGACCGTTGCCCCAATCGTGTTTGTAACGACCGGCAATGCGGTATGCATCGTCATCCGAGTCTTCGCAGAAAGTGGCGGCACCATACGATTCAGCTGGGAAGTCAATAGGACGAGAGAGTTCCAGTGCGGTGATGTCTTCGTGCTTTTCATAGGCAAGCGCAACCCAAATTTGGTTGCTACCCATGTTATGCTGATAAGACACACCCGTTGACCAAATACGCGGATCTAATGTGTACGGAGAGTCTCTGAAGCCATCCGTTCCTCCGATACTCCAATAAGGATCGTTATAACCATCCGGACCATCAACACCTGTGAATGCATTCACACGATCAAGGTGCGCATCGTCATTGACACCTGTCGTCATCGCAAAGCGGAACTGGAAGCCGTCTCGGGTTTGACTTGCCATTGCCGAAGTGTTCGGCCAGACATACTGGACGATTTCTTCTTGGCGACGATTGAAGCTCAGCGCGTATAGCCCTTCATAACTAAAGTCCGTGCCTGTACCCAACGGGAAAGTACCACCATTGTAGAAGACACCTCCGAAACCAATGTTACCCATAATGCTGGTATGCGAATCGGCACCTGCGTCATAGAAGGGGTCTACCCACTGGGCAACGATCTCGTTATACGGTAATAGCCACTGACCGAGCATAATCTCACCCATCGTATCATGACGAAGACTGATTTTAGAGTTACGATTACACCAACCCGACGAAGTAAATCGGTTGTGGAATGTAAATTGCTCACAACGCAAACCGACTTGCAAACCCGGGATACCGGTATCCATGTGCGCCATGAAGCCGATATTTGCCGCATTACCTTGAATGCGATCAAACTCTCTTTCGTCTTCTGCACCAGGAATGAAGTAGTTATTGTTCTCAAAGGTCCGATCTGCTTCAACATACTCGTACGAATAGTTTTGCCAGCCGTAGATGTTAAAAGCCTCGCCATGGGCATCGGCGGAAGCATTAGTAAACGGCATTGCTACCATCGCCAGTCCGACCAGAAAAAGCATAAGTTTGTTACTCTTAAGTTTCATAAAATTTTCTCCTTTATGTTAATGTGTTGTGAACAGAATAGCTAATGACTTAGTTAGTACCATATAAACAACACTAGATTTACTTAAATTTGGATAGATTATAGTTTTGTCTAATCAATAATTCAATAAAAAAATAACTATTTTGGCAAATAGTGTTGTTTTTTAGCAACACATTTTATTTGCTAGATTTATAAGAATTTTGCTGGTCTTTAAGCCATTTGTTACTTTTAACCGAATTTTCAAAAAGGGTTTGATTCATTCTGGCGACGATTTGAATCGTATGTGGTAAGGAAAGATGTGCATAACGCTTGACCATTTGCAATGTTTTATGTCCTAGTATTTCGGATAGTTCTGCCAAAGAGGCACCTTGCATTGCGAGGTATGAGGCACCGGTATGCCTTAAGTCATGCCAACGAAAATCTTTTATGCCCGATAACGACAACGCCTTCTCCCAAGATGCTCTGAGACTAACCGGCTGATTAGGTTTTAAGCGGCTGGGAAATACCAATGCCGACGGAGCGACCGACGGCTGATACCTTGCACGAATTAACTCAAGCGCATAACCTTGCAAAGGAACAGCGCGGCTGGTTTTGTTTTTAGTTTTATGCAAATGGATAACGCCAAGCTCAAGGTCTACCTGTTGCCAATGCAGAGACATAATCTCCATACGCCGAGCGCAAGTGCTCAACGCCAACACAACCGCAGTATATAAATCTTGATGGTTCAGAGAGGCACACGCATCTAACAAGCGGCTGATTTCTTGCTCGGATAAAAAACGAGTGCGCCCGACAGGCTCTTCCAGCTTGGAGATATTCTGCAACGGCGAACTTTCCATCCATTCCCATTCTTTTATCGCAACGGCAAAAACACGACCCAATGTAGAAAAATAACGATTAACCGTCGCCGTAGAACGAGGTTTCCCTCGGCAGGATACCTCGCATAATAATTTTTTTCGGTATTCAATCAACACCGCAGGTCTCACACTGCTCAAATGATAATGTCCTATTTCTTGTTGCCACCACTTCAGATGACTGCCTTGATTTTTTACGGTGTTGGGGAGAATGATTGAGACTTCTTTAATATAGCGGTCTATCATCTCCGAGACGGTATGCCCGGATCTTTCCATAATCTCTATAGTTTTTTCTCTCATATAATCGTCCTTTTTATTAGTAAACTTAAGGCTAAACAACCTCATTTGTATAAATCGCCTTAGGCAAATGCTTTCTTATTATACTTATGTTATTGCCTTGTAAGAAAAAGATAATGCCTCTGTCAGCGGCACACAGTGTCTTATTCAACCTTGCCACATATTAAAAGGCTTAAGAGTAACAAACTGATAATCTCTCTTGTAGGTTTTGCGATGGCAGCAGTACCGTTTGCCAATGCTCAAGCTGAGAATATTAACATATACGGCTGGCAAAACTGGTCGTATGAGTTCGTTGACAACGGTGCTCGCGATTTCGATCGCTTGAGCAACAATGCTGCAAATATCGGTTTCATGGCGCATATGGATACCGGGATTGAAGGTTTGCAAGTCGGTTTTCGTTGCGAACAATTTACCTATTGGGGACGCTTTAACGAATACACTAACTGGTGTAACCGTAACTCCAAACTCAGCCTTCGCCATGAAACAATGGGTGAAATCATGGTCGGTCAATGGTTGCTTCCGTATAACGAGATCGTTGCCCAGTGGGTAGATCCTTTCTACGATGCCGGTGCCGATTCGCACACCAGCATTATGGGCAATATCGGTGGTAACACACCGCGCTCCGGTGGTGGGCTGAGTTCATTGTTCTACAACGGTAGCTTTGATAAAGATAGTGATTTTTCAAAGGCATTTGGCACATTAGCGTTTAACCGTCGTCAAGAGGGTATCGTACAATATGTATGGCCCAATACTTCGGCGATGGCAAGTCAAACCCGAGACGGCTTCCAGTTTCGCTTTGCTATTACCTCCGGAGACGGGATTGAAGCTCAAGGTGTTGATAGCAATCTCAACGGCGCAGATGTCGATCCCCGCATCATGTCCACCGGTGTTGCCTATCAACACAATATGGGCAACAACCAAATTTGGGTTGCTGCCGCTTACGAGCAACACGAAGATGTCAGTGCAGTTAATATTGGAGCAGACTTGGGTTGTACCGACTCGGACGACGAAGGTTATCGCCTCGCCGGTCGCTATAAGTTTGATTGGGGCAACGGTCAATCCACTTGGATTGCAGCGATGTATGAAGAACTGGAGTACAATGCAAGTTGTACTATCGGCATTGGTGGGGGTTCACCCGCTATTGATGTCACAAATGCTCCTATCTGGACAGGTGTGGAACGCGATGCCTATATGATTTCCGGCAAGCATGCTTTCGGCAACGGTATAGACTTCCGCTTCTCGTATATGGATGCAGACGAGTGGGATTGTGATGCCGATGTTTGTACGGCAGCAGCCGAGCGAGACACCGATGCAGACGCAATTAATCTCGGTGTGTTCTACACGATGCCGGCAGGTACCGAATTGCGTGCCACCTATTCCGAGGTTAGCAACGAAGACAATGCCGGTTATGACTTCGGTATTAATAGCGGTGGTGTTGGTGAAGGCGAAAATATAGAAATGTTCGCCGTCGGTATAGTGCACTGGTTCGACTAAAAAATCGTACACAAATTTCACGGATGAAATTTGATTGAATGACCAAGTGCTAGAGATAGCACGAGACCGCCGCCTTAGTGCGGCGGTTTTTTTATCTCATGTGGTTTTTAATTTGACGGGTATCGGGATTACTCCATTGGAAAAGGTTAAATCCTCCCCACCGCCAAAAAGCTAATACTATATTCCACCAAGCGTGGTACTCGCTTCCTAAATAAAGCCTGAGCATATCGTAATGTGAGACATCGTCTATTGTCATTTTGCGGAAATCCTTCAGATCAAAGAATCTTCTAATAAAAGCCGGGTATTTGATTTTAGCAAAAGAAGCTCTGTCGTAATCTATAAAATAAACTCTTGCGCTTGATAAATCATCTGTGTTTTCGCTAGACATTACCATATTATGTAGCACTACATCTCCGTGTCGTATGCCTTGCCGATGAAGGGATTTAAGCGCATTGATGATTTTTTGCCTTATCAATGCCCTTTTTTGCTTTGAATCGATACCGCTTGCCCTTACTAATTTCCCGTATATCTCTTCTACATAAGCGTCTGCCTCTATATATTGGTATAAAAATAACTCTTAACCTGTGTCAAACTGTCGCGCTTTCTCCAATAAGCAAACGGTTCGGGTGCTGCCAGATTATGGCAATAGGCTTTCTCGCAACCACGAAAAGCCTTGTAGTTGGCATCCTGTAAATAATGCTTTAATATCAATTCAAGTTGACGCGTCCACTTATAGCGTTTATTTATATACGAAACTTTCATAATAACCTGACGGTTAATATCGGCAAGCAGGAATTTATAAAGTTTATTTTTCGGCCGCCCTCCCTTATGACTAAACGCATATTCGGTTGATTCGTATTTCTCGAACTCGCGGTTTTTTATCCAATTCCTTAACGCTTCTGCTTGCTGTAGCGAGGTGATATTCGCCGCTATTAAATGATTGTACCTTGGCATACTGGATAATCCTATCGGGTAAAAACAAATTGAAGATATTATATCCCGGACTAATCAAAAACAGCCCTACATTACTTTATTTGTAAAGGTATCAAGCTTCCCCAATCGCCAAAAAGCGAGGACGATGCGCCACAGCGGATGATAATCATCTCCCAAATAGATGCCGAGCAAATCGTAAGGTAAAGCACCGTCTATATATAATTTGCGTAGGTCTCTTAAATCAAAAAATCGTTTAAGAAAAGTGTCTCTTCGCAATCCGGACAAAGTGCTCCTATCGTAATCCATAAAACAAACTTTTGCTTTTGACAAGTCTGTATTCGGGATGGATATCAATATATTATGCGCAACCATATCACCGTGTCTGATACCCGAGTCATGAAGGCACTTAACGGCATCTATAATCTTTGTTTTCAACAAATCCCTTTGTTGTTGCCATTTATCTTCACTCTCTCTTCTCAATTTCTCGGAAATTTCAAGAAACGACACACTACCCTCAATGTAGCGATATAAAAAATAACTTTTAGTTTGAGTGAAGGATTCGCGTTTGCGCCAATAAGCCAATGGTTTAGGGGCGGCGAGACCCTGTTGATAAGCATGTCGACAACATTGAAACGCTCTGTAGTTGGCATCCCGCCGACGATAGTATCTGAATAATGCTCGTAGGCGGCGTATCCAGCTGTATTGTTTGTGTATATGCGTCACTTTCATGACGACCCGATAATCTACTGCCGGTAGTATAAATTCATATAGACGGTTATGCGGGCGATTTCTAGGGCCGGACAATATATACTCGGGTGATTCGTATTGCTCGAAACAGCCGTCGGCAATCCATTTCTCTAATGCCTTTAATGCCGACGGCAAAACATTAGATGCCGCTATTAAATGGTTATTTGATGTCTTGTCGTTGTATGGCATATCGTGCGTACCGAGACAATGTGTCTCCTCGGCATTAGCTCATTGTATAATAAACGAAAGAAAAAAGGTTCTCTATGCATCTATTCGTTTATAAAAGCAAACTCAGTGCAATCTTCCGAAAAGCTGTCCGACAGTTGTTCCGTTTATATATGGGCATATCGAATAAACAACACATAGTCGCAAGCATAGAACGCCCGTCGCTGGCAAATTATCTCTACGGAATAATCGGGATAGCCTGGTTATGCGAAAAAACGAACATCACCGTTGAATTCGTATTCCCTAAAGAGGAGGTGTCATTTTTTAAAAATTCCGTTTTGTATCAACGCGATCCGAATAAGACATACCCCGACAAAAGTTTTTTGCTAAATAGTTCCGGCGATTATCTCGCAAGTATCGCACGAAAAGCTGCTAGAAAAGATCTGCCTGCCGAATACGGATACGGCATTATTTCCCGACTATCAATCAACCGAGATATACAACGCCAAGCCGATATGTGGTTCAACACGCATATTAAAGGCGACTGGGTTGCAGTGCACTACCGCGGCACCGATGCCCATACACACCCTAGATCCGCAAAAAGAAAAATGTCCATAAATCTATATATTACTTGGTTAAAAGAAGTTTTGGATAATCAATGCGGCATTTTCGTTTGCTCGGATCAAGCGCAATTTATCGACGAAATGCAACGAGCATTTCCCAATCGTACTTGTTTTAGAGAAATCGAACGTTCCGTTGACAAAAAACCGATACACTGGTCGGATAATAACCAATATAGCGATAAAGATCTATATCGGCAAAAGCGCAATGCCCTGATAGATATTCTGATATTAGCCAAAGCTAAGCTTATTTATACGACAGGGTCGTGGTTTATAGATGTGGTGAAAAATTTCAACCCCAAAATAAAAATAGTCTCTTTGGACCAGAGAGTCGGAAGGCAAAGCACCTCAAATTATATTCCTATACCCGAAGAATCGTTATTGCGGTCTTTGCAAAAAAATCACCGCCGGTCCGAATAGGTCAATGAAATTTTCAAACAATCGTGGAAAAAGTGCCCTATCCAAGCGTATGTACATATTCAGAAGAAAATTCAGCATCGTCTACCGCAACATCGTTAGGACATTTTTTCATATTTACCTCGTTATCTCCTCCAAAAATTGCATCGTTGCAAGGATAAAGAACCCAACCCTAGCGAATTATCTCTATGGCATCATAGGCATCGCATGGATATGCGACAAGAAAAACATAAATCTTAAGTTCGTATTTCCGGACGAACTCAAGCCGCTTTTTGAAAATATCCACATAAACAAAAGCACTCCTTGCAAAACCGATTCTAATCAAAAGGTATTTTATATAGACAGTATCAGTAGCTACTTGGCAAGTACCGGAAGGAGGGCTGCAAGGAAGGATATTTCTGCGGAGTACGGACACGGTGTCATCTCGCAACTATCCATCAGACAAGATATACAGCATCAAGCGGATGAATGGCTTAACACATATATTAAAGGAGACTGGGTTGCGGTGCATTACCGAGGCACCGATATATACACCCATCTTAGATGTGTGGAGCGACTGATAGCAATGGATTCATATATCACCTATCTAAAAGCGGTTTTAGACGACCGATGCAGTATCTTCGTGTGTTCGGATCAAGCACAGTTCATAGACAAAGTGCAACTCGTATTTCCGAATAGAGTATATTATAGGGAGATCAGAAGATCTACCGATACCAAAACTCTACATCTGAGGCACGATAACCGCTATAGCGATGAAGAGGTATACCGCCAAAAGTGTGATGCCTTAATAGATGTTTTGATTGCATCTAAAGCTCGGCTCATCTATACAACGGGTTCCCAGTTTATAGACATCGGCAGATATCTCAATCCGAACATCGGAATTATCTCGTTAAATAGAAATCGGGAGAGAAGGAGTGCTCCGAATTATCTACCTATTCCACAACGAGCGTTATTAGAAACACTGAGAACCAAACAAAGCGATAATTTTCACCAATATCTAAATTGTGATTAAAAGATAGGCTTTATAGAGTCCTATGTCATACCGAACTAAATGTATAAAACTTTATATTTTTGACGAGTAGAGTGTTTCTGATAGTTATAAGAACCCACCACACAAGGAGGAGATACGATGCGAAGATTTGCTAGACGATTCCTATGCAAATGCCAAGGAATGCTATCTATTGGCAATATATTGTCGCCTATAGCCATTGACTTCCATTCTTTTATCACTGCCCGAGTCAACAAATAAGCCATGCTCGAAGTAGGCCTCTCGGCAGGTTCGGCGATGCAATGATGATCGTTTATAGCTTGACGGCTCTGTTTAGCAGGTAATCCACCTAATTGACACCCCGTATGTATTACCAAATCTTTATACGATTTAAGTGCCTCGGATGTAGACGGAGAGAGGGACCATACCAAACTTTGTTCGCAGTTGTGTAACTTGACTATATCTCTGTATTCATCTATAAAATTCTCTAATATTTCCATTACGGCTTTTGATTGTTCGGGATATAAAGAAGCCGAGATGCCTAGTAATTCACTTATATGTTTATATATATATATATATGATGTTTTTCTAATACGATATTTCATGAGTAATACATAATTGTGGGATTTTATAATCCGCCTGTAGATACCGTTGAATTTTTCCAAAGCTTTGCGAACGGTATGAGAATGGCTGGAAAACATCAATATATCAAATGGAAATTCGGGAGCTATTGTCAATACTTCAAGGAAAGTCGGTAATAAAACGGCATCGTCTTCTATAACACAGGCTATATTGTCGCCATTCTCAAGTATCAAATTGTAAGTTTTGACATGGCTCAGTAAACAAGCAAAGCGACCTAACATGTCTTGGTTTTTCTGCCTATTGGCTTTGGATATGCCGACAAATTTAGAATACTTGTATTGCAGGTCGGCTTTGTCAATACCTAAGATGCAGCTAATATCGCTAAGATATTGGGGCTTTTTCAGATCAAACATATCAATCGCGTCTACGAATTGATAGTTTATGCCCAAAGCATCCAGTTGTCTTTGTATATGTAGCCTACGCTCGGGGTTACGCTTTAGATTGATAACATAAATACGAGGAAGGGTTGCCATTATAGTTGTTTGAACCAAGAATTTATTTCTGCATTATAAAGCATTACCGGCGGCGAACACTATATTTAAGATAGTCATAAGTAGCCGTTGCACAAGGTGGAGTAACTATTCGTAGCCTGACCTGCTCATTTTTGTATAACCTCCAGGGAATCTGGTCTATGGCCAAAATATCGGGAGCAAGGGCTTTGCGTTTCCATTTCATTGCTGTCGATTGATTTACTAAATAGCCTGTCGCTGCGAGAGGACAGTATTTTGGTTCGGTGATACGATGATACTCGTTTATCGATTCCAAACTATTTTTTTCAGGCAATGCACCGAGCTGAATGGAAGTATAAAGCACTAAGACCCCGTACAATTCGCTATGTCTCTTTTTACAAGATCTAAACTCGCTCCAAGATAAACGGAGTTTGTCCGGTATGGTTGTTCTCATAATCTCTTCAAACTTTGTATCATATTCTTGATAAATTTGTGCGATTCTTTCCGACTGCCTAGGATAAAGATAGGGACTGATACCGTACACTTCCAATAAGCGTTTTACCGAATAAGCTCTTTGTTTTGCACTATTAGAGTTATTAGTTCTATGGTTCAAAGAGAATAAATATTTAATAAACTTTCTAAAAAATAATAAATATCTGATAGGTTTTGTCTGTACTAAATCTATTAGAGGCCAAAAGCCGGAAGGCTGACTGGCAAGTAGCAGTATATCCCATTCCAGTTTAGGGGCAATTTTAAGAACCTCGGGAAAAGTCGGCAATAAGGTAGCATCATCTTCTAGTATGCATGCCCAGTCAATACCATTTTTGACCATCAAGTCATAAATTTTGATATGGCTTAATATGATAGCAATTTGACCTAGGTTGGCATTTTTCCAGTTTTTGTCTTTCTCAGTTTTCGCATGATTAACGATCGCAGCATATTTGTTTTCCAAAAGCGACTCGTCAATGCCTAACGATTGGGCAATGCGCGTGCGGTATGCTTTTGATTCCAGTTCATATTTATCAATATCATCCACATCTACAAACTCGTACTCCAAACTGAGCGCATCCAGCTGTCTTTGTATATGCAGTCTACGCTCGGGGTTACGCTTTAGATTGATAACATAGATAGGAGGAGGGGTTGCCATTATAGTTGTTTGAACCGAGAATTTATTTCTGCATTATAAAGCATTACCGACAGTAAATATTATGTAGGAAATTATATACAGGGCAGTTATATACGGCGGTTACACAAGGCAGAGTTTAACCACAGCTTCATTTAGCCATCTCCGGCATAACCTTGTTTGAGGAAACGGGTAAATACCATCATGTTTGCAATATAAAAGTAACCGGCCCCTCGTTGACCAGCTTGACTTGCATCGTCGCACCGAACTTGCCACGGCTGAGTTTGGAGTATACGCTACGCATGTTTATATATAGATGTTCAAACAGCGAACGAGCGGTTTCGGGTTTTGCAGCTTTCGTGAAACTGGGACGCATACCTTTGTCCGTGTTCGCAGCTAAGGTGAATTGCGGCACCAGCAATACTTCACCGCCTACTTCCGTAACCGGTAGGTTCATTCTGCCTTCGTTGTCGGAAAACATACGATAACCTAAGATGCGTTCTCCCATGCGCATGGCACATCGTTTGTCGTCGTCGGGTTGTACCGCAACTAATACCAGTACACCACGGCCAATCTCGGCAACGATATTGCCTTCTATCCGTACGCAACCATAACTAACTCTCTGTAGCAAAGCAATCATTTCTGTATCACAAATGTCGCCCACCGATACGCCCTGCCATTGCATCGGTACTTTGCACCAAACGGTCGGTAATGCCGTGTTCAAAAGCCGAATGACCTGCTTCCGCAACGATATGTAATTCGGCTTTCTGCCAATGCCGGTGTAATAACCATGCTTGTTCAATCGGACACACGACATCGTAGCGTCCATGAACGATTATTCCCGGTATATCGGAAAGGCGATCCATGCGGTTTAACAGTGGTTGATCCTTTAGAAAAACATGGTTGATAAAATAATGGCACTCTATTCTCGCAAGGCTCAATGCGACTTTATCTTGAGTGAAAAAGTCAATCACTGCTGCATTGGAATTTAGATTGGATGTGCATGCTTCCCATTGCGCCCATGCTCTTGCCGCTTGCAATCGTACATCTATATCTTCACTAATTAGGCGACGATAATACGCACCGACCATATCCTTTCGCTCTTCGGGTGGAATAATCCTTTGATAATCTTTCCAAAGATCCGGAAATATATAGCTTGCACCATCTTGATAAAACCACGATATATCTCTTTCCCTACACAAAAATATGCCTCGCAAAATAAGTCCTAAACAACGCGCAGGATAGGTTTGAGCATACGCAAGGGCTAAAGTAGAACCCCACGAACCACCGAATACAATCCATTGCTCAATCGCTAAATCTATGCGTATCCGCTCCATGTCGTCTATCAGATGCAAGGTGGTGTTGTGGCGCAACTCGGCGTGTGGTGTGGAACGACCGCAACCTCGCTGATCAAATAGAACGATACGATAGAGTTCGGGATTAAAAAAGCAACGATGACTCGGTTCGCAACCGGCACCCGGTCCACCATGCAGAAAAACAACCGGCAACCCGTTAGGGTTACCACTCTCTTCTACATGTAATACATGGTCGTTATCCACGCTAAGTGTGTATTGCTTATATGGTTCAATCGCAGAATAAAGATGGCGCATAGCTTGTTCCTCTAGGTGCTATAATAATGCCTAATGCTATTTATCAAATACTATAAATGTTTCGTAAATTACTTAAACGTTTGATGCTGGCATTCGCCGGTTTATTATCCAATAAACTTAATAGCAACTCTTTTTTTCAAGAAAAATCGGAAACTTATTATTACATTTATTTGTAACTACCGAGAATAAGGAAAAACATTATAACTATTTAAGCGAAAACCTTACTTTTGATCACAATGCCCTGTGGTCGGCTCCTAGAAGCGGCAATCATTGGACTCGTTTTATAGCTGAATATCTTACTGGTTGTCCCTCTGCAGGAGGCAAAGGAAATCAAAGGGATGTCCCTATTTATCTAAATACTTTCCCTAGTAAAGAACACTCCTTAGCCCATGTGAATCCAGAAAATACTTTTGTTCTTTATAAATCCCATTGGGCTTATAAAATAACCTCTAGGTCAGCTGACCTTACCCCAAAAAACCGGGGCATGACAAAGATGAGATTTCCAGTTAAATTAGTAAACAACAGGAGATTTCAAAATGAAGAAACGATATACAGAAGAGCAAATTATCGGTGCGATCAAATCGCACGAGGCAGGTCGCAGCACAGAGGACATTTGCCGAGAACTCGGTATAGCGCATGGCACCTTTTACAACTGGCGTAGCAAATATGCCGGGTTAGAAGTCAACGAAGCCAAGCGATTAAAGAGCCTTGAATTGCAGAATAACCAACTCAAGAAACTAGTCGGCGAGCAACAACTAGAAATCACCGCCCTCAAGGATGTGCTGTCAAAAAAGTGGTGACCCCGGCAAGCAAAAGAAGCGTTGTTGCAGGATAGCAGGGTGAAACTGCACTTTATTCAACCGGGCAAGCCGACCCAGAATGCTTTGGTGGAAAGCCTGAACGGCAAGTTTAGAGACAATTGCCTTAACCAGCACTGATTCCGCAGCCTTCAGGAAGCGCGTCATATTATTGAACAGTGGCGATACCACTATAACCATGAACGACCGCATAGCTCATTAGATTATATGACCCGGTAGCATTCGCCACATGCGTTGCATAGCGGAAGGCTTGTTTAGTAGTTATGAAACGAGCTAAAAATCAGCAGCTAGTAGAGGTCATCTCGACTAGAGATCGTCGCTTAAAGGCGCATTATGAGGCTGGTTTTTTAGTTGCAAGACTTCAATTTAGGCAACAACATAGGATTTTGTCTAAATTGCCACTGAACGAGAATAACCAACCCATATCGGAATGTGAGCTTGGCAATCTAGCTTATTTAATATTTTATTAGCATAAGGCACAGAAGTGACTTATAATACATATCTCATTCAAGTTTTGGTCCTGAAAATGGGGGAAGGTCATATGTTCTATAATAACTTTAATACTATCCATCAAATACTATAAATGTTTCGTAAATTACTTAAAAATTATTTTATGTCAGTATTACTAAGTATATTAAGTAGAAGTAACAGCTTATTTTCCTCAAAAAAAGTTGCAGACTTATTATCTCATTTATATATAGCGATTTTAAAAAAACCATTTAAAGGGTATGGAAAACATTATGCTTTTGATCATAATGCCTTATGGTCCTTTCCCAGAAGCGGCAATCACTGGGTCCGTTTTATAACCGAGTATCTTACCGATTGCCCTACTCATGGTTGCAAAAATAATTCAGAAGATATTCCTATATATCTAAATACTTTCCCTAGTGAAGAACATCCTTTAACCCATGTAAACCCAAAAAATCCTTTCATTCTTTATAAATCTCATGTTCCTTATGAAAGGACTTCCGTGCTGGCTATTATACTACTGATTAGAAATTATCATGACCATCTTAGCGGGCCAGTTCAATATTTATTGCATGGTGAAAAGAACAGTAAACTTCGTTTTCTATATGGGGCTATCATTTATTTAGAGTTGATAAATGTCTACGATCGTTTTAGTGGAAATAAAATGGTTATATACTATGAAGATTTACTGACATACCCGGAAAGAGAAATATCCCGCCTTAAATGTTTTTTGAATGGATCTCATGAACGTTCCAAAGCCTTCATGGAGAACTATGACTACTATGCAGAGCTCTCTAGACAAGGAAAAAATAGAGATTGGCTTCATAATGATAAATATGTCCAAAGGATGAAAAATCAAAAAAAGTTAACCAAGCAGGATATGACAGCCAGAAAAAATATCTTTCAAGCACTCCTTGCTACTAAACAATACCAAAATGTAAAGCCTTATCTTGCTAGATACGGATAATTGCACCGAAATTGACCTCCTCTTCAGAATGTCCACATGCCTATTCCTCCTACGAATAACATCGGATTAGCTAGACGCTTAGCCGCAATAGTGTATGACTTGATTTTATTGTTTGCGGTCTTGCTCATTACAAGTTTGCCGTGGGCAATCTCGGGTATACAACAAGGTCAAGCAGGTTATTTGTTCTATGTGTTTTTTATCTATGCACTAATCCCTCTGTACTATATAGGCTTCTGGATATACGGTGGTCAAACACTCGGTATGAAAACATGGAAAATACGCGTTGTAGATCTGGAGGGTTACCCGATAGGATGGGAAAAAGCGTTGTTGCGTATCGTTTGTGCCGTTTTCTCGTCGGTAGTATGTGGCTTCGGATTTATCCATGTGCTCTTTGATAAGCAAAATCGTGCTTGGCACGACATCGTGTCAAAAAGCCGATTGATCAGCGTATCACCCTCAACAGATAAAAACCCAACAGCGAAAAAAGAATAATCGGCAGAAACGCTCCCAGCCATGCCGAGAAATGGTAGCTAATTGATAAATTCCCGAAAATTTGACTCACGATGATATACGACAAACCTAATAAAACTGCAGTGAAAAACCGCTTTCCCATTGTAGCACTTTGCACCGACCCGAATATCCACGGTATAGCGAGCAATATTACAACCAAGATAGACAACATCGTACTCAAACGTGTCCACAGAGCGAGTTCGTAGGCATCGGTATTTAATTCGGAACGCCTCAAAAATTCGATATACGCGTGCAGCTGACGAAAGTTCATGTGTTCTTGCCTTAGACTTTCGGGCATCGTGTGAGTGAGTTCCGATATCGTAAAAGGAATTCGCAGTTGCTCGGCAACGCGCTTTTGAATACGATTCTCGTTTCCGAATAGAAAAAGTTCGGCATCGTGCAGAATTAATATCCCTTCATCAACCGATGTAACTGCCCGCTTCGCTTCGATATGCCGTAGCAAACGATAGCTTTGATTCAATTCAAACACATTGACATCCAGATACTTGTCGTCGCTTAATAAGGTTTTGAAGTTAATGAAATAATCCCCCTCGTGTAACCAATAACCGGTATCCGACTCGAAGAAATGCGACTGTTGTTCGCAACAATGTTTAATTTCATATTGCCGATATTGTGCCTTGGGCACGACGAACTCCCCGTAGATAAAAGTGCCGATCATCAGTAAAGCACCGACCGATAAAATAGAGTAGGCAATGCGCATGCGGGTATAACCGCAGGCGCGCAACGCTAAAAACTCAAAATTAACGGCCATGCTTCCCAAGCCCACCATGCAACCCAATAAAACGGCAATGGGCAATAATTCGTAAGCACTGACGGCAATCTCCAGCAGGCTGTAAAACAACATTGTCTCTATAGGATAGTCGGCATCGACTTTATCTATTTCATCGAGAAAATCTATCACACCGTCTATGGCAAGCAGCGCGAGCAAAGCCACCACGATGCCCGTTAGTAGTTGGCGCGCCAAATAAAAATCTATGATGTAAAACTTCATGGCATGCATCACATCAATAAACATCTCGCCGCGCTGCCAAGACAACGGCAACAAGAAATACCATAAGGTGTAAGGGCCAAACGCCGATTGCCGTCGGCAACTGTCCGCTTTCTATAAAGCTACTCATCAATATTGCCAAATTCGAATAAACCAAGAACACGACGATACCCAGTGCGAGTTTGGCTTGTTGTCTATAACGCTTGGGCGAAGAACGGCTCAACCATTCCACAAACGGTAGCAACACCAGTAGCACCAGAGGTATTGATAGGCGCATTTGCAATTCGGCTTGTGCTTCCAAACTATCCGCATGCCAAAGCGTCAAAAAATCAAAACTCTCGGGATTATAATTTCTCGGCCGTATTTCTTGCTCGGGCAGTTGTATGCGGTGGCTTTTATAATCAACGGTATAAAAAGAAACTTCATGAGCGGTACTCGCATAGCTCCTATAAAAATCGCCGCTTTCCAAATATAACTGCTTAACCCCCGTTTTATCCCGGGTCTGCTTTCCCTGCTCCGCCGTTGTTATAGTCAGTTGTTCCTCGTCTTCGAGCGCAACGAATACACCCTTAAGCTCGTTATTTCGTACTTGTTCTACAAACAGCACACCTTGATCTATACGGCTTATAGAACCATCCTTGACTACACTTAAATCGGTTCGTTGGTGAGCCTCCTGTTTAATGAAATCAATATGTTGCTGTATAATAGGCACTATCTCAAGTACCAGATAAAACAGTAATGCGCTCAGCGGCACTACGAACCGTAGCAATACCCGATAGATATCGGACTTGCTAATACAAATCGTATAAGCTGCATAGATTTCGTTATTTTGATATAGATTTCCGAGCGCAAGGATAATTGCGAGCAATGCACAAAAAGGAAGTAAATGAATCATCGTATCGGCAAGCCCTAAGGCTAGAAGTACCGATACGATGTCGGCAGGATAAGAACCCTGCGCGGCTTTAGACGACAATTCAATCAGCAAACGCCCCCCGATAATCAATACCAAAATGAAAATGACCAAAAATAGGCTTTTGAGCAGATTGCGAAATAGATAATATTCAAAAACTTTCATCGCAAATTACTACAAAGCCTATGCAGTCATCGGGTAAAATAGTCGGAATGTCCATCAACATAGAGAGGTCAAAAATGCAAATTATTACTACTTCCAAAGATATTAGCAAATTATATAGTCAATGTACTGTTATACCACTTTTTGAGAAAAGTAAATCCAAAGTATACGCCCAAATAGACGAGGTGAGCGACGGCTTTCTGAAAAAAACCGTAGCCCATACGGCTTTTGTGCCGAAGTTCAAAAAACAGCTGGTCGTGCATGCACCCCAGACCCGGCACAAAACAATTATTTTAGTGGGATTGGGAACCAAAGCTAAATTCAATCAAAATCGCTTGAACCAAATCGCCTCGAGTATTGCCGAACAGATCGTTAAACTTAATCTCAAATCGGTTTTATATTGCTTACCCGAAATACCTAGCCGCAGTCTTAACCACGCATGGTGCTTGCGCCAGTCGGCACTCGCATTACATCGAGCTTGCTATCGCTATACCGCAACACGAAGTTCCGACAAAAATAAAAAAATCAACCTAGAACGTTGTACTTTTCAAGTCTCCGAGGAAAATACCGAAACGAGGCGAGCGGTCAAAGAAGCCGATGCTATAGCGCACGGTATGAACCTCGCTCGTGAGCTGGGTAATTTACCACCGAATACCTGTACTCCCGCCTACATAGTGCAACAAGCGAGAAAGCTGGTACGCAGTTCAAAAAAACTGCATCTGCGTGTGTTACAGGAAAAAGATATGGCGCGTATGGGAATGGGGGCATTTTTATCGGTCAGTCAGGGAAGTGCCGAGCCCGGCTATATCGTCTGCATAGAGTATCGCGGTGCTGCCAAAAGCAAGGCACCTGTCGCTATCGTAGGCAAAGGGATCACTTTTGACACCGGCGGTATCTCTATTAAGCCGAGTTCGGCGATGGACGAGATGAAATTTGATATGAGCGGTGCCGGCAGTGTTTTGGGTACGATGGCTTTTTGCGTACGCTTAGGCTTGCCGATCAATGTTGTCGGTGTACTCGCATGTGCGGAGAATATGCCGGGCGGCAAGGCGAGCAAACCCGGCGACATAGTCAAAACGATGTCCGGGCAAACCGTAGAGATTTTGAATACCGACGCCGAAGGCAGATTGGTATTATGCGATGCCTTAACCTATGTGCAACGCTATAAGCCCGAATGTATCATAGATATTGCCACACTCACCGGAGCTTGTGTCGTTGCTCTGGGACAAGTAACAAGCGGCCTGATGGCGAACGACCAAGCCCTTGCCGATAAATTAATCGAAGCGGGCAAGGAATCGGGAGATTCTACTTGGCAACTACCGCTGTGGGACGAATACCAACCTCAAATCGATAGCAATTTTGCCGATATGGCAAACATAGGCGGACGATGGGCAGGGACGATTACCGCAGCGTGCTTTTTATCGCGCTTCACCAAAGAACAGCGATGGGCACATTTGGATGTTGCCGGTGTGGCATGGTTCACCGGTGCTAAAAAAGGATCAACCGGTCGTCCGGTGCCGCTACTTACCCAATTTTTAATTTCCCATAGCAAATCCGGTTAGTCTCAGGGTTTAGATGTCACGATTAAAAAAGTATTTCATACACCGTAGGGCGGACATATAAGTCCGCCCCTACATTTCGTAATTTACATCGTGGTTCTGCACAATTTTACGCCGATTGACCTACCGGAGTAATCGACAGTTCTATTTTTCAACAGCCCCACATCCACAACCCTATGGAAAAAATATATAACCCACAACAAATTGAACAACACCGGTATCGACAATGGGAAGTATCCGGTGTTTTTGAACCGCAAGGCGATGGTGAACCCTACTGCATCATGATACCACCGCCCAATGTAACCGGTGTGTTGCATATGGGGCATGCATTCCAAATCAGCCTGATGGACAACCTTGTACGCTACCACCGCATGCTGGGCGAAAACGTACTGTGGCAAGTCGGCACCGACCACGCCGGTATCGCGACCCAAATGGTCGTAGAACGGAGACTGGAAAACCTAGGCATCAAGCGTAACGAATTAAAACGCGAAGAATTCATCGCACAGGTGTGGGAATGGAAACGCGAATCCGGTAACCAAATCACTCAACAACTCAGAAGACTCGGGGCATCACCCGACTGGTCGAGAGAATGTTTTACGATGGACGAAAACCTATCGCATGCGGTTCGCGAAGCCTTTATAATTCTTTACAAAAGAGGTCTAATTTACAAAGGAAAACGTCTGGTTAACTGGGATCCGGTGCTACAAACCGCGGTTTCCGACCTAGAAGTTGTCACCGAAGAAGAAGCGGGAAAGCTCTGGTATCTAAAATACCCGCTAAGTGAGCCTGTAGATAAAAATGACCATGTTATCGTTGCTACCACCCGCCCGGAAACCATGCTGGGTGATATGGCGGTTGCCGTTAATCCCGAAGATCCACGTTATCGGCACCTGATCGGGCACCTCATCAACCTACCGTTAACATCGCGCAAGATTCCGATCATCGCCGATACACACGTAGACCCGGAGTTCGGGTCGGGCTGCGTGAAAATCACTCCGGCGCACGATTTCAACGACTACGAAATAGGCAAAAGACATGGGCTGCATAGATCTTCGGATCCGAATATCATAGAAACCGGCGACGAGCAAAACTTCGATGCGATCAACATCTTTGACAAACGGGCTTATCTGAACGACCAGGTGCCCGAGGCCTACCAAGGATTAGAACGCTACGATGGGCGTGCTAGAGTCCTTGCCGACCTTGACGAACTAAACTTGCTTTCGCAAGTAAAGCACTATCGTATGCCTATACCGCGCGGCGATCGTAGCCATAGTGTCATTGAACCGTTGTTGACCGAACAATGGTTTGTGCGCACCGATAGCATGGCACAAGCTGCCGTTAGGGCGGTGCAAACAAAGAAGATACGATTTATCCCCGAGCGATGGCAACAAACCTATTTCTCATGGCTGGAACAAATACAAGATTGGTGTATCAGTCGCCAACTCTGGTGGGGGCACCGTATTCCGGTTTGGTACGACGACTGCGGCACTATCTATGTAGGACACTCGGAAGCGGATGTACGCAAACGCTATAACTTAAAGGCAGGATTGACACTAAAGCAAGACGAAGATGTATTGGATACTTGGTTCTCATCCGCCCTATGGCCGTTCTCCACCTTAGGGTGGCCGCACAAAAATCCCGAACTCAAACACTATTTCCCGACCGATATATTGGTCACCGGCTTTGATATTATTTTCTTTTGGGTTGCGCGCATGGTTATGGCAAGCATAGAACTCACCGAACAGGTGCCTTTCAAAGAAGTGTATGTTCACGGCCTGGTTAGAGATGCCAAAGGGCAAAAGATGTCTAAATCCAAAGGCAATATATTAGATCCCATTGACCTGATAGCAGGTATTTCATTAGATGAACTGATTAACAAGCGCACTGCCAACTTGATGCAGCCGAAGCTCGCCGGTCAGATAGAACGGGATACCAAAAAGCAATACCCGCAAGGCATCGAGGCGTACGGCACCGATGCGTTGCGCTTTATGTTCACCGCAATGGCATCGACCGGGCGCGATATTAGGTTTGATACCCAACGTCTGGAAGGCTACCGCAATTTCTGCAACAAACTCTGGAACGCAGCGCGATTTACAACCATGCTTTGTGAAGACACAACGCCGAATCCGAACACAAACGATGCTTATCGTTTTGAACAATACTCGGAACCGGATCGATGGATACAAATACGCCTAGTGCGAACACTACAAAAGATTAAGCAACACTATAAAACTTGCCGTTTTGATTTAATAGCTTCGCTGCTGTACGAGTTTGTGTGGCACGATTTTTGTGATTGGTATTTAGAAATAGTCAAACTGATACAAGCAAGCGATGCGAAACTCGAAATCAAAGAAAGCAACCTCGCTTGCCTGATTACGACGCTCAACCATATACTCAAAGCACTACACCCGATTATTCCTTTTATCACCGAAGAAATATGGCATCAGATTAAACCATTGACCGGCGATACCGGCGACAGTATACAAACGCAAAGCTATCCCGAATTACCGGATTATCAAGACAAATCGGCGGTGCAAACCATAACTTTGCTACAGAGTTATGTAAGTTCTATACGCCAAGTACGCTCCGAGATGAATATCTCACCGGCGATTAAAGTGCCGGTTCTAATACAAGGATATAGCGAACGCGATCGTTTGCTTTTTGAACAATACGGAGAAATCATCAACGCTTTAGCAAAAATAACCGCTGTAGAATATCTGGAAGACACCGCACAACCGCCACCCAGTGCGACGATGCTCGTCAATGAAGTCAAAGTGCTAATCCCCATAGAAGGATTAATCGATGTTGAAGCGGAACAAAAGCGATTGAAAAACGAAAGTGTCAAAATTTCTCAGTCTATAGCAAAACTACAAGCGAGAATTAATGATCAGAATTTTATCAACAACGCACCTCCCGATGTTGTCGGGAAACAAAAAGCAACCTTGCAAACAATGAAAGTGCAACTAGGAAAATATAATGCTCAACTCGCCTCGCTAGAGGACAATAACTAGCACCAATATGATACACAATGAACAATCCCGAATTAAAAACACCCGACCGTTCGTGGCTACAAAACCTGCCTAAAACAATTTGTCTCTTAGACCGATTAGGTCTGTTGCGTGTCGGCGGAGCGGAAGCAGAGGAATTTTTAAGCAAACTAGTCAGTTGCAAACTGGAATCGCACAAGAAACACGCTCAGCTGTGCTCGCTATGTAATCCCAAAGGGCGCATCCTCGCCTGTTTTAATGTTTTTTATCGAGACGACGCTATCTATCTACAAATGCCGTCCGAGCTGGTGGAACCGACAATGCAACGCCTAAAGATGTATGTATTGACATCAAAAGTTGAACTCACCGATGTCGGGAACGATTTATCCGGCATAGGCTATATCGGTTTCATTCCCCCGAGAGTAGAGGACGACGATACGATATTGCAAGCACCGGGTCATTTGCCTCGTTATTTCATTTATACAAGCACCGACCGAATACGAGCGGCATGGCAACGCGGGTTGGATGACGGCTATGCACCCGCCTCGTACGACGCATGGCACTACGCAAGTATCGCTTGCGGAATACCGAACATCTATACGCCGACAATCGAAAAACTGACACCACAAATGGTCAACCTAGACCTGATAGACGCAGTGAGTTTCTCCAAAGGATGTTATCCCGGGCAAGAAGTCATTGCACGCACGCACTATCTAGGAAAGATAAAACGCCGCTGTTATTTATTTTCTGTTGCAAGCGACACTATAAAAGTCGGAGACCCCGTCTATCATCCCGATTACGACGAGGCCTGTGGGTTGGTGGTAGACAGTTACGCGACAACCTCCGACTATTCCCTTGCCCTTATCAGCGTACAAGTTAAAACCTTAACCCCTCCCCGACTCTATATCAAAACCCAAGGCGATCAAACCATCGCATTGCAAACGGAAGAGATGCCCTACCCCGTTGATACCGAAACAAAGTAATGTCGTTTGCCTCCCGCCAACACAAGCGGCGGTTCTGTTCTTCCCATAACGCGTTGCTCTCGCATAATTAATACATTCATCCATCCAATTTATGGAAACCAAAAACAAATGGCGCAAAGCGATTGGAGTCGTGCAAGTACTAAACTTTAGGGCGGACATATGAGTCCGCCCCTACAAGCTCAATCGGCGGTCGTCGGTTCCGTGAAAAGACCGGAAATTAAACACATCCCGTTATAAAAAGTATCGGATTTGCACGCTTTTGCCGCTTTGCACTTGTAAGGACAAGCCATAGCTGTCCGACCTACATTCCAATGTTAAGGTTCTGCACAAAGTCACGCCACTTGTGCTACTGCAACAAGTGGCGGTAGTACCTTGGATATAATCCCAAAATAGATTAGAATAACCTTCTTTTATTTTCTATGAAACGTACATGATAGTTGTAAGACTTGCTAGAGGTGGTGCAAAAAAGCATCCTTTTTATCATATTGTAGTAACCGATTCTAGGCGGCGGCGCGATAGCGGCTATCTGGAGAGACTCGGTTATTTCAATCCTTTTGCCGTTAAAGACGAGATCCCGGTGCTACTGAACCGAGATCGATTTGATTATTGGATTTCTAAGGGTGCCAAATCATCGCTGCGTGTTTCTTCCATTGTCTCAAAGTTGGAAAAAGGGAAATTCGCTATAAAAGAAAAAGCTCAAAAAACCGCTGCCGACACAACAAAAAGTCCTAAAGCTACTGCGACCGAAAGCGAACCGTCTCCAGAAACGGAAGCGACTGCAAAGATTGAACAACCTTCGGAGGAATCAAAACCGGAAACACAAGCAAAATTGGAATTAGAAGATAAACCGGAAAACACAAAGGAAGAAAAGCAAGCAGCCTCATCCGAAGCAGAAGCCAAGCCCGAGGATGTCGGCGACGCACTCAATGCAGAAACGCCGACACAAGCACCCGAATCACCTGAAGCAAATAAAAAAGCTGACAGCAAGTAACAGCAGATTACCCACTTTATCATGCCGAATACTTGGTGTCGGTGCGATAAACTAAAACCATTTGAAACTTCTCAAAAGAACGTAATGCGGTGAGGATAGATACGATCTCAATTTTACCGGAAATGTTCGGAGCATTGCGAAGCGGTGTAGTCGGGCGCGCCATTCAAAACGGCACTTTGCAACTGCAAAATTGGAACCCCAGAGATTATAGCGACGATGCGCATGCAACGGTAGACGATCGTCCGTACGGTGGCGGTCCCGGTATGGTGATGATGGCACGGCCTTTATGTTGTGCTTTGCGTGACGCTAAAGCACAACATAAAGGTTCGTATAAGACTATCTATATGAGTCCCCAAGGCCGTTGTCTAGATCAACAAACTATCAATCGTTTGGCTCAATGCGACGGTTTGGTGTTGCTTGCCGGCCGCTATGAAGGTGTTGACGAACGGCTGATAGAACTGGAGATGGACGAAGAGTGGTCTATCGGAGATTATGTAATCAGCGGAGGCGAATTGGCAATTATGGTATTGATCGATGCAATTGCGCGCCAGTACGAAGGCGTGTTGGGGGAGCAGGAATCGGCAAAGCAAGATTCTTTTATGCACGGACTTCTGGATTATCCGCATTATACGCGTCCTGCCGATTTTGAAGGTTTGCAAGTGCCGAGTGTCTTATTGAGCGGCAATCATCAAGCGATAAGGCATTGGCGATTAGAACAATCGCTAATCAGGACTTTGCAAAGGCGACCCGATTTATTTAAGCAATATACCTTAAACGACGAAGAACAGGCTATAATAGACGATTATTTAGCAAAACAAGACCATAACGAAACAGGAGGAAATAAAAAATGAGCAACATCATTGAGCAACTAGAAGCAGAGCAAATCAATAAGGAATTGCCCGATTTTCAGGCTGGCGACACCGTCGTTGTTCAAGTTGAAGTCAAAGAGGGTAATCGCAAACGGCTACAGGCTTTTGAAGGCGTGGTAATCGCAAAACGCAACCGCGGCCTCAATTCCTCTTTTACAGTTAGAAAAAACTCGCACGGCGAAGGCGTAGAGAGAGTGTTCCAAACCTACAGCCCGCTTGTCAGCAGTGTAAAAGTAAAACGCTACGGCAAAGTGCGACGCGCCAAGTTGTATTATTTGCGAAAATTGAGCGGCAAAGCTGCGCGCCTAAAAGAAAAAATCTAATCGGTGATTAAAGCGGGTGTCGTATAGTGGTTATTACTCCAGCTTCCCAAGCTGGTAAGGAGGGTTCGATTCCCTTCACCCGCTCCATTGACGCGAGCGGCAATTCTACGTGAATATCTCGACTACACAAGCTAAACGAGTTGTATCCGGCATGCGCCCAACCGGTGCATTGCATCTAGGGCATTATCACGGTGTTATAAAAAACTGGCTGGAGCTACAGCTAACTCACGATTGCTTATTTTTTGTCGCAGACTGGCACGCGCTCACGACACATTACGACGAAACCGAACACATAGAAGAATACGCATTACAGATGATCATCGATTGGTTAGCGTGCGGCATCAGCCCCGGCAATGCAAAGTTGTTTATACAATCGCAAGTCCCCGAACACGCCGAATTACAACTACTACTTTCGATGATTACCCCGCTGTCTTGGCTTGAACGCGTGCCTAGCTATAAAGACCAGCAAGCCAAACTCGGCGACAAGGACTTGATGACCCATGGTTTCTTAGGCTACCCTTTGCTACAAGCTGCAGATATTTTGATATATAAGGCGAATTATGTGCCGGTCGGAGAAGATCAAGTCGCACATATAGAGCTAACCCGCGAGATTGCTCGCCGTTTTAATCATATCTACGGTTGCGAAAACGACTTTGAAGAGAAAGTTGAAAACGCAATTCAACGATTAGGCACAAAAAACGCGGAACTTTATCTCAAATTACGTCGCAAACACCAAGAAAAAGGAGACGACAAAGCACACGATACCGCGGTCGCACTCGTTGACTCTCAGCAAAATATCTCTTACGGAGATCGCCAACGGCTTTACGGCTATTTAGACGGTCATTCAAAATTGATATTACCGGAACCGGAAGTTTTACTCACTCGAGCAACTAAAATTCCCGGTACCGACGGTCAAAAAATGTCTAAATCTTACGGCAACACAATCGCATTAAGAGAAGCCCCCGAAATGATAGAAAAAAAATTACGCACTATGCCTACCGACCCGGCGAGAAAGCGGCGCACAGATCCCGGCGAACCTACCAAATGTCCGGTATGGGAATGGCATACTATATATTCCGATGAAAAAACCCGACAATGGGTACAAGACGGTTGCCGTAGTGCCGGTATCGGCTGCTTAGAATGTAAAAAACCACTGATTGAAGCGGTGCAAGCCGAAGCCGAACCCATACGCAAACGTTCCAAGGAATACGAAGACGATAAAGCAACCGTCAAGAAAATAATCGCCGAAGAAAACGAAGCGGTCCGTGATATTGCAAACGACACTCTGGAAGAGGTAAAGCTCGCGATTAAACTATTACACCGCTAATTATGAACAAAACATCACAATCAAAACCGATACTTGCAGTCATCTCTGATGAGTCAACCACCGAATTGCCTCAAGATCTGTATATTCCACCTAATGCGCTACGAATATTTTTAGAGACTTTTGAAGGGCCACTAGATTTGCTACTTTATTTAATCAGACGACAAAATCTCGACATTCTGAGTTTGCCGATTGCTAAAATTACCGATCAATATATACGATATATAGAACTGATGAAACAACTGGAAATAGAGCTCGCTGCCGAGTATTTGCTGATGGTAGCAATTTTAGCGGAGATTAAATCGCGAATGTTACTGCCGCGCCACGAACAGGACGAAGACAACGAGGAAGAAGACCCGCGTGCCGATTTAGTACGCCGATTAATAGAGTACGAGCGCATCAAAAACGTTTCCGAATCCCTCGACGCGATGCCCCGTAGCGGACGCGAAAACTATGGATTTGAGACACCTTGCGAAGGACTACATATCGTCAAGCCCTTACCACAAATAGAACTGGAAGATTTAGCAACTGCGTATAGAGAAGCACTGGCAAATGTAGCACTCTATCAACAACACCAAATCACCACCGAACCTTTGCTGGTAAGCGACCGCATAAACTTAGTCCTTAAACTATTGGATTCCGAACATCGCGTGGAGTTCAAAAATTGCTTCAGTGCCGAGGAAGGACAAGCCGGTGTGATAGTTGCGTTTCTAGCCTTGCTCGAATTACTGAAGGCTAACATGATAACGATCGTCCAAAGCGGATTTTGGGCACCGATTTATGTGCGAAGACGATGACGCCGATAACCGAAAAGCAGCGATTAAAACGAATAGTAGAAGCCCTACTGATGGCATCGGCACGCCCCATTAACCTCAAGGAAATGAGAAAACTATTGCGCGAAAACGGCAAATTGCCGGACACCGAACTGCTTAAAACAGTATTGAAAGATCTAAGCGACGATTGTGCGGATCGCGGCATAGAGTTGACCGAAGTAGCCTCGGGCTATCGTTATCAAACACGCGCCGAGCATGCACCGTGGTTGACAAAATTATGGGAAGATAAACCACCGCGCTATTCCAAAGCATGCCTTGAAACTTTGGCACTCATTGCCTACCGACAGCCGATTACGCGTGCCGGTATAGAAGAAGTGCGCGGTGTTTCGGTTAGTACTAGCACGATACGCACCTTAGAGGAACGCGGCTGGATAAAAATAGTTGGACACAAAGAAGTACCGGGCAGACCTGCACTCTATGCCACAACACAAGACTTTTTAGATGATTTCAATATGCGTTCAATAGCCGAATTGCCGGAAGTAGAGAGTGTGGAAGAAGTCACGGCAAAAAATCCCCAACTTGTGCTACCCGTCACTGCCGATGCTTTGCCGAACGCCGCTCAAGATGCCGAACATCTATCGGGATCAAACGATAAAATTGATACTCCGACCGACAGAGGATAGATAAACACCACTTTGCAGCAAAGATTACAAAAACTATTAGCCGATGCAGGTGTAGGTTCGCGACGTCGAATAGAGCGGCTCATTGCAGACGGACAAATCAAAGTCAACGGCAAAGTTGCCAACTTAGGCAGTAAAGCGAACCGCAACGATCGCATATCAATCTCGGATAAAGAATGCAATTTATCGGCACACCCGAATCACCGAGCACTTATCTATCATAAACCATTAGGTACCATAGTCAGCCGTAGCGACCCCGAGTCGCGCAAAACCGTATTTGAAAATTTACCTCAGCTGAAAAATAGCCGTTGGATATCGGTAGGCAGACTTGACATCAATACCTCCGGTTTGCTTTTGTTCTGCACCGACGGACAACTTGCACATCGCCTAATGCACCCGTCAAGTCAAATAGAGCGCACTTACTCGGTGCGTGTGCTAGGAGAGGTTTCCGCTGTTGCGATAGATAATTTACGCAACGGCGTGAGACTGAAGGACGGCATCGCTTGTTTTAAGCGAATAAGCGCACACTACGATGCCAAACAGAGATGTTGGTATAAAGTGGTCGTTGCCGAAGGCCGCAATCGCTTGGTTAGACGACTATGGTCAAGTCAAGGCTTACTCGTAAGTAGACTGATACGCATCGGCTTCGGTCGGTTTGAATTGCCTGATAATTTGCCTAGAGGCATGCATAGACCGATGACCCAAGAAGAACTCGAACATCTTTATCAAATGGCGGGCTTAGCCTTGCCATAATTAAATTATGGCATTATTATAAAATACGTAACAACCGATATGGACTCAAAAAACGAAACGCAAATGGAAGAGGAAACTAAATTTTCAGGTGCCGAAATTATTATTCGAACACTTGCGGATATGGGTGTGGATACGATTTTTGGGTATAGCGGCGGGGCGATATTGCCGACTTACGATGCGATATTTCTCTATAACGAGGCGCACCGCAAAAATCAAGGACGCGACCCGATCAACCTCATCGTCCCCGCCAATGAGCAAGGCGCGGGTTTTATGGCGGCGGGTTATGCACGCGCCAGCGGGCGACCGGGTGTTGCGTTGGTAACCTCGGGTCCCGGTGCAACCAACAGCGTGACTCCGATACGAGATTCTTTTGCCGATTCGGTGCCTATGGTGCTCATCTGTGGACAAGTGCCGACCGCATCGATGGGAACCGACGCCTTTCAAGAAGCACCTATCGTCAATATCATGTCGTCGTGTGCCAAACATGTATTACTTGTAACCGACCCCGAAAAATTAGAGGCAACCGTTAGATCCGCTTTTGAAATTGCCGGTAGCGGTCGTCCCGGTCCGGTGGTAGTCGATATCCCTAAAGACATACAAAATTGGCAAGGGTTCTACGACGGTAATACGAAGTTAAATTTACCGGGCTACAAAGTAAGAGTAGATAAAGTCATGCAGAACTACATACAACCACAACATGTCAAGAAATTTTTCTCTTATTTAGACGCATCGAAGCACCCCCTACTTTATGTGGGAGGCGGCATTATAAACTCGGATGCATCGGAGGCCTTGCGGGCTTTCGTAAAACGCTATCGTATCCCGGTAGTGACCACCCTGATGGGCATCGGGTCGGTCGATACCACCGACGAGCTCAGTCTGCACATGCTAGGCATGCACGGCACCGCTTATGCAAATTATGCGGTTGAAGACTGCGATCTATTAATTGCAGTCGGTGCGCGTTTTGACGATCGGGTTGCCGGTCGTCCGGACGCTTTTGCGCCCTCTGCAAAAGCGATACTCCACATTGATATTGACACCGCCGAAATCAATAAGGTCATAGCAGCGGATTGGTCTCACAACGGCGATGCATGCGCCGTGTTATCCGATTTGATGAAGCACGACGACGGCTTTTCCAAAGATTATAGCGAATGGCACCGACATATTGCGCACCTAAAACAAAAGCATAAACTCGACTACGACCACAATAGCAAATTGGTACAACCTTATGAAGTACTGGAGATATTAAACGAATTAACCCACGGTGAAGCTATCATCACAACCGGTGTAGGACAACATCAAATGTGGGCAGCACAATATCTGGATTATAAAAATCCTAGAAGTTGGCTAACTTCGGGATCTATGGGAACGATGGGTTTTGGTTTGCCGGCTGCAATAGGCGCACAATTCGCTTGTCCCGATAAAATAGTCTGCGACATAGACGGCGACGGCAGTTTGAGAATGAATATAGGCGAGCTGGAAACAGTTATTACTTATGACTTGCCGGTAAAAATACTGTTGCTCAATAACTACGGCGACGGCATGGTGCGGCAATGGCAGAAAACCTTCTTCAAAAACCGCTTTTCGGGAAGCGATAAATCTCTATTTCGTAAAGACTTCGTGCAAGCAGCCAAAGCAGACGGTTTTCCCTTCGCTAAACGCATTGATCAACGAGAAAAATTAAGAACCTATATCAAGGAATTCATAGAGACAAAGACACCTGCATTTTTAGAAGTCATCATAGATCAAGACGCCGGTGTCTATCCGATGGTGAGTCCGGGGGCAACCTATAGACAAATGATTACCGGCGATTATATCCGTGGCCGCAAAGAAGACGAATATCTACCCGAAGAGGAAGAAATCGTAGACCCGGTTAGCAACCCGAATGCCTTTTAGTACTGATATATTGTCGTTTATCCAATCAGGACACGCAAAGGGCTTGTGTCTAATTTCCAGTCTTTTCAAAAGAACGATGTCACATACAAATGGGAAAAGAATGTTATACTATGCACTTCACACAGCGCACTTTCGTCGCATTGGAGCAGGTAGATAACAGTCAACAAAAATACATTACTTACAATCATTTATATCATTAAGCCTCGTTATTTTCTGCTTAAGGCCATACGATGAATAAACAAACTCTTTTAGAACTTATACGACCAAAAAAGGATTTATGGGAGAAATCTCTTAAGGATATACGAGTAATGTTGCTAACTATAGGTTTTCCCGGTTCCGGGTCATCGTTGGCCGGTTATTTACTAACGGCACATCCCCGCATGGTTGTTGCCGATGAACCCTTTGTTTTTGATAAAGGAAGCCTGCTTGAGAAAAACATGAATAATATAAACGGAATAGAACTGGAAAGTGAAGATTGTTTATACTCGGCAGCCTTAAACAAGATATTTAATGTCGCTTTGGGTTTAGATTATGTGCGATGGTTAGTAGCAAAAAAGAGAAACTTTCCCAGAGAAAATAAGGCTACTTTCTTAACCGGATTTAATAAAACAAAACGTTATCTATTAATGCCCGATCAATATCAAGGTCGTTTTGAAACACTGGAAGTCATAGGAGTCAAACATTCCCGGAATAACGTGAGATGTTTATCTAGAGATGATGTATTAAAAACCTTCAAAGAAAGGCTTGAGGAAAAGGGAGTTTACCTGAAATTCATTTTAACTATCCGCAACCCTTATGATATGATTAGTCTCAGAGCAAAAAAAACTATGTTCTACAAGAAACGCGAAAAAAAAGATTTTCATTCAGAAAAATTATTAAACATGAGTATATCGTATATTGCTCAGTTATCTGAAAATAATATAAAAATTCTTACACAAGTAGACTCCCAAGATGTGTTTGTATCCAAACATGAGGCAATGGTCGAAGATCCGAAACTGCAATTGACCAAGATATGCGAAATTGCCCAAGTGCCGGCATCTCCCGATTATCTAGACAGCTGTGCTTCTTGTGTTGATGAAAAACCTAATAAAAGACGATTTGAATTTGATTGGACATCGGAACAAAAAGAAAAGGTTGCATCGTTGATAGAACAATACGACTTTTTCTCGGGATACGATTGGGAATCGTAAATAAAGCAACAGAAAGTAGGTTAGAAAGATGGCACGCTCCTCGTATAAAAAAGAGCTTTTAGAACTTATACAACCGAAAAAAGATTTATGGGAGAAATCTCTTGAAGACGTACGAGTGATGTTATTGACCATAGGTTTTTCCGGTTCAGGGTCATCACTACTCGGCTATTTACTAACCGCGCATCCCGGCATGGTCGTCGCCGATCAACCTGCCATTCTTTTCGGTGAACCGGTTGCATTGGATATAAACGATATAAATGGAATAAATAAAATAAATGGTCTATACTCGGCAGACTTAAATAAAATATTTAATGTAATTTTAATGGTGGATCATATACGATGGCTAATAAAAAAAGAGAGAAAAGATAATAATACTATTCTTTTTCCTGAAGGTACAAGACAGGGGCGATACATATTAGTACCTAATCAATATCAAGGTCGTTTTGAGACACTAAAAGTTTTAGGAATCAAATGCTCTAGCCAAACCACAAAATGTTTATCCGATAAGCGTCAATTTACGACCTTCAAAAAAAGACTTGAGGAAAGGGATATTCGCTTGAAATTCATTTTAACGGTTCGCAATCCTTACGATATGATCGCCAATAAAACAAGCAGAACGACTAAATACAAAGACTCCACCCAAAAGCCAATAACCACAAAGGCTATATCGTTTGTTGAGAAATTGTCCAAAGAGAATATAAAACTTGCCGAGCAAGTAGCTCCTCGAGATATATTCGTATCTAAACATGAAGAAATGGTTGCAGATCCGAGTTTACAGTTGACTAAGCTATGCCAGTTTGCACAAGTGTCCGTATCTCCCGATTATCTAGATGACTGTTCTTCTTGCGTTGACGAAAAACCTAATAGAAGGCGATTTAATTTTGACTGGACATCGGATCAAAAACAAAAGGTTGCATCGTTGATAGAGCAATACGACTTTTTCTCGGGGTACGATTGGGAATCATAAATCGAGAGCATATAGAGAAAAAAGCAGAATGACATGCGATAATCTACAAACTCATCCCTCTTTTTTTATGATAACTATGCTATAATTAGCAAAAATATTTAAGGAGTGAAATATATGAAACCTGCTATAACTAACTTAATTGCTACAGTCTCTTTTATCGCAGTTTTTGTCGTCTTAGTATATCTTATAGCCAATTATTGATACGGTAGATTGTCGCAAAGACTGCAAACAGCTTATTTGCTTGGCGGCCATAGAGCGTTAGTACCACCCGATCCCATCCCGAACTCGGAAGTGAAATGGCGCATCGCCGATGGTAGTACAGGGCTTCCCTGTGTGAGAGTAGGACACCGCCAAGCGTTTATTTGACACGCTGCTACCGCATGGATAAGCAGAGTTTTCTTCTTTGTTCTAGAGTATATGGATTACGACCTTGAATTCTTTTTAGTGCTTGCCACTGTCATCACCGGCTTGCTTGCTTTGGTTCTCAAGGTCTATCACAGGTCCGACGACTATGATAAGAAATCGGAACAAACACCCAGCCTATCCTTTCGCATCGCCGATAACGCAGCTTCTTTCTTCCCAATTCTATTGATCGTTCTATTGATACGAAGTTTCATCATAGAACCGTTTAGAATCCCCTCGGGCTCAATGCTACCGACTTTGGAAATCGGCGACTTTATTATGGTCAACAAGTTCACTTATGGACTCAAGCTACCGGTGTTACATAACACGCTAATAGAAATGGATGTGCCACAAAGAGGCGATGTTGTGGTTTTTCGCTATCCCAAAGACTCAACCAAGGACTATATTAAACGCGTTGTCGGTATTCCCGGCGACAAGGTTGTCTATAAAAACAAACAACTGCATATCAACGGTGTCCCGATTACCCAAGTGGAAGACGGCAACAAACCTTACACAAACATTTACGGTACCGATTTATTCGAGAGAACCGAGTATCTGGGCGATGTTAAACACAATATCCTCGTTGCCGATATTTCCATGAAAGGATTAGAAAACGAATGGCAAATTCCCGAAGCCAATTATTTCGTAATGGGAGATAACAGGGATAACAGCAACGACAGCCGAGTGTGGGGATTTGTTCCAGAACAAAATCTGGTAGGAAAGGCATTCTTGATTTGGATGAACTGGAATCATCAAGATGCGCAAATCGGATTTTCTAGAATAGGCAACAGCATACGATAAATACAACTTGAATATGGAACTGGAAAAACTTTTAAGCGAAGATTTTAGAAATCACCAATTATTCAAACAAGCAATCACGCACCGTAGCTATGCTAAGGAACATAATGAGCGTTTAGAGTTTCTCGGCGATGCGGTTCTGCAACTATTAATTTCCGAATATCTTTATAACAATTTTCCCGATAAGCCGGAGGGACAACTTACCCGAATGCGCGCTCGTTTGGTACGCAAAGAAACATTATCCGATATAGCGAGTAAGCTCCATCTAAGGAAATGGCTCCAGTTAGGTCGTGGACAAAAAACCGGTCAATTAAGCAATGCCATATTGGCGGATACCGTGGAGGCAATCATAGGCGCATTTTATTTATATCAAGGCTTGCAGCCTACATGGCAGTTCATCCGGCAAATTTATGCCGGACACCTCAAGCAATTGTCCGGTTCAGGCAATTTTAGCGACGCTAAAAGTCGGTTGCAGGAGTATCTACAAGCACGCGGTTCTCCCCTCCCTGAATATCAACTCAAGGAGTCTACACAACAGGGCTTTTGTATGATCTGCAAGGTTGGGCAAGGACAAACCGAAGGTAAGGGGAGGACTAAACGCGATGCCGAACAGCAAGCGGCTCGCTTAATGTTGCATAATCTCAAGCGTAAATGATAGAGACTCAAGCTACACCGAATATACCGACCGCACGCCGTTGCGGTTTTGTCGCTTTGTGCGGCAGACCGAACGTAGGGAAATCAACCCTGTTCAACCGCCTGATCGGGCATCATTGGGCTGCGGTGACGCATAAGGCGCAAACCACCCGTCATAACATACAAGGCGTATTGACCGAAGGCGATGCCCAAATAATCTTTATAGATTCACCGGGGTTGAACGAGAGCATACATCATCCCTGGAATCGTATGCTAAATCGCAATGCCAAGGCAGCTATGCTGGGTGTCGATCTGGTGATGCTGGTTGTTGATAGTAGAATGTGGACACAGACCGACGATTCGGCATTGAAGATTATACAATCGGGTGTCTCACCCTGTGTTTTAGTACTTAACAAAACGGACTTACTCAAAGAGAAACAATCGCTTCTAACTACTATAGATAAAATTCGCGGGCATGGTTTCTCTGCAATCGTGCCGCTCTCGGCGCGTAGGGATAAAGATTTCGGCAAGCTCAAAGCCGAGGTTAAGACACTGCTTCCGCAAGCCGATTTTATCTTCAAAGGAGACCCGAACAGCCATCAAAGACCTAAGGTAATCGTTCAGGAACTAGTCTACGAACAAGTCATGCGCTATCTGCACGAGGAAATTCCCTATACGATGGATGTAGAAGTTTCAGCGGTTGAAATACTGGAAAACCGGTTGCGTATAGAGGCCTTTTTATGGGTTCTGAAAGACAATCAGCGCGCCATCGTAATAGGCAAGCAAGGCAGTCGGCTTAAGGCGATAGGAACCGCCGCCCGAAAGGCGATCGAGAATACGCTTAGCTTACCGACCTATTTGAAATTGAATGTTAAGACTCAAAGCAAGCAACACGGTAAACGTATGCTTCAGGAACAAGCCGAGGATGATATCGCAATGCTAAGAAATCAATCCCAAACAAACAGGCTATGAAAAATTTTCGAACCACTTTGGGCGTTAATATAGACCATGTCGCAAACTTGCGCCAAGCCCGCTACACCCCCTACCCGGATTTTCGCCGCGCCGTTGCCGAAGCCGAAGCAGGAGGAGCCGACGGGATTACGATTCATCTGCGCGAAGACCGCCGACATATCCAGGATGCCGATGTCTATCTCGCTCGTGAATGTGTCGGCACGCACCTAAACTTGGAAATGGCAGCGACGGCCGAGATGCTTGGGATTGCACTTCGGGTCAAGCCCGACTATTGCTGCTTGGTGCCTGAAAGACGCGAAGAACTTACCACCGAAGGCGGATTGGATGTTCGTAAGCATCGCAAGCGTATTGCAAGTGTATGCGAGACACTGCGTGCCGCAGGTATTGCCGTTTCACTCTTTGTAGAACCCGATTTGTCCGTTTTAGAGTTGGCGGTGCAGTGCGGAGCTGAAATCGTTGAACTGCATACCGGCGAATATGCCGGGACAACGGGCGACATACAACAACAAGCACATCGGCGTATCGTAGAGGCTGCTCGTCAAGGAGCAGAACTCGGATTGCAAGTCAATGCCGGACACGGACTAACATTAGATAATGTAGGGGCCATCGCTGCGATCTCACAAATCCAAGAATTAAATATCGGTCATGCCATTGTTGCCGATGCGGTTTTTGTCGGCCTTAAAGAAGCGGTGCGAACATTCAAAAGAACCATAACACAAGCCGACGAGTCGTCAAAATGATTTACGGCATCGGTATAGACATCGTTAGCATTAATAGAATCAAGCGTATACTGGGAAAATATCCGGAGCGATTTCCCAAACGCATCCTTCACCCGCAAGAATATACCGACTATAGCGAGCGCAAAGACAAGGCGGCTTTTCTTGCCCGTCAGTTTGCCGCCAAAGAGGCGGTTAGCAAAGCTATCGGTAGCGGTTTTGCCGAAAATCTGTACCCTAAATCAATACTGATTAAACGCAACCGATCCGGCAAACCTTATGCCACACTACATCAAAGCGAGAAACAAACAACCGAACAAAACATCCTAGTGAGCATCAGCGACGAAGCAAGCTATGCGGTCGCTCAAGCCATCGTCGTCAAACCGTAGTAACAAATTATTTTCCTCCTGTAGAGGGCAGGCTTGACATTGTGCAGAACCCTAAAATGCTTACAAAATGTAAAGCCTTTCCAAGAGGTGATTTACAACCGTGCCACCGACAAACTACTTAACCCAATCAATCTTTTTTCTGATCTTTTTATTGTATTCCAATGCCGCCTTGAGCAAAGTCATCTCAATATCCTGCCCTACGGCATAATGATATAAAGCCCCCGAATCCTTAGGCAAACATTTTCCTCCCCAACCCCGATCGCCGTCGTGTCCCGGCACATTATAATGACTGCCACCCAACCTTGAATCATAATGCAATATCGTTGCGATGTCTTCCCAACTGTCGGTGCTATCCATCTTTTCAAATAAATCGTAGAACTGATTCATCATGCTGACCTTTATTGCTAAATAAGTATTCCGCATATACTTAATGTAAGCCGCATTCACCGCACTACAATATCCCACCTTACATGGTTGGCACTCGCTGTAATCTTCGTACAACTTTTGTAATGCACGACTATGCTCGGGTTCGCCCCCGATCACCCTGCAATCGGGGTTCAAGAAATCCTGTATCGCATTTTTCTCCGTCAACAGCTCGGGTGATATAACAATATTCATGTTCGGCCACGATGCAAGATATTCCTTTACTTTAGAAGGTAAAACGGTGCTTGCAATCACAACAATTTTAGAACCCGAAGATTTCTCTTCCGCTATCGCTTTCATGCAGCCGTCTAATATGGTTGAATCAAATTCTCCATAGACATCATCGGGCTTTTTTAGTTTTTGGGGAGTAGGAACGCAAATAAAACTAAACTCGCAAGCACGATAAACTTCTGCAATCGAGTTGCAAAATCCCTCGCCGCTATCGGCAGGATAAAGCGGGTCGTATATATATAGCTGTGCCTTTTTCTCAAATCCCCCGGCAACCGCTTTACCAACCGTGCCATAGCCTATAATGCCTATATTCATTTTGTTAAATTTGCTTTATGTCCGAAATAAAAATGATGATTATAACAAATAGAACCGCCGATTGAGCCAGTAGGTCAATCGGCGTGACATTGTGCAGAACCTTAACATTGGAATGTAGGTCGGACCATTCCCTTCCTTCGGAGGGGTGGCAGGCGTAATAGAACCGCCGATTAAGCCAGTAGGTTAATCGGCGTAACGTTGTGCAGAATCTTAGTACGTAGTACAAAATGTAAAGCCTTTCCATGGGGTGGTTGTCAAATATGGAAACCATCATCGGGTGGCGCAAAGCGATTGCAGTTATGCAAAACGGTATTTTTTCAACAGCCCTACATTATTATTTTGCGCTGACAACGATAGAAATACCCCTTGCATGTTTCCGTACAATCGTATATACTCTCCGATTTTAGTTATGTTATATCATAACATAATGTAACATATAGGAGATAAAAATGCACTATTTCAATAAAAAAGCACTCTATTTGCTAAGTCTTAGCATACTGCTAATGCTTTCTATTCCATCTGCTCACGCAGGTGAGCATGAGAGCAAAGTCTCTGGTGAGGTTGCTTTCTCATACCACAATAAATTTGTAGAAGACGGTCTGAATGAAATACCGGGCGACAGTATATTTACGCCGGAATTTGTTTTTGAACTTGAAGGAATACATATAGGAAACTTTGAAATACCAAGTTTCTTTGTCGGTGGCGAATGGGTAATTGCGGAAACGCAAGATTTTACCGAATCCAATTTATTCATAGGCAAGGCTTGGGAATGGGAAGACTTCAGCTTGGAATTTAGTTACACTTGGATACACGAGGAGGAAGATGAAGAGGAAGAAGAAAACGGGAACGGGCACGAAGAGGAAGAAAACGAAGATCACGAGTTTGTGCTAAGCCTCGCTTGCGAATGTCTACCGTGGGAAATTACACCGGAAATAGCTTATATATATTCTGCCGAAGTGGACGGCGGTGCATTTGAAGTTGAATTAGCAAAAGAAATAGAAATGGAACACTTCAGCATAGAGCCTTATGTAGCAGCTCTTATTGATTTCGGTTATGTATCGGAAGAGTACGACGGGCTAAACCATATAGCGGTTGGTTTAGCAGTGAGCGTACCGTTGAACGATTCGGTTAGCTTGAAAATGTACGGTACACATTCCTTCGCCGAGGAAAATGTCCGTCGCGAAGGTGGAGACGATCAAACATGGGGCGGAATAGGACTGGAATTTGAAATTTAACTTTTGTGAGTGCGAATCATTTTTTTTGAGAGAAGGCATGTTGTCCTACCCTTTCAAAAGAAGGAATGGGACCGCTGAAAAATTATTTTCTAATCCATCCGTAGAAGTGGACATTGAAACGCCGATTGACCTACAAATTCAATCGGCGGTTCTATTCATGTTAAGTTCTCCTGTAATGTTTTTAACTTCTCTAGTTTATCGGAAAAACTGACTTTAACATTGGTAATAAATTTGGGGAGAACGTCAGTTTATATACTGTCTTTTGCAAGTGTTAAGAAATGTCACAAGTAAATGAATTAACCGTGCCTTTTCAACTTGCGACCATTGGAAAATTATCTGCCTAGCACAAAGTCGCGCCGTTTGTGCTACTGCAACAAACGGCGATTCTATTCGTATATTGATTCAATTGTTATATGCCTCAAGCTCAAAATTGTTTGAGTGTTATAAGGCCAAGCCTCACGGACAATTAGTACTGATTAGCTTCACATGTTGCCACGCTTCCACACTCAGCCTATCAACCTTGTAGTCTTCAAGGGTCCTTTAGGGGGATCGAGTCCCCGGTGAGACCTTATCTTGGGAAAGGCTTCCCGCTTAGATGCTTTCAGCGGTTATCCCGTCCATACATAGCTACCCGGCAATGCCACTGGCGTGACAACCGGAACACCAGAGGTATGTCCACTCCGGTCCTCTCGTACTAGGAGCAGCTTCCCTCAAGTCTCAAACGCCCACGGTAGATAGGGACCGAACTGTCTCACGACGTTCTAAACCCAGCTCGCGTACCACTTTAAATGGCGAACAGCCATACCCTTGGGACCTGCTTCAGCCCCAGGATGTGATGAGCCGACATCGAGGTGCCAAACACTGCCGTCGATATGGACTCTTGGGCAGTATCAGCCTGTTATCCCCGGAGTACCTTTTATTCGTTGAGCGATGGCCCTTCCATACAGAACCACCGGATCACTAAGACCTGCTTTCGCACCTGCTCGACGCGTCTGTCTCGCAGTTAAGCATCCTTATGCCTTTACGCTAAGCGCACGATTTCCGACCGTACTTAGGATACCTTTGTGCTCCTCCGTTACTCTTTGGGAGGAGACCGCCCCAGTCAAACTACCCACCATGCACTGTCTCCGATCCAGATAAATGGACCTGGGTTAGAACTCCAAACATATCAGGGTGGTATCTCAAGGTTGGCTCCACCGAAGCTGACGCTTCGGCTTCAAAGCCTCCCACCTATCCTGCACGGATATGCTCAAAATTCAGTACAAAGCTGTAGTAAAGGTTCACGGGGTCTTTCCGTCTAGCCGCGGGTACACTGCATCTTAACAGCAATTTCAATTTCACTGAGTCTCAGGTGGAGACAGCGTGGCCATCGTTACGCCATTCGTGCAGGTCGGAACTTACCCGACAAGGAATTTCGCTACCTTAGGACCGTTATAGTTACGGCCGCCGTTCACCGGGGCTTCGATCAAGAGCTTCGTCCGAAGACTAACCCCATCAATTAACCTTCCGGCACCGGGCAGGCGTCACACCCTATACGTCCTCTTGCGAGTTTGCAGAGTGCTGTGTTTTTAGTAAACAGTCGCAGCCACCTGGTTATTGCAACCGGCTCAAGCTCCGGAGGCAAGCTCCTTCACCCGAACCGGCACACCTTCTCCCGAAGTTACGGTGCTATTTTGCCTAGTTCCTTCACCTGAGTTCTCTCAAGCACCTTGGGATTCTCTCCCCGCCTACCTGTGTCGGTTTACGGTACGGTTCCACACGACCTGAAGCTTAGAGGATTTTCCTGGAAGCATGGCATCAATCACTTCATTCTCTAAAGAGAACTCGTTATCAAGCCTCGGAATTATACTTCCGGATTTTCCTGGAAGCACTTCCTACACTCTTGAACCGGGACAACCATCGCCCGGATGATCTAGCCTTCTCCGTCTCCCCATCGCAGTCGTGCAAAGTACAGGAATGTTAACCTGTTTCCCATCGGCTACGCCTTTCGGCCTGACCTTAGGGGCCGACTCACCCTGCGTCGATTAACGTTGCGCAGGAAACCTTAGGCTTACGGTGTGCAGGCTTTTCACCTGCATTATCGTTACTTATGTCAGCATTCTCACTTCTGATACCTCCAGCATGCCTCACGGCACGCCTTCAGCGGCTTACAGAACGCTCCCCTACCATGCCTTGCGGCATCCGCAGTTTCGGTACATGACTTGAGCCCCGTTGAATCTTCCGCGCGAGCCGACTCGACTAGTGAGCTGTTACGCTTTCTTTAAAGGATGGCTGCTTCTAAGCCAACCTCCTAGCTGTTTGTGCCTTCTCACATCGTTTCCCACTTAGCCATGATTTAGGGACCTTAACCGGCGGTCTGGGCTGTTTCCCTTTCCACGACGGACCTTATCACCCGCCGTGTGTCTCCCGCACTGCACTTCCAGGTATTCGGAGTTTGCCATGGTTTGGTAAGCCGGGATGGCCCCCTAGCCATAACAGTGCTCTACCCCCTGGAGTGATATGCGAGGCTCTACCTAAATAGATTTCGGGGAGAACCAGCTATCTCCGGGCTTGATTAGCCTTTCACTCCTATCCACAGCTCATCCCCCCATTTTTCAACATAGGTGGGTTCGGGCCTCCAGTAAGTGTTACCTCACCTTCACCCTGGCCATGGATAGATCGCCCGGTTTCGGGTCTACTCCCTGCGACTATGCGCCCATTTAAGACTCGGTTTCCCTACGCCTCCCCTAGACGGTTAAGCTTGCCACAGAAAGTAAGTCACTGACCCATTATACAAAAGGTACGCAGTCACCCCATAAATGGGGCTCCCACTGCTTGTATGCATACGGTTTCAGGTTCTATTTCACTCCCCTCCCGGGGTTCTTTTCACCTTTCCCTCACGGTACTAGTTCACTATCGGTCGGCAGGGAGTATTTAGCCTTCGAGGATGGTCCCCCGATATTCAAGCAGAATTCCACGTGTTCCGCTCTACTCGATTTCACCTGTATCGTACTTTCGTGTACGAGGCTATCACTCACTATGGCACGACTTTCCAGCCGTTTCCACTAGTTGGATACAGGCTTAAGGGCTGTTCCCGTTTCGCTCACCGCTACTAAGGGAATCTCGGTTGATTTCTTTTCCTTCGGGTACTTAGATGTTTCAGTTCCCCGAGTTTGCTTTCTCACCCTATATATTCAGGTGAGAATACTTACTAAAGTAAGTGGGTTTCCCCATTCGGAAATCTTCGGGTCGAAGTTTGTTTGCCAACTTACCGAAGCTTATCGCAAGCTACTACGTCCTTCATCGCCTCCTGCCGCCAAGGCATCCACCGTATGCACTTATTCACTTGACCTTATAACCTCAAACAATCTCGCGTCATATAGCTATAAACTATATATCGAAATGTTTGCCATTATCATCTTAAGAACTAACAATTGAAACTAATAATTAATTAGCAATATACATACATATACATCAATGTATATCCTTGACTATAATATTCTATTGTAAAAAAACCTTCACACTCAAAATGTGAATAAAATTGCTGCCGCATAATTGCAAAAGCAATTTTATTCGCACCCGGTTAATGGTGGAGCCGAGGAGGCTCGAACTCCTGACCTCCTGCGTGCAAAGCAGGTGCTCTCCCAGCTGAGCTACGGCCCCACACTGCATCACTTTCAAACCCGAGCAACTTAATGCTTCAACCCAGCACATTGAAACGCAGGTTCCTAATTTGGTGGGTCTGGGTGGATTTGAACCACCGACCTCACCCTTATCAGGGGTGCGCTCTAACCAGCTGAGCTACAGACCCGTTGAACAAATTGGCACAATTCGTGTTAGTTGTTAACGGATAACCATTGTGCTACATTCAGTCCGTAGCCGGCAACAACCGAAGTCTAGACCCTCATCGTCAAACATATAAGGCGAAACCCAAAGCCATAATCTATGCAAGGGCGTTTATTATATACAAACATAAATTATATGCAATAGCTTGTACGATGCCATGACATATTGGACAAATGGGGACAAAAGGAAGCAAGCTGTTGTGCCGGTGTTTTATAGGCTAGACTTTGGTGCGGTCTCCTGAAGTTATACCGCCCGAGATACTCAAATAATACGTCGTTAAATTGTGCTAAATCGGTCACTAAAATATCCTCATGATGTGCTACAAACTCCTCCTGAATGGTACGGTTAAATCTCTCGTCTATGGCATTCATTTTCGGGCAACGAGGATAAGTATAACAGTGTTTAATGTTGTGTCGTTGTAGATAAGCCTCGAAGTCGCCGGCAAACTCGCTCCCGTTGTCGGTCAGTACTTGAGAGAGGTTGCCGGGGAATACCGTGTCCACCAATCTTGCGAATGTCGCAGCATTTTTACTGTGGGCGCGTCGGCAGGTAATGGCAACGGCAAAACGGCTGTAGTGGTCAATCGCAGTGAACAGATAATAGCGTGTTCGATTAACGAAATAATGGATAGTATCCATAGCCACGCAGTGTCCGGGAAATTGCGCTTTGGCATCTTTGCTGAGACGGTTGCGTGGTTGAGAAGTCTTGCATTTGTGTTTTCTTTTAGAGAGTTTAGGGGGCGAACAGCGCATGTTGTCGGATGCATCGGCAATCAACCGTGCAATGGTGCGCGGCTTCGGACACTGCAGTTCGCGTGCATCACACCACGGCTTTAAGAAGTAATAAATCTTCGGCGCACCCATATTCGGATAGCTGTGTCGCAGTCGCCTAATCTCATCGCTGATGTGAGTAGACCAATTACGGCGACGATGCTGCCGAGGTGCTTTACTTGCGTCTCGCAAAGCGGATACACCGCCCTCGTCAAAGCACTTTTTCCAGCGGTATAGGGTGGAACGGCTCACCCCGACAAAGTCTTGGGTTGCGTTTAAGCCGTGTTTGTTCCAAAATTCTAATGCATTAAGTTTTTGTTTGGCATCTGTTGCCATCATAGCCTCCGTTTTGTTGGAAAAAGAGGCTATTTTATAAAAACCTGTAATGCGGTAGCCGATGTGCTGGTTTTGCATGTCGGCTACTTTGATTTAAGAGGTATTTTTCCACTAGGAAAAGTACTTTTCCTAGTGGAAAGATTAGGTTCTAAAGAGTCCAATATGTATCTGGCATTGTACATAGCTTGCCGCTCCTATGTAAGCGCAAAGTAGTAGTCTAATGCTGTTGAAAAACAGAGCAACATGCTCAATGGTATGATATAATATACCTTCATTCCCTCTTTGCATTAGAAAGCACACGGTAACATCCATAACCCTATTGGTGTTGCATAGTATAGGAGACAAATAATGAACGCAGCCGAACTTTTTATTCGTTGCCTTGAAAACGAGAACTTAGAGTATATCTTCGGTATTCCGGGCGAAGAGAATATTCACCTGATGGATGTATTGCTGGATAGTCCCATAGAATTTATTTTGACTCGCCACGAGCAGGGGGCTGCATTTATGGCGGATGTATACGGACGTCTGACAGGTCATCCGGCAGTTTGTATGGCAACTTTAGGTCCGGGGGCTTCCAATTTAGTGACCGGCTTTGCCGATGCCAATATGGATAATGCACCGATTATCGCAGTAGCCGGACAAGGTGCAACTACCAGAATGCACAAAGAAAGCCATCAAATCCTAGATTTGGTTAGAATGTTTCAGCCCATTTCTAAATACAGTATCGGAGTCCGTGATCCCGAAGTCATACCGGAAATAGTTCGCAAAGCATTTAAGGTTTCCAAAACCGAGAAACCGGGCGGATGTTTTATTGATGTGCCGGAGAATATCGCTGCCGAAGAAATTACCGGATGTGAACCTTTGCCGATTAGAGATCCGGTGATGACGGTGGCACAACCCGATTTGATAGACGAGGCTGCCGAAGTAATAGCCAAAGCCAAATTCCCTATCGTGATGGCAGGCAACGGCGTGATTAGAGGCAAGGCTTGTACCCAACTTATTAAATTTATAGAAACCCTGAATATTCCGACGGTCAATACTTTTATGGCCAAAGGTTGTGTGCCATTTTCCCATGAGCTCAGCATCGGAACGGTCGGCCTGCAGGCAAGAGATTATGCAACTTGCGGCTTTGAACGCGCCGATGTAGTAATCTGTATAGGCTACGACATGGTTGAGTACCATCCTTATTTGTGGCACCCCGACAAAGACAAACACATTATCCATATAGATGCCACGCCTGCCGAAGTAGACGACCACTATAATGCCGAGTATAGAGTGCTCGGCGATATCGCTTCATCGCTGGAACAACTTGCACAAGCCATCCTCGCAAAGGGCGGCACCGATGCGAACTATAGTTCCAGCTATAGAAAAACCCTGAAGACAATGATAGAGGAAGATTTTTGGGCTTGTGCAAACGATACCGGCTGCCCGGTAAAGCCTCAAAAGATACTGTGGGATGTTCGGCAGGTACTAGATACCGAAGATATACTGATCTCGGACGTAGGTGCGCATAAAATGTGGATTGCCCGCATCTATCAAGCGGAAGCTCCGAATACTTGTATCATTTCCAATGGTTTCGCTTCTATGGGCATCGGTGTGCCGGGTGCGATTGCGGCCAAGATGATTCATCCGGAGCGTACGGTACTGACTATTACCGGCGATGCCGGATTTATGATGAACTCGCAAGAACTGGAAACGGCAATGCGTTACGGCATACCGATTATCGTGATGATTTGGAGAGACGACGAATACGGTTTGATAAGGTGGCATCAACAAAAGGAGTTTGGTCGGCCGAGTCATATTGAATTTAATAACCCCGATTTTGTTAAATACGCCGAGAGCTTCGGTGCCAGAGGTTTTCGTGTAGAAGATGCAAGTGATTTGCAATCGGTTATTAGTGAAGCCCGAGACTGTGGTACGGTTGCAGTTATTGACTGTCCGGTGGACTATTCGGTCAATATGCAATTTACCGAAAAGATGGGAAAACTTGTATGCCCGATTTAATCGAATAAGGAGGGAAGTTATGCGAGTGATAGAACCTTTGCTGGTCAATGGAAAGGCTTGTGACTATAGAGAAGTCGTGCAACCTTGGGATGAGCAACCTATTGCTCGCGTAGGCGTGGTAGATAGCAATACTGCATTGGGTGCGCTAGATGTTGCGTATAAAACTTTTGGCGATAAAAGTGCTTGGTTGCCTCGTGCGCAGCGCATAGAAATACTAGAAAAAGTTTGCTTTTTACTAGACAAACACAAAGATGAACTTGCAACACAAGCAGCTGCAGAAGGCGGCAAACCGCTGATTGATTCAAAGGTTGAATTGAATAGAGCGGTGATATCTTTGCAAAGTTGCATTGATTATCTGCGTAGTAGCGAAGCCGACGGTAGGCGTATCACTATGGATGTCAACGCACCATCTCAGGGACATCTCGCTTTTACTATCAAGGAACCGCGCGGTGTGGTTGTAGCATTCAGCGCATTCAACCATCCGGTGAATTTAATCGCCCATCAGATAGGTCCGGCGATTGCTGCAGGATGCCCGGTAATCGTCAAACCTGCTGAGGTAACACCTTTGTCGTGCTTTGCTTTAGTAGAGTTGTTTTACGAGGCAGGATTACCACGAGCATACTGCCAAGCATTACTGAGCAAGGATCATCAAACTTCAAACGAATTAGTTTCCGATCCGCGCATGTCGTTTTTGAGCTTTATAGGCAGTGCAAAAGTCGGCTGGTCCTTGCGTTCAAAATTGCCTGCGGGTGCCGGTTGTGCGTTGGAACACGGTGGTGCAGCACCGGTGATTATCATGGACGACGCAGATTTAGACGACAACTTGCCTCGCCTTGCCAAAGGTGGCTTTTATCATGCCGGTCAGGTTTGTGTATCGGTACAGCGCGTTTACGCACACAGTTCCATTGCCGATAAAGTGGCAACGCGTCTAGCCAAGCTAGGGCAGAAAATGAAAATAGGTGACCCTACCGAAGCGGATACCGAAGTCGGTCCGTTAATTAAGCGAAGCGAGGTTGACCGGGTCGACCGTTGGGTGCAGAATGCCGTCGCAGACGGCGCACAGCTCGTATCCGGCGGCAAACGTTTTTCGGATACCGCGTATCAATGTACGGTACTACTCAATCCTTCCGACACCGCAGAGGTTAGTCGTGAAGAATTATTCGGGCCGGTGATTTGCATATATGCTTTTGACGATGTGGACGATGCATTGAGTCGCGCAAACACTTTGCCCTTTGCATTTCAAGCTGCAGTAATCACTCGCAATATGGATAATGCGTGGTATTGTGCAAAACACCTCAATGCAACTGCGGTAATGATCAACGAGCATACCGCATTCAGAGTAGACTGGATGCCTTTTTTCGGGCGCATGCACTCGGGGTATGGAACCGGTGGCATTCCGTACACCATAGAAGATATGCAACTGGAGAAAATGCTGGTAATGCGCTCTAAGCATTTATAAAAATGATTACAGATCGTAGACAAGGGTGTGATTTAGGTCTATCGGTTGATTGCATTTCAAAAGAAGCACTGAAAGTATTAAAGATACTGCAGAAAGCAGGCTACAGTAGTTATATCGTAGGCGGCGGAGTACGCGATCTATTATTGGGTAGACAACCCAAAGATTTTGATATCGTCACCTCGGCACATCCCGAAAAAATCCGCCGCTTATTCGGGCAATGCAGGCTGATCGGCAAACGGTTTAGGCTAGCGCACGTATTCTACAACCAACATATATTTGAAGTGGCAACATTTAGAGCAAGCCACTCGGATAAAGAACGAGAGAATCTTTCCGTAAAAAAATGGTGCATCGCCGAAGACAATAAATACGGCACTTTGGATGAAGATTTGATGCGCCGTGATTTCACGGTTAATGCAATGTATTACGACCCTTTCAGCGACGAGCTGATATGCCATCCGCAAGCAATATCGGATTTAGAGAATAAATGCCTTCGTGTAATCGGCGATCCGTTGCAACGCTACCAAGAAGATCCGGTACGAATTTTAAGAGGCTTGCGCTTGGCAACAAAGCTCGACTTAAACCTAGAAACCGAGACCGAAGCACAGATTATTCCAAACCGTGCATTACTATTGAACATACCACACGCTCGTTTGTTCGAGGAATGTAAAAAATTATTCTGCTGTGGCACATCACTCGGGCTTTTTCAAAGACTTAAACACTTCGGGTTGTTTGAACTACTATTCCCTCAAACCGCAGACGCGATGAAACACCATCCCAAAGCCGATAATTTTAAGCATTTCTTGAAACTCCTATTTAGTGCTACCGACACGCGAATCGCTTTATCGGAGCCGGTGACACCGGCATTTATAATCGCCGGTTTATGGTGGTTACCCATATACATCAGAGTAGGAAAACAATCGGTAAGGAGAGCAGATCTTGCTAAAATTAGAGAAAAAAAGATCAACGAGGTTGCCATGATACAACGTTCACGCATCGCCATACCTAGATACGTATTGAATACCATATACGATATATATAATTTGCAACCTTATTTTAGTAGCCGAAACAAAAAAGAAATCAACAGATTAATCGACGCCCGACGTTTTCGTGCCGCCTATGACTTTTTAGGCTTACTATCCAGGGCCGAACTAGCAGATATAAGCAATTACAAATGGTGGGAAAAATTTCAACAACTTAACAAGAAACAACGCGATTTAATGATAGCGGACAAGACCAAAAAGTATAACAAATACAAATATTCCAAACACGCAAAACAAAGCGTGCAATGTTAGCGGCGATTGCATTGGGTGCAAACTTGGGGTCACCCATTACCACCTTAAGCGCAGCGATTAGAAAAATCGCCTGTCTACCGGCGAGCAGATTAATCGCCCGTTCAAGTGTGTACCGCAGTTGTCCGCTAGGACCGTCGAGACAACCCGACTACATCAACAGGGTGATACTGATAGAAACTTGTTTAGCACCGCTTGCATTACTCGATTATTTGCAAAACATAGAACAAAAATTCGGGCGGCGGCGAGGCGTGCGCCAAGGACTACGCTGGGGACCTAGAAATATAGATCTCGATATCATTGCTTACGGTAGTAAATCTATTCGTAGCAAAAATCTAACTATTCCTCACCAATCTGCCGATAAACGTCTCTTCGTGCTTAAGCCACTTGCCGAAATTGCCCCCAGATTATCGCTTCCGGGCAAAGGAAAAGTCTGCGATCTATTAGCTACGCTGGGGGATGACAAAACATGTCGTAGAATTCGCAATGCCGAATAAAAAGAAAATAGACTATCTCGTCATTGAAGGCCCTATCGGGGTCGGAAAAACTAGTATCGCACGCAAACTCGCAGACGATTTCTCCGCAGAGCTATTACTCGAACAAGTAGACCAAAACCCGTTCTTGCATCAATTCTATAAGGATATTAAAAAATTCTCTTTACCCACACAATTATATTTTTTGCTGTCGCGTGTAGAAGCCCTGCAAAAATTACAACAAAGAGATATATTTAATTCCATGATAGTGAGCGATTTTTTGCTAGAAAAAGATCAACTATTCGCCCGTCTCTTATTAGACGACGAGCAGTTTGCTCTTTACCGAAAAATATACCATAACCTACAAATCCCGAATATTAAAGCCGATTTAGTCGTTTATCTGCAGGCACCGGTGTCGGTACTAATGGAGCGTATACGAAAGCGTGGGCGAACCTTTGAACAGACTATAGATGCAGAATATCTCAACCATCTGGACAACGCATATCTCGATTTCTTCTATCATTATAAAGACTCTCCGGTATTGATCGTCAACACCGTAGATGTTGACTTTATAAACGATAAAGATGAATACTATAGACTCAAAGAGCGTATTCTAAATTTAGAGTCGGCAAAGTATTACTATAATCCAGCCCCTTATGAATTAAAGAAACATGGGAAATAGTCGCAATAGCAAAATAACGTTGACTGCTTTGCAACGAATGAAGGCATCGCATCAACCGATTGCCTGCCTCACCGCTTACGACGCCTCTTTTGCCCGCATCATAGATGATGCCGGTATTGATCTCGTGCTGGTCGGAGATTCTCTAGGGATGGTCGTACAAGGTCGTGCAACGACCACTAAGGTGACTATGAACGATATGGTCTATCATTGCCGGTGCGTTGCTCCCCATATAAACCGAGCGTTCTTCGTTGCCGACATGCCTTATGCAAGCTATTCGTCGGTCGATTTAGGCTTGCATAATGCGCTACGTTTGATCGACGAAGGAGGTGCCGAAATGGTAAAACTTGAAATAGTATCGGCTACCAGCATAGAAGTAATACGAGCACTCGTCGATAAAAAAATACCGGTGTGCGCACATATCGGTTTCTGCCCGCAAACAATCACCGACACCGATTCGTCTTGCACTTCTTCCAAGCCGAAAGTAGCAAACGACAAGGTTTTGCAACAAGCGAACGATTGCATCGCTGCGGGTACCGATTTGTTATTGGTTGAATGTGCCGCTAAACACTTGGGAAAACAGATTAGTCCAATGAGTGATGTACCGGTCATCGGCATAGGATCGGGGATTGATTACGACGGACAAATTCTCGTATCGTATGATGTTTTGGGAATTAGTAACCATCCACCGAAATTTGCCGAGAATTTCCTGACCGGCAGAGATTCCATATCGGCAGCATTCATCGCTTATGTACGAGCGGTCAAAACAAAACATTTTCCCAGGCCTTAAGCTCGTTTTTTATCATGCTTATTGCTAGAGACATTATGCATGTGCGCAAGCAAATGGCGCAATGGCAGCAACAATCGCAAAGCGTTGCGTTCGTGCCGACGATGGGTGCCTTACACGAAGGGCATTTTAAGTTGCTTGAGCGAGCGCACGATGTTGCCGATAAAGTTGCAGCGAGTATTTTTGTCAACCCCGTGCAGTTTGACAAGACGGAAGACCTACAAGCCTATCCCAGAAACGAAGCACAAGACACCGAAGCATTACAGCGTTTTAAGGTAGACCTTGCTTTTGTGCCTACACCGGAAGAGATGCACAGCACAGATTTATCGTCGGGCGTGCGCGTTATAGCCGGCAGTTTGTCTGATGATTTGTGCGGTGCTTTCAGGCCTAAACACTTTGACGGTGTAGCAACCATCGTCGCCAAGCTATTAAACATATTCCAACCCGATGTGATCCTGCTGGGGCAGAAAGATTACCAACAACTTTGCATCGTCAGAGAGTTAGTGCGCAATTTATCGTTTAACGTTGAAGTGATATCGGTCGAAACGGTGCGTGCCGACGACGGTTTGGCGTTGAGCTCCAGAAACGCATACCTTTCCGAACACGAGAGAAAACAAGCACCCATCTTATACCGTAGCTTAAAACAGATAGCCGATTGCATAAAACAAGGCAGAGACGATTTAGAAAATTTGAAAAAAGAAGCTACCGCACTGATGACGGCCGAGGGCTTAAACACCGAATATGTAGAAATTAGATGCGCACATTCGCTAAAAACTCTATACCGAAGACAATTTCCTCTCGTCATACTGGCAGCCGCATGGCTAGGGAAAGCGCGTTTGATCGACAATATCCTAATGATAGAACCACCGAGTAAACCCGCCACTTGCTCCAGTTGGGCAAGTGGCGTAACTTCGTACAAAATCTAAATATTGTATCCATTAGAAATATTATATATATCAAAATCAATCGGTGTGACATCTTGCAGAACCTTAACACACTGATAACGCATACATTGCAAAATGCAATACCCGCCCCCCTTCTTTAGGGGCGACACAAACTGCGCAAGCAATAGTTCCATATTCGTGATTTATCGGTATAATAATTCCCGAAATATCATACGAGGAGGTATTGACATGACATTGTATACAAAATCTGAAGCACCCGAAGGACATTCATACCATCATATGTGTTGTCCGCACGACTGCCCCGATACTTGTTCTATCTTGGTGACCCGAAACGACAAAACGGGTAAAGTCGTCAGAGTGCAAGGCGACCCGACTCATCCTATCACCAAAGGCTATCTTTGCAACAAAGTAAATCACTATGTTGAATTGGTCTATAACGACAATCGGGTTCTCTATCCGCACAAGCGAGTAGGTCCTAAAGGCCCCAATGCAAAATTTGAACGCATCGGTTGGGACGAGGCTTTGGATACGATTACCGACAACATGAAGGAAGTCATATCCGAATACGGTTCCGAAGCCGTGCAACCGTATTCGTATTCGGGAACACTCGGCATGCTGGGTTATTGGGGCATGGACCAGCGTTTTTGGAACAAAATGAATGCTGCCAGATTGGAGCAATCGATCTGCATCTACGCAGCGATGTGGGCAGGTATTTATACCTACGGCATTGCCAACGGCCCTTCTATACACGAAGCGTGTTCGGAGGCCGAAGTCATTATATTATGGGGAACCAATTTGGTTAGCACCGGGGTACATGCGATACCTTTTATACAAAAGGCGCGCAAACGCGGCGTCAAACTAATCGTCATAGACCCACGTGTGACGCGTACTACTATGATGGCGGATTGGCATATACAACCGCGTCCCGGCACCGACGGTGCATTGGCTTTAGGGATGATGAAGATCATCGTCGACGAAGGTTTGCACGATTTAGATTTTCTAAAAGAACAAACCGTAGGCTGGGAAGAGTTCTTGGAGAAAAAGTTGCCCGACTATCCGCTTGAGAAAGTCGCAGAGATTACCGGGTTGGATGCCGAGACGATTAAAACGCTGGCTTTAGAATACGGCAGTACGAAAAAAAGCTACATTCGTGCAAATTACGGCTTGAACCGCCACCAAAATGCAGGGCAAATGTGTCGTTCCATTTTGGTGTTGCCTTGTATCACCGGTGCGTGGCGTGAGAAATGTGGCGGCACCGCCTTCGGTACATTGGAAGAAATGTGGTTGAAATTCCCGTTGGGCAAATTACAACGCCCGGACTTAGGAAACCGTGCCGAGAAGCGTATCGTCAATATGGTGCAGATCGGACGAGCACTAGCCGACGATATCGGTGCCAACGAAGAGAAACTGGATCCACCGATTAAACATTTATTCGTTTATAACTCGGATCCGGCAAACTGCGCGCCGAACTCCAATAATGTGCGCAAAGGACTGATGCGTGAAGACCTGTTTGTTGCAGTACACGATACTTTCTGGACCGATACTTGTAAATATGCCGATATTGTGATCCCTGCCGATACGCAGTTTGAGCGAGCCGATTTGCATGCAGCCTACGGACATTATTACTTCAATATGAACAAGCCCATCATAGAGCCTTTGGGCGAAAGTGTGCGTAACACCGAAATGTTTCGTATGCTCGCAAAGAAAATGGGCTATGTCGAAGCAGGCGATAATGCTTTTACGCAGACCGACGAGGAAATGATGAAAGAAATCGTAGACGATACCGAAAATCCCTTGATGGAAGGCATCACCTACGAGGAACTCGAAAAAAATGGTTGGGCTAGAGGTAGCGTAGAATCCGAACGGCGCGACTTCCTGAACAAAGGCTGGCCGACCGAAAGCGGAAAAATAGAAATCTATAGCAAGACTTTAGCCGATCAAGGACAAGACCCTCTGCCGACCCATAACCCCGAGGTTGAAGGACAAGAAGATCACGAGCGTCGCAAGGATTATCCGATACAGGTAATCAGTAGCGCGACCCATTACTTTATAGGTGATTCGTTCCAGTCGGTGCCGCGCCTACAAGCAATGATGTCGCGTCCTACCGTGGAGTTAAACCCCGAAGACGCAAAAGCACGCAATATCAAAGACGGCGATTTGGTGCGCCTGTATAACAATCGCGGCGAGACCTATTGTTATGCGGTAATCGTAGACGGCTTGTTGCCCGGTGTTTGTGGAACCCAAAAGCAATTCAAGGGAAGCCATACTCCGGGCGGTGTCAACGCAAACGGATTGAACTCCGAGATGTTGACCGACTTCGGCATGAGTCCGTGTTTTTATTCGGTGCTGGTGGAAATAGAGAAAGCGGAGGCAGCGGATAAACTAACCGCTCAAAAATTAAAGCAAATGGGAGGGGAAAGCGGCTATATCAAGGCATGGCGTTCCGACCCACGCAACCAAGATGCCAAGATGAGTGACGAAGAAATTATTGCATATGCAAAATCGCAAAATCCACAAGCATTTACGGAGGTTTAACAGTGAGCAATCCAAGCACCAACTTTTACGATCCTGTCCAACAACTGGCGCAAATACCCTACCCCGACAAAACGCTCTACGGCGGTCGGGCAATAACCAACCACTGCACGATCAAAAGTATTAAGAAACTGACTTACGATACCTGCGAGTTGGTTATCAAAGCCGAGGAAGACTCGCAACCGATAGCACGTAGCGCAGGGCAATACGCGATATTAAAAGTGGACGGCATTGAAAAACCACGTGCCTATTCCTTCGCACGTTCTCCGAAATGTGAAGAGGCCGGCGAGTATTCATTTTTCATACGCCAAGTGCCGGGAGGTCAGTTCTCGGGCTGGTTGTTCGACACCGACCGTAGCGGGCAACCTATTACCGTTCAAGGGCCGCTCGGAAAATTCGGCATAGATCCATCCGACTTGCAAATGGTCTGCATTGCCGGGGGTAGCGGCATGAGTGCTATCTTCGCACTGCTTGAAGATGGTTGCTTTAGACAAATACAAAGGAATGTATTATTCCTATACGGCGCACGCACCCAGAGAGACCTCTATTGCATTGAAGAAATCAAAACATTAAAAGAAAAGTGGCATTCGGATTATCAATTTGAGTTTGTCCCGGTATTGTCCGAAGAACCCGAGGATAGCGACTGGCAAGGCGCACGCGGCATGGTGACCGATTATCTAAAGAAAAACTACTTGGATTCCGGAAAAGTATCGTTGACCGAAGCCAAAGCCTATTTCTGTGGACCACCGCCGATGATAGATGCGGGCATTGCGGTATTAACCGACCTCGGTATGTCGACAAATGACATCTATTACGATAAATTCGAAGACATCAGATCACCGGTACCGGTAGTTGATAATGCAACCTGCGTGTTATGCGACGAATGTCTTTTTGTCTGTCCTATACCCAAGTGTATTATTGAGGTATCGGATTTGCGTAAAGACGGCGACGGCATGGTCTACGAAGAAGTGGATCCCTACAAGACATCGGGTCTCTATTACAACACCTTGTATATAGACCCCAAGCAATGTATCCGTTGCTACGCTTGCGTCGATGCATGTCCGGCGGATGCAATAGATCCTAAAAATCCTGCCATACCTAAAATGATACGGCGTATCGACGGTTAGAGGTGCCAACCCATTCCCCTCCTTCGGAGGGGTGGCCTACGCATTTTGCAATGTATGCGTTTAGCAATCATGGTCAAGTTCTGCACAATGTCACGCCGATTGACCTACTGGTTCAATCGGCGGTTCTACTGAGCCTGACGGGGTAGTTGCCGAAGTGTCTGAACTATTTTATACATTCATCCATCCAATTTATGGAAACCAAAACCAAATGGCGTAAGCGGTTGCAGTTATGGTGTATAAAATACTTTTTCCACAGCCTCGGTGTATCTGCACAAATACATTAGCAGTCCATTCCCCTCCTGTGAAGGAACAGTTCAATGTATAATAGCCGAATAATTTCAAAGTTCGGTCATGTATATTTTTTTGACTATTGCGGCAGTCCTTATCTTGCTACTGCTTATCCGTTGGATTAGGCTGCAACCTAAGGAAAATCGCTGGCGTTATTATCTGTATTTGCTGATTGCTTTGCTCGTGGGCATGGCATTAACCGGCAGATTACACTGGTTCGTCGCTGCCGGCGGAGTCGCAATACCCTTCATAATGAAGCTATTCACTTTTCTACGCTGGACACCTTTTATATTCCGTTTATACCAAAGAATCAAGCCCGGAGACTCAGGTCCCGGTTTGTTCGGATCAGCAAACGCTTCTCCCGAGATGGTGCAGAACTTGTTGCGTCGCTTAGCCTCTCTGAACGAGCGAGAAGTGCGGGCACTGATAGAAATTTTGAAAAAAAAGGATCCACAAGCAGCGAGTTTTGTGGAAGCGTACTTGAAGCGACAACCCCACAACCGGCAGCAGAGTGCCGCACCCAAGAATATTACAAGCAAAGAAGCCTATAAGATTTTAGGCGTTGAAGCCGGTGCGACACGCGAACAAATCATAGACGCACACCGAAAACTAATGCAAAAATTCCATCCCGACCGTGGTGGCACACCTTATATGGCGGCGATGATCAACGATGCAAAACGTGTTCTTCTGGATCAACTATGACACCGGTGCTATATCTCAAAAGAGCGTTTGGCGGCATCGCTGCGCTTTATAAGCGAGCAAACGCCTCGAAGACCGTAGAGCGAGGACCTTCTTCCACCGATTACGGCGGTATGGGTGAGCGCGAAATACAACTGCGTCTAGAATTGTTGATAGACCTACCGAACAAGGATTTATCCGAGCTTTTTCAAACCGCAAAATCATTGACCCGTTTCGGCATGGCGGATCAACTGAGACTACTGAACGCAGCGCAAGAGCTAAGCCTCGTTTCGACCGAGATTACACACGAGTTTTGTTGCCGAGCCATAGCCGCACTAAAACATTTAGACGATAAAAACTGGCGCGCATGGGTCGATGAAATAAAATCTCTGACATTAAATAAAGGTGTGTCGGATGCAATGGCGTATCTCGCACAAACCGACGATTATGTTGCGTCGCTCCGGCCCGAACCGGCCACCGTGATACTCGAGCAAGTACGCTCGGTGATAGAGTATTTGGTCACCGGCTTCGGCAACGTACAGCTCAAAATCGCTCCCGGTACGGAACTCTACACCGATACCGCAACGCTATTCTTACCTGAAAAATATACCGGCTTCAATAGCATCGATAAAAATTTCAGTTTCTACAAATTGGCAACCACTTATCTGTGGGCGCAGAGCCGGTTCGGTACGTGGCATGTTGACATTCCGCGACTGTTGTACGAACACAACGACCCCGAGCGTGCGATAGACATCTTTCAAGCATTGGAAACCTTACGGCTCACACATTGCCTTGCGCGCACCCTGCCCGGCATCATGCGATTGGAAAGTATGCTTTACGGCACACGTTGGCAACCACCCGATACACCTGCATGGCGTAATGCCGATACAAAACTTTCATCAGAACATGCGCGTTCCGAAGACAGCTTAAACCTAATAAACTCGGTCTATAACGAACCCACACCCGAACTGTATCCGTGCCACGGTGTATACAAACCGGGACGGGTCTATAAGGTGATTAAAACTCGCGTCGACGATAACCAAAAGCGGCTTGCGGAAATGTTGGACAAACTACGCGAGCAACTACAAAAACAAAATAAAATTTCTGCCAAAACCTCAACCCCGTTCACATTGAAGTTCTACGAACAGGCGTTGACACCCGACGAATACGGGTTCGTACTAAACCACGACGGCGAAGATATAGAAATTCCCGAAGACATGCTTGAATTATTTGAACAGCTAGGACAAGATCTAGGCATAATACCCGAGTCGGTATTGTCGGAGTCCGCCTCGGATACCAAAGCACCCGATCTTAGCGACGAAATCCCCGAGGTGAAAGAGCACGATGCGGCAAAGCTGATGCTACCCGAATGGGATCATGCGATTCAAAAATATCGCAAAGATTGGTGCCATATCTATATGGAATCGCTCGACGAGGGCAACCTTGACTTTGTATCGCGAACACTCGCCGAACACTACAATATCGTCAACCGACTGCACCGCACATTCGAGGCACTGCGCAACGACGACAAATTACTTCGCAAGCAAACATACGGAGACGAAATAGACCTAGACGCCGTCGTGGAAAGTTTGGTGGATACACTGGCCATAAAAACCGAACTCAACGACAACATTTTCATCAAAAACAATAAAGAAGAACGCGATGTTGCGGTGATGTTCCTCATAGACATGAGTGCCTCTACACGCGGCTGGATCAATAGACTTGAAAAAGAAGCCTTGGTACTGTTGTGCGAGTCTTTGGAAACCTTGGGCGACCGCTATGCAATCTACGGCTTCAACGGACACACCCGAAAGCAATGCAAAATATATCCCGTCAAAACCATCGAGGAAGATTACGGCGAAGCGGTACAGGAAAAAATCGGTGCAATCAAAGCCGAACTGTATACCCGTATCGGCGCAGCGGTTCGCTATGTAGGAGAGCAACTGCAATGTATAGATGCCAAAACCAAAATACTCATTGTGCTATCGGACGGCAAACCCGACGATGCCGACGGCTATCGCGACAGCTACGGCGTAGAAGACACCCGCAAAGCATTGTTCGAGTTGCGCACAAACGGTATACACTCGCACTGCATTACGATCGACAAAGCGGCTATGGAATACTTACCTTATATGTACGGACACACCCGCTTCTCTATCATCAACGAAATAGAAAAACTTCCGCTTAGAATGGCAGAAATCTACCATCAAATTACATGCTGAAGATTGCATACCGATGACCAAGCAATTTCAGTCTCTTAGAATGGCAGTCGTAGAAGATGCAGTCATCCCGATAGTCAATACATTAATACGCAAACACCCCGACACGATCTCTCTGGGACAAGGAGTGGTCTACTATCCGCCGCCGCCCGCCGTCTCGGACGCGATTAAAAAAGTGATGTCGCGCACGGAATACCATCTCTACGGACCGGTTGCCGGATTGGATGAACTACAAACGGCATTGAAAAGCAAACTGCAAGGCAAAAATAACATCGTATTGAGCGACGAACAATGTCTGTTCATAACCGCCGGTGCGAACATGGCATTCAATGCAGTCGTACTTGCGTTGTGCGACCCGGGCGACGAGATTATCGTGCTGGCACCCTACTACTTCAACCACAAAATGACCATAGAAATGTGTAGCTGTAAAGCCGTCGTCGTCGATACCGATGAAAACTATCAACCGGCAATCGCGCGCATAGCGAAGGCTATCACCACCAAAACTCGCGCGATCGTCAGCATATCACCGAATAATCCCAGCGGATGCATCTATTCGGAACAAACACTCGGCGCAATCAATGCGTTGTGTGCCGAACACCGGATTTATCATATCAGCGACGAAGCCTACGAAGATTTTACCGATGAAACGCATACGCACTTCTCGCCCGGCTCGCTCCCCGACTCGGCTACGCATACTATATCAATGTTCTCCTTTTCCAAAAGCTATGGCCTCGCCTCGTGGCGTGTGGGCTATATGGTAGTGCCTCGCGAACTAGACACGGCAATCCACAAAGTACAAGACAATATACTCATCTGCCCACCCACCGTGTCGCAATTTGCCGCACTGGAGTGTCTAAAATCGGGAGCGGATTATGTCAAAGAGCGGATGAAACAAATCGCCGTCAATAGAGAACTATGCAGATCGATGCTCGGAGCCCTCGCCGACAAAGGTTTAATCGAACCACCGCATATAGAGGGCGCGCTTTACGCTTTTATCACCTTGTCCGATACAGTCTGTGATATCGCGACGATAGAAAAATTGATTACCGATTTCGGCGTCGCAGTCATACCGGGCTACGCTTTCGGCATACAACACAAAAACTGTATTAGAGTATCGTACGGCGCATTATCCACCGAGCGATTGGAGGTCGGATTGACGCGCTTGGCCGAGGGATTGAATAGCGTATGATGGCTTCGTTATAAATACATCTGAAATGATTGGCATGCGTCCGGTCTCACACATCTAGAACTATTACCCAGAAGTGCCTTTAAGTCCCCCATACGATTATTGAACATTCCAATCTTAACCAACTTTGAATTACTTTTTCCATTTAATATGTCCGTTTATTTTATAATCTTCATAAATTTGTAAAATATCGGCACAGAAATCTCTAATCTCTTTGTTCTTTTCTCTTTTTGCTATTTCGTACAAACGGATAAACATTTTTTTCCCTGTTTCCGTCTGGCCCATTGTTTTTTTCATCATATTATGTCTAGAGCAAAGTGTCTGACCATTAGTTATAGTCGCACGACCTCCTGATTTTTTAGGTTTAATATGGTCGGCATGAAGTTCTACTCCGTCTTTTATACCCAAACCACAAATAACACATCTATAGCCATCTCGCTTAAATATCTTCTTCTTCTGGGAAACAGTAAAATCTTGAGTAGTTCTTTGAATAGCTTTACTCGGAACATAACGATAAGTCCCTTTTTTCACTTTTATCAACAATCCCTGTTCATGCAACTTTCGTATGGCTCTATCGGGATCTCGAAAAACACGAGAGGTACGCTTTTTGTATTCCTTTGTTACCCAGTCCACAATTTCCGGATGGGAAATATCCCGATTAGGATTTTTTTTATAAAACTCCATAATTAAATCACTCTGAGATTGAGCCTTTAGTCGTTTTTTATCTTTAGACATTAAAGCAAACTTGTTTGATTAATTTTTGCTTCTTGATGCAACCGTTTAACGGCAATATCACAATATGTTTTATCAATATCAATTCCTATACCTTTACGTTTGTTCAGGTATGCCGCAATAAGTGTTGAACCGCTTCCGAGAAACGGATCAAGAACAGTATCGCCGATAAAGCTAAATAATTTTATACATCTTCTAGGAAGCTCAACCGGAAATGCAGCAGGATGTCCTCCCGCACCTTTCTTACTCTGACCGTTGAATGTCCATACTCCGTTGGTCCAATCCATAAATTCCTGCTTTTTTATGTCATTTTTTTTCTGCCCATTATGCTTTTTCCAATTTTTTTTATACAAAATCAAAATCACTTCAACGGGAGCAATAACATAAGGTGCGGAAGCAGACATCCAAGACCCCCAAGCAGTTCTGCGTGAGATATTTCCCTCGTTCCAAATAATCGTAGAGTGATAATTCCACCCTATTTTCTTGGCAATATTCGTAATATCGGCACAAACAGCTTGTTGTCCTCCTTTATTTTTATCCAAAGGAATATTTAAGCACAACCGACCATCATCTCTCGCTAGAGTATAGCATTTTGCAATCCACTTCTTAGTAAACTCCAAGTACTTATCGTAGCCTAAATCATCTTTGTGCGATAAATAATGAATATCCACATTATAAGGGGGCGATGTGATTATAAGATCTACGGATGACTTAGGAATCCTACTTATTTTCAAGATATCGTCATTATAGATAATAATATCGTCAAAAGTGAAATAGCAGGATGATTTCCTATGTCGTATTTTTTGTGGACTAATTGCGTGCATAAATCAGGCTTTATCATTTATTAAAAATCGGGTTCAACGAAAAAAACCATTATACGCCGATTTTGAATTTTTGGTATTGCACTAACCCTTGTCACAATGCCATCAGCGTAGAGTAAATGTGGAAGCCGCCGATGTAGGTGCCGATTGCCGACCCGATAGTGCTCAATACGAAAATCATGACGATTCTAGCTACTCTATTGTGTCGCCACCCCGACAATTTCGCAGTGTCTTTCTTGAGGGTTGCAAAATCGGAGACTCTGGGTTTCTTCAAATAAAGTTCCACCGCCGCAGCCACCACACCCACACCGATCGTAGGATTGATAGAGGTCAGCGGTGCTGCCAGAAAGACCGATACGACGGTCAAAGGGTGCGCTGCTGCAATCAAAGCACCTACCGCCGCCAAACCACCGTTAATTAGTATCCAATCTATTACCAGATCAATACCTACTTGGGTCTCCTTAGAAAAGCCGTAAGCAAATCCGGCAAGTATCACCGACACAATTAGCCACGGTAGCAGACGGGTGAACCTTTTTTTCTGTGGAACTGTTTCGTACTCGCTAATCGTCGCTTCCGGTTCGCTACTCGCTTGTTCAATCTCGCGCACGGTACCTTTCAGGTGTGCCGCACCTATGATAAGTAGCATGGATTTCGGCTTATGCTCCGCTATGAATTGCCTCACTTTGGCTGCCATATAAGCGTCGCGTTCGTCGAGCAATATATTTTTGATGTTACGAATTGACATTGGCAGTTGTTCGAAAATTGCCTCTAAGGTACGCCCCTGCTTGATGCGTTCTACTTCTTGGATTGAAACTTTTTCGGTATAAAACAAGCTCGCAACCAGCGCATTGAACAACATCAGTTTTCTCCACCACGACAAACTGCCGTAGAGCCGCTTAAAAGTTAAACCGATATCACGATCAACGATAGCTAAAGATAGGTTACGTTCTTCGGCAATTCGCAACGCTTCCTTGAACTCCACACCGGGCTCCACCCCCAACTGATCGGCGAGACGTTGCTGATAACCTCCCAATATCAATATTGCCACCACTCTAAAAACTTTGCGTTGCCGTATCACTTCACCCAAATCCATATTCAAAAAACTGTTCGGTGATACCAATGTCTTGTGGCGGCTTTTACACAGCTCCACCGCAACCGAATCGTACGCACCACTCTCGAGCAATGTGCGTACCATATCGGCACTTGCCTTAGATACGTGGGCGGTTCCTAAAACGGTGACGCGCACGCCTTGATATTCAAGTTCTACCAGAGGTTCCGATTGCAGTTGTTTCTTATCCATCGTCTCCGCAAACTTTGCATTTTGCATTTCTTTTCACACGCAGTTCTCGCCAATTCATCGTCTGCGCGTCAAATAACAAAAGACGACCTACTAGGGTATCTTTGAGGTTTAATAAAATCTTTAGTGCTTCAATCGCCTGCATACTGCCGATCACACCTACCACCGGAGAGAGGATGCCGTTGGCAACACAACTCTCGTCTACATAAGTACCCTCGGTATAAAGACATTGATAACAGGGACTTTCGGCTTCGCGAGCGTCAAACACGCTCAACTGCCCTTCCATACGGATAGCAGCCCCGTGGACGAGCGGTGTTCGGGCGTGCCGGCAGGCCTTGTTGATCGCATACCGTACCGCAAAATTATCGGTTGCATCGACAACGACATCCACATCCATAACATGCCGATGCAAAAGATCCAGATCCATTTTCTGATTTATAGGCGTTATCTCAATGTCGGGGTTTAATCGGTGCAGCGTTTTTTGTGCCGATTCGGTTTTGCACATATCGATACTCTCGGTATTATGTATCGGTTGTCTTTGCAAGTTCGATAAATCAACATGATCATAATCGGCAATTAGCATATGCCCCACCCCGCTCGCTGCCAAATACATTGCCGCAGAAGACCCCAAACCACCCAAACCGACGACGAGCACTCGCGCCTTCAGTAGCTTTTCCTGACCTTCTATGCCGATTTGTGGCAATAGTATATGACGACTGTAGCGCAACAAAGCATGGTCGCTCAAGTCGTCCGTCATTGAGATTTGCGGTTTTTTAATGCTGCTTGTTGTTCTGCCGTCATCGGCTTTTGATAACGCGCTTTCCATTCCTTATAAGGCATCCCGTATATCATTTTGCGAGCCTCTTCGTAATCCAACTCGATGTTGTGTTCTTCCGCCGCTGCCACATACCATTTTGCCAAACAATTTCTACAAAAATCCGCCAAGTTCATCAAGTCTATGTTCTGAACTTCGGTTTTTTCCTGCAAATGCTTGATCAATCTGCGGTAAACGGCAGCTTCCAGTTCCAAGCGTGTGTCGTTGTCTATTTCCATCATAATTACCTCGTTGTACTATCGTTTTCGGTCTAAAAATTTTTAACAAAATTGTATTTTATACCAAAGTCAAATAATGAGGCTATTGAAAAAGTATCCACGAACTGTGGGGACGGTATATTCCCCTCCTGTGGAGGGGAATGTACTAGTGCAGAACCGCAATGTAACCGACATGTGTAGGGACGGTTATCGTAAATTAGTTCAGTGCTTGTTCTATATCCGCGATGATGTCGTCTATGTGTTCTATACCTATCGATAGTCTAACCAAGTCTTCGGAGACACCGGAGCTTTTGAGATCCGCTTTTGAGAGTTGACGATGGGTCGTCGTGGCGGGATGACATGCCAACGAGCGAGCGTCGCCTATGTTGACGAGACGCAGAATAAGTTGCAAGGCATCTATGAACTTAGCTCCTGCTTCGGCACCACCTTCAATACCGAAACTCAGGATGCCGGATGCTTTGCCGCTCAAATAACGGTCTACCAACGGCCTACTCGGATGGTCGTCTAAGCCGGCATAATTAACCCACCGCACCCGCGGATGGGCTTGCAGATAGCGAGCGACGGCGAGTGCGTTATCGCTATGCCTCTCTATACGCAACGGCATCGTCTCCAAACCTTGTAAGATTAAAAAGCTATTCATCGGGGAGAGTGCGGATCCCATATTCCTGAGCGGCACTACTCGTGCTCTGGCAATAAAAGCGGCTTCGCCCATCGCTTCCACATAGCTAACACCGTGATAAGACGGGTCGGGTTCTATCAGCATAGAATAACGGTCGGCGTGTTCTTGCCATGGGAAATGTCCCGAGTCAACGATAATGCCGCCGATACTGTTGCCGTGTCCTCCCATATATTTAGTCAGAGAATGTACGACAATATCGGCACCGTGTTCAAAAGGTCGGCAGAGATAAGGAGTCGGCACCGTATTATCGACGACTAATAAAATACCATGCTGCCGGCAAGTCTCGGCGAGTGGTGCCAAATCGCAAACATTTCCCGCCGGGTTACCCAACGACTCACAAAAAACGAGCTTGGTTTTCTCGTCGATTAAATCAGCTACCTGTTCGTCTTCGGTGAAGCGCACCTCTATACCCAGACGCGGCAGTGTATGCGCAAATAAATTATAGGTCCCACCGTAAAGTTGACTCGTTGAAATAATGTTATCTCCGCTATCGGCGACGGTAAATATCGCGTAAGTGGTCGCTGCCATTCCCGACGATAAAGCCAGCGCACCTATGCCGCCTTCCATCGCAGCGACGCGTTTTTCCAATACATCGGTCGTGGGATTCATAATCCGGGTATAGATGTTACCCATCTCTTTCAGGTCGAATAAATCGGCACCGTGTTGGGTATCCCGGAAAGTATAAGAGGTGGTTTGATAAATCGGCGTGACCGCAGCGCGCGTTGTTTCCTCACATTCGTATCCGGCGTGTATCGCAATTGTTTCCAGTTTCATGTGTTAATCCTCCTTAATATCATAAGCTATATACATCGTAATCGTCCGATTCCATCGCCTCGACGATGGCACGAGCACCGGCGATTGTTGTAGTGTAGCACACTCTATTCTGTACCGCACTAGATCGTATGGTACGCGAATCGGTAATCGCTTGTCTACCCTCGGTTGTATTGATGATCAAATTAACCGTCCCGTCGTCTACAAAATCAACAACATTGGGGCGACGATTCTCTATGACCTTGTGTACGGCACGACACGCAATGCCGGCTTCGTTAAACGCTTGCCGAGTGCCTCGGGTTGCCAATATATCGAAGCCTTTGTCGCTTAGATTTCGGGCAATTTCCGTCGCCACCTGTTTGTCCACATCGCGCACGCTCATCAGCACCGTACCACCACACGGTAATGTATTGCCCGCCGCGAGTTGTGCTTTGGCATAAGCCTCGCCGAAACTTCGACCGCTTCCCATCACCTCACCGGTAGAACGCATCTCGGGACCCAAAATCGGATCCACGCCTATAAATTTATTGAACGGAAAAACCGCCTCCTTGACCGCAAAACAAAAGGCACCCTGCCGAACCTCCTTAGGCACATAGAGACCTTCGCTGTTTTCCACAAAGCCTTGTTTCTTAAGGTCTATATCAACCATGCAGTGAGCGGCGATTTTAGCCAACGGCAAACCGATAGCTTTGGATACGAACGGCACCGTCCGCGACGCACGCGGATTGACCTCTATCACATAGACCTTATTGTTCTTGATAGCGAACTGTGCGTTCATCAATCCTTTGATGTCGAGAGCGAGTGCGATAATTTTAATTTGCCGTGCGAGTTCCGTCTGTATCGCTTCGGACAAGGAATGAGGTGGGATCGAACAGGCGGAGTCACCCGAATGTACCCCGGCTTGCTCGATATGCTCCATGATACCGCCGAGTAGTACATTTTTCCCATCACACACCGCGTCTACATCAACCTCTATCGCATCGGATAAGAAGTGGTCTATCAAAACCGGTTTGTTTTTTGATACTTGAGTTGCCTCTAATATATAATGTTTGAGCTCGTCTTCGTCGTACACGATCTTCATTGCACGCCCCCCCAAAACAAAAGAGGGTCTGACGATAATCGGATAGCCTATCGCGGCGGCAATGTCCAATGCCTCCGCTTCGGTCAGCGCAATGCCGTTGGGCGGCTGCTTCAAATCCAGCCGTTTTATGACCTGCTGAAAACGCTCCCGATCTTCGGCTAAGCCGATGGTGTCGGCACTGCTCCCGAGTATAGGCACGCCGGCGTCGGCTAAACTTTGGGTCAGATTCAAAGGTGTTTGACCGCCGTATTGCACCACTACACCTTTCAAATCACCATTGCTCTTTTCGGATTCTATAACGTTCAGCACATGCTCAAAATCCAAAGGCTCGAAATAGAGACGATCCGAGGTGTCGTAATCGGTTGATACCGTCTCGGGATTGCAATTGATCATAATCGTCTCATAGCCGGCTTCGCGCAATGCAAACGAAGCATGCACACAACAATAATCAAACTCTATACCTTGCCCTATGCGATTGGGTCCGCTACCCAGTATGATAATCTTTTGCCTCGCACTCGGATACGCCTCACATTCCTCGTCATAACACGAATACAAATAAGCAGTCTGTGTGTCAAACTCCGCCGCACAGCTATCTACTCTTTTGTATGTCGTATTAATCTTTGCATTGCGACGGTTGTCGTAAACTACTCGGTCGTCGACCGACAATAACCGTGCAATATGTGCATCGGCAAAGCCTTGCCGTTTGAGTTCGTGCAAATGCGCACGGTTAGAAATCGCAAAAAGACCGTCTTTTATCTTTTCCTCGGCATCTATGATCTCCGATATTTGACTTAGAAACCAAGGATCTATCTTCGTCAGTTCATAGAGCTTAGCGATATCAACGCCCATTCTCAAAGCCTCGGCGATCAACAATATCCTGTTCGGGGTTGCATCGTGCAAGCATAATATGAGTTCATCGATATCATTGCTTCGTACCGACTCGGTGTGCGGTGTTTGCGTCGAAGCAAGCCCTACATATCCGAGTTCCAAACTGCATAATGCTTTCTGCAAAGATTCCTTGAAAGTCCTACCGATTGCCATCGCCTCGCCGACCGATTTCATTTGCGTCGTCAGATTATTGGAGATTTGAGGGAATTTCATGAAATCAAAACGCGGGATTTTAGTAACCACATAATCTATCGTCGGTTCAAAAGATGCCGGTGTCGCCCCACCGGTAATCTCGTTCTTTAATTCATCCAAGCTATAACCAACCGCCAATTTTGCGGCGACCTTGGCAATCGGGAAACCGGTTGCCTTAGACGCCAACGCCGAGGAACGAGAGACGCGCGGATTCATCTCTATTACCACCATACGGCCATCTTCCGGGTTGATCGCAAACTGCACATTGGAACCCCCGGTATCTACACCGATCTCGCGCAACACCGCAATCGAGGCGTTGCGCATCTTTTGATATTCCTTGTCGGTTAACGTTTGTATAGGTGCCACCGTAATCGAGTCGCCGGTGTGTACTCCCATCGGGTCGAAGTTTTCTATCGAGCATACGACGATGCAATTATCGTTGCAATCGCGTACGACCTCTATTTCAAATTCCTTCCAGCCCAACAAGGACTCCTCCAATAAAACCTCGCTGATCGGCGACAACGCTAAACCGTGCTTGACTATGTCCTCAAACTCCTCGGGATTGCGAGCGATGCCGCTACCGCTGCCACCTAAGGTATAAGACGGTCTAACAATGACCGGGAAACCTAACTGCTCGGGTGCCGCCTGCGCTTGTTTCCAATCTTTTACGACAACCGAGCGCGCACTTTTTAGGCCAATGTTCTCCATCGCCTTGCGGAACAACAAACGATCCTCGGCTTTGCTAATCGCTTCCGACGAAGCACCGATTAGTTGCACGCCGAATTTCTGCAACACACCTTCTCGCTGCAAGTCCATCGCACAATTCAAAGCAGTCTGCCCACCCATCGTCGGCAACAAAGCATCGGGTCTTTCTTTTTCTATAATTTTCTCCAATGTGCGCCATTCTACAGGCTCTATATAAATCGTATCGGCAGTATCCGGGTCGGTCATAATCGTCGCCGGATTGGAATTGACCAAGACGACGCTATAACCTTCCTCGCGCAACGCTTTGCACGCTTGCACACCGGAATAATCAAACTCGCACGCCTGCCCGATAACGATAGGCCCTGCGCCGATGATCAAGATACGCGATAAGTCCTCACGCTTAGGCATTAGACTCCATCTGTCGAATAAAATTATCGAATAACGCGCTCACATCGTGGGGTCCGGGGCTCGCCTCCGGATGACCCTGAAAGCCGAATGCAGGATAATCTTTGTGGCGTATGCCCTGAATCGTGTTGTCAAACAGCGATAGATGACTGACTTCCAACTGCTCGGGCAGATTTGCCGCATCGATGCAAAAACCATGATTTTGGCTCGTCAGCATCACCCGCTTACTGGACAAGTCGAGCACCGGATGATTCGCTCCGTGATGCCCAAACTTCATTTTCATCGTTTGCGCGCCGCTTGCCAAACCGAGCAACTGATGTCCCAAACATATTCCAAAAATAGGCAAGCCACTCGGCAAAAGCTCGCGTATCGTATCGATTGCATAATCGCAAGGCTCGGGGTCACCCGGCCCGTTGGACAAAAAAACACCGTCGGGCTGCTGTGCCAATACCTCCGCCGCCGTTGTCTTCGCCGGCACTACCGTGATACGACAACCACGTTCTGCCAGATGTCTCAATATATTACGCTTGATACCGTAATCGAATGCAACCACATGTCGCTCGGAGTCTTCGTTTGCATCCCAACGATAAGACTCTTCGGTACTCACATGCCGTGCCAAATCTTTGTCTTTCAAACCCGAGAAGTTACGCAACGCAAGCTCGGCATCATCTTGCGATACCCTTTCGTCAAATACCACCCCGTCCTGCGCACCGTGCATACGCAAATGCCGCGTGAGGCGACGGGTATCTATATCGGCTATTGCAACAACCTTACTGTTTATCAGATAATCGCTCAAATCCTGCTTACGCCGCCAACTGCTCGCTTTCGACGGTAAATCGCGAATAACCAACGCTGCCGCATAAATTCCATCGGATTCCACATCGTCATCGTTCACACCCGTATTACCGATATGCGGATAGGTCAATGTCACAATCTGTTGCGCATAAGACGGGTCGGTCAAAATTTCCTGATAACCCGTCATCGCCGTATTGAAAACAACCTCTCCGACGGCAATACCATTAGCCCCGATAGAGATACCGTGAAAACGAGTACCGTCTCTCAACAAAAGGGTAGCAGAACTTGCCATCTTTCTATATTACCTATTAGAAATTATCAATTAAATATCTGTCTAAGAATCGGAAGCCGCGCACTCTTCTCTGCCAGCACATCGCCTGCCATGCGCTTATTATACAATCAGTTGAAAGATTGGGTATATTGAATGCGTTTTCAGTTGTTTGATGACATATTATTTAAGTATCTAAAATGATAGAACTTTAGGAAAGTACTATAGTTTAGTTCCAACCCTCAAAACGGCAGTTTGCTTATTTGTGCACTGATTTATCCAAATGGAGTTTTAAGAATACTCTCTAAAAACAAACAATTCGTATGGATTCGCGATAGCGTCTGGGAACCGATAAACGCAGGACCCTCTTCGAAGTTGAGACAACTGAGCAAAACATGTCCTATGGAATTGTTCTCCTCTTTCACATATGCAGGTCGCACGGTTCGTTTTGAACATTACGATTGTCGTAATATCAATGTGGATGCACCTTTGCGCTACGACAAAAGTGGGACTGTTGAAAAAGTATTGGTGCTGCATAAATAGAACCGTCACTTTACTTGCTCAGACATGAAGGGGCTGTTGAAAAAGTATCGTCAGCGTGCAACCGTAACCGCTTGCACCGTGAATTTATAATAACCACCAAGCCGTAGGGCAGACCTGTGTGTCTGCCCTTAAGTACCGTTCTGCACGACACCAACCGCTTGCGCCATTTGGTTTTGGTTTCCATAAATTGGATGGATGAATGTATAAACATAGTACAGATACGACACAACCACCCCGTCAGGCTTCGCCTGTCTCTACGCATTTTGTACCGGGTGGCGTAAATATACCGGCAAGGCTTGGTCGGCTGGTAGCGTATCACCCGATGAAAGCGGTAGCATCGCTAGGCGTAGCAGTGTGGTCGCTCGAGGCAGTTCGGATACATACCATTGTATCAATCGCTCGCCCAAAGTTTGTTCTAGTACGGCACGATAGATCGGCACCGCAGTACCCGCAACTATACCTTTGAATGTATCGGGCACCACTAATTGCTCCGGCTCGGCAATGGCTTCATCGGTTATTGCTCTCACCAAATCACCGTCTTTTTCAAAATAGCCGTAATAGACTTCTTCCATACGCGCATCCATTGCAACTAAGGCTTGTGTCTCATCGCTCTGTGCCAACGCTTGCAGGGCAACCGCTCGCAGGTCGGAGATTGCCACCACCGGCAGAGTATGGGCATACGCTAAGCCTTGCACCAAAGATGCAGCGATTCGCACACCGGTAAAAGAGCCCGGCCCGCGTCCATAGACCAACGCATCCAGTTCGGCGGTATCTATTTTTGCTTCGGTCAAAACAGCCTGACACATTTCAAATATTAAGCTGTGATGTTGACGGGGTACTATATCAAAACGTTGATGAACCACGCCGTTGCTCAATAATGCCGCCGAGCAGGCTTCGGTCGCAGTATCAACCGCTAAGATATTAGAATTGTCCGGCACACCGTTCATCGGGCGGATTATTTCAGATAGGGACCGAGCGATGTAATATCGTGACACCGCCTCATGTCGGGCAGACTACGCAAAAAAATGCTTCCGTAATTCATTCTTTTTAGACGCGGATCGCCGATGACAACGACTCCGGTATCGGTTTCGCTACGAATTAGACGACCTACACCCTGTCGTAGCGTAATAATCGCCTCCGGCAAAACATACTCCTTAAAAAAATCTCGCCCGGCCTTTTTATAAAAAGCCTCGCGCGCTTGTAACAACGGGTCGGGCATTCTAAAAGGCAGGCGGTCTATGACCAAGCAACGCAAGGTGTCTCCTTTCAGGTCTATTCCGTTCCAAAAGCTACTAGTACCCAACAACACCGCATTATCTTCTTCAATGAAACGACCGATGAGTGCCTGCTTGGGTGCTTTATTCTGCACCAACAAGGTATATTGATCGCCGGTCTTTAGAAGTTCTTCGGCTTGATACAGTGCCTTATAACTCGTGAATAACAACAGGGCATGTCCTTTGGACATCGATAGTATCGGAGCAACTTGCTTCATTAAGCGGTCGGTATAACCTTCATCACTAGGTAGCGGCATTCGATCGGGCAAATACAGTGCTGCCTGCGCTTGATAATCGAAGGGGCTTGCAAAAGATTTGCACGGCTTGTTGTCATCGCCACAATCGGATAAAAAATATGAAAAATCGTCTTTCACCGAAAGCGTCGCAGAGGTATATACCCAGTTGGCGTTATACTGTTTGCTTTTTTCCGCCAGTAAACCGGAGATATCTACGGGACTCAAATAAATATGGAAAGTCTTCGAATGGCGATTAATCCACGCCAGCCCGGCGACCTCTCCTACTTTGGCATCATCGTCCGACCTACAGACCGACTCTATAAACTTAAGCATCGTCGTAATGCGCTGCGTGCAGTTCTCCCCTTGCTCGGACTTTACCTTATACGGTGCGAGTGCGCGTATCAGTGCGTTGCCGTGCTCTACAAAATGTTGGTAGTATTCGGCAAAGGAAGGATGCTCTCGCAAAGCCTTAATCGGTGCCCGCTCGCCTAAAGTTTGAAAAAGTCCGGAGAACCGTCTAAAACTCTTAGTGCACGAGCCTATCAAATCCGTTATACGCATGTCAGGTTCGGAGTCCTCTTTGACCAGCCCGCTGATTTCCTTCAGTAAGTCGGTGAACTGCCGGCTACTAAAGCTCTCGGTGAAATTTCTTTCGGCAAAATCTTTTAGCTGATGGGCTTCGTCCACGATTATTAATTCGGCTTGCGGCAAAAAATCTGCAAAACCTTCTTCTTTGAGTGTCATGTCCGCCATCAATAGCGCATGGTTGATAATGACCACATCGGCTTCCGCAGCTTTTTGACGAGCGTTCACGACATAGCAACTATCGTAATACTGGCAATCTTTTCTCAAGCAATTTTCGGCAGTAGAAGTCAACCACGACCACAGCGAATCATCCTCTGCGATAGCGGACATCGAACTAATGTCGCCGTCGGTGGTCTCAAAGGACCATTGTTCCACTTGATTGATTTTAGCAGCGCGTGTTTTATCCAATACCGGTTGGGTCGTCGCCTGATTCATTCTTTCCATGCACAAATAATTCGCCCGCCCCTTGAGTAGTGCCGGCCGGCAATCAATCTCCAGCGCATCTATAACCACCGGCAAATCCTTAAAATAAATCTGGTCTTGCAGATGGCGTGTTGCGGTGGAGACTATGGTGCGCTTTTTGGACAGCAAGGCGGGTACCAAATAAGCAAAAGTTTTACCGATGCCGGTGCCCGCCTCGCAAACCAAATCGTGTTGTGCCGAAATTGCCTCGGCAACCGCCGCTGCCATCTTTTGCTGTTCGCTACGAGCGTTGAAATTGCTAATCACTCCGGCAAGTTTGCCGCGCTCGGATAACGCGTCAAAGCTCAAGTCTATCAATTTATGCTTTTGGTGACTCATGTTTTTCGATTAATACGATGCCGTGTGCGGCAACTCCTTCTCGACGACCGATAAAACCCAAAGCCTCGGTAGTCGTTGCCTTGATATTGACACACGCCTCGGGGACATTGAGCAGCTCGGCGACGGATTGTCTAATTTTTACGACGAACGGCGATAATTTAGGTGCTTGTGCAATCACCGTCGCATCAACATTGACGATTTTATAGCCTTTGTCCGCCACCATCAGGCACACTTGTTTTAGCAAATGTTTGCTATCGATATCCTTGAAACGGTCGTCGTCGTCGGGGAAGTGACCACCGATATCGCCTAGGGCGGCAGCCCCGAGTAAAGCGTCGCAAAGTGCGTGTAATAATACATCGCCGTCGGAGTGCGCTTTCAAACCGTATTGATAAGGAATTTTAAGGCCGCCGATATACAAATGATCACCCTCGCAAAAAGCATGTACATCAAAACCGCTACCTATTCTTATGCCGGCTTTCATCGTTGTGTGTCACCCAACCATCGCCGAGCGTTTTCTAAATCGGCAGGATAGGTAATTTTAATGTTTTGCGCATCGCCCAATACCACACGCACCTCGTGCTTTGTATGCTGCATGGCAACGGCTTCGTCGTCTATGCCGATACCGTCGTTAAGTGCTTTATCCAAAGCGTCGCATAGCAAGCGATAACGAAACATTTGCGGCGTTGCGGCGCGCACCCATAAATCGTCTCGATTCAAGGTGTCAACGACGCGTAAGCCATTGTGATCTGCGGTGCGTTGCACACGTTTGATTGAGTCGCTGATAGCAATTGCCAATATCGCACCGACAGGATTTTCCCAAGTAGATTTGATAAATTGTTCCAAGGCTTCGGTTTTAAGACAAGGTCTTACCGCATCGTGAACAACGACCCAGTCTTTTGCATCGGCTTTTAATTGCGCCAGTGCGTTGCGCACCGATTGCGCACGGCTCGGCCCACCGCAACACACCGCTATGTGCGGATCATTTGAAATAGATGTGTGCTGCCAATAGCTATCGTCTTTGCCGAGTGCAACAACTATCGTATCGACCCAAGTGCATCGTAGCAATGGTGCAAGGCTATGTTCTATGATATGTTTGCCTGCCACCTTTATATATTGCTTGGGCCGGTTGACATTCATACGCTGCCCCATACCGGCCGCCGGCACGATGCCCCAACACCTCGTCACTGCGGTGTATCCTCTGCCGTACCTTGCTTTTCTATGACTTTGAAAAAGGTCTCACCGGGCTTAATCATACCTAAATCTTCACGAGCCAGTTCTTCGAGAACGCTACCGCCGTGTTTCAAATCGGCAATCTCGCTCATCAGCCTTTGGTTACGTTCTCTCAATACCTCGTTGTTAGCTGCCTCAAGCGCATTGGCGCGCTTTAGTTCCCAAAGTTCCAATACACCGCGTTCACCGAACAACGAGACAAGCAAAGATAAAAGAACCATAAATAATCCAATGCCGATTACGCGCAATGTGATACTGTGATTTTGCTTAGATCTGCTTTTTTTAACCATGATCGCTTTGCATCTTCAATAAGCGTTCAATATAACGGGCAACCAAGTCCACCTCTACATTGACACAATCGCCGACTTTCTTATCCGCAAAACTTGTCATCTGCAAAGTATGAGGAATAAGATTAACATGAAAATTAGAGTCCGAAACTTTGTGCGATACCAAGCTCGTGCCGTTGACACATACCGAACCTTTGAGTGCGATGTATTTCATCAAATGCTCGGGGGGTTCTATTTGCAACCATCGGGTTTGATTTTCGGTTTTGATCTCCGATATGGTGCCGACCCCGTCGACATGACCACTGACCAAATGACCGTCAAAACGGTCCGACACCGCCAGTGCCGATTCCACATTAACCCGATCCCCTATGTTCAATTCTTTCAATGTGGTACACGATAAAGTCTCGTCGGACGCTTCAACGCAAAAGTAATGCGAGTCGAACTCCACTACCGTCAAGCACACGCCGTCCACCGCAATACTCGCACCGATTGAAAGCTGCCGGCTCGCATCGAATTGGGTTTCAAAACAAAGACGGCGTGGGCTTCGTGATACATCGCTTACCGATAACTTGGCAACCGCCTCTATAATTCCGCTAAACATCACTGCATAGAGTACCATTGCTCGCCCAATAGAGCAAATGCAACTAATTCCCCTCCGAAGGAGGGGAATGTACCAACACTGTACCTTGTGCGGAACCCCGGCGACCATCCCGTCAGGCTAACGCCTGCACCCTTTCGGGCAGACATGCAAGCCCGCCCCTACAAGAAGAGGAATGCCGCCCTATGTGTTATATTAGTCAACCGTACGTGCGCCCGTAGCTCAGTTGGATAGAGTACCTGGCTACGAACCAGGGGGTCGGAGGTTCGAATCCTTTCGGGCGCGCCACCTTAAAACCATGAAGTTCGTATTGATAAAACCATTAATTGCCGTCTTCCTGATATGCCGGACATCGCTTTCTTTGCTGTCGGCAAACGAAAGCTACACCTCTGTAGAGGCGCAGCCGCAATCCTCGGAGGTTTATGCGGAACAACTGCAACAAGTGATATCCGAGCAGAATAACGCCATCGGGATTTATAAAAAACAACTGGACAAACCGAAGATAACGGACTCCGATCTCTTGATTTTAGCCGAACAACTGATAGCCGAATTGCAAGCATGGATTGAGCTAGACCTACCCTTTCTCCACTCGGAACGCAGCCTACGCATCAAGGGTTTGCGCAACATGATGACTTCATCCGATTTAGATACAACAGAAAAGATACGCCGCATACTAGAGGCTTACCGCATTGAAGCCGAATACGGCTTCTCTTTTGAAAGCTATAGAGGAAAACTCGATGAAGAGGACCTAGTCGTCGATTTCATGCACATCGGTAGAAATATCTTGATCTATAAAAGTTTGGACGGTCGGCAAGTGGGTGCTTGGAACCGACACACCTCCGATTGGCATGCGTTAAACAACAGGTACCGCTATCCGATCGAGCAGGCTTTTAATGTTGCGCACAAAGGTGTGGCACCGGGGATTTTATTACTGCCCGTCCAGTTGACACAGCCTGCCGCACGCAACATTCCTCCCGTAGAACAGACCTCGGAAGGCACGACGATACCTGCACAGACGCAGCAAACACCTACAGAAATAACAGCTTTAGAGACACTGCTCGAAGACAAAAAGCAACAAGTCTCCGAACTGCAATCTGCGTATTATCGGAGGCTGGGGCAAGCAAAAGAACTAATTGCGATCGTCCGCAATACTGCCGAGGAACTACAAACAATGATCGCCGGATCTTTCATACCCTTGTTACTGCCCGACTATCGCAACAACCTGAATCCGCTATTGCAAAACGATCAAATCGTCGACATAGCCCACATTGAAACCTTGCAAGCGTTATTCATAGAACTTTATAAGCTACAAGCGCAAACGAGTTTCTTCGACACCGAAATAATACTGGAAGACGGCACATCCACTATGCGAGAAATCGTCCACATAGGACCTTTCAACTTGCTATACGACGGTGAACTTCTAAGCTACGCCGCAGCTGTCAATCGCCCCGTCGTGCTAGCCAAATCCCCTAGCCCGTTCTTATTGTTGATTGCCGACGGCATTAGCAAAGCCGATCTGGATGTCGGCTTCCTAAGAGCACCGGTAGATCTATCACAAGGTGCGGTGTTGACAACTCTGGATGCCTCTCTGAGCGTGATGGATCGTGTATGGCAAGGGGGGTGGGTCGCATATCTTATATCGGTACTGGGCATATACGGCATCCTATTGGTGGTGTACAAAATCGTTCTTTTACGGCAATGCCTACGCTCGGTAGAAAAACAGAGATATGCTACCGAATACGACTCCGGCAATCCACTCGGACGAATCTTGAGTATCGCCGATCTAAGTAGCAATGCGGAAGAGGCAGAATGGCGGATCGAGCAAGCGGTGCTGAGAGAAACACCACTGCTGGAATGGGGCTTCAGTACAATCAAGGTGCTGATCATCGCAGCCCCGTTGCTGGGTTTATTGGGCACCGTACTCGGTATGATAGAAACCTTCCAAGCGATTAGTTTATTCGGCACCAACGATCCTAAAATCATGGCACAAGGTATCAGCCAAGCGTTGGTGACTACCCTGCTGGGTCTATATGTTGCAATCCCGCTACTATTGCTCTATACCTGGGCGATGTCGTACAACAAAGAGATACGCAACATACTGGAACACCAAAGTGCGGGGCTTTTAATACAACACGCAAATAGGATAACTTGACAATGCATTGGTTGAACCTTGTCTACAGTCCGTTTTACGAACTCCAGGTGATTCGTGCCGAGGTACTCATCGTTCTGATAATCTCGGCGTTGATCATGTGGGTGCTGATTATAGAGCGTTATTTATATTTCATCTTCGTCAACAAGCATACACAGGCGCGATACCTACAAAAATGGCAAATAACAGGTAGCAGGGTCGTCGGCGAACGGTGGCTACTCAAATCCTATTACCTATCGGAATACCGCTCGCAAAGCGAGCGAGGCATCGGGTGGATACGGTTGTTCACCAGAATAAGCCTACTACTCGGACTATTGGGTACGGTACTCGGTTTGATCTCGGTGTTTGAGATGCAACTGCTTGCTGCGTCCAATTTGAACTTAGAAATATCGGGTAACATCGCATTGGCAATCATCCCGACGACAACGGGGCTTTTAGTGAGCTTATCGGGACTGCTTTTTGCAAGCCACCTGAGAAGTCTAGCGGACAATGCTATCTCCCGTCTGGACAGCCTATTTATCTGATGCCATGATTAGGAGTCGCCTAAACAAAGCCTATAGACCTGCATCCGCCGAGGTTGAGATCAATTTGACGCCGATGTTGGATGTGGTTTTCATACTTTTAATCTTCTTTATCATTACCGCCTCGTTCGTTCAGGAAACCGGCATTGAAGTCTCACTGTTGCAGGCAAAATCGGCAGTGCCACAAGAAGATAATCCTATTCGGATAAGCATCGATCGCTACGGCGAGATTCGGATTAAAACCCAAGCGATGGACATTAGAACATTACAAGGTGTGCTACGAAAAATGCACCTTGAAAATCCGCAACGCGCAGTCGTCATACTTGCCGACAAAGCCTCCGACAATGCGAGCTTGGTGAAAGTACTGGATCAAGTTCATCGTGCCGGAATAGAAAATATTGCGATTGCCGCCGAGTTGGATGAATAAAATACTACGCTGGCTTATCGCATTGACGATAGCATCGCTGATTAGCTATGCGCTGTTCGCCGCAGTCGGGCAACTTATAGGAACATTGCGCTATAACAATCCCTCAAATCATCGCCCCGCCGTATCAGTAAATTTCTTGCCTATTTATAAAAATGAATATAAACAGACCCCTAGTGCTGCTCCTTCCGTGCCGGTTCCGACGCAATCGCTTAACAACGATACCTATAAAGAACAGAGAGACAAATCGGCACCGACAGACGAAAAGCATAAGACCGAGACATCACCGGAACCCGAACCGCTCTCTATCACCAGACATACTTCGGCGAACCGAGACCCTAGCGTAATCAACCTGCAACCGATATTTAGAGTGGAGCCGATCTATCCGATGTATGCAATCACGCGAGGTATAGAAGGATGGGTTAGCATAGAGTTTGCAATAACCATGAACGGAAAAGTCGTCAACCCAAAGGTTATCGCATCCGACCCGCCTCGGATATTTGAAAAAACCGCCTTGACGGCAATCTCTCAATGGCGTTATCCGCCTGGCAACAAAAGCAAATCAAGCGCACATATTAAGTTTGAACTACGCGACCGATAGAACCACCGATTGATCTACTGGTTCAATCGGCGGTTCAATAGTCCACCGTCAATTCTATACACTTCAGGTAAGCGACTCACCAAATCTTGATCGTGGGTGGCAAATATCAGTGCGGTTCGGTTATCGGCACTCAAGTTGAGTAGTTCTGTAGTGACGGCTTCGGCACTATTTCTATCCAACTGCCCGGTCGGTTCGTCCGCCAAAATAATGCTCGGTTGGGTTATCATCGCCCTGCAGATAGCAACCCGTTGACGTTCCCCGCCGGATAATTGGTACGGTTTGTGTTTTGCCCGTTCTTTGAGACCGGTCTTGGCAAGTAGTTGCTCGCCTAGGCTTTCGACTTTAGCAAAAGATTGTCCCCGCAACAGCAACGGCATCACCACATTTTCCAACACATTAAAGTCGCCCAGTAGATGATGAAACTGATAGATAAAGCCGATATGCCGATTTCTGAAACGGCTACGCTCGGTCTCCGACATCGTGTTGATGCGTTGTCCTTGAATCGTGATATCGCCTTCGTTCGGCGTGTCTAAACCACCCAATAGATGCAATAGAGTACTTTTACCGGAACCCGATACACCGACGATTGCCAGCGTACTACCCGGCATCACTTCTAAATCCAATCCCTTCAGGACTTCGGTACGCGACACGCCATCGTCGTAATACCGGGTGATCGCCCGACATTCCAGCAACGAGTTCATCGTCATCCGCCTCTTAGAACTTCCGCCGGCCTCAAGCGCGACGCACGCCACGCCGGATAGAGCGTAGACAACACCGTCATCACAAAAGTCAGCACCGCAACAACGATAACATCCTCGGCTATCAACTTAGACGGTACTTCGGTAATCGGATAAACATCCGGCGACAAAAACTTGACCCCCGTTGCGCGTTCTATCGCGGTCACCAAATCTTCTACATAGCTTGCCAGCAGTACCCCACCGATTATACCGGCGATGTTGCCCATAAAACCGATTAGGCAGCCTTGGGTTATAAAAACTTTCATGACTTGAATAGGCTGCATTCCCATCGTTCTCAAGATGGCAATATCGGATTGTTTCTCTATCACCACCATGACCAGCATCGAGATAATATTGAATGCGGCAACTGCGATAATCAGTGCCATGATTAGGAACAATAACAGTTTTTCCATCTCCAGAGCTCTGAAAAAATTACGGTGGTTGCGCGTCCAATCGGTAACCCAATATTGCGGACCCAAGCGCAGGTTGAGACGGTTGCTGAGTTCGGGGGATTTGAATAGATCGTCCAATCGCAGACGGATACCGTTGACATTATCGTCCAAGCGAGCAAGACGGCTTGCGTCCTCTAGATTTAACAATACGATACCGCGGTCAAACTCCGACAACCCGGTATCGAATATCCCCGACACGACGAAGCTCCGCATTCTCGGTAATACACCGGCCGGGGTGACCGCCGCTTGCGGGCTAATCAAGGTAATTTTATCGCCGAGTTCTGCTCGCAAGGAAAAAGCGAGCGAGTGTCCTAAAATAATGTGATAGTCTTCCGGTGTCAGACTTTCAATCTCACCTACTTTGAGATAACCCTCTATATTGGATACTTGTTTCTCGAGTTCGGGTACGACCCCGCGTGCATAAGCCCCTCTGACCCTATCGCCTTTCATCAGCATCACTTGCATCTCGACGAAGGGTGCCGTCGCAGCAACACCGGGTTCGTTTTCAAGCTCGGGACGCAGAGCCTGCCAATCGTCGATAGTGCCGTCCAGACTGCTCAAGGTATTATGCGAAACCACATCGAGTATCTTATTTCTGATCTCTTCCTTGAATCCGTTCATTACCGAGAGTACGGTAATAATAACGGTAATCCCGACGGCAATACCCAAGATAGATATCAGCGATACGAAAGAGATGAAATGGTTATGTTTTTTGCCGCGCGTATACCGCCAGCCGACAAGATATTCTATGGACACCGTTATTCCAATATCTCGTCAATCGACAAAGAGACCACACTACCATTTTTTGTCGGCAACGGTTCGCTTAAGGCTTGCATATCTCCCGGTTGCGGGGCTGCCAAGCCCGATTTTGAAATGCGTGCAATAATCCGGATCGGATCAAAACTATTGATGGTCATACCTTCTATCATCGCATCCTCGGGTCCCAAGCAGGTCTCCAACGGCAAAGCATCCGCGGTAAATTGCTTAATCGCAAGCGGCATCGGCGGCCCCGTTGCTGCTTTGGCATAAACGAATAATGTGTCTTGTGGCGATATTTTTGAATAAAGTTCGGCATCCAAGCTAACACCGATGCGTATAAAACAGGGCACTTCCTCGGATGTAGATTGTCTCGCCTCCGAGTCTTCGGCTTGTTTATCCGATGTATCTTGCTGCGGTTCGTCGCGACTCGTCTCGGGCATTTCGGCGGCTAATGTTCTGACTTCGACGAGCTTCTCCTCCACCGCATTCGCTAAAGGGTCGTCGGCTTCCAATAATGCCAGCAAACGTTCCCAATAAGAAATAGTTTGCAAATAATCTGTTCGCTCTAAATGAGCAAGCCCTATCAAAAATAAACCTTGCGGGTCATCGGGGCTACTCGCTACGGCTACCTCCAACAAGTCTTTGGCTTTGGCGTTCAAAGAACCTTGGCTAACAAGCAGTGCTTCTGCATAAGCGATCTGCATCCACGCTTCGAGTTCGGTATAACGTTCCGCCTGCCGATAAGCAGTCACGGCTTTATCGTATTCTCCCAGTGCGGTGTACGAATTGGCAAGTAATAACCAGCCTTGCGGATTATCCGGAGATTGTTCCAATTGCCGAGCCAGCTGTTCGGTCAATTCCACCATATTGCTCTCTCTATCGGATGAGGCGATGAGTAGCGAATAGCCGTTTGACCAATATACATAAAGCGAGGCACTGGAAACCACGATAAAAACTGCCGTCGCTACCGAGACAAGCAGACGCTTTTTGTAGGCACTCGGCTGATGCGGTTGGTTCGCACCGTGCCGTTTAAGCAACGGCTTCAACAAAACAAGCAACAGCAATAGCCATGTTAGTGCCGCAACACCCCAGAATACCAGCATTAATCGGCCTCGGGTTTTATCGCACGGTTTTGCCGCGCAACATTTCTAATCAATACCGCCAGACCTATCAACAATAATAGAAACGGCGCAACCCACAATAGATAATTCTGTGGCTTGAACGGTGGCTGATACAAAACAAAATCGCCGTATCGCTCGGTCATAAACTTGAAAATCTCGTTGTCGTCGGCTCCTTCCATTATCATCGCCTTTACCTCGTCTCGCAAATCGGCTGCCAAACCGGCATCGGACTCGGCGAGTGATTGATTCTGGCACACCAAGCAACGCAATTCTCTGAGCAAATCATGATAACGTTGTTCTTGTTCGGGTAATAACCCGGTAGTCGATAAGGCAACGGCGATAGAACACGCCAAAGACCACAATAAAATTATATTCAATACTAGAAAAATGATTTTAGCCTGTGGTTTCATCGTATTGCTCGGTGCGTAATCTTTGCAGTAAAGGTAGCAGTGTTTCTTGCATCAGTATCTCGTTTATAGGACCTATATGTTTATAGTGTATAACACCGACGTGATCTATCACAAAAGTTTCCGGCACACCGTACACACCCCAATCTATCCCGATGCGCCCGTCGATATCGTGCAAACTCATCGCATAGGGATTGCCGTGCCGTGCCAGCCATTGCAGTGCGTCTTTGCGGATATCCTTATAACCTATACCGTAGATAGGGAATTCTTCGTGTCGTGAAAATTCCATCAGCAACGGATGTTCGTTCAGGCATGCCACGCACCAACTTGCCCAGATATTAACCAGTGCCGGTTGTCCCAGCCAGTCGCTCTGTTCTATACGCTGCGTCGGTTGTTGCAGATCTTCGGCTGCAAAAGCCGGCATCGTTTTACCGACCAACGGCGACGGCACATACGAAGGATCCAACTTCAAGCCGACGGCAAACAGCACCAGCATTGCAAAAAAAGCTGTCAATAACACTATCAATCGCATCGTTCTTAAAGCACTTTTAATACGCTTAAAAAATTTTAGTCATAGAAACTGAGGATACGGCAAGCGGCAATTTTATTTTTCATCGTCATATAGTGTGATTTTACTATATTCCTTTTGATTTACCGATGAAAATCCTGCCATACCGGCATAACGATTATGATATAATCACTACATTATGCATAATTTCGGTAGGAGACAACATAATGGAAGCACACCTGAACATTGCGCAACGTCGGCAGGAAGTGCCTAAAAGTAATACTTTAATTGATTTATTGGCAGTGCTGGCACTCGGAGGTATTGGCATGTTTGTAGCCTTACTAGGCTTATACTTTGATAACCTTCCCCTTTATATATTAGGACTGGTTATTGTTATAGGATCTGCAATTAAGATTCTCGCTAATGCAGGAAAAGCCATTAACGAATACATAATTTCCTGTATGGAAGTCAAAGAGCGCATTAAAAAGAAAAACAACTAATTAAGTATTGGTGCAAAAGAGGAATCAAAATATCGGAAATCGCTCTATACAATGTATTGACAAAATTAGGTGCTAATCCGGAGGAAGCAAAGGAAGCCTTATCCGAAGTCGCAAATTCAAAAGATATGGCAACTAAGGCAGACCTGAAAATAGGTTTAGCAGAGCAAGAGACTAAACTGATAGAAAAAATAAGCGATACAAAAAACACCATGATTGTATGGGTTGTGAGTGTAGGCATCGCATTATTTTTAGGATTATCTGAAATAATTTTTACTGCGATTACTTCATTGAAGTAAGCATGCCGGAAGTTGGCAATAACTTCCCAATTACATGAACCCTCATCCGAATACGTTAAAGTTCTGCGCAATATCATGCCGATTGACCTACTGGCTCAATCGGCGGTTCTATTTCGCTGCGATTGCTTTATTGAGATAACCCTATTGGTGTCGTCGGTAATGCGCCCTACTTAGTCCGAGCGATAACGTCTATCGCCGATTGACCACAAACCGCCGAGTGCCATCAGCAATGCACCGATCCAAATCCAGCGTATAAAAGGTTTGTAATAAACCCGCACTCCGAAACGATCCCCGACCGGTTCCGCCAACGAAACATATAGGTCTCTTAATAAAGTTGCATCTATCGCCGCTTCGGTCATCGGGTTTGTCTGTACCCGGTAGACGCGTTTTTGCGGATACAGCGTTGCAACCTGCTCGTCGTCTTTATAGACATCAAGTTCGCCCTCCAGTGCGCTATAGTTCGGACCTTCTTTGTTGCCGACCCCGTTGAATACAAAACGATAACCGGCGATCGTGATTGTCTCCCCCTCGCCGAGCAATGCATTTTTCTCCTCGCTATAAGCACCACTGAAGGTAACCCCCAAAACGAAAATTCCCATCCCGATATGTGCCATGTTCATGCCGTAAAAAGAAGCCGGCAAGCTCCGCAACCGATTCAGAGTGAATGATCCGGAGAAGGTGTTATTATCCAACTTAAACAATGTATTGAGCATTGCAAAGATAATCCATACTCCGGCGACAACGCCCAACACGGTCAACAACGAGAAATGGTCGCCGACCAGAAGTAATAAAATTGTTCCGACGACGATTGCAATACCGAGTACGCCTCGTGTTGCCTGCCACAATTGCTTCAGACTCGCTTGCTTCCACTGCATTTTGGGTCCCAATCCCGCCAAGAACACCAACGGCAAGGTCAGTGGCACGAATACCGCCGAGAAATACGGCGCACCCACCGATATTTTATCGAGACCTAATACATCCATCGCCAAAGGATATAAGGTGGCGATCAAAATACACGCCATTGCCACCACCAGCAATACATTATTGATCAATAATAGATGCTCGCGTGAAACCAACGCGAATACGCCGCCGCTTTTGATCTGCGGACTGCGTGCCGCATAGAGTAGCAAAGCACTGCCGATCATGACGGTGAGAAATGCCAATATATAAATACCTCGCTCCGGGTCGTTTGCGAATGCATGTACCGATACCAACACACCGGAGCGCACTAAAAAGGTACCCAGCAAACTCAGCGAAAATGCCAATATCGCAAGCAACAGAGTCCAGCTTCTAAACGCATTTCTTTTCTCGGTTACGGCAAGCGAATGAATGAGTGCGGTGCCGACCAACCACGGCATAAAAGACGCATTTTCAACCGGGTCCCAAAACCACCAACCGCCCCATCCGAGTTCGTGATAAGCCCACCAGCTACCGAGTGTAATACCGATCGTCAAAAACACCCACGCCGCCAACACCCACGGTCTGGACCACCGTGCCCAACTCGAATCAAATTTGCCGCCGAGCAATGTTGCAATCGCGAAAGCGAAAGCAACCGAAAAGCCTACATAGCCCATATAAAGCATCGGTGGATGAATGATCAAGCCGGGGTCCTGCAACAACGGGTTCAAGTCTCTACCGTCGGCAGGCATCGGAAATAGTCGCTCGAAAGGGTTGGAGGTTGCCAGCATAAACAGCAAAAAGCCGGTGGCAATAAGCCCCATAACACCCAACACTCTGACGGAAAAAGTATCGGGAAGTTTGCGGCTCAATAACGCAACTGCGAGTATCCATGCGCCCAATACAAATGCCCATAACAATAAAGAACCTTCGTGTCCACCCCAAACAGCAGATAACTTATAGTAGACAGGCAAACTCGTATTGGAGTGAGCGGCAACATAAAGCACCGAAAAATCGTCGGTCGCAAAGGCGTAACTCAGTGCGAGATACGACAGCAGTAATAACGCGAATAAGGCATAGCTCGCCGGGCGGGCAACCGCCATCAGTGCAACACGATTGAATTGCGCACCCGCCAAACCGGCGACACCTTGCAGTAAGGAAACGCTCAACGCAAGCACCAATAAAAAATGTCCTAATTCTACGATCATCGATTCCAGGATTATTTTTGTTTCAACGGAATGGGCATATTGAGTGCTTCGGCAACATCGGGTGGCATATAGTTTTCGTCGTGTTTTGCCAGTACGGTTTCGGCGACGAAAATACCTTCGGGATTTAAGCGTCCGGTTGCGATGACTCCTTGTCCTTCACCGAATAAATCGGGCAGAATATCGTAATAAACGACATTTATAGTGTCTTTATAATCGGTCAACGAAAAATAAACCGCATCGCTATGACTCACGCTGCCCTCTACAACCATTCCACCTAAATTAAAGCTACGCCCTTCGGGTGGTGCGTGTTCCGTCAGTTGGCTGGGGGTATAAAAATAAAGCAGATTCTCTTCCAGTGCGTATAACACCAGAACCGTCGCCACACTAAACGCGAGTAGCAAAATAGTGACAAAAGCCAATCTTTGTTTGTGCCTCGATGTCATCGGCTACTCGGCGATCGCTTGAGTTTCTCTATCGTGTGCCGATGGCGGCGATACGGCGACACCGCAAGCCACAACATTATCAATACACATGCTATATAAGAAGGCCATACAAACCATGCATAACCACCCATTAAAAACCAGTTCATTAATTAACCTCGATTAAATCATAGTATCGCTTAAACCAATGTTGCTCGCGACACATATCGGCAATCCGCATACGGATACGGGCAAGCAATGTGGTAATAAAGTATAACTTAAATACCACTGCCATATAAAGTAGCGGGAGTACGATGCTAACATGCGCGGACGGTGCATCCAATTTGGTAATCGTAGGTCCCTGATGCAAGGTGTTCCACCAGATAACCGAATAATGAATAATCGGGATATTGACCACGCCGACGATTGCAAGCACTGCGGTTGCACGTGCCGCTTTTTCGCGATCGTCAATCGCAGAACCCAATACGATAACGCCCAGATACAAAAACAGTAGTATCAACTCCGAAGTCAAACGCGCATCCCATACCCAAAAAGCACCCCACATGGGCTTTCCCCACAGCATCCCGGTCAACAAAGTGATCGCGGTAAACGCCGCGCCGATTACCGCACATTCACGGTGTATCAACTCGGCGAGCTTGACTCGCCACACCAGCAAGATCAATCCGGCGAACGCCATTACGATATAAACGAATAAAGACATCCATGCTGCCGGCACATGTATATAAATAATGCGATAGGCTTCTCCCTGCTTATAATCGGGTGGCGCAATATACAAAGACCACAGTAAGCCGAATGCAAATAATATCAATGTGACCGCAAACAACCACGGCTGTAAACCGGTCGTCCAACGGTAGAAAAAAGGCAAAGTACCCCACCTATAAAAAGTTCTAATATCCATATCAAATCAATCCAATACGACCCGCAGCGCACCGTAAACGGCAATCGGCACTAAAGCGATACCGATAATCAGCATGGCACCTAGAAAAGCCAAAGGCGCATTCGCCGGCAATCCGCTCGCTGCCAAATCAATCGCATTTGTTCCGAATATCAACAAAGGTATGTAAAAAGGCATTATCAATAATGCCAACAACATGCCGCCCTGCCTCAAGGAAACGGTTAACGCCGCACCCAAGGCACCCAGGGCACTCAGTGTCGGTGTACCTAATAATAAACCGAAGATTACATCTGTCAAGGCATGGAGCGGAATACCCAGAGCATAACCGTATAGCGGGGCGAGTATCGTGAACGGTAGCCCGGTAGTACACCAATGTGTGAAAATACGCGCTCCCACGAGCGTATAGATATTACGAGAACTCAACATCAGTTGCTCCAAAATGCCGTTGTCGAAGTCATCCTTAAAAACCCGTTCCAGCGACAACAAACCGGACAATAACACGGCAACCCATATCGCAGTGGGTGCAAAGGTACTCAACACCGAACTTTGTGCATCGACACCCAGTGGAAATAAACTGACGATAATCGTAAAAAAAATAATTGCGATCAACCAATCGCTACGCTCCCGCACCACCGACAACAAATCCCATTTGAGTAATGCGAATAAGGGCTTAAACATCGGCAGTCAATCTTAGTCGATGCGCACCCTGCAATATGTCGTGTGCGAACGGCTTGTGTGTTGCAACGACTGCCATGCCACCTTTGTCTAAGTGCGCACTTAAAAGCTCCTGAAAAATATCGTGACCCTGCTTATCCAATGCACCGGTGGGCTCGTCGAGTAGCCAAAGTTGGGCTTCTTCGGTCATCAAGCGACACAATGCACCGCGTTGCCGCTGACCGTGCGACAAGGATGCATAGGGACGGTCGGCAACATCTTCGAGTCCCAAGTAATCTATCGCTTCGTCAATTCCGGCAACACCGTGCCGATTTCTTAAATCACGATAGAAACTTAAATTTTCTTTGACGCTCAAACCACCTCTAAATCCCAACTTGTGTCCGATATAGATAAAAGTTTGATGATAATGCTTGCGGTAATAGCCGATAGCAAAACCTCGCCAACCTACAAACCCTTTGCGCGGTTCCGATAAACCGCATAACACCCGTAGCAATGTCGTCTTGCCGGAACCGTTTTCTCCGCTCAACACGCACCACTGACCTGCACGCAAAGCAAAGTTTAGCGCGCGCCCTGCTACCGTACCTCGCCTTAGATGCAATTCTCGCACCTCGAATAACACCCTGCTGTTCATTTTGTTTTCATAAAATAAGGCGACTAAACTCGATAAATGATATATAATTATAGTCCTTATACGGATATTTAAATGAAATACAAAGGAATTATTTCAATCGGTGTAGTCTTCATTGCCGGCATCGTTGCCACCGGCGCATTTACAACCACTCTGGAAGCGACAAATACCACTGAGTTCTGTACCTCTTGCCACTCTATGCAGTGGGTTGAGGCGGAGTGGAAAGAGTCGGTTCACTACTCAAATCTGCAAGGCATACGCGCCCAATGTAGCGATTGTCATGTACCCGAGCAGCTCGATCTCAAACTGCACGCTAAATTGATGGCGGCAAAAGATGTGTGGCACGAAATACTCGGCACCATAGACAGTCAAGAAAAATTCGAGGCACACCGCTGGAGAATGGCAAACAAAGTATGGGGTAGGCTCGATTCCTCGTACGCAACAACATGCCTGAGTTGCCATCAATTTCAAGCTATGGATCTCGACGAACAAGATAGAACCGCAAAACGCAAACACGAACGCGCCCACACCGAAGGCGAAAATTGTATCTCGTGCCATGTCGGTGTCGCCCACAAAACACCGAAAAAACCCAAAGCACCGAGCGACAGTCAGAGTGCCTCGCTTGATTGATAAAACCGAAGCGAGATATCAAATACTATCGTGTCTTTTATGCAATACAGCTTCAAGCAATATAAAACACCCGTCTCCAATCGTAAGTTCGGGTTTTTCTTCAGCGGAATTTTCGCACTCATCACCGTCCTCTTCTACGACGGTAGCCTAAATCGTGTAGAGGTTATATTCGCGCTACTAACCGTTGCAACGCTTACGGTGACACTCTTCATCCCGAACATACTGCTTCCGTTTAATCGCGCGTGGATGTATCTAGGAATTGTATTAGGGAAAATCGTCAGTCCTGTTATAATGGGTATTATATTTTTCGTATTGATTACCCCGATTGCCGTTATAACTAGAGCCTTCGGACGGGACGAACTGCAAATCAAAAAACCGAATAAAGAAACCTACTGGAAAAACAGACAACCTATAGGGCCGGAACCTTCGTCGTTTAAGAACCAATTTTAAGGAGACACATTAAGTGAAATTTTTAATCGAACTGTGGGGCTTTCTCAAAGTACGTAAAAAGTTATGGCTCGCGCCGGTGATTATCGTAATGGTGGTTTTCGGAGCATTGATAATTTTTACACAAGGTACCGTAGTATCACCGTTTGTATATACGCTATTTTAGAAGTTGGCAATATATATACTCGGTATCTCGGCCTACTACCACGACAGTGCCGCGTGCTTGATTAAAGACGGAGAAATCGCCGCCGCACAAGAAGAACGTTTTACGCGGCTAAAGCACGATGCCGGTTTCCCGGTTCAAGCGATCAATTATTGCTTGAACGAGGCAAATATCAAACCGCAGGAAATTGATTATATCGTCTTTTACGATAAGCCCTTTCTCAAATTTGAGCGTCTCTTGGAAACTTATTTGGCGTTTGCACCCAGAGGTTTCAAGAGCTTTGCCGCCTCAATGCCCATTTGGGTTAAAGACAAACTGTTTCAAAAATCCGTGATTCTAAAAGAATTAAGGTCCATATTCACCAAAGACATCGAATGCTACGACAAGTTGCTGTTCAGCGAACACCACTTAAGCCATGCCGCAAGCGCATTTTATCCGTCACCGTTTGAAGAAGCGGCAGTTCTTACAATGGACGGTGTAGGCGAATGGACTACAACTTCTCTGGCAATCGGAAAAGGCAATAATCTAAAAGTCCACAAAGAAATCCACTTTCCCCATTCCATCGGATTACTCTATTCGGCATTTACTTATTACACCGGCTTCAAAGTAAACTCCGGCGAATACAAGCTGATGGGTTTAGCACCTTACGGCGATGCCAAATACATAGATCTTATCAAAGATAATTTAATAGACATCAAAGATGACGGCTCTTTTCATTTGAATATGTCGTATTTTGATTATTGCACCGACCTAAAGATGATCGGCAAAAAATTCAACGCGCTTTTCGGCGGCTCGCCGCGTGATCCCGAAAGTAGACTAACACAAAGAGAAATGGATATTGCGGCCTCTATACAAAAAGTGACCGAAGAGATTGTGTTAAAACTAGCTAGAAATGTTGTCACCGAAAGCAAGTTGCAAAACCTTTGCTTGGCGGGTGGCGTAGCACTTAACTGCGTTGCCAACGGTGTGCTACTACGAGAAAAAGTTTTTGATAATATCTGGATACAACCCGCAGCCGGCGATGCCGGAGGATCATTAGGTGCCGCATTAGCCGCTTACCATATCATGTTAGGCAAGAAACGTACCATCGGCAACGGAAAAGATAATATGCACGGCGCGTATTTAGGGCCCGGTTTTACTACCGAACAGGCAAAGGCAAAGCTAAGTGGTCTAGGTGCTAAATTCAAGGAATACTCCGAACCGGAGATTATTAAAAAAACTGCGTATTCGTTGGCAAACGGTAAAATCGTAGGATGGATGAATGGCCGTATGGAATTCGGACCTCGGGCACTCGGTGGGCGGAGTATCATCGCCGACCCGCGGTCGCCTAAAATGCAAAAGCATCTCAATCTGAAGATCAAATATCGTGAATCATTCCGACCCTTCGCCCCGAGCGTACTACAAGAACATGCAAACGAGTGGTTTGAATTAGATACCGACAGCCCCTACATGTTATTAGTCGCTAGTGTCTCGGAAAACAAAAGGTACACCATGACGGAAAAAGAGAAGGCATTATTCGGGATTGACAAATTAAACATCCCTCGCTCGGAGATACCGGCGGTCACTCATGTTGACTACAGTGCTAGAATACAAACCGTTGACGAATATACCAATCCACATTATTATAAGCTCATCTCCGAGTTCTATACGCTTACCGGTTGTCCGATACTCGTCAACACCTCGTTCAATGTACGCGGAGAACCGATTGTCTGCACACCCGAGGACGCATTCAAGTGTTTTATGGCAACCGAACTTGAGATATTGATCATCGCCAATCTGATGCTCATCAAAGACGAACAAGACAAAGCATTCAAAGAAAATTATAGAGATAAATATGAAATGGATTAAGATACTCACCTACAATGTAGTTATTTTAGTGATCCTGTTTCTACTCGTGGACTTTTTATATACTCGAATAAATCCTCTGCCGGTCCGACAACAAGATTATGCAATATCTCACCCCGATTTCCACCATACACTGAAACCATCGTACATTCATGTAGACGATTTCGGAGGAGAAATGTGCACCGATAAAAACGCTTTTAGGACTCATTGTGATAACTTAAACCGCTCTTCGTTATCGTTTGATGTCGTATTTATCGGAGACAGTTTTACACAAGGAGAACTTGCACCCTACAAAGATACTTTTGTCGGAATGTACGACCTCGCTCACCCCGATATAGATGTCGGAAACCTAGGGGTTGTAAGTTATTCGCCAACCAGATATTTACAAAAAATTTCTTATTATCTTGGCAAAGGACTTGAGACAAACCATGTAGTTGTTTTTATCGACTATAACGATTTCTTAGACGATTATAGAGTTAATAGATTTGAGCGTAGTAAACTTAGTTTCCTTCTACATAATTATTTTAGATATACGAGAAAAATAGTATATTCAACATATAATGAAATTATTATAAATGATATTTGTACAGATCGAACTGCATATCACCCGGACTGCCTTAATCAAAATATAAAGACACCACTCCAGTATGAGAGAGAATATCAATATTATAGATCAAGCGGAGCAATTGAAAGAAGTCTATCAAAAATGGAAGAACTTTATAAGCTATTAAACAAACATGGAATAAAACTTTCGGTCGGTGTGTTCCCTCGACCAAAACATTTAAAATATGGTAATAAAGACAATGCCTATGTTGAAATATGGGAAGAATTTTGTGAACAAAAATGCTTTGCATTTATAAATGCTTTTCCCACCTTTTTCCGCCTAAAAAAGAAACTGGGATTGGAAAAAACCGAAGAGAAATATTACAACAAAGGAGATTATCATTTCAACACAGCTGGAAACGAAGTAATATTTCAAGTCCTCAACAAGGAGTTCAAGGCGAAAATGAAATCAGCGATTGCTGTCGAATAAAACCGCCACTTGCACAAAACCACCAATCGCTGTATGATACCTTAAACTTAATGACTGATTTTTTAACAAGAACGAGGCTTTCAAAATGATCAAAAAACTTAATTTGCTATTCTTTGCTTTAGCTTTGCTATTCGGAGTAACGACGGTTGCTCAAGCACAGATGGCATCCGCGCAAATGCTACTGAATACTTGCGTGTCATGCCACGGGGAGAACGGTGTCAGCCGAGGCCCGGCAATTCCGTCTCTCGCCGGGATAACCCAAAACTATTTTATAGGTACTATGCTCGCGTATAAATATACCGGCGACGAAGCAGGCTTGGAGGATGCGCTTGACATATTGTATCAAGACGAGGCGTACGAGTATGTAGAAGCATACCCTCGCTTTAGCACGATTATGTCTCGTATCGCATCGGGCTATACACTCGAAGAGATTATTACGATGGCAAGTATATTAGACGGCTCCGAGGTCGTAGCCGTTGAACAAGATTACGATAAATCAAAAGTCGCTATAGGTGAGGAACTGCACGAGGAGTATTGCGGTAAATGTCATGAAGATGGCGGTCTTTCGACCGCCGACGATGTCGGTCTATTGGCGGGACAATGGATGCCTTATCTGAAATACACTATGGAAGATTATATAAACGACCGTCGCAAGATGCCCAAGAAAATGAATACCAAACTCACGGAAATGCTTGAAGCACACGGCGAAGAGAGCATATACAACTTGTTGCAGTACTACGCCAGCGTGCGCAACTAAGCCCAACAATTATCAAGGAGATAGTGAAATGTCGAACATCAACAGAAGAGATTTTATCAAACTAAGTGCTTGCGGTACCGTTGCCGGCGGGGCTGCGGTATTGGGTTTCCCTCAACTGGCTTTGGGTACCTCGCACGAAGTTGCGGTTATCGGTGGGGGCGCAGGTGGCGCGATCGTCGCCAAATACATCAAAATGATGGATGAATCTATTAATGTCACACTGATAGAGGCAAACCCGAATTATTACACCTGTTTTATGAGCAACGAAGTTATCGGCGGCGAACGCGATCTAGCCACTCTACAATTCGGCTACGAAGGCTTAAAGGCACGCGGCATCAAAGTGATTAACGAAATGGCGGATACGGTGGATCCCGAGAAAAAAGTAATCACTACCGCAAGCGGTGCCAAGCTACCTTACAACAAGCTGGTGCTGTCGCCCGGCATAGATTTTCAATGGGGTGCCGTAGACGGTTATACCGAAGCGGCAAGCGAAGTAATGCCACACGCATACAAAGCAGGCGAACAAACCATGCTATTGAGGCAACAACTTGAAGCGATGCAGGACGGCGGTGTGGTCATCATCGCGCCGCCGGGTAATCCTTTCCGGTGCCCGCCGGGTCCTTACGAGCGCGCCTGCCAAATAGCCCACTATCTAAAAAATAACAAACCCAAATCAAAAATTATGGTTATCGATGCCAAAGACAAATTCTCCAAACAAGAACTTTTCATGCAGGCTTGGGAAGAACGCTACGAAGGTATGATTGAATGGGTTTCGGGGGCGGATACGGGTAGCAGAGGTGTCGTTGCGGTTGACACCGCAAAGATGACGGTCTCTACCGAATTTGACGACTTCACGGGCGATGTGATCAATCTTATTCCTCCTCAAAAAGCAGGTCGGATTGCTCAAAATAGCGGTGTCGCAGATGACTCGGGTTGGTGCCCGATACATTTAGACACTTTTGAATCAACCATGCAAAAAGACATTTATATCGTCGGTGATGCAAGCATTGCGACAGGATTGCCTAAATCGGGTTATGCCGCAAACTCCGAGGCCAAGATCTGTGCGACGGCGGTTGTCGCGAGCCTCCAAGAAAAACCGATGGACGTACCTTCTTATGTCAATACTTGCTATAGTATCGTTGCACCGGATTACGGTATTTCGGTAGCCGCAGTGTATAAGCTCTCCGAAGACAAAAGCAACATAGAAAAAATAGCCGGCGGGCTAACGCCTATGGATGCAACCGACTTTGCGAGAGAAAGAGAAGTTCAATACGCTTATAGCTGGTTCGAGAATATCGTCCACGATATGTTCGCTTGATAATATTTTTGCTTTAATTTGTGGAGGGGTGGCAGGCGCGGCCTGACGGGGTGGTTGCAGCGGGTCTGCACTATTTTATATATTCATTAATTGGATCTATGGAAACCAAAACCAAACTGTGATTGACTCTAGCCATGCCGTCCACACAACCATCCGAACAAGAACACACACTGCTGCGCTGGGGAGAATTATTAGGATGTAGCTTCGCCTATCAAACCGCGAACTTCTACCATCGGTACAAACGCCCGCTACTGCTCGTTTGTACCGATACTACGACTGCCGGCCGTCTATACGATCAACTGCAATTTTTTTTAGGCACGGACGACACATTACTGCTGTTTCCGAATTACGAGACTCTGGTCTACGATCAATTTTCTCCCGACGAGAATATCCTCGCCGAGCGTCTCGGCATACTATCGCAACTACCCGCTAAAAATAGCCGCATTTGTATCGTAGCGATACCGACTTTGTTGCAGCGTCTACCGCCGCGTAGCTTTGTCGAAAACAACAGCGTCAAGATTTCTATAGGCGATCAACTCGATATAGAGGATTTTCGCTCGCGGTTATTCACTCTGGGTTATACCTCGGTCTCGCAAGTACAACGGTACGGAGAATATGCGATACGCGGTTCGATCATAGATTTTTATTCTCCGTCGTCCGATTATCCTACGCGCATAGATCTATGGGACGATCAAATAGATACTTTACGATCGTTTAATTCGGACTCCCAACAAACGATAGAAAAAATAAACTCTACGATGTTGTTACCGGCGCGAGAATTCTTAATAGACAAGCAGACCATAAAATCGTTCAGATACAAATTCCGCTCGCACTTCAGCATACAACCGGATCAATGCTTCGTTTATTCGAGCATCAGCGAGCGCATCATCCCGGCAGGCATAGAGTACTACCTGCCGTTTTTTCACGACACAACAGCCACGCTGTTCGATTACCTCGGTCCCGACACGGTTTGCATCTATGCGAGAGAAGTCCTTGAGACTGCGGCAAAACATCTGGAGTATATAGAAGAGAGATACCGATTGCTCGCCCATGCCGAAGCGCGCGCCCTGCTAAACCCCGGTCTGCTCTACCTAAATAGCGGCGAACTAGCGCAATGCCTAAAACACTTCGACAATATCGAAACCCAAACCTTTAAGTATCATGCAGATTCCCGGCAACACGGTATCCGTAATTTCAAGACTCGCTTGGCACCACCCGTTGCATTAGATCCTCAACAGAAATCACCCGCCGCCAAGCTGAAGGATTTTATACGCACTTACAACGGACGCATCCTACTCCATGCACCCACACAGGGCTATTCGGAACAACTTTCCGAAATACTCGCACCCCATCGTATACACCCTAAAGTAATAGAAAATTGGCAAACATTTCTCAAAAGTTCTGCGAAACTTTGCATTTGTTGCGCCGACCTACATCAAAGCGTTATACTTGAGGAACCGAAAATCGCACTACTCGGTTATCAAGATATCGTCACCAAACCTACAAGTACCGGGACACAATCAAAGCAAGCGCGTAATGTTGCTGCATTGATACAAAGCATAGGAGATTTGGAAATCGGTAGTGCAACCGTACATCAAGACTACGGTGTAGGTCGTTTCGTAGGCATAAAGACGATGGAAGTAGGTGGTTATCTATCGGAGTTTTGCGTACTTGAATACGCCGACAAAGACAAACTTTATGTCCCGGTCATCGCACTGCATCTACTGAGCCGTTACACCGGTAATCCTTCACAACATATCAAACTGGATAATCTCAACGGTCGAGCATGGAATACCGCAAAACGCAAAGCGGCAATCAAGGCACACGATGTTGCAGCCGAACTGCTGGATATACAAGCACGCCGCAACGCCTCCCCCAATATATGCTTTGAAATAAACCACTCGGACTACCATGCTTTCGCCGCCACCTTCCCTTATAGGGAAACACCCGATCAAAAAAGCGCAATAGACGATGTGCTACAAGATATGAACAGCGATAAACCCATGGACCGAATCGTCTGCGGTGATGTGGGTTTCGGCAAAACCGAAGTTGCAATACGCGCTGCGTTTGTTGCAGTACACAACCACAAACAAGTTGCCGTATTGGTGCCGACCACACTGCTTGCGATACAGCACTTCGAGGCATTCAGAGAGCGTTTTGCAAAATGGCCGGTACGTATAGAGATGTTGTCGCGCTTCGTTGCCGATAAACAAAAAAAACAAACCTTGAGCGCAATACAAAAAGGCGATGTAGATATCGTCATCGGCACGCACACCCTACTACGCACGCCGCCCGACTTCAAGAGTTTAGGACTCATCGTAATAGACGAAGAACATTGCTTCGGTGTCAAAGACAAGGAACAGATAAAATCCATACGTACATCGGCGGATGTATTAACGTTGACTGCTACACCGATACCGCGCACGCTCGGCATGAGCCTCGGCGGGCTTAGGTCTTTGTCCATCATCGCAACACCGCCCCCCGGACGCCGAGCGATCAAAACCTTTGTGACACAATGGGACGATGCCCTAATCTGCGAAGCCTGCAATCGAGAACTCCGCCGCGGCGGGCAAATCTTCTTCCTACACAACGAAGTGCGAACCATAGACGATACCGCAGAAGCTTTAAGATCGCTACTCCCCGATGCAAAAATCGCAGTGGCACACGGGCAGATGAACGAAAAAGACTTGGAACGGACGATGATGGATTTTTACAACCACAATCATCACATCCTCGTCTGCACGACGATTATAGAAAGCGGTATAGACATACCGAATGCGAACACGATAATTATCAATCGTGCCGACCACTTGGGGTTGGCACAACTGCACCAACTCCGCGGACGCGTCGGGAGATCACACCACGCCGCTTACGCGTATCTACTCATTCCGACGCGCTCGGAAATCACCGACGACGCAGCAAAACGACTCGAGGTAATAGAGTCTTTGGAAGATTTAAGCATCGGTTTCACTATCGCAAGCCACGACTTGGAAATAAGAGGTGCGGGAGAATTGTTGGGCGAGGAACAGAGCGGACATATACAAAAAGTCGGCTTTGCGATGTATAACAAGCTATTACGACGCGCCGTAGAAACGCTCAAATCGGGGCAACTTCCCGACCCCGATAGACCGCTCGATACGGTAGCCGAAATCAACCTGGGCGAACCCGCACTGATCCCGCCGGATTACATTCCGGATGTCAATCTACGCCTAGTGCTTTACCGTCGTATCGCTGCAGCGAGCGACGAAGAGAACCTAGCAGAACTCAAAGTAGAAATGATAGATCGCTTCGGCGCACTACCGGATTACACGAAAAATCTATATATCAATGCAGCGATTAGAATAATATGCCACAATATAGGTATACGAAAATTAAGAGCCGACGAATCCGAATTGAATATACACTTTGAAGAACGACCCAAACTTGATCTGGATAAACTGATTGAAATGGTAAAAAAAGAACCTCAGAAATATCGCTTTATGGGCAATCAAAAACTGATCATAAACGAGAACGACGATAGTATGGAAACCGTTGCCGTGCGAGAATCAAAAATAAAAGATTTTATTAAACTATTATCGCTAAAGGAGGTGGCTTAGATGAAAATTCTATTTTTATCGGTATCGCTTCTAATATGCTGTACCCATGCAAGTGCACAGGACACCGCCGAACTATACCAAGCAGAGATTATCGTCTTCAAGCAAATAGAAGCAAATATCGCAATAGACAAACTCAAAGATCTAAGCCATGTGCAGACAAGACGGCATGCAGAACGCGCAGCCTTGGACCTATCTCGAACCGATGTTTACGACGATATACAGGCGGCCACCGAGAGTCAGTTGAGATTAACCGACGAAGCGCAAAAAATCAGGCTGGATAGCCGCTATCAATTACTCTATCACGGTGGGTGGCGGCAACCGCCTTTACACCGCGCCCAAACACCCTACATCAATATCTTAAACGAACCTCAAAACGGATTACTAAAAGGTACTGCTTGGATGAGTTTTGAGCGTTATTTCAAACTGATATTAGATTTCCAATACGATCCCAATTTCAACGAAACCCCTCAGTTCGTGGATACACCACAAACTTTTTCCATCCCTATACATCTAGAAAGAATTATGACGGATGAAAAACTATACTATATAGACCACCCTGTCATCGGTGTAATCGCCGTCATCAATCCGCTATGACGGGATTACACACAACTAGCCCGACTACGTAGGGTGCTTAGTTAATGGTGAATAGCTGCTATTGCAGGATGCCTTCCAAAAACACTTTGACGCGAATGCGGATGGCATCTATTATGTGTGATATGACTAGGGTGGTGTCTTGCCGATTTCCGGCTTCGGATATCACCCGCACTACGATGGTCGTAGTCGTATCTTGATTTAATTCAATCGGATCGCTTTCTATTCTCCCTTGCATCAATTTTTTGCCGGCAACCGAATTTCTATCTTTTATGACTTCAATCATCGCTCTGGGGTGTGCAGCGGCATGTATGCTGATGCTCTGATCACTTTTAACCTCGGCACTATATTTTATTGCCGATATGCGGGTCAGCTCAAATTTTCTACCATCGATTCCTACGATCTCCAAACTTCTCAAGTTTGCGTCGGAACTCTTTAATCGCCTTAGCTTAACGGTATATATTTCGTCTTTTACTCGGTCTTGGGCGGTCACCGTTATCATAACGGTTGTCGTCGTTGCCCGATCTAATTCAATCCGTTTGCGTGCTTGACCACGCATCGAAGGGATAGGTTGGCTTCCCACCTTTGCGATTTGGATCGTCGCTTTGCTATGCGTCGCCGTCGTGTTTATCCAAACTTCTACGTCACCTTGAACCTCCCCGGTATATTCGGTTTCGGTTGTGGAAAATTCAGGGGTTAATTTTATATTGCCGCGCTCGCCCGCTATCTCCAATTCCGCCAAACCGGCATCCGAACTCGGTAAGCGTTCTATCGCAACGGTATATGCTCGTTCGATTTCACTGTCTTCGGTGGTCACGATGATCGTAATCGTCGTCGTGCCACCTTCCTCCAGTGGAATCACATCGCTAGTCGGCTCAACCGCATTTGTCTCTATGTCGTCCTCAAGACTACTACTTTTTATTCTTATCCGACTAGTGCTTTCCAGTGCCGTCGCACTTATCGTGGTATGGTTGATCGCGTTTACAATGCCCGCTATTCTATAGCTAGTGATTGCAGGGTTAAACGGCGGCATCAACGGAGTACTACGACTTTCTATCGACAAAGTCAGGCTTTGCAGACCAATACGTTGATTAGGCACGATAGTGCCGCACGGTGGCAGTGCGTTATCGGCGTCGGTAGCGCACACCGGCTCGGCAAAAATGTCGGTCGCCGAGGTGTATTTTACTATCGGATACTGCACCGAAGTACCGAAATCCCAATCAGCAGTATTCCAATCCGCATAGATACCGGTTGCGGCAGTCGGCATTTGCAACTGGACGGTAGTCTTAGAGGTGCCCCCCGCAGAACGCGTCCGCTCACTCGCATTACTGTCCCAATAACTAGACTCCACTTCGGCAGGAAGTGCACCGTCTACATCCATAGATGCGGCAACCAAACCGCCCACGACACTGCCGTCATAACCCGAGACACTTCCGTACGCATAACTATTTTTTATCAATCCCTCGTTGTATGCCGTCAAACCACCCAATCTGTGTTGCACACTATCGACGATACAATTTCCCATACTGCCTACATCTCCTGCGGCATAACTATTGATGATTTGTCCTCTCCCGTTTGCCTTGCTTTTATTTTCACCGACCAAGCCACCTACATTACAAGGACCGTTCACATTAGCCACCGCATAGCTATTTCTAATCACACTCCTGTTGCTGCCGACCAAACCACCTGCCGATAGCACATCGGCAGATGTCGCTATGACATTCGCATAGCTATTCACAATCGTTGCGGTCGTAGAAGTATCGCGGTCGTTAATCGCAACTAATCCGCCCAAGTTATCCTGCCCACCGATAACCCGTCCGTATGCGTAGCTATTAACGACGGCACCCTTATTCTCGGCAACCAAGCTACTCGTATCGCCTCTACCTTCAATCGCAACATCCGACAAACCAACATGCTTTATACTCGCATTTCCCGAAACTGCCGCAAACAACGCAATATCGGCATCGTTCACCGTATCCCTATTTATTTGTAAATTGGAAATCTTGTAATTGTTGCCGTCGAAGGTACTATCAAACGGGTTGTCGACCGACCCTATAGCTAACCAACCGGTATCCGAAGCATTGCTAAAATCATCAACCGTCCATTGGTCTCGCGCGGTGGCTGCATCTATATAGCTTTGGGTGGTATTAAAATCTAAGTCTCTCAACAACTCGTAGCCGATGCAACCATCCGAACAACCCGTAAAATTTCTATATACGTTGATATTACTCGGGTGATTGACACTATAATCGCTACCGTCCAACCCATAGCGTATTGCATTCAAATCTTCCAAATAATAAATATCTATCAATTTGTCGGGGTCATCGTCGGGGTCATTGTCCGCGTCCGAGAGGTAAGGAAACGGACCTATACTATATGTTTCACTATATTCTTGACCGTCAACATGGTTGATAATCACGCGATAGCGTATCGTATTAGGACCGTCAACCGGTGCGGTATAGCTATAGTTATCGGAAACATCTATCCAATCACTATCACCCTCGTCTCGTCTCTGCCATCGATAAGTAAATCTGCCGACACCGTCCGGATCATCCACAATAGGGTTTATGCCGAATTGACTGCCTATTATATTCAAATCCAGCTGAGGCTCGCCGTTATTGCGCTTAGCAACTATCAATTCAATATTTTTATCTACTTTGTTAGAACCGTTATCGACCGATACGGTATACACAATCTTCCGTGTCGTTGCATCGGCTTCAAAATCCAAATCTTCGGGGATGCGAAAACTCAAAACGGACGCAGTGCTTTCCCCTCGCATCAGCTCAACTTCGTCTTGGAACAAAGCATAGTAATAGAAACTATTACCGTCACCGACTTGCGCAGTAATAGGATCTCCTTCATGCACTGAGGAACCGGAATCAGGGGTGGTAATATCGAGCGTAATTGCTTCATCGGGAACCGTTCTGCGTATAACAAAATGATAAGTCGTAGGGTCGGCATCGATGACCACTACCGTCAAGGTCGTAGGCACATTCTCGTCGGGTAACAAGATTTCCTCACTCAAATCGCCGCTACGCTTATTGCTAAAATAGTTACGGTTTGCGGTATCCCCTACTTTGGTAATTGAAATCGTCGCAGTACCGATAGCGGCATACGGTCTGAGTTGAAGCGTATTACTATACAAAATGGTCACACCGTAATCGTATAGCAAAGAGGAAAAAGGCGGGGCAACGGGTATCTCGGTGACACCCCACTCTAAACCGTTTCTTGCGAAAAACAAGGTGTTCAAACCGCGATTGCGGCCGGGCTGACCGGGCAACAAAGCCCCACAGCGTGGCTGCATCGGGTGCGGTAGCAAGGCACAAGCGTTGCCGGCATCGCCGGCGATATAACGAAGTGCAGGATAACTCATTGTATCGCCGAAATCCCAGTTGTCGGTGCTCCAATTTGTATAACGATCGGGATCGGTTGCATCGGGTGCGGTAGGTACTTGCAGCACACTAGTATCTATACTTGCATAACCACTGGTATTCCCGGAGCTGAATAACCCGACAAGAGCTAATGAAGAACCGGCTACATAACTATTGGCAATCGTGCCCTCATTACTACCCGCTATACCACCCAAACCGGACTTATTCTCAAGCACAGTTGCTATATCGGCAATAGCATAACTATCGGTGATCGTGCCGCTATTATAGGCAACCAAGCCGCCACCAAAAAAGCCATCTGTCCTAATATCGGCAATAGCATAGCTATTGGAGATTTGACCTCGGTTATCAGCGACTAGGCCGCCTACTTCACCCGATGAGCATAGATGAACCCCATCACCCTCAAAACAATCAACCGGTGGGTTTAGCCCAAGAACATAGCTACTGGAGATTTGACCTTGGTTGGTGCCGACTAAGCCGCCTAGATTACCAAAATCACTGTCCGAAGATTTAATACGGCAGGTTGCATGGCTGTTCAAGATTTGCCCCCTATTCTCTCCAACCAAACAAGCTATATAGAAACTTGATAAGCCGCTGATTTCAAAATTGCCGACTACGCCGAAATTTCTTATGATTGAATTCACATTGCTTACACCGAATAAACCGCTATATTCTACTTCTCGATTCATTTCTAAACCGAAAATCGTATGGCCGCCGCCTTCAAAGACGGTATTAAAAGGATTGTCTGCATCCCCTATGGGCAACCAACCAAAATCGTCAGTGTCGTCAAAGTTCTGCACCGTCCATACTTTTTTGTTTGCTATCGCGTTCACATAACTTCGGGTGGTCGCAAAATCCAAATCTCTTACTAATTCATAACCTACGCAACCGTTGGTAGGGCAACCTGCGGTAAGTATTGAAGCTCCCCGCTTCAAGCTAGTGCCTGAGACATCTTCGCGTATCGCATTGACATCTTCTAAATAACACAGTTCTATTAAACCGTCATCATCGTCGTCTATATCGTCGTTAGCGGGGTCGTTATCAAGTTCGTCTGCACAGATCAACTCGGGAGAAAGATCCTGTGCAAGTATCGGTAGAGCAATAAGTAACCCTAGATATAATATAAAGTAATATTTATTAAAACCTATATCCATTCTTTTTTTGCAGGCTACAATCGCTGAAATGGAAAATATTTTTACTATTTAACAATCTGGTCATCAATAGTTTCAATCCATTATATATACTTTGGGAATTATATAGGTAACTTGACAGACTTTTTAGCCTGCCTTGCCACCCTATCTTTTTGACGCTTCATTGACCGACTTGTGTTGCCACTGTCGCCGTCTCCACATCCGGTTGCAGCACTCCCAGCCGCCAAAATGTTTAATGCAGCATTTACATCCGCATTGTCCTCGTGTCCGCAATGCCGACACTTGAAAATTGATCGGGTCTTACGGTTTACTTTATTTACGCTTCCGCATTGATTACAGGTTTGACTCGTATAGGCCGGATTGACCTTTTCTATACAGGCCTTGTAGCTTAAGCATTGCTCCAGTTTATACCAGCCACTCTTTAGTATCTCCCTGTTCAAACCTGACTTTGCCCTCACATTCTTACCCGGGTTGTCTATCGTCCCTTTCGCCGACTTCGTCATGCCGGCTGTATTCAATCCTTCCATATACACAATGTCGTATTGGTCTGCTATTAACCGGCTGGTTTGATGACACCAATTCGCCCTCGCAAACCGCTCCGCTTGATACGCTTTCCGTAGCCTATGTTTTGCTAGTTTGCGCCTGTTGCTCCCCTTCACCTGTCTAGCAACCATTCGCTGATAACGCCTACGCCTTGCCTCCTTACGCTTTAAGTCGGGCAGGTGATACATCGTTCCGTCCGACAATGCGACCTGACCACAATTCCTATCTAGTCCTACTGCTACCGCTGGATGCGACCTGCTTGGCACTTCCACTTCATAGATGATATATGCATACCATTTACCACATTCATACTTGACTTGACCGGATACAAACTTCTCACCTTTATACCTATCGCCACCGGCAAACTTCATCCAGCCTAGCTTCTGTATATACAAGTGAGAAGCTGATATCTTTGCCGATTGATAATTGATCGGGAATGACGGGCTATGCCTATATTTCCCCTGAAACTTCGGCAATCCGTTGTTGCCCTTGAAAAATCCTTTGTATGCTATCTCTATCGGTTGTAATGACGATTTGACGATATAAGCGGAATAACCTTGCAACCACTGGTCGCAATACTTTCTTAATGTCGTAAATTGCTTGCCTAGGGTGAAGAATTTAAACCGGCTTTCGCCGTAATACTCGTATTCGTCCTTCAGCTTGGCTACAAAGTGATTCCAGACATAGCGGCATGCGCCTGCTGTGCCATATAATTGCCGGTGTTTTTTCTGTGTCGCCGGATATAAATGGTATCTAATTGTTCTATGGGTTTGCATTGATATAATTTAACATTTCTTTGTCAAGTTAACTATATAGTTCCCAAACCTTTTATTATTGTACGATACCCGATACATAGTACAATATGCGATTAAATTAAAGGCAGACCCGCGTCTGCCGATAGAGTTTCGGCTAGTTGGCAGAATGGTCATGCAGCGGCCTGCAAAGCCGTTTACGCCGGTTCGATTCCGGCACTAGCCTTTGTCAACGAAAACACCGAAGTCCACGGTTGCATGCCCGGGTGGCGAAATTGGTAGACGCAAGGGACTTAAAATCCCTCGAGCAGTGATGCTCGTGCCGGTTCGACTCCGGCCCCGGGCACCACCGAGAATAGGCTAAGGCTTAGCGACATTAATTTCGCCTCGCTGAACATGACAAATATCTATATAAAGCTGTTATACACGGTGGTGTCACAATAGACAACCTGACATCGTTGCGTTCGGCTAATATTCTAGGAATGAAATCAATATCTCCGTGCTTATCGGTTAATGCTTCTTTTTTCCACCGAAGCGCAGCTTCTAATCTAAGCATATAACCCATACCTCCCTTACAATATTCAGGCAACTTACTCGCTACATAATAATTATCCGTAATGTGGTGCTTGAATGCCTTATCGTGAGAGAAGGCAGCACCCATTTTGGATGCATAATATTGCCAAAAAGACTCTCTCTCATTGATATCTTTAAAATTTATTACTGCTTTATTTATATCAAAACTACTGTTGCGGATTATACTATAAGGATATAAATGCCAACGGCGTTTAATAACATTAAAAGCACATTGCATCGCTATCAAATGTTGCTTTAGACTCAATCGCGGTGAATGTACATAATAACTTATCAATCGCCGACACAAAGCAAGATGTGACCTATGTACCATGATACCCGCTAGAGTATTTGTTAGTCTCACAACACTATCCGAATGATTAGCGAGCATTAATATGTCCCAGGGAAATTGTTGCACATTGTTTAATATCTCGGGAAATACCGGGGATATATCAATATCATCCTCTAATATACAGGCTAGTGGAACATTATTCCTTATCATTAAATTGTAGGCTTTAATGTGACTGAACAAAATTGCATACGAAGACCATGTAGATAAATTCTTTTCTATGGCATCCTCGTTCATGCCGAATTCTCGGACAACCTTTAGGCGGTAATCTTTAGAGAAAAAATCGCGCCCGTCGAATGCTTCTATAATTTGGTATTTCAGATTTAGAGCATCCAGCTGTCTTTGTACGGATAATCTACGCTCGGGTAATCGCCTTAGGCTGATTACATAAATAGGAATGTCGGTATTCATAAAAAATTAGGGTGCAGTAGATTATTTACGGGGATTTCAGCATCTTTATGATTATTTAAACAATGAGTGTGCAAACCACCGAGCGTTTTTTAGCGTGGCTACGATGCTCCCACAAATAAATACCTTGCCATACACCTAGCATCAACCGCCCCGCTTGTACCGGTATGTTTAATTCGCTCTTAGTTAATACCGATCGTATATGCGCGGACATATCGTCGGGACCTTCGACAGTATGCCGATACAAAGGATCTCCATCAACCACCAGTCTACTCATAAAATTCTCCAAATCCGAATGAACGGTAGGATCGGCATTCTCGGTGATAACCAACGATGCACTGGTATGCCGAACGAATAAATGGCACAAGCCCTCGGCATCGGCAGGCAATAGATCCTGAACGCCGGGACTTAAGTCATATAGCCCTTTGCCTTCGGTCTCGCATGATATTGTTCCTAAAAATGCCATCTTATGATTGTCTGTCGTTGTATAATATTCAATACATTTTATACGAGTTACGCTATAAATGACACAAAGCATAAAACTTCCCGCAATACATAGACGACGCACCGTGTCGGTGCAGGTTGCTAATATCACTATCGGTGGCACGGCACCTATCGTAGTGCAATCGATGACTGCCACCGACACCACCGACATTGAAGCAACCACTGCCGAAATTATAGAACTCGCACAGGCAGGGTCGGAATTGGTGCGTATCACCGTCAACAACGAGGCTGCAGCTCGCGCAATTCCCGAAATCGTAGAAAAACTGGATGCCTCGGGCAATCGTGTGCCGCTAGTGGGCGACTTCCATTACAACGGTCACAAACTAGTACGCAAACATCCCGAATGTATTGCACATCTGGACAAGCTACGCATCAACCCAGGTAATGTGGGGCGCGGTGCTAAACACGACACGCAGTTTGCCGAAATGATAGAGTACGCGTGTCTACATCAAAAGCCCGTTCGCATCGGTGTAAATTGGGGAAGTTTGGATCAAGACCTGCTAAAAAACAAACTAGACGATAACGCCAAATTAAAAAACCCGCTGTCGCTGGACGAAATCACCTACAAGACGATGATCGAGTCGGCATTGCAAAGTGCCGAACAAGCCGAGAACTTAGGCTTAGCGCACAACGCAATCGTCCTATCGTGTAAACTCAGTGATTTACAAGGCTTGGTTTGCGTGTACCGAATGCTTGCCAAACAGTGTGATTATCCGCTTCACTTGGGCCTCACCGAAGCCGGTATGGGACGGCGCGGGACGGTTAACTCCAGCGCAGCATTGGCAATCTTACTTCAAGAGGGCATCGGCGATACGATACGAGTTTCGCTCACCCCGAAACCCGGCGGCAGCCGTAGCGAAGAAGTGCGCATCGCACAAGATATCCTGCAAGCTCTCAAGTTACGCGCCTTTATTCCTTCGGTAATCGCCTGCCCCGGCTGTGGGCGCACAAGTAGCGATTATTTTCAGAAACTCGCATCCGAAATACAAAGCTACATAGAGCAGAGAATGGCCGATTGGAAAACAAAATACCCCGGTGCCGAAAAAATGACCGTTGCGGTAATGGGATGCGTAGTCAACGGACCCGGGGAAAGCAAGCACGCGGATATAGGCATCAGCTTACCGGGCAGCGGCGAACGTCCGGTAGCCCCCGTTTATATAGACGGCAAACACGAACTGACACTATCCGGCGACAACTTGGTAGCCGACTTCAGAGCACTCATAGAAAAATACGTCAGAGAAAACCACCACTTGCTCCGGTAGGGCAACCGGCGTGACATTGTGCAGAACCACGACGATGTTCGATACAATATGTAGGGGCGGACTTAAATTAAATTGCCGATTGACCTACTGGCTCAATCGGCGGCTTTGTTCTGCCCAAAACGTAACGCATCCGCACAAACAAGACATTCATCCATTGGGTTTATAGGAATCGTAATCAGGGGTTCAGGCAGTTGGGGATTGTTGAAAAAGTATTGGCACTGCATAAATAGAACCGTCCCTGTAGTTATGCAGACCCTTAGCAACCACCCCGTCAGGCGAAGCCTGCCACCCCTCCAGAGGAGGGGAATGTACTGTCCACACAGTTCGTGAATACTTTTTCGACAGCCTGAGTCTCACGTACGCAAAAAGCGTATAACGCTTAGTGCGGCAACAACGGCAGTGTCGCTGCGAAGCACATAATCCCCTAAACCGGCAGGTTCAAAACCCAATGATATCGCATGGGCAATTTCATCGGCACTAAAATCGCCCTCCGGGCCGATCATCAAATGGAGCATGGCTTTGCGCTCAAATAACTGTGCCAAAATCTTGTCGGCTCGGTCTTTGATCGAGATTGGGGTATCGAGACAACAGATGATTGCCTTATCGTCTCCTCCAATTTTCATGATTTGTTGTAATGCGATAGGGTCTGCTATTCGAGGAACAATCGCTCTGCCACATTGCTCGCAGGCACTTTCTGCAACACCTTGCCAGTGCAACCGTCGCCTATCGGCAGCACTTTGCGACAAACTACGCTCGCTAATCAGCGGTTGTAATTCCTGCACACCCAACTCGGTTGCTTTCCGTACCGAAAAATCCATGCTATCGTTTTTACAAACTGCCAGATAGAGCTTAACTTTAGGCTCAATTTCCGGGAGTACTTCAACTTCGCTTTCACATATAAACGTACTCCTTTGCCTATTCTTGTCCGTCAGTGTGCATAGAAATTCGTGTCCTTTGTCGTTAAAAAAACGCACCGCCGCCCCTGTATTAAGGCGTAACACTCGGTTTAGATAGTGGTGTACCTTACCGTCAACCTCAAACCTCTGTTGAGGCTTCATCTCTATCGGGTAATAGACTCTAGACACTCTCATCGGTGTCCGACGATATTTTTAGTAACGGTAATACTCGGGTTTGTAAGGTCCTTCCACAGGTACTCCGATATATTCCGCCTGTTCGGGATTCAATCTCGTTAATTGCGCACCTACTTTAGCCAAATGCAATCGCGCAACTTCTTCGTCAAGCACTTTAGGTAGCGTATGTACGCCGACGCTATAGCGTTCGCTATGCTGCCAAAGTTCTATTTGTGCGAGTATCTGATTGGTGAATGAATTGGACATAACAAAACTCGGATGCCCGGTCGCACACCCTAAATTAACCAACCGTCCCTCCGCCAATAGAATAATGCGTCTGCCATTGGGTAATTCAATTTGATCAACCTGCGGTTTGATATTGATCCACCGATAATCTTTTAGGCTTGCCACATCTATCTCATCGTCAAAATGGCCGATATTACAGACAATCGCTTGATCTCTCATTGCCGAGATGTGATCGTGATTGATTACACGATAGTTGCCGGTTGCGGTAATGAATATATCTGCTTGGGGTGCAGCCTCTTCCATCGTCACAACCCGATACCCTTCCATCGCCGCCTGCAGTGCGCAGATCGGGTCTATTTCGGTCACCCACACTCTGCAACTTTGACTGCGTAGCGATTGCGCACATCCTTTGCCGACATCACCGTAGCCGCAAACTACCGCAACTTTTCCGGAAATCATCACATCGGTGGCGCGCTTAATCCCGTCTATCAACGATTCTCGGCAACCGTAGATATTATCAAACTTTGATTTGGTGACCGAGTCGTTGACATTAAACGCAACTGTCCCTAATTCCCCTTTCTCGTGCATATCGTATAGCCGTCTGACACCGGTGGTGGTCTCCTCCGAAACCCCTTTCACTTCCTTGAGCAACTCGGGAAACTCATCGTGCATCATTTTGGTTAAATCGCCACCGTCGTCGAGCAATAAATTGGGTGTCCAACCGTCTTTGCCTCTGACCGTCTGCTCTATACACCACCAATATTCGGATTCACTCTCGCCCTTCCATGCAAAGACCGGGATACCGGCTGCCGCCATCGCCGCAGCGGCGTGGTCTTGGGTAGAAAAGATATTGCACGAAGCCCATCTAAGCGACGCGCCTAATGCAACCAGAGTCTGTATCAACACTGCGGTCTGCACGGTCATGTGCAAGCAACCGGCAATACGCGCCCCGGCAAGCGGCTGTTGCCCGGCGTATTGTTCTCGCAACGCCATCAAACCCGGCATTTCGGTCTCGGCGATCGCGATCTCTTTAGCCCCCCATTCGGCCAGGCTTAAGTCGGCAACTCTATAATCTTGTTCCAATTCTCTCGCTGTAACACTCATTCGTAAATCTCCCTTTATTAGTTGTGTCTATTTTAACAATTCTACCTTATCGCAGCTTTCCCACGGCAGATGTATATCGTCTCTGCCGAAATGTCCGTATGCTGCGGTTTGCTTATATATCGGGTTTAACAAATCCAAATCCTCGATGATTGCCGCAGGCCGCAAATCAAAATGCGTTTTCACCAACGACACGATCTCTGAATCCGGTAAATTACCGGTTGCAAAGGTATCCACCGAGATTGAAACCGGTTCGGCAACACCGATCGCATAAGACAACTGAACCTCGCAACGTTCGGCTAGACCTGCTGCGGCGATATTTTTGGCAACATAACGCGCGGCATAGGCTGCCGAGCGATCTACCTTGGACGGATCCTTACCCGAGAAAGCACCGCCGCCGTGTCGTGCCATGCCACCGTAGGTATCGACGATAATCTTACGCCCGGTCAGACCGCAATCACCGACCGGTCCACCGACCACGAAACGTCCGGTCGGGTTGATATGGTAACGGGTGTCTGCGGACAACCATTCTTGCGGTAATACCGCTTTGATAATCTGCTCTCTCACCGCTTCTTCAATCTCGACAAGCGACACCGATTCATCGTGCTGGGTAGAAAAAACAATTGCCGATATGCCGACCGGTTTGTCATCCTCGTAGCGAAAGCTGAGTTGGCTTTTAGCGTCGGGACGCAGCCACGGTAATGTCTTTGCACGTCTCAATTCGGAATGTCGCTTGAGCAAGCGATGCGCATAAGTAATCGGAGCGGGCATTAATTCGTCGGTCTCGTTGCTGGCATAACCGAACATCGAACCTTGATCTCCGGCACCCTGCGATTCGTCTCGATCTACGCCTTGACTGATATCGGACGACTGCAAACCCAGTAAAATTGATATATTACAGTGTTCGGCATCAAAACCCAAGCCGGGATCGTCATAGCCTATTTCGGCAATAATGCTACGAATATTTCTTTCATAACAAATATCGGCACTGCTGGAAATCTCACCTCCCACAACAACATGGTTATTCTTGACCATCGCCTCGCACGCGACGCGACTATTGGGATCTTCGGCTATCAAAGCATCCAAAATACCGTCGGATATCTGATCGCAGATCTTGTCAGGGTGACCTTCGGAAACCGACTCGGAAGTAAAAAATCGTGTCATTAAGCTCTCGTTTTGCGAAATTTGTCTATTTAAGATTTGATAATGCGAAAAAATCGGGTAATATACTCAAGCACATTCAGTAGATAAACAGCTATGGTAGCAAAAACAACACCGGTTTGCAATTTCGGAGAAGCGATGCACGATTTCAGCTTGCCGGCAACCGACGGGAAAACATACAATGCACGCGACTGCATGGGAGTAAACGGCTTGCTGGTCATGTTTATATGCAATCACTGCCCCTATGTAAAAGCGATCCAGAAAAAACTAAGCCTCCAAACTAAACAGTTGCTTGATCACGGTATCAATTCGGTTGCGGTTATGTCCAACGACCCCGCCGAATACAGCGAAGACTCATTTGACAATATGAAAAAAATAGCCCAAAAATTTGCCTATCCTTTCCCTTATTTGTACGACCAAAGCCAAGCGGTCGCTAAGACCTACGGGGCAGTTTGCACACCCGATTTCTTCGGTTATAACAAAGATTTTGAACTTCAATATAGAGGGCGGCTCGATGCAAGCGGTCCCTCACAGAGCAGCGACGACTTAAAGCAGGAACTACTGGAAGCAATGATTTTGATTGCCGAAACCGGGCACGGTCCCGAACACCAAATTCCCGGTATCGGCTGCTCCATCAAATGGAAATGATATATCATAAAATAGCTATAAACCATTCATAGGTTAAACCTAAAAATTTGTTTTATTTATATCAAAGTGAGAGTCCGAGAGACGCATTGTATATTTTAGGTAACCATAAGTAGCCGTCGCACAAGGCGGGCTAATTATGCGTAGCTTTACCTGCCTATTCTTGTATAACCTCCATTGAATCTGATCTATACTTAGAAAATTATCGGAGAGTAATGCTTGTTTCCATTTAGCTATAGCCGATTGTCTTACTAAATACGCCGTAGTCGACGAAATCTTTCCTCTAGGCTTAGCAATACAATGATGTTCGGTTATAAGGGTTGGAGTGCGTTCCTCGGGAAACATACCTAGCTCAATTGTAGTATTGAACTGCAACAATTCTATAGTATTCCTGATGTTATTTATACGTGGTAAATGACTTTTAGGAACCAAGAATTTCCTAATTGCGCCGGTAATTAGAGATTTTATGATGCTTTTGTGTTTATTACGATGTAGTCGCATGGTTCGTGTTATATAAGTCGCCGGCTTTGAGTATCTCCGATTATCAAAACCATATTCTCTTATTATCCGTTTATCTATCTGATTATAATTCTCAGGAAATAATAACCGAAGATTAGGAAATTTGAGGAAACCTATCCTAGAAAAATGATGCATAAAAAATGGAACAAAGAGAAAGAAATAAGGCTGGTGACAAAACTGTAATATATCCCACTCTAAATCAGGAGCGATTTTAAGCACCTCGGGGAAAGTCGGCAATAATCTAGCATCATCTTCTAATATACACGCCATCGCATGATTATTCGCTATCATCAAGTTGTAGACTTTTATATGACTCAACCCGATAGCAAGTAACGCTAATTCATGATATTTATTTTTATGATGATTTTTCACATAATCTATCACCGTGGCATATTTGTGTTCCAAGGCCTGCTCGTCAATTCCCAACATGCGAGCAACACGGATGCGGTATGCCTTCGATTCCAATTCGTATTTATCAAAAACATCCACCTCTACAAAACTGTAATCCAAGCCGAAGGCATCCAGCTGTCTTTGCATATAAAGCCGCCGCTCCGGATTACGCTTAAGATTGATAATGTATATGGGACAAGACATGGTTATGGTTAATCAGCTACAAAATTTATAGGCATTATGGAACAATCCGAACCATGGTGCAAGGTATCCCCATTCGGGAGCGTGCCACGAGTATTGATCGGTTCTGAATAAGCGCTCGGGGTGGGGCATCATAATCGTTACACGACCGTCGGTATTACAAAACGCTGTCATGCCTTGTGGACTACCGTTGGGGTTGGCAGGATAATGTTCGGTGCTACGGTCGTAGTTATCGATATAACGTAGGCATGTGTACGGGCTTGCATGCCCTGGTGTTTGTTCGGCGGTGAATAGTGCTCGGCCTTCTCCGTGGGAAACGACTATCGGCAAACGGGCACCGACCATCTCCGCCAACAATACCGACGGTGAGGGTGTTATCTCTACTTTTACCAAGCGCGCTTCAAATTGCTTTGAACGGTTGCGCACAAATACCGGCCAATGCGAGGCACCGGGAATGATGTCCTTGATACGCGATAGCATTTGACAGCCGTTGCAAACACCGAATGTAAAGGTATCGGTGCGGTTGAAAAATTCTGCAAAGGTTTCTCGGCTACGGTCGTGCATCAATATAGAATGTGCCCAACCCGCACCTGCCCCCAACACATCTCCGTAAGAGAAACCCCCACAGGCAGCCAAACCTTGAAAACACTTCAGGTCTGCCTCGCCGTTGATTAAATCGTTCATATGTATGTCGTAGGCGGCAAAACCTGCCCGCTCGAATGCTGCCGCCATCTCCTTATGACCGTTGACACCTTGCTCTCTGAGGATAGCGACTTTGGGTTTTTTGGCTTTGATAGAAAAACTCTGTGCATCAAACGAGGTCGTAGGCTCATAGTTCAAATCATCGGGCAGAGCAAAATCCCATTCGGCGCGCAAACCCGGATTATGCGCATCGCACAGAGTATCCATTTCCTCTTCGGCGCATTGCCGGTCGTCGCGCAATGCTTGTATATGCATACCGGTCTCGCTCCACCATCGTTTCAGATGCATCAAATCCCAAACCCACGATTGATCCTTATGGTGCACTTCAAAGTTCTTCTTTTCCAAAATGTGAGCGATTTCGCGAACCTTCAATGTATCCTTATATCGTTCCATAAGTTCGTACATTTGCTTGGTGGCGTCTTCGCGGATCTGTACCAGTGCGCCGGGTGCCTCGCCGAATAATGCCGGTAGCAATTCGTCTTGCTCGCTCAACTCGCAACACACACCACAATGTGCCGCAAAAGCCATCTCCATCAATGCAACCAGCAAGCCACCATCCGAACGGTCGTGGTAAGCCAGTATGCGACAATCTCTACGGTCATCACGCAATTCGCGCATAAACTCAAAAAAATCGATCAGCCGTTTCGGGTTATCCAAATCGGGCGGTTCCGCTTTTCGTTTATACGCTTGCATCAAACACGAACCACCCAAGCGATGATCGCCGCCCGACACATCGATCAGAAAAATGCGATTCCCCGACGATCGGGTATCGAGCTGCGGAGTCAAAGTGTCTTTTACGCATGCGACTTGTGCAAAAGCGGAGACTATGAGCGATACCGGCGAGTTGACTTGGTAATGTTGCCCTGCGTCTTGCCAACGGGTTTGCATCGATAGAGAATCCTTGCCGACCGGTATTGCGATGCCAAGTGCTTTACACAGATCCGTCACCGCCTTCACCGTGTTGTAAAGATCAAATCTTTGTTGTGCCGAGTCGCACGCTGCCATCCAATTTGCCGAAAAGCAGATATGATTTAATTCGCGTATGTCGGCAGCCGATATATTCAATATCGCCTCGGCAACCGCAAGCCGTCCGGATGCCGCTGCGTCGACTACCGCAACGGGCGTGCGTTCTCCCATCGCCATCGCCTCACCGCCATTCCCGGTATAATCGATCAACGATACCGCAACATCGGAAACCGGTACTTGCCACGGCCCTACCATCTGGTCGCGATGTATCAAACCGGTTACGCTGCGATCGCCGATAGTAATCAAAAAAGACTTCGCGGCAACGGCAGGCATCTTGAGTACTCGTTCAACCGCATCGTCGAGGTCTATATCTTGCCATTGACAGAGAACCGTGGGCGTGCGTGTTATTCGCTTTAGCGGACGTTGATCGTCGGACGGTTTTTCAAACAACACCGCCATCGGTATATCCACCGGCATACGCTGCGGGGTACCTTCGGGATAAAGGCGATCCTCCAATATCAGAGTCTGCTCCGGCACTGCTCGTCCGACTACCGCCATAGGGCATCGCTCACGCGCACAAAAGGTCTTGAACCTATCCAACAGATGCTTATCTATTGCCGCAACATATCGTTCCTGCGATTCGTTACACCAAATCTCCATCGGCGACAAGGTGTCGTCGGCACACGGAATCGCACGCAAGTCTATATGCGCCCCTCTCCCCGCACCGTGCACCAACTCGGGTAGTGCATTGGCAAGCCCACCTGCACCCACATCGTGTATCGCGCGTATCGGATTATGCAACTCTTCCGTACACCGTTCTATCACACCTTGACAACGACGCTGCATCTCGGCGTTATCGCGTTGTACCGATGCAAAATCCAATTCGTGCGAAGCACTACCGCCACCGACCGAAGATGCCGACCCGCCGCCCAAGCCGATACGCATCGCCGGACCACCGAAAACAACCAAGGGTGTATCGGCATCGAAATGTTGCTTGGCGATATGCTCCTTGCAAATACTCCCTAGGCCGCCGGCAATCATGATCGGCTTGTGATATCCCCATCTGTAGGTCTCGGCTTGTCCCTCGTAAGTTCTAAAATAGCCACACACGCAAGGACGACCGAACTCGTTGTTGAAACGGGCGGCACCGAGCGGACCTTCGCTAATTATTTGCAACGGTGACGCAATGTGTGCGGGATATACCGGTGCATCTTCCCAAGGTTGTTCAAAATCGGGAATATGGAGGTCTGACAAGCTAAAACCGACCAAACCCATGCGCGGACATCCACCTTGTCCGGTTGCACTCTCATCCCTGATCTCACCACCCGACCCGGTTGCCGCACCCGGAAACGGAGAGATCGCCGTCGGGTGATTATGCGTCTCCACTTTGATCGAATAAAACCGTTCCTCGTTGCCGTAGACATAGTGCCCATAAGACGGATCTATTTGCAAACGATTGATACTCGCGCCGTGCCGAATGACCGAAGCGTTGTCTTCGTAAGCCGATACAACATTATCGAGCGCGTGGCGAGTACTCTTTATCATCTCGAACAGTGTTTGCTCTTGAAGTTTTGAATCCAGTAGCCAATGTGCATTGAATAGCTTGTGTCTACAATGTTCCGAATTGACTTGCGCGTACATCATTAACTCGGTGTCGGTAGGCATGCGCTCAACCTCGATATAGTATTTTGCAAATCGGGATAGTTCCGCTTCCGATAAACCTAAACCGCTCCCGTTGTCGTTCACGAAAGTCGATATACGCTGTGCCGAGACCGGTGTTTGACGATGCCTAATAGCCGCTATCCGGTTATCGACCTTTTTGTTTTGAAGCGTATTCCCGTGTAATCGTGCGGCGGTCAACCAAGCGTCTATCTCTTTACGAGTGGAATAAACCGTCTCCACCATACGGTCGTGCAACTGCGCTTTTATCGCATCGCTATATGTGAATTTCCGTGCATCCAACCGCAAACGATAACAAAAACCGCGCTCTATCCGAGCGACCAAATCCATATTGCATATATTGAAAATATCGGTCGCTTTGCTGGACCAAGACGAAATCGTTCCTTGTCTCGGAACAACATAAAGCAAATTATCTATCTCGGACGGCCACGGCCACCCTTGCCCACCGTGTGTATCTTGAATATCCAACAAACTGTATACCTTCGCTATATCTATAGTTTCGCTTTGTTCTTCCGACGCTTTGCCGGTATTGTCTTTGCTTAGCAGAAAATAAAGTTCGGCAACTTCTATACCGATGATGTTGCGGTCTATAGACCGCAGTTGTTTCAATAGACGTTGTTGTTCGTATGATTGCGGTTCATAATTATGGACTAAAAGCATGACGCAATTATACAAGGTAACTAAAAAATCCCTCTGTAGAAACACACCGTTCCCCTCCTTTGGAAGGGAATGTACCGACCCCGTACTAGTGCAGACACGCTGGGACTGTTGAAAAAGTCCCGTCAGCACCATCCAATCACCCTACATTTATGAGAACAAGCCCTAGCTTGTTCGACCTACATACCGATGCTAAGTTTCTGAACAGTGTTACGCCGATTGACCTACCGGCTCAATCGGCGGTTCTATTTGAGACGCGCGTTGAATAACTCGGACAATTTGCCGGGGTTGGCTTTCCCTTTGCTGGCTTTCATCGCCTGACCGATAAAATAAGCAAATACTTTCTCCTTACCCGAGAGGTATTGTTGCACCTGTTCGGGATTATCGCGTAGTATTTGATCGACGATGTCGTCGAGTTGCGAGTCATCACCGATTTGTTCCAATCCCAGTTCGTTTATCACATCTTCGGCAGAACGTTTGTCCGTCCACATTTTTTCCAGTACGGCTTTTGCATTATTGGCGGATATCTTCTGCTCGGCTATGTTATCTAAAAGTTCGCCGAAGTCCTCGGGGCTTATAGGTGCGTCTTCTACACCGAGTTTATCTCGGTTCAACAGTGCGGCAAACCGGGTGGTCATCCAATTCGCGATCAATTTAGGTCCGGCGGCGGATAGATCGACACATCGTTCAAAATAATCCGCCGTTGCTTTTGTTTTGGTCAGCTGTTCGGCATCGTCTTTACTCAAGCCGTAGTCTTCGCTAAACCTTCGGCATCGGCTATGTTTTAATTCCGGAAGACGCTCGCGCAATGCTTCAATCCGTTCATCGCTCAACCGTAGCGGCAACAGGTCGGGGTCGGGAAAATAGCGATAGTCTTCGGCCTCCTCTTTACTGCGTAGCACTCGCGTCTCATCCAACGCCGGGTCGTATAGTCGGGTTTCTTGTACAACCTGTCCACCGTGTTCCAATACCTCGATCTGACGATCGATCTCATACAGTATGGCTTTTTCTATAAAGCGGAACGAGTTTAGATTTTTGGTCTCGGTGCGAACACCCAGTTTGTCGTCTCCTTTTGCTCGGATAGATACATTGGCATCGCAGCGCAGCGAACCTTCCTGCATATTGCCGTCGCAAATATCCAAATAACACCCTATCGCATGTATTTGCTTCATATACGCAACCGCCTCACCGGCACTGGTCATCACCGGCTTTGAAACTATTTCTATCAAGACCGTCCCGGCGCGATTTAGATCTACGCAACTGAGTTCTCCGTAAGTGCCGTGAATCAACTTACCGGCATCTTCTTCCAAATGTGCGCGTTCCAACGAGATATAGCGAACGCTGCCGTCCTCCAGTTCAATCGGAACGCGCCCTCCGGAAACTATCGGGTTTTCGTATTGACTAATTTGATAACCTTTGGGTAAATCCGGATAAAAATAATTTTTTCGGGCAAACACGGTGGTGGTAGCGATATTTCCTTCAACCGCCAAGCCGAAAGCAATTGCCATATCTATTGCAGCCTCGTTGGCAACCGGCAATACGCCGGGCAACGCCGCGTCGATCATGCATGTGCGCGTATTCGCTTTGCCGCCGTAGCGCACTTCGGCAGCCGAGAACAACTTGCTACGAGTATTGAGCTGCATGTGTATCTCTAGACCGATGGTCGCTTGCCAATGATCGGTATTCATGCGTTTTTATAGTGTTCGGGCATCGTCCGATGCCAGTCGGTTTGTTGTTGATAGCGATGCGCCAGCTTAAACAAAGTAAGTTCGTCGAAATGTCTACCTATTAATTGTACGCTCAACGGTTTATTGTCGATAAAGCCGGAAGGCAAAGCGATCGCCGGCACCCCTGCCAAGTTCACTGCAATCGTATAGATGTCGGATAAATACATCGTCACCGGATCGGAGATTTTCTCTCCTATCTTAAATGCGGTGGTCGGCGATACCGGGGCGATTAACGCATCGGCTTTTTCCAAAGCGTTCATAAAATCGTCTCTGATTAGGCGCCGCACCTTTTGCGCTTTCAAATAATACGCATCGTAATAACCTGCCGACAATACATAGGTGCCGATTAGAATACGACGCTTGGTCTCGTCTCCGAAACCTTCGGCGCGTGAACGGGTATACAAATCCGACAGATCGTGTGCATCCTTACATCTGTAGCCGTAGCGTACCCCGTCGTAGCGCGCCAGATTAGACGAACATTCGGCAGGCGCAATGATGTAGTAGGCGGCTACCGCATAATCCAGTGCCGGTAGATTCAAATCCACAATCTCACATCCCAGATCTTTGAATACTTCTATCGCTTCAACGACATTATCGGCAATCTGCGGTGCCAAATCCTCGGACAGATATTCCTGCGGCACACCGATACGCAAACCTTTGAGTCCATCACCCAAAGCCTGTGCATAATCGGGTACCGGGTGCGAGGTGCTGGTAGAATCTTTCTCGTCAAAACCGGCGATGGCTTGCAACAATAACGCACAATCCTCGGCACTGCGCGCCAACACGCCGGCTTGATCCAAACTGGAAGCATAAGCAACCATGCCGTAGCGCGAGACTCGCCCGTAGGTGGGTTTGATTCCGGTGATGCCGCAAAATGCTGCCGGCTGTCTGATCGAGCCTCCGGTGTCGGTTGCCGTCGCGCACGGTGCCAACGAGGCGGCAACCGCCGCTGCCGATCCACCCGAAGAACCCCCCGGCACGCAGTGCTCGTCCCAGGGATTATGCACCACACCGTAAAAACCGGTTTCGGTCGAAGAACCCATTGCGAATTCATCCATATTGGTCTTGCCCAGCATCGGCATGCAAAGCTGTTTTAATTTGGTCGTTACGGTTGCATCGTAGGGGGCAATAAAATTATCCAGCATTTTGGAAGCACAGCTGGTACGCACACCCCGAGTGCAAAATAAATCTTTATGCGCAAACGGGATGCCGTGTAAAGGATGGGTTTGCTCGTCATACGATTGCCGATCGGCTAGTTCGGCACATTGCAACGCTTGGTCGGCGGTCACCGTGATAAACGCATTTAAGGTGTCGTTGTGATTTTCAATGCGGTCAAGAAAAAAGCGAGTCAGTTCGGTGCTTGAAAAATCACCCTTGCGTAGCCCTCGGGCAAGTTCGGTTAGTGTATAGCCAAGCATCAAAATCCTAATCCAATACTTTGGGAACGGTATAGAAACTATCGTGCCAATCGGGTGCAATTTCTTGCAATCGCTCGGACTCGTCGGGTTCTGCAACCTCGTCCGACCGCAACCTTTGATGCATATCCAAGGGATGAGAAAGCGGTGCGATGTCTTCTATCTTCGCAGTGTTCAAACGTTCCACAAAACCCAATATCTCGTTGAGGGAACTGACCAACGCTTCGTGTTCGCCGTCTGCTATTTTCAAACGAGCCAGCTTGGCTAATTTTTCTAAATCTTTGTTGTCCATCGCACTCTCATAAAAAGGTAATTGTATCATCTCTCATTAACCTATTGGCTCAATCGGCGTGACATTGTGCAGAACCTTGATACATAGTACAAAATGTAAAGCCTTTCCACGGGGTGGTTGTGGCGTGGGGCTGTTGAAAAAATACTTTTCTGCAAAAACGTAACCGCTTTGCGCCATTGAATTTACGATAACCACTGAGTTGTAGGGGCAGACCTGTGTGTCTGCCCTTAAGTACCGTTCTGTACAAACTCAACCGCTTGCGCCATTTGGTTTTGGTTTCCATAAATTGGATGAATGAATGTATAAATCATGCCGGCCAACGTTACGGGCGGACATGCCAGTCCGCCCCTACGGCGGTTTGCGAATATTCACGGCGCACAGCGGTTGGGTTTGTGCAATGCCCGCACTTTTTCAACAGGCCTGTCGTATCTGTAATATTTATACATTCATTCATCCATTTAATTCATGGAAACCATCTATAGAAAAGAAGGTCAATTTTTATATTCTCGGATCAATCTCTTGCGGTCAAAAGCAGTTAGAATCTACGCTTTCCTCGAAGACCTAAAAATGCTATACAATATCATCCAAACAACTGCGAGGTGCCCTTGAAACACTACAAAGAAAAATTCTATCATCTTTACATTACCTCAAAAGGTAAACGGAGGAATTTTGCCGACACTTGATTTTCAGGGAAAATCCATAATCCATTGCTATCACTTGGGTGTGCCTTTTCGCGATTTAAGGATTGACGAAAAAAAATCTCTGCCCCCTAAAGATAAGAGAGGGAAAAAACAAAAACCCTCTCTTGACGACAACTTAATCATTCACGGAGACAATCTCCACGCATTGAAAGCTCTGCTACCGCGCTATGCAGGGAAAATAAAGTGTATTTATATTGACCCACCCTACAACACCGGCAAAGAAGGCTGGAAATATAACGATAATGTCAATAGCCCGACGATAAAGGAATGGTTGAGCAAAACGGTGGAATTGGACGATGGGCAAAGACACGACAAATGGCTTTGCATGATGTGGCCTAGATTGTCGTTGCTGAAAGAACTAATGAGCGAGGACGGGGTTATTTTTATTAGTATTGACGATAACGAAATTAATAATTTACGACTGATAATGGACGAAATTTTTGATGATAAAAACTTTATTACAAACTTTATATGGAATAAAAAATCCGGCAGACAAAACGATGCAAAATTTGTTTCTGTCAACCATGAATATATTTTATCTTACGCTAAAAACATAGATTTATGCAAAATCCATTTAACAGAAAGAACCGAAGAACAAAATGATGAGTTTAAGAATTTAGACAACGATCCTAGAGGGAACTGGATTCACCATACGTTACATGCAAAAAGTGGCAACTCCCCCAGATACATAATAACCTTCCCTAACGGAAGAAAGTGGCAAGCCCCTAAAGGAACCTATCCCCGACATTCTAAAGAAAAATTGTTGGAACTGTACAAAGATAATAGAATATGGTTTGGTCCCAAAGGAACAAATGTTCCTAGGCGCAAAAAGTTTAAGTCCGAAATTCAATCAGGCATTATATCGAATTCCTTGCTTATGGCGGACGAAGTCGGCAACACACAGAAAGCAACACAATCGTATCAGGCAATAATGGGAAGTGCCAATTTTGATAATCCTAAACCAACTACTTTAATAGAATATATAACAAAACTTGTGGCTGAAAAAGATGCAATAATTTTAGATTCGTTTGCCGGTTCGGGCACCACAGCTCAGGCGGTTCTTAGTCTCAACAAAGAAGATGGCGGCAATCGCAAATTCATCCTTGTGGAGTGTGAAGACTATGCCGATAAAATTACCGCAGAGCGTGTTCGCAGAGTTATAAAGGGTGTACCCAAAGCAAAAGACGAAAACCTAAAAAATGGTTTAGGCGGTTCGTTTACTTACTGTACTCTGGGTAGCGAGGTTAGTGAAGAAAATTTGTTAAAAGGTAAATCTCTGCCCAGCTACGAGGCACTTTCTAAATATGTTTTTTATACCGCAACCGGGAATACCCTAGGAAAGTTTAAGCCGAACGACAATTTTTATGTTGCGAAAGTGAACGGAGACACCGCCTTTTTTGTTATCTATGAACCCAACAAAGAATTTTTAAGTGGCAACGACTCCGCTTTAAGTCTCGAAAGAAAAGAGCTTATTCAAAAAATTATGAAACAGAAAAAATGCAGCAAAGCCATTGTTTTCGCTTCTGCCTGTTTTTACTCTCTAAAAGAACTTTCACAAGAAAAAATTACTTTTTGTCAATTACCCTTTGCCATTCATAAAATCGTGAGCCGATGATACAGTTGAAAGAATTTCAAGAACTCGTTTTAGAACAGCTGGACTATTATTTGCAAACACTCAAAACGAAATACATAGAAGAGAAAGAGGAGGTAGAATTTCATAAAAGTCGCAAAAGAAATAGAGAAATAGAAAAGTATTGTCGTGAGACATGGGAGCAATTGAACGAAGAAGGGAAATTACCGCAATTCAAGGACAGCAAAGGCAATACTCAAACGCTACGCTACATAGAAAAAAAAGACGGTTTAGGTAACCTAATTCCTAATATCTGTTTGAAGGTTCCCACCGGTGGAGGCAAAACTCTGCTGGGAGTATACGCTGTTGAAAGAATCAACACCGATTATTTCTCAAAAAATACCGGGTTGGTTTTATGGATTGTTCCCACCGAAGCTATTTATAGACAAACCATAAAAAATTTCAAAAATAGAAACCATCCGTATAGGAATATTTTTGAAAGAGCCGCTGCGGGTCGAGTTAAAATCCTCGAAAAGACGAGTGCCTTTTCGTCTCAAGATATACAAAATTATCTCTGCATTATGGTCATGATGCTCCAATCTACAAATAGAGAGACCAAAGAATCATTGCGGGTTTTTAAGGACTCGGGAAATTTTATTTCTTTGTTCCCCCGATCCGACGATTACGATGCAAATAACAATTTACTCAATAGCACCAAAAATCTGGATTGCCATGAGTATGAAATGAAGGTGTCCAATGCCAAGCGTATTTCCGTAAAGCATAGCTTAGGAAACGCCATACGTATAACCCGCCCTATTGTTATTTTAGACGAAGGCCATCGCGCTTATTCCGATTTGGCCAGAAATACAATTTGCGGCTTAAATCCGAGATTTATTTTAGAACTTTCTGCAACCCCCAATATAAGGAAACATCTGAGTAATATACTGGTAAGCGTCTCGGGGATAAAATTAAAGGAAGAAGAAATGATCAAACTTCCCATAAATATCATCAACTCCGACAAATGGAACTGGAAACAGACTTTGTGCAAAGCCTACGAAAAAATACAACAACTCAACGACGACTGTGAACATCATTATCAAGAATCCGAACGATACATTCGCCCTATCATGCTGATACAAGTGGAGAGAACCGGAAAAGAACAAAGAGAAAGGCGGTTTATTCATACCGAAGATGTTAGGACGTACTTAATTGAAAAACTCGGTGTCGATGAGGGTGCCATCAAAATAAAGACTGCAGAAAGAAATGAACTCAAAGACGAAAGCCTACTAAGTGAAACCTCACAAGTTAGATTTATTATTACCAAACATGCCCTTCAGGAGGGTTGGGATTGTCCGTATGCTTATGTGCTGGCAATCTTATCCAATGCCCAATCCAAAAAAGCATTGACGCAACTAATCGGCAGAATTTTAAGACAACCCGATGCCCGGCAAACTTCTTATGAGTCCTTAAACGAGAGTTATGTTTTCTGTTATAACCCAACCGTAGGAGAAGTAGTAGAAGGAATAAAGAAAGGTCTACAAGAAGAAGGCATGGGTGATTTGATAGACCATATCAAAGGAGGAGATAGCAAGTTTGATAAAGAGACGATAAACAGGAGAACCGGATTTAAGCGAACCAAAGTTTTCTTGCCCAAAGTCCTCCATAAAGATAAAAAATTATGGAGAAATATCAGATACGAATCGGACATCCTCCAGAACATTGACTTTTCCAAGATTTCGTACCGCAACAAAGATGCTTTCAAACCCGAAGACATCGACAAACTTAGAGTGAATCATGTCAAGATGGATATAGAAGACGACAAAGGACAACTTAAATTTGCTCACGACACCATGAAAACAAAACAAGAATCTGCAGAAATAAATTTTGCTTATATGGTGAGACGACTTTCCGATACCGTGCCGAATCCATGGCAAGCGTCCAGAATTCTAGAAGAAACTATAAGTGCCCTGAAAGCTAAGCGTATCTCCGATGAAAAGATTTATGTCAACGGAACCTTTTTGCTCGATGCTATTGAAAAAGATATAAAAGATCAGGTTAACAAAGTCTCGGAGAAAATTTTTACCGATAAATTAGAAAACGGAGATATTTGCTTTAAGGTATTTAAGGACTCCATTGATCTTAACTGGAAAATGGCAATTAGAATTGATTTCTTCGTTTCAAAAAACGACAAAACTTTAAAGAAAAGAGATGGAGACCCTTTGCAATTAACTCTGTTCGAAAAAACTTACGAGAAACACTATAACAAACTGGAAAAAGATATAGCTTGGTATCTTGATGAAAGAGAAGCACTTAAGTGGTGGCACAGAATAGTAGCAAAACAAGACTATTATCTTCAAGGATGGCAAGCACGAAAAGTGTATCCTGATTTTCTGGCTTGTGTCGACTCAAACAACGCCGATAAGGTCGCCGTTTTGGAAACCAAAGGAGACCATTTGAAAGGCAACTCGGACACCGAATATAAGACAAAGCTTTTTGAATTGCTGGAGAAATATGCCGACGATGACAATGTCAATATCGGTACCGTAGAGACCGCCTCCGAAAATGAGACAAACATGATTTTTAAAATTTTAATGGAAGCAGATTGGAGGCAAAAGATTCAAAATATTCTATAATCGGCAATCTGCAGCACTAAATCTTCGGACAGATACTAGGCTGTTGAAAAAGTGCTTTTTCGCACAATTGCAACCGCTTTGCGCCGCATAATTATGATAACCACAAAGTCGTAGGGGCAGACCTGTGTGTCTGCCCTAAAGTACCGTTCTGCACGGCTGGAACCGCTTGCGCCGTATGGTTTTGGTTTCCATAAATCGGGTGGATGAATGTATAAATCGTGCCGACCAACGCGCTACGGGCAGAATAGAGCCGCCGATTGAGCCAGTAGGTCAATCGGCAATTTTGATGTCCGCCCTACGGTTCGTGGATACTTTTTCAACAGCCCCACACCACAACCACCCCTACAGGCACAATCGGCGGTTCTACATATCGCGGGTATAATTTCGGTTAAAGTTCTCTAAACTCTAAATAATGCTTTATGGAAACAAAAAAGATTATGTTTGTTGCCGGCGAGGCGTCGGGTGATAAGCACGCAGCAAAACTTATCGCGCAACTGCGACGATCGCAACAGATAAAATGTTACGGCATGGGTATGCAAAAAATGAAGCATGCGGGTATGCGGTTGTTGGTCGATGCACAGGCTCTGGCGGTCATCGGCATCGTCGAAATTTTAAGGCATTATCCGGCACTGCGGCGCGCTTTCACAACGCTTAAACAATCGCTGATAAACGACCCACCCGATTTATTGGTGCTGGTGGATTATCCCGAGTTCAATCTAAAATTGGCGCGCATCGCATCGCAACACAACATCAAGGTGTTGTATTACATCAGCCCCCAGTTATGGGCATGGCGGCAATATCGCATCAAAAAAATCAAACGCGATATAGACCATGTTGCAGTGATATTCCCGTTTGAAGAGGATTTTTATAAGCGGCATGCAGTACCGGTGAGTTATGTAGGACACCCGTTGATCGAGGATTTAGAAGAATGGGAGCGTAGCAACCCTCAAGCCATAAATGGTAGACACCAGAATAAAACCGTACTGTTACTGCCCGGCAGTAGAAAAAGCGAGATTAAACGCTTGCTCCCTGTGATGGTTGAAGCGGCGATATTGATACGGCAACACTTAGATACAAAGATTCGTTTTCGTCTGCTCGCTGCCACCGATATAGATGCCGATTTATATCAAAGCTATTTGGATCGTTCCGATTTTGATTGTCGCCTAAGCGACCGACATACCTATACCGAAATGAAAAATGCAGACCTTGCGATCAGTGCGACCGGCACCGCAACCCTACAGCTTGCGTTGTGCGGCACGCCGCTCATCGCAACACATAAATTAATGCCGTTGAGCTACTGGATATTAAAATGGTTTATCAAAATACGCTATGCGAGCATGCCGAACATCATCGCCGACAGTCCGCTCGTGCCGGAATATCTACAAAACGATGCGACACCCGAAAAGCTATCGGCACACGCTTGCAAACTACTCGGCGATGCAAAGCGCAGAGAGACGATGTCGCAAAACCTATTCGCATTGCGTGAAAAATTCGGAACCGCATCGGCGTCTAAAACCACTGCCGAATTGATTCATGATCTGACACGCCAAAAATGAGAAATGGGGCTGTTGAAAAAGTATCCACGAACCGCATGGGCGGACTTCATTAAATTGCCGATTGATCGGGCGGACATGTTAGTCCGCCCCTACAGGTGGTTTGCGTAATTGGGTGGCGCAAGCGGTTGGATTTTTGCGATGCCAATACATTTTCAATAACCCCAAATAAACCGACTTAGTCGGCTTCTGCATCGCCTCGGGCGATGTGCAGGGTTTGGGTCGGAAATGCGATCTCGGCACCTTGTGCTTCGATGATGTGGCTTATTTTGAGCAGTGTATCTTGTTTAACTATTTGATAAGATGCCAAATCTTTGTGCTTGGTGAACGCATAAATTTTGATATTGACCGACGAGTCGGCAAACTCGTTTAGGCTGACGACCAAGCCCTCTTCCTCGTCTATATCGGCGTGTTCGATCAGCATTTCTTCGATTTGCTTGACAATCGTAGGTATCTTGGCAATATCGTCGTAGCGCACGCCCACCACCTCATTGATGCGTCGGTGCGACATGCGCGAGGGATTTTCCAAAACTATGCTGGTGAACATAGAGTTAGGCACATAGAGCGGACATCTATCAAAAGTTCTGATTTGCGTCAACCGCCACCCGATGTTGACTACGGTACCCTCTATATCGCGATCCGATGAACGTATCCAATCGCCTTCCTGAAAAGGACGATCCAAATAAATCATCAGCCCACCGAAAAAGTTTGCCAACAGGTCTTTAGCCGCAAGACCGACGATCAGTCCACCGACACCACCGAATGCCAAAACACCGGATAAGTTGTAACCCATAGTCTGCATCGTCAACAGCACTGCGGTAATAATCACCGAAATACGCAATAGTTTGTTGATTGCCCGAGTGCTGGCAGCATCCAAGAACTTACCCTCATAGTCGGCTTTCCGCCCGACGATATGACGATCTATACCTTTTAGGAGCCTGATCGCAAACCATGCCAAAGTATAGATAATAAATAATGTGCTGACCTTGGATGCCAAATCAATATCGGATAAGACCTTCCAGACAGCCTCCGCTATATAGCTGATGCCGACCACCCAAATCAGCAATCTGATCGGTGGTTTGATGCTGTTCAGTATAATTTCATCCCACACCATCTTTGTCGTATTCGCTTTTCTGACCAGTGCCGTCATAAACAGGTTGACCAACCAGTTAAATAAAAGGAGAGCAAAAACAAAAATGAATACGACGATTATCAGCCATATCTGCGCACTGATGCCGGGAAGCAGTGCGTGCAAATCGCCTACAAGCATATTGATGTTTATCATGATCGGGGGGGGTTATCCACTCGATTATTCAAGTCATTAAGCCTGGCAACCGCGTTCTCGTAAGCCTTGGAACCCTTCGGTATTCTATTGTGTATATGCGTATCTATTACGCCCAAATGCTCGGAGGATAAGCGGTTGTAGCGATTTATCTCGTCTTTGCCGAAATCCGATATGAGTTGCTTCAATTCCGATACCCCGCGTCGGCAAATCAATAATAAGTCGCATCCTGCATTCATCGCTTTTTTAAGCACGGCACTGTCGGTATTGCCACTACCGACCATATCCAAATCGTCGGTGCACACTATCCCGTCAAAACCTAGTTGCTCGCGCAACACGACCTTAATCCAATGCTCGGATAAACTCGCCGGCGTATCGCAGACGGCTTCGTAGACAATATGCGATAGCATGATGCAATCCAGATATTTCTTTTTAATCATGTCGGCAAAAGGATACAAGTCGTGTGCCTCTATCTCGGACCGGGTTCTAGGGTCACGAATTATATCGGTATGCGTGTCGCCTTGCACTGAACCGTGTCCGGGAAAGTGCTTGCCACAAGCAGGCAAACTACTATTGTGCAAGCCGGTGACTACCGCCTTGCTAAGTTCTGTCACCGCTTCGGGGTCGCTATGGAAAGCACGCCCACCGATTACACCGTCAAAGTGCGCAATATCCATTACCGGAAGATAGCTCAAATCCACATTGATGTCGCGCATCTCGGAACCGACAATCACGCCGTAAGCGTAAGCCGCGTTTAATGCCGCAGCTTTATCTTCATCGTAATATCGCCCTATCTCTATCGGCATCGGCAGTCCGGTAAAACCTTTCTTAAACCGCTGCACAATTCGACACTCGTGGTCTACCGACACGATAAAACCCGGTTTGATGTTATGCAATGCTTCTATTAATTCGGTAATTTGCGCTCTATCGTGATAGTTGTGGCTGAACAAAATCACCCCGGCAACCGCCGGATGCTTCAGAAACTTTCGCTCCGCCTTTGATATTTCGAGCCCGCCGATGCCGACGATTAAAAAACCTGTTCTTTCTGTAATACTATTCATAATATGTTTCTATCAGTGCCATCATTCCCTCAAAGTTCAGCGTAGGAACGACGGATAAGTATTTGAGCGATGTGCCGATTGCACAATTTCCGTTTGTTTGATCCGGCAAACAAACACCACCGCCGGTTGCCAGCACCGGAATATCGCGAGTGAATTGCCTCTGCATTTCTCGCACAATGTGGGATATAGATGCCGTCAGTGTAAGCCTACACCCCGAAGCGATTGCGTCCTCGGTATTCGTCGCCGGAACACGAGGTGGTCTATCCGTATCGTCAAAATAATTCAACTGCGCCGTACCTTCGGACAAACTAGAACGCATCAAAGCATTACTCGGTAAAATCACGCCGCCTTTATGCACACCCTCGTCGTCTATCAAATCGATGGTCACCGCCGTTCCGAAATCCACCACGATACACGCTTGCCTCAACCGCCGCCAAGCAGCAACCATCACTGCCACGCGGTCAATGCCCAACTGTGTTGCCTCGTAATCGCTCCTAAGACCGCATACCGGCATTTTTTTATCGAGCAAAATCGGAGTATACCCAAAATACTGCGCAACCGCATCGGCAACGGAACTATTGATGCTACGGCTTGCAACGCTGATCATATAAGCGACTTCGGGCACCACCTTCCCACATCTCTGCACAACATCGGACATCTCACTCAAATCGTTCAAAGCCAATGCGCCGCGCAATTTAATGCGGTGATCTTCAACACAGGCGTATTTACAACGGCTGTTGCCCACATCTATCAATAATTCTGTCATCGCGAACGCTAATTTCCCCATAATTATACGCATCTACCTGCCCGTCGCTATCGACGAGTAAATGCGCTTTTTCATCTATACCTCGGGCAACCCCGAATGTTTTAGTTCCTCGGTTTTCTATTTCAATGCTACGATTATACAATATATCGAACGCCGCAAAACGCCGCTTGCGCTCGGCGATGTCAATCCGTTCATGGATTGCCAACGCCACATCGACCACCGAAGCGACCAAATCGGCATAAGCCGGCACGACGATGCCGGTTTGCTCCAAACCGATCCAATTGACATCGGGTTTCTTCGCCACATCCAAAGGTGTCGCAATATTCAAACCGATACCCATCACCGCAGAATTGCCGCGATACTCAAGCAGTATGCCTGCCAATTTCGCACCCTTATAATACAAATCATTCGGCCATTTAACACCTATCTCGGAGATTCCTAAGTCATGCAAGGTCTCGGCTAAACGCACCGCAGCCATTAAAAGTAACCAGCCGTCGTTCGTCGTATCGGGATTTGCCTGCCATGATACCGATAAATAGACACCGTTATGGCCGGAACGCCAGCTTTTAGCACGGCGGCCTCGTCCGGCATACTGCCGAGCGGCAACGCATAAATTAAACTTGGCTTTAGGCGGTGGCTTGCGAGACAACAAATAATCGTTGGTGGACGAACATAAATCCAATATGCAAACAGCCGATAGTCGTAATACCGATGAACGCTTGAGCGCATGAATGATATCCAAACTAAACATTTGCAAAACGATACTTTAGGGCGGACACGATAGTGCACCCCTACAGGTAGTATTCATAAATTATGTGGCACAACCGATTAATATCATGCGAGTACTTAGCATTAGGGCGGTTCTACCGAAGGGAGCCTTCTAAAAATACTCTTACTGCAGCTCGGATTTTGATACCTTCCGACAATCTAAGGGTGATCCTATAAGGGGCGATTCCGTCGCCAGCCGTAATGGTCAGCAGGGTGCCTTCACCCACGATGATATCATCGCTCTCTTCACCGCTACGCTTGCCGGCGAAATAATTGGTAGTCTCTCCTTGTTTAGTGATTGCGATCTCCGCTTTAGGGTTATACGCCGTCAATCTCAAAACGATGTTGCTCGTGGTACCGGTAATAGAAATAACAGTTATAACATAATGAGTCGTCGAGACTCCGAAAATCGGCCTCAATTCGCTGATGGGTGTTAATACTTTTAATTCTCTTAATCCTCCTTCCAATTTCATTCCTTGATTCGGTAGCAAGTTGCCGTCCGAGGCTTTGAGTATCGGGAATTGATCCGAAGTGCCGAAATCCCATACCGAGGTGCTCCAATTACTATATATTCCGGTTGCTACCGTGGGTGATTTGAGTGCGGCAGCGGTTTGTCCCGCCTCATAAGAAAGCTGCGGATCAACACCTATGCTATTAAGACCAGAACCGGTTTCTTTTCGCCAATAACTATATCTAATGGTACCTTGATTATTACCGACTAAACCACCTACGGCACTAGATCCTACAACGTTTCCGGTCGCATAGCTTCTCGTGATAGAGCTACCGGAATCATTGCGCCCGACTAAACTACCTTGCGTATTACCGGATCCTGTAACATTTCCGGTCGCATAGCCGTTCGCGATGGAACCATCGGACGTATTCCAACCGACTAAACCGCCTTGCGTATTACCGGATCCTGTAACATTTCCGGTCGCATAGCTGGTCGTTATATGGCTATTACTACCGGTATTACGACCGGCTAAACCACCTATGTTATTATTCCCTGAAATAGTCCCTGTCGCATAGTTGGTCGTGATGAGGCCTCGATTCTCACCAACCAAGCCACCTACTTGAGAAGCCCCTCGCGTATTCACATTGAGCAAACCCAGATTAGCAATTTCAGCATTATTCCCGATATAACCGAACAAGCCTACTCCGTCGCTACCAAGTCTGTTAATCATAAGATTGGATATCGTATAGCCGTTGCCGTTAAATATTGTCTTGAATGTATCGGAAGAGCTCCCGATCGGTTCCCAACCTTGATCGTCGCTATCGTTGTAATCGGCAACGGTATATATTACCCTGTTACTCGTCGCGCGATAGCTGTCGTCAACCATGAAGTCCAAACTTCTAGTCAGTTCATAACCCATGCAACCGACGGCGGGACAACCTACCGTTATTGCGCTTACATCGGCACTCGTCTTATAACCCGTTCCATCCGTCTGGTAGCGCATTGCATGAAGACCTTCCAAGTCACAGATCTCTATCAATCCGTTGCCATTCTTATCAATATCCAAAGCTTCAGGGCCGTCGTTATCATCGGGAAAGCCTAAAGATTCGGTACACGGTGGCAAGGTCATTTGTTCCGATACAATTCTATAAGAGGCGTTACCGGCATTGGCTGCGCCAACCGTGATACCGATTACTGTGCTACCGTCTATGGTGATAGGATCGCTTTCGCCGCTACGACCCCTGCCGGCAAAATAGTTAACGGTAGGGTCTTCTTCTTTGACAATTTTAATCTCCGCATCGGGGTCATAGGCTCTCAATCTCAGAACAATGTCTATCGGGGCACCGGTAGTGAAAAAAGTTATAACATAATGGGTTGTCGAAACTCCGAAAGTTGGACTTAATGACGTGTTCGGTGTTAATACTTCTAACTCTCTTATACTCTCTCTTAAACCCGCTCCTAAACTTTCATCTAATTTCATCCCTTGACCGGGTAGCAAGGTACCACTCAAGGCTTTGAGTGCCGGGAATTGATCCGAAGTACCGAAATCCCATACCGAGGAATTCCAATTACTATATATCCCGGTATTAGTCATGGGTGATTTGAGAGCCTCGGCGGTTTTTTGGGTATTCGTGGCAACACCCGTACCTCCCCTACTCGCAGAGCCACTGAGCCAATAACTATAGCTAATGGTGGCTTGATTACGACCGGCCAAACCGCCTACATTAGAACCGGACCCCGAGACAGCACCCGTCGCATAGCTGGTCTGAATACTGCTAAAAAGATGATTCCAACCCACTAACCCGCCTACCCAGCTCGCTCCTGAAACAGAACCCGTCGCATAACTGTTCGTGATGCGGCTATCAGGAAGCGTATTAAGACCGAGCAAACCGCCTACTTGATTATTCCCTGAAACAGAACCCGTCGCATGGCTTCTCGTGATAGAACTACCTCTTATATTACTACCAATCAAACCGCCTATATTATTATTCCCTGAAACAGAACCCGTCGCATAGCTGTTCGTGATTCGGCCATTACTGCCTGTATTACTACCAATCAAACCGCCTACTTGATTATTCCCTGAAACAGAACCCGTCGCATAGCCGTCCATGACGGTGCCTTGATTATAACCGACTAAACTACCGACTAAAGAAGCTCCTTTGATATTCACATTGAGCAAACCCAGCCTAACAATTTGAGCCCCACTTCCCGTATAACCGAACAAACCTACATTATCGGTTCCAACTCTGTTGATCATAAGATTAGATATCGTATAGCCGTTGCCTTCAAATTTTGTGCCGAAAGTATTAGAGGAGCTCCCGATCGGTTGCCAGCCTTCATCGTTGCTATCGTTGTAATCGGCAACCGTATATATTGCTTTGTTCGTTGTTGCGCGATAACTTGCGTCCCCCATGAAGTCCAAGCTCATGGTCAGCTCAAAACCCGTGCAACCGCCGGAGGGACAACCCGATGTTATTATCATTGCATCGGCACTTGCCTTATAACCCTTACCATCGGGTTGATAGCGCATTGAATGAAGCCCCTCCAAGTCACAGATCTCTATCAAACCGTTGCCGTCCTTGTCAATATCCATAACTTGGTCTACACCGTCGCTATCGATGTAGGTGTCTAAGAAGAAAGCAGTGCATGGCGGCAAGGGTGTCCGTATCAACACGATCCGATAGGAAGTCATTCGGGCATTAGATTCGCTAACCGTGATGACCAACACAGACCTGCCGTTTATGGTAATAGGAGTGCTCCGACCACTACCACCCTCGCCGTCAAAATAATCAACGGAGGGATCTGCTTCTGTAACGATTTTAATCGTCGCATCGGGATTATAGGCACTCAATTCCAGAACGATGCTATCCGCTTTGCTAGCTATAACATAATGGGTTGTCGATGCTCCGAAGGTCGGATTCAATTTCGCACCGGCTGTTGATATTTCTAATGTCCGCAAACCTATTCCCTGACCGAGTAGCAAAGTATCGCTACCCGAGACTTTGAGTATCGGGAATTGATCCGCGGTTCCGAAATCCCAACTTCTCGTATCCCATCCGTAATAAACATCGGTTTGGGTAGTCCCTGGTTCGGTAGGTGATTTGAGCATCGCGGCAGTTCGCCTTGCCTCATAAGAGAGCTGCAGGCCGGAACCTATACTATTAAGACTAGAGCCCGTTTCCTTTAGTGAATAACTATATCTGATGGTGCCTTGATTACTACCAACTAAACCGCCCACCCCACTAGACCCGGTAACATCTCCCATTACATAGCTGTTCGTGATGGAACCACCGGAACCATTGCGACCAACTAAACCGCCCACCCCACTAGACCCGGTAACATCTCCCATTACATAGCTGTTCGTGATGAAACCACCGGAACCATTGCGACCAACTAAACCGCCCACCCCACCAGGCCCCGAAACGGAACCCTTTGCGTAGCTGTTCGTAACGGTGCCTTGATTATCACCGACTAAACTGCCTACGTTGTTATCTCCTATGATATGCACATCAAGCAAACTCAGATTAGCAATTTCAGCCGCACCGATCGTATAACCGAACAAGCCTACATCATCGGTGCCAACTCTGTTGATCATAAGATTAGATATCGCATAGCCGTTGCCTTCAAATTTTGTGCCGAAAGCATCGGAAGAGTTCCCGATCGGTTGCCAGCCTTCATCGTTGCTATCGTTGTAATCGGCAACCGTGTATATCGCTTTGTTCGTTGTTGCGCGATAACTCGCGTCCCCCATGAAGTCCAAGCTCATGGTCAGCTCAAAACCCGTGCAACCGCCGGGGGGACAACCTTGTGTTATTTTCATTGCATCGGCATCTGCCTTATAACCCTTACCATCGGGTTGATAGCGCATTGCATGAAGCCCCTCCAAGTCACAGATCTCTATCAAGCCATCGCCGTCCTTGTCAATATCCATAGCTTGATCTACACCGTCGCTATCGGTGTAGGTGTTTAATAAGGAAGTAGTACAAGGCGGCAAGGCTGTCTCTATCAGCACAATCCGATAAAAAGTCACATGAGCATTAGATTCGGCGACCGTGATGACCAGTACAGTATCGGCATCTACAGGAATAGGGTCACTTTGCCCGCTGCTACCCTTGTCGACGAAATAATCAACGGTGGGATCTTCTTCTGTGACAATTTTAACCGTCGCATTGATGTTATATGTCCTCAATCTCAGATCGATACTGTCCGTACCGGGAGAAATAGACATAACATAACGGCTTGTCGATGCTCCGAAAGCCGGAGTCAACCCCGCACCGGCCGTTAATATTTCTAATTCTCTCAACCCCGTTCTCTGACCGGGTAAAAAAGTATCGCCGTCCGAGGCTTTGAGTGCCGGGAATTGATCCGCAGTGCCGAAATCCCAACTTCTCGTATCCCATCTGTAATAAACATCGGTTCGAGTCCTTCCCGGTTCGGTAGGTGATTTGAGTTCCTCCGCAGTTCGTCCTGCGGTATACGAAAGCAATTCACCCGTGCTTAAATCGCTAAGCATAGAATCCGCTTCCTTTAGCCAATAACTATAGCTAATAAGATCTTGATTACTGACTGAACCGATCAAACCACCTATGTTAGCAGACTCCGTACCCGTGACAGAACCCGTCGCATAGCTGTTCGTGATGGCATTGTTGGCGAAGCCTGCTAAACTACCTGCATTAATAGCTCCTCTAACTTCAACATCCCCCGTCGCATAGCTGTTCGTGATGCCCTCACCACCACGCAATAGACCGATTAAACCACCTACATAATCACCACTTGCGGCTAAACCTATACCCGTGACAGAACCTGCCGCATAGCTGTTTGTAATGGAACCGGAACTTAAACCGTCAACACCGACCAGACCTCCTATACTTATACCGACATCCCCCGTACCTTCAACATTTCCCATAGCATGACTGCCTATGATGGAACCGGCATTCCAACCAACTAGACCACCCATAGATAAGTTATTAACCCGCTCCGCTGTACCTACAACAGAACCTATCGCGTAGCTACCTACGATGGAACCATTATTCCGACCGGCCAAACCGCCTACGACACTTACCCCGCTAATATCTATATCTAATAAACCGACGGAGGTAATAGTGCTGTTACTTCCGGTATAACCGAACAAGCCCACGTAAACGATATTACGATTGATTATAAGATTAGATATCGTGTAGTCGTTACCTTCAAATGTTGCGTTGAAAGTATTAGAAAAGTCACCGATCGGTTGCCAACCGGATTCAGCACCTGTTTGTGTCCATAATGTTTTATTGGAAGTTGAAGCATAGCTTGTATCGTCATTGAAGTCCAAGCTCCTTAGCAACTCGTAGCCGCTGCAACCATCCGCCTTGCAGCCTTGGTTAATCCCCACAGCCCCGGACGTTGCTGTATAGTGCGTGCCGCCCAAATCGTAGCGTATCGCATCCAAATGCTCTAGATAATAAATCTCTATAAGACCGTCGTCGTCGGTATCAACATCCACTCTAAAACCGATGGCTATCACATATCCGATCCCCTCATAACCTTGGGCATCGGTATAACTCAACCGCACGCGATAAAGTCTGTCATTCTTATTCCGGTCGGACGGCACCAACGTATAGCCGGAAGTTGTTGCCGCGGAAATGTCCGACCAGTTACCTTCATCTATGTCCCGCTTCTGCCATTGGTATGTGTCTATGGTGACGATACCGTCCGCATCCGATACTTTCGTCCGGTCAAAACTCAAGGTGAAACCACTCACCGTCAAACCTGAATCAAGAGCAGGCGCACCGTTATTTTTCTTTCTAATCGTTATCGTTTTGCTTAATGCAATAGATGATGAATCATCGTTATCTATACGAGTGAATAGGATTTCGATATCGGTACTCGTAGAAGTGGCCGATTTTATGTAGTCGCCGGGGATTGTAAAACTCGGTGAAGCGGTAGAAGTGCCGGACAATATCAACGGTTCGTCTGCCGTTATCACCCATTCATAACCATAGTTTCCACTGCCACCGACAATAACACCCTCTAGAGTAATCGTACTTCCTTCGTCCACGATGTTGTCGGTATCTATCATACCGTTCTCGGATATCGCCACTTGCCTTTCTTTTAACAAGTACATAGTGTAAGAAACGGTGCCGCCATCGGCTTCGGTGACCGAGATGACCACCGTCTCAATGTCTTGGTCTACACGAATAGGGCTGCTTTGCCCCCTGCTACCTTTGCCGGAGAAATAATCGTTGAGGGAAACCTCTCCTTGTTTAACCACTTTAATTGTCGCAGTGGTGTTATAGGACCTCAATCTCAGATTGACATTTTCTATACCCGAGGGAATACCAACGGTATAATAGCGTTCCGAGTCCGTTAAAACCGGATCTAAAACCAATTTCATATTCCCGGCTAATACCTCCAGGTTCCTCAAACCAACACCTTGCCCGGGTAGCAAAGTGCTGCCATCCATACCTTTGAGTACGGGGAGTTGACCCGAGGTGCCGAAATCCCATACCCTAAAATTCCAGCTACTATATATGCCGGTTGCCGTGGTAGGCGATTTGAGATCCTCGGCGGTTTGTCCTGCAACATACTCGAGCGGAGGACCCCCATTGTAATTATCTATGGCAACAAGCATAGAACCCGTTTCCTTTAACCAATAACTACCACTAATAGTACCAAATTCATTTTCACCGACTAAACCACCCACATCGGACCTAAAAATACCCTCGGTATTTCCCGCCGCATAGCTGTTTGTAATGTAACTGTCTAAAGCATTCCGACCGACTAAACCACCTACATTATTAAAAGGATTACCGGGAGTCTCTTTAACATCGCCTGTCGCATAGCTGTTTATGATGGTGCCGCCATTTTCACCGACTAAACCACCTATAGAACCATTCTCGGCTGTAACGGAACCCGCCGCATAGCTATAAGAGATGATGCCGTTATTAAAACCGGCCAAACCACCTACATTATTAAAGCGATCAACATTATCTTCAACATCTACTGCGGCATAGCTGTAAGAGATGATGCCGTTATTAAAACCGGCCAAACCACCTACATGTACCGAAACCGCCTCCTCCCTCTCATTCTTTATAGTACCTGTCGCATAGCTGTTTATGATGGTCCCGCCATTGTCACCGACCAAACTGCCCATAAATTGAAACCCTAGAATATTTACATTGAGCAGACCAATACTAGTAATTCTAGCTCCGCTTGCCGTATTACCGAACAAGCCTGTCTCAGTATTATTAACGACGTTTATCATAAGATTGGAAATCGTATAGCCGTTGCCTTCAAACACTGCGTTGAAAGAATTAGCAAAGTTACCGATCGGTTGCCAACCGTTACCACTTGTCCATATTACTTTGTTGGCTGTTGTCCGATAGCTATCGTCATCGCTGAAGTCCAAACTCCTAGTTAGCTCGTAACCCTTGCATCCACCGGGGGCACAACCATTCATTATTACCGTTGCATCGGCATTTTCCTGATAACCCGAGCCATTCAAGCGATAGCGCATTGCATGAAGCCCCTCCAAGTCACAAATCTCTATCAAACCGTTGTTATTTTTATCAATATCCATAGCTTGAACTACGACGTCGTTATCGTCGGGGATGTCTAATGAAGTAGTACATAACGGTAAGGTTGTCTGTGCCGACACAATTTGTACCCCGCCAATCACAAGTAGAAAAACGATCAAAAGAAACCGTCCGATTATTCTCGGAGCACTATCCGATTTTGACATCTTAAATTTCATGATTTTTTCAAAGTTCGCAAAGATGTAGCGATGCGCTTTTACCAATCCGATATTGTCGTCTTAAATTTCATGACCTCCCTCCTTTCAGGTCTAAAATTTAATTAAGTTTTTATTATACCACCTCCTTCACCGACAGTTGAAAAAGTATTCCATGAACCGTAGAAGCAAGCCATTCCCCCCCGAAGGAAGGGAATGGTTCACCGCTACAGGTAGTTCGCAAATATAATTATGGCAAATGACGATGGGATTGTAGATCGGCGACGATAAACTGATATACTGCTATGTTTTGAACCGTGAACGATGGACGATTTAAGCAAAGAACCACAATCCAATTTCATACGGCAGATCGTAGAACAGGATATCGCTGCCGGCAAAAATGAAGGGCGTGTACATACACGTTTCCCGCCGGAACCGAACGGACATTTGCATATAGGTCATGCGAAATCTATCTGCTTAAACTTCGGTATAGCCGAACAATACGAAGGACTCTGCAACCTGCGTTTTGACGATACCAACCCCGAAAAAGAAAGTGAAGAATATGTCGAAGCCATCAAAGACTGTGTTCGCTGGCTGGGATTTGAGTGGCATCATATTCGTTATGCCTCGGATTATTTCGAACTTTTTTATCAATATGCGGTAGAACTGATAAACAAAGAATGTGCCTATGTATGTAGCCTCAGTGCCGAAGAGATTAGACACTACAGAGGCACGCTAACCGAAGCCGGCACCGACAGCCCGTATCGTAACCGTAGCATAGCGGAGAACTTGACTTTGTTCGAGCAAATGAAAGACGGTGTCTACAAAAACGGTGCGCATGTGTTGCGCGCAAAAATTGACATGGCTTCGGCAAATCTCAATATGCGAGATCCGACTATCTATAGGATACGGCATACCACACATCATAGAACCGGAACACGGTGGTGCATCTATCCGACCTACGATTTTTCACATTGCTTGTCCGATGCCATAGAAGACATCACCCACTCATTATGCACGCTCGAGTTTGAAGACCATCGCCCGCTATACGATTGGTTTTTAGATAAATTGGGAACCGTACATCCCCAGCAGATTGAATTTGCGCGCCTGCAGTTGAACTATACGATTACCAGCAAGCGCAATCTAAAGACTTTGATAGACCAAAACTTCGTCGAAGGCTGGGACGACCCGCGACTGATGACCTTGGGTGGCATGAAAAGACGAGGCATTCCGCCGGCAGTAATACACGATTTTTGTGAACGCATCGGCTTGACTAAAAAGGACAGCTGGATCGATTTCGCACTCTTCGAGAATTGCGTGCGCGATATACTCAATAAAACATCGTTGCGTAAAATGGCGGTTATAGATCCCCTAAAAATCGTCATCGTGAACTACCCCGAAGACAAAGTGGAATATCTCGATGCGGTCAATAAGCCGAACGATGCTACAGCCGGCACCCGCCCGCTGGCTTTTTCTCGTGAACTCTATATAGAGCGCGACGACTTTATGGAGACCCCGGTCAAAAAATTCTTTAGGCTCGCACCGGGACGAGAAGTGCGGCTCAAATATGCTTATTACATTCGCTGTGAACAGATAATAAAAGACGAAAACGGAAAGATTACCGAACTCCACTGTCGCTACGACCCGCAAACTCGCGGCGGCGACAGTGCCGACAAGCGCAAGGTTAAGGGCACCCTACATTGGCTTAGTGCGAAGCATGCGCAACATGCCGAAATACGGCTTTACGATAGATTATTCAATGTCGAAAACCCGTTGGCGCATGAAGACATTAAGCAAACACTCAACCCCGACTCGTTGGTCGTCAAAAAACAATGCCTAGTTGAACCCGGTGCCTTAGAAATACCACACGACGATTGTGTACAATTCGAGAGATTGGGCTATTTTTGTTTAGATCGCCGCGACCATTCGCCGACACATCCGGTATTCAATCGCACTATCACACTGCGCGATACCTGGGCAAAAATCTTGCGTGGGTAAAGGTGGGGCTGCTGAAGAAGTACCGTTTTGCACGAATAATGTTTTGACACACCCAATTTATTTTTGCCTACCGTAGGGGCAGACTTCATTAAATTGCCGATTGACCTACCGGCTCAATCGGCGGCTGGCGTTCATGTGAAAAGACTGGAAATTATACAACCATTGCGTCATGTAAAATAACAGATCTGCACACTTCTACCCCCTTGCACTTATGAGAACAAGCCCTAGCTTGTTCGACCTACATACCCATGTTAAGGTTCTGCACAAAGTTACGCCGATTGACCTACCGGCTCAATCGGCGGTACTGTGTTTGGCTTCTCTTTTTCTCACAAGGGTATGTGCGACAAGAGGAGGAGTTGACCACGAATAATCAATTCTTGTGACCAAATGCATCGGAATTACACCGACAGTCAGTCCATTACTAAACTTACCTTCGATAATCTCCGGGCTGATGTAGATGTAATTAAGCAACGAACGCAGCCAGCATAGTTTCCCCGGGCAATTCAGCCGGGATAAACTTGCTTTAATGGGGCGTAGCAATAAGGGTGCATATCGTTGTCCCCATGCCAGCACAACACATAGCAGCGTCGGTATTTTTCGCCATTTTCCCCCAATTCTGCCTGTATTACTAAACCATATAGTCGGTTGATGTATTTGCCAGTGTGCCTTAGGGTCATTTGCGAGTATTATGTTCATATTCTCTTGGTCTAATTTTTTCCTTTCCACCACTTGCCGAAAATAGTTTTGTGTACGCACATTGGCACGGCAAAAAAAGAAACCTGCGCAGAGCGTGAAGTGATAGCGATTAAAGTGTTCCCGCGGCGCGTGTGTTCCTTGAGATATAAGTAAGTCAAATTCGGTATGTTGCATTAACCAAGACCTTGGATCTCGTAGCCAAAATGCATCGGCATCACTATGGATAAAGTCGCGTCCCGACTCAATAAGTGCGAGAAATAATTTTTTGCGTAAATTAAAAAGTGTTACCGGTCGAAGCTTACCGGATGGTTCGGCTAGGTCGGATATGCGTATATCCGAAAATAAATTATAGAAATAAACTGCACGATCACCGTGTCCGATTTCGTTTAGCCAAGCAACCAATTCTTTATCCATGCAAACAATTCGCCAATGGTCGCAGGTCGACAAGGCGCAATTGATCCATTCATGAATAACATTTCGGTAATTAAAAGTCCCGAACACAATTGTAACGGGTGTACCGTTGACCGGGTCAAACGCCGAAAATCTATCTACGGTCATATTTTTCTCTTATGAAAATCCGGTATTTTAACAAAGACATCTTAGTTTTCCCCTAGCTTTTTCTTAGGGTGCATCAACGGGAATAAAATAACATCCTTGATGGCGTTGCGACCGGTGAGTATCATCACCAGTCTGTCTATACCGATACCGACACCGGCTGCAGGAGGCATTGCGTGTTCCAGGGCTTCTATATAGTCGGCATCGTAATACATCGCTTCGTCGTCTCCGCCGCTTTTTCGGTCGGCTTGCATTTTCAATCGACGAGCTTGTTCAATCGGGTCGTTGAGCTCCGAAAAGCCGTTGGCAACTTCGTAGCCCGATATAAATAATTCAAATCGTTCGGCTATCTCCGCATAGCCGCTTTTGGGACGGGCAAGCGGCGAGACGATACTCGGATAATCGCAAACAAAGGTAGGCCTTTGCAGTTGCGGTTCAATGTGTTTCTCAAATATTGCCAGCTGGAGCAGATAGGGGTTATCGGTGTTATCGACGGCGATGCCTTCGGCGGTGACGTAGTCTTTTAGCAGCTGCGGATCATCCAGCGATTGTTCGTTCAAACCGTCGGTATATTTCAATAATGCTTGTCTAAAAGTGATACGCTCGAAGGGTTCACTCAAATCGTACAGGTCGTTGCGTGCAGTCTCCTCGGCTTCCGACAGCGACGGAAATTCTTCGTACAAAAGCGATTGGCAACTACGCAACAGTTCCTCGGTTGCGTCCATTGCTTGCCGATAATCTATGTAGGCTTGATAAAACTCCAACATCGTAAATTCCGGGTTGTGATGGCTCGAGATACCTTCATTCCTAAAATTGCGATTCAATTCGTAGACTTTTTCAAAACCACCGACGAGCAATCGCTTCAGATAAAGTTCGGGGGCAACGCGCAGATACAAGGTCATATCCAAAGCGTTGTGGTGCGTAATAAAAGGTTTAGCGGTTGCCCCACCCGGCAGGCTCTGCATCATCGGCGTTTCTACTTCCAGAAAACTCTGCCGATTGAGATAATCGCGTAGATAGGCGATTATCCGTGAGCGCATTTTGAATACCGTGCGGCTGCCTTCGTTGATGATTAAATCCAAATAGCGTTTTCTATATCGGGTCTCTATATCGGCTAAACCGTGAAATTTCTCGGGCATAGGCTGTAGAGACTTTGCAAGTATACGAAGTTCGCTCACCCGAATACTCATCTCGCCGGTTTTGGTTTTGGTTAAGCTTCCGCAAGCACCGATAATATCGCCGTTATCCAACAACGCTAAAGACCCGACCGTCTCTTCGACAGATCCGACAATCATCAACTGTATGGTTCCACCGCGGTCGCGTAATTTAACAAAACTGGTCTTGCTCATATGTCGCTTTGCCACCACTCGCCCGGCAACTGCCACCTGCACCTTGCGCGTTTCCAATTCGTCGCGATCCAGATGTTGATACTGCGCGTGAAAATCCGCACTGCTTGTTTCAATCGGATGTTCCGTATCGTCGGTAGCCTGAGTACGCTTAAAGTCGTTGGGATACGCGTCACTCGACTGCGATAGCTTGGTCAACTTTTTACGGCGGTCAGTAGCTTCGTCGCTCATCACATACTCCGGACTAGTAGCCTTGTTTGAGGCTTTCTTCTATAAAGGCGGTGATATCACCGTCCAATACCGCCTGGGTGTTGGTGTTCTCGTAGCGAGTACGCAAGTCCTTAATTCGTGATTGATCCAACACATAAGAACGGATTTGATTGCCCCAGCCTATATCGGATTTACTCTCTTCCATCGCTTGTTTCTCGTTCAGCTTTTTACGCATTTCCAGTTCGTACAATTTGGCTTTTAGTTGCTTCATCGCAATACTTTTGTTCTTATGCTGGGAACGGTCGCTTTGACATTGCACCACGGTTGAGGTCGGTAGGTGCGTAATCCTAACTGCCGATTCGGTCTTGTTGACATGCTGCCCCCCCGCCCCGCTCGCTCTGTAGACATCTATGCGTAGATCGGCAGGGTTGATCTCTATATCCAATGCGTCGTCCACCTCGGGGTAGACAAACGCCGAAGCAAAAGAGGTGTGCCGCTTGTTGCCGGCGTTGAACGGCGACTTGCGCACCAAACGATGGATACCGGTTTCGCTACGCAACCACCCGTAGGCATAATCCCCTTGTATGTAAACGGTTGCGCTTTTAATTCCGGCAACTTCACCCGGTGATATTTCGGTGATAGCGGCCTTAAAAGATTGTCGCTCCGCCCACCGCAGATACATGCGTAGTAGCATCTCCGCCCAATCTTGCGCTTCGGTACCGCCCGAACCGGCGTTGATATCCAAATACGCATTATTGGCATCCATCTCGCCGCCGAACATGCGTTGGAACTCAAGGGCTTCGACCTGCTCGCAGATCCGTTGCACATCGTCTCCCAGTGCCACCAAAGTCTCGGCATCTTGCTCTTGCTCCACAAGTTCAAGCAAAGCACGGCTGTCGTTCAAACTTTGTTCCAGTGTGGTGAGGCTGTTTATAATTTTCTCTAAGGTGCTACGTTCTTTGTTTAGGCTACGCACGCGTTCTTGTTGGTTCCATACTGCGTTATCCTCCAGCTCCCTACACAAGACATCGTAGCGTTTCCGCTTTGCGTCAAAGTCAAAGATACCCCCTCAGCGCATCGCTACGGCGCGTTAGATCTTCTATTTTTTGCTTGATTGTGTTCAATTCTTCCATAATTAATCCATCAAAGCGATGATTGTATCAAATATCGTGCCTAATGAATACCCGCCGCTTGCTTCAATGTGTAGGGAGAATTAGAGAATCGCCGTTTGCTGCAACGGCAAAAACCGGCGTAACATTGTGCAGACACATCGGGGCTGTTGAAATAGAATCGCCGATTGAGCCGGTAGGTCAATCGGCGTAACATCGTACAGAACCTTTACATGAGTGTGTAGGTCAAACAAGCTAGGGCTTGTTCTCATAAGTGCATAACAGTTGAGTTTGTGCAAAATGGTATCGTTTTGGGCAGACACACAGGTCTGCCCCTACGAATCGGTGGTTATCGTAAATTCAATGGCGCAAAGCGGTTACGGTTTTGCAGAAAAGTACTTTTTCAACAGCCCCACATCACAACCACCCCGTAGAAAGGTTTTACATTTGTATATATGCTAAAGTTATGCACAACGTCACGCCACTTGTGCTACTGCATTTTTTCGAGCTTGTCCCAGCTACTGGATATCGTATTGTTAATCCTTTTGATCCGACCCTCAAGCCGATTGGCCAAATGCATCGTGTACCTGCGTTCTCTGAGTGTTAGTTGTTTCCCGGCGGCAACCGGTTGCTCTTTAGCTTGTTTTTCATAATCGTTCACTTTATGCATCGCTCTCTTAATATCGGAAAGGCATTTAGGCAATGCCGCCCTCGCCCGAACCAAACTTTTTTGGCAAAAGGATATTTCATCAATCTCTTCCCTTGCCTTCACACGGCTACCAGACGGAAAACCGGCTAAATAATTAACCCTATATTTAACTTCATCGACAAATCTATGTATCTCCATGATCTGCGATTGCGCCTTCATGACCTGCCTTGCCGGTGACTTCCTTTCGGCTTTTAGATCGACATAGTTGGATGCCTCTTCCGTAGAAAAATTTTTATCGCGCATAGCAGTTCCCATGATATCTAACATTAACATTAGTTTATTGCGCAGCGCAGAAAGCTGATTCCGAGTGATTTGAAGATTCTTACGTTGCTCGGGTTCGTGTTGGTGTGTTTTTAATAATATCTGAATGGCTCTGGTGTACTCGTTGATGCAATTGAGATGTTGCGGAATAAGATAACCATAAAAAGCCGAAACATCGCTTTTGGATGATGCCGACAGATTATTCGCACATCGCGTCATTTTTTGAAGATCACCGGTCACTTCTTTGACATAATCACCACATTCGGACCCGAGCTGCCTTATCTTTAATGTCTCAAATCTGCTAAGCCTTGCTCTACTGGCTTTAGGAGAGTCTACAAAAGAACGCATCTCCACATATTCATCTTCCGGCGGCGAACCTACTTCCTCGTAGTCGTTTCCGGAAGTAGCTGTATTGACATAGTTTTCCGACGCGGGATTCATCTCTTCGTAATCATCCGACGGTGGACGCATCTCTACATATTCATCTCCCGGCGGCGGGCCTACTTCCTCGTAATCGTTTCCGGAAGCAGCCGCATTGACATAGTTTCCCGACGCGGGATTCATCTCTTCGTAATCATCCGACGGTGGACGCATCTCTACATATTCATCTCCCGGCGGCGGGCCTACTTCCTCGTAATCGTTTCCGGAAGCAGCCGCATTGACATAGTTTTCCGACGCGGGATTCATCCCTTCGTAATCATCCGACGGTGGACGCATCTCTACATATTCATCTCCCGGCGGCGGGCCTACTTCCTCGTAATCGTGCGAAGGCGGACTTATCTCTTCGTAGTCGTGTGCTTCGGAGACTTGATTTTGATTCTCCGAAGCGGTAGTAATATTACGGGAGTCAATATATTTGTTCGTTGATGAAAAGGTGTGGGCGGAACGCCGTGCATCTCCTGCCGGCAAAAAGCTCTCGGACTGTTGTTGTCCGGCGATACTCACACTTTTCCCTTGAAAATTGGCACCTATAGTTACATCATCAAAACCAGCGGTTTTATCGGTAGACGAAACCGGTGGTTTAGAACCTAATCTATTTATTGGCATTTCCCCTCCTTCGGTACTCTAATTATAAGTACCGATTCATAAATATTTTAATGTTACAAACTATACAACATTTATCGTGATCCTCATGAAACAAGTGATAAAATTTATTTACTGCTTGGTATCTTTGTCTGATGATTCGGATTCGCTTCTGTCCGAACGAGGCGGCAAAGGCGGTGCATCGAACGGTTTATCGGCACGCGTGTGTAAAGGTGGTGCTACCGAAGGCTTAGGCGGACGCGGCGGTACTGTGGGTGCTTCTTGCCTTGATGCCTCCGAGGTTTTATGGGTGCGTTCAGGTACGGGCGGTGGTGTAGCAGGCTGTTCCGGTTCAACCGAAGCCTCGGATTTGGGTGGCCGTTCAGGTGGCGGTGGCGAAGGCTGTCTCGGTTTACCCGTAGACACATCTTGATTGATTTCCACACTCGGAATCTCGGGAGTATCGGGGGAGTGATCCATTACTATGCCGCGCTTCCTAAGGGCGCGCGGCAAGGCTTCATACGGTTGCCTTCTTATACTCTGATCCGAACCCGGCAACCACGGATCATTCACTCTTACCGGAGGCTCGGGTTTGGGGGCTATCTTATCCTCTCCTTTATTATGCTTGAGTGTGGAATATTCACCGGTGTCGCGGGTCGGCTTAGGACGAGTTTGCGGCTTCCTAATTACTTTACTATGCTTGAGTGTAGAATATTCACCGGTGTCGGGAATCGGTTTAGGACGGATTTGCGGGTTTCTAACCATCTCAAAATTATCGTCCATCTTCGCAACATTGTCGTATTCCGGTGCCCTATCATCATTTGCAAAGGCGGTAAACCTCTTAGGAGGATCCAATGATGGTTCGGTTCCCCTCGTTCCTATCTTCGCAACATTCTCATATTCCGGTTTATCGGGACTAGCATCACCAATGGTGAATCTCTTAGGATATTCGGCTAATCGTGGATGCCCGACGAACGCATAATCATATTTCGGTGGTTTGGGAGGTAAGGGCGGCGGGGCACTTGGTTTAGGAGGCAACGACGGTGGTTGGGTATCTTGTTTGGGTTTTGATTTCATAACTTTCGCGTATTGTGGTGTATTAGACGCACCTTCGTGTGCCGGCTTATTGGAAGCACCTTCGCTAATACTAAATCTCCTAGCAGGTTGCTGCTGCTGTGTCCGAATCGAAGCAGAGGACTGTTGTGCCTCTTCTTTGGGTTTTAATTTCACAACTTCCTCGTGTTGCGGCCTACTACGAACACCTTCGCTAATACTAAATCTCTTAGCAGGTTGCTGCTGCTGTGTCCGAATCGAAGCAGAGGACTGTTGTGCTTCTTCTTTGGGTTTTAATTTCACAACTTCCTCGTATTGCGGCCTACTACGAGCACCTTCGTACGGCGGCTTATTAGAAGTCCTTTCGCTAATACTAAATCTCCTGGCAGGTTGCTGCTGTTGCGCTTCTCGGTTCGATATCAAAGACGGTGGCGGTGGTGCTTCTCTGACGGGCATCAAAGGCGAAGTAGGAGATTGCTGTTGCACATTTCTATGCGATACAGGAATGTTTGGCGAATGTTGGTCGACCGAGAGACGATAGGCGGATCTATCTGTCGTTTCTGTGGTCGGTAAAAAACTTGCCGACTGTTGCCGGCTTGCAGTACTAACAGTCCTACCTTGAAAACTAGCACTCGCAGTCGACGGCGTAAAACTAGAAGCACTCGCGCCGCTACTTGAAGAGACCGGCGGCTTATTAGAATCAGAACCTACTCTAAACATTGGATTTCCCCTCCTTAAGTGATTATCACCCAACTCACTACTTTTGCTTTCACAAGTAGTATTATTACACCACAATTTATAGGAGTATGCAATAGGCGTATCGGCGGCTGTGATTATACCTATCGCTTATGGTGTATTGATTCTAAAATTTTTAGTCGGTCTGCAATACACCTTCTAAAAGCACCTTGATATAGGTATGTAAGCTACTGGGTTGTCTAGGCAAAGGCGTGCCGCAATTCGGTAGTTCCGGTGACTCACCACACGCCGGATTGTTGGGGTCGGAACCCACGGCATATCTTAGAACCGGATATTGATTCCGAGAGCGAAAATCCCAATCGTTCTCGGACCATTCGTAATAGACCTTAGTTGAGGTATCACTCGCCTCTATAGGCAATTGCAGTATACGAGTGTCGGTGGTGAAACTGTCTTCAACTCTCGGACTAAAATTATTACCAATTAGATTTCTTTCATTTCTTGCATAACTGCGTTCAATAGTACCTTGAGAATTGAGACCGACCAAACTACCGATTTCTTCGACACTGCTCTCTGTTATGAGCCCTATAGCATAGCTATTCTCAATGGTGCCACTGGAAATATAGCCGACCAAGCCGCCGGCAGCGATAGGCTGGTCTGTCTCCTCGCCGGCTAAACTGACGAATACATTGCCGGTTGCATAGGTATTCAAAATAGTTCCGGCGAGATTTCTGCCGACTAAGCCACCTACAACATAATTTATTGCGGTTGATATCACATCGCCGGTGGCGTAACTGTTACGAATGTTAGCATCGGCAAGATTGTTCCATCCGACTAAACCACCCACCCGTTCCCCGCTTCCGCTTACTTTATTTTTTGCATAGCTGTTAATAACCCTTCCTCGGTTTTCACCTATCAACCCACCGACATCGCTTGACCCCTTTATCGTTCCATCTGCATAACTATTGCGAATGTTGGCATTGGTGAGATTGTTCCATCCGACTAAACCACCCACTCGTTCCTCGCTTCCGCTTACTTTATTTTTTGCATAGCTGTTAATAACCCTTCCTCGGTTTTCACCTATCAACCCACCGACATGGCGCGATCCTTCTATCGTTCCGATTGCATAACTATTGCGAATGACGGCAGCAGAACCATTCCACCCGACTAATCCACCCAAATTAACACTATTGACATTGCTGCCGGATATTTTCTTTACGCTACCGTCTGCATAACTACCGATAATACTGCCATAGTTTTCGCCGACTAAACCGCCGGTCTCGGATTCCCCTACCACTACGATACCGGTTGCGCGGCTATTGCGTATAATCCCTTCGGCATAGTTAAAACCGACCAAACCGCCGACATATACATTTCCATGCACTTCTACAGTCGTATGACTATTAACAATTGAACCTGCATTTTCACCTACCAATCCACCGACGCGTTCGTCTGCTTCAATCCTAAATTCATCGGTGTTAATGACATAACTATTGAGGATTTCGCCACCGTTGCCGCCGGCTAATCCTCCGATCCCCGTCAACCCCCGTTCGATAATATTAATATTCAACAGTCCGAGATTTTCGACTCTGGCACCGTTATCTATCTCCGAGAACAAACCTGCATAATCTTCCTCGGCATCAACCGGTAAATTAGAGATAGTGTGACCACCCCCGTTGAATTCTCCCCCGAAAATCTCAATGGGTGGCCAACTAAAGATGAACTCCGAGCCCGGGTCGCGATAACTGTTAGGATCATTAAAGTCCAGACTACGCCTAAGTTCGTATCGTCCATCCGGATTATTGCGCATCAGCTCGAGTCCGTCTATATCGCAGATATCGATCAAGCCGTTATTATTGGTGTCGGGGTCTTGCGAACTACACGGTAATGAAGGTGGTAAAAGTTGCGATTGCGTCTCTGTAATTTGGAAAAACATACAAACTAATAGCAAACCGAAAAACGCCGATACTTGAGAAGAAATCTTCATGTTCTTATTGATTACATAATTTCCTATTATAACCAAAACCCCTAATCTTATGTACCGATCGTTAAACCCAAATAAAAATGTGGGGCTTACAAGCGATTTAACATGCCTTTTCATAGAACTAGCATGGGTGTTATAATTTACCGAGATTCTCACGCTTAGCGGTTATGCCAATTACAATCAAAACATATAACGAAATTGAAAAAATGCGGGCTGCCGGACAGGCTGCTTCGCAGGTTTTGGAAATGATCACCCCGTCGGTTAAACCGGGAATCAGTACCGACGAACTTGATCGGATCTGTCATCGTTATATCACCGATGAACTAGGGTGTATTCCGGCACCACTGAACTATAAAGGTTTTCCTAAATCCATCTGCACTTCCATAAATCACCAAGTCTGCCACGGTATCCCGGATGAACGCAAATTGAAAAACGGCGATATTTTGAATATTGATGTAACCGTAATCAAGGACGGCTATCACGGCGACACAAGTCGAATGTTTATGGTCGGCAAACCAAGCGTGCTGGCACGACGTTTAAGCGAAAAATGTTACGAGGCTTTGCGTATCGGAATCGCCGAAGTCAAGCCTGGAAAACGTCTAGGCGATCTAGGACATCGCATACAAAAATTCGTAGAGCAACATCGCTATAGCGTTGTGGAAGATTATTGCGGACATGGCATCGGGACCGAATTTCACGAAGAGCCTCAGGTATTGCACTACGGCAAGCCCGGTACCGGCATAGAGCTTAAACCCGGCATGACTTTTACGATAGAACCAATGATCAATGCCGGCAAAAAAGAAACCCGTCTATTAACGGACCAGTGGACTGTCGTCACCAAAGATCACAGTTTGTCTGCACAATGGGAGCATACGATTCTGGTAACCGAGCGCGGGCATGAAATTTTAACCCTACGCTCCGACGAGGTGCCCTGATAGACTATGCAATTTTAGATTGAAATTACTACCTAAGGATTAGAATTATGGAAGAAATCAAAAACATCATAGAGCAGGCGTTTGCGCAACGCGACACGCTAAAACCCGAAAATGCGAGTAGCGAACTCAAAGATGCCGTAGCCAAGTGCTTGGCAAGCTTAAACAACGGCAGTCTGCGCGTTGCCCGCAAACTCGACGGTCAATGGCATGTGGAACAATGGCTGAAAAAAGCGGTGCTATTGTCGTTTAGGCTGAACGACAATCGGCTCATCGATGCCGGCTACACCCGTTTCTACGACAAAGTCGGTGTGAAATATCGCAACTGCGATGAAGAGGCACTCAAGAAATCGGGGGTGCGTATCGTGCCGGCAGCAACCGCGCGCTATGGTTCGTATCAAGCACCCGGCGTTATTATGATGCCGTGTTATATCAACATCGGTGCTTATGTAGATCAAGGCACGATGGTTGACACTTGGGCAACCGTGGGCTCGTGTGCGCAGATCGGCAAGCATGTGCATTTGTCGGGCGGGGTCGGCATCGGCGGTGTGTTGGAACCCGCTCAGGCAATGCCGACAATCATAGAAGACAACTGTTTCATCGGGGCGCGCTCCGAAATCGTAGAAGGTGTTATCGTAGAGGAAAATTCGGTTATTTCAATGGGCGTTTATATCGGTCAAAGCACCCGCATCTACGATCGCCGCACTAAAGAAATCAGCTACGGGCGTATTCCGGCAGGGTCGGTGGTAGTCTCCGGCAATCTGCCGGCAGCGGATAATAGTCATAGCCTGTATTGTGCGGTCATCGTCAAACAGGTTGACGAAAAAACCCGTAGCAAAGTTGGATTAAACGAATTACTACGAGATATAGATTGAGTCTGACCGATGGACCGAACGCTCAATCTTGCCGTAGACTTAATCAAACGTCGTTCTATCACACCGAATGACGACGGTTGCCAATCTTTGATTAGCGAACGATTGGCAAGCAAAGGCTTTGCTTGTAAAACACTAGACAAAGACGATGTTTGTAATGTTTGGCTTAGACGCGGCACCGAAGAACCGCTATTTGTTTTCGCCGGCCATACCGATGTGGTGCCGGTAGGCGACGAGAACGCATGGAGCCACCCTCCCTTTGCCGCACATATAGAAGACAATCTGCTATACGGGCGCGGTGCCGCAGACATGAAAGGAGGCATCGCCGCAATGGCTACCGCTTGTGAGGCTTTTGTGGAACAACAACCCGAGCATCACGGATCTATCGCAATGCTACTCACCAGCAACGAGGAAGGTTACACGCGTAGCGGTACCGCTTATGCGATAGAAACCTTGCGTCAACACGGCGTCAACATTCGTTGGTGTGTGGTCGGTGAACCTTCCAGTTCTATGCAACTAGGCGATACGATTAAGAACGGCAGACGAGGCTCGTTATCCGCCAAGCTAATCGTGATAGGCAAGCAAGGTCATGTTGCTTATCCCCAGCACGCAGAAAATCCCATTCATTTAGCTGCCCCTTTGCTTTCTCGGCTATGCAAACATCAATGGGATCGGGGCAATAAATACTTTCCGCCCACAACTTTTCAGATTTCAAATATACACGCCGGCAGCGGAGCCGACAATGTGATACCGGCTCGCTTAGAGATAGAATTCAACTTGCGGTTTTCTACCGAGTGCAACGACGCACAACTGCAAAAAACTATTCTGCAAATGCTCGAAGAGGCAAATTTGAATTACGAAATAGAGTGGTACCTCTCGGGGCAACCTTTTTTGACTCCGGCAGGTGAATTGACAACTGTCGCCTGCGAAGCGACGGAAGAAGTTGTCGGACTAAGACCCGAACTTTCAACGGCAGGCGGGACTTCGGATGCACGCTTCATTGCCGGCAACGACACCCAAGTGATAGAACTCGGACATATCAATAAAACCATACATGCGGTGGATGAGCGTGTCCGCGTCGACGATCTGCAGACACTATCGGATATTTATCTAGCCATTCTGAAAAAATTATTAAGTCCCAAGCCTTAGAGATTATTTATTCTCCTACGGTTTCGGTTATGATGAATTGGTGCAGGTGTTTATATTCGGGCTGTTCTAATACTTGGTATAGCCGTTTTAAGTGGTTGTCGTGACCGTCGTGTGTGATTTTGCCGCGTATCAACTGAAAACGTAAATAAACGAGGTAGGTGTTGACTACATCCGCCTCGCAATAGTTTATAATCTCTTCAAGTTTGCCTTGTTTATAAAAATCCCAAACTTGACTGCCGTCGATCCCGGATTTGCCGGGTGCGCCGATGAGTTTGGCAATTTTATCGAGCGGTGCTACCGCATAGCTATCATAGCCTGCCAACACATCCATGAGGTCTAAATGCCGCCAGTGGTAGCGGTTGAAATAGTTGTTATAACGAAAATTGTTATTGTTGTCCCCTACTTCCCAATAGCTCGGCGAGACCACCCGATGTAGCAGACTACGATAATGCAATACCGGCAAATCAAAACGCTTGCCGTTCCAACTCACCAATTCCGGTTGATATTTTTCCAATCCTTTGAAAAACTGCCGTACTATTTCTTTTTCCTCTCCTTTAAGTGAACATATCTTAATACCCTGCCCGGATACATGTATTAACGAGATAACCAGAATTTTATGCAGGTAATGCGGCATAAAGGTAGAACCGTTTTTCTGATATTGTAGTTGTTCCAATGCACGCACCACATCTGCGTCGGAGAGTTGCTTAAAGTCGTACAAACGCCGCCCGGCATCGGCATCGGGTATGGTTTCGATATCAAATATCAGTGTGTCCACGGGTAGTTTAACTCGGGTAAACCCCGGTAGAGATGTAGCGGTCCCCCCTATCGCAGATAATCGAGACGACGATTCTACCGGGTTGTTCGTTGGCAATACGCAACGCCGCATGCGTGCAACCACCCGACGATATACCACTGAATAAGCCTTCCTCTTTCGCCAATCGGCGCATGACATCTTCGGCATCCGCTCGGGATACCGTCAGCGTGCGGTCTACATATTGCGCATCGAATATCTTGGGTTGGTACGCAGGCGGCCACGCCCTTATGCCGGGAATTTTAGAACCCTCGGTGGGTTCCACACCGATGATCTCTATTTGCGGATTTTTAGATTTTAGAAAACGCGACACACCCATGATAGTGCCTGTGGTGCCCATGGAACTGACGAAATGTGTTAGTTGACCGTCGCAGGCATCCCATATCTCGGGTCCGGTGGTGCGATAATGCGCCAAAGCGTTATCGGGGTTTGAAAATTGGTTGAGTACTTTGCCTTTGCCCTCCGCTTCCATTTTGTCGGCTAGATCGCGTGCGCCTTCCATGCCCTCCGCTTCCGAAACCAAAATAATCTCGGCACCGTATGCTTTCATGCTGGCGCGCCTTTCCATACTCATGCTCTCGGGCATAATCAAAATCATGCGATAGCCTTGAATGGCAGCTGCCATCGCCAATGCAATGCCGGTATTGCCGCTGGTTGCTTCTATTAAAGTGTCGCCGGTTTTAATTTCGCCACGCGTAGCGGCTTCGGCAATCATATTGAACGCCGGACGATCCTTAACCGAACCCGCCGGATTATTGCCCTCGAGCTTGACCAGCAATTGACTGCCGCTACCTTCCGCCATACGCTGCAGACGAACTAAGGGGGTCTTCCCTATAAAATCGGCAATGGTAGGAAACTTTTTCATGGTTACCGTATATCTTACAACAAACGAACTTGTGCGATGTCTTCAACATGCGCCTTGCACATCAATAAACGCTCTATACCTACGGAAACACCGGCACATTCGGCTAGTCCGTATTGTTTTAAGGTTTGCATAAAATCCCCGTCTAAAGAGAGCGGCACTGACAACCGCGTCTTTCGTATTCGGTTATGTAAATGTATCCGCTCATAATAATCTTCGGCTTGGGTTAATTCACCGTAGCCGTTAGCTAATTCTATACCGTTTAAGAATATCTCAAAACGTTCGGCGACATCCTGTGCCGAGATACGGGCAAAAGATGCTTGCTCAATCGGAAAATCGTAAATAGCGACTAATGTATCGGGATGCTCGGCGGCACTATATCGATGGCTTGCAACTTCAAATAGAAAATCAAGACATTCGGCGCGGGTCGGAGATGAACTTTGATAACCCAAGTCGCACACCAGTGTGGTTAAGACTTCGGTTTTGCAATCAAACGGGTTGCTGTCAAAAATATCCTCAAAAAGTTGTCGGTAACAAAGGGTATGTAACTTTATATCGGAGTCCGCCATTACAGTCCGTAGATATTCCAAACATTCGTTCATCAAGCGACGATAATCCCAACCCAGACGATACCACTCGAGCATTATGAACTCGGGTCGGTGTTTTTTTCCGTATTCGCCTTTTCTGAATACCGGCGCAATTTGATAGATGTCGGTTCGTGCCGTCATCAGTAAACGTTTCATCTCATACTCGGGTGAGTTTCTGAGATTATATTGCATCGAATCTATGCTAAAACTTTCTATGCCGTATTCGCCATGTGCTTGCGAAACGATACACGGCGTGACGACTTCTTGCATATTGCGCGCCCGAAAAAAAGAATGTGTGGCAACCAACAAGCGGCTATGCAGATCTAATCGTTGTTCGGGTATCACCTGACGGTTTTCGGGAACGGTCAAAAAAATCGGTACTGCGAGAAAGGTTTGCCCATCGCGCCTTAGTCTTTTATACGGCCGATGTATTCCCCGCTCCGGGTATCTATTTTCAAAATATCACCCTCTTCTACGAACAAAGGAACTTTGATTACCGCCTGAGTTTCCAATGTCGCCTGTTTGGTCGCACCGCTGACCGTATCGCCGCGAATGCCCGGCTCGGTTTCTATCACCTTGAGTTCAACAAAATTGGGCGGCACCACCAAGATGGGTTGTTTGTTGTATAAGGTTACTTCGCATATATCCTGTTCTTTAATCCATTGTTTTGCGTATTCAACCGTGCTGTGCGAGGCGGCGTATTGTTCATAACTATCGCTATCCATGAAGTGCCACTGTTGCCCGTCGTTGTATAAATAATTCATTTTTAGATCAACTACGTCCGCTGCCTCCACACTCTCACCCGATTTGAAAGTTTTGTCTATCAGTTTTCCGGAAATCAAATTTTTTAGCTTGGTTCGGTTGAATGCCTGTCCTTTACCGGGTTTGACAAATTCATTTTCTACAATCGTGTGCGGTTCTCCGTTGAGTAAAATTTTTAATCCACTCTTGAATTCATTTGTGCCGTAAGTTGCCATGCTGTTTTGAAAGTCGGTTTGTAAAGATAAAGTCGCTATTATACAGGTAGAACCGCAACTTTTTGCACTAGCACAAGTGGCATAACTTTGTGTAGAAACAGAACCGCCGATGGAAGGGGAATGGACCACCCCATGAAAAGGTTTTACATTTTGTAATATGTACTAAGATTCTGCACAACGTTACGCCGATTGACCTACCGGCTCAATCGGCGGTTCTATTGCGCCTGCCACCCCTCCGAAGGAGGGGAATATCGGGACGCACGGCCGGTTTTACGGTGCCTCGGATTTCACAAACCTAATTTCGACGATCGCATCGGATCTCTCTGATATTCTAAAAACTCCTCTAAACTGATTCTCGGAAAATCCCAGATTTCTCGTAAGCCTTAAAAAGCGTTCCTCTCCCAACGGCAAAAAAGCAGGTGCGCCCCCGACAAGCTCATTCAAAAATACTTTATCTTTTTCATCGATCGTATCAATAATTACCGGTATAGATTCCAACTTCGTGGACCTCAATAACCAGTATTTTTGATTCTCGCTATAGGGAACAACAGTCGCATAATAACTCGCCGCAGGCTGAGATTTCGCTTGCTCGGCATAAGCCAGTAATCGATCTCTAAGTGCGATTAGAGCCTCGGGTAGGCCAAATCGCTCGTCGGAGTTATCGCTATACGCAAGCGTATCGCTTAGTGCTATGGATTTCATCAGTCGTCCATCGTTAAAAAAAGAAAGTGCTACGGTTTTAGGGTTGCCTTCCACGAGGCGACCATCGCTGTCCTCGTCGTCGCCGTAAAAATCTTTGTATTTTTGATATTCGTTCACCCAATGTGCAAAATTATCGGCATCGTATTCAAACAGTGACATTTGCATCACCCTAGATTGCTCCCCATCCTCGCTTACCACCACGACCTCTCCCGCACCCTTGCCGTTAATGGTAATGTGGCGAATTTCCAAAGCACGCCCCGGAGCCCATTCCGGTATCTGCTGTAAGGAGATGACAAAATCGGCATAAGCTATACCGCTTGCCGAAGCCCAAACGGCGAATAAAAGGAAACCGAAATGCCTAATAAGCATTTTGATAATACTTTTTCCGGCGGTAGAGAATAACGAAAGCGATTATCAGAAGTATCAACAGCAAGGGACTCACAATGCCCCCGCCTCCTCCGCCAACGCCAACGCCACCGCCGCTGTTTGTTGCTCTGCTAAGCTCGTGAGCGAATAAAAGGTCATTAGCACTGCTCACCGTAAGACCATAGACACCCCTGCCGTTATCATTTGCATGGTTCACCGCCACCGTATAGCTTTTACCTTCATCCAATGTATATGCAATATGAGAAACATTTGTTCCCTTGTATGCTGCATTTTCCGTCAGATATGAGAGATCGCTTTGTTCCGAAGCCGATTCATATAATTGAACACGGGTTGCCATCGCGATATCTTCGTCGTAGCTCAGTAGATTACTGGTTTGTATATAATGCACACCTGTACGGTCTGCCACAAAATTGTACCGATTTGTATGCCCGGGTCTTTCTATAACCCCCCAATGTAATATGCCGTCGGTTGTAAGGAATCGTGCCGGACTCTCATCGGCAGAGTCGGGTGTAGGCACTATGACTTCGGTCTGATGATACGAGGCGACCTCAAACGGTGGTGCCGAGCGCGGAGGCTCCGGTGGATTGGTTCCGAAGGTGGCAATGCCGGTGTCGTCAAATACCGCTTCGCCGTCCGGATTGCTTGCAGTCACTTTAATCGAATATACACCGCTACCGTATCTAGAATAATCCTTTAAGATTCCCGAGTATATACCGTCTCCGGCTCTGAGATCAGGTGCCTTACCGTCGTCCGAAAGACTAAGTTTTATAGGCATGGCATCGTCGTCGGGCGTCGTAACTTCGGCATCTACATCTGCACCAAGCACCGGTAGACGGCCGTGAACACGCGCTCTAACCATTACCGGAGCAGGATATATTACCGGTAATGAAACCAGCTTATTGATATCCGAATCGAAAAGCATCGGTGAAGGATTAGACATGTTTCCCAAAAGCTGACTTGGACATTCGTCGAATCCAATGTCTTCGTGGCATACTTGTTGATAGACACACATTGCAATTTGAACCGGATCGGATAGCTCATAGCATGGTGTACGATTTGCAGTGGGCCTAGGAGCAATCTCCGTGCCCGAATTAATATTCAAAGAAAGATTATTTAGAATCGAAAATTTGTAAAGGAGGTTTCCCGTACCTGTAATAACAACTTCCCACTGACCCGACGAAGAATTAGAGCTAACAAAGAACCTTCTTTGCGGCGACATAGTCCGGCTAACAGGAGCAGAGCCCGTCGGTGGTATAACAATGACATCGTCTAAATTACCATCTTCTACATCCACACTAATGATTACCAAATCAGTGCCTTCGGGCACAAATTCAACTTCCCGGGCAGGGCCGTCAAGTGTAATAGTTTTGTTAGATAGATCTGTTATGTTGGACAAACCACCGGAAGGGGAACTGTTCGCGACCGCATGACTAAGAACCTCACGATGCCGTGCCGGGTTTATCGTATAGTAATCGCCGCCGGTCTCGGCCGCCAGCCTGTTCAAACCGAAGTTGAATCGCTCGCCTATCGCTATCGCATTTATGGGAATACCTTTTTCCTTGAAAAAGGTGAGCGCAGAAGCCGAAGGTGATGTAGGGGTATCGGAAATCATTATGACGACATTATGGTCGTCCATAATCATATTCGAGTCGTCACTAAAAATTGTCCTGAGGGAGCTCAAATTTTGGTCTATGGTGCCTCGAGTTTGAGGATTATTTGCCAATATATTAATAAGTTGCTGTTCCAAAACTTGTTGATTTTGCTTGACTTCTTTTAAGCCGAATATCTCGGTGTCGTTAAAATCGAGCAACGCAAGCCTCTTTTCGACTGCGTCTTGATCTCTAACTAAATTTTGATTCAATATGTCATCTATATCTACATTTCGAACAAGAAGAGAAATCGTATTTCTCAATATCTCTCTTACCATTTTTTTATCGGTTTCATCAATACCGGAATCAATCACCATAACAACATTCTCGGAACCCGAGAGAAATTTTATATTCGACTCCGATCGTGTCATATCTACACACGCGCTTACGGCAGACTCCACATCGGGATGTAGCAGTGTATCTATAGAGGGAACATCAGAAGGCGCACAAGTCTCGGTTTCGGCAAAATAATCCCGTCTGGGAAACCACGCATTTACTTCTAAGGATAAATTGCTATCGCATCTTTCGGGTTGAAGCAAAACTTCCCACGCCGACTTACCGTAGCACCTATGTTGCGCAGTAGCAGGAGTCGGTATGCCCGGATAATCGTCGGGATGACTATATCTAGTATAACGCCTATGGTCGTTCATCATCGTCTGACGAGGACTGTCGCTTTGCAAGGGATCTCCACAAAATTGCGCCGAGGTTGCACCGAATTCTCTATATTCGTCATAAACTTTCAACACGGCATGGGACAATTCATGCACAAGAACCCTACCCAAGAACCGATCGAATTCGTCATGTTCATAGTAACTGCCGTAATATGCGACGATGCTGGGCTTCAACCCGGCAAAGGCTCCGACATAGGAATAAGAACGTCCCCTGCGCTTATAGAGTGCAACATCCGAGGAGGATTTTTTATATCCCCTTAAAACGGAAATATCGCGTATTCTTGATTTTCCTAAAGTCGTCTTGCACCAAGTTTCTCTAAAGTCCCAAAGTTGTCTTTCAATGTTGTTACGCTCGGCAAGTGTCGGTTGCCACGCCCTTTCTATTACTACTTTCGGATTAGTCGTAGGTATTTCTTCTATTAGCGAAATTGACAAATCGCATAATAGAATCCCGTTGTCGTCCTTCTCGCATTTTGATTGTGCAGGAATCGTTTGCGTACATAAGACCAAGAAAATAAATATTACCAATCTCAGCAATGATATTAAGCAGATAGGCAAGTATGTGCCAAATTGATAGTGCTTTTTCATTATCCCCCCCTTTTTATGATCCAAACTCGGTTAACAAGTTTGTTAAACAATATATGAACACATTATATACTAAATACCGATAATACAAGACCTACTTTATAAATGAATGATACTCGTAATCAACCGCCGCCCAACTGGCAACAACAGCTAAGCAATGCCATTACGGACACCGCCGCGCTGCTTGAGGCATTGGAAATCACACCGACGCAAGCTAGGGAAATGGGGGTTGACTACAACCCTAGATTTCCGCTGAAAGTGCCGCAAAGCTATTTATCACGCATCAATAAAGGTCAAGCCGACGACCCCTTGTTGCGTCAGGTGTTGGCTTTGGAACGCGAACATGTATCAGTGGAAGGTGAAACCGACGACCCGGTAGGAGATCTACAAGCTCGCCGATTAGCAGGATTAATTCATAAATATCGTGGACGCGTTCTGTTGATTATATCGGCTGCATGCGGAATTCATTGTCGTTATTGTTTTCGCAAAAATTTTCCTTATGACCAAAATATCTCGGGGAATAATCTAGAAGCGATATACGACTATCTGATGCAAGCACCGGAAATAGACGAAGTGATATTGAGCGGCGGCGACCCACTGAGTTATAGCAATAACAAGTTGTTTACGCTTTGCGAACGATTAGAAAACATCCCGCATCTTAGTAGGATACGCATACACACACGCTTAGCTATTGTTCTACCGGCACGCATAGATGATGAACTATCGGCATGGTTGGCGTCGCGCCCTAAACATTATGTGATTGTTTTTCACATCAACCATCCGAACGAGATAAACAAAGAAGTGGAAATAGCAACGACAAAGCTACGCCATTTGTGTCTGCTCAACCAGGCAGTACTATTGCACGGTGTTAACGATCAATCTGCGATATTGAAACGATTAAGCACACGATGTTTTGAGGTGGGCGTTTTACCCTATTATCTGCATTTATTGGACGCGGTCAGCGGCACCGCCCACTTCAGAGTACCCGAAGCCGAAGCACTTGGAATAATGAAGCAACTCAATGCCGAATTACCCGGCTATTTAGTGCCCAAACTGGTTAAAGAATATCCCGGCGAAGCCTCTAAAACACTTATCAGCTACCCGTAAAAACCTATTATTACTCTCCGAAGGAGGGGAATACGCATGGTGAGGTTTATAACATTCCGTCGCTCCAAAAATACATCACCAGGGTGACCACAACCATAGCGAACAGGTTGATAACCAATCCGGCTTTGACCATGTCTTTAATTTTTAGATAACCCGACCCGAGCACAATCGCATTAGGTAGCGTCGCAATCGGCATCATAAAAGCGCAACTGGCACCGACTGCAGTCGCGGTAATCGCCAATATCGGATCTATGCCTAAAGTAACGGCTAAGGTAGAAATAATCGGTGCTAAGGTCGCAGTCGTTGCGGTATTGGAAGTAACCTCGGTCAATAAAACGACCAAGGCGACGATCGTGAACATAATTACAATATCCGGCAATCCGACCAACCCGGTAAGCTGTCCCCCGATAATCACATCTACTTCATAGGTTTTGATTGCGTGTGCCAATGCCAATCCCCCCCCGAATAGAAAAATGATATGCCAAGGTAATTTCTTAGCGGTATCCCAATCCAGAGTCGGCTGTCCTTTGCCGGCGGGTAAAACGAATAACAGGATTGCCGCAAGCAGTGCGATGCCGGCATCGGATAAGCCTGCGAAGGGTTTGATGATGCCCGATTCGGTGTCAAAACTCAGTGCCTGTATATGCGTTCTGCCGAGCCACAAAGTGATAGTCAATGCAAAGACCACCAGCGTGATTTTGCCGCCGCGAGCGAGCGGCGGCAACCGTGTATATTGTTCGTATAGCAATTCTCGGCTACCGGCGATCGCCCGATCGGAAACCGGAAAAATAAAATAGGTCAATAATAGCCAAGTTAGCGGTAGCATAATCAAGACCACCGGCAATACCGCAATGCTCCAGTCGACAAAAGAGATTTCATAGCCTAGCATATCGTCTGCGAAACCGACGACAAAAGTATTCGGTGGCGTTCCCACGATTGTGGAGATACCGCCGATATTACAAGCATAAGCGATACTCAGCATCAAACCGATAGAAAAATTGCGCTGCGAATTGTCGCCTCCCACCGGGTGTCGCTTCTCCAGCAATGCAATAACGGTCAACGCAATAGGTACCATCATCGCAGCAGTTGCCGAATTTGAAATAAATGCACTCAACACCACGCATAACAGCATAAACCCCAAAATCAAGATTCTAGGCTGGCTACCTATATTTGATAAAATCAACAAAGCAATTCGCTTATCTACATGCCATCGTTGCAGCGATAAGCCGATCAAAAATCCGCCTATCAGTAAGAAAATTACCGGAGAGCTATAGGCCTGGGCAACGGTTTTGATCCCGCTGGGCGTTAATAACGGGAATAATAATAAGGGGAGTAGACCGACAACGGCGATATGTACCGCTTCAAAAACCCACCATACGATCATCCATATCGCAAGTGCAATGATGACTTTGGCAGGATCGGTAAAAACCGTTTGTACACCATTTACATCACTATAGGTTTCGGGCAATAACAAGTATACAATCGCAGCCAACACCGGCCCAAGTAGCAAGGCTTTGAGCTTGTGCGGGCTAGTCACGCTACCTATTGTCGGTCTATAGCTCGGTGTTTTCTAATGCAGAAATTCTATCTTCTATCGGTGGATGGCTACTGAACAAACGACGAGCTAGGGAGCCGCCTACACTTCCGGAAATACCGAAAGCTGCCATCTCCTTGGGCAAGTCTTTCGCCTCGCTCTTTAATTTTAGTCGTTTCAACGCTGCGATCATCTTATCTCTACCTGCCAGTTCGGCACCCCCGTAATCGGCGCGAAATTCTCGACGTCGAGAGAACCACATAACGACGATACTCGCCAGCACACCCAGTACCATCTGTGCAAACAGGACGGTCATAAAATAACCGAAACTATAACTATTAGATCTGAGTATCACCCTATCGACGATATGCCCTATGATGCGAGAGAAAAAAATGACGAAGGTATTCAACACCCCTTGAATCAAAGTCAAAGTCACCATATCGCCGTTGGCAACATGGCTGACCTCGTGTCCGAGTACCGCCTCAACTTCGTCGGCATCCATACTCATCAACAAACCCGTACTGACCGCAACCAAAGCATTGTTGCGGGACATGCCGGTGGCAAACGCATTGGGCTGAGACGAATCAAAAATGCCGACTTCGGGCATGCCGATAGCGGCTTTTTCGGCTTGGGCAGCAACGGTATCCAACAACCATTTCTCGTTCCGGTTGCTCGGTTCCTCTATAATCTTCACCCCCATCGTACGTTTCGCGATGGTTTTAGACAACGCAAGCGATATCAGCGACCCGGCAAAACCGAAGATGAAAGAGATGACCAGCAAACCGGTAACATTGAGATCACTACCGCTGGAACTCAGCCAGTCTCCTATACCGAATAACTGTAAAACGATGTTCAGAATGAATAAAATAGCTAGGTTAGTGCCTACCAGTAAAAATATTCTTTGCATTAGCTTGTCCTCATATCAGATGTCAATACGGCAAAACGGATATGCCGTGTATTCATTTGCTTATTATACATAGGCGGATAGCTACTTAATAGCCGGGTGCCGGAGAAACGCTTTGTTCTCGCTTTTGCTCCCGCTTTTTGACGATCGAGTCGGCAATTTCGCGAACCGTCGCCTCGAGCCAACGGGCGGCAGGCTTATTTTCCCCATAATCGGCTTCCTCCATATTATCGATACGCTCGTCTCGGCGCAACTGAAATGCGTCCTTGTATTTTTTTGCGCTTTTCGGATTGTAGACACCTAAGGTTCTACCACCGTGTTTATTGATGACCGAAAATACCGGCACATCGCTGGGACCGTCGGCGATGTAAATCATATGTTCTATAGGCACGCGACGTTGATCTTCTTTAATGGAGTCGTTGACTTGAATATTGCTATCTTTATTCACACCTTTATTGATTTCAAAAATCGCCCGTGTTTTAGTTGTATCGTCCAATACATAAATAACACGCTCTATGCAACCCCGCTCGTTTTCGATAAACTCACAACCCCATATATCGGTCAGGCTTGATGCCACATCGCTGCCTTCAATCAGTTTTTTAAGCCCGGTGCTAACCACATAATGTTCGAGGCTCAACTGATAATTTGAATAAGGCGGTTCTTTGACTATCTTTTTGAGATTTTTTAAGAGGCCTACCAACCCCGAGTAGAATTCGATACCCTTGCCCAGCTCTTTGAGGCGCGCATTGGATAGATCCTTGAATTTATCCTCCTTCACATAATCTAAAATGTGATTTAGATACACCAGTGTGTTGGATACTTGGTTGCAACCTCTAGTTTGGTATTCGGCGGGTAATCTATTGACTTCGTCCCAAAAAGTTTGACTTGCCTGACCATAAGCGTCAAACAATACCTTTTGCATAGGTTCGGGTGTCATCGTCTCGTCGAAATCCCAAATGATTGCAATGATGTTTTGCGGAAATACATTCTGCATAGTGTCGGTTATTATAGTAGATAATTTGCTATATAATGGTTTGATATTCCCTTGAGTACTGATAACAAATTGTGTAAATGCAGGTAAATTTTAGAAAATACGGCCTACTACTCTGCTTGGGGTTGCTCGCCGTGCAACCGGTCTTCGCACAAAACGAGAGTATCGATGATTGCGCTGCCGAAATCGATAACGACCCCGACACCCCCGTAGACATAGACGACGATAACGACGGTTTGATAGAGCTGTGTTATTTGAACGATGTGGATGCGATACGGAATAATCTTAGTGGCACTAATCTACGGCGTGGGACTGAAACACTTACCGAAGGTTGTCCCGATACCGGATGTAACGGTTATGAGTTGGTTAGGGATTTAGACTTTACGACGACGCAAAGTTATGTAAACGGTATGGTCATCGACGACTGGGTGCTTAGCGACGATGATTTTGCCGGTAATAAATTCGGTTGGCCATTCATAGGTTCTTTTTTTATTAATTGCATGAATCCAATTAGTAGTTGTTTTAACAGTGTTTTTGAAGGTAACGGATATCGCATCTCCAATTTGCATATCAATAGAGACAACTCTCAAGATTTAGGCATGTTTGCCGGCAATACCGGCACCATTCGTAATTTCGGGCTGTCGGAAATACGAGTAGAAGGTCGTATAAGTGTTGGTGGTCTAGTCGGTCGTAATGAAGGTAGGCTCATGAATGTCTATGTAGATGGGGATAGTTCGGTTACAGGGAGAAGTGACAACATAGGTCTTCTAGCCGGTAAAAACGAAAGTAGCGGGTTAATTATCAACAGTTATGTGCGTGGTACTGTCTCGGGTACTTCATTTGTTGGTGGTATCTGTGGCGAAAACAACGGCGCAATTATCAATAGTTATGCCGATGCCGAGGTTTCAGGAACAGGAGTTGGTACGGGTGGTCTAGTGGGGAATATTGACGGCGGATTTGTTATCAATAGTTATGCTACAGGCTCTGTTTCCGGTGGTTCATCGATGTCGGCCGGTCTTATTGGTAGAGTCCTTGATGTACGAGAGATTAGAAACAGTTATTCAATCGCCACAGTCGCAGCAAGTGACAATGCACAGGGTTTATTATCTGGAAACATTATTCCTGGAACAGTGCGTGATAGCTACTGGGACACCATAACGAGCGGAAGAAGCACTTCTAGGGGTGGCAGCGGTCGGACTACCGCTCAGTTGTGGATGCCGACCAATCAAAATGCTACGATGGGCATCTATGCCAGATGGAGTAGCGACGATTGGGATTTCGGCGATGAGGATAGTTATCCGGCATTGCGCTATGCCAGAGGCGACGACAGCGACAACCCGGCATGCGATGTAGATCCCGACACACCACTACCGCCTTGCGGTGCGGTGTTATCCGGTCAAACTATCCGCGATCGGGGTTTGAGTACTTTGTTTTTTGTAGTAGATGATGTACAACAAGATAACACCAGAGTATTACGAGACCAACCCTTTTCACCGGTGGTGTTTAATTACGATATAAAAATGCCGTCTACGACGATGTTTCAATTAAGACCCTACGCTATCAACAGTACCGAGACGATTTCAATTACCAAACAAAGCGATACCGAAAGCAACTATTTTGCCGACAAGAACAACGGTGAGTTAAGCAACGACATCATGTTGCAAGCGGGTACCACCGAGGTTGTGACGATTACGGCAGGAAATGTCACTTATAGGTTGAACATAGAAGTGGGTCCCGCGAATAGGTTGAGGATTGTGCGCTTCGATAGTATGCCCGGAGCGGATAATATCATTGATGAGGGGCAACCGGTCTCGTTAACGGTTGGGATTGCCGGTGGTAGCGGGAACTATCCGTATTCGTTACAACAGGGCGACACGGTGCTTGAGCAGAGGCAAAGCACGACTGTCACCGAAACCTTTAATGTCGTTATACCGCCCGACTTTGTGGCAGCCGAGCGGACGACGCAAACTATCGTCTATACGATAACGGTTGCCGATGAATTTGAGACAGTACGCGCCGACCTTGCGTTCATTGCCGAGAGAGTCCCTAACGGCACCCCACAACTGAGATTGAATAGAGGTACCGGCTCGTTGGTCGTAGCCCATATTACGGATGACCCGGACGGTGTCGGCACATTTACCTATCGGTGGCAACAGCAAATCACCAGCGGTGATAATTGGACCGATATTCCCGATGCCAACACCGCGCGCTATGCATTATCAAGCAATACGACCAGCACAATCCGTTATCGTGTAATCGTGAACCATACCGACGGGCAAGGGGATATGTCAAGCTATACGCTAGGTCCGTCGGTTATAGATGTGGATCGCGACGACGACGGTTTGATAGAAATATATTATTTGGATAATCTGGATGCCATTCGCCACCGGTTGGACGGTAGCGGTTATAGAGAAAGGTCTGGTGGTCTAATAATCACCACCGGTTGTCCCGACACCGGATGCAACGGTTATGAGTTGGTCGGGGATTTAGATTTTACGACGACGCAAAGTTATATATCGGCTATGGTCAACGACAACTGGGTGCTGAGCGACAATGATTTTGCCGATACTACGAAACTAGGTTGGTCGCCTATAGGTTTTATTAGTGTTTTCTGCACGAATTCAAATAGTCGTTGTTTTAACAGTGTTTTTGAAGGCAACGGATATCGCATTTCCAATTTGCACATCAATAGAGACGGCACTGACCGGATAGGCTTATTTGCCGGCAATCTCGGCACTATTCGTAATTTCGGGTTGTCGGAAATACGAGTAGAGGGTAATGCTCGGGTCGGTGGGCTGTTCGGTCGTAATGAAGGTAGGCTGATGAATGTCTATGTAGATGGGGATAGTTCGGTTAAGGCAACAGACAGGTGGGCAGGTGCTTTAGCCGGTGAAAACGAAAGTGACGGGTTAATCATCAACAGTTATGCCCATGGCACTGTCGAATTAACCGGTTCTGCCGGTTTTTTTGCCGGTGGCATCTGTGGCCTCAGCGAAGGCAGAATTATCAATAGCTATGCCGATACCGATGTTTCAGGAAGCAACGGCGATTTGGGTGGTCTGGTGGGGCAACTTGAAGACTTTGGGTCTGTCGTTAATAGTTATGCGGCAGGTAGTGTCTCTGATGCTGGCAATCTTGTTGACTCGGGAGGTCTTATCGGTGACTTTCTTACTCCAACTGCAAGAGTTATCAACAGTTATTCCATCGCCGAGGTCAGAAGTACTCAGGCAGGAGGGTTAAGCGGTTCCAGTGATACTAATAATAGAGGATTAGTGCTTGATAGCTATTGGGATACCGAAACGAGCCGAAGAACAGAGAGTCTAGGTGGTGGCACCGGTCTGATGACCGCCCAGTTGCAGATGCCGACCGGTGCCACCGATATTTATGCGAATTGGAGTAGCGACGATTGGGATTTCGGCACCTCGCGGACTTACGCTGCATTGCGCTATGCCAGAGGCGACGACAGCGATAACCCGGCCTGCGATGTAAATCCCGACACGCCACTACCACCTTGCGGTGCGGTGTTATCCGGTCAAACTATTCGCGATCGGGGTTTGAGTGTCCTGTTTTTTGTAGTAGACGATGTACAGCTTGATAATGCCAGAGTATTTCAAGATCAGCCTTTTTCACCGTTGGTGTTTAACTACGATATAACAACCCCCGGTCGTCCCACTAAGATTGCACTAAGACCCTACGCTATCAACGACACTGCGAAGATTTCGGTTTCGAGAACATCGGATAACACCGACCTTTTCATGGACAAGGACAGTGGTGATTTAAGCGACCTCATCGTTTTAGAAGCAGGCACGCCAGAGACATTGCGGCTTAGGGTAGATGGATGTACAATGCCAGATACATATTGGACTCTTTAGAACCTAATCTTTCCACTAGGAAAAGTACTTTTCCTAGTGGAAAAATACCTCTTAAATCAAAGTAGCCGACATGCAAAACCAGCACATCGGCTACCGCATTACAGGTTTTTATAAAATAGCCTCTTTTTCCAACAAAACGGAGGCTATGATGGCAACAGATGCCAAACAAAAACTTAATGCATTAGAATTTTGGAACAAACACGGCTTAAACGCAACCCAAGACTTTGTCGGGGTGAGCCGTTCCACCCTATACCGCTGGAAAAAGTGCTTTGACGAGGGCGGTGTATCCGCTTTGCGAGACGCAAGTAAAGCACCTCGGCAGCATCGTCGCCGTAATTGGTCTACTCACATCAGCGATGAGATTAGGCGACTGCGACACAGCTATCCGAATATGGGTGCGCCGAAGATTTATTACTTCTTAAAGCCGTGGTGTGATGCACGCGAACTGCAGTGTCCGAAGCCGCGCACCATTGCACGGTTGATTGCCGATGCATCCGACAACATGCGCTGTTCGCCCCCTAAACTCTCTAAAAGAAAACACAAATGCAAGACTTCTCAACCACGCAACCGTCTCAGCAAAGATGCCAAAGCGCAATTTCCCGGACACTGCGTGGCTATGGATACTATCCATTATTTCGTTAATCGAACACGCTATTATCTGTTCACTGCGATTGACCACTACAGCCGTTTTGCCGTTGCCATTACCTGCCGACGCGCCCACAGTAAAAATGCTGCGACATTCGCAAGATTGGTGGACACGGTATTCCCCGGCAACCTCTCTCAAGTACTGACCGACAACGGGAGCGAGTTTGCCGGCGACTTCGAGGCTTATCTACAACGACACAACATTAAACACTGTTATACTTATCCTCGTTGCCCGAAAATGAATGCCATAGACGAGAGATTTAACCGTACCATTCAGGAGGAGTTTGTAGCACATCATGAGGATATTTTAGTGACCGATTTAGCACAATTTAACGACGTATTATTTGAGTATCTCGGGCGGTATAACTTCAGGAGACCGCACCAAAGTCTAGCCTATAAAACACCGGCACAACAGCTTGCTTCCTTTTGTCCCCATTTGTCCAATATGTCATGGCATCGTACAATGGATTGACATATAATTTTAATCTCATCAGAGGATCACAATCTCCGGTTGAGATTGTCTCCCTCAGCACGACACCTTCTATTGCCACTGTTAACGAGGGCGACGATATTAGGTTTCAAGCGGTATTTCGCAACGGTAGCGGAGACTACCGATACTCGCTACAACAACAAGGCACGGTGCTTGCGCAAGGGCAAGGCACGGCTGCGACTATCGATGTCACCGCACCCGACAACTTTGTGGCAACCGATCGGACGACACAAAGTATCGTCTATACGATAACGGTTAACGATGGCTTTGACACAACATCTACAGCACTTACGCTGACCGTTAGCAAAGAGGACAACGGTGCGCAGCAACTAGAACTCAATGTCAGCCCGACCGAATTGCGCATCACTTTCGTTGCGGACGACCCGGACGGTGTCGGAACATTCAGATATCAATGGCAAAGCCGTAACGAAAATGATAGTGATTGGACAAATGTTTCCGACAGTAATCCCTATATGCCACCGAGCAATTCTGCAAGTACGATCCGCTATCGTGTCATCGTAAATCATACCGACGGGCAGGGATACCGCAATACCTATCGGATAGGTCCGTTTCCTATAGATGTAGATGGCGACGACGACGGCTTGATAGATGTTTATTATCTGGAGGACTTGGATGCGATCCGCAACCAACCGGACGGTAGCGGTTATGGTTTGGCAGCCATAGACAGCAAAATCACTCTGGGTTGCCCTGATAGCGGATGTAAAGGCTACGAGTTGCGGAGAGATTTGGATTTCACGACCACCCAAAGCTATGTGGATGTGATGTCAAACAGAGATAACTGGATGGTGGATGATCCGGCGGTTACTACCGATACCGGTTGGTTGCCTATAGCGACTACCGCTACCCCGTTCACGAGTCTATTCAACGGCAACAATAACAACATTTCTAATTTGCAGATCAATAGAGATACGGTTGATGATGCATTTATCGGATTGTTTGCGGCACTGTCGTCGGAGGCGAGGCTGGAGAATGTCGGCATATTGGATGTTGCTATTGAAGGCAGAGGTTCTGTAGGTAGTTTGGTTGCACAAAATAAGGGCACTATCGCCAATAGCTATGCACAAGGGGAAGTTGAAGGATCACAACACCACGTCGGTGGTTTGGTTGCATTTAATGATGCGACCGGCGTGATTATCAACAGCTATGCGAATGTGAGGGTAATGTCCGCCGCTGCGTTATTATCGGGTGGTTTGGTCGGCAACAACGCCGGCACGATAAGAAACAGCTATGCGGCAGGTGATGTCGGCGGTGCTTGCGATGTAGGTGGTTTGGTTGCCGAGAACGGCAGCGGAGGTGAAATCGTCAACAGCTATGCTGCGGGTATGGTAAGCAGGTCGGGAAGCTGTCGCGATGCCGGCACCCGCACCCGTGCCGGCGGTTTAGTTGCCGATAACGCAGGCTTGATAAGGAATAGTTATGTGCGCGGACTTATCTCGGCAGGTGGTGGCACGGCAGGTGGTTTGGTTGCTGTGGGGGCAAGCGGCACGATTGATTTGAGCTATTGGGATAGTACGGTGAATAATGCTATTACTAACGATTCTAGGGCGATGACGACCGATGAATTGCGGGCACCACAGTCGGCAAGGGACATCTATGCCGGCTGGAGTAGCGACGATTGGGATTTCGGCACCGCAATGCAATATCCGCTGTTAAGATACACCTCGCCGACCGACATTGCTATCGCAGCGGTATGCGATGACGACCTTGATACCGCACTACCGCCGTGTGGCAGTGTATTGCTGGCTCAGGCACAGAGCGGATTGAGCAACCTACTCTTTTTTGTCGGCGATGCTGCGGTGGCACCGGATCCGCCTTTTTCGCTTTCGGTCTTAAGCTATGCGGTCAATGTAGAGAATATAAACACGATTGAGTTATTGCCGTATGGCATCAATCCGCTAGGCGAGTCTATTGCAATCGGCAGAGTAGGAGATCCAACTCCTTATTTTATGGGCAAGCGTAGTGGTGAGCGTAGCCTGCCGATCCCGCTTCCGGAGGGAGTATCTACTCTAGAAATCGTCGTCGGGACCGACCCCGACGATACCGGTTCGGTCACTTATAGCATTACCGTCACTAACACTGTAAATCGGGTCGTAGTAGAAGGGATACTCATTTCGCCCGACCGGGTGTCCGAAGGGGATACCATTAATCTAAGTGCAACGGTTGTGGGAGGGGCAATTGCAGGTTATATGCATCAGTGGACTTCGGATCCGGCAGCTTTTCTAGCTGAGCAAAACCGAACCGCTGAAACTTTAAGTTTTGAAGTGCCTACCAATTTTGTATCTCGTGCCGATGCCGGTCGGGATGTGGAAATCACACTGACCGTCGGAGATGGTTTTACGAGTAGTAGTGCGACCCGGACAGTGACCATTGCCAAAGCCGACAACGGTCAACCGAGCTTTACCGAGACGGTGACCTCGTCGTCAATAAGCATTGCCGTCGTGCCGGGAAGCGATGCCGACGGCGACGGCACGATCGATAGTTATACTTGGCAACGCCGCAGTGCCGATGATACCGAATGGACGACGATAGACGATCAGACATCGGCGACGTTTAGAATCTCGCCACAAGACAACAGTGACACCCTGTATCGTGTGCGGGTGATGTCTACCGATGCGCAAGGGAACGGTTTTAATAGTCTATTAGGTCCGTATAGAAATAGAACCGATATAGACGATGACGACGACGGTTTGATAGATATCTACTACTTGGAAGACTTGGATGCGGTGCGTCATCAAACCGACGGTAGTGGCTATGGGACAACCGATATCACCCGAGGTTGCCGGTTGGTCGGCGGTAGCGAGACCTGTATGGGTTATGAGCTGCGTAGAGACTTGGATTTTGCAAGCACCCCGAGCTATGTCAATGTAGCAATGAATAGAGCGGCGTGGACAGTGGATAATTTTGCCACCGCCGGCGATAGCGGTTGGGAGCCTATCGGTTCTGTTGCTAATACTCCTAACAGTAATTGTGGCACTTCGGGTAGTGATTGCTTCGCCGGTGTTTTTGAAGGCAACGGCTATCGCATTTCCAATCTGCAAATCAATAGAGACGGCACTAACGAGATCGGCATGTTTGCCGGCAATAGCAATACCGGCACCATTCGCAATCTCGGGTTGCGAGACATAGAAGTAGAAGGTAATACTAGGGTCGGTGGGCTGGTCGGTCGCAACGAGGGTAATCTAATCAATGCCCATGTGATTGAAAGCCGTGTTGAAGGCGCAGCGAACAATGCCGGTCTTTTAGTCGGTGTAAGCCGGCCGAGTGCGTTAATTATCAACAGTTATGTGCGTGGCACTGTGGTGGGTTCTCGTTGGGTTGGTGGCATCTGTGGTCTAAACTTCGGCAGAATTATCAATAGCTATGCCGAGGTCATGGCTAGTGGCGAAAGGGAAGTCAGTGGTTTGGCAGCTGAGAATCAACACGGGACTATTCGCAATAGTTATGCGATGGGTTCTGCGCATATAACCGCTAACGACAGTGCCAATCGCCGCAGCGTAGGGGGCCTGCTCGCTGTATTATGGAGAGCCAGTGACTCAAGCCCTAATCCGAGGGTTACAAACAGCTATTCGACCGTCGCAGTGACAGGCAACTTAACTCGAAATAATGTCGGCGGTCTAATCGGCAATACGAACATATCCGACCCACTGATAACCGAGAGCTACTGGGACACCGATACGAGTGGGCGAACGGCTTCTCCGGGAGGTGGCACACCTCAAACGATGCTTGAATTGCAAACGCCGACTGCACCCGGAACCGCACCGATTGATGTGTATTACCAATGGAATAGTGCCGATTGGGATTTCGGCACCACCGAGCAATATCCGGCACTGCTATATAACGAAGTTGACGGTATTGATGCCTGCGATGCCGATGCGGCAACACCGTTGCCGCGTTGCGGTAGCTTGTTGCCCGGTCAGCGGGCGACACCGGTCGGGGAAAACACCACGCCGACGATTACACTAACACCCTCAGTAGCGCAGACGCTACCGCTCAATAGCACGGCGCGTATCGTCGTCTCGATAGCTGATAATGGTTTTGATGGGGGTGATAGTGTCACATTGACGGCGGAATCATCGAGCCGAACGATCGTGTCGGTGACACCGAAACAAATCGACAATATAACGACCGATACGAGTATCACCTTCACGCTAACCGCCGAGCAAAGCGGAGAGGCGGTGATTACATTTACCGCAACCGATAGTAAGAATATCAGCACTAATACGAAAATTGTGGTGCGAACCAATACACCACCGCAAGTGTCGTCTGTGCCGACATCGGTCGTGGCAACGGTAGGAGAAGCATTTAGATTAGAGACCGGCAGCTTCTTTAGCGATGCCGACAACGATGCACTGACATACAGTATCGTAGTAGACCCGGATAGCTTAAGTTATAACTTCAGTACCACCGGCACATTGACATTCACACCCACAAACGCAGAGGCAAGCACCAACACCACAGGTTTTACCGTGACCGTATCGGCAGCCGACGACACCGGTGGCACGGCACAGGCAATCTTCGCACTTTTGATAGATGCGCAGCCGACCGGTAGCGTGATGATAAGCCGAAACAGCACTAATCAATGGCAACTGGAAGGAGACCCAACAGGGATTTCGGATGACAACGGCATCGCACGGAGAACATATCGGTGGTATAGAAACAATAGCATAATAGGTGGCGCAACCGGCAATAGCTATACAATACCCGGCAACGGACGAACTGCAGGCACACGCTATAGATTAGATGTGACGATTGTGGACAACATAGGACAATCGGCGACCGTTCAATCCGATGCGATTACGATCGACAACATCGCACCGATCATTCGTGGCATTACAATTACCGTTGACCCACCCCCACCACCGCTGGAAGAGGGTGATGAAGTCACCATAACTGCCGATGCGACCGATGAAAATAACGATAGCTTGACTTATAGCTGGCGCGTGACCAGTGGGCATGACGGAATAAACGTATCATCCATAAATGCTCGGCAAGTCAGTTTTACCCTACCCGACTATTTGATAAAGAGTAGCACCCTTACGCAACAGACCCTAGCATTGCAGTTGGTCGTGCGCGACACCGCCGCCGAAGCCGTATCTACAATGGTATCGGTGGTGGTGAATAAGAAAGATAACGGCCAAGCAAATATAGGGACACTTCGCAGAGATAACGATAACGAACGGATATTAACCCTGACGGGTTTGACCTTAACGGATGATCCGGACGGAGGCGGGTTAAGCAGTACTGTGGCATATCAATGGCAACGATGCTGGGGTAGCGACGGAACCGATTGTTCGGATGCAAATAATTGGGTGAACATTTCCGGTGCGATTGGCAACTCCTATACGATCCCGGCCAGCCTATCAGGGCATACGATAACGGAAGGAGATTTATTTCGCATCGGTGTAACATATACCGACATGCAGGGTTATGAGAGGACTGTGTATTCCGATAGCCGCGGTGTTTCTCGTAGCACCGAGGTTAGAATACGCACCAGAGTATTTTTAGAGGGTCCTCTTCAATAACCGCCGTTTGTTGCCGTTGCAACAAACGATGGCTTTTACATTTTGTAATATATGCGTCACCAATATGTTAAAGTTCTGCACAACGTTACGCCGATTGACCTACTAGCTCAATCGGCGGTTCTACTATCGACAGCTCACATTACTATTTGGGGCTTACAGGGCCGTATAAGTTATTGTATAAATAGTCAGATTATATATAATCAAAAGATATAACTATGAATTTGTCCAAACTATGCAACGTAGCAAGATTACTTACGGTTTGCATTTTCCCCTTTGTGAAAATGTATGAATATAGATTTTAGTAAATACAGTTTTTTAATATTTTTAGGTTTGTTTATTGTGCAACCGGTCTTCGCACAAAACGAAAGTATCGATGATTGTGCCGCCGAAATCGATAACGATCCCGACACCCCCGTAGACATAGACGACGATGACGACGGTTTGATAGAGCTGTGTTATTTGGAAGATGTGGATGCGATACGGCATAGTCTTGACGGCACGAGTCTACAGCGTGAGACTGCAACACTGAGCACAGGCTGTCCTACGGACGGTTGCAACGGCTATGAATTGGTAAGAGATTTAGACTTCTCAAACGCACAAAGTTATGTATCGGGTGTAGTCGACAATGACTGGGTGCTTAGCGACGATGATTTTACCGATACTACGAAACCAGGTTGGTTACCGCTAGGAAACTTTACTGCCGTTTTGGAAGGCAACGGATATAGCATTTCCAATCTGCAAATCAATAGAGACGGTACTAACGATATCGGCATGTTTGCCGGCAATACCGGAACCATTCGCAATCTCGGTTTGCGAGAAATAGAAGTAGAAGGTAATACCAGGGTCGGCGGGCTAGTCGGTCGCAACGAAGGTAATCTAATCAATGCCCATGTGATTGAGAGCCGTGTCGAGGGAGCAGCAAATAATGCCGGTCTTTTAGTCGGCCGCAACGAGTCAAATGGGTTAATCATCAACAGTTATGCGCGTGGCACTGTGTTAGGTTCTCGTTGGGTCGGTGGTATCTGTGGCATCAACGGTGGTAGAATTATCAATAGCTATGCGAATGCTAGGGTTAGAGGATTAAGGGAAGCCGGTGGATTAGCGGGCGAGAATAATCAAGGGACTATTAGCAGTAGTTATGCGATGGGTTCTGTGCATATCACTGCCGACGATGATGAAAATCGCCGAAGCGTAGGGGGGCTGCTCGCTGTATTGGTAGGCGAGAATTCGAGCGTTACAAACAGCTATTCAATCGTCGAGGTAACAGCCGATTCAGATGATAATAACATCGGCGGCCTAATCGGCGATAGAGTCGATGACCCGCCACCGATAACCGCTAACTACTGGGATACCGATACGAGTGGGCAAGTGAATTCTCCGGGAGGCGGCACCGCTCAGACGACCGTTGAATTGCAAACGCCGACCAATGCAGATGCCGCAACCGGCATCTATGCAAATTGGAGTACCACCGATTGGGATTTCGGTAGCACGCGAACTTATGCTGCACTGCGCTATGCCGAAGGCAACGACAGCAACAACCCTGCCTGTGATGTAAATCCCGAAACACCACTACCGCCTTGCGGTGCGCTGTTATCCGGTCAAGCTATTCGCAATCAGGGTTTGAGCATTTTATTTTTCGTATGGGGCGGCGAACAGCAAGATAACACCAGAGTATTCCGAAACCGGCCTTTTTCGCCGTTGGTATTTGACTACGATATAAACATTTCGCATGCCACCACCCGGATTCAACTAAGACCCTATTCTATCCACAACACCGCAACGATTTCAATTGTCAAATCAGGAGAAAACACCGACTATTTCTCCGAAAAGAATAGCGGCGATTTAAGTAATCTTATCCCATTGCAAGCGGGTATAAACGAGACATTGAGAGTTATGGCAGAGGGGGTGACATATAATTTTAATCTGATAAGAGGACCTCAGACTCCGGTCGAGGTTGTATCCTTCGGCACTATACCCGCTACTGCTACCGTTAGCGAGGGGGACGATATTATGTTTAGAGCCATGTTCGACAACGGTAGCGGGAACTATGAATATTCGCTGCAACAGGGAGACACGGTGCTGGATCAAGGACAAGGCACAAATGCAACTGCCTCTGCCACGGTACCCGATACTTTTGTAGATGTCGGTGAGACGATGCAAAGCATCGTCTACACGATAACGGTTGACGACGGTTTCGATATAGCCTCCGCCGAACTTGTGCTAACCGTTAACAAAGTCGACAACGGCGAACCACAACTGGAATTGACCGTCAGTCCTACTTTATTAAGCATCACTTCTAACGCAGACGATCCGGACGGTATAGGGACATTTACATATCAATGGCAAAGCCGAGACGAAGGTCATAATAGCTGGACAGATCTTTCCGCTACCAATCGCTACACGGTGTCGGGCACTCCTCCTAGTACCATCCGCTACCGCGTGGTGGTGAATCATACCGACGGACAAGGATATAACAAAGAATATACGCTAGGTCCGTTTCCTATAGACGTGGACGGCGACGACGACGGCTTGATAGACATTCGTTATTTGGAAGATTTAGATGTGCTACGCTATCAAGCGGACGGTAGCGGTTATAGAATAAATCCCGGGTCGGACAATATCACCGTAGATAAAATCGTCTTGGGTTGTCCTGCCGATACATGCACCGGCTACGAATTATTAAGAGACTTGGATTTTAATGCTGACGATAGCTATGTGGATGCGACATCAAATAAAAGCGAGTGGACGGTAGATGATGATACGGATACCGGCTGGTTGCCTATAGCAACCGTAGCTGCCCCGTTTGCCGGCACATTCAACGGCAACAATAACAACATTTTTAATTTGCAGATCAATAGAGATACGGTTGATGATGCATATATCGGATTATTTGCAGCATCGTCGGTGGAGGCGAGGATAGAAAACATCGGCATATTGGATGTTGAGATTGAAGGCAGAGGCTCTGTAGGTAGCTTGGTTGCGCAAAACGAAGGTGTTATTACCAATAGCTATGCGCAAGGAGAAGTTAAGGGATCACAACACAGCGTCGGTGGATTGGTTGCGTTTAATCATAGTTCTGCGACCAGCGTGATTGTCAACAGCTATGCAGATGTAATGGTAATGTCCACTGGTGCGTTATTATCGGCTGGTTTGGTCGGCAACAACCACGGCAAGATTAGAAACAGCTATGCGGCAGGTAATGTCAGCGGGGCTTGCGATGTAGGTGGCTTGGTTGCCGAGAACGGCAGTGGGAGTGACATCGTCAATAGCTATGCGGCGGGTAGCGTAAACAGATCCGGGGACTGTACGGAGGACAGCATACGGAATCGTGCCGGCGGTTTAGTAGCCGATAACGCAGGCTTGATAAGGAATAGTTATGCATACGGGCTTATTGACGGGGGCGATGGCACAGTCGGGGGGTTGGTCGCTACCGGGACAACCGACATGATCGAGTCTAGCTATTGGGACAGCACGGTTAATAGTGGTATTACTACCAATATTGAAGCCAAAACCCGCACTGAATTACAAAGCCCGACTAATGAAAATGCTGCAACCGGCATCTATACAAATTGGCGTATTGCCGATTGGGATTTCGGTAGCTCAACGCAATACCCAATACTAAGATATACTTCGCCGACCGACATTTCTATAGCACCGGTGTGTGATGACAACCTCAATACCGCACTACCGCCGTGCGGCGGTGTATTGTTAGCTCAGGCAGAGAAAGGACTGAGCAACCTATTATTCTTTGTCAATAGTAATCCTGAAACAGCGAATAAACCCTTCTCTCCCTCGATATTTTCCGGCTATACGATAAATGTAGTAAATAAAACCATGATTGAGTTATTACCTTACAGCATTAATCCTCAAGGTGCTTCTATTTCAATTCTCAAAATAGGAGATAGCACCGACTATTTTATGGGCAAGCGCAGTGGCGAGTTGAGCATGCCGATTCCTATCGCAGAAGGCGTGTCGACTTTGACAATCGTCGTCGGCAATGACCCTACCGATACCAACCCGGTCACCTATAGCGTCACCGTCAACAATCCTATAAGTGCAATAGAAATAACAAGTATAATCGGTGCCGACACGGTGGATGAGGGCGATCCCGTTAATCTAACTGCAACGATCACAGGTGGCGACATTAACACTTATCGTTATCGGTGGACTTCGGATCCGGAGACTTTACTAGCCGGGGAAACCGTCACTAATGCTAATTTAAGTTTTAATGCACCTATCAGATTTGTACCCCGTGATGACACAGATCGCGATGTCGTAATCAAACTGATCGTCGGAGACGGCTCTGTGGAAACTAGTGCGCGCAAGACGCTGACCATCAGGAAGGTTGATAGTGGTGAACCAAGCTTTACGGTGACAGTGACCGTATCAATGATAAGCATTGAGGCAATAGTAGAAGGAAGCGATCCCGACGGCGACGGCACGATTGATAGTTATGCTTGGCAGCGACGTGGTGCAGGTGATACCGATTGGACAACGATTCCCGGTGAGACTTCGGCGACATATATCATACCGACACAAGATACGAGTGACTCTCTCTATCGCGCACAGGTGGTTTCTATTGACGGACGAAAGAACCGTTTTACTAGTGTAGTAGGTCCGTATAGAAATAGAACCGATATAGACGACGATGACGACGGCTTGATAGACATCTACTATTTAGAAGATTTGCATGCGGTGCGTTATCAACCCGACGGTAGTGGCTATAGAGCAAGCGGCGGTGCGACTAAAAGCACTGCAGGTTGCATGCTAGTCGAAGGCACGGAGACCTGTTCGGGTTATGAACTGCGTAGAGACTTGGATTTCACGATTGCCGAGAACTATATAAATGCGATAACGAATAGGGCAATGTGGACGGTGGATAATTTCGATACCGATGGCGATAACGGTTGGCAACCTATAGGGTCTATTACTAACAATGATTGTAGCGATCCGAGTAGCAGATGTTTCGCCGGTATTTTTGAGGGCAACGGACATAGCATTTCCAATTTGCAGATTAATAGGGACAGTACGACTAATGCCGAGAGCCAAGATATAGGCTTGTTTACCGGCAATACCGGAACTATTCGCAATCTCGGGTTATTGCTAATAAAAATAGAGGGTTATCAAAGAGTTGGTGGTTTAGTCGGCAGAGACTGGGGAAATCTAATAAATGTTCATGTTCACGAGGGCAACATTGTAGGGGAAAATAACGCAATAGGTCTTTTAGTCGGCCGCAACGAGTCAAGTGGCTTAATTATCAACAGTTATGTGCGTGGCACTGTTTCGTCGGGAGGTCGTTTTGTAGGAGGTATCGGTGGTGTAACCCTCGGCAGAATTATCAATAGCTATGCAATCTCCGAGGTTTCAGGAGCAGGGAACGCAGGGGGGTTAGTGGGCGATATTCAAGGGTCTGTTGTCAATAGTTATGCAATGGGTTCTGCGAATTTAACTGCAAATGCGGGCAATAACCGAAACGTAGGTGGTCTTGCTAGTGCATTATGGGTTGGTGGCAGAAACCCAAGTATTACAAACAGCTATTCAACCGTGGAGGTGACGGCTACTAATCCAACCGGAAATAACCTGGGTGGTTTAATCGCTAGAAAATTTGAAGACTTACCGGTAGACTATAGTTACTGGGACACCGATACGAGCGGACAAGTGAATTCTCCAGGAGGCGGCATCGCTCAGACTAAGGCTGAATTGCAAACACCGACGAATGACAATGCGACAATGGGCATCTATACGAATTGGAGCAACGCCGATTGGGATTTCGGTAGCACGCAAACTTATGCTGCACTGCGCCATGCCGAAGGCGACGACAGCAACAACCCTGCCTGCGACTTAGATCCCGAAACACCACTACCGCCTTGCGGTGCGCTGTTATCCGGTCAAGCTATTCGCAATCAGGGTTTGAGCATTTTATTTTTGGTGATAAACGGCGAACAGCAGGATAATGCCAGAGTATTTTTTGATCAGTTTTTTTCATCGGTGGTGCTTGACTACGATATAAACATTCCGCATGGCACCGCCCGGATTCAACTAAGACCATACTCTATCCACAACACCGCAACGATTTCAATTGTTAAATCAGGAGAAAACACCGACTATTTCTCCGAAAAAAATAGCGGCGATTTAAGTAATCCTATCCCATTACAAACAGGCATAAACGAGAAGTTGAGAATCATCGCGGATGGAGTGACTTATAATTTTAATCTGAGAGTACCACGGACTCTGGTTGAGGTTGTCTCCTTCGGCACAATACCCCCTACTGCTACCGTTAGCGAGGGTGACGATATTATGCTTGAAGCCGTGTTCGGCAACGGTAGCGGGGACTATGAATATTCGTTGCAACAGGGAAACACGGTACTGGATCAAGGACAAGGCACAACTGCAACTGTCACTGCCACCGTGCCCGATACTTTTGTAGAAGCCGGGGAGACGACGCAAAACATCGTCTACACGATAACGGTTGACGATGGTTTTGATATAGCCTCCGCCGAACTTATGCTAACCGTCGCTAAAGCCGACAACGGTCAACCGAGCTTTACCGAGACGGTGACCTCGTCGTCAATAAGCATTGCCGTCGTGCCGGGAAGCGATGCCGACGGCGACGGTACGATCGATAGTTATACTTGGCAACGACGTGGGGCAGGTGATACCGAATGGACAACGATAGCCGGTCAGACATCGGCGATGTTTAGCATCCCGACACAAGACAACGGTGACACCCTGTATCGTGTGCAGGTGATGTCTACCGATGCACAAAGGAACGATTTTACTAGTCTATTAGGTCCGTATAGAAATAGAATCGATATAGACGATGACGACGACGGTTTGATAGATATCTACTACTTGGAAGACTTGGATGCGGTGCGTCATCAAACCGACGGCAGTGGCTATGGGCCAACCGATATTACCCGAGGTTGCCCGAGCGAAGGATGTGGTGGTTATGAACTGCGTAGAGACTTGGATTTCACAAGCACCCCGAGCTATGTCAATATGGCAACGAATAGAGCGATGTGGACGGTGGATAATTTTGGTATCGCCGGCGATACCGGTTGGAATCCTATCGGTTCTGTTGCCGGCAATAATTGTAGCGATCCGAGTAGCAGATGTTTCGCCGGTGTTTTTGAAGGCAACGGCCATAATATTTCTAATTTACATATCAATAGAGACGGCACTAACGAGATCGGCATGTTTGCCGGCAATAGCAATACCGGCACCATTCGCAATCTCGGTTTGCGTGAAATAGAAGTAGAAGGCAATAATAGGGTCGGTGGGCTGGTCGGTCGCAACGAGGGTAATCTAATCAATGTCTACGTAGACCAAGGCAGTGTTGAGGGAGAAGCGAACAATGCCGGTCTTTTAGCCGGCGTAAGCGTGTCAAATGGGTTAATTATCAACGGTTATGTGCATGGCACTGTGTTAGGTTCTCGTTGGGTTGGTGGCATCTGTGGCGTCAACCGTGGCACAATTATCAATAGCTATGCGAATACTAGGGCTAGAGGATTAAGGGAAGTCGGTGGTTTGGCGGCTGAGAATCTAGGGACTATTCGCAATAGTTATGCGATGGGTTCTGCTCATATCACCTCTATTGATGATGAAAATCGCCGAAGCGTAGGAGGGTTGCTCGCTGTATGGGCAGGCACTAATGCAATCATTGCAAACAGCTATTCGACCGTCACAGTGACAGCCGATTCAAGTGCTAATAACATCGGCGGTCTGATCGGCGGTATAGACCCAAACAATCGACCGGTACCTGCTAACTTAACCGCGAGCTATTGGGATACCGATACGAGTGAGCAGATGGCTTCTCCGGAAGGCGGCATCGCTCAGATGACCGCTGCATTGCAAATGCCGACGAATGACAATGCTGCAACCGGCATCTACGCCAGTTGGAGTACTGATGATTGGAATTTCGGCAACACCAAGCAATATCCGGCACTGCTGTATAACGAGGTTGACGGTGTCGATGCCTGCGATGCCGATGTGGCAACACCGTTGCCGCGTTGTGGTAGCTTGTTGCCCGGTCAGCGGGAGATGCCGGTCGGAGACAACACCACACCGACGATTATACTAACACCCTCAGTAGCGCAGACGCTACCGCTCAATAGCACGGCGCGTATCGTCGTCTTGGTAACGGATAATGATTTTGAGGGAGGTGATAGTGTCACATTGACGGCGGAATCATCGAGCCGAACGATCGTGTCGGTGACACCGAAACAAATCGACAATATAACGACCGATACGAGTATCACCTTCACGCTAACCGCCGAGCAAAGCGGAGAGGCGGTGATTACATTTACCGCAACCGATAGTAAGAATATCAGCACTAATACGAAAATTGTGGTGCGAACCAATACACCACCGCAAGTGTCGTCTGTGCCGACATCGGTCGTGGCAACGGTAGGAGAAGCATTTAGATTAGAGACCGGCAGCTTCTTTAGCGATGCCGACAACGATGCACTGACATACAGTATCGTAGTAGACCCGGATAACTTAAGTTATAACTTCAGTACCACCGGCACATTGACATTCACACCCACAAACGCAGAGGCAAGCACCAACACCACAGGTTTTACCGTGACCGTATCGGCAGCCGACGACACCGGTGGCACGGCACAGGCAATCTTCGCACTTTTGATAGATGCGCAGCCGACCGGTAGCGTGATGATAAGCCGAAACAGCACTAATCAATGGCAACTGGAAGGAGACCCAACAGGGATTTCGGATGCCAACGGCATCGCACGGAGAACATATCGGTGGTATAGAAACAATAGCATAATAGGTGGCGCAACCGGCAATAGCTATACAATACCCGGCAACGGACGAACTGCAGGCACACGCTATAGATTAGATGTGACGATTGTGGACAACATAGGACAATCGGCGACCGTTCAATCCGATGCGATTACGATCGACAACATCGCACCGATCATTCGTGGCATTACAATTACCGTTGACCCACCCTCACCACCGCTGGAAGAGGGTGATGAAGTCACCATAACTGCCGATGCGACCGATGAAAATAACGATAGCTTGACTTATAGCTGGCGCGTGACCAGTGGGCATGACGGAATAAACGTATCATCCATAAATGCTCGGCAAGTCAGTTTTACCCTACCCGACTATTTGATAAAGAGTAGTACCCTTACGCAACAGACCCTAGCATTGCAGTTGGTCGTGCGCGACACCGCCGCCGAAGCCGTATCTACAATGGTATCGGTGGTGGTGAATAAGAAAGATAACGGCCAAGCAAATATAGGGACACTCCGTAGAGATAACGATAACGAACGGGTATTAACCTTGACGGGTTTGGTCTTGACGGGTGATCCGGACGGAGGCGGGTTAAGCAGTACTGTGGCATATCAATGGCAACGATGCTGGGGTAGCGACGGAACCGATTGTTCGGATGCAAATAATTGGGTGAACATTTCCGGTGCGATTGGCAACTCCTATACGATCCCGGCCAGCCTATCAGGGCATACGATAGCGGAAGGAGATTTATTTCGCATCGGTGTAACATATACCGACATGCAGGGTTATGAGAGGACTGTGTATTCCGGTAGCCGAGATATTTCTCGTAGCACCGAGATTAGAATACGCACCAGAGTATTTTTAGAGGGTCCTCTCCAATAACCGCCGACAGCTCACATTATTACTTGGGGCTTACAGGGCCGTATAAGCTATTGCATAAATAATCAGATTGTATATAATCAGAAAATATAACTATAAATTTATCCGAACTATCGGGTATATACATAATCCCCTATTTACCCCTCTAGCAACGTAGCAAAATTACTTACGATTGCACTTTCTCCCTCTAGCAACTTAATAAGATTGCTTACGATTGCATTTTTCCCTTTGTGAAAATGTAATGAATATAGATTTTAGTAAATACAGTTTTCTAATATTTTTAGGTTTGTTGATTGCTCAACCGGTGTTCGCGCAAAACGAAAGTATCGATGATTGTGCTGCCGAAATTGATAACGATCCCGACACCCCCGTAGATATAGACGACGATAATGACGGCTTGATAGAAATATGCTACCTAGAGGACTTGAATGCGATCCGCTTTGTGTTGGATGGCTCGGGTTATCAAAACAGTGCAGTGGCTACGACTAATACCACAGGTTGCCCTAATACCGGTTGCAACGGTTATGAGTTGGTAAGAGATTTAGACTTCTCAAACGCACAAAGTTATGTGTCGGGTGTGGTCAACAGTGGCTGGGTACTTAGCAATGTTGATTTTTTAGATACTACGAAACAAGGCTGGGATCCTATAGGAGGAACTTTCAGCGGCATTTTTGAAGGCAACGGATATAGCATCTCCAGTCTGCAAATCAATAGAGACGGCACTAACGACATCGGCATGTTTGCCGGCAATACCGGCACCATTCGCAATCTCGGTTTGCGAGAAATAGAAGTAGAAGGTAATACTCGGGTCGGTGGGCTGGTCGGTCGCAACGAGGGTAATCTAATCAATGTCTACGTAGACCAAGGCGGTGTTGAGGGAGAAGCGAACAATGCCGGTCTTTTAGCCGGCGTAAGCGGGTCGAATGGGTTAATTATCAACAGTTATGTGCGTGGCACTGTGTTAGGTTCTCGTTGGGTCGGTGGCATCTGTGGCATCAACCGTGGCACAATTATCAATAGCTATGCGAATGCTAAGGTTACAGGATTAAGGGAAGCCGGTGGTTTAGTCGGCGAGAGTCAAGGGACTATTAGTAATAGTTATACCATGGGTTCTGCGCATATCACTTCTATTGATGATGAAAATCGCCGAAGCGTAGGTGGTCTGCTCGCTGTATTATGGACAAACAATGATCCAAACGTTAATCCAAGCATTACAAACAGCTATTCAACCGTCGCAGTGACAGCCGATTCAAGTGCTAATAACATTGGCGGTCTAATAGGCAATAGACGATTATCTAACCTACCGGTAACCGATAGCTACTGGGATACCGATACGAGTGGGCAAGTGAATTCTCCGGGAGGCGGCACCGCTCAGACGACCGTTGAATTGCAAACGCCGACCAATGCAGATGCCGCAACCGGTATCTATGCAAATTGGAGTATCACCGATTGGGATTTCGGTAGCACGCAAACTTATGCTGCACTGCGCTATGCCGAAGGCGACGACAGCAACAACCCCGCCTGCGATGTAAATCCCGATACACCACTGCCGCCTTGCGGTGCGCTGTTATCCGGTCAAGCTATTCGCAATAAGGGTTTGAGCATTTTATTTTTGGTGGTGGACGGCGAACAGCAGGATAATACCGAAATATTTCGCAATCGGCCTTTTTCACCGGTGGTGTTTGACTACGATATAAACATTTCGCGTGCCATCACTCGGATTCAACTAAGACCCTATTCTATCCACAACACCGCAACGATTTCAATTGTCAAATCAGGAGAAAACACCGACTATTTCTCCGAAAAGAATAGCGGCGATTTAAGTAATCTTATCCCATTGCAAGCGGGCATAAACGAGACATTGAGAGTTATGGCAGAGGGGGTGACATATAATTTTAATTTGATAAAAGGACCTCAGAATCCTGTTGGAATTGCCTTCTTCGGCACTATACCCCCTACTGCTACCGTTAGCGAGGGGGACGATATTATGTTTAGAGCCGTGTTCGACAACGGTAGCGGGAACTATGAATATTCGCTGCAACAGGGAGACACGGTGCTGGATCAAGGACAAGGCACAAATGCAATTGTCACTTTCACGGTACCCGATACCTTTTTAGATGTCGGTGAAACGATGCAAAGCATCGTCTACACGATAACGGTTGACGACGGTTTCGATATAGCCTCCGCCGAACTTGTGCTAACCGTTAACAAAGTCGACAACGGCGAACCACAACTGGAATTGACCGTCAGTCCTACTTTATTAAGCATCACTTCTAACGCAGACGATCCGGACGGTATAGGGACATTTACATATCAATGGCAAAGCCGAGACGAAGGTCATAATAGCTGGACAGATCTTTCCGCTACCAATCGCTACACGGTGTCGGGCACTCCTCCTAGTACCATCCGCTACCGCGTGGTGGTGAATCATACCGACGGACAAGGATATAACAAAGAATATACGCTAGGTCCGTTTCCTATAGACGTGGACGGCGACGACGACGGCTTGATAGACATTCGTTATTTGGAAGATTTAGATGTGCTACGCTATCAAGCGGACGGTAGCGGTTATAGAATAAATCCCGGGTCGGACAATATCACCGTAGATAAAATCGTCTTGGGTTGTCCTGCCGATACATGCACCGGCTACGAACTATTAAGAGACTTGGATTTTAATGCGGACGATAGCTATGCGGATGCGACATCAAATAAAAGCGAGTGGACGGTAGATGATTCTACCGATGATACGGATACCGGCTGGTTGCCTATAGCAACCGTAGCTGCCCCGTTTGCCGGCACATTCAACGGCAACAATAACAACATTTTTAATTTACAGATCAATAGAGATATGGTTGATGATGCATATATCGGATTATTTGCGGCATCGTCGTTGGAGGCGAGGATAGAAAACATCGGCATATTGGATGTTGAGATTGAAGGCAGAGGCTCTGTAGGTAGCTTGGTTGCGCAAAACGAAGGTGTTATTACCAATAGCTATGCGCAAGGAGAAGTTAAAGGATCACAACACAGCGTCGGTGGATTGGTTGCGTTTAATCATAGTTCTGCGACCAGCGTGATTGTCAACAGCTATGCAGATGTGACGGTAATGTCCACTGGTGCGTTATTATCGGCTGGTTTGGTCGGCAACAACCACGGCAAGATTAGAAACAGCTATGCGGCGGGTAATGTCAGCGGGGCTTGCGATGTAGGTGGCTTGGTTGCCGAGAACGGCAGTGGGAGTGACATCGTCAATAGCTATGCGGCGGGTAGCGTAAACAGATCCGGGGACTGTACGGAGGACATTACACGAAATCGTGCCGGCGGTTTAGTAGCCGATAACGCAGGTTTGATAAGGAATAGTTATGCATACGGGCTTATTGACGGTGGCGGTGGCACAGTCGGGGGTTTGGTCGCTACCGGGACAACCGGGATGATCGAGTCTAGCTATTGGGACAGCACGGTTAATAGTGGTATTACTACCAATATTGAAGCCAAAACCCGCACTGAATTGCAAACACCGACTAATGAAAATGCTGCAACCGGCATCTATACAAATTGGCGTGTTGCCGATTGGGATTTCGGTAGCTCAACGCAATACCCAATACTAAGATATACTTCGCCGACCGACATTTCTATAGCACCGGTGTGTGATGACGACCTCGATACCGCTCTACCGCCGTGCGGCGGTGTATTGCTAGATCAGGCAGAGAAAGGACTGAGCAACCTACTATTCTTTGTCGATAGTAGGCCTGAAACAGCGAATAAACCTTTCTCTCTTTCGATATTTTCCGACTATACGATAAATGTAGTAAATAAAACCATGATTGAGTTATTGCCGTACAGCATCAATCCTCAAGGTGCTTCTATTTCAATTCTCAAAACAGGAGATAGCACCGACTATTTTATGGGCAAGCGCAGTGGCGAGTTGAGCATGCCTATTCCTCTCTCAGAAGGGGTGTCGATTCTGACAATCGTCGTCGGCAATGACCCTACCGATACCAACCCGGTCACCTATAGCGTCACCGTCAACAATCCTATAAGTGCAATAGAAATAACAAGTATAATCGGTGCCGACACGGTGGATGAGGGCGATCCCGTTAATCTAACTGCAACGATCACAGGTGGCGACAGTGATATTTATAGTTATCGGTGGACTTCGGAGCCGGAGACTTTACTAGCCGGGGAAACCGTTACCAATGCTAATTTAAGTTTTAATGCACCTATCAGATTTGTACCTCGTGATGACACAGATCGCGATGTCGTAATCAAACTGATCGTCGGAGACGGCTTTGTGGAAACTAGTGCGACCAAGACTTTGACCATCAGGAAGGTTGATAGTGGTGAACCAAGCTTTACGGTGACAGTGACCGTATCAATGATAAGCATTGAGGCAATAGTAGAAGGAAGCGATCCCGACGGCGACGGTATGATTGATAGTTATGCTTGGCAGCGACGTGGTGCGGGTGATACCGATTGGATAACGATTCCCGGTGAGACTTCGGCAACATATATCATACCGACACAAGATACGAGTGACTCTCTCTATCGCGCACAGGTGGTTTCTATTGACGGACAAGGGAACCATTTTACTAGTGTAGTAGGTCCGTATAGAAATAGAACCGATATAGACGACGATGACGACGGCTTGATAGACATCTACTATTTAGAAGATTTGCATGCGGTGCGTTATCAAACCGACGGTAGCGGCTATAGAGCAAGCGAAGGTGCGACTAAAAGCACTGCAGGTTGCATGCTAGTCGGAGGCACGGAGACCTGTTCGGGTTATGAACTGCGTAGAGACTTGGATTTCACGATTGCCGAGAACTATATAAATGCGATGACGAATAGAGCGATGTGGACGGTGGATAATTTCGATACCGCCGGCGATACCGGTTGGCAACCTATAGGGTCTATTACTAACAATGGTTGTAGCGACTCGAGTAGCAGATGTTTTGCCGGTATTTTTGAGGGCAACGGACATAGTATTTCTAATTTACATATCAATAGAGATACGGTTGATGATGCATATATCGGATTATTTGCAGCATCGTCGGTGGAGGCGAGGATAGAAAACATCGGCATATTGGATGTTGATATTGAAGGCAGAGGCTCTGTAGGTAGCTTGGTTGCGCAAAACGAAGGTGTTATTACCAATAGCTATGCGCAAGGAGAAGTTAAGGGATCACAACACAGCGTCGGTGGATTGGTTGCGTTTAATCATAGTTTTGCGACCAGCGTGATTGTCAACAGCTATGCAGATGTAATGGTAATGTCCACTGGCGCGTTATTATCGGCTGGTTTGGTCGGCAACAACCACGGCAAGATTAGAAACAGCTATGCGGCGGGTAATGTCAGCGGGGCTTGCGATGTAGGCGGTTTGGTTGCCGAGAACGGCAGTGGGAGTGACATCGTCAATAGCTATGCGGCGGGTAGCGTAAACAGATCCGGAGGCTGTACGGAGGACAGCACACGGAATCGTGCCGGCGGTTTAGTAGCCGATAACGCAGGCTTGATAAGGAATAGTTATGCATACGGGCTTATTGACGGTGGCGGTGGCACAGTCGGGGGTTTGGTCGCTACCGGGACAACCGGGATGATCGAGTCTAGCTATTGGGACAGCACGGTTAATAGTGGTATTACTACCAATATTGAAGCCAAAACCCGCACTGAATTGCAAACACCGACTAATGAAAATGCTGCAACCGGCATCTATACAAATTGGCGTATTGCCGATTGGGATTTCGGTAGCTCAACGCAATACCCAATACTAAGATATACTTCGCCGACCGACATTTCTATAGCACCGGTGTGTGATGACGACCTCGATACCGCTCTACCGCCGTGCGGCGGTGTATTGCTAGATCAGGGAGAGAAAGGACTGAGCAACCTACTATTCTTTGTCGATAGTAGGCCTGAAACAGCGAATAAACCTTTCTCTCTTTCGATATTTTCCGACTATACGATAAATGTAGTAAATAAAACCATGATTGAGTTATTGCCGTACAGCATCAATCCTCAAGGTGCTTCTATTTCAATTCTCAAAACAGGAGATAGCACCGACTATTTTACGGGCAAGCGCAGTGGCGAGTTGAGCATGCCTATTCCTCTCTCAGAAGGGGTGTCGATTCTGACAATCGTCGTCGGCAATGACCCTACCGATACCAACCCGGTCACCTATAGCGTCACCGTCAACAATCCTATAAGTGCAATAGAAATAACAAGTATAATCGGTGCCGACACGGTGGATGAGGGCGATCCCGTTAATCTAACTGCAACGATCACAGGTGGCGACAGTGATATTTATCGTTATCGGTGGACTTCGGAGCCGGAGACTTTGCTGGCCGGGGAAACCGTTACCAATGCTAATTTAAGTTTTAATGCACCTATCAGATTTGTACCTCGTGATGACACAGATCGCGATGTCGTAATCAAACTGATCGTCGGAGACGGCTTTGTGGAAACTAGTGCAACCAAGACTTTGACCATCAGAAAGGTTGATAATGGTGGACCAGGCTTTACGACGACAGTGACCATATCAATGATAAGCATTGAGGCAATAGTAGAAGGAAGCGATCCCGACGGCGACGGCACGATTGATAGTTATGCTTGGCAGCGACGTGGCGCAGGTGATACCGATTGGACAACGATTCCCGGTGAGACCTCGGCAACATATATCATACCGACACAAGATACGAGTGACTCTCTCTATCGCGCACAGGTGGTTTCTATTGACGGACAAGGGAATCGTTTTACTAGTGTAGTAGGTCCGTATAGAAATAGAACCGATATAGATGACGATGACGACGGCTTGATAGACATCTACTATTTAGAAGATTTGCATGCGGTGCGTTATCAAACCGACGGTAGCGGCTATAGAGCAAGCGGAGGCCCGACTAAAAGTGCCGCAGGTTGCATGCTAGTCGGAGGCATGGAGACCTGTATGGGTTATGAACTGCGTAGAGACTTGGATTTCACGATTGCCGAGAACTATATAAATGCGATGACGAATAGGGCAATGTGGACGGTGGATAATTTCGATACCGACGGCGATACCGGTTGGAATCCTATAGGTTCTGTTGCCGGCAATAATTGTAGCGATCCGAGTAGCAGATGTTTCGCCGGTATTTTTGAGGGCAACGGATATGGCATTTTTAATTTGCAGATCAATAGAGACGGTACTAACGAGATCGGCATGTTTGCCGGCAATAGCAATACCGGCACCATTCGCAATCTCGGTTTACGAGAAATAGAAGTAGAGGGCAATAATAGGGTCGGTGGGCTGGTCGGTCGCAACGAGGGTAATCTAATCAATACCCATGTGATTGAGAGCCGTGTTGAGGGAAAAGCGAACAATGCCGGTCTTTTAGTCGGCGTAAGCGGGTCAAATGGGTTAATTATCAACAGTTATGTGCGTGGCACTGTGGTGGGTTTTCGTTGGGTCGGTGGTATCTGTGGCGTCAACGGTGGGAGAATTATCAATAGCTATGCAAATGCTAGGGGCACAGGATTAAGGGAAGCCGGTGGTTTAGTCGGCGAGAATCAAGGGTCTATTAGCAATAGTTATGCAAGGGGTTCTGTGCATATCACTGCTAGCAATAGCCCTTCCCGAGCCGTAGGTGGTCTGCTCGCTGTATTATGGACAGGCAATAATCCAAGCGTTACAAACAACTATTCAACCGTCAGAGTGACAGCCGATTCAAGTAATAATAATATTGGCGGTCTAATCGGCAATAGACACGAATCCAACCCACCGGTAACCGATAGCTATTGGGATATCAATACGAGTAATCAAACGGCTTCTCCGGGAGGTGGTACCGCTCAAACGACCGTTGGATTGCAAACACCGACGAATGACAATGCTGCAACCGGAATCTATGCCAACTGGAGTACTGACGATTGGGATTTCGGCACCACCGAGCAATATCCGGCATTGCTGTATAACGAGATTGCCGGTGTCGATGCCTGCGATGACGATGCGGCAACACCGTTGCCTCGCTGTGGTAGCTTGTTGCCCGGTCAAAATAATGCCAAACCTGAAATTATATCTCCGAGAGATGGCGATGAAATTTTACTCGCAGCAGACACAAATACAACACTGAGTGTGGTAGTGTCCGATGGCAATATAAATGACGAGTTGACCGTGAAACTGGATGCGCTCGACGGAGAGGGAAATATCGTGGCATCGTTTACTATCAGTGGGACTCCGACCGGCAATGTTCAAAGGATGCTTGACCTGACGATCAGAGTCCCAACGCCAGATGCCATGTTGGTGAAAAACTTTAGATTGGTAGCAGAAGACAATAGCGGTTTTAATAACGCAAAATCCGACGAAGTTTTGCTGAATGTCGGTTTGGAAGAAAGCAGCGAACCGATAATTACGATTACACCACCAACCGTTCCAACGATGCAATTGAATGACATGACCGATATCGTCGTCTCGGTAGCGGATAATGATTTTGATGAAGGCGATAGTGTCACATTGACGGCGGAATCATCGAGCCGAACGATCGTGTCGGTGGCACCGGAACAAACCGACAATATAACGACCGATACGAGCATCACCTTCACGCTAACTGCCGAGCAAAGCGGAGAGGCGGTGATTACATTCACCGCAACCGATAGCAACGGGTTGAAAAATAGTGAAACCGTGCCGGTGCGAGTCAATGTGCCACCAACGATTACATCTTTTGACGACACAGTCTCGGTCAAGGAAGGCAGAGAGCAGACTATTGCAGTGTCGGTATCCGATGCCGACACCGACGATAGCTTAACTCTATCGCTAACCGCAATGAATGAGAACCAAGATATTGTGGAATTGGTGACCACCAGTGTAGCAGTAATGACCAACGGCAGTGTTACAAGAGACGCACAAACTCTAAGAATTAAAGGATTGAAAGCAGGCATGGCAACGCTCAATATCACCATTAGCGACGAACATACCGAATCGGCTTCGGTTTCGGTCTCGGTGACGGTAGAGCGGAACACCGCTCCGACGATTACCGGTGTTCCTACAAAACCCATCGGATTGTTGGAAGGAGCAGAGACCATGTTAGACATCACAATAGACGATACGGACACCGACGACCTCCCTACCGGTTTAAGGCTAAGCGTTCGATCCGATGATACCGATGTCGCAAGTGTGACTACAGAAGGAAACAATACAACTCGCACGATTAAAATTGCCGGCAAAAGGGTAGGTATGGCGACGATTACTATGACAGTAGATGACGACAGAGGTGCGACGAACTCTGTGGTTCCGGAACGGCTGATGGTGGAAGTGGAAGCAAACGAAGCCCCAACGCTTGGGATTATCACCTCACCGGGACAAGCGATAGAACCGGAAAGTACTGCACGAGTGGTGGTCTCGGTAGCGGATAATAATTTTGATTTGGATGATCGAGTAACATTGACGGCGGAATCATCGAGCCGAACGATCGTGTCGGTGACACCGAAACAAATCGACAATATAACGACCGATACGAATATCACCTTCACGCTAACTGCCGAGCAAAGCGGAGCAGCGGTGATTACATTTACCGCAACCGATAGTAAGAATAACAGTACTAATACGAAAATTGTGGTGCGAACCAATACACCACCGCAAGTGTCGTCTGTGCCGACATCGGTCGTGGCAACGGTAGGAGAAGCATTTAGATTAGAGACCGGCAGCTTCTTTAGCGATGCCGACAACGATGCACTGACATACAGTATCGTAGTAGACCCGGATAACTTAAGTTATAACTTCAGTACCACCGGCACATTGACATTCACACCCACAAACGCAGAGGCAAGCACCAACACCACAGGTTTTACCGTGACCGTATCGGCAGCCGACGACACCGGTGGCACGGCACAGGCAGTCTTTGCACTTTTGATAGATGCACAGCCGACCGGTAGCGTGATGATAAGCCGAAACAGCACTAATCAATGGCAACTGGAAGGAGACCCAACAGGGATTTCGGATGCCAACGGCATCGCACGGAGAACATATCGGTGGTATAGAAACAATAGCATAATAGGTGGCGCAACCGGCAATAGCTATACAATACCCGGCAACGGACGAACTGCAGGCACACGCTATAGATTAGATGTGACGATTGTGGACAACATAGGACAATCGGCGACCGTTCAATCCGATGCGATTACGATCGACAACATCGCACCGATCATTCGTGGCATTACAATTACCGTTGACCCGCCCTCACCACCGCTGGAAGAGGGTGATGAAGTCACCATAACTGCCGATGCGACCGATGAAAATAACGATAGCTTGACTTATAGCTGGCGCGTGACCAGTGGGCATGACGGAATAAACGTATCATCCATAAATGCTCGGCAAGTCAGTTTTACCCTACCCGACTATTTGATAAAGAGTAGCACCCTTACGCAACAGACCCTAGCATTGCAGTTGGTCGTGCGCGACACCGCCGCCGAAGCCGTATCTACAATGGTATCGGTGGTGGTGAATAAGAAAGATAACGGCCAAGCAAATATAGGGACACTTAGCAGAGATAACGATAACGAACGGATATTAACCTTGACGGGTTTGACCTTAACGGATGATCCGGACGGAGGCGGGTTAAGCAGTACTGTGGCATATCAATGGCAACGATGCTGGGGTAGCGACGGAACCGATTGTTCGGATGCAAATAATTGGGTGAACATTTCCGGTGCGACCGGCAACTCCTATACGATCCCGGCCAGCCTATCAGGGCATACGATAGCGGAAGGAGATTTATTTCGCATCGGTGTAACATATACCGACATGCAGGGTTATGAGAGGACTGTGTATTCCGGTAGCCGCGGTGTTTCTCGTAGCACCGAGATTAGAATACGCGCCAGAGTATTTTTAGAGGGTCCTATTCAATAACCGCCGATTGAACCAGTAGATCAATCGGCGTAACTTTATACAAAATCTAAATATTGTGTCCATTAGAAACATTAAATATATCAAATAAGCCGGGTTTTAATATACCTGCCCTCTCTCAGGGGGAATGGTTCGTTCCTATAGTTTGTAGGTTATATTTTAGTCAGGTGCTATAATGTAGGACATAATTTAAAGTTCTAAACTAGACACTACCGTTCAACAAAATGGCATCGAAAAAACCACAAACATCGCAACAATCCGAAACGGAATTATCTCAATATCAAGAATATATCGACAATGTACGCGACGCTGTTTTCACTGTAGGCTTTAATAGAAGCGGACGATATCAACATCAACACGATTGCAATATAGAAGTAGTGGGTGATAAACACGCTCAGAATAATAAAGATACTTGCGGATATATGCAACTTTCTGGGCATTGCTAAAACACCCGAATATCTTTTTAGGGACACATTAAACTGGAATGGAAAATACGAATTCTTTAACGACTATAGCCGGGACACTTAAAACCAATTTTAGATCACTTTTTAAGAAATGCAATGAAAGTATGTGTTAAATGGATGAACCCTATGTCTTTTGTCGCAGAAACCGGCTCGGGGCATAGCGTAGTGATGGACGGTGCACCCGAAGCAGGCGGACGCAATCTAGCTGCAAGACCTATGGAGATGGTACTGGTAGGATTAGGTGGATGTAGCAGTTTTGATATTGTCAAGCTATTAAAAGATTCCGGACAAACAATACACAGTGTGGAAATAGCATTGAATGCCGAACGAGCGGATAGCGAGCCTGCTGTTTTCACACGTATAGACGGACATTTCACGGTACGCGGTCGCCAACTCGATGAGAATATCGTTGCACAGGCGGTTAAGGACTCTGCCGAAAAACATTCGTCGGTTTCCAAAATGTTGGAACGCACCGCCGAGATTAATTACAGCTACGAAGTTATAGAAGAATGAAACTACCGAAGGCTATAGGTTTATGTCATGTCGCACTCAAGGTGCAGAATATAGAAATTTGCGAACGCTTTTATGTGGATCTGCTTGGCTACACGGTTGAATGGCAACCCGATTCGGATAATTTATATCTGAGTTCAGGACAGGATAATTTGGCATTGCACCGGGTGGAAGATATTGAAGGCACGGGGGCTTTAGACCATATCGGTATCGTATTGAAACAAGCCAAAGATGTAGACCTCTGGCACGAGTTCCTGTCGCAACATAATGTAAAAATAGATAAGCCGCCCAAAACCCATCGCGACAATGCACGCAGTTTTTATTGCTTTGACCCCGAAGGCAACCGTGTACAAATAATTTATCATCCACCTATCTCAGATATATGAGCGGGTTAAACTCGGCTTTGTGGGATAACACAATGCTTGCGTTTGATCGCCGTCATCTACGCCATCCGTATAGTGCTTTGCACAGCGAAGCAGAAGTTTGGCCGGTGGTAGAAGCACATGGTGTTTATTTGAAGCTCGCCGACGGGCGGCAAATCATAGACGGCATGTCGTCATGGTGGGCTGCAATCCACGGTTATAATCATCCCCGATTGAATACGGCATTGCAAACACAGCTAGACAAGATGGCGCATGTGATGTTCGGTGGTCTAACGCATCCGGTGGCGGTCGAATTAGGACAGGTTCTGTGTGAACTACTGCCCTCATCTCTGGACTGCATTTTTTTTTGTGATTCAGGCTCGGTCTCCGTGGAAGCTGCGATTAAAATGGCTCTTCAATATCAGCAAGCCAAAGGAGTGAAAAATAAAACCCGATTGTTGACTATTCGCGGTGGTTATCACGGCGACACTTTTGCAGCAATGTCGGTTTGCGATCCGGAAAACGGAATGCACCGATTGTTTTCGGATATCCTGCCCAGACAATTTTTTGTATCCGCACCGCGCTATAGGGAATACGAAGATAAAGATGCCGTTGATGAACTTGAACAAACTTTAGAAAAACACGCAGATAGTATCGCTGCAATGATACTGGAGCCCATAGTACAAGGTGCCGGTGGAATGCATATATACCATCCGAGTTATTTGCGCCATGCCCGAGAACTCTGCAGTCAATACGATGTACTGCTGATTTTTGATGAAATCGCGACGGGGTTCGGCAGAACGGGGGCTATGTTCGCTTTGCAACATGCCGATGTGGTGCCGGACATTATCTGCGTCGGCAAAGCCCTAGGTGCCGGTTATCTTACTATTGCATCCACAATAACAACCGAAACAATCAGCCACACCATAGACTCGGGAGAAGCCGGAGCTTTTATGCACGGACCCACTTATATGGCAAACCCGCTTGCGTGCGCGGTTGCATCGGCTAATATAGAGTTATTGAAGCAAAATAGATGGCAACAACAAATCTCGGCAATAGAGCAACAACTTTTATCCGAACTTGATGCTTGTAAGCAATACGATTCGGTACACGAGGTGCGCGTCATGGGTGCAATCGGTATCGTTGAATTGCATAAGCCTGTTGATGTAGCCATGTTATGCAAGGCATTCGTGGCACAAGGTGTATGGATTAGACCGTTCAGAAATCTGGTCTATATCATGCCACCTTATATCATTACCGCCGATGAATTATCGCAACTCACTCGTGCAATCAGTAGTGTAGTACATAGTAAAACCGCCGATTGAGCCGGTAGGTCAATCGGCGTGACGTTGTGCAGAACCTTAACATGAGTGTGTAGGGCGGACAAGCTAGGGCTTGTCCTTACAAGTATAAAGCGATTGAGCCGTGCAAACCCGATATTTTTTTATAACAGAATGAGTATAACCTCCAATCTTTTCATATCAGTAAAACCGCCGATTGAGCCGGTAGGTCAATCGGCGTGACGTTGTGCAGAACCTTAACATGAGTGTGTAGGGCGGACAAGCTAGGGCTTGTCCTTACAAGTATAAAGCGATTGAGCCGTGCAAACCCGATATTTTTTTATAACAGAATGAGTATAACCTCCAATCTTTTCATATCACTAAAACCGCCGATTGAGCCGGTAGGTCAATCGGCGTGACGTTGTGCAGAACCACGATAGTCCCGTGTTTTTGCTTGGGAAGCGCATGATTTTGAACAATACTTAACTTCATGCCATACCCTCTCCCACTTCTTACGCCATCTAAAAGGTTGACGACATACCGGGCATGTTTTTGTCGGTAGATCAAACTTTTTTTTCATGTAAGACTATCCAGAAATTGTCTGCTCTCATCGGTGATGGCTTTTTTCTTCTCTTCATTCATTCGGTCGTAGGTTTTGTACATCATGGCTATGCGATGATTAAATTGAAGTTTGTCACGATTACGAGCCAAGAAATCCCAATAAAGATAATTAAACGGACACGCATCGGGTCCGTTTTTCTTTGTGACTTTGTAGTTGCAATTTTTACAGTAATCGGACATTTTATTTATGTAAGAACCGCCGGCAGCATAAGGCTTGCTGGCCAAGTAACCTCCGTCGGCAAATAATATCATGCCTGAAACATTAGGTAGCTCAACCCATTCATAGGCATCGGCGTAGACAATCAAGAACCATTCATTGACCTGTTTAGGATCAACCCCTGCAAGTAGCGCAAAATTGCCCAATACCATTAAACGCTGAATATGGTGGGCATAAGCATTTTTTTTGGTTCCCGAAACACACTGAGCCAAACAGTTCATTTTAGTGTCGGCTGTCCAGTAAAAATCGGGAAGATTACGCTCGGCTTCAAAAAAGTTTTGCAATGCATAATCGGGCATTTTCAGCCAATAAACCCCGCGTACATATTCTCGCCAGCCGACTATTTGGCGAATAAACCCTTCTACTGCATTGAGTGGTGCTTTTCCTTGATGGTAAGCATCCTCCGCAGCTCTGACACACTCAAGAGCTAAAAGCAAACCACAATTCAGATAGAAGCTGATATGCGAATGATACATCCACGGTTCGCCTTCAAGCATTGCGTCTTGATAATCACCGAAATAACCGAGCCTTTGTTCAATAAACAAGTCAAGTGCTTGCAGAGCTTGATCACGCGTAACGGCGTGATAAAAAGGCTCAATATCACCGAAATGGTCGGAAAATCGTTCTGCAATGAGTGCCATCACATCACGGGTTATGTCGTCTATATCTTCGGTATAGGGCTGGGGAATATCCAGTCCTTCTCTCGGAGGTTTTCTGTTTTCTGCATCATAATTCCACTTTCCACCGATGGGTTCATCGCTATCCATCAAAATAAGATATTTTTTTCTCATCTCCCGATAAAAATACTCCATCCGTAGTTGATTACGACCCGTTGCCCATTCGGAAAAATCTTCCGGAGTGCAAAGAAATCGGTAATCGGACCTGATTTCAACGGGAACGGAAAAGCGGTTCTCCCACTGTTTGATATCGGACAGAACACGGTATTCGCCCGGATGCGTTACTACGATACGTTCAATATCATGCCGCTTGAGCGCACGCTTAACTTCATTGCCGAATGATCCCCCATTATTCGGATCATCAAGTTTTGTATATTCAATCGTGTACCCATTTGCTTCCAACGACTTTGCAAAATGACGCATGGCGGAAAAAAGAAAAGCAATTTTCTTTTTGTGATGCCTGACATAGCTCGCCTCGTCCCATACTTCACACATCAGAACGATGTCCTTAGCCGAGTCGTAGCCTTCAAGACTTGTAATTGAGTGCGAAAGCTGATCACCCAATATCAAACGAAGTGTCGTCATGGAGTGCTTTTGTGGTCTGTAGGTTATCCGCAGTGGCTTCAAAGACAATACCTGTCATGTAACAATTCTTGAAATGACAAGTGTTGAAATAACAATTGCCGTTGCAAAACAACGCATTTGAAAATATTGACGGGTAATGAGATTAAGTCGGCAAAGTCTTTGATCTATGACCAACAAAACTAGGAACGCTACTACGAAGGCTGTAATTAACGGTTTGAGGGACAATACCAAGAAACCAAACCAAAGCGTAATAACAATGACATTACTCGATATCGGCAAATAATATTGCCATTTATTTTTCATATAAAGATGCTGTCCCCAGTGGTTGCCGGCTATAAAGGTTGCAATGATAAGCGTATACACACTCAAGACTTGTTCTGTTGCGCCTAGTAGTGGTATGAATCTTATTTCGAATGCTAGACAAAAAGCACAAATAATAAACGGCAACGCGCCGGCATACGTCAGGTAGAGATAAAGTTTTTTCATTTCACTTAAAATCGTTTTATTTTAAGACGTATGCAACGAACAAAAATGTTGACCTGCTTTATCTGCTTGATCATGCCACAGGGATTGCTACAACTTGCGCTTAGCCATCAAAAGTCTGTGGCGGAGAGAGAGGGATTCGAACCCTCGATGGAGCTACAAACCCCATACTCCCTTAGCAGGGGAGCGCCTTCAGCCGCTCGGCCATCTCTCCGTAATCGGGAAATAAACCTTTTCAATGCGAGGCGACAACATCAGATGCTTTCTTTTCGTTCTCGGCAGATTGCTTAACGGCATTTTTCCTTTTATCGTAAATCTCCTCACGATAAACATCTATACCCCTAGGCGCGGAAATGCCAATTCTTATTTGACTTCCTCTTACTCCCAAAACGGTAACACTAACGTCATCTCCTACTTTGAATGTTTCTCCTATCCTTCTCGTCAAAATTAACATAATAATATTCCTCCTGTCGGCATATTATATAACACTACTAAAGTGTTGATATTAGTTGGGAATTATATAGTTAACTTGGCAGACTTTTTAGCCTGCCTTGCCACCCTATCTTTTTGACGCTTCATTGACCGACTTGTGTTGCCACTGTCGCCGTCTCCACATCCGGTTGCGGTACTCCCGGCCGCCAAAATGTTTAATGCAGCATTTACATCCGCATTGTCCTCGTGTCCGCAATGCCGACACTTGAAAATTGATCGGGAATGACGGGCTATGCGTATATTTGCCGTGAAACTTCGGCAATACGTTGTTGCCCTTGAAAAATCCTTTGTATGCTATCTCTATCGGTTGTAATGATGATTTGACGATATAAGCGGAATAAACTTGCAACCACTTGTCGCAATACTTTCTTAATGTCGTAAATTGCTTGCCTAGGGTGAAGAATTTAAACCGGCTTTCGCCGTAATACTCGTATTCGTCCTTCAACTTAGCTACAAAGTGATTCCAGACATAGCGGCATGCGCCTGCTGTGCCATGTAATTGCCGGTGTTTTTTCTGTGTCGCCGGATATAAATGGTATCTAATTGTTCTATGGGTTTGCATTGATATAATTTAACATTTCTTTGTCAAGTTAACTATATAATTTCCTATTAGTTTATTTCTTTTACGCCTACCACGCGCTCTGTAAAGGAGGGCCGACATGCCTTCCCTTAAGAGGAATTACCGCTTTTACGGGTGCTTAGCGTTAGCAAGCTCAAAAGCGCGATGTAGGGTCTGCACGGCTTTTTGCATCATTTCTTCTTTTATAACAATGGAGATTTTTATCTCCGAGGTGGATATCATGCGTATATCTATGCCGGATTCGGCAAGTGCACTAAACATTTTAGAGGCGATACCGGCATGTGAGCGCATGCCGACACCGACTAGAGAAACTTTGACGATGTTGTCGGTACCTATAACTCGTCCCGAACCTAACTTTTCAACCGTTGTTTCGAGAATTTTCATTGCTTTGCGATAATCTCTACGGTGTACGGTGAACGTGAAATCGGCAATACCGTCGCGCGAGCCTACATTTTGGACAATCATATCTATTTCTATGTTTGTCTCTGCGATAGGCTCCAATATACTCGCGGCAATGCCGGGTCTATCCGGCACACCGCGCACGGTGAGCTGTGCTTCGTCTTGATTGCAAGCGACACCCGAAATTCTTAGTTCTTCCATTGAATTTTCCTCATAGCTAATCAGCGTGCCTTGACCTTCTTTGAAAGTAGACAGCACCCTAACCGGTACATTATACTTGCCTGCCAATTCTACCGAGCGGATTTGTAGTATCTTTGAACCTAAACTTGCCATTTCCAACATTTCTTCAAAGGTAATGGAGACAAGGCGACGAGCTTTAGGTTCTATACGCGGGTCGGTGGTATAAATACCGTCTACATCGGTATAGATCCTACACTCTTCACACTTGAGTTTTGCCGCAACCGCGACCGCAGTGGTATCCGAGCCGCCTCGCCCCAGCGTAGTAATATTGCCGTGTTCGTCTATACCTTGAAAGCCGGCGATGACCACAACTTTTCCTTGTTCCAAGCGATGTTTGATCTTATCCTCCTCTATAGATCGAATACGCGCCTTATTACAGCTTTGATCGGTCATCATGCCGGCTTGCCAGCCGGTCATGGATATTGCCTCAACGCCCCGCTTGTTCAAAGCGATTGCCAATAACGCGGCACTGCTTTGCTCGCCGGTTGCCAATAGTGCATCGAGTTCTCTACCGCTATAATGTGCATCCACTTTTTGAGCCAATCCTATCAAGCGGTCGGTCTCGCCACTCATTGCCGACACGACAACGATGATTTGATGCCCCTGCCGTTGGGTATTATGGACTATCGTCGCAACATGCTCTATCAATTCAACGGAGGCAACCGATGTACCGCCGAATTTCTGGACTATTACGGACATTAAACTAGGTTTTGATAATTATTCATTAAAAGCTCGGATACACCACCTCATCGGGCAAACTATAACAAGTGTCGTATTCTACCCCAACTAGGTATAAACCATCACTCGGTGCAGTCACCCCGCCTTGTGTGCGATCCCGTTTTGTCAATACCTCGGCAACCCATTGTACGTGGCGAGTACCGTCACCGACCTCAATCAAAACACCTACGATATTACGCACCATATATTGCACAAATGCATTTGCACAAATGTCTATATAGATCAAGCGCCGGTCTCGACACACATCAATCGTGTAGACGCGTCTGATCGGTGTTTTAGACTGACAGCCGGCACTGCGAAAGCTACTAAAATCATGTTCGCCGACTAAAGTTTGCGCCGCCCGGTGCATAGCTTTTGCATCCAAAGGCCTATATATATGTGCGGTCAGATCGTTCAACAAAGCCGAAGATTGGGGTGTATTCAAAATAATATATCGGTAGCAACGTTTGATCGCACTTTTACGTGCGTCAAAGTCGGAATTCACCGATTGTATCCACTGCATACGGATATCTTTACTCATGTTTGCATTGCAACCGCGCAACCATTCGTTTTCCAGACGCACTGCGGCGGTCTCAAAATGAACGACTTGACCGGTAGCATGAACGCCGCTATCGGTACGCCCCGCACAAACGGTACGCACCGGACTGTCCGCGACTTTTGTTAATGCTCGCTCTAGGCAATCTTGTACATTGGGTGCATGCGATTGGCTTTGCCAACCGTCAAAAGCAGTACCTTTATATTCAATGCCGGCGGCAAACTTCATTACCTCATCTTATCTCGCAAATCGCGTATATGCGCTAGTTGTTGCGGATTTTGGCTTTGTTGCTCTATCTCTTCGAGCAAACGACGCGCCGCCTCGTGTTCTCCCATTTCTATATAAGCCTCGGCGCGATTGAGCTTGGCGATGATACGATCTTTATCGCTTTTTTGACCTTTATCCTCTTTATCCGCAGGATTGATATACACTTGTGGGGCGCGTAATTTTTCTAATTCGTTTTGTCCCGGTAAAGACATCTTAACGCGACTTGCTTCGGCAGGTCGTCCTACAGCTTGTGTTTTTTGTCCTAGAAATAGTCGTATGCTCAACAGCAATAGCAAAATGCCTAACAATATCGAGACCGCAACCCAAACTTTAGCATTAGACAATAACGGTTTCTTGCCCCACTCCAGATAAATAAGCCAACTCCGATAATCCAACCAATCTATTGTTTCGAACTGTATTGTTTCGACCTGTTCGGATTCTATCCGTGATTCTTCGGCACGCTGTCGTGCTGCCAAATCCTCTTGCATCTTTGCATATTCAAGGTCGTAGAGTTTATTCTCGAGTATCGCCGCACGTTCTTTCTCAAAATCCAGTTGGCTGCTTTTAGTGGTTCCTTCCTCCAAAGTATGTTCGGTTGCCTGCTTAAATAGTGCTTTTAATATCAAAAAATCCCGCTGACCGAATAACGCAGCGGCAACTGCACGCGCAGTGCCGGACTCTGCCTTGATGCGGTTGAAGAATGCCTTTTGCCGTTCGTTGAACAACGCGCCGATACCTATGATAAAACTTAGACTGAGTTCGGCAGAGTTAATACTCGCAATTAATTTTTGTTCACCACCTTGGGTTGTCTCGGTGACCAAAGATCGTAATTGACTCCACGCCTCTGCCCCCGATATCTTTTGCGAGGTAGCAAGTGTATTCGTTAAATAATTTAGTATTTCGGCAGGTGTCATCGCCCTGATCACCTCCACAATCGGGGCAGGCGGTTCTTTCAATACGACTTGATAAATCTTTTGCAGATTTTTCTCGCCGTTGCCGATACGAATAATCAAATCAAAGTTACGCTGGTTGACCGATACAATACTACTGACGGCAATATAAGGTGCGGGTGCGGATGCTACGATTTCCATTACGAGGCGATCGTGCAAGCCATTAATATATTGAATACCTTGTGCTTGATATTCGTCTTGATCGACCGAGATTATATACCAATCGCTTAAGTTATCCGAACCTATGTCGCTCAACGCAACCTCGGCATCGAGTATTTGTTTCTCCTCGCTACCGACCTTAATTTCACCCAATTCCAGTGCCGTTGCCGGACTGAGCAACGAACATCCGAACACAAAACATAAAAATAACCGATATTTAGACATCGTTCAGGTATTCGCGCATCATCAATTCTGCTATCTGTACGCTATTGGTGGCAGCCCCCTTGCGCAAATTGTCGGCAACCACCCACACATTGAGCCCGCAAGGATATGAAATATCCTTGCGTATGCGCCCAACCCAAACTGCGTCTTGATTATCGGCTTCGGTTACAGCCGTCGGATAAGCACCTTCCACGCGTTCGTCCAATACGATAACGCCGGGTGCTTTCTCCAGTACCTTGCGGGCGGCACTTTCGTCAATTTCCTGCTTGAACTCTATGTGTATAGCCTCCGAATGTCCATTGACAACCGGTATGCGCACCGCCGTTGGGTTAACCTTAATGTGTTTGTCTTCCAAAATCTTTTGTGTTTCCCATACCATTTTCATTTCTTCTCTAGTATAGCCGTTCTCCATGAAGCAATCTATCTGCGGTAAGGCATTAAACGCAATCTGCTTAGGATAAATCTCGGGTTGTACCGTCTCGTTATTAAGCTTCGTTCGGGTTTGTAACAACATCTCTTCCACGGCGCGTCTGCCGGCACCCGATACAGCCTGATACGTTGCAACATTGACGCGGCTTATTTGAAACAAATCATGCAACGGTTTTAGGACCATAACCATTTGTATCGTAGAGCAATTAGGGTTGGCTATGATGCGATGCTTTTTATAGTGTGCAGCGGCATGCGGGTTGACCTCCGGCACCACGAGCGGAATATCCGCCTCGTTACGAAAACGAGAAGTATTATCTATTACGATATTACCGGCTTTTGCTGCACGCGGCGCATAGATATCCGAGACCGAAGCACCTGCCGAAAATAGCGCGAGCGTCGTACGCGTGAAATCAAAATCATCCAGTAGACCGACCTCGCAGGCTTGACCTCCGAATTGAATTACACTACCTGCGGAACGTTTGCTCGCAAGAGGATATAAACAATTCACCGGAAAACTACGCTGCTCTAAAACCTTAAGCATCATCTCCCCGACCGCTCCGGTTGCACCTACCACCGCTATATTTATCTTTTCCATCTTATATCTCTTTTAATTCTACCGGTACGTTTTGTGTATTAACCGAGCGTATCATTTTATCCGAGTTCATCGTAATATCGCACTACGGCATCACCCAACTCGGCAGTTGATACGGCTTTATCCGCACCGGCGATATCGGGTGTACGATAGGTCTCTACGGCATGTGCGACCGCCTGTTCAGTGCGCTTCGCCAACTGTGGCATGTCCAAAGAATAGCGCAGTAGCATTGCCAACGATAGCATTGCAGCCAGCGGATTAGCACGTCCCTGCCCTGCTATATCGGGTGCGGAACCGTGCACCGGTTCATACAACCCCTTGCCCGATTGATTCAAAGATGCCGATGGCAACATGCCGATAGATCCGGTCAACATCGCCGCTAAATCCGACAATATGTCACCGAACAAATTAGAAGTAACTATCACATCAAACTGCTTGGGTGCACGCACCAACTGCATCGCCGCATTGTCCACATAAAGATGGCTAAGTGTTACATCGGGATAGTCGGATGCCAAACCCTCCACAACATCGCGCCACAACTCGGATACCTCCAATACATTCGCCTTGTCAACCGAGCATAGGCGACCGCTGCGCAACTGTGCCACCTCATACGCAATGCGCGCAATACGCGCTATCTCATCCTCGCTATATACCATCGTATTGTAGGCCTCGCGATGCCCTTCGGAACCAACCCGCAAACCTCGCGGCTCACCGAAATAAATCCCACTTGTCAACTCTCTGACTATCAAAACATCAAGCCCTTCTATCAACTCGGCACGCAAACTGGAACGAGTAGCCAACGGTTTGAATAATAACGCCGGTCGCAAATTGGCAAACAAGCCCAGCTTTTTACGGATGGCTAACAATCCTCTCTCCGGACGCAATTCCCGATCAAGCCTTTCGTATTGCCCCCCCCCCACCGCGCCCATCAACAACGCATCGCATTCCTCGGCAGCCTCTAGTGTCTCGTCGGGCAACGGTCTGCCGTGAACATCGTATGCAGCTCCACCTATTAAAGCCTCCCGATATTCAATCGCATGGCCTTCGGCTTGCATACACTTAATTAGCTTGACCGCCTCGGCAATGACCTCGGGACCTATACCGTCGCCGGCTAACAACAAAATACGCTTGGATTTAGACATGGTTTATAGTATTGGATATTCTAAACACGATTATTATACATAGCCTCGCAATGTATCGATCCGATTAATATCATAGAAACCAAAACCAAATGGCGCGTAGCGGTTGAGTTCGTGCAGAACCACTTATGAGGATAAACCTTAGTTTATCCGACCTACATACCTATGCTCAGTATCTGCACAACGTCACGCCGATTGAACTACCGGCTCAATCGGCGATTCTATTTCTGCACAACGTTACACCACTTGTGCCACTGCAACAAGTGGTGGTTCACTCTGCTAGCAGTTTAACTATTGCTTGTTCTATAGTTGCAGCGCGCCGGGTACCTTCGTGTGTTTCGCCGACAAACCGATGCCGTATGCGCCCTTGCTTATCCACCACATAAAATGCCGGCCAATAGCGATTACGCATAGCCCGCCAGTAAAGACTATCGTTATCTATAACAACGGGGTGGTGCAGATCGAATTCCTCGACTTTCTCCGCTACTTTACGTCGGTCTCGTTCGTGATCAAACTCCGGTGTGTGAACACCGATTACGATAAAATCTTCATCCTTCAAGCGAGCCTCCATAGCATTCAACCACGGAAAAGAACGATAACAATTCCAACAACCGTAAGTCCAAAAATCAACCAATACAACTTTGCCTTTTAAGTCCTCCACTCGCAACGGAGAAGAATTAATCCAATCTTCCGCCGCTTGAGTATGGAATTGCGGCAATACATCGGGTGGGTTGAACGGCGAGATTGATAGGGAAGGCGGCATCGTGCCGACAAAAATAATCGCTGCGTACAAACATAGAGCCGGGATTTTGATCAAATAAGAAATATTCATAATTGTTCCTCCAATGTCTATTATACCAAACTACAATCGATACCATTGCAGTTTGTTATACAATTCTACAACCTTGCCGACGATAACTAAAGTGGGTGGTTTGATCTCTTCACTACGCACCTTTGTTATGATATTTCTCAGATCGGAAACTATAACTTTTTGGTCTGCCAAAGTGCCGTGCATTATTAATGCGATAGGAGTTTCGGGTGGCATGCTATGTTCGATTAAGGATGCACAAATGTGTTCCAATCCGAGCAAACCCATATAGAAAATCAAGGTTTGATTTTCTTGTGTCAAGAAATCCCAGTTTAGATTAACGGTTCCGTCTCGACGGTGCCCGGTTACAAAAACACACGATTGAGCATAGTCTCTGTGTGTCAGAGGAATGCCACTATAGGCGGCGCAACCTAGTGCCGCAGTGATACCGGGTACAATCTGAAAAGGAATGCCTTCTTCCAATAGGGTTTCTATCTCTTCACCACCTCTACCGAAGATGAAGGGATCGCCGCCTTTAAGGCGTAACACTTTTTTCCCTTGTCTTGCCAATTTAACCAACAACCGATTAATTTCTTCTTGCGACATTACATGCTGCGAAGGTTGCTTGCCGGCATAGATTTTCTCGATGCCGGGTTTTAACAATTGATGTATGCTGTCCGAAACCAATCGGTCGTAGACAACCACATCGGCTTGCTGCATCAAACGCAAGGCTTTTATCGTCAATAAATCGGGGTCGCCGGGGCCGGCACCGACCAGATAAATCTCTCCGGTGTGATCCTCAATTTTCTGCTCGTCGTTTAGCAATGCAAGCAGGCTCGCTTCGGCTTCCTTGTATCGTCCGGCAAAAATCGCATCGGCAACTCTCCCTCTCAAAACAATATCCCAAAAAGAACGACGTTGATCCAATGTTTGATATTTCTCTTTGACGCGGTTTCGGTATCGTTCCAACAGCTCGGCAAGTTCGGCATAACCAGAAGGTATGAAACCTTCTAAATAAGATCGTAGTAGACGCGACAACGAGGGCGAAGCCCCGCCTGCCGAAATTGCAATTTGTATGGGGCTACGGTCTACCAAAGACGGAAATAACAGATTCGCCTCATCGGCATCGTCGGCGACATTCACCAAGCTGCCCTGTGCCTTAGCCAATTCGGCGACGCGATGATTGACTACTCTACGGTCGGTTGCCGAGACAACTATGTATGCTCCTTTGACATCGTCATCGTCAAAGGGGCGCTTCTCTATCTCACACGATGACTGCGATCCTAGTTTACGCATCGCTTCGGAAATTTCAGGAGCGACTATTTTTAGTTTCATACCTCCCTCAAGCAATCTGTGCGCCTTACGCGCTGCGATTTCACCACCGCCGACTACTAAACCTTGCTTCCCTCTCAGTTCCAGGAAAAACGGCACATATCGCATGGTCTGTTTAGAGTAATTTAGCAAGTACTCGCGCGTCTTCCCTATCGGTCTCGGCAGGATAATAGTTGTTCCGTAAACCGATTTGTTGAAAACCTAATTTACGATAAAGATTGAATGCTTGATAATTGCTTGCTCTAACCTCAAGCAACATGCGCTTGGCATTTCGAACTATAGAAATATCGGATAAAAATCGAACCATATAGTAAGCATAGCCTTGTCTTCTAAAGTCGGAATCTACACAAAGATTCAATAAATGACTTTCGTCTATAGCGACTGCCATAATGCCGTATGCAATTACTTTGCCCGATTTCCTCATCATCCAGCACTCGTATTGGGAATTGATGCAGTCCGAAAATATCAGTTGCGACCATGGGAACGAATACGAGCGGCTTTCCAAGGCATGAACCTCTGCGATATCTGCATCGCTCATTCTGGACATTAAAATTTTAGTCGGTCCGATATAATCATGCTTACCCTCTTTATCTAAGGTGTCGGTACCGTACGCCTCCGGTAGAGCTTCTTTGACCAGTGCGCTCATCTTATAACTTCCGTCCTATTGTTTTACAGGCAAACTGTAAATCTTCCCATGCTGCCGCTTTTTGGTTCGGAGACCTAAGCAAATAAGCGGGATGGTAGGTTACGATAACCGGTGCTCGGGTATTTTCTATACGGTGTATCCGGCCGCGCAAACGCGACACCGGTGTTTGCCCTTTTAATAAAGCGTTTGCCGCAACCCCGCCTAATAAGACGATAATCTCGGGTTGCACCAGTGCAATTTGACTATACAAATAGGAGAGGCATTGCACTATCTCTTCGAGACGCGGGTTGCGATTATCGGGCGGTCTGCATTTAATGATATTGGCGATATAAACTTCGTGCCGATCAAAACCGATCGCTTTGAGCATTTTGGTCAATAACTGTCCGGCACGACCGACAAAAGGTTCACCTTTTTTATCTTCTTCGAATCCCGGTGCCTCGCCGATAAACATCCATTGAGCTTTTTTGTCGCCTACACCGAATACGGTTTGCGTGCGGGTTTGATACAAAATACATTTTTTGCAGTTCACAACTTCTAGTTCCAAACTCTGCCATTGCGGCGTTGTAAGTCCATCGTCCGGTTGGGACGGTTGAGTAGCAGGTTGCCCGATATCGGGGTTCGCTTGCACCGTTACCTCGGCTTGGCCTTCGGTCGAGGGCAAAGCTTGTTCAGGGGCTTGTAAGGACGAACGAAGCACACAGGGTTCTATACCCATGTATTGCAGATAAAGTGACTTTTGGACCGACATTCAATAACTTCAGATATGTCCGAGTTGAGGATGCGCCTTGCCTCCGACGGATAATTTATTCAGCGCGTTCACATAAGCTTTAGCCGACGCAATGACGATGTCGGTATCCACGCCCAGACCGTTGACCACGCGCCCGCCTTTGGACAGACGCACGGTAACCTCGCCCTGAGAGTCGGTGCCGGTGGTGATATTATTCACCGAATATAACATTAACTCACCGCCACTTTGAGCTACGGACTCTATCGCCTTGAACGCGGCATCAACCGGACCACTACCCTGTGCCTCGGCTCGGTGCTCGGTATCTTCCACGCGTAGGGTGATCTTTGCGCAAGGTCGCGTGCCGCTTTCGGAAGTAACACTGAGCCAATCCAAGCGGTAGTACTCTTCTGCATTTACCGACGCACTATCGGATACCAACGCCTGCAGGTCTTCATCGTAAATCTCTTCCTTTTTATCCGCCAATAATTTGAAACGTTCAAACGCATCGTTCAAATCATTGGTGTTAGAAAATGTAACACCCAATTCTTGCAAACGCGTCTTGAATGCATTACGCCCGGAATGTTTGCCCAATACGATACGGTTGGAGCTCCAACCCACATCTTCGGAGCGCATGATTTCGTAGGTCTCTCTATACTTGAGCACACCGTCTTGGTGTATGCCGGATTCGTGAGCAAAGGCGTTCGCACCGACGATCGCTTTATTAGGTTGAACCGGAAAACCGGTGATGCCGGCAACCAGCCGTGATATCGGCACGATTTGATGCGTATCTATATTTGTGGTGCAATCAAATATATCGGAACGAGTATGGACTGTCATCACAATCTCCTCAAGTGCTGCATTGCCGGCGCGCTCACCCAAACCGTTGATGGTACATTCTACTTGCCTTGCACCTTGTCTGACCGCACTCAATGAATTCGCGACCGCCAAACCCAAGTCGTTATGGCAATGGGTAGAGAAAACCGCTTTGTCGGCGTTCGGCACTTTATCCAATAGGGTGCCGATTAGATTGCCGAATTGCTCGGGCATGCTGTAGCCTACCGTGTCCGGGATATTGATGGTTTTGGCACCTGCTGCGATCGTGCTTTCGACCAGACGGCATAAAAAATCAATTTCGGAACGCCCGGCATCTTCGGGAGAAAACTCCACATCATCGGTGTATTGTCGCGCAAGCCGGACAGCCGCTACCGCCTGCTCCAGTACCTGATCGGGTGTCATACGCAGCTTGTTTTTTATATGTATGGGCGACGATGCAATGAAGGTGTGTATACGCCCGGAGGCAGCACCTTTCAATGCTTCGGCAGCCTTTTTTATGTCTTTCTCCAATGCACGCGCAAGCCCGCAAACCGTGCTCTGTTTGATCGTTCGGGCAATTTCTTGCACCGCTTGAAAATCTCCCGGGCTGGCAATCGGGAAGCCTGCTTCTATGACATCTACTCGCAACTTCTCGAGGGCTTTTGCAATCCTTAACTTTTCATCTCGGGTCATAGATGCTCCCGGGCTTTGTTCGCCGTCTCTTAAAGTAGTATCAAATATAATTAGCTTTTCTTTAGCCGACATAAGTCTCTCCGTTGTTAAAAATCAGAATATAAAGTGATTGTGCGTCTCTAAGCTCGCCAGCTATTGTTCTGCCGCGTCAGTGCGGCAATCGCGGAAGTAGGCATCGCAGCAATGCCTTATGTTGCCCGTATCGGTTATTAGAATTTGTGATTGAATAATTCATGCGGGCATTATAACCCATAAATATAGAAATATACATTTTCTTGATTCGGCAGGAGTCTATCATGTGGATGAGATTAGAATCTATGTAAAGAATTCCATCAGCAGCATTATGAAACTAATCGAGGCGATGACAACCCCTGTATGAACTATTTGCTGTCTCGTCATTCGAGTTTCCAGTTTTGCAATTTCTACTCTAAGGCCATCAATATCCCTTTTAGTAGCCATGCGCGATTCTATGTCTTTGATATCGGCTTTGGTTGCCATATCTTTGATATCGGCTTTAGTTGCCATATCCTTGATATCGGCTTTAGTTGCCATATCCTTGATGGCTTCCTTGATAGTTATATCGTTGGCATAAACCAAACTATCTGTTGTCATATGTGCTTCCTCTTTACTTACACCGGGAATTTTTGCCGGTGTTTTATGTATAATCGCTTTATGAACCATAATCAATTCACCTCCGTATATTATATGAAAATTGCCATTTTACAACCCACAAAAACCCGAATTTTTGGCATCCCGATAAACCGACCTATCTTTCCGACGAACGGCATAACCACCACTTGGGTTGTCGTTTATGGTGTTTCTAGAGGTAGTGTATAGCTCGTTATCGGCAAAGCGGTGGCAGTATTGAACTCGGCACTTGCTTCGATGGCAATGCGCGCAATAGTCTCTACATCTTGCTGTTCGTCATAACAGGCATACATGGCACCGAGTGCAATCTCGGCACCGGAACCTATAGCCCAGTATTTTGAATAAACGCAGACCTCTCTAAGCGCAAATACACCGAAGATGCCGTAAGGGTTGACAATCAACGCATCAATACGGCTAGATTCGTACGGTGCTTGCGGTTCTCCGTCGCCCTCTTCTTTGGTGTTCAGATAATAACGTTCTTTTAATATCTCGTGTATCGTGCGGAAGGATTCAAAAATCGCCATCCGCGAACTGAAATCGTATCGGGCATTGTCTTCCGCGAGCAGGCTTCTGAGTACTACATCGTGCGCACTGCTACCGGTGATGCCTATATAATTCGATTGATAACACAAAATTTTTTCATGCGCCAAATCATAGCTACTACTTTGCTTTAGATCACCCATCGTAGCCAATGTGTCGGCAGCGATACACGCCCGATCGTGCTTGCGTACTACGACTATCGTGGACACGGTTCCAACAATACGCGAATATCTTTGCCGATATTCATCACTTCTTTGTAACTAAAATTAATACGCTCTTCCATCGTTTGTATAATATCGTCGAACTCCGCCAGCTTTTTACTCTCTGCGCCCAACAAACAAGGTGCTATATACAACAGCAATTCGTCGCACAAGCCGGCTTCTATGATAGCACCGAATAACACGCCACCGGCCTCCACTTGTATTTCGTTGAGCTCGTATCGGTCGGCTAAGGTTTCCAGTAGCTCTAATAAGGGGATACGCGGTTTTGTGGTCGGCATCGATAATATCTTGACACCACATCGCTCAAATTCACTTTGCCGCGCTTCGGTCGCAACATCATCGCAACAAACAACAACGGTTTCGGCATCGGGATTATAGATTTTCGCTTCGGGCGAAGTGAGCAACCGGCTATCCAATACGATGCGTAGCGGTTGTCTGACGGTACCTTCTATACCTAAATCTTCGGCGGCAATGCGTACGGTCAACTGCGGATCATCCGCCTGCACCGTACGACTGCTGGTCAATAGCGCACTGCTTCGGGCGCGCCAGAATTGCACATCGCGTCTTGCTTCCTCGCCGCTAATCCATGCACTTTTACCGGAGCCCAATGCTATATGTCCGTCTAGGCTGATTGCCGATTTAAGCCGCAGCCAAGGTCGTCTTCGTTCGATACGCGACACAAAACCACGATTCAATTCTCGCGCTCGGTCGGAAAATAAACCATATTCAACTTGTATGCCGGCGGTTTTTAATTCGGAGATGCCTTGCCCGTGCACTCGGGGGTTAGGGTCTTGCATTGCAATCACAACGCGTTTGACTTTCGCCGCTATCAGTGCCGGTACGCACGGCGGGGTGCGCCCTTGATGTACACACGGTTCCAGAGTCACATAGACCGTGGCATCTCCGGCATTATCTCCCGCTTGTGCAAGTGCCAAAGGTTCGGCGTGTGCCTCACCGGTGCGGCGATGATAGGCTTCGGCGATAACCTTATCGTCTCGGACAATGATGCAAGCAACCATAGGATTGATACCGACCGTATACCGTCCGAGTTCCGCCAAAGCCAATGCCTTGGACATGTAGTATTGGTCGCGCTCACTGAATTGCTGCATCTTCGCTTATCCGACAACCTCCCCTATATATGTACGACACATTGCGGTTTTCACTCAAACCGTTGTCGGACTGTTCCGATCAGTTATAGACCGGATGACGTCTGCATAAACTCAAGGCTTGCTCCTTGACCGCTTTGATTTTATCCTCATCTCCGATATCGTCCAATACATCGCAGACTAGATGGGTCAACTGCTCCACAGCCTCGCCGTCAAAGCCACGCGTGGTGATCGCCGGGGTGCCGAAGCGCAAACCGCTGGTAACAAAAGGCGACTTAGGGTCTTTAGGCACGCTATTCTTATTGACGGTGATATTGGCTCTTCCGAGCGCGGCATCGGCATCCTTACCGGTTATCTCTTTAGAGATCAAACTGACCAACATCAGATGGTTCTCGGTACCGCCCGATACGACTTCGTAGCCTCTGTCAATCAAAGTGTTCGCCATCAGCTTGGCATTACTTTTAACTTCGGCGATATACTCTTTGAAGTCGGGCTGCAACGCTTCCTTAAAGGCAACGGCTTTGGCGGCGATTACATGCATCAAGGGACCGCCTTGCATACCCGGAAAGACCATAGAATTTATTTTTTTCTCGATCTCCTCGTTGTGTCTGCAGATAATAAAGCCGCTACGCGGACCTCTTAAAGTCTTATGAGTGGTTGAAGTAACCACATCGGCATGAGGTACCGGATTGGGGTATGCATCCGCTGCCACCAAACCCGATACATGCGCCATATCAACCACCAGGTAAGCCCCGACTTGATCGGCTATTTGCCTCATCCGCGCCCAATCCACAATCTGCGAATAAGCGGAAAAGCCGGCAATCACCATTTTCGGTTTATGTTCCAAGGCTAGGCTCTCTATCTCGTCGTAATCGAGCAAGCCGTTATCGTCTATGCCGTACTGTACCGCATTAAAAACTTGACCCGAAAAATTTACTTTAGCCCCGTGCGTCAAATGACCACCGTGAGCCAAGCTCATACCGAGTATAGTGTCGCCGGGGTCGCACAGTGCCAAATAAACTGCAGCGTTGGCTTGCGAACCGGAATGGGGCTGCACATTCGCATAATCCGCACCGTACAGTTCCTTCAAACGATCTATTGCAAGCTGCTCGGCGACATCTACATGCTCACACCCACCGTAATATCGCTTATTGGGATAGCCCTCGGCATATTTGTTGGTCATGATAGAACCTTGCGCTTCCAATACGCGAGGACTTGCATAATTCTCGGAAGCAATCAATTCTACATGATCTTCTTGCCGCTCACGCTCGGCGGCGAGTGCTTCGGCCAACTCGGGGTCAAACGAAGCTATGGTCATATCTTTTTTGAACATCGGTCATTCCTATATTGTTTATGAATAATTGATAAAAGCACACTTGCTTTAATGGATAAGGTTCCTATTATAGGCGATAATCGTGCATAAGCCCAAAACTCAAGTAGGGCTTTTGAAGAGGTGAAGATTTAAGGACTTATGAAGTAAGGTCGCGGGCAATTCGAAACCCGAGGCTGAATCTGCGATAATTCTCGCTTTCCCTATAGCGATATGCGGATTTCACTAAGTCCGGGTTTATAGTGTCCCAAGCACCGCCGCGTACCATTCTTTTTCCTTCACATCTGTTAAGCCACGCACTACCGTCGGTTGGTGCATCTTTGTGTTTAATGTGCCAGCAATCCTCTACCCATTCCCATACATTGCCGTGCATGTCGTGTAACCCGAATGCATTTGCGGAAAAACCGCCTACTGCTACAGGTCCGTTGCTATCATACCGGGCCTGATTAGAAGAAATCATTCTGCCGAAATGATACGCCGTCGTTGTTCCGGCACGAGCCGCATATTCCCATTCCGCCTCGGTCAGTAACCTGTATTTATGTCCGGTTTTCGTTGATAACCAAGAGGCGTATGCTGAAACATCATACCAAGAAACACATACTATCGGATGATCACTGGTTTGATTAAAACCCGGATCATCCCAAGATTTACCTCTCAGAAAATTACAATTTTCGGTGTTATGTTTTGTCTCCTGAACAAACTCTTCATATTGCCCTACGGTCACTTCGTATTTGCCCACCGCAAAAGGTTTGGGAATAGTGACCCGACGTTGTGGTGCTTCTTTATCGCCTATTCCTCTCTCCCCTGCGGGAAAACCCATCGTGAACTCTCCTGCCGGCAACACGACCATCTCCGGACATGTCGCACAATCGCGAAAAGTTTCTCCCACCTGATACGCGCTGGCAGATGTTAGCGCGGATAACAATAATAAAAACAACACGGCAGCAATGCCGGTCACTGCCCGCTTGCTATTTAACTGCATAATTTTCTTTGAAATGTATACCTTCATTTTCCTTCGTCTATTTGAATTGCAAAAGTTCATTATAGCCGACTGGTGCCACATGTCCCCGTGAGGAATGTTAGCGATATTGGTGTACTTGTCGCAGATAGAGTGCGAAGCGATAACCCAGCAATAAAGTCAGTATACTCAGATAAATCCACGCCTTTAAGTAATCGGCTCGTATCAACCACCAGTAGTGAACCAAACCGACGGCGGCGATAACATAAACCAAGCGATGTAATATAGTCCAGCGATGTTGCAAATAGCGGACTGCGCGATTATTGGAGGTTATTGCCAATGGAACGAGTAGTACGAAAGCGGCAAACCCTGCAAAAATAAAAGGACGATCCAGAATATCAATAACGATGGACTGCCAATCAAAAAACTGATCCAGCCATATATAGGTCGTGAAATGGCAGGATGCGTAAAAAAAGCTATACAAGCCTACTGCGCGACGATGACGCAACAGCCAACGCATATTCGTTAAATGCACCCAAGGTCTGAACGCAAGCACTATCAGTAACATGCGCAAGGTCCAATCGCCGGTGAATCTGGTGATATATTCAATAGGGTTGGCACCGAGGTCGTTATTGAAACCCGCATAGAGCAAATATAAAAAGGGCAACAAACACGCGCCGTGTACGGTTATCCTGCTCGGCAATAAAGGTGGCGCAGGCAAGGTCATTTCTACTATTTTAGAAGTATTTACTCAAATCCATTCCACTGTATAAACTTGCAACTTCCTCTTCATAACCGTTGAATTTCAAAGTGTCTCGTTTGCCGAACTCGCCGATACGTCGTTCGCGCCGCTGCGACCATCTAGGGTGACTGACCTCGGGATTAACATTTGAATAAAACCCGTATTCGTGAGGTGCGGATCGGTTCCATGCGGTAGGCGGTTCTTGTTCGGTGAAATCCATTGCGACGATGGACTTAATGCTTTTGAAACCGTATTTCCACGGCACGACCAACCGCAAAGGCGCACCGTTTTGATTGGGTAATACCTTGCCGTAAAGACCTACCGAGAAGATGGTCAACGGATGCATTGCCTCGTCTATACGCAAGCCTTCTTTATAGGGCCAATCCAATACATTACGACGCTGACCGGGCAGATTCTCACGATCCAAGATAGAACGAAAAGCAACATATTTGGCATTTGAAGTCGGCTTGCTTTTTTCGATGATACGGTTGACCTCGAAGCCTATCCACGGTATCACCATAGACCAGGCTTCTACACAGCGCAGACGATAAATTCTATCTTCCAGTTGATGCGGTTTGACAAAATCCTCGAGCATGTAAGTGCCCGGGTTTTCACATTCGCCGCCGACCGTAATACTCCATGGCTGCGTTTTCAGATATTTTGCATTTTTATGTGGATCGGATTTACCGTAGCCCAGTTCGTAGAAATTATTATAGGTGGTAATCGAGACCTCGCTGGTAAGTTCTTCGTCGGTGCTGTACAGACTATCGGGAAGATTGTCAAGCGGACCTAATATGGCATGCGCATAAGTCCCTAGCGACAAGCCGACGGCGACGGTACCGCTGCGTTTGATAAAGTTGCGGCGATTTAGATAAACCGACTCGGCGGTAATTTCGGACGACCGAGGGGTGGAATAAAGTTTAGATTTAATTAGCATAAGTCCTCCTATGTTCCAGCCTATTATACATATAAATCGGAGATTTCTATACAGCTAAGTGGGAGGGGGGGGGAACTTTCGGGTTTGTTCGGACATGAAAACGACCACCCCATGGAAAGGCTTTACATTTTGTACTATGTACTAAGATTTTGCACAATGTTACGCCGATTGACCTACTGGCTCAATCGGCGGTTCTATTGCGCCTGCCACCCCTCCACAGGAGGGAAATGGTATTAATGTGGAAAAGGCCAGGTGCGCAGTTTTTCTTTATAACGCCCCCACAGCGCAGCGAAACCACCCGGTTCTTTAATCAGCAATATGATAATCACAACCCCGGTTATCACCTTGCCTAAATTCTCTACGAATGCCGAATTAAATGCGCCTCCCAGCATCTTATCGCCTACAAGACTGATGACTATATCAAACAAATAAACAAAAGCGGCACCCATAAACGATCCTGCTATAGACCCCAAGCCACCGATAATAATCATAAATAATACCTGAAACGCTCGATCTAGTTCGTGCGTCCTCAAATTGATGTCGGTCGTGTACGAAAAAGAAAACAAAGCACCCGAAACCCCGATATAAAAGGTGCTGATAAAAAACGCAATGAGTTTAGTCACTCCGACACGGATACCTATCACACTCGCAGCGATATCCATGTCTCTGACCGCCATCATGTTACGTCCCAATGAACTTCGGACTATATTTTTGGCAGCGATCGTAAGAATGATTACGGTAACCAACACCAAATAGTATTTCCCTACATAGGTATTTAGATTGAGTGTTGTCAATTCAGGTAAATAAAAATTATTCGGATTAAAATGAAGCCAAGTAATCTCGTAATATCTGGAGGATAACAACACAACACCGGCGTGATCGTAATTAACGAAGTAGCGATAAGAATTAAAAAACCATAATATGAAAAAGTGCGCTGCCAGGGTAGACACAAGCAAATAAAAACCTTTGATTCTGATGCTGGGTAAACCGAATACGACACCGACGAGACCGGTTACGACACCGGCAAAGAATAGTGCCATAGGTAACGGCATGTTGAAAGGAATAATCTCTCCGTCAAAGCGATATAGAAAGTTGAAAGTTGCGACCGCGCCGAGTAGCATAAAACCACCCGTACCCAGAGACAGCTGCCCGGTATACCCTGTTAATAGATTCAAACCCAACGACGCAAGAGAGAAAACCAGCAACGGAATTAGAATAGCCCCCATCCAATAATCGTCGGCGATATAAGGCACTACAAACAGTATGAACAACAAAAATGCGTACAAAAACCAACGATCCTGGCGTAGCGGTATCATGCTACGATCTTGCATATAATTGGATACTATATGACTTGTTTCTCTATAAAACATTGCGATATCTAGTTATTAAACTCTTTCAATTTCTTTTTCGCCGAACAGACCCGCCGGACGCATCAAGATAAACAACATCGCAATCGTATAACCGAACCAGTTCTCTATACCTTGACCGCCGAACCAATCGGCAACATAGACCTCGCCCAACTTCTCCGAAACCCCGATAATAAAGCCGCCTATAATCGCACCGGGAATAGATGTCAGACCACCGACCAATATCACCGGCAAACCTTTTAACACGACTTGCGTCAAGGTGAACGATACACTGATACGATCGGCCCACAACAAGCCTGCGATCAAACCGATCACGCCGGTCACCGCCCAAACCACCGCCCAAATACGAGACAAAGGCACACCAACCGCCATCGCCGCCAAGTGATCGTCGGAAACCGCTCGCAACGACATGCCGGTTTTGGTTTTTTGGAAGAAAATAGATAAACCTATAATCATCGTGCCGGCAACAATCGCAGCGAAGATATCGAATGCACCGATGAGAACATCAAAGCCTTCTATATAATCGCTCAAAAAGATAGGGTTAGGCGATAACAACAATGCCAATAGATTGATAAACTTGGCATAAGTGCATGCAAAAAAACCGCTCTGGCACGCAAGTTCGGCATCTATTTCTTCACCGAGAAACTCGCCGAGTTTAAGACCGTGAACTGCGGAATCCCAAATACCTTGCGATGCACCTTCTAAAAATATACTCAAGCCTACGGTTGCCATAAACAAGGAAAGCAAAGACTGATTCGCCAAAGGTCGCATAATAAATCTTTCTATCAGTATGCCCATCATTATCATCGCACCCATAGTCAGCACAAAAGCATACCAAAAGGATACTCCCTGTTGGGTCAATTTAACGAAAGTCAAACCGGCGAACAACAACATCGTGCCTTGCGCAAAGTTGAACACCCCGGAAGATTTATAGATCAAGACAAAGCCGATAGCGACTAAAGAATACATCACGCCGGTCAACAAGCCGCTAATAACTACTTCGGTAAAATACAGCATCTCTCTATCCTCTATGTCATCTCACACCGCTCTAGCCATTGTGGCTTACTCCTAAATAGGCTTCAATGACTGCTTTGTTATTGCGTACTTCCTCGGGCGTGCCATCGCCGATTTTTTTGCCGTAATCCATGACGACTACATGATCCGATATATCCATTACAACGCTCATATCGTGTTCTATTAAAACAATAGTCGTACCGAGTTCACGATTAATTTCACCGATAAAACAGGACATGTCTTTCTTTTCTTCGAGATTCATGCCTGCCATAGGCTCGTCAAGCAACAGTAGTTTGGGTTCCATTGCCAGCGCGCGTCCTAATTCCACACGCTTTTGTAATCCGTATGCGAGTTTGTTAACCGGCGTGTTGCGTATCGCTTCTATTTGTAAGAAAGTAATAATCTCCTCCACTCTGTGGCGGTGTTCAATTTCTTCTCGTCTCGAGCGACCGTAGAATATAGCCTGCTCCCAAAAAGTCGATTTCATTTTGAGGTTGCGCCCGGTCATGATATTGTCGAGTACCGTCATGCCTTGAAACAACGCAATGTTCTGAAAGGTTCTCGCTATGCCGTCTATTGCCATTTGACGAGGTTTCATGCGCATATAGACTTTGTTGTCAAACACAATGCGTCCTTTCTGAGGTGTATATACCCCGTTGATAATGTTGAGCATAGAACTTTTACCGGCACCGTTAGGACCTATAAGTGCGCATACCTCTCCTTTATATACATTGAAACTAATATCGGCGATTGCTTGAACGCCCTTAAAGGACAAGTCTACGTTCTCAACGCTCATAAAAACTTCTTTATTCATTGTGTTCACCATAATAATATCTCTGGGCCGCAAAAAGTTTTATAGGCTACAGACTTTGTATTCAACTTCGGTACCCATCGTCGGGTCATCATATTTGACCATAGATTCTCCACTTTCCAAGCTATTCAATATCGTTGAAAAATTTTCCTTTATGACGTGTCTGCATAATTTGTTCGTCCATGTCAATTCGCCCAGACCACTCGAAAATTCCCTCGCTAGTAATACGAAACATTGTAATTTAACCTTTTTCTTATCGGTGGTGAAAGATGCATTGGCCTCTTTAATTTGCGAGGCAATTAATTCCTCTACTTCTTTTTTAGATACCAAATCCTGATAGCCCGTATAACGTACATCGTGGTACTCGGCCCAATACCCGACCGTGTGCTCATCGGCAACAATCAATGCACAGACAGTTGCGTCGCCGGTAGCCCACACATAAGCGTCTTGAATATACGGAGACGATTTAACTGCATTTTCCAAAATCTTAGGCATTAATTTTTTGCCGTCTCCTAAATCTACAACCAGTTCTTTTCTATCCTTCACATACAATTCCTTGTCTTCCATCACTCCTAAGTCGCCGGTATGAAACCAACCGTCCTCGTCTAGGGTCGCGGATGTTCCATCGGTATACGAGTTGAAAACATTAGGTCCCTTACACAAAATCTCGCCGTCGGCACTCATTTTAATTTGGCTTCCGCCTATAGAATGTCCTACCGAATGTGCCTCTTTCTCCTCTGCGGTCTGCATCGCAATAACACCGCCGGTTTCTGCACAACCGTAGATTTGTTTTATATCGATCCCCAATTTACGAAATGAGTTGAAAGTTTTCTCACTAATTGCATCGCCGCTCGTTGCCGCTATTCTCAGATGACTAAAACCGTAGACATTTTTAATCGGTGCGGTGATTAACAAATTACCGATTATAGAAGACTCCCCTACTCGTGCACTTTCATAATAGCGATCGTATAGCTTGTATGTTAGTTTGCCGGCGAATGTAACTCTGTTATGAATTAAAGTCGCTATATATTTGTAGACATGTGCGGAAGCAAAAAATAATGTAGGACCGATTTCGCGCAGGTTCTCTAAAACCGTCTCGCTACTTTCGGGATAACTCACACAAAAACCACGTAGAAAAGAAACCGCCTGTCCGTATATAAAACTAGCCGGCATTGCAATCGGCATAAACGACAACAATTCGTCGTGTTCGGTGATTTGTTCTACCTCGGCAATATAGCGGGCGATGTGTAGCATATTGGCATAACTCAGCGGCACCAATTTAGGCTTGGTGCCGGTCCCGGAAGACAAGAAAATAAAGGCAGTGCCGTTTGGCGCAGTGGCATTGACCGCAGCCTTGAACGCATCCGGATGCGAAGCCGCATATTCGTCACCGTGCGCCCGAACTTTTTCTATATCTTGCAATAAGTTTTGGTCGTAAGATGCCAAACCACGAGGATGAATATAGAAAATATACTTTAATTTGAGTGATTGTTCTTGAGCGTCAAGCAAGGTGTCGACTTGTTGCTGATCGTGCGCATAAGCATATTGGATATTTAGGTTTGTGATTACATGCACCAAAAGTCTCACCGATGCGTTTGCATTGAGCGGTACCGGAATAGCTCCGCACACTTGAAGAGCGGAAGTCATGAACATAACTTCGGGCGTGTTGTCGCTGACTACGATAACTTTGTCTCCCTTCCGCACACCCATAGCTGACAAACCGCTTGCAATACTTTGCACATGTCGTGCAAAATCACTCCATGTGTAAGTATTCCACAAACCAAGCCGTTTGACGCGTAGTGCCGGCAAACTTGCATGCATATCGGCTCGGTGCATTAGTAATTGGGGGAAAGTTTCCATATCTCGTAAAGCGTTAAAATTATTATCCGATAAACTGCTTATCATACAAAAAATTGAAACTAAAGCAAGTTTTAGTTCTAAAATTCCTAGAATAAATTGACACTGCCTATGGTATTTCTTATATATTTAGGTTCTATCTATATCATATAATAATACCTAAAATTTGTCGTTGATAGTAATAGCTATGCCCTCAATTAGACTTTTAGCATATATTGCTCTTTTATTCACGTTGGTAGCTTGCGAGGATGCCAATAAAACCGATATGCCGCCTTGGCATCCCGATGTCGTAGAAAATTCTGCCGCTACTATCCAAGTCGCGCTTAGAGTAAATCCTACAAGTTACTACTGGCAGGACAACCAAGCAACCGGCTTTGATTATAAACTTTTGCAATCTTTTGCAAACCGCATACAAACAAAAATTGAAATCACCTCCGTTTCAACCGCTGCAAAAGCGATTGACTTACTAAAAGAGGGAAAAGTAGACATGGCTGCGGGTGCTTTAGGCACAACACAGATGTACGAGGAGCACTTTGAAGTATCAAAACCCTATTACCGAAGCAAGCAATATATGATTTATCGTTATCCCGACACTAAGCCTCGCCGTTTCGAAGAGATATCATTGTCCGATATAGATATTAGTGCGAATCCTAACCATATAGCGTTACTGGAAAAACTGTCCGGTGGACATAGCGAAGAACCTATACATACGAACTTAAGCGTTAAGCCGAATGACATCAAAAATAACCCTTGGTACTTACATCCCGACACACCTTCTTATAAATTAATAGAAATGGTTAACCACGGTTTGATACGCTACACCCTAGCCGATGCACACGAACTCTCGTCGACCCAATTTTTATATCCTTATGTCAAAATTGCTTTTAGGATATCCGAAGAAGTCCCTATTGTCTGGCTATTCAATCGCAAACCCACACAGGCAAGCTCACTACATCTAGTCCATCTCGCCGATGACTTGTTTTCGGAGATGCAAGAAAGCGGAGAACTCGATCGTATTACGAAGGCTCACCCGGGACATTTAGAACTACTCCCTTATGCCGATAAATTGACATTCATAGAATCGGCTTACAGAAAACTCTCCAAACATAAGAGATATTTTCAAATGGCTGCCGATAGATATTATTTAGATTGGAAACTTCTAGCCGCTGTCGCATATCAGGAATCGCATTGGAATCCACTGGCAGTATCTCCTACCGGAGTAAAAGGTCTTATGATGCTAACCCAAGAAATTGCGAAACAGTACGAAGTGCACGATCGCTCGGATGCTTATCAAAGCATCATGGGAGGGAGCAAACACCTAAACCAATTAATAAACAGAATACCCTCCGAGATACCCACCCCGGATCGCGTATGGATGGCACTGGTTGCTTACCTCGCAGGCTACGGTCACTTGGAAGACGCTTTTAGATTAACACTTAAAAGAGGAACCACTATAAACTCGTGGATAGAAGTAAGCCACTCGTTGAAGCTCCTGCAAAAACCGGAGTGGTACCAAAACTCAAGGTATGGCAAACCAAACGATAATGTCGTAATTTATATCAACAACATTCGTAATTACCAATTTTTGCTAAGCCTATTAGAAGATGCGATTTCCACCGAAATACCCCCTACCTACCAACCCGAAAACATAACGCCTATGGTAATACGCGAACCATCGTAGAAACAAGCCATTCCCCTTCGAAGGAGGGGAAGACCACCCCGTCAGGCTACGCCTGCCACCCCTCCAAAGGAGGGGAATGGACCAATATCATGCATTCCGATGATCAGTTTCAGTACCACGTCTACGCTTAAAGAAGTCAACCAATAATACACTGCAACGATCCTCCAGCACGCCGCTTGTAACTCCAAAGCAATGATTAAAAGTAAAGATTTTTCTAAGGTCTACGGCACCGCCTACAGAACCTTGTTTAGGGTCGCTCGCACCGAACACCAATCGTTCTATGCGAGCATGAACCATTGCCGTAAAACACATCGCACAGGGTTCCAGCGTCACATAAAGTGTCGTATTGGGCAGGCGATAATTCGATAAATGCAAGGCAGCTGCACGCAATGCGAGCATTTCCGCATGCGCCGACGGGTCGTTCATTGCAATCGGACTGTTGTGGCATCTCGCTAGTACTTCGCCGCCTCGAATCAACACCGCACCGACGGGAACTTCGCCTTTGCTTTGCGCAATACCGGCTTGTTCTAAAGCAAGCTCCATAAAAGCAATATCAACTTCATCGCATGCGGACATTTTATACGCTCGCCTTTAGACTACGAGTTCAGGAATTGGCAGGAACCAAATCTATTTTGCGTTCATCCGCCCGAACGGATTTAATTGAAACATCTAGCACATCCCCTATTTTATAGGTATTGCCGCTGCGCACACCTTTTAGATAGCGACGTATGTCGTTGAATCGATAATAATCGCCTCCCAAATATTTTACATGTAACAAACCGCTGGTTTGTAAATCGGTTAATTCAATAAATAAGCCGAAAGCCGTAACCGTTGTAACAACACCGCGACATACTTGACCCACTTTAGTTTGCGCCAGTTTGCATAAAAAATACTGCTCTATATCCCACACCACCTCATCCGAGCGTCGTTCGGTCATCGAGCAATGCTGCCCTTGAGACCTGAGTTCGCCTTTATCGTAACAATGACCGCTCGTTGACCCTAGTGTCGTGTGTATTGCGCGGTGTACCGATAAATCCGGGTAACGTCGTATCGGTGATGTGAAATGCGTGTAATACTTCAAAGCCAGTCCGAAGTGTCCTTGCTTTGAAGGTGCATAGATCGCGCGTTGCAACGAAGATAAAATCATCGTATGTATAATTTGTTTGTTTTGGTGTCCAGTAGTTTGTTCGATTAAACGCGCAAAGTCGGCTACTTTTGTGCCTTTCAAATAGAGGCCCGAAGCGCGCAAAAAATCATCCAACGCAGGCAAGGCTTCGCGCTTGATGCCTTCGTGCACTCGGCTCAAGAAACATAGGTTTTGCGACGACAAATAACGCGCTGCGGAAACATTCGCACAAATCATGAATTCCTCTATCATACGGTGCGCATCGTTTCTTTTTATTAGCATTACCGACCTAATCCGCCGATCTTTGTCAAAACATAAATACCTTTTCGGAATATCCAAATCCAATGCCCCCCGTGTTTCACGCGACTTCCTAAGTAATTTATAGAGCTTTTCGGCTACTCGTAACATTGCCGGTACCTCGTTAGGACAACACACTATAGGCGAGTCATCCTCAAAAAAAGTTTGTACCTGTTGATAAGTCAGTCGACAGTGTGAATGGATCACAGCCTTGCTAAAACGATAATCCGCTATTTGCATTTGTGCGTCAAAAACCATACGACAAGCTATCACCGGACGATCTTGCTTAGGCAGCAAAGAACACAAATCATTTGACAACAGCGGCGGCAACATCGGCAACACACGATCCGGCAAGTAGGTTGAATTGCCTCGTTTGAATGCTTCTTGATCAAGCATAGAACCAACCCGTACATAACTTGCAACATCGGCAATCGCAACCCATAAGATTACGCCTTCATCGCTCTCTTCGCAACAAATTGCGTCGTCAAAATCTTTGGCATCCGAACCGTCTATGGTAACAAAAGGTAATTTCCTTAGATCCGTTCTATCCGTCTCGGCACCAATGTCGGTAGCCTGCTTCATACATTGATTTAACTCCACATCCACTTCGTTGTTCCAATCGTTTGCCAAACCCATGCGGTGTATTACTCTATCAATCTCTGAACCGCTATTAGACTGTGACATTGGTTTTTATAATGAATGATTGAAAATCTATGGTTTACTACGAAACAAATCGTCTGTTATTTAATGATATCCTGTATGCGATTTTAACATGGCATCCATAAAAACCGCCGATTGAACCGGTAGGTCAACCGGCGTGACGCTATGCAGAACCTTAACATGGGTATGTGGGGCGGACAAGCTAAGGCTTGTCCTCACAAGTGCAAAACCTCGGGGGTGTGCAAATCCAATACTTTACATAAACCATGATCAGGTAATTTACAGTCCTTTCACAAAAGCGACAACCGCCGATTGAACCGGTAGGTCAATCGGCGTGACGCTGTGCAAGAACCTTAATATGGGCATATGGGGCGGACAAGCTAGGGCTTGTCCTCACAAGTGCAAAACCTTGGGGGCGTGCGAATCCGATACTTTACATAAACCATGACCGGGTAATTTACAGCCTTTTCAAAAGAGCGACAACCCCATATATTGACTTTGTTATACCAAAAATTTTTAATATATAGCAGGAATTAGGGAGCCATAAATTCATGTATATAAATCAGATTTCAAGTATAATAAGTATAGAAATTTGCTAAAGATATATATTAAGTCCTATATTTGAAGAGATCGTAAAAAACGCTAAAAGTATGAGAACTAACCCTTTCTACCTAATAAAGTTCTTTTTGCTCGCAACCGTGTTATGCGCGCCTGCAGTAGCACAGACCGAACAGACGACACAATGTAAGTTAAGTGATATTGATCAAGATGACGACGGCTTGATTGAAATCTGTAACTTAAATCAATTAAATGGAATCCGTTATCAGTTGGATGGCACGGCATATAGAAGGGGGGAGGGAAGAAGAAAAATAACAAGAGGTTGCCCAGGAAATGTTTGTATAGGTTACGAGTTGACAAGAAACCTAGACTTCAAAAAAGAATCCGATTACAGAAATAATGTTGAAAACAAAATAAAATGGAACAACGGAGGATGGCAACCGATAGGTAGCATTAATATTAGCGGTTCGGGAAAAGAGGTACAAAATGGATTCAGAGGCATATTTGAAGGCAACGGCTATACCATCTCCAACCTGTTTATCAACATGGAAAATATCGAAAATAAGGATGCGACCGGATGGGGACTAAGAGGGGTAGGTTTATTCGGTTTTACCACACAGACTGCCGTAATTAGAAATATCGGTTTATTAAATCTAAGGATTGAGAAAAACGATTCGCCACAGGCGAGGCCCGATGCGCGGCGCAACGATATCTATTACCTCAAAGGTGTAGGTGGTCTAGTGGGCATAAACGGCGGAAAAGTGATAAACAGCTATGTTTCCGGGAGCGTAAACGGAGGAACCTTCGATAGCACTTTGGAAGCAAACAACCGGCAAGGAAGAGATAAAGTAGGTGGGTTGGTCGGTACTAATCTCAATAAGATTGTTAATAGTTATGCAGCCGCCAATGTCACCGGAAAATTCACCGTAGGTGGGTTGGTCGGCGAAAACTGCCTTAGTTTCCATATAGGATGTCCGGCGAATAGTGCCGGGGAAATTATTAACAGCTATGCGCGCGGTACAGTCTCTAGCTTAGCGGATGGCGGTGGGCTGGTCGGTGCCAACAGACATAGGATTACCAATAGTTATGCAAACCCCGTTATTACACGTATTACCCATACTCTAAACGATAAGCCTGAAGATGATGATTTCGGGGGTTTAGCCGCTATCAATGGACATAGTCAAGAAGGAATCCTATCGACCCGTAATTTGCCTGCACCGACAATCACTGCAAGTTATTGGCAAAATGATGATTCCTCACTCTCCGATATAGGCAGAGTGGGCAGTGGAAGATCAACACTTTCGTATACCGCAGGGCAATCGGCTTCCGACCTTAAATTCCCCGATGACGCGACCGGAATATATAGCGGTTGGCATGTTGCCGATTGGAATTTCGGCACGCCTAATCAATACCCGGTTCTCAAGTATACGGTGGATGAAGACCCGTCAACATGTAGTAACCGGCCGCGCCGTAAGGATATAGACCCACCCGAATGTGGTTCGTTATTGCCCAATCAGGGCACCGGTTTGAGAGATATAGATATTAAGGGTGTAGCATGGATACCGTACTTTAGTTCCGACGAAACCGACTACACCGTATTGGTTGACGATAGCGTGCAGAACATTAGCCTGCTGCTGAATGCGTACAATTCTACGGCAAATATCACAATCGGCGATATAGGCACGGCAATCGGCAGTACCGAAACCACAATCTCGTTATCGGAAAATACTGCAATAACTGTTACGGTGAGCGATAGCAATTCTATTTATAATCTGCGCTTTGAGAAGCGGTCTATCGCGATAAGGGAAGAAATTGAACTCCGAGCCGGAAATAATATCGGCATAAACGCAGACGGCACGGTAGATGAGAATAGTGAAATCATGCTATTGGTTGTCGCCGGTGGAAATTATGACTTTAGGTGGGAACAGTCTCCCACATTGGATTACTCACAGTTACATGGAAGTACCCCCTCAATAAGCGTTTTTATACCTCTAGACTTTGTGGACGGTGAGATTGCGTCAACTCGTAGCCTCACATTCACGCTAACCGTATCCGACGCTTCCGATAGCATCACTTTAAGTAAAACCTTAATCGTTAGGAATGTACCCAACGAAACTATAGGACCGCTCCGAGTAGATATAGACGCAGACAACGACGGACTCATAGAGATTTACTACTTGGAAGATTTAGATGCAATCCGTTATCAACCGGACGGAAAAGGCTATAGAGCAAGCACAACTGCTAAAACAATCACCAACGGCTGCCCGAACACCGGCTGTGTCGGTTACGAGTTGGCTAGAGATTTGGATTTTGATAGTGACGCGAGCTATTTCTCAATATCCAATAAAAAACGATGGACGGTTGACGATTACGAGGATAACAGCGATGAAGGCTGGTTGCCGATCGGGGGCATAAATCAGTCTTTTCACAATACCTTCGAAGGCAACGGCTATACGATTTCCAATCTGCAAATTAACAGAACTAACCCCGATACTTCGGATAATGTGGGGCTATTCGGTCAGGCAGGACAACAAACTAGCGGCGGCACTTTCCGACACGCCAAGATAGTCAATCTCGGCTTGCTTGATATCAACATCAGAGGAAAGCTCAATGTGGGCGGATTAGCTGCTAGTAGTGATGTAGGTTTGATCGCTAACAGCTATGCCACCGGCACTATTGTCGGAGATGGAAACGTAGGCGGGTTAGTCGGTGATGCCCGACTAACGACTATTGCCAACAGCCACGCGATAGTCAATGCCACCGGAAAAGAAGAAAGAATAGGCGGGTTAGTCGGTCGTGGTAATTTTATCAACATCACCAATAGCTATGCGAGCGGTAATGTTCGTGGAGCAATGCGCGTAGGCGGATTGGTAGGGACATTCATCGGCAGAAGAGGTAGCTCATTCGGAATTAGCAACAGTTATGCGAGCGGTTGTGTCATGGGTGATAATTTCATCGGTGGCATAGCCGGCACAACGAGTGCGGGTGGTTCGATTACCAATAGCTATACAACAGGCTGTGTGATAGGCTCCGAAAGCAGAATCAACTACTTTGTGGGCGGATTAGTGGGCAGGAATATACCCGGTGATGCCAGAATAGTTACCGGCCTGAACCGAAGCTATTGGGCAAGAAAACCGGACTCCTTGTTCAATGATATAGGACTCTCCAGATACAGCTTTTATACGGCGGGACTAACTGCCGAAAGCCTTAAATCACCGACCGATGCAAGCGGTATATACGGGCAATGGAGTACTACCGATTGGGATTTCGGAAACAGTACAATTTATCCTGCCCTCCGCCACGCAGGTCCTATCAATTATGAAAACTTTCCTTTTAGTGCCGTCACAATCTTTGGTTCTGCGACGGCAGACACATGCGATACCGACCCTCAAACCTCGTTGCCGCAATGCGGCACCCTGTTACCCAATCAACGTAACAGCGGGCTGAGTGCTTTATTTTTACTGGAAAACGGCGAGATAAGCAATAAAGATTTGAGATTTCGCAACCGGTCTTTCTCGTCTTTGATCTACGATTATATTATCCCCGACCTAGACTCGGATAAATTTCAAATCCTGCCGTTCGCAGTCAACGGTGACAACGCAACGATTACCATTACCGAACGAGGAGAAGACATCAATTATTTCAGCAATAGAAGTAGCGGGGACGCAAGCGAAGAAATTGTATTAAGAGATACAGTAAGAATTTTAACCATTGAAGTTATAGATGAAGATATTAGTACACTTTATACACTCATAGTCCCCGGTCCCAACCTTTCAATATCCGAAACATTCAGCATTGAACCTGCGAACGAAGATGGCACGGTCAACGAGGGAAGCACGATTACTTTGACACCCGTAGTCACCGGCGGCACCGAACCCTATGACCATGCGTGGACACACTCTCTAGATGACCCGACAAGCGTGTCAGAACTAAACGCCCCTACCTTAAGTTTTAAGATACCCGAAAATTTCGTAGGAACCGGTGACAATCGTGACATCACATTCATACTGAGAGTTGACGACGGTGACGGTTCCTCAACCAGCCGTAGTACGGTATTGAGAGTCAATCGCACAGATAACGGGCCTCCCGATATAGAAACAGAAATAAGTACCACCACCATCACCGTCCGAGTAAAAACCGATCCGGACGGCGACGGAGACCGAGATTTCACATATCAATGGCAAGAAAGAAAATTGGGCATTGACTGGATAGATCTTAGTGATGTTAGCACCAACACCTTCGTCATACCGAATAATACTCCAGGCAGTACTCGCTATCGCGTGCTAATAACACACACCGATGCCCAAAACCATACGGTGACAACACGAATAGGCCCGTTTAGGATAAAAGCCGACGATGACGGCGACAATCTGATAGAGATTTACTACTTGGAGGATTTAGATGCGATTCGCTATCAATTAGACGGCAGTGCTTATAACACCAGCAACAGTTTGACTACTAAAGTCACCTTCGGTTGTATAGAAAATCGTTGCAGCGGCTACGAATTAGACAGAGACTTAAACTTCGGCGAACCCGAACATTACAGCGACAGCACGAACATGAATACATGGCGTACTAATACAGGTTGGCAACCGATTGGTGGGCTGGACGGTGGTCTTAGCACGACCTTTGAAGGAAACGACTTGACAATATCCAACCTGTTTATAAATTCTCCAACTTCATTATTCGTAGCTCTATTTAATCACCTGACGGAGGACGGCAAAATTCAGAACCTGGGGCTATTAGATGCAAATATACAAGGACTCGCTGCGATAGGTGGATTGGTGGCAAGCAATGCCGGTTTGATTCTTAATAGTTATGCGCGCGGTTCAATAACCGGGCTCCGCATACCAGATCGGATTTCGGAAGATAATCAGATAGGCGGCCTCGTCGGTATTAATCTTAGCAGAGGACGTATTATCAATAGCCATGCATATGTTGCGATAGTCGGTAGCGGAGATTTAGTAAGAAGGTTAAGGTTAACGGTCGAACCTTATTTAGGTGGATTAGGCGGGCTGGTCGGTGTCAACCAAGGAACAATTAACGGTAGTTATGCAACCGGCGACATTGTAGGAGAAAATATCACCGATGTAGGCGGATTGGTCGGCACTAACAGAAACCATATTTACAATAGTTTCGCAGCCGGCAATGTCTCCGGTATCCTCAATGTAGGGGGACTGGTCGGATCAAATGATAACCCTGATTCCGGAGATCCAACTCCTAGAATTTCCAACAGTTTTGCAACCGGCAATGTTCAAGGTGGCGGGGACAATAGTCAAAACCTAGGCGGGTTGATAGGTCGTCATACAGGACTAAGAAGTGCTATCGCAAACACTTATTCCAGCGGTGTCGTATCGGGACATACAAACTTGGGCGGTTTAATCGGCACTATGGGAAATGATGACATACTGCGTAACAGCTATACAACGAGTCTGGTTATAGGAACTTCTACAACCTCCGTCTTAGGGGGTCTAATCGGCAACTACGATAGCGGTTCAGCTACTGCAAATGCAAGTTATTGGCAAAACGACGGCAGCGAACTTCCTGATGTAGGACGAGGAAATATAACCATTGAAGATAGATACAAATTAAACGGCTCGGTGGGACGGTCGGCCACACAACTTAAAGCACCCACAACGACAACCGGGATATATAGTGAGTGGTCTACCGAAGATTGGGACTTCGGCACGAACAATGAATATCCTATACTCGGATACGGAAAAGGCTTCGCCCCCACAGGTGACCCTCAATGCGATACAAATCCTAATACCGAATTACCCGATTGTGGACCGATATTGGGCGGTCAGCAACCTACTCTGGTGGCATTGGAACTTGAGGAAAGTAGCAACAGCGGCGATGTCATAATATATAGACAGATAGAATTGAACCGGAGATTTGATCCCGAAGTTTTAGAATACGAGGCGGAATTTAATGTAGGAACCATTCGGATTAGATTAACCCCCGTCGCAAATAACACAAGCCATACTATCAGCTACAAAATAGGCACCCAAAACTTCCAAGAATTGACAAGCAGTACCTCTTTCATTCACACACTCATGAGCGACGAGGATAGTGCAACTATCGTGATTAAAGTAGAACCACATTCCCGTTCAAGTATGCGCGGAACAAGAGAATACACTATCACGCTAAACAGATCCAAAGTCAAATCGCTACTCGTCCGTACCAGACTGTTTTTAGAAGGTCCTGTACGATAACTAAAATTGGACACGACACGGTCACCTGCCCCTCTTTGAGGGGAGAATGCCGGACGGCATTGTCACAACTCGGCAAATAGGGCATAATAACCGTTATTATTTCCATTGTTTGCAAAAACAATCATACAGGAATATTAAAAATCCATACATTACAACAATCAATCGGACTATGAACAGCTTTGATACTAAAACGACTCTTGAGGTGGGCAACGATTCTTATACTATCTTTGATATATCGCGGCTCGAGCAGGCGCACAGTTTGCCGTTCTGCTTGAAAATTTTATTAGAAAATTTATTGCGCTACGAAGACGGAAACACCGTGAATAAAACGGATATACAGGCTTTGCTCGATAGAAAAGGCGAGAACAAAGAAATCGCCTATCGCCCGGCACGGGTATTGATGCAAGATTTTACCGGTGTGCCGGCGGTGGTAGACCTTGCAGCGATGCGAGCGGCAATGCATCGTTTGGGACTAGACCCCGATAAAATCAACCCTTTGCAGCCTACCGAACTCGTCATAGATCACTCGGTTCAGGTAGATAAATTCGGCAACGACAAAGCTCTAGACCTCAATACAAAAATAGAATTTCAGCGTAACCGCGAACGTTATAATTTTCTGAAGTGGGGACAAAAAGCATTCTCCAACTTCAAGGTCGTACCGCCCGGTTCCGGCATCGTACATCAGGTCAATCTGGAATATCTGGCGCGGGTTATCTTCGTGAACGAAGATCGAAGTGAAAAATTAGCGTACCCCGATACGTTAGTAGGAACCGATTCGCATACTACGATGATAAACGGCATCGGCGTGTTGGGGTGGGGTGTGGGCGGCATAGAAGCCGAAGCCTCTATGTTGGGGCAGCCCATCTCTATGCTAATCCCCGAGGTCGTAGGCTTTGAGCTACACGGGAAATTACCCGAAGGTTCAACCGCAACCGACCTAGTGTTGACGGTCGTAGAAATGTTGCGCAAACTAGGCGTAGTAGGCAAGTTTGTAGAGTTCTACGGCGACGGCTTGAATGAATTGTCGCTGGGAGACCGCGCAACCATCGCCAACATGGCACCGGAATACGGTGCAACCTGCGGCATCTTTCCTATAGACCAAGAGACCTTAGACTACCTATCTTTGAGCGGTCGCACCACCGACGAGATCGCCTTGATAGAAGCCTATGCCAAGCAATGCGGTTTATGGCGCAACGATGAAAATAAGTTGCAATACGATAAGACGATCAGCCTTGACCTAAACGAAGTCGTGCCGAGCCTTGCCGGACCGAAGCGTCCGCAAGATCGCATACCGTTAAACCTTGCACAGGAAAAATGTCGCGAAGCCCTTAAAAAAATCAACCCTGCGTCCAAGCATGCCGATATTGAGATAGCCGGCGAGCAAGTAACTTTGCGCGACGGTTTCGTTGCCATCGCTGCGATTACCTCATGCACCAACACTTCAAACCCTTCGGTGATGCTGTCGGCGGGACTGCTCGCTAAAAAAGCTGCCGCACTCGGACTTAAGGTCAAGCCGTGGGTTAAGACATCGCTTGCTCCCGGTTCGCGTGTCGTCACCGATTATCTGCAAAGCGCAAAACTGATGGATGCATTGCAAGCACTCGGCTTTTATAACGTAGGCTATGGTTGCACCACATGCATAGGAAACTCGGGTCCCTTGCCCGAAGTGATTGCCAATGCGGTCAAAGAACACAAGCTAACGGCAAGTGCAGTGTTGTCCGGAAATAGAAACTTTGAGGGACGTATACACGCACAAGTGCAACTGAATTACCTCGCTTCTCCGCCGTTGGTAATTGCCTATGCACTCGCCGGCACGATGGATATAGATTTATATAAAGAACCTTTAGCTATCAACGAACAAGGACAACCGGTCTTTCTAAAAGATATTTGGCCGAACCGCCTAGAACTCGATACACTACTCAAACAAGCATTGTCGGCGGACCAATTCAGGGCTATTTATTCCGGGATATTCGACGGCACCGAAGATTGGCGTGAATTAGAAAGCACTGCCGATACGCTTTACGATTGGGCGGACTCTACTTATGTTGCGCACCCGCCGTATTTTGAAAATCTCTCTTTAGAGGTGCAACAACCGGCACCGATTGAGAACGCAAGGGTGCTTGCTATCTTGGGCGACTCGGTAACCACCGACCATATCTCGCCGGCCGGTGCAATTGCACCCGATAGCCCGGCGGGATCATACTTGCAATCTCAAGGCGTTCAAGTGCAAGACTTTAATTCCTACGGTTCAAGGCGAGGCAACCACGAAGTGATGGTTAGAGGCACATTTGCCAATATCCGCCTACGCAACCGATTAGTGCCGAATGTAGAGGGAGGTTATACGCTTCATTTCCCGTCTAAAGAACAGATGACTATTTACGATGCGGCGATGCGCTATCTGCAAGAGTCGGTACCGACTATCGTCATCGCCGGCAAAGAATACGGTAGCGGTTCGTCGCGCGACTGGGCGGCAAAGGGACCTAGACTGCAAGGTGTTCGGGCGGTCATCGCCGAAAGTTTCGAACGCATACACAGAACCAACTTGATCGGGATGGGCATATTGCCTCTACAATTTTTAGAAGGCGACAGTGCCCAATCTCTAGGTCTGGAGGGAAATGAAATTTATACAATTCGCACCAATAAAGACGGCACCGCCGATGTCGGTGTGGAGGACGAAAATCGGCAAAGCAGAACCTTTAAGGTACGCATCCGCATAGATACCCCGCAAGAGCAAGATTATTACGACAACGGCGGGATTCTGCACTATGTGCTACGCCGGCTCGCCGCTTAGCAGTTCACGCACCGAATTACGACACTCACTGTAGGGGCGGGCGGACAGATAAGTCCGCCTCTCCGAAGGAAGGGAATTAACTTTTTCAGATACGACACAACCACCCAATGGAAAGGCTTTTTAGATAAGTTTGGCAGGATCCAACAGCGTCTGTGCTTCTTCTCTGCTCAGATCGGTTTGCTCTAAAACGACATCAAGGATCGGACGACGTTCGCGATACGCCTGCTTGGCAATCGCTGCACCTTTCTCATAGCCTATTACTCTATTGAGGGCGGTAACCAATATCGGATTTCTCTCTAAGGCGGACTTCAAGGTATCTTCGTTGACCACAAAATCGGCAATCGCCTTGTCGGCTAATACGTGCGCGGCATTGCTCAACAAATCGATACTTTGCAACAGGTTATATGCAATAACCGGCAACATCACGTTGAGTTGAAAATTGCCTGCTTGCCCGGCAATCGTAATCGTAGCATCGTTGCCTATGACTTGAGCGCAAACCATCGCAACCGCCTCGGGAATAACCGGATTCACTTTACCCGGCATAATGCTACTACCGGGTTGCAATACGGGCAGAGTAATCTCGCCTAAGCCTGCCAGCGGGCCGGAGTTCATCCAACGCAGGTCATTGGCAATCTTCGTAAGACCGACGGCGGCAGTCTTCAGTTGTCCGCTACATTCCACTGCCGCATCTTGAGTGCCGAGTGCTTCAAACTTATTCGGCTTGGAAACAAAAGCTATTCCGGTTTGCTCGGATAAAATACTACAGAATGAATCGGCAAACCCGTCGGGACAATTTACACCGGTGCCGACCGCAGTACCACCTTGAGCCAATTCACAAAGCCTTTGCATTGCTGAGTCGACGCGTTCAATCGCATAGCGTACTTGCGCTTCCCAGCCGCTCAATTCCTGCTTTAAGCCGATCGGCATCGCATCCATCAAATGGGTACGCCCGGTCGTTAGCTTATCCGAGACTTCATTCGCTTTGTTAGCGATACAATCTGCTAAATGTTGCAACGCCGGTTTTAATTCCTCCTCAATCAACAAACCGGCACTCAGGTGTATCGCCGTCGGTATCACATCGTTAGAACTTTGACTCATATTGACATGGTCGTTGGGGTGTATGGCCGAACCGGAGAGCTCGGAAGCGAGCTTGGCGATGACCTCGTTGGCGTTCATATTCGAACTGGTACCGGACCCGGTCTGAAATACATCTACGGGAAAATGTGTATCGTGTTTATTCGCAGCGACCTCTGTGGCAGCTTGTGCGATTGCCTCCGCAATCTTGCTATCCAACAATCCTAAATGCGCATTACTTTCGGCACAGCTATATTTAATTAATCCCAACGCGCGTATAAAAGCAGACGGCATAGACAAACCACTAATCGGAAAATTATCTACCGCTCGTTGGGTTTGAGCTCCGTATAACTTATCCTCGGGTACTTCGACCTCGCCCAAGCTATCTTTTTCTCTTCTGTATTTACGCATTGCCTTGTGAAAAGAGGGTTGGTTCAATCATTTCTTTACGAATTATTGTCTTTTATTATATTACACGAAAATAGAATCGCCACTTGCTCCAAATAACCGTTCCTCGTTGCAGTAGCACAAGGAATGTCAAGTTATGCAAGATTCAACTATTTATAGCTGTTAGAAATAATACGAATATCAGAGGCAGAGTGGTGCGCCTCGTACAAAATCTAAATACTGCGTTCGTTAAAAACAATGTGTATGTCAAAAACAAATGACGTGACCTTGTGCGGATTTCACAGGAGAGGAATAAATACAGTAGCCTATCTAAAAGCCTGCTCTAAATCCGCAATGATATCCGAGGGGTCTTCCAGTCCTATAGACAGTCTTACGACTTCGGGTCCGGCACCTGCCGATATTTTATGTTCTTCGGACAGTTGACGGTGGGTGGTAGACGCAGGATGTGTTATCAAAGAGCGTGTGTCGCCTATATTCGCCAAATGAGAGAATAGCGTACTCTGCTCCACCAGTTTAACTCCAGCCTGATAACCTCCTTTGAGGCTAAAAGTAAAAACCGAACCACTGCCCGCAGGACAATATTTTTGCGCTAATTCATAATAAGGACTGGACGGTAAACCGGCATAAGAAACTGCTACGACAGCAGGATTATTTTCTAGCCACTGTGCAACTTCTAAAGCGTTAGCACTGTGTTTTGCCATGCGCAACGGTAAGGTTTCAATACCGGTAATCGTCAGATACGCATTCAACGGTGCCATCGTCGGACCTAAGTCCCTCAAGCTCACCGCTAAGGTATATATCGCATAGGCAGCATTACCGAAGTTTTCCGTAAAACATACACCGTGATAAGCGGCACAGGGTTTACTAAGGGCGTGGAATTTATCGTTTTGCTTCCAATCAAAATTACCGCCGTCGATTACCCCACCCCCCATCGCATTGCCATGACCGGATAAAAACTTCGTCGTTGAATGTACGACAATATCGGCACCGTATTCTATAGGTCGCATCAACGCAGGTGTTGCAAGCGTATTGTCGGTAATGCACGGGATACCGGCTTCGTGGGCAACCTTGCTAATTGCCTCTATATCGCATACGACACCTCCGGGATTGGCGATTGTTTCGGTGAAAATAGCCTTGGTGTGTTGGTCTATCTCTTTACGAAAATTTTCGGGATCGTCGGGATCTACAAATTTGACTTGCCACCCGAAACGCCGGAACGAATAGCCGAATTGGTTGATTGAACCACCGTAGAGTTTTTTAGACGCAACGAAATTATCACCGGCCTCCATCAATGCAAACAATGCCAATAACTGAGCCGAATGTCCCGAGGCGGTGCATACCGAAGCCACTCCACCCTCTAAATCGGCAAGTCTCTTCTGCAAGACATCAACCGTAGGGTTCGTTAACCGAGAATAAATAAATCCTTCGGCCTCCAAGTTGAATAGTTTTGCTGCGTGATCTACGTTTTCAAATACAAACGCAGTCGATTGATGTATCGGCGTGATACGCGCACCGGTTGCAGAGTCGGGTTTAGCTCCGGCGTGTATCGCTCGTGTCGCAAATCCTTGCTTTTTATCGGGCAATGTTTATCCTTTTCAAATTTTAAGTGAGTCAAGCAACTCTTTGGAAGGTGTGAAAAACATCGCACCGGTCGTAGGCGCGGTATAATCCATTAGATGGTCATGTAGCTTATCCGCTTTGCCGTACATGCGCGCCAACATTTTTTCTATGATGTCTAAATCCTTCGTGTATGCGATAAATATCAATCCTTTTGCACCTTTGACACTAAAATACGGCATGCTATGACGCACAATCTCAAGTTCCTCGCCATCTTCTTTTATGACCACGCGACTAATATGCGCACTACGCGGCTTTCTGTCTTCGCTCAGCTCCAAGCTCGCTTCTTTGGTACGCCCTATTATATATTCTTGCTGTAGTACCGTCAGTGTCTTCCATTTATTAAGTTTATGCTTGTAACCTTGAACAAAAACGAAGCTACTTCCAGCTAGTACCCGATTGCTATCGGAAATACTTAATAGGGCAACTTCCCGGCGTGTTTTTGCATCCTCCGGGTTTTCGGTACCGTCTATGAAACCGATCAAGTCCCTTTCATCCAAATAGCGTGTACATGCTTGCTCGTGGATAATTTGTAGTTCATTTTTAAGAGGTTCCAACCAATTATGCGCTACTTCGTAGTTCAAATCGGTAAATCTGCTATTCAAATGCAAAAATAAATCACCACCGGTTGCCGGGGCGGGATAATCTCCATCTATAGCACCGAAAGTCCGAATTCCTTTGGGTATTGCTTCAGGCGTAGGAGCAATGGCCTTCCAATATGCCTCACCGAAACTCAGCGCGTTATTCACTCGGGCAATTTTTTTTAGCTTGGCTACATATTTATCTATATCAACAATAGTTGACGCAAACTTTCTGCTTTTATCCTTAACAGTGAATGTCAGGAAAAGACTGTGCGTGGCAGATTTAGGAATGATGACCGATTGAGGACGCATTGCTTGAGAAATAATTAAATAGGTTCTGTAAAACTATTAGTTCAAAATGAGATATTATAGCAAATCGCATTTGGTAAACGATATTATTTTTTTGATATAACAAACTCGAAAACCCACACCGTAGAGGTACCCATTCCCCTCCTTCGGAGGGGTGGCAGGCTATGCCCGACGGGATGGTTGTGTCGTAAGGCTGTTGAAAAAGCCGCCTCATCCTTGAAAGCTATACCGTAATAACAAAAATCTTTGGATAAACTGAAATCTGATCCAGCGGAAATAAAAATCTAAAGAAACCGCTAGTCTCTTTAGGTTCTGAGCTATCCCAATCAAGTAGGCTTGTATCTGCACCTTCTCCAAACCTCTATAGTTTTGCCCGCCTCAATCCATGCTGTTCCTTTGCCTCACCAAATAATCCCTCTACCTTCCAACTTCGCTCCGTCATCCGTTGCTGAAATACCTCACTACTTTGTCGACATCTCACTCGCTCAATCGCCTCTTTATACTTGTTTCGGGCGGTATACATATGATTCCCACCACCCAAATAACAACTCCCTCGCCATTGACAACTCTTACAATGCGCTTTCTTGATATCGTAATACTTCGTTGACCGCACGGCATGTTTAGAATATAACTGACGTTACCCCATTTTTAGAGCCACCTGCAATATTTTTAATTTCTCTAGTTTATCGGAAAAACTAACTTTAACATTGGTGCTAAATTCAGGGAGAACGTAATGTGCAGATACGACAAATTGGGAAGGGAATGAGTTAAAAAATGTTTTTGCGCAAGATGTTCTCTTCCCGTCCCGGACCGGTTGAAACCATATCAACGGGAATGCCGATCAGCTGTTCTATACATTCTACATAGTGCCGGGCTTGATTGGGGAGATCCCGATAACGAGTAATACCGCGTATCGTTTCCGTCCAACCTTCCAATTCTATGTAATGGGGTTTACACTTCGACAAATCGTTGCTCATCGGGTCATAGTTATCACAAATCCGCAACTTTTGTAGCCCTGTTAGCACATCTATTTTAGTCAAGCATAAATAATTTACGCCATTTATTTTAATCGCTCGTTTTAAGGCGACGGCATCCAGCCATCCACAACGCCGATCCCTGCCGGTAGTCGCTCCTTTTTCTTTACCGTGCGTAGATAGATGTTCGCCTATCTCGTTGTCCAATTCGGTAGGAAAGGGGCCGTTGCCGACACGAGTCGTATAAGCCTTACTAATACCTAATACATAGTCTATGTCTTGCGCCGCCATGCCTGCACTACAACTTGCGTTGGCGGCAATCGTATTAGAAGAAGTCACATAGGGATAAGTGCCATGATCTATATCAAGCAATGTTCCCTGTGCACCCTCAAATAATACATTCGCTTCTCGTCCAATCAAACGGTGCAGATAATCGGAAATCGAAACCGTCCACGATAGAAATTTGTCCTTGTGCTGGTGTATAAAATCAAGTTCCTCTGCACAATCCGCGGTCGGCGATTGATAATAGTGCTTCAATACGAAATTGTGGTATTCGAATAATTCCTCGGTTTGCTTCACAAAAGCGTCCCAATCTCGGAGGTCTCCCAATCGCACCGCTCGTCTTGCCGCCCGATCCTCGTAAGCCGGACCTATGCCCTTGGCGGTGGTGCCTATGGCAGATTTCCCGCGTCGTCGCTCACGCGCTGCATCGAGTAAACGATGACATTCCAACACCAGCGGGCAAGCATCGGAAACACGAAGACGCGAACCAACCTCTATACCGATAGCACTTAACTCCCGTATCTCCTCGAGCAAGGCTCGTAGAGATACGACCACACCATTGCAAATAAGACATTCTATATTTTCGTGCAATGCACCCGACGGTAACAAATGTAGTATATGTGGTTTACCGTCGACATAAATCGTATGTCCGGCATTATGTCCACCTTGAAAACGAACAACGGCATCGGAATGTCCGGTGAGGTGGTCCACTATTTTACCTTTGCCCTCATCTCCCCATTGCAAGCCGACGACTACGACACAAGTCATTTAATAATCTCTATCGTCCATTGTCTATCTATCTTGACAAAACAAGCATCACACCCATAGTCTTCGGGCTGTTCGTCTCCTAGTTGGACGACGACTCTATCACCATCTGCGCGTGCAGACTCTATCATCTCTTGCAATGCCTCATCTTGATCTCGCGGCGCAAATATAAGTTTTTTATCCCGCAATGTGCCCGACGCACGATCCTGATTGATATCCAAAAACAATTTCATATCGCCGCTAAAACCGACGGCGGGGCGTGCGTGCCCGAAAGGTTCGCCTACACCGTCATAGCAACCTCCTCTTGCAACTTCCTGCCTAATATCCAGAACAAAAGCCGAGAAAACAATGCCTGCCTCATAGTGATACGAGGGTAGTTCGGATAGATCAAACAATATTTTGTCGGCGTACTCCGACGACCTGTCGGCAACGACTTGCAGTTCATCGAGCAGTGCCGTCATGTTATCCGATATAGCACTATAACAACGACGCGCGTCTTTTAGCACGCTTGTGTCGCCATGAAAATCACTAAGATCGGTGAACCACATTATCTGTTGCTTAGGAATTCCGGTTGCCTTTAGATAGGTGTAAATTTCGTGCTTGGCCTTGGAGTGTAACAGAGGGATCAAGTCGGCATTTTGTGCCGGCTTTAATTTTGCCGCTTTGACTAGTTCCAAATAAATACCTACATGCCCTAAAGACAGGAGATTCTGTGTTGCACCTGCCAACTTCAGTGTCCCCAACATGAGCCGTATGATCTCAAGCGTACTTTCAATGCCGTCGTGTCCGTAGACCTCGGCACCAAACTGTATCGGAGATCGCGAAGCCCCGACGCTTTCAGGTTTAGTTTTTAGTACCGTGTCGCAATAACATAGACGGTTGATTTTATTACCACTCAAAGCATGTACATCTATGCGAGCGATTTGGGGGGTCATATCGGCACGCACACCTAAGGTTTTACCGCTCAACTGATCGGTCAACTTAAAAGTCTGCAATAAAAGCTCGTCTTCCTCGGGTGCAACCAAAGATTCTAAAAACTCAACGAGCGGAGGATTGACTAATTCATAACCCCAACCGTCGAATAGGTCTATGATCCGCCGACGCATCGCCTCCAGTCGTCTCGCCTCGGCAGGCAATATGTCGTCTATATTCTCGGGCAAAATCCACTTTTGGTTCACGGCTATGCCCAACTTCTAGCGACATATACGATTAGCAACCCGATTATCATAAGGATCAGGCTCCCCATCCTAAGACGATAATCGCTAAATTCGCTTATTCCAATAAGTACTTGCTTCCATTTTGCAGGTTTGAGAAACGGGACGATGCCTTCAAAGACAAGCATCAGTCCGAGTGCGGTAACAAAATCGGTCCAATCCATCTTAAATTTTTATACATGCCGTATTCATACAAATGTATATCCTTGTACAGGAATATACATCATGCATCACCGTGCATCGCTTTCCTATTCTCTACTTTTTTGATTAAAGTAATGGAAGAAATCGGATTCCGGTTCCAAGATTAGAGTGTCGGATCCTCCGAATGCATCTTCGTATGCTCTTATACTGCGCGTAAACGAGTAAAACTCGGGATCCTTATTGTAGGCATCGGCATATATCCTAGCCGACTCTGCATCCCCTTCACCACGAATTTTTTCCGATTCGCGATACGCTTCGGCAAGGATCGCAATACGCTCGCGATCGGCTTCGGCTCGGATGCGCTCTGCCTGTTCCATGCCTCGAGCCCTGAAGTCTCTTGCAACACGACTACGCTCGGCACGCATTCTTTCATAAACGGCATTGCTAACATCGTCGGGTAAATCTATACGGCTGATACGCACATCGACAATCTCTATACCAAGTTCCTTAGCCGTCTCGTTTGATTTGACCCTTAATATATCCATAATCTGGCTACGCTCTCCGGAGACCGCCTCCTGTATCGTCCGCTTGCCGAACTCGTTGCGCAGTTGATCTTTCATGATTTGCGATAAACGACTTAGCGCGTTGCGCTCGTCGCCTCGCGTGGAACGATAATACTGTCCGACATTCAAAATGCGCCACTTCACGAAGAAATCTACGGTCACATTTTTCTTTTCCACCGTCAAAAAACTCTCGGGTTGTGCGTCGAGCGTGAGGATACGCGCATCAAAAAATCTCGCATTGTTGATCAGTGGGAATTTGAAGTGCAACCCCGGTGGAATATCTTCTTTAATGATTTCGCCCAATCTAAATAACAAGGCTTTCTCGCGTTGATCTACTACATAAGTTGCGGTATAACCGATAAGCAGCACGAGTACTATAATGAATGGTAAAAATCTCTTCATCTCCCTCTTATCCGTTCCACACCCGAGCGAATTCGATCGCTCATATTTCTAATGTTGTCGTTGCCTGAACCGGCAGACTGGGATGTTGAACCCTGCCCCCCGGAATCCTTCGCTGTCACATCTCGCATCATTCTATCCAACGGCAAATAAAATACATTGTTGCCTCGTCAACATTGATCATGACTTTATTGGATCTCGATAACACCGACTGTATTGCTTGCAGATAAAGACGTTCGCGTGTCACTTCGGGTGCCTTACGATATTCCTCGTATAGCTTGTTAAAGCGGTCGGCTTCACCGATGGAATTCTCAACGACTCTTTCCCTATAGGCATTGGCTTCCGCCATCATGCGCGCCGCTTCACCGCGCGCTTGCGGGATTATGCCGTTGGAATACGCCTCCGCCTCGTTGATAAACCGAATCTCGTCTTCGCGTGCCTTGATCGCATCGGCAAAAGAACCTTGCACCGCAGCGGGCGGTTGCGATTGCTGTAAATTAACATTAAGAACGATTAAACCCGAGGCATAGTCGTCCAATATGGACTGCATCAAAACCTTCGTCTTGGCGGCGATATCGGCGCGTCCTTCACCGAGAATAAAATCCATACTGTTCTTGCCGATTACTTCGCGCAACGCACTTTCCATTACCTGAAAAAGTGTCCCTCGAGATTGATCCGCTCTGTCGTTGTCTATATCGGGCAAGCGTACATTAAAGAGATAATCGGCAGCATCTTTAACACGGTACTGCACGGCCAACTCTACTTCAACGATGTTTTCGTCTTGGGTTAGCATGGAAACCTTATTTTGTGCCGACCGCACTTTGCCTACATCCACCTTCTCAACCGTTTCAATCGGATACGGAATATGCCAATGCGGACCCGGCAAGGTCATATCGTGATATTCACCGAAGCGCAGAATAACGCCTCGCTGACCTTCGCTAACGATATAAATACCGGAAAGTATCCAAACGGTGACAATTACACCTAGTATTAACGAGAAATTAAACGAGTTGGACTTGCCGAACCCGGAACCGAAACTCGGTCTTTTTCTTTGCGGGGGTTCATCCGACGACGAACCGGATCTTTGGGACTTGTTCTTCTTAAAACCAAATAGAACACCCAATAAATCCATTAAGTCGGGTGGTTCTCCCGACGACCCACTTCTTTTGTCGGATCTATTCGTCCTGTCTTTATCTTCGCTCCAAGGCATGTTTTATGGTTAAATTAAAATTGTGTATTTAGGGTTGCTTCGCAAAGCCGTCAAATTAATAAAAGATGATTATATCATCCCTATAATCATAATGAAAGAACCCATATTTTCCTTGTAAGCACAAAATAGTAATGTGGGACTGTTGAAAAAGTATCTACGAACTATAGGGGCGGACCATTCCCCTCCTTCGGAGGGGAATGGTCCGCCCCACGCATGTCGGTTACATTGAAGTTCTACTCTGCCTCCATAGATCGTAATCGGCACACATCGGTTTGCTCTAGACTCAGTTCCAACAACCACCCTTGCCCGGGTATATAACGATCATTAACCACCCTTTTATTGTCGTACAAAGACGCGCGTATGGCACCGGCAGCGGGTGGCAAACACAGCCTATATATCCTTTTCTTTGCGGCGATTTCGGATTGCAACGCATGACATAAAAGATCTATTCCCGTACCTTTTAGCGCGCTGATGTAGACGGTCCTAGCAAAGGCACCCCCGTTGAAATCTATCGCCGCCTTTGCGTCGTTTAAGCGATCTATTTTGTTCATTATTCTGATGCGTTTAATATCGCCCGCTCCGATTTTATCCAGAACTTGCTCTACGCAGCGACGTTTCTCCAGCCGTTGCGGGTCGGAGGCATCTTCCACACATAAAATTAAATCGGCATCGCGAACTTCAACCAAAGTTGCATTAAATGCGTCTATCAATTCATGGGGCAGGTTTCGTATAAAGCCTACGGTGTCCGAGACCAACACCGTGCAATCCTCCAATTCCAAACGCCGAGTGACAAGGTCTAAGGTCGCAAAGAGCATGTCGGCGGAGTCTACATCGGCCGAGGTCAGGGCATTGAACAAAGTAGATTTGCCGGTATTGGTATAACCGACTAAGGCTATAAGCGGCAAAGCATTTTTCCGGCGATTGCGGCGGCGTTGCTCGTGTTGATGGCTGATACTTTTGAGTTCTTTTTTAATAGTTGCAACGCGCCGTCTTAATAAGCGGCGGTCGGTCTCCAGCTGTTTCTCACCGGGACCACGCAACCCGATACCTCCCTTTTGACGCTCCAAGTGCGTCCAACCACGCACCAAATGTGTAGCAAGGTATTCCAACTGTGCCAACTCAACCTGCAATTTGCCCTCGTACGACTGCGCTCTTTGCGCAAATATATCGAGTATCAACCCCGTATAAGTAATAACTCGGGTGCAGGTATGTTGCTCTAGATTACGTATCTGACCGGGACTTAAATCCCGATCTATTATGGTCAACCTTATATTATGTGCTTGTGCTTGCTCACGAAGTTCGGAAGCCTTGCCCGAACCAATTAGATATTTAGAGTCCGGACGATGCCGACGAACCTTCAATACGAGCTGTGCATGAATTCCGGCAGAGGCAACAAGCTCACAAAATTCTTCCAAGTGCCGATTATCTTTGCGCTCTCTTCCGAAATTAGTACTAAGCAATATCGCCGACTCGGATAAAAATTGATGTGCTTCTCTCATATTAGATAAATATTAGCCAGAATTTATTCATTATACAAGATGTTACACTCCTGTGGAGGGGAATTAACCACTCCGTCAGGCTACGCCTGCCACCCCTCCACAGGAGGAGAATTAACCACTCTCTACGGGCGGTTCTATCATTTCAGAAATAACCAAGGTGCGCTTTCCCGGCGTTTTGCTTCAAAGGTGCGGATTTTGTCGGCGTGCTTTAAGGTTAAAGCTATTTGGTCTAATCCTTCCAACAAGCAGTGTTTGTCAAAGTCGGCAATGTCAAAGTGCCATTGCGATTGTGCGTCGTTGACGGTTTGGTCGTAGAGATTTATCGTGAGACGATAATTGGGATCGCTTGTTGTATTTTGGAACAAGGTTGTGATTGCGTCGGTATCTAATACTACGGGCAGAAAGCCGTTTTTGATTGCGTTGTTATAGAAAATATCGGCGAAACCGGGAGCAACGGCTACTTTTAGCCCGTAGTCCATCATTGCCCAAACTGCGTGTTCGCGTGAGGAACCACAACCGAAGTTGGCACCGGTCAATAGGACTTGAGCTTGCTTATAGTGAGGATCGTTGAATATGCAGTCGGGGTTGAGGCGTCTTGTTGAATTGTCTAGTGTTAGATCGCCGGGGTCTAGGTACCGCCAATCGTCAAATAGGTAGGGACCCAAACCGGTGCGTTTGACCGATTTTAAGTATTGTTTGGGAATGATGACATCGGTATCTACATTGGTTCGGTCCAGCGGTATCACGATGCTTTCAATACGCTCGAATTTCTGCATTAGTCTATATCCCAATCGCGTATGTCGGTAAAATGCCCTTTGATAGCCGCCGCCGCCGCCATCGCCGGGCTGACCAAGTGGGTGCGACCTCCTTGACCTTGACGGCCTTCAAAGTTACGGTTGGAAGTAGAGGCGCACCGCTCTCCACGATCGAGGCGGTCGTCGTTCATGCCTAAACACATCGAACAGCCCGGCTCGCGCCACTCAAAGCCGGCGCGTGCGAAAATAGCGTCCAGACCTTCCTCCTCGGCTTGGTGTTTGACCAGACCCGATCCCGGAACGACAATTGCTTGTTTGATATTGCTTGCAAGTTTCTTACCGTTGACAACTTGCGCAGCGATGCGCAAATCCTCAATTCTGGAATTCGTACACGAACCTATAAATATCTTATCCAGCTTGATGTCTTGCATCGCCATGCCGGGGTGCAGATCCATATAAGCCAATGCTTGTTGCCAATTCTTCGCTTTATTCGGGTCACTTTGCTCACTCGGATCCGGGACTTCATCGTTGACCGAGACCACCATTTCCGGCGATGTTCCCCAAGTCACCTGCGGCGGCACGGTGCTCGCGTCTATCGTGTGTTCGGTATCAAACATCGCATCTTTGTCGGAGTGCAGTGCTTCCCAGCTATCGAGTGCTTGTTCCCATAATGCGCCTTGCGGTGCAAACGGGCGATCTTTGAGATAAGCCTCGGTGCAACCGTCGAATGCAATCAAGCCGGCGCGCGCACCGGCTTCTATCGTCATATTACAAATCGTCATACGACCTTCCATCGATAAGTTGTCAATCACATCACCACTGTATTCGATTGCATAACCAATACCGCCGGCGGTGCCGATGCGACCGATAATAGCCAATATCAAGTCTTTGGCATTAATGCCTATAGCTAAAGCACCCTCTATATGGATACGCATATTCTTCAGCTTAGCAGTCTTTAAGCACTGGGTTGCGAATACATGTTCAACATCGGAGGTACCTATACCCATTGCCAAAGTCGCAAAAGCCCCGTGCGTTGAAGTATGCGAATCACCGCAAACGACTGTCATTCCCGGTAGCGTGGCACCCTGCTCGGGACCGATTACATGGACGATGCCTTGGCGCATATCGCCGAGTGGATAATACTTGAGACCGTGCTTGGTGCAATTTTGTGCGAGCGTCTCCAACTGTAAACGAGAAATCGGGTCTGCGATTGCGGCGTGTTGGTTGCGGGTCGGTACATTATGATCCGGCACTGCAATGATTGCATCCTTGCGCCATAAATTGCGATTAGACAGTGCCAAACCTTCGAACGCTTGAGGCGATGTCACCTCATGCACCAGATGTCTGTCTATATAGATCAAGGCATCGCCGGCGGCATCTTCAAAAACCAAGTGGGCCTGCCATAGTTTGTCGTAAAGCGTTATTCCTGCCATCGTGTCAATCTTTATGGGAGAGGGTGTGCATGCGCACCACAATAAATTATACAGCTAATGGCTAATTTTTAGCCTGATCCATAATAGCTTGTGGTGTATTTTTAGCCCGATCCATAATGGCTTGTGTCGTAATTAGTATAATACCTGCCAGCCCAATGCCTATGCTCGAATAGCTGTGTCCTTCTAATGCGAGATAACCGGCAACCAATATACCGAGTACCCCTATGAAAAATGCCATATACTGACCGTGACATCTCTCTTTACTAACAACTTTTAAGGTCTCTTTGTCTATTTCGTATGCGTGGTTGTGCGCGTTTTCAGCCATTTTTATAATGCGTTCTGCGGAACCGGGGTATATACTCCTCATATTTAGCTAGCTGATCAGGAGACGGTAGCGGCCCCTGATGAATCTGCCTAATTAGTTGAGAGGAAGAAGATACGCTTTTATTGTCGTGAACTTGCGCTATGTTCTTTTTCTTTTTGCTCTTGCTGCTCATAGTCCCCTATCGCATCGTGGAGTGCACGCCCTACGGAATTCCATACTAAATAATGTATTTCCTCGGCTCTCTTGGGGCGAGGATATGCTCTCGGTATTATCAGAGACTTTGCTCCTTTAGCCATCAATTTTATATTCATTTGCATCAAGTATTCTGAATAAGTCAAAGTTAATAATCATTATATCTTAAAAATAAAGAAAAGTCTGCCGATTGAGCCTGAAGTTCAGCACATTGGGATAGTACACTCGTTTTCAATGCGCATCAGGATTATAAAAAGCTGCTTTTATTGATTTTTCTTAGGCCAAAAAGTCATATCGGGATGTTTTTGGTGTAGTTCTTCTGCGCGCTTCTTGGCCTCGCCGAAGGTCATCTCTTCGTCGTAATAGCCGGATTCAAATTTGTATTTATATCTCCAGCCTATCACGAAACCGGGTTCGTCATTTTTATGATGTAAGGTATCCTCCATTTTTATACTCCGTTATCTTTATTGCTTCTATTCAAATTTATACATCCGTTCGGCGCAGTTTATTTTTTGCACCGCACTTTGTGCGACTCAATGTCGGTTTTTACCTGCTCGCAAGGTATGTCTTCAATCCTACCGTATTGTGCATGCAACTGCGTAAGCAACGATGAAATGTCTACAATATCCTGCCGTCTATCGCCGAGTAGCCTTTGTAAACCTAAAAGACCTCCGTATTGTACCTTAATATAGAGACTTTGTGGCACCTTTGCCAAATCGTCTTTCACACCGAAAGCCTCTAAACCCGCTTGCTTCAGGTGCTCGTAGAGTTCGCAACAATGCCGACTGGCAGAGTCCGATTGGCAGGCAATCGCCGCACCGTCGCGTCGTGTCACTTCAACTCCCAATGTGCAAGCAAAATCTTTCTTGATTTGAGGTGCCTGAAAAGGGCATCTATGCTCTTCCATCAAGACCCCAAAGTCGGTTGATATGCCATCACAACCCGTTGCAGTACGCGTTGAGCGAGGGCATAAGGTATTTTTTGTTGATCTCGATTCGGATGTACGGTAACAATAGTGCGGTCGTCGCTACCTAGAACATGCAACTGTACTAAAGCTCTATTGATGTCGATATTATCTATTGCACCGTTACGGTCGTCGGAAGTTTCCTGATATTCAATCAAATAAACACCGCGGCTACGATCGCTTGCGCGCACATTCATCCCCGAGCGTCTTAGCGACGCATTTAGGCGGCGCCATACTTTGCTGAACGATTGTCCTATTTCAAGGATTGCCACCCCCTGCGCATTACGAATACGAAGCAGTGTTTTGATATCATCCAAAGATGCCATTTGAGGATTGGCTATTTCTCTGTTGCGTGCAAGATGATCCTTGAACTTAAACAAAAGCAGTCTCTCCAAATACGGATCGGGCGGCAACATCCGCCACGCGCTGCCTACATAGCCTGCTTCGCGTACCGAGAAAAAAACATTGGTGATTGCATTGGGTTCGCGCTCCAGATTAACTCGTAGTTGATTACGCACTCTGATTGAACCACTGCGTTTATGGTCTACATTTAATTGACGTTCTCGCCAGGCGGTTTCCATATTACCGGCACTAGGATCACTCGCACTTATCTCAAATCCACCGCGTTGCAAAAAATTCCGTAATTCGGGCCATAAGGTCACCGGGTCTACATCTACCGAGAGCCATACTACATCGCCTTCGCGCTGGATGCGTAAATCCAAGCGTTCGGGCAACACATAGCTGTCAAAAGCCATATCGGACATGCTGATATTGTCGCTGCCCGGCACACCTAAGTTCCTTGAAGCATCCAACGAAGCCAAATCGGGCGGCACTTCCAAAGAATCGTTATCCTCACCCATATAAACCCCCTCACCTAGGCCCGGCAAACCAAACTCTATATCATCCATAAAAGAAAAACCATCGGATGAACAACCGCTCAACAGCAGACAACAACAAACGGTCAATACGCGGTTCTTGATTCCCATTATTCAATACCTGCGTGTTTCATCGCATCGCTTAATGCCTTATGGTGCACCTCGGATAAAGTAGTCAGCGGTAGACGTATCCTCTCGGAGATTAAACCCATTTGTGTCAATGCCCACTTAACGGGAATAGGGTTTGATTCAAGAAATAGTGCTTTGTGCAGAGGCTGTAAAGCTCGGTCTATCTCCTCGGCACGCTTGCGATCACCCGCTAAGGCAGCTTCGCATAATCGGTGCATCAACGCCGGTGCTACATTGGCGGTCACCGAAATGACGCCTTCGGCACCTTGCAATATCGCCTCCGCCGCAAGCGCGTCCTCACCGCTATAAATCGCAAACTCGTTGCCGCATAAATCGCGAATCTCTTGCATACGGTCCAGCGATACGGTCTCTTTGATGCCGACAATACCGTCGATTTCCGCCAAACGCTTGACGGTTTCGGGGAGCATGTCGCATGCGGTCCTACCGGGAATATTATAGAGTATCAGAGGGATTTGAACCGTGCAGGCGATCATCTCAAAGTGTTGATAAAGTCCCTCTTGAGTCGGTTTGTTGTAATAGGGTGTTACCAAGAGACAGGCATCGGCACCGTCTTGCTCGGCGGATAAGGTGAGTGCCGTAGCTTCGGCAGAGGAATTGGAACCGGTGCCGGCGATTATCGGCACACGATTTCGTGCTTGCTTAACCGCAACACGTATGACTTTGCAGTGATCTTTATAATTCATTGTAGCCGATTCACCGGTAGTGCCGGCCACCACGATCGCATCGGTTCCGTTTTGTATATGAAACTCTATTAAATTCCTAAACGACTTATAATCTATGTCGCCTTCCACCATCGGGCTTACAATCGCAACCATACTGCCTTGAAATTTTACCGTCATTGCTTCCTTAATATATCAGTTTCTAAATAGGAATTTGCCTTATAAGTTTATCACCCGTTGAGGCAACCGTTAGTGCCTATTATACTGCTATTTGTACCGACACAGTCACGGGAAGGCTACCCGACAAATAGAGTTGCCGATGTTAGCCGATTGACCTAGCGGTTCTATGCTCGATTAAAAATAAGTACTCTCTATGTTCGGCGTTATCGTTCACCCACTCTTTAGACCAACACATATCCGCCATCACGTTTCTTTTGTAGTTCACTTCAACAAACTCTAGTAGGGTACCTATCCCGTCGATTATATTACCGAGTTCTTTTTTTGTGGTTCTGCCGCCGGAGCTGTAAGACAATAGAATATAGCGAGCCTTCGTTCTTTGGATGAGTTCGTTTAATGCTTTCATCGCTATATACTCCCCGTCTTTATCTTTTCTGAATTCCTCGAATACCGATGCACATTGCAAATCTCTACTATCGGTTCTCCGATTGACTTTGCCGAAGACATCGGGCTTATCGTGTTTGATAATCGTCGTCCATATATGATAGTAAGCGGCATATCTAACTCGACTCGGAGGCATTTTCTCATTATTCGAACCATAAGGCGGATCAAAATACGCAAAATCAAACTTATGGCTTTTTACAACATCGAAAATATCACCGCGCATTACTTGGTGTTCGCCGCGATGCTTAAATCTTTTAGGCAACCTTAGAAACAAATCCCGATACGAGCGCGGCGACCATTTCGATAAGTACGACACATAATGCCCCAAGGTACTGTCGACGGTATCGAGCGCATAAATTAAACTCGTCAAAATCACACACTTGTCTTCCCATGCCAAGTTTAGCTTTTCAATTTCATCACGGACGGCATCTAACTTTCGGGTGTTTTTTGCCTGAAAAGGTTTTTTACCGCCGATCGACTCACCCCCGTATCTCTCGGTATACCAGCCGGCATAGCCTTTTAAGTTATTCAAATGGTCTAATATCTCTTGATAAAAAGCATCGTCTTTCTTCGATTGAAGATAGCAAACGGCAAAGACTTCCGACCATACTGCGATATCGTTTGCGGTTACTTGATAGCCCAGTTGTGCAAACGCTTGGGAAACTCTAGTTGACCCGCTAAAACCATCCAAAACTTTATTAACTCCGGTCAACTTAGAACTTAGGTTGAGTATATAAGGGAGGATTTTTAACTTTGAACCTACATACTTTATTCCCTCGGTACGCGGTATGGACACAGGAGAAGCGTTGAGGAGATCTAGCTGCCGAGCAATCATCTTGCCTCCTTTAAGGATTCAATATCTTCTTGCAAAGATTTATTGACTAATTCATGAGCCTGTCTAGTACTATTCAATGCAAGGCGGAACAACTTCACTAGGGTTTCATTATGAGAATAATCTATCCAACCATTCGTCAGCGAGTCAAAATAAGAGGCGGCATGTTTAGTATTTGTCCAGAGACCTCGCTGTAATGCATTTGAAGAAGCATCTCCGTACCTTACTTCGCATATATAATTTCCATTAGAGTCGGTAAATAAAAATAAAGGATGCTTTCTACCTTTTCGTTTTATAATCTTCCCTTTAGAAAATGTTTCATTTTTCTGAATAAAGCTGATACATTTAGTTTCTTTTATAGCCTTAGGATAATTGAAAACCATGATATTGCACTTTTTCTCCTTTTCTTTATAAATCAGGGGCATGATATTAATCATGCCATAATCTTTAAACTCTACGGAATTAAAAATGTCATTAATATGTGTTTTATTGGTAATGCTTTTTTCTCGTTTTTTTTGATTAAGGAAAGAAAAAAGTTTTTGATTTTTATCTGTTGACAATTGTAAAGGCCCATAACCATATGCTTTTAGACTAACAGAAAATTCCGTTTTTGTTATCTCATTAATAATTACTATATCCTCTTCATAATCTTTCGCTCTAAATCTATCTTTACCAACATGTTCGCTTGTAAAATCGTACATAAATTGGTTAATAAACTCTACTATACCAATTTCTGCTAAGTCACCATGGGTTTTATTCCCGATTAAGCGCATTGTAAAAATATTAGACAAGGTATTTATAATTAGATGCTTGTTTTTGCTAGCCAATAATTTAAACCGCTTCTTAAATTCTTCGTAATCATTCATCTTTTACAAAATACTGAGTACATTTAAGATATCGGCTGGGGTTCACGCGGCCAGGCTTTCAATACTGCGTTGACTACCGTCGCCAGAGGAATAGCAAAGAAGACACCCCATACCCCCCAGATGCCACCGAAGATCAGTATTGCCGAAATAATTGCCACCGGATGCAGGTTGACTACCTCCGAAAACAGAAAAGGAACAAGCAAGTTGCCGTCGAGAAATTGAATAACGGCATAGGCAATCATCAGATAAACGAACTCTGCGGAAAGACCCCATTGTGCATAAGCAACCATTGCCACCGGTAGCGTCATAACTGCGGCTCCCAAGAAAGGAACGATGACCGAAATGCCGACCAAAAAGGACAGCAACGGGGCATAGTTCAAGCCCAGTGCCGCAAAGACTATCCACGAAACCACCCAAACTATCAATATCTCCAGGAGCTTGCCGCGTATATAGTTTGAAACCTTCTGATTGGCTTCTTGCCACACTTGCGTGGTCAATGCACGGTTTTCCTCACGCGGCAAAAGTTTGGCAGCCCAGCCGAGCAATAAATCTTTGTCTTTCAAAAAGAAAAAGACCAGCAAAGGCACCAACACCAAATAAACCAAAACCGTGATAAAGCCTTGAATCGAAACAAGCAAAGTGCTCAATACGCTTTGTCCTATATCGGCAATTTCTTCGCGTAGACTGGCAATAAAATTAGTGATTTGTCGCTCCTCTATAAACTCGGGATAGATTTGAGGCAGTTGCAATAGTAATTGCTGACCTCGGCTGGCAATCGCCGGCAGGTCGCGCAAGAAGTCGGTGATCTCTACCGTCATCAACGGTAACAGCACCACTAAAATAAATAGCACGATGCCGATAAACAAAAGATAAACGGCAGTCAGTGCCAACGTCGACGAAAGATTCCACTGCTTTAGCAAATCAACCGCACCGTCGAGGATATAAGCCAAAACTAAGGCGATGATTAGCGGCGTTAATATATCGCTCGCTACATTCAGTACGATTACAACTGCCACCAGCAATACAATCAGTACCACCAACTGTGCGTTCGAGAGAACTTTATTAAACCATTGTGTTACTAAGGAAGCCATAGAGCCATTCAATAAAAATACATATCATACACGATATAATAGAAGCCTCATATAAAGATATGCAAGAATGATGTATGATATGCGGATACCGAGTAAAAATATAGAAAAATCACCCAAAATATAGTCTATGCGCATCTCTCTATTCCCTCTAAACACGCTAAAAGAAACACCTGCCGATGCAGAAATAATCAGCCACCGACTAATGCTACGAGCAGGAATGATACGCAAGCTCTCGTCCGGGCTTTATACATGGTTGCCGATGGGGTTGCGCGTATTGCATAAAGTTGCCGACATTGTTCGCAAAGAGATGAACACCGCAGGTGCCGTTGAGTTGTTAATGCCGGCGATACAGCCTGCGGAACTATGGCAAGAATCGGCGCGCTGGGAACACTACGGAGCCGAACTGTTGCGCATCACCGACCGCCATCAAAACGATTTTGTCTTCGCGCCTACGCACGAGGAGGTGATCACCGATCTCGCTCGGCGCGAATTACGTAGCTATCGTCAACTACCCGTTAATTACTATCAGATTCAAACCAAATTTCGCGATGAAATCCGACCGCGTTTCGGAGTAATGCGCGCCCGGGAATTCATTATGAAGGATGCTTATTCGTTTCACGCCGACGAGAAATCGTTGGACGAGTGTTATCAAACGATGTATCGTGCGTATCATGCTATATTTAGACGGCTCGGATTAGATTGTCGATCGGTATTGGCGGATACCGGTAGCATCGGCGGTAATGCCTCGCACGAATTTCATGTGCTTGCAAATTCGGGAGAAGACGCTATCGCATTCTCGGACGACGACGACTATGCGGCTAATGTAGAGCTTGCACCGACACCGAATGAAGGAGAACGGCATACGGCAAGAGAGCATTTGAACAAAATTGCAACACCGGACATTGAGAGTATCGCCGAGCTTGCGCAATTTATGAAAGTTGACGAAAAAAAATGCCTAAAAACACTGATTCTTAAAGGCACCGAAAGCACTTTGACGGCACTTTTCTTGCGCGGCGATCATACACTGAATGTTAGCAAAGCCGTAAAACATCCCGCTATCAAGGATCCTATAGAGTTTGCCGAACATGCAGAAATTGTGGAACATATAAAATGTCCTCCCGGTTCACTCGGTCCTCTAGGAATGGACATCCCGATCATTGCCGATTATGCGGCAGCTAAAATGGTTGATTTCGTCGCCGGTGCCAACGAACAGGGTTATCACTACAGCGGTATGAATTGGGGACGCGATCTACCGGAACCGCAAACATACGATTTGCGGAATATAGAGGAAGGCGACCCTAGTCCGAGTGGGCACGGACACATACGCATACGACGCGGCATAGAGGTCGGACATATCTTCAAGCTCGGTACTAAATATAGCGAAGCGATGAATGCAACTGTACTGGATGAAAACGACCGACCTATGACGATGCTTATGGGATGCTATGGAATCGGTGTATCGCGTATCGTCGCCGCTGCAATAGAACAAAACCACGACGAAGCGGGAATTATTTGGCCATCGGCAATGGCACCTTTTATGCTATCTCTCACTCCTATACAATATCACCGTGACCCGAAAGTGAAGCAGGAAAGTGAAAATCTATACAACGCCTTACGCGATATGGGGATCGAAGTCCTTTTAGACGATCGAGATGTGCGCGCCGGGGTGATGTTCTCCGATAGCGAACTATTGGGCTTGCCGTGGCGCGTGGTAATAAGCAAACGCAGGCTCGCACAAAATGAAATTGAATTGATTGAACGCCGAAACCGAGCAGAAAACGTATTAAAATATACCGATGCAAAAACAACCGCGCAATCTATAATAGAAAAAATTCAACCGAACTAATGTGATGAATACTATAAAAAATATTGTTTTTTTACTCGTATCGCTAGTTGTTATAACCGGCTGCGCCTCGACCGAGCTTACGCTACAAGGAAGCAAAGTTAATGTAGGCGAAGAATCCGATCTCAAACAGTGCCAAATATTAGGAAGTACGCGTCTATCGCTTTCACCGACACGTATTAAATGGATGAAAGAAGAGCGAATCAAAAAGCAATTAACTATAGAGGCGCGTAACTTCGCAGCAAGAATCGGCGGTAATATGATATTGCCTGCCGGGGCTCTTGAAGAGGGCAAACAATCTTTCAAGATTTATAATTGTCCTCTTTTTGACAACTAAAGACGAAACTCCGAGTAAATGCCTGCACCTACTATTTTAATAACCGGATGTTCTACCGGCATAGGTTATAGTGCTGCCGTTGAATTAAAAAAACGAGGCTACAGGGTTTTTGCAACTGCACGAAAAGACAGTGATCTAGCGCGTCTTCGCGAACAAGGTTTTGAAGTGGCAAAACTTGACTTGAACTCATCGGACAGTATTCGGGAGTGCTTTGATTGGGTAATGCAAAAAAATGACGGTACTCTTGATGCACTGTTCAACAACGGTGGTTACGGTCAAGTCGGAGCCATTGAAGATTTGAGTCGTGAACAATTACGGCTACAGTTTGAAACCAATCTTTTCGGTTGGCACGAATTAACATGTCTTGCAATCTCCGTAATGCGTCGACAAAAACACGGACGTATAATACAAAACGGGTCGGGTCTAGGTGTATTCGCACTACCATTACGCGGGGCTTATACCGCCAGCAAGCATGCATTAGAAGGATGGACCGATACGCTACGTTTGGAAATGGCCGACACCAATATCAAAATATCGATTTTGGAACCAGGTCCTATAGATACACGCTTTAGACAAAATAGCTTGAGAACCTTAGAGAGTATTATTAACAAGCAAGAGAGTTCTCATATTGATCGTTATAGCAAAATGATTGAACGGTTGGAAGTAATAGGTCCGGCGGTTTCGTTCACGCTTCCACCCGAAGCCGTAGTCAAAAAGCTGATACATGCACTTGAAAGCAAGCATCCTCGTACGCGTTATCGCATCACATTTCCGGTAATCGTACTTTGGCATATGAAAAAATGGCTAAGCGATCGTATGTTTGACCGTATTTTGCTGAAAGCGAAGCAGTAAAAATTACTAAAATGAGGCTGCTGAAAAATATACAATGGTTATATAACCGCAATGTAACCGACATGTGGGGGATGGTTTACGGAGTTCTGTGGTGCACGGCGTTTGGATTTGTGCAAGTACTAAACTTGAGGGCGGACATGATAGTCCGACGTGTTGTTATCGTCAATTAGATGGATAAATATTTTAATCGTGCTTATTTTTCAACAGCCTCAAATGACTTATTATAAATATAGCTATTTGATAATTGTCGTAACACTGTTATCGGCTTGTGCCACACCCCAACCGAGAAATATCAACAACGCTTGCGAGATATTTGAAGAAAGGGAGTCGTGGCGTAAAGCTGCCATCTCCTCTCAGGAACGTTGGAAGATTCCTATGGAAGTCACCTTGGCGTTCGTGCACCAAGAGTCGTCTTTCAAAGGCAATGCAAAACCGCCTAGAAAAAAACTACTCGGATTTATTCCGTGGTTCGGCAGAGTGTCTTCGGCCTCTGGTTATTCTCAGGCTTTAGACGCAAGTTGGGGCGAATATAAAAAAGAAACCGGTCGTTGGTACGCTCGCCGCAATAGTTTCAAACATTCTACCGATTTCATCGGCTGGTATAACAACAAAAGCGTTCGAGAACTCGGGCTGTCGCCCAACGATGCCTACTCGCTCTATCTAGCGTATCACGAAGGTAGAGGAGGATTTAAGCGCAAAACATATAACCAAAAATCGTGGCTACTTAAAGTAGCAACTAAGGTCAAACAACGCGCAGTAGCGTACCGAGAACAAATTGCCAACTGTCCGATAAAGTCGCGTTCATGGTTTTCAAGGTTGATAAGTGTTGACTCGTCGTGAATATGCGATAGCTGTCTAAGATCTATACCGATAGGGCTAATCGTAAAATGGCTATGGCTGGACTTGAACCAGCGACCCCGGCATTATGAATGCCGTGCTCTAACCGACTGAGCTACATAGCCACCGTAGAAAACAATTATACTTTATCAGAGATAATTCCCCGAAAATTTGAATTGGAAAATGTTATAATCGTTATTCTTATCTAAGGATTGATAAATTTCAAAAACATGCAGACTATCCCTATTTATATTATCAGTCTAAGGCGAACACCCGAACGTAGACTGCATATACAAAGACAACTCGATGCCTACAACCTAAAATATCGGGTGATAGAAGCCGTAGATGCTTATAATTTTCAAGAACCCAAGTTGAAAGTACTCGATATGGAAAATCCATACCAAACAGGTGATACCGATCGACTCAGTGCTCTGGGTTGCCTGCTAAGTCATATAGAATTCTATAATCAAGTCATTCAAAATAACCACAAGATGGCTTGTGTGTTAGAAGATGATGCAAAATTATTGCCCTCTTTCCCCGATGTTCTAAACTCCGAAAAATTGCAACAGAAAGAATGGGGGATTTTATTACTAGCACATCAATCGAATATAGTTGCCGAGTTGCTAAAGTCATATTATAAACATGCTAAAATCAAAGAGAAGAGGTTTCGCCTTTATGACAATTATACCTTAGGTGCCCTACCCGGTAATTTCTCGGAACAGATATGCGAAGGACATTATATCGGCAAAATTAGAGAACACGCGAAATCGACATTGGGCTATCTAATAAGATTATCCGCAGCAAAGAAGCTGAAGGAAATCGCTCTTGCGTACAAAAATTACATTTATATAGATGATGTCACCGGAGATCAGGACGTATCCGAAGTTGATACCAAACTTATAACCCCCCCCTGCATAAGACCCAATAGTACTTATATGAAATACAGTTTAATTGAGCAAAGAGATCCTGTCCCGAACCCCAGTAAACTGCCGCACGAAGAATTATTGAGTTTTTTTATACGAAATAAATGGACAACCCTCATGATGCAGCTTGCCATGTGTAAAAGAATAAAACTCATGTTAAGGTTTGCAATTATATTAGTACTCTTCGAGCTCAGAAGGATAAAGAGATATATTATGCCAAACAAATACTATAATCAAAGAGTACTTTTAGCGAAGAAACAGTATACAACTTCTAGATAGCACTAAACCATCGGCCTTAAACATTAAATCGGAAGTGCACAACGTCGGCTTCTTGCATTATGTAATCTTTGCCTTCAAGACGCCATTTGCCGGCATCCTTAGCACCTTGTTCTCCTCCGTGATTTATATAATCCTCGTAGGCAATAACCTCGGCGCGGATAAAGCCTTTCTCAAAATCACCGTGTATGCAAGCTGCTGCACGCGGTGCAGTTACACCTCGAACAACCGTCCATGCTCTGGCCTCTTTAGGGCCTGCGGTAAAAAATGTGAGTAAATCGAGTAGGCGATAGCCCGCTTGTGCAACGCGTTCCAAACCGGTTTTTTCCAAACCTATATCTTCTATAAATTCCTGCTGCTCCGCTCTATCCAAACCGACCAGCTCTGCTTCAAATTTCGCGCATACCTCAACGAGAACCATATCTTGCTCGGCTGCGTATCGGGCCAATTGATCGCGATACGCATTTTCTCTCAGGTTTTGATCGTCTATGTTGGCAATTAGCATCATCGGCTTGGAACTCAGCAAGTCCAATTCTCGAACTTGCGTTTTCTGCACTTCGTTGAGATCTAAACCGCGAATGCTATTTCCTTCGGCTAGGTGTTCATATAATTGTTTCAGTATCTGCTTTTTCAGAATTTCCTCCTTATTCCCCGATTTTGCATTTTTAGCAATACGCCGACATGCACGATCAACTATTTCTAAATCGGAAAGCAGTAATTCCGTATTGATGGTCTCAGCATCCGACAACGGGTCAACCTTTCCTTCCACATGGCTTACTTCACCCTGAAAACATCTCAGCACCTGAACAATCGCATGTGTGCCTCTGATATGAGACAAGAATTGATTACCGAGCCCTTCACCTTTTGAAGCTCCTTTGACGAGGCCGGCAATATCTACGAATTCAATCGTGGTCGGCACTTTTTTAGCGGAAGATGCCAACCCTGCTAATTGATCCAGCCGCTCGTCCGGAACTTCCACAACACCGGTGTTCGGGTCTATCGTACAAAAAGGATAATTCTCTGCCGGAATATCCGCACCGGTTAACGCATTAAATAGAGTAGATTTGCCTACGTTGGGCAAGCCTATAATACCGCACTTAAATCCCATGAGCCTGTCGTTATCCGCATTGCTATGCTTCCGTATGTAGAATTTCCATCGCTTTTTGAAATTCTCCCATTGCCATATCTTCAACTAGGGTGGAGAGTTTCGGAAAATAAGAGTCTATTGTGAGACGCTCGTCGGCTTTAGGGTCTGCTAAAACATAAGGCGCAACTTTATCCTTAGAACCGGGGTGTCCTACACCAATGCGCAAACGCCAAAAATCCTTGCCCAGATGCCTAATAATATCCAATAATCCGTTATGCCCTCCGTGTCCGCCGCCATATTTGATGCGTATCTTTGCGGTTTCAAAATCTATCTCGTCGTGAACTACTAAAATTCGTTGCATGTCTAGCTTATAAAAGTGGATAACGGCAGCGAGTGCCTGACCACTAACATTCATAAACACATTCGGTTTTACCAGTTTTACGGGGCAACCGGAAAGCATAATACTGCAGATTGTGCTTTTGAGTTTATTATGCGCTCTGAATTGTGCTCGGTGTATGTTCGCTAAATAATCTATGAACCAAAAACCTGCATTGTGTCGATTATTTCGGTACTCGGTGCCGGGGTTGCCTAAACCTGCAATCAGATCAATGCCTGCCCGACTAACCACAAACTTCTAAACGATGATGATCTAATAGCTAAATCCGATTACTCTTTGTCGTCCTGCGCTTCTTTCTGATCTTCCGCTTGTTGTTGTTCTTCACCTTCTTCTACTACGGCTGCTGCTTCTACCTCTGCCACTCGCGGCATAATCACCGACACGAGTACGTAATCGTTCGCTTCACCTTGCGACAATGCTACCAAGCTAATATCTTCCGGTAATTTAAGGTCGGACAAGTGCAAAGAATTTCCTAAACCCAAATCGGCAACATCAACGTCTAGATATTCAGGTAGATCTTTAGGCAAGCACGATACTTCCACATCGGTCTGCGTATGGCTGATAATCCCTCCTTGCTGCTTGACGCCCACGCATATATCTTCGTTGATAAAATGCAACGGCACATGTACCTTAATCTGTTGATCTTCGCTAATTCTAAAGAAATCTATATGTAACACTTGTGCTTTGCTGGGATGGCGTTGTATATCACGCAAAATAACCTTTTCATTTCTACCGACGGCTTTTAAGGTCAAAATGTGCGAATAAAAAGCCTCGTTTTCTAAATGCCGTATTAGTTCGTTGTGATTAATAGAAAGTAATACAGGCGGGCGATTGCCACCGTAGACGACCGCAGGCACCTGCCCTGCTTTCCGCATACGGCGGTTCGCACTACTATTGGACTGATCGCGCGATTGTGCTTTAATCTCAAATTCTTGTTGCATAGTTATTTCTTTTTTACATTGATAAACTGCCGACTTTTATACAGACGGACAAAATTTTATCTAGTGGCTTTGCGACACTAGAACCGAAATGTTTTATCTAAGTTACCTCTATTGTTTAGAGTCGGTGTGCCATAACCACGGACGATCTTTCATTATCAAGAAAAATATCCATACGTTACCGACCAAGCCGATCAATAAAACAACGGCGGCACCTAAACTCCACAGAGGGTCATGTAAATGGTCGGAAAATGGAGCCATATTTATGGCATAGGCAATAAATAAGGACCACACGACCATCAATGCTATAGTAATCAATAATTTCATATTTCACCCCATAGTTATCTCTATTAAGAGTAGCATTATATCAATGTCTTCATAACATGCAAGGAGTTTATAATCCTTGTATGATTTGCTAATTCGGTTGGGGCGACGTGTTAATCATATGAAAATTACACCGTTGATAATTCTGTATGGTGGGATAATCAACGACCACCGGGAATACTTGAAGCATCTAAGAATTTGTCGTAGAAAATTTGATCCTCGGACATATTATTTTCAGCAAGTACCGCAATAGCGGCATCTATCATCGGTGGAGGACCACACAGATACGCTTGACACTGACTTGCGTTCATCACCCCTTTATCTATATATTCTTCTTTTAGGTGTTGGGTGACAAAACCACGCGGTCCCTCCCAGTCACTATCTTCCGGCTCGTCCGATAGTACTTCTATGAATTTGAAGGTTTTGCCGTCTGTCCAGTTTTCACGAATCGCCTCCATCTCCGATCTGCAATATAAATCGCGTTGTGCTCGTGCGCCGAAAAAGAAGTATGCGTCGCGCTTTATCTTGTTATGTGCAGCATGTTCCAAAATTGCTTTGAGCGCACTCATGCCACTACCACCGGCGATACAAATCATAGGCTTTTCGCTGTTACGCAACCAAAAATTGCCGTACGGTACACCGATATTAAAACGGGTGCCCGTTTGGTCTCGTTCAAACAACCAGTCCGTAAATTCCCCCCCCGGTACATGACGAACAAAAAATAGCAGTTCTCGAGGATTGCCTTGCTGTGGAGAGCTTGCAAAAGAGTACGATCTAGGTTTTTCTAAATTTTCATGCGATATTTCTGCGTACTGCCCGGCTTTCATATCGGCGGGCATATCTTTATCACAGCTAATTAACATTGCAATAATGTCGTGTGTTAGATTGCGTACTTGCGTCAAGGTGCCTTCACAATTAACAATTTCTGTAGTGCTACTCTCTGAATCAAGTTCTACTTCTATCTCAACATCCGATTTTAGGGATGTCTGACAAGCGAGAATCATCCCGGCATTGAGCTGATCCTGAGTCAATACATAAGAGAAATCGTTAAGCGGTTTGATTTTTCCCTTTTTTAGGTAACAACGGCAGGTGCCACAACTCCCGACACGACAATCGTGCGGCCAAGCTAATCCCGCCGCCAAACCGGCTGCCAGCAAGTTTTCTTTAGGTTGTACGGTAACCGTAGCCGACCGATTAATCGTTGCTTTATGCTCTTTGCTTGGCTTAAATAAATCAAATATAAACATAATAATATTTACAGCACATCACAAAGTGCTTTGTGAGCAGCAGGCTTAATCTTACTCGGATATTTCAGACATTAATAGAAATATCCCTAAGCGTGCCGTTCTGCATATCCTCCGATGTCGGCACGGCGGTATAGGGAATAATATTCTCCTTACTCGTGCTCGGATGTTGTTTTACTTTGTTAAACCACTCCTGCACTTTCCCGTGCTGCCCAACTAAATCGCCGTGTCCTTTGATCATTAGTGCGTTAATACAGGCAGACCAGTGTACGTCGGCCATAGAGAAATCTCCGCATATATAATCACCTTTTTTAGGTGGATTTGTGATTTGTGCGTTCAATTGACTTAAAGAATCGCCTATGCCCGATGCGTCGTCCGCTGCAATTTTAGGCTGAACTATATCCGACGCAACGCCAATCCATTGATACATAAGTGCTCTGATAACACCGTTTCTAGGAACCAGTGAAGGACCGAAACCCTTATCGTCTAAATAAGAAAGTGCACACGATACGCCGTATATAACAAAGTCTATATCTTGTAGTATAGGGGCGACACCTAAAGGAGACAATGCTCGAATCTCCGAACTGTCCAATCCTTCACCGTCCATATCTATCACTTTAGCTTCTATATCAACTCCTTTTTCGGCTGCCATCTGTAAACATTTAGCAGTGTTTATACACTTTGGATGACCATATAAAACCATACGGTTTCTTAATTGATCTCCAATCATCTTATATACCTCCTGTTGAGTTAAAGTTTATTCTTCAATGGTCAAAGCACCCGAAGGACACTCCGACACTTGCTCTCGTATCGCCTCCTCACTTGCGCCAGATTCATCAATAACAAATTTACCATCTACTATCTTAAAAACAGACGGTAAACCCTTAACGCAATTTCCTGCATGTATACAGGTATTCTCATTCCATTTAACTTGCATAATTATCTCCTCATAAATTCTTGGAAATCAAATACCCTCGGGGGGGTATTACTCGTATAACCCTACATTGTATCATAAACATACGGATTAGAGCTAGAAAGTTTTAATACTAAGACCTACAGTGTCGGATACGAGATTTACCGAGTATTCCGGTAGTTCGTTTATTCTTCGGGCCGGAAACGAAGTGCTACGGAATTGATACAATAACGCAACGCTGTGGGTTGTGGGCCATCTTCAAACACATGACCTAAGTGAGCATCGCAGATTGCACACAAAATCTCGGTTCGTTTCATGCCCAGCGAGTAGTCCTCCCGACTCTCTATTACCTGTTCATCTATAGGGGCGTAGAAGCTAGGCCAACCACTGCCCGAATCAAACTTGGTTTGCGATGAAAATATCGGTGTATCGCAACAGACGCAATGATAAATACCTTTGATTTGGTTAGCGTAATATTGTCCGCTAAACGGAGGTTCCGTACCTTTTTGCCGACATACGCGATACTGCTCGTCGCTAAGTTGTTTGCGCCATTCTTGATCGCTTTGAATTAGCTTATTCATAGCATTGAGTGTGAATCGGAGATTTGATAGTTTTTTCTACAGTATGAAAAGCTATGACTTAGACTGCTTTCATACTCAATCGGATTCGCCCTTGTTTATCTATATCCAATACTTTCACACTAACTTCGTCGCCCTCGTTTAGCTTATCTCTAACATCCTTTACACGCTCCTCGCAAATTTGAGAAACATGTAATAAACCGTCTCTACCCGGTAGAATGGTTACAAAAGCACCGAAGTCCATAATACGCACTACTTTGCCGTTATAGACTCGTCCTATTTCCACATCTGCGGTCAATTCCTCAATGCGCCGTTTAGCTTCATTGGCCGATTCACCATCCGGCGAGGCGATAACGACAGTTCCGTCGTCTTCTACATTGATAACGGTACCGGTCTCTTCGGTTAATGCACGAATTGTTGCCCCACCTTTGCCTATAATGTCGCGAATTTTGTTCTGATTCACCTGCAAAGTTAGCAGTTTGGGGGCATATTCCGAAAATTGGTTCGGACTATCAAGTGCTTCGGTCATCTTGGCAAGAATATGCAACCGCCCTTCTTTTGCCTGCTCTAAAGCAGCGTGCATAATCTCGGGAGTAACACCTTCTATTTTTATATCCATCTGAAGCGCCGTAACACCTTTCTCGGTACCTGCCACTTTGAAATCCATATCACCGAAATGATCCTCGTCTCCCATAATGTCGCTCAACACTGCATAACGATCGCCCTGTAAGATCAATCCCATCGCAATACCGCTCACATGCGATTTGAGCGGCACACCGGCATCCATCAACGCCAGACTGGTGCCACAAACCGATGCCATAGAACTAGAACCATTTGACTCGGTGATTTCAGAAACCACGCGTATCACATAAGGAAATTCGCTTTCGTCCGGCATCACCGCCAACAAACCTCGTTTTGCCAAACGGCCGTGCCCTATTTCACGGCGCTTAGGAGAACCCATAAACCCGACTTCACCTACACAATACGAGGGGAAATTATAGTGCAACATAAAACGCTCTTTATACTCTTTTTCTATGCCGTCAATAATTTGGGCATCTCTATCGGTGCCCAATGTTGTGGTAACTATGGCTTGGGTTTCACCTCTGGTGAATAAAGCATCTCCATGTACTCTCGGCAATTGCCCGACTTCAATAGCGATGGGTCTAACCGTACGGGTATTGCGACCATCTATGCGCGGCTCTCCGTTGATAATTTTATTTCGGACAATCTTTTTCTCTAGTGCCGAAAACGCACCCAATATCTGCATTTCTCGGCTTTCCGTGTCTTCGTCTCCACTATTTTCCGTCGTTAATAAGGTTAATGCTTTATCGCGTAATGCCGTAACCGCTGTGTGACGCTCAATTTTATCCGAGATGGTATAAATCTCCCGCAACTCGGAACCCAAATGTCTCTCCAATTCCTCACTGATCTCATCAAGATTTGCCAAAGGTTGCCAGTCCCATTTCGGGTTAGCGACTTCATCGACCATTTCTTTAATAACATCAATTGCCGATTGCATTTGTTCGTGCCCGAAGGTCACCGCTCCCAACATCTGCTCTTCGCTCAATTCTTTGGCTTGCGACTCTACCATAAGCACCGCCTTATCGGTGCCTGCCACAACTAAATCTAAATCCGAAGCGTCTAATTGATCTAGGGTAGGGTTAAGCAAATAATTTCCATCTTGAAAACCTATACGAGCTGCTCCGATAGGTCCGTTAAACGGTATACCCGAAATAGAAATTGCGGCAGACGCCGCCAATAAAGCAGGTATATCGGCATCAACTTGAGGGTTTAACGATAAAACCGTCGCAACAATTTGTACTTCATCCGAAAATCCTTCCGAAAATAGAGGGCGTATGGGTCTATCTATTAATCTAGATATTAAAGTTTCTTTCTCCGACGGGCGTCCTTCGCGTTTGAAAAAACCACCAGGTATTTTACCCGCAGCATAGGCACGTTCCTGATAATAAACGGAAAGTGGTAAGAAATCTCTATAAACGGAAGGTTCGCGTTTGCTGGTGACACTCGCCAGAACGACCGTATCTTCCATATTCACCAACACCGCACTATCGGCTTGACGGGCGATCCTACCGGTTTCCAATGAAACCGTATAGCCACCATATTGGAAGGTTTTCCTAACTATGGACATATTTCCTCTTTCTATCAAGCGCGCTTTAGCGGCGTAGTCCTAGAGAAGATATTAGAACTTGGTAGCGATCTTTATCTTTGGATTTTAAGTAATCAAGGAGCTGGCGACGCGAGTTCACCATCCTAAGCAAACCTCTTCTAGAGTGTGTATCTTTCTTATGCTCTGCGAAGTGATTTTGAAGACCATTGATGCGCTCTGTCAATAGGGCAACCTGAACTTCAACCGAACCCGTGTCTTTTTCGGAGCGAGCGTATTCCTTGACTACTTTGCTTTTCTCTTCTTTATTCAAAGGCATTATTTTATGTATCCTTATTTAGTAAAGAAGCATTATAGCATAAAACTCTAATAGCTAGGCACAATGTTAGGTTCCATTTGAGGGAGAAATCCAACATGTCATAGTTTGATATAAATCATCGTCAAGCAGACAAGGTTCGTTAAGGAAATCATGAACCTTCGTTATAGATTGCTCGTATATAATCTTAGACTTAACCGGTGATTGGGTTTGCATCAATGCTTATGCTTTAGGAAGCGCGTATAGCTCCTAACTATTGCAAGGGGCCTTCAAGAAATACCTTGATACGGAGACGAATGTCGGAAACCGGCGGTTGTGCACGCGTGATAGTTAGGGTATAAGTGTCTGTAGTACTATTTGCTGCGGTCACGGTGATCTCTATTACAGTATTATCCGTATTTAATGCGATACTCTCTTCTATATTCGTGCCGACAGTGAAAGTCTGTGCATTATCGTTTACCGTAAGATCTGTAATCATTGCTCCATTGAAAGATACCACTGCCGTCACCGTCGTCTCGGTTATCTCCTCTCCGACCATTATCTCATAAGTCCTCGTTGAGGGATTAAAGGTAAACGGGATATTGTCTAATGATAAGCTTCTGAGTCCTGTATCGTTGTTTTCCAGACGCGTGATGGTTATGGTATAGGTGCTCGGTGAAGTATCTTCGGCAATAACTCTAATCGCAATTACATTGGAACCCACTTTCAAATCAATAGCGGGATCATTTTGCGAGGTGCCGTCTAAGGTAAGCCTTGTGACCCTTGCTCCCGGATGAAATACCATTGCCGTCACCGTTGTCTTTTCCACCCCATGATTAACCGTTATACTATAAGTATTCGTTGAGGGATTAAAGGTAAACGGGATATTGTCTAATGATAAGCTTCTGAGTCTTGCATCGCTGCTCTCCGTTGCTGCCCGCATAATCGCTATAGTATAAGTTTGGGATGTAATGTCATCTTCAGCAATCACTTTAACTGCGACTTCCGTTTCTACCATTTCGGCTGGATTGTTTAATACCACATTGCTCGTACTATCAGTCAACTCCTCGCCGTTAACCATGATAGTGGCATAAGCACTATTCGCCGTTGGTGTCACTTCCACACTGCTTACACTAAATATCACACTTGCCGTATAAGTTATTTGGTCTTTGGTAAAGTCGGGATCAAGTTCTATATCTGTCAATGCAGAGGCTATCAAGTTTCTCAACACCAAGCCTATCAAGGTATCGTCGTCACTTCGTGGCGTTCGTGCTATTGCACTTCGCACAACTTGTCCGTCGTCGTCTATCGGAGCGATCACATCCCCGATAGCTATCATGGTGGTTCCATCATTCTTAACCGGCATATTGCCCGATGCATCCAATAAGCTGGTCTCGTCGCTAGAACGCGCCAGTGTAAACCCTTCCGTATCCTCAATGTCTGTCGTCAGCATTGCCGTGTATGTGAATACATTGTCGGCTGCCTCAACCGTAGCACCACGAACTAACTCGGGAACCCTGCCATCCTTGAATATACGCACTAATTGGTAAGAAGATGTTGTGTTCAGGCTCGGCACATTATCATCATCTGCAACCGTGACCGTGAACATCATCCGGTATGTATTGCCTGCTTCTGCTTGTGCTTGCAGAACGGCATCATCAGCACCCGCTACCACCGTAATTGCCGGGGGCATCGTATCTCTTTGCGCTAATGCCGTCCCATCGTCATCTATGCGCACACCGGTAGCTATTTTGGTAGTAGTACTGCTACCTTGAACAGCTAAATTGCCCGAATTGTCTCTCAATGCCTCTACGTCGCTGCCACCCGCTAAAGTGAAACCTGTTATGCCTACCGGAGAAGCTACTGCCACTTCATAAACCAAGGTTGCGGTTGTATTATCGGCATTGGAGTTGCCACTTACTGCAGTGGCTGTGGTATTCCCCGAATCTCCAATACGGATTACATTGTAAGAACTCGTATCGCCTAGTCCTTTAACTTCTTCGGCGTTTTGAACATCAACATTAAACCTAACGGTATATTCCGTGCCGTTAGTCTCAGCTACCGGAACTGCTACACCGTCGGCAACCACATTAATTTGTGGTGGAACTTTCTCTATTGCCACCACTGCATTATTGCCGGCTGTCAGCCTGTTCTGCTCGGCTGAAATCGCAACCACCGCATTGCCCCATATGTCTCGCAATCCACCGCCCGCAACAATCGCACTCGCCAATGTGAAACCATAAGTGCCTCGCACTTGGACAACATCATCAAGCACGGCAGTAAAGTCAATTGTCACAGATTGACTTAAATTGGTTCCGCTTGACACAGTGAAAGTCGCACTGCTCTCTAACACCGCACCCCCATCATTAGGACTGCCATCACTATTTAGCGGGATACGAAGCAAGCTATATGAAGCCGTACTATTTATATCTCGTATCGCTTCCGTAGAACCTACCGTGAAACGCCCGCTCAATGCCACAGCGGTCGCACCCGGGACAGCATTGCCGATAGATGCTACCGTTAAATCAGGACCTGTCGTGTCTCTCGCTGCGACCGCACTTGCGACAATCACACCACCTGATATCGGGGCTATTATCCCGTCATCCAGCAAGGTCGTCCCATCAGCATCGTATATATTGTCACCATTGCTTTTCACCGGCAGGTTAGTTGCAATGTCCCGTAAGTTTACTTGATTTTCTCCGCTAACCAGTGCCAGCGTGAACCCTCGTGTGTCTCTTATGTTCGCAAGCCTAGTTGTAGCTTCACCGGTGAAAGTGATGGTATAGGTGAATGTCGCCGAAGTCCCTAATCCGTCAACTTCATTATTCATACCAACGGATACTTGTTCTTGCATAGCAGTTTCTGATGCTGCCTCCCAAGTATTATCGGTTTTTACACGCATCAACCGGTATGAACCTGCTTGCGCTATATTCCTTACGGCTTCGGTCGCTGTTGTTGTAAATGACATCGTGTATCGACCAACGGTAGCAGGCACCGGTGCAATGCTGTCTGCCGATACCGTAATGCTTGGCGACACTCTATCTAATAATACTACCTGACCTAATTGCAATGGTTGTCCGTCGGCGACTTCGGTCGTCGTCCTGTCTCCGGCTGCATCGCTCTGCACCGGGTCATTGTTCGCCAAGTCTCGCAAACCACCGCCGGCACGACCGAGCATGAACCCATAAGTAGAAACAATACTAAGATTACTTTGCAGGTCATCTACATCTACGCTGTATTCAAATACCGCAGTCGTAGGTCTATCTTCGGAAAACTCCACACTAGGATTAATGCCACCTGCCACTTGGAACCCGGACATTACATTCTCTTCCTTTTCTGCGACTAATAAGGAATATGAACTCGTAATACTAAAACCACGAACGGCTTCTTCTCTCGTCACTTCAAATGAAAAAGTATAGACCTTACCATCGTCTGTTTCAGCGGTGCTCGGTGATACCGTCAGATTGGGTGCTGTCGTATCTCGGCGTGCGATGACTGAAGCGTCTATTACCGCGCCTACACCAATGGGGGTAGTACCCAGTCTAGGGGGATTGCCGCTACTATCCAGCAAGGCGTCAGCATTGTTAGCACGCGCCAGCACAAAACCGTCCGTCATCTCGGTAGTCGCTTGATCGGCTATGCTCACCACAAACTCCAGTGTTGCCACACCTGCACTATCCTCGCTACCGGTCCCACTAACCACCGTGATAGTAGTATTCAAGTTACTATTCCCAACTCTGCGCAGTATCGTATAAGAAGCTGTAGTAGCAAGATCGTCAATAGGTTGAGTGCCGTGGTCTGTATTCGTGACCGTGAAACCTATGGTATATTGGTTTCCATCGTTAGGATTCGGTTCTGCCTCAACATCATTATCTGCATCAACTTGATCAACGATAGCCACCGTAATCATCGCACCCTCGGTCTCCTTGACGGCACGCCGGGTCGAGTCTATCTCCGTGCCTGTAGCTATTAATGTCGAACCATCACCTTGCACAGGTAAATTGCCTGAATTATCCAACAATTTCGTATTATCTTCAGCTCGGTATAAACCAAAGCTCTCCGTGTCTATCACTTGTTGAGCAGTCAATGTCACAACATAAGTCAGAGTCGTTCTGCGGTTATCACTACGGGGATCAATCGTCGCCGTGGCACCGCTTACCGGAGAACCACTACCACCTTCAAATCGGTATAGCTGATATGAATCCCCTTCATCCAAGGTCTCTACATCCTCACTTGCCAACACCACAAAGGTCGCAGTAGCGGTGGTGGCATCTAAAGTCAGTGTCGGAGAACCTGCTATCGTGATTTGTGGTGGAACTTTCTCTATTGCCACCACTGCATTATTGCCGGCTGTCAGTCTGTTCTGCTCGGCTGAAATCGCAACCACCGCATTGCCCCATATGTCTCGCAATCCACCGCCCGCAACAATCGCACTCGCCAATGTGAAACCATAAGTGCCTCGCACTTGGACAACATCATCAAGCACGGCAGTAAAGTCAATTGTCACAGATTGACTTAAATTGCTTCCGCTTGACACAGTGAAAGTCGCACTGCTCTCTAACACCGCACCCCCATCATTAGGACTGCCATCACTATTTAGCGGGATACGAAGCAAGCTATATGAAGCCGTACTATTTATATCTCGTATCGCTTCCGTAGAACCTACCGTGAAACGCCCGCTCAATGCCACAGCGGTCGCACCCGGGACAGCATTGCCGATAGATGCTACCGTTAAATCAGGACCTGTCGTGTCTCTCGCTGCGACCGCACTTGCGACAATCACACCACCTGATATCGGTGCTATTATCCCGTCATCCAGCAAGGTCGTCCCGTCAGTATCGTATATCGCATCGCCATTGCTTTTCACCGGTAGGTTAGTTGCAATGTCTCGTAAGTTTACTTGATTTTCCCCGCTAACCAGTGCCAGCGTGAACCCTCGTGTCCCTCTTATGTTTGCAAGCCTAGTTGGAGCTTCACCGGTGAAAGTGATGGTATAGGTGAATGTCGCCGAAGTCCCTAATCCGTCAACTTCATTATTCATACCAACGGATACTGGTTCTTGCGAAGCAGTTAATGATGCTGCCTCCCAAGTATTATCGGTTCTGACACGCATTAACCGGTATGAACCTGCTTGCGCTATATTCCTTACGGCTTCGGTCGCTGTTGTTGTAAATGACATCGTGTATCGACCAACGGTAGCAGGCACCGGTGCAATGCTGTCTGCCGATACCGTAATGCTTGGCGACACTCTATCTAATAATACTACCTGACCTAATTGCAATGGTTGTCCGTCGGCGACTTCGGTCGTCGTCCTGTCTCCGGCTGCATCGCTCTGCACCGGGTCATTGTTCGCCAAGTCTCGCAAACCACCGCCGGCACGACCAAGCATGAACCCATAAGTAGAAACAATACTAAGATTACTTTGCAGGTCATCTACATCTACGCTGTATTCAAATACCGCAGTCGTAGGTCTATCTTCGGAAAACTCCACACTAGGATTAATGCCACCTGCCACTTGGAACCCGGACATTACATTCTCTTCCTTTTCTGCGACTAATAAGGAATATGAACTCGTAATACTAAAACCACGAACGGCTTCTTCTCTCGTCACTTCAAATGAAAAAGTATAGACCTTACCATCGTCTGTTTCAGCGGTGCTCGGTGATACCGTCAGATTGGGTGCTGTCGTATCTCGGCGTGCGATGACTGAAGCGTCTATTACCGCACCTACACCAATGGGGGTAGTACCCAGTCTAGGGGGATTGCCGCTACTATCCAGCAAGGCGTCAGCATTGTTAGCACGCGCCAGCACAAAACCGTCCGTCATCTCGGTAGTCGCTTGATCGGCTATGCTCACCACAAACTCCAGTGTCGCCACACCTGCACCATTATCGCTACCGGTCCCACTAACCACCGTGATAGTAGTATTCAAGTTACTATTCCCAACTCTGCGCAGTATCGTATAAGAAGCTGTAGTAGCAAGATCGTCAATAGGTTGAGTGCCGTGGTCTGTATTCGTGACCGTGAAACCTATGGTATATTGGTTTCCGTCGTTAGGATTCGGGTCTGCCTCAACATCATTATCTGCATCAACTTGATCAACGATAGCCACCGTAATCATCGCACCCTCGGTCTCCTTGACGGCACGCCGGGTCGAGTCTATCTCCGTGCCTGTAGCTATTAATGTCGAACCATCACCTTGCACAGGTAAATTGCCTGAATTATCCAACAATTTCGTATTATCTTCAGCTCGGTATAAACCAAAGCTCTCCGTGTCTATCACTTGTTGAGCAGTCAATGTCACAACATAAGTCAGAGTCGTTCTGCGGTTATCACTACGGGGATCAATCGTCGCCGTGGCACCGCTTACCGGAGAACCGGTGCCGCCTTCAAATCGGTATAGCTGATATGAATCCCCTTCATCCAAGGTCTCTACATCCTCACTTGCCAACACCACAAAGGTCGCAGTAGCGGTGTCGGCATCTAAAGTCAGTGTCGGAGAACCTGCTATCGTGATTTGTGGGGGAACTTTCTCTATTGCCACCACTGCATTATTGCCGGCTGTCAGCCTGTTCTGCTCGGCTGAAATCGCAACCACCGCATTGCCCCATATGTCTCGCAATCCACCGCCCGCAACAATCGCACTCGCCAATGTGAAACCATAAGTGCCTCGCACTTGGACAACATCATCAAGCACGGCAGTAAAGTCAATTGTCACAGATTGACTTAAATTGCTTCCGCTTGACACAGTGAAAGTCGCACTGCTCTCTAACACCGCACCCCCATCATTAGGACTGCCATCACTATTTAGCGGGATACGAAGCAAGCTATATGAAGCCGTACTATTTATATCTCGTATCGCTTCCGTAGAACCTACCGTGAAACGCCCGCTCAATGCCACAGCGGTCGCACCCGGGACAGCATTGCCGATAGATGCTACCGTTAAATCAGGACCTGTCGTGTCTCTCGCTGCGACCGCACTTGCGACAATCACACCACCTGATATCGGGGCTATTATCCCGTCATCCAGCAAGGTCGTCCCGTCAGTATCGTATATCGCATCGCCATTGCTTTTCACCGGTAGGTTAGTTGCAATGTCTCGTAAGTTTACTTGATTTTCCCCGCTAACCAGTGCCAGCGTGAACCCTCGTGTCCCTCTTATGTTTGCAAGCCTAGTTGGAGCTTCACCGGTGAAAGTGATGGTATAGGTGAATGTCGCCGAAGTCCCTAATCCGTCAACTTCATTATTCATACCAACGGATACTGGTTCTTGCGAAGCAGTTAATGATGCTGCCTCCCAAGTATTATCGGTTCTGACACGCATTAACCGGTATGAACCTGCTTGCGCTATATTCCTTACGGCTTCGGTCGCTGTTGTTGTAAATGACATCGTGTATCGACCAACGGTAGCAGGCACCGGTGCAATGCTGTCTGCCGATACCGTAATGCTTGGCGACACTCTATCTAATACTACTACCTGACCTAATTGCAGTGGTTGTCCGTCGGCGACTTCGGTAGCCGTCCTGTCTCCGGCTGCATCGCTCTGCACCGGGTCATTGTTCGCCAAGTCTCGCAAACCACCGCCGGCACGACCGAGCATGAACCCATAAGTAGAAGCAATACTAAGATTACTTTGCAGGTCATCTACATCTACGCTGTATTCAAATACCGCAGTCGTAGGTCTATCTTCGGAAAACTCCACACTAGGATTAGTGCCACTTACCACTTGGAACCCGGACATTACATTCTCTTCCTTTTCTGCGACTAATAAGGAATATGAACTCGTAATACTAAAACCACGAACGGCTTCTTCTCTCGTCACTTCAAATGAAAAAGTATAGACCTTACCATCGTCTGTTTCAGCGGTGCTCGGTGATACCGTCAGATTGGGTGCTGTCGTATCTCGGCGTGCGATGACTGAAGCGTCTATTACCGCACCTACACCAATGGGGGTAGTACCTAGTCTGGGAGGATTGCCGCTACTATCCAGCAAGGCGTCAGCATTGTTAGCACGCGCCAGCACAAAACCGTCCGTCATCTCGGTAGTCGCTTGATCGGCTATGCTCACCACAAACTCCAGTGTCGCCACACCTGCACCATTATCGCTACCGGTCCCACTAACCACCGTGATAGTGGTATTCAAGTTACTATTCCCAACTCTGCGCAGTATCGTATAAGAAGCTGTAGTAGCAAGATCGCTAATAGATTGAGTGCCGTGGTCTGTATTCGTGACCGTGAAACCTATGGTATATTGGTTTCCGTCGTTAGGATTCGGGTCTGCCTCAACATCATTATCTGCATCAACTTGATCAACGATAGCCACCGTAATCATCGCACCCTCGGTCTCCTTGACGGCACGCCGGGTCGAGTCTATCTCCGTGCCTGTAGCTATTAATGTCGAACCATCACCTTGCACAGGTAAATTGCCTGAATTATCCAACAATTTCGTATTATCTTCAGCTCGGTATAAACCAAAGCTCTCCGTGTCCATCACCTCTTGAGCAGTCAATGTCACAACATAAGTCAGAGTCGTTCTGCGGTTATCACTACGGGGATCAATCGTCGCCGTGGCACCGCTTACCGGAGAACCGGTGCCGCCTTCAAATCGGTATAGCTGATATGAATCCCCTTCATCCAAGGTCTCTACATCCTCACTTGCCAACACCACAAAGGTCGCAGTAGCGGTGTCGGCATCTAAAGTCAGTGTCGGAGAACCTGCTATCGTGATTTGTGGGGGAACTTTCTCTATTGCCACCACTGCATTATTGCCGGCTGTCAGCCTGTTCTGCTCGGCTGAAATCGCAACCACCGCATTGCCCCATATGTCTCGCAATCCACCGCCCGCAACAATCGCACTCGCCAATGTGAAACCATAAGTGCCTCGCACTTGGACAACATCATCAAGCACGGCAGTAAAGTCAATTGTCACAGATTGACTTAAATTGCTTCCGCTTGACACAGTGAAAGTCGCACTGCTCTCTAACACCGCACCCCCATCATTAGGACTGCCATCACTATTTAGCGGGATACGAAGCAAGCTATATGAAGCCGTACTATTTATATCTCGTATCGCTTCCGTAGAACCTACCGTGAAACGCCCGCTCAATGCCACAGCGGTCGCACCCGGGACAGCATTGCCGATAGATGCTACCGTTAAATCAGGACCTGTCGTGTCTCTCGCTGCGACCGCACTTGCGACAATCACACCACCTGATATCGGTGCTATTATCCCGTCATTCAGCAAGGTCGTCCCGTCAGTATCGTATATCGCATCGCCATTGCTTTTCACCGGTAGGTTAGTTGCAATGTCCCGTAAGTTTACTTGATTTTCCCCGCTAACCAGTGCCAGCGTGAACCCTCGTGTCCCTCTTATGTTTGCAAGCCTAGTTGGAGCTTCACCGGTGAAAGTGATGGTATAGGTGAATGTCGCCGAAGTCCCTAATCCGTCGACTTCATTATTCATACCAACGGATACTTGTTCTTGCATAGCAGTTTCTGATGCTGCCTCCCAAGTATTATCGGTTCTGACACGCATTAACCGGTATGAACCTGCTTGCGCTATATTCCTTACGGCTTCGGTCGCTGTTGTTGTAAATGACATCGTGTATCGACCAACGGTAGCAGGCACCGGTGCAATGCTGTCTGCCGATACCGTAATGCTTGGCGACACTCTATCTAATACTACTACCTGACCTAATTGCAGTGGTTGTCCGTCGGCGACTTCGGTAGCCGTCCTGTCTCCGGCTGCATCGCTCTGCACCGGGTCATTGTTCGCCAAGTCTCGCAAACCACCGCCGGCACGACCGAGCATGAACCCATAAGTAGAAGCAATACTAAGATTACTTTGCAGGTCATCTACATCTACGCTGTATTTAACTACCGCAGTCGTAGGTCTATCTTCGGAAAACTCCACACTAGGATTAGTGCCACTTACCACTTGGAACCCGGACATTACATTCTCTTCCTTTTCTGCGACTAATAAGGAATATGAACTCGTAATACTAAAACCACGAACGGCTTCTTCTCTCGTCACTTCAAATGAAAAAGTATAGACCTTACCATCGTCTGTTTCAGCCGTGCTCGGTGATACCGTCAGATTGGGTGCTGTCGTATCTCGGCGTGCGATGACTGAAGCGTCTATTACCGCACCTACACCAATGGGGGTAGTACCCAGTCTGGGAGGATTGCCGCTACGATCCAGCAAGGCGTCAGCATTATTGGCACGCGCCAGCACAAAACCGTCCGTCATCTCGGTAGTCGCTTGATCGGCTATGCTCACCACAAACTCCAGTGTCGCTACACCTGCACTATCCTCGCTACCGGCCCCACTAACCACCGTGATAGTGGTATTCAAGTTATTACTCCCAACTCTGCGCAGTATCGTATAAGAAGTTGTAGTAGCAAGGTCGCCAATAGGCTTAGTACTGTGCTCGGTGTTCGTAATTGTGAAACCTATGGTATATTGGCTTCCGTCGTTAGGATTCGGTTCTGCCTCAACATCATTATCTGCATCAACTTGATCAACGATAGCCACCGTAATCATCGCACCCTCGGTCTCCTTGACGGCACGCCGGGTCGAGTCTATCTCCGTGTCTGTAGCTATTAATGTCGAACCATCACCTTGCACAGGTAAATTGCCTGAATTATCCAACAATTTCGTATTATCTTCAGCTCGGTATAAACCAAAGCTCTCCGTGTCTATCACCTCTTGATCACTCAATGCCACAACATAAGTCAGAGTCGTTCTGCGGTTATCACTACGGGGATCAATCGCCGCCGTGGCACCGCTTACCGGAGAACCGGGGCCACCTTCAAATCGGTATAGCTGATATGAATCCCCTTCATCCAAGGTCTCTACAGCCTTATCTGCTACCACCACAAAACTCGCAGTAGCGGTGGTGGCATCTAAAGTCAGTGTCGGAGAACCTGCTATCGTGATTTGCGGCGCAGTGGTATCTCTACTTGCTAACGGACTATCCGGTAACGTTGGCGCATTCCTATCTACATCCAATAATGCCCCCGATACAAAGCCTAGTGTCCAGCCTGTTGTGGCTCGCACATCGGCGTATTGGTCAGAACCGAAGGCGGCAGTATAGGTCACTGTTGCAGCAGTCATGGCATCATTAGCCACCACATCTACCGTATCAGTAACCGACGGTTCATTTCCATCGCCCTCTCGTGTCACCGTATAAGAATTAACTTCCGCTATAGTCGGAACAGATTCGTTGGCATTAATCTCAAATGTTACGATATATTTTAAGCCACTACTGGTCGGCATAATAGTTGTCGTACCCACAGTGATTATCGGTCCGGTTGTATCTCTTGGTGCCCGAGCCGACGGAGCATTGGTTATGATGCCTCCATTCGCTATTGGATTGCGGTCAACATCAACCGGCTGATTGCTTGCCACATCTTGCAGGCTTGTTGCAACATTACTACGAACCACCGTGAAATACGTCACACTAGTTGCACTGCTAACTAGGATGGTGTACCGAAGTATTACGCTTCTGTTTGACCCTGAGCCACTATGTATTGAACCGACGGCATCATCAACTACTGTCCCGGTATTGTCTTGCAACTGATAAGAATCTAGGTCATCTAAACTTTCTACATCTTCATTGGCGGTCACCTGAAAGTACATCACATAATTGTCGCCCACCGGGATAAGATTGTCCGATGCCGAGGCCGGGGTGCCATCCGACCTTACTCTAGCCACTGTAATCTCTGGGGCGGTAGTATCTTGTTGTAGAATCACTGCGTCTCTTAATGCCGGCTGATAATCTTCAACTACTTTGAAGTTAGTTGCGCCTTGAATGGCATTGCGCCTAAATTCTATAGACCGCATACCACCTGTTGCGAATCCGGCAGTCTGATCTACAACTACTGTGAGTGTAGTCGGCGAATCTCCATCAGTCCTTACACCGATAATGGGTATCGTCGGCGTCATTCCTTCTGCCACACATATTCCATTCATCTCGGCTACACACAAACTATCTTTATTGACGGTGCTAGGACTAATCGCACTACTGAAAGTCAGTATCCATTCCGTACGATTTGCCGGGCCACTGAAATCGGTGTTTTGAGCAATGGCGGTAACTCTAGGTGCTACCGAGTCATAAAACAAAGCCGCAACAAAATTGCCATCAGCTAATTCACCATTATCTGCATCTTTAACCGTGGGACTACTACTGACTAGCCTCAAGATGTCATCTCCTATAGCCTGACTAAACTCAATCTCGGCATAATTGCTACCAGAGTTATGATTCACTTTGCTTATCACCGAATCGGTGGTTGCGGTGGTTGCATCAAGCGTAAAATTAGCTTCGGTTAATTGAGTGTCAATACCTTTAGAAAATTCAAGACGCACGCCACGCCCATCTCCATATCTTGAGTAATCCCTCACCCAGGTCTTCTCGTCCAAACGAAAACCACGAAGGCTATTGTGAACCAGCGGGAATATGCCACGCCTAGCAGATATGTTAGTATTCGTTTCATTTGCATCGCTGTAGACATATATCATGTTCGCCGTGATGTCGGTTCCACTAATTGCAACGCCTGCATCTTGATCGCTATTTTCGATATTACATGAGATTTTTACAAAATCTTGAAATGTTTCACTAAGCTGCACTAAATTAGATGCCGTGGTTGTCCGAGCAGGAGTGTAGGCGGTAATGGTGAAGCTATCATCGGTAGTATCATTGAATGTATAGCTATATCCTTTTCCTTGCTCCGCAAAAGCACCGACAACATCATAGTCGCATTTGTTATTTTCTTTTGCCTTTTTGCCGAACGCATCAGTGTTATATGTTAATCTAGCCGACGCAAATGCCAATCTGGTCGCGCCTTTAGTGATTGTGTTGCCTCCGATTATCCTCATTTGAACGTTATAGGTGGCAGTGGTGTTAACTCTATCGCTTTCTAGTTCCTCCATAGCAATCCTATATTCCAATACGCCGTCTACGCTTGGCTGACAGTCATTACATTCACCGGCTATCTCATTTTCATCCGACGGCATACCTGAAAACCGACTTTGGACAAATGAGGTTTGTGCAAATGCACTGCCGACTAATAGCAACAGCAATATCGTAAAAATCTTTCTTATCGGGTTTCTCTGTTTGGCAATCATTATCCTAGGGCAGCTGCGTTGTTCGACCTAAATTCTGACCCAATCGGGAAGAGGCATCGTCGGCATTCACTGTACCGTTGAAATCAATGTCAGACCTCTTAGACGTTGTTCCCGCATCATTATATATTTGTAGATAATCGGCAGCATTTATATTCGCGTCGTGATTTACATCACCCACATACATTGCCGCCGTTCCGTTTTCTATCTTCAAACCAAGATTTCCTCCTCTGGCAGCGTTTGTTTCTGATGCCGTAAGGACTGTGAAATCATAGGTATAACTTGTCCCTAGGCTTGTAGTTGCTGTTGACATTTTTTCGTTAGAAATAATGTCTAGATGATTTATATGACGTACGACCACATATAAATCCTTACCCAATATCTGCGTATTGTCGGGAAAATCAAACTCTACAAGAGGGCAGTTGTCCGGGTCGGCTACATTAAAGTTGGTGCACGTATCGGTCCCACCATATTTGTCCGCGTCTACAACATAGCCGTTCTGTAGCAATAAAGCAGGCTTGCGTGCGACCACCGTTTCTGTTGTTGCACCCTCTACCCCCTTGCTGCTATCCACTGCACGCAACTCAAGCAATACCCAATCAGAGACGTTATTAGGTATGCTTGTGTTCGTAATACTACATTGCCTACTGACACCAAGTGCTTCTTCAAGATAACCATTAGTACCGCAATAAGGATCGGTATTATCAACATTGCTATTACTTCTTAGTGGTTGTTCAGTTTGTGCAGTACTAATCGTCGGCATCATTAGCACTAAAAAGAACAAAGCATTTACTATTATCTTTCTAATCATCATAGCTTCGTTTCGCCCCAAATTCATAAAATAATAGGAATTCCACCATGCTTATAACCTGTATTTTTTGTATATTCATGTGTTATTAACTGTAAAGAGGGTATGCAGTCAACCCACTACAACTGCATAATATATGATTATTCATATTTAGTCAATATACTTATAAATCCTAAAACATAAAATATTTAGTCTAAATAACGCTTAACAGCTTGATTCAGGGCTGTATAAATGCACATTTGTGTATTACGCAACCACCCTCACATTCGAGTTATAAAGATTTTTTGATGAGCTCCATGAACTCGGTTCGAGTACGCGGGTCTTCTCTAAAAGAACCAAGCATCGCGCTAGTAACCGTCTTACTGTTCTGTTTTTGCACGCCGCGCATCACCATGCAATAGTGAACGGCTTCTACCACTACACCGACACCGGTCGCATTGAGATATTTCATTAGGCTGTCGGCGATTTGGTTCGTCATACGCTCTTGCACTTGCAGACGACGCGCAAAAATATCGACGACCCTTGCCATCTTACTAAGACCAATTACCTGACCGTTAGGCAAATAACCGATATGTGCTTTGCCGGTGATAGGCAACAAATGGTGTTCGCATAAAGAGTAAAACTCAATGTCTTTAACAATCACCATCTCGTTACATTCCACCCGGAATAAAGCGGTATCTATCGTTGATCGGATATCCTGGCCATAGCCGGCGACTAAAAATCTTAATGAATCGGCAACACGTTGCGGGGTTTTAATCAAACCTTCGCGCTCGACATCCTCGCCCAATTCCAATAATAATTCTCCGACCAATTCAGTGATACGATCGCCGCTACCCTCCGACTTTTCGGTGGCTATAGGGTGAAGATGTTTTTTAGGTTTATTTGTCATAGTCGTTCTCCTAATAATTCACTTATATAATCAAAACCCGGGCACTCTTTGCGAAACTTGCTTACTCGGACTCCGAAAGAAGTTCCCGATAGAGTGTATCGGAGTCTCCCTCTCCCTCGTTATTTTCAATCAGATTTTGCCGGCGTTTCAAATAGAAATCTCTGAGCGCAACATAATAATCGGGAGACATGGCTCTCACGACTCCCTCCAGAGGTATAAAGCCGGCGCGGGTGTTGATGCCTTCGGTTATCAGCAAGCCATCACGCCAATCATCGTCTCCTACATAAACCAGTGGGTTCATAAAAATATCTACGAAACGAGACGGAAAATCACGAGCGGTACTAGGGCCCAAAATCGGAATCATCACATAAGGACCGGATCCCACGCCCCATACAGCCAGCGTTTGCCCAAAATCCTCGTTGTGCTTTTCAAGCCCGTCTACCTTGGATGCCACATCGAATAAACCGGCAAGTCCGACCGTGGAATTTATCAATACTCGTAACAAATCACCACCGCCCGCACCGGCGTTGCCTTGCAGAAAATTATTTGCGGCAATCGGAATGTCTTGAATGTTTGCAAAAAAACTGGTTATGCGGTCGCGCACAAAAGAGGGGAATACTTTAGTATAAGCGGTACTGACAGGCTTAAGCACAGCCTTGTCCACGCTTTCGTTGAAAGCAAAAACCGAGCGGTTATAACCTTCCCATGGGTCGGCGGTGTCCGATGCATCGCTAAAACTATTCGATTGCGCCGCACAACCGCTCAACAGAACGGCGAGGCATAAATACAGAAAGTGTTTTGTTTTACTCATTACGGTATCGTTAAAAGGATTATATATTAAATGCTATGTTGTTAATGTCAAGCTATAGTTTCACATGTGTCAACACAAAGTCGTAATGGGGTGCTGTCGATACCAGAACCGACACTTGTATCATGACATTGTGCAGACACACCGGGGCTGTTGAAAAAGTATTGGCATCGCATAAATAGAAACGTCAATGTAGTTGTGCAGATACGATCAACCACCCCGTCAGGCTATGCCTGCCACCCCTACGGCTTGATCGGACCCGAAGTACGTAAGCGTAGTGCGTTGAGTTTAATAAAGCCTTCTGCGTCGCGTGGGTCGTATGTGCCTTGGTCGTCTTCAAAGCTGGCAACCGCACTGTCGAACAGACTATTCGGTGCCTGTCTGCCGGTGACTTCTACATTTGCTTTGTAGAGTCTCATCCGCACCTTGCCGGTTACATTGGACTGGCTATAATCAATCAACCGTTGCAATGCGCTACGCTCTTCGCTCCACCAATAACCGTTATAAATGAGCCGGGCATAACGAGGCATCAGTTCATCTTTTAAGTGCGCCAGTTCTCTATCCAAAGTGAGCGATTCCATTGCTCTATGTGCTTTCAACAATAGCGTGCCGCCGGGCGTTTCATAACAGCCTCTGGATTTCATGCCCACATAACGATTTTCAACCAAGTCGGTTCTGCCTACGCCGTGCTTGCCTGCCAATTCGTTTAGACATCTCAACATCTCTGCCGGAGCCAGTGTCTCACCGTCTATTGAACACGGGTCGCCTTTTTCAAAATCCAAGGTAATAGTCTCCGGTGTATCGACGGCTGTCTCCGGGCTTGCGGTTCTTTGCCACATCGTTTGCCGAGGTTCGCACCATGGATCTTCTAATAGACCTCCCTCGTAAGAGGTATGCAGCAAGTTCGCATCCATAGAATAAGGGGGTTCACCACTGGCATCTTTGTCTACGGCAATACCGTGCTGCGTAGCATAATCGAGCAGAGCACTGCGTGAATTAAGTTGCCATTGCCGCCAAGGCGCAATAATCCGAATATCGGGCTTCAGTGCATAAGCAGCTAACTCAAAGCGCACTTGATCGTTGCCCTTGCCGGTCGCCCCATGGGCAATAGCGTCCGCACCAACCGCATCCGCCGCTTTAATCAAATACTGTGCAATCAGCGGACGAGCAATGGAAGTTCCCAACAGGTACTCGCCTTCGTAGACCGTGTTCGCTCGGAACATCGGAAACACAAAATCCCGTACGAAAATTTCCCGTAGGTCTTCAACAAAAACATCGGTAGCCCCTAACATCTTTGCTTTTTGCACCGCAGGTTGAAGTTCCTCGCCTTGCCCTACATCGGCGATAAAGGCATAAACTTCGGCGCGGTATTCCTCTTGTAACCACTTGAGTATGATGGAAGTGTCCAAACCACCGGAATAAGCCAATACTATTTTAGATATATCTGCCATGGATGTTGTTCAAAATTCTTCATATATAGCTATCAAATTAATGTCAATCCGCATATTATAAGCTGTACTTATATAATGTTGTTATGGTCACTCAAAAATTATCCGAATTAACGATTCTGCAGCCCGACGATTGGCACTTGCATTTAAGAGACGGTCGCACGATGCAAACGGTCGCGCCGATTAGTGCCACGATATTCAAACGTGCGATTATCATGCCCAATCTAGTACCTCCCGTCACCACAGTGGCGCAATGCCGAGCATATAGAGATAGAATTATAGAAGCAGTACCGAAATTTGAACCTTTGATGACGCTCTATATGACCGAAGACCTGCCGGCACAAACAATAAAGGATGCCGCAACCTGCGATTTTATTCATGGCGTTAAACTATACCCTCGAGGGGTAACAACACATTCCAATCAAGGTGTTACATCGATTGAAGCGATACATCGCGTTTTAGAAGTGATGCAAAAATTCGATATGCCGTTGTTGGTGCATGGAGAAAGTACGGATACATCCTTAGATGTATTTGATCGCGAGAAACATTTTATAGAACACAGTTTTATGACTATAAGAAAACAATTTCCCGAATTGAGAATTGTGTTTGAACACATCACGACGAGTGATGCCGTACAGTATGTGGAAGACAACGACGCATACATGGCGGCGACGATCACACCACATCACTTGTTATACACGCGCAGCGATCTATTTGAAGACGGATTGCGCCCGCATCGTTATTGCTTGCCACTTCCACAACGCGAGAGACATCGCACAACTTTAGTACAGGCTGCATGCAGTGGTCACAAGTGCTTTTTCTTAGGCACCGATAGCGCACCGCACGCGCGCTCGGAAAAAGAAAGTAGCTGTGGTTGTGCAGGCATATTCAATGCACCGGTCGCAATGGGGGTTTACGCAAGGATATTCGAGGAAAATCAAAAACTGGACAAACTGGAACAGTTTGCTTGTATCAACGGGCCGCGTTTTTATAAGCTACCGATTAATAAAAAACAAATTAGGCTAGTTAAAAAAACGGAACACGTTGCGGAAACTATCGGCGACGAAGAAATCGTCCCCATGTTGGCGGGACAGAAACTTGAATGGAGTATTGAGAGTGGATAATCCAACTTTGGTAAAGGTCAACATAGACACCAGGCGCATTGAACGAATCAGTTGGCTACAGGAAAGATTTCGCTCCTTTTTACCGGTGGTGGTTGATATAGAAACCGGCGGATGCAATGAAAAAACCGACGCCTTATTGGAACTTGCAGCGATTGTCATCGGCGTTGATCAAAACTTTAATCTATATAAAGAGAAAACCATACACTACCATATAAAACCGTTTGAAGGAGCTAATATAGACAATGAGGCCTTGAAGGTTAACGGCATTAATCCTTATAGTGCCTTACGCTTAGCTCTCGACGAGTGCGAAGTACTAAATGCGGTTTTTAAGAAAATACGAGAATCTCTCAGGAATTATCAGTGTACACGAGCAGTTCTCGTCGGTCACAACTCTTTCTTCGACCTCAAATTTATGAATGAGGCAATCAGTCGCTGCAAAATTAGAAACAATCCTTTCCACAAATTCAGTAGTCTGGATACGGCTACTCTGGGTGCACTCGCCTATCAAAACACCGTATTATCGAGGATCGCAGAAGCCGCCGGTTATCAATGGGATTCCGATGCGGCACATTCGGCACTTTACGATGCGCAAGTTACGGCAGATATATTCTGCAGAATCTTCAACTCTTACGATACGCTGATCTCACCGGCACCGGATTGATTCCATATTGTTTTTTTCGAACCATGAATCAACGCATAAAAACATTGTATAAACAACTGTCATTTATCGCATATTGCGCCTTATTGAGTCTGATTGCTATGTTCGGTGCCTCCTTGCAATCCGACTTTAAGATAGACAAAAGATCTATATCCAAAAACCAAAACAACGGCCAATTTGAAGACGCAACTATTAATGCCTACGACAGTACAACGAACTTGCTCTACCGCCTGAGTAGTCCGATAATATATTATCGCCGAAGCACAGGCTTTGAGTTTGAGCAACCCAAGTTTAGCTATCAAACTCCCGCAAAGGTGCCGTTGCAACTATCGGCGGCAAAAGGATCTATGGGAAATAACTCTGCGCTTATTGAATTGCTCGGAGATGTTAATCTTTTCCATATTAATCCGGATAACAGCATGCCCGAGTATCTATACACCGACGACGCAACGGTTGACCTTAATCGAAAGATAGCGTACACCGACAGCAAAGCAACTTTCCGCAGACACAAAAGAATAACCGAAGGTACCGGAATGGTAGTAGACTTAGAGGCGCAAACGATTAAACTCAAATCCAATATTAAGGTGTTAAATGTTCGCTAAATTCAAAACGACAATGCGGGTCGGAACAAATAATATCGCCTTGGCGATGCTATGCTCTGTGTTATTGTCCGCCGCAGATATTAGCCGCGCCGACGATGCACTGGAACTGGAAGCCGATAGCGCAAGCTACGACAACAAAACCGGTGTTGCCATCTATCACGGCAACGTTAGAATCTCTCAAGGGAATATCGTGTTGAAAGGCGATGTGGTTGAAGTGCATACTATCGATGACGAGGTTAGCAAACTGATCGCCACTGCCAACCCGAGCCGATTAATACGCCGAGACGAACAACATGCGATAGAAGCTGAAGCCCAACGCATTGAATACAAAATGGCACAAGGCATTGTCGATTTTTTGGGTAAGGTTAGAATCAAAGAAGCCGGCAAATTGTTGACCGGGGATCATGCGATTTACAACATACGAAAAAAAACCGTTGATATGGAAAAAAAGGAAAATCGAGTCAAACTCATAATCCAACCCAAAACAAAAACACCTTAGATAAACACCGTCCCCCGACATGGATCTCGCAAACGATAAGGACCGACTGGAGTTAATAAATTTAGCTAAGAAATACAAACACCTGCAAGCGGTAAAATCGGTTTCCTTAGAACTTTGCACCCGAGAAATAGTAGGGCTACTAGGACCTAACGGCTCGGGCAAAACAACTACTTTTCATATCATCGTGGGGTTGCTCAAGGCAGACCGAGGCCATATTAAATTAAACGGATATGAGATCTCCGAACTGCCGGTACATCAGCGCGCCCGACTGGGTATAGGCTATCTGCCGCAAGCTGCCTCGGTATTTAGAAAATTAAGCGTAGAAGAGAATATCATGGCAGCTATAGAAATTCAGCCGTATTTAAGTGATCGCGAAAAAGCGCATAGAGTCGAAAAACTGATAGACGAATTGCAGCTACACGGAGTACGCAAGCAAGCGGCAATATCGCTATCGGGAGGAGAACGACGACGCGTTGAGATTGCACGATTGCTTGCGATAGAACCCACCTTTATGTTGCTGGACGAACCCTTCGCCGGCATAGACCCGATATCCATCAGCGAAGTGCAAAAGCTAACCTTGCGATTTAAGGCGCAGGGAATCGGCCTATTGATTACCGATCACAATGTGCGCGAAACGCTAAAGATTTGCGACCGTGCCTATATCATCCACTCCGGCGAAGTGCTAACCCAAGGGGTGCCCGACGATATTCTAAGAAACAAAACAGTTCGGGATATTTATTTAGGCTCGGACTTTGAGCGATAATCCAGTCATCGTAAACTACGAACCTAGAAGCAAACCATGCCTCTCCTTTGAAGGGGAGATACTACACTTGTGCAGAATACGCTGCGACCACCCCGTCAGGCTGAATAGAACCGCCGATTGAACCGGTAGGTCAATCGGCGTGACTTTGTTCAGAACCTCAACATGACTGCTAAACGCATGCATTGCAAAATGCATAGGCCACCCCTCCAAAGGAGGGGAATGTACCGTCCCTAAAGTTCGTGAATACTTTTTCAACAGCCCCATTTCTGCATAATGTCACGCTGTTTGTCTTTGACATTCGTGTTATTTCTAATAGCCATAAATAATTAAATCTCGTATAACGTAATGTTCCTTGTGGTACTGCAACAAGGAACGGTTATTTGGCTCAATCGGCGGTTCTACATTCAAAATAATTATTTATTTCATCTTTCATTCTTATACCAACTCGTTCAAAACAATCTAGCAGTGGTTCGTATGTATTGTTTCCCCCCAGAAAATCCCAAAACTCCTTTGCGACTTTTAGTTCATTCTTTAAGTCAAGCATACCCGCCATTGTCCAGCGATCGTATGGCTTAGGTTCGGAAGGGTTATACGGTATCGCTATCAAAGTATCAATTTTTGCTTTTGGATTTTCATATAACACGACTGCAACCCACTCCAGCAAAGTTCGCTTAAACTCCTTAAAGTTACCTCTATTAGGTTTTGCCGTTTTTAGATCTATCAAATAAATTTCCCCGCTTTTCTTTTTAAGATGTAAATCTACCATTGTCGGTTTTATCCGCCTAATCTCTCCGGATTGACAAACTTTGCGTATCGCCTCAATTTCTTTATACTTACTCGGCTCTAAATTGGCAGCGGTTAATCCGTTCATTATATTTTGAATCTAATCCTGAGCTTGCTGACTAATTAAGGAAACCGCTTTTATATGGCGTTCCACAAATTGGAATCGGCGGGAAGAGGAAGCCAATTCAACCGCCACCGGTTCAAAAATACTGGTGCCGAAATTTGTGTTTATAGAATGAATAAACGAATAAAGAGCCAACCGATCTTTTCCGAGCAACCTAGTATGAAACGGCATAACGGCAGGTTCCGGATTATATGTTTCCAGTTTTTTTCGTAAGCTGTCTTCAATAATTTTTTCAATTGATTGAGCTTGCTCTTTTGCCGGTGTCATTATGCCTCTTTGAGATGAAATATAATCTCGGCATAAGCGGATTTATCTTTTTCGGTTCTGTTTAGTACGGGTCTTTTATATCGGTTGACAACCTTCATTCCCGATTTTTCGGCTATCGTCGGATACATATTATATTTATCGTTGGCAACGAGAAAGATATCGTAATGGTCTTGCAAATAAGGCTTAGCGTTATTCAGCACTTGTGCAATACCGTTGATGTAAGAAGCTCGGGCTAGTTTCCCTTGTCCTTTGAATAGCGGACCTATCTCCAGCGTATCGTTACGTTCAAACCCAAACAAATCATAAGCATAGGCATGTTGCTCGTGGTAGTCTATCAAGCCGACATACGGAGGACTAGAAAAAATACCTCTTATCTTTTGTTTTCCGAGAAGGGCGGCAAATGCAGGGTCTTTAGCCGACAACTTTGAGAGGATATCTATATTTCTGGCATCTGCTTGCAGGCATTTTTGATAGGTGCCGGTACGTAGCTTACTGAACTGATAAAGACGATTGATCGTGTCTGTGCTGTAGCGTCTCCACCACGAGAAAATGGAAAACAAAGGCTTGCATATCTTGCCGTGTTTTCTACAGTAGTAGGTTTTACTGATCGGTTCTTTAAGTGTGGCTAAATCCGCATGGGTGGTTGCTCTGCACGAGCGTATTGTACGACTCAATATAACGGTGATTACTTTCTTTGTGATTGGATTTTTGACTTTCTTCAACTGTTCAAAAGCAAAGTAAATTTCTTTTTTTACCGGTTCTAAATACCACTTCTCTAGAAAATTATTGTTGCGTTTTTGATAAATGTTTATTTCGTACTTGCTCTGTAACTTGTCGAATATCTCGGCGAATTGTCGTTCTTTTTCCGATGTATATTCGCTCACTATTATTTTTCCTGTTTTAGCCTTTATCTTAAATTCCGGCGAAGGAAAAAATCGTTTATTAAATACATTCAACGCTTCAAGCAGTTCGTGTTCAAAATGCAGGTTGTTGTTCTCGGAAATGAATTTTTGCAGAGTATCGGTCATACGCTGTATTTCTCGGTATAGGTCTTTGAAGTCAACTTCAATTACTTTAACATTGGCTATCAGAACATTAAATGCCGATATATCAATTCCTATTGCATGCATTCCCTGTTCATTTGCCTGCACCAGTGTCGTACCGCTTCCCGAAAAAGGATCTAGGATTATATCGCCCTTTTTGAAGTAGCTTTGCGTCTTAAACCGGTCGGTATGGTGATCTATAAAATACTCTACCAGTTGAGGAATGAATTTACCCTTATAAAGGTGTAACCGATGGACATGTTTGGTGGTGTCTTTTTCTTCTAGCGTATCAAAAGACAATGCCCAGTTCAGATCGTCGCCGAGTTTTTCTCTCCATTGATATTCTCTTTGTCCGTAACGGCTTTGATAATAATCAATTAAATCGTACTTGTTAACGGTCGTAATACCGTTATCGTTATATTTTTGGATTTTACCGTACTGTACCAAGTAGCTTATATTCGAACTTGTAACATTTTTGTTCAAATACTTTTTCGCCCATAGGCTGGCTTGTTTAATGGTGATGAGTTCTTTCATGATTCTGTACCTTAGGATTATACAACTGCTCCGCGTATATTTACTGTAGTTGCCGGACACGCCACGACCACCCTGTCAGGCTGCGCCTGCCACCCTAAGGGCGGACATACGAGTCCGCCCCTACAAGGAGGGGAATAGTTTCTATGGTGCCGATGGCCGGACTCGAACCGGCACGGCTATTGCCACTGCCCCCTCAAGACAGCGTGTCTACCAGTTCCACCACATCGGCATCGTTTATTTCATACTAAAAAGTACTTAAAGTTTTCTCAAACGTCAAGGATTCTCGTCGCTCGGAATATCCGACGGAGGGTTGGTTTCGGCTTCGGTTTCTTGGACAGGTTCCTCCAGAGTAGGGATATCGGAGGTATCACCCTCAGGTTCCGCATCTATAATCTCGTCGGGTATATCGTCTATCAATTCGTCGACGAATATCTCGTCGTCTACGGGCAAGTCATCCTCGCCGTCGATAAAAAGATCATCTATAGCCGGATCTTCGGTTTCGGTTACTTCTTCCAATATCACGCTACCGCTTCCGAAATCACGATTGGCAATATAAGCTAGACTGAGGCTATTAAGTATAAATACAAACGAAAGTGACGCAATCAACTTGGTCAAAAAGGATGTAGAACTTCTGGAACCGGACATCGTGGCAGAAGTACTACCGGTGAACACGGCACCCGCTTCGGAGCCTCGTCCGCGATGCAACAAAATCAATACCACGATGATAATTGAAAGTATGGTCTCTAATCCGAGTAAAAAATTGTATAGCATAGATACACCTAGTCAGTCTGTTCCTTTGTTTCTCCTAAAGTTTTGCATATTTGTAAAAAATCTTCGGCTTTAAGCGACGCACCGCCGACTAATCCTCCGTTTATATCGCGCTCGGCAAACAATGCCTCTGCATTATTCGGATTGACGCTACCACCGTATACAATCCTAATACCGTCCGCCGCCTCACCCAAGCAATCGGTTAATTGCTCGCGCAAAAAGTTATGCGCTTGCTGTGCCTGTTCGGGTGTAGCATTCTTTCCCGTGCCTATCGCCCAAACCGGCTCGTATGCTAGCACAAACGACCGGCTTTTAAGAACCGACACAACAGCCGATAATTGTCGGCTCAACACCGTTTCGGTTTGCGAACTCTCTCGTTGTTGCAATGCCTCTCCCACACAAAATATAGGTGTCAAACCACATTCAAAAGCCCTTTTTAACTTCCTAACAAGCTGTAAATCGTCTTCCGCATACAGAGTACGCCGTTCGGAATGTCCGATAATAACATATTCACAGCCCAAATCTCTAAGCATTTCCGCCGAAACTTCTCCGGTATAGGCACCGGGTTCATAAGCACTTAGGTTCTGCGCACCCACCGCAACTTGCATTCCTTCACACAGCCCAAGTAGTTGTGGAATGTAAGGGAACGGCGGACAAATGACCAAATGTATATTTTCCGGCAACCGACTAGAACGGAACCGCTCTGTCCATATCTTATTTTCTTTGAAGCTACCGTGCGACTTCCAATTAGCAATCGCTATGGGCTTAACCGCCGATTGCATTAGGGGGTGCTTGGCAAATGTCGGCGCGCAGCGTCGGCGATACGATCAGCCCATAATCGGCTGGTATCTTCGGCATGCGATTCAACCATAATACGCAACACCGGTTCGGTGCCCGACGGTCTAATCAACACCCGCCCCTCTTTATCCAAGGCTTTGCATGCCTGATCAATAATACGCTCAATTTCCGGATCAATTTTCGGCATATCGCCGTTGTGGGGTTTGTCAATTGATATGTTAATCAGTGCTTGTGGGTATTTTTCCATAGGCGCGGTTGCATCCGCCAAGGTGCAGTCGTCCAATATCAGTGCTTGCAACACAAGTAGCGAAGCAATAATCGCATCACCGGTAGTCATTTTATCCAAACATACGATATGACCCGAGGTCTCTCCGCCCAAAGACCACTGCTTTTGCTTTAGCATTTGCAACACATGTCGGTCGCCCACCTCGGCGCGCGCAAACGGAATGTGACACTCGGCTAGCGCAAGTTCCAACCCCAGATTACTCATTGTGGTGCCCACCACTCCACCGTCTAGATAATTCTTTCGGTGTGCATGCTTGGCGAGTAGAAACAACAGTTGATCACCGTCTATAAGGTTGCCCGAAGCATCTACCATCAACAAACGGTCGCCGTCGCCGTCAAACGCAATACCCAAATCGGCTTCATTTTCAATAACCTGATGTTGCAACATTTGCGGATGCATCGTTCCCACGCCGTCGTTGATGTTGAAACCGTTAGGCTTCGCACCTATCACTTCTAAATCGGCACCCAACTCGGAATAAACTCTAGGTGCGATGTGATAGCTTGCACCGTGCGCACAGTCAAGCACTATTCTGATCCCTCTTAAGTTCACTTCAGATGTCAATGCATGCTTACAAAAATTCACATAGAGATCTTCCGCCTCCAAAACACGAAAGGCTTTTCCTAGACTTGAGATATCTATATCTTCGAGCGGTTGCTTCAAACAATACTCTATTTCATATTCCTGAGCGTCGGAAAGTTTAGTCGCACGATTGGAAAATATCTTAATCCCATTATCGTGATACGGGTTGTGCGATGCACTGATGACAATGCTTGCGCAGGCTTTCAGTGCTTGGCCCAAATAGGCAATACCGGGTGTCGGGAAGGGACCTAGCAAACCGATATCGGCACCGGCAGACGATAACCCTGCCTCTAAAGCCGATTCAAACATGTAACCGGAAATGCGGGTGTCCTTACCTACCAGTACCTTTGCATTATGCTCGGCACCTAAAGTTTTGCCGATTGCCCAGCCCAATTTGAGTACGGTGTTGGGATCCATCGGTGGTTGACCTACGCGTCCTCGGATGCCGTCGGTACCGAAAAACCTAGTTGCCGAAGCCATACACCTCGCTCATCAACGTATAAACATATAAACCTTAGGTGTAAAAACAAGCCGTTCTAATGAGAACTTGCCGGCCCTCCTATTTTACCCTCGCTTCGCCGATTTCTTTGTCGTGCTTTTCTAGGCGGCGTTCTATCTATATCACCGTCGTCCGACCATCCTGCCGGCGGACGCGGTTCTTTGCCCTCCATGATATCGTCGATTTGATTGCTGTCTATGGTCTCGTACTTCATGAGTGCTTTCGCCATCAAGTGCAATTTGTCCATATTCTCCTCGAGAATGGTTTTGGTGCGCTCGTAGTTTTCGGAGATAATCCGAGAAGTCTCCTCGTCTATATTCTTTGCGGTTTGATCGGAGAACATTTTTGGTTGATGCGCCATTCTGTTTCCTAAAAACGGATGCCCTTCTTCCTCGCTATAGTTTAAGGGCCCCATACGATCGGATAAGCCCCATCTGGTAACCATATTACGCGCAATCTCGGTTGCCCGTTCTATATCGTTGGCAGCACCGGTAGTCACCGATTCCGAACCGAAAATCAATTCTTCCGCAACCCGGCCACCGAATAAGCTGGATATTTGGCTATTGAGACGCTGACGCGTGTGGCTATAGCGATCTTCTTCCGGCAGAAACATCGTCACACCTAAGGCTCTACCTCTAGGAATAATCGTTACTTTATATACCGGGTCGTGCGACGGCACCAAGCGACCTACGATGGCATGACCCGACTCGTGGTAAGCGGTTAATTTCTTTTCCTCCTCGCTCATCACCATAGACTTGCGCTCCGCCCCCATCATAATTTTATCTTTGGCGCGCTCAAAATCTTCCATCTCCACATATTCCTTGTCATAACGGGCAGCGAATAAAGAGGCTTCGTTGACCAGGTTGGCAAGATCGGCACCTGAAAAGCCCGGCGTGCCGCGTGCCAAATAATCCGACTTCACATCGTCCGCCAACGGCACCTTGCGCATGTGTACTTTTAGAATCTGCTCTCGGCCGCGCACATCGGGCAGAGGCACTACGACCTGTCTATCAAAACGTCCCGGCCTCAGCAAAGCCGGATCCAACACATCGGGACGGTTTGTGGCAGCGATTACGATGATGCCTTCGTTACCTTCAAAACCGTCCATCTCAACCAGCAACTGATTGAGGGTTTGTTCGCGTTCGTCGTGTCCGCCGCCTAAACCTGTTCCGCGATGACGACCGACCGCATCGATCTCGTCTATAAATATAATGCAAGGTGCTTGTTTCTTCGCCTGAGCAAACATATCTCTAACTCTAGAAGCACCCACACCGACGAACATTTCTACAAAATCCGAACCCGAGATAGAGAAATACGGAACCTTGGCTTCTCCGGCGATAGCCCTTGCTAAAAGCGTTTTGCCGGTGCCCGGAGATCCTACCATCATTACGCCTCTGGGAATACGACCGCCTAGTTTTTGGAACTTATCGGGGTCTTTTAAGAAATCCACCAATTCCAGCACTTCTTCTTTGGCTTCCTCCACACCGGCGACATCCTTGAATGTTACCTTGATCTGATCCTCTTCCATCAAACGCGCACGGCTTTTTCCGAAAGACATTGCACCACCGCGTCCGATACTACCCTGCATCTGACGCATAAAGAAAATCCACACCCCGATTAGTAGCAACATCGGGAACCAACTGATTAAAATATCAACCAATAAAGAGGGCTTCTCTATCGGTTTGGTCATAACCTCTACATTGTTCTCCAGTAATTGGGTTACGAGTTGCGGGTCTTGCGGCATATAGGTGACGAAGCGTCGGTTGTCTACATAATATCCGGTGATCGTTCGGTTGTCGGGATCAATCTCTGCGCTACGCACTTGCTGGTTTTCTACATCTGCAATAAACCTCGAGTAAGAGATATCCGATAGCGGTTCTCTTTTAGCAACAAAGGTATTAAAGACCGCCATCATAACGGCGGAGATGATAATCCACAAAACTAGGTTTTTCAAAAAGTCACTCATTACTCAGCTCTCATATACAATCTTCGGTGGGTTCTAAACCGGTAAAGTTTATCATATCTAAACTCTAAACAATAAAATAATAATTTATTAAAACAGTTTGCTTAAGCTAACTATATATTCTTCCCGTCTTTGCCGTCAAAAATTTCCGACGAACAGTTTATTTTATCGGATAAAAAAGCTGCTTTCCGTTAACACGAAAGGACGCTATCAACGCAAGACCCTGTGGCGAAAGCAACCAACGGTAAAAACGACGCGCGTCTCGGAAGTTGATTTTCGGCCATCGCTCGGGATTAACCAATATAATGCTGTAGAAGTTATACAACAACGGGTCGTTTTCTTTGACGATTACCAGATTGTCTCTATTGTTGAAGCTAATCCATGTAGAACGATCGGCCAAAGTGTAAGCGGATAACTCGTTTGCGATATTCAACGTAGCACCCATACCGGCACCGACTTCTCGATACCATGCGCCCGGCGCACTCAGGTCTACACCCGACAAAGCCCACAAAGACAACTCCTTTTTATGCGTGCCGCTGTCGTCGCCTCGCGAGATAAAAGGTGCGGCGTTGCCGGCGATCATTCGCATTGCTCGTGCGATGCGAGTCGTCTCGCTACTCCTTATTCCTATGGTGTCTTGCTCGGGACCTACGAGTATGTAATCGTTATACATAAAGGTATGCCGATCTATGCCGTAGCCGGAATCTACGAGAGCCAATTCCGACTGTTCGTCGTGTACGATCAGCAAATCGGCATCGCCTTGCTCGGCGATTTTTAGGGCGCGACCGGTGCCGACCGCAACCACATCCACTTTGATGCCGGTCTCGGCGGTAAACTCGGGAAGCAAATACTCGTACAAACCGGAATTATCGGTAGATGTCGTGGAAGCCAATACGACGCGACGCGCTTCGGCTTGTACGAAAGTGTTCAGTGCTAAAACAACGACTAAAATTCTTGCGATTTGATGAATGTACATATCTTCTGCTCGGTTGCTTTTGCAAAAAAATCATCGTTGCCTAAATGGCATAACAGTTTTCCTTGATCCATGAATACGACCTCGTCGCATAATCGTTTTACTTGCGCCAAATTATGCGTTGCAATCATTATTTTTATACCGCTACGCTGCATATTTTTGATAATGCCTTCCACCGCCGTTGCCGAATGTATATCGAGATCGGCAGTCGGTTCGTCCATGAGGATCACCGACGGGCGTAATGCCCAAGCGCGGGCGATAGCAAGACGTCGTTGCTGCCCGCCCGATAACACATGCGCCTGACATTCCTTATATTCGGTCATGCCGACCTGATCCAGAGCTTCCAATACGCGTGTGGTGCGCGCCGCTTTCGGTAAACCTTGTAAGTACAAAGCGTGATCTATATTGCTATAAGCACTGCGCCGCAACAAAACCGGCTTTTGGAATACCATCGTAATTGCACCTCGCCAAGCACTCGGCGGACGCATAGCCCACAATACTTCTCCACCACTCGGGTTGAGCAAGCCGTGGCATAAGTAAAGTAGCAAGGTCTTGCCCGAACCATTCTCACCCAATAAAGCGGTGCAGTGTTGCGTAGCACTATGCAGATTAATCTTGTCGATTAAACGGTGATTACCGATATCGTAGCTGAGGCGGTGCAGTTGAAGTTCCATCGTCTTTATCGCTAATTAACGGTACATCGGTTCAAAACGTTTAACGATTTGTGCAACCGATGTGATCAACAACGATAGGGTTATCAAAATTATCCCCAGTGCCAATGCCAACGATAAATTACCTTTGCTGGTCTCCAGTGCAATCGTGGTCGTCATTACCCGGGTAGAATGGTTGATATTGCCGCCGACTATCAGTACCGCACCAACTTCCGCTATACCACGTCCGAAGCCGGCCAGCACCGCTGTGATTAAACTAAAGCGCGCCTCCCATAATAAAGTGCGAATAGAAGCCACCGTGGTACTGCCCAACGATAGCAATTGATCCCTGTAGAGCCTCCACAAATCATCTATGGTTTGACGCACCAACGCAGTGATTATAGGCAATATCAAAAGTGTTTGGGCAATAATCATCGCAGTCGGTGTATATATCAGTTCCAACACTCCCAATGCGCCGGAACGAGACAATAGCAGGTAGACGACCAAACCGACGACAACCGGTGGAAGCCCCATAAACGCATTTATCAAATTGACCCAAAAGTGCCGAGTCGGGAAACGGGCGACTGCAAGCAACGCGCCCAACGGACAGCCGATTAAGGAGGCAATCAACACCGAAGTCAGGCTGACGCGCAACGACAGTAAAATAATTTCCAGCAGGTCGGGATCGAGGCTCACCAGACGCAACAAGGACTCATACAAGGCACTACTAAATTCCATTTCGTGTGTATAATAGCAGACTATTTATAGGGCTTCCCGCTAATAAAAATACTTTTTCCGGCAGGATTACCGGATTCTGTAGAAGTCAGTATGTATTTGACACCGCTTAAATTTTTCTACACAACAGGAGTTATTCAATGAAGATACTTTTTATCACATTTCTGCTTACTATATGCGTGGGACAGATCGTTTATGCAGACACCCCGACGCGTCCCGATGGCCATGCACCCATCGGGGTCATGGGAGATCACGGACATAAAAAAGGAGAATTGATGTTGTCTTATCGCTACAGGCGTATGGAAATGGACGGTAATCGTTCGGGTTCCAGCAATATAAACACTGCCGAAGTATTAAGGTCGTTCCCGGTGTCGCCACTGGAAATGACCATGGAAATGCATATGTTCGGCGCGATGTACGGTGTCGGTAATAACCTAACCCTAATGGCAATGGTGCCTTATGTAGATAAATCTATGGATCTGCGTCATCGTGTGCTCGGGAGGTTCACAACTCGTTCCAAAGGTTTAGGTGATGCCAAAATAATGGGAATATACACACTCTATGATGAAGAGTTCGACGAGGAATCTTCGCATAATTTGAACCTAAATTTAGGTTTGAGTTTGCCTACCGGCGATACAGACGAAATGGATGAAATACCGACGCCTATGGGAAACAGGAACGTGATCTTGCCTTATCCGATGCAGCTCGGTTCAGGCACATACGACCCGATGATGGGCATAACTTATACTCGTCTTAATCCGCAGTGGTCATGGGGGTTGCAGTTCAAAACCACGCAACGATTGGGTAAGAACGATGAGGGTTATCGCTTGGGAGACGAATACCATGCGAACACATGGGTTGCATATCGACACTCCGATTATTTGAGTGCTTCGGTGCGCCTCAACGGAAAATCTTGGAACAATATATCTGGACGACACAGGGGAATACCACAGATGATGGAAATAGCAGTCCCTACTGCACGCACGGATTTACGCGGCGGCGAACGCGCCGAACTCGGTATCGGTATCAACTTTATACAACCGCACGGGATGTTCAAAGGCCATCGCCTTGCGGCAGAATTTATACTACCTTTTTACCAGCATTTGGACGGACCTCAGCTTGAGGTCGACTATGCTTACACCTTGGGCTGGCAGCTAACATTTTAGGGAAACATTCCCTCAAACCACACCGTCAGGCTGCGCCTGCCACCCTAAGGGCGGACATGCAAGTCCGCCCCTACAGGGAGGGCAATGTACCAGCAATCAGTGGTTATATATGCAACAAGCCCTGACTTGACATCAGGGCTTATTACAAAAGAGATATTATCTTCTCTTCTTGGTCGTAGACTTCTTCTTAGGAGCAGCCTTCTTCTTAGTCGTAGACTTCTTCTTAGGAGCAGCCTTCTTCTTAGTCGTAGACTTCTTCTTAGGAGCAGCCTTCTTCTTAGTCGTAGACTTCTTCTTAGGAGCAGCCTTCTTCTTGGTCGTAGACTTCTTCTTAGGAGCAGCCTTCTTCTTAGTCGTAGACTTCTTCTTAGCTGTGGACTTTGTCTTAGGAGCAGCCTTCTTCTTAGTTGTGGACTTTGTCTTAGGAGCAGCCTTCTTCTTCAGAGCGGCACTCGCCGCTTTACGTTTGGCTAGTACCGACCGCTTTTTATTAGCGTCCGACTTTTTCTTCACTAGCCTTTTTATAGTTCTACGTTTCGTAGCCATTGTCTATCCCCTTTTAAGTTTTGTAGAATGTTAATCGGCTAGACTGTCTTGTCGTATATCTTTCGATAAACAACACGACTGCCGTCGCCGCTAGTAGGCGAGACATCCCCGACAATGCCGTTTTCACCCGGAATCCTAGTCCCTCAGATATAGGAATGGTGCTGCGTCTAATACCTTTAGGCTTCTCATTAGTTTGAGCATGCACACCGGCATCATCGCAACACACCTTAAGTATTAAATACGGTAAAGGATTATATGGATGATTAACGTACATCACAGGGATATCTCAGAAATCTTATGCGCCGCATCGTCAACATCCGATTGCGCAAAACTGTTTTTAATCCGCTCGACCAGCTTTTCAGCCTCCATTGCTTTGCCGGAAACCCTAGTATTGAGCTTTATTAGCTCATAGCTTAGATTTAGGGCGATTACCGCCAGCAGATTGTCTCGGTTCCAGGTCACTTCCGAAGATTTCATGCCTTGGGCTCTATGCTTGAGATCTTCTGCTTGATTGTTCAGGAATGAAACCGCTTCCTCTAGCTCTTCTTGTTGCTGCAGAGGGCATAGGACGGAATAAAGTTTGCCCATAATACTTACTTCAACTTTCCGCTTATCGTCATTCATAAGGAACTTCCTCTTCCATATTCTTAAGACGACCTAAAAGCGATTCTATCTTGCTTTTTACTTGTCTGCTTTTCTCTGCTAATGCCGAGTTCTCGGAAACCAAGGCTTGGTTTTGTTGATGAAGCAATTTGTTTTCTTCTTTTAGTTTGTCGTGACTATCAAGCAATCTTGAAACTTGCGCTTCAAGTTCCGATATAGAATTCAAATTACCTTCGTTAGAAATCAATTCATCCATATTAGGTACCGATAATATAACTTTTTTTCCCTACGTCAAGTTTTTTTTCTGTGTTATGTGAACGATGATTTTTAATATTGAAGTATGAAAGTACGGTTTTATATAAGCATGATTCAAAAAAAACATAAAATGCTCGGTGTTATTATGAGTGTAAAAATGTGTACAAACAAAAGAAAAATGATAAAATAACACTATTTATCAATAGCTTAACCATGTTTTGAACTGCCGATGCAAAGTCTTTATACTACATATAAAAGTGATGTGGGATTTTATCTAAACACTATAATAGATGTTTTGAGTTGGAACAATTTTGTGAGTAAAGAGATTTGACTAAAAAAAATATTTTTCAAAAAGAGCTGGAAAATCGTCGAAAACGTGTTTTAAGCGCGGCAGGATCCGATGCCGTCGTGTGCTTGTTTGCTGCGAAACAAAAGAACTATTCAAACGATGTTTATTATGCGTATCGCCAAGATAGTAACTTCTATTACCTAAATGGAAGTGTCGAAGATCAAATGATTATGGTACTGGTGCCCGGACATCCTTTCGGTGATTATATTTTGTTCTGTACTCCGAACGACGAACATACTATTGTATGGGAAGGTGCGCGTATAGGTCTTAACCGCGCAAAACGCATGCTCGGTGCAGACAAAGTTTTTCCTATAGATGAATTCGACGAAATCTTTCCTTTATTGATCGACAACAAACAATATCTATACTGTGATACTTCTGACACCGATAATTTCTTACAACTGGCAACACTATGCCGACAAACCCGCCGTAATCGGCGAAACCACGCCATACCTAGCTATTACGCCGATATAAGCGTATTGCTCGGCGAACTACGCCTCAAGAAATCCAAGCTGGAAATTGAAACGATGCAAAAGGCTGTTGCTATCACCACCATCGCCCACCAACGGATGATGCAAATGTGTCGTCCGGGACTATACGAGTACGAAATTGATGCGGAGATTATGAAGATATTTCACCAACATCATACACACCCCGCCTACCCTTCGATAGTAGCCGGCGGAGTCAACGCATGTGTACTGCACTATACGGATAATAAAAGCCGCCTGAAGTCGGGAACCTTGCTGCTTGTAGATGCCGGAGCCGAATACCGAATGTATGCCAGCGATATAACCCGTACTATTCCTGTTAATAAACGTTTTAATAGCCACCAAAAAGAACTCTACGAAGTCGTCTTGGAGGCACAATTAAAAGCTATCGCTAAAGTGCAAGTCGGTAACAACTGGCTCGATGTCAACAACGCTGCGGTGCGCGCCTTAACTCGAGGCTTGATCGACACAGGCTTGTTAAAAGGCTCTTTGCCTACCTTGCTTAAACGCGCTGCCTACAGAGATTTTTATATGCACGGGATCGGACACTGGCTGGGACTGGATGTGCACGACACCATGGGTCATAACAAGGACAAATCGGGCAGACCACGGCGTTTTGAAGCAGGCATGGTGCTAACCGTAGAACCGGGGTTGTATATAGGCAATCAAAGTAATATCGCCGCACAATTCCGCAACACCGGAATTCGTATAGAAGACGATGTACTGGTAACGACCCGAGGTCCCGAAGTGCTCAGCAAACATTTAGTTAAAAATGTGAACGACATTGAATCGGTAATGTCCGAGGCGGAATAAATAATGCAATACGATATCGCTATTATAGGGGCCGGACTCACCGGAGCTACAGCGGCGATCGCGTTGCAAGACTGCGCAAGTTCTATCGCTATCATAGATGCACACGATATTAAGAATGCTGCCAACAAAATACCGCTACGCGGAATTGCACTCTCGGACGGTAGCCGCAGGATATTACAAAATATCAATGTATGGGACACTATTAAAGACGGTACTTGTGCGGTACGGGAGATTAGGGTGTCGCGCAAGGATGCTTTCGGCACAACCCGCATCCGTGCCGAAGACGAAGGCATAGACGCGTTGGGTTGTGTTATTCGTGCCGCGGATTTATTGGCTGGTTTGCACCAAACTCTGCCTAAATTAGATAATCTAAAGATATATTCGCCAACTTCGGTGGAAGCTGCAAGGGACCACGGCACCTACATATCGTTGTTGCTGAAACAAAAGAACAAACAACACACTATTAAAACACGGCTGTTGATATTGGCATCCGGGCGACAAAACAATATCAGCGAGGCATTGGGGTTCTCTTTTCGGCACAAAGACTACCGGCAGTCGGCTATCGTCGCTCGCATACGAAGCGAATCACTCGAACGACATATTGCTCACGAACGATTTACCGAGGATGGGTTAATCGCAGTACTACCTCATCAACCCGCCGGAGAGCGTATTATCGGCAGAGTTTATGTAGGCGAGACGGGATCACAAGCAATGGCTCTATCCGACACCGACTTTATAAACAGATTGCAGCAAGATTTAGGGCAGCGTATCGGCAAAATACGCGAAATAGGAAAACGGGCTATCTACCCGTTGATTTTATGCTATGCCGAACGCATCGCTATAGGACGGACGGTATTACTCGGCGACAGCGCACAAACCATTCATCCGGTCGGTGGTCAAGGGTTGAACCTTGCATTGCGCGACATTGCCTTTTTAGTGGAACATCTGCACAACTCGCCCGATACGGGTGCATCGGATTTGCTCCGAAGCTATAGCCGCGAGAGGACCAACGATGTACGCAAAGTGATGTATTTTACCCATTCGCTCGCCAAACTCTGTGTCGGATTAAAGCAACCGTTCGCACCTTTGCTGGGAGCAAGTTTAACCATGCTGGATATGCTACCGTTCATAAGACGTATTTTAGTGCGCAAAACCCTAGGCTTGTCGCCGCCCTGGCCTCGCCTCGCAAGTGGAACAACGCTGATTTCACGCAATGCAAAAATTTGATCAACCTGTTGCCGTGGTAGGCGGCGGTGTTATCGGTTTAAGTTGTGCCATCTGTTTAGCACAGCGCAATATCAAAGTACAGCTATTTGCCAAGCGACCCGAAAAACCTGATTTCGATATACGACATTACGACGCGCGTACTTATGCGCTGAGTCAAGCCTCGGTCGCTCTCTTAGAAGCGGCACAAGTGATGCCGCTTATTACACGCTACTCAAATTTTGAAGCCTTAGAAGTATGGGATGCCGGTGGTGGTCGTATACATTTTGATGCCGGCGACATCGGTGCGCCACGTTTGGGCATCATCGTCGAGCATAAATACTTGATAAATGCCTTGTGGCAACGCATAGAGCAACTGAATTCTATTCAGTACGACAATATGCAAATAGCTTCGGCACATATATCAAAAGACGGCGTATTGGATGCAAAATTAAACGGTGATGATAATGAACATCGGCAGTTTTCATTGATAATCGGTGCCGACGGAGTGCGGTCGCAAGTACGCCGATTGATGAACGTACGATGGTCGGTTCAGGATTATCGCCAAACCGCTTTCGCTTATATAGTGCGCACCACCGAAAATCATCAATTTACCGGATGGCAACGTTTCTCCGGCAACGGAGTGCTGGCGTTTCTGCCGTTAGCGGATCGGATCTGCGCCGTCGTATGGTCGTGCCCGAATGCGCTGGCGCACCGAATTGCCGAACTAGACACGGAAGAATTGATTAGTAGAACAAGTCAAGAAATGGAGGGGCACTTCGGGGCTTTATCGGCGATGAGCGAAGTCTGTGCTTTTGAACTTCGTGGCGGCCATGTTGATCAGTATGTTGCACCGGGTATGTTGTTGATAGGAGATGCAGCGCATAACATTCATCCTTTAGCGGGGCAAGGTGCAAACCTAGGCTTCGCAGATCTGAATGTGCTGTTGAGCTTGCTGGATAACAGCCCTTCTATGAAACCGAACTATCCTTTATTGCGTCGCTATCAACGCATGGTCAAAGGCAATAATCAATGTATGAAAATCGGATTGGAAAACTTGCTGTGGCTATTTTCCGATCACTCGCCTTTATGCACCTATATGCGAGCCAACGGATTGCGATTAGTCAACCAAATGCCGACATTAAAGAATTTCTTCATACGCCGAGCAGGAAGTATCGGCTGATGCTTAAACAACCCCGACACAACCGATATATTTAGGGGGCGGATATCCCTCTCCTGTGCAGGGGTGGCAGGCGCAATAGAACCGCCGATTGAACCAGCAGGTCAATCGGCGTAACGTTGTCCAGAGTCTTGATACATATTACAAAATGCAAAGCCTTTTCATGGGGTGGTCTATTCCCCCCTGTGCCGGGGTGGCAGGCCAATAGAACTGCCCCGAATGATCTCTTTCTACGAGTCTTCTTTAAGGGTTTGTAGTGCTTTGTCGTAGTCGGGTTCGTTGCTGATTTCATCGACTAATTCTGCATGTTGAACTATATCGGCTTTATCTAGCACTACCACTGCCCTCGCCGTAATGCCTGCTAAAGGGCCGTCTTCAATCAGAACACCGTAATCTTTGGCAAAACTTCTAGAGCGCATCATAGAAAGTGGCATAATATTTGCTTGTGATTCAGCATCACAAAAACGCGACATCGCAAAAGGTAGGTCGGCAGACACAACTATACAGACACTGTCTTCGAGTTCACCCATAGCTTGGTTAAATTTCTTAGTGGAAGTCGCACAAACCGGTGTATCCAAACTAGGAACTATGGATATTAGTTTTTTCTTGCCCTTAAAGTTGGAGAGAGAAATATCTTCTAAATCCTTATTCACCAATAAGAAATCCGGTGCTTGTGTGCCGACTGCGGGTATCTTACCGCTCGTGTGTATTTCGTTACCTTGTAAAGAGATAGTGGCCATTATCAAGTCCTCCTAATAAATTATAAGAGGGTATTATACCCGTTTTATAGTCAAAGGGGGGTTATAAAGTAATATCGGGCTAGCAAATTTTAGTTAAGAAAACATATCGGAGTACTTGTATATCCATTTGTTTTTTCAAATATTAATGCCGAAATTGCTTGATTGCTTGAATTTCCTCTCCCGATGTAAAGTTAATAGTGCAACGAGAATACCAGTAAAAACGCCTATTAGATGTACTTCCGTGACAACTCGGAGATCTAGATATTCGGCTGTAGAAGACCCTATATCCGAGAAGTTTTCTATTAGTGTTTTTGCGATCAATAATAACAAAATAATCCACGCAAACTTCTGTTTGTTTTTGATCCATTCCACTAGGATATAAGCAAAGTAACCATGTAAAACACCCGATAATCCACCGTAATATAAGATATCAGAAGCAAAGTGATATAAGCTCACCGAGATTGATAATGTCAATATAAACAATAAAACAACCCATCTTAAAAGTGATAGATAATTGAGACCTAAAAAGAAAATAATAATCCAAGCAATCAAGTTTAATATGAGATGTTTATCGTTTAGATGTACAAAATGGCCGCTAAATAAACGCCATAATTGCCCTTGTTCCAGTAACTGCTTTTGATATATGAAGAGTTCTTGATAGTATGTGCAGATAATCGCAGCAAGAGTAAGCAACGCTACATAATAATAGTTATAAAGTTTGGAAGTAAACATTAAAGCTACTATAAATCATACGGTTCAGATATTCGTTCGCCGGGCGGTTTGTGGAATTGTGGGGCGAAGCGGTTAGGTCGTACAAAAACGGTACTTAAGGGCGGGCAAATCATAATCGCCGATTGAACCGGTAGGTCAATCGGCAACTATGATTTACCCCAAAGTTTAATACTTGCACAAATCCAATCGCTTTGCGCCACCCGATGATGGTTTCCATATTTGACAACCACCCTGTCAGGCGAAGCCTGCCACCCCTCCAAAGGAGGGGAATGTACCGTCCCTACAGTTTGTGTATAGTTTTTCAACAGCCCTCCTTAACGCGATTGCTAGATTCGTACATTACAAAATGTAATATCCGCCCTTACAAGTGGTTTAGGAAATTAAATTGGTGGTGTTTTGCGACGACGCCCGGCTATTGCAATTAGTAGCAGTGTAATTGCTCCTATTAACAGTAGAGCATCACTAATACCGACGGCACCACCGCCACCACCTCTACGACGTTCCGCAGGTTCCTCGGGTTCCACAGGTTCCACAGGTTCCTCGGGTTCAGGTATTTGGGCAGTTGTTATGCCAACCGGGTCAATGACTCTGCTGTCTAAACTACTTGCATCATAAGCATCGCCGTCAATGATAACCAACATAATACAATTATTTGCACTTGCCGTGAAGCCCATATCCTGGTTTCCGGCAGGCTCATGTTCGTTTATATATACCTGTATATCCGTCGGACATGCTACTCCGATATTCGTGCGTTCTATAGCATACCAAGTATTTCCACCATCATCTCTTTCAAAATTTTCCCAGCGTGGGGTATCGTCCCTATTATTGTGTTTCGCGAGATATCGGATATTGTCGTCGGCCATTGAGGTGGAAACATCTACTGTTATCGGGAATGTCACATAGACGGCACCTCCTATCACCTCGGTTAGTCCGTCTTCATTCAAGTTGAAACCATACGCCACATCGGAAATACCGAATGTTGCAATTGATTCTATCAAATCATCATTTCTGCCTTGAAGCTGGAGCAGTGTTCTAGTATCCGTGCTTATATCGTCATATTTAATATTTGATGCCGAATAATGAAGACCCATTACACCGACTTCAGCATTTCTAGCTTCGGCTATTGCAATACCTACATGAGTAAAGAATACCGGTAATTGTCCATCATGGGTTGTTAAAATATGATTATCGCTTAGTGGTTCGTTCCCTATAGCAACAGGTAGAGCAGTTCGTGTGGTGGTGAACATAGTACCATCTGTAAATAGGTCTTCTGTGGAATCTGCAATCCTATAAGTTGATGGTTCGGCACCTGTTATTAGATAAGTTGCTCTTATGTCTTCTACAGCACCGATATTATCCCAACCGACAGTGATTATACCCGTATCGGTAATGCTACCTGTCATAATTTCTATAATATCCAAATAGCTTCCTTTAAGATCTCCTGCGGTACGCACACTCATCAAAGCAACTTCGGTAGCCGTACTTATTATTGTATAGGGAGAGTTTTCTGCTAAACCTTCACTAACTTCTATATCATCTGCACTTATGCCATCGCTTGTATTCGTATCATAATCGGCAACGACATAGTAGCTTGTGCCTGCTATTACAGATGTAACTCTCTCAAGCCCACCTTGAGCGTTCTCGTATAGCAATATCTGGCGTATACGAGTAACCTCTTCATCTTCAGGATCCGCCACTCTAACATTGATATGGTTATCAACACCTATCGCATAGTTGATGTCCCTAAGATTGTATCCACCCGAGCGTACCGCCAATGTGGTGCTGGTAGGAGCCCATGTTCCACGTGCAGGAGCTAACCAGCGAACAATGGTTTCTCCCGGTTCAGGGTGCTCTCCGTGAGAAGTTATATCGTAGTCATAGCTAATTGTTCCTTGAGAAACAGTTCGCAATACTTCGATGTCATCTTCATCATAGCCATCAAGTCGAGATTGAGCTCTGACTCTGACCAACGGTGTAGGTGCATTCGAATCATTGCCGATATAAGCCGAAATAAGTACCGTTCTGGTAGTGGGTTCGGGGAATATATAGGTGGGTTGTCCCGAGAAGTTTATTTCAGGTACTATCTTCAGATTATAATCGGGGTAGTCGCTTGCTACGAGTCGCCCATCCCTAACATCTGCCCAAACATATCGCTGGCTGCCACTCGGAGTAACCGGTTCGGTAGCAAAGTCGATCACTCTTTCATCGCAACTGTCAAACTCATCTATATTCACTGCATTTAGATTATTATCCTTAGCAGCTGCTAATATGAGATCACATTCCGAGCCACTGTCGATTCTGAATATTTGGGTGTTAGCGTTAGCATTTATACCAAAATATGCTTCCCAATTCATTGCCATATGCGCAGTAAATGTTCCAGTAAATGTTCCTCCGATATCTTCGCCATTTACCACTTCTTCTATAAAATCAAATTCTTCGTCTCTTAGCAGGCTGCGTATCACCACATCACGGCTATACCATTCGTTCACCTCGGCAAGCGTGGTAGTTTGCGTTTGCGTAGTAGTGTCTGGATTTCGCGTGGCATCAGTTGGATCAAACGGTGAAGCATCGGCTATGTCTATCACACCGTCAAGGTCGCTGTCTTTCGTCAGGCTAGCCATACACATTGTTGCGTTGACCTCGCCGTTAGCTGTCGTATAATTCACCAAAAGCATACGATCTGTAATCTCTTCCCTTAATGTTACTTTGATCACGGGAACAAAACTAAAGTCTTGTATAGTAGCACCGCTTATTTCAAACGTGCCACCGGTTGGAATCCCTTCTATTTCAAAGAACAATTCGGTTTGGCCTATATTAGGATAGATAGCCGCACACTCGAAACTTGGCGAGGGGGGGTTTAGTTGCGTTCCTATACCTATTAGACTATTGATTCTTCCATCTGCACCGCGCTCGTCATCTGCAACTCCCTGACCCATAGAACCTCCATCGTAAGGACCTCCGTCGGTAATTGACAACATTATGCACCTCGGCGTATTTGCCGTAAAGCCCATGTCGCTGTCTCCGGTGGCTTGATGCACATTCTTATATAGCTGAATATCCCTCGGACATGCTTCTCCACTCGGTCTATCTATCACATACCAGGTATCTGCAAAGCCGCCTCTATTAGTACCTCTTTCAAAACGCCCCCATCGCTCGGACTCCGAATTATACTGACTGATATATTGAACCTCATTGAGGATACCTGCCGGTATCGGGAAAGTCACATGTGCCATACCGCCTTCCGCTACAGCATCGCTTTGAGGATCATCTTGAGTATAAGCATAATCTACCGAACGGATACCGAATGTTGCGATTGTATTTATTGTGTTGCCACCCTCAACATCGTCCAATTCCAAACCAACTGCCGTTGCGGTACTTATATTTGCTACCGAATAATCTAAACGATTGTTGCTACCGGCAGCTATAATCAGTACTTCATCGGAGGCATACAGCGGTTGCCCATCATTATGCGCTCTTAAATAATCAATATTACCCTGTATAACACCTCCGACGGCAACTTGTAATCTTGTGTTGTCGCCAGGCGCAAAATCAACAGCATCATGGATACGGTCGCCGTCACTATCTGAAAACGCATAATTGCTCGGTGGCGTAGGTGTTACAAGATAGGTTGCAATAACATTCTGCGCACTATTTATGCTGTCCCACCCTACGGTAATCGTTCCCGTAGTTGTAAAATTGTCTTCTACACTTAGCGCAATAACTTCAAAATCCTCCTGTTCAATCAAGTGTCCTGCGCTTTGGATGCGATCAATCGTTGTGCTCGTCGTTATGATCTCGGTATATCCATCTATAAATTGAGTTGCCACTACAGCTTGTACATCCGATTCATTTGTAGTCACGTCCGCTATCACATAATAATCGCGGTCTGCAACCATAGAGTTGACTCTTATCGGCGACGGTCCGGCAACATCGTATAGCAGTATCTGGTTTATTCTAGTGATAGGTTCGCTATCGCCGTCTCTTGCTACTCTAACATCAATGTGGTTATCGGTACCTACTGCGCTCAATACATCACCACCAAAATTATAACCTCCTTGCCGTGGTTCTAAAGTCGCTTCGGTAGGAGCCCATACTCCAGTGGTAGTGCTCATCCAGTGAGTAATAGTCTCTCCCGGTTGCGGATGCTTCCTATATTCACTCACATTATAAGTGCCGCTAAGAATGCCACTATTAATATTTGTTGGGTCCGGATTTATGAATGTTAACAGTTCATCATCAAACATTCTGCCTTCGTCCGATTGGCTCCTGATAAGGGATTGAATCACTATTGGGAGGGTGTCGCTATAAGCTGAGACAACGACAGTTTTTGTGGTCTCTTTAGTATATATATAAGACGATTGTCCCGAGAAGTTTATCTCCGCCAGTATGCGAATGTCGTAAGTCGTGTAATTGCCACCCGCCAAGCGTTCATTCTCAATATCCGCCCATACATAGCTTAGGAAACTCTCTATCGGTTGCTCGAGAAAATCAATCGTACCGTTCCCTATATTACAAAACTCATCTAGCTTAACTTTGCTCAGGTTATAGTCTCTAGAAGCCTGTAATATCTCTCTACAATCCGCATCCTCGGCTTCAAAGGCAATGGTAAATACTTCGGTATTGTCGTTAGGCTCTATACCGAAATATTCGTTTGCGGTCATAGGTGTGGTGAACTGCTTTTTCATGCCTGCTTCTACATAAGTAAATGACTCTCGTATCAGGCTACGCACCAATACATCACGGCTGTAGAAGGTATCTCTTTCTATGTTGTGCGGTGTTGCAGGCCCGGTTGCTGCAACATTTGTGTTCACTGCCAAGTCGGTTGCATCAAATGGGTTATTATCAACTATGTCTACACGAGCATCGTTGTCTATATTGCTGGTCAAGCTAGCTTCGCAAGTAGCATTGGCCGGGAAGGCATCCTGTTCCGATAAAGTGTAAGCAACTGTAATATCGTCGTTACTTGTGATTTCATTAGCTAATGTCGCTTTAATTATTGAGACATTTTCAACTGTTGACGGTGTTGTTCCTATTTGCTCAACCGGACCGTCAATAGCCAAACTGGAACCTGACTGGGTTAATTGCAATCCTGCCAGATTAAGCGCATCTTCACTTTGTACTCTGAAGAACAGCTCGTTTTGACCTATGTCGCGATAGAATGCTGCACATTCTATGCGTGTTACTTGAATCCTTGCTATCGCAGTGTCGGCAGAATCTAAGCGTCTCAGTGGCGGCGTATTACGCGGTCGGTTACCGGCATTATCTTGCAGACCACCTAAGCCGCTTACTCGATTCTCACCCAATGTGAAGCCTGCTGTGTTTTCTAACTGGTCTGTATTGGCTAAAACCGTTTCAAACATGACTGTTGCCGAAGTGTAATAGGCTGGAGTGGCACTTTCTACGAAACTGCTGATGGTCAACGTTGAAGCAATTCCATTTATAACGCCTGCAGTAGTTAGACGCAATAACCTATACACTGCCGGATCGTTTAAGTTTCTGACCGGATCATCGACAGGCGCGGTTACTACGAAAGTTCCTCTGTAAACCAGCGGATTATCCGGATCGGGTTGAGCTTCCTCGCCTTCCGCAATCACCGTTATTACCGGTGCATCCATTTCTATTTCCGCTATCGCCTCGGATTGATTGCTTAAACGTCTCTCACTAAATAGTACTGGTTCATTAGATGCAATATCTCGCAATCCGTCAAGGCCCGTTGATGTAGCACTGGCCAGAGTAAAGCCCATTATTGCATCGTTGCCTGTAGCCGTTACGATAGACTCGCTTAGACTTGCCTCGAAATTAACCGTCGCTGCCGTTGGGATTCCTATAGGAGCGAATGTTGTTGCACCAACTGTTATCGTTGTGCTACTTGCGCTAAACGGGCGTATTGCACCTGCGTTAGTTATAAGTAATAAATTATAGGATGCCGGTCGGTTTAGGTTTCTGATAGCTTCGGTAGGCGTAGAACTTACACGGAAACTTCCCGTATAAACGAGCGGGTTGTTCCGTGCAGGCATAGCCCCCTGACCTAATGCAACCACCGTAATCGTCGGCGGAGTTGTGTCTCTTGCGGCGATAGAGGCTTCTGTATTTGACAAGGAATCGGCATTATCTGTCACCGGTAAATTACCTGCAATATCGTGTAGCCCGCTGATATCTGTTGAAGCATTCGCTAAGATGAATCCTGCTGTCGCAGAGCTCCCGGTAGCTCTTAGTATTGGTGCAGTTAGGGTTGTTCTAAATGCGACGGTTGCTGCAGTGAAACCAGCTGAGGGAGTTCCGGCCAAATTACTAACGCTTATTGTTGCGTCAATATTGCTTAAGGAACCGCCCATTGTTTGACGCAGCAACTGATATGCACTTGGGGAGTTGATGTTTCTGATAACATCGCCGGAACTTATACGAAAACTTCCCGTATAAACGACCGGATTGGATGAAACAGGTTGTGCTTCTTGACCTTCGGGGCCTTGTGCAACCACCGTGATATTCGGTTGTGTTCTATCCGTTCTGACCCATACGGCACTGTCTCTTAAATCTATACGAGAACTCAGTTCCACTGCTGTCCCGGTCGTTCCATCTGCAGCGGTACTTAAGGGATCGTTGCCGGATAAGTCGCGCAGATTGCCTCTGCGAGCTAATGCGAAGCCATAAGTGTTTCTCGCATCTTGTATGTTATCAAATGTCACTGTAACAGAAACTAGCTGTCCATCTGCATTGCTACTACCTATGCTGACGACTTCGGTACCGTTGAACGGTTCCACTGTCTGACTGTCTGCAGTGCCTACAAGGCGCAATATTTGATATGAATTCGGTTGATTTATCCCTCTAATAGTTTCGACTGGACTCTCTACATTAACTCTAAATGCCGGGGTCATGACACGCGGGCCGCTAGCAAAAGTCGGTTGTTGACCGGTTTGCGCCAATGCCGATAGTCTCGGAGAATCGTCTTCTCGCATTGCGACTGTGGGGTCATCATCGGCGTTAGCAATAAATTCATTGTTTAGTGGCCCGTTGCCTCCGCCATCTACAAAGTTGGCAGTAGGCTCTAATGTGAAACCGGTTGTAGCTTGCACTTGAGTTATACCGGCAAGGGTTACGGCAAAATTGATTGTTACCGAACTTGTTGTGCCATTGCTAAAAGTGAAGCTGACATTGGCAATACCGGTAGTAGTAGTAGCATTGCCACTGAGGACACGAAGCAACTGATAGGATCCTGACTGTCCTATGGCGGGAATTTCTTCATCGGAATTCACCACGAAGGCCCCGGTAAATCTTAACTCATTATTTTCATCGGGGTTGGCTTGGGGTGTCGTCGCTTCTAGGGTGACGATCGGGTTCATGGTGTCCTCGGCCGGTATGTCTGCAAGCGCAGTTGTACTTCTGTCTATGCGAGTGTTTGTTGATACCATGTCGGTGGTGCCGGCATAGACAAGCGGATTGCCTGCTTTGTCGGATAAGTTGGCGAGACGACCCAGCGTGTATTGAAAGTTCACTGCTAGATTGGGGGTATTGTCGGTAATACTAAATCTAATCGTTGCCGATCGGGCATCACCTGATCCAGATCCGGTTATTGCGTTGTTTATTACCGTCGTTGTGCTGCCACCTGTTGCTACACGCAACAACACATAAGAACTTGGATTTCTTATTTCGTCGATTATATCACTACTACTTACGGCAAAAGCTCCCGATATGCTGTTGCCACGTCGGCTTAAATCCTCGGGTCTCACCGTGATTGACGGGCTATTTCTGTCCAGCGTAAACTCATAACCGATCAGGTCTAGTGGCAAAACAGTCCGCCCATCTCCGTCAGGTCCTGTCCCTACTATTCGAGGGGAAGTTTGACTGTCGTTGGCAACGACCGGGTCATTGTTTGACCGATCGCGAAGCGCACCGGGCGCACGACCTAGCACAAAGCTTTCTATGTTCCTCGCCTGACTTGCGGGTATATCGAGTCTTGTTGTATCCCGTGTAGTTATTACCCGACAATTAGACAATCCTGTCTCAAGAAATTGTTGTATAGCAGCAACTTCTGTATCACTGCATGGCACTCTCCCGGTAACTGACGGAAATGTATACGGATTACTTGCCGAAGGCAAAATAGTATAACTACCGTCAAAGTTTTTACCCAATATCCTATAGGAAGCCGGGTTATCTAATCCTTGGATATCATCGCTAGAAAAACCGTCCATCTTAAATGATAACCGCCATCCCCCACCAGCGACATCTGCACCCCCTTCAGTAATACCACTGATTACGTTTATAAACGGCGGAACCGTATCTCTTTCTGCAACAGCTGCCGGGCGATCATCTATGCTCATATCCTCGTTTATAGTGGTTCCATCGCTTCTCGCCGGTAGGTTGCTTCGGTTGTCGCACAGATTACATTCATCCCCATCACCGGCAAGCCCTAAGGTAAATCCGGCAGTCCCCTGTGTATCGGCTATACCGGTATAAGTAACAGTAATTTCAAAGGTTGCTGTCGTCCCGTCTACGGAACCGACGCTCGTTCGCCTTATGTTATAGAGACTACTATCAATAGGCACTAATCCCAAACTGGTGGGTGTGCTCGAACGCAATACGACATACGAACTCTCACTGCCTATGCCGACTATGTTTTGATCGGCAGCCACGGTGAAGCCTGCTGTATATTGATTACCATTGACAGGATCAGGATTAGCCCCTGTATTTGCCGTCACCGTAAACCTCGGTTGATCCTTGTTTATCATTGCCACTGCTGTTGAGTCTGTATCTAATGGTGCATTTGGACTTGCTGCCGCATTGCCGGCATTATCTATTAAGTCATTCGGGTCGTTGCTACGCGCCAATGTGAAACCGAGTGTATCCCTTATAACGGTTCGAACATTGGTAGTATCAGAGAAAATGGCTACAAAGGTAATTACTTGACTCTCGCTAGCAACATTGCGGACATCATTTTGAACAGATAGATCAACACTCTCCCCGGTGAATATCTCTCTGTTATTATTTCTTAGCACACGCATTAGCTGATATGAATCATCCATATTTATACCCCGAGTTGGTTCACTACTCGTTACTAGAAAAGCTCCCGTATATCTTCTTATTTGACCTGAAGTTACAACGGCTCCTCCTGGTTCTGGCGTAACCGTAATTACTGGTGGAGCTTGTTCTCTCAATGCTAACGCTAAGTCGTCAATTCTCCCTGCGGTTATAGGACCTATAATGCCATTGTTAGCTATGTCGGTAGAACCATCACGCTTAACCGGAAGATTGCCGGAGCTGTCTATTAAACTATTATTAGCACGAAGTAGTGTAAATCCTCTGGTCTGCATTATTTGCGCTCTTGACACTTCTGATAAATCAATCCGAACAGGAATTGTTACATTTCGGTTTGCAGTATTTATTTGTATCGGTTCCATTGAGGAATTGATTGCCGTAGTCGTAGTATTATCATTGAGCACACGCACTACTTGATATGAAGCTGAATCACCTATACTTGCAACATCTTCGTTACTGCTTATTGTGAAATCCATCTCATATATATCAAGCGAAACCGCAGTGGCACTAGTAGTTGCTGTTATTGTGATTCGAGGACTAGCTATGTCTCTATTAGCAACTGCTCCATTGCCAGCTGTCAGCCTGTTTTGTTGACCCGAGACTACAGTGACCGCATTGTCCCATATATCTCGTAATCCATCGCTCGCTCTCGCTAATGTGAACCCATAGGTGCCTCGAGCTTGTGCCACATTGTCAAGGGTAGCAGTAAAGTTAATTGTCGCACTCTGACTTAAATTCGTTCCGCTTGTCACAGTGATAGTCGCATCAGTCTCTACCACTGCATTTGCATTATCCGGATTAGTAGTTCCACTGACTAGCGGTATACGAAGCAAGCTATATAAAGCCTCATCATTTATACCTCGTATATTTTCCGTTGCAGCAATGTTGAAACTTCCTGTATATGTCGTAGGTGTGGCCGGAGTAGCATTGCCACTAGTCACCGTTAAAGCAGGGCCTGTCGTGTCTCTCGCTGCTACCGCACTTGAGGCAATCACACCACCTGATATCGGTGCTATTATTCCGTCATTCAGCAAGGTCGTCCCATCAGTATCATATATATTGTCACCATTGCTTTTTACCGGCAGGTTAGTTGCAACATCCTGTAAATTTATTTGATTTGGTCCGCTAACCAGTGCCAGCGTGAACCCTCGTGTCCCTCTTATGTTTGCAAGCCTAGTTGCAACGTTACCGGTGAAAGTAATGGTATAGGTGAATGTCGCCGAAGTCCCTAATCCACCAACTTCATTATCATTAACGGTCACTGAATCTTGCGAAGCAGTTAATGATGCTGCCCCCCAAGTGTCATCGGTTTCTACACGCATCAGCCGGTATGAACTTGCATTCCCTATATTCCTTACGTCTTCGGTTGCTGTTGTTGTAAATGACATCGTGTATCGGCCAGGGTTAGCGGGCACCGGCGCAATGCTGTTTGCTGTCACCGTAATACTTGGCGACACTCTATCTAATAATACTACCTGACCTGATTGCAATGGTTGTCCGTTAGCTACTTCGGTATTCGTTCTACTTCCGTTTGTAGCAGTCTGAATCGGATCATTATTTGACAAGTCTCGCAAGCCGTCGTTCGCACGACCTAGCATAAGTCCATAGGGGAAAGTAACTGGACGACCAGCTTGGAGGGTGGCTATGTTTACTGTATAAGTGACTACTTGAGAACCACTATTCTCTGTTATACTCATCGGGCTAATACTAGTTGCCGTTCGGAATCCTGTCATTACCTGATTTTCCTCTTCTGCAACTAATAGAGAATACGAAGTAGTAGTACTAATACCACGAACATTTTCTTCGCTGGGTGTTACCGTGAATCTAACAGTGTAGATATTACCATCTGATGTTTCAGCTTCGCCCGGTGATACCGTTAGATTTGGTTTAGTTGTATCTCGGCGTGCTACTGCTGTACCTGCACTGCTGATTGCCTCCCCTACACCAATGGTGACAGGGGTGACAGAACCAAATCTAAGCGCGTTGCCATTACTATCCAGTAATGCGTTGGGATCATTAGCACGCGCCAGCACGAAGCCGTTTGTCATCTCGGTATCATCTTGATTATTTATTGTCACATTAAAATTCAGTACCACACTGTTCACTCCATCAGTAACGCCAGAACTCATCACTGTCACATCAGTCGTGTTGGAAGTTCCACTTCTGCGCAATATCATATAAGAATTTGGATCAGCAAGATCGCTAATAGGCTTAGTGTCGTGCTCGGTGTTCGTGATTGTGAAGCCTATGGCGTACCGGTTCCCATTGTTATCATCCGGCCTTGCCTCAACATCATTATCTGTAGGGACATTATCTACTCTTACTACTGTAACCACTGCACCATCAGTCTCCCTGAGGGCAAACTTGTTGTCATCTATCCCAAAACCGGGAGATATATTTGGTGGATTGCCGGAAGTATCCAACAACCTGGTGTCGCCAAGAGCACGGTTCAAGCCGAATGCCGCTGTTTCTCTCAACTGGCTTTGACTAAGTGGTATCACAGCAGTGAACATTGCTTGTCTATCGTTGCCCATAACTGTTATAGTTTCTCCTGAAAAAGATAAGGCATTATTTCCAGCTCTGTCTGAATATCTTCTTAAACTATACGATGCCGCCTCATCCAAAGTTGGTACATCTTCATCGGAAGCCACCACAAAACTCACAGTTACGGTAGAGTTGCCGCCAATGCCGGGAACTACAGTCAGCGTCGGATTACCTTCTATCGTGATTATAGGACTATCGTCGTCTCTTTCTGCCGTTCTTGCTGCCGCGTCCGGGAATCTAGCTTGATTACCGTCTTGATCCAATAATTCTCCCGATACGAAGTCTAGTCTCCAGCCTCTTACGGGTCGCACAGCATTGTATTGGTTATTTCCGAATTGAGCAGTATAAATTACTGTTGCACCAGTCGTAGCAGCATTAGCATTTACGCTTACTATCCTAGCAGAACCTGACGGAGCAGAACCACCGTCTCTTGTCACCGTATAAGAACTCTCATTCCCGATATTTGGAATAGCTTCGTTTGAAGAGAGCTCAAATGTTACATTATATGTTAAACCATTATTGCTTGGCACAACGGTTGCCATGTCCACAGTGATTGACGGTGCAGTTGTATCTCTTGGTGCTCGAGCAGACGCGTCAGCTGTTATTTCTGCGCCGGCAGCTATCTCTATCCCAGTTGGGTTATCGTCATCTATACTGCCAGGTATAATCGGATCATTACCTGATGCATCTTGCAGATCTGCCGGATTAGTACTACTACGAGCCAATGTGAAGTATGTTGCATTAGCTGGAGTATTGCCAACCTCAACGGTGTACTGAAGTATCACATCTCTGTTTTGTGTTACAACAGTCTGTATTGCTGCGGTGGCATTAACTAAGTCGCCATTACTATCTTCCAACTGATAAGCAGCCGTGGTACTTAATTCTGGTACATCTTCATCGGCAGTTACCCTAAAGTACATAGTATAATCTCCGCTCGACGGGGTGAGATTGCCCGATGCCAAGTTGCCCCCTGCAGTCACTCTAGCCACTGTAATCTCCGGACCAATCGTGTCTTGCAACATCAGTGCGTCTCTTAATACGGTTTGGTAATCTTCTACTGTTCTCAGAGGCCCAGTAATGCTAAAATCACCAAGAACAGCATTGCGCCTAAATTCTATAGACCGTGTGCCGCCTACTTTAGCACGTTCGGGCTGAGCAACAACCACTGTGAGTGTGGTCGGCATATCACCATGCGTTGTTACACTAAGAATGGGTACCGTTGGGGTCGTTTCTTCTGCTACACATATTCCGTTTGGCTCAGTTACACATAAACTCTCTTTAGTAACGGTGTTAGGAGCAATTGCACTACTGAAAGTCAGTGTAAATTCATCGCCATCTTCATTAGGGATAATTTCGGTGACCTTAGGTGCCGCTGCATCATAATATAGTGCTGCCGCAAAATTACCATCAGCCAAATTATTGCCATCCATATCTACAATGGTGTCGGTACTAATTCTTAATATGTCAGTTGCTATGTTGTTCACATCGAAATTTGTACCCACCACTTGATTAAAATCAATTTCAACATAAGGGGTGCCTACCACATGGGTCACTGTACTTATCGCACTATCATCAAGTGACACTGATTCAATGCTAAAGTGATCTTTAGTTAACTCCGTTCTAATCCCTTTGGAAAACTTAAGCCGAACGCCACGTCCATTTTCATATCGCACATAATCCTCAACCCAAGTCTTGCCATCTAAACGAAAGCCGCGGATATCATTGTCTGCTATTGGAAGGATGGAACGTTGATTAGCAGCAGGAGCGGAAAAGTCCTGAGGGTCAGGATAATCTCTGCGAATAGAGTTGCCTGAGGCATTTGAACCATTGATTGAAATGTTTGCGTCCATTGTGTCATTAACGATTGTACATGTCAATGTTATATATGGCTTAAACTGGTTTGTTAAAAACCCAAAGGCCTCAGCCTCAGCGGACGGATTAGAGAAGGCAGTACTAGTCTCTTCAACAAGCATAGTATTATTATCAGTTGCCTGAATGCCTAGAGTATAGCTTGCTGTACCTTCAGTTTCAAATATAGCTGAACGTCCAACAGAACATTTTCCGGCAGGATTTACTCGCCCCGCTCTAGTCAACGGTGGATCAAGTAAATCACCAAACGCATCAGTACTATAATCAATTCTCAAAAATCCTACTACATAACTCATCGGAATATCTGTAGTTGAAAGTACTCTTGCCTGAACAGTGAATTTGAGACGTTTTGTGGCAACTCCACCAATATCTTGCGTCACGATTTCAGTTTCACCGGGTTCAAACCGAAAATGAAGAAATCCATCATCAGATGGGAAAGTTCTATTATTGTTCGCAAGGGACGATGTGAACCTACTTTGTGGTAAGGTTAATGTTTGAGCACTGATGTTAGTAATTGCAAACAATAGTAAGCTTATTACAAATAAAATTTTATTCATTTCTCTCTTCCTTATCTTGGTAGTACGGCTGAAAGGGCACGATTGATTCTTATAGACTCATTGTAATCACTTATATCAACTTGACCATTATAGTCGTTGTCTGCACGCCTATAGACTAGGTTAGCTGCATCACCTCGGTCTACATTCGGCAACGCTATGGCATTATTATAATCACCTATATCAATATCATTGTTATAATCAGAATCACCAGAAAACATTGCCACTCTATTATTTCCTGGCCCAGCATTAGCCTTTATTCCAGCTGCCCCTTCATTATCTTTAGCATTAGCTACGTTGCTAATAAAATCATAAGTGTATACCCCTGAGCTTTCGGTTAGTGGGGTACTAGACATAATATCTATATGGTTTCTATGGCGGATCACCAAATATAAATCGTCATCGGTACCATCTGAATTGGTGTCAAGACGATCGGCTATATTGTCTGCATCAAATATGAGATCAGGACAGTTGTTACTCTCCTCTAAGTTAGCAACCACATCTTCACTTAAATTACAGGAATCCGGAGTGTCTGAGGTATGACTACCTAGGTCCGCATATGCTACTGCATCTACAATTCTACCATTATTTAATAAGAAGGCCGGTTTTCGAGCTATGACTGTAGATCTTGTCACGCCAGTGCTTCCAATCTCTGTAAAAATATTCGCGTCGTCCGAATTAGGAGTACCTCCCGAGCGCACTGCCACCCTCAATTCAACCAATACCCAGTCAACGACTCCTGCAGGGACTGAAGTTCCCGATATTGTGACAGCACTACATAACGCTGAATCATCGGCAAACGCATCCGTATTTATGGCACCTGTAGAGGGCAAGTTCGGATATTGACCATCTCCATCAGCAGTGCAATAAGGATCCTGAGTAGGTAGAACTTCATTTATTCTTTCCTGCATAGGTGACTCTTGCGCAGTTGCAATACTCGGAACCACTCCCACCATCAAAGCCGATAGCAAGCACAACGAACGAATTAATTTTAATCTTTGCATATTATTGCTCCTGTTTATCTATCAAATGTATGAAAGGTTATAGCTATTGAATGCCCTCGCAACTTTCTCAAAGCTGTTTTGTTATTTAAGAGGTCATATGTATTATTACTTCGGGTCACCATGTCGTTATTATATCCTTTTTATGTGATAATCAATATATAAAAAGTGGTTTTTTCATTACTATATCTACGGCAATAATACCATGCTTCGTTGAAACTGTCAACAAAACCGCCTTTTATTCCGACAAAGCAAGCAGTATCCCGTTTATGCCAAAGTTCGGCATGGTTGATAAATTGCCTGTCTTTCATGATTCGGGAGTGCCTGCATAATGGGTTGTTTCTTCGCCGGCACCCAGCCATGCGTTCAATCCGCCGCTGAGATAGCAAACATTATCAAAGCCCATTTGCTTCAGACGCCATGCCGCCAATGCCGAGCGAGGTCCCTTTGCACAATATAGAATCAAACGTTTATTCGGATCAAAAACCTCGTTGTAGTATGGACTGTCGGGGTCGGCCATAAACTCAAGCATGCCTCTTGACGCGCCGACCGCGTTTTTTATCACTCCGCTACTCGCCCATTCATTCGGATCGCGAACATCAACGAATTGCACATCGTCATCTGCAACTATTTTTTTTGCATCGTCTATTTTCAACGCCACAACATTTTTCATAGCTTCTTCTAAAAAATCCTTAATGCTTTTTTTCAGTATAGGCATTTAACTATCCCTTTAAATTTATAATTTAACTTAGAATGTGATTATATCATTTTTTAGGATGTTCCGTACGAATAAAATCGTCGATTGGGTTGGTAGGTTAATCGGCGTAACATTGTGCAGATACTTTCACAACCACCCCGTCAGGCTGCGCCTGCCACCCCTCCATAGGCGGGGAATAGTTCGTCGTGTTAGGGGGGGTCTATTCTAGGGTGACGGCGATGACTTCGTCTAGGGTGGTGTCGCCTTTGAGAGCGTACTCGCAACCGATTATGCGGAGGTCTTTGTTAGTTTCATAGACATGACGTTTCATTTCTATTTCGCTTGCGCCGTCGTGCACCATTTGTTTGAGCATATCGTCTATGGTGACCAAATCAAACAATCCAAAGCGACCGGTGTAGCCGGTGTGGTTGCATGTTTCGCAGCCCTTAGGTCTATAGACGGTTTTGCCTTCAAACAGTTCTGGGTTCAATCCCGAGAAACGAAGTTCTTCGGGGTCGGGTATATAGGGCTCTTTACAATTCGGGCACAGGCGACGAACTAGGCGTTGCGCAAGTATGCCTTGTAGGGTAGCGGTTAGTAGAAACGGTTCCACACCCATATCACCCAAGCGAGTGATTGCACCGATGGCGGTGTTGGTGTGTAGCGTCGACAACACGAGGTGTCCGGTCAGGCTTGCTTGGGTTGCGATGGTTGCGGTTTCGCTGTCTCTGATCTCTCCGATTAGCACGACATCCGGGTCTTGTCTGAGAATTGCCCGCAAGCCGCGAGCGAAAGTCATATCGGCTTTAGTGTTGACTTGGGTCTGGCTGATTCCCTCAAAGTTGTATTCAATGGGATCTTCTATGGTCATGATGTTGCGCTGGTGACGATCCACTTCGGCGAGGGCGGCGTATAGGGTTGTGGTTTTCCCGGAACCCGTAGGGCCGGTGACCAAAACAATCCCGTGCGGTCGGTTGATTAAACTTTTGAAATAGGCTTTGAGGTCTTTCTCCATACCGAGTTCGTCCAAGCTGATATGCTCGCTTTGTTTGTCCAATACCCGCAAGACGACGCGTTCACCGTAGCTGGACGGCAGTGTAGATACCCGCAGGTCAACATTGCGTCCCCCCAAGCGCACGGTGATGCGTCCGTCTTGAGGCAGGCGTTTTTCGGCAATGTCCAAACGCGCCAGCACTTTAATGCGCGAGACCAACAGCGGCGCAAGTTTGGCGGATGAGGTCAGTATGGTTCGCAACACGCCGTTCAAGCGAAAGCGGATATGGAGTTCTCGCTCGTAGGGTTCTATATGTATATCGGACGCTTTCTCGCGGATTGCTTCGAAGAAAATCGCATTGAGCATTTTGATTACCGGGGCATCATCTTCGGTACTCAATAGGTCTTCGGGTTCTTCAAACGCCGCCGCAACTTCGTCCATGCCCATCACGCTCTCCTGCACATCGTCCATAATGGATAGGCTACCGGATTGATTGGCATAGGTTTTTTGCAATTGTTGGTCAAACTCGCCGGTTTCTAAAATTCGTATAGAAAATTCGCGTTTGTATAGTCGGCGCGCTTCTTGTAGTGCTTGCGGTTGGGTGTCGGCTCTGCAATAGAGTACGATTTCTTGGTCGCTCGTCGGTCCGACGAATATGCCGTGTCGTTGGGCAAATGAGAAAGGTAGTCGTGCGTCCATTTAATGTATCAATTTACAGATATTTAATTATCCCTACGGCAACGCCTACCACCACCACAATCAGCCATCGCAGATACTTTAACTCCGTCTTTACCTCTGCAATAGCACTTTCTACCCTCACTATATCCATTTTAGTTGCCACATCTTTTGAACTTGCAACATTGGCTACAGCTTCCTTTGCTTCAGCATCGGATAAGTCGGGGATTTTCTTTAGTGCTTCGTACAGGGCTATATCAGTCATAATAGTTTCTCAATTAGTTACAGTATGTTATCAGATTATAGCGTAGATTGAAGCAATTTGGCATTCTTCATCATACATTATTAAAATTATTTTGTACGCCCGAAGCGTGGAAACCACCCCGACAGGCTGAATAGAACCGCCGATTGAACTGGTAGGTCAATCGGCGTGACTTTGTTCAGAACCTCAACATGACTGCTAAACGCATGCATTGCAAAATGCATAGGCCACCCCGCCACAGGAGGGGAATTGTCTAGTTTGTCTAATTGAATATGTTGGCCTTGCCGAGTAGAAAGAGAGTGCCTTGGTAATCCATTATGACACCGTCGGAGTTGATTTGGTGCACCGAGAGATCGTCGCTAAGTCTTTGCCCTTCGCGCAGTGCGACACCATTAATAATGACTTTGCGTGCTTGCGGGCGTAGATCCGAATGGATGTGTGCGGATAGTTGGATATTGGGGATACGTTGCCTTAACCCACTAGGCAGATCTTCGTAATTGACGATGCCTACCGGCAGGGGTTCCCATTCGGGTGCGTCAACGGGGTTTTGATATAGGTAAGGCGATGCCGATGGTGTATAGGTCGGCGATTGGACGGCAACATTATTATTGACGGTTTGCGGTTGGGGCGGGTAGTAAGCAGGTGGGTAGTAAGCAGGTGGGTAGTTATTGGGGACAGTATAAGGCACAGCGGAAGGCACGGTGTTGGGCGGCACTACAACAGTGGGAACGACATTTGTTTGTGGCGGTGGTGTTTGTGCCACCGGCGGTTGCGGTATTGCGCCGTCAATCACCGGGGTCGTAATCACCATCGATTGTACCTTCTGGTCGGCGGTACTGTGTTCGGTTAGTGGTTTATAAAACCAGAGTGCCGCAAAAATTGCCACCGAAACGATGCCGACGATTGATAACACGGTGCCGAAACGATGTCGGCGGTTGTCCAAATTTTCAAAACTCTGCACTTGTATAGACGAAATTTCCGGCACCGAACCTAAATTGCGCTTGTTTTCCACTTTTTTGAGTGCCGATAAAATGAACGACATTTAGCTAACCCCCGAACAGCCTTCGCCTTGTTGTAATTTGGGTGGCTTCCCAATTAGGGTGTTAATTTTTATCAATGTTTCCTTCCCGACCAAGCCGTCGACAAAGATCCCACAGCGTTTTTGTAATAGCCTGATGCGGTTCTCCATATCGTAGTCGTAAGACAAAGATTCTTTTATAGGCGGGCCGTAATCTGTCAGGCTCGCCAGCTGTTCGCTCAACCAACCCACCGTTTGATCGGTATCGCCGGGATAAATCGTATCTCGGTAGTTTTCGGGTCGCTTCCATAGCAAAGTGTATTCACCCGTCCACACGTCTTCCAGTTTGTCTTCGGTGATGTCAATGGTTTGATCTGCCGCAACGAGGTGCAGACGATTAGACTTGTCTATGATTTTCAGCACGGCATAAAAAAGTTGTCCCTCGGTTGAGATCATTTTGAGCAACGCAGGACGGTTTACGCGTTTGATACTGCTGATGCCACCACGACGATGCCAACAATCCAGTTGGTGGTTCAAAGCATAATCACAGGGCGATTGCTCCAGCACTTCCGGCAATTCAATGCCCCAAAGGCTAAACAATGTGCGGTGCGGGTCTTGTTTGCGCGACGCTGCGGCTAGACGGTTTTGCCAAAGCAAGGCGGCGGGTTCAATCTCTAGCGGTGTTGCATCGGCATCGCTCGTGTTTTGGTGTGTCAGGGCAGATAAGTAATCCATCCCTACACGGTTGTCGGCATCTGTGGCATCGCTCGTATCTTCTTGCGTCAGAGTGGATAGATAATCCACTCCTGCATGGCTATCGGCAATTTCGGCATCGCTTGTCTCTGACACATTCAACGTGTGTTTGACCATATTACCGGACAGGTCGTTGTTGTTAAACAGAATCGGCAAATAAGGTGGTGCCAAATTAATCGCAACGGCAACTGCCACTAGCGTTGCTGTTGCTGCCGCAAACCAAACAACGGGACGAGTGTAGTAACTGCGATTATTGGTTTGCTTAGAATTCGGCATGGCAGTGGACAATGCGCTTTGCCTTTTTGAAAACCGGTGTGTGCCGAATACCTCTTGCGCAGCGCGAGAGACAATGCGGATATCGACATAACCACGCTCTTCGGAAAAACATCCGAGCAATGCACGGTCGCATATCAGGTTGATAAGACGGGGAATACCCTGACTATATTTAGCCAACTTGCGCACTGCGGAATCGGAGAATAGACGCGACGGCGCACCCACCACCGACAAGCGATGATGAACATAAGCACGCACATCTTTCAGGTTAAAAGGTTTCAGGTGAAAGTGGGCAATGATACGTTGACGTAATTGGCGCAGTTGAGGGGCTGCTAGTTTTTCCAGCAATTCGGGTTGTCCTATTAAAATAATTTGTAGTAGCTTGCTCTCGTTGGTCTCTAAGTTGGTCAGCAGGCGTAGCTGTTCAAGCACTTCGGTGTTGAGGTTTTGTGCCTCTTCAACGATGACTATGGTCCGACGACGACGGGCATAGGTTTCTAATAAATGTCGGTTTAATACATCGGTCAGTTGCTTAATACCGCTGTTCTGCTCGTAGACGATGCCCAATTCGTCGCATATCGTCTCTAACAATTCGGTTTCGTTGATGCGCGGGTTCAGCACGATGGCAAGATCCACATCGGTCGGCAGGTTCTCAACCAAACAACGCCACGCAGTCGTCTTGCCGGTGCCGACCTCGCCGGTGAGTAATATGAAACCGCCGTTTTCGTTCAAGCCGTATTGCAGATGGGCGAGTGCTTCGCGATGCTGCTCGCTCAGATAGAAATAACGCGGGTTCGGCGCAATCGTGAATGGATTTTCGCTGAGATTGAAATAGCGTTCGTACATTATATATAAGATGCTGTCGCGATGGCTTAAGTGCGCCCGTCGGAAGTGCGAGAACGGGAACTCGGGCTAGGACTAGACCTAGGCGTAGGCGATGATGGGGGGCGTTTTGTAGCGGTTGGCGTTTTGCGGTCTAATTCAAGCCGAGGCAATAGCATCGTTTCAGTGTCGTCATCCAATAGCGTATCGGTTCTTTTTAGATGTTTCAATTGCTCCAGGCGTAGTTGCACATAGCGATTGGAGGCTTCTTGGTGGGCACTTTCGGTAGTCCGGAAAATAGTCGGACGAATGAAAACCATCAGATTAGTTTTGTCGTTATTACTATCGCGTCCTTTGAATAGATTACCCAAAACCGGTATGTTGCTTAATAACGGAACTCGATTTTTAGCATCCTCACGCCGTTCTTCAACTAAACCACCCAAAACCACGATTTTACCGTCGTCCACGACAACATGGGTTTGGATTTCTCTATCGGAGGTAACCGGACGAGCAGTGTTTCCCCCACTAGCAACTCGCTTTACTTTCTGTTTTATTTTAAGACTCACCGCATCGCCTTTGGTAATCTGCGGTGTCACTTCCAGTTCGGTATCTACATCCAAGCGTTCTATGTTTTGTCTGACAGTACCTTCTGCGCTTACGGCACCTGCGTCAATGCTTCTTTCTTCACCCACTTTGATTGTCGCTTTCTCGTTGTTTAATGTCATCACCGACGGGGTGGCAAGAATATTCGTATTTCGATCCGTGTTGAGTGCTTGTATAAATAAGCCTAAGTTGAGATCACCCGACCGACCGCCTGCAAAAACACTAAAAGACGGGTTATCCGTAGTAAGGTTGAAAGCGGCAAACAAACCGCGCAAGCTAGTTACCGGATTTCTGTTTCTTGGACTAGCTCCTCCTCCCGGTAAGTCGGCACTATCTTTGACACCGCTCAATCGAGTACTTACATTTGCCGAACGATTTAAGGATAGCTCGGCGATAATGGCTTCTATCAGCACCTGTGGGCGTGGCACATCCAGTCGTTCAACCACATCGGTAATCGCCTGCACCAAATTAGCCGCCCCGCTAACGATCAACACATTGGTGTCGGGGTCGGATTGCACGGTATAACCGCTACCACTTAAGGTCTCGCTTCTTTTCTCGTCCTTTTTATCGTCTTCCTTTTTGTCGTCGTCTTTTTTGTCGTCCGTTTTTTCTGCCGCTTTCGGTGTTTGCCTATCATCCATAATGTCGCCTTCGCTGGCTAATTCCAGAAATTGCTTGGTCAATAAGCCTTTGAGTATGCTTTTCATATCATCGGCATTGGCATAGTTCAACGGTATCACACGCACCACACCGCGTTGATCCGAAGTCGTCGGGCGCGTATCCAACTCGGCAATTAAGGCGCGCAACGGCAAGCGGTCCTGTGGTTCACCGGTCAGGATAATACGGTCATTTTTTTGGTCGGTGACGATTTTAGCCAACTGTTTGATGGCGGGGTTACGCGCTTTTTCTATGATTCTGGCTATGTCGTCGGCTTTCAAATGTTTGAGTTCGATAATCTCATAGTCGTCTAGGGACTTTCTGTCAACCGCCTTGATGATTTCTTTAATACGCTCTATGTTGGTCTTGAGTTCGGTGACGATCAATGAATTCAGACGTTTGAAAGGAACAACTTGCGCCTCACCGGTCATCAACGGTCGAATAATCGGAATAACGGCACCCACATCTAAATGCCTGACGGGGATAATTTCGGTTTGCAGGGAGCTCTCTACATCCAGCGGTGAGTAGCGCGGTGCGAGATTGGCGGGCACGATGCTCGTCAAACCGTTTGCCACATCCACCGCTCTGAAACCTTGCATCGCCAATACCGTCAACATAATATCGTAAAGCGCATCGTCCGGCACTTCGGAGTTGGCTATAATCGTTGTTTTGCCTCTGACTCTAGAATCCATCAAAAAATTACGCCCGGTTAATTCGGACATGCTTTCAATGAACTGCCTAATCTCAACATCCCTGAAGTTGATTGTCGCCGCCGTTGATAAAGACGGGGCTATCAACATCAGTCCCAACATAATAGCGAATAGCTTTTTAAGGAATGAAGCACCGCCTGCTCTAGCAAGGCAAACGGTTTGACATTGACACATAGGCAATTTCTTAATCCATTTTAACAACGGTACTCTCCAGTTTTCCTGCTCTCATATACTGAATTCTAATCTCTTTTTCGTCCAATATCTTTCTAAAAGATGCAGGATCATTCATAATATCGGAAATCCGCTTTCTAGCAACCCCCAATACTATATCACCCGGATTCAAGTTGAACTTAGCCAGTAAATCGTACTCGGAAATCTTTCCCGGTTCAACCTTGATACCTTCACCGTAGCGTCCGGTATCAACTTTCTGAAATTTAACCATCTCCCCTAGTTTAAGCGGATTCTCTTTGATTACCGAGATGACGTTATCCGTGCGTGCGCCTTCTGCCGATGCTTGCGCTTCCGAACCCGGCTCCGGCTTGGTGAACAAATTATCCATTTTCTTGAATGCTAATTTCTCCTCGGTCTCTCCTCTTAACAAAATAACATGATCGCGTCCCAAACGAGATAGAAATATACCTTCTTTAATCTCGTCACCGACTTTGTAGAGTTTAGGGCCTTTGTTTTCCACATTAATCATTGCCGCACCATTCTCACCTATCCCCACAATACCGACTAGCGTGGCTTGAATGCGAGCAACCTGAACCGGCTTAGGCTTCGGTGGTTCGCGTAGCTTAAACCACTCCCACGATGTTGACGCATTACCGCCTTGACCGCGAACCGCCAACTGCTTGCCGATATCGCCGCTCTGCTCCAGAGAAATCGTATCGGGATAATAGATTTTCCAAAAAATATCCGATAATAAAAAAGTGCATACCGGCACTAAAATCCACGCAATAACACGAGCCAAAACATGATTAATGCTCGCTGTCGGCAAACCCAATCCCGACGATGATATTACGAAACTACTCATAATCGCTCCTCTTGCAATAACCTTAGATGCAAGATAAATAATTCTACCACATTTATGCACAAGTACAGTGCCATTACATTCCCCTCCCTCGGAGGGGTAGCAGGCTTCGCCTGACGGGGTGGTTTTATAATTGCAGGTCATCCATATTTATAGTGCCGTTCGTCGGAAATGCAAAACAGCACTGTAAGCACTTCCTATAATCCAATCATGATTAGACGGCTTGCTATAACGCAGGCTCTTTCTTATAATTCAACTTAAGAGGTTAAAAATGGCAAGTATAGAAAATGCAGATAACTTAACGATTGAAACTATTTATAAAATGGTACTTGAAATGAAGGCAAAGCTGAACTTTCTAGAATCGGAAACACATGTTCCACAATCGGACAAAGCAGGTTTATACATGGAGGGTATAGACTCGAGGCTAAGCAATGTTGAAAACGAAATTGTTGACATAAAGGCGGTGATTGCAGATATGAAAGCCGAGATGACGGTTATGAAAGCTGAGATGGCGATTATGAAAACCGATATAGAAAATATAAAATTAAGACTAAACAAGGTTGAAGCCGACATCGCAGATATGAAAACCGATATGGCGATTATGAAAACCGACATTGTGAATATAAAAGCCGACATAGCAATTATGAAAGCAGAACACTCTAAATTCAGGGATGACATCTATAAATGGGGTATCGCGTTAGCCGTCGGCATCGTTGTTTCGGTAAGTTCTATTGTCAGTACGGTTGTGATTTTTGTGGTCTGATGAGGCAAAACATAATGTTTGTAAGGCTGCGGAGTAAACCACGAAATGTAGGGGCAGTTCTGAACCACCCCGTCAGGCGAAGCCTGCCACCCCTCCACAGGAGGGGAATGAACTAGTGCAGACCCGTTGCAATTACAAAGTCGGAAGTTTCTGGACGGCAAGACAACGACAAGGGCACAGCCTTCATGAAATTAGTTATAGGGCTTGTTTTAAGCCGCAGTTACCGTCTTACTTTATAGATAAATATACATCGGTCGGCAATATCGTCCTCGATCCTTTTATGGGCAGAGGTACCACCGCATTGCAAGCATCTTTAACAGAACGCATCGCTTACGGTAGCGATATCAATCCGTTGTCTACCATTCTTGTCGCACCCAGATTAGATCCTCCCGATTTATGCGATGTGGAAAAAACACTCAGAGCGATGCCACAGAGCGCAGACATACCCGACGAATACCGAGAGTTGCTAACTTTCTTTCATCCGCAGACCCTGAGCCACTTAACAGCTATACGGAATTGGTTTGCAGAAAAAGAGGCGAACAACACCATGACGAGTGCAGATCACTGGATACGGATGGTTATATTGAATAGGCTCAGCGGACATTCATCGGGATTTTTATCGGTAAAAACCATGCCACCTAATCAAGCGGTCTCCGTAGCGAAACAGGCACAGATAAACAAGCAATATAACCGCATACCGGAGCCTAAAGATTTAATCGCTATCGTGATGAAAAAAAGCAGAACCTTATTAAGGTCCGGGTATCCACCGGCATTAAGATTCGGATATCCGCCGGTGGGCGATAAACATAAATTAAGGTGTTGCCGTGCCGACGCGTTGGACTATATCAAAACCGGCGAGGTCAAACTAGTGGTGACATCGCCGCCGTTCCTAGACATAGTGGATTATGCGAAGGATAACTGGTTGCGGTGTTGGTTTGCCGATATAGACCCCGATAAAGTGCGCATAGATTGCCATAGCACCGTAGAAAAGTGGCAAAGGTTCGTGCGCCGAGTCTTCATCGAGTTTGCACGCGTCGTGATGCCCGGCGGTCATGTCGCTTTTGAAGTGGGAGAGGTGCGCAACGGGAAAGTGCTATTGGATGAGGAAGTATTGAAATCACTAACAGACCTGCCTTTTGAACTCGTAGAGGTGCTCATCAATCAACAAGAATTCACTAAAACTTCTAATTGCTGGGGAATTAGCAACAATAAATCGGGGACTTTGACGAACAGAATAGTCGTTGTTCAACGGAAATAGCCTAGAACGCAGGTGATAGTATGACGAAAAAAATGCTAACATATACATTTATAAACTAATCGTCTATTTCTCAACAGGAGTCTAACAAGGTGAAACTACTTTCTTTATTATCCGCAGTTGCCGCTTGGTCGCTTGCCGTCGTGTTAGTCATGCAGTTGTTATCCGGCAACTTTGAGACGCGCACTTGCCAAACGGACTGCGTGCAGAACATCTATTGGGCATCTTTAGGTTTGTGTGTACTCGGCTTGATAGTCGGTTGGGGTTTTATTAAAAAACCCAAGCCCGGTTCGGTTATGTTTGCCAACATCACATTGTCGGTGTTGCTTCTCATCTACCTGACTACTATGGGAATCGGCACTTTTTCCTAGCAAGAGTGGGTAAATTTTGATTGCCGTATACCCGGGTACTTTCGACCCTTTAACAAACGGACACACAGACCTGATTCGGCGCGCCGAGCAGTTGTTCGAGAAAATCATCGTCGGCATCGCGGTTGTATCGGGCAAAGAAGCCTTTTTCTCTATAGACGCGCGGGTTGACCTCGCTAAAGAAGTGTTAGCCGATCGCGGCCGCGTAGAAGTCTTGGCTTTTGACGGTTTATTGGTAGACTTTGCGAGAGAGTGCAATGCCAAAGTAATTCTGCGTGGCTTGCGTGCAATGTCGGATTTTGAATACGAGTTTCAATTAGCGGGAATGAACCGCACCCTCGCCCCGGAACTGGAATCGGTCTTTATGACACCTTCGGAAAAATACGCCTTTTTATCTTCGAGCCTGGTGCGCCAAGTCGCTTCTTTGGGGGGTGATATTTCCGCTTTCGTTGCGCCGCAAGTTGTGCATGCAATGCTGGCGCGAGCCAAGAATTGACTATGGCTTTAGCGATTACCGACGAGTGTATCAACTGTGATTTATGCGCGCCGGTCTGTCCTACCACTGCAATATCCGAGGGTGAAGAAATTTACATTATTGCACCGTCTCGTTGTACCGAATGTGTCGGTTATCACGACAAACCGCAGTGTGTTGCGGTCTGCCCCGTTGATTGCATCATTCAGGATCCGGAGCATATTGAAGACCTCGAAGATTTGCAGGCTAAATACCGCACCCTCATATAGGATATGATAAAGAAATAGTCTATGTTTAGATTTATTGCTTTGGTTATTATTTGTGTCGTATCTACAACGACATCGGCGGATGTACGGCCGGGTGCCGCTGCGGTTGCTACCGCGCATCCCTTAGCGACCGCTACGGCACAGGAAATACTAGAACAAGGCGGCAATGCTTACGATGCCGCAGTGGCGGTTGCCGCAATGTTGGCGGTTGTAGAACCTTATTCTTCGGGCTTAGGCGGTGGTGGTTTTTGGCTACTACAACAAAGCGACGGCAAAGCACTGATGATAGATGCCCGAGAAAAAGCACCGCTGGCAGCGCACGCAAAACTCTACTTAGACGAACAGGGACAATTAATTGAAAACGTATCTATCAACGGACCTTTGGCGGCAGGCATCCCGGGAGAGCCCGCAGGACTCGTTTATATCTCGGAGCATTACGGTCGTCTTAAACTTTCACAATCGTTGGCAGCGGCGATTAAAGTCGCACGAGACGGATTTGCGGTTGACGAAATATATCAAAAAATGGCAAAGCTAAGGCTGGATGCCTTGCAAGCATCGGCGGCGGCTGCGGACATTTTCTTGAAAGATAATCAAGTCCCGGATTTAGGACACCGAATTATACAAAACGATCTTGCAGAAACTTTGGAACGCTTAGTGCAAAAAGGGGCTGCCGGTTTCTACTCAGGGACTATGGCGGACAAATTAATCAAAGGCGTGCGCGACGGCGGCGGGATATGGAGTAAAGCAGACCTCGCACAATATCAAATCGTAGAGAGAAAACCTATACGATTCAATTATCGCGGTGCGAAAATCATCAGTGCGGCACTACCCTCTTCGGGCGGCATCGTGCTGGGCATCATTTTCAATACGCTAGCACAGTTGGATAACCGAGAAGCCGATCCGGTAACAAAGATCCACTACTCCGTAGAAGCAATGCGACGCGCTTACTACGACCGTGCTCTTTATCTAGGTGATACGGACTTCGTCGATGTGCCGGTTGACCGCTTGTTAAGTGCTTCTTATGCGCGCGAACTGGCCCAGACTATTTCGGCGTCAAAAGCAACACCTAGCGCGAAGTTATCAAATACCGATCAGGGTGTTTTAGAGTCCGATAACACAACGCACTATTCGATCATAGACGCCGACGGCAATCGCGTTGCCGCAACGCTCTCTATTAATTACGCTTTCGGTTCGGGATTCGTAGTGCCGAACACGGGTATCTTGTTGAACGACGAAATGGACGATTTCGTTGCAAAACCGGGGGTGCCCAATCTATACGGCTTGGTGGGTTCCGAAGCGAATAAAATAGCTCCCGGCAAACGCATGCTGTCGAGCATGTCGCCGACCTTCGTAGACGATGGCAAAAGGCTTGCAATTATAGGCACACCCGGCGGTAGCCGTATTATCACGATGGTGATGTTTGCTATTATGAATTTTTTAGAAAATGACAGTGCTTCTGAAATCGTATCCGCTCACCGCTACCATCACCAGTATTTACCCGACGAAGTGAGCTTTGAGAACGGCACTTTCTCCATTGATACACAACGCGCCTTGACCTCTTTGGGTCATCGTCTGAAACCCTACGACGGCACTTACGGCAATATGCAGGTTGTGATTTGGGATTACCGGCAAAACAAGCTGGACGCAGCTTCCGATCCTAGAGGAATAGGCAAAGCATGGATTGGTGGCCAATAGTCATGGAAAGTGCAGGCACTTTTGCGACCACCCCATCAGGCTGAATAGAACCGCCGATTGAACCAGCAGGTCAATCGGCGTGACTTTGTTCAGAACCTCAACATGACTGCTAAACGCATGCATTGCAAAATGCATAGGCCACCCCTCTACAGGAGGGGAATGTACCGATACTGTATTTGTGCAGACGCTTCGGCGACCACCCCATGGAAAGGTTTTACATTTTGTACTATGTATTAAGGTTCTTCGAGCCTGTTATTGTCGGTTGTAAATGCATGTGCTTCACATCATAAAAAACCTTATCATCAATCCTGCAACTGCTATCATCAATCCGACTGCCCCGATTATCACCCCGGTCACTGCATATATTCTATTCGTTAGCCTTGTCTCCAAGTTTGCTAAATCCACCTTCGTTGCCACTTCCTTTGTGCCGGCAATATCCGCAACTGCTTCCTTTGCTTCGTTATGGTCTAACCCTAGCTTCGTTAGTGCATTGTAAAGTGCTATTTCTGACATATCTAATCTCCCTTTGCTGTGTGTAAATTACTGACGTTACCCCATTTTTATTACCATCTACAAAGTTAGTTTTCATGCTATTGCCACCCCTCCGAAGGAGGGGAATAGAACAGTGCCATCTTTGTTAGGCGGTTCTATTGCTGGTTAAAGTAGTAACGTCCCAACTCGCCGTCTTTTGATAATAGGATAAACTCTCGGTTGATTTCTTTTATAGTATATTCGCCTAAGGCGGCTCCGACAATATAGCGTTTGCCTTCGTGTGTTTCCAAATAGGGTGATTTACCGAAACTGACGGATTGTATATCTACATCAAGTTCAAATTTATTGATTTTAGGTTTCACCTGTTTTGCATCGGCTAACCGCGGTTGATTATCGAATTTCTTCCTAAACTCTTTGGACAGTATCGCCAACCGCCGCTGTTCATCATCGCTTAATGTTTGCCAGATTAAATAAATTGTATGGTCGTCTATATTGATGTCAACTTTGTCCGAGAGTCCTTGAGCTGCTAACATCCGGTTGAGTTCGTGCATAGCATCGTCTATAGTCCGCACTTGGCTATCGTAGTTTTGCAGGCCCTGCACATCGTTTTTAATCACATCCAATGCGCGTTTCCACATCTCGCTTTGTTCAACATAACCGGACAAAACGACTGTGCTCGGAAAACCCGGCACACCGCTTACTTCGACCTTGTCGGTTTCGGGATTCAGGAGTTGACCTAATATAACCGATACCGCAAGTTTCAATCGTTCGGCAGAGTATATTTGTGTTTGTGCGGTAATTTTGGCCTTACCCAATGCTTCCATAAAAGCGTCGCGTCGTGCGTCGGTGTCGGTATAGCCGTGTATATGTAGCATCTCTTCACCGTCGTGGGATACGGTACGCACCGTTGCGTCAACAACATATTCTTCTATAATCCGATTGATCTCTACGCTTCGGGTTTCTAAATTTTCTCCGGGGATATCCGCCGTTGTGAAGACAACAAATAGCAAACTCAGCCCTATGCCGATCAAGGCGATACTCACCGATAAATAAATGCGATTGGCCGGGCGGTCGTTGCGCCACAGCTGTCTCCATGTCGCCGAAATGGAGACAACCGACGATAACGAGGATGGCCGTGGGTTGTCGTTTTGCGGCCTCTCTTCCGTTGCCTTATCTTCGGCTTGCTTAAAGTTTCGTCCTACGCCCAACAATTCTATAGGCGGCCATGCTTCTTGCGCAGAACCCAGAGTGAAGAAAAAAGTGCCTGTAGAAATAACTTGATAGGGCTTGATTTCAACCGAATTGGAGTCTATCTCCTCGCCGTCTACATAACACGGATGATCTTCGGGAAGAATACTTAAACCGATTTTGTCGGCATCCAATTTTAGTTGAAAATGTTGCTCTGCCAAGCTGGTATCGTGCAGAATAATATCGCAATTCTCACCTCTGCCCAATAGATAAACGCCGGATGATAATGCTGCTTCGGAACCTACATGCGGCCCGGTTAAAATCTTCAAAACCCAGCCTTTGTCTCCATTCATCTCTACGCTATCGGTCATCAAAAAGGGCTATCAAGGCGGTCCTGAATGGGTTCGCTCATACGAATTCGGGTTTTGCGGTGGTTGATTATTCGAGCGAGGTGTTTCTTGCTGCTTCGGCTGCCGGTGATATCTATCCTCATAACTTTTATCGTCGCGACTTAATATCTCCGCTGCGTCTACATCGGACTTAAAGACCACTTCCGAGTCAACCAGCTTAGGGCTAATCAAAAAGTAGCGACGGGTATCCAAATTCACCGTGTTCCGAACTCTAAATAATAATCCGACAATCGGTAAATAGCCCAATACCGGCACACCTCTATAGCCTGCCGATTCATGATTAACCTTATAACCCCCGATAAGCAGGCTTTTACCGTTGCTGACCATCGCCTGGGTTTTAATGGTGCTGTTGGTAATGGCAGGCACACCGTCAATCCTTTGGTCGTCGGGTGATTGTCTCCCGTCTTGTATATCCAGAGTCAAAAGTATTTGATGCGACTCTTTATCGCGATAGATGACATGAGGTTTAACCTTGAGCGTAGCCCCGTAAGTGATGGGCACTAAATCCACCGCTTGACTTTCCGCACTTTGTGCGCCTAACTTTACATAAAAAGTCTGCTGATTAGAAAACTCGGCTTCGTGGTTATCCAAAGTCAACACCGAGGGACGGGCAGATATGTTTGCTTTCCCTTGTGTCTCTAGAGCTTCCAACTGGATTCTAAATTGACGACTTTGCGCTGCGCTCATCTCGGTGATTGAAATCCCACCTTGAGAATAGGCAAAATCTCCGGACTCGTAATTCCATTCTATACCCAAGGTGTTTGTCGCATCGTCGTTGATATCTAAAATGAGAACTTCTATTTCTATTTGATCGAGCGGTTTATCCAGTTGATCTATCAACGCTTCGTATAAGGGTATACGTTTGGGTTGATCTCGTACGATGACCATATTCAATCTAGTGTCTACAATGATATATGCGCCATCGGACTTTGAAGTCGGGGCGGGCGGGCTTTGCGGCTGAGGCGAGGATTTTTCTTTATCGCCATCGGCATTTTCTCCGTAGCTGGGAGACAAACCACTACCCAGTAGTTTTTGAATGTCATGCGGCTTTTTAACCGCATCGCTGCCGCCTTCGGTTACATAATAGCCTACATTCATGATACGACCGAGTAGTTGTGCGATATCAAGCGTCTTTTGCCGACTATCACCGGATGCATAAATATATTTAAGTTTGAATATCTTCACCACATGGTTATCCAAAGGTGGCAAAGTGCTAATGATGTCCGATGGCTTCTCTTCGGCGGAACCTATCACCGATTCCACTAGTTCTATAAATCTAGGTGGTCCGGATAGTTCGACACGATTGCGGTTAGGAATAGTCTTCCAGTAGTAGTGCGTTCCTATCACCTTGAGTTCCTTAAATACGGTTTCAATATCGGTCATCCGATCGGCAGCCAGCGGGATAATCTCTTCTCTAACCTCCCTAGTGCTGTAGATGTGTAGAACGGTACCATCGTAAAACCACATCAAGCGGTAGACGCGTGCGAGCGTAGACAAAAAGTCTATCGCTTTCATGGTCGCGAAATCACCGTTGACTACACCGGTAACAGCAGGGCTGATTATCACCGGTAATTTTAATTCCGCAGCAAAATCGGAGATGACTTCCTGCAGTGCTTTGTCTTGAGCAAAATACCCGTAGCGAGAATCAACCCAATCGGGTTGTGAGGATTGCGGATGTGCGGGGCTTATAGCGAGGAGCAAAAGCGCAAATATAGATATCCTCATGACATATCAATTTCCTTCCCTCACTCTTTATTCTCATATAAGCTATAGCGGTAAGTTAGATTTGTAACCTTGGGTGGAGGGAATTTATCTCTATCGGCACTAAATTGTTCGGGTGTTAATAGGAATTCCATATCTAATCCAAGTCCACTCGCATCCCTATCCAAATTTATTTGACGAACTTGAGCTTTATGAGAAAGAGTATCATATTGCGATACAAAGAATAACGGCTTATTCCTTTCAAATGTTATTCTTACAGAGACGGAACCATCTTTATTTTTATTAAAATAAAATGTAGTTTTACTGTCATCTAGGGAAGCTATAAACTGACCATGCACCGGTGCTATCTGTTCTCTCTGGAAAACCTTAAACACAGCCCCGATCGAACCTTGATGAAACTGCGAGATAGCGAACAACATGTCTTTGTTTAACTTTCCGTCGGTAGCACAAAACTCTTTAAGTTGCTCTACCACTTCCGCCTTTTCACTCGATGCCGGCACCCCGTTAAAATAAGCGGGTATGCGAACACCTATATCTAATAGGCACTGTTCGGAAATATCATTTTCTTCCAAAGGACCTGTCTTGCCATCGGACAGCTGATCCTCTACATATTTAATTGCTGCATCACAAAAAGTTCCGCTTCCACTCTGCCCTATGCGGTCCGGGGTTGGCATTTTAATGCCGGTGTTTCGCATCAAATTAAGCGTTCTATCTCCTACCTCGGACGATGATTCCAATGGTGCGCTCCGAGCCACGATTTCCGCCTCTCCACCCGATTTGCCCAACATCGCCGCAGACGCAAAGCCCAACGATTCCATCCATGTAGAAAATGTGTCGGCTCTTCGCAAACCGGGTCTATAAAAATCCGGTTGCTCTGCTTCCTGCCTCTTATAGGCATCGCTTTCAGGGAAAGATAGCCGGTAATGGTTCAATGCTCTGATATAAGAATTCAAAGCACCCGGTGCGGTAATTTGTTGGTGTATTTTTCCCATCGTCGCGCGCCAATCTCCACCCTGGGCCATCATCATGAGCGTGCTACGCTGTGTGCGAAGTTCGCTACTTATATCTTCAATATCGTCTTTAGACTGTAACTCGGAAACCGCATTAGTGTATTCGTTGATTGCTTTCTCTAATTGCTCTTCGGTTGAATTGGCATCGGCGATTGTTTTGAAGTGTGGCTGCATCTGCACCCCTGTCTCCCATGCCGTTTTTATTTGAGATAGAGATAGCTCACTCTTTGCCAAAAAAGTTATAACTTCCGTTCTTAATTCGCCGTCGGGGATATTTAGAGACCGAGCAATTTTTTCGGCATCTATGAATTTCGATAATTCGTCTTGAGTACTTTGAGCTATTTCGGCAACCCGCTCTCGACTCGGAAATTTAGGATTTTCGTCACCCGCTTTATACATTTCCGCCATAAGATCGGCTTCTATCCTACCGTTCAAATAGTCGACGGTTCTTTGACTCAGAGAAGAGGAATTCTCTCGGAAAATAAAATGCTGATTCGCCATTATGTGTTTATAGGTTTTCACAGCCTCATCTTGAGAAACTTGCTTGGCAATGTTGTCCGCCTCCTTTTTGGTGACCCTAAATTTACCGTTATCGCCTTTTTCCATTATTTTACTTTTTATTTTCCTTCCTACATCGGCAATGTCCATATATGTTTCTAGTTCTTCGGCATCTTCTCCCGATGGGGAGTTTGGAAACATTTCTCTTAAGGTATTGGATAATTGAGATTTTAAGTAGTTTGTAGAATCCGACTCGGTTTGATAATCTTCAATCCCCACACCGTCGTAACGGGAGGCAAGTTGTTCATTTTTTTCCTTATTCTCCAATGCCAAGTCATCAATCTTCCTAAATGCCATGAAAACTTCGCGCGTGGTCAATGGTTTTTTTGAGTGTTGATGTACCCAGCCTTGAGTAGTTACTTGAGATGTTATAAACTTACCGTAGTGCGTGTTCAGTGCCTCTATAAAATCATTTCGAGTTGCGATATGTTGCCGTGTTCTAAAACCCTTGAACCAAGAGACTACCCTGCCGAAAAATTTATTACCGCCTAATACTAATTGTCCCGACTTTGATAAATGTACGGTTTTCCCGGCAGTTTCTATGCTACCGCTCTGATCCGCAAGCTTTCTGTAGTGGCTAATATCAACCGGCATTTTTCATCCCTCCTCCTCCGACAAATATTTATGGCTGTTTAAGCCTTGTCTTTATGAAGTTGCTGCCAAACTTTTTCGAGTACTACGAGTGCACTCTGCAAACCTATCCTGACTTGATTAAGCGAAGTGTATTCCTCCGGAGCAACACCATTACTCAAGGTTTTGTCTATCTCCAGAATCTCATCGTTTAATCGAGTTTGTATTTTTTGCTTTAATTCTCCTTGATCATCTGCTTTAAGTTTCTCTTCCAGAGAAAATTCTAATTTCTCGTTTGCCATGAGTCCCCCTCCTCATTGTTTAATTTCCGGCTGTGATAAAGATTAAACTTTCATCACACTTGAATCTACATCTTGGTCGGTAGTTTTATCGCTTTGCGCTTCGGGGGCACTTAGACTTTTCATCCAATATTCCGCTACATTGATAAAATTCTCCAAAGATTGCTCAAAATCCGACAAGTCCATTCCCTTGATTCTCTCGTTGCAGATCAATGCAACCTTCCGTGAAATATTCTGAATTCCCAATGTACATCTTTCGGTTTCTCCGTATATGTAATTAGCCTCCAGTAATTTATTCCCCATACTCTCGGAGTTGGCTAGCGGCACATCGCCTAAATAAGAATACATATAAACGTATTGCTCATTGGGACTGACCTCTATACTCACCGGCACTTCGTCGAAGAAAAGGTTACATCGGTTATCCTCGTCCAAGTTCAGATCAGGCAAGTTGATACCGGCACCGAAATGCTTGAGTATGTTCTTAAAGTCTTCTCTGTATGACATGATTATTCCTCCTTTTGATTATTACTGACTAGTTCTATAAGATTAACTGCACGCTCGGCATAGGCTACGTGCGCATCTTCTCCTTCGGCAATGGTTAGCACCGTTTCCAAAGATTGTTTTGCGTTATCCCAATCCTTCATTGCGATATAACACTCGGCAGCGTGGAAAGGCCCGTCGGGTTGCCCTATATCAAGCATAGTCGCAACACTGTATGCCTTGATTGCAGGTTCGTATTTTCTAAGTTTTTGCAAGCACGCAGCCCACCCCATCCAAAAGCGTCTGTCGGTATGCTCGTGTATAGCGAAATATTGAAATAATTTCAACGCCTCATCGAAACGCCTTTGCTGATAAAGACCGTAAGCCATGTGGTAGGCAGCCTCTATTTCGTCTACCGTAAAACCTTTGATCGTGCCGAGCGATACGCCCTCTTCAAATAGATTTGTTGCCAAGTCCTCTATTTTTTGCCATTTAGCATCGCTTTCCGGCAGTGCCGATATTTCCGCAAGCCTAGCATGCAAATTATTCATTTTTATACCCCCCGTTGTTTATATGGTAATCAGGCGGAAGAACCCTTGGTTATCTCTTCGGTTAGTTTGTTCGCCGAAGAGGCGATAGAAAATATGGTGCTTGCATTGGCTTGCATATCTTCAAGAATCTTTTTTAGCTTTCTAATCGCCGCAGCTTGTATTGCCTCTATTTGTGCTATAGAGGCTTGTTGATCGGTCGCATCCGCATCAGCCATTGAAGCGTCGTGTTCGGACTCTGCCGTTTGAATACCTTCAATACCGCTACCGACCGAAGTACCCGCCGATGCAACATTGACCAAATTTCCGACTCGCGCCGCAACTCTTTGCGTTCTGCTCGCAGATTTTTCCGCTATTTCTTGTGCTTTACTGCTATCGGATGCCTCGTCGCTTACCTCGCTTGCCTCCGAACTAGCCTCGTTGACTTCGGAATCGGCCTCGGTCCCGCTAAAACTCGTTTCCTCTACTGCATCACCGGCATCGGAAGCCGACGATGCAATCTCTCCGACATCGGCACTCATCTCGATGCTTTCCGAAGCACCTTCGGTGGCTTCGGCACTAATGTCGGCAACGACACTTGCGGTTTCCGAACCCGCCGCCGTCATGTCCGCAGCACTGGCACCTATTTCGGCACCGGTTGCAGTCGCCCGCGACACCGCACTCGCAATTGAAGACACCATGCCCACGGCAGCACTACCACCGCTCGCTACCACACCTACCAAGCTAACGACCAAAATTGCCGCAGTCAAACCTATCATCAAACCCATTTCCGCCTTCTTACCGAGGTGCATAGCTTTTGCAAGTTTATCCATACCGCCTGTTTCTTGTGCGATCATCAACCCGGTCATCAATACGGCTGCCGCAAGCACGGGTGCTGCTGCAGCCCCACCCGAAGCTACGGTTACAACCGCCGCCGCAACATAAGTCAAGGCAACACCAACCCATCCGAATATCTTTCCTAGTAGACCATGATGCTTGGCTTTCTCTCTCGCCTTTATTGCTTTTTCTATGTCGTCTATTCTTTTTTGATCCTTTTGCTGTGCATCTGCGGTTTGTGCTTTTATCTCCTCTTTGGCATCTTTTATACGCTCCGACGACACTTTCTGCTGCAACGACATCAACAATGCAGTCATCACACTCGCTGCCATCGTTTTCGGCAAAGTAAGAACCGGTCCGTCGTTAGTCGTTTGACCACCGTATACCGGGCCGGCACCGGTAGCACCTGCATCTACCCGTGGACTCTTAGAATGCGATACCGAAGATACCGTCGCAGTGCCGGATGATGGAGTGCCCCGTACCGAAGGCGCAGTTGCCGTATTCAAACCAATATCATCATTTGCCATATCTATTTCCTCCTTAGGTAATTCAACGATTATTAACCGCTTCTATTAATACGCCGGCGTGATCTTTTATGGCCCGGTCATCGCTTTTCATTGCTTCGGTAGCATATTCCTCGGCTTCTTCGTTTCTACCCAAGAAACTGCAACACTCGGCAAGTTGTAGATAAACCTCCGCATCTTTATCACTATCGTCGAGATAAGCTAGTACAAAACTCAAAGTGGTCATCGCATCTCTGTAGTCTTTCAACATCTTTTGGCTATACCCTAAACCGAGCCAGTAATGAATATTATTATGGTCGTAAAAACACAGCTGGCGGAAAATTCTCATTGCATCTTCGTATTTTCCATTTTTATAGAAACGCTGAGCAACCATATACAAACTATCCATTGCTTGTTGATCTATGCCTCTAGCCTCATAAACAGTCTTTTTGCCCTGTAAGACTTTGTCGGCATAATCCGACATTATTTGTGTTATTGATTCTACAGCTTTTAAGCTGTCCATAAAATTACTCCCCCGGATGCAAAATATTTATCTGTTAATAGTCTGAATGATAGACTGAAGTATCTCCGAATACTTCGAAAACACGGTAGAGACTTCCCTGAGTGCATTGTTGCCGTCTTCCACACATTGGTTCAATTCCAACATTTGTGTTTTATTCTGACCACTTATTTTTTGCATATACGAATCAAGATACTGCATATTTACGTCCCACTGATCCGCGTTATGTAAGTTATCGTTATCGGTTGTATCGTGTTTAACGCCGCGAGCGTTGATAAAGTCCAACATGTCTTGAGGCATCGCAACATTCTTACCACTGGTCTTGGCCTGCTGCTGTAATGCTTTCATCCGACTATACATCTCACGACACGCATTCATCTCGGCTAAGGTGTTTTTCACCTGCCCCAATTTATCCTGGGTACGCAAATTCATCAGTTTGTTGTATTGTAGAAATATTAACTGAACCGCCAGATCTATATTCATTTGATGATTACTCGAGGTTTGCGTAACCCCGACATCGTAATTATTTAAGTCTACCGATTGCTGACCGGGTCCCGATACATTTTCTGTTGACATATTTCCCTCCTGTTTAATAATTAAACTTGTATCATTTATCTATTAATTGTTTGAATGATGGACTCAAGTATCTCCGAATACTTCGAAAATACGGTAGAGACTTCTCTTAGTGCATTGTTACCGTCTTCCACACATTGGTTCAATTCCAGCATTTGTGTTTTATTCTGACCACTTATTTTTTGCATATACGAATCAAGATACTGCATATTTACGTCCCACTCATCGTGATTATGTATATTATCATTACCCGTTGTATCGTGTTTAATACCTCGGGCATTTAGAAAATCCAACATGTCTTGAGGCATCGTCGAAGTGCCCTTCCCGCCGGCCTTCTGCTGCAACGCTTTCATCTGACTATACATCTCACGGCACGCATTCATCTCGGCTAAGGTGGCTTTGACCTGCTCCAATTTATCTTGCGTGCGTAAATTCATCAGTTTGTTGTATTGTAGAAATATCAACTGAACCGCCAGATCTATATTCATTTGATGATTACTCGAAGTTTGCGTAACCCCGACATCGTAATTATTTAAGTCTATCGATTGCTGGCCGGGGCTTGATACATTTTCTGTTGCCATGTTCCCTCCTTTATTTGATGATGCAACCGGTGATGTTATATCTTAGTAACACCACTACGAGAGGCAATTTTATTTTCTCCGGTTTGAGTATCCGATCTGGATTGTGATTCCATTTCGGAAATAGTTCTAGCATGTTCCTCTCTTATCTTATCCTTAAACTCCGAATTAAAGTTATCGTTAACTAGAATCTCGTCTATAAGATTGTCGCCAATGCCAGCCTTTTCGTAAAGCGAATTATGGTCTGCCACTAACTTTGAGGCTCTTGCGACTAAGGCTTCCCCCTCTTTGATTTGATCGTTTAATTGTTTTTCGTTCATTTCCCCCTCCTTTGTTAATTAGTTATGCACTAGTGTGCTTTACACTAGTCTACATATTTTTAAGCCTAAGTCAATAGCTTTTATTACCTACCGCTTATAGTCTAAAATAGGCTGTTTGCGGATATCAGATATGAAGAAAATACTAATTTACTTAGATACCGACTCAATCGCCAGTACCTTCGATGCCGTCGTCGCCTTCGATGCCGGTGTTGACAATGTGATTTCTTATGCCGAAATCGCAGCCGATAAATGCTCTTCGGTCGTAGAGGGTGCCATCTACACGCGCCCGCCTAAGCATAAACATAACACTGCGATTATGATCGGCGGCAGTGATTTGGATAAAGGCGAATCCTTAAAGGAAACCGTGTGCGCACAATTCTTCGATAGATTTCGCGTTTCCATTATGTTGGATAGCTGCGGTTGCAATACTACGGCGGCAGCCGGTGTTGCATTGCTAGCCAAACATCATATGCTCTCGGGAAAAATTGTAACAGTGTTGGCAGGTACCGGACCGGTCGGACAACGCGCGGCGGTCATGTTGGCTCAAGCAGGTGCTAAAGCGGTGCGGCTTACTTCACGCAGACTGGTTCGTGCCGAACAAGCCTGCGAGCTTGCCGACAAACAATACCGTATTGAATTGCAGCCTTGCGAATGTAACGATAATCAAAGCACCGATGCCGCACTGGACGGTGCACACATCGTATTCTGCGCCGGCAAAACCGGTGTACAACTGCTAGCGGCGGCACAGTGGCAAACCCACCCGACTTTAGAAGCGATGGTCGATGTCAATACGAAACCACCGTTGGGTATAGAGGGAATAAATATGATGGACTCTAAGGTGCGATACCACAACCGCTACACCATCTTCGGTGGGCTTGCGGTCGGTGCATTGAAGCTCAAATTACAGCGCGCATGTATAGCGGCTTTGTTTGAGCATAACGAATTGGTTTTGGATGCCGAAGAAATCTACAGCCGTGCGAGTGCTCTTCTCAAATAAATTAACGACGGCTGTTCAGTTCCTGTTCTATACGCTCAATCTCTCGGCTTAGATGGCGTATCGTATTGAGTTCAACTATATCGTCGCTTGCTTTTTCCACTTCCGCATAAGCAATATTAAGTTGTTTGATATACGCACCGATAGCGGTATCTTCGTTTTCCATATCGGCGTGCAGACTTTGGTATAGATCCGCCTGCTCTTGTAAAGATGCCATCATCGACATATATGCCATCCCCAAACGAAAATCATAAGAGCGATAATCTTCCAGTGTTTTGAGTTTCCCTTTATACTGCTTGTCCAAATTTTCAAAAGTTTGTGCATAACGGAGCAACGATTCGCTGAAAGGTGATTGTATATCGTAGTCTTTAATCAAAACCGGAATAACTTCTATGATACGCAACCGTTCGCGGTCGTAGGCGAGGAGCTTATCAATTAGATACCGGTCGTTCTTGTGCGTCTTTGTAACGATGCTATTCAAGGTTTTCATTTCCGCCGCATACTCGTCTCTGAGTTTTAGCAGTTGCTCAAGCGTCATCTCGGAAAGTCGCTCGGATCTCGTATAACCCGGTACCGGTTTATCAATAATGGGATGCGGTTGAGGTTGTTCGGCAACAATACTCTGCTGCATTAAAAGCAACGCCAATAACGAAACTAAACAAAGTTTAGGACCACTTTGTCGGTTGTTCGAAGACTTCAAAAATCTAAAATATTGAGTTCTTGTATTGTTCATTTCGTGTTCCTAAATACCTATTTCTTAAAATATAAATGCTTGCGAGGCATCCCGCTTAGCGTTGCAGCGACCTTAGCTGCTTTACCGGGCGATAAATGTCCGGATAAAATCCGCACTAAATCTTCAACCTTTATGGTGATTTCCGCTTCGGGCATTGATACACAAGCATCCAATAGTATAACAAACTCACCTTTGCTTTGTTTTTCGGACTCGGACAGCCAGCGTTCGATGTCGGACAGACTACCACGAATGATATGCTCGTGAATTTTACTAAGTTCCTTGGCTAAACAAGCAGTGCGTTCTTTTCCGAAAACTTCTATCATATCGTTGATGGTAGCAATAATCCGATGCGGTGCTTCAAAAAAAACCATGATACGATTTTCCCTCTTCAGATTCTGCAAGTGTTTGACGCGCGCAATGCGCTGCGCCGGCAAAAAACCCTCGAAGACAAAGCGATCACACCCAAAACCTGCACACGACAACGCAGCAGCAACCGCATTCGCACCCGGGATAGGCACTACCGGGATCCGCTCGCGATGACACGCAGCGACAAGCAAATGCCCGGCATCGCTAAACAACGGAGTGCCGGCATCGCTTATCATGGCCAGCCGCTGTCCTTGTTTTAACCTTTTAATCAGAGATTTACACCGTTGGGCTTCGTTATGCGCATGCAGACTCAATTTGGGGGTGCCGACTTGATAATGCGCTAATAAAACGGAACTGGTGCGGGTATCCTCGCATAACACACAATCAGCTTCGCGCAACACTTCCACAGCCCTAAAACTAAGATCGGCTAGATTACCTATGGGCGTTGCGACGATATACAATATGCCTTCGGCGTCTACGGCTTTCATGTATAGTAGAATAACAGCAATCGGCGAAAATAAATTCTCTTTCTATGAGTATATACAGATGCAATATAAGAAACACTTTGTCATTATTTTAATCGGGTTGCTGCTAAGTGGTTGCGCCGATATTCAGTTGCACGGCCTCAACCCTATAGATGAAATTAAGGTGAATTATGTCTATGTTCAAGCAAAAAACTTGGCAGACGAAGCTCGCTATCTACAGGCAGCAGAAGTGTTATGGAAGGCTGCAGCCAACCTGCCTTCACCGCATAAAGAAAAAATGCAACTAGAGAGTTCCCGAATGTTGATCAAAGGACAACATCTATTGAATGCCCACAAACAATTAATCGCAATAAACGAAGAGGCACTGGAACCTCAAGCCGTACTCGATAAAAGAATTTTGACTGCCACTTTCTATAGACAAATCAAACAACCCGAGAAGGTAGTCTCACTATTGCCCGAAGCATTAATAGACGAAGGCGACGATGTGCTCAAAAAAGAAGCATTGATGTTGCGCGCCGACGGCTTGAAAAATACTCGTAGGTATATAGAAAGTCTGACTACCTATATAGGAATCAAAAAATTCTTGAGTGAAGACGAATACTCACCGAACACCGACAAAATTTGGCAAACCGTGGTTGCTATAAATCCCGAAGATGCCCGTGAACGACTAGCAAGCGAGGAGGCAAACCAAGAACTCAGGGCGTGGCTTGAACTCGCACTGCTGGCAACTCCGGTACAAATAGACACAACCCGACTGGAGCAGGATTATCAACTTTGGGTTGACGAACACAGCCTCTTGGAAGTGCCGGATTACGCCTTTGATGAGCTACTCTCACGCTGGGCATACTTTGATTTCAATCCCGAAAAAATTACCCTGATCTTGCCTTTGACCGGTGGGTATGCAAACATCGGCAGAACGATCAAAGACGGTTTTCTGGCTGCGCAAAAAGAGGCTCAAAATACTTCACCGACCGTCTCGCAAAAGGAAATGCAGATTGATATCTACGACTCAAACCAAAATCGGAATATCGTTGAACTTTATCAAGAAGCTACCCGTAAAGGAGCCGATATGGTCATCGGACCACTGCTCAAAAAGAATGTTGACGCATTGTTAAAGCATAGTCCGCTACCGACACCCGCCATCACACTCAATTATGCAAGCGATGCGAAACACATCGCGAAAGGCGAAGTTTTTCAATTCGGGCTTTATCCGGAAGACGAAGCCGAACAAATTGCCAAAAAACTATTGGACAAAAAATATAACTCGGTCGTAGTTATGGCTGCCGATAACGAATGGGGCAAGCGCATGGTGCGCCGATTCTCCGATGTATACCTGCAGCTGGAAGGTACGATACAGGAGGTCTATTATTACGATACCGAGTTTGAAGATTATGCACCCAGCGTGCAGTCGCTATTCGACTTAAATCAAAGCATACAACGGTATACCGATATAGAACGGGTTGTAGGGAAAAAATTGGACTTCAAGCCGCGTATACGAGACGACATTAACGCCGCAGTGTTATTCGCCAACTATCAAAACGCAGTTCTTATCTACCCTTTGATGAAGTTTTATTATGCCGACGAACTTCCGGTTTATGCGTCGTCGCACGCCTATGAACCGGGCAAAGAAGACTTGTTGCGCGAACTCGACGGCTTAATCTATAACGATATTCCTTTTATCGTTGATCGCGTGCGCTACCCGGATAGTGATAAGGTCAAAAAACTTCCTAGACTGTATGCACTAGGTAAAGATGCATACCGATTGATCAACACGATACGACGAATTTCAATTAGCAGTACCGAACTCCACGGGGCAACCGGCTATATTTCGGCAGATGAAAATCGCCGTCTGCATAGACGTTTGAACTGGGCGAAATTTAATAAAGGAAAACCCGTTGCGTTGGTTCGCGAGCAATACTAAGATGGACGGACGACGGCACTACTCCGAAGATCTTGCACTTAAATACTTAAAACGACACGGCCTTAAACTTCTTGCACGCAATTATCGCTCTCGGCACGGCGAGATAGATTTGATTATGCAAGATAAAGATATTCTGGTATTCGTTGAAGTGCGCTATCGCAAACACGATAATTACGGGAGTGCTGCAGAAAGCGTTGACCGTCATAAACAATCTCGGATTGCGAATACTGCCGAGAGCTATTTACAAGCACATCCGTGGGATGGACCGTGCCGTTTTGATATTGTTGCTATTCAGAGCAAAGCAAAACCACAGTGGATTGTCGGGGCATTTGACGGACCCAGCGAGACCTAGAATATACCGTTATCCCGTTCGTCGGTTTTTAGCTACCATTCGTCAGTCTGCCGAATCGTGCCCAATAAGCACCGGAATATACTGTTTCTCCTATAGCACACCTTGCTTTAGCAAGATGTTTATTTATAATTTAACAATAAGAGAAAAGAGATGAATATAACCAACGAAAAACTATACGAAATGATAGTTGAAATAAAATCTGACATATCAGACTTCAAGGCCGAGATAAGATCCGATATGTCGGACTTCAAGGCTGAGATAAGATCCGAAATAGCGGAAGTAAAAGCAGCCCAATCGGAACTCCGCGCAGACATTAGTAAGTGGGGCGTTGCATTATTCATCGGGAGCATCGTCGCAATGACCTCAATTATCGGCGTGTTCTTGGCAAGTGTCGTGTTGACGGTCGCACAGTAGGAACTTGGGACTGTTGAAAAAGTATTTCATAGAGTGGTAGGGGCGGACTTGCATGTCCGCCCGTAACGCGTTATGCCTGCACGATTTATACATTCATTCATCCAATTTATGGAAAATCAAATACAACCCGACTCTCCCGTCGCTTTAGACGATCAACACATATCACAGCTAGAGGCAATCTGCCGGCAACACGGTCAGGTGCTTCATAAGGCCGCCGATTGTCTGCCTTATGGATGTGATAACAGCAAACAGTACGCTCAACCGGCAGCAGTAGTCTTGCCGCAAACACACGATGAAGTCGTTGAAATTGTCCGCTTGTGTAGAACGCACCGTTTGCCTATCACGCCACGCGGTCGCGGTACGAATACAACGGGTGCTACGGTACCTATTTACGGCGGTGTCGTAGTGTGCATGGAGCGTATGAACCGCATTTTAGAGATAGACACAGTCAATCGCACCTTACACGCACAAACCGGTGTTAGTAATCAGGCGATACAAGATTATTGCGCAACCGAACAATTATTCTGGCCGCCGGATCCGAGCAGTGCAGAGTTCTGCACACTAGGCGGAAACTTAGCTTGCAATGCAGCGGGACCTAGGGCGGTGAAATACGGCACAACACGCGAAAACACTTTGAAACTCAAAGCGGTCACGGGTGCCGGGAAGACTTTGTGGACCGGTTCCGTCACCAGCAAAAGCGTCGTCGGACTTGACTTAACTAGATTACTCATCGGTTCCGAAGGCACGCTTGCGATTATCACCGAAGCAATCTTAAAGCTCGGTAAGTTGCCCCCGCATAAACATTGCATGCGCTTGGATTATCGCTCGGTGGAAACCGCACTGCAGGCGGTATGCGACATCATGGCGCAACACGAAACACCGTGTGCGCTGGAATTAATGGATCATAAATGCTTGGAATTATTAAAAAATCATACCGACCTTGATATTGCAACCGAGGTACAAGCAATGTTGATCGTCGAAGCCGACGGCGGTGAAGCCACCGTGGAACACGCGATCGACGCAATACATAAAGCGGCGGCAAACGAAGGATTACATGCCACATTGCACGCAAGCGATCCCCGACAGAGCGAGACCCTATGGGAAACCAGAAAAAAGTTATCGCCGGTGTTGAGAAACTATAAGCCGTGCAAAATCAACGAGGACATCGTGGTGCCGATATCCGCACTGCCCGATTTGGTGCGCGGATTGGATATGATCGCCGAACAAAACCGCATAGACATGGTCAATTTCGGGCATGCCGGCAACGGCAATCTACATGTCAATATCCTCTACGACACCGAACAAGAAAAAAACGCACAACAAGCACTCGCCGAGTTATTTGCATTGACACTAAAACTCAACGGAAGCCTATCCGGCGAACACGGTATAGGCCTGAGTAAACGCGACCTAATCAAGCAGGAACTAGATCCCCATACCATAGAACTGATGCGACAACTCGGTGCCGTACTAGACCCCGACGATATATTAAATCGCGGCAAAGGATTACCGATTTCATAAGCACAATAGGGCTATCGGTATTTGACATTGTATTTTTCTATTGCCACAATACCCAATTATATGATTATCTAAAAGCATGGATTCAAAACGGGCGCAAGGTAGGTTTTATACATTGGGCAATCCTTTCGTATTAAAGCCTTTCAAACGATGGGCAAAGCGGGCGAACATATCCCAAACTCGTATATTAGAACCGTTTGCCGGTGCCAATCACATCATAGATACACTGATTGATTTAGGGCTGTGTAGAGAATTTATCTCCTACGATATCAAACCAAACCACAAGAAGGTTAGAGAGAGAAACACGATAACTCGTTTCCCTGAAGGGTACGATGTCTGTATCACTAATCCGCCATGGCTGGCGCGGAACTCGGCAACCCGCAGAGGCTTACCTTATCCCAAAACAAAATACGACGACCTCTATAAACACTGCTTGGAATTATGTCTAAACAACTGCAAAGATGTAGCCGTGCTGATCCCTGCGAGCTATCTGCAAAGCGGACTGTTTAGAGAACGACTCGGTAGCTACATACTTTTACACGACACGATTTTCAACGATACCGAAAACCCCGTATGTCTTGCACTATTTAATGCTAAGGCAAGCGACGATGTCTCAATCTATTACGGCAATGACCACATAGGGATGCTGAATACGCTCAAAGAGCAATTACCCGAGCGCAAACAGGATCGGCGAGTGCGTTTCAACGATCCGAACGGCAAATTGGGGTTTATATCCTTTGACAATACCAAAGAACCCAGCATCAGGTTCTGCGATGCCGACGATATAAAAGACTATCGGATTAAACACTCGTCTAGATTCATCACGCGCATAAGCGGAGACTTCGGAAAGCTATCGGTATTGATTAAAAAATTAAACGATGCGATAGAGTCATTCAGATACAATACGGAGGATATTTTTCTCACTCCCTTCAAGGGCATACGGGAAGACGGACGCTATCGTCGTAGAATGGATTTCAATTTGGCGCGGAGATTTATCAACAGCACTTGTTGAAATCAAAAAGACACCTTTATGCTGCGATGTTGCGAGCAAGGAAAACTCTGCCGCAGTTTCACTTGTTGCTCGCAATCTATCTCGGCGATTACCACTTGTTCGGTATCTCCCTCAGCGTCGGCTACAATATGTCCCCACGGCTCTACAATCGCGCTATGTCCATAAGTACTGCGATCGTTTGCATGCCTGCCTACTTGATTCGCGCCGATAACCCACGCTTGGTTTTCCACCGCTCTGGCGCGTAGTAACAAATGCCAATGCGCTTTGCCGGTATGCTGGGTGAACGCAGAAGGAAACGCAATAATCTCGGTACCTTCCAAAAGCATTAGTCTAAACAACTCGGGGAACCTCAAATCGTAGCAAACCGCAAGTCCGATGCGACCCAACGGTGTCTGCACAACGACCGCTTCGGACCCCGGCTTGAAAACAGACGATTCTCTATAGCTTTCAGCTTTTTCAGGCAGATCTACATCAAACAAGTGTATTTTTTTATAGCTTGCCATGCACTCACCTTTGTCGTCATAAAGCGGACATGTCCCATAAACACGCGCCTCCCCCTCTATCTGCGTAGGCACCGTACCGCCCACTAAATATATTTGATGCTGTGCCGCTTGGTGAGAAAGAAAATCCTGTATCTTGCCTTGTCCCTGCTCCTCGGCAATATCCAACTGTGCTTTTATAGATTTTCCCATAAAGGCAAAAGTCTCGGGCAACACGATTAAACGTACACCTTGATCAACCGCTTGTTTGATTAAGTCTGCACAGCGTTTTAAGTTATCCGACAAGTCCGAACTGCTGTTCATTTGCAGTGCAGCGCATTTAAATTTTTCCATTGTATTTACCCAAAGTGATTAGCAAGAACTGTATATGATAGCTTGATTTTTGTAATATCTTCATGTTTATGGTAAATTTCTTATCATAAACATAAGGGGGGGAACATGTTTAAATTCAAAATCTTATCATCTACTGTTATACCATTCATCTTGGTATACTTTTCGTCTTATAGTAACTGGGTCTACGCCCAACCGAATAATCCGCTACCGTTGTACGCAACATCGAAACCTACTCACGGCGGCGGGCAAGGCATAGAACTCGGGGAGGGTAACTTTATACTCAAAGGTTCTATGGAGGCACAAGCAGATTTTTTCCAAGGACACGACAACCGAGACTTTATTGCCGGCGAAGATGCAACCAGCGTATTTAGTCTCCCGACGCCCGGTACCGACACTGAGCGTTTTCATATTCCCAGAGGACGATTATCTCTAGACTGGTCTATAACCGAGAATACAAAGCTGAGTCTAGGATGGGGCAGCGATTTAGCGCGTCGTAATAACGGGTACGGTCAGCGGCTTGAATATGTGGATAGGCTCTTTATAGAATCCGAGTTTCAACACGGAACTTTAAGAGTAGGGTATGACAAAGCACCTTTCGGGCTGGAAAAAATTGCTGCCTTAGATACACTGCCCGTGGTCGAGCGGTCTATTGCAACCTATTATTTCAGCGGCTATACCTATTGGGATGATGGCACCGGACGGCCGACAGGTTATGTTTGTAATCCCCTTGGCATAGGCACCCGCAGGCATGGAATCTATTGGTACGGCGACGGCCCGAAATACAATACAGGTTCGTTCTCCTACCACCTCGCTTATACGCGCGACCCGTACAATCCTTTCTTTAGCTACCGTAGTAGCTACAGCAGACCACAAGGTCCTAACATATTCGGCGGCATTAGCTACCGCACCGAAACCCGGCAGGATCAATGGTGGCAACTCGGCATTAATATGTCTTATTTGCGTTACGGTCTTGCCTATTTCCCGGTAGAAGAAAGGAACTACGCGCCACTGCACGCGTTCAATCCATATTTTGTCTATAACGCAGGAAATTCCACATGGAGTGCAGAACTGTTTGCAAGCCACGCCAGACACGGAAAAATACAAACAGGTAATTTCATAGATGTGCCTCGGGCTAGGGAACGCACTGCACGTACCGATTCATCACAGGCATTGGGGGTTAATCTAAGCTGGACTCGTAGATTACCACAAGACTGGAGTATAAGTTCGCGGCTCTCCTACTTAGATACCGACGGTGCGGGAGGCACAAGTGCTTTTATACGTGATATCGTGGCAGGCGACCGTACACCTATATTTACAGCCAATTTTGATGAGGCTGCCTCCTTTTATATAGGCTCTAAAAAACGCATCAACGACCATATAGAATTTTTGGCAGGCTACGAATACATCAAGCTAATGGATGATTTGAATTTCAACTTTTTTACCCAAACCGAACATCGTGGAACCGGTGGCAACCCTTTGAACGATATCGGCTTAGACCCGAACGGCAATGTCATCGACCCGTCCAGAGCCTTTGCACTCAGAGGAGATGCCGAGCGAGATATACATGTGTGGCGTTTGAAGTTGCGGTTTTTATTTTAAGCGATTCTAAAACCCCGATTTTTAAGCAAACTAATAGCTATTTGATATTAAAATAGCTTATACTTTACACTTCCCCACAAAGCTAAACATGGAATCTATGCAAATCATTTCGGAACGAAGTTCAAAAATTAGTCCTTCTAAAACCCTCAGCATCTCTGCGCTTTCCAATAAATTGCGTTTGCAGGGTAAAGACATCGCCAACCTTGCCGTAGGTCAACCCGACTTTCCTACACCCGAACATATCAAACAAGCTGCATGCGAAGCGATTGCGCAAAATAAGACCGGCTACACCGCCGTCGACGGTGTGGCCGAACTCAAGGAAGCGATCGCAACTAAAACGAAACGCGACAACAAATTGGATTATGAAAGTAATCAAATCATCGTTTCGTGCGGAGCCAAACACAGCCTCTACAACCTATGTCAAGCTACTCTGAACAGAGGCGACGAAGTTATCATGCCCGCCCCTTTCTGGATTAGCTACCCCGACATTATCAAGCTCGCGGATGGCGTGCCGGTTAGTGTTGAAACTACTTCGGAGCAAGGCTTCAAAATCACCGCCGAGCAATTAGAACAACACATCAACGAGCGTACGAAGATGCTAATCTTAAACAGCCCGAACAACCCTTCGGGCAGTGTCTACGATGCAGACGAATTAAGCGCACTCGCCGAGGTATTGGTCAAACACCCGCAAGTGGTTATTTGTAGCGACGATATCTACGAACATTTTGTGTTTGACAATCAAGCATTCTGCAATATTCTCAATGTATGCCCCGAACTCTACTCACAATGTGTCCTCGTCAACGGTGTCTCCAAAGCCTATTCTATGACCGGTTGGCGAATCGGATGGACTGCCGGCCCCGCCGAATTGATTGCTGCGATGAAAAAAATACAATCTCAAAGCACCTCCAACCCCTGTTCTATCTCGCAGGCAGCATCGCAAGCGGCACTGGAGGGATCTTTGGACGATGTCCATACGATGCGAGATGCCTTTACCGAAAGACGCGACTACCTAATTTCCGAATTGAATAACATGGATGGAGTCACAGTGCCTACACCTGCAGGTAGCTTTTATGCCTTTGCCGATTTCTCGGTAGCTATTGCTCACCATCCCGATGTGTCGGATGACCTGGAACTTGCCGAGCAACTGCTAAACCAGAGCTATGTCAGCACCGTACCGGGCATCGCCTTCGGCATAGAAAATCACTTGAGACTTTCTCTCGCAGTGAGCCTCGAAGAACTACAAAAAGCCGTTGACAGAATCGGAAAATTTTTAACCGGATAATATCCTTCCTATGGAAAAAGCGGTCTTAAACCAACCACAGTTTCCATTACCAAGAGAAACTAACATTTTAGCCGATCTAGTATTGCTGATAATACTAGGAGGCTTCGCCATGCTAGCAACGCTATTCGGTTCATCGTTAGAACACCCAATTCTTTCGGCTATCATTACCGGACTTGGTTTGCTCGGTTTATTAGCTTCTGTCATATACATCATATTGAAATCAATAAACGCTTTTATAGATCTTAGAGATCGTTTAAGAAATAAAAGCAAAGAATAAAAAGATAATGGGGCATGTTAGAATACCCACATTCGACATTCCTCGGTAGCTCAGTTGGTAGAGCGGGTGGCTGTTAACCACTAGGTCGGCGGTTCGAGCCCGTCCCGAGGAGCCACTTCCCCGGCGATTTCAGAGGAACTAACCATTCCCCTCCTTCGGAGGGGTGGCAGGCGCAACAGAACCGCCGATTGACCTACCGGCTCAATCGGTAGTTCTATTCTTAACGATAGCGAACAATACCGACATGGGGTGGACGATGGGGATTGAACCCACGACCTCAGGAGCCACAATCCTGCGCTCTACCGACTGAGCTACGCCCACCATGTCTAAAACCATTATAATCTGCGTCATCGTAGTTGCCCGCATAAACGACAACAATTCTCTATGGCGCGCCTGGCAGGACTCGAACCTGCTACCCTCGGCTTAGAAGGCCGATGCTCTATCCAAATGAGCTACAGGCGCACATACAGATTTCAATCATCATACATAAATGGTCGGGGTAAGAGGATTCGAACCTCTGACTTCCTGCTCCCAAAGCAGGCGCGCTACCAGACTGCGCTATACCCCGAGCACTCGGGTATTATATCGCGTTGACACGAATATAGGGTATGAAGTATGGGGTTGGATTTGCATGATAATTTGCACACTTATCGTATAAGTCTTATACTTAAGCAACCGATAACTTGTCGAATTTTCAATCTAAACCAAACAAACTAAAACGATAACAATGCTAGAAATTAATAAATTTATACTAAAAGATGTACGTTGCTTCAAAGGCAAGAAGGAATTCGATATACGGCCATTAACTTTTTTGGTCGGAGAAAATAGCACCGGCAAATCAACTGTTTTGGGTTGTTTTCAAGCGATAGTGCAACATCTCAAGAGAAGTACTTACTTTCCTAGAGGTGAACCTTCAATAAACTTCAACTTAGAGCCTTTTCAAATGGGAAGCTTTGAAAATATCGCAAGAAGAGCAAGACCCAAAAACAAGGAATTTGAATTAGGTTTTGAATTGATTCCTGAGAGAGATAATGCATCAAAATGTGAATTGCTGGTTACTTTCAGCGAACAAGTCAATGGCACGAACCTTGTCGAAACAAAGGTTCACTTTATTTTTGATGATGGGGAGATAATATTTCTTAATGCCGGCACTGCCAGAGACAATGAAACATTGGAAATTAAAATTGAAGAGCATAATTCCAAGAAAATTTTCACTATCCTTTTAGAAGAATATCAGCATCGCTCATTTTTTCATGTGATAATGCGTGAAATATATCACTATACTCGTTATTTCAGATATCGTCATTTTAGAGAAGAAAAAGAAGAACTTAGTTCTGAAGTTAGAGAAGAAAAAGAAGAACTTAGTCCTGAGGAAAAACAATTTATTGAATTTATTAGGGAGAAAAATTTCTATCGGTCATTACGTTTCCACTTTCAATGTTCTAGTTTCGCACCTATCCGCTCTGAACCTCAAAGAACCTACGATCCTTTGAGCGACACTGAAACCTCAATTGGTAGCGAGATTCCTCTAATACTTAGAGATTTAAGCATTAAAAAACCTGAAAATTGGAAAAAACTATGTCAAAAACTTAAAGATTTCGGCACAACATCCGGCTTATTTACCGACATTACAGTAAGGAAATTTAGTAGCTCATCAAGCGACCCGTTTCAATTACAACTTAAAATTAGAAAAGGGACATCCACGAATCTGATAGATGTGGGTTATGGTATCAGTCAGATACTACCTTTGCTTGTGCGCATACTGACACAGAAAAAGATTATTTTGCCAAAACATGTTTTTTTAATGCAGCAGCCGGAAGTACATTTGCATCCTAAAGCCCAAGCGGCTTTCATATCATTATTGGCTACATTGGCAAAACAAAAAGATCATACTTTTATTATAGAAACACACAGCGATTACATGGTTAATCGAGCCTGCATCGATATCATGAAAGGCAACATACAACCGGAGGATGTCTCGTTGATCTATTTGGAAGCACAAGGTAAAGATGTAGATGTCCACAATCTGTGTTTTGATAAACAAGGCAACTTTAAGGACCACCCGCCCGATAGTTACCATGATTTCTTCTTATCGGAAAGCCATAAATTATTGGGCTGGAAAGATTAACTATGTGCGTGATTATAGATACTAATATGATTGTAAATTATATTAACGAGACCGAGGACATGAAACCACTAAGGCAACGCATAGAGGAGAAAAAAATAAAGTTAATCTCTCCGCCTGAAAATGATAATTTCTGGGGTGAGTACAAAAAAAACTTTAAATTTACTCGTCTCTTAGTGGGATACAAAAAGAAAAAGATTATCAAAACAATACCCCCTGAAAACTTAGAACAAGCCGAAAAAGAACTAAACAATAACAATATTGATTTCGAGTCCAATGAGGAAGACTTTCCCATTCTGGCTTTGGCTAAAGCATCCAATACTAAATTACTGGTAACACACGACAAGCCATTAATGAATGATTTTAAGAACTCTAAAATTATCGGTGGAAAAATCTATCAATATAAAACACAGATAAAGCTACTTGATAGCAATAAATGCCCTTAAGGTAGATGACCATAAATTCTGATCAATGAATGTTTTGTGTGCCGATACAAGGCGTTTCGGGCGGACTATGTGGTATACTTTTAGTGAGGGCTTTGCGAGTTGGATTATCAGAGTTAGGTCGCTTACATAATCCCGCTACTACCAAGTGCCTAACCATTTGGGTTAGACGTCCCATAGCCCTCACTTTTTATACAACAGCTTACCTTTCCTTCTCCCATCAATATAGCCTGTTCTGCTTGCTGGTATTGCGTTCCAAAACAAGCTACCATTTAGGTTCTCTTGAGCAATCACCAGCATATTTTTTTTATCCTTAAAAAGCTTAATAAAGTGACGGCGGAAACCATTTTTATATTCAGTCAACCAAATTTCATTCGGGTCAGTCAATGTGGGTATTATCCAGTTAATAAACCTTTCTCTCCGATGGCTTCGCTTCATCAATATATGGCGAATATATTGCCGGTGAATAATAACTGGTTCATGTGGTGTATTAACTCTTCTCCATTCTTGTCCTCTTAAAAGAAATTCATCAACTTTTTCTAGCGCACTTTCTAAAGATTTTGCACCAACTAAAACCTTAGGTGCTTCGCCTAACAATTCACGAGGATAGTCTTTTACACTGAGTAACCCGTTGTCTTGATAATCTGGTTGACCGGGTCTTATTCTGGCGACACCCCTACTGCGACCGCCGACTTGCTTAGACATTCACAGGAGGGGAATACTATGTACTACCACTCCATGCTGAATAGATAGCGACCGCTTCCGGGGATACAACATTTATATTTTTGCCAGAAGTTATAGCCGTAGGCTGCCTCTGCGGAGGCTTTGCCTGCCGACCAGTCGTCTTTTTGTTGCGCGCGCTCGTCAAACGAGCTACATTCGTTTTCTACTTGGGGGTAAATCATTTGCCAGCGGTCGGTTGCTTCGTCGCCGACATCGCGTTGCTGCACTGAGCGTTGTTGCACACATCGGCCGCTAACCGCCAATGCCGTATCTTGCATCTCTTGTTGCCATTGCCCACCCGAGGCGTGGCATTGTTGATAGCTTGTGGCATCGGAATCTCCCCACAGTTCCCATTGTTCGTCGTCGTGAACCTCGGCAGAGGTGATGTTTTGATAGCCGTCGGGGTTGCGGACAACGATTTCAATCGCTCGTTGAGCAATCACTGCCCCTGCCTTGACATCGTTCGGGTTTAAAACGGTGCCTCGTCTCGGATAGATGCTTCCCCAACCGTTGTCGAGTATCGGTAGGTTGCCGATGATTCCATTGTTCAACGACTCGCTTCTACCGACCATGCGGCTGCCGGGCTTCCAGCTTTCTATCCTGTCCAAGTCGGTACCGCCTACGCCATGCAATGAACTTAAGTCGATGCCGCGCCAGGTCAGAACATTGAGTCCCTGTCTGGAATTGAAATAGATATGCATCGGCTTGCTTTGACTTTTACACAAAAAGCGCACATTAAATCTAGAACCTAATGCAGCGGCGGGGTTGCCTATTACCATAGCGTCTTTGAACTTCATCGCATAGCGACCCAACCGTCCACCTTGTCCGGGGTTGCCACCGACTGCTTTTGCAGCGAGTTGAGAGACGATGTTCACCGGCGACTTCAGCGACAGCAATGTCGCTTCTTGCCAAGGACATTGACCGGCACTATTGGTAACCGTAAGGTCGGGTAGATAGTGTGATATTTTAGGAGTGATTCTAATACTGCACTTAGGGCTACACTTCAACCAAAAGCACAAACCGATGATTTGCCAATCCAAACACTTGACTTGCATGGATCTATATATCAACTGTGCGGTATTAAAACCCGCTAAGCTCTGTGTGGGCAATGCGCAGCATAACCACACACAAGTGATTAACGTATATTTGCTTATCTTTTTGATTGCTGCCATCGTAGAAATCCTTGATAGACATCGTTGCCTTTGTATAAAGAGCGGGTTTTGTTTTGCTCGAAAACAACCACCGGAAGATCGTCAATCTCAACATCGTACCGAGTCTGCAAATCAAAAAGGTTCATTTGTGCATCGGCTAATGCCTGTAGCTGTATGCGCGGCAATCGCGCAATCAAGGCTTTAATCTCGGCGATAGACGAGTCGTTCATTTCGTTGTTTGCATACGCACCGAACACCGCCTCCATCTTGGGAATCACCGAGAGATCTATGACCCGTATATCGGAGATTGACGGTTCTTGCTTTAATCGCGAGATACCTGAGATTTCGCTCGGTTTTATGCTATAGATACGAACAGTCGCCGATGCCGAGATAGTATCCTGCACCGAACCCGCATCGCCGGCGGCAGTCGCGCACAGCATCAACGCACCCAATATATAACCGTGGGGCCGATGAATGAATGTATAAATCGTGCAGATACGACACAACCACCCCGTCAGGCTACGCCTGACACCCCTCCAAAGGAGGGGAATGAATCGGTGCAGATACGACACAACCACCCCGTCAGGCTGCGCCTGCCACCCCTCCGAAGGAGGGGAATGTACCGATACTGTACTTGTGTAGATACACCACAACCATCCCATGAAAAGGCTTTACATGTGTACTATGTGTCAAGGTTCTGCACAATGTCACGCCGTTTGTGCTACTGCAACAAACGGCGGTTCTATTGCGCCTGCCACCCCTACGGTGCATGAAATACTTTTTCAGTAGCTTCATGCGATTGCCCGATGATGTTCTATGAGTGCCGAACCTTTTTTGATTGCCAAAACCAGCACTATGAAATAGGCAGCAGAAAAAATCAGCGGTAAATACGAAAAAACATAAGCGATAATCAAGCGATCCATAGTGACATTGAACAGACCGATCCCTCGATAAAGGCTCTCGGTCACTTTGGCATCCAATGCCGCCACCAAAACATAGATCATCGGCATCGCTTGGATGCCTAAAATCCATGCCGCATAATACAGAACACCTATCAACCTTAAGCCGGTTGCGAGCAAAAACACAGGGATAAAAAAGTACAGTGCCAGTAAAATAATCGGTTGTATGTATGAAGCAATACGCTTGAGTAAATAAGTGTGATTGAAAGCTGCCGACACTTGCTCGGACAAACCTGTCAAGCCCGAACCCGACATATAAGCCGCATCCCCGACATGTAAAACCTTAGCCGAAGATTGAGCCGAGTTAGCGGCAGCGGAATACGCCGCGCCCGAATGACCGAGTTCCAGCGGGTTTGATTTGAGCATCGCTTTGATAATACGATCTTCTACATCGCGTGAACCCGATCCTAAAATACCTGCCGTTTCTACAGGCGGTAGTTGTGCCGTTGCCTGCGTCAACAAAATCTCCCTCAACCCTTTATTCGTTCCGTCTCCTAGCCACCACGCCGAGCAGCTTCTCACCAAATTGGGTTGCCAACGTTGCAGTCGAGTCGGTAATAGAAAAGCATCGTAATAGCTCGGTGTATCTAAATAATAACGGCTACCCAAATAGGCAAGGTCATCCGCCGAAGGCGGCACACCGCCGCCTCGATAGCCTATGGTTTGATATTGATAGCGCGCCTGCCCGTAGCATTTGGATGCGAATTGATAGTATTCGCTCAATATCGCCGGGTCTTGTATCTTGTTCGTTCTGATAATGGTCTCTACTGCGCGCCAATCGGTGAAGCAATCCAACCCGTCAAGTATCTGATAATAAATGCCGGCACCTACTTTGTGTATCAACGCCCAAAACAACGGGATTTTTACATTGTCGGTGTCGGCGATCAATTCTTGTTTTAAGTCCTCGAAGACGGTCATCTCCTCAAACGCCGTACCTTTGCCGTATTCTTGACAGCCGCCCGATAGATCCAAAACCTGTACTGCATCAATCCTGAAGATCGGAAAAAAAGCGAATAGCAAAACAAGCACGGCAATTACCGTGCGCATCTCCAGCGAGCGGTTGGTGTCTTTATCTCCGCCGCCCGCACCTGCCGTCTTATACCAAGCGGAGAACAATGCGACGATCATAACTGCCAACACGATACCCGACGAAAATAAAATGTCGGTGAAAAAATTATTGAGCAGCCAACCGTACAGTGTGAATGCTCGCTCCCATTCCGAAAATACCGACAGGCTGACACTCATCGCACATCATGCCTGTTACGGCTGTAGGCGCGTGTGCGGCACATCGGGCGAGATATCGTTGCGTGCGCTTTGTCTTTGCTCCGCTCTTTCCAGAATACGGATGACCAAATCCGAGACAACTTTGCCGCGCGCTTCGGCTTCCATCAACAACTGATCGATCTCGTCTTCCAGACGCTTTATCGCTTGCCCCACCTCTTCGGAGATAAATCTCTTGTGCTTATAGAGATTGGGTTCCTTAGAACCTATCAGCAATAACCGTCGGGCAAGCAAAGCCTCGTCCAAAACCTGTGCAGATGCGATTTCATTGGCAAGCCGTTCCGATAACCACGCCTTATCTAGATCAACCTGTAAAGCTGCCACTATTTGTGGCAACATTTCTTGCGAGCTTGAACTTAGGAACTCCAGATCCTGCGGATCTATATCATAGATTTGATCCGCCGGTGTTTGTACCAACTGTTCCAGCTTTGCTTTGATCAATGGTTCGCGTTCGCTGACTTTGGCATTGAGACCCAAACCCGGATAGCTTTGCGGTGCCGGCGCGCCTCGATAAATCCAAAAGCCGATATCGCCGACGATATCGGTAATCCATTGCTTCAATTCGCTAACCGCACGCCAGGTTTTAGTATATTGATTTTCCGCCGCTGAGGTCTCGCAATCGGTGTGGGTCTCACCGTTGGCAATGCACCAACCGGCGGCGATGGTGTGTCTCACCGGTCTAATTTGACGTTGCCCGCGCCCGCCGTGTTTCTCGTTGCCGACCCAAGTGATGCCTTGATCTTTAGCCTCTGACATCTCCTCCTGCACTTGCGCCGGCGTTTTATTTGCTTGTTGCCCCCGATTCCATGCGTTTTCAACGGTCGCATTAAAAACATCTTGATACGGGTTGCGCCCTTGCGTTGCATCGGCAATCATCTGCTCGCAGCTTTTAACGGCAAGATTAAAACGATTTTCAAAACGCGCGGTATATTCTTGTGCCAATTCGCAAACACCCGGCAAGGCGCGACAAAACACCACGCCCGGCAACGACGAGATTACCGTTTTGGGTATAGATTCTATCGTGCTCATCGTTTCTTTAAGCCCGGTGAGTGCATAATCCACCGACAGCTTAGGATCGAATTTACTGCACGCAAGCCGTGCATCCAGATTAAGTTCGGCACCCACATAAAGACTGCTTTCTCTAGGCGGTGCCGGCGGCGATCGGTTTGAGCTAAACTCTATATAATCCTTGAGGTTGTCAATCAAGTTACTCTGTGCGTTTAAGTCGGCGGTTGCAAACAGCAACGGCACACAAAGCCCACAAATAAACTTCCTTAAAATGCTCGCTTTCATCGTACACCTCCGTCGGCACGTTTTTGTTTAATAGCCGCTGCGATTCGGTAAACCGCATCCAATTCGCTACAGCGATGTTGCCTCATCAATTCGGCACGCACCGCCTTCTCGGATTTTTCGGTTTGTGCCAATGCCAACGACAAAGCAGGCACGACACTCCTAAACAAAGTCAGCAATACATCGGAGACGACCACACCTTCCACATAGTCGCCCGACGCTTTTTTTGCCGACAACAACAGCGACCTCTGGTCTTCGGATAAATGCTTAAAGCGAGCAACCTGCTCGACTTCACCTTGATCCATAGAAAGCGTAATCAACCATTCCGGTTGGTTCAACATTTCTCGGGCATGCTCCGGAAATTGTGCCAATGTCTGCGTTGCCAACCACAGCCAAGCCCCGAAAGTCCGCCACATTGCCATAATGTTGTTGAGCATCGGAGCAACCAATGGGTTCTTAAGCAATATGTGGGCTTCGTCTATTACGGTGAGTAGCTGTCGGTCCTCGTATTGACTACGCTCGGCAGTCTCGTTGATTTGATTGAGCAAGCTCAAAATCGCAACCGATAGCTGTGCTTGATAATCTTTTTTGGCAAAGCATCCCAACTCTATCACCGTAACATCGGCATCCGGCCACAAGCTACCTTCGCGATTAAATATCTGCCCGGTCATGCCCTGACAAAACAAATCCATCGCATTGGCATACGCAATGAGTTTGCTCGCAGACGAAGCGTCCAGTAATATCTCTTCGCCGCTTTGTTTACCGCTTGCCAAAGCGCGCATCGCAGCGACCACATCGGAGGTTCTGGTTTGCCGATTTTGGCGTTGGGTGGTCTCGGCAGCGATGATGATCGCGCGCCTAATCATGTTCATATCGGCGCGTCTCAGATCCGCCTCCTCGCGTGCATCGCCCCCGGTGATCATCAGCTTGGCGATGCTTTCCATTTCGGCTAAACGATCGTGCGACACATCGTCTGCATCGCGTCCGTCGGCACCGTCGTCGTCCACCGAAAGCAACAATTTATGCGCGTCCGAAAACGGCGGCAAGCTCACATCCATCTCGCCGATACGTACATAGTTGACGCACACATCCAGACTTTCTAGATATTGGGCAAACAAACCGAAAGTCGGCAACGAAGTAATGACAAAAAGCCGCGGGCGGTGTACCGCAATCAACTGTAGCAACATATAGATCAACGTTGCCGTTTTGCCCGATCCGGTAGGTCCTAACATCAATAAGTGCGCATTGCGTTTTCTATCGTCGGGATTCAAAATATCAAAAGTGAGCGGTTGCGCCCCTCTATTCCAAAACAAAAATCCGGAGTTGCCGGTGCCGGTGCTACGCCCCCAAACCGGCGCGGTGCGCTGGATATGCTCGCTATACCAAAGTCGGCTACGACGTATATAAGGTCTACGATCATGGTTGCGGTCGTAAGAAAAAGGCAGAGCGCGCAAAAAACAATCCTGGGCAATCAGATCGTATTGCGGCAACACGACACGCAAGCCATGTGCATTCAAAATAGATGTAGCTTGTATCGCATTGGATTTCAATCGTTCCACATCCTCGCCGCGCACGAAGACACCACCGTAGACCCTATAAAGTTTATGACCGGCTGCCATATATTCTTGTGCGCGGTGTGCCATCTCGTATTTGGCATTGGCTTCCGCCGAACCCCCTTTGGAGTTTTGCATCAGTTGTCGTATATGCTCGGAAATTTCGGTTTGAGAACAGAACTGTATCGTCAAAGACAAGGTGGTGCCGGGCGGCATATTGTCCCACAGCACGCGTCGTTGTATTCCTACCTTTTGTTCGGCGGTCAACACGCCGATGGCAGGTTCGTCCACCAAGCCATCAAAACAAACGAAGCGCGTCGCTTGTTTGCGAAAATACCAGTTGCCGTTTGCGTCGCTACCCGGATAAACACCCTGACACGCACATCTCACCAAATCACCCATGTCGTCGTCGAGCAAACCGAATCCGACTTGTGCAGTCTGCCACTGCGAAGGCGAAGGCCGAGCATCGTCGGCAGATGTCGGAGCAAACCATTGTGTCAACCAACGACACAAACCTGCCGGCGTATCGGCAATCAACTTGATATTCGCTTGCGCCAGAGCATTTTTTAATTTCTCGGATACTTCCGCTATCGCATCGCCTTCTTTGTCGTTGCCACCGTCGCGCCACAAACAAAGACGCACTCGGCGTATGCGGGCGCGCCATACACCCCCGGAAACCTGCCGGTCAAAGAACAAACCTTGCGGTTGGCTCGCTTGCTCCAAATGCATACGCAACTGCTCCAGCCAGCTCTGCGTGAACCTATTTTCCGACAATTGCTTGCCGACATAAGCCTTTAGCTGTTCGTGAACCGAATCGAGCGAGGCTTCGTCTTCCAAGAAGAACTGCAAAAACCATAGATGCTTTTCGTTCTCCGGTATCACATTGGAAAAAGCCGGCACCGCCTTATTGAATAATGCCTTCACATAAGCATCCGATTGTCCTTCGATACCCGCCGGTATTAGTTCAAAAAATCGCCCCACATTGCTTAGATTTCTCAGCAAAATATCGCAGCCGTTGAGGTCGGCACGCGGACCTAGATAATCCAAAAACCCCGGTGCCGAATAAAGGCATCGGCTTTTCTGTCCGGGGTCGGCAACCTTCAGATAATCTCGCTGCTTGAGATGAGATTGCCCGCTACCGTCCCAATAAAAATAAGGAGCTACATCTTTAGGAACATAAGCGGGCATCTCTTCCCTGTCGCCTCTATAAAGACCGAAATGCTTTTCCCACAAATTAAAAATAGACATCAGAAATGCTCTGCAGGCAGTGCGTAATGATCTTTCTCGTACAAGCTGAAACCGGTTGCATAACCCGGCACCGGCGCACCTTTAACGATATGCGGGAATACGAATAAAACGATCTTGGGGTTGGGCAACAACGGAAAAAGCACTTCCAATTCGTTGTTTGCATCTCTGGTATAAGCGGTTAAATCGGCAGAACCGTGGCGCAATTTCCCGTCAATGCCGTTCGCACTCGCACTATGCGCCCTATATAATTCCAACATCGGGCGGCGGTTGCCATCGTGACCCGGCAATTTGGAACCGCACCCCTCAATCAAGACGAGTGCCAGTATCATCACCGACCTTAAAAGCAAAGGCTGAAACATCGTATAGCTTTTTATTACTGTCATAAATAAACTCCAACGGTTGGTCTACATTGATTACTACTTCCCGCTCGGGAGGCACATAAATCGCATCCCATACATCGTATCTGGATGCCAAATAATTCCTGACATTGCCGACCGATCTGGCAAAGCCTTGACCGATGAGCACTCGCACTTCTTCACCGGTAACACGCTCTATGGTGTTGCCTTCGGGGCTGACCGTACGAGTACGCTGGGTGTCGGCATAACCTTCGCCTATGCCTTGTGCAATACCCAAAATCGCCTCGGCGGTCATTTGCTTAGCAGCGTTGCTAACCAGCTTGCCTTTAAGACAAGGATGACCGTAAGCGTCGCTCAAATACCCCAAGCCTTTTTCGCTATCGGAGGCTTCCACAAAACTGACTACTTTGCCCGGCAAAACTGCCGTGACCCGCGTCAAAACAACTCGCACACATTCAAAATTAGCGTCGCCGAATGCCCTGCCGTCCCAAATCATCCGTGCGGCATCAACGGCATAACCGTTGGGTGCATAACCTTCCATCGTGCTGATAACTTTAATCGGCCAGGGTTCGTTCAACTGTCCGCGCACCGGCAAACGTCCTATCGCTGCGGTCAATGTGACACCTTGTATGACGGTGGCAGGCGGAATGGTGTGTGCCACCACCTCGTCGTCGGATGCCGCGATTGCCGATATCGCATCTATATCCAAATACTCGGACACACCACCGGCAAGATGTTCCGATCCATCGTCATCGGGTGTTATGACACTTTGATCCTCTATCCATAACCAAGCAGGCTGCGTTGAAACACCCGACGGCGAATAATCGGGTACCTTCTCGTGGTACGGTGCAATCGGCTCATCCCCCGGTTTCGATATATCGGGTTGCCGGTTGCCGACACGCTCGGGTATATTCGTTTGCTGCACATTGATTTGACGGGCAGTGCTGTTCTGCCGATTTGCGAGTTTTCTAATCTCGCCGTGCAGTGTTTGCAACTCGTTATGAATTCGACTCACTGTTTGATTGATTTGCTCCTTAAAAGCCGATTGGTCTTTTCGCAGTGCATTGATCTGAGAACCTACTGCCTTAACGGCTTCCGAAGGGCTGTCGCTATCTTCCGCCGGATAACCGGGCGATTGCGACGGTTCGGACGAAGTAGTTTGCGAGTCCGAAAAATCATCGTCTTGAACGTTTGCCAGCGACATCAGCAGTGCGACAATGCCGATGACCGCAATCAGAATATAAACTAAGGGGTTGGTCTTCATCGTATCCTTAAAGTTTAGGTGTGCGCGCATCGGTCGGTGTTCTATCCAACCAGCGCGATTCGGGAATGGAACGGCGCAACGGTTTATTGCCGATAACGACCAACGCAGTCACCGACTTCTCGGTATTCGCAGGTTCCAGTTTAGAATGTGCGAGTGCTGCCGCTTTGAAGTTTCCGACGATTGTGCGAGGGTCTAAGGCAACGGTGGTCTGCAAGGTGTTTTTAAGTTCCAGCAAAGTCGCATAAAGTTGGGTAGTCCGCCACGCCGCAACAGGTTTGGCAATTACCCCGCCGCCGCAAATAGGTTCGTTGACCCTCAAGCAGCGCATAATATCTAGGAGATCTTTGGGGTAATCGGTTGCGGTAATGCACGGGTTGCCGGTTAATAACCGGCGCGGCGCATAAGCCCATTGCAACGCATAGCGAGCGAGTTCGACCATACCGATATCGCAGTTTGAATCGGCAACCTCGACTTGAGATGTCGCGGTGCCGGTATCGGTACTTAACAAAATAGGTTCTCCCGGTGGATCGTCATAGCCGGCACCGAGTATCAGCACTATCTTGGTGTCGGGCATCTCGGTGTCGGATGTTTTGAAAATGATTTTTTGGTCTTCAAAACTTTGCTCGGCAAGCAACCAAACCTGTGAGCCTATCGTGGTTACCGATAATTTATTACGCAACGATCTGGGTATGCCGACCTTGACCGATGCTGCCGATTTCAGCATAAAACGTCGCTCGCTTCCGACCCGTAGCTGCACTTGAATAGGCTCGTCTTTATAAACAATTTGTAGTGTCTCACCGGCGTGCAGATAATTGTTTGCCAACAACAGCAGAAAGATAAAGAAATTTTCGCGCATCATTACTTACTTCCTTTAACCTGTTGTATTTGTTCAACATCGCCGGCAGGAATACGAATCAACGGCTTTGCCGGCGCATCTAGCAACAAACCCCATGGGTTATACGCCGAGTTGATATCTTTGTAGACTACCGGAATATGTTCGCGAATGGTGATGCCGTCTTTGATTTTGATGCCGTTCAAGCTCTCGTTCAATATCAAATCCAACTGCACGAGCCATGCGTTCCCGGCGGTCCGGCGAACCAAGCTGTGCTGGTAGATGTTTGCCGGTTGCAAACTGCGTCTACGCCCCTTGAGCTCTCCGCGCTTAGCCAAATCGTTGTTTTTCTGCATTAAGAAACGATGGAAATCATCGGTTATCAAATAACGAAGCCTTTGTATGTTGCCGGTGAAATCTTTGCTGCCGTCTTCCAACCACAAATAAATTTGTTGATAAACCGAACCGGCGAACAAATAAATCTCGTGCGGTTCTATCGTGCCGGTGGTGAGCTTGGAACCGAAACGCAACTCGGGAGGCAACGATAAACGATGCTCTCTTGCAACCCAAAACACCGCAGCGAGTAGTAGCAGACATACGGCGAACAAACCCGCACCGATCAGCCTCAAGGTCTTAATGTGTGCAACCAAATTGGCTTCTGCCGAGTGGTAACGATTCATTTGCCTAAGATCCGGTGGCTTTGAAATTGCCGACATGTCGGCATTGGTGAAAATAGCCGGTCCAATAAAAGCGATCCGCCAAGTATTGTAAATGCCAATGTCTAGGACGGCTACGCTTGAGACGGCTATACCAAACGGCAACCAACCACACCGTGAAAGGTGTCATCACCATAAACACAATAAGCCCTACAAATATATTCCAAAATACAAAGCTCAGCAGAGCCGATAGCAACAGCCATACGATGACGGCAACTACAATCACAAAGCTCAGTTCCGAACCTGTGCAACCTTTTAACATCAACGGTTCGTCGTCTAAGAAATCGGCAGGCTTCATATCAATCTCCACGCTAATATCCACGCTTTATATCTCGTTTACATACTGAATAATCTGGACTGTGCCGAAGATAATCAGCACCAAAACCAAAATCGTCGCAATAACCGTAACTGCGAAATGCCCCCACTCGCCCTGCTCACGCCCCTTCTTCAGCGCATTCAATAATCCGCCGCTCGCACCCAGTACCGCAATAATCAGCATAGCCACCGCAGCCACCGTGAAAATCGCTATCAGCGCATTCCTGAAATACTCCCAAAAATCACCGCTACTACCGCCGCCGAAACTCGGCGGGGTCGGCAGTTGTGCCTGCGCTGCCGACCACAGCGACAACAGCGCAATCATGCCGAGCGTAGTTTGAAGTAATAATTTAATCCGTGACATAAAACACCTATAGCCGGGTTGAAACCAAATAATGAATAAAAGCCATAACCAAAATGATTAAAGTCAATGCATGCAACACTCCGAACAAAAAACCCGCCTCGGACAACACACCGTTTTGCAACCCTCTACGCAACCTCATCAACCTAGCAACGAACCCTATAAAAATTAAAATGCTCAACACCGTAGAAAACAACAACTCCAAGTCACCCATGGAAATGCCGCTGGCGGATAAAAAAGCGTCGCCGTTATAACTGCTATTCAACATCGGAGTAGCGAGCCTTTAATCGAGCCGGCGGCAGTGCCTGAAAGCCGCGCGGCGTATAATCGTCTGCCGCAAGATAGCGTTTGATCGCGAAGATGACGGTATCTATGTCTATCTCAAAAGCACCGTAATTGAATAGCTTGCGTTGCTGCGGTTGTACTTGCCGCTCGGCATTCGCCGCCAGCATTTTGGATTGCTCCAGCAGCTGCACGATATTTTTTAAGTAGCTTTCCTCTTCGGTATGATCCGCTTGCAAAACACGATCGGACTGCAACTGCATCGCCGCTTGTTGCGGCACCAACGGCTGCCGAAAAAAATCTTGCTCTACACTCGTGTTCATCGGTCTATCCTGTTCAAAGGACATGCCGTGATGCGCGTGGCAACCGGCGATCGTTATTGGTGTTAGTAGCATCGCTAGCAGTACGATGTGCGTGCGAATATCCGCCACTATTCTCTTTGCAAAGCCTCTTGGGTGAAACCACGGTGCGCAACGCATAAAAACGATTCCTATCTCTAAAGCCCAAACCGGAACGCACTGTCAACATCCGCCGATAAAATAACGGAGCACAATGCCGCCTCATCGTGCTACAACCGGTGCGTTCCATATATAAACCTTTTGCGGATATGGCTCATAACCGCAATATAATCTTTGAGCACCCGGACTTATCGGAACATAGGAACATCGGACATAGCTTTCCGCTACTATTAAGCCGCTCAAAGTTAGTTCGTAATACCCTCCTTTAGAGCTCTTACACGATTTAGTTCCTTTGGGAATAACACACGCGACAGAAGTCTTTCCTGCTAATGCTTTGTTATCTGCCGAACACATAGCCATGCCCTGTGGGTTCAGGTATTTAGAACATGTCACGCGCGGAGTATATTTTTGGATTGCCAGATTACCGGAATGTTCTATCACTTTATATTGCAAATCTTCGTGATAGGCACTGTAATCTCCACTATTGTCTACTGTGGCTTGTAACCCTTTGAAGATCTCCTTAATATTCGCCTTCGTCAAGGTAGACACAGATTCTGTAGGTTTGATCGCCTTGAAGTCACCCTCTTGCATCTTCGGCAAGTCGGTGGAATCCTGTACCGGTTGCGCCCCTATCGGTACCGTCATCAAAAAAGCACACAAAGCAACGATGTATAGATTTAATTTTGAAAACATAATAATCTCCTTTAAGTTATGCCGGGCTAGCCCGGGGTTGATAAACGAGACACTTCCTGTAAATAAAGCGTCTCAAAATTTCTGGTGTTGTCTATCAGCTGTGAACGGATACGCGCTGCCGCTCGTGCGTATTGCCGCCGTTCGGCTTCGTCCTCCGATAGTATCCCCAATATTTCGTGGGGCGACAGTCTATCGGTGTCTATATAACCCTTGTATATCTCTCGCTTGAGCAAAAACTCGCGCATCTCGGATTCTTGCAAGCCTAGATGATGCATTTGATTTTTCTGCAAAGGACTCAATTCCAGACTGCGGAAATTGACTGTGCTGTAAGATGCACCGAACATAAAGAGCAACATACCCGCTGCGGATAGCCCGGCGATTAAATATAGCTTGACGCGTTGTTTTATTATCATTGCGTGTGAACCTCCTTATAAACGATTGCGTCTGCATAAAGCGTGTAGAGCCTATCGGTGGCAGGTTCGTATAAAGTGAGCGATTGCTCGGCAACCGATATGTCTTCAACTTTTAGACCGGCGAAAAAATTACCGACCGACAAACCGGTTTTTCTGTTGCCCAAAGATACGATTGCCACCGCACCGTCGTCCCAAATAGAAACACTTAATAACTTCAACCCGGCAACCGGCAATTCGTTTCGCGAATCTTGATGTTGATCTACTTGCATTTTTTGCATGACGGTTTTGATCTGCTTCAAGGAGGCATCTAAAGTGTCGTCGGCACTTGCCAACGCCGCAACCCGACCTGTTAAGGATTGCACTTGCGAATATAAACCTTGCAATGTTTCCGCGCCGATCTCTCTGTCATGCGATAACTCCGACTGCATCTGCGATACCGATTGTTCGATCGAACTCAAACGCTCGTCTGCAGCATCCAGACGGTTGCCGAAATCGGAAACACTAACTGTGTTATCGGCCTCTATGCCGGCACTGCTATCAAAGTTGTCGTACGGATAAACCGTAGGTGTCTCGTTCATAGTCTCAAACCCGATCTCGATGTTGCCGTCGGTAGACGGTCGTATCTCCGATTGAAAGCCGATAAAAATAGCAACGGTTGCAACTACGAAAATAACGATGGCACCACCCAAAGCAATCTTAGCTTTTGATATAGACTCTGCACGAGGTGCTATGATACCTATACCCATTTTCACCATCCCACTCGCATACAATGAGTCTGCTTCATTGCGTGCTTCGGCTGTCCAGCCCTTCGCCCAAAGACCACTTGAGCTTATTTAACTCATCCCAAACCGCCTTGACTTTGTCTCTATACCTTTGCGACAAGTGCGGCGTGTTTGAATGGTACGAACCCACGCCCTCCCAGATACCTTTCTGCTTAATCTTGTCGGCCAATATCCACGCACCCACTGCGATATTTTTGCAAGGGATTTCCAAGTCGGCAGAACTGATACCGTGCCGATCGAGTGTGTCCTTCCATACCGAGTTGATTTGCATCAAGCCAATGTCCCACGAACCGTTTTTGTTGTAGCGAATAGGTGTATCCGTTCTATCGGCAGTCTCTACATATTTAACGGCTAACAGCAACAACGGGTCTAATTCGTACTGGTGTGCGGCGGTTGCGATGCAGACGGCAATATCCGAAGATACATCGATTTTTGTGTTGACATTCGCAGCAACGGAATGTGCACCCAACACGATAAAGGTCAATACATATTTAATATAGTCGCTCATATTTATACTCCTGTGCAGTTTGAAATTACTCATGCAAACAGGGTATCCCAACCCGTATAACGAGTTCCGGACATTCCGACGAACGGTAGCTAATATCCGACGGAAGGTACCGACACTAGATATTTCGGTGCTTTGCGGTACCGATTCATTTTGGACTATTGAAAAATGGAACCACAATGTAACCGACATGTGTAGAGGCGAACAATTCTCCTCCTCGTAGGGGGCAGGCGTTAGCCTGACGGGGTGGTCGCAGCGTATTCTGCAAAAAGTGCAGTGCCGGTACATTCCCCTCCTCATCAATTAACATCGCTCACTATCTGTACGACACCCAAGTAATGTATAATCGCTTTTATGGCCAAGCTACCGATAATCACTTACCCCGACCCGCGCCTTCGTAAAAAGGCTGCACCCGTTGAGGTCTTTGACAAGGAAATCATACGCATCAAAAACGATATGCTGGAAACGATGTATGATGCCGATGGTGTCGGTTTGTCGGCAACACAGGTGGATATTCAAAAATCTATACTGGTTGCGGATACTTCTCAAGATCAAGACCAACCGATTTGCTTAGTCAACCCAAAAATCACCGAAGCAAACGGACAAGAAATAATGAACGAAGGTTGTCTCTCGGTACCCGGCATTTTCGCCGATATACAGCGCTTTGAACGCATTGTCGTTGAAGCACAAGACGAGCTTGGAAAACCGATACGAATTGAAGCCGAAGGCTTGCTCTCCGTCTGCATACAACACGAAATGGATCACCTGCAAGGTAAACTCTTCGTCGATTACCTCTCTGCCGAAAAACGCAGACTGGTTTTGGAAAAAGTCAGAGAAATCAAACGCACCGGTCAAATACCCAAACGAGACAAAATTCCTTATGCGCTTGATTGACGCTGAGGTGTTTCATCAAGCGAGCATACCCGATGAGAATTATCTTTGCCGGAACACCCGAGTTTATACTGCCGGTATTACACGCCGTTGTATCGTCTAAACACGACATCGCCGCAATTCTCACCCAACCGGATCGACCCGCCGGCAGAGGTTTGAAACAACGCCAAAGCCCCATCAAACAGGAAGCCCTAACACACGGCTTGCCGGTAATGCAACCCGAAACCTACACACCACAGACTATAAATAACATCACCGCCCTGCAAGCAGACCTGATGATCACAATGAGCTACGGCATGTTATTACCCGATGAAGTTCTTGCAAGTCTGCCTATAGGGTGTGTCAACATTCATACTTCGCTACTACCGCGTTGGCGCGGTGCCGCACCCATCGCCCGAGCAATTGAAGCCGGGGATACCGAAACCGGGATCAGCCTAATGCGCACAGTCACCGAACTTGACGCAGGTCCCGTCATCAACCAATACCGATGTTCAATTAGCGAGGACGATACGACCCACAGCTTGGAGAGAAAACTCGCTACATTGAGTGCTCGGGAAATCGGCAGCTTGCTAAAACATAACGACGACGAAATACACACTCGCATAAAACAAGCACGCAAGCAACCCGAAACAGGCATCACCTATGCCCCCAAACTTAAAAAACAAGAAGCATGGATTGATTGGAACAACTCGGCACAACATATCGCATACAAAATCCGCGCCTATAATCCGTGGCCTATTGCACAAACCTATTTAGACAAACGGATATTGAGAATATGGTCGGCACGCGTCTGCGAAAATAATATGGAAACCGCACGACTCAAAACCACTAAGCGCAAAGTCTTTGCAGGATGCGGCGAGGGTGTCTTGGAACTTTTAGAAGTACAATTAGCCGGCGGTAAACCCATGCCCGCTGCCACCCTCGCAAACGGATATAACATTAATAACGCCTCGTTGCGCATGATTTGATCCATTCCCCTCCTGTGGAGGGGTGGCAGGCGCAACAGAACCGCCGATTGAGCCAGTAGGTCAATCGGCGTAACATTGTGCAGATCTTAGTACATATTACAAAATGTAAAGCCTTTCCACGGGGTGGTCGCAGCGTATTCTGCACAAACTACAGTGTCGGTACATTCCCCTCCTATGGAGAGGTGGCAGGCGAGGCTCACCCGCCCTCCCGTAAAAATATAATGTGCAAATGCTTATTCAGCTATAATCTCTTATTCAATACTTCAACACCTATAACACATGCTCTTATTTCTTTTAACCATTAAATAATTCATGATGAAAAAAATACTTTTGTTCTCTCTGCTGGTTTGTACCTGCGCAGAAGTCTTTGCTCAAAATCAAGATTCTTTCGCCTGCACCTATGGCCCTAAACCCTACTGGTTTGATGACTATTGTTCCGATGAAAACAGAGCCGGGAACAATTGTCTAAATCGACTTACCGGTATTCATAAAATCCTTGATTGGAATAAAGAGAACTTCCATATCTATGGTGAAACTACTACTACCATGTTTTCTCTTGAAACTAGTGGTGGTATATATGGACACCCGGCATTTCAAAGAAGTATATTAAATCCCCTTGTCGCCGGTGAGGTTTTTCAATATCTAGGAATAAGTAGAAGAGATGTATATGACAACCTCTTCCCCGGGGCTGTGGCTACTGTGGCGAATACTTTCAATTTTATGAATCGTTTTCCAGAAACTCCATTTGACTTTGAAAATGTTCAAGCTGTTGTTGTCACCGGTACGGGAAACAGAGATCGAAATTCTCCTAGTAAAACACTTAGAGGTCTTGTAAGTGAAAATCATGACTATAGAAACCTACCTTTCCCTTTAGCGGCTGGTGGGTATGATTATAGTGGATGGCTTCGTGCCTGCAAATACCCTGACCCGGATAATGTATTCCCCTCTGATTTGTGTAGAATATATAGAGCAAGTCGGTATTCTTGCCCGGGTGCTAGTGCAGTACGAAGTATACAAGGAGCCAGTGTCTGCGGGACACAAGCAAAAAATCTATGCTTACTCGGACCATACCAAGTTCCAAATGTACCAGGTGCAGGAACATCACTTGCAACTGCATACATGGGTGGTGTCATTTGGGCAGTTTCATACTTCATAAGAAACTACCCCGAGTATGAGTGGCAAGAACCCATGACGGATCTGCAGGCCGCAGTCACTGCTGTGGCAATAGTTAAAAGCTGTGCAGTGGACATGGGACCTGCCGGCCCTGACTTTGAGCATGGTTTAGGAAGACTATCTGTTGAGTGCTTAAATAGATATAACGAAGAAGGAGAACATATAGGTTTCGTAGAAAATCCATTAAGTGTGATAAAGGATGAACTATATCTTGTTCCAAATGCAGACTATGTCAGACCTTGATTAGCAAGCACTTTAATACAAGTACGGGTAAGAGTATTGCTTGAGGGACTAACCAACTAAACCGGCCTATTCCCCTCCTTCGGAGGGGTGGCAGGCGCAGCCTGACGGGGTGGTCGCTGCGTATTATGCACAAGGTGCAGTGCCGGTACATTCCCCTCCTTCGGAGGGGTGGTAGGCGTAGCCTGACGGGGTGGTCGTCAAGGTTCTGCACTAGCTAATTCCCCTCCTTCGGAGGGGTGGTTAACAAACCCACCACACCAACATAATTTATACATTCATCCATTGAATTCATAGTAGAATTTGATGTTTGTAAAACCACGATAGCCACAAACGACACCAATAAATCAAACATGAATCCCCCACTTGCCAAAATAAAAAAAATCCTAATCGCACGAACCGAAATTAGGATAGGCGATGCCGTTTTAACCCTACCTCTAGCAGGGATATTAAAAGCTAATCTCCCGAATGTCAAAATCGCATTTCTAGGACTCACCGAATACGCTAGAGCTATCATTGAAAAAAGCACCTTTATAGATAAGTTTTATAACTGGAACAAATTTAAGGACTTGAGCAAAGCCGATGCGGACGCGATATTGCTGCTCTCCCCAAAATTGGAGATAGCAAAAGCTGCGTGGAAAGCAAAAATACCCATTCGCGTCGGCATGGCAAGAAGATGGTATTATTGGCTATATGCAAATCGCAGAGCCTTCCTAAAAAAACGCGCCGTCAACCTACACGAAACACAATTAGTTACCTCTTTTTTGCCGGCATTAGGAATCGAAGAACCCACCGACATAAACGGACTATATCGTTATTACGGATGGCGCAAAGAACAAAACCGCCCCGTCCCCGATGTTATCTCCGATACCAAACACAACATCATCTTGCATCCCAAATCAAAAGGCTCGGCACCGGAATGGCCACTGGAACACTACCATCGGCTCGCCGATATACTCGATCCACAACACTTCAATGTGATACTAAGCGGCACGCAAGGCGAAAAAGAATATATGCAGAAAACCTGCCCCCAGCTGTTTGAACTCCCCCATGTCACCAACTTTACCGCACAACACAATTTAGCCGACTACATCAACATCGTCGAACAATCGGACTGCCTCGTGGCAAACAGCACCGGCCCCCTACACCTCGCCGCCGCCGCCGGCATCAACACCATAGGCCTATACGCACCCGTCCGCCCCCAACACCCCGGGCGCTGGAAACCCATAGGCAAACGCGTAAAAGTACTCTGCAAAGGACAACCCACCGACGACAAAAACGACCTGAACAAAATTGCCGAGATCACACCGGCGGATGTGAAGGCAGTGATTATGGAAAGGTTGGGGGAGTAATCCTTAAAGCGAAAACATTGTAATATCTGCTGAGCCAGCCAAGTATAATGGCAAACAATTATCTGATGCTTAACAATACTAAACTAATGTCTTTTGCTTGCTTCCCTCATTTTCTCTCCTCACTATATGTTGTTTGCCCAAAACTGTCAGAAATCTGGTATGTGTCTGTGCTATTAAGCATACCGCTATAAACGCCTTGATAACGATACAAAAAAACCAATTTTTGCCAACAGTAAAGACAAGCGGTAAAATGGTCAAGCATGAATCCCACTCTCAGTAAATATACTTTTGGTCGCCACGGTTCTTTCCCGCTACGCTACGGCTGGCTCACCAAAGGATTCAGAGCGTTTAGGCAAAATCCTGATATTTTTTCTTTGAATGATGCAACCGTTACTTTAGGTGTCGGGAAAAATATGGTCGACTCCATTTCTTATTGGTTAAAAGCAACAGATATTATCAATCATAAAAACATTACTGATTTCGGTGAAAAATTACTCGGAGAGTTTGACCCCTACTTAGAGGATGATGCAACACTATGGCTATTACATCTAAAACTTTCACAAAATAAGGAACTATCGACTTCTATTTATTGGCTGTTTAATCATTTTCATAAGACAAATTTCACAACCGACGAAGCGTTTATTGCGTTACAAGAATTCATAGCAACGAACCCGAATATACAAGCGTCGGAGAGTACCGTGAAAATGGATATTAGCGTTATTTTAAGAATGTACGCACCGCATAAATCAAATCAAACTAGAATAGACGACATGTTGGAATCACCGTTATCCTTGCTTAAGCTAATAGAGTACCATGACGGTAGGTATCATTTTCTGCAGCCTAAAAAAAAGCAAATCCCTATAGAAGTGATCGCCTACGCCATCAGAGAATATTTCCCGGATAAAAACATCATCCCGGTTAAGGAATTAATGTACGGAAACCAATTAGCACTAAACAAAGTACTGAAAATATCGGAGGATGATTTGATTAGTTACTTAGAAGATTTAATATGCAAATATCCCAAAGATTATCAACTAAGAGAAGATGCCGGAATCTTTCAACTACACATTTCAAGCAAGAGAAAAGCATTAGCTTATCTAAAAAAATACTATGGACAAACTTGATCAATTCATAAGTATCAAATCGGAATTATCCCGCTCGGTTAATATAGAAAGGGATTGGTTGAATGAAGAGACACTCAACCATTATATTCTGACCAATAATGCTACACAGGCGATCCGCAATGTGATGAATGTTTGCCGGAATGGTGCCAATAGCGACAAAGCCTTTTCAATTATCGGACCATACGGATCAGGGAAATCATCGTTTGCCGTCTATTTATCTCACTTACTCAATAACGATCAAAAAGCAATTCAAAAAGTACCGTCAACACTAAAAAAATCAGTTGAAACACACCTTAATAATTCACAAGGTTATTGCAATATATTGCTATCCGGCACACCGGCTCCGCTTAATAGATCCTTTTTAGAGGCACTGAAGATCAGTATTACACCTTACTATGAAAGCCTAAAACTTAAACATCAAAATCACCATAGAACTATCAACCGGCTATTAAAATCCGATGAAATAAGCACTAAGGTAATTTTGAATCTAATAAAAAAAATACGCATGGAACTTGCACAAGCGGGCAGCAAGGGCTTGTTGATCATCATTGACGAATTCGGAAAATTTTTAGAATATACAGCCCGGCACGAAAACGATGACATTTTTTTGCTACAAGTGCTAGCGGAGGAAACACATCAAACCGGTGATGCAAACATCCTATTATTTGTTTTGCTACATCAATCTTTTGAACAGTATGGGAAAAACCTCAGTAGCAAATTAAAAAACGAATGGATAAAAATACAAGGCCGTTATCAAACCTTATCGTTTGTTGATACAACAGCAGAATCTCTACCGATTATCGCCCAAGTTTTTAATCAAAAGCTCTCGTCTAAAACCCAAAAAAAGATTACCAGCGATATTCAAGCTATCACTAAAAAACTAAAAAAATATGAGATTCTCCCTCCCTCTCTCACTGAAAAAACGGCAAATGGGCTATTTGTCAAATGCTATCCTTTGCATCCGCTAACATTGTTATTACTTCCTATATTGTGTCAGAAGATTGCCCAAAACGAACGCACATTGTTTAACTATCTAGGAAGTGATGAATCATTTTCACTAACACAAACCATGCGCAATCTAGCACCGGGAGATTTTATTTACCCTCATCATATTTACGATTACTTTATCAATAGTGAAACACTATCTAATACCTTTCACACGAGTAGAACATTATCCGAAGTGTGGATCGCATTAGAAAGGATAGCAAACGCCTCTGCAAAAGAAATCCAATTACTAAAAACAATCGCCTTGTTTAATATCGCGAATAGTCATATCATCGCTTCAAAAACTATATTGGGACTGTGCGATAAAAACTACACTAAAAATACTAAACTCTTATTAGATAAATCAATCATTACTTATCGTAAATTTAACGGTGAATATAGAGTCTGGCAAGGTAGCGACTTTGACTTGAACCAAGCTATAGAGGAACAGCTAACTCAATTAACAACCGTCAATATTGCAGAACATCTAAACAAAAATCAGGTGTTCTTACCTTTTGTTGCCAAACGCTATTCTATAGAAAAACATAGTTTATTCTATTTTGAACCTGTTTTTATCTACGCCGATCAATATGTCAACATAAATCCCCAAAACAACAAACCAAGAATAATCTTTTGCTTTAACTTTAATAACGAAGACAAGAATATATTTCAAAATAAAATCATCAAGTATTTCGGCGAACAAGATATTTGCGTCCTGATTGATAATAGCAAAAACATAAGAACCGCTGCCCAATACCGTATTGCTTTAGAAAATATAGAAAGGCAGAACAATATCATTCAAAACGATCCCATTATTCATCGTGAATTTATTCAGTACCTTATTGATGCAAAACAAAAAGAACACATTCAGTTTAATAAGATATTAGAAAATCCTGAAAAGTGTCTATGGTATAACAAAGCAAAAAAAACGAAGTGCAACAATAAAAGAGCGGTACAAACATTATTATCGGAAACTTTAGAAAGCGTCTACCCCGATGCACCTACTATAAAAAACGAATTAATTAATCGCGATAATCCATCAGCACAAGCAAATGCAGGGCGCAGAAAATTACTATTGCATCTGCTAAAGCACCACGACAAAGAAGACTTAGCTATTGAGAAATACCCGGCAGAGAAAGGCATGTATGTTGCAATCATTAAAGAAAACGAGATACACAAAAAGATAAATTGCAAATGGCAAATCCGTCGTCCGGCAAATGGAAAATGTAGAGGGGTCTGGAACGAAATAGATAGATTCTTTGAACAAACAAAGGAACAACCAAAGTGTTTATTAGAGTTAGATGAAATCTTGACCGCACCGCCGTTCGGCATAAAAAAGCCGGTCTTGCCTATTTTTTATATAGCAAATTATCTGTATAACCAAGATGAAATAGCAATTTATGAAGATAGAATTTATGTTCCCTTTTTTACCGAGCAACATTTAGAGAGATTCCTGAAGCGCCCGGATACTTTTACTTTTCAGCAGTTTAAGATTAAAGGACTAAATCAAGAATTGATGCAAGAGTACGAAACACATTTACTAAATGGTTCCGCGCCTAACGCACAAGCTATATTTCGAGCCATTGCTCTATTTATAAGAGAACTTCCACCGTATACAGGACAAACACAAGAAATATCAGATATAGCACAAAAAGTTATAGCTACATTTAAGAATAATAAAAGCCCACAAGACCTGCTATTCAATAAGTTGCCGTCAGCTTGTGGCTTCACCGGCAAAAAAATACAAGGCTTTGGAACTAAATTAAGAATAGCATTGCAAGAGATAAAAGATGCCTATCCTAAAATGCTTGCCAAACAAATTAATTTAATAGCGCAAAAGCTAACGATAAATACACAAGATAAAGAACAAATTAAAAACGAACTTGTTAAGTATGGCAACACATTAAAAAACTACGATTTGGATAAAGAAACAAAAAGATTTATCCGAGAAATTGCAACCGACCATAGCGATACTAATAATTATTTTGAAAGAATCCTAACCCATATTGCTTATACACAACCGACAAAGTGGAATGATGACACTGTTGCCACCGTCCAACAAAAGATACTGGAACATAGTAAATTATTACTAAACTTATATAGGATAGAGCAATACCACCGGAAGGGTAAACTTAACCACGATGAGGAGAAAATTAAAAACCTAATGAAAGAAAATCTAAATAATGTGTCAGTCGAACAACAATATCGTATTGTCGTTGATTTACTGCAGGATTTAGCCAACAATACGACTCTGAATAAGAACCAAACTAATCACCAAAAGAAAAAAAACTAGATATGTGTTACAATCTTTTGAAAAATTAGCATCAGCAAAATGTAATGAGTGAACAAACTAGACACCTGCTAGGGCTCTCGGGAGGAAAAGACAGTGCGGCTCTAGCGATTTATCTCAAACAGCAAGATAAGGTGCCGGATATAGAGTATTTCTTTTGCGACACCGGTATGGAACTGCCTGAGGTCTATACCTTTTTGGATAAATTAGAAACCTATCTCGGCAAACCAATTAAAAGATTAGGCGGCGATAGAGATTTCCTGCACCTTCTCAAAATGCACGACAATATGCTCCCTCAAGCAACAAGAAGATGGTGCACCAAAGATATGAAAATCAAACCATTAGAAGAATTTATCGGCAATGATGAAGCAATTACTTATGTCGGTATTCGAGCAGATGAATTTAGAGACGGCTATTTAAGCCTTAAAAGCAACATAAAGGCAGCGTATCCGTTTATTGAAGATGGCTTGGTCAGAAAAGATATTTTCAATATATTGGAGGAGACAGTTGGTATCCCTGAATATTACGAATGGCGTTCTCGTTCCGGTTGCTTTTTTTGCTTTTTCCAACGCTACGAGGAATGGCTGGGACTTCACGAAAGACATCCGGATTTATTCCAAAGAGCCGTAGAAATGGAAAAAGATGTGAACAAAAGATTTGACGGACTGAAGAATAGATATACATGGATTAGAGGAATCAGCCTGGAAGAATTACTGGAACGGAAGGACGAAATTTTAGCTAATAGCGCAAAACGGAAAGCATGTAGTAAAAAAGACACTCGCTCATGGCAAGAGATTTTAATAGAAGACGGACAAGACGATGAAAATCAGTCTTGCACGATATGTAGTTTATAGAAAGTAGGATTATTAATTATGAATAGAAGAAAATATGAATATGATGACAAGCGTACATTAGAAGATTTCCTTGAAGACGCTGGAAAATTTTCATTGGTACTTCCACACTTTCAAAGAGACTTCGTATGGGATGCCAAAGAAAAGCAAAAATCCCTCCTACAATCAATGCTCGCCGGAATACCAATTGGTAGCATCTTATTATTAAAGGACACAAAAAAATCTTATGCTAGCCGACCACTTTGCTTTAGAGAATTTGAACCAAAAATAGAGGGAGATGAATGCACATTTCTACTAGATGGACAACAAAGAATATCAACCCTAAAATCCATGTTTTGTGATTTATTTTCTGAAGAGGAAGTTGAAAAATTACAAAAAGATAGCTGGCATGATTTATTTAAAGATTTGCCCTCACAACTACGTTATAGATGGTGCCTAAAAATTGACTTAGGTAGTGAAGACGAGAATGATATTTGGGGTATAAAAAACCTAGATTTTAAGGAAATCCATAAAGACGGCAAACCATTCAGCCCAGAGGATTTTGAAAAATATATAGTGCACGAAAAAGTACAGAAAACAAAAAAGACGGAATACCATCCTGATAGCCCACAAGTTGACCTGATAAATGAGGCGGTCTCTAAGAAGTTAGTGCCATTATATCTTTTAGGTACAAAACCATATCTCTTGAGAAAAATACTAAAACGTATTGCAGATAATAAATATATTGCAGAACAAGAAAAAGACGAGAACGAAGAGAAAATAGATACATGGGTAACAAAAGTTATAACTTTTTTAGAAAATATGACATTAAAAACTACAATTCCCAACATCATCCTAAAAGGGCAAACTGGTATGGAAGTTGGTATATATATCTTTGAACAGGTCAATAGAGGCGGGGAAAAATTAGATATTTACGATTTACTCGTAGCCAGAATGGCACTTTGCCGTAAAGAAAATAATAAAAATGTAAATTTAACAGAAAAGATAGGACAACTGTGCAAACCATCACAGCATATAAAGGAAGCAATATATAACAGTGAAGATAGCTTTGATGCCGAAGACATGGGCATTTGGAATGAGGAAGATAATATTCCTCAAAAAATATTCAAAAAAGTATTTAAAAATTGCCTAGCAATTTGCAACCTGAAAAATACGTATGGACTTCACAATAATCTATCTGATAAATATATCAAAGAAAATTACTTGCTTAAGTTAACCGCAGAAGAGATATATGACAACTGGAAAGAAACAGTAACAATCTTATTTTCAGTATTACAATTTTTACACTTTCGTTGTGGGATAGTAAAGCTAAAGGATATACCATACGAGTTGCTAGTCGTTCCATTATTTGTGTTTTTTATTGCGCATGAAAATAAACCCACCAGAAAAGATGTAGATAAAATAGAGTTTTGGTACTGGACATCAATATTTTGTGGACGCTACCGTGAAAAGCAATCAACTAGGGTGATTAAAGATAGTAACACAATTATTGAACACAAAGATTTCCATGAAAAGTTTTATGATAGATTTGACACAATCTTTCAAGCCGTGGGCTATTCCGATAAAGAATCTCTGATTAGAACAAGAGAGTATAGCAGGCAACCACAATTGGATAAAGCTATTACTCAGTATGTACTATCACGAAAGCCATGGGATTTAAACTTAAAAAAGCAACCCACTCCATTAGCCGCCCATTACTTTGCAAAAGAGAATATCGATCTCGACAAAAGTCTACATCATATTATCCCACTTAATGAAATAGCAGATCAGGAGGGTACTGAATCAAAAAAACTTAGGAGCAATAAAGAGCATCCTGTAAACAGTGTGCTGAATAAAGTCATCATCAGCCAAAACGCGAACTCGAAAATACAGAGAGTAAGCGATTATACGGATAAGAGTCAACTAAATTGTGAAAAAAATATGATCCCTGTGCCAACAGAGAGAAAATTTATAAATAGAGACGGATCCTATAATTTAAATAAATTTTTGTCAGCTAGATTTGAAATGATAGAAAAAAATGTTAAAGATGAACTAGAGAGATTAATTGCGAAACCTCCAACTAAGAAATAACCCTACTATGCTAAATATAAAAATTCTTAGGCGTTGATGGTTTGCTGTATTTGTTGCCTCATCATTCTTTATTACCAAAATCCCTGTCGTTAATGTCACTTGCAGCTTCCGAAACGAATAAAAAACTTACCATTTTTGCTTGCGATACAAGTAGTTTGTAAACCACAAAGAAATAAACAGAGACGGGAATCGTATTTTGTGAATTACCGTATAAGCTGTCATAACCTGAAAATGAATGTATCAAATTTTCTATTATGGATGAAAAAATAAAAAACCTAAGGGGAAAAGCCAATCAACTTCGGAAGGAGAAAAAGTGGGTTGAATTAATTCCAGTAGCCACTAAACTCATTGGTCTTGAAGAAAAACCCCACGATCAAGCGGTGGCGCACTATTATTTAGGTTTTGCCTACACAATAAAAGACGAACTTACTCTTGCGCTTGATAATTTTGATAAAGCAGTAGAACTAAATCCTGAATATGCAGATGCGTATTGCTTTCTCGGTAAGATCTATTTTCGGCGGAAACAATATAGGCTTGCGTTTAATAATTTTGAGGCAGCAATAAAACATGGTTCTCCTGATAAATTTTACGATCCAGTTGTTTATATCGCATCACAGATTTCAGTGATGGATAATCTGAAAACAGATCAAAAAATCACAGCCTTTGAAATCTATAGCATGTCGTGCATCACGGTTTGGGTAATACGGCAAGAACTTTTTTGTGAAGAGAAATCTGAAATTGCTCATTACACCTCTCTTCATGTACTTAAAACTCTTTCCAATGCAAGAAATCACTTTCGGCTTTACAACACGGACTATATGAATGACCCTGAGGAAGGGCAAATATTCTTTAAAATAATGAGCGAATATTGGGTAGACACAGAGGGAGACATAGCGGAGTGGTTTTACAAGGATAAAGAGTCTTATCGCTCACCTGCCTATATCGGTAGTTTTGTTCAGCTTGAAGAAGGAAACAAACAAAAAGACAAGTTGTTTTTATGGCGAACTTATGGAAAGCATAATAACGAAGAAGCAGCTGGTGCCTGTTTAATTTTTAGTAATAAGGAATGCTTTTCGGAGTATGTCCCATTAGAGCTTGGCTTTATGGACAAGAACTTGGTTTTATATGAAATACGCTACCGAGAAGAGTTAGGTGATACACTAAAAGAAAAATTAGAAGCACTAGCAGGTCAACTTGAAAGTATAAAGCAATTTATAGAAAATGTAAAAGCAGAAAGAATAAGGAATACAGTACGGCAATTTCTAGACAAAAATGATCTAGAGAAAAAATTTAAAGAACCAGAAAATCAATTCAAAGAAGAAAAATTTACAAATAGTAAAGTACAAGAAAAGAATAAAGCAAAAGATGATCTTGAAAAAATAACGGATATAATCAGAACCATAAATAAGTCTATGAATAATATATTACAAAAAGAAGAAAATAAAACAGAAGGTGCATTGCGGCGACTTGTCTGCGAGTTACTGGATAGTATTCGCTTTCTATTCAAAGAGAATCATTATAGTGAGGAAAAGGAGGTCCGTGTTATCCAGTTGCGTTATGGTGAAAAGGATGAGACTTCAGAATCTAAAGTTGAGGTTGACGCGGAAAGTATCCCGCCGCGTTTCTATGTGGAAGCTCCAGAGAATTTTAGGTTTAACGAGGTAATACTCGGACCAAGGACAGAGCGTTATCAGGAGTGGGAACAGTGGCTCAAGGCTGAGGCGAAGAAACAGGACAGAAGTATTGACATAAAACGATCAAAAATTAAGTACGGAAAATCATAACCATACACGACGGGTTGGTTTTATTGCCACTATGGATTTGATACAATACCCCTCAAAAGAAACCCCTATTGGTATATAAAATGGCAACGGCAAATCAAATTAAATCTTTAATAAAGTCCCACCTACTGAATGAGGACGAGCAGTTCTTGACTATCGCTTTGCAGGTTGCGGCTTCCGAGGCGCACAAGGGACACACCAACCTTGCCCGAGATATTCGCAACATTATAGACAAACAAAGAAGCCCGAACCTCAAGGTCATTAGTCTGCACAAAGACTTGGGAGATTTTGTTATATCGTCGCAACCTAGTAATCGGTTGGCGGACATTGTCTTAAAACCTGATCTTAGGAAAAGAATAGATAAAGTGCTTAGAGAATATTATCAGAAGCATAAATTACTAAGACACGGCATGACTAACAGAAGGAAGATTTTATTGGCAGGCCCTCCCGGGACAGGAAAAACGATGACCGCTTCCGTGATTGCCGGGGAGCTTGATTTACCGCTCCATAGTATCCAAATGGATAAGGTCGTGACCAAATATATGGGGGAGACCAGTGCCAAGTTAAGGCAGGTCTTTGATGTCATCGGTGAATCCATAGGGGTTTTTCTCTTTGATGAATTTGATGCCATTGGTGCCGAGAGGGGACGGGATAATGATGTAGGCGAAATGCGGCGGGTGCTGAATGCGTTTTTGCAATTCATAGAAAACGACGACTCCGAAAGCATCATTATTGCCGCTACAAACAATATGGGTTTGTTGGACCAAGCACTATTCCGTAGGTTTGACGACATCCTGTATTACGACCTTCCCTCCGAACAAGAGACGGAGAAGTTAATCAAAAATAGACTCGCCTCATTTTTAGGTGGCTTGAAGGTAGAAGAGCTTGTTTCTCAAACCAAAGACCTAAGCCATGCCGAAATTGTGCAAGCCTGCTACGATGCCGTGAAGGAAACTATTTTAGAAGATAAAGCAGCAGTGTCTAAAGAACTAATATGTCAAATGCTCGCCGATAGAAAATCGGCGTACAAAGGCAAAACATCGGATGAACCATAATGGCGAAACACCCTTAAGGGGGGCTTTGAATGCCTTTTTGAAGATTGTAAAATAGAGGGGGAAATTGAAGAACAACAGGAGATGTTCTAATGAATACGGAATCAATACAGAAATCTTTCAAGGAATCCGTCGCCGAGTCGGTTGAACTTTTTCCACATGGGGATAACAACTATCAAATAGCTACCCCTTTTCATTTTGACGACGGAGATCACTTTGTTGTTATATTAAAGACAAATGAATCAGGTAGCTGGATTATAACGGACGAGGGACATACCTATATGCACATGAGCTACTATATGGACTTGTCTTCTCTAGATAGCGGAAACCGTAATGAAATTATAGAAAACTCTTTGGAAAAATATGGTGTTAAAGAAATAGAAGGGGAACTTATTGCTACGATTGATGAAATTTCCAATGCAGGGAACACCCTCTACAATTTCATTCAGTGTCTGATGAGTATTATCGATGTTTCTTATCTCAGCCGAGAGATAGTGAGGTCTACATTTATGGAGGATTTCAAATCTTTTATTAGTGAATCGGTTGCCAAAGAAAGAGCCCAATTTGATTATAAGGAGGAAGCAAAGGATCCTCAAGGAAAATATAAAGTAGATTGCAGGGTCAACGGCATGTCTCACCCTCTGCACATATATGCCATAGGCAACGACGACAAATGCCGTGATACAACGATTACTATTCTGCAACACGAAAAATGGAACCTTGATTGTTCTAGCATGGCAATTTTTGAGGATCAAGAAACCATCAACCGCAAAGTTTTGGCTCGTTTAACGGATGTTTGCGGCCGGCAGTTTTCTAGTTTGGCAGCGAATAAAGAAAGGATTAAGGATTTCTTTGACGAAAAGATTAATGGGTAGCGGCGACTAAATTGGATAAATGAATAAATAGTACAGATACAACACAACCACCCCGTCAGGCTGCGCCTGCCACCCTAATTTCTCAATAGAGCATGAAAATTGCATGTGATGGATAATTTACTGCTAAATTATCAGGGCAATCGCCTGAACCCGAAACTGAATGCCACATCATTGCTCGGTGACGGGAGATAAACTCCTATTGAGAGCTAAATGAAGCATCAAAGTACTCTAATCTCTAGTATTAGGGTATGCTGGGGCATGGCATCTACTTTGATTGATGCCTTATGAGTAATGAAGAGATAAGGTGGCTAGTTAATGTAGCAAGGGGTATCGCATATCCGGCAATAGCTTGCCGATAGTCTCATCAAGGTCTGAGAAAACTCCACTCAATAAACTACGATGCACTTCGTGTAGTTTGAGCTTCCATTGCCGACCCTGTCGTACAATCTTCGCCGCTAAACCAAACAGGCGGACCCTGAGCGTCGGGGCTCTAGAGGAACGAAACTGTTTAGCTAAGCCGGCACGCATCAGTGCGAACACATTGTAGGCTAAAGCACACACACAAACATACAGAGCATTGGCAGCAAAATCACTACACGGCAAACGACCGGCAACAAAATCCGATTTGAGTTCTTTAATGCGGTTTTCGGAATGCTCACCGCGTTGATTATACTCATGTACAATCTGTGCATCGTCTAGCCCGTTGATGTTAGTCGCAATCACACGATAGTCATACTTGTCGGGTTGATAGCGCAGCTGTTCAGACAGTCCCGACAACTCCGGTTGGTTAGACTGTCGGGCGGCTTCGCTCTTGAGGCGGCGTTGAATGACTAGCGTAAATACGAGGTTGCTGCGATACATCTGATAAGTGCAGCGAGCCACATAGTCGTGGGGTGATAAACTGCCGTCGCTTAATCGCAATGGTCGCCAGTCTGCTTCCGACAGACCAGCAATCGCTTGCGCTATTGACGGGTACATCGGCGCACGAATAACAAACTCTATTCCTTGAGCTACTAGATATTCAATGATTGCTTGTTGATACCCTGCCGAGTCGATACGCACCCGCTTGAGTATTACGCCACTCGGCAACTGTGCTTGGCAGGTCTTGATGAAACCGATATTATCAAAGTTCGGGGAGACATTGCCGTGGCGCAACTCAACGGCGATGACTTGACCCACTTCAGCTAGCGTGCCGACCATTAGCATGAAACCACGCTCCTTAAAACGCGTCCATTTAGCACCGACTTTCTCGGTCAAAATAGTAGTCGCATCAATATCCAAAGTCACATGCTTTACTTTCCACAACTTCAGGGTCTTGGCAATCACCGTGCGATTGAGCTGGTGAACTAAACCGGCACCGGCTTGACCATGGCGTTTCAACCACCTCGCCAAAGTGTCTGCTCCCGGTATCTTGTTAATACCTCCCAGCTTAAGCAACACCCTTTCGGTGTGTAAATGGCAGACATCCTCAAGGCATCTCGCACCCTCGTTGAGCATCAAGATGAAGCTCGTTAGAATGTCGCCATTGCGGTAGCCACGATTGCTACCCGGTGCCGCAAACACAGTGTCTGCTTGTGGCTTAAGTTGTAGTGCTTTGAGCACTTTAATCAATGCCAACAAACCACAACGAGAGGTCAATTTCTGGTGGGTGGTAGCTAGCGTATACGATGATTGATTGTGCTGATTTTTTTGTTTTGACATAATACCTCCGAAGTTATTAATTGGTAAATAGTAACAAAAAAATAAGGCGTTGTACAGAGTTTTATGTAAAAAATTAGTAATAATTATGTTTCACCTAATGGGTGAATTGGGAATATGCATGAGAGTGTTGCAACATAAGAGATTACGGACTTTTGCAGGTGGTCTATTGCGGAATTAGGGTGCCACCCCTCCACAGGAGGGGAATGTACCTGTCCCTACGATTCGTGGATGTTTTTTCAACAGTCCCACGCAACAACCACTCCGTCAGGCTGAATAGAGCCGCCGATTGAGCCAGTAAGTCAATCGGCGTGACTTTGTTCAGAACCTCAACATGACTGCTAAACGCATGCATTGCAAAATGCATAGGCCACCCCTCCGAAGGAGGGGAATTGATCAGTGCAGACACTTCGGGGGCTGTTGAAAAAGTATTCTCAAGACACCTTTAGGGTGGATATTCCCCTCCTTCGCGAGGGAATATCACCTTCTAATATACCGTTCAACATGTATTTACTACCGTTCATCCATTTGTCTCTCCCCCTACTCAATACCGGGTTTAGGGTAGATGTTTTACACCCAATTTATAGGAGATTGACTATGAATGAAAAACATCTCGGATACTTAGACTTGACAAAAGATATTTCCTTTAAGCGATACTTCTCGATCAATAAGCAGGTACTGTTCTCATTGATTAAGAGCTTTCTGCCGACCCCCGATAATGCGCCGGATATGATGATACTCAACCCCGGCATATTCAACCCTGCATCCGAAACCGCAAATCAACAAAACCAATCGGGCGATATGCTACATCTGCAGGATAGTTCTATCCCACCGAACACACCGGGTGGCAAACAGGTTGTGCTAGACCTCCATGTCAAATTAAATAGCGGTGAGAATATCGACATAGAGATGCAAGGCTATTCTCAAAAGGACTTCTTTAGTAGAATGTTGGCTTATTGGGTGCAGTTGCACTCTTATGGTATGAAGCGTGGGCAAAAGTTTAGTCAGATTAATCCGAGCTACTTACTGGTGTTTACTCGGTTCATGGTGTTTGATGAAGAGGACTATATAAACGAGACCACAATCACTCTGCGTAAGCATCGGCATAAAGAATTGACTAAGGATTTTGGATTGGTGATAGTAGAATTGAACAAGTTCAACAAGAGCCACCTTGAGTTGGTTGATATGACGGATAGGTGGTGCTATATTATCAAGCACTCGGCGGAATTGACGGCTGAGCAAGTAAAGCATTTATCACAAGACGGAGAGACGAAGATGGCATTAAAACATTTAGAGGAGATATCAAAAGAGGATATAGATTGCTGGAACGCTATATCCATAGAGAGACGAGAGTGGGAACGCCATGTGAGAAAGCAAGAGATCATGGAAGAAGTCAAGGCAGAAGGGTTGGCTGAAGGGTTGGCTGAAGGGTTGGCTGAAGGTAAAGTAAAAAGAGATCACGAAATTGCTTTGAATATGTTGCAAGAGAATTATGAGGTTTCTGAGATTTCAAAATTGACAGGTTTATCTGCTGACGAGATTAAAGAGCTAAAGAACGGAATCACCGAGTAGTATTGCTGATTGATGCCTGTAGGGGCAGGATGGAGCCGCCGATTGAACCAGTAGGTCAATCGGCGTGACTTTGTTCAGAATCTCAACATGACTGCTAAACGCATGCATTGCAAAATGCATAGGCCACCCCTCCGAAGGAGGGGAATTGATCAGTGCAGACACTTCGTGGGCTGTTGAAAAAGTATTCTCAAGACACCTTTAGGGTGGATATTCCCCCCCTTCGCGAGGGAATATCACCTTCTAATATACCGTTCAACCTGTATTTACTACCGTTCATCCATTTGTCTCTCCTCCTACTCAATACCGGGTTTAGGGTAGATGTTTTACACCCAATTTATAGGAGATTTACTATGAATGAAAAACATCTCGGATACTTAGACTTGACAAAAAATATTTCCTTTAAGCGATACTTCTCGATCAATAAGCAGGTACTGTTCTCATTGATTAAGAGCTTTCTGCCGACCCCCGATAATGCGCCGGATATGATGATACTCAACCCCGGCATACTCAACCCTGCATCCGAAACCGCAAATCAACAAAACCAATCGGGCGATATGCTACATCTGCAGGATAGTTCTATCCCACCGAACACACCGGGTGGCAAACAGGTTGTGCTAGACCTCCATGTCAAGTTACATAGTGGTGAGAATATCGACATAGAGATGCAAGGCTATTCACAAAAAGACTTCTTTAGTAGAATGTTGGCTTATTGGGTGCAGTTGCACTCTTATGGTATGAAGCGTGGACAAAAGTTTAGTCAGATTAATCCGAGCTACTTACTGGTGTTTACTCGGTTCATGGTGTTTGATGAAGAGGACTATATAAACGAGACCACAATCACTCTGCGTAAGCATCGGCATAAGGAATTGACTAAGGATTTTGGGTTGGTGATAGTGGAATTGAACAAGTTCAACAAGAGCCACCTTGAGTTAGTTGATATGACGGATAGGTGGTGCTATATTATCAAGCACTCGGCGGAATTGACGGCTGAGCAAGTAAAGCATTTATCACAAGACGGAGAGACGAAGATGGCATTAAAACATTTAGAGGAAATATCAAAAGAGGATATAGATGCCTGGAACGCTATATCCATAGAGAGACGAGAGTGGGAACGCCATGTGAGAAAGCAAGAGATCATGGAAGAAGTCAAGGCAGAAGGGTTGGCTGAAGGGTTGGCTGAAGGTAAAGTAAAAAGAGATCACGAAATTGCTTTGAACATGTTACAAAAAGGCCTGAAGGTTTCGTTGATTTCCGAAGTCACGGGTTTATCTGCTGACGAGATTAAACAGCTAAAGAACGGAACCACCGAGTAGTATTGCTGATTGATGCCTGTAGGGGCAGGATGGAGCCGCCGATTGAACCAGTAAGTCAATCGACCTTTCTATTTTCAACAGTCCCACTTCGGCGACCACCCCGTCAGGCTGAACAGAACCGCCGATTGATCCAGTAGGTCAATCGGCGTGACATTATGCAGAACCTGAACATGATTGCTAAACGCATACATTGCAAAATGCATAGGCCACCCCTCCGAAGGAGAGGAATGGACCAACACTATAATCGTGCAAACACTTTTGCGACCACCTCTCCACAGGAGGGGAATTGATCAGTGCAGACACTTCGTGGGCTGTTGAAAAAGTATTCTTAAGGCACCTTTAGGGTGGATATTCCTCTCCTTCGCAAGGAAATATCACCCTCTAATATACCGTTCAACCTGTATTTACTACCATTCATCCATTTTTTTCCCACCCTACTCAATACCGAGTTTAGGGTAGATGTTTTACACCCAATTTATAGAAGATTTACTATGGATGAAAAACATCTCGGATACTTAGACTTGACAAAAGATATTTCCTTTAAGCGATACTTCTCAAGCAATAAGCAAGTATTGTCCTCGTTGATTAAGAGCTTCCTGCCGACCCCCGATAATGCGCCGGATATGATGACATTCAATCCCGGCATATTCAACCTTGTATCCAAAACCGCAAATCAACAAAGCCAATCGGGCGATAAGCTACATCTGCAGGATAGCTCTATCCCACCGAACACACCGGGTGGCAAACAAGTAGTGCTAGACCTCCATGTCAAATTAAATAGCGGTGAGAATATCGACATAGAGATGCAAGGCTATTCTCAAAAGGACCTCTTTAGTAGAATGTTGGCTTATTGGGTGCAGTTGCACTCTTATGGTATGAAGCGTGGGCAAAAGTTTGATCAGATTGATCCGAGCTACTTACTGGTGTTTACCCGGTTCACGGTGTTTGATGAAGAGGACTATATAAACGAGACCACAATCACTCTGCGTAAGCATCGGCATAAGGAATTGACTAAGGATTTTGGGTTGGTGATAGTGGAATTGAACAAGTTCAATAAAAGCCACTTTGAGTTGGTTGATATGACGGATAGGTGGTGCTATATTATCAAGCACTCGGCGGAATTGACGGCTGAGCAAGTAAAGCATTTATCGCAAGATGGAGAGACGAAGATGGCATTAAAACATTTAGAGAAAGTATCAAAAGAGAATAGGGAGTATTGGAACGCTATATTGTTAGAAAGACAAGAGTGGGAACGCCATGTGAGAAAGCAAGAGATCATGGAAGAAGTCAAGGCTGAAGGGTTGGCTGAAGGTAAAGTAAAAAGAGATCACGAAATTGCTTTGAATATGTTGCAAAAAGGCCTGAAGGTTTCGTTGATTTCCGAAGTCACGGGTTTATCTGCTGACGAGATTAAACAGCTAAAGAACGGAACCACCGAGTAGTATTGCTGATTGATGCCTGTAGGGGCAAGATGGAGCCGCCGATTGAACCAGTAGGTCAATCGGCGTGACATTATGCAGAACTCAAACGCGCTGCGTTTGCACAAATAAAATCGTACATCAGTTAATTTATGGAAACCAAAACCATACGGCGCAAGCGGTTACGACTGTGCAGGACGATACTTAAGGGCAGACAGATATATTAAACCCCGGCTTATTTGATATAAGATAAACGCTTAGGTAGATGCAGTGCCTAGGAAGTCGGAGGAGACACGCTGCAGGACGGACAAGGCATTAAACAGCTGTTATCTTGGGCTACCGAGCATGGTGCGCAACAGTGTCGCCTCTGCGTTGAGGCAACCGGCGGTTTTGAGCTAGACCTATGCATGGAAAGCTATGACCAACATCCCATCACGATTGCGCCACCTGTACAGGTCGCAAGCTACCGCAAAACGCTGGGTATGCGCAATAAAACCGATGGCGTTGATGCGCAACTCATCGCACGCTTCGCATTTGCAGTCGGTGATATTCAAGACTGGGAAAAGCCGACCGAAGCGGTATTCGCCTTGAGAGATACACTGAAATGGCGTCGCCAATTAACCAAGTCCCATACGCAGTTAAGCAACTGTGCAAAAACGCTGCGCAGTATGCAACTCAAAAAGAAGGCAGCTGCGGAACTGGAACACCTCCAGCAGCAAATCCATGAGTGTGACGCCTTACTTTACGAAATCATCGCTGAAGACGAACAACTCACACAGCATCACCAGTTGCTCTGCTCCATTACTGGAATCGGAACTCAAACCGCAGCCACCCTATGTGCAGCTTTTGATGATAATACGTTTCAGCACCCAAAGCAACTTGCCGCCTATATCGGCATCACCCCGATGCTCAAGCAGTCCGGCAACTACGAGGCGAAGGCGCACATCTCTAAAATTGGCGATGCACACCTGCGCACCGCCCTATTTATGGCGGCACTCTCGGCACGGGTTCATAACCCAATCATCCGTGCGTTTGCCGACCAGTTAAGCCGGCGCGTCCGGATTTAACCAAAAAGCAGGTTATTGTTGCTTGCGCCCATAAACTGACGCGTATCATTTACGGAATACTCAAGCACAAGAAACCGTTTGACCTGAATTATTGTTGCGTATCTGCGTCCTAAATTGATACTCAGAAAAAATATAAAACGGAGATAAAAAACGAATAAAATAACTTGACTTTTAATAAGGCATCATCTAAGTTCGGAACTTGTCATTGACTTTAGCTTCAACTCCCTCGGTCCCTCAGAACTCTATCTGGCAGCCTCTTGCTTAACGAGCTTACTCAACCACCGGTGCGGCGTGCAATGCGTTTTCAGCGGCCTGGGCAGCACGCAAGGCTTCCCACACAAAACCGAGTAGTTCTCTGGCACACGCCACCTTAATCTTGTTGAATGGTTTGTTGGCATGATACATCGTCTGATACTTCTTATACAAACGCTTCATGCAACGGTCGCCTATCTCTATAGCCACTAGGTCTTGGTCGGTGCGTCGGGCACGCAATGCCTTATTCACGCTATAGCGTCTACCCGCCAACTGGCAGGCTTCCACGCACACCGTGCGGATGTATTTGTTGCCCATCCCGGTAATACCCCCTTTGCGACTCTTGCCACCGGAACTATACTCACTGATACTGAAACCGGCATAACCGGCCAGATGACGCGCCTTGACAAACCGACCGATGTCGCCAATCTCAACAATCAGCGTCATGGCAATCAACTCGGCAATGCCTCTGATACAACATAAATAGCCGACCGCCCGACGATACGGCTCGGATATCGCTAACTGATGTATATCGTTCTCATAGCGTCTGATAACCCCTTGTTGCGTCTCCAATAGATACAGCTTGTTCTCTAAATCGAGGCGGAAATACTTATCTAAACTGTCGTCGACTAGCAACCGCTTTAAGAATGCCATGTGTTGCTTCGTCCAATAGCTCTTAGCCCGCATACTGGTGCGATAACTAATCCCGCGATAACGGCACGACGACAAAATCTGCAGTTTATAGATCTTGCAGGTGTTGACCACTTGTTGGCGTCCACGAATGAGTTGTCGGTGACCTTCGCTCTCAGTATCAATATCGTGGACGATTTTCAACATACCTTGTCGGTAGTATTCAGCCAGCTTAACGCTATCTAGCCGATCAGTCTTGATGCGATCCGAGGGGCGCACCGGGATCAGCGACGGCGCAATCACATCGCAGTGAATGCCCACCGCATCAAATTGTCGCTTTAACGAAAAGCCTAAATAGCTTGCTTCATAACAGACCCTAATCTGTTCATACGGCAAAGCGATTTTGGTGATTGCCTTATGCAATGATGCAAAGTCCGGGCGAGTTTTAATGGAATGATAATTATTGTGTTTAGAAATGGCTGTGGCAGTGAAACGATTATCATCAACTTCAATGCCAACATACAGTATACTAGTCATGGATGACCTCCTTTGTTTAGTGGTTAATTAAACCCCTCTTAAGAGGGGAACTAAAATGAAAGTTTAACCAACTTTCAGCAAAGCTGGTCATCCATACTATCTACCGGTGGTTTAGGTAATTAGTGGCGCACAGCGGTTAGGTTCGTGCGGACACTTCTGTATGTCTAGACCATTTCATAGCTCTTGATGATTAAGGCTTTTCTCTGTTCAAAATCATCGGTAGTTGATATTTTTAATTCTAAGCCGCAGGCACCATAGTGGCCGATACTCCCGACATCTTTTAACAATTCATCTTCTAAATTTTCTTTTGCAGGGTCTAGTCTCAAATAAAGCAGAATGTGCCTAGCTTGAGGTTTTATTTTCAAGCGAACGAAGGTTTTAATTCTATTGTATGCCTTATAATGTTTCAGTTCTTTTACCTGCACATCATCGCCAAGATCCAAGATCAAATCGTCAATAGAATGATACAAATCCGTTAACTCTGAATCCGCCTGCTCTAAACACTCACTAAAAGTCTTCTGTCCCCTATTACTTCTTTTGTTATCTGCTTCCTCGAAAATCCTTTGAGTCGTATTCTTTTTTCTATTATCTGTTTCTATGCGCCCGGTTGCGGTTTGTGAATTAACCAACTCAAATAAAAGCATATCCTCATCGAATTTTCTGTATCTAATCAGTTCTATATTGCGGTTTATTTGTTTTACCGCATGCTCGTCATATTTCTTAAAATTATTGGCAATACACAAAAGCCTCGGAGCCGACCATTCTATTTCTTCGATATGATCTTTACCGAGCTTTTTCAGAACCAAAAGTTCAAATGCAGCCTTATGATCCATCAGCCAGTCAAGATAAAAGAGCCCTTGATTGATCACATTCTCGGATTCCGAGCGTTTGTATTCAATAATCACGGGACAATTATCCTCGTCTATGCCGAGTGTGTCGATACGTCCTCTATGTTCTTTACCCGTAGAATATTCCTTAGCTAAAAATTTAATACCGAATATCTCTTCCAAGTTATGCTCTATCAAAGTCTGCAAAGGTTTCTCCAAAGCAAAAGAGACTGCTGTTAATTCTTCAGCTTTGTTGTTGTTCAATTTGAAAAGTTTTAGATTACTCATAAAGCCCTCTTTTAATTTTTCAATATATGATTTCCCCAAAACTAGGAATTTTGTTCTGATTATTATACACAAGCCACAATAGATGCAAGTATCGTGAGCCTATGTCGTTGCGGCACATTCCTCTGAAAATATCGCTGATTTCTGTTATTATTAACACCTCAATATTTTAATTCAGAATATAGGTAAAAGACATGACCAAGCAAGAAAAAATCAAGCAGTTGATAGAAATGCAAAAAAAGTTCATTGAAAAAGAGCAGAATACAGGTGTCTCAATGCAGGAGTATTTTTCCCCCGATGAGCAATCCGAGCTTCATGGTTATAGCGAAAATTATATGAAAATCGCGATGGAGATAGTGGCGGATGCACATCAGGAAGTTGGATCAAAACCTTAGGCATCTATCGCCGAAGTCTGGCGCGTTGTAACCACCTCGTCAGGCTTCGCCCGACGGGGTGGTCTTCCCCTTTTCGGAGAGGAATGCTTGCTTGGCGGCTTTTAGAGTCTGTTCTAAAACCTCCGCATCGTGTGCTACCGAAACAAAGCATGCCTCGTATGGTGACGGCGGCAAATAAACTCCGGCATCAAGCATAGCATGGAAAAAACGCTTAAACGATTCTCCGTTATCACCCGTTGCGCAATAACGCACTTGGCTTAAATTTTCTACTTTCTGCGCCACCCCTAAAAAAAAACCGAACATAGCCCCCATAGAGTCGCTATAACAGTCCAACCCTACTTCGGCGGCACAATCCGATAAACCTCGTCTCAACGCTTGCGTGGTTTGTTCTATACGCTCAAAGAGACCATCGCTACAAAGCAACTCTAGAGTCTTTAAGCCGGCGGCAACAGCCACCGGATTACCCGATAAGGTGCCGGCCTGATAAACCGAACCGAGTGGAGCAATATGTTCCATAATCTCTCCGGCACCTCCGAAAGCCCCTACCGGCATTCCACCACCTATAATTTTTCCTAACACGGTTAAATCGGGCTTAATTTGATAAACGGCTTGCGCCCCTCCGATTGAAACCCTAAAGCCACTCATGACCTCGTCAAAAATAAGTAATGCACCGTATTGATCACAGCATCGACGCAGGGTTTTTAGAAACTCGGCATTCCCCGGTACGAAATTCATATTGCCGGCAACAGGCTCAACGATAACAGCAGCAATTTGTTCTCCTATTTGCTCAAACACCGATTGAACCTGCTCCACATCGTTGTAGTGTATCGTCGTAGTCAACGATGCGAATCCTACAGGCACCCCGGACGAGTTCGGAACACCTAAAGTCAAAGAGCCCGAACCGGCACCGACTAACATCGCATCGCTATGCCCGTGATAACAACCGTCAAACTTGACGACCCGATCACGCCCGGTATAACCACGCGCCAAGCGTATAGCACTCATAACAGCTTCGCTGCCTGAATTAACTAAGCGTAGCAAGTCTATAGAGGGAAGATGTATTTTGATTTTTTCCGCCAATCGAGTTTCAATTTCGGTTGAGGCACCGAACCCTAATCCGTTTGATGCTGCCTGTGTCACTGTCGCAAGCACCTCGGGATGGGCATGCCCCATAATCATAGCCCCCCATGAACCCACATAATCTATATAACGATTACCGTCCTCGTCGTAGAGGTTCGCACCCTCGGCTTTTTTGATAAAGGGTGGCGTGCCGCCAACCGCTTTGAATGCCCGAACCGGAGAATTGACTCCTCCGGGGATAGACAAACATGCGCGCCGATATAATGCTTCGGAATGTTTCATTGAACCGTCAATTTTGTATAATCATTATTTGCTGAGAGATTATTGTAATCTATAATTTAAGGTACCGATGCCATCCCATGACCATAAACGGATTAAAAGACAATGCACCTTCAAACACATAACACTTTGACATCGCTCAGCCACAAAGATAAAAGTATAGTTTATATAGGAGTCATCGCTGTGATGCTCGTATCGTGGCTTTATTTGCTAAACATGGCAGAGCAACATAGCCGAATGGACATGTCCATGATGAGCATGCCGCAAAGCGACTTCGGGTATAGATTGACTCTATATGATTTTTTGATTTTATTCCTAATGTGGTCGGTGATGATGACTGCAATGATGCTACCCGGCATATTGCCGGCGACAACGATATTCGCTGCATTTAATCAACGCAAAAAGGCGCATGCACAACCTTATGTGAAAACTTATATCTTTGTTATGGCTTATCTAACCGCATGGATTACATGTAGCCTATTGTTTGCGTTAACTCAATCGGGTTTATCAATGGCAGGGGTGCTGGATAGTGCGATGAAAACGAACAATCCACTATTGAGTGGTGGTATTTTGGTACTCGCCGGTATTTATCAATGGACTCCACTTAAAGAAGCCTGCCTTAGGCAGTGCAGATCGCCACTCGGCTTTTTCATAGAACGATGGCGCGAAGGACACCGGGGGGCTATTTATATGGGGTGGCATTATGGTTTGTTCTGCGTCGGTTGTTGCTGGGCATTGATGGCAATTATGTTTTCGGTAGGCGCAATGAATATCTTATGGATGGCTATACTATCTATATTTGTATTGTGTGAGAAAATTTTTCCACAAAGCACATTGCTTCGAAATATTGCCGGTATTCTATTAGTCTGTTGGGGGGGTTATTTATTACTGAACTGATACATAATTGGGTGACGCATACCGAGACTGTACTTGTGCAGACACGGCGGGGCTGTTGAAAAAGTCCTGTTTTGCAAGAACCCAATCGCTTTGCGCCGTGAATTTATAATAACCACCAAGCCGTAGGGGCAGACCTGTGTGTCTGCCCTTAAGTACCGTTCTGCACGACACCAACCGCTTGCGCCGTATGGTTTTGGTTTCCATAAATCGAGTGAATGAATGTATAAATCGTGCAGATGTAACGCGTTACGGGCGGATGCAAGTCCGCCCCTACATTGTATGAAATACTTTTTCAACAGCCCCCGGTAACCACCCCGTCAGGCAAAGCCTGCCACCCCTCCACAGGAGGGGAATGTACCAGTGTGATACTTATGCTAATCTTAAACGGTGCGTCATTTGATTATAGTTTCGTGGTATAATCCGTCTCTCAATTTAATGCGAGGGAATTATGACAAAATCATCCAAAACCAAACAATTTAAGTTAAATAAAGAGATTATTACTAAAGGCAAGGAACGCGGTTTCTTAAGTTGTGCCGAACTCAGCGATCATCTACCCAACGATATCGTTGAAGCGGAGCAAATTGAAGATATCATATCGGTACTCAACGAAGCCGGTGTCAGGATAGTCGAAAAGTTACCCTCCGAAGACGAATTATTGCTCAACAACGATGAAATAGTTGAAATGCCTGCCGAAGAAGTCACCAGAGCATTGACGCATACCAATCACGAATTAAGAGGAACAACCGATCCTACTCGTATGTATATGCGTGAAATGGGGGCAGTCAATTTGCTGAACCGTGAAGGAGAAGTGGAAATCGCCAAGCGTATCGAAGAAGGCATGGACAAGGTACGCTCGGTACTGGGAACTTTCCCACCGGCAATCGCTGTATTATTGGATATCTATGAAAAATATAAAAATGGTGATATTAGAGAGCAAATAGCGAACGGTTTTTGGGAAGAATGCGAGATTTCGGTAGAAGAGACCAAAAAAATGGATAGTATGGAAATGATGGATCCCGACTTCCAAGAAGAGGAAATTGACACCGAAGATTTAGAACAACATCTGGCATTCTTAAAAAGACTTTATAGACGATCTAGACTGAAATCGGTACGCAGTTCCCCCCAAGCGTACTCTAGATTATGTCAGAGAATGTCAGGGTTGTTGTTGGAACTCAATCTTACTCCCTTTGTCAACGAAGCTCTAAACCAAGAATTAAAATCTTATAATAAGCGTATCAATACGACAGAGCGCGTGCTATTCGATATTTGCGTCAAAAAGGCAAAGATACCCAAAAAATACTTCATAGAACGTACTAAAGAAGATAAAATCGGTTATACCCTAGGTCTGAATCTATTACGATCAAAATACGGTAAATCTTTGCGCCCTTATAAAGACGAAATATTGAGAGGGCAGAACAAAATGATTCAAATCGAAGAAGACACCGGCCTTTCTATCGCCGAAATCAAGAAAATCAATCTCGCTGTCGGTTCCGCAGAAACAAAAGCACGGCGTGCTAAAAAAGAAATGATAGAGGCTAACCTACGATTGGTCATTTCTATCGCCAAAAAATATACGAATCGCGGATTACATTTTCTGGATCTCATACAAGAGGGTAATATCGGCTTAATGAAGGCTGTTGATAAATTCGAATATCGTCGCGGCTATAAATTCTCGACATACGCCACTTGGTGGATACGTCAAGCGATTACGCGTTCGATAGCCGATCAAGCACGTACTATACGTATTCCGGTACATATGATAGAAACGATTAACAAATTTAATCGTACAACCCGCAAACTTATTCAAGAACTCGGACGAGAACCCAAACCTCACGAACTGGCAGAAGCATTGAGTATGCCCGAGGATAAAGTGCGCAAGGTAATTAAGGTAACCAAAGAACCGATTTCTTTAGAAACACCTGTGGGTGATGATAATGACTCTCAGCTTGAACAATTTATCAACGATGAAAATATAAAATTGCCGGACGAAAACGCATACAGTGATGCCTTAAAAAACGCTATGGAAGGCTTGTTGACCGGGCTCACCCCCAGAGAAGCGCAAGTTTTGAGAATGCGGTTCGGTATCAACATGAACACCGACCACACCTTAGAGGAAGTAGGGAAACAGTTTGACGTTACACGCGAAAGAATACGCCAAATAGAAGCGAAAGCACTGAAAAAATTGCGCCAACCTTCTAAAGCGGCGTTGCTTCGTAGTTTTCTGGACTCCGATTGAGAACCATATTAAACAATTTGCTATTGCGATAACGCAAAGACAGTTTTATCATTTAGCCTATATCCAAGGGCCTGTAGCTCAGTCGGTCAGAGCGGGGGACTCATAATCCTTAGGTCGCAGGTTCGAATCCTGCCGGGCCCATTTATTTATTACGCTTAGACAGCCAACAATGTTGCTAAACAATCAGTCCATTGTCGCTTGCGATATACACCGAAACCCAATAATGTGAATAGTGCCTCCAGTCGATCGGTGTCGGCTTCGCTAGGCTGCGTATTAAAGGCTTCGGGCAATGAAACATCCCTACAAATTGTAGCCAAGCGGTGTGATAATTTTATAGTCTCTCTATACTCTCTTACCAAACCTTCAATACGCTGCCCCCCGCGAATGCCAACATCGGAGATACGCCCTACCTCGGACAATAACCGATCAATAGAATTAAAATGGCGGATTAATTCTGTCGCTGTTTTAGGTCCTATCCCCGGTACACCCGGTATATTGTCTACGGGATCCCCGGCAATCGCCAGCATGTCGGGGATTTGTTCCGGCAACACCCCGAACTTATCAAATACCCCTTGACAACCTAATTTAAGATCCTGACTGTAATCCCACCATATATCATCACCCTCCAACAGCTGTGTTAAATCTTTATCTCTGCTGACAATGACTACCGACTGTCCTCGTTGATGCGCTCGATGAGCCAAAGTGCCGATTAAATCATCGGCTTCATAGTAGTTTGATGCAATTTCGCTAAGTCCGGTAGCAGCTAGAAATTCTCTACACTGTGCAAACTGACTTTTTAATTCTTCGGGAGCGGGGGCTCGGTTCGCTTTATAAGGCGGATAAATATCGTTTCTATACGAGGTATCCAAGCTCTCGTCAAAAGCAAAGACTATATGTGTAGGTTTTACTTGATTCAGCAGTTTTAGCACAAAGTCGCAAAAACCGTACACTGCATTGGCGGGTTGCCCTTCGGTGTTGCAAACGGTGTCGGACAGTGCAAACCAAGACCGAAATACATAAATACTTGCATCAATCAGATAGAGTTGTGTATCGCTATTCATCGGCTTCAAATGTTCGGCGTATAAATGTATGCCGAATCGGGATGCAACAGCTTCATCGTTCTATACGAATGTTGGTTATAAACCCAGCCTGTTACTATCAAACAAAGACCTTTTTCAAAAATTATCGGCGTTGCCTCGGTCTCAAAATAAATTTCATTTTGTTGCGGTATCAAAAAACGAAAACGGTCTGACAAATAAAGATATTTTTTATCGCGGTATTTCCTGACCCTTTGTATACAACCCGATACTCGGTTAAAGCCGCTATATTTTAATTTGTCGGCTGCGATCGGGGTGAAATAAGGTTCTGCCCAAACACCCTGCTCGGTGCGCCGAGCACGCTGTTCGGCATTGCGATAGCAATCGCGATAGCGTAAATTAGGAGGAATACTGATTGCAAAACCCAGGCCCGCTCGGATGAGCTCTGCGGCCACATTATTGCCTTGCTCGTCAAAGACATGAGCCAACACCCGGCCGTATTTATCATAACGATCTTCATCGTAAACGATGAATGCGTGATCGTTATGTAGGTATGCGCGCAGCCGTTCTCTAGCGCGAACGGCTAAAGGTTGATCGGGTTTATCTTTATAGCCGATCTCCGGTGCGTTAATGCCGATAATTCGTATGCGTTTATCATCGTTTAAGGTCAAGGTGTCGCCGTCGTTGACAAAGCGCACCGATACCCGATGATTCGGTGTTTGCAATGTACACGAATCCTTTTCGGCACCGGATGCGACGGAAAAACTTAAAATAAAGAGGGAGAAAAATAAAGCGTAGCTTAAGCGACGCGATACATTAACGATTATAACGCTTGCGGAATTTGTCAACTTGACCGGCACTTTCTAAAATTTTCTGCTTGCCTGTATAAAAGGGATGGCAGGCTGCACAAACCTCAACCGTCATCTGTTTTTCCGGATAAGTCGAACGAACCTTATACTTACAGCCGCAACTACAAGTCACATCGACATATTTATATTCGGGGTGTATATCTGCTTTCATCATAAGATTTAGAATTAAATGCGTATCATAGCCGAATCCGAAGCTATAGACAAGAGGCATTATCGCGATGATGCGATGTCGGTTTATGAAATAGTCCGGCTATGCTTTTAACGAGGTGCTCAATATCGGCTTGTCGATGCGCCGCAGATAGCATAATTCTAAGACGAGCTGTCCCATCCGGCACGGTGGGCGGGCGTATCGCAACAACCAACAAACCCTCCTTGAGTAGAGCATCGCTTAAATCCATTGCCGATTTAGCGTCTCCGACGACGATGCCTTGAATCGCAGTAGTTGAATCCAAGCAAGGAATTTCATATTCGGCCGCCATATTTCTAAATAAATTGATATTCCGATGCAATGTGTTGCGACAGGTATCGTCGGTTTGGATAATTTCCAAGCTCGCTTGTGCAGCACAAACAACCGGGGGTGGCAATGCGGTTGTGTAGATATAGGTACGTGCCTTTTGTATCAAAGCCTCTATTAAATCATCACTACCGGCAACGAAGGCTCCGAAAGCCCCCAAGGCTTTGCCCAAAGTTGCCATCACCACCGGCACTTGTTGTTGGTTCAACCCGAAGTGTTCAAGGCTACCGCTTCCCGAAGCACCCAACACACCGAAGCCGTGCGCGTCATCCACAACCAAAGTTGCGGAGTGTTCGGCACACATATCGGATAACTCGGTCAATGGCGCAATATCCCCACCCATGCTAAACACGGCATCGCTAACGACAATCGCGTCTTTTTTCTCCTGTTTTAGGCTTCGGCGCAGAGATTCGACATTGCCGTGTTCATAACGGCATAAGTTTGCGCGCGACAGTAAAGCAGCATCGACAAGCGATGCATGATTTAATTTATCTTCGTAAATTGCGGTATGCCTATCCGCCAATGTTGTCAATATGCCCAAATTAGCCATATAACCGCCGGAAAATACCAACGCCCGCTCTCTAGAGACAAATTTTGCCAAAGACTCTTCAAGTATTTGATGTGCCTTTGTATAGCCGTCAACCAAACAAGAGGCACCGGCACCGGTTCCGTATAGACGCGCACCCTCCATACAAGCATTCACAACATAGGGATCACTTGCAAGCCCCAAATAGTCATTGCTCGAGAAAGATAAGACCTCTTGCCCGTTCCATACGCGTAAAGCCCCCTTACACCCCAAACCGACATGCCTTTTGCGGTAAAGATTGTGATTATGTTGATGGGCAATAATAGAATGTAGATTTTTCAACGAGTATCGCGGTTGTAGAATGACTTATCCGTGTGCGGAAATTGTCTGCAAATCAAGCCGTTTGAATAAATCCATATCACTTTCCGCCTTGGGATTGGCGGTAGTCAATAATTTTTCTCCGTAAAAAACAGAGTTTGCTCCGGCAAAGAAACACAAAGCCTGCATTTCTTCGGACATGAATTCACGACCCGCAGAGAGCCGCAACCACGACTTAGGCATTACGATACGCGCAGTTGCGATAGTGCGCACAAACTCTAAACTATCCAAGGCTTCCGTACCATAGAGCGGTGTGCCTTTCACCTGCACCAATAGATTAATCGGTACCGATTCGGGATGCGTTTCAAGGTTTGCCAGTTGACAAAGCAACCCGACGCGTTCGGCGCGAGATTCACCCATACCGAGTATGCCGCCGCAACACACTTTTATACCTGCCGCTTTTACACGATCTAGCGTCTTAAGCCGTTCCTCATAGGTGCGTGTCGTAATAATGTTGCCGTAAAATTCCGGCGAGGTGTCCAAATTATGATTGTAATAATCAAGACCCGCGCTTGCTAATCTACGAGTTTGTGATTCGCTCAACATGCCCAATGTCGCACAAGTCTCCAAATTCATAGCTTTGACCGCTTCCACCATTTCTGCGACACGCTCTAGATTTCTATCGGTTGGAGATCGCCATGCAGCCCCCATGCAGAATCTATCTGCACCGCTTTCTTTAGCGCGCTTCGCCGCCTCGAGCACTTCTGCGGTATCCAACAAACGCTCGGGACTCAAGCCGGTATCGTGGCGGATACTTTGCGGACAATATGCGCAATCTTCCGGACATCCTCCTGTTTTAATCGATAACAAAGTGCTGATCTGTATTTTTTGCGGGTCGTGAAATTGCCTGTGAATACTTTGCGCCTTGAATAAAAGATCGTTGAACGGCATTGCCATCAAAGCCGTTATTTCCTGCCGTTTCCAATCGTTTCTTACACGGATTTCGTGTGACGTTACCCCATTTTTATTACCATCTACAAAGTTAGTTTTCATGCTATAGCCTCCGCAAATACACTCGGAGGTTGATAACCCAATGCGCTGTGCGGACGCACTTCATTATAATCTATTCGCCAGGCTTCTATAATCTCTCTCGCCTCTTTTATTGAACGAAACCAGAACTGGTTCAGACAACCGTCTCGGAACTTGCCGTTGAAACTTTCTACAAAGGCATTCTGGGTCGGTTTGCCGGGTTGGATAAAGTCCAATTCCACCTGCCGGTCTCGGCTCCAGTGGAACATCGCCTTGCATCTAAACTCGGTGCCATTGTCGCAGACGATGCGTGCCGGCTTTACGCCGAGCCGTTCTATCAATTCGGATAGATAATTTGCTATGCGTTGACCGGTAATCGAAACATCAACAATCTGTCCGACACATTCACGGCTGAAGTTATCTACTATGTTCAGTACCCGAAAGCATCTGCCGTCGTTGAACTGGTCATGCACAAAGTCCATTGACCAGCACTCATTCACCCTAGCCGGTGTTTTCGGCACGCTACGCGGATGACACAGCTTCTTGCACTTCTTGGTTCTCAATTCAAGCCTGAGCTTCTTATAAAGCCTATAGGTACGCTTCACATTGACGACCCGGCCTTCGCTCTTCAAAAGCGCATGCAACATCTTATAGCCATAATGTGGATACTACTTTGCCTTCTCCAATAACGCAACTTCCAGTTGACGATCTTTATCGGCTTGGTTGCCCTGATAGCGATATGCAGTGCGACTAATACTGGCAAGGGCACACGCAGTGCGTTCACTATGCCGACCCGCGCTCACTAGATCTTTGACAATCTGCTTGCGTTGCGCCGGCTTTACCACTTTTTTGATAATACCTCCTTGAGTGTTTCACACTGCATCACCGATTCAGCCAATAGCTTCTTGAGCTTGCTATTATCGGCTTCAAGCTCTCGCAGGCGTTTAGCTTCTGCCACTTCCATGCCATTATACTTGCTGCGCCAGCGATAAAATGTCTGTTCGGCGATGCCTAGATCACGACAGATATCGACTACTTTCATGCCGGCTTGATTTGACTTTAATGCCTTAATGATTTGTTCTTCACTAAAACGTTTTCTCTTCATGTTAAGTTCTCCTGTAATGTTTTTAACTTCTCTAGTTTATCGGAAAAACCGACTTTAACATTGGTAATAAATTTAGGGAGAACGTCACCAAGATTAATAATTTTAGCCCCGCTTCTCGTAGAACCGAACAAGCCTACATAATTGGTGCCACCTCTGTTAATCAGCAGATTGGAGATTGTATAGCCGTTGCCGTCAAAAGTTGCCCTAAAAGCGTTAGAGGAGGAATTGCCAATCGGCTGCCACTCTGCTCTCGTAGTCCATCTGCGTTTGTTCGCCGATGCATTACGATAACTTGCATCGTCATTAAAGTCTAAGTCTCTAGTTAGCTCATAGCCTCTGCATCCATCCGCAGGGCAACCTGCGGTAATCTTTGTTGCCCCTCCGCTTGCTTTATAGCCGGTGCCGTCCATCTGATAGCGGATTGCGTTTAATCCTTCCAAATCGCATATCTCTATCAGACCGTCGTCGTCTCGGTCTATGTCGGTCAAAGTGCAGGGTGCCGTTTGTGCCAGAGCAGATTGTGAACCTATAGCAACGGCTAAGGTCAACACCAGCATAAAGAGGGTTCGCAGAAATCTGCTTCTGCTCTTAACTTTGAATTCAGGAAATGCCGTTTCCATAGCAGAGGAGGGAAAGGCGAGTGCCACCTGTTTTTTTTATTAGACAATCTTTGCAACATGCATACTCTTATGATCACTTATTAAGATTGATATACGAAAGCAGAAGCTAGACCGACGGTCTCGGCACATTGGAACTCCTCGTTATGGCTATAATTGATATATTCGGATTGATGAACGGTTGCTGCGAAACCGGGGGCAATAGCAAGCGGATGGTTCTCTACCGACACATGTTTGCCTTCGGCTCCTTCTAGCGCATTTACCTTGACTTCGCCGTAATCGCCGATCTTCATGGTTTTTTGCTTGTCGGTATATGTGATATCCACTTTTGCCGAATGTACGCCTTTAATCTCTCCGACCAATCCGGCAATAACCGCAGGATGCCCTCCGACTGTGCCACCCCAAATCTTCTGTAATGCCTCTGCTTGCTGAGCATCGGCTCGCTCGTCTATATAGAGCGTGACCTGCCAACCGCCTTCGGTCATAAGACCCGGAGCATACAACCAAAGACCTACATTAAGCCCCGATAAATCCACATCATCCATATAGCCTTTTTCAATCTGCCAACCCACCATCGCTTTACAGAATCCTTGGGTGGGGGGTCTTAAAAATATACAGGGACAAACTAAATCACAGTTGCATGATTCAAAATATTGACCTTCTAGTCTCCAATCATTAACCATTAGAAATCTCCTTTTTGTTAAAATTTATTAAATTATACTTTTTTAGAGCAATTTAGCAATTAAACTTCAAACTAAAAAACTCCGAAATCCCTTTATTTATGCTATGATACGCCCTTTGTGGGAAAATATTAATGTCTAGAATTTGTCAAATAACAGGGAAAAAGCCCTTGAGCGGTAACAATGTGTCCCACGCGCATAATAAAACGCGACGGCGTTTTTTACCCAACCTGCAAACCCATCGCTTCTGGGTGGAGAGTGAAAAACGATGGATTAGCTTGCGAGTGTCGTCTAAAGGATTGCGCTTGATTGATAAAAAAGGAATAGACGCAGTCCTCGCCGATATCAAAAAACGATAAGCCAGGGAGATTATAATGCGAGAGAAAATAAAACTTGTATCCAGTGCCGGTAGCGGCCATTTTTACACCGCAACCAAAAACAAAAAGACGGCAGGCACTAAAAAACTGGAACTGAAAAAATTCGACCCGACCGTCCGCAAACATGTAATCTATAAAGAAGCCAAAATCAAGTGATAACATCGCCTGTTGAAACCATTATTCCCCTCCTGTGGAGGGGTGGCAGGCGCAGCCTGACGGGGTGGTTGCCGGGGTTTCGCACAAGGTACAGTGTTGGTACATTCCCCTCCTGTGGAGAGGGATGGTTTGCCTTTACAGCTCAGTATTTTATTTGCGCGACCGACGGTTTGAGGGTATAGCCTTGCATCATCTGCGCAAACTCTATAAGCGTCTCAATACCACTTTGTTCCGCCTGCCGGCACCATTCACATAGGGCTTCTTTGAGGTTGTGATAATCCTTATGTTTTATCACATACAGCAGTTCGTGCAGTTGGTGCCTAAAGTCGCAAACCAATTTTAAGGTTTCGTTTTTCAGTAGAGCTTCGTTGAGTATTGCGTGTTCGTTGACACTAACATGATTACGATGTTTAGGCAGAATATGTTTGACACGCATTAGCATCTGATGACAAGCGTCGTCCGCCTTCGTAAGCTCGGCTTGTAATACCGGCTTCAGCACCTTGTTGACAAATTCGTAGGTCACATGTAAGCGGCTTTCAAAAAGTGCTTTGGCAGTGTCTAAATCCAGATTTTTATCTGTCTTATGTTTGCGAGAAGGGATTGGTGCCAAACGCAATATGGTAGCAAGTTTTAACCGATGTAGTATGCAAATGTAAAACCAGCCTATATCAAACTCCCACCACTTTGCCGACAGTTTCGCCGAACTAGGATAAGCATGATGATTATTGTGTAATTCCTCTCCGCCTATCAAAATACCTAGATTGGAAAAGTTAGTCGAGTAATCGTCCGTAGGATAATTTCTATAACCTCTGAAATGTCCTATGCCGTTAACGACACCGGCGGCAAAGAAAGGTATCCACAACATTTGAGTCGCCCATATTGCGACCCCGTAAAAACCGAATAGTACAAAGTGCGTTGCCAATAATGCCAGAACACCGAAATCGCTACAACCGCTATAAAGATTCTTTTCTATAGCATCGTCCGGTGTGCCGCACCCATAGACCTTCAGCGTATCGGCATGGGTTGCTTCTTCGGAATAAAGTTCGGCACCCTGCCATAATACCAAGCGTATCCCTTTTACAGCCGGGCTATGCGGGTCGTCTTCGGATTCGCACTTGGCATGGTGCTTTCGGTGTACCGATACCCATTCTTTTGTTTTCATCCCGGTGGTCAGCCACAACCAAAAACGCATGGCGTGGCACACCGCGGGATGAAAATCAACCGCCCGATGCGCTTGCGAACGATGCAAGTAAAGCGTGACACAAATAATCGTCAAATGGGTCAGGACTAATGCAACGACTATATATCCCCACCAATCCAACTGCCACAATCCGTAGCCTGTTAATACATCAAACATAACCGCATAGTATAAACCATATTGTTTATCATTTGTAGGGGTTGTACGATGCCATGACATATTGGACAAATGGGGACAAAAGGAAGCAAGCTGTTGTGCCGGTGTTTTATAGGCTAGACTTTGGTGCGGTCTCCTGAAGTTATACCGCCCGAGATACTCAAATAATACGTCGTTAAATTGTGCTAAATCGGTCACTAAAATATCCTCATGATGTGCTACAAACTCCTCCTGAATGGTACGGTTAAATCTCTCGTCTATGGCATTCATTTTCGGGCAACGAGGATAAGTATAACAGTGTTTAATGTTGTGTCGTTGTAGATAAGCCTCGAAGTCGCCGGCAAACTCGCTCCCGTTGTCGGTCAGTACTTGAGAGAGGTTGCCGGGGAATACCGTGTCCACCAATCTTGCGAATGTCGCAGCATTTTTACTGTGGGCGCGTCGGCAGGTAATGGCAACGGCAAAACGGCTGTAGTGGTCAATCGCAGTGAACAGATAATAGCGTGTTCGATTAACGAAATAATGGATAGTATCCATAGCCACGCAGTGTCCGGGAAATTGCGCTTTGGCATCTTTGCTGAGACGGTTGCGTGGTTGAGAAGTCTTGCATTTGTGTTTTCTTTTAGAGAGTTTAGGGGGCGAACAGCGCATGTTGTCGGATGCATCGGCAATCAACCGTGCAATGGTGCGCGGCTTCGGACACTGCAGTTCGCGTGCATCACACCACGGCTTTAAGAAGTAATAAATCTTCGGCGCACCCATATTCGGATAGCTGTGTCGCAGTCGCCTAATCTCATCGCTGATGTGAGTAGACCAATTACGGCGACGATGCTGCCGAGGTGCTTTACTTGCGTCTCGCAAAGCGGATACACCGCCCTCGTCAAAGCACTTTTTCCAGCGGTATAGGGTGGAACGGCTCACCCCGACAAAGTCTTGGGTTGCGTTTAAGCCGTGTTTGTTCCAAAATTCTAATGCATTAAGTTTTTGTTTGGCATCTGTTGCCATCATAGCCTCCGTTTTGTTGGAAAAAGAGGCTATTTTATAAAAACCTGTAATGCGGTAGCCGATGTGCTGGTTTTGCATGTCGGCTACTTTGATTTAAGAGGTATTTTTCCACTAGGAAAAGTACTTTTCCTAGTGGAAAGATTAGGTTCTAAAGAGTCCAATATGTATCTGGCATTGTACAGGGGTAGTTTATTCCCCCTCCTTCTGCATGTATTACGCCGGCAAAATTACTGCGTTTACCCTAGTTTAGGGAACCGTAATCAGGGCGTGCGTGGCAGTTAGAATTTTGCGAGTCATGTTGCGTTTCGGACGGTTCTCAAATGTAAGCCTAGTCCTTACTTCGCCACCGTCAACATGACGCTTGCCAAGAACACGCCGATAATCGAGGTCATTGCGACGATGCTCCCGATGAATAATGCAACGCCCCATTTACTAATGTCTGCACGAAGTTCCGATTGGGCAGCTTTTATTTCCGCTATCTCGGATGTTACCTCGGCCTTGAAGGTTAACATGTCGGCTCTTATTTCAACTATCATTTCGTATAGTTTTTCGTTAGTTATATTCATCTCTTTTCTCCTATTGTTAAATTATAAATAAACATCTTTCTAAAGCAAGATGTGCTGTAGGGGAAAAATATATTCCGATGCCTATTAGGCAGGATTCGGCAATCCGACGAACGGTAGTAAATATTAGATAGACGGTGTGAGGTCGTAGAAAGATGGTGCGTTTGGAATGTACCGATACTATGCTTGTGCAGAATACGCGGCGACCACCCCATAGAAAGGCTTTACATTTTGTACTATGTATCAAGGTTCTGCACAATGTTACGCCGATTGACCTACTGGCTCAATCGGCGATTCTATTGCGCCTGCCACCCCTCCACAGGAGGGGAATTAACTCGTACAAGTTCGCACGAAATCGCTAAACCGTTCTGCCCAACGTCCGCACGCGTTGCGCTGATGGGTATACGCCGCCAATAGATTCTTATAGACGATGCCGTCGCGCCCGTTTCCCAAACCCACGCCTCTGGAGACTTTATATGCAGTAGGATAACTTTGCTTCATGTCAACAAGACGAGAATAATGAAACTCGTGCGCGTGGATCACATGACTCGTGTTGTCCTCACCTCCCCCACCCCATATCGTCTCGCCGCTTTCGTTCAACTCAACATATCCTCTGCCTTGCGGTGTTTCGTACATTTGCGTATCGGCATCTATCACACCGCACATTTCAAAACGCCGACCCTGCCAATGAATACTATCGGTCAAATACATCAGACCACCACATTCGGCATAGACGGGCATGCGGTCTTCTATCGCCTCGCCGACTGCATGACGTAATGCCCGATTTGCTTCGAGCGCACCCGCTTGGGTTTCGGGGAAACCGCCACCGATGAGCAACCCGTCAATCGGCGGCAGTCGGTTATCTGTCAGACTATTGATAAAGACTAATTCCGCACCGCAATGTTCAAGTGTCTCCAGATCATCCGGATAATAAAAGTTAAATGCCGAGTCTTTGAACACACCGATACGTATGTCCGCATCGGGCTTTTGGTGTTTATTGCGAGTAGGCGCAAGCGGTGTCGCCTGCGCCGCAAGTTGCATAATCTTTTCCAGATCTATTTGCGGTGCGATACACTCCGATAGGGTTTCAATAAACGATGATGTGCCGGTTGCTTCGTTGGCGGGAATAAGACCCAAATGCCGCTCGGGCAGTAATAAGGCTTTATCTTTCATAACGGCACCCATGACCGGTATATCGGTGTATCGTTCCACCGCAGCGATGAGTTTTGCTTGGTGGCGGGAGCCGCCTACTCGGTTCAATATCACACCGCCTATGGACAATTCGCGGACAAAATTTTCATAGCCCAACAACAACGGGGCAATGCCTCGTGTCATGCCCTCGCAATCGACGACCAGCAAGATCGGACAACCGAGTATTTCGGCAAGTGCCGCATTACTGTCGCTGCCGTCTAAAGAAATACCGTCGTAGAGACCTTTGTTCGCTTCTATCACTGCGGTTGTTCCCGGCGGCGACTTGTCCGCCACCATCGCAACGATCTCGTCGTTTGATTGGACATTGAAATCAAGGTTATAACATGTGCCACCCGCCGCTGCGGATAGCCATTGTGGGTCTATATAGTCGGGTCCCTTTTTATAGGGTGTGGGGTTCGCCGCTCGGGCTTTGAGCAATGCGATTAAGGCGGTGGTAAATATCGTTTTGCCCGACGATTTATGCGTGGCACTAACGAACAATCTACTCATACGCTTGATTTATTTGCTCTTGATAGCGTTCAACGACTCGGGCGCGTTTTAGTTTTAGTGTCGGCGTGAGCAAACCGTTTTCAATCGTCCACGGTTCGGTCAAACAAACGATGCGGCGTATTTTGGCATAAGCGGGAAAGGCATCCATCAACCGATTGACATGTTTATTCAATGCCGTCCGTAGACGAGTAGACGACAGTTCGGTATCGGCAGCCAAGGTCGGGTGTGTCTTTAGATAACGGGCTATCGCCTCTTGATCAAGCACCAAAAGGGCAATCAAGAATGCACGCCCCTCGCCGTGAACCATCGCTTGCTGAAATAGTGGATCGTGTACCAGCACATGTTCTATATCGGCGGGAGCAATTTTCTCGCCATTGCTCAATACAATAATTTCCTTAATTCTGCCGGTAATATACAAACGACCCGCTTGATCTAGTCGCGCTTGGTCGCCGGTGTGCAACCAACCTTCGTCGTCTATAGCCTCGGCGGTTTTATCGGGAAGCCGCCAATAACCTTGCATTACATTAGAGCCACGCACTAATAACTCGTCGTTTTCGGAGATTTTAACTTCCACCCCCGGCAATGCCTTGCCGACACTGCCTATGGCAAGGTCGGGAAAGTTAACCGAAACGATAGGAGAAGATTCGGTCAAACCGTAGCCTTGATAGATCGTCGCACCCAGTGCCGCAAACAATTTGGATAATGCCGGATCCAACGGTGCGCCGCCGCTAATCGTATAGCGCATACGCCCACCGAAGACTTGTCTGAGTTTGCTTGCAAACAACAGATCCATAATCGGCCATATCGGCGAGCTAATCAGTCTTGCAAATAGCGAAGACCTGCGGTACCAGCCGAGTGCCACCGTAAATTGAAATAATTTTTGTATCGGCAAGGGGCGTTGCGATAGCGATGTCGTCAGACGATCGTACATCTGTTCGTAGAGGCGCGGCACCGAAATAAGTACCGTCGGCTTGATGTCTTGCAAGTCCGATTTAATCTGCTGCAAAGACCGAGAAAAAGCGACTTTGGCACCGACCCACATCGTCATATAGTAGCCGGCGGTACGCTCGAAAGAATGAGACAACGGCAAAAAGGACAAGAACAAGTCGTCGTTGCCTATATTCGCAACGGTTGCTGCCGCTTGCGCGTTTTTTAGGATATTGGCGTGAGTGAGCATCACGCCTTTAGGCGGTCCGGTCGTCCCCGAAGTATAAATAATAGACGCAAGTGCCTCACCGTCTATCTCGTCGGGAAGTAGCACGTCCTCCTCGGCTTCCCAGTCCGACACACGCACACATCGGGGTTCGTTATCCACTTTTTTGTCTATAGAAACCACGCGTTGTAATTCCGGCAAATCATCTAAAACCAAACTCTCAATTCGCGTCGCATCGCTAAATAACAACTTAGCACCCGAATCTTTTAAGATATGGGCAACATTGCCGGCGTTGTCGTGATTATAAAGCGGCACGGTGATCAATCCGCAACCCAGTGCCGCTTGGTCAAACACAACCCAGTCCACGCCGTTTGCGAGCATAATCGCAACGCGATCTCTCGCTTGTAAGTTCTCCGACCTGAAACTGTGTTGCATCCGACCTATGCGTTTTGCGATATCCTGCCATGTGTATTCGTGCCAAGCATCTCGTTCTTTGTGCCATTGCAAATAAGCGCATCGGTCGCCCGACACGCGAAGCCGTTCTAAAAACAATCCGTAGAGACTTTGAGGTTCCATATTAAGTTTGCTTGTAATGAGGCTAATAGTATAAACTCATTTCAAAAAGTATTGGATATAAGCAAAGGCAGAATGTAATGTTTGTAAAAAACAATGTAAGCTACATAACCGTAGGGGTGGGCCATAAACTTGGTGGATAAATGTATAAATCGTGCAGACACGCTGGGGCTGTTGAAAAAGTATCCATGAACCGTAGGGGCGGACTTGCATGTCCGCCCGTAACGCGTTGGCCGGCACGATTTATACATTCATTCATTCAATTTATGGAAACCAAAACCAAATGGCGTAAGCGGTTACGGTTGTTCTGGACGGTATTTAAGGGCAGACATCAAAATTGCCGATTGACCTACCGGCTCAATCGGCGGCTTTATCCTGCCCCTACAGGTGGTTTGGACAATTATGTGGCGCACAGCGGTTGGATTTGTGCGATGTCTGCACTTTTTCAACAGCCCGACGCTACCACCACCCCGTCAGGCACAGCCTGCCCCCCCTCCACAGGAGGGGAATTATGGTTGTCGTAAATTAGTTGCTTTGATGTAGGATGGATAACAGATACGAGCAATTGTACGGTTGGCTTGAACAGAAGTTCGGTCAAGACGATTTCACCATACAAGCACTCAATAACGACGCAAGTTTCAGGAAGTATTACAGGGTTTTCACAAACGGGGATACATTCATCGCAAGCGATATGCCTCCCGATAAGGAGAACCCGGTTGCATTTAAGGACATCACAACCCTACTCGCAGATAATAATGTGCGGGTGCCGTTGATACACGCCTGCGATGTTGCCGCCGGACTATTCCTGCTGGAAGATTTCGGCAACACGACCTACCTCAAGGCTCTCTCGGCAGACACCGCCGACCCGTTATATCGGCTTGCGATAGACGAGTTATTAAAAATACAAAGGATTGAAACGGATGCATTGCCGCCTTACGACAGCACCTTATTGCTCGAAGAGATGCAACTGTTTACCGATTGGTATTGCAAGGTTCATTTAGGCAAGAAATTCAACGCAGACGACGAGAGACTCATCACACAAAGTTTCAATTATTTGATAGATAATGCGCTGGAACAACCACAAGTTTTCGTACATCGCGACTATCATTCCCGCAACCTGATGCGTTGCGCCGACCACTCGATAGGTGTGCTGGATTATCAAGATGCCGTCTTGGGACCTATTACCTACGATTTAGTCTCCTTGCTAAAAGATTGTTATATAGAATGGCAACCCGCACAACAATTAAAATGGCTACACTATTTTTTGGAGCATACACCGCAGCGATTAGACGAAGAACGTTTTATACGCTGGTTTGACTTGATGTGCATACAACGGCATCTAAAAACAACCGGCATTTTTGCTCGCCTCAATCACCGCGACCACAAACCCGCTTATTTGGCCTCTATCCCGAGAAACCTACGCTACATAAAACAAGCGATTACCAATTATCCCGAACTTGCGGGGTTGCATGAATTCATCAAAGGGCTTGCACAATGAAGGCGATGATCTTGGCGGCAGGTCAAGGCATGCGCATGCGTCCGTTGACCGAGCGTATTCCCAAAGCACTGATTGAAGTGAACGGTGCGTGCTTGATAGAACACCATCTGATGCGTATACGAGACGCCGGTATCACCGATGTCGTCATCAATTTAGGACACTTGGGCGCAATGATAAAAGACACGCTAAAAGACGGTAGTGCCTACGGTGTGCGCATCGTTTATTCGGACGAAGGGACGCACACTTTGGAAACCGCCGGCGGCATCGTCAATGCTCTGCCGTTGCTAGGCGACGACCTTTTCTTCGTCATCAATGCCGATGTCTATACGGATTACCAGATTCATCCGATCACACTCCGAGCACCCATGCAGGCGCATTTGATTATGGTGAACAATCCCTCGCATAACCCTGACGGAGACTTCGGCATAGCCGATGACCGCTTAGTTGACGATGCGCCAACCCGACTCACTTTCAGCGGCATGGGCTATTACACCGTCGCTTTATTCGAGGGGTTGAAGCCGCAACGCTTGCCGTTGCTTCAGGTTCTGCAACCGGCAATCGCGCGCGGTTTGATTAGCGGCGAATATTATCCAGGAAAATGGGTGGATATCGGTACAATGGAACGATTAAATTCGCTACTTACCGACACCACTACACCGACATAAGCAACCATAGTGAAACATATCATCTCACAATCCGAACGGTATCTCAGCACCGGAAACTGCCCCGAATGGCTATATAAAGTAGTGCAGGATAATGTCCGCACCGCACTTGCCGAAGATATGCCGGAAGAAGACCTCAGCACGCGTGTGGCACAACCTCAAACGACCGGAGAGGCGGTAATCGTATCCAACGAAGCTGCAATAATTGCAGGTCAATTTTGGGTGGACGAAGTGTTTAATCAAATACAAGCCGATCTCTCGGTGGAGTGGCACACAAAAGACGGAGACGCGGTCAGTGCCGGACAACAGCTCTGCACCATCAGCGGACGGTTGCCGGCGATACTGCACACAGAACGATGCGCATTGAATTTCTTGCAGACACTCTCGGGGACTGCGACCACCGTGGCGCACTATGTGGCACAATTAGGCAAAGCGAGCCACACGCTCATATCGGATACCCGCAAAACCATCCCCGGCCTCAGATTGGCACAAAAATACGCCGTGGTCTGCGGCGGCGGCATCAATCATCGCCTTGATTTATCCGACGGTGTGCTATTAAAAGACAACCATATCGCAATGCACGGGTCTGTCGCTCGAGCCGTCGCTGCGATACGCAAGCACACACCCGATAAAATGATAGAAGTAGAAGTTCGGACACTGCTACAAATAGAGCAAGCACTTGCTGCGGAGGTTGATGTCATCATGCTGGATAACTTTGCATTGAGTGACATCCCGAAAGCCGTCGCGACAATCTCGGGCAAAGCCAAAGTAGAAGTATCGGGTAACATAAAACTTCAAGACATCAAGACCATTGCAAGTTATGGGGTAGATTATATTTCCATAGGCGCACTCAGCAAACATCTACACGCAATAGACATGAGTATGAAAGTCAAACCGCATATAGGACAATGAAATATAACTCGCATCGCTTTATAGAATATGCCCTTGAACACGAGGCAATCAAGCTGGGGCAATTCAAACTGAAATCGGGCAGAACAAGCCCTTATTTTTTTAACGCCGGCGTATTCAACGACGGACAGACTCTATGGGAACTCGGAAACTTCTACGCTCACACGATTGTTCAATCGGGTATCGATTTTGATATACTGTTCGGACCGGCGTATAAGGGAATACCTCTAGTCTGTGCAACGGCTATTTGCCTACAGCAACAGGGCATACATAAACCGTTTGCTTTCAATCGCAAGGAGGAAAAAACACACGGCGAAGGCGGACACTTGATAGGCGCACCGCTAACGGGACGCGTCCTGATCGTCGACGATGTCGTGAGTGCCGGCACCGCCGCACGTCACTCGTTAAAATTGATCAAATCCCACGGCGCAAAAGCAGTCGCTTTCATCGTGTCATTTGATAGACAAGAAAAAGGTAGCGGCAATACATCATCGATTGCCGAGTTGAAAGCACAATTCGGAATTGAGGTATTATCGGTTGCCACGCTTAAAGATTTAGTCGCAGTCGTTAAGAAAAACGACCGCTACACGAAGTTTCTGAGCGACCTAACAGCGTATCAAGCACAATACGGTTTTCCCGATGTTTAATGTGCGCGGTTCTGCACAATGTCGCGCCGATTGACCTACCGGTTCGACCGGCGAATCTATTGGAGCGGACCCTCCAGAAAAACTTTGCTTCTAACGCAAATAGCCGTGCCGGGGCGACTTCGAGTGGCTTGAGGTCGCCCCGGCGACGGCCGCCGGTGGCTTGAGCACCTGCGTGGTCACCAAATTTTAATATGTGTTATACTTCACACATATCTATATAGGAGAAAATAGAGATGTCAGAAATAGCACTTTACGACACATTAAGAAAAATAAACGGAGTATCCGATGCCGAAGCAAAGGAAGCTGTTGCCGATATTGCTAGTTCAAAGGACGTAGCAACTAAAATGGATATATCAGAACTAAAGGCGGAGATAGCAAAGCTAGAAACGCGTATGACTTGGAAGCTAGTGGGTATTGGTATAGCGATTATCGGAGTGATTAAATATCTCTAAAATAGTCTCAAAACTTCGGCACCGTACACCTTTTTGGGGGGGGTTCCAAGGAGATATAACTAGAGATCCGTGCAGGGTTAGAGAAATTACTTGTTGGTTTGACAAATTCTCTCACCATTATTTCTTTTGGCGTGATATTAAAGACCCAGCCCTGCTAACAAATCACTTTGAGCAGAACCTGAAACACCTTCTGTACTAGCAACTGCATTCCTCCTAGTGGTTTCTAAACCCCAAGAGTACCAACCATCTCTTTTCATTCTAGCAAAAAGTTCTACCTTGTTTTGAACCGGAAACATCTTTTCTATATTCTCTGCAACTTCAATAGGTTTTTTACTATGCTGTTTCCTAGGGCAATTAATCAATTGTTTAATGTTCCTAGCACCTCTAGGGTGAGGAATACGCCCCCGCTTGAACAATAAACAGAGTTCACAATAAGACATAGTATATTGACCCGGATTGTGTACCATCTTATTCCACACAAAGGCAACTGTTTTGTATTCAAACCCCCATGCTGCTCCGAGTTCAATAGCCTGTTGCAAATGGGGGTTGGTTGTCCACATAAACAATAAACTGTCGTTCTCTGCTATTGATTTTATATCCAGTTTCTTAAGGTCGGATGTTTTGATGGTCGGATACTTAAAGTTGGCTGCACTAACAAAAACATCTTTGTTCCAGCCTTTATTGTTTTCAATGGTAGCGGTTTTATCGAATTGTAATTTCCCGTTGTAATGCCATGGCGGATCGGCATACAAAATTGAGAATTTCATATCGGGCAGTGGTGGGTAAAATCGCTTAAGCGTATTTACCTTTGTGTTTCTTTTTGCTTTCGCATTGTATATCTCGTAACCCGATTTCGCCTCGTTGATTTGTAGATCGTTCATCATCATCTCCTATGCAGTAAGTTGTTTATGAATTTCTTGCGCACTTCTACCATGTGCCAACCAGCATGTATATTATATCCACAAAACGAATAGGTGAATGCGTTCATCGTGCAAACATGATGCGTTTCGGGCAGAATAAAGCCGCCGATTGAACCTTGATATATTTTTTAATGGACATAGTATTCAGATTTCGTACAACTGTTCCGCCGATTGACCTATCGGGCGGACAGATATATTAAACTTCGGCTTATTTGATATAAGATAAACGCTTAGGTAGATGCAGTGCCTAGGAAGTGGAGGAGACATGCTGCAGGACGGACAAGGCATTATCGGGTGCTACGCTTAAAGATTTAGTCGCAGTCGTTAAGCAAAACGACCGCTACGCGAAGTTTTTGAGCGACCTAAAAGCCTATCAAGCACAATACGATTTTCTCGCAGTTTAATGTGTGCTGTTCTGCATAACCACGATGTGCGATACGATATGTAGGGATGGACTCATATAAAAAAAATCCTAGACATAACGCGTTTATGCAAGTATCATGTGCCATTATGTTCACAGATTGCTCTCCACAAGCAGAGCAATCTATAAAATAAAGCCTATAACCGCAACATAGCGTTATAGGTTATAAATATTAAAACAGTAGGTGATTATGAGTAATGATATAGGTCAAGCTGATGACAGTAATTTTCAGAAAGAAGTATTAGATGCAGATTTACCCGTTTTAGTGGATTTTTGGGCAGAGTGGTGCGGTCCTTGCAAGGCAATCGCTCCTTTGATAGAAGAAATTGCACACACATATCAAGGGCGGATTAAAATTATGAAGCTAAACGTGGATGAAAATAAACAGACACCGCCTAAATACGGCATCAGAGGCATCCCGACTTTAATTTTATTTAAGGATGGCGAAATCAAAGATACCAAAGTTGGTATGTTGACACACTCGCAACTGGTTGCTTTCATAGATCAAAACATCTAAGAATTCGGCCGGGTTCCCCTAATCACCCGATCGCACCGTAGGCGCGTAGCTCAGTTGGTTAGAGCACCACTTTCACATAGTGGGGGTCGTTGGTTCAAATCCAATCGCGCCTACCATTCAATCTAATCTACGCCTACTATCCGGCAATCAATAACCGCCTTTGCGACGACTTTCGGGCAATCCTGCAAAACGTCCGCCTTGCTTGCTCGGGTCTTGAGGGAAAAGGTCGTAGAGATCTTTAGACGAAAGTTTATCGTCTCCCCACTGCGCTTGCATCGCTTTAAGAATATTGCGCGTATTAGGTTGATCCTCGTTAAAGTTGAAAAACCTGTCGCGCAAATGCACGATGATATCCATGTGCTTTTCGGTGATGGTCAAACCTTCTTCTTTAGCAATGATGTCCGCTACTTCCTGACTCCAATCTAAGGGGTTGAGAAGGTAGCCGTTTTTATCTCTGTGTATTTCCCTTTGCTTATGAATTATAGTTTTTGACGGATCTGCTTCAGCCATTTTGTTCTCCTGTCTAAAATTTTAACTTACCGTAGCTTTTGCTACATTTATTCCGATAAAGCAGATATTATATACAATATCTCAAAATGATGAAATCCATTGTACGATGCCATGACATATTGGACAAATGGGGACAAAAGGAAGCAAGCTGTTGTGCCGGTGTTTTATAGGCTAGACTTTGGTGCGGTCTCCTGAAGTTATACCGCCCGAGATACTCAAATAATACGTCGTTAAATTGTGCTAAATCGGTCACTAAAATATCCTCATGATGTGCTACAAACTCCTCCTGAATGGTACGGTTAAATCTCTCGTCTATGGCATTCATTTTCGGGCAACGAGGATAAGTATAACAGTGTTTAATGTTGTGTCGTTGTAGATAAGCCTCGAAGTCGCCGGCAAACTCGCTCCCGTTGTCGGTCAGTACTTGAGAGAGGTTGCCGGGGAATACCGTGTCCACCAATCTTGCGAATGTCGCAGCATTTTTACTGTGGGCGCGTCGGCAGGTAATGGCAACGGCAAAACGGCTGTAGTGGTCAATCGCAGTGAACAGATAATAGCGTGTTCGATTAACGAAATAATGGATAGTATCCATAGCCACGCAGTGTCCGGGAAATTGCGCTTTGGCATCTTTGCTGAGACGGTTGCGTGGTTGAGAAGTCTTGCATTTGTGTTTTCTTTTAGAGAGTTTAGGGGGCGAACAGCGCATGTTGTCGGATGCATCGGCAATCAACCGTGCAATGGTGCGCGGCTTCGGACACTGCAGTTCGCGTGCATCACACCACGGCTTTAAGAAGTAATAAATCTTCGGCGCACCCATATTCGGATAGCTGTGTCGCAGTCGCCTAATCTCATCGCTGATGTGAGTAGACCAATTACGGCGACGATGCTGCCGAGGTGCTTTACTTGCGTCTCGCAAAGCGGATACACCGCCCTCGTCAAAGCACTTTTTCCAGCGGTATAGGGTGGAACGGCTCACCCCGACAAAGTCTTGGGTTGCGTTTAAGCCGTGTTTGTTCCAAAATTCTAATGCATTAAGTTTTTGTTTGGCATCTGTTGCCATCATAGCCTCCGTTTTGTTGGAAAAAGAGGCTATTTTATAAAAACCTGTAATGCGGTAGCCGATGTGCTGGTTTTGCATGTCGGCTACTTTGATTTAAGAGGTATTTTTCCACTAGGAAAAGTACTTTTCCTAGTGGAAAGATTAGGTTCTAAAGAGTCCAATATGTATCTGGCATTGTACATCCATACTCTAGGTTAGGGATTATTACAATATAATAATAATTTTAGTCTCGAGTCGCTTTACTTAGCATAATGTCCGAAAAAAAATACTCCAACTCCGTAGGCTTGGTAAAATCTCAACAGATGGATTTTAACGAAAGCCTAACTTTAGATTGCGGTCATACGCTTTCCGGGTTCACTTTGGCGTATGAGACCTATGGCAAGTTGAATACGGCACGGTCTAATGCCGTTTTGATTTGTCACGCATTGTCGGGCGACCAGCACGCTGCCGGCTATCACAACACAGCGGATAAAAAACCCGGATGGTGGGATAATTGCATAGGTCCCGGTAAGCCGTTTGATACGAATCGTTTTTTCTTTATTTGCCCGAATAATCTAGGCGGCTGTAGCGGTAGCAGCGGACCTAATACGATTAACCCTAAAACCGGAAAACACTATGCGCTCGATTTTCCGATAGTTACCGTTAAAGACTGGGTGCATAGTCAAGATATGCTAAGAACCGCTTTTGAGATACCTCGCTGGGCAGCGGTGGTAGGAGGTAGTTTGGGCGGCATGCAGGCTATGCAGTGGGCAATAGATTATCCGGACAAGGTGGCACATGCTTTGCTGATAGCAACCGCGCCCAAATTGTCGGCTCAGAACATTGCGTTCAACGAAGTCGCAAGACAAGCGATTGTGTCGGATCCCTCGTTCCACGGTGGTAATTATTACGATGACGGCATTCCTCAAAAAGGGTTGATGTTGGCGCGGATGTTGGGACATATCACCTATCTATCGGACGATGCGATGCGCGAGAAGTTCGGGCGAGAGCTCAAGTCGACCAAACTTAATTACGGATTTGATGTTGAGTTTCAGGTGGAGAGTTATCTACGCTATCAGGGTGAGTCTTTTGTCAACCGTTTTGATGCAAACACTTATTTATTGATGACTAAGGCACTGGACTATTTCGACCCGGCAGCGGAATACGACGGCGATTTAAGCGAAGCATTTAGACAAGCCAGCTGCGGTTTCTTGGTAGTTTCTTTTTCTGCCGATTGGCGTTTTTCAAGCACACGATCCCACGAAATAGTTAAAGCCCTGGTACATTCAAATCGCCGTGTAAGTTACTGCGGAATCAAAGCACACCACGGACACGATTCGTTTCTGATGCCGGTGCCTCAATACCATAAGGCTTTGCGGGCCTATATGGAGCAAATAGCAGCGGGGCTATGATGCGTGCCGATTGGGAATTAATTGCCAACTGGATTAAACCCGATACGCGAGTATTGGATTTAGGTTGCGGGCAGGGCGAATTGTTGAAGTATCTGCGCGAAGTAAGGAATGTATCGGGGCTGGGATTGGAAATAGACGACGACAATATCGCACATTGCATAGAGAACGGCGTTGATGTAATACAAGCCGATCTTGAAGGGCAATGGCACGATTATTTCTCGGCACAAAGTTTTGATTATGTGCTGATGACCCAAACATTGCAAGCAGTACGCCACCCCGATCGGGTGTTGGATGAAATGCTACGCATTGCTAAGGAGACGATTATCACCTTTTATAATATGGGGTATTGGAAAAACCGTATGCAACTATTTCATGGGCATATGCCGGTCACAACCGTGTTACCCGCACAATGGTACGAAACCGAAAATGTCCATCTCTGCACGCTCTCGGATTTTGAGGCACTATGCGACAAGAAAAAAATTCATTGCAAAGCGCGCGCCGGGGTCAATCACTCGTACGAAATTTCCTTAAGCACCCGTTTGTTACCCAATCTAATGAGCGAAGTTGCACTCTATTTGCTGACGCACGACGGCTAAGATCTTGCAACTACGATGTCTATTCCCCTCCTTCGGAGGGGTGGCAGGCGCAGCCTGACGGGGTGGTTATTCCCCTCCTGTGGAGGGGAATAACCACCCGCTAGGCCTCGGCGGTCAATTTGGTTTGGATGAACGATTTATGCGGCAGATGAAGCTGTTCGGCTAGTTTTCTAATGCGGTGCTCTTCGTTTGCAACGACGCGATCATCGGCGTGTGCAACTTTCCACAAAGCGAGCAGCAAAGTTTCTTTTTGCTTCACCGAAAAGTGCTCGTTCAATAGTTTCGTATAATCAAAAAGCGAAATCACTTTTTGGTGTTCGATTAAAGTTTGCTCAAGCAGAGTTTGCGCCTTAGGCTCCGACAATCCGTACAAGGAGACCAGTGACGAAGCCGCCACTTTGAGTTCATCCTGTTGTATATCAAAGTCGGCATAACAAACTTCTATCAATAGAATAGCAGCTGCTCTTAATTCGGCACCGAACTCATCGGCCTTTTGCTCGGACTTATTTTCAAAAAGTTTTTTTAGGTGTCCGAGCATCGTGTTTAAGTTTTGAGCGCATTGGATGTATATCGCGTTTTGTCGTTGCCGTCAAAATAAAAGTCAAGCATCGGATGATCGATCTCTCTATACTCACAATGCTCAAGGTTGCGTTGTGCAACATAGGTCTCGTGTTCGTGACCGTCAACCAGCACGCGATACCATGGCTGGTCTTTAGGGGGACGGGTTTTTGCAATCTGCTTGTACCATAGATCGTTGCCCATAAAGACGGCATCTACATCGTAGATCACACCGTAGTAATTGAATAGCTTATGCTTTACGACTTCGCCTATTGAAAATTCCGCTTGTTTCATAATCACCTCTTCTAACTTAGATATTTGCCCAATCGTATCAGTCTGTACGCAAACGGGTTATAATGCAACCATTCACCGAATAAAGCTATGACCGAAGACTTATCCGTAGAACAACGCATACTAATCATGATGCGCAAAACGCTGGCGAATGTTGTCAAAGACACGACACCGCCGGCAGGCATGCGTCATCCACTAAAGGATAGCACAATAAAAGATATTCGCGATTGTTTTGCGTTGATTTCCGCACGCGAGCAAACCCTGCAACAAGCATCGGGAAAGTCAAAAGCTAAAATGCGTCCCCGATTTGCCGACGAACCGCGCACCAGTCAAGTGATCCCTTTGACAAAAATCAAAAAATCCAAATCCCGAACCGACACTTAAAAGGCTCTGATAAAATGCCACAGACACTTTCCATACCTATCAAGGTTAAAACAAATGTTAAAAATAAAATAACCCCGGAAAACAAATGTAGTTTTTGTAAAAACAGCACATGTTGTACTTATATAACACAAGCGATAGACACACCGCGTAGCAAGGTGGATTTTGAACACCTGCTGTGGCAAGTCTCGCATCACAACGTAAGCGTCTATAAAGACGAAGACGGATGGTGTTTATTGTTCGACACAAAGTGCAGTCACTTGCTTCCCGACGGAGGCTGTGGTATTTATGAAAATAGACCCCAAATCTGTAGGGATCATTCAAACGATTATTGCGAGTTCGATGCGCCCGCGGAGGATGGTTTTGAACTTTATTTTCCCGATTACAAATCCTTATTAGCGTATTGCAAAAAAAGGTACAAACGTTGGGGCCGAGGATGAAAACACCCTATGAATATTTAGAGCAAGTCTGCACGATTGCAAAGCAAGCCGGGCTGGAAATTATGGAAATCTACAAAAACCACGAAATCAATGTGGAATACAAGGAAGATAAGTCTCCGGTCACCGTTGCCGACTTAAAATCGGATACCTTGATTACCGAACAGCTAAACATTTTGAGCCCCGATATTCCGGTGTTGTCGGAAGAGACCTCGTCCGAACATCCTTATCAAGAACGCAAGCAGTGGCAGCGGTATTGGTTGGTAGACCCACTCGACGGCACCAAGGGATTTATCAATAAAAACGATTATTTCACCGTGAATATCGCACTGATAGATAATAATACCTCCATTCTCGGAGTAATCTATGCACCCGCTACGGATCAACTTTTTTATGCTGCCGAAAAACACGGTGCTTTCCGCCGAGACCCGGACAAAAAACCGGTCAAAATATCGGTACGCAAAGATCCGCGAGCGAAGCCTATCGTTGCCGTTAGCCGTGCACATATTAATGTGCCGACGAAAAATCTGCTCGATAAAATCGGCAACCACGAGTTGGTGCGCGCCGACAGTTCTCTAAAATGCTGTTTGATTGCAGACGGCAGTGCCGATCTCTATGTGCGCGTAGGACCTACCTGCGAATGGGACACCGCGGCAGGCCAGTGCATCGTAGAAGAAGCGGGCGGACAGCTGAATGATTATGCAGGGCAACCACTACGATACAACACGCGGGATTCTTTAATCAATCCTCCGTTCGTAGTACATTCGCCCGCTTCACCCGAATGGCAACCTTTTGTTTCAAGCGATGTATAAAAATCGGCCGACACCTATTTTCCGGATCACACGATAGCGATTGCTCGTTGTCGCGTAGTACATAGTGAATACGATTCGTATCGTCACACGCAAGAGCCCACTCGCCTTAAAACAAACGAATATAGTCGCCGAACATCTAGCGACACTGTATCCTGAAATCAAGATAGAAATCGTCCCCGTAGTAAGCGAGGGAGACGAACGGATTGAAAGTTCCCTAAGCGAGATAGGCGGCAAAGGCTTATTCGTTAAATCATTAGAAAAAGCCCTGTTAGAAGACCGAGCCGACATTGCGGTTCATTCGATGAAAGATGTGCCGTGCGAATTGCCCAAGGGTTTTATCGTCGCCGCAGCATTAACACGCGCAGACCCGTCGGATGCCTTCGTGTCTAAAAATTACGACAATCTTGAGCAATTACCGAAGCATGCGATTGTAGGAACGGCAAGTCTAAGGCGGCAGTGTCAGTTGAAACATCGTTATCCGAATATAAAGGTGTTGCCTTTACGAGGCAATGTCGGCACCCGTCTCGACAAGCTCGATAGAGGCGAATGCGACGCTTTGATATTAGCTGCCGCCGGGCTCGAACGATTGGGTTTATCCCGGCGTATTCGTTATTTGCTACCGCATCCTATCAGTCTACCGGCGATAGGACAAGGGATTATCGGTATAGAATGTTTGCATGATCACCCGATGCTGTCTTATATCGCCGCACTAAACGATACTACGAGTTATGCTTGTTTGCAAGCAGAGCGAGCGTTGAGTTTGGCGTTGGGAGGTGATTGTAAGATGCCGATCGCAGCCTATGCGCAATACAATAATGGCAACCTTTATCTGAGTGCTTTAGTCGGTGATATAGATGGAAAGAAAATACTAAGAGACGAACGGCACGGCACCCCGGAGCAAAGCGAACAACTTGGTATTGCAGCTGCAAACGCCTTGCTCGCCCAAGGTGCAGCTGCGCTGATTGCACCCTTCCGAGATAATGAATAAACCTCGTAAAAATCTCCCCCTGCAAGGTTGTTGCGTTATGGTCACGCGACCTGTTCAACTTGCGGATAGACTATCGGAGCTTTGTGCCGAACAAGGTGCTACGGTCATTCGTTTCCCGTGTATGGAAATCGTAGATACCGCACACAGTGAAGCCAATCTGAGCAGGATCAAACAGCTTGATAAATACAGTCTGTTGGTTTTTATCAGTCGCAATGCGGTGCATTACGGCACTCGGCTATTGCACAAGACGGGCATCTACCAAATCAATAAACCGGTTGCCGCAGTCGGCATTAAAACCGCAGAAGCATTGGCAAAGGCAGGCATTGCCGACGCAATACACCCGCACGAAGCGGCGAGTAGCGAGGCATTGGCAGCAATGCAGTCCATAAAAAATATAACACGCGGGGCAGTATTGATTTTTCGCGGTCAAGGAGGAAACCCGTATTTAGCGAGAGAACTCACTCGCCGAGGACTGGAGGTAGATTATGTTGAAGTCTATCGTAGACAAAGACCGTCAAAATGCTTGAGATTGGACGAACAGCACCCGGTGCCCGATTATATTACCGTGGCAAGTGGTGAAACTTTGGCAAACCTCCACGCAATGACCGAGGCGGATTCTGTTGCTATGTTGCTCGATAGACAACTGGTTTTGGGAAGTCTCGGTATCAAAGAATTGTATAGCAAGCTAGGTTTCAAGCGTCCACCCATCGTTGCCCGTAGCCCGATTGACGAAGATATATTGCCGGCAATTATAGAGCATTATTGCAAACGATAAATTTCTCTTGGGACCCATCGTATTAGCACCTAATATCGCTCATCATTTAATTTACTGCTAAAATAAAACCATTGGCAACTAACCGCCTTAAACACATAGGGAGTGAAATATGAAAAGACTTTTATTAACACTATCGGCTTTATCACTGCTGGTATCATCTGCTGCGTTGCAGGCAGAATTAAAATCCGCCGAGACAACCCAAGCCGCATCGCGCTTCGATAAGGGATTGTTTTGGTCTATATCAAAGGCGGGCGAACACATAGGCTATCTATTCGGAACCTTACACTCAAACGACATGCGTATCTCCGAATTAAAACAGTCGGTCAAATCGGCTTTGTTGGAAGCGGATAATTTTTGCATAGAAACCTTCCCGGGAGTACGTTATTTCAGCCCGAATTCCGGCTTCAGGAGCATAGTCAAAGATATGATGCTCGACGAGGGACAGCGGTTGAGTGATTTGGTCGATGCTAAAACATATCAATCCATACGCGAGCGACTGCTAATGAACGGCTTTAAGGATGAACGCATAGAGAGATTGAAACCGTGGGCTGCGATGCACGCACTATCCGGAATTTATAGGACCGAAGATGCCCCGGATAAAAGCAACACTAATAATTCGGTTATGTTGGATTATCTGCTTTTTCAAATGGCACTGGATAATTCGGCAACGGTGTATCAATTAGAGACGCTCGAGGAGTTGATGGCGGCGTACTACGCTTTCCCGGTTGATGCACAGATAGCTTTGCTGAAGGATCGTGTGGAGCATCTCAATGAACTATCGTCCGTTGCGGAAACGATGATTGAATTTTATCTAAAAGAAGATTTGGCACAGATGCTGTCGCTTGCCACGCGTTTTATATCCCAAGAGTCTACGGATAAAGGTTATAAAAAAACCTACCTCAAGCATGTGTTGTATATTCGCAATATCGTAATGGCACACTATATGTTGGCACCTTTGCGTAGAAAAAATACTTTTATCGCCGTCGGTGCCTTACATTTGTACGGCAAAGAAGGCGTGCTGAGCCTGCTGGAAGGATACGGCTATCAGGTAAAAAGGGTTTCTATGACCTAATGACTGCTGTGCCACATCATTGTGATGACCACCCCATGAAAAGGTTTTACATTTTGTAATATGTACTAAGATTTTGCATACCGTTACGCCGATTGACCTACTGGCTCAATCGGCGGCTCTATTGCGCCTGCCACCCCTCCACAGGAGGGGAATGTACCGGCACTATACTCGTACAGATACGACGCAAGCACCCCAGAGAAAGGCTTTACATTTTGCAATATGCGTTAGGGTCTGCACAAAGTGACACCACTTGTGCTACTGCAACAAGTGGTGGTTCTATTGCGCCTGCCACCCCTCCACAGGAGGGGAATAACAATATTGTATTCGCATCACTTCAGCAACTGAACTATAGACTATATAGATAAAGGGTTAAATCTTCTTGATCTAGATTAAACTCGAATTTACTTAAAAAATCCATGCCGAGTAAGCCATCGGGAACAAAATCATCGGGCATTTCGGTCACCCCTATAGGCATATCGGCGAATTTAATATCGTTGATACCGAAACTATCCAATTTGATAGTGCGTGCCTCGACGACATCGCTGACAGTGGTCAGCGTAAGAGGTTCTTCGTCTTTCACCGGCAGTTCAACCTCGTCTATAAACTTTTGTCTAAGCACCGAAAGAGAAGCACCGGTATCTATTAAGAGTTCCGCTTCAATCGTATCGTTGATGGTTACTATCGCCAAGAATTTATGCGGGTCTATATATTTGACGGGAATGGCAACAATACCGTTGCCTTCAATGAATTTCTCTATCGTTAACTGGAAATATTGCGCCTTTCTATTCCACAAAGGGTTGCCGAGAATTTGGCTTAGACTAGCAAGTGCATTGTAATAATCGCCGAGTTTGAATTGTGCCTGCGACAACTTGTAATAATAAGAAGATTGACGCTCGCTATAATCTTTTTCCACTACCAAACTGTAGAGAGAAACCAATGAATTCCACTCTTTTTTTTCTATCAATAGCTTTTCGTATTCGGTGAGTATTTTGTCGATAAACTGGTCTATAGTTTTCTCTTCTATGCTTCGATCTCCGTAAATTTTTGCCTCATAAACATTGCCAAGTGCGTCCAAATGGCGTCCCAAGATATGATTTAGCTGGGCTTGTATCACCAAGACCTCGGCATCGTAGGCGTTGGAGTCAAGGTATGCGCTTATTAATTGTCGAGCATCTCGGTGCCGATGTAGCCGTATCAACCTGACCATGCGGGCAATCAAACGGCTACGCATTTGCTTTGTAAGGTCGCCACCGGCACGCAGTTCTTGCTTATAAATAAGGACTGCCTCTCGGTTATTCTTCTCTATCGCTTTTTCAAATTTCTCTATTACGATACTGTTCTTCTCAATAGCTTCTTCGGTATAGATACTCTCGGTTTGATTATCATTCAAAGCTACCATTTGAGAGATCTCCATATTTTGTTCGGTCTTATCCGAAAGCACCGACACCGTATTGTCAAAACCGTCATCTTGTGCCGTAGCCAAGAACCATCCGACTATGAGGCCGGCTAAAAACCAAAAAGTTATATTAAGTAGCGGCATTTTCCCGTGTATGTAAAAAGGTCTATTATAGGGTATACCGGCACAATAGAACCACCGTTTGTTCAGTAGCACAAACGGCGTGACATTGTGCAGAGCCTTAACATGGGTATGTAGGTCGGATAAACTAGGGTTTATCCTTATAAGTGCAGAATGGTGAGGGTGTGCAAATCGGATACCTTATAAGATGAAATGATTGTTTAATTTCCAGTCTTTTCACATGACCTCCGACTGCCACTTGCCCGGCTGGGCAAGTGGCGTAACATTGTGCGGAACCGCAATCATTGGATAACACGTGCATTGCAATAGGGGAGTATCGCCTTGCTTTAATCTCTACTAATAGGTAAAATTCAATGCTTTAGATAATTATTTGAGTGGAGAGAAATCATTGCCCGATAAAGTCATTGCAGGCGATACCGCCGAAGACGGCAACTTACCTTGTTTTGAAGATCACGCTAATCAACAAATAAAGCACACAACTTGCTATATGTGTGCTTGTCGTTGCGGGATCAAGGTGACGTTGGAAAATAACAAAATTCGTTTTATACAAGGCACCCGAGAGCATCCGGTGAACCGCGGTGTGTTGTGCGCCAAAGGCAACGCCGGCATTATGAAACAATCCTCGCCTGCCAAGCTCAAAAAGCCTATGCTACGCAAGGCAACTGCAGACCGAGGTCGCGGAGAATTTGAAGAAATTAGTTGGCAGAAAGCACTCGATATTTTGGTTGAGCGGCTCGATAAAATCAGGAAAAGCGATCCTAAAAAGCTCGCTTATTTCACCGGTCGCGATCAAATGCAGGCTCTGACCGGGCTATGGGCGCAACAGTTCGGGACAGTCAACTGGGCAGCCCACGGTGGCTTCTGCTCGGTTAATATGGCAGCCGGCGGCCTGTATACGATGGGATATTCGTTTTGGGAATTCGGCGAGCCGGACTGGGATCGTACCAAGTATTTCATGCTTTGGGGGGTTGCCGAAGACCACGCTTCCAACCCGATTAAGATCGGATTGGAAAAACTTAAGCGACGCGGGAGTAAGTTTGTTGCCGTCAATCCGGTACGCACCGGCTACCAAGCCATTGCCGACGAGTGGGTTCCTGTCATTCCCGGCAGCGATGCGATGTTAGCTTTATCTATGGTGCACGTACTATTAAAAAACGAATTATTTGATTGGGAATTTTTAGTGCGGTATACCAATGCACCTTATTTGCTAATCGATAATCCGGGCGGCTCCGACGATGGCTTGGTCTATCGCAATACCGAAGGCAAACCGTATATCTGGGACCTAAAAACAGAGAGCATTGCGGCAGCGGCACTGTGCGGCACACAACCTGCATTGTTCGGCGAATACCGGAGCAAAGAAGGCATTAAATTAAAAACCGTATTTACAACGCTCACCGAACAATACCTTGACGAAAAATATGCCCCCGAACACGCAGCCGCCGTTTGCGGTATCAACGCCGACACGATAGAACGTTTGGCACTTGAAATGGCGCATATCGCTTTCAAAGAGACTATAGAGGTGCCGTGCCAATGGGTGGATAGTGCGGGGAGACAGCACGATAGCTTCATCGGGCGGCCGGTATCTATGCATGCGATGCGCGGTATTTCAGCGCACTCCAACGGCTTTCAAACCTGCAGAGCGATCCATCTGTTGCAAATTTTACTCGGTGCTATAGATTGTCCCGGAGCATATCGAGCCAAGCCGCCCTATCCTAAGCATATTCCCCCGTCAATTAAACCCGCACAGCACAGCAAAGCCGGCGAAGCCCTTCCCGCACCTCCGCTGGGGTTTCCTACTTGTCCCGAGGACTTGGTCATTGACGACAAAGGGCAGCCTTTGCGCATAGATAAAGCCTATTCATGGGAGGCACCTTTGGCTAACCATGGACTGATGCACACCGTGATAACGAATGCTGCCAACGGCGATCCCTATCCCATAGATACTCTGATGCTGTTTATGGCAAATATGAGTTGGAATTCAACGATGAATGTTGCCAAGATACAAAATATGCTTAAGGCTAAAGATGCCGGCGGAGAATATAAAATCCCGTTTTTGGTCGTTATAGATGCCTTTAACTCGGAGATGGTTCAATTTGCCGATTTGGTTCTGCCCGACACGACCTATTTAGAACGCTACGATACTATATCGCTGTTGGATAGACCGATCTCGGATCCCGATGCCGTTTGCGACTCTATACGCGCCCCGGTACTAGAGCCGGATCGCGACGCAAAGCCTTGGCAAGAAGTCATGATTGAACTGGCATCCCGATTAAAATTCCCGGCATTCCTCAACGAAGACGGCGGTGCCAAATATAAGGACTACAAAGATTTTATAGTCAATTTTCAGAAAGCTCCGGGAATCGGTTTTCTGGCAGGCTGGCGCGGGGCGGACGGAAGCAAACACCTGCGAGGCGAACCCAACCCCAAACAATGGGAAAAATATATTGAAAACAAATGTTTTCTGCATTACGAGTTGCCCGAACACATGCGCTTTTACCGTTTTGCGAACAAGGACTATCTGGAGTTTGCAAAAGGGGTCGGCTTTAACGAAAGCTCCGAGCCTGTCGTCATAGAGCTTTATTCGGAGACCTTGCAAAAATTCCGCTTGGCAGCGATGGGCGTATACAACGGACCACAACCGCCGCAACAAAAGGATCGGGAGCGTATCAAAACCTTCTGCTCGCCGCTGCCTTCACACTACACGCCGCTGGAGCAAACTCCGCAGGTACACGACAGTCGCGATTATCCCTTTTATGCAATTACGCAACGACCGATGATGATGTACCATTCGTGGGATTCACAAAACCCATGGCTCAGACAAATCATTGCCAAAAACTTTCTCTATATGAACCGCAAACGTGCCGAACGGATGGGCATTGAAGATTTGTCGTGGGTGTGGGTGGAATCTCGCAACGCTAAAATTCGTGTGCAGATAAAATTGATGGAAGGTATTCAAGAAGACACCGTATGGACATGGAATGCCATAGGTAAGGCGCGCGGCACATGGGGCTTATCCGAAGATGCCAACGAAGCCAACGAAGGATTTTTGCTGAACCATTTAATAGATGAATTGTTGCCCAAGGATTTGTACGACCGTCCGGTTGCTAATGCCGACCCCGTTACCGGACAAGCGGCGTGGTACGATTTATGCGTCAAAATCAGTCCTGCAAACGGAAGCAACGACGGCGTACAGCCCCTCTACGAGCCACGGATTAAAGCGGTACAACAGGATGCCGATGCCACATTGCGCTATCAATCGCATAAGGCGGTGCACTTAAAACGTTCTTTCAAAGACATCATAACCAGAGGACTCAAATGAAGTTAGGATTAGTAATAGACTTAGATACTTGCGTAGGTTGCAATGCGTGTGCGGTTGCTTGCAAACAATGGAACACCTCGGGTATGACCGGGCCGCTCACCGACTATAACCCTTACGGTAAAGACCCTTCCGGCGTATGGTTCAATCGTATCCGAAATTACGAGGTGGGCGATTATCCGGATAGTAAAACGATTCATTTCCCGATGTCGTGTATGCACTGCGAGGATGCCGATTGTGTCACGGTCTGTCCTACGGGAGCATCGTATAAACGTCCCGAAGACGGTATCGTATTGGTAGACCAAGAGAAATGTATGGGCTGTAATTACTGCGCTTGGGCATGTCCTTACGGTGCGCGGGAGTTGGATCGAGAAGACGGCGTTATGAAAAAATGCACCCTATGCATAGACCGCATTTACGATCAAGCATTACCCGAGGAGGAAAGAAAACCCGTTTGTGTCTTAACATGTCCTACCCACGCCCGTTTTTTCGGCGATTTCGACGACCCCGACTCGGAGGTATCCAAAATGGCACGCCAACGCGGTGGGGCGCAACTGATGCCGGAACTCGGTTATAACCCGGTTAACAAATACTTACCGCCGCGCGAAGTCAAACCGACACCACAGTATCCAAAAGCGACTTCACGGAACAACGGCAATAAAGGACTAGTCGGCAAAGTCAAAGATTGGGTCAACCGAGCGATAGACTACTGATCTTAAAGCTACGATGCAACCCGCTTTATCGATTATATTTTTTACTACCGCCTCCGGTGCAGGATTCGGTTTATTCATGGTTCTATCGGCTTATACCTTATTTAATAAGCCCGATGCTACGCTATTCACAACACTGTGCGGGGTCGGTTTTATATTGATTATCTTGGGTTTGTTTTCGTCTACCTTGCATTTGGCAAACCCTAAAAATGCGTGGCGAGCATTCAGCCGTTTCAAAACATCGTGGCTGGCACGAGAGGCCGTGATAGCCGTCGTGTTCTTCCCCGTTGCCTTACTTTGGATAGGCGGATGGTGGCTAGGTATTGCCGAGCAGTCGTATACCTTATGGATAGTCGCTTCTTTATCAACTCTAGGCTTGGCATTGGCTACCGTTTTTTCAACGGGGATGATATACGCTTGTCTGAAAACCATTCCGCAGTGGCATACTGCAATGACACCGATGAATTACATTTTTTTGGCACTGACGACAGGAAGCCTTTTGATACTTGCGATATTGGAAGCGACCGGCACCTATTCTTTAACCGTTTTAATCCTTGCGCTGACTTTTGTTTTGCTGGCTGCCGTTTCAAAACTTATTTATTACGCATGGATAGGTATTCCCGAGAGTTCCACGATTGCTACCGCAACCGGATTCACGCGTGAGCCGGTGCGGTTGCTCGATGTAGGGCATACTTCCGGCACCTTTCTAACCGACGAGTTCGGCTATACGATAACGAAAAACAAGAGTTTATTACTACGCACCTCGGTTTTTATGTTGGCGTTCATACTGCCGGCATTGTTATTGATCGGTACGATGGCACAGGTATCTATCGCACTGCCCTTAATGCTTATAGGGTTCTTATCTTCTTTTTTAGGTGTATTGATAGAACGCTGGTTATTTTTCTCGGAGGCACGACACGTCGTAAATCTATACCACGGCACCACCAAGGTTTAAGACTATCTGATCGGCATGCCGTACTTCATATATAAGATAGATAAGCAAGCAAATAGTATAGAGCAATTAGATTGCTTTGTTTCTTTTAAGGAAGCAAAAACGAAAGTTCGGGAAATACGGGCGAGTTTAAAAAACGATACAATTATTGCGAAAATTATTTTTGCCGATAGCCAAGGAGAAGCCGAAGCCAAACTCAAGGAAAAGCGCACACCGCCGATACTAAAAGAGTGGGAAAAGTAGGTTATCCTATCAGGCAACCGAGGGAATTCTCTCTTCTTTCTTTGTTTTCTTCCGCCTTTCACCTAAAGCAAATAACCTAAACAATTCACTAGTTTCACATAACGTTTCATAATCACCTTCAGCAGCTATTTTTTTATCGTCCAAAACATAAATCTTATCGCACTGTTTAAGCGATTGCACTCGATGTGTCACTATGATAAGCGTTTTTTGACCTCGCATAACAGCAATTTTCTCCATAATCTCAGCTTCCGTCGCTGCATCGATAGCGCGAGTTGCTTCATCTAGACATAACACCGGGCGATCTTGATAAATTGCTCTAGCAAGTACTATACGCTGTGCTTGTCCTCCGGAAATTTTTGTTCCTCTCATACCAACGAGGGTTTCCAAGCCTTTGGGCAACTGCTCAATTACTTGATCCAACATAGACAACTTCAGTGCGTTTTCCAATAGTTGTTGGTCTATTTCTTCTTTTTCCAAACCTAGGGTTACATTGTATAAAATAGTCTCCGATATGATATGAGGCTTTTGGATTACATAGTTAATTTGCCGACGCCAGTTTCTGCGATCGGACACCCCTAATGCCTTCCCATCTAATAATATACTACCTTTGGTAGGTATAAGAAGCCCGGCAAACAGATCAAGAACAGTACTTTTCCCCGAACCATTTCTCCCCACTAATCCTATGAAATGACCTTGCCTTACCTTGAAATTTACGTCTTCCAATATAAATGGGAGTTCCTCTTCTTCTTCCTCTTCTTTCTCTTGTTGTAATAATGCCTCGATTTCATAATTTTCCTGATCTTCATCATCTTTTGTATTATCGTGTCGGAAATATATGTTTTTAAATTCTATGTTCTCTTTGCATACTATCTGCTCATCTTTGAAATTTGAATGTTTTTTATCGTACTTTAACAGAGTTTTGTAATGTAGCTTAAGCGTCAGGAGTGAACGAGAAACAATCGAACTGTTAGTTAGTATTTGTTGCGCGTGCATGGTTACTCTCATTGCAAGTAGCATAAAAATCATCACAAAACCGGCTAATTCCTGTTTAGGTAACGAGTATATGGCCAATGAAATACCTACAGCGAGTCCTAAATATCGCATAATTAACTGTATAACATTTGATATGCCCTTAAATCTTTCCTTTAGTTCTTGTTGGTCCTGTTTATTTAATTGACTTTGTAGATAGCGATTGAAAAAGAAACGTTCTCTACCCATTAATTTGATTTCCTTAATGGCACCCATGCTATCCTTCAATGCACTTGAGCCTTTGCTTATAGCCAAGTCGGCCTGATTGATTAAAAGATTCATTTTAGGTTGGATAACAAAGGCTAGTAGAGAAACAGAACCAACGATAATTACTACACTGGCAAACCCGGGTAAGGGATATATATAAATCAAAATAAAAGCCATTAAGAAAAACATACTAATATTAAAAAAGGTTATAATCGCGCCATTCAACATTTGTGCCAAAGCACCGCATCCTGAATCTATCTGAGACATAGGATTAGCATAGCTAAATATATCCGCTTCAAGATAATTATTAAATAGTTTATTTGCCAATGTATTACTTTGCTTGTTCACAAAGTTAGTTGTGTATTTTCTTATGTATTTAGTCATCAAAGCCTGAGTACCTAATAGCAATAATGCAGATGCCGCAATAGAAATTATCAATGTGGTCGTCTCCGTAGTTGCTATTAGATTATCCAAGTAATTTGCAAAGTCTTCCGGAAGCAAAGCCTTCATTCTCCTAGGCAAGCCTTCGCTTTGTTTATTAGGTCGGGCTATTACCCGTATAAGAGGCATGATAAGCATTAGAGGTATTATCTGAAATAACCCGGAAAATACGAGTGCCCCCGAAAGATAGCTTATCTTTAGTATGACACGGCGTCCTAACAGCTGAATAGTTTGAATAATTACCTGAATCAAAATGAAGCCCTCTTCCTATAGCAATTTCATTAACCACTTATTTTACTATAAACCATGGTTTTAGGGGTTGACATGACACAAATCGGATAGTTGCCAACGAGCTTTGACTTGCAAAGACAAATCCGCCTGTTGCCCTGCCAGAAATCGCACCATGCCGGCATAAGCAACCATCACCCCATTATCCACACACAAATCAGGTTTAGGGTAGACTACTTGAACGGCATCTTCCGTCAATTCTTTTAGCTTATTGCGCAAGCGACGGTTTGCCGCAACGCCGCCGGCAACCACAAATTGTTTATACGCTGTTTGCTTCAATGCTCGCTTGCTTTTTACGATTAGTGCGTTAATCGCAGCGGTCTCAAAAGCCAATGCGATATCGGCGTATGTCTGTTCGTCATTTGTGCATTTTGAGACATGATTCATCACTTGTGTTTTCAATCCGCTAAAACTAAAATCCAGGCCCGGTCTATCCACCATGGGACTGGTGAACTCAAAACGTCCTGCTACGCCGCGCTCGGCAAGTTTGGAAATTGCCGGTCCGCCCGGATAGGGCAAGCCCAACATCTTGGCAACTTTATCAAAGGCTTCTCCTACGGCATCATCCAAAGTATCACCCAATAATCGGTATGTTCCCAAACCCAATACCTCTATCAACTGCGTGTGTCCACCCGACACCAACAATGCCAAATAAGGTGGTCGCCACGACGGCACCTCTAGCATACAAGCGAGTATATGGGCTTCTAAGTGGTGTATGCCCAGTGCCGGTTTCTTTAATGCCCACGCCAAACTATGCCCGAATACCGCACCGGTGAGCAATGCGCCTATCAAACCGGGACCAGCGGTATAAGCAATCGCATCAAGCTGTTCAATACGATAATCACCTAAGGCTTTTTTCAGCAGAGGCAACAATTTGCGCACATGATCTCTGGATGCGAGTTCGGGAACGACCCCGCCATAAGATTGGTGTAGAAGAACCTGACTAAAAAGGGCTTCTCCCACCACACCCGCCTGCGAGTCAACCAAACCGATGCCGGTCTCGTCGCAAGAAGTCTCTATACCCAAAACCAAGGTTCCCATCTATACTCGGTTCAATAAAATGTCCGAATTATATTGAGCAATATATACAGTGCCAACAGCACAACCATCGGACTAAAATCCACCACACCTACGCTGGGCATCAAACGCCTAACCGGTGCTATCAGTGGTGCGACAATATGATTAAGCAACGCCAAAACAGGGTTTTGTATCATAGTCGTAGGTCTCACAAACCAGCTCGCAATCGCTAAAACGAAAATCGCAATCGCATAAAATTGAATCAGCCATTCTACGACCTGAAAAGCGGCTATCTTGAGCAATAGCTCCACTGGCCAAGAAATACCTTGTATCAGCGCGATCAAAAAAAGTTCGGACACTCGCATAACATAAATCAATAACCAGCAGCCTATATCCCAGGTTCCTTTCACCGGTATCACGAACCTGATTAATCTAAGTATTGGTTGGGTTATCGTATAAACGCTTTGCGATATCGGATTGTAAAAATCTGCCTCGCTCGCCTCCAGTATTGCTCGGGCAATCAAAAAGAAAATATACAAAGTCATCAGCGTATCGACTAAGAACAAAGCAATCTGCTGCACACTACTCATCACGAATCCTCCAATTGATCCGATATTTCGGCAGAACACAAAGATGCTGCAGTTAGTACCGAGTGTGCGATTCGATCTATATCCACCTGCTCTAAAACTTGCAGGCCTCGTTCGGTAGTCCCACCTTTGGAGGTAATCCGTTCTCTCAAAACCGACAACTCACAGTGGCTTTTTGAGGCGAGCGTCGCAGCACCGTACAAAGTTTGTATTGCCAGCTTTCGGGCTATCCCCGACGGACAATCCAATTCCTTTGCGGCTTTCTCAAAGGCTTCGGTAAATCTAAAAAAATAAGCAGGGCCACTACCCGAGAGCGCAGTGACGATGTGCATATCTTTTTCATTTTCCAACCAAACGGTAGAACCTACCGTGGCAAAAATATCCTCGCTTAATTTTTTATGAGCATCGCCGATATGTCGATTAGCGTATAGCGCGGTCATCCCGCAACCCACCGAAGATGGCGTATTAGGCATGCAGCGTATGATAGGCTGTGTACTCGTAGTCCATCGCTGCAACAAATCCACCGGTACACCGGCGGCAACCGAAACCAACAACACAGACTGCCTTATCAACGCATCTTTAATCTCTGCACACACCTTAGGCACCACATCGGGTTTCACACATAAAATTGCTATTGTCGCATCTTCAATCGCCGACAAATTAGAAGCGTAGGTGCGTATTGCCTCGTTTTGCCTGTTGCTCTCCGACAATTTAGAGGTAGTCGGATCCGATATGCGTATATTATTGGCTTCGTATCCGGCGGCGAGCAAGCCTTTCAGCAAACTATGTGCGATATTGCCGTAGCCGATTAATGCAATCGGTGTTATTGTTCCGTCGGTCACCTTTAATCTCGTATCAAGTTGCCTTGCATTTTGGAAGCTGCCAATCGCTTCTCGAATACATGCCGTATGGAATACGGTAATGCCTTGATTTTGACAACCTGCTCCAAAGCATCGTAATTCTGTTTGTCTATAAAATAAAGACGCGCGATTTGTTGCACGCTAATACGCTCTGGGGCGCGATGCACAAACACGATTTCTTCACCGGCTACCAAAGTGCCGCCTTTGATAATTCTTGCATAACCACCTAGTTTACAACTTTGTGCAAAAGTTTTAGAAAAACCGTCCTGTTCCACACTCATATCAAGCTTATAACAAGGTATACGCGGCTGCGTTATTTCAACGACGGCATCGGCAATGACCAGACGATCCCCGACACAAAGTTCGGTTTCAAACAAGCCTTCGGCTGTTAAGTTCTCACCCAAGGTGCCGTATACCAACCGCTTGTTCAAATGCTCTTCCCAAGTTTTATAGTGCTCGGACGGATAAATATAAACGCCTTTTTCTCGCCCACCGTGATTACGAAGATCGGCTTGCCGGTCACCGTCCAAACCCTGCATGCCTAACGAGACGGTACCGGTGACCGGCTGCTTGCGAATACTACTTTGAACACGACGCCCTTTATAAACCAACGGCACCGGTTTAGATACATTGATGGATACTATACGACTCATTGCACCCGTCTGTAGCTTTTAACAAACGCAAATAATACCAGCAATAACAAAGCAATAAAAAATAATAATGTCTGCTGTGGTATCGTCAACCCCAGAAAGGTCCAGCTAATATCGGCACATTCTCCGGTGCTATTGAAAATTGTCTCCAGTGCCTCGAACAACGGAAAACGGTCGAATAGATATTGAATATCGGGGGTGCAACCGGGAACAAGTTCGGGCGGCAAACTCTGCAACCAAATATGTCTGGCAGAGACGGCGATGCCTGCCCCAATCAGTATCATGGATAGTCCTGCATACAGTCTGTATCCTAAAACACCGGGGTTGTGCAACACGATCAATAAAAATAACAATGCAAGTGCGGCGACTATAAAGCGACTAATAATGCACAACGGACAAGGTTCAAGGTTAAGGTATCCCTGCATAAAAAAGACCGAAATCATCAATGCCAGCAAGCACAAAATCCAAGCTGTCAGATAAATAGTTCGGTTGTCGCTTAAATGTATCATGAAAAATATAAGTGCCGATTAGCCCCCCGTGCAGAACTAAAATAGCATAAAACTATAGAGTTTTATAGAAAAAATAAGGGAATTATATACCTCTTTCTACAAGCGTTAAAATAATAAATGAACGAAACACATAGAATAATCAAATATAGGCTGTATCCCGCAACGTAGGAAAAGCATCACAAACTGCATGGCACTGACGTTCTCCCCCAATTTAGTATCAATGTTAAAGTCGGTTTTTCCGATAAACTAGTGCAGATACGACAGGACTGTTGAAAAAGTATTGTTTTTGCACAACTGCAACCGCTTGCGCCATTTGGTTTTGGTTTCCATAAATTGGATGAATGAATGTATAAATCGTGCCGGCGCAACGCGTTACGGGCAGAACAGAACCGCCGATTGAACCAGTAGGTCAATCGGCAATTTCATGAAGTCCGCCCCTACGGTTCGTGGATACTATTTCAATAGTCCCACGACACGACCACGAGGTAGTTTGCAAATGCCTTAGAGCAGATCCATAAATCAAGGAGATGAAAGTGTGCGGGCAACACGAAAGCCATTGTCGACAGCAGTTACTGTTCCTGGAGCACGGTGTGCGGAACGCAAATCAGAAGCATCGGTATTTATCCATGAACCACCACGCACTACACGCAGACTACAACCACCCGACAACCAAGGCTCACCGTTTGCCGGCGCATCTGATTGCCCGTTAACGGGTTCAAAAGGATCATAGCTGTTATGCCAGCAATCCTCTACCCACTCCCATACGTTGCCGTGAACATCGTACAGCCCAAAAGCATTCTCAGAATAACTGCCTACGGCAACGGTTCCTGAATGTGTAAAAAAGCCGTAATTCGCATCGCTCGTAGTAATCGTATTACTACCATAACCGGTGTTGGTCCTGATAGAATATGTCGTCGTCGTCCCTGCCCGTGCTACATATTCCCATTCCGATTCGCTCAATAAACGATACTCTTGATTAGTTTTATCCGATAACCATTCCACATAGGCTTGGGCATCATCCCAGGTAACACATACCACCGGGTGATTGTCGCCTTGAGGAAACCCCGGATCTCGCCAAGAGCATAAACGAGCATTCGATGTATAGTCGGTGTCATCAACAAACACCTCAAATTGCCTACGCGTTATTTCATATCGTCCGACTTCAAAAGCAGAGACGATATCAACCTGATGTTGCGGCCAATCGGCATCGCCCCGAGTTCCATCGGATGCCCCCATCATAAACGTCCCCGCACTTATACTCAACATTTCGGGAAAGACAGACTCGGCTTCTAAAGGTATTTTTATTTGATCTTGATTCCCCAATTCATTCCTCACTACAATGGTCAACACCGTATTACCTACATTTTGTGCAGTGAGCATAAATTCTGCGGTTCTTTGCTTGCTAACGGTCGGTGCTATGACGATTGAGGTTGTAGAAATAGACACCACCGATTCGCCACCACTGTCTAGCTGCAATGTCATCCTAGCAGGAATTGTTGTATCGGACTCTTTAATGACAACTTGAACTTGTGTAGTCGGCGAAACTCCGAGTGTTAGCCTAATACCTGTATCTCTCGGACTAGCTATCGTCAATGGCGAGTGGGCAATACGAAAACCGAGTGTTTCATAACGCTCTACTTTGTCGTCAAAACCGCGCGATGCGGAACGCAGATCAGTAGCCCCATCGTCCCAGGAACCACCCCGTACTACACGGCGGTCGGCATTAACGAAACAACTATCTTCCCAAGCACTACCATCCGTTGGCGCACCTTCGTAGTTTGCATGCCAGCAATCCTGAACCCACTCCTCTACATTACCGTGAACATGATACAGTCCAAAACCATTCGCAGAATAATCGGGGCTGGTTACCGGAACGGTGCCATCGCTGCTGTAATTCGCATCCTCTCTGCTAAGCGTATCACCAAAATAATATGTTGAAGTCGTCCCTGCTCGTGTTACATATTCCCATTCCGACTCGCTCAATAACCGATACTCCTGATTGGTTTGTTCCGATAACCATTCCAAATAGGCTTGGGCATCGTCCCACGAAACACACACCACCGGGTGGTTGTCGTCTTGAGCCAAGTCTGGAGGATTTTCCCAGTCACAATCATTATCCTCAGTACTATATCCAGCGATATCGGCGAACGCTGCAAATTGTCCTCGTGTTACTTCGTATCTGCTAACTTCAAATCTTCCGGGAATGGTAACAAGATGTTGCGGACCCTCGTCACCGGCATTGAATCTAGCTATGTCGCCTTCCGTCGACCCCATCATGTATTCCCCTTCCTCCACCATCACCATTTCGGGATAGATAGACCCGACCTCCACACCAATCTTCACCTCATTTGTAACCCCTTGGTCATCCACCACGGATATGGTGACTCTTGTATTGCCTGGGCCTTGAGCGGTTAACATAAACTTCACCGTTGTTTGGGTGCTACCGACGGGCGATTTAATTTGTGCATCGTCAATAGATACAGATACTACCGACTCGTCATCGCTCTTCAGTATCAGTGTCCCCGGACTTCGCATAGCAATGTTGATTACAACTTGAACTTGGGTAGAACCCGAAACACCTCCGTGCAGTAACATAATATTCGTATCCGGTTGCGGGCTAGCTATAGTCAAGCGCGGTTTAAGCGTTCGGGCAATACGGAATCCGACATTGTCAAAATGGCGGGTTTCTGAACCTAGGCCGCGTTGCGCAGAACGTAGTAGTAATGGCGTGGCACTATCCCATGCTCCACCACGAAGCACCGATTCTGTATCGGTTCCTTCACAAGAGGTATCCCAAGCACTACCGTCTGTCGGCAAGTCGTTGTAACTCTGATGCCAACAATCTTCAACCCACTCCCATACGTTGCCGTGAACATCGTGCAACCCGAAATCATTGGCAGGATAACTGCCTACCGGTACAGTGCCGACACTATTAAAGTTCGCTTGATCTTTTCTAATCGTATCACCGAAAGAATACAACGAGGTTGTCCCTGCTCGTGCTACATATTCCCATTCTGATTCACTCAATAAACGATATTCTTGTCCGGTTTCTGCCGATAACCACCTCACATACTTTTGGGCATCGTCCCACGACACATACGTCGCCGGATGGTCGGTATTTCGGGCATAATACTCAGGATCATTCCACACACTATGAGGGGAGATACTTTCTCGTGTTGCACTATTCAGGAAAAACTTAAATTGCTCTCGGGTTATTTCATGCTTACCGACTTCAAAGGACTGCAAGATGTTGATTAGCGGTTTTGAACAATCCTGGATATCACATTCTCCCTCAAAATTGTGACCATCATCTGTTTCGATCGCGCCGTTGTTCCAAATGCTATTTTGTGGACCTACTAATTCTTCGGTCCCGATATTAAACGTACCTGCTTCCACCCGTACCATTTCCGGTATCGGCTTCAGCAGGCCTTCCATGAATACCCGTACTTGAATTTGGGGCTGGGTTTGCGCATGGCAAACACCGGATAATAAAAACCATGCAAACAGAAAGATTGTTTGAGGGATAAGCTGAGAGGTAAATATACCCTTTATTTTCCTTAGTGGTTTAAGCATATTATCAATATATTGAGGAAATTATATCATATTTGTCTTTAGAAGTGGGTAAACATATTAACCCTCTCCTTACAAAGGAGAGGAATGAATACATCAGTGCGTGTGTTAATCGGAAGTATACGGGTTCGGAGTTCTGCGAAATTCTAAAAAAATAGGCGTGCCTTTAAGCCTAAAACAACGTCGGATATAAGAGGCTAAATAACGTTTGTAATGTTGGGGTAGACAATCTACTCTACTGCCCGAAATAACAAAACGCGGCGGTAATTCACCGACTTGGCAAATATAACGAGGTTTAATCTGTCGGTTTTTCACCAGTGGCGGCGAGTGTCGGGCGAGGGCCGCCTTCAAAACGCGGTTACACTCGGCTGTGGGAATTTTAATACAAGCATTGCGATACGCGCTCACGACCGCTTTCATCAATGCCGACAAGCCGGTGCCTTTCAATGCCGAAATGCGATAGTGTTCTATATAATCCAAAAAACCTAAACTCGTATCCAAACTACGCTTAAGATAAGTGTTATTAGCGGTATTAACCAAGTCATATTTATTTAATGCGATTACGAGTGCACAACCCTGCTCTATCGCGTGCATCGCAAGATGTGCGTCTTGGTCGGTGACACCTTCCGAAGCATCGCAAACTAATAACGCGACATCACCCATCACGATATGCTCAAAAGATTGTGCGACACTAAACTTCTCAACATCGTCTTTGAGCTTGCTTCGCCGCCGTATACCGGCGGTATCCACCAAAGAAAAACTTTTCCCGTTAAAAGAAAAAGGCACACTGATTGCACTGCGAGTCGTTCCGGGTGTCGACGAGGTCAATATACGCTGCTCCTCAATCAAGGTATTGACAAGTGTAGATTTCCCGACATTGGGACGACCGATAATGGCAAGATGTATGCGCTTAGGGTCGCTCTTCCTCGGCAAGGTGCCGCCTAACTCGGCAGCGATTGCCTCAAGCAATATCCGTGTCCCACGACCCCTAGTAGCAGCTGTATAAAAGCAGGGTTGTATGCCCAGCGATAAAAATTCACTTTGGTAGTATGCCTCGCTTTGCTTGTCTATTTTATTGACAACCAACCATAAGCCTTTGCTCGTTTTACGCATCTGAGTTGCCAAGGATTGATCCGACGGCGTTAAACCCTGTGAGGCATCGACAATCAATGCAACGGCATCGGCTTCGGCTATAGCATTCTGCGTTTGTGCCGCAATCAGCTGATCCATCTCGTTCTCGGCGGCAAGACCACCGGTGTCTATGATGATGCAACTACAACCTTCGTGTTCTACCACACCGTACTGACGGTCTCTAGTCAGCCCGGGACTGGCTGCTACAATCGCGTCGCGTTTATGAGATAGCGCATTAAATAAAGACGACTTGCCCACATTGGGGCGTCCTACCAGAGCTAATTTTTTCATCGCACACTTTTAGTTTTTGCGATAGCCTTTTATATCGAGTGCGGTCAAATCACCGCTTTTGTCAAAAGCAATTAGTTTTCCATTCGCAAAAGATGCCAGCGATACAATCGGTGAACCACCAATATCGGTTATATCCAACACTTTCCCGCTTTTGTGTGATAACCAGTAAATATCGCCACGATCACTTCCGACTGCAACCAGCGCACCTACCGACAGCGGCGCACTCAATTCCGTATCCAGCAATCGGGTATTAGACCATAGCCTTTCACCGGTTTGACGATCGTGCGCTACGACTTGGTTTTCCGGTGTGGTCGCATAAACACCCCTGCGTCCTACATCGAGTCCCACATGCGAGGGCGCATCTGCCAACCACAACAATCTATTACGCTTGAGATCTAAAGCAATCGTACGTCCTTGATAAGCCGCGGCGAAGAAAATATCGTCGTATATCAGCATACGACCGTCTACATCAACGATACGATCCAAATCGGACTCACCCGAACTCACACCGAGCTTGATTTGATTCAACACCTTGCCGTCCTCCAGTGCAAGTACCAATATCTGTCCGTCGTCCAAACCTAGGAAGGTTGCATCTTCGTAGAACACCGGAATACTTGCACCTTTAATCGTTAGCGGTGGGGGTGGGTCTTTGCGTCGCCAAAGCGGCTTGCCGTCATCGCTACGAAAAGCAAAAGTCGTGTTGTCTTCGGTACGCACAATTACGGTGTTTTTATAATTCTCGGAAATCACCAAAGCTCTGCTTCCCAAACCGCGCCGCCATAATATCTCCTTAGAGTCTTCGGCAACGGCTATGACTTCGCCTTTGTTCGTACCGATTAGCAATATACCTTCGCCACCGCCGACACCGGCAACCAATTCCTCCTGCACGGTCGCGCTCCAGACACGCTTGCCGCCGTTCACATCAAATGCTACAAGTTTACCGCTCGGTCCACAAACATAAATGCGCTCTCCTTCCAATAGTGGAGTGAAAAATAGATAGTCGTCCTCAAAACTGCCTACTGCGGATGCCGACCACAAGGTATCCACGACGAGAAAAGACGGAACATCATCTAAATAACGATCTTCCTTTCCCATTAGCGCATCGGTGATAGTAGAACAAGCACTCAATAATAGCGAAATGCATGCGATGAGGACACTTGCGGTGGGTATCGTAATTGGATGGGAAAACACTATAATTGCGCCGTGTCTGCACGAATATGGTGTCGGTACATTCCCCTCCTGTGGAGGGGTGGTAGGCGCAATAGAACCGCCGATTGAGCCAGTAGGTCAATCGGCGTAACATTGTGCGAAATTTTAGTACATAGTACAAAATGTAAAGCCTTTCCATAGGGTGGTTGTGTCGTATCTGCACGACTTATACATTCATCCATTTGATCCATAGAAACCATGTGGTTTCACAAACAATGCCATAGTATCGTTATCCTTCGTCTTCGTCGTCTCCGCCCTGTTCGTCTTCGTCCTCGGGCGGTTCTAAGGTGCCGCCGATCTCTTCTATCTTCATCATAATAAAATTGTAATCATCAACCATAGAAGTAGAGACGGCTCTTTGATAGGCATCTTGAGCTTGTTCATAATTACCTTGACGGGCTAAATAATCGCCGTGGACTTCCGATGCCAGTTCTTCTATACCACGCGGGAAAATGTAGTTGACGACAATTTCTCGGGCTTCATCGATCTGCTCTAATTCCATCAATACACGCGCCAAACGAACCCACGCCAACGATCTGAGTTCTTCGTATGGTGCATTCTCCGCAACCCATCTTAGGTCCGTTGCCGCCTCTTCCAGCTGTCCTTGCTCAACTTTGAATTTTGCCATTGCGAGCGAAGCAAAAACGGTGTATGCAGTCTTAGCATATTCATCACGAAGTGTACTCAGGATTTGCGTTGCATCTTGCGCGTCCTCTAATGCGATATAATCGAGCATTTCCTCATAATGCGTTGCCGCTTCGGTCTCTCGGGTTTCGGTATAGTAGTCCCAACCTTTCCAACCAACGATAGCCATGATGCCCAGTACGGCACCGGCAATAAAATACTTGCCGTTATCGTGCCACCACTCCGAAAGCATCTCCTTGCTTTCGTCTCCCGATTGAACTCTCGGCGTTTTCGGTGTTCTGGCCGATGTCCTCTGTATTCCATCGGATTGCCTTGCTTGTTTCTTTTTTGCCATGTTTTAATCTCTATCAATAAAATCAGTTTAATAAATCGTCTATTTAAGAGGAAAATGCCTTTGAATAAAATAAAATAACTCGCTTTCTTTGCATTTTGCTTGTTCCGCTTCTCCTCTTAAATCTTTAATCGCAACGGTTCCTGTGCTTACTTCGTCCTCTCCTAAAATGATCGCAACGCTAGCACCCGACTTGTCCGCCCGCTTGAGCTGTGTCTTAAAACTGCCACCACCGCAATTATCTATAAGCACCAGCTCGGTAGGCAAAAGATCACGTATTCTATCCGACAAAAGGTGTGCCTTACGTTCGGCTTCCTCGCCCACTGCAACCATATAAATATCAGCATCGAGGAATTCGTCATCGTGCCGATCTTCCAGTAACAACGCAAGACGCTCTATTCCCAAAGCAAAACCTGCCGCAGGTGTTTGCTTGCCGCCCAACAAAGCGACGAGACCGTCATAACGCCCCCCTGCACAAACGGTGTTTTGTCCGACATCTTCCGGGACAACCCACTCAAACACCGTCTTATTATAATAGTCTAGACCGCGAACTAAAAAGGGATCGTGTTGATAAGTTATATTTTTGTCTTCCAGCATTGATTTCAGCCTCTCTAAATGCAGGCGAGAACTATCGTCTATATACTCGGATAATTGTGGCGCATCCTCCAGCAATTTTTGCGTATCCGTATTTTTACTATCGAGTATACGCAGAGGATTCACTTTCAACCGTTTGCGCGAATCGTCGTCGAGCCGATCGTTGCGAGGTTCAAGCCATTCTACCAATGCCTTGACATAGCTTTGTCTAGCCTCCGATTCGCCTAAGGAATTAATCTTTAGGCATAAATTACCAACTTCCAGTTCGTCAAATATCCGACTGCAAATTGCAATCAACTCGCAATCTATATCGGGACCTTCCATCATAAAGGTTTCCGCTCCGACCTGATGGAATTGTCTGAGACGTCCCTTTTGCGGACGCTCGTGGCGGAAGAACGGACCTGCGTACCACAACCGTTGTTGTGTAGAAACCAAACCGTGTTCCAGTGCGGCGCGCACGCAACCTGCGGTGCCTTCCGGCCGCAATGTCAACGAGTCGCCGTTACGATCCTCAAAGGTGTACATCTCTTTAGTAACGATGTCGGTGTGATCGCCTATAGAGCGCGCATAAAGCTCGGTTTTTTCAAGCATTGGTAACCGTATTTCCGCATACCCGAAAGAACGCAGTATCTCGATACTACACATCTCTATCGTTCGGAATAACATACTCTGCGCAGCTAAAGCATCGTGCATGCCGCGAATAGATTTTATTAAAATTGCCACGCCGGTCTCTAGGGTAGTTCGGTTACCTCAAAATTAGCTACCTTATTAGGTTTAATATACGATGAAATATCATAGTCTTTGCCGTCAATCATAATACTCACTTGGTTGGCATTGCCCAATTCAAATTTCAGCGGTAAGTTGACCATAAAAATCTTATTGTATCCCGTGGGTAAAATCCTATGGATAAAAATATCGCCTCCCCCGTCTCTCACACGCGCCCAGCTTTCACCGGTAGACATAACAACCAATGTCACCGGTTGCGACGCATCGTCAATTGCATCGAGTCGTTGGCTATTTACTTCGGTGTCCGCTTCGGTCTCAAGCACGGTAGATCGTACCTCATCATCCGATACATTGATAGCTTCCATATCGGAGGGAGATTGTGCCGCTTCTTGCTGCGGTGGAATATCGGGAATCTCCGATTGCTCAGCGACATCCTCCTGCGAGACCGAAGGCTCGCCTACGGCGGCGGATGCTGTCTCCTCTTGCGAAACCGAAGGCCCGCCCACGGCGGCGGATGCTGTCTCCTCTTGCGAAACCGAAGGCCCGCCCACGGCGGCGGATGCTGTCTCCTCTTGCGAAACCGAAGGCTCGCCCACGGCGGCGGGTGCTGTCTCCTCTTGCGAAACCGAAGGCCCGCCCACGAAGGCGGGTGCTGTCTCCTCTTGCAAGACCGAAGGTTCGCCCACGAAGGCGGGGGCTGCCTCCTCTTGCAAGACCGAAGGTTCACCCACGAAGGCGGGTGCTGCCTCCTCTTGCGAAACCGAGGATTCACTTACAGGGTAGGTTGTCGGTCGATTCTCTTGCCACCAACCGATAACCAATGCCAAAAATATAAATGCTACGATGACGCTTCCCCAAAATATTATATATTTCTGCTGTCGTTCGTTGAGCGGAGAACTCGACGACAAGTCTTCAAGTAACTGGTCTGTCTCTTGAGGTAGATTAGCGGTGTACATATCAAGCACGGGAACCGGGTCTATACGCAACAACCGACAATACGCCCGTATATAACCGCGCACATAAACCAACTCGGGTAATTTGTCGTGTATCTCTTCTTCCAGCGCATGAATGATGCGCGGAGACAAGCGTAATTTCTCGGCAATATCTTCAACCGTAAAGCCTTTTTTCTCTCGCTCGTAAGCTAGATATTGTCCGGGCTTTTTCGGTTCGTCTATATGTTCTTCGTCCATATCGTTGTGTCAGGTCTATGTTTAATTAAGCATTATCCCACATAAATCCGCCGACCGGTGTTCACATCGTCGCTCAGGTTGTTATTTTTACACAATGCGCTTAGTTGTCCGCAGGCAGCCGATATATCCGAACCACGCGAGCGGCGCAGGGTAGTCACAATACCATATTCATATAAGACACTGCGAAAACGAGCGAGTGTCTCGGCATTTGAACACGAAAAACCACTTTGCGTAAAATCGTTGAACGGGATTAAATTGACTTTAGCGGGAATTCCCTCAATCAATCGGGCAAGTGCCACCGCACACGACACGGTATCGTTGACATCTTTGAGCATGACATAACCGAAAGTTAAGCCGGTGTTTGACCGGCGAGCATCCAAAAATTGACGCACCGCATCCATCAAAACCGCAATCGAATACTTGCGGTTTATAGGCACTAGACGGTCGCGCAATGAGTCGGTAGGTGCGTGCAGAGAAACCGTGAGCGCAACATTCGGCACCGCCTTCAAGCGCAGGATGCCGGGGACATAACCCGATGTGCTTACGGTGACTCTGCGCGCCGGAATACCGTACGCAAGGTCGTCAGTCATCAAAGATGCGGCGCGAATAACCGCATCGAAATTCAATAACGGCTCGCCCATTCCCATAAACACCACATTGCTAACCTCGGCTTCATCCACCGCACGCAAACGACGATTAACCAGCCATAACTGGGCAACAATCTCACCGCAGTCTAGGTTGCGCTCAAAGCCTTGACGCGCAGTCGCACAAAAAGCACAGTTTAGTGCGCATCCAACTTGGGTAGAAATACACAGCGTGTTTCTCCGCTGCTCGGGAATTAATACAGTCTCTACCAAGTTCATGTCTTTTAGTCTAAGCAACCATTTATAGGTGCCGTCGGGCGCGCGTTGCTCTCTGACGATCGTCGGAAAATCCCAAGCCGACACTCGGGCAAGCTTGTTGCGCAGGGTCGCTTTAAGATCGTGCATCCGGTTATAATCGCATACCCCAAAACGGTGTATATATTTGATTACCGATTTTGCATGCACCGCCTTTTCACCCAAAGCCGAGCATAAGTCGGCTAGTTCTTTGCGGCTTAATGCCAACGGGTTTATCAGTGTGCGAGTAGCAATCTTATTACTCAAAAAGTCCGCTTGCATATCTCCGCTTCATTAAAAAAGAAAGCAATCTCGGTTTGCGCGGTCTCGGGCGCATCGGAGCCGTGCACCGCATTTTGATCGATACTGCTCGCAAAGTCCTTTCGAATAGTGCCGTCAGCCGCCTCCTGCGGATTCGTCGCGCCCATCAGCTCGCGGTTGCGTGCAATAACATTCTCGCCCTCCAACACCTGCACCATAACCGGACCGGATGTCATAAATTTCACCAAATCCTTGAAAAACGGACGCGCCTTATGAACCGCATAAAACCCCATCGCCTGCAACTCGGACAACTGCATCATCCTCGCCGCCACAATCCGTATGCCCGCCGCCTCGAAGCGAGCGTAAATCTCGCCGATATGATTTGCCGCAACCGCATCGGGTTTGATAATAGACAAAGTTCTCTCTATTGCCATCGTTGTTCTCCTCTAGTCTTTTTCCTCTATCCACGCCATTTGAATCGCCTCTAGAATCCTCTCACCCGAATGTTTAGGATCGTCGGCAAAGTCTTCAAGCTCGCAGACCCATTGATATAAATCGGTAAAACGCACTCCTTGCGGATCGACATCCGGATGCGCCTCGTCCAAAGCAATCGCAATCTCACGACTGTCCGTCCACTTTAGTGCCATAATGTTCTCCTTGTGTCTATGATAATTCGGTACGATGCTATGCCGATTGTACCACCGCTTGGGTAGATTTTGCATTTCGTAGTGGACAATACCTAAGAGATTAAGGCTTGATATAATAGTCAACGCAGACATTCTTTACTTGACTATATATGCTAAATAAATTTTGAAGAATCTATTAAAATTTACAGAAAAATGTTTGCTTTCGGAGGGACACCAAGAAATTTCCACTGAGAATTGAATAGAGTTAAATATGGCAAAGATCAAAGATATCCCAAAAATTGACAGACCACGCGAGAAGTTTCTCAAAAAGGGAGCGGACGCACTTTCAAAAAGTGATCTTTTAGCAATTTTACTCGGGAGTGGAATCAAGGGAAAGAATGTTCAGCAACTTGCGCAACAAATTATCAAAAAATTCAGCAAAGATTTTTTAAGTATTACCGTTGATGATTTGAAAAAGACTGCAGGAATTGGAGAAGCGAAAGCACTACAAATTGCGGCAGCAATTTCACTAGTCAAAAGATTTTATGGGGAAAACGAAACGAGCGAAATTGTTATCAAAAATTCTCAAGATGTCGGCTCTCTGACTTATGATTTACGAAGCAAAAAAAAAGAACACCTTATTTGCTTATATCTTGATGCAAGAAATGTTTTATTAAAAAAGGAAGTGGTAAGTATAGGGCTCTCTGATAAAACATTGTTTCATCCGAGAGAAATTTTTTATCCGGCCATAAAACTCAACGCTGCAAGCGTTATTCTTGTTCATAATCATCCGTCCGGTGATTCAACCCCAAGCAAGAGAGATATTGAAATGGCTAAGAAAATCACAAAAGCAGGAGAAATAATGGCGATTCCCGTTGTTGATTTTATGATTATTTCCAAAAAAGGAGATTATAGTTTTTATGAAAAACTAAAAAAACAAAACAAAGATCTAGATTATCTAGCGGACGGAATCCAAGGAACACTTTTTGACTTGTTGGAGATTGAGAAACCAGCTTACGGAATTAGCGCAGAGAAAATTCAAGAAACTTATTTTCACATTCCGAAAATTAACGAAAATTATTTCCAATTACACAACCGGCGATATATCGGGAACAAACACAAACTAATAAAATGGATTTTTTCTATCCTTGATAAAGAATGTGAAGGAAAATCATTCACGGATATTTTTGCCGGAACCGGTGTGGTTGCCGCAGTTGCCGGTAAACATTTCGACAAAATTACCCTGAACGATTTCCTTTTTTCAAATCAAACAATATACAAAGCATTCTTGGGAAACGGAGACTGGGATCGCAAAAAAATAAATTCCATTGTTAAAGATTATAATAATATTAATGGAGAAGATTTAGATGAAAATTATTTTTCTCTAAATTTCGGCGGAAAATATTTCTCAAAAAATTCGGCGAAGATTATCGGGTTTATTCGCGAGAACATTGAAGAGAATAGAAACAACCTAACAAAGCGAGAATATAATATGCTTATGTCATCTTTGCTTTATTCCACCGATAAAATTGCAAATACAGTCGGACATTACGATGCATACTTCAAAAAGAAATCTATTGAGGACAATTTTTTCATGCGCCCGATAGAACCCATCAAAGTCAAGGCGGTTTCAATTTTTCGCGAAGATGCAAATCTACTTGCAAAAAAAATTAAAACAGACATTGTCTATATCGACCCTCCCTATAACTCCCGACAATATAGCAGGTTTTATCATATACTTGAGACACTTACAAAATGGGACAAGCCAAAGTTACACGGCGTAGCCTTGAAACCAACCCCGGAAAACATGAGTGATTATTGCCGCGTAAATGCGAAAGATAAGTTTGCAGAATTGATAAATGACATAAATGCAAAATATTTAATTGTTTCCTATAACAGCACTTACAACCCCAAGAGTAATTCATCGCAAAATAAAATTATGCTCGAAGAAATTAAAAATATTCTGAACAAGAAAGGGAAAACAAAAGTGTTTGAAAAAGATTACCGACATTTTAACGCCGGAAATACCAATTTCGATAATCACAAAGAATATCTGTTTGTAACCAAAACTGCTCATGGAACAGAAAATAAATAGATCACCTCTCTTTTATGTCGGGGATAAATATCGGCTAATGGAACAACTGCTAAATTTGTTTCCCGAGAAAATAGAAAACTTTTATGAATTATTTGTTGGTGGTGGTACGGTTTTCCTGAATATCAACGCAAAGAAGTATTTTTTGAATGATATAAATAAACACCTTGTTAATATTCATGAATACTTAATTTCGAATGCAGAAAATACGGGAAAGTTTTTTGACAAAGTTGAAAAAATCGTCTTCAAATACAAATTATCTCATTCCTACAAAAAAGATATTGTGCCCGATGCTCTAAAAAAAGAGTTTAAGAAGACTTATTATTCTAAATTCAACAAAGAAGGATATGAAAAATTAAAAAACGATGTGAACAAAAATCGAAAAAATGATCCTCTTATTTTGTATGTGCTATTGATATACGGATTTAATAGGATGTTACGTTTCAATGGCGGTGGTTCATTCAATTTGCCTGTTGGAAATGTCGATTTTAATAAAAATGTTGTAAAAGCACTTAATAATTATTTTGATTTTGTAAAAAATAAAAAAATACAGTTCTCGACTAAAGACTTTAGGCGATTTTTTGAGAAAAAAGAATTTACCAAAAATGACTTCGTCTACCTTGACCCTCCTTACCTTATCGCTTCAAGCGAATACAATAAGTTATGGAACTCAAAAGAAGAAAAAAACTTGCTTGATTTAATTGATACATTAAATAGAAAGAGCATTAAATTTGCTTTGTCAAATATTACTCATTACAACGGAAGAAAAAATGATTTACTGATTGAATGGATGAAAAAATACCAAGTCCATGATATTCAAAGCAATTACATCAACTATCACAACAATACCCGGAAAAAAATTAAAGAAGTCTTGATTACCAACTATTGAAATTATGCCGAGACAAGCCGAATACAAACCATTATTGTTCACAACAACGATTAGAAGCCCCGAGCGATTGAAAGACTTTCTCAATGTCTTAAAGGACTATAACGGAAAAATTCTTGACGACAAATTAGCAGAAGAAATTGTCGGGGAAATTATCAGAATTGGTTTATACCAACCGATTAGATTACCCCAAAATATAAAACAAAAAATGAGAGAAAATAACCCTCTGTCCGATAAAGAAGTTAAAAAGATACTACGAGACAATCCGCAAAATCATAAAGAAGCAGGGTTTAGTAAAGGCTGGCCATCTCGTTTTGATACTTGGTTCAAATTTTCTAAAGAACTAGGATTTGTATTTTACCGAACCGGAAAGAAAATAAGATTCTCAAAGGTAGGATTAAAACTTGTTGACAACAAATATCCTGAATTTGAGCAACAGGCTTTCTTGAATGCTTTTGTGAAATACCAAGCAAATAGTCCTTTTCGGAGGGTATTGAATGAAAATGTACCTTTGGTCTTATTGCTCCGAGTAATCACTAAATTAAACGCCGACGATGAATACAATGGCGCGGGCATTTCAAAACTAGAATTACCACTGGTAATTTATTGGAAAAATAACGATGCAGAGACGTTATATCGGAGAATTAAAAGATTACGGCAAGACTTTCGATATTCTCCGAGCAGGGAAATAATTATGAGAATTTGTCGGAATGAAATCATGGAAGGCAGAGATATTAGACGGAACGATAAATCTATCATAGTAGATTATCCCGACGAGTTTATCCGAAAAATGCGATTAACCGGCCTTATCTCTTTGCGCGGTGGAGGAAGGTTTATCGATATCAACAAAAACGAGCAAGTAAAAATAAATTATATTCTGAAAAACTATTCCGAGTATAAAAAATACGATACAGAAGAAAGTTATTTTGAGTATATCTCCACTATCGATAAAAACTTAATTTCGTCTAAACCAAAAACTGTTTCAGCTTCCGAGCGCGATGAATTCTTGAAAAAGTGGGTTGATATACATACTTGGGAGACAATCAAAAAAGAAATGCTAATACTATCAAGTAGAAAATTAACGAAACATGAAACTTTGAAATATCTATCAGGTCCAATACGGTTTGAGTTTTTGACGGCATTGGCAGTGAAATCAAAATTCCCGAATATACAAGTAATACCAAATTATCCTATTGATGATGAAGGTATACCGACATCAACCGCAAAAGGCTCCAGGGACACCGGGGACATTGAATGCTTTGAAGATGTAAACGGAGTCTTAATTGAGGTAACAATGTCCGAGGGGAGAACCCAAACTATGGCGGAAGTGTGGCCGATTGCTAGACACTTAGAAAAGTTTGACACGAAAGTAGAAAAATCAATGTGTTACTTTGTTGCACCCAGTATTTTTAAGGACACTATACGCCAGATTAACTTCCTGAAACAAACAGATAATCTGCTCATTTCTCCCAAAACCATTGTAGAGTTTTTGGAATATCTAGAGAATAACAATATCTTGTATACCTCTGAATAACCTCCTCTTGAAGTTATGCAACGAGAGCCGCGATAAATAGACTACAGATCGGAAGCCCATTCGTCGGCAAAACTCTCTGCTTGCTTCAAAACATTTTGTGTTGCAGTCTCTTGTTTGTCGGGCGGATAACCGTATTTACGCAGCACGCCTTTCACGGCAACACGAAGCCCCGCTTGCACGCTTTCTCTAATAGTCCAATCAATAGTAGCTCCCTTCTTCACCTTTTCAACCAAAATTCTTGCAATATCTCGCAGTGTGTCATCTCCCAGCACCCTTTTTGCACTGTCATTATCGGCAAGCGCATCATAAAACGCCAATTCCTCTTGCGAAAGCCCATATCTCTCACCTCGTTTATCGGCATCTGTTATCTCTTTGGCAAGGCTTACAAGCTCTTCAATGACTTGTGCCGTGGTTAACAAATTATTCCGATACCGCTTAATCACAGCATCCAACATCTCCGAAAGTTTCCTACCTTGAATAAAATTCTTTTTAATCCTGGCTTTGATTTCATCGTTAAGAATTTTTTTCAAAAGTTCTATGGCTAGATTTTTATGTTGCATGCCTCGCACTTCCTCCAGAAACTCGTCGGAGAGAATAGAAATGTCGGGCTTCTTGATTCCCGCTGCATCAAAAATGTCGATAACCTCGTCGGTCATAATCGCTTTATCAACGATTTGTTTAATTGCTGTTTCTATTTCGGCATCGCTTTTCCCGTTATCCGACGATTCTAGTTTTATTAGTCTAGCTTTCACCGCTTCAAAAAAGCCTAGCTCATCTCTGATTTTCGCTGCCTCGTCGCTAGGCACCGAAAGCGCAAATGTTTTGGCTAGTACCGAGAGTTGTTCTATATACCTTTTCTTGCCATCGTCCAAATTGAGTATATGCTCCTGTGCCTCCAAAATGATGGTCAGTTTTTCTCCAGTATCGGCAGCGAAGTATCGCTTGTAGTCAAAACCATTGAACAACTGCACAACGATTTCGTATTTTTCTATCATCGTTGCAATTGCGGTTTCCTGTTCCAATGCCGGTTGCCCTCGCCCACCACTATTCGTATAAATCGCAAGTGCCTGCTTTAAGTCGTGAGCAATTCCGATGTAATCCACCACAAGTCCGCCGGGTTTATTTTTATAGACCCTGTTGACGCGCGCAATCGCCTGCATAAGATTATGCCCACGCATCGGTTTGTCTATATACATCGTATGTAAAGACGGTGCATCAAAACCGGTCAACCACATATCTCGCACGATAACCAGCTTCAAAGAATCCGTGGGATCCTTAAACCGATCCCCCAATTCTTTCTTTTGCCTCTTGGTTGTACGATGCGGCTGATAACTTGACGGGTCGCTTGAATTAGAAGTCATAATGACCTTTATCTGCCCCTTCTCAAGATCGGTATCGTGCCAATCCGGACGAAACTTAGTAATCATGTCGTATAGCGCAACGGCAATACGCCGGCTCATTGCAACAATGATGCCTTTGCCTTCAAGTGCTTTTTGTCGTTCCTCAAAATGCTCAACGATGTCTTGTGCAACTACTTTCAGCCGTTCCTCATTACCTACGATCGCTTCCATTTGCGCCCATTTTGCCTTCGCTTTCTCCGTAGCGGTGAACTCCTGATCTTCGGTAATCTGTTCAACCTCATCATCCAGCTTTTGCATTTCCTCCGGCTTCAGATGCACATGCGCTAGACGCGATGCATAGTAAATGGGAATAGTTGCCCCATCTTCCACCGATTGTTGAATATCATAAATGTCAATGTAATTACCGAAAATTGCCCGTGTTGAAATGTCCGCTCTCTCAATCGGTGTGCCGGTAAAACCGATAAAAGAGGCGTTCGGTAAGGCATCCCGCAGATACTTAGCAAAACCATAGCGTATAGATACCCGATTATCTTTTATGCCGGTTATCGCTTTGAAGCCGTATTGAGAGCGATGCGCCTCATCGGCAATAACAACGATGTTTTCACGCCCCGAAAGTAACTCGAATTGCTCTCTATCCTCTTCGGGAGAAAATTTTTGAATCGTTGTAAAAACGATGCCACCGCCTTGTGTTTGCAAAAGTTTTTTTAAGTGATCGCGAGATTGCGCTTGCACCGGTTCTTCTATTAGTAATTGCCGACTCGCCGCAAATGCCCCGAACAACTGGTCGTCAAGATCATTTCTATCGGTAAGCACGAGCAAGGTCGGATTCTTCATACGCGCATCTCCCATCAACTTGCCGGCATAAAAAACCATAGAAAGCGATTTGCCGCTGCCTTGCGTGTGCCAAACAACACCGACTTTTCTATCACCCGCCGGTTGACTGTTAACCATCGGCAAATCGGAGTCCTCAGGTGCTTCCTTCTCTGCTTCGGAAACTCCTGTCGCAGTTGCCCGAATGGTTGACTCCACTGCCTTGCACACTGCGTAATACTGATGGTATGCAGCAATTTTTTTGCTGGTTTCGGCTTGCGATTTTTCAAAAACCGTAAACTGCTTTATAAGGTTAAGCAGCACATCGGGACGAAGCATCCCTTTAATAAGCGTCTCTACCTGTGGTGTCGTGCTTTTATCCTCCCTGACACCGTCAACGGTTTTCCATGCCATAAAACGATCCATGCCCGCCGTGAGCGAACCCGCTCTAGCATCCAGACCGTCCGACGCAACCAAAACCCCGTTGTAGTAAAACAAACTCGGCGCAGCCTTTTTATAATTCTGTAACTGAGTATATGCTTTTTTAACCGTGGCCTTCTCATCGGTAGGGTTTTTGAGTTCAATCACAACCAAAGGTAAACCGTTGATTAATAAAACCACATCGGGGCGTATCTTTGTCTTATTTTTATTCCCTACGACGGTATACTGATTGCAAACGATGAGATCGTTGTTCATCGGGTTTTCAAAATCAACCAACATCACCTTACCACCGACCGTGTCGCCTTCTCTTTGGTATTCCAACGAGAAACCTTCGATCAAGTACCGATGAAAAGTCTCGTTGTTTTCAATCATACTCTGACTGGATAATCCTAAAACTTCTCGTAGCGCATATTCCTGCTCATCTTCGGGAATATCGGGATTAAGGCGAGTGACGGCATCCTTTAGATGCTCTCGGAAAACAACCTCCGAAAAACCACCACGCGCCCGCTCCTGCTCCTCCGGTGAAAGATAGCTATACCCCTGCTCCTGCAGAAGCTCTATCACCCACTCTTCAACTTCGGATTCGTAGAGGGAAAGCATGGGGGTTGATTGTGAAGATTGAGGCTGTATTTAGGGCAAACATATACCGATAGAGAACAAACTACGACACTAGTCGTATTCCAATTCTACCCGCCTACCTAATAACTTACCTTCTTCGGATTCATCGTTTAGTTTACAAACCGTGTTTTGTCTTATAAAAGCCTGAACCGGTTCAGCTAAGGTTATTAAGTCCTTCTGATTAATACTCGCTATATATTGCTTATCCTTAAATTTATCGCGAACAATATCAAACAACACCTCACAATGTGTTTCATCAATATCGCTGAATAACCTGCTGTCATGAAAAATAAAATCTATATGATGATTGTTAGCACCGAATAGCACACATAAGTCATAACAAAACAATTTGACACTATTAATTCCATCGGAAGAATCCGATTGTATTTTTGCTTCTATGTTATATCTAATTTGATTTTCCCCTTCGTTATTGACAATCGTGATACCGGCTAGTTCATCGGGGTAAAATTTCTTTGCCAAAGTCCTAAAATCGTTATTAATAGATTCTAAAAAAGATTCGTTTATTTCCAAGTATTCGGTTGTTTTGCCGTTTTCGTCCCTTAAACTTTGTTTTAATTTTTCTATTTCTCTTTTGTATTTTTTCTGAAATTCTTGATAAGAAACCAACTTTTCTTTTTTTTGTTTTAGCTCACTTAATTGTTTGTTTGTTTCAACAAAAACATCCAATGCGCGATGTGACCCGAGAAATGCTAAGGTTTCGTCAAATTGTGCTTGTAATTTTGCCGCCTCTTCTTCTAACTTTTCTAACTCGTTCATAATTGACCGTTTTTGCTCCGCTAATCTTTTTGTACGATTAGTCTTCAAATCCGTATAAAATTTTTCTAAATCCGATAACCTCTTTTTTACTTCAACTTGAAATACCTTTTTAGATTCCTCGTATATCTTTTTAATGTCCTTTTGATCTATATCAACTTCAAACCGTAAACTCTGATCGATCCGCTTTATGGTACTTTTATGTAGATAGATTTGTTTTTGCTTCTCATCAATCAATTTTTTCAACTGATCCGCTTCTTCCTGACGCTGATAATAATCCTTGGCAACCCTGTAATTTTTTAGATCTTCCTCCAATTTTTTAATTTTTTCCTCTATATCCCTAAGAAGTAATAGATAATCATCACTCACATTTTGATTGTGACCGAAAAATCCTCTTATGATGGGATCCTTTTCTGTGTTTCGTAAGCTATTTCTTCGTGTCGTTAAATCGTCTTTTAGTACTTTTTTCTTATCGGCTAAAAAGACATCCAAGCCTAATAAAAAAGCGTTGTAAAGTAGTTTTTGATACGGTGTGTAAGATGCCTGAGGTTTATCATAATTTGTATATGAAGTTTTTGACGGTCTCAGGAAAAACGGTAACAAAGAACGAAAAGTCAAGAACTTGAAACCTTCCTCTATATCAAAACATAGCTCTTGCATTCGTTGGTGAAATTCTGTCAGTTTCAAAGTTTCATCGTTCAACTCAATTGATTTATGATTATCAACCGATCTTGTAATAATGTAGGGCTTACCCTTTATACTTATCTTCAAGGTAAACTTCCAATCTTTTAAGTCATCACACGAACTTAATGTTTTAGTGATGCCACTACTCGCACCGGCTCCCAGGCAAAAATCAATTAACGCAACTAAAAGAGATTTACCGACACCATTGTAGGTTTTCTTTTTATCGCTCTGGCCGGGGTCTTTCTGTTCGGCAATAATAAAGCTAGCACCCGATGGATTAAAGTCTATTTTTTTGAAGCTATCTTGGTTTGCCGATATTGAAATTAAACGCATCTTTTTATAAGCCCGTCCTGTTCAAGAATACAACCTGCAACATATAAAAAAATCAATGTCATAATCAAATTATCAAAGGTATGTTTTCCCGGATATCTCTTCTTCTTATAGTCCTTGCGATATTGTTGCCATAAATCATCAATACTTTGGGAACTATCAAGCAGTGACAACACATAGGAACCGAACCCTAATAGGGACTTGGAAAAATTAATATTTTTTGTAGGTAATATCATTCAGGCTTCTTAAAAATATCACAAATTTCAAAATACTTAGCCATTATTATAATCGCTGCAAATTGGAATAGTTGTTCCTGCCTATGACTAATAGTATTCATTATTTTCATAAATAATTTGTCTCCCGAAAACTCTCTGGCTTTATTGATATAAATTTCTCTGACCCGATCCTTGACCTGTTCCGCAAAAAAATTACTATTGTTGTCAAGACATTCATCCAGTTCGGCAACATGTAAAAAACCCTGCTCCAAGTATCTTTTCACTGCCTCCGATAAACCATTAAATTCGATCTTCTCACCCCAATTCGGATATTTAATGTCACCATCCTGAATGTCGCTAATATCTATTTTCATCAGATGTGTTATCACTTCGTCTAAAACAGAATAGTCTAAGTGTATTTCTTCAGGATTAGGAAATGAACCGGTAATACTTAATATTTGGTCATCATCTAAAGAAGAGAAGACTAAATCCTCCAGTTTATTAACACCCCAAACCTCTGCTTTTATCTCATGATCATTGGCAATTTTTTGTATGGCTTGTAAAAGATGTGCCGGCACTCCATGATATTTATCGTTGATAACAAAATAATATGCTTTGATTTCTTTCCACTTTTCTAAAAGACCGGCAAAATCGGATTCCAGCTTCTTAATTGCATTACCGAGAGATTTGCGTATGTCTTCCGGAGCATAGACCTGAAAATATATTCCTTGTGAAGGAATATAACCATCATTTTTGCGATCACCAATACTGCCCCATGGTTTTATCCTTTGAAAATCCGGTTCTGAATAGTTCATAATGTGAGCAAATAAATCTTCAAAAGATTTTCCTTCGGTTTCGTGTATTTTTAGCTTAAAGAGTATTCTGGCTAGATATTTTCCCTTGTCATCCATTTTTCTGTATATTAAAAACTTCCGGAGTATTGAAATTATATTCGGTGCTAAAAGCAATAGGTAAAAGCACATTATAGATTAAACGACACTTTGATAAGATAAATTTACACCTTATTTTGTAGGTGTTTTCTTATCCGGCATTAAGGCTGTTTTACCCGTGCCTCACCGTTCATCAGTTCCGGATTCGTAGAGGGAAAGCATGATTTATCGCTTGGCGTTTGAAATCGTTTGCTTTCGTAAAAAAATCATTCTGTTAACGCTGAACAATTATGTTGCCTTAAAATGGGATGTCATCATCAGGACTTTTTATTTGATTAGTACTGTCTGTCTCAGAATCAATTTTCTTTTCATCAAAATTTTCTGTTTGATTGGTGCTTTCTGCCTCATAATTGGTTTCCTCTTCCGGCTTGACCCAATCATCAGCGATTTCGTCCCAGTCTACTTTTCTGTCATTTTCTCGAGTCCAAACTTTCCAAAGATCTGGATCATCCGATTGTGGTTGCTGTTCTTCCGGCAAATAGTGCATTTTTACCAGCAAAGGAAGTTCAGAAGCCCAACCCATTAAAATTGCTTGTTGCGAAGGAAGTACGGGTAGTTCTCTAAGTACTCCTTTTTGACTTTCGGGAATGAATCGCTTTACTAGATCTTGATCTCTGTCGTTGCTAATACGATGGAGTAAAAACGTATTGCATTGAGAAAGAACAGTAGGAGACAACTCAGAAGGACGTTGTGATGAAATAACTAACCCTAATCCAAATTTACGACCTTCTCGGGCAATTTTTTCAAATATTTGACAGCAAATAGTAGCTGAGCCTCTATTTTCAATATCGTCTTTATAGCGTTTCACGAATGTATGGGCTTCTTCCATAACCATAACCACCGGTAAAGTTTTCTTCTCGGTATGAATTTTTCTATAACGTTGCAAGGCTTCAAAAACCATCCTCGCAATAACAGCAGTAATAATATGGATTACATCAGCAGGAATTAATGACAAATCAATGATTGTTATGTTACTTTCATTTTCATCTCCACCAATATAATCTTTTAGCCATTGAGCAAGTGTAATTTTACTACCAGAGTCATCCATAATTGATTTCATTCTTTGGTCGCCTAGCATGGCACGAATACGCATAAGCAAAGGTTCTACATATTCAACTGCTTTTAACATTTCCGCACTTGCCTCAACACTTCTAATAAATGATTCTTTGAAAAATGGCTTTGGGATATCCGCACCTATTGCTAAGAGATCTTCGTCTTTACCACCAAAAGCATAATAAGCCTGCTGGGCTAATTCTAAGAGACAGTCTATTTGATGTTTTTTAAAATCATAATTAGTACTTTTTTCTATAGGACGCTCTTCCACAAGCCCATCAATATATTCTTTTAGCATATGCATTGCTTTCTTTTGATTCTCTGAAAATACACCATCTTCTTCTAACCCTCCCTCATTCCATTTCTTTATCTTCTCAAGGAAGCCTTTAGGTTTAGGAAACTTCCCCCAGGGATCGCCAGAATTTTTTGCTGCATGGATAATTGTAACAATTGTTCTAAGAAAATTTCTCATCTCATGACCTTTATTCCTAGTGAACTCCGTGCGTCCACTCCTCACATTACTAAGTGCATCCACAAGTGTAGGCTTTTGCATTTTTTCACTAGCTTGAGCAAAAGCAGCCCATTCGGAACTATTCAAAAACCAAAGAGGTACTTGTAATTTTTTATTTTTGCCATTCGGTTCCGCCTGAAATATTCGTGCTTTAACTACAGAATCATTGCTATTATCGGATCCAAAGGCTTTGGAATATTCTCCGTTTGGATCTAACACGATAAAACGAGCATTCGGTTTTTTCTCCTTTTTGGAAACTGCTTCCAATGACCAGCGGATAAGTCCTGCTACAGAACAGGATTTGCCACTTCCTGTATTGCCTAAAACAGCGAGGTGTCGACCAAATAAACGATCTGGATTAACGCATACTTCAGCACCATCTACAAGTGGGCTAATGCCAATACTTACTTGTTTATCTTCTCCCGATACTATAATTGCATGAAGTTGCTCTTGCGTAGGAAGTAAAACATTATCTCCCACCGATGGAAATACATTAACGCCACGCTTAAATTCAAAATCCTTTTTCTCTTTATCTGCCTCGCCTCTTATCTCGTTTAGTATCCCAACAGGATTAAGGCTCATTTTTCTTGAAGGATACGGCAGGTCAACCAATCCAGAATCCTTTTGTATATCCTTGCGTTTTGTATAGGGTACTCGTTCACTTGCTAACCATTCTATTTGTCCGACTAAATATCCCTCATTGTTGGGAATAAGCAAATAGTTGTTAATTTTAGGAAAAGTTATAGGATTTTCTGCATTTAAGGCTAGTGATTCGGGAGCTTCTAGGTTTAAGGAGACTTTTATTTCATCTGGGGATACAAACTCTACCGTCCCAATGCATAAAGATTCTAATTGTTCAAAAATCGAGGTCGTCGTCATTTATAGTATTTGATGTTTCGCTTTCATTGCGATCTAAATTAGGCTCGGGTGTCTCTTTGATAAACTTTGCAGTTTCGATTTCAGAATTACTTTCGGTTTCTAAACGCGATTTGAGTAAATCCACCATGCGAGAAGTAATACGGTCAATCGCCGCTTTAGGCAGATAATTATCCACCAGTGGTTTTAATCCAGCTAAATCCTTCCCTATGAGAAGTGTGATTTGAGCTGGTCTGCCAATCTCTTTATACATGCTTTTAATCTTTTTATCTTTATTACCATACGAAATAATGACTAAATGAGTGGACGGTATAGTAAGCATATCCTCTATTATTCGGTTGATATGGTCATCGTTATAACTATAACCGTATGTAACCAATGTATTGTTCGGCCTACATATAGAAGCAGCGAAATCTCTAAACATTTCTACATAAGGATAAACGACTGTTGCTTTATCTTTGGCGGCGTTCGGATAGATCATTAATTTGTTAGAGTTTTCTAAATAGGGATCAAGGCTTTTTGCACCAAACGGCAAACCTATCCGACGAATATCTTTATTTAACTGCTTCCAATCAATAGAACCATGCAATTTAGTGAAGTGGATAACACCTTCTAAATAGCGAGGTTCTCCCCGTATACCGGGCGGATTGTAGTGCATATCAACATTCAATCTTGAAGACCTAAAAATAGGAGAAACACTGCCTACAAAACGGTCAAGTAAGCGTAATCCTGCCACTTCCGCACCTATCTCAATAACCCGGTCGTAATTTGTGGTGAAAATTTGTAATCGGTCTCTAGGGCCGGAACGGCTAGCAAAACTAGTTAGGAAGTTGACTAAATAATTAAAAGCTTGTTTCCTATTTTTAGCTTCTACTATTTTATTTTCTAGTTCCAAAATGTATTCCGAAAATTCTTTGAGAAACTCTGTAATTTCGTTTTCTAGCGTAGAAATTTGTTCGTTATTCTCGTTTCTCTGATGCAAATGTTTTAATCCTATAAGTAGTTCGTTGGCTACTTGAAGTTGTAATTCAATATCGGTAGTAGTTAAATTGTTTGCATCAGAAACCTTTGAGGCATCGTTAATCTGTTCTGAAAACTCACTAAACCGTGGTGTCGGCATCTTAGGTTTGTCATCAGATTGCGCCAAACCAAGCACTGCTTCAGTCAATCCAGCACCTACCAACAAAGAAAAATGTTCAGATTGAAATAGTGCCGTTAACCAGGGTTCAATACGAGATCTCAAAACGGCATTATCAATTTCACCTCTAGCCCACGGATGGTCATGACTAGACTTTGAAATGTATTTGTTATCTTTGGTTTTTGTAAGAGTAATGAATTCTCTATCTTCACGAGATTTTAGAATGATTTCTTCTGACATTGTTCTTTAATAATATGTGTTTTACCGTGATTTATTTTATTCCTTTCATAACCTCTAAACTTCATCAAGATATTATACGAATTATTTTACTACTCTCGCTTTACCACTCATTAATTTGGGTGCAAGCGTATTTTTAATGGTCTCAATTTCATAAATGTGAGAATAGTTCTGTAATAATTTTGAATACAGGTCATCAACATGATTTCTGAAGTCATTCAAAGCTCTTTCTGGAGGAATTCTCATCTTCATCATTTTCAAATGAGTTGGACCAAAATTTTTCTGGACGCTACCACTTCCTAGGCTTTCCAGTTCATTCTTAAATTCCTTTGATTGTAAGTATTGGTACATGAACGAATAGTTTATGCCGTCTTTAGGTCTAAATCTAATCACGCTTGTATTGAGCATCAAGGGCAAGTGATAAGAACGAACGATTGCTACTTTTCCTAAAGTACCAGAAGTAGAAACAACCATATCTCTTTCCTGTAGTGAAAAATGTTTATATTTACCATTTGCCTCTTCGTCAGATATGAAGTTTGATTTTTTAACATCTATTTCGCCATCTTGTATTAATCTGATATTTATAAAGCGTGTCCCTTTTTCTGTGTATTGCCAATTACGGATGCCTGGACCTTCTAGAAAATCTAGTAAATCAGCCAAAGGTTTCTCTTCCCATGTATCGTCTGCGTCTTCAATAAACCATTTTTGGAATAGGATTTGTGCCATATTCTCAAGAGTTTTGTTTTGTCGGTGTAAAAGATCTATTTTGTCGTCAAGGCTACTCAAAACTTCGGCAATGGCTTTTTGTTCGGGAAGAGAGGGAATGTAAAATGGTATAGATGTTAAGGAGGCTTTAGATAACTCACCAAAAGTTGTTCCACTTGAATGTGCTTTAAGATAATCAACATTGTGTTTCAACAGATAATATAAAAGTAAATTATCAATATGTCTGTTTGCAATTAATCCCTTAAATCCCTGATTGACAGCAATCTCATCTCTAGCAATTGCCAAGTAACCAACTGGTGCTCTAGTAGTTAAAAGCACCGCTCCTACGGGAAGTAATTTTGCATTTGAATTTTGTAATCCTAATTTGGATATATTTCTCTCACCTTTAGCTATATATCTACACTTAAAATCAGATAAATCTCTGGGTGTTAACCAAGGAATATCACCATTCCAATATTTAGGTTCTTTGGTACTGGGTGTTCCTCCGCCTATTATTTCTACAACATCTCCCAATTTAACTTCACGCCACCCCCTCCGATAGATTGTTTTGCCTTTAACCTTGATTTGATTTTTTAGTTCGGTGGAGGTGATGGCATTGTAGGCGATGACATCAAAAAAGAAAGGCAGGTAGGTTTCTTCCTCTAAATGGAATTTTAGTTTTGCGGCAAGGGATTCGTTGGTTTTTCCTCCTTTGATAGCAATATCTACATCCGAGGCTTCTTTATAAGCACCGTCAGCCCGTGAACCGTAAATAACCGCTGCTTCTATTTGGGGATATGAACCAATGATATTACAGATCTCTGCCAGTTGTTCTTCGGACAAACCGTATTTCATAGTTCTTTTTTCAGTTGAAAATACAGATCCCGAACAATAGGATAAAAGGTCTCGGTAATAAACTGAATGACTTCTCGCAAAATATCCTCATGATAGGTATGAACCGTTTCATTTCTTATGACAATTGACTCCATCCATGGCTCTATTTTGAATATCAGCTCGTTTTGAAATGCATTTCTGAATACATTTCTAGGACTATTGTTCACATCTACACCTTCGTTTTGTAAATAATCTTTGAGTACTTTCCAGCTGAGTTCATACATGATTATAAAAGATGATAACAATGCCATTTGAGAACCCTCGTCGTTAGGATATTGCTCGTATTGATTTATCCGTCTCTGCAAAGCCTCAAAAGATTTTTCAAAATTTTGAAAACGTTGTTTCCATCTCAAATCATTATCCATGAGTTCCCTCTTGACGGTTTCGGTTTATTTCTCATATTCAATTTTGTTTAAGTTTTCTAAAATCCGTTTGCTCAATCCAGCCTCTGCTCTCACCTGTGTTTCAAACTCTGCTTTTAGTTCTGCAAAACGCTCGGCAAAGTCATGGTCGTCCTCTATTTCTACGGTGCCTACATAACGTCCCGGGCTGAGCACATAATCCAATTCTTTTACTCTCTCAATCGCTACCGATGCACAAAAACCCGGAACATCTTTGTATTGACCGTCTGTCTTTCTCCATTGGTGGTAGGTGTCGGAAACCTTGCCGATGTCTTCATCGGAAAATTCTCGGGTACGTCTGTTTATTAAATGTCCCAAGTGCCGTGCGTCAATAAATAGCATTTCTCCACTACGACTTCTGTCGCCGTTAAAGCCGTATCGTTTGTTGGATATGAACCAGAGGCACGCGGGAATCTGTGTGTTGAGGAATAATTTTGTCGGCAGGTTGACGATGCAGTCTACAAAACTGCCGTCGATTAAGTTTTTTCGGATAACATCCTCGCCGGAAGTTTTAGAAGTTAGCGAGCCTTTGGACAAAACAAAGCCTGCCACACCTTTAGGGCTTAGGTGATATAAGAAGTGTTGCACCCATGCAAAGTTAGCGTTGCTCGCCGGCGGCGTGCCGTATTTCCAACGCGGGTCGTCTTGTAGTAGGTCGCCGCTCCAGTCGCTATCGTTAAACGGTGGATTGGCAAGTATAAAGTCGGCTTTCAAATCGGGGTGTGCATCTTTCAAAAATGAACCTTCGTTGTTCCATTGCACCTGTGAACCGTCAATGTTCCGAATTGCCAGATTCATTCGGCATAATCTATAGGTTGTTTGATTACTCTCTTGTCCGTAAATAGAGATGTCTTTGATTAGCCCACTATGCTCTTCAACAAATTTTTCGCTCATCACAAACATACCGCCGCTACCACAGCAAGGGTCAAAAACTCTGCCGTGATAAGGTTCTATCATCTCAACCAAGAGCTTCACAATTGATTTAGGCGTATAGAATTGACCGCCCTTTTTGCCTTCCGCTAAAGCAAACTCTCCCAAAAAATACTCATAGACTTTGCCTAGAATATCCCTTGACTGCTGCGCTGCTTCACCTAGAGCAATATCGCTGATTAAATCAATCAGACCGCCTAGGGTGGCTCTGTCAAGGTTCGGTTTTGCATAGACCTTAGGCAAAATACCCTTGAGGTTGGGACTCTCTTTTTCTATCTTTTCCATTGCCGAGTCTAAATCCTTGCCGATACTCGATAGCTTGGCACGATCTTGCAAGTACGACCAGCGAGCCTCTTCAGGAACCCAAAAGGTATTCCTAGACGCGTATTCATCGGGATCTTCGGGGTCGGGTGGAAATTCTACTTTGGTTTCTTTTAATTTGCGGTTTAATTCGCGATGTTGTGCCTCGAAAGAATCCGATATGTATCTGAGAAATATCAAGCCGAGTACTATGTGCTTGTATTCCGCCGCATCAATGTTTTTGCGTAGCTTATCGGCTACTTTGAATAATTGCGCCTCTATATTTTCAATTTTTTTTGTATCGCTTTTTGCCATCGCCGTAGATTTATAAATGATTAAAAGGGTTATTATGCAACATATTCAGGCGGTGTCATACAACCCTAATTTTAGCAGTGCCAGAGAACTGTAATCAAGGAACGAATAAAGAGGCAGTAGCTAGGAAATATTGAGGCGCAGGGTGGTTGAGTTGGTGCAAAAGCGACGTGCCGGTTTACATATGTCCGGGGCGCGTGGCGGTTGATAAAACCACCCCATGGAAAGGCTTTACATTTTGCAATATGTACTAAGATTCTGCAAAACGTTACGCCGATTAACCTACTGGCTTAATCGGCGGTTCTATTGCGCCTGCCACCTCTCCATAGAAAGGGAATGGATCAACCCAACCGCTTCGCATCGCAAATACTCGCACTTCAATTTTTATACTAAAAACATCTTGTCCCGATAAAACAGCTTTTTACAAAGCAAAGGATCGCATGTGCTATAATCCGTGAACATTGAAAACCAATTAATTAAACACAGGTATATGGGTATTGTATGATTCTCTCCAACGAAGACATACTTAATACATGTAAAAACAGTTCGTCCATAGTGATAGAACCTTTTTCTGAAGAGCTACTACAGCCGGCATCTTACGATCTGCGAGTTGGTGATCAAGCAGCCAGTTCAGCTAAAAAGGAAGTATTAGATTTAACCAAAACGGGCTTTATAGAAATCACGCCGGGGGATTTTGTTATTATGCTCACACACGAAAAACTGACACTGGACTTGCAACATACAGCCCGTTTTGGATTAACTAGTTCTTACGCACGTAAAGGTCTGATCGCCACGGTCGGACCTCAAGTTGACCCCGGCTTTGAAGGGCGGTTAATTATCGGATTAACCAATTTATCTAGTAAACCAATCATCGTGCCGCACAAGGATAGATTTTTGACAGTTGAGTTTCATCGCCTTCATCATCCGTCATCCACACTCTATGAATGCCCGTACCAAGGGCGAGATAAACTTTCGCCGGAGGATATCAAAATCGCATTGGAACGCGAATATATGTCACAAACCGAAATGATGCGGACACTGCAAGCGTTAGTATCAACGGTGAAAGATCTCAAACAAACTGTTAACTGGAAGCTACCGTTGGTTCTAGGGGGGATAATGCTCCTCGGTTTTACTTTGCTTGGCATTATGGGTGCTGCGCTGATTGCTTTTATGGTTTAACGCACTCTGCTCAAGTGGGGGGTACTCGGCGATAATCGGCGGTTCCATTGCGCCTGTCACCCCTCCAGAGGAGGGGAATAGTTCACCTCTACACATGTGGTTTATGCTGTGGTTTCGGCAGTATTGCGCCGTTTGTTGCAACGACAACAAACGGCGGTTTTATTCTGGATTGGCAGACTAGGACTAGGCTAAATCAAAACGATCGGCGTTCATTACCTTTGTCCATGCTGCGACAAAGTCGTGAACGAATTTTTCTTTATTGTCGTCTTGGGCATAAAGTTCAGCATAGGAGCGAAGAATGGAGTTGGAACCGAAGACAAGGTCAACGCGGGTTGCCGTCCACTTGACAGTATCGGTGCTACGCTCGCAAATTTGATACAGATCATGGCCGAACGGCTTCCACATATAGTTCATGTCTGTCAGATTGACAAAGAAATCGTTTGTCAAGGCACCTTCACGGTCGGTTAGTACGCCATGCTTGGTATTGCCATGGTTTGTGCCTAGCACACGCATTCCACCTGTCAGCACAGTCATTTCACAGGCTGTGAGTCCCATTAACTGAGTGCGGTCAAGCATCATCTCTTCTTCACTGACGATATAGTTTTCTTTGACCCAGTTGCGATAGCCATCATGTAACGGTTCCAGCACGGCAAAGGATTCCTGATCGGTCATATCTGCCGTTGCATCACCGCGACCGGGTGAAAATGGAACTTCTATGTCAAAGCCTGCTGCCTTGGCGGCTGCCTCAACGCCGACATTGCCTGCCAGCACGATTACATCGGCAATACTGGCACCACTATCGGCGGCAATCGGTTCGAGTACAGCCAACACTCTGCTCAGGCACTCGGGTTCATTACCTTCCCAGTCTTTCTGCGGTGCCAAGCGGATGCGCGCACCGTTGGCACCACCGCGTCTGTCCGAACCGCGGAAAGTTCTGGCACTATCCCAAGCGGTGGAGACCATCTCACTCGTTGTTAATCCGCTGGCCGCAATTTTTTCTTTGACGGCCGCAACATTATAGTCGGTGTTTCCTGCCGGTACCGGGTCTTGCCAGATCAGATCTTCCTGCGGAACATCCGGGCCGATGTAGCATGCTTTCGGTCCCATATCGCGGTGTGTCAGTTTGAACCATGCCTTTGCAAATACCTCGGAGAAGTATTCGGGATCTTTATAGAATCGCTCGGAAATTTTGCGGTATTCAGGGTCCATCTTCATCGCCATATCGGCATCGGTCATGATGGGATTTCGACGGAGCGACGGGTTTTCGGCATCAATCGGCTTGTCTGCTTCCTTGATATCCACCGGTTCCCACTGCCAAGCACCTGCCGGGCTTTTAACCGATTGCCATTCATGGTTTAGTAGCATGTCAAAGTAGCCGTTGTCCCATTGGATCGGCTCGGTCGTCCAAGCACCTTCCAGCCCACTGGTGACGGTATCACCACCGATACCGCGCTTGCTTTTGTTGTTCCATCCGAGGCCCTGTTCGTCAATATCGGCTCCTTCGGGATCCGCTCCCAACAATTCGGCATCGCCATTGCCATGTGCCTTACCAACGGTATGACCGCCGGCGGTCAAGGCGACGGTCTCCTCATCGTTCATCGCCATACGCTGGAAAGTTACTCGCACATCATGCGCTGTCTTAAGTGGATCCGGCTGACCGTCTACGCCCTCCGGATTTACATAGATCAGCCCCATCATCACTGCGGCAAGCGGGTTTGCTAGATCACGCTCACCGGAATAGCGGGTGCCTTCGCTGCCACTGGGAGCCAGCCATTCTTTTTCTGATCCCCAATAAATATCTTTTTCCGGATGCCATATATCTTCGCGACCAAAACCGAAGCCATAAGTCTTGAGTCCCATGGATTCATAAGCCATAGTGCCGGCATAGGTAATTAAGTCGGCCCAGCTGATTTTATTGCCATATTTCTTTTTGATCGGCCAAAGCAGACGACGCGCCTTATCCAGATTTGTGTTATCCGGCCAGGAATTAATGGGAGCAAAGCGCTGGTTACCGGTGCCGGCACCACCACGACCGTCAGCGATGCGGTAGGTGCCTGCGGCATGCCATGACATGCGAATCATAAGGCCACCATAGTGTCCCCAGTCCGCCGGCCACCAGTCTTGTGAATCCTTCATGAAGTCGCGCAGGTCTTTTTTGAACGCTTCAAAGTCAAGTTTTTTAACTTCTTCGGCATAATTAAAGTGTTCGCCCATTGGGTTGGTCTTGCTATCCTGCTGATGCAAAATATCAAGGTTCAGTGTCTTGGGCCACCATTCTATATTTGACATGCCACTTTCTGTGGCACCACCGTGCATTGCCGGACATTTTGTAATACTATCCATTATTTCATCTCCTATCGTGCATGGGTTACGTATTTACTGTAGTTAAACTAAAAAACATTTTAGTAATATTTGCTTAATATATCTAATTAATTATTATAATCATACTAATAAATTTTTCAAAGTGCAGGATTTCCCGTGCAAACTCAACACAATTACCCCTTCAGGCGAAGCCTGCCACCTCTCCAAAAAAGAGAAATATTAGTGTTGTTCGGATACCAGATTGATGGTGTATTTGGGTATTTCGACGACTAGGTCTTGGTCTTTTACGATGGCTTGGCAGCTAAGCCGTGAGTCGGGGTCTAGTCCCCAGGCTTTGTCGAGATAGTCTTCTTCGTTTTCGGTGGGTTCGTCGAGTGCGTCGGAACCTTCGCGTATATACACATGGCAGGTTGTGCAGGCGCATGATTTCTCGCAGGCATGTTCTAGTTCTATGTCGTTTTTCAGTGCCGCATCGCAGATACTGGTGCCGCTATCCACTTCTACTATTTTGCCTTCGGGGCATAGTTTTTCGTGGGGTAAAAAAGTGATTTTAGGCATTACGATACTCTGTATTTTTTACATCAGTTAAACTCTGCTGCCGATTTGCCTTGCAGGGTTTTGCGTATGGTGGCATTCATACGGCGAGCGATAAATGCTTCGCTACTAGCTTCCAAGTCCTTTAGTGCTTTGTCTATTTGGTCGGCATCGCCGTGATCCAATTCGTGCCGTAGTGTATTGCGTGCTTTGAGTATGTTTTGTTCTTCTGCTTCGTCGGACAATAGGGCGCGGTCTTCGTCCAGTGCCGATGCGAGGGCATCGAGCACGCGTCTGCTTTCCACTTGTTTTTCCTTGAGTGCGCGTGCGGCAACATCTTCTGCGGCGTGTTGTGCCGATGTTCTAATCATCTGTTCTATATCGGTATCGGACAAGCCGTAGGATGGTTTCACTTCTACGCACGCTTGTGCGCCGCTCTCGGCATCAACCGCCGAGACCGATAGCAGACCGTCTGCATCCACGGTAAAAGTCACACGCACTTTGGATGCCCCCGCAACTCTGGGTGTGATGCCTTTTAATTCAAAGCGTGCCAGTGAGCGGCAATCGGCAATCAATTCTCGTTCACCTTGCACCACATGTATCACCATACCGGTTTGACCATCCTTATAGGTTGTGAACTCCTGCACTCTGGAGGTAGGTATCACGCTGTTTCTGGGAATGATTCTCTCTACAAGCCCGCCCATAGTTTCGATGCCTAAGGACAACGGCACCACATCCAATAACAATAATTTATCGTCGGTTTGCATATTGCCTGCCAACACTTCGGCTTGTATCGCTGCGCCCAACGCAACGACCTGATCGGGGTCTATGCCGATCAAAGGTTCGATGCCTATCGCTTGTTGAATACGGCGGCGCACTAGTGGAATACGAGTAGACCCTCCCACCAAAACGATGTTATGTATTTGCTTTGTGCCGATGCCGGCATCATCCAATACTTTCTTGCATATAGACAAAGTTTTATCAACCGCCGGTGTTATCAGCTCGTCTAATTCGGGTTGCGTTAAAGAAACTTTCCATGGGTCTAAATCGGCAATCTCTAGGGTGCCGTTATATTCGCGCTGTGCGCTGAGTATGTGCTTGGCTCTGCGTGCCTCGTTGAGTAGGCTACGCATCAGTTCGGATTCCGGTTTTATGGGGACCGATGATTGTTGTATGAAGTGTTGCGCTATCAGCAGGTCAAAGTCATCTCCTCCCAACAGCGTGTCGCCACCGGTAGCCAATACTCTTAATATGCCTCGTTCCATTTTGAGAACCGATAAATCAAAGGTTCCACCGCCTAAGTCATAAACCAAAATCGTCTCTTCCTCTGCAATGCGATCCAAGCCGTAAGCGACTGCGGCGGCAGTCGGTTCGTTCAATAATCGGTAGACTTTCAAGCCGGCCAGCGTTGCGGCATCTTTGGTCGCTTGTCTTTGCGCATCGTCGAAATATGCCGGCACCGTAATCACCACGCCTTCTAAAGGTTTGTCCAAGGCTTGTTCGGCACGCAGGCTCAGTGTCTTTAATATGTCGGCAGAGACTTCTACGGCACTCTTGTCTCCGGCGGCGGTTCTAATCTTCGGCACTTTGGAGTCTTCGGTTATAAAGCGATAACCGAAAGTCTCCTTCATGGCATCGATTTGGTCGGCACCTCGCCCCATCAATCGTTTGATAGAGACCAAGGTGTCCAGCGGGGCTTGTTCGGATTTGGCAAGGGCATCAAAGCCCACCAGGGGCGGGGCATCGGCACGGTAATGCACTGCCGACGGAAGATGCGCTCGCTGCTGCGCATCGTTCAGGACGCGAGGTTTCTCTGCTTCTACGACGGCAATCAATGAGTTCGTAGTACCTAAATCTATACCGGCAACACATACCGACTGTTTGTGTTGTGCATCCGATTGCCCCGGTTCGGTAATCTGCAACAAAGACATCAGAGACTCTCTTTAGAAGCGATAATTGCTTTGGCTTCGGCTTTCAGTTTTTTCATAAATCGCATTCGGGCGAGCAGAGATTGTGCGGTATCAAACATTGCCGTGTCGTAGGCTTGTTCAAAATCTTCATCTATTCGGGTACTTTGACATTCAATCTCGGCGCATAAAGCAACCGCCGGTTCGCTCGATTGTTGCGTTGCCGCTTCTTCCAGGCGTTCTCTATATTCCATCTGCTCCATTAAAAAATCGTTATCCGACATTGAGGCATCCGGGTTGACCGCGCAACCTTCTAGTTTCAATAGATAGTCGGCGCGGTCGCAAGCATCCAACAGCACATCGCGAGCTTCGTTTAAATAGGCGGATTTTTGTGCGGCGATGCGCCGCTCTTGTGCGCTTGCCGTTGCGAAGCGGTCGGGGTGGAATAGTGCTTGCATCTGTAAATAGGTTTTTTCTATTGTTTGTTCGTCAATACGAAATGTCGGTTTTATGCCGAACAATTCAAAATAATTTTGTTGGTGTCTGTCGGAGTCCATCGGTGGTTGGGTTGCATACATTCATGGCAGACTGCGGCTGTGAACCACCCCGTCAGGCGGAGCCTGCCACCCTTACGGGCGGACATATAAGTCCGCCCCTACAAGGAGGGGAATGGTCCGATACTATGCATTGTGCAGACACGGTCGCAACCACCCCGTCAGGCTTTGCCTGCCACCCTTCCACAGGAGGGGAATGGTCCGATACTATGCACTGTGCAGACACGGTTGCAACTACCCCATGGAAAGGCTTTACATTTTGTACTATGTATCAAGATTCTGCACAATGTGACGCCGATTGACCTACTGGCTCAATCGGCGATTCTATTACGCCTGCCACCCCTCCACAGGAGGGGAATGACAGAGTGATGCTCAAATAGAGAAACTTTCTCCGCACCCGCAACGATTTTTTTCATTGGGATTTGTGAACTTAAAGCCCTCGTTCAATCCTTCTTTGACGAAATCAAGTTCGGTGCCGTCAAGGTAGACCAGGCTTTTGGCATCAACGATTACTTTGATGCCTTTATCTTCAAACACCGTGTCGTCGACACTCACCTCATCGACATATTCAATCACATAAGCCAAGCCCGAACAGCCGGTGGTTTTGACACCCAAGCGGACGCCCAATCCTTTGCCGCGCTTTTGTAAAAAACGCCCTATGTGGCTTTTCGCCGCAGTGGTCAGCGTAATAGACATCAAGCCTTAGGCTTTGGCTTTTTTGCTATGATAGTCGTTCAGTGCCGCTTTGATTGCATCCTCGGCTAAAACCGAGCAATGTATCTTCACCGGAGGTAGCGATAGTTCCTCGACTATTTCGGTATTCTTGATTTGCTGTGCTTCATCAAGCGTCTTGCCTATCACTTTCTCGGTTAGCAAACTGGACGATGCAATCGCCGAACCGCAACCATAAGTCTTGAACTTGGCATCTTGTATAACGCCTTTGTCGTTGACTTTGATTTGCAGCTTCATCACATCGCCACAAGCCGGCGCACCGACCATTCCCGTGCCTACTTGCGGGTCGCTTTTATCCAAGCTACCCACATTGCGAGGGTTCTCGTAATGGTCTAAGACTTTTTCTCCATAAGACATTGTAATCCTCCACGTCTTTAATTAATGTACTGCCCATTCCACCTTGTCTAGGTCTATGCCGTCTTGGTGCATTTCCCATAAAGGTGAAAGCTCGCGTAACTTTTCGACAGAATTTCTAACGAGTTCTATCGTATAGTCAATCTCATCGGCAGTCGTATAACGACCCACCGTGAAACGAATCGAGCTATGAGCTAGCTCGTCGTTGCGTCCTAACGCACGCAACACATAACTCGGCTCTAAAGATGCCGAAGTGCAAGCAGAACCGCTAGATACGGCAATGTTTTTCAGTGCCATAATCAATGATTCTCCTTCCACGAAGTTAAAACTAACATTCAAGTTGCCGGCAACACGGTGTTCTATATCGCCGTTGCAATAGACTTCATCCATAGTCTTGATGCCGTCCCACAGCCGCTGGCGTAAAGAAAGAATGCGGTCGCGTTCGTCGTCCATCTCCTGCCGGGCGATGTCAAACGCTTCACCCATGCCGACTATTTGGTGGGTGGATAAAGTGCCCGAACGCATGCCGCGTTCGTGACCGCCGCCGTGCATTTGCGACTCTACCCGCACTCTAGGCTTACGCCGCACATACAGCGCACCTATGCCTTTGGGACCGTATATCTTATGTGCCGAAAAGCTCATCAAGTCCACCTTTAAGGATTGCAAGTCTATAGGTACTTTGCCGGGACTTTGCGCAGCATCCACATGAAAAATAATGCCTTTTTCACGCGCCAGTTCGCCGATCTTTTGAATGTCCTGTATGACACCGATTTCGTTGTTGACATGCATCACCGAAATCAATATGGTGTCGTTGCGTATGGCATGCGCTAATTCGTCTAAATCCAGCAAGCCGTCGGGTTTGGGGTCTAGATAGCTCAGTTCATAGCCTTCTTTCTCCAGCTGTCTGCAGGTATCCAGCACCGCTTTATGTTCGGTCTTGACGGTGATGATGTGTTTTCCCTTTTTGACATAGAAGTGCGCAGCACCTTTAATGGCAAGGTTGTCCGACTCGGTCGCACCACTAGTCCAAACGATCTCGCGTGGGTCTGCATTAACCATTTCGGCTACTTGTTCTCGGGCGCGTTCCACCATTTTCTCCGCTTGCCAGCCGAAAGTGTGGCTACGCGATGCCGGATTGCCGAAAGCTCCGCTCGGGGTCAGACACTGCATCATTTTCTCCGCAACGCGCTCGTCAACCGGTGTCGTAGAACTATAATCTAAATAAATAGGTAATTTGACATCTTTCATAATACTCTCCTTGTAATCATGCTCTCGCTACTTTGAACGAGAAATTCTCTTGTTGCCTCGCTAGATAGGCATCTTGTCTAGCGGAAATCTCCATCACTTTATCGTTTGAAACGATATCGGAGATATAAATCTCCGCAAACAAATCTTTTATTCGGTTTTCCATTTCCTCCCATAAGGTGTGCGTTAGACATTGTTGGTTCTTCTGACAATTAGTCCGGCCACCGCAACGCACCGTATTAATTTTTTCATCGACCGCATTGATTACATCGGCAATAGAAATCTCCGAACTCTCTTTTGCCAAGCGATAACCACCGTTAGGACCACGCTGGCTTTTCACCAAACCGCGCTCGCGCAACGGCATGAATAATTGTCCCAAATAAGATATAGGAATATCTTGGCGGATTGAAATATCCGCCAACGATACCGGCATCCGGCTACCGTGAATAGCGAGATCGGCTATTGCCGTCACTGCATAGCGACCTTTATTAGTTAAGCGCATAAATCCTCCACATTTTTAGCTTTAAGCGGTACATCATATAATACTTTAGTATTTTACGCAAGTATTATTTTTGATATCCGATATCGCCGAGTGGTTTGCGTAATTGGGTGGCAGAAGGCGAATATATTACCTTGAATAAGGGTGTGGATAACTCTGTGGAAATCTTATCAGGTAGTTGTATAAAATATATTGTTTTACTTAAGCAATTACTTTACTCTTATCAGAAAATCATTTAAGTTATTGTTTTACCATAATAAATTCTATAACCTTAAATATATCGTTATATTCTAAGAGATACCATAATCCACCTCGGTAATTCAACAATCTGTGTATAAACAATATGCCTCGTTATCGTTAGGGCAAGCAATACTCTAGGATTTCATTCAAAAATCGTATGCCGTACGAACTTGGTTTTAGATACCGTTCGTCGGATATAATCCACCTTTTATCTATAAAAGGAGCAAGTTTCTCCTCTAATATGGTATCGGACTGCCCGGTTCGGCTAAATAGCTCCTTGGCGAAACCGTCGGTTAGCCTTAATGCGTTCAGTAAAAACTCAAAGCTGGTCTCGGATGCTTTTAGTCGGCGAGTCTCCACGCAGTTTCCCTCGTCCATAGCTTTTTCCATATATCGCTCGGGCAATCTGTGTTTGCGGGTGCGCACAATTTTATTCTCGGTTGCCAGTGTGAGCTTACCGTGGGCACCTGCACCAATGCCTAAATAATCACCGAATTGCCAATAGTTTAAGTTATGTTGACAGGGTCTTGAACGGCTATACGCCGATACTTCATAACGCTTATAACCATGCTCTTGAAGTAGTTGTATCCCTGCCGACTGCAACTGCCAAATATTATCGTCATCGGGCAGTCGAGGTCTATGGGTATAAAAGAACGTATTCGGTTCAATAGTCATCTGGTACCACGAAATATGCTCGGGTTGAAGTTCCATAACGCGCGTCAGATCGGACATGGCCTGCTCTTCGGTTTGCTCGGGCAAACCGAACATCAAATCGCAATTGATATTTGAAAAACCTGCCAGACGAGCATTTTCATAGGCATGCAAGGCGCGTTCTGCATTATGGGCGCGCCCTATGCGTTCAAGCAAACGGTCATTCAGGCTTTGCATACCAATTGAGATTCTATTGATCCCCGCCTTTCTTAGCTTTTTTAACTTTAACAAGTCGGCACTTTCCGGATTGGCTTCTATGGTGATTTCACATCGTGTCCCGAAATTAATACGAGCTTTTATACACTGAAGCAACCATGCTATCGTGTCGGCGTCGAACAAAGTCGGTGTGCCACCGCCTATGAACACACTATTCAAAATGCGGTTCTGCACATACGGTAAATCACATTCCAAGTCGGCAATCAGTGCATCGGTATATCCCTTTTGGTTAAGGGGCTTCGATGTTGTATGAGAATTAAAGTCGCAATAAGGACATTTGGACACGCACCAAGGTAAATGTATGTATAACGATAAAGGCGGCAGACGATATTGTGCTGTTTGCCTTACAATCGTTGCATTTTGGTACATAATTTCTTAAAGGCCTTTGCTCTGTGGCTAAACCTATTTTTAGTCGCTTCCGACAACTCTGCAACCGTGCTTTTTAATTCGGGAACATAGAACACCGGATCATACCCAAAACCATTGCTTCCCTTAGGTTCGGCAATGATACATCCGTGCCAGTTTGCCTCGGCAACAATGGGAATAGGATCTTGCGGGCTACGTACGTAGCTCGCCGCACAATGAAAATGCGCGCTAAATTGCTCGCCTTCGTGTACGGATAGCGATTCCAACAGTTGTTTAAGATTGTCCTCATCACTTGCATTACGACCGGCGTAGCGCGCAGAATAGATGCCCGGCGCACCGTCGAGAATATCTACAACTAAGCCCGAGTCGTCGGCCAATGCCGGTAAACCGGTTGCCTTACTGGCATGGCGGGCTTTTATTAAAGAATTCTCTAAAAAACTCATGCCGTTCTCTTCTACGGGCGTAACCCCCAGTTGGGATTGAGATTGCAACGCCACATCAAGTTCCCATAAAATAGCCGTTAATTCTCGGAGCTTGTAAGAATTAGCACTTGCAACGATGAGAGTTTGCATCTTATGACGAAAGGCTGTGTTTTTGTAATTCAAGTATCTTTTGTATACCCGACTGCCCCAGATCTAATAGTTCGTGCAGTTCATCGAGGCGTAGCGCATGTCCTTCGGCAGTACCTTGTATCTCTATAAAATGACCTGCTTCGTTCATCACCAAATTCATATCGGTCTCGGCGTTGGCATCCTCTCTGTAATCAAGGTCTAATACTTTCAGGCCTTTATAGATCCCCACGGAGACCGCAGCAACCATACTATGTATAGGGTTTTCGGTTATTTTCCGATGTTTCAACATATACGCGATCGCATCGCATAGTGCAACATAAGCACCGCAGATAGCTGCCGTACGCGTGCCACCGTCGGCTTGTATAACATCGCAATCTATTAAAATTGTACGTTCGCCAAAGGCCTTCATATTCAGACATGCACGGAGCGAACGTCCGATCATTCTTTGTATCTCATGAGTACGCCCCTTTAACTTTCCATTGATGGATTCGCGGGTATTGCGCTCGTCGGTCGCTCGCGGTAGCATGCTATATTCTGCCGTCAACCATCCTTGATTTTTGCCTTTAAGAAACTTGGGTACTTTGTCATCTATGCTCACAGTGCATATCACTTTAGTATCACCAAAAGAACTCAACACCGAGCCTTCACCATAGCGGGTATAATGCCTCTCAAATCTAATGTTACGTAACCTGTCACAGGCTCGTCCACTCGGGCGTTTATTATTATCCGACATTATTAATTTTGATTAAAAGTAATTCTGTGTATGACAGTCTGACTATGCGGCAGATTATACACCGAAAATCAAAAACAGAATATAAAGCTATAATAATATTTTGATAGAGTAATCACCGCGTATTAGACATTATTGAAAACCGATACACTTAATGAAACGAACACCGATGACGAAAACACCCGAGAAAATAACTACCCCGATTGCGAATGAACTAAGCAAACTAGAACAACTAATAGAAAGACGACTGGACTCCAATTTGTCGTACATTATTGAGCTCAGTAATCATCTCATCGGTGCGGGAGGTAAGCGAATACGCCCGATACTGGTGTTATTGTCGGCATTGGCAAGCGGTTATCGTTCGGAAAAAAACGACCACATCGCATTAGCTACCGTCGTTGAATTTATTCATACCGCAACTTTGCTACATGACGATGTGGTTGACGATGCGTCGCTCAGGCGCGGTAAAAAAACCGTAAAAGCACTATGGGGTAATAGTGCAAGCGTGCTGGTCGGTGATTTTCTCTATTCTCGGGCTTTCCAGATTCTATACGGTATCAATTGTGCCGCCATATCAAAAGACATTTCGGATGCGACCAACACGATTTCCGAAGGAGAAGTGCAGCAACTTATCAACTTAAATCGCAGGGATCTTAGCGAGGCTATCTATATGGAAATCATCACGCGCAAAACGGCAACTTTGTTCAAAGTGGCGTGCCGAACGGGTGCGATGCTTAGCGAGCGGGAACCTGAGATTGCAGAAGCAATGACCTCTTACGGATTAAATTTAGGGCTCGCTTTTCAACTAGTGGACGATCTCATAGACTATAACCAAAATACCGATAAAAACTGGGGGCAAGATTTAGCCGAAGGGAAACTCACACTACCGTTGATATATGCGTTTGAAAACGGAGATGCCTCTCAAATCAAGTTTTTGGAATCAACCTTGTGCAACGGCGAGGCTGTTGCACAAGTACGAGAATTACTAGAGACAATCGGGGCACTCGCTTATGTCCAAAATCAAGCGCGACATTATGCCGAGCAAGCATACCGAAGTCTAGAATCGATACCTCCGTCTCCTTATAAAGACTCACTCGCTATGCTGAGCCGATTCGTTACAAAACGCGCAGTTTAAGGGCGGAGTCATAATGGCTGATTGACCTACTGGCTCAATCGGCGACTTTATATGGCTGATTGACCTACTGGCTCAATCGGCGACTTTATATGGCTGATTGACCTACTGGCTCAATCGGCGACTTTATATGGCTGATTGACCTACTGGCTCAATCGGCGACTTTATATGGCTGATTGACCTACTGGCTCAATCGGCGGCTCTATTCTGCCCCTATATATGTCGGTTACATTGCGGTTCCGGTTCAATCTATCGTTATTTCCATAATACCTCCGGGTGTCTGTTGCCTAAAGAATCTATCACTAACTCCGGCTTGTCTCCCTTTACTGCAACGGCTTTGAGTTCTACACATTGATGTATTCCAACACCGCAGGCATTCGCAACAATTTGATAATCGCCCCTGTCGGAGGCGGAGCTTCCCACACCTAAGTCCGATGTGATACCGACGGTATAGGTGGCATGTTCGGAAAAATATTTATTTTCTAAGTGCATTATTTCCACTAGCTTATGTTTGGCATCGATAATTGCAAGTTTCTCGCCGTGACGATGATAGTTAGGCAGTGCAATCGTAAGTAACAGCCCGAAAATCGCAATTGCCACGATGAGCTCTAATAAGGTAAATCCTCTTTGCATCATGTCGGCTACTTTGATTTAAGAGGTATTTTTCCACTAGGAAAAGTACTTTTCCTAGTGGAAAGATTAGGTTCTAAAGAGTCCAATATGTATCTGGCATTGTACAAGGTTTTAGTTGCAATAACTTTGGTCTCGGGTAAGGTGCCAAGTTTGATTACATTCGTATCCGTCGTCGGCACACTTAAAGTAGGTAGCGTAGTCTCAACCAGTGCCTGTGAAAATAACGTAGGCATATCGGAGCTTTGTGCATAAGTACTGATCAACAGACTACAACTTAAATAGAATCTACTTGGCGCAGTTTGAATGAAAGAGCCTTCGGAAAATAGTTCTATCCAATAGCCGGTGTCCATACCTGAAATTGGGCTTGGCACCGGACGAGCAAACCGGCGATAATCGCTTTCCAATCGCTCGGGCATAACGGTTTCGTACAGACCGCGTTGTGCAACATTAAAATCTTCTCTTCTCAATCGCTCGTTTATATGAACAAGCCCGTGTTGCAAGGTGTGCATCAACACATCGTCAACTTGCGCGCGGGTTGCCATTGCATCATTGAGCAAGGTGCGGTATTTGCTACGCTCGAGATTACTCGTTGCCAACAAACTGATCAGCCCTGCCAACACCAACATCAGCACCAAAATCGCGCCGCAGTTTCGCCTCCTAAAGCGGTAGGGTATACAGGTGTTTCTCATGATACCGGTGGTTTGTATTGGCATCGCCTGCAACCGTAAGCTGCACAACTAGTCCGGTGCCGTGGCCGGCATCCGTACGGTTCGTTGTAGCTTGCAGTTGTATAATGCCCGAGACAATCTCCCGAGCGCGTATTGATAAACGCCGATTATGACTTTGACGAAAAATAATCGGCTTTTGTTGATACAATGCCAACCCTGCGTGACCGTGCGCAATATAAAAGAGCGACGGTGCGTAGTGTGCCAACAACGCATTTTTATCAAAACGATAATTGCCGCCGCATTGCTCGGAGGTGAATGCACTCGGACAATTGCCGGGAGCAATACCGCTACCCGCATAATGTATGTGGCGACCGGTTGTATAAGCCACTTGAAAAATGATTGCGGCATTCTCATCACAAACAACCGCCAGTCCGCCGCGAGTCAAACCGATGCTGTCTTGGACGACAAATTTATCGTTTCCCACATCGTGTAGCATAATCGGAGTAGCAGGCAATACCGCAGGACTCAGTAACAATACATCGCTGGTGGCTTCGCGCTCGCCGATCTGATTGCCGATCTTTTTTAAGTCCCCGATAGTGCTATGAGCGGAGTAAACTTCCGCTGCCGATTTTCTCGCCTGCAGCCAAATTTGCGAACTATTAACCAAGCTCAACCGGACAGGTGCGGTGTTGCAACTTTCAATGGAACCCGCTAAGGCTTCCTTAAATATACGCTGCGATACAATCAGCCTCTCGGTGGTTAATAATCGTTTGCCGCTGTCTATGTAGGCATCTTTGATGTATTGATATAACGCAACGGAGGTTGCAACGACAAAGGCACCCAATGCCAATGTCAGCAATAGTTCTATTAATGTGAAACCACGTGTTGAGATTTGTCGTTTTATCGCTTTCATAGCGATTAAAGTTTAATCGGTCAGTTGCGTATGGCAACACATTCGGTACCAAACGACCTATATAAGCGATGAACGGTTAAAAAACTAGATACCGACCAGTTCTACTTTGATAATGCTGAACCCCGGTTGGAAGTTCACATCCAGAGACCTCGCCTCTAAAAGAGTCTTGGATAACGCACTGCTGGTATCATTTGCGAGATTGTTTGCAGTGATTCTGATATAGTGTTGCGGCTTAACCGAAAGCGCAGCGGATTTATCTTCATAGCGTTGCAAAACCTTAGCCAGCAATATCTTCTCTATCTTCGCACGCTCCCTCTCGGATAAAAGAAACTGTACCCTCACCGGATCCAACCTATCCAGTAACTCGCTCGTTAGCGCGCGTATCTCTTCTAGATTTTCACTCTTGAGCTTGATTTCTTGCGATGCCGACCATTCCTGTAACCGTTTCTTCGGGTCGTAGTATTGCGCCCTTTGCGGCGTTGCTTGCAACATAGCTACTTCGGGATAGCTACTTTGATAAGAAAAAGCCCAGTCCGTTAGCGTCTCTACATCCAGTATTGCAGACTCGGGGGAACCACTGAGTACTTTAGCTACGAAAAGCACCTCCATAGTGTCGTTTTGAACCGTTGCCTGCTCCGAGACGACAACGGACTCTGCGCCCGCAGCCCTAACCAGAACCAGCAGTACACATAGCAACAAGCACCGTGGGTGTTTGATAATTAACCGCACGTCTTCGCTTTATCTTTAATAGTGTAAGAATTATTGCTGTGCTAAAAGATAGGCAGCTATCATCAAAGCCAAGCCGACAACCGCTGCTACTACACGATATAAAGTCATACAATCTCTCCTAATTCTTTAATATAGTTTCTTTAATAATCTTACTATGGCGTGTATTGTATCCTATTTTGCGACGAGTAAGTACTGCACTAGTGCAAATTGAATCTTGGCAATAAGAAACGCCGGAGGTCTCGCTAAGTTTTATATCATAAACTCTGGTGCTTTAAACCTAATATGATATACGGGCTTTAATGCCAAAGTTGTCTGCGGCGTGTCACCTCCGACTTCCTAGGTACTGTAAATCTACTTGAGTGTTCATCATTATACTGAAAAATTGATTAAATATACTTTAAATTTGTTGTGCGGAACCCCAACCATTGGATAATGCATACATTACAAAATGCAATACCTGCCGATTGAGACAGTAGGTCAATCGGCGTAACGTTGTGCAGACACTTCTAGGGCTGTTGAAAAAGTCCCGTTTTGCAAGAACCCAATCGCTTTGCGCCGCCCGATTATGGTTTCCATATTTGACAACCACCCCGTCAGGCTACGCCTGCCACCCCTCCAGAGGAGGGGAATGTACCGGCACTATACTCATGCAGATACAACGCAACCACCCGGCAGGTTTCGCTGACATCCCTCCACAGGAGAGGAATACCGCCTCCTACGGGTGAGCAGCAGACATTTTGGAGCAAAACCCCGTTTAATAGTTTAATATGTAATGATGACTATTAATAATGCTCCAGACTTTGATTACCTCTATCGGGGGCGATGCGAATATAACGTTATTTACCGAGAGATGCGTCGGTATACGCATAACCGCAATGCACAAAGCTGCGATCAATTCTGGTTATTGGAACACGAACCTGTCTACACCCAAGGTCGGCGACAAACAAAATCGGATTCGATGAAGAGTAATCATCCCATCCCTGTGGTATACAGCGATCGGGGTGGGTTGACGAGTTATCACGGGCCCGGTCAGGCAATCTTGTATACTCTGCTCGATTTAAGGCGCATGCGTATCGCATTAAGAACCTATATCAACATACTGGAAGAATCCGTTATTATCTTGCTGGCGCGCTACGGCATTACAGCAGAGCGTATTCGTGGTGCACCGGGACTGTATGTATCAAAAGCAAAAATTGCCTCCTTAGGTTTATGCGTCTATAAAGGCTGTTGCTATCATGGGATCGCACTCAACGTAGATATGGATTTAATGCCGTTTGACTCAATCGTTCCGTGCGGGCTTGCAGGAATCAAAATGACCCAAATATCGGATTATGGTGTTCGAGCAAACATATCGGATGTGTGCTATCAATTAGCCGACATCTTGGCACAAGAGTTAAATCGTGAACTATCAAAGCCATGATTCCTTCTCGTCTTGAACCGAAAACCCATCGCCGCGGCATTGATAAAATACCCGCTCGCTATATCGCCTCCGTCCAGCCGCAAGCTGTCAAACAAAAGCCGTCCTGGTTGCGCATCAAGTTGCACAATAACCCGCGCATCGATGCGATGCGCACCCTGATAAGAAAACGAAAACTGCATACTGTGTGTGAGGAAGCAAAGTGCCCCAATCTCATTGAATGTTTTGCACAATCTACGGCGACATTCATGATCTTAGGAGATATTTGCACCCGACGATGTGCGTTTTGCGATGTTGCACATGGTCGTCCTTCGCCACCCGATCCCGAAGAGCCTCATCGCCTAGCACAACTGATTGCCGACTTAAATTTAGATTATGTCGTCATCACTTCGGTAGACAGAGACGATCTTGACGATCGCGGTGCAAGTCATTTCGTCTCTTGCATCTCTACAATCAGGCAAAAAGTCAAACATATCAAAATAGAAATACTGGTACCCGATTTTAGAGGACGCGTAGACCACGCGCTCTCGGCACTGAGCAAAGCACCCTGCGATGTTTTTAACCATAACTTAGAGACGGTGCCGCGCCTCTATAGGGATGTGCGCCGCGGAGCCGATTACGATGGTTCTCTGAATCTATTGCGCACACATAAGATCCGCTTCCCCGATATCCCGACCAAGTCGGGTTTGATGCTCGGACTCGGAGAGCACTTGTCCGAAATAAAAACCGTTATGTATGATTTAATCGCTCATCGCGTAGACCATCTTACATTAGGGCAGTATCTGCAACCCGGTTCAGGCTATTGGCCGGTGCAACGCTATTTAAGCCCGAGTGAATTCAAAGATTTAGAAGAATTAGGTTATGCGATGGGCTTCAAACGGGTGCAAAGCGGGCCTTTGGTGCGCTCCTCCTATCACGCAAGCCAATAACATTTGCGAACCACCCCTCCACACGAGGGGAATGCCACATTATATGATAGAATGCATTTCTATTTACCGATGCGGGGTGGAGCAGTCTGGAAGCTCGTCGGGCTCATAACCCGAAGGTCGCAGGTTCAAATCCTGCCCCCGCTACCGGTTATAGATTCTACTATCTGTTAGAATAAACGCACTTATGGGGTACCCGAATATGGAATTAACTTTTCTGCAAAGTAAATTACACCGAGCTTGCGTCACACAAACCGAAGTTGAATACGACGGTTCTTGTGCTTTGGATGCCGAACTCATGTCGACTACAGGTATTCGCGAGTACCAACAAATAGCAATTTATAATCTGCGCAACGGAGATCGTTTTACAACTTATGTGATTAAGGCGGAAGCCGGTAGTCGCACAGTTTCTCTAAACGGTGCCGCTGCTTATCGCGGCATAGTAGGCGACCGAATTATTATATGCGCCTACGCGCATTTATCCGAAGCCGAAGCGGAAACACACAAGCCGATATTGGTCTACTTGGACAAAGATAATCGGATTATCAAAATCAACTCCGACATTACATATCCGCATTTATCGGCAATGCCCGATTAAAATATCATTTACTTAGCCGGTATTGCGCATACCCGATGCGATTGCACTGATGGAGCGCAGTACGAGTTCTAGGTATTCGTTTTCCTCACTGTGTGCTTCGGCGTGCTGTTGCGTGCGGCGATACTTTTTAAGCAACATAATCTGTATGTAATTAATAGGACGTATATAAGGTTCTCGCCTTTGCAGCGAAAGCATCAGAGAAGGTTGATGTTCCAATAATTGTCTACAACCACTAACTCGCAATACATGATCGACCGTTTTGTGATACTCGGCTTCAATAGTCTTAAATATTCGCATAGCATTTTCTTGGTCGGAACATAGGTTTGCATATTCCTCGGCAATATCCATATTAGCTTTGGCCAATGCCATCTGCACATTTTCCATCAAGCTATGGAAAAAAGGCCATTCTCTATATAGGCTTGTTAGTTTTTCCATATTCTTGGCTTGGCCTGCTACAAAATCTTCCAGTGCGCTACCGATTCCGAACCAAGCCGGAAGAGTATGGCGAGATAAAGACCAACCGAATACCCAAGGTATTGCGCGTATAGATTGACGCGACCTATCGGCAGTGCGACGATGCGTGGGGCGAGACCCGATATTCATTTGCCCGATTTCAACAACCGGTGTCGCTTCGTAAAAATAATCCATTATACCTTCGGTACTATCGATAAGATCACGATAATAACGCTCACCCGATTCGCATATTCGAGACATGATTTCCAGATGTTCCTGCTCGTCTCTAGGCCTGGACGAAAGATCAAAGGAATGTGATCTCGCTAGATGCTGACTCGCATTGATTAATCCGGCGATTGCGGTAGATAAATGATAAACCGCAGCTTCCCGTTTGTTATATTTATAAGACAACACCTCGCCCTGCTCGGTAATTTTAATTTGGCCGTTCACCGTGCCGGGGGGTTGTGAGGTAATTGCTTCATAAGTCGGTCCGCCGCCGCGCCCGATAGTGCCTCCGCGTCCGTGAAACAAGCGGCAAGTAATCCTATATTTAATCATCAAACCGATGATGCTTTTTTGCGCTTGGTATAGTTGCCATTTAGATGCAAGAATACCGCCGTCCTTACACGAGTCGGAATAACCTAACATAATTTCCTGTAAGCTATCTGAAACTTGTAAAAGTTTGTTGTAGACCGGATTGCCGAATAAATCCTCCAGTATGTCTTTGGTTCGCGATAAGTCGTCTATCGTTTCAAACAACGGTGAAACATTGATATTGCAATAAAAATCGCCATCCGAGTTTTTCCCGACTAAACCGTTCATTTTAGCTAACAGGATCACCTCCAATACATCGCTGGCGTTGTGCGTCATAGATACGACATAGTTGCCGATTGCTTCGGGGCTAATCTCGTTCTGCACTTTTACCATACACTCAAAGACTTCCAGAATACGTTTTGCTTCATCGCTCAAGCGACTTTTACTAATGTTCGGTTCGGTATCTTCGTCTATTTTCTTGCTTAAATAATCCGCCTTTTGTGCCGCAGTCATTGACAAATAGTCGGAACACCCCCATTGTTTTACTATTTCGGTTATCGCCATTGCGTGTTGCTTGGATTCGTCTCTAACATCCAAACGTGCCAGATAAAAACCGAAAGTCTCAACCAATCGGATTAAGTCTTTCAACTCGGCTTCGGCAATAATACGATCACCGTGATGAAATAAGGATTCGGATATTGACCTTAAATCGTCAAGCATTTCGTATTCGTGTCGGTACGCATACTTTCTATCGTCGGCACTTGAGCTTTTGCCTTTAATCAATCGCAATTTACATCGTAACCGGTAAAGGACGACGGATAATTTACAACGATAAGGTTCTTTAACAAAGTTATATCCGGTATCCTTATATGCTTTTGCTACCACACCCTCTTCCTTGTCCTTGCGTTGCTCGAGTATAAAATTCTCGGAAAGGTCGACTAGGTTGATTGAGTGCGTCAAAGTACCTAGAAGTTGCTCGACGCAATCTATGTAATGTTCAAGTATTAACATAGATTGTAGTTTCACGGTGTGTATAGTCACCGCCGGTGTTACATAGGGGTTACCGTCCCTATCGCCGCCGATCCACGAACCGAAATTGATGAAACTAGGAATTATGATTTCCTCCCCCGAATAAACTTCGGCAACTGCGGTTTCCAACATTCTATATACTCGTGGGACCGTTTCGAATAGGGAGGTTTTGTAATAATAAAGTCCGTTGGTAACTTCTAATTCAACACTAGGCTTGCTCAGACGAACCTCTTCTGTTTTCCACAAAACCCGTATGTCGTTAAATAATTTGCGCAATAGATGTTCTTTCTCTTCTTTTCCTTCCTTGCTATATAGGTTCTTTTCCATTTGTTCGGCAATCTCAAAGATACGCTTTTGTAGTTGCATAATCGTGCGCCGCGTCGCTTCGGTCGGATGCGCGGTAAAAACAGGTATATATTTTAGTTTGTTAAAAAGTTTCTGTACATCGGCAGCGTTAATACCTGTTTCCTTAAGTGATGCAAGTACCGCAATGGGTATGCCGGTCTCTAAGCTGGATTTGTCGACCGATGATAGACGTCGGTGAACACCTTTATACTGACTAATCTCCTCGGCGATATTCGCTAAATTAAAATAAGTAGAAAAAGCCCGAATAATCGTGAAGATCATATCCGGTTCTAAGGTGTCAATTACGGCAATAAGGTTTTGGACTTTTTTATCGTTTTTCTTTTTGCTCAAGCCAATAAATTCCTTGCGCAACTTTTCTATGGTGTTGAATGTACGCACATCGTTATTTTCCTTAATAACATCGCCCAGCATCCTGCCTAATAGCTTGACGCGGGCTCGTAGATGGCGGTCGTCGGACATGATAAATGACATAATAGAAACTCGTTAAAGCGGTTATTTTAGCAGACAACGAAATATCTGCTCACGATAGGCTAAAGTCGTCGCTTATGCCTACCACGTTTTAACGCAGATAAATTAGAAATGGGGAGGTAGTTCGGTATATTTTATATAATCCTTTTCTACCGTCTGTTGTAGAAGATATTATGACTATAATAGTTTGCGATATTTATCAATCGTGCAAAACTTAAATATAGAAGATTACCGTAAATAATTTATACTTAGTTGATAATGAATAAACTTAATTATAGAAAATCAACCATAATACACTAAAAGATTCGATGCGCGCACAGTTACTAATTGCTATATTGCTCTTTATTTTTTGGTTGACACTATCGGGATACTATAGTGTATTAACGATAGCACTCGGTATTGCAAGCGTAGCACTCGTTATCTATTTATCGATGCGGATGCGCGTCATAGGTACCGGTGAACATCGCCCGACACTCTATCTAAAGCTACCCGTCTATGCCGTTTGGCTAATTTGGCAAATAATTTTAAGCAATCTGCAAGTCGCATATAGCATTATACATCCACGCCTACCTATAAAGCCTCAATATCTAAAAGTAAAACTCGTCGGTAAGCATCCCTTATTACATCTAATACACGCAAACTCCATCACGCTTACTCCCGGCACGATTAGTGCAGATATCGAAGACGGCTTTATACATGTACACGCGTTAAGCGATGCGAATGTCCGTGATCTGCTCGACGGCAAAATGACGGAGAAAATACGGTGGCTACAAGGAAAGCACGATGATTGAGGTGATGGCGGGCTTGTTGCTATTTGCGATGTTGCTGGTTCTACTGCACGCTACCCTTGCCCAGCAGATATTCGACCAAGTGCTTGCAATCAATACTTTCGGCACGATCACTATATTATTGATTGTCGTCATCGGCGGATTGTCGGGACGCGATTATTTCATAGATATCGCATTGTTGTACGCACTGGTCAATTTTGTAAGCATCGTTACTTTGTTGCGGCTGTTCGATAAGAAAGGGCGGGATTGGCTATCGTTCTCCAAAACCGAACACGAGAAGGCACCCGATGATTGAGATATTAAGTTGGGGTTTTGCCGTAGCCGGCGGCATACTCGTAGTCATCGGTGCCATCGGTATGTTGCGCATGCCGAACTTTGAAACCCGATCACACGCCGCAAGCCTCGTGGATGTATTCGGTGCATCGCTGATTATCATCGCGGTGATATTACAATACGGTTGGTCTATAGTCTCGCTGAAACTCGCTTTGATCATATTGTTCCTAGTGATCACCTCTCCCGTTGCAATACATGCACTGTTCAATATCCACCAATCCGGGAGAGCGGAATGATAGAAGACTATATCCTCTTGTTGATCTTGTTGCTACTCGTGTTAACCGCTTTTATTATTGCCCGCACAAAAAATTTGTTCTCGGTCGCTTTCCTAGCCGGCATCTTGAGTCTACTGGCGTCATCGCTTTATATGATATTACACGCGCCCGATGTTGCTTTTACCGAGGCTGCCGTGGGTGCCGGTATCAGCACCGTACTGTTCTTAGAGGCAATCGCTGCCGTAGGAGAGGAGCGGGTTTATGTTGTAGCGATGAAAATCCCTGCGCTCATCGTGTCTTTTGCCGTCGGTGCTTTGGTCTACTACTCTATGCTCGACTTACCCGAATTGGGCGATGCAGACGCGGCACTGCACGCTTATGTCGCGCGCTATTATTTGGAACATTCAATGCACGATATCGGCATACCGAATGTGGTGACCTCCATATTGGCAAGTTATCGCGGCATGGATACGCTGGGAGAGGTCGCGGTTATTTTCACCGCCGGTGTCGGTGTATTGATTATATTGGGTAGCCGTGTAGTTAACAGGAAACGCGATGATCATTAGAAAAAATCCGATAATTCGGGAAACCGTACATACCTCGGTGCCGACGATATTGCTCTACGCACTTTATGTGCAATTCCACGGCGAATACGGGCCGGGTGGCGGTTTTCAAGCCGGCGTGATATTCGCAATCGCTTTGGTGCTTTACGCATTAAGCTACGGGGTGAAAAGAGCTCGGCGCGTTATCTCTATACGCACCGCACAGATATTGGCAAGCCTGGGGCTCAGCCTTTATCTTTTGGTCGGTTTTGCCGGTTTGGTGATGGGTGGACAGTTCCTGGACTATTCGGTGCTACTGGAGCAACCGCTGTCGGCACAACATCTAGGTATCGTACTGATTGAACTCGGGGTCGGCATCACCATAGTCGGGGTTGTAATGTTGATATTTTACTTATTGATGGAGGAGGTCGACAAATAGCTATGGATGCTTCTTTTCAGCCTTATATGCACTTGCTAATCGCAACACTCCTCGCAATCGGGCTTTATATCACCATAGCCTACGATAATCTGATTAAAAAATTAATCGGCATCGGCATATTGCAAACCTCCGTTTTTATTTTTTTCATATCGGCAAGCACGGTCGTCGGTAGTACCGCACCGCTATTGTCTCCCTACTACGATATTTATGCAAACCCCTTACCCCATGTGCTGATACTCACCGCAATCGTTGTCAATGTTTCGATGACTGCGGTCGGGCTCGCCTTGATTATCAAAATAAAAAAATCTTCTTCGGCAGAGGCGCAAACGGCATCACCCGAGACCGAAAAGAATTACACCTCCGATTAGGAGCCGTTTACTAAATCCCGATGCTGATATACATCCCTGTGTTGATCGTTGCATTGCCGTTGCTTTGCGCCCCGCTATGCTTATTGCTGCGCAACCCTAAACATCTCTACATTTTGTCTTTAGTCGTCGGCATTCTGTTGTTCGCAGCGTGTGATTGGATGCTGGCATACATCCCCAATACGGAAAAAATGCCCTATTATTTAGGCGGCTGGGTACCGCCCTTCGGTATCGCTTATCAGGTTGATACGCTCAACGCACTGGTGGCTTTCTTATTAAGCATCGTCTTTCTGGCGGTATTTTTGTACATTCCCGAGAGTTTTGCCGTAGAACTTGCAGAACGGCATCGGTATCCCGTCTATAGTGCGCTGTTCATAGTGCAAGCCGGCTTTATGGGTGTTGTCGTATCCGACGATTTGTTCAATATCTATGTCTTTTTGGAAATGGCATCGCTCGCCAGCTACGGGTTGACTGCCGCCAAAGGCAAACCGAATGACTTGAATGCGGCTTATCAATATCTGTTGCTGGGCACTCTGGGCGCGGTATTTTTATTGCTGGGCATCGGCTATTTGTATGTGTTGAGCGGCACACTAAACCTAAGCGACCTATCGACGCGTATACCGGCATTGCTGGACACAAAGGCGGGGCTGGCAGCATTGGCCTTTATCGGCATCGGTTTATTGTTCAAAAGTGCTATCTTCCCTTTGCATTTATGGTTACCTCGTGTTTATACTCACACACCGTCGCCGATCAGTGCGCTATTTTCCGGAATAAGTAGCAAGGTTTCGCTTTATCTGTTAATCCGCTTTTATTTTGATGTGTTCGGCGGCTCTACGTTCTCGGCTCACTTAGGCAACATCCTATTGCTTTTGGGTAGCCTTTCTATTTTATTCGGTTCGTTCGTCGCTTGCCGGCAAGAGCATCTCAAAAGAATGATGGCTTATTCGAGCATCGCACAACTGGGTTATATCGTCGTTGCGATGGGGCTGCTGAGTGCCGCCGGACTCGGTGCGGCATTGATACATTTGTTTAATCATGCAATTATAAAGTGCATGCTGTTTTTAGCGTTGGGCAGTGTGGTGTATCGTATGGGAGACTGCACAATCACCGACCTGCGCGGCATATCCAAGCAAATGCCGCTGACTACTGCGGCATTGGTGATCGGCGGTTTGGGACTCATCGGCATCCCGTTGACCTCGGGCTTCATAAGCAAGTGGTATTTAATCGCTGCCGCTCTGGAGGCGGATGCTTGGCATATCGTGATCGTAGTGCTGATAGGTTCTTTGCTCGGCTTGGTTTATGTCTGGCGTTTGATAGAAGCCGCTTATTTTGAAAAAGGGCCGTCGGTTGCCGTCGAAGAGGCTCCGCTTAGCATGAACATTGCCGTCTATGCGCTGGTTTTCATTATCATCAATATCGGCATCCTGCCTACTTGGTTAACCGAGATTTGCTTGCAGGTCGGTAATCAGCTGTGGAGGCAATAATGGCATCGGGAGCCTTGTTGTGGTGTCTTGCAGTGCCGTTTGCGGCAGCTGCGTTGATTGTATTGAGCTATAAAAAACCAAACCTGATCAATACAATCAATACCGTCGCACCGTTTATTTCCTTGCTTGCTTTGATATTGTTTGCAATGGACTATACGCCGATGATCGATTCAAATGTTGTGTTGTTGGATATCGTCGGTAATATCGGCATCGCTTTTTCGGCAGAACCCTTGGGGTTGATATTTGCCGGATTGGTTTGCATACTGTGGCCGGTGAGTTCGCTGTACGCAATGAGCTATATGTACGGGAATAAGCTGAAACGTACCACGCACTTCTTTGCGTGTTATAGCCTTGCGATAGGCAGTGCCTTGGGCATTGCGTTTGCCGACAATTTACTCACGCTCTTTATATTCTACGAGATATTGAGTTTCAGTACCTACCCGTTGGTTGTCCATAGCCGTAGTGCCGAAGCCCTAAAAGCCGGGTGGCTTTATTTGCTGACATTGGTCGGCACATCGCTATTTCTACTAATCGCTATTATTTGGATCGGCTTCAACACCGGCACCTTGGATTTTGAGAAAGGCGGTATTATGCAAGGTAATGCGAGCGACTTGGAGATTACCGTGTTGTTACTTTTGGTTGTCTTGGGCGCGTCTAAAGCTGCGATTATGCCGTTGCATCGCTGGTTGCCGAGTGCGATGGTGGCACCGGTGCCGGTCAGTGCTCTGCTCCATGCCGTCGCAGTCGTCAAAGCGGGTGTATTTACGATTATGAAACTCGTGGTGTATACATTCGGGATAGATACCCTAACAGCGGTAGGAGCCGACTGGTTTGTTTATCTTGCCGGCTTCACCGTCTTGGCGGCATCGGTTATTGCGATGCGGCAAGCGCAGTTAAAGAAACTGTTGGCCTACTCGACGATCAGCCAGCTCTCTTATATCGTTTTGGGCATTGCGATATTGCATCCTATTGCGTTGTTGGGTGCCACGCTACATCTGGTCGCCCACGGTTTTGCCAAAATCACCTTGTTTTTCGGTGCCGGTGCGATTTACACGGCGAACGGTTATAGTCAGGTGCGAGAACTCGACGGTATCGGGCGCACGATGCCGTGGACGATGGGATTGTTCACGGTGGCAGCCCTCTCCATTATCGGGATGCCGCCGCTGATAGGATTGACCAGTAAATGGTTCTTATTGGAAGGTGCCGTTGCCTCCGACACCTATGTCGCAATCGGTGTTTTCGTCGTCGGTAGTGTTTTAAGTGCCGCCTACTTATTGCCGATTATTCATCGGGCATTTTTCAGGTCTAGAGTTAATCTAAGCGGCAGCGAGGCACCGCTGGTGATGCGATTTGCGATGCTTGTTCCGGTGTTGATTTGCGTACTGCTATTCTTTTATAACCGGAACATTATCTCTTTAGTCGGGAACATATTATGAAAGAACATTGGTCGCGTAGCGTGCGTCGGTTGCTCTCTATTTTATTGCTGTTTGCCGGATTACTACTGCTGTTGGAATTCCAGCTCGGTGAACACGCCACTCAAATAACCGGGTTTTATGCCGGGGTCGGCTTTTTGGCTTGCATCGGATTAATCGTAACCGCCTTAATGCTCGGGAAAATAATAAAGCGAAAGGATAATCATTATGAGCGTTGATTGGTTAATGTCGCCGGGGCTGATCTTGTTCGGCGGTGCCGTTCTCGCCTACTATTTAAGAGGGCGCAGCAGGATTATTTTGTTGTTGCTACCGCTGCTGTGTCTGGCAATGATATGGCTGGGCGAGGACTCGGTGGTCGTCGAGTTGATGGGATATGAATTGATCCTCGTCCAAAAAAGTAGCTTGGGATTGCTCTTTGCAACGACCTTCGCAGTGATGGCTTTAGGCGGCTTATGGTTCGCATTGAAACAAGCGTCTCGCACCGAATTATCCGCCGCACAGCTGTACGCAGGTAGCTCAATCGGCTTGGTGTTTTGCGGGGACTTCATCACATTCTTTATATTCTGGGAGCTTATGGCAATAGGTTCAACTTGGATTCTGTTCTCAACCGGTACGGCGACCTCTTTTAATGCGGCGATGCGTTATGCCCTGATACATTTATTTTCCGGCATGCTCTTACTGTGGGGTATCGTCGGTTTGATCGAACACAGCGGCGATGCCGGTTTGCGTTTGCTCGGTTTATCGTCCATTTACGAGTGGTTGATACTCATAGGTTTCCTAATCAACGCCGGCGCACCACCGCTGTCGGCTTGGGTTGCAGATGCCTATCCCGAAGGAAGTATCAGCGGTAGTGTCTTTCTATCGGCGTTTACGACGAAATCGGCAGTCTTCGCCTTGCTGGTCGTATTCGCCGGAACGACGATTTTGATTCCGATCGGATTGTATATGATTTTCTACGGCATCATCTACGCACTATTGGAAAACGATATGCGCAGGATCCTTGCATATAGTATCGTCAATCAGGTCGGCTTTATGGTCGCAGGTGCCGGTATCGGTAGCGAGATGGCAATCAACGGCGCAGCTGCCCATGCCTCGGTGCATATCCTCTATAAGGCTTTATTGTTTATGTCGGCAGGTAGCGTGTTATACGCAACCGGACAAAGAAAATGCTCCAATCTCGGCGGACTGCATCGGGTCATGCGTTTGACGATGATCTGCGGGCTAATCGGTGCGGTCTCTATTTCGGCAGTACCTTTGACTTCGGGTTTCGTTATAAAATCACTGGTCGGCGACGCTGCGCTCGAAGCGGGAATGACTTGGGTTTGGAGTGCCTTGCTGATTGCCTCGGCCGGGATTATGCACGCCGGCATTATGTTTCCATGGTTCGTTTTTTTTCAAAACAAGCCACAACCTCATTCGGTTATTGCAGTGCCGACCAACATGAAAGCGGCAATGGTTTTTTTCTCGGTGCTGTGTATCGGTGTGGGTATATTTCCTCACCTGTTCTACCAACTACTCCCTTACCCTGTCGACTATCAGCCGTATACCTTTGTCCGTGTCGTGTCGCAATCCCAGCTATTACTGTTCGCCGTAATCGGCTTCTTCTTAATGTTGCCGTTGCTCAAACGAACACAAACCATCACCCTAGACCTTGATTGGCTGTATCGTCGTCTGCCGACATGCCTATGGCATTATCTCAAACCACCGTATTTGCGTATAGAAAAACTATATTGCCGTATCCACGAGCAAGGACTATACACGCTGGAGAGAGGCGGGAAATACCTCCATGCATACGGACGAGATGTATCCACCACCACACTGATAATCGTCATGGGCATCGTGCTTTCGGTGTTGCTGTTGGTTTATTATTGGGAGCTATATACCTAAATCTGCAAAATCATGTAAATTGGGGTGTCCGGCAGGTGCTATAATCGCTTTATGCCAGCCTCTAAAAGAAACACATTAGATACTTTCGAAAATAAAATTTTCTTCGGTGATGCAAGAAACATGAAACGGTAAAAACCTACTCAAAAATTATAAACGCAAAATTAAAGCAAGCGGAAAAACATGGTGAACTTAAATAAAATAATACTAAAAGGCTGTTTTGATTTTATATCAGATATAGACGATAGCACCATAGATCTAGCTATTATTGATCCACCGTATTTTCTCAACAAGGGTGATTGGGACACTTTTCATAACGAAAAGGCATTTTTCAATTTCACTTTTAAGTGGATAGATGCACTCATTCCGAAATTAAGTAGTGGAGCAAGTATTTATATTTTTAACACGCCGTATCACTCCGCTTTCATATTAAATCATCTTGTAGAGAAGGGAATGATTTTCCAAAATTGGCTCACCTGGGATAAACGGGACGGCTTTTGTTATACCAAAAAAAAATTCATACCCAATCAAGAAACAATCCTATTTTTTTCTAAAGACAACCCGAAGACCTTTAACGCGGACGATGTGAGAATTGAGTATGATTCAACCGAACGAATAGCGCACGCACAAAAAAAGGGTATTCTTAAAAAAAACGGCGAGCGTTGGTTTCCTAATGAAAAAGGTAAATTATGCGGCGATGTTTGGCATATAACAAGCGAGCGCCATAAGAATAAAATTAACGGCAAAACCGTACCTATGGAACACGCAACACCGAAACCGTTAGAAATGATTGAAAGAATAATTAAAGCGAGTAGTAAAGAGGGTGATCTAATTTTTGATTGCTTTGTCGGTAGCGGCACGACAGCAGTTGCAGCAAAGAAATTAAACAGGAATTTCTTGTGTGCCGATAATTGCAAAGAATTCGTTGAACTAGCCAATAGAAGACTATCCGCAACAAAAGGAGAGATTCCTGCAACAGAAAAAAATACCGATGTCAGACCATTAAAGGTACAACAGATAATATTGTTCTCGGACGGTTCCGTAAAAGAAGAGGTAATAGAATTGTATGGATAAATTACTGCAAAACATTCTAGACATAGAAAAAGGTAATAAGTTTCTAAAATATATCGTCCGTCGTGTTCAGAGAAAGGATTACAGAGGCATACATTTATCACAACACAATAGATACGATATTGATAAATTAGATAATATCCTAAAAACAATATACAAAGTTGTCGGGGAAAATAGTTTTAGTGTTCCTAGTGGAGATATTGGCAATAAAGAAGAGAAAAAATTAAAAGAGATGCGAAAAGAGCATCCCAAGTTTAATGGAGCCTGTTAACTATTTTGTGTAACTTCGTTTTCCTCAATATCAAATCTACCTTCGTATTCAATAGCTAATCGGTTCATCGCCGGTATCCAATTTCGTATCGGCAGCGTCCAGCGAGCAGAGGCTTTTTTGATTGCCAAATAAACTACTTTCAATGCCGATTGGTCGCTCGGGAATATCTTCCGGTTGCGGATGGATTTTCTAATCACGCTATTGAGACTTTCTATCGCATTCGTTGTATAGATAATTTTTCTAATCTCCGGCGGGTAATCAAATAACGTAATCAGGTTGTCCCAGTTATTGCGCCACGACCGCTCAACACTCGGATATTTTGCCGACCAGCAATCGGCAAACTCATCTAACGCCTGCTCGGCAGCCTGCGCCGTAGGACTATTGTATATCTTCTTTAACGCTGCCGAGACTGCTTTCTTATCTTTAGTCGCAACATAGCGTAGCGAGTTTCTCATCATGTGGACTAGACACAGTTGTATTTTTGCCTGCGGATAGACGCTGGCAATCGCCTCTGCGAAACCCTTCAGACCATCTATGCAACAGATCAAGATATCTTTCACACCCCGATTTTGTAGCTCGGTTAATATCGCTAACCAGAACTTAGCACTTTCGGTCTCGGCAATCCACAACCCGAGTAATTCCTTGCGTCCACTGCGCTTTATGCCCAGTGCAACATAGATCGACTTGTTAATGATACGGCCTTGCTCTCGCACTTTGACGACGATGCAATCCAGATACATCACCACATAGAGGCACTCTAACACTCGGCTCTGCCAAGTCCGCACCTCGTCTATCACCGCATCGGTGACATTCGAGATAACCGCAGTAGAAATCTCCGCACCATGATACAACTCTTTAATCGACTCTTGTATCTGTCGCACCGTCATCCCTTGCGCATAGAGTGCCAATATCGTATCCTCAAATCCGTCTAAACGGGTTTTCCCTTTCGGCACAATCATCGGTTCAAACGACGCCTCCCGATCTCGCGGTGTCTGTATCGTTATATCCCCATAATTGGTCTTTAAGGTCTTGGCACTATGCCCGTTGCGGGTATTCTTTCTACGCTTGGATGCTTTGTCGTTTTTCTCATAGCCGAGATGGTCGTCCAGCTCCGCATTGAGTATGCCTTCCATCATTGACTTAATCAACTGACCGATGATATCGGTCATCTCTTGTTGGGTCTTTACATGACGGGATAATTCTTTCCCGATGCTTTTTATATCTTTCATAAGTTCTCCTTTATTAGTTTGGTGTTGCCACCTAGTTTATCTTAATTAGAACTTACACAATTTAAATTACAGTCTCGTTTAATGAGATATATGAACGTTTGAAATCAAGTAAAATCTTAAATGGACCGAATCCACTAAAGAAAAATCTTTTTGTAGACTTCTCTAGAGCCGGTTTTCTCGAAAGATTTGGCCAAAAAGGTGATGAGCTAGATCCATTTTGTAATCGGAAAAAATCTCAACTGCACGACTCTCGGCAGAAGGAATTAGGCTTATAAAGGAAAAGAGACTATTTGAAAAATATAAAATATTTACCGATGGACTAGAAAAATTACTAAAAAATACCTTAGTTGATTTAGTTTCGGCAATAGAGCTAAGCGAGTATAGAAAAGATAAATTTTATTTTGACGAATATACTTTGATATTTAGTGATCATGAACTAAATGGTATCGAGAAAATCGAAATGTTGCATGCTTGGCGTTCACTTACTCGAAATCAACGAGATAATGCCCGAAGATTAATAAAAGAATATTGCAACCCTAAAAGATTTTCAGGAAATAAAACCGACAAAAGAGATTACCACAACTGGAGAAACGAAACCCAACAACTCATGTCTTTATTTAAGACGACAATATATTTCCAAGTTCATGATAAATGGTTTTCCCTAAACACAGGAAAGGCATCCGGTATATTTGCAATGAGAAGAAACGAAGAACCAAAAAGTAGATATTTTAAGAAACATAAAATAAAAAAACAGGAAAATTATGAACTGCACCACATTGTTCCATTACTTTATGCCAGAAATCAACAAGAATATAAGTTAATAGACGATTCTCGAAATTTAATTTATCTGCGTAAAGATAAACATAAGGAAATAAAAAAAGATCAAATGATCTTTACCCATAATGATCCAAAAGTTTATTTTAGAGATAGGCATAACCCCGGCGGCGCACCGGTTATGGCAAAACGAGGCGTTAATGCAGATTTTTGTCCTTCTCTTTTAAGTAGAATGGAACGATACAATAAAGAACTAAGAAAATCTCTTTTTGATAGCAACTGACCTTATTCTTAATGTTGCCACCGTATACGGACGAGATGTATCCACCACCACACTGATAATCGTCATGGGCATCGTGCTTTCGGTGTTGCTGTTGGTTTATTATTTCTAGAACTGCCCCGAACTTAGCTATTGCGCAAGATACTTGGTAACAGCAATAACTTTGATGTCATAATTCTGTGCCTTTGTTCAGTATGTCTAAATAGACACTGTAAACAAATACTTTGTGGCGCGATTTGCCGGTGATTTCCTTAATAATACCGAGTCTTTCTAATGCAGAGAGACTACGCGTCACAGTAGGTTGTGACAATCTTGTATTTTTACGTATTGACGCAGTGTTAGATATAGGGTGTCGTTGCAGATCGGCATATATCGTACTAATAGTTGAAACCGATGCCGCCGATTGTTCCAAACTCTCAATAAGCCTACGGTGATCACTAAATAACTTTCTGATACTTTGTGCCGCTTCCATTGTCTGATTGGCTATATCAATAACACCTTCTAGAAAAAATCTGATCCACCCCTCCCAATCACCGGTTTCGTGCACAGCATGCAAATGATTGTAATACGCTTGGCGATAAGTCTTAAAATATAGGCTTAGGTAGAGTAGCGGTTCCTTGATCATGCCTTCCACACATAGCATGAAAGTAATAAGTAATCGTCCTAGCCGCCCATTGCCGTCTAAAAATGGATGGATGCTTTCAAACTGGACATGCACCAGAGCGACTTTAACTAATACAGGCAATTGTATGTTCTCGTCGTGCAAAAATTTCTCAAAGCAATCTAAACATTCCATCAGCCGTTCGGGCGGTGGTGGAACATAAGTTGCTTTACTCGGGCTACTTCCTCCAATCCAGTTTTGCGACTTTCGAAACTCTCCGGGTTGTTTATTCCTACCTCTAGAATTATGCATGAGCCTTGCGTGTATCTCTCGGATTAAGCGCAACGATAAAGGTATTTCTTTCAGTCTGCTTAAACCGTAATTCATCGCCGCTATGTAACACTTCACCTCTTCCACATCATCAGCAGAGGTTTCTTGTAATTTCAAACTTTCCGATGATAATAGGTCGGAAAGCGAAGACTGCGTTCCTTCAATCTGTGATGATAAAACTGCTTCTTTGCGCGCGCACATCTTCAAAAAAAGTGATATATCGGGTAAAAGTGCACTCATACCGTCCAACCTACCCAAGGTGTTGCTAGCCTGCTCAATCACTTTGTGGAAATTGTCTAAATTTAGGGGTGGATTGGGTGGCAACGGATTAGGTATATAAGCCTGATAGGTTTCACCTGCTACGGCAGAACCTTTAATCATTTGCCCTATTCTGTCGGCTTTTCCCATCATAAAGAATATTTATACAATAATTCGTTCGTTAATAAACATATTTTAGAGGATTATAATGCCTATTTGTTGTTTTCCATTAATATAAAGAACATAAATGGTCTTTTTTGTTCGTTAGCAAAAAATAACGAACATCCTGTGCGTTAATAGAAAGCAAAGAACATAAGTCGGTGTTTTTGTTCGTTAAATGGGCGGCTAGACTCGGCTGATAGCCATAAATCTATAGCACACCTTGCTTCCTCTGCCCCACATAAAATGCAGTGCCGGAGGTCTCGGACGAGAAAACTACCTTCGTGCCGGCATCAAAATAAACGACATCGCCGGGCTTCAGGGAGACCGTCTCTCCTCCTACTTCGGTAATCGTCATTTCACCCTCAAGCATAATTTTACATTCATCGTAGCTATAGGTGTATTCCAGTGGGTTACCGGCTTCCATTCTAAAAAATCCTGCGCTAATCGGTGCTTCCTCATTGTTGGAGGAAACAACATCTTCCAAGAAAGCGTTTATGCCTTCTATTCCCAATGATTTAATGTCTTTATTTTGCGCACCCGAAAGATACTTCATTGCCATAATTTTTCTCCTTATTGATATAGATAATCGTGAGGCACGAGTATAACACGATAGAAATCAGAATCGGATGATGTAGCTTTTGTTGACCACCCCGTCAGGCTGTGCTCTGCACAGGAAAGGTAATAAATCATCGCTTGCAACGGCAGATAGTATATACTACGATTATGCAAGCGTATAACTACAAAGCGTACGACAAGTCGGGAAAAATCCGTAAGGATGTACTAGAAGCCGATTCGGAGCGACACCTTCGTCAACTGTTGCGTGAAAGGGGTTTGATGCCCATAGAAGTCGCGCCGGTGAGTGTAGGCCGTTCCTTATTTCAATTCAAAAGTAAGTTCAAAGGCAATAATCTAATGTTATTGACGCGGCAACTAGCAACCTTAGTCGGTTCGGGCATGCCGCTTGAACAAAGTTTGAGGTTGATGGCGGAACAAGCCGAGAATGTGACGATTAAGCGACTGGTCAGCGCGATTAGAAGCCAAGTCGCAGAGGGGCAATCGCTAGCGCATGCCTTAGAGAAAGCACCGGCGATTTTCCCGTCCGACTATATTGCAACGATCTCGGCGGGAGAGGAAACCGGACACTTGGAACAGGTGCTAGAGCGATTGGCGGACGATGTAGAACACAGCGGCAAAGCAAAGCAGTCCATGATGACCGCTTTGATCTATCCGTTGCTTATGATGACCGTTGCCATCACCGTGATTATCCTGTTGCTTATTTATGTGGTCCCGCAGGTCACGCGAGTTTTCGGTCAAATGGATCAGGAATTACCCGGGCTGACGATCGCGTTATTGGCAATCAGCGATTGGTTGAAAAATTACGGGTTCTATCTTTTTGTGTTGTTGACCGGCAGCTTGGTTATTTTTTTGCTGATGCTACGCGATGCCGAAAAAAAGAAGAAATGGCACGGTTTTTTACTCAAAGTTCCGCGCTTGGGTTATTGGTTCGTCGTCGGTAATGTGTCGGGATGGGCACGCAGTTTGGGGATGCTACTGGGTAGCGGTGTGCCGGCATTGGACTCTTTGAAAATCGCCTCGGAACGGGTTGATAATCTAGCACTCAAAAGCGATTTAGACGAGGTCGCAAATCGCGTCCGAGAAGGCGACAGCCTGCACCAAGCACTACTCAAAGCCGATCGTTTCCCACCTTTTTTAATTCACATGGTAAGTAGTGGCGAATCAAGCGGTGCTTTAGACAAAATGCTCCTAAAAGTAGCCGATTACTACGACCAACGACTCAAGACGGTAATTGATACCGGACTAAAGCTATTCGAACCGTTGTTGGTTATAATGATGGGTGGCGTGGTGCTACTCATCGTGATGGCGGTATTAGTGCCTATAATACAAATGAATCAATTAATATGAGGAAAAATGAATAGATATAGATTGCGTAGAAAAAAGCAAGCAGGTTTCACCTTAATAGAGATTATGGTAGTGGTGGTTATACTCGGCGTGTTGGCGGCGTTGGTTGTACCGTCTATTATGGAACGGCCGGAGCATGCACGACAGGTACGCGCCAAACAAGATGTACGCACTCTGGTCAATGCGATTAATCTATACCGTTTGGATAATTTTGATTATCCGTCCGATTTATCCGAACTCGCGTCCGGGGGCTATTTAGATAAGGTGCCGAAAGATCCATGGAATAACGACTATCAATATCGCAATCCCGGCGGCCGTAATCCCGGCAAATTTGATATCTACAGTTACGGTAAAGACGGCAGGGAAGGCGGCAATGACTTTGACAAAGATATTGGCAACTGGAATCTCGACCAATAAACGAAGTAGCTACCACTCTCATCATCACACAAGCGTATTAGGTTTTACGTTAATAGAACTGCTCACCGTAGTACTCATCGTTTCTATTATCGTCGGGGCGGGCATTTTGTCTGTATCGGTGGGTGATCGCGGACGGGTTCAAGAAGCAATGCGCAATACGGTAAGCATGATGAACGCTATGGCCGACGAAGCGATACTCAGTGGTCGTCGTTATGCGGTGGCATGGGACGAGAAATCGCATTATTTACAGCCTTTGTGCAGAAACGAAGAACGGCGAGATTGGGAATGTAGCAAATCGTGCTTTCCGAATGGTTGCAATAACATAAAAGTTTCATTACAAACAGGTTGGAAACTCTTATTTCAAGATGCCGAAGGTAGCGAGTTTAGTTCGGTTAGCGAATATGTGAACCTCAGAGCACAAGAACAACCGGACGATGACGATTTAAGTCTATATGAAGATGAAGACGATGAACGAAACAAACCACAATGGCGACCGCTTGTGCAATTTCATCCCACCGGCCTTTGGGAACCTAGTGGAACGATGCGCGTAGTCTTCGATGAAAAAAAACATCTCAGTTTAAGTTGGACGGCAACCGGACGCGTACGTTTCGGCGAAGCAAAAGATTATCGATGAGTCACATCTTATGCGCTCTACAAACTACTCGTACAACAGAAAGATGCAACATCGCCAATTCGGTTTCACTCTGATTGAGGTATTGATTGCGGTGGTGGTATTGGCAATTGCACTGGGCGCATCGCTGGATGCGCTTTCCAATTACTCCGCCGCCCAATCGCACTTGCGCGAGCGTTATATGGCACATTTGGTCGCTTGGAATACACTGATTAACATACACAATAATCAGAATATCGGCGATCAATGCGAAAATGTCGGTTCATCCGAAGGCTACGAAGAACAGGCAGGAGCACAATGGAATTGGCTACAAAGCGTTGAAGTCATCAGCATTGTAGGTGATAGCGACAGTTCTATAATCGGCGACGACGAGATTGAAATACCACCGCTGTTCTCGGTAGAAGTCTATGTGCCTAATGCCGATCCCGACAAGGTACGTCCAGCGGCGACTTTGAGTATCATCGCTTGCTAAAAAATGCTTAAATCAGTCGGCTTCACTCTGATAGAAGTACTGATTGCTATGGCGATATTTGCGGTCATCTCGGCGATGACTTTTCAGGGTTTGCAAACTTCGATGATGGTGCAACAAAAGGCGGAGGAACGCTCCGCCCAGCTGAACGACATTCAATTGGTTATGACATTGCTTTTAGACGACTTTTTGAATATCACGCGCCGCCCGATATTACCGGCATTGGGCGAGGAACGTCTTCCGGCATTTCAAGAAGACAGCAACGAGTACACCAGCGACAATAGTTACTTTTGCGAGGTTTCGTTTAGCCGCGCCGGATTGGAACCGGGAGGATTGATACGCTCGGGACTTCACCGAGTCGCTTATTGTCAGCAACAAGATAAGCTCTATCGTTTGTCGTGGCCGGTCCTAGATAGGGCACAAGATAGTCAACCGATTGTTAGTATTTTGTTGGAAGACGTTGTTTCCTTCGATGTGCGCCCCTATTGGAGTTTGGTACGAGAACAAGATCAAAATAGCCGCGCCTACCTTGAATCGTTACCTACCAACGAAGGAGACGAAGGCACCGGTATAGAAGTAGAACTTGTGCTAAGAGACCAAAACGACAACGAACGGGCGTTTACTCGACGTTTTCCGGGGCTCGGGGAATATCCGTGGCGGTTGACAGATGAACAATAACCGGTATCAAGATATGATCCTTGCCGACCGTAATAAAAAAAACTCGGGTATCGCATTGATTACCGTGATGATTGTAGTGGCTTCGGTTTCCGCAACCGCCTCGTGGTTGCTCTACGGTCAAAATTTGGATACCGCTCGCATGACTCGTGTTTTAGAGAAAGAACAAGCTGTTTTACTTGCCTTGTCGCTGGAGAAAGTGGCTGCGGATATCTTGGAGGAAGATCGCTCGGAACAGGGTGAACAAGGTTACGATTATTATGCCACTTTAGTAAATCCCGACTGGTCGCCGGATGACGACGACGATTACTACGACGATGTAGAAGACATAACGGATGAGGAAAATGACAATAGTGATGACGACGAAGAGGATGAGAAAGACGACGAAAACGACGATGATTACTATGACGAAGAAGACGAAGAAGAGGAAGAGGAACATAAAAATCAAAGTTGGTCGGATACCGACCAGCTGGCGGAAAAAATAACTCCCATGATTGCGAAATTTGAGAACTTAGGGTTGCAAAAAACCAAACTTTGTATTTATGACCTGCAGGCTATGCTCAATGTTAATAATATGCTACTCGGCGGACAGGTAACTCGTATAGAAGGTGTCAACAAAGTTGATAACAGTTACTTTGATACCGAGGAAAACCCACCGGCTCGGGCAGACTGGTATACACAGCGTTTCAGAGAATTGTATTCCAGAGAGGATATAGACTTGGACCAGAGTGATGTGGGGGAGTTTTTGGACAACTTACGCGACTGGTTGGACTATAACGATGACTACAGACCTAAAGGTGCCGAAAGTTCCGACTATAGTTTTGAAAAACCCTCTTATCGCGCAGCCAACGGACCTATCGCTTCTATACAAGAGCTCTATCTTATTAAAGTGTTCAGAGAATTCCCGATGCAAAGCAGCGGACATCCCGACGACGGTGATTTTGAATTGGGAATGGATGATATACTAGCTTATCTCGTTGCGCTACCTACCGATGCCCCCAACGGTAAACGGATTAATATCAATAATGCATCAATTGCCGTGCTTGCAACACTACCATATATAGGCAGTTCCAATGCAGAGGAACTTTATAGAGATATACGCAAAGAACCGTTGAGAAATAGAAAAGCCATAAACAACCTCTTAAAGCCTTATATAGAAGATAATAAAAAACGCCAATGGTATAAAGAATATCTAGATGTGCAGAGCCGATTTTTTGCCGCTTATATAGAATTAGGCATAGGACGAGGCGAAAGTCAGACTACGACGCAAATGCACAGTTTATTTTACCGTGAGGCGTTGAACGCGCCTTATAAGGTTTATGTACTTGAACGGCATTATATAGGGTACAATCCTTACGAGATTATGGCGAGTGCAATGTCCTTAAATGATAGTTGTTATGAGAGTTAGATCGCATAGTTATTTATATATTTAAGGCTGTATTTTAGGAAATTTGAGCAAAGAAACTTCACCAGAGCAATGTGGAAAATAACACCGGATTCGGAACTTGTAGAAATAGCGGGAAAAAGCGGCAAAAGTAAAGATATACTTTGGTTGCCGATAGACGAATTCGCTTTTTTCCAACCCACCATGCCGGCAAAAAGCAAAAAATCATGGCGTCAAACTATACCTTTTGCATTAGAAGACTCGCTTATCACTTCGGTAGAAAAAACACATTTTGCGTTTGACCAAAATGCAGACGAACAAGTTTCGGTTATCGCCGTCTCCAAACAACAGTTAGACGACTACTTAGCATTGGCCCGAGAACAACAAGTACAGCCTCGTAAAATGATTCCCGAACTATACGCTTTGCCGTACACCGATGAACAACTGACGGTTTGGCACGAAGGTGAACGTTGCTTGATGAGAGATAGCTTTCATTCGGGTGGTGCCGGTAGCATAGACTGGATCGCGTCCTTGGTTTCCGTGCATGTACATGCCAGCCACCTTAATATCTATAGCGATAACGCACAAGCCTTACCCGATGCATGGCAACAGGATGCTCATGCTTTACCCGCACCGCTCGATGAAATGATGGGCGGCGGTGCACCTCCCGATGCGATCAACCTACTACAAGGCGAATACGCCACAAGCAATGCCGCTACGACATACATCAAACCTTGGCGAACAGCGATAGGATTGGCATTTATCGCCTTTGGCGCACACCTAACCATAATGTTTTTTGATACACAACGCTACGATTTATATACCGAGAATGCCCGACTTCAATCCGAGCAGTTGGTTGAACAATTAAAAATACCGGGCGGCGAGGTATCGGATGTGCGAGCTCAGGTAGCACGCTACATAGAATACTTGAGGTCTTATAGCGAGCAACGACAGGAGAATGCTTGGTCTATGTTGGTGCGAGTTGATAAACTACTATCCAATTGTTTGCTTTGCCGTGTAGAAAAACTTGAATTAAACAGTGACAGCCTCAAACTGGATGTGAGTTTTACCGAAGAGAGCAACGATTTTAAGAATAAGATTGAAAGTTTAGTGGATTTTGATGTGGAATCTAAGAAACTTCCCGATACCGACGAGGGACGCAGTCTTATGCAGTTTAAGTTAAGCGAGGCGAGATCTTAGTCGCGCCGAATTCATACGGATATCAAGCTATGTCGTTATTACCTAACGGATTATGGAACGAAAGAGAACCTCGAGAGAAGGTTATGCTGATTGCCCTATTTATTTTTGTGGTTTCTGCAATATTTTATACGATGGTCTATCAACCGCTGCAAAACCAATATGCACAGGCTCAGATACAATACCGGGAAGCCGATAAAGACTATCGCTGGCTACGCAGCCAAATAGCAACCATTGCCGGACTTAAAAACACCGCCCGCGGTGCCGATTTAGCAATGGGAGGAATCGGCGGACTACGCACGAAGATAGATCAAAGCCTTCAGAAACACAAACTTAAAGCCGATGTCGCACTCATAGACGAAGAGGAGGGCGGTAAACTTATAGAAATAAAGCTAGACGATGCCGGCGGACGCGAGGTGTTGAAATGGCTCGAAGAGAGCATGCAAAACGGCCACCTATTGCATACCTTTGATCTGAATCATAAAGGGGATGGCAAGGTGTCGGCGGTTGCTTACTTCGAGTTAAAACAATCCGATAACTAGTCGTATAAATTGTCATGTGGTTAATCCTTAAAATACTATCGTTCTTCGTGTTGCTGGTGCTTATAATATTGTCTTTTGCGGCAACGATACCGCTGCGTTTTATCGTCGACAATGTGCCTGCCGTACCGCTACCGATACAAATCAATCATGTGCAAGGTACCGTACCCGACGGCAACATACTGTTGCTTTTACAAGATTTACCGTTCTCACCCGAGATAAATTCCAAATTAAAGACGCTCGCGGTTTCTTGGCGATGGTGCCCCAGCTTCGATATCGGACTATCAACCATGTGCGTAGAAGCCGACACCGAACTCGTGCAGGCTGCCTTAAAGACCGTGATTTCACCCGTTGCAACCGAACTATACGATGTGTCGCTCACCAGCGAAGTCAAACGTCTACCGGTGCCTATAGCAAACAATACGATGGAGATCAGCGGGAATCTACAGCTGTCGCTCGCTAATATCTTCATACCGCTAGACGCACCGTTTCCTAGCCGCATACAAGGTGAAATCGTATTACAAGACTTGATTCTCGGCATCTTCAATCTGGGTAATTTCCGTTTCGATTTAAGCTCCGATGAAAACGAAGAGTTAAATGCACAAATAACAGGAAGCGGAGAACTCTTTAACGCACAAGGTGTGGCAGGCTTGAACAAGGCGGGGGAATATCGATACAACATTGATGTTGAAAGCGGGCATACACTGGTGCGCAACTTTTTATCCCAACAAGGACAAGCTAACAATCAAGGCGGTTACCGTCTAGCCAAAACAGGCGTTTTACCCATAATGTGATTAAACCGCCGATTGAGCTTGTGGGGTGGATTATTCTCCTCCTGCAGAAAAGTTGCAGGGGTAGGCGGTAGTCTCGTCATGTTGCGTTTGCACAACTGCAATCTAACACCATCTGATACATGTCAACGATATAATAAAAAAGCCCTGCGGAGCAGGGCTTTTTTGTTTCAACAGATGTTGCTACGAGTTACATCATGCCGTCCATGCCGCCACCCGGGGGCATCATCGGTGCTTTTTCCTCTTTAGGTAATTCGGCAATCATCGCATCGGTGGTAATCATCAGCGAGGCAACCGAGCATGCGTGTTGCAATGCGGTGCGCGTCACTTTGGTCGGGTCTATGATACCCATCTCCATCATGTTGCCGAACTCACCGGTTGCCGCATCGTAGCCGTGCGCCTCTTCTTTGCCTCTGACTTGGCTCAACACCACCGAGTCTTCGCCGCCGGCGTTAGAAACGATCTGGCGGAAAGGGTCTTCCATTGCTCTGCGCAACAGCGAGATACCCATATTCTGGTCAGGGTTTTCGGCTTTTAACGAAGTGATGCCTTCAACGGCTCTTATCAGCGCAGTGCCGCCGCCGGGAACTACACCTTCTTCAACGGCAGCGCGGGTTGCATGCAATGCATCCTCAACACGTGCTTTCTTTTCTTTCATTTCAACTTCGCTACCTGCGCCGACCTTAATCACCGCGACACCGCCGGCGAGCTTTGCCATGCGCTCTTGTAGCTTCTCTTTGTCGTAGTCGGATGTGGACTCCTCTATTTGCGCACGAATTTGCTCTATGCGACCTTGTATCTGGCTCTTGTCGCCGGCACCATCTACGATGGTGGTGTTCTCTTTAGAGACCGTAACACGCTTTGATTGACCCAGCTCGTTGAGTGTGCACTTTTCTAGCGACAAGCCGACTTCTTCGGAGATTACCGTACCGCCGGTTAGCACTGCGATATCTTCCAACATCGCTTTGCGGCGATCACCGAAGCCGGGGGCTTTAACGGCAACGACCTTGACGATACCGCGTATCGTATTGACTACTAAGGTTGCCAAGGCTTCGCCTTCTACATCCTCGGCAATGACAACCAACGGTCTACCTGCTTTGGCGACACCTTCCAACAACGGGAGTAAATCCCTAATGTTGGATACCTTTTTGTCGTGCAACAAGATATAAGGATCTTCCAACTCGGAACTCATATTATCTTGATTGTTAATGAAATAAGGAGACAAGTAACCTCTGTCAAACTGCATGCCTTCGACGACTTCGAGCTCGTTCTCGAGCACATTGCCTTCCTCAACCGTAATCACGCCTTCTTTACCGACTTTATCCATCGCATCGGCAATAATCTCTCCGATTGCAGTATCGGAATTGGCGGATATGCTCCCGACTTGGGAAATTGCCGTTCGGTCGGCGCACGGCTTGGACAGTGTTTTCAATACTTCCACCGCAGCATTCATCGCTTTCTCTATGCCGCGCTTCAAATCCATAGGGTTCATGCCTGCGGCAACCGCTTTCATGCCCTCTCGGATAATGGCTTGAGCCAACACCGTAGCGGTCGTTGTGCCGTCGCCCGCCACATCCGAAGTCTGCGAAGCGACTTCTTTGAGCATTTGCGCTCCCATGTTTTGGAACTTATCTTCCAGTTCAATTTCTTTGGCAACCGAAACACCGTCTTTGGTGACCGTCGGCGCACCGAACGATTTTTCTAGAACTACGTTTTTGCCTTTGGGTCCCAAGGTCACCTTGACTGCATCGGCTAGGATGTTAACGCCTTCCACCATTGCCTGACGGCACGGATCTGCAAAACGAATCTCTTTAGCACTCATATTTTTATCCTCTCTTTTACTCTAATGTCGGTTTAAGACTCAAGAATAGCCAACACGTCATCTTCACGCATAACGACTATATCTTCTCCGTCCAGCTTGATTTCGGTACCTGAATACTTACCGAACAAAATCTTATCGCCCTTTTTGAGGGTTAAAGCACGAACCGTGCCGTCATCCAGCAGTTTGCCCTCTCCGACTGCTACGACTTCTCCTCTCATAGGCTTTTCAGTAGCACTGTCGGGAATGACAATGCCACCAGGGCTTAATTTCTCTTCTTCCGTGCGTTTTACTACGACACGGTCGTGTAAAGGTCGAATATTCATTCTTCGTAGACTCCTATTTATAATGTTTATTTCAATGATTTTAATTAAGGTATCGCATTTTATACCTAATTAGGCATAGATATAAGGGTAATCTCTAAAAATTCAATAAAAAAAGTTAAAAAAATTAAATTGGCGTGCTTGTCTATGGTTTCGGGCAATGTGAGACAGCCCTGCGCATGCGGTATAACACAACTATCGCAAGCGATAAGAGTAGCAACAGCGAGTAGCCCACAAAACCACCACTGCTACTACGCTTCTTTCATCTCACGCTCCGACAAAAGGTTCTCGTCGCTGACCGTGAACTCATAATATCCTCTCCCCCCTTCGACATGGGCAACCAATGCCAAATAATCACCCGCTCTAGGGGCAATCCATTCAATGCTCGATACATCGCTGCCACGATAACGCTCACTCCGTTCTATTAAACTCGTCGCGTCGGGCTCATATAAGCTCAACTCCGTCACCATTCGGGTATTATCATAGCCTGACGTTACCCCATTTTTAGGGCCACCTGCAATGTCAGTTTTCATGCTATTGCCTCCGCAAATACACTCGGAGGTTGATACCTCAATGCGCGGTGCGCACGGACTTCATCATAATCTATGCGCCAGTCTTCTATAATCTCTCTGGCCTCTTTTATTGAACGAAACCAGAACTGGCTCAGGCAACCAGCTCGGAACTTGCCGTTGAAACTTTCTACAAAGGCATTCTGGGTCGGTTTGCCGGGTTGGATAAAGTCCAATTCCACCTGCTGGTCTCGGTTCCAGTGGAACATGGCATTGCATCTAAACTCAGTGCCATTGTCGCAGACGATGCGTACCGGCTTTGCGTCGAGCCGTTCTATCAATTAAGTTCTCCTGTAATGTTTTTAACTTCTCTAGTTTATCGGAAAAACCAACTTAAACATTGGTACTAAATTCGGGGAGAACGTCAGTATCATTTATTGAAGAGGGCCTTCTAAAAATACTTTGGTGCGAATCCTAAGCAGCGGACGAGTTGTATAAACACGCTCCGGCGAATAAACCGCTTCGCGATAACCTTGACCATCGGTATAAGTCCCTTTGACGCGAAATAGACTGCCATCCTCTACTACAGAGAACCTGTTGCCACCTTCCACCAAAATACTAGAACCCGATATCATGTACCGTATCCCGCCGGCATCGTCGATATTCATCCAATGACTCTCCGAGGGACAACGCCCTTCATTCCCTTCACAGACTTGCCATTGATACACCACAGTCCCACTAGTGCCTCCGTCGGGATCGTCGGATAATATCATCGCCGTTAATGTCGTCCCTCCGCTTACTATTTCTACGGAGATTCGTATCGTTGCAGAACCATTATTTTTCTTCCTCACTTCTACCAATACCGCACTTGTCGTAGCGAGCTCCCCGTCGCTCACTTCTACCTCCAAATTGAGCGTCGTTCGGGTGGATGCAGCATCTTTTATATAGTCGGGTGGAATGTCGAGTGTTGCCGGGTTGCTATTGTCATTGCTAAATACCCCGGAATCCTCGCTCCAGCGATACATTAAGTCGTCATAGTTTGCATCACTCGCACTCACGCTAATATTTTGCGTATCGCCTTCACCGATCACCTCCGTTGCAGTAGTGCTTGTGATAACCGGTCGTTCATTTGCAACGATATAGGAGTTGGATTGAGTAACCACCGATTGTCCTAGATTATCCATGATTATTAGGTCTAGTCTATAACTTGTGCCGGTCGCACGTCCCGCTCTATTATTCGCTATCATATAGGTTCGGCTGGTAGCATCCGTTATAGCAACGCCATTTCTATACCACCGATAATTCACCCCAACGATATCGTCCGCATCCTCTATCGTTGAGGTCGCACGCAGTAACCATTTATTGCTACTATCCGGTTCTATGCGCACACTACTGGTCGGATGCGCACCAACACGCACTAACAAAGATATATTGCCGGTTGATCCTCTGCTATCCATTGCGGTGAATACGACAGTGGCTGTTCCTACTGTAACACCGGTCAGTGTGAAGGTTATACTCGCATTAGTCGTTATCGCATCGGTTTGCATCGGTATCACCGATACGATAGACCGGCTTGATGACCTCGCCGCCAAAACGACACGATCGCCGACATCAAAATTAGTGTCCGACACCAACACCACGACCTGTGTGGTGTTACCCAACCTTATCGCCGGCTGCGGTGCGGCAATAACCTCAAACATCGGGGCTTCGTTCTCTTCGACTTCCACCTCAAACCGTTCCGAGACTTCGGAGTTCGACACACCTCTGCGGTCGTTCACCATCGCAGTGACTGTCGTAATACCGGCACTCATAGCGGTAATCTTAATCGTGCGGGTCGTACCCTCTCCTACTGCATCAACCCTTGCAACTTCGGTTGTGTCGGATTGAACACCGAATACTAGATTGCTAGAAATATCGTCGGCATCGGGATCGTTCAGTTTCACCTCAAACTTGGTCTCTGTCCCTTCCAACAGCCTAATCCGTTGCGCAGGTAGACCGCTAATCGTCGGCGAATTATTCACACGCTGTGAATGAGTATACCCCGGCGCGTCAATCGTTTCGCGATAACCTTGACCATCGGTATAAGTCACTTCTGGACGAAATACACTGATATCTTTTACGATCTGAAATCTATTGCCACCTTCCACCAAAATACTAGAACCCGATATGATGTACTGTGCTTCGTTAGCTCCATCAATATCCAGCCAATTATTCACCGACGGACAAAAGAATTCGTTCCCTTCACATACCTGCCATTGATACGCCACAGCTCCACCGGTGCCTCCGTCAGGATCATTTAAGAATACGGTTGCCATGATTGCCGTATCTCCATTTATTTCGTCTAGGGAGGCTCCTAATCTCGCAGAACCATTATTTTTCTTGTTCACCACGACCGATACCGTGCTTGTCGTAAAGAGCTCCCCGTCGTTTACTTCCACCTCTAGATTGAGTGTTGTTTGGGTGGATACGGCATCTCTTATATAGTAGGGTGGAATGCTTAATCTCGCCGGGTTGCTATTCTCATTGCTTAATACCCCGGAGTCCCCAATCCAGCGATACACTAAGTCGTCATAGTTCGGATCACCCGCTGTCACGCTAATATCCTGCCTGTCACCCTCACTGATCTCTGCTACAGGAACGGTAATAACAGGTTGTTCATTTGCAACTCTATAGAAGTTCGATTGAATAACTACCGATTGCCCTAGACTATCCATAACCGTCATTTCTAAACTATAGCTTGTGCCTGCGGCACGTCCATCTCTATTGTCCGGTATCATATAGGTTTGGTTGGTAGCACTCGCTATAGCAACACCCTCTCTATACCATTGATAATTTACCTCAACAATGCCGTTCGCATCCTCTACCGTTGAAGCCACACGCAGTAACCATTGATTACTGCTATCCGGTTCTATGCGCACACCACCGGTCGGCTTCGCATCAACGGATATCAGCAAAGATACACTATCGGTTGACACGCTCCTATCCGTTGCAGTGAATACAATAGTCGCTACTCCTGCTTTAATACCGCTTAGTGTAAAGGGTACGCTCATATCGGTCGCTATAGGGTCGGTTCTCGTCGGTCTCACCGATACGATAGATCGGCTTGACGACACCGCCTCCAGAACAACACGATCGCCCACATCAAAATCGGCATCCGACACCAAAACCATTACTTGCGTGGTGTTGCCCAGCCCTATCGTTCGATTGGGTGCGGCAAAAATCTCAAGCATCGGGGCTTCATTCCCTTCAACCTCCACCTCAAACCGTTCCGAGACTTCGGAGTTCGACACACCTCTACCATCGTTGACCGTCGCAGTGATTGTCGCCATACCGACACCGATAGCGGTAATCTTAATCGTACGGGTCGTACCCGCTCCTTCTACATCAACCCTTGCAACTTCGGTTGTGTCGGATTGAACACCGAATACTAGATCGCCGGAAATATCGTCGGCATCGGGATCGTTTAGTTCCACCTCAAACTCGGTCTCTGTGCCTTCAAACAGCCTGATCCGTTGCGCAGGTAGGCCGCTAATCGTCGGCGACGCATTGACACGCCCCGAATAACTATAGCCTTGCGAATACACTACTTCGCGATAACCTTGACCATCGGTATAAGTCCCTGCTGCGCGAAATAGACTGCCATTCCGTACTAAGGGAAATGTACTGCCACCTTCCAACAAAATACCAGAATCCGATATGATGTATTGTGTTCCGCCGGCGTCGTTAATATTCATCCAATTACTCTCCGATGGACAACTCCCTTCATTCCCTTCACAGACTTGCCATTGATATCCTACAGCCCCACTAACTCCATTGTCGGGATCGTCGGATAATACCGTCGCCGTTAATGTCGTCTCTCTGCTTCCTATTTCTATGAGATTTCCTAAAGTTGCAGAACCATTGTTCTGCTTGTTGACCACCACCGATACCGTCCCGGTCGTAGCGAGATCTCCGTCGCTTACTCTCACCTCTAAATTAACTGTTGTCTGCGAGGATGCGGCATCTTTTATATAGTCGGGTGGAATACCGAGTGTTGCCGGGTTGCGATTATCATTAATCAATACCCCGGAGTCCTCGCTCCAGCGATACATTAAGTCGTCATAGTTCGGATCGCTCGCACTGACGCTAATATCTTGCGTATCGCCTTCATCGATCATCTCCGTTGCAGTAGTGCTTGCGATAACCGGCCGTTCATTCGCAACTCTAAGCGAGTTGGATTGAATAACTACCGATTGCCCTATACTGTCTATAACCGTCAGTTCTAAGCGATAGCTTGTGCCGGTAGCGCGTCCCGCTTTATTATCCGCTATCATATAGGTTCGGCTGGTTGCATTCGCTATAGCAACGCCGTTTCTATACCACCGATAATTCACCTCGGCTATACCGCCCGCATCCTCTATCGTTGAAGTCGAACCCAATAACCATTTATTAGTGAAACTTATGCGCACACTACCGGTCGGCTTCGCATCAACACGCACCGATACGGTTTCACTATCGGACGCCCCTTTGCTATCGATTACAGTAAACCCAACCATCGCAGTACCCCCTCTAACACCCTTCAGCGTAATGCGCTCCGTCTTATTACTACTTATTCCGACAATTTGTCTCGGCTCCACCAACACTTCCGGCACCACGGATGATGTTAAGAGCACTCTATCGCCGGCATCAAAATTATCATCCATCACTTCGACCGAGATCACTATCCTGTCATCCACCGGTACTAATTCGGACAGTGATGTGATTGTAATTTTAGGGGCATCGTTCGTTTCTGTGGTCACCACAAATTCCGTACTACTTACAGAATCGGCTAAACCTTCACCGTCGTTCACCGACACCATAATCTCCGACCTACCGATATCCGAACCGGTTAAAACACGAAGTGTACGAATTAAACCGCCGCCTTCGGCTATGCTCGCCGTTGCAATGTTGCGGTTGCTAGACTTAACACTGGTCTTGAATTGGGTCGGACCGTCGCCAATACCGACACTTAATACGACATTCAATTCTTTCACGAATCCCGTCAATAATCTGATATCCGATATCGGTTCTATAGGTGATGTGCGTACGATTTGAAGTTGCTCGGTTAACGGTGTGCCGCAATCCGGATCTTCGGCAGTGCCACATGCCGGTTGACTTTGATCGGGTCCCACTGCGTTTTTGAGCGTCGGGTATTGATCGGTTGCGCTAAAATCCCAATCGGCAGGACTCCAATCGTAATAAATCTCTGTCGCATTATTGCCCGGCTGCGTAGGTGTTTGCATCTCTACGCTGGTCCTAGAAATGCCACCGGCACTTACTACAGTAGGGTTATTGGTTTTATTCCAATAACTTTTTTCAACATGACCGTCCCTATTCTCTCCTATTAGTCCGCCGGTATTGGTATCTCCTCTCACACGACCTGTCGCATAGCTTTTAGTAACTCTGCCGACACCCGAGTTGTTAGCTAGACCTAGATTAACCCCGACTAATCCTCCGACCCCGTCTTTGCCTCTCACATTACCTTGAGCATAGCTGTTTATAATGGCTCCTCTTGCACTCCATCCGACAAAGCCCCCGACATAGCGATTCGCACCGTCCACATTACCTCTAGCATAACTATTCGTAATCGTACCCTGAAGATTATTACCGACAAAGCCTCCGACTCCGTTATCGCCTTTTACAAATCCGAGAGCATAGCTATTCGTAATATCGCCCAAATTCCAACCAACCATCCCCCCCACATCCGCCATGCCTATGATGCGCTCTCGGGTATAACTATTTGTAATAATCCCGCTATTTTCCCCAACCAAACCACCGACTCTACCGCCTCCGTCCACCTTGACTTCCGCTCTGCTACGCATGATAATCCCCGTATTGCTGTTCCTGCCAACCAGACCACCGACGACTTCTTCCTCACCGTTCACACTCCCTTTTGCATAGCTATCGCTGATTGTGCCACCGTCGTTATCACCCACCAAACCACCGACATTGCGACGAAATCCCACTACCGTACTGCTTGAATAACTATCGGAAATCGTCCCACCACGATGCCAACCGACTAATCCTCCCACATCGTACGTGCCACTCCCTTTCACTTGTCCTGTTACATAACTACCGATGATAGAACCGCCCTGTTTGTACCCGACTAATCCACCTACACCTTGATTACCCGAAATATCCACATCTAATAAGCCGACATTTGCTATCTCGGCATTACTTGCCGTGATACCGAATAAACCAACACCTCTGGCAGCATTACTCCTATCTATTCGCAAATTAGAAATTGTATGACTACTTGCATTGAATGTGGCATCAAAAGGTGCTTCCGAAGTACCGATCGGTAGCCAACCCGAACCCGTCGTCCAAGCCGTGCCGATAATTCCATTGCGATAACTTGTGCCTTGCTCAAAATCTAAACTCCGTGTTAGTTCGTAGCCCTCGCAACCCGCATCGGGACAACCTGTGGTAATCTTATCCGCCGTCTTGTTGGCTCTATAACCGGTGCCGTCCGGTTGATAGCGAATGGCATCCAAACCTTCCAAATCATTTATTTCTATCAAGCCGTTGTTGTCTATATCAACATCTGATATAAAAATAAATACTTCGGATATAAGTGCTTGTATATAGCCTTGCCCGTCGGTATAAGCATACTGTACGCGATACTCGGCGTAGGCCGTATCTTCGGGAACACGATACATATTGCCGGTAACACCTTCTATGTCTATCCAATCGGCGTTTATATTCGCTCGCCGTTGCCACAAATAACTATTTATCGTGCCGGAACCGTCCGGGTCTGTTGACAAGTCTACTTCGGGGGCAGTTAATGTTCTATCCGATCGTGTAATAATAGGATCCGACTGTACTGCGGTACCATTATCCGCCTTAGCGATTGTCAATCTTAGGTCTTTAGTCTCAGTCTTCGTGCCATCGTTGATTTCCAATCTAATCGTAATCTCACGATCATCTTCGGTTTCGCTCAGGAAAAGCTCGGGTATCGGTACATCCAAAACCGCTTGACTAATTCCTTCCACCGGTAGTAGACGAAGCATTCCCGATGTTTGTGTCCATTTATAACGCAATACACTGTCATCTACATCTCGAGCGGTTATTCTCTCTAATATAATGCGCTCACCCTCGTTAAAAGTTCTATCGTTAAAGGCAAGTGTATATCGGATCGGTACATCATAGGGTGTTCGCACTTCAACGGTAGCCGTGGTAACACCGGCGGTGTTCAATGAAATCTCGGAACTCGTAGTACCACTCGGCATCCGTTCTCTGAAACCTCCACTACTTTCAATAATAATATCGGCATCAAAGTTAGCAGCAATTGGGGTCAGACGGATTTGCCTTATGCCGGTCTCGCCTATAACGCGATAACTTAATACTTCGGACTTAAAAGACGGCGACAATATCAAGCCACTCGGCAAACCTACTCGGAGCAAACCGAAACGCTGGTTCGGCTGCAATGTGCCATCACTATACTTGAGAGCAGGGTATTGTTCGGATGTACCGAAATCCCATACATCGTCATCCCAGCTACTATATATCCCGGTCGATGTCGTGGGCAATTGCAACTCCGAAGTCGTCTTGCCTCTGCCACCGACACTACTCGTTCTACCGCTGGTCTGCCTATCCCAATAGCTATTTGTAATAAAACCTGAACCACCTGCGTTAAAACCGCTAGCGCGTTCCGCTTTCACATTGCCGATAGCATAGCTATTTGTAATACTACCATTGTTATGAAATCCGACAAAACCGCCAGCATCGCGCCCCGATGCCACATTGCCGATAGCATAGCTATTTGTAATACTACCATTGTCATGAAATCCGACAAAACCACCGACTCTACCGCCTCCCTCCACATGACCGGTCGCATAACTATTGGTAATAACAGCTGAACTATCTCCGATAAAACCGCCAACGGTTCCGTCTCCTCGCACATGGCTAGCCGCATAACTATTCATAATGCGTGTTCCCTCACTTTGTCCGACAAAACCACCGACTCTACCGCCTCCCTCCACATCGCCGGTAGCATGACTATTTCTAATAATACCACCCGAACTAATTCCGATAAAACCACCAACATCTCTGCTTCCCTGACCTCCTTGCACACGACCGGTCGCATAGCCATTGATAATATTTACCCTCTCAGTACTCCCGATAAGGCCGCCTACTCCTGAACTTCCTTGACCTCCTCGTACATTACCGATAGCATAACTATTCATAATATGTGTTCCCACATTTTCCCCGATAAAACCGCCAATGTCTTCGCTTTTTCCGCGTACTTGCACCATACCGGTTGCATAGCTATTGGTAATACTACCACCTGAACTAATTCCGGTAAAACCACCAACATCTCTGCTTCCCTGACCTCCTTGCACACGACCGGTCGCATAGCTGTCATCAAAACGGACTCCAGTAGCCCCACCCAAAAAACCGCCCACTCTCCTTATTCCTGTCACACTTCCGGTTGCATGGCTTTTATCAATCCTTCCGCCTTCTTTATTGATAAGACCTACTAGGCCACCTGCCCACTGTGCCGAGCCTGTTGCGATCACTTCACCATGAGCAGAACTATTCTCAATGTGTATAATATCGGCATTACCAACTAATCCACCTACCCAGATTTGCCCTTCCACCGTCCCGGTGGCATGACTGTTAATAATTCTCCACGGGCTATCTGGATTAGAACCGAATGCTGTCCCAGCCCTACCTATTAGTCCACCTACGCTATTAACTCCGGTAACATTCCCGACTGCACGACTATTAATGATTTGACCGGTTCTGAGGCTAGTTTCGGCAGTTGTTCCGACTAACCCACCTACTTCCGCAACTCCTGATACGGTGTTGAATGCTTGACTATTTTTAATTGTGGAATAAGTGCTACCTACTAAACCACCCACTTTATCGCCTGTTCCTATCACAACACCGGTGGCAGAACTGTTCTCAAGAACGGGAGATGCAAGAGATGTAAAACTATTATAACCAACCAGTGCACCTATCCGAGAAACACCTCTTATACTGCCGCTAACATAGCTATTTCTAATTTTTCCGGGCTCGTTACGAGCAACCAAAGCCCCTACTCTTGATTTCCCCTGAATATTCACATCCAGTAGCCGAATATCCTTAATTCCCCCCCCCAAACCATTAACAGCAAATAGACCGACATTATCGCTATTAGGCCTATTGATCATCAAATTTCGGATAGCATAACCATTACCTTCGAACATACTATCCTGGATCACATTCCCACTCCCGAAAGGTGCTACAACACTCCCGATCGGTAGCCAACCCGAACCTACCACCCAATCCCTCCGAATTACTCCACTGCGATAACTGTTAGCATCTAGAAAATCTAAATCTCTCATCAGCTCATAACCCCTACAACGATTACCGGGACAACCTGCGGTGATCTTCTCTGCCAACTCGTTGGCTTTATAACCGGTGCCGTCCAGTTGATAACGAATGACATTCAATCCCTCCAAATCGCAAATATCTATTAACCCATCGTTATCCTTGTCTATATCGGTCGACGAACAAGGAGATAAAGGCGATGTCTGTGCCGCGGCAAACTGCCATGGCATAGCACAAAGAAAAAATGCCAATAGAATAAATATTTTGTGTGCCAATTTTTTAATGGCTGCCGTGCTTGTTTATGGTGTCGGACGATTTGAGAAAGCCGTGTGCATGCGGTATAACAAAACTATCGCAAGCAATAAGAGTAGCAACAACGGATAACCCACAAAACCACCACTGCTACTGCTACTACGATTCTCCGCTTCTCTCATCTCACTCTCCGACAAAAGGTTCTCGTTGCTACTACGATTCTCCGCTTCTCTCATCTCACTCTCCGACAAAAGGTTCTCACCGCTGACCGTGAACTCATAATACCCTCTACCCCCCTCGGCATGGGCAACCGATGCCAAATAATCACCCGCTCTAGGGGCAATCCATTCAATGCTCGATACATCGCTGCCACGATAACGCACACTTCGCTCTATTAAACTCGTCCCGTCCGGCTCGTATAAGCTCAAATCCGTCGCCATTCGGGTATTATCGTAGCCCATTAAATTACTCGTCTGTAGATAATAGCTTTCACCCTCGCGCATCGTATTAAACACATACCAATTCACCTGGCCGGCACGCTCGATTGAACTTTTATCCAAATACGGTATGCTCGTAATCGTCGTCGGTTGAACCGACAACGGCGGTGGCATCAGCTTCTCTTCGGTATTCACCACATCCACTTGGTCATAAACAACCCGCTCAAATATCGGGGCTTGTTGCAGCACCGTCGGTACATTGAAAATCGGCGAGTCGCCCGGTGACAGCACCGGATGATATAACAAACTCGTATCGTCCAACAATGCATGACCGTCAAGGTTGCTTACGGTCACCTTAATCTCGCATATCCCGTCTTGAGAATAATCCGCCAACATCGCCGAATACAAACCGTCGGCTGCAGTCTCATCCGGCGCATTGCCGTCGTCGGTCAATACAACAGACATCGTAGAATCATCCGGCATCGTAATATCCGCCTTCACATCGGCACGGGTTATCGGCAACCCACCGGCGACATTGACCAAAATCGGGATAGGCTCGGGATAGGTGACCACCTCGCTCGGAACCTCCTGAACGATAATTTCCGCACCGGCATTGATGCCGACAACGATATCGCTACGCACCGCCGCCTCATACGCAAAGTTGCCGGTACCGGTAATGCGCACTTCCCATATACCCGGTGTCGGGGAACCGATATAATAGATTGCTTGTGTATCGCTTTCTAAATAACGCACCCCGTCGGTTGCTAAGTTGTCGGCGTATGCTTGATCTATGATCACACCGGTCGGGTCTTGTAGCGTAAAGCTGTCAAAGTAAGCATCATCATCCCACCTCAAAATAAAACTTGCCGACTCGGTCATCTCCGATATGACCGTATCGGTCGTCACCACATCCTCAATGATGCGGTTATGCAACGATACCGATTTTGCCAACTGGGCATTGCGGATTAACGACTCGTTTCTGAACACACTAGGCAAAAAGCTAGGCAATCTTTGTGAGTCTACTTCCATCTTGAATCGGTTTCTCGTCTTTAGCGTGGCATCCTGCAAAAGCACCCGACCGTCGGTGTCCAGTTCCACCGTGTAGACCGATATGCCGTTGTCCTTAAAATACCCGTAGTCCGACTGCCCGGTCTCGCCGTCGGAAATGATGACCAGGGCGTGGTGACCGTCGCTCGCTACATTCGCAAAAAGTGTCTGTGCCTCCGCCAAAGCCGCTTCATAGTCGGTGCCACCGTCGGCAACCAATGAATCAATCACCGACTGGATCATCCTCAGGTTTTCTATAGCATCCAATCGGCTCGGCATCACCTCGGTTCTGGCAATGTCGTCAAAACCAATAATTCCCAGTTCTATCGGAGGAGCCTCTGCATAGAGTACCTCTACTACATCTTTGGTAGCTTGTTTTACCACTGCCAACCGTTGATTATCCCCCATACTCGCAGAATGATCCATCATCATAACAACGGTGCCGGCACTTGAAACCCAATCGATTGTCGGCGGCGTACAGGTATAAGAGTCGAATAGCCGATCAAAATCCGGCAAACCGACACCTGCTTGGAATAAATAGTCTTGTCTCGGGAAACGTGCGTTCAGTTGGGCTGCCCTAATACGATCAAGGTAGGCGGGTTGTATAAGGACTTCCCATGCCGATTTCCCGTAACAATCTGATTGCACAGTGATGATATTTCCTTCCTTCGGATAATCTCCGGGATGACTAAACCTACGAAAATCTTCGTTTATTACCCCCATTAGAGTAGGCAGTTGATCATGCATTGTTACGGTTATTTGGCATGAAGCTGCCAAGGCAAAAGTATATTCATCGTATAGAGACCATAGACTATGGCCTAGTTCGTGGGCCATAACCAGACCACCAACATTATCATAAATGTGTTGTGTGATAGATGTTCCATAAGTAAACCCTCCTAGAGAGGCACTTGATATTCCTGCAGAATTACGGTAAGTGACATCGGCAGGACGTCCATCCGTATAAATAGAAACCCTGCGTATCCTTGAATTAGCCACAGAGGATTGACACCAAGAATCCGCAAATTGTCTAATCTCTTCGTTCACAGCATCTCTGGCCTCTCCTTCCCACTCCGAAGGATCAGCTGGATGCATTGAATACGAAATATCACATTCTACAATTTTACCCCGATTGTTGTTCACAACCTCGCATTGCGAGTAAACCGGGCTAGTCCATAAACTCAAAAAGATCAAAACAAGCGGGTAAAATTGCTTATCGTGGGAGTGAAACTGTGCACCTGCTCCCCCCAACAACATTTTTTTGATGTAAGACTTATAATAACATCCGTTGTAGTGTTCTAACATTTTATAACTCTATATGACTTCATAATACTATTATAAGAAAAACAGTTTCGCAACTGCAAGTTTTATGTAGCTAACCGACATAAGTATCATTTATTGGAGAGGGCCTTCTAAAAATACTTTGGTGAGAATCTTAAGCAGCGGACGAGTTGTATAAACACGCCCTGACAAAGACACCTCTTCGCTATGGTCTTGACCATCTGTATAAGTTACTTTGACGCGAAATAGGCTGCCACCTTCTACTAAAAGACCGGTTGCGTAGGTGTTTGCATCTCTACGCTGGTCCTAGAAATGCCACCGGCACTTACTACAGTAGGGTTATTGGTTTTATTCCAATAACTTTTTTCAACATGACCGTCCCTATTCTCTCCGATTAGGCCACCGGTATTCGTATCTCTTCTCACACGACCTGTCGCATAGCTTTTAGTAACTCTGCCGACTCGTTGGCTCTATAACCGGTGCCGTCCGGTTGATAGCGAATGGCATTCAATCGCTCCAAGTCGCAAATATCGATCAGTTATCGTTATCCTTGTCTATATCGGTCAACGAACAAAGGGATAACGGCGATGTCTGCGTCGTGGCAAACTGCCACGGCATAGCAAACAACACAAATATCTATAGGATAAGTATTTTGTATGTCAATTTTTGACAACCCTCGCTTCAATCTTTTTCTATATCAATGATGCGCCCCGATGTTTTGCATCTAAAACGGGAAACCCGTCTAACATTCAAATACGGCATCAAATATCTGATAATGAAAAAACGGCGTGTCAACGGCAACAAACACAAAAGACCGACAGCATCGGTGAAAAATCCGGGTGCGATCAATAACAATCCGCCTACCAAACATAAGAAACTCTCTGCCAACGCTATCTCCGGCGGCTCGCCTCGGGCTACGGTTTCTCTAAATCTTCTCATCGTTGCAAATCCTTGATTTTGCAACACCAAAATACCGATGAGCGCAGTGATCAATATCAACGCAATCACCGATAATGCACCGATTTCGGCACCGATGACGATGAATAAATAAATCTCAAGCAGAGGGAGAGCAATAAAAATAATTCCGAGTAATAAACGCATGACGTTACAATATAATAAATCATGAAAATTAGCGAGGGAATTATATAGTTAACTTGACAAAGAAATGTTAAATTATATCAATGCAAACCCATAGAACAATTAGATACCATTTATATCCGGCGACACAGAAAAAACACCGGCAATTACACGGCACAGCAGGCGCATGCCGCTATGTCTGGAATCACTTTGTAGCCAAGCTGAAGGACGAATACGAGTATTACGGCGAGAGCCGGTTTAGCTATTTCACCCTAGGCAAGCAATTTACGACATTAAGAAAGTATTGCGACCAGTGGTTGCAAGGTTATTCCACTTATATAGTCAAATCATCATTACAACCGATAGAGATAGCATACAAAGGATTTTTCAAGGGCAACAACGTATTGCCGAAGTTTCACGGCAAATATACGCATAGCCCGTCATTCCCGATCAATTATCAATCGGCAAAGATATCGGGTTGTCACTTGTATATACAGAAGCTAGGCTGGATGAAGTTTGCCGGTGGCGATAGGTATAAAGGTGAGAAGTTTGTATCCGGTCAAGTCAAGTATGAATGTGGTAAATGGTATGCATATATCACCTATGAAGTGGAAGTGCCAAGCAGGTCGCATCCAGTGGCAGCAGTAGGACTAGATAGGAATTGTGGTCAGGTGGCATTGTCGGACGGAACGATGTATCACCTGCCCGACTTAAAGCGTAAGGAGGCAAGGCGTAGGCGTTATCAGCGAATGGTTGCTAGACGGGTGAAGGGGAGCAACAGGCGCAAACTAGCAAAACATAGGCTACGGAAAGCGTATCAAGCGGAGCGGTTTGCGAGGGCGAATTGGTGTCATCAAACCAGCCGGTTAATAGCAGACCAATACGACATTGTGTATATGGAAGGATTGAATACAACCGGCATGACGAAGTCGGCGAAGGGGACGATAGACAACCCGGGTAAGAATGTGAGGGCAAAATCAGGTTTGAACAGGGAGATACTAAAGAGTGGCTGGTATAAACTGGAGCAATGCTTAAGCTACAAGGCATGTATAGAAAAGGTCAATCCGGCCTATACGAGTCAAACCTGTAATCAATGCGGAAGCGTAAATAAAGCAAGCCGTAAGACCCGATCAATTTTCAAGTGTCGGTATTGTGGACACGAGGACAATGCGGATGTAAATGCTGCATTAAACGTTTTGGCGGCTGGGAGTACTGCAACCGGGTGTGGAGACGGCGACAGTGGCAACACAAGTCGGTCAATGAAGCGTCAAAAAGATAGGGTGGGCAAGGCAGGCTAAAAAGTCTGTCAAGTTACCTATATAATTCCCATTAGCTAAGAATACGGATGGACAACTTAATTTCTTTGGTGCAAAGCAGTATAGATAAATACGAACAAGCAGAGCGTATTGCCGACACACTGATAGAGGAGAAACTTTGTGCGTGTATTCATATTGTAGGACCTATGACTTCTATTTATCGCTGGGACGGACGCGTCGTCAACGACCAAGAATATCTGCTCAGTGCTAAAACGGCGCGGGCTAAAGTCTCGGCATGCAAAACTCGTTTGATGCAACTGCATACTTATGATTTACCGGAAATCATCGTTCTGCACATAGACGACGCAAGCGAGGATTATGCAAAGTGGGTTTGCAATCAATGATGTCTTGCATTAGAAATCTGTTGGTGCTTTGCTTGCTTGTATCGGCAGATGCCGTGTTTGCGCAGAACTCTGTCATCGTCCAACAACAGGATGAATTCCTGCCACCCGACGAAGCGTTTGCGTTGCGTGTCGAGCGTATCTCTTCCGAGCGTTATGTCGCACAGTGGCGGATTGCGCCCGAATACTATATTTACCGAGATAAAACAACCATTGTCGAGCAGGATGGCAATCGTCCGAGCCAATACCAAATGCCGGCAGGCGAGATACTGGAGGATCCCTTCTTCGGTAAAACCGAAGTCTATCGCGATGTGCTTTCGGTGCCGTTTATAGCTCAAGGCGAGGCGGTGACACTCTCTTATCAAGGTTGTGCCGATGCCGGGTTGTGCTACCCCGTGCAAACCAAACAATTCCTACTCGCCGATGCCACACCGGTCGGCGGCGCAACCCCAGTCGGCGGCGCAACGATGAGTGACGGTGGCGGCGGTAGCGCACAAAAATCCGAACAGCAGTCGCTTGCCGACTACTTGCGTGATACTAAGCTATGGCTTGCGGCAATTGCTTTCTTCGGCATGGGGTTGCTATTGGCATTTACACCCTGCGTGTTGCCTATGGTGCCGATTCTTTCTATGGTTATCACTATGGCAAAACAAAGTGCGTCGCCGCACAAAGCATTTACCTTGTCTCTCGTCTATGTGTTGTCTATGGCAATCACATTTAGTATCGCCGGTATTGCGGTTGCACTATACGGGCAAAATATACAGGCGTGGTTCCAAAGACCCATGGTACTGGTGCCGTTCGCCGCAGTCTTCGTATTGCTCGCATTGGCGATGTTCGGTACTTATGAACTCAGGCTACCGGTATCGCTGCAAACCCGCTTAAGTCAAGTCGGTCAAAACCGGCAAGGTAGCCTATACGGTGCTGCAACAATGGGGCTTTTATCTTCTCTGGTCGTTAGCCCGTGTGTGACCCCGCCGCTAATCGGCGCATTGTTATTCGTCGCCCAAAGCGGTGACATCGCAACCGGCGGTGTCGCCTTGCTCTTTCTAGGCCTAGGAATGGGGGCACCGCTTTTATTGGTAGGCACTTCGCTGTCGAAGTTAATGCCCAAACCCGGACCCGCATTGGACATCTTCAAAAACATATTCGGCTTTATTATGCTGGGTTTTGCGATATGGCTTCTAGACCGCATCGCCACCGGTTATGCGACGATGCTGTTGGCAGGCATACTACTACTTTCCTTTGCCGTCTATCTGATGAACTTAAAACTTGCCACCCCACCGGCACGGTTGTCTGTGATAATGATTACGCTTGTCGCGACTCTTTACGGAACGCTATGGTCGGTGAATGCAATTGTCGGGAGAAGCAGTCTATGGCTGCAACCTTGGATGATACAGGCGGACAACCTACACGCATCCGAAACACCCCATCGCTTTGTGCGCTACACCGCACTAGCAGAGGTGCGCGAGGCGATTACTCAAGCGGAAGCAGTAGAAAAACCCGCAATACTCATCTTTTATGCCGACTGGTGTATCAGTTGCAAAGAACTTGAAAATTTCACTTTCGCAAACTCTTCGGTGCAACAAGCAATGAACGACTTTTCGGTCTTTGAAGCCGATGTGACCATACCCGATGCGAATAGCGAAGAGATGCTCAAGCAATTCGGTTTGTTCGGACCGCCGGCCATTTTGTTTTTCGACACCAGAGGCGAAGAAATTCCGCAGATGCGCATCGTCGGTTTTATCGGTGCCGATTCTTTTGTAGAACATTTAGGAGATGCGCACAAACTAAGTCACCGCACTGTAAATAAAACAAATACTTAAAAACGATGACCATCCGTAGCCGTCTAATACTAATCACTGCGCTACTATCCGCTGCAATCGGTGCTTTTACCGCTTTTTATATAAACTACTACCTCCTGCCCGAAGCTACGACGACAACAGACCATCCGTTAATCGGCACCGTGCGCCCCGACTTCAGTCTTTATGATTTAGATGAAAACTACACCTCGGTCTCAACTTGGGACGGAAAAATTGTGCTACTAAATTTTTGGGCAGCGTGGTGTCCACCGTGTCGCCGAGAAATTCCGGTATTCAACGAAGTCCGTGAATTTTTCCACGACGACGGCTTTGAGGTCGTCGGCATTGCGATTGATGAAAAAGAAGAAGTCTTGGAGTTTCTAGAATCTATTCCTCAAGTGCAGTATCCTCAACTGATAGGCTACGACGATGCTTTGAAAGTCGCATCGGTGCTCGGCAACCAATCGGGTGGACTCCCTTACAGTGTGCTACTCGATCGGCAAGGCACGATCCGCTACATCAAAGCCGGTGAACTTGACAAGCAAACACTCGTCTCGCAGATTGAACCGTTGCTCGCTTTAGTGGCGCGCGATTGAACCTACGGAAACCAAAATTGGAAGCGTGTGGCAGCTGTGATCCTCCCGTCAGGTTACGCCTGCCACCCTTCCATAGAATGGGAAGACCACCCCGGCGAAAGGCTTTACATTTTGCAATATGTGTTAAGGTTCTGCACAATGTCACGCCGTTTGTGCTACTGCAACAAACGGCGGTTCTATCGCGCCTGCCATCCCTTCAAGAGGGTTGCTAGAGCTCTTTTATAACACGCAGCACTTCGGCAATCGGTTTGATTAAATCGGACGGAATGTACTGGTTGATATCGGCTTGATCCATCAGTGCATGTGCAAGCGGCACATTTTCCATCACCGGGATGCCCTTTTCACGGGCGATTTCTATGACGCGTTTTGCCATCGTCCCTTGTTCCTTCAGGGTCACCACGGGCAAGGGTGTCTCTTCCTCATCGTAATAGATGCCGATTGCCATGCGGGTGGGGTTGGTGATAATAACGCTTGAGCGGCTCACATTATTAGCAACTTGGCTGTTGACGATTTCTTGAAATAATTGGCGACGATGGCTTTTTATTTCCGGGCTGCCCTCCATTTCCTTAAACTCCCGTTTGACTTCGTCTTTGGTCATCTTCAGGTTTTTGATGTAATCGAATTTCTGAAAAAAATAATCGGCAACCGCAACGATTATAAATGCGATGATTGCATAGGTGATAATCTTTCCCATCAGGTTACCGAATATCGGCAACAAACATGCTAATCCGCAGTTTGGGATTCCGATTAAATTACCAATATTGTGGCGCAATGCCAAGTAGATCAAATACCCTAGAAATACAATCTTGAGAATAGATTTAATTAATTCAATGAAATTTTTTCTAGAAAATATATTTTTCAACGCCTTGCCGGGATTGAGCTTTTTAGGGGCCTCTTTAATCACTTCCGGTGCAAACAACGCACCGATTTGCAAAAAATTAGCGGCGATACCGACTATCAGCGCGATACCGACTACCGGCAAAACCAAAACAACTGCAAACTTGAAAGTCTCTACTATTATTTCGCCCAGTGCCGCGTCAAAATCAATACCATAGGTAGTCACCGGCAGGGCGATCAGCTGGCGAAATTTCTCCATGTAGTAATCGCTGGAGAGCCACAAATAACCGAGTAGAAAAATAATTAGCGAAGCACTAACCACCTCTTTGCTTTTGGCAACTTGCCCCTTTTTACGCGCGTCGCGCAGCCTTTTCTGCGTAGGAGGTTCGGTCTTATTACCGCTACTACCGCTCATCGTTCACTCCATACTTCGTTCAATTCTGCGTAAATCTCGGTTATAGTTCCCAACTTGGTACTAAAAAAGGCAACCATTATTCCCAAAAATATCACCAACATAAAATTGGATACCGCGCTCTTTATAGACATAGACATAAAAAAGATATTGAGCTGCGGTGCAAAACGACCGATTAGCATCAAACCGAATTCTGCCACAAACATCGCAATAATTATCGGCGCGCCCAACAGCACGGCTAGAAGGACAATTTGCCCGAAATGCTTGAGTAAAAAAATCACCAAATCAAAATTCAGATCGGGGAAAAAAGATGTAACCGGCCATATCTTATAACTCGCATAAACGTTTGCCATGAACATGGAAAATAATCCGGTGACGAAAAATATTGCGGTAATCGTGTTGACAAAAAAAGTACCCATCGGTGAGGATTGATCGCCGCTCAGAGGATCCATAGAACTTGCCATAGTGGCACCGCGCTGGTTGTCTATAAAAGCACCGACCGCCTCTACCGACCAAAATATTAAGGCAACCGAAAAACCCATAACCACACCTATAAGTGTCTCTTTAATAATAATTAATAACAAAATCCCGTGCGGTAGTGAATCCAAAGTTTCCATTTCGGCAGAAACTACAGGATGCAACACCAGTGCCAAACTAAGCAGTATGCCGTTTCTCGTCAAAGCACCGCCTAGAGTCTGCTGGCTTAAAAAGGCGAGCATGGCAAAGATACTGATAAGCCTCGGTAACGCCAAACTATAGATAGCGATATAGTCTTTGAAAAGAGCAGTCAACACTTCCATTAAAAGACAACCTCGGAAATCTTGCGGAAGGAAATCTCACCGTAGGCAAACAATTCCTCTCCTAATTGACCCATAGTTAAAAACATCGTGACGACTATTGCGATGAGCTTAAATGCAAAAGATATAGTCTGCTCTTGTATTTGCGTCAAAGCCTGAATCAGACTAACTATCAAACCCACCAACGCCGCTACGACAATCGGCGGCATCGATAACATCAGCACGAGTAGCATCGCATTACTGGCGTGTTGGACTATTTCACCTTCGGTCATGACTATTGATAAGAAAGCACCAAACCGTGAATAAGATAGGTCCAGCCGTCAAGAAAAACAAACAAAAGTAGCTTGAACGGCAAGGATATAGTCATCGGTGAGACCATCATCATACCCATCGCCAAAAGGATATTGGACACGATCAAGTCTATAACTATAAACGGCAGGTAAATTAAAAAACCTATTTCAAAGGCAGTGGTCAACTCGCTCACGGTGAAAGACGGCATTAGAATTAATAAATTGTCTTCCGTCATTTCCTCTACATGTTCGTATCCCCACAAATTGTATGCAGTCTCCATAAAAAACTCTCTCTCTCTAGGGTCGCTGTGTTTGCGCAGAAAGTTGCGATACGGTTCCGACGCCTCCTTAAAAACCTGTATTACCGACTCTTTATCGTCCAAGCGTAGGTCTTCCCTCGCAATAACTTCGTAGCTTGCGATAACGACCGGCATCATGATATATACCGTTAATATCAGAGCCAAACCGTTCAAAGCCGTATTCGGAGGTATTTGTTGAATACCCAAAGCGTTGCGTATCAATGAAAAGACTATAACTAACTTGGCAAAAGAAGTTGCCATAACAATCACAAACGGCATGATCCCTATCGCACCTATAATCAGGATTAACGTAAAAGGAGAAGGCAGACCTTCCATCAGAAGTCCCCTCCACAAGCTCGCTCAACGAGTATATACAAGAATTTCCCCCCCTTTATCATGCGACTAGTGTCGTCTTTTAATTAAGTAGCACTTTGCCACCGGCAGTGGTTGATTAGTCATTTTTCGGTATTCGTCTGTCCGTACAACTTTATGACGCGCACGCCCGCACGGTCCTCGATTTGTACCAACTCACCGACACCGATGAGTGTCCCGTTGGCACGAATCTCGGCTTGCCCTATCGCTTTATTTTTCAATTCAAATACATAGCCCGGCTTGATACGCTCAACCTCTTTCACGGTCGTCTTGAATTGATCTACGATGAACAACAATTCTACCGGCAACTCTCCTAGATCGTTCAATTGAGAGACGGTTCGTTTGCTATCGGCAGCCTCGGATACAGCTGGGGATGTCTCGCCGGAAAGTAGTGTATCAAAAGGCTCTTCAACAGAATTTTCTGTTTCCACAGAAGACGCATCCAGCGATTCCTCGTCGGAATTTTCCGCACCCATAGAAGGCTCATCCAACGATTCCTCGTCGGGTTCGTCTTCATTAGAAAATGGCATTTGGTCTTCGCCTAAGGCAATCTCTTCATCAATTGCCTGATCTTCAATATTTCGGTCTATCGGCGGTTGTGTGTCACTTGCCATTACGACCCCTCCCGGTTTTTGAATTATTAACTTGTTTCCATCAATTACGGATGAAAAGCATATATTATCACTAATTCTAGCATAGACTTCTTTTAGTTCCGAAAATGCCATATCGAGCAAAATAATATCGTCTTTCCTTAATTCACTAAATTCATTCAAGCTCAGCTTTGTGCCGGCAGCAATAACTTCAACCCAAACAGGTAATTCTTCGGTATTGCCGAGCGGTGCAGGTTTCGCAGTAGCCTGCCATATTTTATGTAGCATGTCCGTCGTTTGCTCATCAACATTGACAAATATCCGACCAACTACAGTTCCGTTCATGGACGATAGGTTAAAAAATAAACTTGAGTGGGACGGATAGGCAGATTGACATTCAATGTCTTCCACATTAAAACTTCCGACGGAATGTTGAGAAAAAAAATCGGCAATTGGATTTAAGACGGCTATTATGACCGATTTTTTCAAATTATCCGGCAACGCCGCAACATCCTCTAGCGGTAGCCAATCCGACAACAGGAAAGCGCACACACCGGAATCAAGACCGAACCGCACACTGTGTCCGTTGATACTGCACTGCACGGCGGCAGGAAACTCGGCAGACGGTACTGTGGTATCGGGGCATAGCACATACGGCTGCCCACCCGAGATAAATTCTAAATGGTTTGATGCTTTATGAGTTAGCTTATTAGCAAACTCAACGGTTTGTGCCGATAATCGAGGGTACTGTGAAACCTGCCACTCCATCGGTTCGCTTAAGCTGACCCTAGCCTCCCTCCATAAATAATGAACATAGTTTAACTATGTTGTGGACTTAAATACTCCATGGCTAGGGCAGTTTTTATATCGAGGCTTTAGCCACCGACGATATCGGGTTTCATAGAATACAAAATGCACAGCACTTCGTCTTTCTCTTTTTGCCCGACATTATGTTTATCTAAGGCTGCGATGACATCATCGCAGACCTCTACAAACTCATCGGCAGCGATATTCATCCCGCGATGTGCAGTCTTCATATCTTGGCCGCTATAGCTTTCGGGTCCGCCGATACCGGAACAGAAAAATTCCCAGACTCTCTGGATAACTTCATCACGATTACTATCCACGAAGCGACTCTTAATTCTAGGGTTGCTTGCATGGTTATCGTATATATCCGTACAAATCTCGCGTATTTTATCCGGTCCGCCTAGGCGTTCGTATAAACTTGCTTCACTCATTATAATATCCTCCTTTTTGTTAAGTTGTGAAAAAGTATTGATGAATATACCAGTTAAACGACGATGATTCAATACGAACAGACAATTTTCTATGCTCAAAAGCGTTATACATACAAAAACTCGCCGGTAAATACCCCACCTATAGGATTTCCCAAACCAATAGCTGCCTATTCATCGGGTTGCAATAAAAATCACTTTGCGCAAACCGCTATGGCTTAAAATATAACAAATGATGCGCTTAGCTGTTCTTATATCTCGCCTGCCGTTATCGTTGCTCTATGCGATTGCTTGGTTATTAGCCGCCTTTAATTGCTATATCCTACGCGCTAAACGTACGGTAGTATTAAATAATCTGTACGGAGCATTCCCCGAGTATGACGCAAACGAGATTCGTGCTTTATGCAGAAGATATTATTTCTTACAAACCGAGTTTTTGGTTGAAACGGTGAAACTGTTATCGTGCAGAAAACAATGGTTGCAAAAGCGTGCTCGTTTGATGAATCCCGACCTCTTAGACGATGTCGATACAAACCGACCGGTGCTGTTATTATCCAGCCATCAAAGCAACTGGGAATGGGCGGCTCAAGTACTATTTTTGCATTGCGGGCATCCTTTCTACGGTGTCTACAAACCCCTAAGATCGCCTCATCTGGAGCGTTTGGTGTATACCATAAGAAGCTGCTTCGGTGGCACGCCGCTACCCCATAAACAATTTGTGAAAACGCTAGTAAAACATCGCAAGCAACGATGCTTTTTTTATGTATTATCGGACCGTGAACCCGATCGTCACCAAAAATCCATTGAATTGAAATGGCTAGGAGGACAACATACCGATTTTTACTCGGGCACCGCACAGCTTGCCTGCACGGCACAATGCGCTGTGTTCTTCGTAAGAACCGAAAAAATTAAAAAGGGATATTATAGAATCTATCTTGAACCTATTGAAAACCAAGGCGAAGGACACGAAAGAGCCTTGCTGACATCATACACGCAAAAGTTAGCACAAGGCTTAAAACAGGCTCCTGCAAACTGGTATTGGGGACAACCTCGCTGGCGATGGAAAAACGCAAAAACCGACACACCCCGTTAAAAATAAATAGAATCATATACTTAAGTATGTAAAAATCCTACTAAAAATATTGAAAATAAAATCTGTAAGACACTTGACACTATTTCCATTTTTGATATTTTAGTATGCAAAATATGGAGATGAAATTGAAACACACGACTCAAACAATCAGCATAGCTGAATTACTTAAAATATTTTCTACTGAAACAAAAGCAGTTAGGTAGATTGAAGGTGTGATTTGGGAAGCAAACCTATCTGTCCTAAATGTAAAAAAATAGAGAAGGTTAAAATATACAAACCTAGAAAGTACAATCATTACTGCAATCGTTGTCGCAGAGCATTTACGATAAAAACCGATAGCGAAATGAACAGATCGCTACTACCTTTGCAATGCTGGGATATAGCGATTTATTTGGTAGTGACCGCGCGAAAGGGTATATCGTCTTTACAGCTATCAAAGGAACTAGGTATTACTCAGAAGTCGTTTTGGTTTATGCTTCGGCGTGTCCGTGAGGCAAGAGATTAACTTTATAAAAAACTGATAAAGTAGTCACCATGTTTGCATTAAAGCCGGACACTAGGCAAAGCCTTTTATTAAATAGGCTTAATGGAAAAGGCAAATATAAGTATTCTAGGTATAATGGGCTACCATTGCGATATGCTGGTGGTAAAACCCTTGCTGTTGGACACATAATAGAACATCTGCCACCTGATATTACTTCATTAGTATCTCCGTTTTTTGGTGGTGGAAGTGTTGAAATTGCTTGCGCCAAAGAGCTAGGGTTAAAAGTCAAAGGTTATGATGTTTTCAATATATTAACAAATTACTGGCAAATACAACTAAAGAAACCATTAGAACTATATAGCCGCTTGTGCAAATGGAAACCAACAAAGAGTAAATATTCACAAGTAAAGAACAGACTTCGTAAGCATTGGGACAAGTCACAAAAAATAGAGGACAAAGTATCTTTAGCTGCCCATTATTGGTTTAATCATAATCTATCTTACGGACCTGGTTTTTTAGGTTGGATGTCAAAAATATACGAAGAAGAGAGCAGATATATTAGGTTGCTTGATAAAGTTAGAAACTTCACTTGTCCCAATCTATCGGTATGTTCGGGGAACTTTAGTAGAACTATACCTCAACACATAGATTCGTTCATGTATTGTGACCCCCCTTATTATTTGAATGGTAATAGCAAGATGTTTAAGGGAATATATCCACAAAGAAACTTCCCTGTTCACCATAACCAATTCAATCATGAACTGTTGCGCGATTTATTATATCAGCATGAGGGCGGGTTTATTCTTTCATATAATGATTGTGAGACGATAAGAGACTGGTATTCTGATTTTAATATTATAGAAGTAAAGTGGCAATACACCCTAGGGCAAGGTGAAACAAGGATAGGTAAGAATAGAATAGAGAACGGAACAAACAATCATATAAAACATTCACATGAACTCTTGGTGTTGGGATGATGCCCAAACGAAGAGCTATGACCAGCGAACACGCAAGCATGGTAAAAAGAGCTGGGCATGCAAATGAAGAGCATTTTGCTGAACTAATTGGTGGTCATGTACAAAGAGGGCATCATACAGACAAAAAAGATGTTGCGGATGAACAAGACAGGTATCACTCAGTAAAAGCTGGGGAGCGGTGGCAGATTTTCTTATACAGTAAAATCGCCTTAAAACTAACACTATCTTTCAAGGATTAGGGAACATTGCAAACATAATGATTGATTGTCTTGATGCATACCCAACAACTTATGATGAATATCTTTCTAATAAAACAGCTGCAAAGCTACGACTTCAGCCACACATGAGAAGACTCTTAGAAGAGTTAAACAAACCAAAAATGTTAGCATCATTACTTGCTAAGGCATTATTTGATGGTGGGAATGCCGATTATCTTAGTATATATCCTGGTCTCGCAAAAGACTTGAAAGAGAAAAAACATTTTCATGTATTCCACAAGAATAAAGTAGTTGACACTTTATGCACTAATGTCTCGCTCCGCAATTCTAAAGCCAGGCACAGTAAACAAATGGATGATCAAAAAGTAGTGTTTTTTTCATTATTGCATAATAAGCAAATAGGGCAGATTGAGGATAGACATGATAGCAAAAGCCATTATAAACAAATCAAGTTTAGGTTAGATAGCGAACCTGTATTTGAGATACTAAAATCTAATATCCACCCTAAGAAGAATGTTGAGCCTCAAGTTACAACTTATGGATTAGCATGTAAGTGGCTTAAAAGGAACTAAAAACAAAGTGGAAATCGGTAAAACATGATTTACATACTTAAAGTATATAATTCTCGGATAAATGAGTGGGGAATTATATAGATAACTTGACAAAGAAATGTTAAATTACATCGATGAAAACTCATAGAACAATCAGATATCGCTTGTATCCAGCGACCTATGAAAAGCATCGGCAATTACACGGAACTGCCGGAGCGTGTCGTTATGTTTGGAATCACTTTGTAGCTGAGTTAAAGGATGAATACGAGTATTATGGCGAGAGCCGGTTTAGCTTTTTCACCCTAGGCAAGCAATTTACGACATTGCGAAAGCATTGCGACAAGTGGTTGCAAGGTTATTCCGCTTATATCGTGAAATCATCATTACAACCGATAGAGATAGCATACAAAGGATTTTTCAAGAGCAACAACGGATTGCCGAAGTTTCACGGCAAATATACGCATAGCCCGTCATTCCCAATCAATTATCAATCGGCAAAACTATCGGGTTGTCACTTGTATATACAGAAGGTAGGCTGGATGAAGTTTGCCGGTGGTGATAGGTATAAAGGTGAGAAGTTTGTATCGGGTCAAGTCAAGTATGAATGTGGTAATTGGTATGCATATATTTGCTATGAAGTGGAGCTAGCGGACAAATCGCAGATGCTAAAGGAAGTGGGTTTGGATAGGAATGTGGGACAGATAGCATTGTCGGACGGGACCATGTATTACCTACCCGACTTACAGCGTAAGGAAGCAAGACGCAAGCGTTATCAGCGAATGGTTGTTAGACGGGTTAAGGGAAGCAACAGGCGTAAGCTAGCGAAGTATAAATTACAGAAAGCGTATCAAGCGGAGCGATTTACGAGGGCGAATTGGTGTCATAAAACCAGCAAGCTAATAGCGGACAAATACGACATCGTCTATATGGAAGGACTGAATACAGCAGGCATGACGAAGTCGGCGAAGGGGACGATAGACAGCCCGGGCAAGAATGTGGGAGCGAAGTCAGGTTTGAACAGAGAGATACTAAAGAGTGGCTGGTATAAACTGGAGCAATGCTTAAGCTACAAAGCATATGTAGGAAAGGTCAATCCAGCATATACAAGTCAAACCTGCAACAAGTGCAGAAGCGTAGATAAAGCGAACCGCAAAACACAAGCGATATTCAAGTGTCGGCACTGCGGACACGAGGACAATGCAGATGTCAATGCTGCATTAAACATTTTGGCGGTCGGGAATACCGCAACCGGGCGTGGAGATTGCAGCGTTGGCTGGTCTGTGAAGCGTCAAAAAGATAGGGTAGCAAGGCGGTCTAATAAATCTGTCAAGTTATCTATATAATTCCCAATGAGTGAACGATACTAATTATGATATTATGGAACATCGAAAATACCGTTTAACTCAAGGAGATCGATTATGGATTTTTTAATGCATTTGTTTTATTTTTTAGTATGTAGTGTGCTGATAATAATTATGTGGTTCGTATTTCTATTTTTTAATAATCTAATAGATAAAATGCAAAGAAACTTCGTCCAAGGACTATTGGGCACCATAAACACAGTTATATTATTAGCCGCTATCGGTGGCGTCATCTCTTTATACGCACTTAGCTTTTTCACCGGGGCATTGCTGGTCATGATTGCAATCTTTTTAATCTATTCGGTCAAAAAAGCGATATCCGGTTTGGCAACTGCAAAAAGCTAGCGTAAAAATAGTTGATACGCGGGATTATCCGACTCGTCCTGATATTGGTAACGAGACTCCCGCATCGCTTTTTTGAAGTGATCTATTTTATTGGACGGTACTTGCACACCGACCAGTATGCGTCCATATTCCGAACCGTGGCTGGAAAAATGGAATAGGCTGATATTCAGGTCTTGGGTGGCAAAATACTCCAAAAATTCCAGCAACGCACCCGGTCTTTCCGGGAATTGAAAACGACATAATTGCTCGTTTTCTTGCTTATCTTGCAGATGCCCGCCGACCATGTGTCGTATATGTAGTTTTGCCATTTCGTTATCCGAGAGATCGACGACTTCATAGCCTTTGCGCCGCAATGAGGCAATGGTCTCGGGTTTGTCGCGCTTGAGATTCTCAAACTCTAAGCCGACAAATACTCGGGCTTCGGCATTGTCGGAATAACGATAATTAAACTCGGTAAGTTTTCGCTTGCCTATAGTCCGACAAAAGTCGACAAAACTGCCCGGTCGCTCCGGTATTGTCACTGACAACAAGGATTCGGTGCCCTCGCCAATCTCATAACGTTCGACAACATGCTTCAGGCGGTCAAAATTGATATTCGCTCCCGAAGCGATAGCGACCAAAGTTTCATTGAGACATCGGTACTTAGCGATATAGCGTTTTAAGCCTGCTATCGATAACGCACCGGCGGGCTCCAGCAAGGTGCGATTTTCGTCAAAATTATCTTTGATCGCAGCACATATCTGATCGGTGTTGACCAATATAACTTCGTCCACCAACGCTTTTGAGATTCTGAAAGTCTCTTCGCCGATGCATCGTACCGCAGTACCGTCGGAGAATAATCCGACTTTATCCAGCGTGACAGCCTTACCATGCTGCAGGGCAGTATATAAGGTTGCCGCATCATCGGGCTCAACCCCGATGATTTTTGTTTGCGGGCGGAATTTTTTCAAATACAGCGAGACCCCGGCAATCAACCCGCCGCCGCCGACCGGAACAAAGACAGCGTCTATGGACTCTTTGCATTGCCGATGTATCTCCATGCCGATGCTGCCCTGCCCGGCGATTACTTGCGGGTCGTCGTACGGATGTACGAAAGTGTAGCCGTGTTTTGCGGCGAGTTTGACTGCATATGCATATGCCTCGTCGTAGGTGTCTCCGTGCCGCACAATATCCGGGTTGAACAGTGCAACCGCCTTGACTTTAATCATCGGCGTAGTCAACGGCATAACGATAATTGCTTTGACACCCAATCTTTGGATTGCCAACGCAACTCCCTGCGCATGGTTACCCGCCGAAGCGGCGACGATACCCGCCTGTTTTTCTTTATCCGATAATTGAGCAATTTTGTTGTATGCGCCCCGCAGTTTAAACGAGAAAACCGACTGTTGGTCTTCTCGTTTCAAAAGTATGTTTTGCCCGAAGCGATTTGATAAATAGGGGGCAGCTTGCAGTGCCGTAACGGAGGCCACATCGTAGACCTTGCAATTTTCAATTGCTTCAATATAGCCTGAAAATATATCAGTCATGTTTTGTCGGGAATGAGTCATAAAATCGTATGTTGCAGTGAACAATAGTATAATCTAACTGCTTATAATATGCAGTTTATTAGAAATTATGTCCGTTGATACGCTTAAGAAAACAGCTGCCGAAGCAGCAATAGAATATATACAAGCCGGCGATTTGGTCGGCGTGGGTACGGGTTCCACGGTAGATTATTTCATTGCTACATTGGCGCGTATATCCACTCGTATAGAGGGTGCGGTCTCAAGTTCAAAAAGAACCACCGAACAGTTGCAGGCATTGAATATTCCGGTGGTTGACTTGAATACCACCGACACCTTGCCACTCTATGTAGACGGTGCCGATCAAGCCGATCAAAACTTATGTCTGATTAAAGGCGGCGGCGGTGCACTCACCCGTGAGAAAATCATCGCCACGGCAAGCTCTCGTTTTATATGTATCGTGGACGAGACAAAAATCACCGAACCGTTCGGCACCTTCCCTTTAGCGGTAGAGGTGATTCCTATGGCAAGGAGTTTTGTCGCGCGCGAATTATCAAAAATGGGCGGCGTACCTAGATGGCGGGAAAATTTTTTAAGCGATAACGGAAATACGATTTTAGATGTCACCGCATTGGATATGAGTGACCCCTTAAAACTCGAATCGGATATCAATCAATTGGCCGGTGTCGTGGCATCGGGACTATTCGCAAAACGGCATGCCGATGAATTATTGGTGGCAACTCCGCAAGGCGTAAAAACCTTATGCCGCACATAATCAATAATCAAGTGCTCGTGGTTTATTTTCGACACTCGTAGACGAGGAGATCTCAAACGTAACGCACTTGCGTAGTTAATTATCATCATCGTCGATCAGTTCTTGGATCGGCGGCTGGATAATGCGATAACGCCAGCCGGACGATAATGCCATATTTTTTCTGTTTCGTTTATCTCTGACAAATTTCAGTATCTGTTTGTAGCTTGCAATTAAAGACTTGTCTATTTCGTGATCCTTAGCCGTTTGCGACACGACGAGTTTTATTTTTTCTACCAACTTTTTGTCCTTTATTGACATAGGAGCGGTATCATAAAATACCGGTTCGGTAGACTGCAGACGCATTTCAAGATCATCTATGTCTATATCTGTATGATCTTTACAAATTTCTGCCAACGCACGAAGCGACATTTGGTTTTTAGCGGCCGCTATAAGGAATTCGTCTTTAATCAACCAACGTCTCGGTACATTAACTTCCATCGCTTTTTCCTCACGCCATTCAACCAGTTTTCTTAAACGCCTTTTCTCGTCTGCGGAAACGAGTTGGCCTTCGCCCGATACTTTAGGTACGGCACGTTCAAAACTATGTGCATAGTAATCCTCTAAAATACGCTTGCTGTCCTCTTCAAACCATTCTAATTTTCCCGATTCCTGCAATCGTTGTTTTAATAAATCTCGCAGTTCATTTAAGTAAATAACATCCTCAATTGCATACTTGATTTGTGCCTTGGACAAAGGTCTAGTTAGCCAATCGGACCTTGCGTATCCTTTTTTTAATTTTATGCCTAAACTTTCCCGAACTAGATCCTGATAGCTAATCATACGACCAAAACCGAGAAACGATGCCGCCAACTGTGTATCGAATAAAGATTCTTTAATAGGACAAGCGATGCACTCCAATAACATGAGGTCCTGTTGATAGCTATGAATGATCTTTGTGATTGTAGGTTGCGCAAGTAATTTTCTTAACGGATGTAGATCCTTAAGTACCATGATGTCTAATAGCGCATGGACAGTACCGTCGCTGATTTGTACTAAGGACGGTTGCGGATAATAAGTGGATTCACGAACATATTCGGTGTCCAGCGCAATACTTTGGGATTTTTCAAACAAAACACACATACCGAACAGCGATGTGTCATCAATAATTATTCCCCCAAAATTATTCGTATTCATGATATTGTTATTAAGTCTGTATCGGGGCACATGCTTATAATACTAGAATAATGAGATATTTTGTAGGGTATATTTGTAATTTTCTCTAATACAGTTCTTTTATACTGAAATTTCTGTAATCACGCCTTACTTTTAATTATTAATACAGTTTATGTACTATTTATTAGAAAGTTTAACCCGCAAGGGATGGAATAAAGCCACTTTATCGTGGGCTTTGTACGATTGGGCAAACTCCGCTTTCGCAACCGTGGTATTGGCAGGTTTTTTCCCTATTTTATTTAGAGACTACTGGGGGAATCAATTAGCGGATAGCCAAATTAGTCTGCTTTTAGGCATTGCCGCTTCGCTGTCCGGGTTGCTGCTCGTCTTGGCGGCACCGGTGATAGGATATTTAGCCGACCTCAAAGCGGTAAAAAAACCTTATCTGGCCATTTGCGTATTTATCGGATCTCTCGCAACTATCGCTTTTGCTTTCATCAATGAAGGGGCGTGGCAGGCGGCAATCGCTTGTTATGTTCTATCGGTCTTTATGTTTATGGCAGGTAATGTTTTTTACGATTCGCTACTGGTCAGCGTCACTTCTCCCACTTATTACAACCGTATCTCGTCAACCGGTTTTGCTTTGGGCTACCTAGGCGGCGGGATAGCCCTGATTGTTAGCGTATTGATTATATGGCAAAGCGGTATTGAAAAAATGCAAGATACTTTTGCCGGAGTAGGTATATGGTGGCTATTATTCAGCATCCCGCTATTTCTATGGGTAGGCGAGAGACACAAACGCCAGTCGTCTGCTTTCGGTTTTCTAAAACCGCTTAGGCTATTACGTGCCCAACCTGCCATAGCATGGTTTTTATTGGCATACTGGCTTTATATAGATGCGGTAGATACGGTTATCAGAATTGCAGTGCATTACGGGCAGGTTATCGGATTTTCAACGAATGATCTCTTAGCTGCTCTATTGCTGGTGCAATTCATCGCCTTCCCGGCGACCTTGATTTACGGTCGTCTAGCGGAACGCTTGGGCACGCACCTTATGATAGTAATCGGCATTATTATTTATATCGTTATCTGCATTTGGGGGGCTTTATTAGAATCCATCGCAGGTTTTTATTTTTTAGTGGTGTTAATCGCCTTAGTACAGGGTGGGCTACAAGCCCAGAGCCGCGCTTTCTACGCCGAGTTAGTACCTAAAAAGCACGCCGCTCAATTTTTTGGAATTTACAACATGCTGGGCAAGTTTGCAGTCGTTTTAGGTCCGCTACTATTCGGCACCGCAACGCATATCAGCGATAATCCGAGGGTGGGTTTGTTGTCGTTAATTTTCATGCTGGTACTCGGGTTGATTATTTTTCTAATGCGGGTACCGCGCAAGCTCGGCAATTAAACGATAACCACCCCGTCAAAAGGGGGATGTACTAACAACTGTACTCGGCAGTAATTCGTGAACATTAATCTAGGCTCAGTGGACGATCTAAAATTTTATTATCCAACCAGCATTGCTCGGCTTGCATGATGATGCGATCTTCGCAAAACAGTGCCGTTGCATACGGGTAGATGCGGTGTTCTTGCACAAGCACTCGTGTGGCAAGTGTTTGGGGGTTATCGTCTTCTTTTACGGCAACACGCGCTTGTATTATCACCGGTCCGCCGTCCAATTCGGAGGTCACAAAATGCACGCTACAGCCGTGAAACCGCTCACCCGCTTCCAGAACTCGTCGATGTGTATCCAACCCTTTATACGCCGGCAATAAAGACGGGTGGATATTTAGAATATGCGCTTCAAAAGTGTCGACAAAACGGGGACTCAATATCTTCATAAAGCCTGCCAACAATATCAAGTCGGGTTGATGTTGTCGTATGTTTTCAATTAAAGCGGTTTCAAAATACACACTGTCGGTGGAATCGGCTTGGTCATCAACCACCGATGTGGCAATCTGCTCGTATTGTGCCTTGTGCAACGCGATTGCATCAGTGCGATCGCTGATCACGCATACGATTTCACCGTTGATAGAACCTGCTTTAGTTGCTGCGATCAGTGCTTCTAAATTACTCCCGCGACCGGAGACTAAAACAACGATTCGTTTCACCGACTAACTCGGCGTACTAATGATAAATTACACAAGGTTGTGCTTCTTGATGCGATGCGATCTTACCGATTTGCCATGCAGACATCTTCGCATGTTCTAAGTGCCGTATAACTTCGGCTTGCTGTTGCGGGGCGATAATCAACACCATACCGATACCGCAGTTATAGACACTTAGCATTTCTTCGGCAGGCACATTGCATTGTGTCTGCAACCAATCAAAAACTTCGGGTCGTTGCCAACTATCTGTATTGATATAAGCACAGCGGTGTTCGGGTAAAACACGCGGCAGGTTGGAACTGATGCCACCGCCGGTAATATGTGCGAGCGCGGCTATCAATCCTCGCCGTATCAACGGCAATAATGTGCGTACATAAATCGTTGTGGGACGCAATAAAAGTTCTCCGAGCGTACTATCTCCCAAAGGTTCATCCAATTTGACACGGTGCTCGGCAATGAGTTTGTTGACGATCGAATAGCCGTTGGAATGCAAACCACTCGATGCAATCCCTATGATGATGTCACCCGCTTTAATGTCTTTCTTGGGTAGCAGGCTACCGCGTTCGGCCAAGCCCACAGCGAAACCGGCAAGATCGTATTCACCCTGCCGATAACACCCCGGCATCTCGGCGGTTTCGCCGCCGAGCAATGTAGTATTCGCTTCCTTGCATCCTTGCACGATGCCTTGAATAGTCTCGTACGCGGCATCTACCTCAAGTTTTCCACAGGCAAGATAATCCAGAAAGATAAGCGGCTCTCCGCCCTGTGCGAGGATATCGTTGACACACATTGCGACTAAATCTATGCCTAGGGTGTCATGTTTATTCATTGCCTGCGCGAGTTTTAGCTTGGTCCCCACACCGTCGGTTGCAGCGAGCATTACCGGTGCTTTATAGCCTGCAGCCGCTATATCGAATAATCCTGCATATCCGCCGATGTGGCTTACTACACCTTTGCGAACGGTTTGTTCGCAAAGTGGTTTGATTTTCTCGACCAACGCCTCACCTGCGGCAATATCCACACCGGCTTGTTGATAATGTTCGCTTGAATGTTTGGGGTTATTTTGGGACATTAAAATATGTTTGCTTCTTTAGGGTAAAATAATTATTTTACCTGATTCAAGGCTAGGTTTTATTAACTATAATGAACTACGTAACGAGACATATACCCAATTTATTAACCGGTATCCGGCTACTGTTGATACCGGTGCTGATATATCTTTTGTTGCGCGGCAACTTTGACGGCGCGCTCTATCTGATTATTGTGATGGGCTTAACCGATGCATTTGACGGTTTTCTCGCTAAAAAACTAAATTGTGTTTCTCGCTTCGGCGAGTTCTTCGATCCGATCTGCGATAAGTTTATGCTAATCGGCACCACGATAACCTTAGCTTATATAGGATTGCTACCGGTTTGGTTGGTTTTGCTCATTATTGCGCGTGATTTGATAATCGTAGCCGGTGGTTATACCTATTATTTATACATCGAGAAGTTTCGTGCAAGTCCCTCGATGCTGAGCAAAGCAAATACTTTTTTTCAACTGTTGCTCACCGTTATCGTGATATACAGCCAAATCAATTTTGTTCCCGCACAATGGATCGGGGGGCTGATAAATATCGTTGCAACCACGACTTTACTAAGCGGTATAGCTTATGTATGGACTTGGGGGCGTAGTGCGATTAGAGCACGAGCCTGAATAAACTTGCCGCAACCCGACAATGTCCTCAAAACTATTGGTTATTTTGATAGGACTGGCTTTATCGGCTCTAGCAATTTATAGTCTAAAGCCGATATTAACGCCCTTTGCGTTGGGCTTTTTATTGGCATACCTCGGCACCCCGGGCGTGTCTTGGTTGACGCGTATGGGATTAGGTCGCACACCTTCGGCTTTGCTAATACTCGTCGTCATTTTGCTTAGCTTGAGTATTGTCTTGTTACTATTGGTTCCGATCGTTCAAGCACAGATCGGGTGGATAACGATGCATTTGCCGGAACTCATACAATGGTTTCAACAAAAGATTGTCGGACTGTTCCCAGCTTACGAACGCCAATGGAGTATAGAAAGTATCAGGCAGTTGCTAAGCGAGCATTGGCGTAGTGCCGCAGTTACCACCGACCGACTGATCGGATGGTTGGCAATCGGCGGCGGTGCTTTCTTCACATTACTGATAACACTGTTATTAACGCCGCTGATCAGTTTTTATCTGTTGCGAGATTGGAACAAGATGTTCGATAATCTCAAAGATTTATTAGCCGCCTCGATCCGAACAACCGTTTGCCGCTTAGGTAGTGAGACCGACAAAATCTTTTCGGCTTTTATGCGCGGACAGTTAACGGTGATGTTGTCGCTTGCGACCCTCTATAGCATCGGCCTCTATCTTATCGGCTTAAAGCTGGCACTGGTTATAGGCATACTCACCGGGTTGCTGAGCTTTATCCCTTACGCAGGCTGGTTAATCGGCTTGGCGGCAGCGTCGATGGCCTTGTTGGTGCAGTTCGGATTGGATTGGACGCAGATGCTCTATTTGGTTCTATTGTTCGTCGTCGTGCAGTTCGTCGAGTCGTTTTTTTTAAACCCCCAGTTGATCGGTAACCGTCTAGGATTGCATCCGCTCGCGGTAATCTTCTCGGTGATTGTCGGCGGACAGCTATTCGGTTTTTTAGGTGTTCTGTTGGCGTTACCCGTCGCCTCTATACTGCTCGCAATGCTGAGAGTGTGGCGTGAAAATTCACTGCCTAATACATCGGAACTTTTAACATGAGTTTGCCCAAGCAATTGTTGCTACGGCTGAGCCCGGAAAAAAATAAAGTCTTTGATAATTTCCTAGCGACAAATAACCGAACCGCAGTAGACCATTTGCTTGGTCTATGCCGAAACGATAGCCTTAAGGGTAATCAAACTTATCTTTGGGGGAAAGCTGCAAGTGGTAAAAGCCATTTGTTGCAAGCCGCCTGCAGTGAAGTATCACACTGCACTAAAAGTAGCATCTATCTACCTCTGCAACATGTGAGGCAGGAAGCCGACCAAATTCTCAAAGGGTTAGAATCGGTCGACCTAGTCTGTATAGACGACATCGACTTAATTACCCACACAGAACTTAAACTTGAATATCCACTTTTTCATTTGATAAATCGGCTACGTAGCGAAAATGGTTGTTTGCTTATGGCAGGGCGCAGCAATCCCAAGCATTTGACCCTTCGATTAGCCGACTTACACTCGCGTTTGCTATGGGGCAGCGTCTTTCGGTTGACGGCGGTTCCCGATATAGAGAAGCCAACCGCGCTCTCTCTACATGCCAAGTTTAACGGTTCGGAGATACCGAAGACAACGATTACTTATTTACTAAACCATTATCCTCGCGATATGGATTATTTAACTAAGGTGGTTGATCGTATCAGCCGAGTCGGATTTCAGTGCAAACGACGGCTTACGGTTCCTTTCGTCAAACAAGTACTCAAAGAAACAAGTGATTTTTGAATTACTTGGAAACGTGGTTCAAGATAGCATCTAATTCGGCTTTATACGCCGGCCAATATTCTTGCATTAATTCGTATTTGTCTAGATATCTGTAATACATCTCGTCTATCATCGCCTTCGCTTTCGGATATTTGGAATATACATCATAGAGGGAAGTCGTTTTTTCAGGGCGTATATTCCCTTTCAGATTAAGGCTCAGAAATGTTTCTAACAAACCGGGACATGCTATTTTCTCTTCCAGCTTTTTGATATCCTCATTCAAGCGTTCATACCTAATTATAAAATCAGCGACCGACTTCCCGTCGATATGTATCAGATGATAATCCATTATGGGGTTGAGTCTGGTCTTTTTTTGACGAAAGATGGAAGCTATAAATTCTTCAAAGTCTTCTTTTATCTCGCTTAGCTTCTCATTCCTTTTTTTCCAAAAATACCATGAAATAGCTTTTTGGTATGGGTTCCGTATAATTGCTATTTTCAAGTAATTATCAAAAATATCCGGTCCGATTAATTCTCTTATTTTATCGGCACCTAAATGATCTATGTTACCTTTTATCACAAAAGGCTCATAATTTTGTACAGAAGAAAACCCTAAAGTCTCTCGTAGTTTCATATCCGGCTTATATCTCTTAGAGAAAATATCGTCAAGATCGCAATATCTTGAGAGTGCCATCTCAAAAGAACTGCCGGCAACCTTTTTTAACTTTATGTGTATTACTTTGAGCTTATGCGAAATAATCATCTATACCCTAATAAACTACTTGGAAATGCGCCCTAAAATGGCATCTAATTCGGCTTTATACGCCGGCCAATATTCTTGCATTAATTCGTATTTGTCCGAATGTCTGTAATACACCTCGTCTATCATCGCCTTCGCTTTCGGATATTTGGAATATACATCATAAAGGGAAGTCGTTTTTTCAGGACGTATATTCCTTTTCGCGTTAAGGCTTAAAAATGTTTCCAGTAAACCGGGACATACTATTTTCTCTTCCAGCTTTTTGATATCCTCATTCAAGCGTTCATATCTAATTATAAAATCAGCGACCGACTTCCCGTCAATATGTATCTGATAATAATCCAGAAAGGGGCTGAATCTGATCCTTTTTTCACGACAGCTGGAAGCTATAAATTCTTCAAAGTCTTCTTTTATCTCGCTTAGCTTTTCACGCCTTTTTTTCCAAAAATACCATGAAATAGCTTTTTGGTATGGGTTCCGTATAATTGCTATCTTTAGATAATTATCAAAAAGGTACGGTCCGATTAATTCTTTTATTTTATCGGCATCTAAATGATCTATGCGATTTCTTACCATAAAAGGCTCATAGTTTTGTGCAGAAGGAAATCCTAAAGTCTCTCGCAGTTTCATGTCCGGCCCATGTATCCTAGACAGCACATCGTTAGGGCCGCAGTATTTTGAGAGTGCCGTCTCAAAAGAACTGCCGGCCACCTTTATTAACTTTATGTGTATTACTTTGAGCCTATGCGAAATAATCACTGATGCCCCGGGAGTCGGTGGGTCTTTAGAGAGCCGATTAGTGCTTGAACATTTGATAATTTATGTTTAATCAGATAGGCGGCAATATCCCGATTTATTTTTGCACAAATCAGTGGTTCATAAAACAAAGCGGTGCCTATGCCGACCGCGGTCGCACCTGCCAGCATAAACTCAATCGCATCTTGTCCGTCGACTACGCCGCCTTGCCCGATAATCGGTATGCGGTGCGCACGGCACACTTGATAAACCTCAAATACTTTAAGCAGTGCTATCGGTTTAATCGCCGGGCCCGACAAACCACCGCAATCGTTGCCCAATACCGGCATCCGCTTATCTATGTCTATCTTCATACCTGAAATCGTATTAATAACCGCAAAGGCATCGCTACCGGCTTCCAAACAACGTCTCGCATTCTCGGCAATATCGGTTTGATTGGGAGAAAGTTTGGTGATCAGCGTTTTAGAGGTCGCTTTACGGCAAACCTCTACGATTTGTGCCGAGACCGTGGGGTCGTTACCGAACTCGGTGCCACCTTTTTTCACATTAGGACACGATATATTAATCTCTATTGCATCAATTTCGGTATCGTCGAGGCGGCGTGCCAACTCGCCGTACTCTTCAATGTAAGTGCCTGCGATGTTGGCAATGTAGCGGGTTTTAGAAAAATCCAATGTCGGCAATATATCGTCAACCAACACATCGATGCCTGGATTTTGTAAGCCGATTGCATTGAGCATACCGTCGTCGGTCTCGGCAACCCTATGGGTGGGATTGCCGATACGTTTTTCCAAAGTTGTGCCCTTGAGACATACCGCACCGACTTCTTCAAGCGAGAATCCGTCTACGCGAGTATACTCGTCGCCGAAACCTACACATCCCGATAACAGTACTAAAGGGGAATTAAAATCTAAGTTGCAAAACTCTATCCCTAATTCGGGATTTTTAGGGGCGGCATTTTTTGACATGCTCAAATATCACCGAAATTTTTTATACACGGCATAAGTTATTACGGTTTGAAAGGTGCTTGCCGCCGGAGCAGTTGTTCCACCGCCGCTTCGGCACGAATCCGATCGGCTAAAATCAATGCAATCTGTTCACAGATGGGCATTTCTATTTTGTGCCGATGGGCTATCTTCAACACCGCCTCTGTAGCGTCTACACCTTCAACCACCTTGGTATTCTGCTCGCGCGCTTTGCGAGCACCCCCGTATTCTACAATCATTCTACCGAAATTTTGATTACGGGATCGGTTGCTTGCACACGACAACACAATATCGCCTATTCCTGCCAATCCGACTATCGTCTCGGCGCGTCCCCCTACCGCTTCGGTAAAGCGAATCGCTTCGTTTATACCACGGGTGATAAGTGCCGCTTTGGCATTTTCTCCTAATGCCAGTCCGTCGGCTATACCGGCGGCAATCGCAATGATGTTTTTCAACGCACCACCACATTCTACACCGATCATATCGTCGGTTGTATAAACACGCAGCCTGTCGCCGTGCAATAATTCGGCAAGCATATCGGCAAAAGATTTTTGTTCGCAAGCGATGACCAATGCCGTCGGTAGACCCGCTGCTACTTCGTGTGCAAAAGAGGGTCCCGACACGGCTGCCAACGGCAGTTGGTTGCCGAGCGTTTCCGAGACGACTTCGTGTATCCAACGACCGCTATCCGCTTCCACACCCTTACACGCCCAAGCAATCCCTTGATGTCGCTCATCGAGTATCGGGTTGATACGCTCAATCAGGCGGCGTATCGTCGCAGTCGGGGTTGCGAATAAAAGGATGTCACCGTCGGCAATCGCCGTCGCAAAGTCTTGATGACATTTAATTTCATCGGGTAATCTGGTGTTCGGAAGGTAGGTTTCGTTGTAGCTGCTGGCTACCATTTTTTTCATCAGTGTTTGATTGCGCCCCCATAGATTAACCTTGCATCCACGCTCGGCAAATTGTACGGCAAGTGCCGTCCCCCATATACCTGCACCGATAATCGTTAAACTGTGCATCGTATGCGGTGTAGCCGCTTAATGGGGCTTACTCGTCACCTGCTCGTTTTTTGCGTAGTTCTTTTGTATGTATATGCTTTCAAAATTGATCGGTGCCATCAGCAACTGTGGAAACCCACCTTTAGAAACCATGCTTGATATGGCTTCTCGCGCATACGGGAAAAGGATATTAGGACACTCCACCTGTAAGGTTTTATCTAATTCTTCGCCCATAAGTTCGGATATTTGAAACACTCCGGCTTGTTCGATTTCGACCATAAAAATGGTCGTCTCGTCGTGTTTTGCGGTTACCGTAACATGAAGAATGGACTCGTATAGATCGTCATTTCCTTCCATCTTCGTGTTAAGACTGTGCAACTTGATATCTACATTGGGGCTCCATTGTGTCTCTAGTATCTGTGGTGCATGCGGAGATTCAAAAGAAGCATCCTTAACATATATGTGTTTTATTTCTATCATATTCTTAGTCTCGCTATGTTCTTAAACATTGATTAAACCTGAAACTTATAGTGCAGACTCACCGCCCAACAGTTTATCCAGTTTGCCTTCCTGATCGAGTTCCACCATATCCTGATATCCACCCACATGAAAATCATCTATGAATATCTGCGGCACCGATGTGCGCTCGGTACGCGCTTGCAACTCTGTTCTAGCTACCTCGTCTTGATCTACTCTTATCTCATCGTAGCTTGCTTGCTTTTTATCGAGTAACCGCTTAGACCATGCGCAATAGGGGCAGTTTGCCGAAGTATAAATTAAGACTTTAGCTTTACTCATTTTTTTACAACCGGCATGTTCGCCTCTTTCCATGCCGTAATACCTCCTTTCAAGCTATACACTTTAGTAAAACCTTGCTTACAAAGCAAGCCACACGCTTTAGGCGACTTAAATCCGTTCATGCAAAAAGCAATCACCGGTTTGTCTTTTAACTTCGCCAACTCGGAAAAACGGTCGCCCAGTGTGCTAAACGACACATGCTTTGCATCGCGTATTCCACTGCCACCGAGTTCGGTGGCTTCACGCACATCCAACATAACCGCATTTTCATGATTTATCATTTGCACTACCTCGGTGGGTGTTAAATCCTTATATTTCTTCGTCAGCTTTTTGGCTTCCGTAATAACGATCGCCGTCAACAATATCAATAACAGTGTCACCAGAAATAAATTATCGGCAACAAAATCCATATAATCGGTTTGCATACTTTTATCTTAAAGTACCGTTATCGTTAGAGGCATGCGAGCAGAACACCTTATGCATCATATCTATCAGTAGCAAAGTGCGCTGATCTCCGATTCGATATAGTACACGATTGATTTCCTTTCTGCTAGCTAACACACCTTTTTCTTTCAATATAGATAGGTGTTGCGAAACATTACTTTGAGAAGTTCCCACCTTTTCTACCAGCTCCTGCACGCTCATTTCGCTGCTGTCCAAGATACAGAGTATCTTAAGACGCAAGGGGTGTGCCATTGCTTTTAAGGTTTCGGCAGCCTCTTCTATAATCTGATCCATATTGCCGGTCGGCATGGTATTATTAATATTTGTAGTGCTTTCTAGTATCTCCATATAACTACCTGATAACATCTTCCTGATTACATTATAATACGCAATGGTCTCATATAATAGTTACCGATGATTTCGCAACATAAATTAAGGCTAATCGCATTGTTTTTCGCATTATGCGCAGGAACGGCAGCTTACCCTCAAACTTACGATGAGCGCCTACAATCCATCGAATCGCAAGTGCTTGAAAAGCAACGCGATCTAGGTTCTGCGTCTAAGGCACTTGAACAATTACAACAACAATTAGGATACAGTGCGCGCAGTCTTAGTGATGCCAAACGCGGTTATGAAAAATCGGTTAAGAATCTTTCCGAATTGAAATCAAAATTATCCACGCTCACCGAACAAGCCGAAGACTTGTCCGAGCAGCACGCCGATCACTTATCCTCGCTTAAGTCGGGCTTGCGCTCTATGCAACACGATGTGCGAACCCGGCGGTTTAGCTATTTACTCGGTGCCGACGACTGGCGTGGCTTTGAACGAAGGGCGGTCTATTACGATTACTTTAATCGGGAAAGAGCAAATAAATTATCCGAACTTTCGGAACAATTATCGCATCTATCGGAGATACGAACGGAACTCAAGGTGCAAAACCGCGCCCTAGAACTGGAACACGCACGACAACAGCGGATAGTACGAGAAATTGAACAGAAACGACAAAAGAAACAAGAGATAATCAATACCTTAGAGCAGAAGATCACGCAAGAACAGATTGCGATTGCCACGCTACAAAAAGATGCCGAAGAACTGCAACGACTCATTGCGCGGTTTGGAACATCGTCGGCTTCGGTATTACAATTCGGCACACTCAAGGGTAGCTTACCCTGGCCCTTGGACAGACCTATCACTATACGAAGCGACAATAAAAAACTGCCGGGAATTTTTTTGCCGGCTACTGCCGACACGAAAGTCAAAAGTATCTACGACGGCCATGTAGTATTCAGTGATTGGTTCCGTAGCTACGGCATGCTATTAATCATTGACCACGGGGACGGTTATATGTCGCTTTATGCAAACAACGAAACACTCTATAAGGAAGTAGGAGATAGTGTGCGAACCGGGGAGCGTATTGCAGAGGTAGGCAACGGCGGAACCTCCGGCGATACCGGCTTGTATTTTGAAATACGCAGATTTAACGAACAACTTGACCCCAAGTTGTGGTGCCATCGGCAAAACGCCTAATCGTATACTCTGAAAAGGCTTTGATAAATTGACGCAAATCGCAACCGATACAAAATCGCCCGGATTAGGAAAAAAGCTGCTTAAATCAACGGCTTCTTTCAGTCTTTTGACTATGCTGTCGCGCGTTTTAGGCTATACCAGAGATGCGATCATTTTTATTGTCTTCGGAGCCGGTGGTGCTACCGATGCTTTTCTAGTCGCCTTCAGATTACCCAATTTGATGCGACGGCTTTTCGGAGAAGGTGCACTCTCTCAGGCTTTCGTACCGGTGTTCCAAGAATATAAAACACATCGTAGCCCTACCGAATTGCATAGGTTTGCAGATTGTGCTGCCGGCACCCTCGGCATGATATTGCTGGTTATCACCGTCGTCGGAATACTCGTAGCACCTGTATTAATTGCCGTCTTTGCCCCCGGCTTTATAGACGAAGGTGATAGATTTGATTTGTCGGCACAAATGCTACGCATCACTTTTCCTTATGTGTTATTCATTTCTTTAACCGCACTTGCCACCGGCATACTCAACAGCTATGGTCATTTCGGGGCACCGGCTTTCACACCGGTATTGATGAATCTATCCTTGATCACCGCGACACTATGGGTGGCACCCAAGATGGACGAACCCATAACCGCTCTCGCATGGGGAGTTTTGGTCGCCGGCATTGCGCAACTGTCTTTTGTCGTGCTTTGGCTAAAGCGTATTGACTGGACTTTCGGATTTAGGTTGGATTTCCGACATAAGGGCGTGCGACGGGTAGGACGATTGATGCTTCCGGCAATCTTTAGCTCCGCAATCGTACAAGTCAATCTTTTGTTCGATACATTGATAGCATCTTTCCTCGTTGCCGGCAGTATTAGCTGGCTTTATATCTCGGATCGCTTCGTGGAATTGCCGATGGGAGTTTTCGGGATTGCCATCAGCACGGTGTTGTTGGCACGGCTGTCTGCGCATCGGGTTGCCTCCGATCTAAAGTACTTTCAACAAACCATGGATTGGGGAGTGCGCGCTGCGATGATGCTCGCTTTCCCCTGTGTGGTCGGACTCGTCGTATTGGCGCAACCCATACTAATCTCGTTGATACAATACCGTCAATTCACCTACGACGATACGCTGATGGTGAGCATTAGCCTAATCGCTTATGCACTAGGTTTGCCTATGTTTATGCTCATTAAGATATTTTCTTGTGCTTTTTTTGCTCATCAAAACACCAAACTCCCGATGCGGATTGCCGTCGTTGCCATGCTGAGCAACATTGCGTTGAATATCGTGCTGGTCTTATTGTGGCAATACATAGGCTTGCTTGCGCCGCATGCTGCATTGGCATTAGCAACCAGTTTATCGGCACTATTGAATAGTTTTTTACTGTATCGTGCACTCGTCCGCCATCGTATATTTCGTATCAATGCAGAAACAAGCGCGCTTATCAAGAAGATACTGGTCGCCTCTTTGCTTATGGGATTACTACTGATATACCTTATACATCGGTTGCCCGATTGGAATGTATGGGATGCGGTGTATCGCGTCGCCGCGCTGGCAGGCACGATTATATTAGGTGCCGGCTTTTATTTCATAGCCTTATTGCTATTAAAGGTCAAACTGCGTGAAACCTTGCATTGGAACACGCAATAATGTCTGAATGGCGCGCCCGGCAGGATTCGAACCTGCGACTTCTGCCTCCGGAGGGCAGCGCTCTATCCACTGAGCTACGGGCGCGCTTGAACCGGTGCCGGTGAGAGGAGTTGAACCCCCGACCTACTGATTACGAATCAGTTGCTCTACCAACTGAGCTACACCGGCATAAAGAAAACTACCCGAAAGGGATTTTAGCACACAGAATCGCCACTTGTTGCAGTAGCGCAAGTGGCGTTGAACGACCTGTTACGCCTTTCGTTATATCAGACGTAGCACGACATCGTGCCGGTTAAAGCACACAAAGTACACATAAAGACTATGATATCATGGGGCCGGTATGCGAAAGCGCAGATGTTTTGGGCTATCGGTGCCGGTTAGTTTTACACCCAAACGATTTACTCGCCGCACTATCAACCGGTGCTTACGGCGTTAGTATGTCCGGAAACTACAATACTAGACCCAAGCCTATGGAGGTGTTGGTGAACGGTGATACCTTTGATATAATCCGAGAGCCTTCAGTATTTAATAGAGAGCGAATGTATACCACCTTCAAAGTAACCTAAAGTAAAATAGTTGACAGATGCGATTTCTTAACAACGCTATTAATATAAAAAAAAAGCGGTATTTATATAATATATACATATATGATTTCCTCGCTTTTCCTAAAAAAGTAGTTTTGAAAAACTCTTTGAGAGATGTGCAGATAATGTTGCTTACAATAGGCTTCCCTCGAGCTGGTTCTTCATTACTCGGTTATTTGCTAACGGCACATTCTAATATAGTCATTGCCGACGAAGCTCCCTATATTGACAAAAAAATCAAACTAAAAACCAATCTAGACGGAATATTTTGTTATATTTTGAACTCTGATTATAATCTGTGGCTTGAAAAATTGCGTTTGGCTAAAGTCAAAAAAAAATTGTCAAGCCGCAATCGGACGAAAGTTGTTCTCAGACGAGCTAGAATAGCGGGTGCTATATTAATTCTTAATCAGCATCAAGGTTCTTTCAAACAACTGAATATTATAGGGAATAAAGCTTCTGTAAGAAATATGAAGTTTCTAAATAATAATCCCACACTGGAAATGCTCAAAAATACCCTTAAGAAAAGAAACATTGCAATGAAATTAATTCTTACGGTTCGCAACCCTTACGATATGTATGCTACAAGGACAAGATTTAGTGGTTCTGATACGATAGGTACTTTGTTGAGGTTGTCTAAAAAAAGTGAAAAGTTACTTAAACAAACTGATTCTAGAGATATATTTATAGCGAGGCATGAAAATATGGTTGCAGATCCTCGCTCAGAATTAGCTAAAATTTGTGATTTTTTACAAGTACCCGCCTCTCCCGATTATCTAGATGACTGCGCCTCTGTAGTTAATAAAAAACCTCATAAGAGTCGTTATGAATGTGATTGGACAGAAGACGAAAAACAGGCTATAGCATCGCTTACTGAAAAATATGATTTTTTCTCGGGATACGATTGGCACACTTAAGGGAATTGACACAGAACCGTCTTTTATAATACAAGCATGCGCCGGTAAAGCCATGATATCTTTATTGCTCATTACTCTCTTGATTATTCGACAGGCCGATAGATAACACGGCTTTTTTGTCCATTTTTGGAGGAATATCATCAACCGTCTTGCGCCACATAATTACGCAAACCACCTACAGAGGGATAAGTGGTTAAAACTTTAGTTGTTCTTGACGCAACGAGCCGGAAGCACACAAATTAGACACTGCGACTCCGAGCAAGCGTATCGGTCGTTTGCCGATTTCCGTTTTTTGCAGTAGCCCGTGTAATACAGACCACATTTCTTTCAAACCGCTCAACGGATGATCTAGGGTATGGCTACGGGTGATTTGCTGAAAATTCGCATATTTGACTTTTAAGGTGACCGTTCTTCCGCTCAAGTTGCGCGCCGCAAGTATGCGGGCAACCTTGGTTGCATACTGTTTTAACTCCTCTTGAATAACTTTTTCTTTCACGAGGTCGCTTCTAAAGGTAGTCTCTGCCCCTATAGATTTACGCGGACGCTCCGGAACCACTTCTCTGTGGTCTACGCCGCGTGCGGCATCGTAATAATAATGGCCTGCTTTGCCGAAGGTTGCAACCAGTAACTCACGCGTGCATCGTCTAAGGTCCGAGCCGTTTTCGATTCCCATCTCCTGCATACGCTTTTGCGTAACCTTGCCTATGCCGTGAAAACGACCGATCGGCAGACGGGCAACAAAATCCAAACCGTTATCGGGAGCGACGAGGTAGCAGCCGTCCGGCTTATCCATATCCGATGCGATTTTAGCCAAAAACTTATTATAAGAAACACCTGCCGATACGGTGAGTTGAGTCTCGTCGAGCACTTGTTTTTTAACCCGGTAGGCAAGATTACCGGCAGCGTTGATATCCGCTACCGAGTTGCCGACATCTAAATAAGCTTCGTCCAGCGATAGCATTTCTACAATATCGGTGTAGCAATGAAAGATTTCTCGTATTTGTGCGGAGACCTGCCTATAAACTTCAAAACGAGGTTTTACAAAAATTGCTTGCGGACACAAACGGGCGGCGGTTGACGACGGCATTGCCGAATGTACACCGAAAGGGCGCGCCTCATAACTACATGTTGCTACTACGCCACGCTCGCCCGGCTTGCCGCCGACCACGATAGGTTTGCCGACATATTCGGGAAAATCGCGTTGTTCTATAGATGCGAAAAAAGCATCCATATCAAAATGAATAATACACCGATGTTCTGACATCTTGCTACGACATATCAATTGAACGGTAGTCGGGCGCGCAACCGTTCTCTATCAAACCACCATGTGTCGCCGGTAATAACATCTATTACTTTTGCCATTGCCGGTAAAAATTCCTCGGCATCTTTGAGTCCCAAGATCTCCATCCAGATATTGATGCTTTCCTCGTCGGTGATATTACGATGACGACGAGCGACATCGGCAATCTTCTGTTTGGTTATAAACAACAAGCTATCTCGCTGTTCGCCGGATACTCGCAAATCGGCAACATAATGCGCAACGACCGCTGCCACGGCACCGCCGTCCGAGTCATCCGGGGTTTCGTCTATGACATAGTGCAGAACACGAATTGATAAAATCGGGTCAATCGGGTAGGTAATCGCAAGCCAGCACGCCATACCCAATGCCGGAATTGAATCCTCGCAGTCGCAACGGTAGACAAGTTCGCACGCTTCCACTGCGAATTGCCACTGATCGGTTTCCAAAAAATAATCAAAGCCGGTGCGGGCGAGTTTCCACGCTTGTGGTTTGTCCTCCAGTTCTACTAAAACCCCAGCTTTCTCAAGCGAGAGCATTTGCCGTTCATTCATAGCAGCGGCAGGCAACCGTGCGAGATTTCGTTCGATCTCTCGCAAGTGATTTTCCAAGCCGGCACGGGTTTGCCTCTCATCGCTACCCGATATGATTTGATCTATTAGGTCACTACTCACGACAACGATTATAACCCAATAAAAAAAGCCGCCGACGCGCTCGCATCGGCGGCTTCCTAACATACAAATAAATACTTATAAATTAAGCATAACCCGCATGTTGATTCATTGCATCGGCAATTTGACGCTCGCCTTCTACGGCTTCGTTGTCGTCCCATTTCTTGAGTTCGGTTTCCATCAATTTATGGAACAACATCGGGAACAATGCGATGGCAAACAACATAAAATAACCGCAGTTGGTGTTGGGTGCGCCGACTTCGTCGAGTTCCCAAAAGTGTGTCTCACCACGATCGTGGTGATCCGCCTGACGACCGATTTCTATGAAATACCAACTGGTCAAAGCAGTAGAGTTATCCCACGAATGACGGTAGTCTATAGGCTGACCTTTCTCACGAATCAAGCCGTAATGCTCTAGATAGTTCAGTGCTTCCAATTCAAAATTGGAAATTAACCAAACCAGCGCAAGACACGCAACACCAAGCCATCCGCCTGCCAACCAAAACAGGAATAGAGACGGCAAGCTCATTGCATAACCTCTAAGCCAGCGGTTCTGCCACGATAAGAACGGCACACCTTTGCGTGCTAAACGATCTTTTTCCATGCCGTAAAGGAACTTTGATTGTCCCAGATAAGACAACGGAAGATGACCGAATAGACTACGACCACGCGGTGCGGTTGCCGGATCGTCCGAGCAACCTAGCTCCAGGTGGTGATTGTAGACATGCGCATAGCAAAAATGAGAAGAACCGCTCAGTGCCATCATCCAGCGTGCAATCACGAAGCTGAAGCCTTTGGTGTGCGCCAATTCGTGTCCATATATAATGCCTATCCCGGCAAAGATTCCGGACGAGATCGTCGCACCGACTAATTGCAGCCCGGTGATGCCTTGGTAGACGGTGATACCGAACATCTCGGTCGTCCCCAAAGGAACACCCGTAGCATATTCGTAAATCCGCCATGCCAAGTTTATTTGCAGTAACACAAACACCGCTAGCATGAAATACATGATACCGTTTTGGAAATTCGGAATACCGTTGGTATCGCCGTTTTCGTCAAAACCCGCGCCCATTGTTTTCTTAGGGACTAGCGTGTCTATAAGAATACCTGCACCTAGCATATAGACACCCAACCATACCCACGGGCCGCCGATAAAGACGCCCCACATAGCGAGCAGTATTGTGGCAGGTGCCAACATGTAGCGAGCATTTATCATAAATTTATTCATAATTATATCTCCTCGTTAAATGTTAAAAAATCTATTTTCATGACTAGAGCAAATTGCTCATAGACAAAATAATATAGCTTTTTGCAAAGAAAAAAAGTTTTTTTTTGGCGTTTTGTACAATACAAGAGCAATTTAATTGCTATGATTACCCAAATAAAGGCATAATTAGCATGAATAATACTTGTACAAAATGATTCAGCAGAAAAAAACATCTATACACACGATAGGTGTCGTCGCCCGCTACTGCGGGTTGAGTCCCGAAGTCATACGCGCATGGGAGACTCGTTATCGTGCCATCTCACCTCAACGCACCGAAAGCGGACAACGCGTCTATAGCGATGCGGATATTCAACGTCTCATTTTATTGGCTAAGGCCTGCAGAGGCGGGCGGCGTATTAGTGACATCGTGCAACTATCCGATGCCAAATTGGTTGACATGATCGAGCAGGACGAAGGCACCAACGAACCTATCGTCACCCGACATCAAAGACAGAGTACTTTTTTGGTGTCGGATTATATAGAGTCTTGTATCACCGCAATCAAGGATTTTGACTCACACACCTTATTTCAAACTTTAACGAAAGCCGAGAAATCTCTAGGCACGGTGTTTATGGTAGAAGATCTATTAACGCCCCTACTCACTCATATACGCGACGAATGTCGCAGAGGTAATCTGTTGGATGGACACCGCAAGATTTTTAATAACCTAATCAAAACATATCTGATTATGTTAGGCACCCGCAGAGAAAAAGAGCGATTCACAGCGGTGGTTTGTTCGTTGGAGGACGATCTAGAATTAAGCGGCTTAAAGACCTTAGCTCTGGTAGCGGCGTATAAATGGCATCCTATTTATTTAGATACCCGAACCTCCGTAGAAGATATCGCCGACCTGATCAACCAAGCCTCGGCTAAGGTGCTTATCTTCGTGAGCTGCGGCAGCGAAACCAACGACGATGCACCCAACCTACTTCGCAAAATCCGCCTACGCGAACCCAAAATAGACATTATCTTGTACGCACCGACGGGAAATAGTTATAGAGACGTAACCAAAGAGATAAAACTGATTCAGTGCAAAAGTCTAAAGCAGTTGCAATTTGAGTTGGACAAATTGATGCTGTGACGATAGCGACTATTCCGTGATGATTGATATTTGCTGCAACCTTAGCCACACTGCGTTGAACGCGCAATTACTCGATGTGTTGAAACGCGCAAGGCAAGCCGGTGTGCAGGCTATGATTGTCCCCGGCTCCGATGTAGAGGACAGTGCCGTAGCATTGAAATTGGCACATCAACATGCCAACGTGCTTTGGGCAAATGTGGGCATACATCCCCACCATGCCGACCGATGGACCGATGCAAGCTACACCACCCTCAAAAGGCTAGCTGCCGATGTTAAAGCCATAGCAATCGGAGAGGCCGGCCTTGACTATTATAGAAACTTGTCTACACCTAAAACACAGCGATTCGTTTTTGAAAAACAAATTGAGTTGGCAGTCGATACCGGGCTGCCTCTGTTCATGCATCAACGCAATGCCCACGAAGATTTTATAGAGATACTGAAACCCCACCGTAAATATCTTAGCAATGCGGTCGTGCATTGTTTTACCGGCAATCGGTCTATGCTGGACGATTATACGACCATGGATTTATATATCGGTGTAACCGGGTGGATTTGCGACGAGCGACGGGCAGAAGACTTGCGCACCGCAGTTGCAGCGATACCCGAAAACCGTTTGTTGCTGGAAACCGATGCGCCTTATCTAATACCTCGCACGCTGGGAAAACACTTTTATAGCAAACCGAACGAACCTTCATTCCTCCCGCACATCGCACAACATATTGCACAAAGACGCAATATCGGAATCGACGATTTGATCACCCAAACTATTAATAATAGCCGTAATTTTTATGGGGACGTTATAATAGAACCGACACAATCAAGCAGATAGTTTTAATGTAATGAAGCAACAGCAGATCGCGGATAAATTAACCCAAAGTTTCGCACCGGATTATCTTGAAGTCGTGGACGAGAGCGGACAACACAATGTGCCGTCCGGTTCCGAGTCTCATTTTAAGGTGACCATTGTAGCAACCGAATTTGAACAGCTGGGATTAGTCAAACGTCATCAAGCGGTATATGCCGCACTTTCCGAGTTGATGGAAGACGGCATGCATGCGTTGGCATTACACACACTAAGCCCCGATGAGTGGCAGGCTAAAAAAGCACGCGTACCCGAATCGCCGCCTTGTTTGGGCGGCTCCGCAAACGAGTCTCAATAACGAGTGATCTGTATTTTCCCGTCGCCGTCCCTATAGATATCGCCTTCGTGGTAACCATAAGTTTTATGGCTACGGTCCTTAAAATAAAGCCTCAATCCTTCCTTTATTACCGGAAAAGCGATTTGATCCCAGGGTATCTCGGCTTCGGCACATAACATGGCATCGTTGCTTTCTTGTCCGACACCGTAGCGTCCGTCCTTTAGAATGCCGCGGTAGAGTATATAAACTTGGTTGACATGCCTGATGTTATAAAAACTGTGCATAACCAAACCTTCGCTTTCCGCACACGCTTCCTCCTCGGCTTCGCGGGCAGCCGCTTCGATAACCGACTCGCCGTTTTCCAGAAAACCGGCGGGTACCGTCCAAAAATTGACTCGCGGCTCTATTGCACGCTTGCATAACAGAATCCGTTGTTGCCATTCAAGTATGCAACCCGTTACTATTTTAGGATTATGATAGAAAATATGACCGCAGTTATTGCATACGATGCGTTCTTTGGTGTCGCCTCTCGGCAGTTTATGAACTAAATTATCGGACCCACATGCACTGCAGTACTTCACGACAAAGCCTGTTTGATAGGCTCGTCTCGTACTTTATTCCAAGGCATCTTCGCCAACAACAAAGACATTCCACAAAAATCGGCGACCCCCGAATACATCAGCCCGATCCCGACAAAACCGGATAAATAGATAAAATGAGGATGTACGGTCAATGCCAAAAATACCCCGATGAATACTATAAACCCGATTGCAAACCGTGTCTGCCGTTCAAGCGACCACGGTTGGCTCGGGGCACGTACCACGGGAAAATCTTGTTTAAGCCATGCCGACAAACCACCTTCCACACAAAATGTACGATAACCTAAAGCATCCAATTTGCGACAAAACTCCGAGGCACGTTGTCCGCCACGACACATCGCATAAACATCGCGGGATTTGTCCAAACTCATCGCCAATCGATCAAAATGAATCAACGGAACCGATACCGCTTGCTCTATCCTCTCGCCAATGTATTCGCTGGGCGTTCTGACATCAACGATTTGTGCAGAGGTGCCCGCATCAATTTCTTTTTTCAACTCTTGTACTGTTATCTTTTCCATATTGATTCTCCATAATTGTTGGAATGTACTTGGTCTAAAACTTTTAGTCACCCGTTGCTATCGGACGCGCCTTGTCGCGTATCCATTCACTCCAAGAGCCTACGTACAATTGCCGTAGGCCTAAACCCGACATCTCCATCGCCAATAAATTATGGCATGCGGTTACACCCGAACCGCAATAGTGAATGATACGCTCACGGCATAGCGGTTCATAATCCTCGCGTAATCTTTGCGGTGAGAGGAAAAAACCGTCGCTCCCCATATTATCGGTTAAAGGACGATTCACCGCGCCGGGAATATGGCCACCTACAGGGTCTACCTGCTCTTCTTCACCACAAAAACGAGCTTTGGAACGGGCATCTATTAAAATCGTTTGTTCGTCTGCTCTAATCCGTTCAATCTTGGTGGTAGATACCCATAAATCATCGTCAGGATGCGGTTGAAAATTACCCTTTGCTCTTTCTTGAGGCAATTCCGTACTCAACGGATGACCTGCTTCCTCCCATTTACTTAAACCGCCGTCTAGTACCGCAACCGAGGTATGTCCGAGCCACCGCAACACCCACCACATTCTGGCTGCAACCGCCCCGACCGCTTCGTCATACACCACGACCTGACTATCGGCAGACACGCCCCAAGAGGCTAATTTTGCGCCTAAAGTTTGAGGGTCGGGCAACGGATGACGACCACTATCGGGCGTAGGCGGTGACGATAAATCCCGGTCTAAATCGCAGTAGTAAGCACCGGGTATGTGCCCCGCGTTATATTGCTCTCTTCCCCATTGGGGTTGAGTGACGTTGAAACAACAATCAAAAACAATCCATTTAGGGTTATCTAGTTGTGTTGCAATTTCTTGCACTGAAATAATCGTAGAATACATAGGTTCAATAATAACACTAAATGTTCGTCAATCGGGCGCGTAATTTCCCATAGTAGTGTTTCAAAAATTTGACCTTGCCGGTAAATCTGCTTTAGGGATACCGACAAAATTCTCGGAAATATATGCACACCACCGTTTATTAGGAGTAATAATTTTGATTTCAGGATTGAAATATCTAGTTGAGTTCGAAAACCTACCTCCCGTCTTATAGATTAGATCGGCTTTAGATAAAATTAAAATATCTATCAGCGCATCTTTTTTTTGTTGAGGTCCTTTATAATGAGTACGACGGTGCAAGGGCTTTTGATCGTAAGAACGTCGAATACTTCTAGCGAACACTCTATCGGGAAATGCCTCATGCATTTTGTCAATAAACTGGGCTTGATCGGAGCAGGCGAAAATATTAAGGTTCTTAGCTACAACTTTCTTTAAGTAAGAAATATAAGTATCTGGTTCTATATAATCTTTGCTGCGCTGTTTTGTTAAATCAGTTCCCCGAAAATGAACTCCGATCCAATTGCCTTTTAGATTGGCGCGAACCCATTCATCGGCTTGCTCTTGTATCTTTTTGTTAATGGTTAGTCTTGACATTACGCTGTATGCATATTCCGAAGAAATTAACATAGAATAATCGCCAAATGCTCTCCTGATAAATCGTAAAGCTATACAATTCTCAAACGAAGACTCCTGCAAAACTTTAGGAGTAGAATTTTCAAAATAACTAGAATCTTCCTCAAAGACAAACTTAATATTGCAATTCATTTTTTCAAAAACCCACGCTATGCTTATTATCTCATTCAGATAATTTGCCCAACCTGCTGCTTGCTGTTTGAGTATCTTAAAATTAAAGACAAAATCAGATCCTGTGCCGTTTGTAGCCAATAATGCCGATTTATCAGTGTCCCGAAGATCTATTATGTTTATTATAGAAAGATTTTTCCTGCACCATGCCTTTACTCCACCCTCCTTTATGTAAAATGTGCGATAACCTAAAGCCTCCAATTTATGACAAAATGCTTTAGCACGCGCCTCGGCGTAAGATATGACATAAACAGGTTTAGATTTATTCCACTTCGCTTCCGGGTGTTGAATATGGTCTAACAACTCAAGAGGTATAAACGGTATGTTTTTTATGCTAAAGTCAATGTATTCTCTAAGCGTCCTAACATCCAGAATCGATGCTTCTCTTCTTGTATCAATTACATTTTTCAGTGCTTGCTTCGTTATTTTCTCCATACTTAGTCTTTTGCCGTATCTTTGAACATATCTGCTCGCTTACACGCAGTGGATTCGTCTTTACATAACCCGCAGTTTATGCCACCGCAACTCCCTTTTATCGTTTTACCCGAGATCAGCAAGCCTATTGCCAGTGCCAAAGCTACAAGCACAAACACGATAAACGCAATAACAAAGGTCAACCACATACTATCACTCTATAGAAACATTTATTCGTGTACCAAATAATCGGCGAACCGGCTGTTCATCGTTTGTACAAATCCGTCTTCGGACTGCTCTACATAATAGATGCCCAACTGATGCTGTTCCGAAAGCCGTAGTGCTTCATCCTTGGGCAGAATAAAAAAGGCAGTTGCCCAAGCATCTGCCGCCAACGCGCTTTCCGTAATTACGGTTACCGATGCCCCCTTGTAGACGGTTGGCATTCCACTACGCGGGTCTATGGTATGAGAATAGCGCGTGCCGTTTATTTCTATAAAATTGCGGTAGTCTCCCGAAGTGCCAACACCGTTGCCGCGCACTTCTACGGCGCGCATGATTTCGCGCCATCCCGGAACCGGCTTTTCAACACCCACAAGCCAAGGACGCAACGCCTTGCTAATACCGGATGCCTTCAGTTCGCCTCCGACCTCGGCAAGATAATTAATCACACCGTGCGCTTCCAACATTGTTGCCAAGCGATCTGCGGCGTAGCCTTTGGCGATTGCCGATAAATCTATATGGAGTTCGGGAAGCACTTTTTTTAATGCCGGCGGTTGCTTGCGCACTTGTAAATACCGATACCCGGTAGTCGCCTTAACACGTGCAATCTCATCTGCGCTCGGGAAGGCCATCGTCTCTTTTTCATCTTTGGAGAACCCCCATAAATCAACCAAAGGCGATACCGTTATATCAAACGCACCTTGCGATAATTCGCTGATGAGAAGTGCCTTTTCAACCAAAGTAGCGAATTCATCGGAAACCGGCTGCCAGCCGAGTTCGGACGATAAATTAAAACGGGTAATCTCCGAGTCCTGTTTGTAGGTAGATAGTTTTTGGTTCAGATCGGCAAGCATGTCGATGCTCTCCGTGGAGATTAAACTGAATTGCTCGTCGGAGATGGGACTGTATAGCTTGATAGACCATGAGGTTCCCATCGTTTCACCGCCGAGACGGCGCTCGTTATGCGGCAGTTCACCACCACATGCAACGAGCATCAACAAGAGTGCCGTCGACAAAACGAGCTTGCCGGAACGATGATAACCGACTATCGTCAAGTTGAACACATTCATCCGCCGAAATCGTCGAAGAAGACATTATCGTCTTCAACGCCCAATCGGCGTAGCATTTCTATCACTGCGGTGTTCATCATCGGCGGACCACAAATATAGTACTCGCAATCCTCGGGGGCTTCGTGTTGCCCCAGATAATTATCGTACAACACTTGGTGTATAAAACCGGTATAACCTTGCCACTGATCTTCCGGTTGCGGGTCCGATAGCGCAAGGTGCCATTCAAAGTTGTCAAACTGTTTTTGCAAGGTGTCGAAGTCTTCTATAAAAAAGGCTTCTCTATAACTACGCGCGCCGTACCAAAAGCTAATTTTACGCCGGTCGTTATGTAGCCGCTTTAGTTGATCGAATATATGAGAACGCATAGGTGCCATACCTGCGCCGCCACCGATAAAAATCATCTCGTTCAAAGTGTCTTTGGCAAAGAATTCACCGAAGGGGCCGGAAATTTTAACCGTGTCGCCGGGCTGTAAGGAAAACAAATAAGACGACATAATACCGGGTGCAAAATCACTCTTCGGTGGTGGTGTGGCAATACGCACATTCAACATGATGATGCCTTTTTCGTCGGGATAGTTCGCCATTGAATACGCGCGTGAGACCGCCGCTTTGGTCTCCGATTCGTATTGCCATAGATTAAAATTATCCCATGCATCTCTGAACTCGGTGTTGATATCAAAATCCGAAAAACAAACTCGGTGCGGTGGACATTCTATTTGTATATAACCGCCGGCACGAAAATCTACAACCTCGCCTTCGGGAAGCTCCAGAACCAAATTCTTGATAAAGGTTGCGACATTCTCGTTAGACCTTACTTTGCACAACCACTGCTTGCATCCGAACACTTCGGGCAACAACTCCAGCCGTATATCTTGCTTAACCGTCAACTGGCAGGATAGCCTATAGCCTTCGTGTTGTTCTCGCTTGTTGATATAGGTTTCCTCGGTAGGCAAGATCGCACCGCCGCCGGACAACACCTTGACGCGGCATTGACCGCAAGTGCCGCCGCCGCCGCAAGCCGAAGATACGAATAAACCGTTGTTCGCAAGTGCCGGAAGCAATTTACTACCGACTTGCGCATTCAATTCGCGCTCGTTATTCACCGTTAATTTGACATTGCCGGTTGAGACCAAAAAGCCGCGTGCAACGCGGATAATCAGCACTTGCATCAAAACGATAGCGATAAAAAAACCTACACCTAAACTAATCTCCAACATTTCTATACTCCAACTATAATTGTATACCGGAAAACGCCATAAAGCCCAACGACATCAAGCCCACTGTGATAAAGGTAATACCCAAACCACGTAAGCCTTCCGGCACATCGCTGTACTTGAGTTTTTCACGGATGCCGGCAAGCGCAATAATCGCCAATGCCCACCCCAGCCCGCTGCCGAAACCATAAATTACGCTTTCGTTGAAATCGTAGCTACGTTCAACCATAAAAAGCGAACCACCGAGGATCGCACAGTTCACCGTAATCAACGGCAGAAAAATGCCCAATGCGTTATATAGCACCGGCACGAAACGATCCAAAAACATCTCTAGTATCTGTACCACTGCAGCGATGATACCGATATAGCTGATGAAACCCAAAAACGATAAATCTATCTCCGGTAGACCCGCCCATGCTAGGGCACCCTTCTTCAGTACGAATTGATAAATCAGATTATTGATAGGCACGGTCAGACTTTGCACGACAATCACCGCAATCCCTAAACCGATAGCGTTCTCCATTTTCTTGGAGATGGCCAGAAAAGTGCACATACCCAGAAAGAAAGCGAGTGCCAGATTTTCTATAAAGACGGCTCTGATTAATAACGATAACTGCGCTTCCATGACTAAGCGGTTTTTGCGGTTTGTATCCTAAACTCGGCTTGTTCTACTTGTACCGGGCGATAAGCCCGTATGACCCAAATCATCAGACCGATAATGAAAAAAGCACTCGGCGGCAACAGCAACAAGCCGTTGGGTTGATACCACCCACCTTCCGATAACGGCAGTAGCACCGGATAACCCAATAAGGTGCCGGATCCGAATAACTCCCGGATTGTGCCGACCACGATTAAAACCAAACTATATCCCAAACCGTTCCCCAAGCCGTCCATAAAGCTCTCGGCAACCGGGCTTTTCATTGCAAAAGCCTCGGCACGCCCCAACACGATACAGTTGGTAATAATCAATCCGACGAAGACCGATAACGATTTACTGATCTCGTAAGCGTAGGCTTTGAGTATTTGATCTACTAAAATAACCAGCGACGCAATAATCGTCATTTGTATGATGATGCGTACATTGGTCGGTATGTGGTTTCGGATCATGCTGATCGAACTATTGGATAATGCCAATACCGAGGTCAATGCCAAACACATAATCAGCGATGCCGCCAGGGTTGTGGTTACCGCCAACGCCGAACAAATACCGAGTATTTGTAAAGTAATCGGGTTGTTATCAACCAGCGGATCTAACAGAACCTTTTTGCCTTGTTGCCATTCCATAAAACTGTTTCTCTAAAAATTTTCTATAACCCATTTGTCCGAACCAAAAGTCTATCATGTGATCGACGCCTAATCCGGTCAAAGTGGCACCCGATAATCCGTCTACCTTATAAGAGGAAAGGGGGTCGCGATCATTCACTTGACCCTTGACTACGGATAACCGGGGTTCTGAGTCTGTTGCGTAGACTTTTTTACCTTGCCACAATGCCCGCCATTTAGGGTCGTCGACACGGCCACCCAACCCGGGTGTTTCACCGTGTTGATAAAATTGTAAGGCATAAACCGTGTTGGCATCGGCTTCCAGTGTGATAAAACCGTACAACACAGACCACAGACCATAACCATAAATAGGTAACACTATTTTATCCGGTTCGCCCTCGGAAGATATCAAGTAAATTTTGGCATAGCGGGGCAGGTAGCTTATTCCGGCGATATCGTCGGCTTTGGATAACGGTGTACCGAAGTCGGGGTTGCGCGCTGCCGAGACCATATCAAAATTGTCGGGCTCGGGAGTATCTACATAGACACCTTCGCTAAGATCTATTACCTTCGCCCGCACCTTTGCGAACTGCTCTTCAACGGGAATATCGGGGCGGTAGATGCCGGCAACTTGCAGAACACTAACATTGAGCGCATTTTTTTTATTTTTCTCCTGCAACGGTGATAAAACAACCGCTGCGGTGGAAACAACCAACGAGCATAGCAAACATAAGCCGATTGTAACCATCAGCGTTTTTGTCAAAGTATCATTGTGCATAACGTCTCAGCCTTCGGTGGGTGTGTATGCGGACCACACAATAGTCTATCGTAGGTGCAAAAATGTTAGCGAACAAAATCGCCAGCATCATGCCTTCCGGGAAAGCAGGGTTGATTACGCGTATGAGCACTACCATAAAACCAATTAATAAACCAAAAATCCAGCGGCCGGCTTCGGTGCCTGCAGCAGACACCGGGTCGGTTGCCATGTATATCATACCGAATGCAAACCCCCCCAACACCAAATGCCAATGCCACGGCATAGAAAACATCGGATTCGTGGTACTTCCTATCCAATTAAACAATAGCGAGGTCAGCATCATGCCGAAAAATACACCTAATATAATACGCCATGACGCAATCCTTGTATAGACCAAAAAAATTCCGCCCAGCAAACAAGCCAATGTCGAGGTCTCGCCGAGTGATCCCGGCAACAAACCTAAAAAGGCTTGCCACCAAGTATATCCTTGTGCGATGGCACCTTCCAAGCCGGCGGTTGCGGCAATACCCAGAGGCGTTGCATAACTATAACCGTCTACCGCTACCCACACTTCATCGCCCGACATAAAAGCCGGATAGGCAAAATAAAGGAAGGCGCGCCCGGTCAATGCCGGGTTGAGAAAGTTTTTGCCGGTACCGCCGAAAACTTCTTTACCTATCACCACACCGAAAGAGATACCCAAGGCTACCATCCACAAGGGAATATCCGGCGGCAAGGTTAATGTATAAAGCATCGAGGTCACCAAAAATCCTTCATTGACCTCGTGCTTGCGTACCGTGGCAAACAATACTTCCCATAATCCGCCGGCGATTATCGTCACTAGATACACCGGCAGAAAATGCAAAAATCCCAGCCACAAGCAAGCCAAAACATTGTTCGGGTCGTAGGGGATACCGAATTGTGTCGTCAGCGCACCTCGCCACCCCGATAACGCCTGCTGATTGAGTTCAAGCAATGCGAGGTTCGCTTGATAGCCGGTATTAAACCAAGACATTACTACGCAAGGTAATGTTGCCAACACGACATAGCTCATCACTCGCTTGATATCGATGCCGTCGCGTATGTGCGGCGCACATTGCGTTGTTTCCTTGGTCCAATACAAGAAAGTATCGACCATTTCGTAAATCGGATAGTATTTATTAAGTCGCCCGCCTTTTTCGAACAAAGGCTGACGAGATCCGAGCCAACTTCTAAAGCGCGCCATTATCCTTCCTGTTTGATTTTTTCCAAGTTCCTACGCAATATAGGTCCTAAATCGTGCTTGCCGGGGCAGACATAAGCACATAAAGCCAAATCCTCTTCGTCGAGTTCCAGACACCCTAGTTGTTGCGATGTATCGGTGTCCATAACCAATAGCGATTTAATCAGTTGGGTTGCCAATAAATCCAACGGCATTACACGTTCGTAAAGTGCTATAGGAACTATTGCGCGCTTGCTACCGTTTTGCATGCATGTAAAAGACCATTTGGGTTTATCTTTCCCGAACGAGGACAACGGGAAAGCTCGGGTGATTGAAAATAAATTGAGACTCGGACGCAGCCACGCCAGCAAAGGTACCTGTGCTTGTTTGGGCAGAACCGAGACTTGCAACTCAAATGCACCTAGATATGCGGTTTCTTCGACAATATCGGAGCCGTCCAACGGCGAACCTGCGATGATGCGCGCTGCGTCGGTATGCAACTCTCCGCTACATATATCGTGCAACGGAGTACCTATCTGTACCCGTAACAAACGCGGGCTTTTAACCGCAGGACCGGCGAAAGAAATAACCCGATGCGCCGGATAGATGCCGGTTAAAAATAGCTCGCCTATCGCAACAACATCTTGATAACCTATTCCCCATACGGTTTTATCGCCGTAGATAGGATCTAAGAAATGTATATGCGTTCCTAACAAACCGGCAGGATGCGGACCGGAAAATTCTACGCGCTTTAGCTGTTGATTCTCCGGCACGGTGATTTTGGAACCTTGGGCAACACAAACATATATTGTGTTGTCTCCCAACCGCGAGAGTATCTTCAATCCGGCGTTAAAGTATTGCGATTGCTTCTTAGTGGCAGTGATTACCACTTGCGGGTCGGCAGCCAGCGGACGACTGTCCATTGCGGTTACAAAAATAGAATGAGGCATGCTGTCGGGTTCCGGAGTCTCACTATAGGGACGGGTACGCAAGGTTGTCCATAAACCCGAGGTCAACAGTTGGCTTTGTACTTGCGCCCTATCCAACGATGCCAGTTGGTCTACATCGAATTTATCAAATTGCCTATTGCGTTGACCTTCGAGACGTATCACTATCGATAAAAGTTTGCGTCGCTCGCCGCGGTGGATAGCTTCTATAACACCGCTCGCCGGCGAGGTATAGCAAACGCCCGGTAAAACTTTATTTTCCGCCAACACTTGACCCTTTGCCGCTTCATCACCTACCGACACATTCAAATGCGGCTTTAGATTATGATAAGCCCTAAATACCACTGCAACGCGCGAGGGTGGAGCGCGGTCTTCTATGCGCTGTTCGGGTTCACCCGATAGCGGAATATCCAGCCCTTTTTTGACTTCAATTAACATACCGATAAGCTATAAGTACTAAAACTATGTTCATGGTGTAGGGATAGTTGATTTATGCCTGTATCTCGTTGCTTACAGCTTTAAGCATCAAAATGCATATTCACTAGTACCTATGATACACGATATAAGGAAAACTACGTGCTATAAATATGTAGCACACCCTACCGTAAGCTACATATTTAAGGGCGAACTATTCCCTTTATGGAAGAGCATGTTAGCCTTCCTCTGCAGGAGGGGTGTCAGGTAGTCAGATAGCAACCTCTAAACTATCCGATTGTCCTTGGTTATCAAACCAACTCAGTTTGACTACTTTGGATTCTTCCCCTCCCTTGAACTTGAAAGAGATAAACGGATTTTGAGAGACACCGGTTCCCCAGTAGGCGGTGAAGACTTTTTTACCTTCGTATTCGCCGATCACCGTCTGTATGAAGTTTGCCGGGATCGTCTCGCCGGTTTCTTCGTCAACCCTACGTCCGGTTTCCATAGGATGCTTGATTAACGCTTTGACGATTACTTCGTCATCTTGTTTGCTAATCCGCATTTTGATCGTTTTTTCCATTATTCGCTCCCAAGGCTAACCACAACCGCCGGCGGTGACCTTGACTTCTTGGCGCGCACTATAATATCTGCCATCGGCTTTGACGAGTGCGATCACATTAGAAGTCTCACGCACTTTTATGTTCGCGGCAACAAAAGGCTCGCTCTCTCCCATCATTAGAAATTGAGAGGTCAACGGCACGGGATTTTTATCGACTAGAATACTAATCCACTCTACATTGTCCATATTAGCCTCCACTTCAACTCTGACTTGAGCTCCGTTTTCGGCAATTTTGGGTGCGACCAAAGTGATGTCTCCGTCTTGTGGATCGCCTTGCGAAATAGCGGCGATTGCTTGCGCCAAGTCGGTCTTCTCAAATGCAACTTGCGGCCACTCGGCGAATGCCAACGACGGTGCCACCAAAGAGGCAATGCCGGCGGCGATGCTTTTTTCGATAAATTCTCTACGACGATTGTCCATATATTGCTACCTCTCATCTGATAAACTAGGCAATTATAACATACTTAGATAGGGCTTGATTTGCGAACCACCACTGCTTTTTGCTTATTGATGATATTACTGCTCGGTGCTTGCGGGCAATCGGGACCGCTGTACCTGCCGCCCGAAGAAATGCAACAAAAAGAAACGCAATGAAAGATTATAGTTATACGGCACCGTCCTTACATTCGGTGCACCGAAAACTATATTGCGAGGATGTCCCTTTTGAAAAAATAGCCTATGAATGTGGCACACCCGTTTATGTTTATTCAAAAGCCGCGATTGAAAAAAACTTGCATACCTTGTCCGACGCATTCAACGGACAACAATACCAAATCCATTATGCGGTCAAGGCGTGTTCCAATATCGCGATACTCAATCTATTGGCGCAGTTCGGTAGCGGTTTTGATATCGTCTCGGGCGGCGAACTTGAACGGGTGCGCCGAGGCGGCGGCGACACCGGGAAAACCGTATTCTCGGGCGTGGGCAAACAACAATGGGAAATAGAAGCTGCCCTACGCGCAGGTATTTTTTGTATTAACGTAGAATCGGAATCGGAACTCCTACTAGTAGAAAAAGTTGCCGGTACACTCGATGTGACAGCCCCGGTTGCAATACGCGTCAACCCCGATGTAGATGCCGAAACACATCCTTATATTGCGACCGGCTTACACCATAATAAATTCGGCGTAGACCGGCAACAGGCGATAGCACTTTATCAAAAAATACACCACAGTGCCTTGCTACGGGAATGTGGTATCGCATGCCATATCGGTTCACAAATTATGTCTCCCGAACCTTATGCCGCCGCGCTACAACAACTCGTTGAAACGGCAGACCGACTTTGCGAGAATGGGCTACGAATTACTCACATTGATATAGGTGGGGGCTTCGGTATCCGTTATAAGGACGAAACACCGCCCGACGCTCTAGACTATGCAACCACGATGAAAAATATCATCGCCGATCGTCCCTATCGTTTATTGATAGAACCGGGGCGCTTCGTCGTCGGCAACGCCGGCGTGTTGCTCACCCGAGTAATACATATCAAACAAACACACCAAAAGCACTTTGCGGTGGTTGATGCGGCAATGAACGATCTGTTACGTCCTTCGTTATATCAGGCGTGGCACGACATCGTGCCGGTTAAAACGCACAAAGGTGACCTTAAAGACTACGACATCGTAGGACCGGTATGCGAAAGTGCAGATGCTCTGGGCTACCGGCGTCGGCTAATTCTGCGCCCAAACGATTTACTCGCCGTACTATCAACCGGTGCCTACGGCTTTAGTATGTCCGGCAATTACAATACTAGACCCAAACCGATGGAGGTGTTGGTGAACGGTAATACCTTTGATATTATCCGGTGTCGTGAGAGCCTTCAGGATTTAATAGAGACCGAATGTGTGCCACCTCCAAAGTAAAATAGTTGACAGATGCAATTCCTTAAAAATATTAATTCTATGAGATATCCGCAGTGTTTATGGTTTAAGCGCAAGATTCGTGCTTTTAGAGATATAGAAATTGTTAGACCACTTGTGGAAACCACATGTCATTTCATTGCTTCTCGTAAAAGAATAGTTTGGGGAAATTCTTTCAAAGATATACGAATAATTTTGCTAACCATAGGTTTTCCTCGATCCGGTTCTTCACTACTTGGTTATTTGCTAACAGCACATCCTAATATGGTTGTCGCCGACGAAGCACTCCACCCTGAGCAAAACATACGGCTACACTCTAATTTGGACAAAATATTTAATCAAATTTTAGAGCGTGATTACGAGGTTCTACTTAAAGCGCACATATGGCTAAAATTAAAAAAAATTTCATTCAATACTATTAGGACAGAAGATAGAGCAGGACGCTATATTCTTATCCACAATCAATATCAAGGCCGCTTTGGGCAATTGAAAGTTATAGGAGAAAAACATTCTGAACAAAACACAAGGGATCTAAGTACTAATACACTAAAAACTCTTACAAAGCGGCTTGAGAAAAAAACATCGCATTTGAAGTTCATTTTTACGGTTCGCAACCCTTATGATATGTATTCAACAAGTAAGCGATACGGTAGTACTATTAATGAATTTTTGAGATATTGTGTGCAAAGTGAAGAGCTTGCCGAAAAAATTGATCCCCAAGATATATTTTATTCAAAGCATGAGGATATGGTCGCAAATCCTCGTTCACAATTAGCTAAAATTTGTGATTTTTTACAAGTACCTGCCTCCTCCGATTATCTAGATGACTGTGCCTCTGTTGTTAATAAAGAAACTCATAAGAGTCGCTTTGAGCGTAATTGGACAAAAGAAGAAAAACAGACCATAGCATCGCTCATTGAAAAATATGATTTTTTCTCGGGATACGATTGGCACACTTGAGAAATCCGGCATAGACCTCTATGAAGAGAATACCCGAAGCCGAATTGATGGACGGTGAGGAACAAGCACGAGCTTATGCAAACGCAGATTTCAATCAGCCACATAGTCTAGTGATGGAACATTTTACGCGTTGTATGCCCGATTTATCCGAAGCCGGTGCATGGATTGATTTGGGGTGCGGCGACGGTGAAATTACCGTACGCTTGGCAAAACTTTGTCCTAAAGCCTGCATAGACGCAGTAGACGGTTCCGCTGCCATGTTGCGCTATGCGAAAAAACGTTTTGAACGCGAGCACGTTGATCAACAAATACGCGTAATCAAAACAACCCTTCCCGAAATTCGCTTAGACAAGAATAGCTATGATGGGATTTTATCAACCAGCTTTCTGCATCATCTACATAACCCACAAGTGCTGTGGCGTTGTGTAAAGATGCTCGCCAAAGATAACGCCCGTATTTTCATTGCCGACTTATGCCGACCTCAAAGCGAACAACGCGTAGACCAACTTGTAGAACAGTATGCCGCAACAGAACCGCAGATATTGCAAAGAGATTTTCGCAATTCGCTCCGCGCAGCGTTCACTCCCGATGAAGTCAAAGACCAGCTAAAGGATGCCGGAATGACACACCTGCATATAGAAATTATTAGCGATCGTCATCTCATCGTTCACGGCTAGACCGTCGCAAAGACAACACAGACCAGTTGTTTTGCTGCGCGTGCTTCATCAGCATCGCATCACCGTTGACCACGACAGGACGATCAACCCACGACAAAAGCGGTATGTCGTTAAAAGAGTCGCTATAGAACCAGCTTTTTTGATAGTCCGGTTTGTTTTTGTTTAACCATTTTTCCAAACAGGTGATTTTACCTTCCCGAAAGCAAGGCACGCCCGATATGTCTCCGGTAAAACATTTATCCTTCAGCTCGGGTTCCGTGGCAATCATTGTTTCTATACCGAACATCTTGCCTATGGGTTCGGTGATAAACGCATTGGTAGAGGTAATAATCGCCGTAAAATCGCCTTTGTCCCGATGTAGTCGAACGAGGTCTATCGCCTCGGTTGTAATCATCGGCTTTATTTTTTTCGCTAAAAATTGTTCGCGCCATTCCAACAGTTGCGGCATCGTGTTTTGCGCAAGCGGTTGCAACACAAATTTAATATACTCGGTTATATCGAGTTCCCCGCGTTGATATGCTTCAAAAAATTCGTGATTGCGTTTTTTATAATCGGCATCCACCGCACCGATTTCGCACAGGAATTGCCCCCAACTGAAATCGCTGTCGCCGTCTAAAAGCGTATGGTCTAAATCAAATAATACCAAGTCCATGATGTCGATAAAATATCTATACAATGCCCAATCGTATTATTATATGCGGTTCACGGATTGAGATAGATTGATGTTAGACGAAAATGGGTATAGGCCGGGTGTCGGGATGATTATCCGCCACCGCAACGGCAAAATACTGTGGTGTAAACGCAGGGAAATCGATGCCTGGCAATTCCCTCAGGGCGGCATAGAGCCGGACGAAACACCCGAGATAGCGATGTGGCGAGAACTACAAGAGGAGACCGGTTTGCTCGCTCGGCATGTGCGGTTGGTGCGGACGACCAATCAATGGTTTTATTATCAATTTCCCGAAACATTAAAGATGGATTATAAAGGACAAAAGCAGATTTGGTTCTTATTGGAATTATTGACCAATGATAGTCGTATCAATTTAACGAGAGCAAATGAATTTGAGCGGTGGTGTTGGGTGGATTGGTGGTATCCACTCCAAGAGATCGTGGCTTTTAAGCGCGAAACCTATGAAAAAGTGTTGGCGCATTTTGCATCTCCCGAATGAACTATCTACGGTTTAAGCCGGCTTGAATACCGCGAGCAATATGATGGCAACCAATGCGACAAAGGTGACCTCGTTAAACCAGCGATACCATAGATGACCGTGCTTATTTCTACCTTGCTTGAACGATTGTAGCAACACCCCGCACCAAACATGGTACCCCAATAAAAACAAAACAAACACGAGTTTCAAATGCAACCACCATTGGGTTTGATAGGCAGCCCATCCCTCTATCAGCATAGCGAATCCAAAAACCATGGTGAATATTGCACTGGGAGTCATAATCCCCCAGAATAATTTGCGCTCCATGACCATCAAACATTTAATCGTAGCGTCTTCGGTAGCCATCGCATGATAGACAAAAAGGCGCGGCAAATAAAACAAGCCGGCAAACCACGCAACCATAAATATCAAATGGAGTGCTTTATACCAAATAAACATGTAAATATACTATCATCTCGGTCGGCTAAGACGAATAAAGTTTACATTTTGACCCCAAGTTGACACCCGAGGGTGCGGGCGTTTGACATCTCTGCGTTTTTGATTAGAATAGTTTTCTTTTGTTCCTTGCCCGTGCGGGCAAAAACCATAAGGAGACATTAATGCGACATTACGAAATTGTATTTCTGGTACGCCCCGATCAAAGTACGCAAGTACCGGAAATGATAAAACAATATAAATCTATTATAGAGTCAAACAACGGCAAGGTGCACCGTTTGGAGGATTGGGGACTTCGTCAGCTTGCGTATCCCATAAAAAAATCAAGCGAAGCATACTATGTATTGATGAACATAGAATGTACGCAAGAAGTGCGCAAAGAGATCACCGATTCCTTCCATTTTAGCGATGCCATATTGAGAAACTTAATTTTGGGAAAAGAGAACCCGGTCGTTGAACATTCGCCTATTATGCGGGCAATGGAAAAAACTGAAAAGGAGCGGACATTGCTACCCGATGCCGATACAGAAAAAGAATCCTCTTCAGACCCCGAATATGAATATATTGGAAAGATTGATGAAGATACAATAGCTTACGAAGAGGATGCCTTAGAGGCAACCGAAGGCGACACACAACCGGATGGAAGTGATAATGAAAAATCCAACGGTGATGCAACCCCGACAACTGATAACACCCAAGACACCCTCACGGAGAAAGAGCATGTTGATCCAACAAAAAACTAAAAAATACTGCCGCTTCACACGAGAGAACTATCAAGAGATAGACTATAAAGATATAGAACTCTTGAAAGAGTACATCTCGGACACCGGCAAAATTATCCCTAGACGGGTAACCGGCACTAAAGCTATGTACCAGAGCAAACTCGCCAACGCCATCAAACTCGCACGATATTTGGCATTATTGCCGTATACGGATAGGCAATAACTAATTCCCCAAAGGTTATAACAGGCATGGAAATAATTTTAATAGATAAAATTAAAAATCTAGGAGATGTGGGAGATCTCGTAAAAGTACGATCAGGTTATGCGCGCAATTATCTAATTCCCTACGGCAAAGCTAAATTTGCAACCGAAGAAAACCGATTGGAAATTGAACAACGGCGTGCCGAATACGAAAGACATGTGTCCGAAGAGCGCGCCTCAGCCAAAGAACGCGCGGAAAAATTAAAAGATTTGGAATTAACCATCAGCATGCAAGCGATGGAAGACGGCAAACTCTACGGGCCGGTCAGCATTACGGAGGTCTGCGAACTCGTCCTTCAAAAGTGTGGAATAGAAGTACAAAAACAAGAGATTAATTTTCCCGAAGGTCAAATACGCTCGCTCGGATCGCATTCCATATTATTCCATTTGCATAGCGATGTACAGGTGGAGACACAGCTACAAGTCGTAGCAGCGCAACAGTCATCTTCCGGCGAAAACACCCAACAAAAAAAACCCGAAGACCACCCCTCGCAAGAGACCTCCGAAGACCACCCCCCGCAAGAAACTCCCGATGCCCCTAAAGCCGATAGTGGCTAAATTATAGAATAAAGCTGCCCGATAATACGATGGAAAACTCTTCTTTGAATAAAAATACTTCGGGCGCACATACTCCTCCACATTCAACCGAGGCAGAACAAGCGGTAATAGGGGGTCTGCTTTTAGACCCCGAGGCATTTGATAAAATTGCCGATCTTCTGAAGAAAAACGACTTTTATGAAAAACGCAACCAGGACCTATTCAATGCAATCTACGAATTAAATCATCGCGGAGAACCGTGCGATTTTATTACCGTATCCAACTTCTTAAAAAATTCCAAAAGCTCTAACGAGAACACCCTTTCTTATTTGACATCGCTGGTCAAAGAAACACCGAGTGCTGCGCGCATTAAGACCTACGCCGACATCGTCCGCGAACACTCGGCTAAACGCCGACTTATCTCCGTTGCGACAAAACTGATAGAACTGGCATACGACAAAAGCGACCAAAGTAGCCAAGAGCTACTGAATAGAGCCGAGCAGTTAATACTCAATGTGTCGGACGATACCCATAAAGCAACCGACCTTCGCTCAATCGCGGAACTCAGTAATGTAGTATACGAACAAATCCAAAAACGCTTGAAATCGGGTGAACTTATAACCGGTGTGCCCACCGGCTTCACCACCATAGACAATAAAACCGGTGGATTACAAAAAGGTGATTTAATTATTATTGCCGGCCGTCCCTCTATGGGTAAAACCAGTTTGGCACTGAATATTGCTGCGCATGTGGCAATTGAACAACAACAAGGAACTGTTGCCGTCTTCAGCATGGAAATGCCCGCCGAACAAATTATTTCCAGATTATTCTCTTCTACCGGAAAAATCGACCAAATGCATATGCGTAACGGCAAGTTGACCGATACGGAGTGGACCAACTTGGTAAGATGGCTCGGTATTTTTAAGAAAGCCTCTTTGTACATAGACGACAGTAGTGCCTTAACAGATATAGATGTTTGTGCGCGAGTAAGACGACTCAAGCGCGAACAACCCGACCTTGCTTTGGTGATCGTGGATTACTTGCAACTGATGCATCTGGATAGAACCATTGAAAATCGCGCCGTTGAAATCTCCGGTATTTCTCGTGCCTTAAAGTCGCTCGCCCGCGAAGTCAACGTGCCGGTGGTTGCTTTGTCGCAACTCAACCGCAATATCGAAAGTCGTAGAACCAAACCTCAAATGTCCGATTTACGAGAATCCGGTGCCATAGAACAAGATGCCGACCTCATCATGGTCATTTATCGCGAACTTGATAAAGGCAATCTACAAGAAGACGGAGCTACAACAACCGATGGTGCAATCAATGTAGATATAGTCAAACAACGCAACGGCCCTACCTTTGACACCAAGCTAACATTTATAGGCAAACATACGCGCTTTGAAAATTATATTTCCGAGGAAGTTGCGGAGTCCGTAGAACAGGCGACACCCAATGTTATAAAAGGTTATAACGATGTAGGGGAAGGTTTTTAAGCGGTTTTCATTTTTATTTTTAACTCACTCTATCGTCTCTTTCTTTTATTGTCATGATTCGTTCTCTTAACAAACATCTAGATATTCACGCACTCAAAAACAATTATGATTATTTGCAGAAGCTTTGTACTCCCGCCAAAGTCATTACGGTAATAAAATCGGAGGCTTACGGACACGGTTTGCTGAGAGTTGCAAAAGCACTGGAGAATGCCGACGGTTTTGCGGTTGCTTGTGTTAGCGAGGGCATCGCACTACGCCGAGCAGGCGTTATCCAAAAAATCATCGTGCTGCAAGGCGGGCACGAACTGCAGGATATAGAACTGGCGCGCAACTATAACTTGACACTCGTCATACATTGTCAACGCCAAATAGACGGCTTGCAACAAAGCAACTGCCGAGGACTTACGTTCTGGGTTAAGTTCGACACCGGCATGCACCGTTTGGGCTTTGATTGGGCCGAACATAAAACGATAATACCGGCATTACTAAACCTTCGGGGTCTCGCCGCTCCACCGGTACTTATGTCGCACTTTTGTTGCGCCGATGGCGATGAAGTACTGACTCGCATGCAATTACAAAAATTTGAAGAACTCTGTGCTTATCACGAAAAAGAAGGTATGCAGGCATCCATCGCCAACTCCGCCGCAACCTTAAGCCTACCTGAATCTCATAAAGATTGGGTCAGGGTAGGACTTAGCGTCTACGGAGTGACAGCTAAAAACACTCTACTTAAGCACAGAAAAAAATTAAAACCGGTGATGCGCTTAACAGCCCCGGTTATCGCTATACGCAACTTTAATAAAGGAGATCGCTTGGGTTACAACGGCGAATATATATGCACAAAAAAAACCCACGCCGCAATCATCGGGACCGGTTACGGCGACGGCTATCCATGGCATGCAGCATCGGGGACACCCGTTTGGTTATCGGACAAACGATGTTATATCGCCGGACATGTATCAATGGATATGATCACGGTGGACGCTACGGGCGCAGATATATCGGTGGGCGATAACGCAGAATTGTGGGGAGAACATATATCGGTAGACGAAGTTGCCGAACATGCTTCCACTATTCCCTACGAATTATTATGCTCGGTCAGTTCAACGGCAACGACGCTGATATAAAATGAGAAGGAATTGACTATAATATCCGGTTGTTAGAAAATAAAGTGCCAAACGCGGGAGTAGCTCAGCTGGTAGAGCGCAACCTTGCCAAGGTTGAGGTCGCGGGTTCGAACCCCGTCTCCCGCTCCATTTTTTCTTATCAAACCTGCCCAACATTGTACACAGATGCAATATGAGCAACATGTGTAGAGACGCACCATTCCCCCCCTGTGGAGGGGTGGCAGGCGCAATAGAACTGCCGTTTATTGCAGTTACAATCGGCGACTCAATAACCGCACATTTCAACCGGGTGATGACAACGCATAGCAAAACATTGCAAATTCTTGGCTAGGGCTGTATAATTCACCATTCAACCGGAAACAAACTTAATGCCTACAGTACGAATAAAAGAGAATGAACCACTGGATATCGCCATCAGACGCTTTAGGCGTACCTGCGAAAAAGCCGGTATTTTAACGGAAATCCGTTTCCGAGAGTTCTATGAAAAACCAACCACGGTGCGCCGCCGAAAGTCTATTTTGGCAAAAAAGCGGCAGAGCAGACATACTTTCAAAATTAGGTCTAAACGTACCCGTTTATACTAATTCACCAATCCATGAAACATCGTATTGAGGACGATGCCAAAATAGCAATGAAAAGTGGGGATAAGCCTCGCTTAGCGGTATTGCGTTTGATACTATCCGAAATAAAACGTATAGAAATAGACTCTCGCACGGCACTCGATGAAAACGGCATTCTAGATACGCTCGGTAAAATGGCAAAGCAACGGCGTGAGTCTATAAAACAATTTGCCGATGCAGGCCGCACCGATTTACAAGAAAAAGAGAACTTTGAACTAGAAGTCATTACAAGTTATATGCCGAAACAGCTCGACGAAACCGAGCTTGAAACTTTGATAGACCAAGCGATTAACAAGACCGGAGCTACCGGTATCAGGGACATGTCTAAAGTGATGGCAGAGATAAAAGCACAAGCCCGCGGTAGCGCAGACCCATCGGCGGTCGGTCGCATCGTCAAAGCAAAACTAACATCTGCATAATCGGCAAATACACCGAATAAATGTACAATATACGACCATGCACGGAAACGGATACAAAAGGTTTCAGTTTCTAGGTGACTTGTTATACTACCGCTACTAACGATATGGGAAAAAACTTAGTCAAAACCAAGGATACGGCGATGGTGCCGGTAGGCAGTCTGAATGCTTACATCAGTGCTGCGTACGGCATCCCGGTATTGGATGCCGAAGAGGAGCAGCGGCTTGCGCGCCTCTATAATCAAGAAAACGATGTAGAAGCGGCACGCAAATTAGCAATGCATAACCTACGCTTTGTTATACAAATCGCGCGTGGCTACAGCGGATACGGACTGGCACTAGGCGATTTAATACAAGAAGGCAACATCGGATTATTGAAGGCGATACAACGTTTTGACCCTGCCATCGGCGTGCGCTTGGTTTCTTTTGCAGTGCATTGGATTCGCGCCGAAATTCACGAGTTTATCATTAAGAATTGGCGCATCGTCAAAGTTGCCACAACCAAAGCACAGCGCAAACTTTTCTTCAATCTTAGAAGTTCCAAAAAAAGATTAGGTTGGATGAACCAACAAGAGGTTGAAGAGATTGCAAGTCAACTCGGCGTTAAAGCTAAAGAAGTCACCGAAATGGAAAAGCGCATGGGGCAATCCGAAGTGAGCATAGACCCGATGCCGGATGCATACGAGGAAGCAACTTTTTCACCCATCGCTTACTTGACCGACGAACGAGAAACAGACCCGGCGGAACATTTTGAAAATGTACAAGCAAGCACCTATAACCGCCAAAAACTGGACGAGGCACTAAAAACCTTGGACGAGCGTAGTCTTGCCATCTTAAAAGCACGCTGGTTATCCGATAAAAAAGCAACCTTGCACACGCTGGCGGATCAATACAAAGTTTCGGCTGAACGCATCCGCCAAATTGAAAACCAAGCCCTACAAAAACTCAGAAAAGCGATAGAAACATAAATCGGCGGAGGCAGACCCGATAATGGAATACCAACGAATATATGATGTCATTGTTATCGGCGGTGGGCATGCCGGCTGTGAGGCGGCGGCAGGTGCGGCGCGTACCGGGGCGGCGGTGCTACTACTGACACAAAACATAGACACCATCGGGCAAATGAGTTGTAATCCCGCCATCGGTGGCATCGGGAAAAGCCATTTAGTACGCGAGATCGACGCACTCGACGGATTGATGGCGCGATGCGCCGACCTTTCGGGCATCCATTTTCGAATGCTGAATGCAAGCAAGGGACCTGCAGTACAAGCGATACGAGCGCAAGCAGACCGCCAGCTATACAAAACGGCAATGCGGAAGATGCTGGAACAATACCCCAACATCTATATATTTCAGCAAACGGTCGCCGATCTAATCGTCGATAAAGACCATATTCAAGGAGTAATTACACAAATGGGGCTTCGCTTTCGTGCAAGTACCGTCGTTTTAACCACCGGCACTTTCTTGGGTGGACACATACATATCGGTACGCACAATTATCAGGGTGGACGAGCGGGCGAGGCACCGGCGAATGCACTCGCCGAAAGGCTGCGCGCATTGCCGCTACGCGTGGGACGATTGAAGACCGGCACACCGCCGCGCATCGCTAAAAACACCATAGACTTTTCCAAACTCACGGCACAACACAGCGACACACCACAGCCGGTATTCTCTTACCTGGCAAGCCGAACGGATCATCCGCCGCAACGCGAATGTTTTATAACTCGTACAAACGAAAAGACCCACGAGATTATACGCTCGGCACTGCATCGTTCGCCGATCTACAATGGTACCATTCGTTCCACCGGACCGCGCTACTGTCCGTCCATAGAGGACAAGGTCGTCCGCTTCGCCGACAAAACATCTCATCAGATTTTTATAGAACCCGAAGGTTTGGATAGCGGCGAGATTTATCCGAATGGGATTTCCACCTGCTTGGACTTTGATGTGCAGCTTGCGATGGTGCGCTCTATCAGGGGTTTTGAAAACGCACACATCACACGCCCGGCTTATGCGATTGAATACGATTATATGGATCCTCGCGACTTGGATGCATCACTTGAAACCCAAACCATAGAAGGTTTGTTTTTTGCCGGACAAATCAACGGCACAACCGGCTACGAGGAAGCTGCAGCACAAGGTTTGATCGCCGGGCTCAACGCAGCCCGCAAAGCACAAGGCCAAACATTATGGCATCCGACACGCGAACAAGCCTATATCGGCGTGCTGATAGACGACCTGACCGTCTACGGCACCGACGAACCTTATCGGATGTTTACAAGCCGTGCCGAATATAGATTGTCTTTGCGTCAAGACAATGCCGATTTACGGCTTTGCGAACAAGGTAGAAAACTCGGCTTAGTCGGCGACGAACGCTGGCGATTATTTGAACATAAAAGTCAACAGATAGCGGCTGAACAAGCAAAACTGGAAACCCTGTCTATCAATACCGAACAAGGTCGGCAACTGGGCATAGAACTTAAGCAAGCATGCAGTGCCGCAGAATTGCTTAAAAGACCCGAAGTCTGTTACCGAGACCTCGTCGGCGTTTCGAATGTCCACCGGCCGGCTACCGACGAGCAGGTTGTCTCGCAAATAGAGATACAGGCGAAATACAGCGGCTACTTGACGCGCCAACAAGACGAAATAGATCGACTTGCACAGGCGCGCTCGCAACAAATCCCCGAAAGTTTTGATTATTCTAAAGTCATCGGTCTATCAAATGAATTGCGCGACAAACTCAACGAATCCAAACCCACATCCTTGGGACAAGCGGAACGCATACCGGGCATGACGCCGGCTTCTTTGTCCCTATTGCGTATTTATTTGAAAAAATATGATTTCGGTTATCGGCATAGTGCCTAATTTGATATTAGGCTTACTGTTGCTCGGGTTTATACCGGCGGCGGACGCACAAACCCGCATAGAGTCGGAACACACACGGCATATAAAAAGCAAACATAGCGTCGAACTAACCGTAGAACGCGCCAAGCGCATCGCAGAACACAACGAACTCAGAGTATTCGGGGTGATAGACCACGCACAAAACGCCGCCGACGCGGGCATGGCACTACTGCCTACCCAACTACTCGTATTCGGCAACTCTGCCGTCGGCACCGAATTGATGCAAGCGAATCCGCTCATCGGTCTTGATTTGCCGCTCAAACTATTGGTTTGGGAAGACCGCGGCGGCGTTGTTTGGATTAGCTACAGCTCGGCGGAAGCGATGCAAAAACGGCATAATCTGCTTGAACATAACAAACAATTCCGCGACACCGAAACTTTGTTGAAAGACTTGGCACAAGCCGCCGGACAATAATTTGGAATATACAAAACTACTGCATCGGCAATGTTCCAGCCTCGGTATTAGTGCAACCGACCGGGAATTAAAAAAGATACTTCGGTGGATTGAATTACTACAAAAATGGAACCAAACATACAACCTGACGGCAATAAACGAAACCGAGCAAATCATTCGTCGCTTGGTAATCGGTAGTCTTGCGGCGATCCCCTATCTGCACGGCAACACCGTATTGGATGTGGGTAGCGGCAGTGGTGTGCCGGGTATCCCGTTGGCAATCTTCGCACCACAATACCGCTATACGCTGATCGACGGCAACGGTAAAAAAACCCGTTTCTTAGAACATTGCCGAGTGTCTTTAGCACTTCCTAACATAGAGGTGAAACAAGTGCGAGCGGAAAATTTTACAACCGCAGTTAAATTTGACACGATAATCAGCCGTGCCCTGAGCAGCTTAGACCGATTTATCTCTATAACCCTGCATCTAGGACATAAACAAACCTGCTGGCTCACATTCAAGGGTAAAATAAGTCCCAAAGAGCTTCAACAATTCCATGATACCGCAAGCGATTCGGGGCTAAGGCATAGCCTGAAAAAGCTCAATACCGGGGAAGACGAAACTCAAAACTTAGTTCTTATGAGATACTAGACCGATAGAAAAATGACAACCATCTATGCAATAACCAACCAAAAAGGCGGTGTCGGCAAAACCACAACCAGCGTGAATTTAGCAGCGGGATTGGCGGCTGCCAAACGGCGCGTGCTATTGATAGACATGGATCCGCAAGGCAACGCAACATCCGGTAGCAACGCCGACAAAAATGAACTAACCGCAACGACCGCGAATTTGCTGGAAGGCACACCGCTTATAGACTGCATCAATTCGTGCGATACCGCAGGCTATGATTTGGTCGGTGCAAACTCGACACTAACCGTCACCGAAGTCAATATGACACGGCAGGAGAACAGTAGCTTTTACTTACGAGATACCTTACAACAAACCGACCACTACGACTATGTTTTGCTGGACTGCCCGCCGACACTGAATACACTGACGATGAATGCGTTGGTCGCCGCCGAGGGTGTAATCATTCCGATACAATGCGAGTACTACGCTTTGGAAGGTCTCTCCGCTTTGGTTGAAACCATAGAGCGTATACGCCAAACTGTCAACCCTCGGTTGCGTATAGAAGGCGTATTGCGAACGATGTATGACCCGCGCAACAACCTCGCCCGCGATGTGTCCGAACAACTCAGCGTTTTCTTCGAAAAAGAACTCTACCATACCGTTATCCCGCGTAATGTAACCCTTGCCGAAGCACCTAGCCACGGACTATCCATCATACAATACGATAAAACCTCTAAAGGTGCCGTCGCTTATGTGGAACTCGTCGGCGAGATATTGAGACGACAAAAAGCCGAGGCGAAGGTAAGCTAAAATATTCGTTCCCGTAAATTATTTAACCGCAGCGAACAACAGTGAATAAAAAGAAAACACAAACCAAAAAACGACGAGGATTGGGTTCTCTGGGTGTGGATGCATTGTTGACGATGCGTATGGATGCCGAGACGAACACCGAACACGGCGAGCAGATTTTGCATATAGAACCCGATCAAATACAGCCGAGCCGCTATCAACCGCGCAAAAACATTGACGAGAATTCCTTGCGCGAACTTGCAGAATCAATAAAACATCAGGGATTGCTACAACCTATCGTGCTACGCACCCAAAACGATACCGACGGTCGTTATGAACTCATCGCCGGAGAACGCCGGTGGCGCGCCGCACAGTTGGCCGGCCTTAGGAAAATTCCTGCGATAATAAAAAAAGTCGATGAGAATACTGCCGCCGCCATAGCACTCGTAGAAAACATACAACGCGACGACTTAAGCGCGATAGAAGAGGCAATGGCAATCAAACAGCTAATACTAAAGTTTGATATGACCCACGAACAGGCGGCAACCGCAATAGGACGCTCGCGCCCTGCGGTTTCTAACCTGCTACGGCTCTTGGAACTTGCACCCGAAGTCCGCGATTGGCTGACCGAAGGTCGCTTGGAGATGGCACATGCGCGCACCCTGCTTGCGTTGAATAAAACCGAACAAACCGACACCGCTCGCCTCATCATAGGGCGAAACATGAGCGTGCGAGAGGTCGAAGAGTATGTGAGAAAACTTTTGGATAAGAAAAAGAAAAAAAAGACAAGCAAAAAGAAAAAACCTCGCGACGATACCGATATCGCACAACTGGAACGCCACCTGTCGGAACATTTGGGCACTACGGTTAAGGTGAAATATAGCAAAAAGACCGGCAACGGCTCGCTGGTGATTTATTATACCTCGCTTGATGGACTGGATAATATCTTAGACAAGATAACCTGAAGACGAAAGTCGGTGGTTAGGATAGCCCGTCCCTATCATTCTTTTGAAGCGTTTATGATAAACTTTTATGGATTTGTAAATACGCTTCAGTCTACTTGTGATTTTGCCCGATACTTTATGATATGATGCTGAAAAGGCAATGATTCCGGATTTATCTAACTATCGATTCATGCATCGGGCAGTTGTAATATCTGTTCTGTGTTGCTTGCCGGTTACCGGTGTTTCACAGACTCTGCAACCACAAAATATCCAATTACAGATACGAGTATTCCCCGAAGGTCTGCTGACAAGTACCGGAAGCACGGTGACATCGACACCCCCGATAGTGAGCGTATGTGATAGAACACAGCTGGTGCGGGAAAGAATCCAAGGACTCGTTAACAATAATGACTGTGGGGAGATTAGTCAAGAAGACCTTGCTTCAATTACAACGCTACAGCTTGCTTATTTTTCCCTTGATTCTTTATCAGAGGGCGATTTTAGTGATTTAACTAATCTGCAAAGGTTGAATTTGTTTAGTCTCTTCGGAGGAAACGAATTGGAATTGCCGGAAAATATCTTTGAAGGTTTAGCTAATCTGAAACAGTTGGATTTGTTGCGGAACGGATTAAGAACAGTGTCGTCGCGTACTTTTAGCAGTTTAATTAGTCTACAAAGATTGAATTTGAGCGAGAATTCATTGGACACCTTACCAGACGATATCTTTAGCGGTTTAACTAAACTAGAACAGTTGAATTTGAGTTTAAATGGATTAAGCAGGCTTCAGCCGAGTGTCTTTAACGGTTTAGATAGCTTGCAAGAGTTGAATTTGAGCAGGAATTCATTAGGCACCTTACCAGGGGATATTTTTAGCGATTTAACTAATCTGCAACAGTTAGATTTGCACCAAAACGGATTAAGCAGACTTCAGCCGGGCATCTTTAGCGATTTAACTAATCTGCAACAGTTAGATTTACGCCAAAACGGATTAAGCAGGCTGCAGCCGAGTATTTTTAGCGATTTAACTAATCTGCAACAGTTAGATTTACGCCAAAACGGATTAAGCGGGCTATCAACGAATGCTTTTAGCGGTTTAGATAGTCTGCAGACATTAAATTTAAACGAGAACAAATTAAATACCTTGTCGTCCAGCACCTTTAGCATTTTAACGGATTTAAGGTGGTTGGATTTAGGCAGTAATTCATTAAGCATGCTGTCGACGGGCGTCTTTAACGGCTTAACTAGGCTACAGGTGTTGCTTTTGTATGATAACGGATTAAATATGTTGTCAACGGGTACTTTTAGCGGTTTAGATAGTCTGCAGACATTAAATTTAAACGAGAACAAATTAGATACCTTGTCGTCCAACACCTTCAGCATTTTAACGGATTTAAGGTGGTTGGATTTAGGCAGTAATTCATTAAGCACGCTGTCAACGGACATCTTTAACGGCTTAACTAGGCTACAGGTGTTGATTTTGGATGATAACGGATTAAACACGTTGTCGACGGGTACTTTTAGTGTTTTAACCGGTCTGCAAGAGTTGCACTTGCAAAGTAATTCATTAAGTATGCTGTCGTCGGATGCCTTTAGTGGTTTAAGTAGTTTGCGGAGGTTGCATTTAGACAGGAATTCATTGAGCACTTTGCCGGTAGATATCTTTAGCGGTTTAACTGAGCTACGGAGGTTGCACCTGGACGAGAATTCATTAAACACTTTGCCGGCAGACATCTTTAGCGGTTTAACTAAGCTAGAGTGGTTGGATTTGCGAGGCAGCGAACTAAGTGAGTTGTTGCCGGGCACTTTTAGCGGTCTAACTAATCTGCAACGGTTGGATTTGGATTTTAACAAATTGAACACGTTGCCGTCGGATATCTTTAGCGGTTTAACTAAGTTAGAGTGGTTGGAACTGATCGGAAACGAATTGAACACACTACCATCGGATATCTTTAGCGGTTTAACTAGTCTGCAAGAGTTAGATTTGGCAGATAACAAATTAAGTGAATTGTCGTCGGGCACCTTTAGCGGTTTAAGTAGTTTGCAGAGATTGCATCTGAACCAGAATTCATTAAGCACTTTGCCGGCAGACATCTTTAACGGTTTAACTAAGCTGGAGTGGTTGGCTTTGTGGATGAACCGGCTAAACCCTTTGCCGGAGGACCTATTTAGCGATTTAAGTGGTCTGCAGGTGTTGCTTTTAAGTACGAATTCATTAAACCCTTTGTCTGGAGACATCTTTAGTGGTTTAAGTAGTCTGCAGAGATTATCTTTAGAGCGTAATTCATTAACAAGTTTGCCGTCGGGCATCTTTGGCGGTTTAACTAATCTAGAGAGTTTACGGTTGTCCAATAACAGATTAAGCACTTTGCCGTCGGATATATTTAGCGGTTTAACTAATCTGCAGGATTTGTTTTTGCATAACAACAACCTCGGTAGCAATTATTGTACTTCTTTGAGAAGTCAGTTATCGCTTAGGCGTTTTAGCTGTAGTTAAATTTTTTCAAAGTGGTTGGGGAATATATTTTGTGAAGTTCGGCAATTAAATCCCACAAACAGCTACAATAGCGAAATGGCAGGTAATACGATAGGAAAGATTTTTACGGTCACCACATTCGGGGAAAGTCACGGGCCCGCAATCGGTGCAATTGTTGACGGTTGTCCACCGCAGCTGGAATTGACCGAACAGGATATACAAACCGATCTGGATCGTAGACGACCGGGGCAAAGCCGTTATACCAGTCAGCGACGAGAAACCGACCAAGTGCGTATTTTGTCGGGTGTATTTGAAGGCAAAACAACCGGTACCCCGATTGGATTACTGATAGAAAATGTGGACCAACGCTCGCGAGATTACGAACAGATCAAGAATAAGTTTCGCCCCGGCCATGCCGATTATACCTATCAAAAGAAATACGGTTTCAGGGATTATCGCGGAGGCGGTCGCTCTTCGGCACGCGAGACTGCGATGCGCGTTGCTGCAGGTGCAATTGCCAAAAAATACCTGTACGAACGCTACGGCATTACGATCCGTGGTTGGCTGGCAAAAATAGGCGCCTTAAACATAGAACCTGTACATTTGAATGAAATCAACAACAACTGCTTCTTTAGTCCCGACCCCAAGCGCATCAAAGATATAGAGGAATATATAGAGCGTCTGCGCCGTGAAGGCAACTCGGTAGGAGCGCAGCTTCATATCACGGCGAGCAATATGGTTGCCGGTTGGGGCGAGCCGGTCTTTGACAGGTTGGATGCCGACATTGCGTATGCGATGATGAGCATCAACGCAGTCAAGGGTGTTTCAATCGGTGCCGGTTTTAATTGCGTGCAACAAACCGGTAGCGAGCATCGCGACGAGCTAACACCTCAAGGCTTTGTCGGGAATAACGCCGGCGGTGTTTTGGGCGGTATATCGAGCGGTCAAGATATCGCGGTGGATGTTGCCTTCAAGCCGACTTCAAGTATCCGCATCGCCGGCAACACGATAGACAAAGACGGCAATGCAAGCGAGATTATCACGACCGGACGGCACGACCCGTGCGTGGGTATTCGCGCAGTACCGATAGCCGAAGCGATGTTGGCAATCGTGCTGATGGATCACTGTTTGCGCCACCGAGGACAAAATTTCGACCTAAGCGACTAAAGCGATGCGGCATCGCTTTGTTTGGTTCTCAGCCTTTTATTTTTTCTATTTCGCGACGCTCGGTGCGTATTTACCGTATTGGCCTATCTACCTAGAGGCGCAAGGGTTTGCGCTGCGAGAAATCGGGGAGTTGATGGCTATCGCATTGCTGACTAAAATCTTCGCACCGTATATATGGGGATGGCTTGCGGATCGTCTGCAACGACGATTGATACTGATACGCTGGAGCGATTTTATCGCTTTTTTGGTTTTTATCCCGATATTTTATGCAAAAGATTACCAGACGATTGCAATCATTTTGTTCGTATTCAGTTTCTTTTGGAATGCTTCCTTGCCCCAAGTGGAAGTGCTAACTTTGAGCAACCTAAAATACCATGCGCATCGCTATAGTTTGATTCGGCTTTGGGGATCGGTCGGCTTTATTGCGATGAATGTGGTCGGAGCATGGTTGATTTCCGTACGCGGTGCCGATGCCATTCCGTGGTTGATTTTATCGTTGTTGTTTTTTCTATGGCTTACAACTCAAACTTTATCGGAACCCAGATCGTCGCTTCCGATCACTCGCATACCGAGCATCGTGCATGCTTTCAACGCGCCCGTAATCGCGTTATTCATAATATGTTTCTTAATACAGTTCGTCCACGGACCTTACTACGCTTATTTCACTATTTATATGCAGGAACAAGGTTATACAACCTATACCATAGGGTGGTTTTGGGCAATCGGCGTTATTGCCGAAGTTCTGGTATTCCTTTATTGCAGTGCTTTGCTTCGTAGGTATAGCGTCAATCGCTTGTTACTGATTGTGATTGCAGCAACCGCATTGCGGTGGGTGTTGCTCGCTTATTATCAAGACCGGTTCGTCGTGGTGTTATTCGCCCAAAGCCTGCATGCTATAACATTCGGGGTCTATCACGCGGTTTTGATTCATGCGATCTCAAGGTTGTTGCCCAACGGTTTAGAGGGTCGCGGACAGGCTTTATACTCTTCGCTGAGTTTCGGTGTAGGCGGAGGACTCGGCACCTATCTGGCAAGCCAATTATGGGAACAAATACCAAGCCGACAATTATTTATTTACACCGCTTTGGTCACTTTAATCGCATTATTCTGCTTGCTTCCGTTGCGCAAGACAAAAGGAAGCGAAGCGTTGCGGTTGCCATAGTTCAGGGGGTGTTTGCCGACCACAAAACTTAGAGACATATTCAATAAATTGCGCCCGGCTGATATTAAACGCGCCGAGGGTTTGCAAATGCGCCGATTCCACTTGACAATCTATCAACATCAGCCGGTGCGCATAGAGATATTTACAAAGATAAAACAATGCAACCTTTGAGGCATTGCTCGTCTTGGAAAACATCGACTCGCCGAAAAACATACGCCCGATGCCTACACCGTACAGACCACCGACTAGGTCCTCTTGGTCATAGACTTCCACCGAATGTGCATAACCGGCGCGGTGCAATTTTAGATAAGCATCTCTCATCTCATCGGTAATCCAAGTTGCCATGCGCCGACTCCTCGGTGCCGCACAATGCTCAATAACCGCCCTAAAGTCATGGTCTAATCTAATATCGGAAAATTTCGATTTGATGTCTTTGTTTAAACTACGGCTTACGCGCAACCCGTTCGTCAATAAAACCATTCTCGGATGCGGCGACCACCATAGCAAAGGTTGCCCTGCTTCGTACCAAGGGAAGATGCCGCGTCGGTAAGCAGTATATAAGGTTTCCACTTCAAGGTTGCCGCCGATGGCAAGCAATCCGTCGGCATCCGCAAAAGAAATATCGGGGAAGCGTGGATATTGTGTATCAAGCTTAACCATCACTCGGCTTTTGTGCTATGTCTACCGTAGCCGGTGCGGGTTTGGTAATCGGTAAGGCATCATCGCGATAAGGTAGATAAGACCAGCTATCCTCGATGTACCGAGCAACCGCATTCTGCTCGCGTGTACAAAATTTTATCGCCGCCTCCATAAAGCCCGAATGGGCAAGCCAATGTGCCGACCATGTTGCGGTGGGTAGAAAACCGCGCGCGAGCTTATGCGCGCCCTGCGCGCCAGGCTCAAAACATTTCAGCCCGTTGCGTATACAATATTCTATGCCGGCGTAATAACACGTTTCAAAATGCAAACAGTCGTGATAATCCTTTACCCCCCAATGACGTCCGTACAAAGTGTCCGCACTGCGTAGATTAATCGCACAAGCAATCGCTTGATTGCCGCGCATCGCCAATGCGACGACGATGTTCTCGGGCATCGTTCGTCCTATCTCTTCGAAGAAAGCGCGCGACAAAGTCGGCACGCCGCTTTTGACGGTGAAAAGACTGCTGTAAAGATCATGAATTTCTTGCCATAACTCGGAAGATATCTCGTCTCCGTGCAATAATTTAATTGCTATTTTTTGTTCTCGCACCAATCGCCGTTCTCGTTGTATCATCTTGCGCTTCTTTGAACGTAGCGTCGATAAAAAATCGTCAAAACCGTGATACGCATTGTTATACCAATGGTACTGACAGTCGATGCGAAATGCGAGCCGATGTCGTCGGAAATGCAGGTTATCCGATTCGCTCGGAAATAACCAATGCACCCCGGAATAATTCTGTTGTTCAGCTACTTTTATCGCTACATTAATCAATGTATCTTTATAGCTATCGTTGCGGCAAAGCAGTCGTTCACCGACAATCGGCGTATAAGGAATAGCAGCAACCATCTTGGGATAGTAGTCGATGCCGTGCGAGTGATACGCTTGCTCCCATGCCCAATCAAAAACAAACTCGCCGTAGTTATTCATTTTGATATACATGGGCAACGCCGCATGCAAAGTGCCTTGCTTATCTCGCAAACCGATATGGCAAGGGTACCAACCGTAGTCATGCAAACAGCCGTTCTGCTCGAGGGCTCGTAGAAACTCGTAGCGCGTAAAAGGACTATCGTGCCGGCGCAACGAATTCCACTCGTCGGCACCAATCTCGCCTAAATCGGTGCTAATCTTTGCAGACAGATTTTTATCGGTTGTTTGATGATTATCGGCAGAAGCGGGATCAAGCATTGTTACCCAGATTATCTAGATAACGCTCGGCATCCAAAGCTGCCATACAACCGGTGCCTGCCGAGGTGACCGCTTGTCTATAAACATGGTCCATCACATCCCCGGCCGCAAAGACACCGGCAACACTACTCATTGTCGCATCGCCTTCGCTACCGTTTTTAACTTTGATATAGCCGCCTTCCATATTGAGCTGCCCTTCAAAAATATCGGTATTGGGTTTATGCCCTATCGCAATAAAAACACCTTTGACTTCAAGCTCCGTTATCTCGTTGTCGGGACGAGTCGTGATTTTGATACCCGAGACACCTTTATCGTCACCCAACACCTCGGCAAGTTCCGAATTCCACCGGATTGCAATGTTTTCTTTGTCAAACAGCTTCTGTTGCAATATCTTGTCCGCCCGCAGTTGGTCGCGGCGATGTATCAGGGCGACCTCCGTGGCAATATTGGATAGATACAGTGCCTCCTCTACCGCAGTATTCCCCCCGCCTACAACTGCCACTTTCTCGCCTTTGTAGAAAAAGCCGTCACAAGTGGCACACGCCGATACCCCTTTGCCTTGATAACGTTGTTCGGACTCTAAGCCTAGATATTGCGCCGACGCACCTGTCGCAATAATCAAAGCATCACAGCTATAGTCATCTCCCATTTCGCCTTTTAAGTAAAAAGGCCTGTTTTTAAGATCTACTTCGGTGATCTGATCCAGAATAATAGGATTTTTATAACGCTCGGCATGTGCCAGCATTTGTTCCATCAACTCGGGACCTTGTAAATCGGTTTTGCCACCCGGCCAATTATCTACTTCGGTTGTAGTCATCAATTGCCCACCTTGCTCTAATCCGGTGATCAGCATAGGATCTAGATTTGCACGCGAAGCATAGACTGCGGCGGTATATCCTGCCGGGCCCGAACCTAATATGATTAAACGTGCATGTTTCGTTGAAGTATTGTTTGGCATTGCCCCACCTATCGTAAAACTGTTTATTATACCGAATAATGCATCAGCCTGCCGATCGCATAATCCGACACACCATATACAAGCCCTAAAACATTGTCATGAGGCAAACCATTCCTCGCCATAGGAAGAGAATTAACTCGTGCAGATACTTCCGGGACTGTTGAAAAAGTATTTCATAAAGTTGTAGGGGCGGACTTCATTAAACTGCCGATTGACCTACAGGCTCAATCGGCGGCTTTATCCTGCCCCCACGGCTTGGTGGTTATTATAAATTCACGGCGCAAGCGGTTACGGTTGCACGCTGACGATACTTTTTCAACAATCCCACTTCCACGACCACCCCTCCACAGGAGGGGAATAAACCACCCCGTCAGGCTAAGCCTGCCACCCCTCCGAAGGAGGGAAATACCACTTTTGAAACATTACCGCCCGTACATGCGGTTGCTCAATTCAAGCTGTTTGCCCGAGTGCCGTCTTTGTTATAGATTACAAGCTCACGCGGCGTAATACTCAGCTGTTCTATCATATCTACATCCTCTCGTACGAACAATTTAATCGCATCGGAATCAAGAGTTGTCCGATTTCCTAAAGAATCGCTCAGCACGAGTTGTGCGCGTTCTTTTTGTAGTTGTTCGTCTTCGGGTACGGATAGGCGAGCTATCGCTTCGCCACGCGAATCAATCAGAACGAGTTCTCGGGTTTTGACGACATCCTGTATATCTCGGTTGCCGGGGCGTAGTTCGGCAGGCATCAACGACTCGTACAGGAAAAAAGCAACGACGACGATAACCGCCATACGCATATTGCGCAAATGCCGTTCCATAGTTAGTAGACGATGTTCAATATCGGTATCCATAATCTCTCCTTTGTGTATAAGTTACCTTTGACTATCAGTTTTAGTAGTATAATCAATATAACAGCATCTCGCTGTAGTATTAATCAACAACATGGAGTATACGATATGAACAAAAAACATTTATTTATTGCGACTTTAGTCGGTATGAGCGCACTAGCAACCACCGCTCAAGCAGTTCCGGATGCCCCCAAAGAATGGGAAAAATGCGCCGGTGTCTCCAAAGCGGGGATGAATGATTGCGGTGCATTAGACGGTTCGCACAACTGTGGCGGATATGCAAAGGCAGATAATCTTGACATCGAATGGATTTATGTGCCTGCCGGCACCTGTGAGAAGCTCACCGGCGGACAAGTTGCAGCAACCAAACCTGCCAAGTAAACAACCAAACGACACTTTGGTCAAACAACAATGCAACGGCGTGGGCTTAGGTCTGCGACCGTTGCATTTGACTGAAGTGATGCGGGAAAATCCTGCCGTGCCGTGGTTTGAAGTACATATCTGTAATTTCTTGAACCGAGGCCTCAATCACACCCAACTCTACCGAATACGCCAAGACTATCCGCTCAGTTTTCACGGTGTCAACCTAAATCTCGGCGGCAACGACCCGCTGGACTACGATTATCTGCGCAAACTCAAACAAGCCGTCGATCTATACGAGCCTGCGCTAATCTCCGAGCATGCCTGCTTTACGACACATCACGATCATTATTTCCACGACCTGATGCCCATACCTTATACATCGGAAGCGGTTGCGAACATGACCCAACGCATTATGACGGTGCAGGATATACTCGAACGAGAAATCCTTATAGAAAATGTCTCCCGTTATTTTAGCTACGAGGAAAGCGCATTGAGCGAGGGCGAGTTCTTGGCGGCGGTTTGTACCGAAGCAGAATGTGGTTTGCTACTTGATTTGAATAATGCCTATGTCAATCAACGCAACCTGAATGAAAACTTGGATGACTTCATAGCCCAACTACCGATAGCAAAAGTAAAGGAAATTCATCTGGCGGGCTACAGCGAATACGAAGATATACTGGTTGATACGCATAGTGCGATGGTGTCCGACGATGTCTGGGAATGTTATAGACAATTTTGTACCCATCACCATGATATCCCTTGCTTGATTGAATGGGATAGTAATTTACCGTCCTTCGCAGTATTGATGGAACAACGCTTAATCGCTCAGCAGATTATCGACCAAAATGAAACTCAACCCGTTGCCTCGCTCAATTGAGTAAAGCCCGTCAACCGATAGGCTATGCCGAATCCCTGCGGAATTTCTGCAATGCCGTTCTCAACGATAATAAAAAAGTTGCCGTCTATAGCAATAATTACCGCGGCGCACATCGTCGCGCCCTTCAAAATATCTATCTGGCCGTGCAGCATTACCTAGACGCAAATATATTTTCCGCATTAGCCCTCGTTTATGTGCAACACTATCCGCCGATACACTGGGATCTGAATATCTACGGAGAAGATTTCCCGAAACTACTCGCTGCTCAGACACAAAGCGTTAAAGCGAAGGAAGCCGACTGGGCATTGCTCGCAACGCTCGCCCGTATAGAATACGCAATTAGCCGTGTTTATTACGGCTATACCGAGCAATACGAACAAATACCGCCACATCCCCAAGTGATAAACGACACGGACTTCGTCCTTCAATTACAAAAACAACACCCTTATACGAAGATTGCAGACAACTTAGATATCAACCAAACCATAAGAGTTCTACAACCGCAAACCGACTCAAAAATATATATAGATAACGGCTCAACCTGCGAGCCTTGAATTGTAGGGAAGGGTAATTCGACTCCTGTGGAGGGGCGTAGCTTATCTGAACAAATACAGTGCCGGTACATTTCCCTCCTTCGGAGGGGTGGCAGGCGCAATAGAACCGCCGATTGAGCCAGTAGGTCAATCGGCGTCACATTGTGCAGAACCTCGGCATATATACAAAATGTAAAGCCTTTCCATGGGGTGGTTAACAACCCATTACTCGGCAATGCTTTTAATCCTCTTTTCAATTAGAGCCATATTAGCTTTCCCTACACCGTGTTCGGTGGCAAGACCGCGCCAACGATCTAGTGCAGTTCGGGTTTGTTCAATCGCTGCGTCAAATTTCGTTTAAGCGGGATTATCTTTTATCTTATGTTTCGATGAGTTGTTTTTCCGAGACATCTTTAATTTAACTACTTCCTGTACTTCCCTTATCTTGTCCATATTTTCCCGAATGATAATACTTGGGTTAGGGGGTCTCTCGCCGTAAGTTCCCTTAGGCCAAATAAAGTTCTCAATTATTTCTTTATAATTTCTTTTGCCTAATTTAGTAGCCACAATCAACTCCTTTTTTCATACATTGAGCAAGCATTTTGTAATACCATAATACAGTAATTAGAGTCTAGTTCCTCTACATATTTCAATTTATAAGGCTAAATATAAATATCATAATTAGTATATAGCAATATCGGCATCAAGGGGGTGACATGGGGCTGTTGAAAAAGTATTCTTAAGGCACCTTTAGGGTGGATATTCCCCTCCTTCGCAAGGGAATATCCACCCTCTAATATACCGTTCAACATGTATTTACTACCGTTCATCTACTTTTTTCCCACCCTACTCAATACCGAGTTTAGGGTAGATGTTTTACACCCAATTTATAGGAGATTTACTATGGATGAAAAACATCTCGGATACTTAGACTTGACAAAAGATATTTCCTTTAAGCGATACTTCTCAAGCAATAAGCAAGTACTGTTCTCATTGATTAAGAGCTTCCTGCCGACCCCCGATAATGCGCCGGATATGATGACATTCAACCCCGGCATATTCAACCTTGTATCCAAAACCGCAAATCAACAAAACCAATCGGGTGGTAAGCTACATTTGCAGGATAGTTCTATCCCACCGGACACACCGGGTGGCAAACAAGTTGTGCTAGACCTCCATGTCAAGTTACATAGCGGTGAGAATATCGACATAGAGATGCAGGGCTATTCTCAAAAAGACCTCTTTAGTAGAATGTTGGCTTATTGGGTGCAGTTGCACTCTTATGGTATGAGGCGTGGGCAAAAGTTTGATCAGATTGATCCGAGCTACTTACTGGTGTTTACCCGGTTCACGGTGTTTGATGAAGAGGACTATATAAACGAGACCACAATCACTCTGCGTAAGCATCGGCATAAGGAATTGACTAAGGATTTTGGGTTGGTGATAGTAGAATTGAACAAGTTCAACAAGAACCACCTTGAGTTGGTTGATATGACGGATAGGTGGTGCTATATTATCAAGCACTCGGCGGAATTGACAGCCGAGCAAGTAAAGCATTTATCGCAAGACGGAGAGACGAAGATGGCATTAAAACATTTAGAGAAAGTATCAAAAGAGAATAGAGAGTATTGGAACGCTATATTGTTAGAAAGACAAGAGTGGGAACGCCATGTGAGAAAGCAAGAGATCATGGAAGAAGTCAAGGCAGAAGGGTTAGCTGAAGGTAAAGTAAAAAGAGATCACGAAATTGCTTTGAACATGTTGCAAGAGAATTATGAGGTTTCTGAGATTTCAAAATTGACAGGTTTATCTGTTGACGAGATTAAACAGCTAAAGAACGGAACCACCGAGTAGTATTGCTGATTGATGCCTGCAGCGTGTCTGCATAAGGTATAGTGCCGGTACATTCCCCTCCTGTGGAGGGGTGGCAGGCGCATAGAGCCGCCGATTGAGCCGGTAGGTCAATCGGCGTCACATTGTGCAGAACCTCGGCATATATACAAAATGTAAAGCCTTTCCATGGGGTGGTTAACAACCCATTACTCGGCAATGCTTTTAATCCTCTTTTCAATTAGAGCCATGTTAGCTTTTTTTACACCGTGTTCGGTGGCAAGACCGCGCCAACGATCTAGTGCAGTTCGGGTTTGTTCAATCGCTGAGTCTATGGTGGATTGCGGTAATTTTGCCTCCAGCCCTAGTTTGATTAAATGGCTTAGGGATGGATTTTTGCCTTCACCCATCACCGTAGTACTTTGCTCTCCGTTCGGCCCGGAAGAGAATGTCAAATCATACGCCGGCGATAATCGCCACTCGCCGTTTTCATCCATCAAAAAACTAAAATTTTTTGAATGGTCGTCTCGGTTATGCGCCAAAACATTAAACACGGCAAGCCTAAACATTTTCTCCACTTCCCTGATATCGTGTGTGAGTATCATTGTAAGAGCCAACAAATCTTCGTAATCAAGCGAAGGCGTTCTAAAATCTGAATGCAATAGACCACAAACACTATGGCAATGAAGCCACCGGTGCCTCTCTCTATCAAAACGTTGGGTTGCAAAATAGCCCGCACCCCTTTGTGCAGGGAAAAGATACGTCTTTGTCATTTCAAGCCCGGCATCCACAGCCATTAAAGCATAAACATACTCAATCGCTCCGGCATCAAGCCCATCGCCGATACTCGGAAACTTCACAAGCCACGCTTCAAATCCATTGCGTAGAGGATGTGTGTCATAGATAATACGCTTACTATCATCAACACTAATCATTGCCTTGGGGCGCGCGCCTGCTGACGAACTATTTAAGGTTAGCAATTCTTGTAATACCTCATCGGCAGTACCCTCTAAAATGTTTGCCGTATGGGTTGCCAATCGGTTCAAATCAAGCTCACCCTTAATCGCTTGCCTATTCTGTGCAGGCTCATATACCAAAGCACCCATCCCGATATGACCGACATAGGCAAGCCGGTCCAGGGGTGTCAGTTCGCTTGGCAGAATACCATTTATGCGTGCCTGCCGATCCAACAATAATCGTCCCCAGCCGTCGGATAGACTATCGTTGAATACCCCGGGCAAGCCCTCAAACACAGAACTATCAAAGGTTTGGATACCGGGATGCAAGGGACACTTCAGCGGAGAAATCTCCAAACCGCGATCTAGAAAAGTGCCGTCGTATTCAAAATGAATTTGCCCATCGTGCAGAACCAATCGCCCGACCGCCAGAACTTCATCGCCAAAGACTATGCCTATTTTAATTTGATTGACCAATACTTCTTTCATGTACGCCAACCCCTTTTAGGCGTTTTTTCGTTAACACTTAAAATCTCATCTATGGATGAAAACTTTTTTTGATCAGGCTTAACCGAACTGACTAAGTTGTTCAATCCTCCTAAAACCATCAATAGCTTTAGGAAAGACTCTAACGAAATCAGCCCGGTTTGCTCAAACTTGCGAAGCGTCGGTAGCTTGACGCCCGAACGCAAAGCCAGACCTTGCTGTGTCAAACCTACAGCAAGCCGCCGAGCTTTGATATACTCCCTGAGCTGTTGTTGAGCTTTTGCAGTGCTTAATAACATTATAGTATTATTTAAGTATATTATTAAAACTATAATACTATAATAATGTTATTATTAAGTCAAGTGCTCAGACAGCTCCCCCATTTCTAACCATGCGGAGAGCTGATCTCGAGCCTTCGCAACGCCCTGTCCGCTCTGTGCGGAGAACAGCTGTGCCGATGCATGATAATCGGTTAATGTTGCCGATGTTTTTTGCAGGCATCGTGCCGCTTCGTTGCGTTTTAGCTTGTCGGTTTTGTGCGGTAGCCGGCAAGCTACCGCGCCTTGCACACCCTTTGCCGAATTCCCTAGCCTTCAAAAATTTTATCTATCTCGTCCGTCCAGTATTTTTCATACGCTTCCGCCGGAGACCTCTCGGGATTAAACATTAAAAGTTTGGTAGTTATCTCCCATTTTTTAAGGTAGCTAAATGATTTCGGGGTTTCTATCGGTCCGAATAATTTCTTATAGCCGTCTATTTTGTGATAGGCATTTGTGTGTGCCGTCCCTTTGGGATCAACAAACACAATTTGATATTTATTGCCTTTGCACATCCAGAAAATAAAATCCGGGAAAAAGCAGCTATGGGAATTTGACTCACTGAAGTACGGTATATAAATCTTGTCTAAGGATTCGTCTACTTTACTAAACATCCATGCGTCCCATATACCATTGTTGTTTGTCGCAGTCCATTTTTCCAATCTATCGATAAATGCGATCTCACTTTTTACTTTTATAATATGCTTTATATAGTCCGCCCGTTCGTATCCCAGCACAACCGGCAGATAATAATGATTAGAAATCTGTTTTATACGCAATTTGCCGTTTTGAAAGTCGTCGTATTCGTCCTTTTCTTGTCCTGCAAGTTTTACCTGTAGCTCTTCGCGAGTAATCACCCCTTTATTAAATTCCTCAAACAACTCCGGTAGATTTTCGTTAAGTGTTCTGCCTGCCTTGACTGCATTTATTTTCTCTTGCAATCCTCTGGCGTGTGCTGCCTCTACGCAAATTTTTCGGAAATGGACGATATCCTCCTTTCCTCCCTTCTCTTTAATCTCTCTAACTCCGTCGGTTTCTTGCACTTTTTCGTCAATATGGGATAAAAGCCTCTTTTGTAGAAAAGATAGTTGGTCGTAGTTTTTGCTTTCATTAATTTCTATACTGTCTTCTTGTTTAAGCACAGCCTCCAATTTAGAAAGTTGCGGTGCCGTCAATCTATCCCGAACAATCGATACCGAACTTGAAGTTTCGTCAAACCATTGTCTAAATCTGTTTAATGTCCGCTCACTCATTCTGAACTTCGGCAATTCCTCCACATCTGGGGTCATTTCCCGATATTCAGGAACCAATAACGGCATCTCATTATCGGCATCACTGATTTTCGGTTTCGGTGCCGGTTCAAACCCTTCCAACAATTCAAAAGACGCTCCCTCTTCGGTTTGCAATCCCTCCAAAACAGCAATGATTGCTTTGCGATTAGTCGCAAACAAAAACAATGTTTCAATTGGCATCACTTCATTGGCGCACGCTACCAGCTTTTTTTTGATGCCTTCCTCTAAGTCGGGAGATGGAAGTAATTGCTCCAGACGCCTACGCTTGCCGGGCAACGGTTGAATACGCACACCGCGACCGACCGACTGTACAACAAATTTCTTGGCATCCGTGCCTCCGATGTTGATGAAGTTGATTATGTTCGGACGATTAGAATCCCAGCTTTCAAAAAATGAGCGAGAACCCATCAGAATAGTAATAGGTTTTTTCTCTAAACTCTCAAAAAAAGATGTCTCTTGTAAAGTAGTCGTTTCCTCATAACCGGCTAAAAATCTATTACGCCACTTAGATGTGTCTCCTATGCGTATCAGCGCAAACGGGAAGTCTGCATTTTTCATCTGAAATGCTAATTCTTTGCTATCTTTACTACGCACATACTGCAATGTACCTTTCCTTGATTTGAGAAACACCATTTTTCTTAACTTGGAGATAGTCATTGTTTTAATGGCTTCTCGGCTGTCGCCGATAATGGCTTTGCCGTCTGCTCCGAAAATCAGTTTGGCTTCTTGCCAATCGGTAATCAGTTCGTCTCTCGCCTCTGCAAAAAGCCCCTGATCAATTTCGCCGGTGGCAATATCTCGCAAAGTCTCAAAAAATGTCCATAAATCGTTTTGCTCTCTGTCAATGTCCGTATTAACCGAATTGACCAAGGTCAACATCAACGGCAAATGATACAGGTCGTCTCCCAAGCCGGTATCGTCACGCAATTTATGTACCTTCTCGGAAACATACGCCAGTGTGATTAGCGATTTCAAAACAATTTTTCGTCTCTCCTTAGAACTAATCTCTTCCCTTCTGTCTCTAAACGCAGAATACTCGCTTTTGTTCAGATAGATGTTTTTCCCGTGTCCGTTTTTTATAAACTCCTCCAAATTGTATTTCTTAACCGTTGTAGCAATATCTTCTTTATCGGTAAAAGTTGCCGAAAAATTAAAGAGAAACCCTGCCCGTGCCATCACCGCATAATACGCTTGACGCTTAGAATCTTCTTTGGTGCCTTTATGTGCTTCGTCCAGAAAGATAAACCATTTGCCGTCGTTTTGATACTCTCGGTAATCGGTCAGAGCCTCTTTCTGTACATCGGAAATGTTATCGCTACGATGATAATACACCGGAATCATATCGCCCAATTGTCCTTGATATTGGAGATCACTCTTGCGTAAATCTATTAAGTTGATGGTTAAATCACGCGATTGATTAAACTCGTCTATCGTGTGCCTGATTTGTTTTAGTAAATGCTTACTCGGGGCAAGTATCAGCATGCGATGGTTCGGGATTTCTTTATGTCGTTGTAAAAAATGCAGATACTCTATCAGTTTAATCATCACCAAAGTTTTACCGCTTCCGGTTGCCATCCAAAAGCACATTCGGTTAATCAAATGGTGATACGAAATAGAATCTCCGGCAGGTTCGATATACTCGGATAAAATACGAAAAACTTCATTTTGTTTATCGTATTTTTTGTCGTTGCGTCTCTCGTATTTAGGTATATCGGAAAACTGCGAGGCGAGATATGAACTCAAAAAATGGCGTTTGCGCCAGCTGTTGATGTCTTCCGATTCACCGTCTGCCCAATCACATTCGCTACCGTAATACTTAAAAAGTGCACACGCAGCCTTTTCCATAGCCGAACGTTGATAGTCGTATAGCTTTTTACTTTGCGAAAATGTGTAAATATCCGGCACCCACCAAGTTTCCGGCAATTCGGCGTAATTGAGGGATTGGACTATAGATTCAAGGCTGGCGGTCATTCACTGCCCCACCATAAATAAGGTTTTAACAGCGATATAAAATGCATTTTCTCTTCCTCGTTCATCTTTGCCGGATCTATTTTTTCGGTACTACCATCGGCAAAAGTCACATTATCCGCGGTGCGCTTGCGAATTTGTTTGCCTAAAATATTGGCGAGGGATTCTGCAACATCAATATCGGGATAGAGTTGGTGCAAATTGATTTTCAGTTTGCCGTTCTTTAACGGCTCAATACAGTAAGCAAGTTTGTCGTCGCCGAAAAACACATATTGCTCAAACGGAGATTTGGCACTGTCCAATTCTAATTGCTTGCCATCTTTATAGCCTGAATTCCTTAATGTTTCTTCGTATTGTTCCAGTGCGTAGTATTTGAAGCAATGGCTACTACCTTGACGAGAAACCGGCTCTCCATCCTTCCAATCTTTCGAATAAACGACTTTTTTGATGCGCGGCAATAGGACGGTATGAAAATACTCGCCCATTTCAATTAACAAGTATTTTCTATTTCCTCCGTCTTCGCGATTTAGGTTGATTACTGCATGCGCAGTAGTGCCGGAACCGGCGAAGTAGTCGCAAATAATTTCATCTTCAAGTAAAACAAAAGAGGATATCTTCTGAATTAACTCTTTCGGCTTCGGATTGAGACGGTCATTAATCTTTTGACCAAATAATCCTCTTAACTCGTTAGAGGCAGAATCGTTAGAACCGGCATCATCCCAAATACTTCTGATATTAATGCCCTCATGTTCTAGTAAAAACCTCTTTTTTTTAGGTTCTTTAGACAATCCGTTTTGACCCCACCAAATCATGCTATTCTCTTCGTTTTTTTTGTGAGAAGTCCTACTACAGCCCCAAACTCTCGGCGAGTCGGAGTATGAATCAGGATAAATAATCTCGCCGGTATTAGGTTGGCGTATCCCGTAATAAAGATTAGGTCTCTCTTCCTTTGTCCACTTTGAGCGGTAATCTGTTGGTGCCCAATCACCTCTAAGATCATTGTCCGGATTAGCATAGGCACCCTGTTTTTCAAGTGGTATATCGGCTCTTTCCGGCTTGCTTCCATAAATAATTAAATTGTCATGAACGAATGCAAAGCTAGGCTTGTTATCACCACTTGTCTTTTTCCAACAAACATTACCAATAAAAGAATTTTTCCCAAAAGCAGTATCTAATGCGCAACGTAATTTAGGCATTTCTCCATCATCTAAATTAATCCAAAGAGTGCCGATATCTCGAAGGAAAAATTTAGAGCAAGATACTCTATCACATATCATACTCAGCCAAGAACTGTGTTTGTAACGGTCGTTATATAAAAATTCATCTTTTTCGGTGTTATAAGGCGGGTCTATATAAATGCACTTTACTCTTTCCTTATAGCGTTTCTTCAGTGTGTTCAATGCTTGCCAATTCTCGCTATGCACCAGTTCCCCGTCTAGTGCTTCGTCCAAATTTCCCAAGCAACCCAGGATTTCCAATTCCAAATCTTTGAAGTGTTTGGTATCCAGCGGTAAAAATTTATAGTCTGCGCCCACACCGTTTGTATCATCTATCCTTCCCTGCCCGTTGAATATCGTTTTCATTAAAAATTTATCGTCCACCATCCCTAGTTCGCACCATTCTTTTATTTGTGCTTTTGCGCCTTTATGCTTAACTATCTTTTGTAGGGTTTTGTCCGATAATTTATCCAGTGTCACCACATAGTTTAGGTTGCGCACAAACTTCGGCTTTTCCCATACACGGCGGAGTTCATCCTCAAACTGCGAGATAAAATCGATAACATCATAGGCGGTATCCTTGATTGCCTGAAGTTGCTTTATTCTCTGTTCCTCAAAGATAGTTTCTCCCTGAAAAATATACTGATAAGCCCATAAGTCAAATTGTTCGCGTAAAAAGCCCCTCGCATCCTTGTTGATAAAAAAATCTACCTCGGTTTGCCGGCGAAAAACATTCATTGCTTTTTGAAGTTCGTCCTCGGTTAAATTGATCCCTGCCTTGCGAGATTTTCTAAGAATGTCGTCTACTTTCGTTTTTCTATTCCTTCCTAAATAATCAACTTTGAGATGAATGACTCTCTCTTCTCCGCTTACCACCTTATCGAAAATAAAGATAAATTCACGCCGCTCATTATTTCTTTTATGTTCACATTCGGTGGCATCAAAGTAAAAGTGTCTGGTGGCGTAAGACGCACTTGCATCGCCTAATTCAACCGGCATAGAACGCACCAACACATCGGATTTTACATAGTAGAGCATTTGTGTTTTCCACGACAATGCAACATCTTGTCCGTCTTGATAAACGCGCTCATAGACCTTAGAAAATGCCGGAATATGCCTAAAGTAGATAGAACCACTTTCGCAAAAATAGCGATGAAAAAAAGTATAGAGCTTATCAAATAATTCTCCACGAGAGTGTGTCCCCCATTCTGTTCGCTGATCAATCTTTTTCATCAACTGAGGACGAATAGAGCAGAAGTAGTCCCGCTTGATTTTCATCAGGTTAACAAAACCGGAGTCCCCTTCGACATTGGCACCGATAAATAGAGACTCTAGTGCTTTCAGAAAACGGTCTTCTTTAGGTTGTGCAAGATAGGTCATTTATCTATTCGTATATATTCGGTTGCAATCAAACTGCTTTCAATTTACTAAAATATGACGATTCGTTGTCACATAGATTGCGAAATTTATACTTCATTTTTCAGATTTATAGCCTAATTTTTGTCGGTCGTGCCATTCTAGCATAGAGATTTAGCATATAACCGAACTTTCCGACGAACGGTAGTTGTGCATATAAACTATAGGAAATCAGAGCGATTTTCGGTTAATTCAAGATTGAAAAATGGATAATATTCCAATATTGATACTCAATCAAGAAGCGAGGTCAACAAGCCAGTAGATACATCTCTTCCTAATTGATATTGTATTTTTCGACCAATTCTGAAACCCAGCTGGAATGCTCTTTTATCTCTAAAAGATTCCTACATATTTTTTGAGCCCTTTCACGAGTGGTTTTATTTTTACTTTCAAGACCGGTTTCCAAAATAGGCTTTATTTCTTTTTCATTCATATGGTATTCTGGCTCTGTCTTACCTTTTATAGATTTGACGAGTTTTTCAAAACATTCAATAACTTTATCTGTGTTCTGTTTATGCAGGTCATTTAGTTTTATTAATTGACCACAGATATTTTTTTTAGGGATAATATTTAAGTCTAAAATTTTGTAATAATTATCTAGCCTCCATTCAGCATCTAAGCAATCGGCTTGAAGCCAAGAGACAAACTGTTCTAGTTCTTTTTCTTTTAGTTTTTTGTCTGTTTCTTGAAATCGCCAATCAAAATAATCCTTAAATCTTCGTATAATCTCTTGATCTGCATCGCTCGTATCATCGTTGGCTAAATGTCCCATAGTGTGAAAAATTGGTCCTTGTCTTTTCGGTATCTTCTGTATCTGTTGATAATACTCCTGCAACAAACTGTCATCGCCTTTAAGAGGGTATGCTCCATAAATATAACAACATAGCAAATACTCCTCTAATGACTTGACAAAACCAGTGTCATCTCCGCCAATAATAAGGTGCTCAAAGGGATCTTTTACATACTTAAATTCAGTCAAATTCTGAATAGAATAGACAAGTTCATCATATACAATTTCAAATGTTTGGAAACATATCTGGTCAGCGTCTAAGAATTGAGAAAAAATTTTCTTAAACGATTTCAAATCATCTTGCGGAAAAAACTTGGACTTATGCTCTTTAGCCCATTTAGGGTCTAAACCATATATACTTGGATACTCTCTAGCTAAAGTTTTCTTTTCCGGCAAAGTCAAAAAATGCTTATTAAAGCACTCTTCTAAAATCGTTGTTATAGCTTTGATGTCGGTGACAATATTATGCTGAAGTATCCAACGCCCAAACTCTATAAGTATCTTAAAGGCTCGGCATCGAGCACAACCATGTGCATTTCTCCAATCCTTTTCGAAATTACCTTCTTTAGTTAATGTCCAAGGAACGTCCTTGCTCATTTTGAAACCCGCCTCAGTGCATAGTGTACTTAGTAGCGATGACAATGATTTATAATTTTCCTCCGTTGCAGGTAGTTGTTTATCCGACGATAAACAGGCTGATATAAAGTTAACAACGGAACCATAGTAATCCATCGTAAGTTCTTTTGGTGATTTAGATAAAATTTTCTTGCAAAACTCAAACCAAATATTAAGTTTTTCAAAATTTCCACCTCTGACATCCGCTGATATTTTCTCTAATATAACGCTTATATATGTTGGATATTTGATTTTTTCTAAATTCTCAAGCCAAAAATTAATCCTACTAGAGTCAGTAATAATTGATTCTTCAAATAGATTTCCAAATTCTATGGTAAGCCCCCTAACACCTGTTTCTATACAAATTTCCTTTTCTAAAATAAATTCGTTTTCTTGATAACTATTAATATACTCAAGGAGTTCTTGATCTGAGAATTGCTTCAGCTTCTCTTTAGATATAGGACTTTTAGAAATAGTTTTATAAACGCCTGATTTATTTCTATAGTCCTCATCGGAAATCTTTTTAGTATCCGAGGCATCTAACTCCTCGTAGTACTTCTCATATTTTCCAAACAATACAGTCTTAAACGGTCTAAGGCTTTTCCTATGCCAATGCCTCTTTCTTTTATTAAAATAGGATTCTGTAAATACCTGTCCATGAAATTCTAAAAACTTGCGAAATCTTTCTTTTGACGGTCCGTTCATAATAGTATCAAAAATCTTTTGTCGTTCATTCTTTGCTAAAAGTTGTTCACCGAAATGCTCGCAAGCCCTACAAACCATCCTTTGGAATTCGTATCCATACCCATCTTCGCGACCATAGTCATAACCTAGAATAAGTTCTCGGATTTTAGGTTTTGTTTGCTCGTTTAAGTTTGAAGAGTATAAATGATATTGAATCCGTCTAAAAACAAACCATTTTTGTTCAGTCAAAAGTTGATCTAATTCTTCAATTTCTGAAGGTCTTTTTTTGCCATAAACTTGTTCGCAGGCGAAAGTTAGCGTTTGAATAAGTTTGCACATAGGGTCTCTTGAGGTTTTACATTTTTCTTCAATTTTATCTAGGTATTTACACCAACTACCGGAGGTGTCGCGACAATCGCTTTTCCCACTTTCCATATCTAGCATATTGTTTGTGGCTTCAATAAGAATCCGTGCAACTTCAATAGGTTTATTTTTGCTTACAGAAGAAACGCCGTGCCGTAGAATTTCGCAATATTCCCAATCCCGCAGTTTGGGATGAGGTTCGGTGCTCTTCGTAGGACCTTCAAAAAACACAATTTCTTTTATGAGTTCCATGCCTGTATTTATCCCACCAATATCTTCCTTTGACCAATACTCAATAAGTTTATTGACAATATCCGGATATATTATTGGTAATTTTAGATAATTAAATACCCAATCTTTTAACTTAATAGATTCTTCTAATGGTGTCTTTAGGGCAATTTGGAAAATGGTTTCTAATACAAGTAAATTATTTGTTTCTTGAAATCCTAAAATAATTTCTACGACTTCTTTAGGCTTCTTTTCAGAAATTTTTTCAAGATACAAAATTGGGAACCAATTTCTTATATCGTCTGGAACTTTATAAAAGAAAACATTTTTATGAATAACAAGAAAAGAAAGCCATGTTTCATCATTATCTATTGTTTCAAAAAAGAATATAAAATTGCTCCCGCGTTTTAATAGTTGCAATATTTTTTCTTTATCCGCATTATTTATTTCAGATTGATTAAGCAGATTTTTTAGTTCTTTCCTATCTTTTATGATGTCAGGTTTTAATTGGCGGAAAATTTCCTCTAGCTTTGTGATATATCTATTGAATTCGCACTGTGGGGGGATGGGTTCATGATGTGTAATATCTTGTAGTTCTTTGCGTAAATCTTCAGCTTCTTTTTGTATGCTTTTTTGAATGTCTGGAGATAGCACGCGGATATTTGGATCATTCCGTTCATGTAATTTTTTTGCGGCTTCTGGTTTGCGAACTTTCCTTCTTTTATCAATACCAGTTTCATAACTTCTGTGTATCTCCACCAGCTCTCTTAAAGAACTGGCTGCTTGAGAAAATCTATCAGGATTACGGCAATTATCTAGAGCGTATAACGCCCCAAGATAAAAATCACTGAAACAGAATTCTTTTGTATCCACATAGTCTTTTAGAAAGTTGTACAGGTCTTCTTGTTGAGATGTAAGTTCCAAGTTTGTACTATAGCTTTTGGTAATAAATTTCTGGTTATCAAAGTTGTTTTCTATTTTTTCATTTTGAAGGTTCTCAATAAGATATTCTTCTAGCTTTTCCATATTGTCTTTGAATTGCTTCTCTTTTCCCAAAAGAAGTTCATAGTGGGCAATCTTACTAAGGACTCCATAACAAGTTCCTAATTTTGACTGCAATTTCAATTTCATTATTAGTTCTCTTAAAGAATGTGCCGCTTGAGAAAATCTATCAGGATTACGGGGATTATCTAAAGCGTGTAGTGCCCCAAGGTACCATTCATCAACACAAAATTGTTTTGTAACTTCATGGTTTTTTAGCCTGCAGTATATCTCTCTCTGCCGAAGCGTGATTTCTAATTCCTTCGTCATGTTGACGTTCACCTCATTCCTAACCACGCGGAGAGTTGCTCTCTAGCCTCCGCAACGCCTTGTCCGCTTTGTGCGGAGAACAGCTGTGCCGATGCACGATAATCGGTTAATGCTGCCGATGTTTTTTGCAGGCATCGTGCCGCCTCGCTGCGTTTTAGCTTGTCGGTTTTGTTCAGTAGAACATGGAAGGCAACATCATTCAGCCAGTGGATCACTTGCCAGTCGCTTTGCATTAGGGGGCGGCGGGCGTCCATTACGATGACTACACCTTGGAGGCTTTGCCGTTCGGCAAAGTATCGGGTGATGAAGGCAGACCATTTTTTTTGTTCGGATACTGCAGCACGAGCATAGCCGTAGCCGGGCAGGTCCACGAGGCGTTTGTCCTTTATCACTTCGAAGAAGTTGATGGTTTGGGTGCGACCGGGTGTTTTGCTTGTTTTGGCAAGTTTACGGCGGGCGCATATTGCGTTGAGCGTGCTTGATTTTCCGGAATTGGAGCGTCCGATGATGGCAACTTCGGCACCGTTATCCGGTGGGTACTGTTCGGGACGTACCGCAGAAACGATGAATTGTGTTTGCTGGAAAGGATTGTTTTGCATTTGTCGTTATGGCTGCGTTTGAATCAATGGACATGGGAAATTCTAACCGAATTTGTGAGTATGGGCATCGCAAAAATCTAACCGCCTGCGCCATTTGTTTTTGGTTTCCATAAATTGGATGGATATATAAATTATGCAGATACGCAGGGGCTGTTGAAAAAGTACCGTTTTGCACAACTGCAACTGCTTACTCCATTTGTTTTTGGTTTCCATAAATTGGATGAATGAGTAAATAGTGCAGATACGCATCGACCACCCCGTGGAAAGGCTTTACATTTTGTACTATGTATCAAGGTTCTGCACAATGTCACGCCGATTGACCTACTGGCTCAATCGGCGGTTCTATTGCGCCTGCCACCCCTCCACAGGAGGGGAATAGTTGATGGCAGAACCTTTGACAAATTCCTCTGCTCGCCTTATAATCGCTTATCACAAACAACGGAGATAGTTATATGGCAAATAGTTCATCGGCACGTAAGCGAGTGCGTCAAGCGGAGCGACATAGAGAACATAATGTTGCGCTTCGGTCGCGTCTTAGAACCGCAATCAAAAATGTAATCAAGGCTGTCAATGCAGACGATAAAGAGCTTGCCGAAGAAGCCTACAAAAAGGCGGTACCGATTATCGACTCCAGTGTCAACAAGAACTTAATTCATAAAAACAAGGCGGCGCGCCACAAAAGCCGCTTGAATAATCTGTTGCGCAATTCGTAATCAACACCCCACACCATCTACACCCTGTTGCATTATTCGCTTTGCTCCGGGGTGCCTTCTAGGGTAAGGTTGTCGCGGTGTATTATTTCAGGTTTGTAGTCGCTGCCCATGATTCGCTCTATATGTCGACTATTTTTGCCGGCGGCGTTGCGCGCTTCTTGCGCAGTGTAGCTTGACAACCCGTAGGCGACTATCGTCCCGTCGGTATCTTTGCACAACACCATATCGCCACGACCAAAATCTCCTTCCACATCTATCACACCGATGGGTAATAGGCTTTTTTGCCGTTGGCGAAGTGCCGCAACCGCCCCGCCGTCAATTATCAAGGTTCCCCGTGCTTTGCGATTGACAATCCACCGTTTACGAAGGGCGATAGGTTGGTGTGTGCCTTCTAGATAAGTGCCCAATTTTTCTCCGTCGGCAATGCGTTTGATAACATTATCTTCCATGCCGTGAACGATAATCGTTGAGGTGCCCGACCACGCTGCGGTACGCGCTGCTTTGATCTTGGTGATCATGCCGCCGCGCCCCAAACCGCTCGCGCTAGGACCTGCAATCGCATCGAGTTCGGGGTCATAAGCATTTTTGTGTTTGATGACGACTGCGTCTTTATTCGTAGCGGGGTCTTTATCGTACAAACCGGCTTGGTCGGTTAGAATCAGCAACACATCGGCATCGACCAAATTGGCAACTTGCGCGGCGAGCGTATCGTTGTCGCCCAGTTGTATTTCTTCGGTTGCAACGGTATCGTTTTCGTTGATGATCGGTACGATGCCGATTTCAAACAAAGATAGTAAAGTTGCGCGGGCGTTGTTATAGCGTAGCCGGTGACTTAAATCTTCGTGCGTCAACAATATCTGTGCGCTACCTATGCCTTGTTTTTCAAATATAGAATGATAGGCTTGCATCAATCCAATCTGTCCGACCGCTGCTGCTGCCTGCAGATGATGTAGCCTATCCGGTCGCTTGTCCCAACCTAAACGGTAGATACCTTCGGCAATAGAACCGGAAGATACTACGGCAAGGTGGTAACCTCGGGCGTGCAAAGTTTTAATCTGTGATGCCCAAGTTTGGATTGCGGCAAAGTTTAATCCACGGCCGTTTTCGGTGACCAAAGAACTACCGATTTTGATAATCCAGCGTTGATTTTTAACTTTCTGTTTTTCCATAATTCATCTGTTCCAAACGGTTGGAGACGGCATTTATCAATTCGGGAAGTCCCTTCCCGCTGATTGCAGAAATTGTAAAACATGGTTGTGCAAAGTGAATGTCTCGAACTAATTGTTCGCGAAAGGCTTCTACTTTGTCGTCCGCCATGTTGTCGGTTTTGGTGCAGACCAGCCATCGTTCTTTAGCACCTAATTCTGCATCAAAACAAGATAATTCCTTTTCTATGCAATGTATATTATGCGCTGCCGCTGCCACCGATTCCACCGTGCTGATATCGAGTAAGTGCAATAATAACTTTGTTCTTTGCAAATGTCTTAGAAATTGTACGCCCAAACCCACACCTTCGGAAGCACCTTCTATGAGCCCGGGAATATCGGCAACCACAAAACTTCGGTATTCGGATGCGCTAACCACGCCCAAGGCAGGATATAGTGTAGTGAAAGGATAGTCGGCAATACGCGGACGCGCCGAACTGATTGCACCGAGCAATGTGGATTTGCCGGCATTCGGCAAACCGAGTAATCCGACATCGGCGAGTAGCTTTAATTCCAAATAAAGCTCGCGACATTCGCCGGCTTCGCCGTGCGTGAATTGTCTCGGGGTGCGGTTGGTGGACGATTTAAAGCGCGTGTTCCCCAAACCGTGCCTGCCGCCGTCGGCAACGAGTAATTTTTTTCGGTGTTCCAAAACATCGCCGATGAGTTCACCGGTTTCACGATGATACACGGCAGTGCCGGTCGGCACCCGCACCAGCAAGTCGTCACCCTGCTTGCCGCAACGGTTGGAGCCTTGCCCTCTGATGCCGTCGGTTGCTTTGAATAGCGGCCGATGTCTTAAATCGGCAAGCGTGTTCAGTCCTTCGTCGCCGACCAGATACACCGAACCACCGTCGCCACCGTCGCCACCGTCCGGTCCGCCGTGTGGCAAGCATCGTTCTCGGCGAAAGCTAACACAACCGTCGCCGCCTTTTCCTGCCTGTACCGTAATAGCGGCTTCGTCTACAAACTTCATTTTAAGATAGTATAGTACATGCCGCTGTTGAAAAAGTATCGGCATCCCACAAATAGAAACACCACTTGTTGCGGTAGCACAAGTGGTGTAATGTTCTGCAGAACCCTAACACATTGGCAACTCAAATATTACAAAATGCAAAAACTACTTTGCACTTATAAGAACAAGCCCTAGCTTGTTCGACCTACATACCCATGTCAAGATGCTGCGCGGAGTTACGCCGATTTACCTACCGGCTCAATCGGCACTGCCATTTAGGTAGGGGAGATGCTAATGTAGCTTTTTTTGAGGGGACCTTTGCACTCAAATATCACTCGTCCGTCGGAGAGTGCGTAGAGCGTGTAATCTTTACCGCATCCTACATTGGTGCCGGCATGAAATCGGGTGCCGCGTTGGCGTATCAATATATTGCCGGCTTTGACAATTTCACCACCGAATCGCTTAACACCCAAGCGTTTGGATTGTGAATCGCGCCCGTTTCGGGTACTGCCACCTGCTTTTTTATGTGCCATTTTCTTCTCCCGGTGTTTTTTCAGGCTCAGAACTTTTCATTTCTTCCTTATCGTTTTCCGGTGATCTTTGAATATCGGTAATTTCTATTTCGCTAAACGACTGGCGGTGTCCTGCGGTGCGCGTGTAGCGTTTGCGCCTTCTGAACTTGACCACTTTGATTTTATCTTTCTTTGCCGAGCGTACGACTTTGCCGGAGACCTGCGCATTTTCCAGATAGGGTGCGCCTATTTCTACACGGCCCTCGTCGTTTAGCATCAAAACTTTGTCAAAGTTCACCTTGCTGTCGACGTCGGCAGGCAACAATTCAACCTCTATACTGTCTCCTTTAGAAACCTTATACTGTTTGCCACCGGTTTGAATAATCGCATACATAATTCTATTTAACGTTTAGAGTATTGCACATCCTTGCGCGCCTTGCGCAAGCCGACTTTCTTACGCTCGACGACACGTGCGTCGCGAGTCAGAAAACCTTTGTCGCGCAAAAGCTGTCTGAAATTTTCATCGTGTTGAACCAAAGCACGAGCGATTCCTAGTTGTATCGCTCCCGCTTGTCCGCTAATCCCACCGCCTTTGACGGTGATTTCAAAATCAAATTTCTTCTTGCTATCGACGGCTTGTAACGGCTGATGAATTAACATACGAGTCGTCTCACGGCTAAAGTAATCGTTCACATCGCGCTGGTTCACTCGCATTTTGCCGGAACCTTTGGTCGTTACATAAACTCGAGCGACCGACGCTTTACGCCGCCCGGTGCCGTAATAACGCTTGCCGGTTTCTTTTTTTGCTTTCGTTTTTGTTTCCGCTGCTTTTGTTTCCATTTTCATTTCTGTTTTCACCGTTTTGGTCTTTGCTTTTGTTTCCGCCTCTTTTGCCATCGTTAAATCCTCAGTGTTTGTGGCTGTTGTGCGTCGTGTCGGTGCGCGCCGCCGGCGTACACCCGAAGTTTAGCGAATATCGCACGCCCCAGAGAATTTCTCGGCAACATGCCCTTGACGGCTTTTTCTATCACTCGCTCGGGATGCTCTTCCAACAACTTCTGCAAAGATTGTGATTTTAGAGAACCAATATAGCCACTATGACGATAATACATTTTGTTGCGCATTTTATTGCCCGACACCGCCACTTTTTCGGCATTGATAACGATGATGTGATCACCGACATCTATATGCGGGGTAAACTGCGGCTTATGTTTGCCGCGCAAACGCCGTGCCACTTCGGATGCCAGCCTACCGAGTGGTTGATCGGTTGCATCAACTACAAACCAATCGCGTTTAACTTCATTAGCCTTTGCGCTGTATGTTCTCATTTTTAATCACTTAATCGGTTTTATTTACTTCCTTCTTGCAAAGTAATGGGCTATCATAAACGAAATGATAGCCTATAGGCAAGCCTTAATTTTTATTCGGAGGGGATTCGTGGTGCATTATACAGCAAAAAAACATATACGTGGCCTCAAAAACCACTGGTCGTCGATCTACGCCTAAGACAATGACAAGGCGTAAAATGCGTATCGTTATTATCGGGGCAGGTTTCGGTGGAGCATACACGGCTAAATACCTGCATAAAATTCTAGGGAAAAACCACCAAATAGAGATTATCAATAGGGAAAATTATTTTGTTTTCCAGCCGTTATTGCCGGAAGTTGCATCGGGGGTCATCAACATACAGGATGCGGTGACACCGATCAGATTGATGCTCAAGGATATAGATGTACGTTCGGCAGAGGTGATAGATATAGATAAAGGCAGACGGTGTGTCTATGTTGCCCAAGGCACCAATTCCAAGCTGATTGAAATACCGTTCGATCACTTGGTTATTGCTACCGGCTTAAAGCCCGAGTTGTCTAAGTTGCCGGGTTTCACCGAACACGCGCTGACAATGAAGAATCTGTCCGACGCGTATTTGCTTAGAAACCATATTATCGAATGTTTGGAAGAATCCGACAGCGATAAAGACGAAGAGGCTATTACGAAGAATCTATGTTTCGTAGTCGGTGGCGGCGGATTTTCCGGCATCGAAACAATCGGCGAGCTACAGGAGATGATACATCGCACCTTACGCTTCTATCCGCACATAAGCAAAGCTCGGATACGGATGGTACTCGTGCATAGCGGCGATAGAATTCTGCCTGAGATGGGTGAAAAACTTTCGGAATATGTTAAGCGCAAACTTGAAGCCAGAGGTATTGAGATTGTCACGAACACAATGCTTACCGGAATGACCGCCGATGCGGTAGAACTCGATAACGGCCAGATCATCGGCTGTAGAACCGTCGTCTCCACGGTCGGAAATTCGCTGCCGAAAATGGTGCAGAACTTAGATTTTCCGACCGAGCGCGGCAGATTGTTGGTAGACGACAAATTGCGTATAGTCGGCTGTTCCAACATCTGGGCATTAGGCGATGTTGCGCTGGTCCCGAATGCGGTTGACGAGTTTAACCCTTGCCCGCCCACTGCGCAGTTTGCAGTGCGTCAGGCGCGCCTTTTAGCATCGAATATCGTCGCAGAGATACACAACCTCCCACTCACCGGCTTTTCCTATAAACCTCGCGGCTCGCTTGCCTCCATCGGTGATTATAGAGGCGTTGCCGAGATCAAAGGCCTTCGTATCTCGGGCTTTATCGCTTGGGCATTGTGGCGGGCCATCTATTTGGCAATGTTCCCCAGTGCCGTTTCACGGATTCGCATTGCGCTCAACTGGTTGTTCGACTACTTCATTCCTCGCAATATCGTCCATGTACAACAACATCTGCCTTCCAGTACTTGTTTCATGCGTTTCAAGGCCGGCGATGTCGTAGCCGGAAAAAATCAAATACTGCGCGGCCTATACACCGTAGTCAGAGGTCGTCTGCAACTAGAAGTAGTGGAAGAGGACGGCAAAATGTTCAAAAGGGAAATTTTGCCGGGTGACCACTTCGGTGAACGCACCATAGAAAAAGATATATTGACCACCGGGCGTCTTATCGCACTCGAAGAGAGCCACCTTATGTTTATAAGACGTTCGGACTTTGCCAAACTGCGAGATTATTTGCCGGCCTTCGGCAAATACATCTCCTCGTTGAACACCATCACCACGCGCTATTCAAAATCAATCGATACCAAGCTGGCTCGTAGGATGCCCGGGATGCGAGCACGCAGATAGACGGGCTGCTTGGCGGTTAACGCACTTTGCAATGCATGCGCTACCCGACGGGTTAAGGTGCTGCACAACCTCACGCCGATTGACCTACCGGGCAGACATCATAATTGCCGATTGACCTACCGGCTCAATCGGCGATTCTATGGTGGGTTGCCGTAGGCGGACAACGGTATATAATTCTCACAAAACGTTTGCTATAGTTATGCGATTATTGATTTTAATGTTGATTTTGCTTCCGAGATTTTTCGGTTATGCAGAGGAGCACACCGAGGTACATCAAGTGTGTCGTTTGCTCGGCAATAAACTGTCTTCGGTTAGTGTGCAGGAATGTCTGGATTTGCAACTCGTCGGAAGCGGTGCTTATACCGGGCAAGGGCGTGCCATTCTATATAAAGAATATCCACCGCTGGAGAGCAGACAACCGCTAGCTCGGGTTTTGTTTATCGGTGGTACTCACGGAGACGAGTATGCCTCGTTCAGCGTCTCTTTTAAGTGGATGGCAATACTAGACCGCCATCATTCGGGGTTATTCCACTGGCATTTTGCGCCGGCGATCAACTTGGACGGCTTGCTGCAAAGCCCTGCCACGCGCACCAATGCCAATGGGGTAGATCTAAATAGAAATTTGGCAAGTGACGATTGGGAAAGCGAGGCATTATCGTATTGGATGCAGCAAACCGGTAGCGATCCACGTCGTTATCCCGGACAATTTGCGCGCAGTGAAAGCGAGAGTCGTTGGCTGGAAAAGAAAATTAAAAATTTCCAACCCGATGTAATCGTTTCACTACATGCGCCTTACGGCTTGGTTGACTACGACGGTCCCACATCGGTAAAGCCTCCCAACTTTTTAGGTTCTTTGAAGTTCAGCGACCTAAAAACCTTTCCCGGTTCTTTAGGTCGTTATGCCGGCGAGGATTTGGCGATACCGGTGCTAACGATAGAATTGAAATCGTCGCGTTATATGCCCGGCGATCATGATTTGCGCACGATGTGGGTGGATCTAGTGCGCTGGCTTCGCTATAACGTGCCGCAACCCGACTAAACATTCGGTCGTTTATACCCGTCCTTCAAAAATAATTTTCCATTCGCCGTTTTCGCGTTGCCAAATTTGCTGTTTGCGATAAGCGATATTGTAGTTATTGCTTTTATAGTCTTGGTCAAAATGCACGATATAGCGTTCCGGCTTCGTTGAATAGCGGAATAAATCTATCTCTTTAATCGCTACCTTAACGAAGGTTTTCTTCTCGGCGTTACGTCGGGTTTGGTTCAACATTTGTTGATAATTAAGTTTCACATCTCGGTATTGCGCAGAGTAATGCTTTAGGTATCGTTCTACATCTAAACTTTGCCAATCGCTTTGCCATTGTTCTATCATTGATAATAACTGTTTTCGGTGTGCTTGCCACGACACCGTATCCAGCCAATCCACTCGGTTTGCTAATACCACCGGCGTTTTGCTCGGATTAATGTAATCCTTCAGCCATTGCATGACCGAGTTGCTACTAACAACGCAACCGCGACTGGTCTCGGGGGGGCGACTGTAGGTGATACGAGGAACTCCGTGTAGCCATATACCGGAACCGCTACGGCGTAGAGTTTGATCCCATCGGTTGGGATAATTCAGCACATAGGCTCCGATTCCATAGAGTTCGGGCAATTGATCATCATCTAGAGTATAAGTGATTTTATATACCCCGCTGGGCGTGCGATTGTCTCCTTCTCTCTCCTTATCCATGCCGTCTTTGCCGGCGGATGCGTAATAGTCGGCAATTAAATGCGGTGTGCCTTGGTGATTTTTGAATACATACAAACGCGAGTACTCGGCATCAAACAATAATACATGCCGGTGATTTTGCGACAACTGCACGATATCGACAGGTAGCTCGTTTGATTGGGGAGGCTTCTGCACTAGACGCGCAACGGCTTCCTCGGCCAACCCGGAAATACGCGCCTTACTCTGTGCGACAGGATCCGCCAACAAAGGAGAATGCCGTGCTTGAACAGCAATCAGATCTGCGTAGACCATTCTAGCAAGATGAAAGTTCGGGTGGTGTTCCAAAGTAGCTACCAAAATAGACTTCGCTTTTTGTACTTCTCCCGTAGAGATTGCAGTAAAAGCCTTTGCCAAATTAATTTCCGCAGTTTCTTTTTCTATTACTTCATTATCGGCAGGCGCAACCGAGGATAAAAAACACCATAATAAAAAAATTGTCCTGCCCATTTTTAGATACTACGACGGGTTGACGACTCGTTCGGATTTAATCTTCCAGCCGGCTTCGGTTTTATAGAACTCCAATTGTTTAATGACCGAACTTTTCAACAAATTAGATTGATAATGCTGCTTGAATGTGAGCGTGGCATTGTTATCGTCTTGTTTTTTAACGGAAAGGTTAGATATCCGAATATTGATGAATTGAGGATTGACGATACGCGTCTCTCGCAGTTTACGCCAACGCAGATGTGCGGTTCCCGAGCGCGGACGATAATCTTTGATATAGCTGTCAAAGTAAGCGTTTAAGTCTTGGCGGCTCCATGCATCCGCCCATTGTTTTAGGCTCGCTGTGATTTGATCTTCATCGGTATCGTCAGGTTCCGGGCGCGCTTCCTCGACCAAAGGTTTTTCTATGGTTTTTTCCGCCAGCACCAGTTCGGCTGCGCTCACTTCTTTGACGGCACTGTCATCAATTGACTCCGGGATGCCGATGGGTCGTAGATTAGGCGTGGTTAATTTTAATGAATCTAAAGATAGTGCTTTCTTGTATTCTTGTGCGGCCTGATAATTATATAGAGATTGTAAGTTTTTATAGCTGATAGAAAGCGTGGGGTGGCTTAACATTGCATGTTCTAGAAGTTTGATTGCGAGTGCGGGTTGATTTTGGTGAACCGCAATAACCGCAAGATTATTCAATATCGCCGGTTCATCGGGATAATTTTCTTGTAGTCGTTTGAACAAACGGTGCGCCCCCTCCCAATCGCTATCGTTAAATTTTTCTATCGCTTCACGATACGCAGGATCTTCACCAATATCGGCACCCACCTCGGAGAGAGCAAATAACGAGGCAATAGCCACCGTCAAGACGCACTTAATAACCGAGAAATTTAGGTTTGCTTTCAACATAACAATTATTCTATATCCAAAAAGAGCACTATCTATAACGATTCGGGAACCTGTCTTTCCCTCGTTGTCGGCGGCTCTTTTAAGAACAAGAGGTCGTAGGCCGTATTGAGATGATAAACCATCGGCCCTTTATGGGGCGGTAAAATCTTAACCGTAGCATACTTCATGATGTTTTTTTCAACCAAATAGAGCATCACATTATCTATTTTTCCGCCACCCTCACCCGAAACAAGTTTTCTTAAATCGGGAAAGTCATAATAGCGGTATATCCGGTAGTCGGATTTTAGAAAATCAAAAAACTTAGGCCTATGTATATCGGACATGATATAGATTCGCGAACCTTTGCTAATTGAATGTTCCAACACCGATTTAATTTGCTCTTTTGATGCTGCAAACGGAAATATCGGTTGCTCGTAATCTCTATCTTTAATCGATGCACGCACATGCATACACGCATAATAAACTTTATCTAAAGAAATGCCAACGTGCTGCTCGTCGCTTACCTCGTCGTATGTGCTATTTATAAAATAATGTTGTGCCGTCATTGCCTCCTCACGAGATATACCTAGGATATTAAGCGTCCCGTCTACGAGTCTATTCACTTTCTCCGAATACGGAAAGTCTATAAAGTAGTCGCTATGTTTATATTTTTGGCAAGTGTTAACATAATCAAATGTCGGATCTCTACGAATTAATACACCGTAGCGTCGATTCATCTCTTCACCGACGATTTCATTGTCGGCAAGGTCATATATTTTGTCGGGCGCATAGTTAGCCAAATTCAGTTCCTTTTCTTTAATCCAGCCTTGATAAAATGTACTAGATTTATGGCATCCTTGCTCAAATTTAACGGTGATGCTGTTTGATAAATCAAGGTAATCTTCAAAACGCAAGTCGGCTCTGAGATTACTTAAGTTATGGGTCGGGCTCATAGTAAATTCTCCGATGACAGGAATTCTATTTAGGTGTCGGGCTTCCTTAAAGATAAAGTTCAACATTCTAAACACGTTGTCGACACCCGTTTTACGCTCGGCCATCGAAAACAAGAGGTATTTCTTCGGTAGTAAATTTTTTAATAAAAACATTGGTAGCGAATTAGGATTTAATTTTTCCCGTGTAGTAACCCGGGATTTTCGGGTTTTCGCAAAAAATAGTTTCGTGGGTAACGGTTTCTTTAGCAGTTTTTTATAGATTAGTCTCTTGGACGATGGCTTCTTTAAGAGAGTTAGATCATAAACCGTATTGAGGTTATAAATCATTGGGCCTTTATGCGGCGGTAAAATCTTAACCGTAGCATACTTCATAATATTTTTTTCAACCAAATAGAGCATCACATTATCTGTTTTTTCGCCGCCCTCACCCGAAACCAGCCGTCTTAAATTAGGAAAGTCATAATAACGATATACCCGATAGTCGGATTTTAGAAAATCAAAAAAGTCGGGTTGATGTATATCGGACATGATATAAAGCTGTGACTTTTTTCTGATGGCATATCTAAGCACCGATTCTATTTGCTCCTTAGCCGCCGTACACGGGAATATGGGTTGTTCATGATCTCTGTCTTGAATCGATGCACGCACATGCATACACGCGTAATAAACTTTATCCAGAGGGATGCAGTCATGCTGCGCATTCCACTCGCTACTATTTACTTTATTTAGAAAATAATGTTGTGCTGCCATCGTATCTTGGCGAGATATACCCAAAGCACCTAGTACCTCGTCGCTAAGTTTATTTACTTTCTCCGAATACGGAAAGTCTATTAAGTAGTTGCCGTATCTATATTCTTTATAAGCACTAACATACTTAAATGTCGGGTCCCTGCGAATCAACACATCGTAGCATCGGTTCATTTCTTCGCCGACGATTTCATCGTCGGCAAGTTTATATACTTTGCCGGACGAATAATTAGTTAAATCCAGTTCTTCTTCTCTGATCCAATCTAGACGAAATGCAGTCGGTCTATGACATCCTTGTTTACGCTCAACGGTGATACCGTTTGACAAATCAAGGTAATCTTCAAAACGCAAGTCGGCTCTGCTATCGCCTAAGTTATGGGTCGGGCTCATAGTAAATTCTCCGATGACGGGAATTCTATCTAGGTGTCGGGCTTCCTTAAAGATAAGGTTCAACATCCTGAACACGTTATCGACACCTGTTTTACGCTTGGTCATCGAAAATAAGAGATACTTTTTTGTCATGTTCCTAAGTAACCTTATATCCGATAACAATGCTACCCAGCAGTTGATTAAGCTTTAATTTTTTCATGCAACTTGCCATAAGTCTTTGGAATTTTCTAAGCCGTAGTTTCTTGCTTAGTGGTTCTTTTAAGAAAATGAAATCATGGACCATTCGCCTCAAGGTTCGTATCCGTAATCTGACCGGAGGTTTCTTTAAGATAGTGATATCGTAGACTGTATTAAGATGATAAATCATCGGCCCTTTATGCGGTGGTAAAATCTTAACCATGGCGTGTTTCATAATGTTTTTTTCAACCAAATAGAGCATGACATTATCTATTTTGGTGCCGTTCTCACCCGAGACCAGCCGTTTCAAATTAGGAAAATCATGGTAGCGATATACCCGATAGTCGGATTTTAGAAAATCAAAAAATTCGGGTTGATGTATGTCGGACATAATATAGAGCCGCGAGCCTTTTCTAATTGAATGTTCCAACACCGATTTTATGTGTCCTTTTGATGAACTAAACTCAAATACAGGCCACTGAGACTCTCGGTCGGACATACGCACATGCATACACGCATAATAATTTGTGTCCGGTTTGAACACATCTGTAATTATGCTATCACACCAATTCGCGCTGTTAAACCGACTTAAAAAATAGTGTTGCGCCGTCATTGCATACGCTCGGGATGTTCCCAAAGCATCTAATACCTCATCGGTCAATTTGTTTAGCTGCTCCGAATACCTAAAGTCTATCAAGTACTTGCCGTATCTATACTTTTTGCAAGTGCCGGCATACCTAAATGTCGGGTCTCTGCGAATCAACACATCGTAGCGTAGGTTTATTTCCTCGCTAACGATCTCTTCGTCGGAAAGAAAATATACCTTATCAAAAAAATAAGAATCCAAGGCTAAATCCTCCTCCTTAACCCAACTCAAGTGAGACATAATAGGTTTATGGTAGCCCTTTTCAAACCGACAAGTCTTGCTGTTCGACAAGTCAAGGTAATCCTCAAAGCACAAGTCAAATCGAGGCTCATCCAGGTTATGGTTCGGGCTCATAGTAAATTCCCCAATGGCGGGAATTCTATTTAGGTGTTGAGCTTCTTTGAAAATAAGATTCAACATTCTAAATACGGTATCTATCCCCGTTGCAAGTTGAGTCATCGAAAACAGGAGATATTTATCTGTCATATTCCGTAGCAAACTTTCATCCGGTAAGGATATGGCTAAGCAACCGCCTAATAAAACTATAAACCGCTCGCTTCAATGCCCCTCTCCGTAGAATTAGGGTTTTTTTTAAGATTGCAAGATTGTAGACCGTATTAAAATGATAAATCATCGGTCCTTTATGCGGCGGTAAAATCTTAACCGTGGCATGCTTCATAATGTTTTTTTCAACCAAATAGAGCATCACATTATCTATTTTGCCGCCATCCTTACCCGAGACCAGCCGTTTCAAATTAGGAAAATCGTGGTAGCGATATACCCGATAGTCGGACTTTAGAAAATCAAAAAATTCGGGTTGATGTATGTCGGACATAATATAAAGCCGCGAGCCTTTTCTAATTGAATATTCCAGCACCGATTTTATGTGTCCTTTTGATGAACTAAACTCAAATACAGGCCACTGAGACTCTCGGTCGGACATACGCACATGCATACACGCATAATATACTTTATCTAGAGGGATACTGTCGTGCTGATTCCATGCACTGTCGTTCACTTTATTTAGAAAATAATGTTGCGCCGCCATTGCAACTTTACGAGACATGCCTAAAGCATCCAATGTCTCGTCAACGAGTCTATTTATTTCCTTCGAATACGGAAAGTCTATAAGGCCGTCGTCATATTCATATTTTTTACAAGCACTAACATAATTAAATGACGGGTCTCTACGAATCAGCACATCGTAGCGTTGATTCATCTCTTCGCTAACGATTTCATCGGCAGCAAGGTTATATACTTTATCGAATGCATAATGAGCTAAATCCAGTTCTTGTTCTTTAACCCAATCCAAACTAAAGGCGATGGGTTTATGACTCTCTTTTTCCAATCGGTGGAGCGCACCATTGGACAAGTCAAGGTAATCTTCAAAGCACCATTCAAACCGATTATCACCCAAGTTATGTGTCGGGTTCATGGCAAATTTGCCGATGGCCGGAATTCTATTTAAATATTGCGATTCCCTAAAAATAAGATTCAACATTGCAAATGCGTTATCCACACCTGTTTCACTCCTAGACATGGAAAACAAAAGATATTTCTTGCGCTTTGGTTGGAGGTTTGCCATAGTAAATTTGCCTATATTTATGTATTGTCTTTGGTACCGTTCACCATCATGAATGATTTCGCTTGCAAAGACACTTATAAAATTTTAGATAACCTCGCATATTTTAGCCGAAAACACTTTTCATCCTCTTGAAGAAACGCCGTAATGTATAAGCATAACAATGCTTTATGATTTGATAGCCTCAATTTCACATCCTCGTCCGATGGGTTGTTTATACTATAGTGTTTAGGAAAATAAGATAAAACATTGATTATAAAAAAGTGTTACTTTATACTGAAAATCTATAATTGGGTATTGTAGACACGCAAACAATGATATCAACAAAGGTTCTAAAAATACCGTAAATCGAATAAGGAGGGGAATATGCCGATAAAATCAATAACACCAACCTTGCCGTTGGGAAAAAAGGCAGTGTCATCTGATGACACACCGGCCAGTTTTGCAGGAAAACAAGTTCGCCTCGCCGATCAACAAGAGTCTATCGCCAAAATAAAATCATATTCGGAGTACGATGAAAATAAAAGTATTCGTGATCGTTCGGTTTTGTACGGGAGTGACAATGCGTCGTTCATAACATCGGATGAGCGGAGTGAGACCGACAGCTTTCATTCCACCGCAGAATTCTTAGAGGACAAATTCCCGACAGACAATGCGACTACTAGCAGCACAAGCGGAAACGAACCTTGGCAAATAAGTAGCACCGATTATCATCAAGCTACGGGAATCAGCGAAGAAACCGTAAAACATTTGGAAGATGCGGATTGTGAAAGGTTGCACCAATATATTGAAAATTTTACCAATGTCTATGAAGAAACCGGCAAAACACACGGGATTGCAACCGACCTCAAAGAGCCACTGCTTGCGATGATGAATTACGGCGAAAGGCTCAACGCAGATATGCAACGTCTAGAGATTCTCGGTCAAAAATTGCAGAATCAAGGGTTATCCAAGCGAGAGAGTATAGAGATGAAGGCTTTGATGCATTGTAATAAGTATAACTTGTCGTTTGCACAAGGCTGGCTATCCGCAACTATGGCACTCGAGGTGAGTGCCGGTAAAATGAATGAACCGACTGCAACGTTACTTACGGCATTATCGAACCGCCTCGCAAAGCAGCATATGAATCTGGCCGATACGATTTCTCTTTACGAAGATAGATTGCCGGCTAGAGAACCGTTAAGCCGTCGCGACCGTATAGAATATAATCTTCTAACCGCACGAGCGGGTCTCAGAGCATTCAACACCATGATGCGTTCGCAAAAAGGCATTCATCGGGAGACCTTTATAAAAATGAAAAGAACCCGCTGGTCTTTAGAAAAACATTGTGCAGAACTGGAGTATGCTGCCAAACTTGCTAGAGGGAAAGTCAAGATGGATGCAAACAACCCTAAACTTGAACTTGAATCCCCCGACGCGTGGACGGAGAACTTCGATTTGATTAAAAACAAAGAACAAATTGCATTGCCGCAACAAGCTGCTGAACAGTTGGTTGGCAATTGGAACAAAACCCCGCCGGTCTTGGCTTTGAGTCATCCAAACTTATCACAGCGAGACATGACGCGACTTTTTATAACATTCCAATTAAAAAAAGAAGGTGTAGATATAGCACAACTGCCTAAGTTTGAAGCGGCCTACGAACAGGCTCTGATAACCGAAATCAATCAAGGCAAATGGCCGGTTATTGATAGACCCTTACAGTTTAATATCAACGGCAAAAAACACTCTTGCCGTAGCACGATTACTCCCGGCACACATCTGGCAAAGCGATTTGAAAAACCATATAAAAGCAACGGCATTAGCTATGCGGATCGCCTGCAAGTCGATCACGTACCCAATATGGCACACACAAGGTTAGTTGACGAAGACGGGGAAACCCTATTCTCCGGCGTGCGACACGGGATACTCGATGCTTATGATTATAGCGATAAAAGCGTTCGTAATTTTTCCGATATACAACTTACCGGAATGGCTAAAGCTATTTACGACGATGAGCAAAGTAGGGTGTACGGCAGGGATACCGCTACGCTGGAACGGCAACTTCAAGCATTGGAAGAAACCGAAGACGACGGTGAATCGATAACCGTATTCACTCGTCGCAGAGATCGTTCAAATAATACCGTCGATGAACCTGTCGTTGTGAGCAAAAAATCCATAAATATGCGCCACCTTGAAAAACAAATAGAATTAAGAAACGAACACGCACGAGAAATAGTCGAGAAAATTAAAAGCAATCCTAAAAGGCGGGCACATTATATCAACGAGATGCGTAATTTGGCATCTCGGAAGATGGCACGAGAGGTGTTGAGTGCCGCAATAGTTTCCGAACCGGCTAAATTACAGGCCGCTTTGGATGGAGAAACTGTCGATGTTACGATGAACTCGGTTGCTTTGGTGACACCCGACTGGCTACGCCATATTGGAGGTATTGCCAAAGATGAGCGGCGTATGCTCAAACATCAAATTCAAGGCTTACGATCTCTAGCGAGCGGACAGTCTCCCGACAAGCCTGTTCGGTTGACAATTAAAGACGATAACCAACAACCCAAAGAGATCAAAGTAAATCTTAAAGTGCGCACTTTTAACTTCGGTGTTAACAATTACGCACTTGCCAGAACGGTTTTGCCGGCCAATTTTCCTATTTGGCGTAGTTTGATGGGTTGGGGGTTCTCTGCCGGTTTGAACGACCCGCAATTAAGCGAACTGCTAGGTGCACGAAATAACGGTGCCTTGGGCGGAGCCGTGGTAGACAAACTGCAAGAACTGGAGCAAAGCGACGATCCTAAAGTCCAAAAACGAGCAGTGCTACTGAGAGAAGCTGCAACCCAAGTAAAGCAAATTTGGAAAAATCGCTCTTTTTGGAGCGGTAATAACGAACCCTATAAAATGGTATCTCGGCTGGCGTTAACTAGTCATTTAATGGGTGAAACTCCTTTATTCAACTGCAAAAGCGGCAAAGACCGCACTGGACAGCTGGATGCAGAAGTTAAATATCTAGCGGCTGTCGGGCATGCCACCGGACATATACCCGAACCCGATAGTGATCACACTGCCGAATCGCGCAAAATGCGCACCACCTTTACACTGGATGCCGGCAACTTAGAATTACAGCGTATGAATACCGGCCTGACCGGCTATAAGCTCAGGAATATACCCGGCCTTCAGGCGATGCTGGAAGAAGGTTCAAAAGCTAAGTACGAAGGCGGTTCCGATTTTGTTTAAGCTATTTGATCAAACTATGCTACAATAGCCCCTAAGTATTCTTTAGCACAAGGAAACTATTTTTAGTACGAGTGGGCTTCGACCTAAACCTTGGGTAGAAGCGTAGTGTTCATACATTTACAGGAGTTTTAACAATGTCGGTAGAAAATGTTCTAAAAATGATTAAAGACGAAAATATCAAATATGTAGATTTTCGTTTCACGGATACTAGAGGCAAGGAACAACATGTAACCGTGCCTGCCAAAATCGCTTGCGAAGACGGCTATTTAGCGGGGGGCAAGATGTTTGACGGTTCGTCTATTGCCGGATGGAAAGAAATCAACGATTCGGATATGCTTTTGATGCCGGATTTTGAGACTGCACAAATAGACTCGTTTTATAACGACCTCACACTTTGTTTGCGTTGCGATATATTGGAACCCGACACCAAACAGCCGTATAACAGAGACCCACGCTCTATTGCAAAACGTGCCGAACAGTACCTCAAAGAAACCGGCATCGCAGATGTTGTTTATTTCGGGCCGGAGCTTGAGTTTTTCGTATTTGATAGCGTTCGCTGGTACAGCGACCATCAAGGATGCAGTTACGACATTGAGTCTTCCGAAGCGGTTTGGAGCAGTAATAAAGAATACGAAGGAGGAAATATCGGACATCGCCCCGGCATCAAGGGTGGCTATTTTCCGGTGCCTCCGGTTGATTCTCTGCAAGATATACGCTCGGCCATGTGCGAAGCACTTTCCGAGATGGGTGTAGTCACCGAAGTGCATCACCACGAGGTCGGTACCGCCGGTCAATGTGAAATCGGAACCCGTTACGCCTCCTTAGTGAAACGAGGGGATATCAGTCAAATTCAAAAATATGTGGTGCAGAATGTTGCTAATAACTACGGTAAAACGGCAACTTTTATGCCTAAGCCGATAGTCGGTGACAACGGCACCGGCATGCATGTGCATCAGACTTTATCTAAAGATGGTGAAAATATATTTGCCGGAGATCAGTACGCAAATCTATCGGAAACCGCTATGTACTATATAGGTGGTATTCTAAAGCATGCTCGTGCAATCAATGCCTTTGCGAATGCATCCACCAATAGTTACAAGCGATTGGTGCCGGGGTTTGAAGCACCGGTCATGCTTGCTTATTCTGCGCGCAACCGTTCGGCAGCTGTCCGGATACCGTATGTGATCAATCCCAAAGCAAGACGGATAGAGGTGCGTTTCCCCGACGCGGCAGGCAATCCGTATTTAACTTTCGTTGCGATGTTGATGGCAGGTCTAGACGGCATACAAAACCGTATACATCCGGGTGAACCTATGAACAAAGATCTATATGAATTGTCGCCGGAAGAAGAAAAAGCCATACCGAAAGTCGCAGCCTCTTTGGACGAAGCATTGGATGCGCTGAACTCGGATAGAAGCTTTTTAACGATGGGTGATGTACTCACCGACGATGCGATAGACGGTTATATAGAGCTTAAAATGGAGGAAGTCTCGCGTCTACGGCAAGCAACCCATCCGGTTGAATTTGATATGTATTACAGCCTATAGAAAGGCAACAATACGGTTGATGAAAACCACTCGGAGGCGGTTCGGCTTAGCCTGAACCGGCTTTTAAGTAGACCAGCAAAGCAACAAACCATACGGTTGCAGCGACAGTCTGTAACCACCCGTATAAAACGACACCGGCGGCAATATCTATTAAGCCGAGCGAGAAATAAACCAATGCCAATAACGCGGCGAGTTGACAGCTTCTTCTACGACCGTGCAACAGTCCTCGTAATACTGCAAGTAACGGAAGACCTAATGCCAATAGCGGTATCATCCGTGGTATTCTTTCGGGAGGATCGATCCATGCGTTCCAAGCGACCAGCACACTCAATAACATCAGGTAGGCTACCAACGAGGTGAACCATGCAATATTTTTCATTGCGGTTATTGTTGCGACAAAGTCAGTTTTGCAATGCGCTTGCCGAACGCAAGACATAATTCGCTTTCATCGTCGTCCACCATGCGATTCGCTTTTTTAGCTGCTAAATGGCTAGGTCCGTAGGGTGTACCACCGCTTTGCGTACGACTAAGTGCGTTTTCCGTATAAGGTAATCCGCACAGAATCATTCCGTGATGAAATAACGGCAACATCATTGAGACCAACGTAGTTTCTTGCCCGCCGTGCATACTCGATGTAGACGTAAATACACCGGCGGGCTTACCGACCAAAGCACCGTTTAACCATAAACTTGTAGTTTGGTCTAAGAGATGTTTCAGCGGAGCAGCCATATTGCCGAAATGAGTCGGGCTTCCTAACACCAATCCGTCGCAATCCGCCAACTCTTCAAGCGTCGTGTAAGGCGGGCCTTCCTTAGGAATGGTAGCTTGATTACTATGTAGGGTTTGATCATCGTGTTCGGTGATAGCGGGCACCGTGCGCAACTTTGCCTGTGCGCCGTCAACGCTTTCAACGCCTCGTGCAATCAAACGCGCCATTTGTTCGGTGGCACCGTGTACGCTGTAATAAACGATAAGTATCCGACAATTTTTCACGAAAATGATTACTAGTCTAATTTATATTTAATACGCAATATACTAATTTGTGGATACTATGTCTAGGTTTTTTATGATTGTATTTGTCAATAGCTTCTACAAAACGATAGTTATGATTCAAAGCATCAAGCTGTGTTTGTATATGTAATTTTCTTTCCGAGATACGTTTTGGGTTGATGATGTAAATAGGACGATAAGACATTGTCTAAAGTTTTTCGTTGGATAGCACTATAGAATATAGCCTATAATTAGAAAACATTATTTTAGCACTACGGGTGAAAAATACAGCTATGATTCGCAATATAGGTCTTCTAAGATTAATGCTCTATGTAGCAGGCTTGCTCGTTATTATTTTTTTACCGGCACCGGGGATGCAAACCAGTGTTGAGTGGCCTGCGATATTAACTACGGTGGTTGTGCCGGCACTTGCCCCCATCATTTTCATGGTGATTTTATTCGACCTCGTTGTGTCCAGGGTCGTGAACAAAGGAAACGATAATCCAACGCCCGAACCTAAATTCTTTTGGGTCGGTACGGCGATTGCGCTAATCATTCTCTTAAAGTGGCTGCCTTATTTGCTCTCGTTAACATACTAGCCCGAATAATCAAAAAAGTTTTTCTAAATCCTCCTCTTTGTCTTTGCTCCCCGGCAAAGGAGCAATTTTTTTAGGTAGGTGGCCCCTTCTAAAGGTCTCCGAGATTGCGGTTGCGTCACTGGGATGCGCGAGCATACCGGTCTGCGAGTCTATTTTTGCACTAATAATCTCGGGAGGTCTGTAGAATGAAGTTTCGTCTTTTCCGGAAAGAATTTTTTTCATAAAGTCTATCCATATAGGTAATGCTGCCACCGAACCCGTCTCGCGATTCCCCAACGGTTGCTGATTGTCGAAACCAACCCAAACGGTGCAGACTATATCGCGATTAAAACCCGAGAACCAAGCATCGTGTTGGTTATTGGTCGTGCCGGTCTTGCCTGCTATGTCGCTACGTTTTAAGGTACGGTAGGCTTTGCGCCCGGTACCTAATCGGGCCACGCTTTGTAGCATACTGGATAACTGATAGGCAATATCGGGTGGAATAACTCTAGGCATAAATAGTGCTGCATTATCCGAGATTGCCGTCTTTGATACAATTTCCGTTGCTACTTCGTTGCCGGTGTTTTCTTGGTAGCAATTTTCGGCACAGGGTTGCGGTGGAGATGCTTCAAAAATCGGCTCTTCGTTAGCGTATATTTTTTCGATAAAATACGGCGTAATCAAAAATCCACTGTTGGCAAATGTTGCATAACCGCGTGCAATTTCTAGAGGCGTTGCTACACCGGAACCCAATGCCATTGTTAGATTATAAGGATGATCCTTACGCTCGAAACCGAAGCGCATGATATAGTCCAGGGTCTTTCTCAACCCCAATGCGTCTACCAGTTTCACCGAAACCATATTGCGTGAATAAGTAAGTGCTTCTCTGATGCGGGTGGGACCGAAAAATTTACCGCTATAATTCTCGGGACGCCAATCTTGACTGGAGAATGTCTCGCTAAACACCACCGGTGTATCGTTGACTATCGTTGCCGGCGTATAACCTTCCGACAGTGCTGCCGCATAAATAAAAGGTTTGAAACTGGAACCCGGTTGTCGCTTTGCTTGGATTGCACGATTAAACTTACTTTGATAAAAATCAAAACCACCGGTCAATGCAAGTATTGCTCCGGTATTCGGATTCAACGCGACCAATGTACCTTCGACTTCGGGGATCTGAACCAGCCGCCGTTGTTCTCCGTCTTGCTCTAGAAGCCATACGATATCGCCCCTCTGCACTAGTTTTTCAGCATCTTCTATCTGCGGCCCCACATAATTTTGATTGAGGCGAGGTTGCCACTGCCAACTCGGGCGCGTGAGTGTGGTCTCTAATCCGTCTTTAGGGATGACTTGTATCGTATCATCAACCACCCCCGATACGATCGCCGGTACGAGTCCCCCTACTTTGGGAAATTGTTTTAATTCATTTCTTGGTGCCTCGGGATTACTTAAAATCTCGGCTGCAATTTGTTCCTTGGTGCCGCGCCAACCGTGGCGACGATCATAATCGAGCAAACCTCGCCTTAGACTAGCTTGCGCTTCTTGCTGCATCGTTCGACGAACGGTAGTGTATACATCAAAACCATCGGAGTAGGCTTTATCTCCGTATTGCTCAATCATATAGGCGCGTACCATCTCGGCAACATAGGGGGCTTCTAATTCTACTTTGATGTCGTACTCGGCCGCGGTAATCGGTGCCGCCATTGCCGTTTCGTACTCGGTTGAAGAGATCATTTTCAGCTTGAGCATACGCCCCAAGACATAAGCCCGACGCTCAAGTGCCTTTTGGGGATTGGCAAGCGGGTTGTATATTGAAGGTGCTTTAGGCAAACCGGCAATCATCGCATTTTGAGCCAAAGTTAATTCGCCGATATTCTTCCCATAGTAAATTTCGGCAGCAGCGGCAATGCCATAAGCTCGTTTACCCATAAAGATTTTATTCAGATACAAATTGAGTATCTCCTCTTTGCCGAGTAGACGCTCCATAATCAACGCAAGGTAAATCTCCTTAATTTTTCGTTCGTAGGTGCGTTGGTTCGTCAAAAAAAAGTTACGCGCCAGCTGCATGGTAATCGTACTACCTCCTTGAGTGCGTTGACCTGTCTCTATTAAATTGATAGTCGCGCGTATCAAGCCTTCGTAATCCACACCTAGGTGTTCGTAAAAACGATCATCTTCGGCAGCAATGAAAGCATCTATAATTTGACTAGGCACCTCTGCTATGTCGATAGGTACCCGACGCTTATCGCCGAAAACCGCGATAAGGTTGCCCTCGGAGGTGTACACTCTGAGCGGTGTTTGCACGCGAATCGTCTTAATTTCTTCCAAAGACGGGAGTTCCGGGGCAATATAGATGTATACTGCTACAACGACAACAACACCGAGGGCGAGTGCTCCGGCAATAAACAATAGTAATCGTTTTATGAATTTGAACACGACAAGTACATAGATTGATAAACTAGATTGAGCATAATTTCAATTTTAGCACAGGGCATAAATGAACATATTCCTAATAGGACCTATGGCAGCGGGCAAAAGTCATATTGCCGAGACTTTAGCAAAACGTATCAAAAGTCGTTTTTACGACACCGACAAGTTGATTTGCCGACACGCCGCTATGGATATTCCGACGATATTCAAAAATGAAGGCGAAGTGGGCTTTAGAAAGCGCGAATCCGAAGTGCTACGAGAAATCTTAGGTAATCGCAATATGGTTGTGGCAACCGGCGGCGGTGTGGTTGTAGATAAACAAAATTGCAAGAACATCAAAGATAATGGTACAGTAATTTATTTAAGCACATCTTTGGATAACCGTTATGAAAGAGTACGAAATACGACCGGACGCCCTTTGCTGATGGAGGGGGATGTCTATGAAACCATCAAAAATTTGGATCGTGTGCGCATCCCTATATACGAAGCACTTGCCGATTTTATCGTCGATAACAACGGCACCGTTAAATCAACGGTGACAAAAATTATTGAATATATCGATAATATAAAGCAAATATGAATATTTTGACGGTAGAACTAGGTCGGCGTAGCTACCCCATTCATATAGGACGAGGCTTACTGGCAAGTTTAGATGAATTGTTGACCCCAAATTGGCAAGGCTCTCATCTGGTGATACTTTCGGACGAAGATGTCGCACCACTTTATATGCAAACGGTATGCGATGTAATCGGCGCAGAATTAAAAATAGATCAAATCGTGATACCGGCAGGCGAATCGTATAAAACATTGCAGACTTTCGAGCAGGTTTGTACCCGACTACTGGAGTGTCGAACCGAACGAGATGCGCTACTCATAGCACTCGGCGGCGGCGTGGTCGGAGACATTGCCGGTTTCGTTGCTTCAAGTTATTTGCGCGGCATTGCTTTTGCACAGATTCCTACAACCCTGCTTGCTCAGGTAGATTCCTCGGTGGGCGGCAAAACCGCAGTCAACCATGCTTTAGGGAAAAACATGATTGGGGCTTTTTATCAGCCGCGTTGTGTTGTTACAGACTTGAATACGCTCAACACGCTACCACCTAGGCACTATGTTGCAGGACTTGCCGAGGTTGTCAAATACGGCTTGATTGCAGATGCCAATTTTTTTAATTGGTTAGAGGACCATGTAGAAGCACTGCTTGCACACGATGACGAGACTTTGTGTTATGCGATAGAACGCTCATGTGCCATCAAAGCCGAAATCGTCGCTGCCGATGAATTAGAGCAGACCGGCAAACGCGCCCTGCTTAATTTAGGACATACTTTCGGGCATGCTATAGAAGCAACCCTGGGCTACGGGTTTTGGTTGCACGGCGAAGCGGTGGGATGCGGGCTTGCGCTCGCTGCGCAACTGTCTCTAAACTTAGGTTATATATCTAAAGAAAGCCTTGACCGCATTGTTTCATTACTCAATCGTTTCGGGCTGGCAACATCCAAGCCGACGACCTTAGATCCACAAGCATTGTTAGATGCAATGGCACTCGATAAAAAGAACAAAAGCGGACGGCGGCATTACATTTTATTGCGTGCGATAGGAGAGGCTTTTGAAACCGATCAAGTAGAAACACAAGCGATCAAAGATGTTTTATAATCACACATGTAAATAATCTTTTGATGTACGCAACCGATATACCGAGGAAATGCTGTGCTGTCAATTAGCGACATATTAATAGGCAATAACGAAATGACCAGTTTTGAAGAACTTATCGCCTATATAAAATCACAAGCGCGTCAAGGCGAAATGTTTATAGAAATGGACGTACGCCCACCGTTTGCGGATACACCGGAGGATTGGGAACAACGGTTGGAGGCTGCTTTTACTTCGGCCGGCAATGTGGAATAGATTTATGGAAAACTACTGGCAAGATTCGGAAGAGAAACAGCTGCGAGTACCCGAAGATGTTGCAGATCTCGGCTTTAGAGTTGAATGTCACGGCGGCTTGACGGTGGATCATGCGTACGCTTTGTATAAGGCGATTAGCCGAATATTGCCGTGGCTTGAGACAGACCCCGATGTCGCTTTACATACATTGCACGGAGCCGAGTCCGGCAATGGATGGTTAAGACCCTATAAAGAAAACGAATTGCTTTATTTATCCAAGCGAACGAGACTACGATTGCGTCTACCTAAATCTCGCTTTGAAGATGCGATGGTTTTAGAAGGAAAAACGATTGATATCGAAGGCTGTTTAATAAAAATCAACAAGCCGACTTTACGCGCGCTCAGTACGCAAACAACTTTGTTTGCCAGAGCCTTGGCATCACAAAACATGCAAAGTGAGCACGAATTTCTGCACGAAGCAACCAAAATGCTCAACGCCAAAGGCATACACCCACAGCGTATGATGGGAGGAAGACAGCACGCAATCAAAACCTCCGATAAAACCCTATACGTCAGAAGCCTTATGATAGTGGAACTTGCTTTTGACGAAAGCATCCGGTTGCAACGAACCGGCTTAGGCACCAAGCAAAAGCTCGGTTGTGGTATCTTCCTGCCTCATAAAAGTATCGATGCGGTCCACCAACCCCGAGCCGCAATGTAATCGATATATGTAGGGGAAGACTATTCCCCTCCTCTAGAGGGGTGGCAGGCGTAATAGAACCACCACTTGTTGCAGTAGCACAAGTGGTGTCACTTTGTGCAAGACCCTAACGCATATTGCAAAATGTAAAGCCTTTCTCTGGGGTGGTTGTAGCGTGGGGCTGTTGAAAAAGTATTGGATGTAAGTAATAATAGATAACTTATTCAACGGAGGTTTTTATGCAAGGAAATCAGAAGTTTCAACGCGAACTATTTTCCCAAATAGACTATGAGGCACTCATTCCTAACAATCACCTATTAAGGCGTATTGATAAGGTTTTAGACTTGAGTTTTGTCAAAAAATTAACCAAAAAGTTCTATAGTGATAGACAAGGTAGACCGTCAATAGACCCTGAAGTATTTTTCCGTATTTGTATATTAGGACACATCTATGGGATTAAGTCAGGTCGTCAACTTTGCGACGAGATCGCAATGAACATTGGCTATCGTTGGTTTGTCAGATTAAATATGAGTGATGCGGTGCCGGATCATTCGTCATTAACTCGGGTGAGGGATAGATTAGGGGTGGCGTGTTTTGCACAGGTATTTGAGCAGATAGTAGAACAATGCCGTGATGCTGGATTAGTGCCTGGGAAGCGGATTATAACGGATGCGAGTTTGGTTGAGGCGAATGCGTCGGCGGGGAAACTGCAGAGACGAGAGCAGCCGGCAGCAGCGGAAGTAGTTGAGGACGAGAAGCAACAAAGCAAAGCGGCAGTGTCGCAAACTACGGTGGTGAAAAGAGAAAAAATCAGCAACCGCAAGCATTTCAGTAAAGTAGATAGCGATGCCACTTTAGTCCATCGTAAAGGGTATCCGAAGAAGTTATACCATAAGGTGCATTATTGTATTGATGCAAGCAAGCGGATAATAACGGATTGTCATGTGACCACCGGAGCCTATCATAAAAACAATGTGATAACACAAAGAATCCGTTATCAGCAGGAGCGTTTCGACTTGCCGGTCGAAGAGGTGATTGCCGATGCCGGCTATAGTAGTGGCAAGACATCAATTTTTTGAAGACCACAATATCCGCAGCTATATTCCGATGCCGAAGTATGTTAAGCCGGTAGCCGATGATGGCAGTTTCAAGTATGATGCCAAGCACGACCGCTATATCTGTCAAGCCGGTCATGCGTTATATTCTAAACATGCCGTGCGGTCAACGAAGTATTACGATATCAAGAAAGCGCATTGTAAGAGTTGTCAATGGCGAGGGAGTTGTTATTTAGGTGGTAGGAATCATATGTACATCGCCCGAAACAAGTATAAAGAGGCGATTGAGCGAGTGAGATGTCGACAAAGTAGTGAGGTATTTCAGCACTGGATGACGGAGCGAAGTTGGAAGGTAGAGGGCTTATTTGGTGAGGCAAAGGAACAGCATGGATTGAGGCGGGCAAAATATAGAGGTTGGAGGAAGATGCAGATACAAGCCTACTTGATTGGGACAGCTCAGAACCTAAAGAGACTAGCGGTTTCTTTAGATTTTTATTTCCGCTGGATCAGATTTCAGTTTATCCAAAGATTTTTGTTATTACGGTATAGCTTTCAAGGATGAGGCGGCTTTTTCAACAGCCCCGTCGTATGTGCACGATTTATACATTCATTCATCCAATTTATGGAAACCAAAACCATACGGCGCAAGCGGTTGCGGTTATTCCGGACGGTACTTTAGGGTATACTGCGTTGACTACCCAACCACCGCAACAAGGGTACCCAGTCGTTGCGCTCGTGCATAGTTGCATAACGGGACATATCAAATAGCCCGAGCCCCTTTTCTGCGGCGCGTACGTAATTCATACTGTCCCTTAAATGGGTCGGAAAAGAAAAACGTAGTTTAAGTAGAAACTCGTCGAGCTGCCATGCTATTTTAGTCTGAAAACGAACCCGATTACCGATTACCGCGACTTTGGCGCGTCTTCCGGAGATCGCCGGTGCCGCGTTTATTTCTTTTGCGAACTCGGACACCGCCCGCATATCCAAAGCCGAAGGAACAACCGGAATAATAATTGTCTCGGCGCGTCGGATCATATTGTTAAGCTCTTTCCCATGTAAAGCCGCCGGTGTGTCCATAATATAAATGTCCGCCATTCTCTGGGTGGCACCGCGTTGTCTAATACCATCGTATGCCAAAATAGGTGGCTTACCGGGGGCGCGTGCCGCCAGCCACTGCAAGCTACCTCGCTGGGGATCATAATCAGCTAAAACCACAGATAGATTTCTATTCGCATAATAGCTTGCCAAATTAGTCGCAACCGTAGTTTTACCGGAACCTCCCTTAGCATTGAGTACCATAATTTTTCTCATAATATTCTCCTCGTCATTTACCAATTTCAAGCATCTATAATAAAATAGCTCTTAAATTATTGACATTATAAACAATTTCTATACTATACAAAACTTACGCAAGGCTTCTAATGAACAAGGTGGTGCTATGCAAGAGAATTTGAGTCAACAAATCCTAAGAGTTGACGTAGCCGGTATGCCCCTCGACTGGATAAATTATCAAGATGCGGTGAGGTTTTATCACACAGATATCGTGGCTTACGAGGCGGGAACCGCGCTGTTTATAATTCGCGGCGGTATCAATGCCGTGACCGGAAAACGTAGTGTTATCAGAGTCAATTCGGTCATTGCAACATATGGAAAAAATCCGCATCTAGACCTAAATTACATACCGCCTTTGAACAATGACGCGCTATTCAGGCGCGATGGTTCATTGTGTCTTTATTGCGGAGAATCTTTTAGTCGCCGTTATTTATCTCGTGATCATGTCATCCCTTTTAAGCAAGGCGGCAGAGATACTTGGAATAATGTCGTTAGTGCTTGCAAACGTTGCAATAATCAAAAGGCGGATCGCACACCGGAACAAGCCGGCATGAAGCTACTAGCGATTCCTTTTGTCCCGACACACGCCGAGTATATTTATTTGAGAGCACGTACCATATTAGCCGACCAAATGGAATTCTTAAAAGCACACTTTCCTAGAAAGAGCCGCCTGAGAGATTCTTAAGGGAATTATGAAGCGTCAAACAATAGCACCGAGCGCAAGGAAAAGCCTTGTGCATAATTGTATATAATTCCCACTCTTAATTATCAATACGCGTTGGGCTATCTAGGAAATAAAGATTACCGCCACGGTACCGTCGCATCTACCGGTATCTTACTAGTCAATCTAGGCACCCCGGAAGCCCCTACTACAGCGGCGGTGCGTCGTTATCTTGCCGAGTTTTTATCGGATCCGCGTGTTGTAGAAATTCCTCACCCGATTTGGTGGCTGATTTTGCATCTTTTAATACTGCCTCTGCGCCCGCGCAAAAGTGCCGAGGCTTATGCAAAAGTATGGCTACCGGAAGGTTCACCGTTATTTATTCATTCCAATCGCCTTAGTTTGAAAGTAGCACAAAAGCTACAGGACGAACATCAAAATTTAGTTGTGAGCCTTGCCATGCGCTACGGAAAACCGGCTATCAAAAAGGTGCTTGATGAAATGAGGGAAAAGTCGGTTCAACGTTTATTGATTTTGCCGTTGTTCCCGCAATATTCGGCTACCACCACGGCATCGGTTTTTGACGAGGTAGCACGAATACTAAGCTCTTGGCGTTGGCAACCCGAATTGCGCTATATCAACCATTACCATAAACATCCTCTTTATATCTCTGCTTGTGCCGAACAGATACGTTCGTTTCGCAACCAACACGGTTGCGGGGATTTATTGCTGTTTTCATTTCATGGATTGCCTAAACGTAATTTACTCGAGGGCGACCCTTATCATTGTCAGTGTCATACTACGATCCGATTAATTGCTCACGCCCTATCCTTAAACGAACACGAATACAAACTTTGTTTTCAATCACGATTTGGACGAGCGGAATGGTTGCAACCGTATACCGAACAAACCTTGAGCGAGCTTGCAAAGCAAGGTGTAAAAACGATAGATGTCTTTTGTCCGGGATTTTCGGCAGATTGTCTAGAAACCTTAGAGGAGATTGCCATCCGAGGACGAGAGGTTTTTATAGAGGCCGGCGGTTCGGAACTGCGCTATATTCCGGCACTCAACGACAACCGATTACACATAGAGAGCATCGAAAACCTTATCTTAAGAAACATAGAACATTGGGGTATAGAGGATATTGAAGACGAAAAAAACCGCCGACAAGCCACCGAAAAAGCGTTGACTATGGGGGCTCGGCAATGATGCCGAGTGCCCGAAATCGTATAACCGTTGATATGAGTATATCTAAATCGCCGGATATTCTAGTTGTCATCCCGGTGATGAATAGGCCCCGATATATCACTAGAGCACTAGAAGCTATTTTAGAGCAGACGGCTCAGCCCGATCATGTAATCGTTGTAGACGATTGTTCTACCGACAATACCGTAGAAGTTGTGCAGGCGTGGTTTGAAACCCAAGCACCCTGCTTCACGACACAGTTGATTATTCATAATCGCAATAAAGGTGCATCTGCAGCTAGAAATTCAGGTCTGGCGCATGCTCAAGCTAAGCATCGCTATATCTATTTTTTAGATTCCGACGACACACCGTCGCGGATGTTTTTAGCAAAGACGCACAACGCATTGGAACAACACCCCGAGGCAGTGGCTGCCAGTGCCGACCGGATCTTAAAAAACGAAAAGGGCAAGACACAATACCTTAACCAAAAGAGACTTAACATCAATCCGTATCATTGGTTTATAGATATGGGGGCAGGGGTTTCATCGTCCACATTGCTGCGCACGCATTTGATTAAAAAGCTGGGAGGTTATAACGAAGTGCTTATTACCGGACACGATACCGAACTCTTTTTTAGGCTGGCGAGCTTAGGTGAATGGTTACATGTGACCGGTGCCCCGGTAATTATGTACGAACACGGCGCACATCTGCGCGATATGCACGATGACCCATTGAGAAAATGGTGCCATATATTTGAGGATTGTGTAGCAAATTTTGCTATACAAAAACGTTTAGATCCTGAAAAATATCGTTACATACTAGCTAGAAGGTGGCGGCATGCGGGGTTAGAAGTGTTGGTACAGGGACGATGTAGAGAGGCTCAAGATTGCTTTCGTCGCGCAATCGCTTGGCACACAAAAACCGGAATCAAACCCTTCTTTTATTGGTTGCTGGCTTCACCCGCAGCATTGCTATTTAAGCTGTTAAACAAACTAAAACTACACGAGCACTTCATGGATATTATCAAACGTATACACTCGGCGCATAAATTCCGTTTTTAAGTCTAGCCGATTATCGTTTATACTGGTTACCTAAAAACGAGTGATTTCACTACATTGATACAGTTCTATGTCTAGCCCTTTTCCTATTTTTGTCATCAACCTAAAACGCTCTCCCAACCGCAAAGCTAACATCAGCAAACAGTTAGACGCACTGAACTTAGATTATCAATTTATAGAAGCGGTGGATGGAGCGCAATTCACACCGCACGAGGTTGTAGAAAATTACGGGGAACAGGTTTTTTACACGAATACCTATAATCACCAGCGCATAACCTTAGGTTCTCTGGGATGCTTATTAAGCCATATAAAGTTTTACGAATTGATGATAGATCATAATATTCCGATCGCTTGTGTTTTAGAAGACGATGCCGAACTGTCGCCTCGTTTCCCGGAAGTTTTGAATTCAACGGTATTGCAGAAGGTATCTTGGGGTACTTTGCTGCTCGGCCATTATTCCAAGTACAGAAAGTCTTATAACAAAGGAGCGGAGGCCGTTTATTGGAAAAAAAAAGTTTGCCCCGGGCACTACATCGCACGTGTTGCAGAGTTCCCTTTCACGACCATAGGCTATTTGGTCAAGCTACCGACTGCAAAAAAACTACGCGATTTAGCATATCCTATACGGATGCCTGCCGATTGGGTTACCGGTAATACGGAACTCGTAGGCGATGTTTTAAGGATTATTACTCCTCCTTGCATAGTATCCAATAAAGACTACAGACAAGAATCAACCGTTAGGGATGACTTTGATGATACCGAGGTGCCTGCAGAATTACAAAGAGATGCGCCAGAACCAAACAAAAGTCACAGAAAAAAATCAGCCACTGCAAGCGGCAACGGCACCAAAGTGCCTGTAGAACTGCAAAGAGAAACTCCTTCGCTCTCCTTGATGCGCAATTTAACCGTTGGCTTGGCAAATTTTGTCTTAGGTACTAGAGAGCAACGCGCGGCGGCGGCGTATGACCGTGATAAAAAACCCTCAACCTATAGGCCGATAGGATGGAAACTTGCACAAATTAGTCGTGTTAACAAGTTTGCTAACCGCAACAAAAGAGCCTCAACCCATCGTCCGCCGGAGTGGCAACTTACACAGGATAGTCAAGCTGAAAAATCTTTAGCACCGGATACCGAAAATAATAAAATTTCGAACTCCTCAAGGGTTAATACAAATTTAGGATTAAAACTAAAACTAAAAACCCATGCGTTGATACAGAATATGAAAACACATCGGACGCATCACGTAGCTATGCTATCAAAAAAAATAAAATGGCGGTGGAACAAACAAAAAAAATTATGGCATAAGATAAAAGAATCTCGCTCTATAAAAACTTTCCTAAAGTTAGCCTTGAGATTGGTATCTAATATGCTCATTATTTTTGGAGGGGGAGCGTACCATCTTATACAAGATATTAACCGAACCATATATTACGGTAAAAAATTTAGTACTATCAGAATCTATATTAAGAAAATAGGTCTGTTTAGATACACGCGCGTTATATGAACGATAAACTTTCTGTTGCGGTTATATGTACACCGGACAATAAGGCAAGTATTCCGTATGGTGCGATAGACTCTATTATTGCACAAACTGTAAAACCCGAACGACTGATCGTGGTTCACGACAAATCCGAGACAGATGCTATCGCCACTCTGCAAAGCCGTATTGAAAAAATGGTACCTGCTCTACAGCTGATATGCATAGAACACGAACCCGATACTACTTTTATTGCAGCGAGAAATGTCGGCTTAAATCGCGTAGGCGATTGTCGGTGTATCCATTTTGTAAACTCGAATATTGAACTACCCGAAGATTTTTATGAAAAGGCTACACAAAGATTAACAACCCGACAAGACTGTGTGGCAGCAATACCGGCACGAGTGAAACCGGTAAATAGTCCAAATGCAGAAATACATTCGGACGATTTCATTGAAAATCCATGGTTATGGTTAATGCGCAACAAATTAGAAATAGCCGGTGCTATTCTCTTACGCAGTCACGCCGTTGAAAAAGCAGGGAAATTTAACCCTTTGCTTTTGATAGGTGGCGATACCGACTTCTTTGCCCGCGTCTCTAATCAGGGCGCGTGGTGTTATATTCCGGACTGTGTAGCAACCCTATCTCTCTTTCAAACAAAAGTGGATATGCAGTCGCAATTCCCCGATTACTATAGACGATGGGCTTTGATTTATGAAAATTTATTAGATACCTATAAAGCGCGTGACCGAATAGCGAGAAAAATCTATCGTGCCGTTCTAGCAAAGGCATGGTTTGAAGCCGGCCGAGAATTATTGTCTCATCGGCGGATTGAGGAAGCACATGATTGTTTTACGCGTTCTCTGAGTTGGCGATTATTCAATCCGGCGTTTAAGTATTTGATAAAAATTTCTCGTTTAAGGAGAAAAGCGCATCTTTCCGATACGGTCGGTGTATAGATGGAAAATAGTTCCGGGGTTTTAGTTATAATTCCTGTTATGAATCGCCCCGATGCGATTGTGGCAACATTGGAAGCCGTTCGTAAGCAAACATTACAACCCGCACATCTGATTGTCGTGGACGACGGTTCAACCGATAACACACCGGACGTGGTCGGTGAGTGGCTGAATAACTCTGCTTTAACTTTTAGTACGCAGTTGATTGTTCATTCGCTAAACAAGGGGGCTTCCGAGGCCAGAAATACCGGGCTGCGACAAACCCAAGGCGAGTATCCTTATGTTTATTTTTTGGATTCGGACGATATTCCGCCGCCTAATTTTCTGGAAAAAGCGGTTGCCACCCTAAAAGATAAGCCTAATGCGGTCGCAGTAAGTAGCGATCGCATCGTTAAAGACTTATCCAGCGACAAAACCACTCGATATAAGCAACGAAAAATATCCAAAAATCCGTGGTTATGGTTTTTTACTATGGGTGCGGGTATCGCCTCATGCACTGTTTTTCGTGGCAAGTTTATATACAAACTCGGCGGCTACAACGAAGCAATACCGACCGGACACGATGTTGAATTGTTTATGCGTGTTGCCGACTTGGGTAAATGGCTCTACATCGCCGACTGTCCGGTGATTTTTAACAGGCTGGCATCGCGGCTCTCCGACCGTTATCACAACAAACACATAATATGGTGTTTGGGCTTTGAGAATAGCGTTTTAATATCTACTGCTCTGAAGCATATCTCGCGCAAAGAATATCGACGAGTATTGGCACACAGATGGCGGCGCGCCGGGCAAATTACGCTTGAAGAGAATTGCCGTTCGTTAGATACAGCGGAAGATTGTTTGCGCCGTTCCTTGGCGTGGTCTTTATACAATAAAGCAGTGATAGATTTATTTATACTTTATCTGCAGAAAGGATTGCGAACCGAGCAACCACGCCTTCTACTGTATAAATTGTACCGAAGTCTACGTCTAACTTTGTATAAATATCATGTTTAGTTTCGTAGCGCGGCGTATCTCGGTACCGCAGAACAATTTAAGTGACTGGTCTAATCTCAAACGCATCACGCCGTATATTTGGGAATATCGCGGCCGCGTCGTAATTGCGTTGACCAGCCTGATCTTCGCCAAAATCGCAATTATAGGCGTACCGTTGGTCCTGAAAGAAATCGTCGACAAGCTCAATGCTGCGGACACCCAAGTTTTAGTCGTGCCGATTGCGCTTCTACTCGGATACGGTGGATTGCGGGCTTTGAGCAGTTTATTTAACGAGTTGCGGGATATTATTTTTGCACGGGTTCGCTACCGCGCAATGCAACAACTCTCGACACAAGTGCTTCGCCACCTTCACGAACTGTCGCTCTCTTTCCATTTGTCTCGTGAAACCGGTGCGATATTTAGAGATCTGGAGCGAGGCACTCAGAGTATTTCTTTGGTGCTGAACTATATGGTGTTTCATATCTTGCCGGTTATCGTAGAATTTATACTGGTTGCAATTTATCTATTCAGCACCTACGCACCATCCTTCGGCGGCGTAGTTTTTGCAACGGTAGGCATTTATATCGTGTTTACTGTGCTATTCACGAATTGGCGTATGCAGTTTCGCTATCAGATGAATGCACTCGACTCGCAAGCAAACGGTCTTGCGGTCGACAGCGTGATTAACTACGAAACCGTCAAATACTTCAACAAAGAATCGTTTGAATGTAAGCGTTACGCCGACCTGCTTGAAGATTGGGAACAAGTTGCCGTGAAAAGCCAAACAACGATGTCCTTGTTGAACTTTGGACAGGGATTTATTATTGCGCTCGGTGTGAGCCTCGTCATGCTGTTTGCAGCCAACGGTGTGATAAACGGTAGCTTGAGTTTAGGAGACCTAATACTAATCAATACCATGATGTTGCAGTTGTTTATGCCGTTGAACACTTTGGGTATAGTCTACCGCGCCGTGCGTTATGCACTCGTCGATATGGATATGATACTCAAGTTGCTGGCACGCGAACCGGAGGTGAAAGACGGTATCTCGACAATAGCGATGCCCAAACAAGCTAAAGACATTGTCTTTGAAAATGTAAGTTTCGGGTATCAACCACAACGGGTGGTTGTGAAAAATATATCTTTGGTCGTACCTGCCGGCAATAAAGTCGCTGTCGTAGGACCTTCGGGCTCAGGAAAATCTACGCTGGTTCGCCTGTTATTTCGTTTTTACGATGTGAATAGCGGTCGTATTTTGATCGGCGGCAAAGACTTACGCGCATATAAACAACACAGCTTAAGATCTCGCATCGGCATCGTCCCGCAAGATACCGTATTGTTCAACCGTAGTCTACACGCCAATATACTCTATGGTTGTCCTGAAAATGTGGAACAAGCAGATGTCGTTAGAATCTCCGAGCAAGTCGGTCTGCACGACTTTATCTCGGCACTCCCTAAAGGATACGATACGGTTGTCGGCGAGCGGGGTCTGAAATTGTCCGGCGGCGAGCGGCAAAAGATTGCCATCGCAAGAGCGTTATTAAAAAAACCGTCTATATTGGTTTTTGATGAGGCAACATCCAATTTAGACTCACATTCGGAAAAAACGATACTCCGACTATTGGATAAAATTGCAGCCGGCATCACCACATTGGTTATTGCACATCGCTTATCGACGGTGGTTGATGCCGATACTATTTTGGTTATGCGCAAAGCTCGCATAGTTGAACGAGGCACCCATACGGAACTGCTCGATAAAGCCGGTTTGTATGCCTCTTTGTGGCAATTACAACAAAAATCTAAAGCCGATGTAGCGATGCATTCCGAGACAAAAAATCGTTTTGACTATGTCGTCTAATCAGCAGCCTCAATACTGGCAGCGAGCCTGCAAAGAATTATCCGCCGGTGATCCGATAATGGCGAATTTGATCGGACGATTTAAGCAAAGCTATTTAAGCGGTGGCAAAGATGCTTTTACGGTGCTGTGTCGCGCCATCGTCGGTCAGCAAATCTCGGTGCAAGCGGCAGACAGCATCTGGCAACGGCTGGAAACACATTTCGGCACCTCGCAACCGCAACCGACTGCGATCTATCGTTGCCATTTCAACACCCTGCGGCGATGCGGCTTGTCGGCACAGAAAGCGCAATATCTGAAAAATATCGCACACTTTTTCATACAACAAAAAATTACCCGCCGGTATTGGCATCACCATACATTTGAGGAACTGCAAAATGCCTTGCTCGCTATCAAGGGTGTCGGTCATTGGACATTTCAAATGTTCGCTATTTTTTATCTAAAATACCCCGATGTGTTGCCACTGGGTGATTTAGGTTTGCTTAATGCAATTTATAAGGAGTACAATCACGGCAAAAAATTGACACCTAAAAACTTGCATAAGCTCGCAATTCGCTGGAAACCTTGGCGTACTGTCGCAACATGGTATCTATGGCGCAGTATAGATCCGCAACCCGTCGTCTATTAGACCGATTTGTTTTAAGGTAAAATCATCGTACGATTTACACAATACGACATAGGAGAGGTACCGAAGCGGTCATAACGGCGCTGACTCGAAATCAGATGGTCGACATAAGTCGGCACGTGGGTTCGAATCCCACCCTCTCCGTTCTCAAAATTGAAATAGAACCACCGTTGCTATCGGGTATAATTCTGTTATTAAAAAGATTGAACGATGATGATTAACAAACTTTATTTTCTTATTGCCGTGACACTTAATTTGGGTGTCTTGTTATTTTATGCGCCCCTTGCACAAGCCGAATGTAGCCGCAACGATGTAGAATATTTTCTCAAAAAGGGGTTCAGCCGAGAACAGGTGGTTGCTATTTGCGAGGCAGCTAAACCTAGACAATTCGGTGAACCCACCGAACAAGATGAAGGAGACTACGAAGCGTACAACAAAGAATTAGAAGGGCGACTACGCATAGAACGACGGCTACAAAAAGAGGAAGACGACATTTCGTTGTTGAAAACCGCTATTGCCGGGGAAGATATCAGAATAACTCGCGATTGGTTGGACTTTAAGAGTCCTTTTTGCATCGCAGCCGGCAACAACCCCGATGTGGAGGCAAGAGTCAAAGTGTGTCCCCAAGTACTTTACAGGATTTATTTCAAGGGTTTGCGCATCAAAGAATACGAGCGTAAATACCTGGTATTCGGCACCCGGGAGATTGAAGTCGAAGGCACCATCAAGCGCAAACTTTTGCATGACTTCAAAGAATACCCGGCCGGGGTCAGGGCACAATTGCTGGATGCCTACAAAGCGAATATTAGAAAAGGTGGCACTTTTATTCCGATCCGCAAGGATTATCCGATTAGTCGGGTACAAGAAATATTACGCTCATACGCCCAAAGTGCCGAGGAATAATCGGAGTTCAATCACACACGATAACCGAAGGGGCATCCATTTCGGGAGGAATACGAATATCCATCATATCTAAAATCGTCGGTGCAACGCTACTGATGCTATACCCCTTTGCCAGTTGCGGTATTTCGTTCATGCCGGCGATCAAACACGGCACCGGATTGGTCGTGTGCATGGTGTTCGGCTGGCCGGTCTTCGGATCCAACATCTCGTCGCAGTTTCCATGATCTGCGGTAATCAATATCTGCCAACCATGTTTTAGCGCAGCATCTACGACTAGACCGAGTTGTCGGTCTACGGTTTCAACCGCTTTTATAATCGGGTCGGGCACCGCGGTATGTCCTACCATATCCATATTGGCAAAGTTGACAACGACGAATGCGTATTCGGGTCGGGTCAGTGCCGAGATGACTTCGTCTGCGACTGCTTTAGCACTCATTTCCGGCATCAGGTCGTACGTTCTGACTTTAGGCGACGGTATCAGGCGGTGTGTTTCCCCGGGTAGGGGATCCTCTACGCCACCGTTAAAGAAAAAAGTAACATGCGGATACTTTTCCGTCTCGGCACAGTGAAATTGCTTTAAATTCATATCGCTGAGCACCTTAGCCAAGGTCACCTTAGGTCGTATCGGTGAAAATGCAACGGCGCACGGAAGTTTGCGGTCAATTTCCGTCATTGTCGTCATGGCTACAGGCTTATAGTTGCCCCGATCAAAATCATCAAAGCGATGACAAACCAGAGATCTAACTAACTGCCGCGGGCGGTCGTTTCTAAAATTAAACAGTATCAGCTGATCCTTTTCATCGAGCGGTGTATGTTGATCTAAGCAAGTCGGTTTTACAAACTCGTCGCTGATTTCGTCGGAATAGGCTTTAGAAATAGCATCGTCTATATCTTTTGCATGTGTACCTTCTGCCTTGGCGATTGCTCGCCATGCCACGGCAGTTCTATTCCAACGATTATCTCTATCCATTGCATAATAACGACCCATAACGGTTGCCACAGTGCCGCCGGCTTGCTCAAGCGGTGCTTTTAGTTCGAGCATAAACTTGCGGGCACACCGTGGTGCGGTATCGCGCCCATCCAAAATCGCATGTACAATCGGCACACAGCCTTCCTTTCGGGCAAGCTCTATGAGTGCCGACAAATGGCGTAGATGCGAATGCACTCCGCCGTCCGAGACCAGTCCCAGCAAATGTATGGGGCGGTTATTCTCTCGGGCATGATGCATCGCATCCAACAAAACCTTATTGTTGAACAGACTACGCTTTTTAATTGCGTTATCTATGCGCACTAAGTCTTGAGGTATCACACAACCGCAGCCCATCGTCGTGTGTCCTACTTCGGAATTGCCTATCTGACCGTGGGGAAGCCCGACTGCCGGACCCGACGCTTCCAATAGCGTGTGTGGATAGTCGGCGAATAATCGATCCAAGTGCGGTGTCTCGGCAACCCATACGGCGTTGTTTTCGGTATTGCCGCTAATGCCGTAACCGTCCAAAATCACAAGTAGGGTTTTTTTTATTTTAGGTTCCATACTATCTTCTTGTGAGTTACTCTTTGATCGGAACGGGACCCTGCACATTTTCTTTCAAGGCGAATTTCGATACGAAGATACCGACCTCAAACAGCAACCATACCGGTATTGCCAACAATACTTGCGAGATTACATCGGGTGGTGTGAGTACCATGCCGGCTACGAAAGCGGCAACGATAACATAGGGGCGTTTGCGAATTAGGTTTTCGGTTGTGGTGACACCGGTTTTGACCAACATTAGGGTGACGATAGGCACCTCAAAAGCAATCCCGAACGCGATAAAAATCTTTATCACAAAATCCAAATAGCGGTTAATATCGGTCATTACCGATATGCCTTCGGGGGCAACACTGCTAAAAAAACCGAACATTAAAGGAAACACGACATAATAGGCAAAAACCATACCCACATAAAAGAGCAGGGTGCTCGATAGTAATATCGGTAGTGCCAAACGTTTTTCTCTGCGGTATAAGCCCGGCGAGACAAAAGCCCAAAATTGATAAACCAATACCGGTATGGATAGGGTGACGGCAAGTAACAAAACCAGCTTGAAAGGGGCTAAGAAGGGTGATGCCACATCGATTGCAATCATCGTTCCATCTTGCGGCAGCTGTGCCACCAACGGTGCAGACAGATAATTATAGAGCGGGTTTGCAAAAGGGAACAACACGATAAAAATAATGCCTATGCACGCAATCATCTTTAGCAGTCTGCTCCTTAATTCCACCAAATGCGATAACAGAGGACGCTCTTTATCCATTGTGGTCGCGTTGTTTTTTATTTAAGGGGTCGGGTTTGTCGGTTTTAGAACTGTGCTCGTTACTATCGGTTTTATCAATCTCCGGATCCGCCTCAAAACGCCCTTTGCCAATTTGATCTTCTATCGCCTCGACCAAAGGGTCGGTGTTGACAAATTCACGCTTAACGTCACTACTCGCTTTTTGTATCGTGTCTTGAGCATCGCTTAGAATTCTCTTCACATCTCGGGCACTCGACTCTTCGGCAAACTCGGTTTTTAGTTGTGCGGTCAATTTCTTCATGCGTCCGATCCAATGACCGACGGTAGAAAGCAATCTCGGTAAACGTTCCGGCCCTACGATCAGTAGCGCGATTAGCATAATCAGTGCCAATTCCCAAAAGCCGAAATCGGACATTTTTACAGCTTAGTCTTCTTTTTTAGGGGGGTGTTGCTGATCCGAAGTCGGCGACTCTTCTTCCTTGACGGATTTCTTAAAACTTTTGATTGCACTACCCAAGTCCGAACCTAAGGTGCGTAACTTTTTAGTGCCGAACAACAAAATTACAATAACCAGTATCAATAATATCTGTAAAGGTCCCCACGACATAATAATATCCTCATCTCAATTATAAAACCCTATATTAACATTGCCGAGCAAACTTTATCCAAATTTATTTAGCGCGATTTCTCTTCTCCCGATGTCCGGAGATACCGAAACGTTTCACCAACTCGTCCAATACTGCGGTTGAATCTATATTTTTGTATGCCAACAGCACCAAACAATGAAACCATAGGTCGGTTGCCTCGTGTACGATATGCGCATTGTCGTCGCCGATACCGGCTTCGGTCAATTCTTGCGCTTCTTCCAAAATTTTATCGGCAATGCCTTTGACACCTTTATCGTACAAACTTGCAACATAAGAATCGGCAGACGAGGCTGCCTTGCGCGCTTGTAGCACCTGATCCAGTCGTTTCAAAATATCGTTGCTATCCATATCGTTAACACCCTATAGACTTGACGTGATGCGGACTTTGATGCCGTGTTCGCGCATATAATGCTTTGCTTGCGCGATAGAGTATTCTCTAAAATGAAAAATACTCGCAGCCAATACGGCATCGGCTTTACCCGACTGAACGCCTTCTACTAAATGTTCGAGGTTACCGACACCACCGGAAGCAATGACCGGGATGCCGACACATTCACCGATGCGGCGGGTGAGTTCCAAATCAAAACCCAGTTTGGTGCCGTCTCGATCCATGCTGGTCAGCAAAATTTCTCCGGCACCCGCCTCGGCCATTCGCTGCGCCCATTCAACCGCTTCGATGCCGCTTGCTTTGCGCCCACCGTGCGTATAGACCTCCCAGCGCGCTTCGGCACCGCTGCGTTTAGCATCTATTGCAACAACGACGCATTGCGATCCTACTTTAGACACCGCTTCTTTAACAAATTCGGGGTTTTCTATCGCCGCAGTGTTTATGGCAATTTTGTCGGCACCGGCGTGGTGTAGGTTACGGATATCGTCAACGCTGCGTACGCCGCCGCCTACGGTCATCGGGATAAATACCTCGGCGGCAACCCGAGTGACCAAATCAATCATAATCTCTCGTCTATCGGAACTTGCGGTTATATCTAAAAAGGTAATTTCATCGGCACCTTCTTCGTTATAGCATCTGGCAACTTCGGCTGGATCACCGGCATCCTTGATATCTACGAACCGCACACCCTTGACCACTCGCCCACCTGCCACATCCAAGCATGGAATAACCCGTTTAGTTAATGCCATCTCCCCGCTACTCTAAAGCCCCGAAACTCTCTACAAGTTGATGTGCCTCTTTTAGATTTATGGTGCCTTCGTACAAAGCTCGCCCGAGTATAATTCCCTGCATCCCTTCCTCGCCGGCGGTGCATACGCGCTTGATATTATCCAGTGTCGTAAAACCACCGGCGGCGATCACGGGTATATGTGTAGAAGCTGCCAATTCTAAGGAACTTTCTATATTAGGTCCTTGCATCATACCGTCGCAGCTGACATCGGTATGAATAATCGCAACCACACCATCCTCTCCAAAGTGTTGCGCCAAATCTATAGGGTCGTGGTGCGATACTTTAGACCAGCCCTCGGTTGCAACTTTGCCGTCTTTGATATCCAAACCCACGATGATGTGCCCCGGAAACTCCAAACATAGATCTTTGATTATATGCGGCTGGCTTGCCGCACGAGTGCCGATAATGACATACTGCGCGCCGCAATCCAAATAGGCTTGCACGGTGTCGTCGTCTCGTATGCCGCCACCGACTTGCACCGATATATCGGGAAAGGCTTCGGTTATTTGTGCTACAACTTTCATATTGCGCGGTTTACCTTCAAAAGCACCGTCTAAATCTATAATATGCAGACGCTTCGCTTGTTGCGCAACCCAACGCTCGGCGACGGCAATCGGGTTGTCGGAAAAAACGGTTTCTTGCTCCTTGATGCCCTGACGTAGACGTACACATTTGCCGTCTTTTAGATCTATTGCGGGAATGAGTAACATGTTGGTTTAGATAGGGTGATGTTTTCTATCATTATAACCGTTAAACGGTGCCGTTCCAATTTCCGAAGTTTTTTAACAAACGCAATCCACAAGCGGAACTTTTTTCGGGGTGAAACTGCACTGCAAAAATATATTCCGATGCGACAGCACAACTGAAAGTAACGCCGTATTCGGTACATCCCGCCTGTTGTCGTTCGTCATCGGGAACGATGTAATAGCTATGCACAAAATAGAAGTATTCGTTATTATCGATACTATTCCATAACGGATGATCCGTTAATTGTTTGACGCTATTCCAGCCCATATGCGGAATTTTGTATTTGTTTTCCTCGGGAATTGCAGTGTTTAGATGCTTGACTTGTCCTTGTAGCAGACCTAGACACTTTGTGCCACCGTTTTCTTCACTATGATCAAATAACACCTGTAGACCCAAGCAAATACCCAAAAAGGGTTTTTCGGATGCGGCTTGTTTTAGAGGTTCAACCAAACCCTTACGAGTGATTCCGGCCATGCAGTCTTTCGCTGCACCCTGACCGGGAAAGACTACTTTATCGGCATCACGAACAACCGCAACATCGTCGGTAATCACAATTTCGGGATTACCGGAAATCGCGTGCGAGAGTGCTTGTTTGACCGAATATAGATTCCCTATACCGCAATCTACGATAGCAATTAACATATGTTACGATCACCTATTCACAATTTTGCAAGCCGAGTCTTTGTCTCAAGGTTATACAAGAACCTTATTAAATTAATAGCCGCTTATAGTTTTCCTTTGGTTGAGGGGAGTTCCGATGCCATCCGCGGGTCTATCGCGACCGCGGTTCGGCAAGCTCGCGCAAAAGCCTTAAACAAGGTTTCCGCAATATGGTGGGCATTAGAACCTCTGATATTATCCAAATGTACGGTCGCTTTCGCATGATTGACAAAGCCTTGAAAAAATTCGTGTATTAAATCTACGTCGAACTCGCCGATACGCGCTCGCGGATATTCAACTTTGTAGACGAGCCCGGGACGTCCCGAAAAATCTATCACCGCCCGCGACAATGCTTCGTCTAAAGGCACATAGGCATGCCCGTAGCGATAAATACCTTTTTTATCTGCCAAGGCTTTGTCGAAACATTGTCCCAATGTGATGCCGGTGTCTTCAACCGTGTGGTGAAAATCCACCTCAAGATCGCCTTGTGCTTTGATATCTAAATCAAAGCGACCATGTTTTCTTAATTGATCCAGCATGTGTTCCATGAACGGAATACCGATATTACTCATGCCTTGTCCCGAACCGTCAAGGGTTAAAGCGACTTCTATAGAGGTTTCGGCTGTTTCCCTAGAAATATGGGCGTTGCGTAATTTCATACCAAGATTATCTTATCGTCTATCAAGGATATTATATATGAATATAGTTGCTCTTCCATATTTTCATAGAAGCGTGCGGTATTTTTCTATTTATGGAGTTGAATGCGGATATGCCACCGGACAACTAAAGTTTATCTATGAAAGTGTGCCGAGTTCTTGCCGGATTTGGTGGTCGGGCTTAATCGCAAGGCTTTTTTCAAAGTATTCCCTAGCTTTGTCGGGTCTGGCATTGCTTTTATACAATCTTGCCAGACAAAGCAATAATGCGGGGTTTTCCGGATGCTTTGCCAGCCACTGCTCGGCGCGTTTAATGCGGTGGTCTACGCCGATATTGGGTAGCAAACCGTATTGTGCTATCGCGACTTCGTTATAATCGTGTGCTATTACTTTTTCAAGATAATGTTCGGCTTCTTTTGCGTCGCCTAATTGCACCGATAAGGCGACATAGCGTTCTAACAATGCTTCTTGAATTGCTTCGTCGGTTTGCTGCCACAAGCGATTAAATCGTTGCTTATCTTTTTGTTCGGCTGCCCGCTTCAGTAGTGCCGAGGTGATTTGGGTGCGAATTTGTTGTCGCCGGTGCGGCACGTCGTGTAGAGCACCGTCGAGTTGTCCCAGTGCTTGTTCCGCCAAGTGCCATGCACCGCTCTTATCGCATAACTTGATCAACATTCTAATTGCACGCAGATTGTTTGTTTTGTCGCCGATAATCTCGTTGATGCGTCGTGCTACCCGTTCGGGTGATTCATCGCCGATGGCAAGATCGGCTGCAATGATGTCGGCAGCGAGGTCTTCACCGGGTGCCGCACCGGTCAGCGTTATCGCCCGGTGGGCTGTTTCGGAGTCGTTATTCAATAGTGCCGCATCCGCAGCAAACAAGCCGGCAAGCACACGCGGGTTGGTTTTGGATTTTGTGGCTTTTAGCAACAACTGTGTCGCGTGGGCATAATCGCCGCATAGGTATAGATTCAAACCTTCGTGAAATAGTTGTGCGTCTTTCTTAGTCCGACGACGATGTTGTATACCGTTCAGTAAAGTTGGTAATCTTATTAGCGAAGAAAACATTTTGAATAAGCCTGTCAGAACTAAACCCAGCACGATAAATATTGCAATAAAAAAGTAAAAATTAATCGTTATATTCGGGTAATTTGCCAACTTGACGACAATTTCTCCCGGATAATTCAATGCGATCAATAATACGGCTGCGAATATAACCGATATAAATATAAATGTCAGTGTGTTTTTCATTATTGCATCGTCGGTAGTTGCCAAGTAATCTCCAGCGATAGTATAGCCTGTATCTGTTCTTGCGAGATCGGCGGATTCGGCATATTTTCTATTAGTCCGAGCGCATCTTTTAATGCAATGTTGAATTGTTCTTGCTCGTTCAATAATACTGCCGAGCGTGCGGTAATTAATAGCTTAAACAATACATAATTGTTTTCTATATATTGATAATCCGGATGTTCTACCTTGATCAAGGTCTTTCCTGCCGCATAGATTTTATTCAACCATTCTTTTACCCAACTCTCATCGATGCGCCCGGTGTTCGCATGCATTTCCGCTTGCGGTGTGGATGTGATTTCCAGACTCGTATGCAGATGCTCTATCAAAGGATTTAACAATGTCAAGGCTCTGCGAGGTGAGTGTGCGATATAGTGTTGCAAGCGCGCTATTTGACGATCTATATCTTGCGACAGTGTATTCATCTCGGCCTCGGAAGTGTGGCGATGCACTGCTATATCGGTGCGGGCTGCTTGCAGTAGGGATAATGCTTGCTCGGGTGCGGTACGGGTCTCCATTAAGTACCGTGCACTTGCGATATATTGCTTAATCCTAGCCGTGTTCAGTTTGCTGTCAAGTTGCTGAATTTCGTCTTTTAAGCGTTCCACTTTGTCCTGTAGTTCGTTGGCCCAATCGAGGTCGGCAACGCGCTTCATTTTGGGTTTATTACTCGAATGTTCTCCTGACACTACGGTATTTCTATCGTCGGCTTCGGGCTTTATATCGGCGTTTGATGTATCGGTTCCGGGTGCAAAGGGTTCGGGCAACAAATCCACGCCTTTGAAAAACCATGCGGCAGCAGCCAACACGATAAATATCAAAGAAAATACTCCGTATGTGATTAGGACGCGCTTGGCAGGCGGCTCGGTCGGAACAGTTGGTTTGGGTTCGGTGGATTGCGCTTGCTTTTCTTGCTGCCGCTTTCTCCGCATCTTTGCGATTAGAAATCTATAAATTGTTTTTAGGAACTGCATTATTTCTCGGTTTTGTTTTCGTACTCGCACAGATCGGCAATCAAACAGCTACCGCAAGCCGGCGCACGTGCGGTGCATACATAACGGCCGTGCAAAATCAACCAATGGTGGGCATGACGTTTGTATTGCTCGGGGACGACCTGCAATAGCTTCTGCTCGACGGCAAGCGGTGTCTTAGCCGACACAAACCCGATGCGATTAGAAACTCTGAAAATGTGTGTATCAACTGCAATCGTTTTTTCACCGAAAGCCGTATTCAATATTACATTTGCAGTCTTGCGCCCCACACCCGGCAGTCGGGTTAGAGCATCTCTATCGTTGGGTACGCGTCCACCGTGCTCGGTTAATAGAATCTTACAAGTTTTTAATATATTGTTCGCTTTGGTGTTGAACAATCCTATCGTCTTGATATAGCCCTTCAGTTGCTCGGACGATAATGCCGACATTTTCTGCGCGGTATTCGCACGTTTGAATAGCATGCGCGTCGCTTTATTGACACTGACATCGGTTGCTTGCGCCGACAAAATAACCGCAATCAGCAGTTCAAAGCGAGAACGATATTTAAGTTCACTGCGAGGTTCGGGGTTTTGTGCTTTCAGCCGTTCGAATATTCGAATAATTTTTTGTTTAGTCATTTGCTGAGTCGTGCCGGTTTCCGTTCTGTGCCGTAGTATGTTTTTAAAAACTTGATCAGTGCGATTAACAACGCAAGGCTAAAAAATGCGCCTGCCGGCGTAATCGCCGGCAAAAATATCGGTATCCCCGCACCTGCTCCCAAATTCCCGTAGGCTAAGAGCTCTCTAAAAGTACCGATTATACAAAGCACTGCGATAAATCCTAAGCCGGTTGCCAGCCCGTCCACCGTTGCATATAAGGGAGGATGATGTAGTGCGTACGCTTCGGCACGCGCCAAGATGGCACAATTGCTGATAATCAACGGTACGAATAGACCTAAGACTTGGTGCTGCTCGTAAAGCATCGCTGCCATCCACAGGTCTATATTTCCGACAATCATGGCAATAATCACAATGCAAATCGGTAGTCGCAACGGCATAGAAATATAATGCCGCAATAGCGAAACCAACAAACAGCTTAGGGTTACGGTGATTAGACTGGCGACGCCTAAGATGAACCCGTTTTGCAGTGTCGTCGTCACTGCAAGTAGCGGGCATAAGCCTAACAACTGTATCACGCCGGGATTCTGCTCCCAAAAACCCTCAACAATAATTTGCTTGATTGCTTGTGTGTTCACTTATCGTGTATCCTAATACTCTAAATCGCGTGTAAAGTATAACAAAGCCTCGTGTGCGCTGTTCAATGTTGCGCGTGCACTAACGGTGGCACCGGTTAAGTTGGCCACTACACCGCCGTCCTTTTTGAGCTGCCACGAGCGTTTATCAACCGTAGCTCCTTGAAGTTTTAGTATCCAGCGATTGTTCCGAGGTTCTATACGGTCGCCCAATCCGGGGGTTTCACGATGCGCTACAACGCGAACACCGCTGGAAGTCCCGTTGCGTCGCAACCCGACCAATACCTTCAGCAACCCATTGTAAGCGGAATATGTTTCATTTTGTATTACATAGCCTGCCAATTGACCATCTCTTGTGAACGGATACGCGATATAGGTTTTCCCGCCGTGTTGTCGGTACTGTTTTTCTTGTAGCGGATTGTTATCGTAATCGGTAATCGGTGCTACCGCACTAAGGCTTTGTTCAATTTTTTCTTGTTGTGCTTGCGTGCGCGCCTCGCGAGTCCAAAACTCACTGCTCGTTAGACTTGCCACCGCAACCATAACGACTAAGGCAAGCAAATAGGTGCCTGCATAATGTTTATTTAGCATAACGGTTCATTAAAGGAACAAAAAGGTTCATCAATAGTATCGCAAATGCAAAACCATCCGCATAACTGCCGTTTTTTCTGATTATAAAAGTCAATACACCGACACCGATACCGAACAGTACTTTCATATACGGGTGGCGCGGCGAGGTGACCGGATCGGTGGCAATATAAAAAGCACCGATCATCGTTGCACCGCATCCCAGATGTAGCCACAACGACGAATGCGGTGATAAACCACCGGGAAATACCAAAGCCGCAATGAACAGTGTGCATAGTATCGCTGCCGGAATATGCCAGTGGATAAGACGGCGTAGCAGTAGCCATAATCCACCGACTAGAAAACAGATATTGATAACATTCCAATGTATCATTGTGGTTTCTACACGCGGTTGCCAATCACTGTCGGTACGCCAAAGATCCAGAGGTGTTGCACCGGTGAGTGTAGCAACATAAGGTTCGCTAGCGGCGTTAACCGCATAATCAATCGCCTGAACCCAATCAAAACGGGTTGCCGTCAATACATCGGGGGGCCACACCGTCAAGTTTAGCGGATAAGCAATCATTGCGATTGCATAGCCGACCATTGCCGGATTGAACAAATTATTACCGAGACCACCGTACAACTGTTTTGCTATCACGATTGCACAAGCCGAGGCAATGACCACAACCCACCACGGCAGATAAGGAGGAAGAGCCAGTGCCAGTAGGACTGCGGTCACTATCGCGCTGTAATCTTGTAGTATCGGCATGACTGCGATGCCTCGGATCTTTAGGATCACCGCCTCGGATACGACGGCGGTGATAACCGCAATGACGATGTTGACGATCACTCCCCACCCCCAGACATAACATAGTGCGACGATACCGAGCATCAATGCAAGGAGCAGTTCGCGCATTGCCAACCCCGGTTCAACAACAAAGATGCCTAAGGGAAATCGCCTGGCAACGGACATTAACATATCTAGAGAAGGAAATTTAAGTCGTGAACCTATGTACGCGGGGCTGTTGCAAAACTATTGACACCGCACAAATCCAACCCGCTGTGTGCCACATAATTATCCAAACCACCTGTAGGGACAGGATAAAGCTGCGGTTCTCACGCCTGCCACCCCTCCACAGGAAGGGAATAGTCCGTCCCTACGGTGTATGAAATACTTTTTCAACGGCTCCGCGTGTATTTATGCCTCATATACCATCTCGAATGACATGCCGACAACTTTATCCGATTTGATATAGATAAATTTAATCCTATGAAAAATAATCATTTGTTTTGGGAATTATATAGGTGACTTGACAGACTTGTTAGACCGCCCCGTTACCCTATCTTTTTGACGCTTCACAGACCAACCAATGTTGCAATCTCCACGCCCAGCTGCGGTACTCCCAGCCGCCAAAATGTTTAATGCAGCATTGACATCTGCATTGTCCTCGTGTCCGCAGTGCCGACACTTAAATATCGCTTGTGTTTTGCGGTTCGCTTTATCTATGCTTCCGCACCTGTTGCAGGTTTGACTTGTATATGCCGGATTGACCTTTTCTATATATGCTTTGTAGCTTAAGCATTGTTCCAGTTTATACCAACCACTTTTTAGTATCTCCCTATTCAAACCTGACTTTACTTTCACATTCTTGCCCGGTGCTTCTATTGTCCCTTTCGCCGACTTCGTCATGCCTGCTGTATTCAATCCTTCCATATACACGATGTCGTATTTGTCCGCTATTAGCTTGCTGGTTTTATGACACCAATTCGCCCTCGCATTACGCTCCGCTTGGTATGCTTTGTTTAGTCTGTGCCGTGCTAGTTTCCGTCTGTTGCTTCCCTTAACCCGCCTAGCAACTATGCGTTGATACCGCCTACGCCTTGCTTCCTTACGCTTCAAGTTAGGTAGGTAATACATCGTTCCGTCCGACAATGCTATCTGTCCCACATTCCTATCCAGACCCACTTCCTTGAGCATGTGCGGTTTGTCCGCTAGCTCTACTTCATAGCAAATATACGCATACCAATGACCGCACTCATACTTGACTTGACCCGATACAAACTTCTCACTCCTGTATTTATCTCCACCGGCAAACTTTATCCAGCCGACCTTCTGTATATACAAGTGACAACCTGATATCTTTGCCGATTGATAATTGATCGGGAATGACGGGCTATGCGTATATTTGCCGTGAAACTTCGGCAATACGTTGTTGCCCTTGAAAAATCCTTTGTATGCTATCTCTATCGGTTGTAGTGATGATTTCACGATATAAGCGGAATAACCTTGCAACCACTTGTCGCAATGCTTTCGCAATGTCGTAAATTGCTTGCCTAGGGTGAAAAAGCTGAACCGGCTCTCCCCGTAATACTCGTATTCATCCTTTAACTTAGCTACAAAGTGATTCCCAACATAACGACACGCTCCGGCAGTTCCGTGTAATTGCCGATGCTTTTCATAGGTCGCTGGATACAAGCGGTATCTGATTATTCTATGAGTTTTCATTGATATAATTTAACATTTATTTGTCAAGTTATCTGTATAATTCCCTTTGTTGTTACATGACCATTAGCTTGACTCTCTTATTTTAGGCTTTCATTGTCGGCAAATTTCTATTATACATACTTGTACATAGGTCCCCCGTTTATGCTATAATTACATACGATCTAATTTAAAAAAGCTAACCATAAACGGTTAAGGAGGAGTTTTATGAACGAAATAGACAAAACCCCCCCTCCTATAACAACCATAGATACCGCGCAACCGGTACCCACAAGCGGAACAACTGCGCCTGGTGCCCCCCTTCCGTACGACACTTCGGGCGCACCGTCTCCGAGAGTTCAGAAAGACAATGCGCCGCCCTTAAACCATACACCCGACAGCAAATTTGATCTCTCTTCGGCACTGGGCTTAAGCGGCACGATTCTAGGTTCGGTTGAGTACGATGTCTTTGCGGTAATGGATGTCATGGAAAAATCCATGGTTGAGAACGAGAAAGTTGCCGAAGACGATGCGATGGAGGCGGCACTCAGTGTTGCTTCCAAGCTAAAAGAAGCCGCACAAACGATTCGAGAAGCGGCAAAATTTGCGCTTGGGGCCGGGATTGCTATGGGTAGCATGCAGATTGTCGGCGGCGCTATCTCTTTGGGGGGCGCAGTAGCAAGCACAAAAATGCTATCTGGTTCCGAAACTATGGAAACCGAATCGCTAGATTCTAGCGAATCCGAAATTGAACCGAACAAGCCCCAAGAAGACGAGACTAAAGCCTCGGCTTCTATCGAATCGACACCGGAGTCAGCCGAGTCCCGGCAGACCGAGTCTACGGAAGAAGGTGACAACATAGATAACGATATAAAAAATCAAGAGAAAAAACTTCAAAAGGCGGCACAAAAAGCAAACGATGTACCGCTGGATGATAAAGAAGTTAACAATACCGAGTACCCCGACGAAGCCGATAAGAACAACGCAGTAGATGAGGAAAAATCTATACAAAAAAAGCTTCGTTCAAAGACTAAAGGGGGCGGCAATTTGATAACCTATCAAAGAGCACAAAATGTCACTACCTTTACGCAAGGCGTATCTCAGATCGTGCAGGGTGTAGGACAGACTGTCTCTACGGTACTCAAGTATTATTCGGACGAAAAGCAAGCCGAATCTAAAGACATCGAGGCGGATTCGTCCGAAAGACGTAGCTTGGCGGAGCAGAAAAAGGCATACGCCGAATCGGTACGCAACGATGCAGAAAAAGTCTACGATCAAATGCAACAGTTAATGCAAAGTAGTAACACGACCACCGAAGCTATAGCTACTCGGGTATAACACGGCTGTCTGTTCACGAAGCACGTCATGGTTGATGTTCACAACCCGGCTACCACACCGCTGACTTCCAATAGTACGGCTCAGCCTTCCGGGCGCGCAGCACGCGCCGACGGAAATTATCAAGGTCAACGCGTCGCGCTAGTTCAGGATCCGGTAGCGATGTTAGAAGATTCGGCAGAGGAATTGAGCTTTGTACATAGCGAGAAAGTAGAGAAAAAACTCGCCAAGCGCAAATTGGGCAAAACCGGGATTAAATCTTTTGCGATGAAACAAGCCGAACATTATTTAAGACAAGTCAACGACCTCGAAAAAAACAAGAAACTTGCGGCGTTTGCCAAACAAGTCGCAGAAATGCATAAATCCAGCGGTCCGAAACAATTACAAGAGTTCGCTGCGAAATCCTACCCTGATGTCAGCCATCAATTCCTTGCACTTTCTTATGCCCGAGACCTGTTGCAAGAAGACGGCGCGGACTCCGAACTGGTTACAAATTTGGGCAATGCGCTCACACAACTGGAAGCCCGACACGGGCCGCAAATCTACGCCGGTATCAACGTCTCTCAAAGTGCCGCAGCCGCAGCCGAACAAGGGGTCGGCACGGTTCAAGGACTCAGAGATCTTTATAGAGACGTAGTACTAGACTATAAAAGCATCACACAAGCCTACAACAAGGTCGTCAAGGACTGCGGCAAACAAAAATTTATAGAAGCAGTCGGTTTTCTGCTAGACGGACTTGCGACAGAGGTCGAGAAAGATAATCGTTCTCTGCCTAAATCTCATCTGAAAGCAATCATGGACGACATGTATCAACTCAAATTATTGGGCGGCATGTATCACCAATGCGACGGGTTGATGGATAAAGTACATAACAATTATAATTTGGCATTATCGCACGGCGGTCAAGCACTCTTGGAGCAGATATTGGAATTAAAGGAAAAGGGATGGTATAGCGATGAATTGGTTGAAGACATTGCAGAAAAACTTAATATTGATCAAGTCAATGCGAAGATATACTTTTTTAAGGGCTTAAAGGATCTAATCCGGTTGATTCCTTACAAAGCGTTTGACGACGAGAACAAGCGCGCCGAATTGACGGAAAGCGTACAGCATGCGTTGGACAAAGCAATCAACCAAGAATTTGAAGCATAGGTGATGCGGATGGCTGCACAATGGGATACTGCACTAGCGGGTTTTATGCGCAATCTAGGCTTTGAGAGTTTTAATATGCCGAGTTCCGATGCGCCGTATGTCAATAATATCACGATCGGCGAAGAGGACTATATTTTGGATATAGAAGAGCTGAACGAGGGACGCGGTATCGTGCTGGCATTGTTCAGAAAAGTGCCGACACACGAATTATACGATAAGATAAAACAAATATTGACCGCCACACACCACGATAAATTCTTACCGTTGGTCGTACAAGTGGGTCTAAGAGGCAACGATACTTTGGTCTTGATGGTGCGCGTAGAGCAAGCCTGGGCAGAGAACCTTAATCGGGCATTTGATTTAATGTACAAACTCTATACGGACATAGACGGATGAGTTTTCTAAGTTCGGGCAGCCTAGAATTACAAATAGCGGAAAAGAATAACGCGATGGCGTTGATTAAACTGAGTGGTCGTTTGGATTCAACGAATGCGAGTGATTTAGATGTCGCTCTGTCGTCCTTGATCGATGACGGGGTTTCAAATATTATCTTATCGTGCGAATCGTTGCGCTATGTCAGTAGTGCCGGGTTGAGTGTTTTCTTGAAATCCTTCAAGGAAATATCCGAGCACGACAACGGGCATTTTTTGTTGTGCGCGGTGGCGGATAATATAAAGCGGGTTCTGAATATAACCGGATTTTCCGATTTTATCCCGGTGTACGACGATCCGCTGGAGGCGCGCAAACAGCTACATATAAAGGAGGAAACATAAATGGCAGTTTTTCTTGACACCGGCATAGAGAGAGTATTACACCAACCGAGGGTGCCGGACAGTGCCGAGCCGCCGATTTTCCCCGACCAAAAAGCAACTCGACCGCTCGGCATACACGAACCGTCCAATCTGGAAAAAATCTTTAACACCAGCTACGCTCGGCAGCTAATAAATAAAATGATTTATCCCCAAATTCCCGAAAAAGATGTCATGTTACCGACCACCTATAGTACGGTGCTTAACCACCTGCGAGAAAAAATATCAACCGAAAACGCCGATTTCGAAGATATAGAACCGCAGAAGATAAAAGATGCGCAAACCCTGCTTGAACAAATGCACAACGACTATCATGCTTTTTGCATGGGTCGCAACCAACTCGTACAAGGTTAAGCGGTTTAGCTAAGATCAATGGCAAAGCAAGTGCTCAACGAGGCTTATACGCATTGGTTGCTGGGTTCGGCACATTCGTATTTAGGACAAAATATGGCAGCTCAGGCAATCACCCTGCTAGAGTTACTCTGCGCGCTACAACCCGACAATCAGCAAGCATTGCGGATGCTGGTATACGCTTATTTGCTGGCTGCCCGCTATCAACGTGTTCTTGAAACCGCAACGCTGCTTGCACAATTAGATCAAACGAATCGCGAGCAACTTGCGTACCTCAGCTTGTTGCGAGCACGTGCACTATGGGGGTTCGGTAAAATCGAAGAATCCAAAGACGAATTTCAAAAATACATCGGTCTGATCTCAGCCCTGAAGCCGGACACGCATAACCCAAAAAATGGATAAGGAAGGTTTTCAAAAGGTACTGATCAAAATCACTTCACGCAACGATGTCTTGCTGGCTTTGATGCTGGTGTTTATCATCTTTATGATGGTACTACCGCTACCGACTACGTTAATAGATATTTTGATAGGCACCAACATGAGCATGTCGGTCATCCTGCTGATGCTGGCTATTTATATCGCATCGCCACTGGAGTTTTCGGCATTTCCTTCGGTGCTACTCCTAACCACACTTTTTAGGCTCGCACTTTCTATATCGACGACGCGCTTGATTCTGCTACAAGCCGATGCCGGACAGATCATATTTACTTTCGGCAATTTCGTGGTCGCCGGAAACCTGATAGTCGGTATGGTGATATTTCTGATTATCACCATCGTTCAGTTTATGGTGATTACCAAAGGAGCCGAAAGGGTTGCCGAAGTGAGCGCAAGGTTCTCGCTGGATGCAATGCCCGGTAAACAAATGAGCATCGACGGTGACATGCGCGCCGGTGTCATCGATGTAGAACAGGCGCGCCATCGCCGATCCCTGGTCGAGAAAGAAAGTCAACTATACGGTTCTATGGACGGTGCAATGAAGTTCGTAAAAGGCGATGCCATCGCCGGTCTGATTATCATAGTCGTTAATTTGATAGGCGGATTGACGATCGGCGTTATGCAACGCGGCATGGATGTTGGCGAAGCAATGCATGTCTATTCTATCCTAACCATAGGCGACGGCTTGATTACCCAAATACCTGCTTTGTTAATTGCGCTTACCGCCGGCATTATCGTCACCCGGGTGACGACCGACAATCCTGCCGATTCCACAACGAGTGCCGATTTAGCCGCCGACATCAGCGGCCAGATAGGTGCGCAGCCGCGCGCCCTATTGGTGGCATCGGGCTTGATGCTCGTATTCGGCTTAATCCCCGGATTCCCCACGCCGGTCTTTGTCTTACTCTCCATCGTAACCGGCGGCGGTGGTTTGTTTTTGTTGTATAGTATTAAACGCCGGGAAGCCGAAAAACAAGAGGATTCTTTATCGGCATCTCTCCCCTTCAATGCACCGTCCGGCGAAGACGGCAGTCCCCCCACCGGCAAACTAAGCGAACAGGAGGAGTTTACTTTGAGTGTACCTTTATTAATCGATATAGAAGCCGGTGTACAAGAACACTTGGACACCAAAAAACTCAACGACGAATTGTTTAAGGTTCGGCGGGCACTGTATCTGGATTTAGGGGTTCCGTTTCCCGGCATTTATCTGCGTTTCAATGCCAATATTGCCAATTCCGGAGATTACTCCATCTTAATGCAAGAGGTGCCCGTCGCCCACGGCAATTTGAGATACGGCTATGTGCTTTACAGCGACAGTAAAGAACAAATGGAGATATTGAATATTCCTTTTGAGCCGGGTCAAGCCTTTCTGCCGGGACAAGAAACGCTATGGATAGATATGCAACATAAGACACAACTGGATAAAGCCAGTCTTTCTTATATGGAGTTGCCGAAAATACTGACTTTCCATCTCTCGTATGTATTAAAACGATATTCCGAAGATTTTATCGGCATACAGGAGGCGCGTTATCTATTGCAACAAATGGAAATCAACTTCTCCGAATTGACCAAGGAAGTACAGAGAATTCTACCCATACATACCATCGCCGAAGTCTTACAACGCCTGGTCGGTGAAGACATTTCAATCCGTAATATGCGCTTGATACTGGAGGCTTTGGTTGAATGGGGACAAAAAGAAAAAGACACGGTTTTGTTAACCGAGTATGTGCGTAGCAGTCTAAAACGCTATGTGAGTTATAAGTTCAGTAGCGGGCAGAATACTTTGCCCGCCTATTTACTAGATCAAGATTTAGAAGAAACCATACGTAAAGGCATCAGACAAACTTCGGCAGGCAACTATCTGGCACTAGACCCGACCATCACTCGTAACTTTGTCGAAAAAGTCAAACAAACCGTCGGCGTAGATATTGCCAAACGCGCCAACAAACCGGTGCTGGTAACGGCAATGGATATACGTCGTTATGTACGCAAAATGCTGGAAGTAGAACTCTACGAACTTGCGGTATTATCTTACCAGGAATTAACCCAAGAAATCACCGTACAACCGTTGAGCCGTATCAGTCTATAAGATGTCTATTGCCTTATGGAAAATTGTAATTCTATCCGTGTTGTATTAAAATAACATCTATCAAATAAAGGAGGGGAAATCATGCCTATTAGTACAAAAGCTTCGGCACCTACCGCCGAAGTCAATCAACCCCAACCCTCAACTACAGCTAATGCTACCGGGGCATTCGGCAACCGACGTGTATCCATCACGAGGGGGTCCGATCGCTTTGTTGATGTTCCGTACATCGGCCTAAACGCAGATCAAGAAATGCCGGAACCGCGGCCTATCCGTACCTATCACATTCAACAACGAAGAATTTCCGGGGGAACGCAACACAACTTGACCGATCCGAGCCTACTGACCCGCAATCCTAACACTTCGTTGCAATCCAACAAAAACATTAAAGAAATGGCCGAAATGTTGGCAAAGCCTAAATCTACCTCTATGCTTGATTACTATATTGAATACAACTGCGAGAGTAGCAATATCTCCGGTGAACAGGAACAGTTGTTTTCTACACTCAGCAAATATAACAATGTGTTGGATAAACAAATGGTACGCATAGCCGATTTGGGCGACAAGCTAAACAGAAATAAAGCCTCGCCCAAAGAAATCCACGAACTCAATGCACTGCTTAGAACACATAAGCGGAATTTATCGGTTGTACAAGCACACTTGATGGACTTAGAAGGAAAAGACTTGGCACCGGAAGGTAGAGCTATAGTAGATGCCTTTAGTATACGTTTTGCCGAACGACATTTTGATTTAGCAGACCTGATGGCATTGTTCTCGGAGATCTTGCCGGAACAAGAGCCGCTGAGCAAAGGAGAGCGCATCGGATATAGTCTTTTACAGGTCAAAGGGTGTCTGCGCGCAATAAAAGAGATGCCGATGAACACGAGATCTCAAAATAAAATCATACAGACACTTGAAGCACATTGCCAAAGACTTGAAAAACATGCAAAACTTGAAAAAGGAGAATACGATGCGGCGACCAGCGACCTCTCGTTGGAGGAGATATTGACCGAAGACTTCACCTTAGTCAAAGACGAGAAAAAGTATGGTTCCAGTACTTTGGCTCCACTCATCGCACGGTGGAATGCATCTCATGTTGACCCGGCGGTGGCCAGAAAGCAAGATCTTATCCCGTTGTCGCACCCTAAAATCTCTCAAGCAATGCTCGTTGAATTGTTTGTCAAGAATCAACTTAAAGCCGCCGGTGTTGCCGAATCGGATACGCCTCCGGTCAGCTTTTTATTAAGGCAAGGAATCATCGGAGAAATCAACGAGCAAGAGTGGCCGGTGGTCAAAAAAGAGTTTGCTTTCAGGATGGCGGCAGGAAAACATACCGCAACAAGCACGATTACGCCGGCCGGACATCTGGCAAAAAATTTCGCTACGGATTATCCGAGCAACGGCATTAGTTCTATGGATCGTATGCAGTGCAAACATGTACCCAACATGGCACACTCTAAAATGACTACAGAAAACAACGAGGTTTTATTCTCGGGAATACGGCACGGTGTTTTAGACCCGTATATGATCAACAACAAAAATCTTAAGAATTTGCCTCCCGAAAAACTTGGCACACTGGTCAAAGAATTGTTGCTGGAAACCGGGGCTGTCGAAATGCCGAGCGGAACCGATGCCGATACTTATGCAGCAACAATTGCCCGACAAATTAAAGAAGGCAACACCGAAATCCGCGATATTGCCGCCAAACTTCGTGCCGAGTCGAGCAAAATGATGGCAAAAGAATTATTAACCGCCGCAGTCGTCTCGGATCCTCAAAAGATGCAAACTGCGCTCAGTGGGGAAACTGTCGGTGTGTCGTTAAACTCAATCTCTCTGGTGACACCCGATGCATTGCGTGCGCGCTTTAAGGCTGGTAGTGGAAGCGATGAAAAAGCGATGTTGGTGCGTCAAACCGAAAGCCTGAAAGCCTTAGCCGCATCGGGGGAGCCGATGACTCTTACGGTGCGAGATAACGAAGGAACCCCCAGATCGATCAAGGTTCTGCCCAAGGTACGCACCTTGAATTTTGGTGTTAACAAAGGTGCGGTTGCGACAAGCCAGGGGGTGCTAGGTCCGAACACACCTTTGTGGGGTAAAGCGATGGGTTGGGGATTTGCTGCCGGTATGAATAATCCGGAACTACGCGACATGCTCGGTGATCCCGAAAATCGAAACTTGGGAGGTGCCGTAGCCGAAAAAGTTGCACAGATGGCTGTCAGCAACGATGCACCGACGCAAAGGCGGGCGGCATTGCTAAAGCAGGCGGCAACACAAGCAAAGGCGATATGGCGTAGTCAGTCTTTTAAGCGCGGCGGCAAAGAACCCTATAAAATGGTTTCTCGCTTAGCTTTAGTGAGCCATCTGATGGGAGAAACCACGCTTTATAATTGCAAAAGTGGTAAAGATCGCACCGGGCAGTTGGATGCCGAAGCGAAATACCTTGCCGCAGTGGGATACACAACCGGGAACATCCCCGAACCCGATGCGGAATACACTCGGGAATCCAGACGTGAGCGAACCAATTTCGCACTGAATACCGGAAACCATGAAATGCAGCAGATGACGGTCGGTCTAAAAGGATATAAACTGAAGGGGGTTCCGGGGCTTGCCAAAGGGATCAAAGCCGATTTGATGGACGTATATCAAGGCGGCTCCAAGTTCGTTAAAACCTAATTTCAACAAAACTAATGATCTAAACTTTTTCTAAAAATTCACAGGAGGGGAAATATGCCGGAATTAAGCAGAAATGACTTTCAAAGAGTTGCCCATAGAGATGGCAACATTTTTTTCAATCAAACCACGAACCAACTGGATGTACGCGGTGGTTCTTTTATATCGCGCTTTGTCACTTGGATAAAATCCAAATACAACCCAAATAAAGTCCATCAAGAGTATAGGATGGCTACCGAGTCCTTCATCGCCGAGGTTAAACACGCCCACAATGAAGTCCTTAGGAAATACAACGGGAATTACGAAGCCGGGACGGATGATATTAGCCGGCTTTATGAACTGGGTAGACAAAACAAGCCTCTGTCGGCACGCCAAGTGCGGCAAGTATTAAAAAATCTAGATATTGCCAAAGGTACTTTAGCCGATACACAAGCCTATTTGTCGCCGGAGCAATGCAACGAATTATTGGTTAAAAAAATGTCTAAATATCCTTCTTTGGCAATAAATGATGCATCCCAAAAAGTAGATTATACATTCGGGAAAACCGAAATTGAAAAACTAAACTCTCGTATTCAAGAAGCCATTATAGAAGAGGCTTATCGGAAAGGCGGAGTAGTCTCGAAAACAACCGCATCGGCAATCGCCGGAAAGTTTATTGAAAACCATATCGGTGAGCGAGTAAAGAACTTATTGTCGGCATCCAAATATTTCAACCCCGAGCATTGCTACACGCAGGTTTTGGCAAAGTTATCCGACCCTAAATATCATAAACTTGTTAAGGTTTATAATCAGAACTTAGCAGAAAGAAACAGGCTGACTTCAAATATTCAAGAAGCGATTATAAAAGCACACTTCTCGTCGGAACAAGGAATAACCGAAGGCGAAGCCTCTTCTATTGCACATCAAGCAATCGCCGAATATGCCGATGCATTTATAAAAACACCGGGTGAACAAAATACTGCGCCGACGAAAAAACCGATGAGTAAATCCGCCAGGCAACTTTTCTATCAAGCCGATAGTGAAAATATAGAATTATCTTTCGAGATAAAGGAACAAGTACGCACGGGGGAAATCAGTTCTTTAGGGCAACTGAGAAGAATGCATAATCAATCTATAGCAAAAAGAATAACAAACGAAGTGATTGAGATGTGGCATAACGCAAAGTATCTTAAAACCAAAGGTAAGGCACCGCAAGGAATGAGCGACTCGGTACGGATTCGCACCCAAGAATTCATCGAAAAGTCTACAGGTTTTATAAACCGTCCGCAAGTTAAAGACTTTGTAATGCAGGCGATTTCCGACTATCTAAAAAGGCACAATATCTCTTAAATATTTCCTGCACCCCCCAATTATAGTTTTCATAAATTAATGGGGAACACAACCCCACATGCTATGCTATATAAAATGAAAATTTATTTAGTCGGCGGTGCGGTGCGTGATACTTTATTAAACCAGAAGGTGTCGGAAAAAGACTGGGTTGTTGTCGGTGCCACACCCCAAGAGATGCTAAAACGAGGCTTCAAGCAAGTCGGAAAAAGTTTCCCGGTCTTCATACACCCCAAAACAAACGAAGAATATGCTTTGGCTCGTATCGAACGCAAAACCAGTCATGGTTATCACGGCTTTAAATTCGACACCTCACCGAATATCACCATAGAAGATGATCTTAAGCGTCGCGATCTAACTATTAACGCAATTGCACAAGATCCAAACGGCACATTGATAGACCCGTGGGGCGGACAGCAAGATATAAAGGCGCGCTTAATCAAACATGTCTCGAATGCTTTCGTGGAAGACCCGGTCAGGATATTGCGCGCGGCGCGTTTTGCCGCACGTTTTCAACCGCTGGGGTTTAGCGTCGCACCCGAAACGCTAAATTTTATGCAACAAATGGTTGACAACGGAGAGGTCGATTATTTGGTTGCAGAGCGTGTCTGGCAAGAGACAGCTAAGGCTTTTGCAACCGGTCGGCCGTCTATTTACCTAAAAACGTTGTTCGACGTCGGCGCGCTGGCTCGCATCGCACCGGAATTAGACAACTTATTTCACCACCTCGCCAATATTAACGGCAGAAACGATATCTCTATGGATACTTCTTTGTTCAATGCAATAGATCGAGTATCGAAACATACACCTGACATTTTATTGGCGGTATTGTCTTTTTACGCGCATCGCAACGGTGTTTCTATCAACGCTTTGAACGAGCGATGGAAATTACCGAGCCGTTGCAGAAAAATGATTCGCTTGGCGGAACAGTTTGACGCATCGTTAAAATCTGCAACCGATTTATCAAATGAAAAATTATTGGATTTTCTAACACAAGTGGGCGCACTCAGAGACCTTGAGCAATTTCAGAACTTGTTGACGGCATATTCGCTATCCAACTACGAAGGCATCTATATAGACCCTCAAATAAATCACATTACCCACGCTATAGATGTGCTTGCCACAGTTAAGTTTGATTCAAGTCTTCAGGATTTACCGGGTGAGCAGGCAAAAGCACGAGTGCGCGAACAACAACTTGAAGCACTCAATTCGTTATAAATAAAAACAATATCATACCGAGTAAAATACGATAAATCACGAAAGGCAGCAACCCTATTTTTTCGACAAAGTGGATGAACAATTTTATCGTCAGCAATGCAAATACCGCGGAAATAACAAACCCCAAAACCATCGGGTACCACAACGCCGCATTTATCCCCGAACCGTTCAGTATTTCCCAGATGTTCAATGCGCTGGCAGCACCGATTACCGGTATCGCCAATAAAAAGGAAAAAATCAACGATTGCCGACGGGACAAACCGAGCAATAATGCTGCGGCGATGGTGATGCCGGCCCTGGATGTGCCGGGAACTAAGGCAAGCGTTTGGGCTAAACCAATGATAAACGCCTGCTTAAGATTTATCGTCTGCACCGCTGTCGTGTTTCTTCGTAAATCCGCAAACCACAACACAAACGCAAAGATAATCGTTGCCGCAGCAATCACTTCGGTGCTACGCAACTCGGATGCTACTATATCCTTTAATAATGCACCGACGATAAAAACCGGCAAGGACGCAACGATTAATAACAACCCGATATTTCGATCAACCGAAAGTGTTAACTCCGATGGACGGTTCAATATCATATTGATAAGTTCTTTGCGAAAATGGAAGACTACCGCTGCCAACGTGCCACTATGTACCGCAATATCAAATGCCAGAAAGCCTTCACCCCAACCGAAAACATGCGATGCCAATATAAGATGTGCGGAACTTGAAATCGGCAGGAACTCGGTAATTCCCTGTACCAGCGCGAGAATACTTGCTTGAAAAAGATCCATTGCCAACTTCTATATACTATATCGGAACACTTATCATAGCAGGAGTCATAATTTAGTGAAAAATGAACAACCCGTCGTACTAATCACCGGTGCCGCCAAGCGCATCGGCGCACAGATTACAAAAACACTACACCGTGCCGGCATGCGGGTGATCTTGCATTATCATCACTCTGCAGCCGACGCGCTAAAAATCGTCAACAACCTAAATGCGCAACACCCCGACTCGGCTTGTTCCTTTGCTGCCGACTTATCCGAACTACAAGCGATAGAAGAACTCGCACAATCGGCACAAAGTCGTTGGGGATACTTGGATGTGCTGATCAATAACGCCTCGGCTTTTTATGCTACGGAACTTCGGAACTTAGACAAAGCGCATTGGCAACAACTAATCAACATCAATATGAGAGCACCGCTATTTTTAAGTTGTGCGCTTGCCGATGCCTTGAGCAAACAGCGCGGATGCATTGTCAACATAGGCGATATACACGCAATCCGCCCGCTCAAAAAACACACCGTTTACTCGGCAAGCAAGGCCGGATTGGCAATGATTACCCAATCTCTGGCTAAAGAACTGGCTCCCCGAGTGCGATGCAATGCGGTTTATCCGGGTGCAATTCTTTGGCCCGAAAACGATTACAACGATAAAAGAAAACAAGAGGTTCTAGACCGCACGATGCTCAAACGAGCCGGACTTCCCGAAGATATTGCCTCGGCCGTGCTGTTTTTGGTGCGAGATGCGAACTACATCACCGGTCAAACCATTATTGTAGACGGTGGTCGTACTTTACATAATTAATCCGCCACTTGCTCCAGTTGGGCAAGTGGCGTGACCTCGTACGAAATCTAAATACTACGGTCATTAAAAACAATACGTATATCAAAAACAAGTGGCGTAACTGTGAACAGAACCTTTACATAGCCCAATAAGTCGGACAGCTATGGCTTGTCCTCATAAAGTGTAACTTGGTTGACGTGTAAAAATCCGATACTTTTATAATGAAATAATTTGTGTAATTTTTAGTCTTTTCACAGAAACAAAGACTGCCGATCGAGCCGATAGGCCAATTGGTAGCCCTATACCTCCCACACAAACGGGACATGTGTTATCGGTGCCGGACGATCGAGATTGTGCCACAATTCCGAGAAACACTTTCCTATCAACGGATGCACCAAATCACCGGCAATTTCCGCCATCGGTTTGAGTGTGTAACTATATTTACTCAGATCCTTGTGTGGTAAATAAACCTCATCCGTATCAACAATTAAATCATCGTAAAGCAATTGGTCCAAATCCAATTCTCTTGAGGCATATTGATTTTTGCCACGCCTTCTACCGTGCTTCTTCTCTATTTCAAAAAAAATACGGTTTATATTGCTCGGAGTCAGCGTAGTTTCGAAAGAAACGACCATATTATAAAAATCTTCTCCTTCAAAACCGACGGCGGCGGATTGGTATACCGACGACTTTACGACCTTCCTAAATATCTGTTGCAGTGTACTAAAGCACGAACGAAGATTGTGTGCTTTGTTGATATTCGTGCCGACACCGACGAACACTCTAGACATTGAGACGTTATTGCGTGCCGCGCTCTATTGAAATACCGACACTCTGGGCACCGCGGATTGCCCCGGTTTTGTTGAGACAAAGGCGCAACCATTTAATGTCAAACGTCTGCATCAATGCCTCTGCAAGATTATGGCTTAAGGTTTCTATCAGTCGATACTCGGACTTAGAGACAAAGTTTTGTATATACTTCGCAATACCTTTATAGTCCAAGGCATCGTCTATGCGATCACGGGTGGCTGCTTTAGCGGCATCGGTTGTTGCCTCTAAATCAATGCGGAGACTCTGGCGAATCTGCCGTTCCCATTCAAACACGCCGATCGTTGTTTGCACCTCAAGTCCGGTTAAAAATATTTTATCCATTCTCGGAGGGTTGTTTTTCCTCTTTTGGCTTGGGAGGATTCTTTAGTAAAGAGAGATCATAAACTTCGTTTAAGTGGTACATCATCATACCTTTGCGAGGCGGGATAATCTTCACTGTCGCATGCCGCATAATATTCTTTTCAACCAAATAAAGCATTACATTATCAACAGCCGATCCTTGTTCGCCGGAGACCAACCGTGTTAATTCAGGGAAGTCGTGATAGCGATAAACACAATAATCTTCTTTTAAGAAATCAAAGTAGTGGGGGTTCCGTATCGTGGACATGATATAGAGCTTTGAACCCTTGCTAATCGCATAACCAAGTAGTGTTTTTACCTGTTTAGAGGAAAATGCAAACTGGCGCACTCTTGCTTCTTTCGGAGAATAATTTTTTTTGTTTCCCACATGCATACAAGCATAATATGCATCCCTTAAGCTGATACTGCTTCCACGTGCCTTGGTTTTCTCGTCAAAGCAAGATCTCATCGTGCCAACCTTATCCCAAAAATAGTACTGCCCGGCGAGCGCACTTTCTCTAGACGTTCCTATCGTTTTGAGCACTATGTCGGTCAGCTCGTTTATCTTTTCCGAGTACGGAAAGTCTAGTAAAAAAGCCGGTTTCTTTTTAGCATAGTCTTTAGCGTATTGGGGCGTCGGGTCTCTTCTAACGATCACATCATAACTTTTATTCATCTCATCTGAGATAACTTCATCACCGACATCAAGTATTTTGTCCGAGGCATAATGATCTATATCAAAATCCTCCTCTCTAAGCCATTTCTGACCGTTTTTTACAATACTGTCCACTTTATCGATCGGCCGGATCGTGCCTTCAGACAAGTTTAGATAATCTTCAAACTTAAAGTCATCCCTTCTGGAATAAAAATTGTACTCGGAGCGCACGGCAAATCTACCGACTACCGGTATTCTACCTAAGTCAAAGGCTTCCATGAAAACAACATTTAGGGCTTTAAGTATCGGTCCTATCCCGGATTTACATTGTGTCATCGAGAAGACGAGATATTTATCGTCTCTTAATTTTTGCTCTACCATCGTTTAGCATCCAAATAAATTTTTCGGTTATTGCGCTTATTTTTTCACTTGTTAAGTTGTATGGTACGTCTATAGCTATTATAGATAAATTTCCTCTATAAATTTAGAGACTTATCAAGTGACTACAATTATTATAACTTTATGGCTAAGCTATGCTAATATAATTTGTCTCGGATTTTTAGAATCAACACTAAGTATAAGGAAACTATTTTATGAAACTCTGGCACGCTTGCATCAAAGAACTAGAACACCTTCTTCCGGAAGAGGATATCAACAGATGGATACGGCCGTTGGCTGTGGAGATAACAAAAAATCAAATAAAACTTTCCGCACCAAATAAATTGCTACACGAAAAAGTCAGCACAATTTATTTAGAACATATACGTCAAGTCCTTTTTACTCTTGCACAAAACCACAACAATCCACCACCTGAGATTAGTTTGGAACGCAGAGAAAGATTGAAAAATCAATTAGTTAGCTTCATTAATAAGGATCAGATTTTCGATAATTTTATAGAAGGAAAATCAAACCGGTTGGCACGCGCAGCGGCGGAGCAAGTCGCAGCGCAGCCGGGTGTTTCGTACAACCCGTTTCTCATATACAGTAGCGTCGGATTAGGTAAAACACATTTACTTCACGCCATCGGGAATACCATTAGCCGAAATTTTCCGGAAAAACGTGTCCGCTATTTACACTCAGAACAGTTTGTCTCGGACATGGTTGAAGCATTACGCTCCGGAAACATGAATAAGTTTAGTCGTTATTACAGAGGTCTTGATGTGCTACTGATGGACGATGTTCAATTCTTTGCCGGTAAAGAGCAAAGCCAAGAAGAGTTTTTTCACACTTTCAACCAACTGTTCAGTAGCAAAAGTCAAATTGTAATGACCTGTGATCGTTATCCCAAAGAAATAGACCGGCTAGAAGATCGCCTTAAGTCACGTTTCAGTTCCGGCTTAACCCAAATAATAGACCCACCGGAACTCGAAACTCGCGCGGCCATCATTTTAAGTAAATCCAAACTTTACAAGCTCGGGCTTTCCGAAGAGGTTTCGTTCTTCATCGCACAACAGATACGATCCAACATCCGAGAACTAGAAGGTGCCTTGAAACGAATACAAGTAACCATTGGAATTACTAAAAAACCGGCAACAGTGCCCTATGTAAAGGAAATACTAAAGGATTTGATTGCCGCCAACAACCGGCAACTCACGATAGAAAACATTCAAAAGGTAACATCGGAATACTACAACATACAACAGAACGATTTGTTATCAAACCGCCGTAATCGTTCCGTTGTTAGACCTAGACAAATGGCTATGCTGCTTTCTAAGGAACTAACAAACCGGAGCCTGCCTGAAATTGGAAAAGCCTTCGGAAGGCGAGATCACACGACAGTGCTTCATGCTTGCAAGACAATAAAAAAACTAAAAGAAAGCGATCCAAATGTAAAACAAGCCTATAAAACTTTATTAAGAATTTTGAACTACTGAATAAAACAAACAATAAACAGTGAGTACATTGGGGATATCTATATACAAACCATTGAATAACAAACGAAATAAGCGATAATTAACAGGATAACTTTAAATAAAAGATAATAGGCACAACAAAATTTAGAGATATCCACAGAAACAAGGATAACCTACAACTACAAATAGATTAATTAAATATTATAATAGTATGAAAATAACTGTACAAAATAAAAAACTTTTATCTATACTTTCCTCCGTTAAAGGGGTCATTCCTTCGCGTCCAACCTTTCCAACACAAAGTATGGTTCTAATCTCTCCCTCCGATAACGGATGCTTTTTTTTCACACAAGGGCCTGAAGCACAAATACGATGCTTTACCGAGGAACTCTCAATAGAGAAACCCGAAAAAAAACTTATTGCTGTTTCAAAAATATTTGAAATATCTAGGAATTTCCCAGAGGATAGTAACATTTCCATGCTTTTCAAAGATAATTCTGTTACAGTTGCTTGTGAAGGAGGAAAGTATCAATTAAAAAGTCTGCCTGCCGAAGAATTTCCACTCATGGATTCGCCGGATGAAAAGGGTGTTATTGAAATAGCAGAACGAGACTTAAAATATCTATTGGAAAAAACCGACTTTTGTATGGCTTCTCAAGATCCAAGGCATTACTTAAATGGACTATTTTTTTCTTTGGATGATAGTAAGCTTTGTGCCGTTGCAACCGATAGTCACAGGCTTGCTTTAAGTTCTTTAGAGATATCTAGCAAAGACAAAACGGAAGGAATTCTGCCACGGGAGATTGTTTCCGAGATTAAGAGACTTTTATCGGACACCAAAGATATTGCTGAAGTTAGCATTAGTGCGCAAAAAATTGTTGTATCTCTTCAAAGTATTCAAATTTCTGCAAAAGGGTTAAACGGGCAATTTCCCGAATATAAAAAAGTAATACCAAAAGAATTTTTGGTAGAAATCGTTTTAGATCGCCAAGAGTTTCTAAGTACGCTACAACGTGCCTCGGCAATATCTGCGTCGTCATTATTGGATGAAGGTGCGCATGTAAGCCTTGCTTTTTCAAAGAAAGAACTGCTGGTTAAAAGCAGTAATTCGGACGGCGAAGAGGCAAACATAAAGCAAAATGTTGAGTATACAGGAGATGATTTTGAGATTAGCTTCAACTCCCGATATTTGCAGGATGTTATGAAAACATTAGATACGGAGAAGATTCGCTTACAAATGAGAGATGCCAGCAGTGGAACAAGAATTATCGGTGAAGGGTCGGGTGCGGACGAGTATATCGTCATGCCATTGCGTCTCTAAGCTAGATAGAAAGACAAAGCAACCTAAATGCCCCATTGTTTCACGGGAAACAAATCTCCCCGATAGTCAAAACCCTATAACACGTCAGTGTTTCATGTGAAACAATATCGCTTTTGGGATAAAATTCCGGCAAGCGGATGAATATAAAGATAGAAGCGTGGCTCACCGTCAGCCAAGCACCGGGAATAGGCCTCATAAAACTCCATAAACTTCTTAATCAAATCGGCCCACCCGAAGATATCATTAAAGCGAAGCAGCACGAGTTACACAAAGCGGAACTTGACGAAAAAACAATCCGTTTCTTAAGGAACCCACTACCCGACAAAATAGACTCAAATCTTAAATGGATGGAAACACCAAATCACACAATCCGAACGCTCCATTGTCGGCAATACCCCGAAGGAATCAAAGAATTAAAGGATGCCCCTCCGCTGCTTTTTATTAAAGGGAATGAAAATTTGTTAAAAGAACCTCAAATTGCCGTTGTCGGTTCTCGTCAACCAACACCGGGGGGACAGACAAACGCCAAGGAGTTTTCACGAGATATCGCAAAAGCAGGCCTTTTGATTAACAGTGGGATGGCATTAGGCATTGACACTATTGCGCACGAGACAGCACTAGCAAGCGGAAGTACGACCGTGGCAGTTATTGCTACAGGTCCCGACAAAATTTATCCGGCAAAGAATAAGCGATTAGCCGAGCATATTGCCCAGCAGGGCGTATTGGTGTCGGAATTTCCTGTCGGGACCACGCCCGTTCGTGCCAATTTTCCTCGTCGCAATCGTCTGATTAGTGCGTTATCCTTAGGCGTTGTTGTTATAGAAGCAAGCGTGCAAAGTGGCGCATTAATTACTGCAAGGCTGGCAGCAGAGCAAGGCAAGGATGTTTTTGCGGTGCCGGGTTCTATTCATAACCCTAAGGCGCAAGGTTGTCATCACCTGATTCAACAAGGTGCCAAACTAGTACAAAAGACCGAAGAGATATTGCTAGAACTAAAACCACAACTTGAGCAACATTTGCGAAAAAAAGAAGAGAGTAAAACCCCAAACGATGATCGCGACGAACCGGAACATCATCGGGCAAAATTAAGTAATACTCACGAAGAGGTACTACAAGCCATGGGCTATGATCCGGTTGATGTAGATACACTTGCTATGCGATGTCGTCTGCCGGCGCAAACTGTTTCCGTTGCACTACTTACATTAGAAGTAGAAAGCTGTGTGGTGGAAGAAAATGGAATTTATACGAGAATAAAATAATATGAATTTCAACGAACATAAAAGATTTTAGAAGTAAATAGCGTTAGATAGACGAAATAATTTGCTAAAATATATAAAAAGAGAAAGGTCTTTTAGAGAGTCCTGTAAGTGCTTGTTTATATCATCGGCTTAAAGCACAAACCGGTGTCGGAGCACTTTGGTGACGAGCCATCTATCTCACAAAGCGAGATTGTGTATCCGGACACGTCATATCTCAAAGAGTATAAAACTTTATGGTGTCTGTTGTCTTGTATCAAAGTCAAACCGAAAAACATGTCGCGCATGTTATAATCGCCATTTAATATATAGAGAGTTAGGTGGCTAGATTTACTATTTATCAAAACCAATCTTTATCAAAGCGCGGCAATCAAATATTTTTCTTGACATTGCTTTGCATTTCTTTTGCGATTGCGTTCGCTTTTGCTTGGCAAGGATTGTGGTTGATTATTCCTTTTGCCGGCATTGAAATGTTGGCTTTGGGACTCGGATTATATTGGTGCATAAACAAACTCTCTCGCGTTGAGACGATCACCGTATCCGATAAAGAGGTTTCACTCGATGTTCGCCAACAAAACCGAAAGCAATCAAGTCGTAGCTTTCCTAAAGCATGGACGCGCGCAACCGTTCTTTCGCCGAAGACGATAACACAAAGACGACAATTATGGTTGGAAGGAAATAGAGAAAAAGTTGAAATAGGGTCATTCTTGGATGACCGTGAAAAAGTTAAACTGGCAAGCGCAATCAATCAATCAATTCAGAACAGACCATAGAGAGGACTCTAAATGATACAGAAAGTAATCACAATATCCCTAATCGCTTGCTGGGCAATGTTGCCGGCGAGTGCCGTGGCTCAATTACAGCCGTATAACATGCCCGTCGGCGTAACCGACATCAGTTCCAAAGTCTTTGATTTGCACATGCTGATTTTTTGGATCTGTGTTGCCATCGGGGTTGTCGTATTCGGTGTGATGATTATTTCGATGATCAAACACCGCAAGTCGGCAGGACATAAGGCAGCACAATTCCACGAGAGCACCACCGCAGAGATTATATGGACTTTGGTGCCGTTGGCGATACTCATCGGGATGGCAATTCCGGCAACAAAAGTCCTGATAGAAATGGAGGATACTTCGGCAGCCGATTTGACGGTTAAAATTACCGGTTATCAGTGGATGTGGCACTACGATTATTTGGACGAGAACTTGGCTTTCTATAGCAAACTTGCAACCCCGCGCGAGCAGGTTTATAACATGCAGGATAAGGGAGAAAATTATCTGCTCGAAGTGAACAACGAGCTCGTATTACCGGTAGGTAAAAAAGTACGTTTCTTGATTACCTCAAACGATGTTCTGCACGCTTGGTGGGTGCCCGACCTTGCCGTTAAGAAAGATGCCATCCCCGGTTTCATCAATGAATCTTGGGCTAAAATAGAAAAGCCCGGCGTGTATCGCGGTCAATGCGCAGAGTTATGCGGGCGCGATCACGCGTTTATGCCGATTGTCGTGCGAGCGGTAGACGAAGATCAATACCGACAATGGATACAGGAACAGACTGCTGTGCCGCAACAGACCGCACAGCGATAAGCCAACTATAGTAAAACAGGAGTTTATAGATATGAGTACATTAACAGCCGACGCCCACCACCACGCCGAACCCGACTCGGGCATCAAACGCTGGCTTTTTACGACAAACCACAAAGACATAGGTACTTTGTATTTGTGGTTTGCGATGATTATGTTTTTCATCGGCGGCGCAATGGCAATGATTATACGCGCCGAATTATTCGAACCGGGCTTGCAAGTCGTAGACCCACAATTTTTTAATTCTATGACTACGATGCACGCACTGGTCATGATTTTCGGTGTTGTGATGCCGGCGTTCACCGGCTTGGCGAACTGGCTGATTCCGATGATGGTCGGCGGCACCGATATGGCACTGCCGAGGCTGAATAACTGGAGTTTTTGGATTTTGCCGTTTGCGTTTTCAATGTTGCTCGCAACCCTATTCGTGCCGGGGGGCGCACCGGCCGGCGGCTGGACGCTCTATCCACCGCTCACCTTGCAGACCGGGGCGGCATTGCCGTTAGTCATCTTTGCGATACACCTTATGGGAATGTCTTCGATCATGGGTGCAATCAATGTAATTGCGACGATTCTGAATATGCGCGCGCCGGGCATGACGCTGATGAAAATGCCGTTGTTTGTGTGGACATGGATGATTACCGCGTACTTATTGATCGCCGTGATGCCGGTGTTGGCTGGTGGGGTTACCATGTTGCTGACCGATAAATTCTTCGGCACCAGCTTCTTTAATGCTGCCGGCGGCGGCGACCCGGTGATGTTTCAGCATATATTCTGGTTTTTCGGACACCCCGAGGTTTACATTTTGATTTTACCGTCGTTCGGCGTTATCTCGAGTATCCTGCCGACTTTTTCCAGAAAGCCTCTGTTCGGTTATAATTCAATGGTTTATGCGACGGCATCGATCGCATTTCTGTCGTTTATCGTTTGGGCGCACCACATGTTCACCGTCGGGATGCCGCTTGCCGGACAACTATTCTTTATGCTGTCTACGATGCTTATCGCAATACCGACCGGGGTGAAAATTTTCAACTGGGTGGCAACCATGTGGCGGGGCGCGATGACATTCGAGACGCCGATGCTGTTTGCGATAGGCTTTATCGTGATGTTCACGATTGGAGGCTTCTCGGGATTGATGCTGGCAATAACGCCTGCCGATTATCAGTATCACGACACTTATTTCGTCGTTGCACATTTCCATTATGTGCTGGTTCCCGGGTCGATCTTTGCGATTATGGCAGCGGTTTATTACTGGTTGCCGAAATGGACCGGACACATGTATAACGAGACACTCGGCAAGTGGCATTTTTGGTTGTCGACGATTTTTGTCAACTTGACATTTTTCCCGATGCACTTCGTCGGTCTTGCCGGCATGCCCCGTCGTATACCCGACTATAACTTGCAATTTGCCGATTACAATATGCTCGCAAGCATCGGTGCATTCGGCTTTGGTTTGGCGCAGATATTGTTCTTATATATCGTGCTTGCAACGATACGTGCCGGTAAGAAAGCAACCAACGAGGTTTGGGAAGGTGCCGAAGGGCTTGAATGGACGCTGGCATCGCCGCCGCCGTACCACTCGTTTACGACTCCGCCCGTTGTCAAATAGTCCTGCCGGTGTCCAAGAGAGCGAATGTCAAACTGACCGCAATTACCTTTGCATTGATAGCGGTAGCCATTTATATCGGTTTTTATTTCATAGTGGCGTCTAGATAGATGAAGCAAGCGAGCGAATATCAAACCAACCGCAATTACCTTTGCATTGATAGCAGTAGCCATTTATATCGGCTTTTCATTCATCGTGGCGTCTAGATAGATGAAGCAGAAAACTAAAAATAGTGTTGTCGGCTGGAAGCTCGCAATGGTTGCCGTTGCGATGTTCGGTTTCGGTTATCTGATGGTGCCGCTATACGATGTTTTTTGCGAGTTGACCGGGCTGAACGGAAAGGTTGGGCGCACCGAGCTGGCAGAGATAAAACCGATGGCAGTCGATGCCTCGCGTGAGGTCACGATTGAGTTTGTTGCCAATAGAAATCAATCGATGAATTGGCAATTTGAACCGAATGTCAGCAAGCTCGTGGCGCATCCGGGCAAAGCCTATAGCACCTATTACAAGGTTAAAAACTTAAGCGCAACCGACATGATCGGTCAAGCTGTGCCGAGTATTTCACCGGTTGCGGCAGCATCGTATTTTAAGAAAATAGAATGTTTTTGCTTTGATAAGCAGACACTGCGTGCCGGAGAGACGCGTGATATGGAGGTGCGTTTTGTAATCGCACCCGATTTGCCTAAACACTTGGCGACAATTTCACTTTCTTATACATTTTTTGATGTAAGCAAGCAGGCGGCGCGCCCCAAGGACCCAAAGACAAACACCTAAGCAGAAAACAGGGAGACACTTATGAGCACACAAACAGCGTATTATATTCCACACGGTAGCCACTGGCCGATTGTCGGGTCGGTTGCTTTGGCGAGCCTTTTCATCGGCACATCGGCACTTCTCAACGAGAGTTCTATCGGGTTGCCGCTGATGGGGTTGGGGGCGGCGATGCTTTTAATCATGTTGTTCGGTTGGTTCGGCACGGTGATAAAAGAAAGCGAATCGGGCACCTATAACGATCAGGTAGATATCTCGTTTCGCTGGGGAATGACATGGTTTATTTTCTCCGAGGTGATGTTTTTCGCAGCTTTTTTCGGTGCCCTGTTCTATGCGCGGATGTTCTCGCTACCGTGGTTGGGCGGCGAGGCTACCGGGGCTGCGACCAACTTTTATCTGTGGCCGGCATTTGAAGCACTATGGCCGATGGCGGCGAACGGACCGGCGAGTATCGGTGGTGGGTTTCAGACTATAGGGGCGTGGGGAATTCCGGCATTGAACACCCTGATCTTGCTAACCAGCGGTGCGACGGTCACCTGGGCGCATCACGGCTTAAAATCGGACAACCGCAAAGTACTGATTTGGGGTTTATTCTTGACCGTTGCGTTGGGCTTCCTTTTTGTCGGCTTTCAGGCATACGAATATATACATGCGTATAACGATTTGAACCTAACCCTGAAGTCGGGTATTTATGGTTCCACTTTCTTTATGCTAACCGGCTTTCATGGCTTGCATGTCACCTTAGGCGCGATCATCTTGTTGGTCATATTGATCCGCAGTATTTCCGGACATTTCACACCGCGAAAGCATTTTGCTTTTGAGGCTGCCGCATGGTATTGGCACTTCGTCGATGTGGTTTGGCTGGGACTATTTGTTTTTGTTTATTGGGTTTAGCGACAAAACGGCAAAAGTTCGTTTTTATTCTTACTATACTACTGGTTTTTTATGGATTTTTAGGTTCATTTTTCTTTTGCGATATCTAAAAAAACATCCCAGTTCTCTCTATAAGAATCAAGAAGGCTAACTGATTTTGCTTTACCCCAATCAGAGACATCGTGTACAGGAATAATATAGCAGTCGCCATTATCGCTATCTACGCCAACCAATATATCACAATCGTCAATGGTGTACTTATAATCTCTTTTCTCCATATCCTTATCAAATTGTTTGCCGCTGCGAAATCCTCCCATGAAACTAAATGTGCCTCCCTTGCGAATGCCTTTTATCTGTATCCGCAATAGTTTCTTTTGACCGCCTAAATCAACCACCGCATCATATTTAGCATTGGTAACATCCACTCGTGAACAGGGAAAACCTGCCTTAATAATACGCCCAACGCCGATTAACTCATTGGCATTGCCGTTCATCGTTCGAAATATTCCAACTTCAATATTGGTTAAATTTTCAGCCCAACCCATTGCTTAGTCCTTTTTCGCGAGAGGGCAACATATTCGGGATTGATTTCAAACCCGATATAACGCCGATCATGTTTTGCAGCAGCCACTGCCGTAGTACCACTTCCCATAAATGGGTCTAATACAACATCTCCTTTTTGAGAAGTTGTGAGTATCAATCTTTCGATCATTTCAACGGGGAATGACGCTTTATGCTCTTTGAACGGCTTGACATTCTGATTAAAAATATCACGATGAAAGTCCATTGCTTTTGCGCTTTCATAATCAAAAAAATACTTCGGGCTTTTCACAAAATGGAAAATATGCTCATAGCGAGGTAAGCGTCTGTCTTTTGAGAAAGAAGGAATCGCATTGGGTTTGTGCCAAATGATATCATTACGAAGTAACCATCCTTGCTCTTGCATCCCTATCGCCACCCGAGACGGAAGCATAAGTAGCTGTTTATATTGCAGAACCTTGCCGTCTTGCTTACAAATTTTATGTTCCTTATAGTGGGTATCGGTGGCGCGCATATACTTACCGGTATTCCTAGAAAAGCCTTTTGTACCGAAGTAAATGTCGCCGATATTTAGATAAAAAGAGCCGGTGGGAGAGAGTACTTGCCTTATCAAAGGAGTAAATTTTAAGAAGGTATCTACATAAATTAAAGGGTTATCCTCTCTGCCGATAGTCTCGTTGCCATATTCCCGACACCCGAAGTAAGGTGGTGATGTAATAATTAAATCAACAGAGTTTGCGTCTAGTTCTTTTAATAGCTTCATCGAGTCTCCGAGAGCTATTTTGTCGATAAATTTTTTATTTTTCACTTCTGCGAATCAAATAGATTAAGATTTTTGCGACGCTTTTTTCATATTCAAAACTTCCCATGTGGGAATAATAACATATCATAAAACTCCGTACAGAATAGTATATAATTCTCAATGACATGCTAAAAGATCACACGAAAACATGGAAGTTAAATATAGAGTTCCCAAAATTGGTATATTAATACGATGAGAACAAAAACCAGTAAATTTGGTGTAGGCAGCCGCATCGGGCACGATGCCTCGGCCTTTTACAACAGCAGAAAATATCTTGGACACACACCGTTGGAAAACGGCAAACTGCCTGCTAAGGAGCGAATAATTAAACGCACAGAGAGAGACAAGATCTATCACAAGTCAAGTGAGAATATGAGTGAATTGCCCGACAACAGCATCCACCTGATGGTCACTTCACCCCCTTACAATGTCGGCAAGGAGTACGACGACGATTTAACGACCGGTGAATATCTGGAAATGTTGCGCCGTGTATGGCAAGAAGTTTATCGCGTATTGGTTGACGGCGGCAGGGCGTGCATCAATATCGCAAATGTGGGTAGAAAACCCTATATCCCGTTGAGTGCATATATTACTTCGGAGATGCTCAGTACCGGTTTTCTGATGCGCGGAGAGATCATCTGGGATAAGCAGTCATCGGCCGGGACTTCGTGTGCTTGGGGTAGCTGGCAGTCGCCATCCAACCCGGTATTGCGCGATACCCACGAGTATATACTTGTCTTTTGTAAAAATTCTTTTAACAGACCGAAACCGCCGCAAGTTACAAAGATACCGACGATAACCAAAGAACAATTCCTTGAATATACCAAAAGCGTTTGGCACTTCAATGCCGAAAGCGCAAGGAAAGTACGGCATCCAGCCCCCTTTCCCGTAGAACTTCCTTATCGCTTCATACAGTTGTTCACATATAAAAAAGATGTTGTCTTGGATCCGTTTATCGGTAGTGGCACCACGGCGATCGCTGCCGGCAGAAGCAACCGATTTTTCATTGGCTATGAAACGGACAAAGAATATATAAAAATTTGTAAGGACAGATGTATGGCTTCCATAGATCAAATGGATGAATGTACACAATAGTGCAGATACGACACAACCACCCCGTCAGGCTACGCCTGCCACCCCTCCGAAGGAGGGGAATGTACCGATACTACACGCGTGCAGAATACGCTGCGACCACCCCGTCAGGCTACGCCTGCCACCCCTCCACAGGAGGGGAATGTACCGATACTACACGCGTGCAGATACGACACAACCACCCCGTCAGGCTGCGCCTGCCACCCCTCCACAGGAGGGGAATGGTCCATCCCTACGCATGTCGGTTAGATTGCGGTGCTATTCTTCGGCAGCCTCGGGTGATGTCGTGCGGTAAATTAACCGCACACTCACATCGGCACAATGCCGTGGGGTTGTATCCAACCCATTCCATAGCTCAGTACCAGTAAGAAAAACACAATGATAGACAATATCACCCGCGCAGTTAAGGCATTGACGGTTTTTTTACCTTGCCCCTTGTCTCTCATCATGGAAAAGAGTGCCGCACCTAGGCTTACGACGATTCCTACAAACAAGAATAAAAGAATTATTTTTACCCACATAACGCGTCAAATATAGTAATTACTATACACATATTATACTATCTCGTCATGAAATTAGGTCATTATCAGTTTTCTCCACCGCTTTTGGTACTATTATCGGCTATATTTCTGTCCGCACTTTTTGCCGGTTTGGGACGGTGGCAGATTGATCGCATGCATCAAAAGGAGGAGATTATTGCGCAGTATCAGCAAAGGCAAGCCGCGCCTGCGATCGATAAACTGCCTCCGGCAACTGCCGATTTGGAAGAATGGCGTTATCGTCAGGTACAGCTCGACGGGCGATTACTTGCCGAGCGGCAGTTTCTGTTGGACAACCAGATCTCGGGCGGACGGGTCGGCTTCAATGTATTGACACCGATGGCGTTGGAAGACGGCAACACGGTGTTGGTCGACCGAGGCTGGGTTGCTATGGGTGCTCGGCGTGAGGACTTGCCCGATGTTCGCCTGACCACCGACCCCGAGACGATAATCGGCACGATCTATGTGCCGTTCGGAGAACCGTTTGCGCTCGGTGGTGCGACAATCGGCGAGGTTGGTTGGCCGCGCATCGTTCAATATCTAGATTTCAAGGCACTCGGTGATTTGCTGGGAACCCCGCTTTTGCCTATGGTTGTGCGCCTGTCTCCACAACAAACGGGTGGTTATAAAAGAGAATGGTCGCTCATTGCCATGTCCGCCGACAAGCATTTGGCTTATGCGGTGCAATGGTTTGCACTGGCGGCGGTGCCGATGATTTTGCTGTTGGTGCTCAACATCAAACGTAGCGATGAACAATAAGCGATTATCACGGCTGAAGTTAATCGGCATATTTTCGGCATTCGCCGGCCCTTTATTGATTGCGTCGGTGCTTTATTTCGGGCAAGATTGGTTTGAATTCGGTTCTACCGAGCGCGGTCAGTTGTTGTCATCCGGACAGGTGCTTGATTCCGAAAATTTTGATTTAATAAAGGACGATCAAACAACCGATGCAAAAGGCGCACCGTTGCTCGACGGTCGTTGGTTACTAGTGTTTCACGGCACCCGAGCGTGTGATCTTCATTGTCAAGCGAGTTTGTTCAAGATGCGCCAGGCGAGATTGGTTCTAGGGCGCGATGCCGCCCGCGTGCGCACCGTCTATTTGCTTGCCGATGCACAGCAACCCGATGCCGAGTTAAACCGATTATTGCTTCAATATCCGGCACTTTCGGTGTATCGGATAGAAGATACCGCAGATGTGCGCGCACAAGCACCGCAATTTCGGCAAAACCAAGTTTATATTGCAGATCCCTTTGGCAATTTAGTCATGTTCTACCTACCCGATGCTTATTCGCGAGACATCATCAAGGATTTTAAGCGTCTACTGAAAGCCTCCAAAATCGGTTAATGAATACATCTTATTTCTTAAAAGGTGTCGGCATCGCATTGGTGCTGACGATGGTGGTTATCGTGTTGGGGGCGTATACGCGCCTTAGCGATGCCGGATTGGGTTGTCCCGATTGGCCGGGGTGCTACGGACAGTTGCTGGGGGTTCCCGAACAACCTGCCGAGATAGAAAAAGCCGAACAGGCTTACCCCGGTTGGCGTGTCGAGGTTGATAAGGCATGGATTGAAATGGTGCATCGCTACTTTGCCGGCGGGCTGGGTTTAATCATCCTAATGCTAACCGCGTTGGCATTTATCACAGCCAAGCAGCGCCGAGGTTTGATGCTGTTTCTGCTCGGCTTGGTTACCTTTCAAGCATTGTTAGGCATGTGGACGGTCACGCTGTTATTGCAACCGCTCGTCGTTGTTGCCCATTTACTGGGAGGCTTTGCGGTGCTTTCATTATTGTGGTGGCTGTACCTAGACCGATGGTTTGAGCCGAAACAGGCAACCGTTCCCAATAAAACCTTTTATAAAATCACCTTAGTTGCGTTAGTTTTGTTGCTTATGCAAATTACGCTCGGCGGCTGGACAAGTTCCAATTATGCGGCACTCGCCTGTATCGATTTTCCGTTGTGTCAGGGTTTGTGGGTACCCGATGCCGATTATCGCGGGGCGTTTCGGTTTTTGGTTGACGAACAAAACTATGAATACGGTGTATTGGATAGCCCGCAACGCACCGCAATACATTTTTCTCACCGCTTGGGTGCATTGATTGTAGCGGTGTTCTTTGTAGTTTTTTTGGCAAAACTGTTCGCTCAAGGCTCGGTACTGGTGCGGCGGGTTGCACTCGGCATTGCAGCCCTGCTGGTTGTTCAAATAGTGCTGGGCATTTCAAATATCGTATTTTCTTTGCCGTTGGCTGTTGCGGTCTTGCATAATGCGGTCGCCGCACTGTTGCTTTTATCGTTATTGCTCTTGTTGCGCGTGCTAAAATCATAGTCCAAAAGCTAAGATACGATGACTTTTTCCACACTACAAATCGATGCAACACGGCTTCGTGTCGGAAATTATTTTGAGGTATGCAAACCCAAGGTGGTTGCGGTAATGCTGTTCACTGCGTTGGTCGGCATGTTGATTGCCGCACCCTTGACCTTGTCGTTTAATACGATGCTTGCGGCGATGACCGGCATTGCGTTGGTGTCCGCCGCCGCTGCCGCCATCAATCATGTTGCCGATCATAGAATAGACGCACTGATGCAGCGTACCCGAAATCGTCCGCTACCCAGCGGCGCACTATCGGCACGCGAAGTATTGACTTTTGCCGGGGTAATCGGCACCGTGGGCACATTGATATTGGTACTTTGGGTCAACATACTCACCGCAGCATTAACCCTGCTCTCGCTGGTCGGCTATGCGGTCGTCTATACGCGCTTCTTAAAATACGCAACGCCGCAAAACATCGTTATCGGCGGTGCTGCCGGTGCGACACCACCGATGCTTGGTTGGACGGCTGCCACCGGGCAGTTGGACTTCGGCGCATTTTTATTATTTCTAATCGTTTTTGTTTGGACACCACCGCATTTTTGGGCACTTGCGATGTGCAGAAAAAAAGAATACGCCGCAGCCGGGGTACCGATGCTACCGGTCACGCACGGTGAAGATTTTACCCGCCTGCAGATACTGCTCTATATCATTCTGTTGACACTGGTTACGATGCTTCCCTATGTGACCGGTTTGTCGGGACCGGTGTATTTATTCTCGGCAACACTGCTGAATGGGGTGTTTATATATTATGGCTTGGTTTTGAGGATAAATCGCACCCCGAATAAAGCGATGGAAACATTCGGATTTTCCATCGTCTACATCATGTTGCTGTTCACGGCCTTGCTCGTTGATCGCTATGTCGGTTTATTGATTTGAGTATATTCCCTTTGGGGCTGTTGAAAAAGTATTTTATGCACCGTAGGGGCGGATTGGCATGATGCCTTATTAAAAGTCAAGTTATTTTATTCGTTTTTTATCTTTTTCTATCTCCTCTTCTGAGTATCAATTTAGGACGCAGATACGCAACAATAATTCGGGTCAAACGGTTTCTTGTGCTTGAGTATTCCGTAAATGATACGCGTCAGTTTATGGGCGCAAGCAACAATAACCTGCTTTTTAGTTAACTCCGGACGCCGCCGGCTTAACTGGTCGGCGAACGCACGGACGATTGGGTTATGAACCCAAGCCGAGAGTGCCGCCATAAATAGTGCGGTGCGCAGGTGTGCATCGCCAATTTTAGAGATGTGCGCCTTCGCCTCGTAGTTGCCGGATTGCTTGCGCATCGGAGTGATGCCGATATAGGCGGCAAGTTGCTTTGGGTGTTGAAACGTATTATCATCAAAAGCTGCACATAGGGTGGCTGCGGTTTGAGTTCCGATTCCAGTAATAGAGCAGAGCAATTGATACTGCTGTGTGAGTTGTTCGTCTTCAGCGATGATTTCGTAAAGTAAGGCGTCACACTCATGGATTTGCTTCTGGAGGTGAGCGAGTTCTGCAGCTGCCTTCTTTTTGAGCTGCATACTGCGCAGCGTCTTTGCACAGTTGCTTAACTGCGTATGGGACTTGGTTAATTGCCGGCGCCATTTCAGTGTATCTCTCAAGGCGAATACTGCTTCGGTAGGCTGTTCCCAGTCTTGAATATCACCGACTGCAAATGCGAAGCGTGCGATGAGTTGCGCATCAACGCCATCGGTTTTATTACGCATACCCAGCGTTTTGCGGTAGCTCGCGACCTGTACAGGTGGCACAATCGTGATGGGATGTTGGTCATAGCTTTCCATGCACAGGTCTAGCTCAAAACCGCCGGTTGCCTCAACGCAGAGGCGACACTGTTGCGCACCATGCTGGTAGCCCAAGATAACAGTTGTTTAATGCCTTTGGCATCATTACTGAATTGCTGCTCGGCAAAACTATTATCGGTGAATAATAGAGCTGTTTCTAAAGTCTCTTTAGAGACATCAACGCCAATTGTGACGGGTTGTTTGTTTTCCATAATAATGTTCTCCATATGGGTTGTTGAGTTAATGAAATAATAGGTAGCAAGCAAAGTCTAGGAAAGTATGACTACGCCGCTCAAACAGATAAATACGAGATCTAAAGTCCCAAGATGCCTTTCGAGCTCTATAGTCATAACGCCGGAGGAGTGCTTTTCATGCAACCAGGCTTTAATGCCTTGTCCGTCCTGCAGCGTGTCTCCTCCGACTTCCTAGGCACTGCATCTACCTAAGCGTTTATCTTATATCAAATAAGCTGCGGTTTAATATATCTGTCCGCCCTTAATTAGTACTAGCACAAATCCAATCGCTTTGCGCCATCCAATTATGGTTTCCATGGATAAAATGGATGAATGTATAAATTGTGCAGGCGCAACGCGTTACGGGCAGACATATCAGTCTGCCCCTCATATGGATTGCATAATTATGTGGCGCGTGGCGGTTGAGTTTGTTCAGAAGTGAGCTTATTCGCCGCGAAAATGCTCGCGATGGTCCAAAAACCACCGGTAAAACGACGGCAACCCTTCGGCAAGACTGATACTATGGTGCCAGCCTAAGCGGTGTATCAAAGAAACATCCATCAGCTTGCGCGGTGTGCCGTCCGGTTTTGAGGTGTCGTAGACAATCTCGCCCTCGAAGCCGACTATCTGTGCAATTAAAGCGGCGCAATCGGCAATCGTAATTTCCTCACCCGAACCAATATTGATGTGCGATTGTTGAGGAGAGATATGCTTGTCATAGCTTGCTTTGTTTACTTGCATAATATACAGACATGCAGAGGCTAAATCATCAACGTGCAAGAATTCACGCTTCACCTTGCCGGTTCCCCAAATCTCAATTTTATCCGAGTCGTTTGCTGCCGCCTCGTGAAAGCGGCGCACCAACGCTGCCAAGACATGGCTGTTTTTTAGGTGAAAATTATCACCCGGACCGTATAAATTAGGAGGCATCAGAGAGCGATAATCGGTTCCGTATTGCCGATTGTACGATTCGCATAGTTTAATGCCGGTGATTTTTGCAACCGCATAAGGCTCGTTAGTCGCTTCCAGATGCCCCGACAGCAATGCCGCCTCCGACATCGGTTGTTCGGCCTGGCGTGGGTAGATGCACGAACTTCCCAGAAAGATCAGGTTCTGTATGCCGGCTTGCCACGCTTCGTGAATAAGATTTATCTCGATCATCAGGTTCTGATGTATAAACTCGGCAGGATAGGTATTGTTTGCATAAATTCCACCCACACGGGCTGCCGCAACGACGATACAATCGAGTGGGTTTGATTGAAAGAATTGACGCACCGCCGAGGAATCGCACAGATCCAGTTGTTTGTGCGGGATGGTAATCGGTTGCTTAAAGCCTTGTGTTTCCAATGCTCTGACAATTGCCGAACCCACCATGCCGGTATGCCCGGCAACATAAACGGTGCTATTTTTGTTAATCATCGGTGATGTTACAGGGTTATTGTTGGGAGAGTTTTTCAAACTTTGCGAGCCTCAGATCTTCTTCTACCATCTCGTCTACGAGTTCGTCAAAAGTGATTTTGGGTTGCCAGCCTAGTTCGGCGCGCGCACGGACGGCATCACCTTTTAAGGCTTCCAGTTCAAAGGGCCGAAAGTATCGCGGATCTACCTTGACAACGAGTTTTCCGGTCTTAGTGTCTATACCCTGCTCGTCAACCCCGGAACCTTGCCATTCTATTTGCATATCCATGCGTCCGGCGACGACCTCGACGAATTCCCGCACCGAGCGTTGCTCACCCAGTGCAATTACATAATCTTTGGGTTTGTCTTGCTGGAGCATGAGCCATTGCGCCTCGACATAATCTCGGGCGTGTCCCCAGTCGCGCAGTGCGTCTAGGTTGCCTAAAGCAAGATAGTCTTGCAGGTTATTTTTAATACGAGCAAGTGCTCGGGTTATTTTACGGGTGACGAAAGTCTCACCCCGTTTTTTAGATTCATGATTAAATAAAATGCCGTTGACCGCATAAATCCCGTAGGCTTCTCTATAAATAACCGAAATCCAGTAAGCATATAATTTAGCGGCGGCGTAGGGCGAGCAGGGGCGAAACGGTGTATCCTCGTTTTGAGGACTTTCCGGCGATTGGCCGTACATTTCCGATGTGGAGGCTTGGTAATAACGCACCGTTTTATTCATGTTTAGGGTGCGGATTGCCTCGAGCATGCGCAGCGGACCCAAAGCATCCGAGTTCGCGGTGTATTCGGGCTCCTCGAACGAGACGGCAACATGAGATTGCGCAGCGATATTGTATATTTCGTCGGGTTTTGTCTTTTCTATAATATGAACCAAGCTACTGGAGTCGGTCATATCGCCGTGGTGCATGTTGAATCCTTTACCGTGCTCGTGGAACTTGTTGTATAAATGATCTACTCGGTCGGTATTGAATAAAGAGGTTCGCCGTTTAATGCCGTGAACGGTATACCCCTTTTCCAATAAAAACTCGGAAAGGTAGGCACCGTCTTGCCCTGTGACACCGGTGATTAACGCGCATTTACTCATTATTAATTACTTGCTTGGGGAATAAAGGGAAAAATTATAGCACATAAACTTGTCCTGACTATTCCCCTCCTTGCAGGGCGGACTCGTATGCCCTCATATGGATGACCAGCTTGTCAAGATTAAATTTTTACCGAAGACTACATTCCCAGGAGTCACCAGAACTCAAGGGCTAAATGACGGCACAGATGATGCCAACAAGGAGCGAGCGATAGCAATGCGCCACCCCTCTTAAAGCATGCATCATGTATATGTATGCGCCACTTGTCGTGGCGGCTTTCGTGCACCTGCTTTATCTCCTTGTTAACGGCATCATGCTGTGCCGAAGAGAGACAGAGCGAAGCACCGCTAAAGTACTCAACTAATGAGTCGTTCGGTATTATCAACCTCATATTCGTGTACTTTGCTTTCGCATTACCACATGATAAGTTAATTGGATGAACTGTGCCCCTTAATCTACGGTCAGTTGCCTTGCCACGCATCACGCCTGGCAGTTTTCTATGGGCAGATACTCTAGGACGGCATCTAAGTTCGGAACTTGTCATTGACTTTAGCTTCAACTCCCTCGGTCTCTCAGAACTCTATCTGGCAGCCTCTTGCTTAACGAGCTTACTCAACCACCGGTGCGGCGTGCAATGCGTTTTCAGCGGCCTGGGCAACACGCAAGGCTTCCCACACAAAACCAAGTAGCTCTCTGGCACACGCCACCTTAGTCTTGTTGAATGGTTTGTTGGCATGATACATCGCCTGATACTTCTTATACAAACGCTTCATGCAACGGTCGCCTATCTCTATAGCCACTAGGTCTTGGTCGGTGCGTCGGGCACGCAATGCCTTATTCACGCTATAGCGTCTACCCGCCAACTGGCACCCTAATTTCTCAATAGAGCATGAAAATTGCATGTGATGGATAATTTACTGCTAAATTATCAGGGCAATCGCCTGAACCCGAAACTGAATGCCACATCATTGCTCGGTGACGGGAGATAAACTCCTATTGAGAGCTAAATGAAGCATCAAAGTACTCTAATCTCTAGTATTAGGGTATGCTGGGGCATGGCATCTACTTTGATTGATGCCTTATGAGTAATGAAGAGATAAGGTGGCTAGTTAATGTAGCAAGGGGTATCGCATATCCGGCAATAGCTTGCCGATAGTCTCATCAAGGTCTGAGAAAACTCCACTCAATAAACTACGATGCACTTCGTGTAGTTTGAGCTTCCATTGCCGACCCTGTCGTACAATCTTCGCCGCTAAACCAAACAGGCGGACCCTGAGCGTCGGGGCTCTAGAGGAACGAAACTGTTTAGCTAAGCCGGCACGCATCAGTGCGAACACATTGTAGGCTAAAGCACACACACAAACATACAGAGTGTACGATGCCATGACATATTGGACAAATGGGGGCAAAAGGAAGCGAGCTGTTGTGCCGGTGTTTTATAGGCTAGACTTTGGTGCGGTCTCCTGAAGTTATACCGCCCGAGATATTCAAATAATACATCGTTAAATTGTGCTAAATCGGTCACTAAAATATCCTCATGATGTGTTACAAACTCCTCCTGAATGGTGCGGTTAAATCTCTCGTCTACGGCATTCATTTTCGGGCAACGAGGATAAGTATAACAGTGTTTAATGTTGTGTTGTTGTAGATAAGCCTCGAAGTCGCCGGCAAACTCGCTGCCGTTGTCGGTCAGTACTTGAGAGAGGTTGCCGGGGAATACCGTGTCCACCAATCTTGCGAATGTCGCAGCATTTTTACTGTGGGCACGTCGGCAGGCGACGGCAACGGCGAAACGGCTGTAGTGGTCAATCGCAGTGAACAGATAATAGCGTGTCCGATCAACGAAATAATGGATGGTATCCATAGCCACGCAGTGTCCGGGAAATTGCGCTTTGGCATCTTTGCCGAGACGGTTGCGTGGTTGAGAAACCTTGCGTTTGTGTGTTTTCTTAGAGGGCGAACAACGCATGTTGTCCGATGCATCGGCAATCAACCGAGCAATGGTGCGAGGCTTCGGACACTGCAGTTCCCGTGCATCACACCACGGCTTTAAGAAGTAGTAAATCTTCGGCGCACCCATATTCGGATAGCTGTGTCGCAGTCGCCTAATCTCATCGCTGATGTGAGTAGACCAATTACGGCGACGACGCTGCCGAGGTGCTTTACTTGCGTCTCGCAAAGCGGATACACCGCCCTCGTCAAAGCACTTTTTCCAGCGGTATAGGGTGGAACGGCTCACCCCGACAAAGTCTTGGGTTGCGTTTAAGCCGTGTTTGTTCCAAAATTCTAGTGCATTAAGTTTTTGTTTGGCATCTGTTGCCATCATAGCCTCCGTTTTGTTGGAAAAAGAGGCTATTTTATAAAAACCTGTAATGCGGTAGCCGATGTGCTGGTTTTGCATGTCGGCTACTTTGATTTAAGAGGTATCTTTCCACTAGGAAAAGTACTTTTCCTAGTGGAAAGATTAGGTTCTAAAGAGTCCAATATGTATCTGGCATTGTACACAGAGCATTGGCAGCAAAATCACTACACGGCAAACGACCGGCAACAAAATCCGATTTGAGTTCTTTAATGCGGTTTTCGGAATGCTCACCGCGTTGATTATACTCATGTACAATCTGTGCATCGTCTAGCCCGTTGATGTTAGTCGCAATCACACGATAGTCATACTTGTCGGGTTGATAGCGCAGCTGTTCAGACAGTCCCGACAACTCCGGTTGGTTAGACTGTCGGGCGGCTTCGCTCTTGAGGCGGCGTTGAATGACTAGCGTAAATACGAGGTTGCTGCGATACATCTGATAAGTGCAGCGAGCCACATAGTCGTGGGGTGATAAACTGCCGTCGCTTAATCGCAATGGTCGCCAGTCTGCTTCCCGACAGACCAGCAATCGCTTGCGCTATTGACGGGTACATCGGCGCACGAATAACAAACTCTATTCCTTGAGCTACTAGATATTCAATGATTGCTTGTTGATACCCTGCCGAGTCGATACGCACCCGCTTGAGTATTACGCCACTCGGCAACTGTGCTTGGCAGGTCTTGATGAAACCGATATTATCAAAGTTCGGGGAGACATTGCCGTGGCGCAACTCAACGGCGATGACTTGACCCACTTCAGCTAGCGTGCCGACCATTAGCATGAAACCACGCTCCTTAAAACGCGTCCATTTAGCACCGACTTTCTCGGTCAAAATAGTAGTCGCATCAATATCCAAAGTCACATGCTTTACTTTCCACAACTTCAGGGTCTTGGCAATCACCGTGCGATTGAGCTGGTGAACTAAACCGGCACCGGCTTGACCATGGCGTTTCAACCACCTCGCCAAAGTGTCTGCTCCCGGTATCTTGTTAATACCTCCCAGCTTAAGCAACACCCTTTCGGTGTGTAAATGGCAGACATCCTCAAGGCATCTCGCACCCTCGTTGAGCATCAAGATGAAGCTCGTTAGAATGTCGCCATTGCGGTAGCCACGATTGCTACCCGGTGCCGCAAACACAGTGTCTGCTTGTGGCTTAAGTTGTAGTGCTTTGAGCACTTTAATCAATGCCAACAAACCACAACGAGAGGTCAATTTCTGGTGGGTGGTAGCTAGCGTATACGATGATTGATTGTGCTGATTTTTTTGTTTTGACATAATACCTCCGAAGTTATTAATTGGTAAATAGTAACAAAAAAATAAGGCGTTGTACAGAGTTTTATGTAAAAAATTAGTAATAATTATGTTTCACCTAATGGGTGAATTGGGAATATGCATGAGAGTGTTGCAACATAAGAGATTACGGACTTTTGCAGGTGGTCTATTGCGGAATTAGGGTGGCAGGCTTCCACGCACGCCGTGCGGATGCATTTGTTGCCCATCCCGGTAATACCCCCTTTGCGACTCTTGCCACCGGAACTATACTCACTGATACTCAAGCCGGCATAACCGGCCAGATGACGCACCTTGACAAACCGACCGATGTCGCCAATCTCAACAATCAGCGTCATCGCAATCAACTCGGCAATGCCTCTGATACAACATAAATAGCCGACCGCCCGACGATACGGCTCGGATATCGCTAACTGATGTATATCGTTCTCATGGCGTCTGATAACCCCTTGTTGCGTCTCCAATAGATATAACTTGTTCTCTAAATCGAGGCGGAAATACTTATCTAAACTGTCGTCGCCTAGCAACCGCTTTAAGAATGCTATGTGTTGCTTCGTCCAATAGCTCTTGGCCTGCATACTGGTGCGATAACTAATCCCGCGATAACGGCACGACGACAAAATCTGCAGTTTATAGATCTTGCAGGTGTTGACCACTTGTTGGCGTCCACGAATGAGTTGTCGGTGACCTTCGCTCTCAGTATCAATATCGTGGACGATTTTCAACATACCTTGTCGGTAGTATTCAGCCAGCTTAACGCTATCTAAACGATCAGTCTTGATGCGATCCGAGGGACGCACCGGGATCAGCGACGGCGCAATCACATCGCAGTGAATGCCCACCGCATCAAATTGTCGCTTTAACGAAAAGCCTAAATAGCTTGCTTCATAACAGACCCTAATCTGTTTATACGGCAAAGCGACTTTGGTGATTGCCTTATGCAGTGATGCAAAGTCCGGACGCGTTTTAATGGAATGATAATTATTGTGTTTAGAAATGGCTGTGGCAGTGAAACTCTTATCATCAACATCAATGCCAACATACAGTATACTAGTCATGGATGACCTCCTTTGTTTAGTAGTGGATTAAACCCCTCTTAAGAGGGGAACTAAAATGAAAGTTTAACCACCTTTCAGCAAAGCTGGTCATCCATATTATCTAGGGTAGCAGGCGAAGCCTGACGAAGTGGTTACAAAGGTTCTGCACAGGGTTACGCCGGTTGACCTACTGGCTCAACCGGCGGTTCTATATTTATAATTGTAATTATTATAATTTATGTTATAATTCCTCCCATTGATAAATTAACTGGAGTTTCAAATGAAATACATAATTAGTGTTATACAACCGTTCAAGCTGGACGAGGTCAGAGACGCACTTTCTAACATTGGTGTTAAGGGAATGACGGTCTCTGAAGTCAAAGGCTTTGGACGTCAAAAAGGGCATACCGAGTTTTATCGGGGCGCGGAATATGTAATTGATTTCTTGCCCAAGTTAAAACTTGAGATTGCAACAACCGATGCGCAGGCAGAGCAAGTGATTAATGCCATTAAAGAGACCGCTTGCACCGGCAAAATCGGCGACGGCAAGATATTTGTCTTAAATCTAGAACAATCCATCAGAATTCGTACAGGAGAAACAGGTGATGAAACAGTTTAATATTTTTACTTACCTATGTAAGGCATTGCTGGTTTCAGCATGCCTGTCAATACCGGCTTATGCGCAAGACGGATTGGATGGCGGAGATACCGCATGGATACTCACGTCAACCGCTTTGGTTTTGTTAATGACCATACCCGGACTATCACTTTTTTATGCCGGATTAGTCAGGTCTAAAAATGTGTTATCGGTCTTAATGCAGTGTTTTTCAATCACTTGCCTCGTTTCGATTGTGTGGCTGATATACGGCTATAGTCTCGCTTTCAGCGACGGGGGCGGCATGAATAGCTGGCTCGGCGGATTGAGTGCTATGGGATTGATGGGAATTGGTCGCGATGCCATGTCCGGCACGATACCGGAGACGGTATTCGTCATGTTTCAGCTCACCTTTGCGATTATCACGGTGGCACTCATTGTCGGCGGTTTTGCCGAGCGCATGAAGTTCTCGGCAATGCTATTGTTCAGCCTGCTTTGGGTGACAGCTGTCTATTTCCCGGTATGTCACTGGGTCTGGGGCGGTGGCTGGCTGGGAGAAGCCGGCTTGCTTGATTTTGCCGGTGGCACTGTGGTGCATATCACCGCCGGTGTCGGTGCGTTGGTTGCAGCGATCGTTATGAAATCTCGCACCGGGTTTCCTACTACGCCGATGCCTCCGCATAACTTAGTTTTGACGGTAGCGGGTGCTAGCATGCTGTGGGTTGGCTGGTTCGGCTTTAATGGCGGTAGTGCGCTTGCCGCAGGCAACGACGCCGGCATGGCGATGCTGGTCACACATATCAGTGCGGCAGCAGCCTCCTTGACTTGGGCAACGGTTGAATGGATTAAGCACGGCAAGCCCAGTGTCCTAGGTATCGTAACCGGTATGGTTGCAGGTTTAGGCACAATCACACCGGCTTCGGGTTTCGTCGGTCCTATGGCTGCTTTGATTATCGGCATCTTAGCCGGTGCTATCTGCTATACCGCAACCCAGATCATCAAGCGAGTCTTGAAGATAGACGACTCCTTGGATGTGTTCCCGGTACACGGTGTCGGAGGTGCTTTGGGCACCATATTGACGGGTGTATTCGTCGCCAGCCAATACGGCGGTGCCGGTTTAGCCGATGGTGTTACCATCAGTGAACAGGTTATGATACAGATAATGGGAGTTGTTGCAGTTATCGTTTGGACTGTAATCGCAAGCTTCGTGATTCTTAAGATCGTCCAAGCTCTGGTTGGTCTACGCGTCGACGAAGACGAAGAAGTTGAAGGCTTGGATGTCAAGCAATACGACGAAAGAGGCTATAACTACTAATAGCAGAACTTTTTCATGATGAGATGATAGAGGAATTACAAGGATGTAGTTTCTCTATCGTTTTTTTGAAGCAAGTCAAGGTCTACAAAGCCTATTAAATAAATCCTTTCTAGGGATAGGCACATTATTTCTACCTCGTCCTATTTTTCTTTGGTCTAGCGATATAATTTTAATTCGTGGATTGAAATATCGCGTAACGTCTACAAATCCGGAACCTGTAGTATATATAAGTTCGCTTTTTGTTAAAATCAAAAGATCTATCAGCGCATCTTTCTCTTGGTCAAAATTATCAGTTTTGTCTCTCAGTCTCGAGAGAATATCGTGTTTATGTATGGGAAGTTCATTATGAGAGCGTTCAATATCTCTTGAAAACACTCTGCCCGGAAAAGCCAAGTGCATTTTATCAATAAACTGTGCCTGATCCGAACATGCGAAAATACTGTATTCATCACCTATCACCCCTTTTAGATAAACAATATACGGGTCAAGAGATATTCTATATCTGTACCGACATTTTCTTTTTGTAGTGTCTGTGCCACGGTAATGGACGGCAACCCAATCCCCTTTGATATTATCGTCAACCCATTGGTCGGCACATTTTTTAAGATGTCTGTTTATCGCAAGTTTCGATAGTATTTTATGCCCGTACACCGAAGAAATGAAAAAAATCCCAAAATACGCAATTTTGTTTTCGAAAAATTTCTTTTGCTCGGAAGACTGCAATTTATGCTTTAATTCGTCTGTTATATTGATTGGATTATCGTTTTCAAAATGTCTCCATATCATGTTGGTGGGTTTTTTGATCCTTACATTAATTTTCATTTTTTCACAGATCCATGCAAAAGCAACGAGTCCATCTAAAGACGAACCTACAGGACGATAATCTTCATAATTCACGATTATGCATTTACGATCAAGAAAATCTTTGTTTAAGAATTGACGACGGAATAGACGAGCAAACAATGAAAATCTATGCAGAATACGTGCTATTTTTGTTCTATTGCCTTGAATTTTTAGAGTGACAACTAAAATCATCCATATGGCTAGAACACTTAACTTGATAAAACGCCACCATAGCATGCTTTGTCTGCTAAGCGCAGATAACTTCATCTACGCGTCTCGATCAAACCACTTTGTCGGGTAAAGGCTCTCCTGCCAGATAGGCTTTTAGGTTTTGCAGTACACGGCGACCCATTGCGATGCGAGTCTCCAGAGAAGCACTTCCCAGATGAGGAAGCAACACGATATTTTCCAAGCCCAAAAATCCGGGGTCTAGTTCGGGCTCTCCTTCGTAGACATCTAAGCCTGCACCGGCAATGGTTTTTTCTTTCAGCGCCGCGATTAGTGCCTGATTATCTATTACATCGCCTCGTGCGGTGTTGATAATAAAAGCCGACGGTTTCATCAAAGAAAGTCGCTCGGTGTTTATTAAATGATAGGTTGCTTTACCGCCCGGGCAATGCAGTGAGATAAAGTCCGCACTAGACATCAATTCTTCAAGGGAATCGCACGGGATTGCCGAAACGGCATCGATGGCTTGCTGCGGAATGCGGTCCATGGCCGGGTCGCTGAAAGTTATCTTCATTCCGAAACCGTGGTGTGCCCTTTGAGCCACTGCTTGGGCAATCCGCCCGAAGCCGACCAATCCTAGAGTTTTGCCGGTCACCTTCGTCCCCATCATGTGGGTCGGACGCCACCCGCTCCACGCACCGGTACGCAGGTGCCGTTCGCCCTCTCCGGTACGGCGGGCAACCATCAACATCAAGACCATTGCGATATCGGCAGTACAATCGGTCAGCACTTCGGGAGTATTGCTAACTGCGACATTCGCTTTTTTAGCAGCTTCTAAATCTATGTGATTAAAGCCGACGCCGAAATTGCCAAGAAAACGGCACGCCATATTATCAATGCCGAGTACTTCGGCATCAATGGGATCGGTCACCGTCGGCAACACACACTCCGCGTTTGCCAGTGCCGCTTTGAGCTCGTCTTTGGACATGGGACGGTCATCTTCGTTTAGATGCACATCGTCGCACATCGTTTTAAGTTCTTGTTCCACAACTTCCGGCCAACGTCGGGTTACGACTACGGTTTTACTCATCAATCTTTCCTTTGTTTATAGCTTTTTCATAACCTCGGCCATCGTAGAACCGAGCTCGGATGGATTCGGCGCGATTGCCACGCCGGCTTCTTGCAAGATTTCGACTTTCTCGTCGGCACTTTCTCCTTTGCCGGAAACGATTGCACCGGCGTGTCCCATCCGTCGTCCTTTGGGTGCGGTCATTCCGGCGATATAAGCGACCACCGGTTTGCTCATTTCCGATTTGATAAACTCCGCCGCTTCCGCTTCTTGGGGTCCGCCGATTTCACCGATCATCATCACCGCCTTGGTCTCGGGATCGGCTTCAAACATTTCCAGTATGTCGCGATGCGAACTACCGTTAATCGGATCGCCGCCGATGCCGACGCTGGTCGTGATACCGATGTTTACCGCTTTCATTTGTGAGGCGGCTTCATAGCCGAGTGTACCCGAGCGTGCAACCACACCGACATCGCCGGGCATATAAATGTGTCCGGGCATAATCCCCATCATTGCTTTGCCCGGGCTAATCGTTCCTGCACAATTCGGTCCGGTGAGAATCATTTTTTTGGTTTCTTTATAACGGCGCATAAAACGCTTAACGCGCATCATATCCAAAGCGGGTATCCCGTCGGTAATGGCAACGGCATATTTGATGCCACCGTCGGTGGCTTCCATCAGAGAATCGGCAGCGGCGGCAGCGGGAACGAATAAAACACTCGCCTCGGCACCGGTTTGTTCTACCGCTTGCTTGACGGTATCGAAGACCGGCAAGTCGAGGTATGTAGTACTTCCCTTGCCGGGGGTGACACCGCCGACGACATTGGTGCCGTAGGCAACCATCTCTTTAGTATGAAAACTACCGATCTTGCCGGTAATTCCCTGCACTATAACTTTGGTTTTTTCGTCTAGTAGTATTGCCATGATGTTTCCTTATGATTTTGTTGCAGCAACCGCTTTCTCCGCCGCCTCACCCAGAGTATACGCAGAGATAACCGGCAAACCGCTTTCTTTGAGCATTTGTTGACCTTGCTCCACATTGGTTCCCGACAAACGCACCACCAAAGGCACGTTGAGTTCTATGGATTTGATTGCTTTAATCAAGCCTTCGGCAATCCAATCGCAGCGATTGATGCCGGCGTAGATATTGACCAGCATAGACTTGACATTTTTATCTTCTAAAACCAACTCGAATGCTTTAGCAACTCGCTCCGGCGAGGCACCGCCGCCGATGTCTAAAAAGTTTGCCGGCTCGCCGCCGGCGTATTTGATCATATCCATCGTTGCCATCGCAAGTCCTGCGCCGTTGATCATGCAGCCGATGTTTCCCTCCAATCCGACATAGCTCAGATCGTGTTCCGAGGCATTGGTTTCGCGGGGGTCTTCCTGCGATTTATCGCGCATTTGAGAAATTTCCGGGTGTTTGTATAAAGCATTGTCGTCAACCGCGAGTTTGGCATCCACCGGCACCAATTTGTCTTCCGATTGAGTGACGACCAGCGGATTGATTTCCAACAGATTGGCATCGCTCTGCACGAAGGTTTTATAGCAGTTGATGAATAATTTAATTGCTTCTTTGAGTAGCGGCTTAGGGATATCAAGCGCGAATGCCAATTCACGCGCTTGAAAAGGCTGCATGCCGATTGCCGGATCAATAGGTGAGCGAATAATCGTCTCGGGTTGGCTTTCGGCAAGTTCTTCTATGTCCATGCCGCCGACTGCCGAGGCGATCGCAACGATACGTTCGGTTGCACGATCCAGCACGAAAGCCAGATAAAGTTCGCGACCGATATCGGTTCCCGCCTCTATATAGATTTTCTCGACGGTTTTCCCTTGCGGGCCGGTCTGATGGGTGACCAAATAGGTTCCCAAAATGTTGTTGACGAACTTGCGTATTTCCTCTTCGCTGTAACAGACTTTGATGCCTCCGGCTTTGCCGCGCGCTCCGGAATGGATTTGGGCTTTAACCGCACAAGTCGGGGTTCCGATCTCTCTATAGCCGGCAACCGCCTGAGCAGGGCTATAGGCGAGTCTTGCGGCAGCAATTTTAATACCGTTTTTTTGCAAAAGTGCTTTTGCCTGATATTCGTGAAGGTTCATTGTGATCTCCTCCTATGAGTTTTTAGGATTTGCTTTGCTTATTCGCAATCGCTTCCGCAATACCGACGATATTTTCCGCCATGCGCGCAGAAGCTGCGTCAATCATTTTTCCGTCTAGGGACGCCGCCCCACGCCCCTCGGCGGCAGCCTTGTCTAATTCTTCGAGTATGCGCCGTGCTTTGTCTACTTCGGTATCGGGTGGCGAGAAAACCTGATTTGCCAATGCTATCTGTGAGGGGTGTATCGCCCACTTGCCTTCTACGCCCAGTGCCGCGGCGCGTTTTGCAGCCAAAATATAGCCGTCGGGGTCTTTGAAGTCTCCGAAAGGTCCGTCTATGGGACGCAACCCGTACGCTCGGCAAGCAACCGTCATGCGCGTAATTGCGGCGTGCCATTGATCGCCCGGGTAGTCCGGATTCAGCCCGCCGATATTGACGGTGCGTGCTCTATTGCTCGCCGCATAATCGGCTACTCCGAAATGCATCGCTTCAAGGCGTTTGCTCGACGACGATGCAATCTGCTCGACACATGCCATCCCGAGTGCGGTTTCAATCAAGGCCTCCAGCCCGATTCGGTGTTTAATACCTTTTGCTTCTTCCATCTGTGTTAATAAAACATCTACTGTATAGAGGTCGCCGGGCACGCCCACCTTAGGCACCAGTATCGTATCCAGTTTGGAACCGGCTTGTTCTACTACATCGACGACATCGCGATACATATAATGTGTATCCAGTCCGTTGATGCGTACCGAGATGGTTTTGCCGGCACCTTTCCAATCTAGGCTGTTGAGGGCTTCTATAACATTCTTGCGCGCTTGCAATTTGTCGCCGGGAGCGACCGCGTCTTCTAAATCCAGAAATACATAATCGGCATCACAGTGCAGGGCTTTCTCTATCATTTTAGGATTGGAGCCCGGCACCGCAAGCTCACTGCGCTGAACTCGCTGACAAACCGGCTCAAAACGTGTATGACTCATGACCGACCTTAACGACGGACGATGCCCGAACCGCCTTTCTTCTTTTTGCTTTTTGCGGGACTCTTTTTAAGTTTCGTGGTCGTTAATTTTACTTTGAGGGGTGGGGCGGTACGGCGGAAGTGTTCGATCGCCGCGCCTACGCCTTTGCCTGCGGTAATCGGCACACCGGCATCGCGCAATGCCATTTCAACGCCGGCAATGACGCCTAAAATAGAGGTTTCGTTGTGATCACCCAAATGTCCGATACGGAAGGCTTTTCCAGCAAGCACCGACAACCCGGCACCTAAGGAAATGTTGTAGCGGTAGTAGGCAATTTCTATCACATCGCGAGCATCGTAACGTGGCGGTGTGTAGATTGCCGTCACGGTGTCCGAGTACCATTTAGGTAGCTTGGCGACAGGTTTTAGACCCCATGCCTTGACCGCAGCGCGCACACCTTCGGCGAGCCGATGATGCCGCTTGAATATCTGGCTCAAGCCTTCCTCGGATATCAATCTCAACGATTCCCTCAATCCGTATAGCATCGGCACCGATGGTGTATACGGGAAGAATCCGTCGCCGTTTGCATTGATGTGGTCTTGTATATCTAAAAAGCAGCGGGCACATTTTGCCGTGTTCCTTGCTCGCAACGCTTTCCTGCTAAAGCATACCAAAGCCATGCCGGCTGGCAACATAAACCCTTTTTGCGAGCCGCTTACGGCAACATCGATACCCCAATCGTCCATGCGAAAATCTATACTTGCGATAGAGCTAACACCGTCTACGAACAGCATCGCCGGATGATTTACTTTATTCATCGCTTTACGTAAGCCAGCGATATCCGAAGTAACTCCGGTGGCAGTTTCGTTATGACATGTAAGCACCGCTTTGATTTCATGCCGGGTGTCTTTCTCTAAACGCCGTTGGAATTTCTCAATCGGCACACCTTCGCCCCACGGCACGTCTATGGTTTCTACGTCTAGTCCGATACGCACCGCAAGATCCCACCATAGGTGACTAAATTGCCCGAAACGCGAAGTCAATACCTTGTCGCCCGGCGACAGCGTATTGCTCAGTGCGATTTCCCAACCTGCCGTGCCGGTAGCAGGGAAGATAAAAGAGCGTCCGGTCTTAGTTTTGAATACCTCGTTCAAACCCTTAAACAGAGGTTTTGTTAATTGTGCAAAATCAGGTCGCCGATGATCCTGCTGCGCGATATTCATTGCGTTCTGTATAGATTGCGGGATATTTGTCGGTCCTGGAACAAATAAAAAGTTACGTCCTGGCATGTTTTAATCCTTATAAATAGTTTTTTAATTAATGTAGCGAAATGTGGCTAAAGTCGCTATTATGCCCTAAATAAATAATTCTGCAAGGGTTTTTATCTGTGTCATCGGCATATTCGACATTAGGTTGACAACCGGGAAATTATAAATAAAATATATTGATAAAAAGTCATCAATATATTTTATTTGTAAACAATGAGTAAAGCCAAGCAGCCAACATTGCGTCAATTAAGCTATCTTTGTGCTTTGAATCAATACCTCCACTTTAATAAGGCAGCCGACCACTGTGCGGTCAGTCAGGCCGCTTTTAGCATTGCGGTCAACAATTTAGAGGTAGTGCTGGGGGTAGATCTAATTGATAGAACCAACAAACAAGTTGTGTTTACGTTATTAGGCCAAAAAGTTGTAGATCAAGCCAATCTAATTTTGCAGGAAGTAGAAATACTAAAAGAAATTGCCAATGACAACGCAACAATCTTCACCAGCCATCTACGCTTAGGTATTATCCCGACGATAGCACCCTTCATATTGCCGGCAGTATTGCCTTTGATAAAAGCGAAATATCCTGAAATGAGCATCTCGATCCACGAAGATTTAACCGTCAATCTTCACCGCGCGTTATTAAACGGCTACCTTGATTTATTGATCTTGGCATTACCCTTTGACTTAAAAGGCGCGGAAACCCTAGTTTTATTCAAGGATCATTTTAAGGTGGCACACAATAAAAACTCTCAGTTCTTGTTTTCTGCTAAATATAAAGAAGAGCTTTTGCCGGATGGTAGCATCTTACTTCTCAAAGATGGTCATTGTCTTAGAAATCATGCATTGTCGGCATGCGATGTTAAAAATGCAGACAAAGTAAGTCCTTATGCGGTGAGCAGCATACACACTTTAATACAAATGGTGCAGGGCGATTTAGGCATCACTTTTATCCCGGAAATGGCGATAAAAGCAAAAATGCTTGAGCATACCACTATCAAAACGCTTGACATGCCTGCACATGCCTATCGCGAAATAGGTATAGCTTGGCGCAAAGGATCAAAACAAGAAGATGAATTTGGCGAATTTGCCAAAACTTTTGTCTCGCTAGCAGGCATTTATTAACACTCAATTTGCCTAAGTTTTTCTAAGCCTTGGATTCGCGGATGCACGCATTAGTGTATAATTGCGTCTTTTAATCTATTCGCGATGCCCGATTCCAATCAGGAAAAAAACACAGTAAAACGCGCGTTGTTAAGTGTGTCGGATAAAACCGACATCGTTAAACTCGCCGAAACACTAGTTGCTTTAGATATAGAGATTCTATCTACCTCCGGCACTGCGCGCAAACTACACGATGCAGGAATTAAAATTACCGAAATCTCCGATTACACGGGGTTCCCGGAAATTATGGATGGACGTGTCAAGACACTACATCCGAAGGTGCACGGGGCATTGCTGGGTCGGCGTGGTTCGGACGATATCGTGATGCAAAACCACCACATAGAAGCTATAGATCTAGTGGTGGTCAATCTTTATCCTTTTGCGCAGACCATCCGACGAAAGGATTGCACGCTAAATCGAGCGATTGAAAACATCGATATCGGTGGCCCGGCGATGATTCGTTCTGCAGCCAAAAACCACCGTGATGTTACGGTTATCGTAGATCCTGCCGACTATCCGATGTTAATGTCTTTGTTGAGACAAAACAGTTGCGGCATCCCGCACGAACAACGGTTGCTTTGGGCAGAAAAGGCGTTTAGCTATACCGCCGCTTACGATAGTGCGATTAGCCGCTATTTAGCCGAAATAAATGATGATTTTCCAGGTAGTTCGGGAGAATATATTCGGGCTATTGCGTTGCGCTACGGTGAAAATCCACACCAACGCGCTGCGCTGTATATCAGTGAAGGGCATCATTGCATCCAACAAATACAGGGTAAAGAATTATCGTATAACAATTATCTGGATCTAGATTCGGCAGTAGCACTGGTCTCCGATTTTAGCGATATGGAAAAATGTGTTTGTGCGATTATCAAGCACACTAACCCGTGCGGTGTTGCTTGCGGTTCGGATCCGATCGATGCTTATATGCGAGCTTACGCGACCGATCCCCTGTCGGCATTCGGTGGTGTCATTGCGTTTAATTGCGCAATAGACGAACAGACGGCAACCTGCATTATAGAACAACAATTCGTAGAAGTGATAGCCGCCCCCGAAGTGAGTGACGGTGCCAAGCAGGTGTTAACTAAAAAACCGAGCGTGCGTTTGATGGCTTATAAGCCTCCCGAACAAAAAAAGTCGGACTATAGCCTGCGTAGCGTAGCGGGTGGTCTACTAGTCCAACAAAAAGATAATTCCCGTATCACGGCAAAGGATTTGAGCGTGGCCGGCCAGTATGCCGCGAACGATAAGCAAATACGCGACTTGGTTTTCGCTGCGCGTGTTGCAAAACATGTGAAATCAAATGCTATCGTCTATGCGAGTGAACTACAGACACTGGGAATAGGTGCAGGACAGATGAGCAGAATAGATGCGATGAAAATAGCGGCGAGCAAAGCACGGCAGGCAAAACTATCGCTGGATAAAGCGGTTTTAGCATCCGACGCTTTCTTTCCTTTCGCCGATAGCATTGAATACGCCGCCGAGATAGGAATTTGTGCTGTGGTGCAGCCCGGCGGCTCCCTAAAAGATTCCGATGTGATTGTGTCGGCAGACCAAAACGGCATTGCCATGGTGTTCAGCGGCATACGTAATTTCAAGCACTGACCATCGAGTCGTAGGGGCAATATAAAGCCGCCGATTGAGCCGGCAGGTCAATCGGCAATTTGATTTGTCTGCCCTAAAATACCATTCCGTGCAACTAGCACCACCTTGCACTTATGAGAACAAGCCCTAGCTTGTTCGACCTACATACCCATGCTAAGTTTTTGCACGATGTCGCGCCGTTTGTTGCCATTGCAGCAAACGGCGGTTCTGATTAGCTCCTCATCGCCTCGAAGAACTCGGAATTGATTTTTGTATTTTTCATCCGCGCCAGCATAAACTCTATTGCTTCCGCATCATCCATAGGATCTAAGAACTTTCTTAACACCCACATTTTCTGTAGCTCGTCCGGTTCGGTCAATAATTCCTCCCGTCTGGTGCTGGAACGTTTCACATTGATTGCCGGATAGATGCGTTTTTCGGCAATGCGACGATCCAGGTGTATTTCCATATTACCGGTGCCTTTGAACTCTTCATAAATAACTTCGTCCATTTTAGACCCGGTATCGATTAGAGCGGTCGCGAGTATTGTCAGACTGCCGCCTTCTTCGGTATTTCTAGCTGCCCCGAAAAACCTTTTGGGGCGTGTTAATGCGTTGGCATCGACACCACCCGTCAATACCCGTCCCGAGACCGGCATCACCGTGTTGTAGGCCCGAGCGAGGCGAGTGATTGAGTCCAGTAGTATCACTACATCTTTTTTGTGTTCAACCAAACGTTTGGCTTTTTCTATGACCATGTCGGCAACCTGTACATGTCGTGTTGCCGGCTCGTCAAAAGTGCTGGAGACAACCTCACCTTTCACCATGCGTTGCATCTCGGTGACTTCCTCGGGACGTTCGTCTATCAGCAATACGATCAAATAACATTCGGGACAATTTGCAGTGATACTTTGGGCGATGTTTTGTAGCATGATGGTCTTTCCCGCTTTGGGTGGAGAAACCAGCAATCCCCGTTGCCCTTTGCCGATCGGGGCAATCAAATCTATCATCCGTGCAGTAATATCCTCCGAACTGCCGCTTCCGCACTCAAGGCGCAGACGCTCCTCCGCATGCAGAGGCGTTAAGTTTTCAAAAGGGACTTTATCTCGAGCTTGCTCTAAGGATTGATAGTTGACCGTATCTATCTTCAGCAGTGCAAAATAACGCTCGCCGTCTCTGGGCGGCCGAATTTTTCCGGCGATCGTATCTCCGGTGCGTAGATCGAAACGTTTAATTTGATTCGGTGATACATAAATATCGTCGGGTCCGGGTTGATAAGATTCATCCGCCGAGCGTAGAAACCCGAAACCGTTTTCCAGTATCTCGAGCACACCTTCGCTGGTAATGTCTTCCCGATTTTTAGATTTTGTTTTTAATATGGAAAAAATAATATCTTGGCGTCGTGAACTCCTAGTGCTTTCCACACCCATAGATTGTGCCAGCGATATCAAATCGGGAACCGGTGTTTTTTTTAATTCTGTAAGATTCATATTAGTTATCCTAGGGTTATTAAATAGACGAAGGGGCTAAAAGTTGTTATCAAAGAACCTCTAGGCGAAGCCGATGCCGATTTCTATACTGGTATGGAATCAAAATTCGCAGAGAAGCATTTGTTTGAGTATCCATTCTACCATAGCTTTGCGATTAAAACATAATTTTTTTAATTCGCAGTGTGGGGAATTTTGGTTTCCAAAATATCCATATAGAAGCGATGTAAAAATTGTATGGAAAGTAATGGTATACGATCGTCGCTCATCTATAATTTATAGTATCATGAATAAAACCCGAAATTTCTCGATTATCGCGCATATAGATCACGGTAAATCGACGCTTGCCGATAGATTTATTGAATTATGCGGCGGATATAGTGGTCGCCGAATGGTATCGCAGGTCCTCGACACAATGGATATAGAGCGAGAACGCGGCATCACGATTAAGGCGCAAGCGGTATCGTTGAATTATACGGCACGCAACGGCGAGCAGTACAAGCTCAATTTTATAGACACACCCGGGCATGTGGACTTCAGCTACGAGGTGTCGCGTTCCCTATCCGCTTGCGAGGGCGCGCTGTTGGTCGTCGATGCAACACAAGGCGTGGAAGCGCAGAGCATCGCAGTTTGCTACACCGCAGTAGAACAAAACCTCGTCGTGTTGCCGGTGCTGAACAAAATTGATCGTCCGGTTGCCGAGGTGGAACGCGTTGAACAAGAAATCGTCGATTTGATCGGGCTGGACATAAGCGAACTCTGTTTGGTGAGTGCTAAAACCGGTCAGGGGGTGCAAGCATTGCTCGAACATATCGTCGCTAAAATTCCGCCGCCGCAAGGTGTCGTCGATGCGCCTTTGAAGGCGTTGATTATAGATTCTTGGTTTGACCAGTATTTGGGTGTGATTGCGTTGGTGCGGGTCGTAGACGGTCAACTGGAAGTCGGCGGTAAAATACTGTCTATGGCGAATAAAACCACCCACAAAGTCGAGGCGGTGGGGGTTTATACCCCCGAGCGCGTGATGCACTCGTGCTTGTATACCGGCGATGTCGGGTTTGTGATCGCCGGTATCAAACGCATAGAAGAAGTTCGTGTCGGAGATACGTGGACTAACGCACAAAGCCCGGCAACACAAGCACTGGCAGGATTTAAGAAAATACCGCCGCGGGTGTTTGCCGGGATTTATCCGGTAAATTCGGAAGATTATCCGGATTTACGCGCAGCCTTGGATCAATTGAGCCTGAACGATGCCGCGTTGGTCTACGAGCCGGAGACTTCTCAGGCCTTGGGCTTCGGCTTTCGCTGTGGCTTTCTCGGCATGTTGCACATGGAGGTTATACAAGAACGTTTGGAGCGTGAATACGGCAAGGCTTTGGTCACCACCGCACCGACTGTCACCTATAGGGTTACACTCAAAAGCGGCGAGGTGGTGGAGGTGCACAACCCCGACACCCTGCCCCCTGCAAACGAGGTGGAAAGGATTGAAGAACCTATGATTTTAGCAACGATACTGGTCTCCCAGAACCATATCGGCGATGTGATGAAAATATGTATAGAAAAGCGAGGCGTACAAAAAAAGATACATTATGTGGGTCTACAAGCTGCGATAGAGTACGAACTGCCGTTGAACGAAATAGTCTACGATTTCTTTGATCGTCTAAAATCTATTACCAGAGGTTATGCATCCTTTGACTACTATCTGGCCGGCTATAGGATTGCCGACTTGATCCGGTTGGATATGCTGATCAACGGCGACCGGGTTGATGCGTTATCGGCGATAGTGCATAGAAATTATGCACAAACGCTAGGGCGCACCTTAGTAGAAAAAATGGCAACCCTAATTCCTCGGCAAATGTTTGATGTTGCGATACAAGCTGCCATAGGTTCTCGCGTTATTGCACGAGCGACGACCAAAGCACTGCGCAAGAATGTCACCGCAAAATGCTACGGCGGAGATGTTACCCGCAAGCGGAAGTTGTTGGAAAAACAAAAAGCAGGCAAGAAGCGTATGAAACAAATCGGCAAAGTCAACGTACCGCAAGAGGCGTTTTTAGCGGTGCTAAAGGTGGATAAGTAGATGAAGCGATTGTCGTTGAGAATGGTTGGTGCCGTTGTCGGAGCGTGGTACTGCGCGCTTTTTTTATTGATGAGTACTGCGATTGCTACTGCCGATGTGATGGTGGTTACCTTGCTGGGTACCGGCACGCCGCGCCCGGAGATTGAACGCGGCAGTGCGGCAGTGCTGGTCGAAGCCGGCGCGCAAAAATTATTGTTAGATGCCGGGCGCGGCGTTGCACGGCGAATCTATCAGCTAAGATTGGACTACAACACCATTAATAAGCTATTCATCACCCATCTGCACTACGACCACATTATCGGTTTGCCCGATTTGATGCTTTCCGGCTGGGTTTTTCAACGCGCCGATCCGATACGGCTGTGGGGTCCCGTCGGCAGTGAACACCATGTGCAGCAAATCCTAAAGGCTTATTCCTTCGATATCTCGCTACGCAAGCAGCATACCGATTTGCCCGAAGCGGGCATTCGCATCGATGTTCGTGAAATTGACGAAGGCGTGGTTTATTCGGAGGGAGACTTGACTGTGGAGGCAATTCTGGTCGATCACGGTGTCGTCAAGCCCGCTTTCGGTTATCGGATTGATTATAAAGGGCGTCGTTTGGTGATTTCGGGCGACACCCGTTACTCGGAGAAAATAGCCGAACACGCCGAAGGTGCGGATTTATTGATCCACGAGATTGCCGATGCAAGCGATGTCTTATTAGAGCGTAACCCACGCTTACGCAAAGTCATTTCGTATCATACCAGACCCTCGGAATTGAACCGCTTATTGAGGCGAAGCAATCCTCGTCAAACGGTTTTAGTTCACGCGCTTATTTTCGGCAAAGATCGCGCCGATGTATTATCCGAGATAAAGGCGGGGTATAAAGGCGAGGTAATGTTCGGTGAAGACCTGACGGCATTTGATATAGGCGATAATATTCGTGTTTATAGGCGCGACGCTTTCTAAATTAGACCTGCGCTTTGGATTAACTGCGGTAAGTTTTTTGTTGGTTGGATAGCGACATATAGGCTTAATTTATTGGCCTTTATTTTTGTCTTTGGTGCGATCCTTATAATCACGATATGCGCTCAAGCAGTCAAAAGAAAGCCGTACGATGACAAGTATCATTATAATCAGACCTAATGCGTAGGCTAGCGTATCATCGCCTGCGCTGAAAGATATAGTCATTCCTATTCCTCCTATAACTAGCACCGCCAATAAATCAAGTAAACTATTGTTGTTTTTGATCACTTGCTGCTGGTGATGCACTGCATTCAAGCGTGTATTCATACCATATTGCCTCATAAATCAGTGACTTGATTATAGCACAACTGCCCATTTGACCAGAGAAGAATAAATCGTGGATATAGAAAAGTACAATCAAGAATATAATGGTGGTTTTTAGCAAGAAGTAATGAAACTGGATTTAAGCAAGCCCCGATTGATGGCAATCCTGAACCTCACCCCCGATAGCTTTTCGGACGGCGGGGAGTGGAATCATCCCGAACAGATTATCGAGGGTGTAGGGACAATGATAGAGCAAGGTGCCGACATCATCGACATAGGTGGTGAATCCACGCGCCCCGGTTCGCAACGGGTCGGTGCCGCAGAGCAGAAGGCGCGCGTGGTGGATATCATTGCAGCAATATCGGAATGTTATTCCGATACGATAATGAGTATAGATACCACTTTATCCGAGGTTGCCGAAGCTGCTTTGGATCATGGTGCCGCAATGCTCAACGATGTTTCGGCAGGGCGCGACGATCCGGCGATGTTGGAACTATCGGCAGACCGACAAGTACCGATTTGCCTGATGCACATGCAAGGCCAACCAGCTACCATGAACGAGCAGCCGCAGTACGACGATGTGGTCGGCGAGGTATGCGATTTCTTGGTCGCCCGAGCCGAAGCCGCAAAGAATTACGGGTTGAGCGAGGATGCGATCATTCTAGATCCGGGCATTGGTTTCGGGAAAAACACCGAGCATAACCTAAGGCTTCTAAAGCATCTGAACAAAATAACCGCACTGGGTTACCCAGTACTACTAGGCACCAGCCGCAAACGCTTTATGGGGGACGTGTGTCGTGTAGCCAAACCGCAACAGCGCGTGCCGGCAAGCTGTGCGACGACGGTACTCGGATTACAAGCCGGTGTCAAAATTTTTAGGGTGCACGATGTATGGCAACACAAACAAGTAATGGATTTGATGACGGCGTTGTAATCGTTGCCGCTATTGTGATTTACGCAAACCACAATATTCATCAATTAAATTTACGATAATCGCCGGTAGGTTAATTCGTGGTTGGTGAACAGCTACCGTCGTCGAACATGCTATAACCAAGCACGGCGATAGTGCTCAACCGCCTGACAGGGATTGACCGCCTTCAAAATGCCCGAAGCGACTGCGACTATCTGCACACCGCATCCGATCACTTGTTTTGCTTTGTCCGGCGTGATGCCGCCGATTGCGCATATCGGTATATCGATTCCTATGCTTAGTTTTTCTAATACGCGTAGTGATTCCTCAATAGACGAACCCAAACGTTCGGCTTGTGGTTTAGTGATGGAACTAAAAACCGCACCGAAAGCGACATAATCGGCACCGTTTTGTTGTGCCTGTAAGGCACGCGATGCACAAGCATAACACGACACACCGATATATTTATTAGGACCCAACCGTTGTCTTGCCTCCGCCATATCCATATCGTTTTTTCCCAGATGCACGCCGTCGGCGTTGATTGCTATCGCCAAAGAAACATCGTCGTTGACGATAAAAGGAATGTTGTAGATTTGGCATTGCGCTTGGATTGCTCGAGCGAGCCGGTGTGTTTTTTGTATAGCCTCGTGTTCATAGGTGCGGCGTGTTTTGTCTCGAAATTGAATCATTGACACACCCGCTTCTATCAACGAAGCGATGTGTTTGTCCATATTTTTCTCTATCAACTGTGTAGTATCGGCAATCAGATATAGACCTTCTAATTTCATCGCTTAAAACGTTGAGGCATAGCGATTCCTTGTTCTGCGGAAATTGCAGTCAACAAACAGCCGTATGTAAATTCTTGTGCTTGTTTAACAGCCGATGCCAATTCATTCCCGTGTGCTAGATAGGCGGCTATTGCACTGGCGAGTATACAACCGCTACCGCGATAACGATGGGGTAATCGTTTGGCAGTATATATTTGAGGTGAATGGTTCGGTCTATAAAGGCAATGATATAAAAGGCCTTCCTTTTGGTATTCGCTACTTACCAAAACCGCTTTGCATCCCCGTCCAAGTAGTAATGTTGCAGCTTGGTTGGAATCGGATGTCTTCGCAAGCTGCTTGAGCTCTTGTGCATTGGGCGTTGCAAGATCGCATAGGGGAATTAGCTTACCGCAAAGAAGGTCTATAGTTTTAGAGTCACAAAACACATAACCGCCACCGGCAGCAATAATCGGGTCAATGACAATGGGACAATTTAATCCGGGCAGCACTTCGGCGATTATCTCAATTATCTCGGGTGACGGTGTTAAGCCTATTTTTATTGCCGAGCAAGCACTTCTATCTGTCGCAGAGTGCAACTGAGACTTGAACCAAGTTGCATCGCTTGCCACACAAGCTGTCGCATTCTCTTTGTTTTGTACCGTTTGACAAGTAATGACCGCTCGGCTACGACAACCTAAGGCGTGTGCGGTTTCAATATCGGCAATCAACCCCGCACCAGCGCATGGATCAAAGCCTGATATAATAACGATTTCGGGATGTTTATCGGTTTTCATTGAGCGATATTCATTGTATAGAAAGCGCGCATAAAAGCAAAATAATGTTGTAGCATAACCCTGAATTTCGAACTTGTCTGAGCATGAGTGTTAACCCGTATCCTATTTATGTAATCAGTCTGAAGCGCACCCCCGAGCGTAGACTACATATACAAAGACAGCTTGATGCGTTGAACTTGAACTATCAAATCGTCGATGCTGTAGATAAACGAGATTTTAAATCTCTACAATACCGAGATGAGGTTGCCGACCTATTGGATATTGATCGAACCGTTATTGAGAAAGGAAACGAGCATTATTTTTATTATCACTTTGTGTGTGCCTTAAGTCATGTCAAAGCCTATAATTTAATGGCGAAGCATCATGATTCTGCCGCTTGTATATTGGAAGACGATACCCAAATATCACCTGATTTTGGAAGGATACTGAGCGCGTCACAAAAAGCATCTTGGGATATACTCATGCTGTCCAGCCAGTCTAAGACGATTAGATATATACCGGCAACGAATCCTAATATTCAAAAAGAAATGAAAGAAATGCCCGAGATAGATTGTTCATTATTTCCGAAATTGAAAAGAGTCAAATGGTTTAGACGGATGATGCCACCTACACCTGCATCTCGCAATCAGTTAGACTGGACTGCTATTCCTAAGTTTCAATGGTGGTTGTTAATGTTGTTAAGCAGTTCAAGAACAGCCAATAAATTGTTTAAGTATTCTATTAATGCCTATAAGTATTTATTGACATTCTATAATCCCGATCACCACATAATATACAGAAACAAAGAAAAGAATATGCGTATCTACGCAGCCTGTCAAATAGGGGGGCTGCCTGTTAGACCTAGCCAACAAACCCTATACGAGAGCTACGATACGGCAATCCCTGCCGAGCAACCGACATCGGGTATGGCTTATCTATTGACTTCGGCGGCAGCCAATCAATGTAAGGAGGTAGTTAATTCTGAATACAGAATGCATATAGATGCTATCCCGTGGTATTTATACAAGCAAGGTAGTATTAAACTTAGGATTCTTACACCACCTTGTGCGACAGCTTCGTTTGGTTATTTGAAAAATTCCGTTCGCAATGTATAAGGGAGCTAAGAAGCCGCGTATCCATATTTTGTATTAGAATGCAGTCCGGAGACTGATACAATAAAGTTCAAATAACCATGAATACTAATCCCTACCCTATCTATATAATAAGCCTCAAGCGCACCCCTGATCGCAGACTGTATATACAAAGACAGCTTGATGCGTTGAACTGGCAACCCAAAGTTGAAAAAAAAGCGCAAAAGTGTTACATTAAGCACCCTAAACCGAGTATTTTAGAGACCAAAAAATGAAACGGACATTTCAGCCCAGTAATCTTAAACGCAAACGGACGCATGGCTTTCGTGCGCGCATGAAAACGCGTAGCGGCCGTGCGATTCTTAATGCCCGTCGTCGCCGCGGTCGGTCTGCGCTTTGCCCTTAATACAATGGCAACAGAATTATTTTGGATGGCGACGAAGCAAAAGCGGTTAAAAATCTAAAAGGAGTATTCAGCCTTCGCAAAGCCTCGGATTTTGTTTTCCCGGCTAAGCGAACAGAGATATTTAAGGATAGCGATCTTTTAATCCGCCATGTAGTCAATCGTTGTGGTCATGCGCGTTTAGGAGTGGCTATTTCAAAGAAAAGAGTTAAACACGCAGTGAAGCGCAACCGAATTAAAAGAATTATCAAAGAGACCTTTCGCATCTACCGACTAAGACTACCCGGACGGGATTATCTAGTCAGTTATAGAGGCGAACAAACCCGAATAGATGCACCGACGCTCCATAGAAAACTTGTGCATTTTTGGCAGCGGCAAGCGATACAGTGTCCCGAGTAACAGCGAGCTAAAACGAGATGGAGAATTCGCGCCTCATATTATATTTATCGTTGGCATTGGTGCTTTTTCTATTATGGGAAAGGTGGCAAACTTGGCAATCGGAGCAGCACGCAGCATTGACCGATCCCTCGGTATCGCAAGCCGAAATCACCCGATACGGAGACACCGCAACACCACCACCCCAAGACGATCTGCCCGAGGCGGTTGTTCACGACCCCGGTCAAGCTAATGCCGTGATACAAGACTCGCCACAGCGTGGGTTGAGCGGTCGCATCAAGGTGATAACCGATGTGTTGGATCTTGAAATCAGCACCCGAGGCGGAGACATCATCCGTGCCGACTTGCTGAAACAACCGCAAAGCATAGATACGCCGGAGCGACCCTTTCGTTTATTTAACAATAAAGAAGGTGCAAACTTTTATGTGATGCAATCGGGGTTATTACATGATCAGATCGCCGGCATTGACAGGGACACACTCAGAAAAAAAGCCCCCTCGCATCACCAAGAATATCAAGCGCAACAGCAAGAGGCGGTGATGGACGACGGCGACGAGGTCTTGCGAACGGCACTGTATTGGAATAGCGGAGACGGCATAGAGGTCAACAAGATATACACCTTCAAGCGCGGCAGTTATCTGCTAGACATCGAGCATTTGGTGAAAAACAATAGCGATACGGCATGGGTGGGGAGGCAATATCGGCAATTACGCCGCGGGCATATTGACGAAGAGGACTTTCGCTTGTTATATACCTTTACCGGCGCCGCCTATTACGACGGTAAATACAACAAATTGTCGTTTGACGACATTGCGCAAGAGCAACTCGGAATAGAAGTCGTCGAAGGCTGGGTCGCGATGCTACAACATTATTTTCTCTCGGCACTGTTGCCGGAAGCCGGGCAAAGCAATGATTTTTACACGCGGGTTGCGCAGGGCGGCGTGCGCCCGGAATACATTATAGGGATGCGCTCACAACCGATCGTCGTGGAACCGGGGCAGGAAGAACGATTTATTACCCGGCTGTTTGTGGGTCCTAAGCTACAAAACCAACTAGAGGAAATACAAGAAGGCCTTGAACTGACCACCGACTACGGTATTTTTTCGATCATATCCAAGCCGCTGTTTTGGCTGCTGGATTTAATCTACGGTAGTGTCGGAAATTGGGGAGTTGCAATCATTTTGCTGACCTTGCTGATAAAGCTGGTGTTCTATAAGCTGTCGGAGATGAGCTATAAATCAATGGCGAGAATGCGCAAATTACAACCCAGCTTGATGACATTGCGCGAACGTTTCAAGGACGATAAATCGCGTATGCAAAAGGAGATGATGGACTTCTATAAAAAAGAAAAAATCAATCCCTTGGGCGGCTGCCTGCCGATTTTGGTTCAGATCCCGGTTTTCATAGCACTCTATTGGGTGCTGTTGGAGAGTGTAGAACTCAGACAAGCACCGTTTATGTTTTGGATACAAGACCTCTCCACCCGCGATCCGTATTATGTTTTGCCGTTGCTGATGGGTGCTACGATGCTCATCCAAACCAAGCTCAATCCGACACCACCCGACCCGATACAAGCCAAAATAATGACCTTGCTACCGATTATCTTTACCGTCTTCTTTGCTTTTTTCCCGTCGGGTTTGGTACTCTATTGGCTTATTAACAATGTCCTCTCAATTGCACAACAATATGTAATCAATAAACGCATAGAGCAATCATGAACCTTAAAGACGGCGACACCATAGCCGCAGTTGCAACCGCCTCGGGCAAAGCCGGCATAGGGGTTGTGCGGGTTAGCGGCAAAGCCGCAGTTGAGATTGCATCACGGATTACGCATACAACATTGAAACCACGCAACGCGTGCTATAGCCGCTTTATGGACGCGCAAGGTCAAATCATCGACGAGGGTATCGCTATTTTGTATAAAGCCCCCGCCAGTTTCACCGGAGAAGATGTCTTGGAACTGCAATCACACGGCAGTCCGATCGTGTTGGACTTGATACTGGAACGGGTGTTGCAGCTCGGCGCACGTCTTGCGCAACCGGGAGAGTTCAGCCAACGCGCCTTTCTCAACAATAAATACGATTTAGTGCAGTTGGAAGCGATTGCCGATTTGATCAATAGCTCCAGCCGTCAAGCCGCACGCGGCGCACAACGCGCCCTGCAAGGAGAAATGTCCGCTCAGTTTGAAGAAATAGCCGAGCGCATAAAAGCATTGCGCATCCTGGTAGAGGCGGAGTTGGATTTCTCCGATGAGGATATAGAAACCTTTGACCGGCAAGTGCTTAAGCAACATCTGCAAGACCTCGTCCAAACGATTTCTCGGGTTAAAGCGGCAGGTCGGCAAAGCCTTTATTTATATGAAGGCGCAGAGCTTGCAATCGTCGGTCAAGCGAATGTCGGCAAGTCCAGCTTGTTGAATAGGTTGGCAATGCGAGCGGAAGCGATCGTCAACGAACAACCCGGTACGACAAGAGATATAGTCCGCCGAGAGATTGTCATCGGTGGCATCCCGATTCGGATATCGGATACCGCAGGCATTAGGGAAACCATAGATCCCGTTGAACAAGAAGGGGTGCGCCGCACCCACTTGGCAATGCAAGCATCCGATTTACTTTTGCTGTTGGTGGATGCGCGTAGTGGAATCGACGATGCTGAGCGCGCAATGCTAAAGCAATTCAAAGACCAGCCCGTTCTTGTGGTATCTAACAAAATAGATCTGCTCATGACACCCGTTGACGATCCGGAAGTTGAGGTGCAGATATCGGCTAAAACCGGCGAAGGCATAGAAACACTACAACAGAAAATCAAGGCGCGTATCGTACAAGGCGACTTTTTGGATGCCGAGCGTAGCGTGCTGTTTGCCAACCGACGGCATCTGGATGCGCTGGATACGGCTGAAGCAGCGTTGTCCGAAATCGTTATGCGGGATGGAACAGCGCACGATCAAAAACTGGAAATCATCGCCGAGAACTTGCGCATCGCACAACAAGCACTGGCAAATATCACCGGCGCATACAGCACCGAAGAACTATTGGGAGATATTTTTTCCCGCTTCTGTGTCGGCAAATAGAACCGCCACTTGTTGCAGTAGCACAAGTGGCGGTTCTACTTAGCCTGACGGGGTGGTCGCAGAAGTGGGGCTGTTGAAAAAGTATCGTCAGCTTGCAACCGTAACCGCTTGCGCCGTGAATTTATAATAACCACCAAGCCGTAGGGGCAGACCTGTGTGTCTGCCCTTAAGTACCGTTCTGCACGACACCAACCGCTTGCGCCTTATGGTTTTGGTTTCCATAAATCGGGTGAATGAATGTATAAATCTTGCAGATACGACACAACCACCCCGTCAGGCTGCGCCTGCCACCCCTCCGAAGGAGGGGAATGTACCGTCCCTACGGTTCGTGGATACTTTTTCAACAGCTCCAGAAGTATCCGCACGAGTATCGTGATCTTCCTCCCAACAATGGACAACATCATATGATATACTCAAACTATAAGTCTATAAATTCATATAACTACTGTGTGAAAAAATATAATGGTTAAAAAAGGAAAAAAACAAACAAGCGATAAAGTGTCGAAGTTGGCATCAAAAGTCTTATCCGGGAGGAAAGAACCAACTCCGAAGGAGAGCAAATCTTTAGCTGGATCAGCTTTAGTTCAAGACGAAACACCCGGGTACAGAAAGAAGCCAAAGACAAAAGGAGCAAGCATAGCATCCCCGAGGAAGAAAAAAGTGGCAGGCATAAAATCCCCAATGAAGAGGGAAGTAACAAACACAGTCCCACCCGCCAAACCTAAAAAGAAAGGTAAGTAGATATGAACTCACAAACACAGTCTCCCCAATGCTCAGGTCCTCAAAAAAACAATATGGAAGACGAAAGATGGGATCTTCTATGGGGAGTCCGCAGATCAATCCGCTACCACGACAGACGACGTAGATTCTTTGATATTTGTCATCGTGTTGTCGTAGGCACCGGCATTGTGCTCGCAACGATTGGTTTTACTGTTGCAAATGGCGCATTAGATGATAAATGGTTAACTGTATTTAGTATTCTTTCTATGTTCGCTTTCCTGCTAGATTTATTTCTTGGATTCTCTAATTGCGCCATGCTTCACACAAACCTCAAACAAAGATTTGGAGAATTAGAGGCAGACATTATCATGAACAGACAAAATGATATAGCCTCCTTTACAGCCCAACGCCTTCAGATTGAAAAGGATGAACCGCCTATACTAAGAGCACTTGATATTTTGTGTCACAATGAATTAGCAAAATCTATAGAGGAAACTAAAGAAGATATATATAAGGTTGGGTTCCTACAACGCATGACCTCTCAACTATATGCATGGCCTAACATCCAAGTGAAATTAGAGCAGGAAACTCAATGACCTTCCCCATTTTTAGGATCACCTGCAAAGTCGGTTTCCATACTACAGCCCCCCGCTTTTGAGCCTGTTAACTATTTTGTGTAACTTCGTTTTCCTCAATATCAAATCTACCTTCGTATTCAATAGCTAATCGGTTCATCGCCGGTATCCAATTTCGTATCGGCAGCGTCCAGCGAGCAGAGGCTTTTTTGATTGCCAAATAAACTACTTTCAATGCCGATTGGTCGCTCGGGAATATCTTCCGGTTGCGGATGGATTTTCTAATCACGCTATTGAGACTTTCTATCGCATTCGTTGTATAGATAATTTTTCTAATCTCCGGCGGGTAATCAAATAACGTAATCAGGTTGTCCCAGTTATTGCGCCACGACCGCTCAACACTCGGATATTTTGCCGACCAGCAATCGGCAAACTCATCTAACGCCTGCTCGGCAGCCTGCGCCGTAGGACTATTGTATATCTTCTTTAACGCTGCCGAGACTGCTTTCTTATCTTTAGTCGCAACATAGCGTAGCGAGTTTCTCATCATGTGGACTAGACACAGTTGTATTTTTGCCTGCGGATAGACGCTGGCAATCGCCTCTGCGAAACCCTTCAGACCATCTATGCAACAGATCAAGATATCTTTCACACCCCGATTTTGTAGCTCGGTTAATATCGCTAACCAGAACTTAGCACTTTCGGTCTCGGCAATCCACAACCCGAGTAATTCCTTGCGTCCACTGCGCTTTATGCCCAGTGCAACATAGATCGACTTGTTAATGATACGGCCTTGCTCTCGCACTTTGACGACGATGCAATCCAGATACATCACCACATAGAGGCACTCTAACACTCGGCTCTGCCAAGTCCGCACCTCGTCTATCACCGCATCGGTGACATTCGAGATAACCGCAGTAGAAATCTCCGCACCATGATACAACTCTTTAATCGACTCTTGTATCTGTCGCACCGTCATCCCTTGCGCATAGAGTGCCAATATCGTATCCTCAAATCCGTCTAAACGGGTTTTCCCTTTCGGCACAATCATCGGTTCAAACGACGCCTCCCGATCTCGCGGTGTCTGTATCGTTATATCCCCATAATTGGTCTTTAAGGTCTTGGCACTATGCCCGTTGCGGGTATTCTTTCTACGCTTGGATGCTTTGTCGTTTTTCTCATAGCCGAGATGGTCGTCCAGCTCCGCATTGAGTATGCCTTCCATCATTGACTTAATCAACTGACCGATGATATCGGTCATCTCTTGTTGGGTCTTTACATGACGGGATAATTCTTTCCCGATGCTTTTTATATCTTTCATAAGTTCTCCTTTATTAGTTTGGTGTTGCCACCTAGTTTATCTTAATTAGAACTTACACAATTTAAATTACAGTCTCCACTTTGACGACGATGCAATCCAGATACATCACCACATAGAGGCACTCTAACACTCGGCTCTGCCAAGTCCGCACCTCGTCTATCACCGCATCGGTGACATTCGAGATAACCGCAGTAGAAATCTCCGCACCATGATACAACTCTTTAATCGACTCTTGTATCTGTCGCACCGTCATCCCTTGCGCATAGAGTGCCAATATCGTATCCTCAAATCCGTCTAAACGGGTTTTCCCTTTCGGCACAATCATCGGTTCAAACGACGCCTCCCGATCTCGCGGTGTCTGTATCGTTATATCCCCATAATTGGTCTTTAAGGTCTTGGCACTATGCCCGTTGCGGGTATTCTTTCTACGCTTGGATGCTTTGTCGTTTTTCTCATAGCCGAGATGGTCGTCCAGCTCCGCATTGAGTATGCCTTCCATCATTGACTTAATCAACTGACCGATGATATCGGTCATCTCTTGTTGGGTCTTTACATGACGGGATAATTCTTTCCCGATGCTTTTTATATCTTTCATAAGTTCTCCTTTATTAGTTTGGTGTTGCCACCTAGTTTATCTTAATTAGAACTTACACAATTTAAATTACAGTCTCCCGCTTTTTGCAAACAGGTTTTTACTATTGCTAATTAGTTTATTTTTTGGTTTTCTTTGCCGGCAGTCCTACTCATAAAAACCTAACCAGCAAACTAACAGCAGACACAATAAAAGCAACATTTATCGCTACTAATAAACCTAACAACCATTTTATTGCTTTGTTGTCTGCCTTTAGTTCTGCTAGCTCTTCTTTTAGGTCTGCCTTCGTTGCCACTTCCTTATAGATATTTGATTATTCCAACGGCAACACCTACCACTATCACTATCAACCATCGCAAATTTTTCAGTTCGATTTCTACCTTTGCTAATCTCGCGTTGAAAACCCCTTCCATTCGCACTATATCCGTCTTAGTTGCCACATCCTTTGTACTCGCAACATCTGCAACTGCTTCCTTTGCTTCTTCATGGTTTAATCCTAGCTTTGTTAATGCGTTGTAAAGTGCTATTCCTAACAACTTTAATCTCCCTTTGTTATCTGTAAATTACTATTATAATCCCGTCGACAAACTTTGCCGTCGTGATTTGACATAAAAAACCTTCCTTCGTACTGATACGCCCGATTGTACTATAAAAGATATATTTGTGGATGCAGGCACGTACCTGTGTAAGCCTACATATATCAAAACAGGTGGCGTGATATTTTGCATAACCTTAGCCGCTTGGTGTCATTGAATTTATCAGCCTGATCTCTCGATTGTTTATGTGTTTTTCAATGCGACCGTTTTTCTCAAGAGTATCAATGATCCGCATAATTTTCTCTCCGAAGGCTAACCGTCGTCTTCCACGAGTTTGCACACCCACTTCTCTAAGAACGAGCCTGGTCATGTCTTGCAATTGCAATGGATGCCACTGATTAGGTTGCCTCGATAAGGCAGAAATGATAGCGTCCTTAATTTTCTCTTCCGTTATTGCATCTATTGGGTGACCCGGTTGACTGCCTTCATTTTCTGAGTCGGCGGATGAGCAATCTTCATTCTCATTTTCGTTAGCATCTTCGCAATCATTCAAACCGTCTCTCTCCGAAGCGTCTTCGTGAGGCTCGGCTGCAACGTAATGTGGAAAGATGCCTCGGGTTTCCAGTGCCTGCCAGAGCTCGGCAAGCGTGTTCTCCTTGTCGAGGCGGAATTTCGACTCTCTGATCCGGAAGAATTGCCAACCGCATCGCTCCAACTGGCGTTGGCGTTGCATATCGGCATCATAACGGTCTGGTCCGTGATGATAATCGCCATCACATTCAACAGCAAGTTGCGCCTGCCCGCCATCGACTAGTAAATCGATTCGGTAGCCTGCAGATTCATACTGAGGTATAAACCTAAAGTTTTTGCGCTGTAGTTCCAGGGCAACATCAACTTCGAACCAGCTCTCAAAGGGTTTGGGTGGTTCTACGATTTGTCGGTTGTCGTGGTGTGCCCGTAGCTCCAGCTCATCCGGACTGATATCAGTACCAGCAATCTGCTGTGGCTGTTTATTTTGGAAGAACTCAAGCAACTTCCTCCGAAGATCTCTTCGGCTGAGATCGTCACAAATGACAGAATGGAAAAGAATCATCTGGTCGCGGGCACGGCTGGCAGCGACATTGAATCGCCTTACATCTGGTGCCGTGGTGCGTGCGTTGAAATTTATGTTGTGTGCTACAACAAGTGACAAGAATATGATGTCTCGCTCGTCGCCCTGAAAACTGTATGGATTGCCGCAGATTAAACGTCGCTCTTCCATTACCTCGGCTCCCAGATGTTCAAGTAATTGACTCTCAATAAACCGCGGTTGGGCTACTCCTTGAAGTACTATCACACCCATCGTCTTACCATCGTAGCGATGATCATCACACATCTCGGCGATTTTTTCGACAATTTTTTCGGCTTCCGGTCGGTTAATAATCCGGTTGCCATTTCCTTCGCAATACCCTCCGTTTAAAAAAACATGCTCAAGTGGCGGCAGCCGGTCTAAACCATGTCGTCTCACGGGAAGCAATGGCGTATCCGAATAGCAAAGATCGTTGCTGAAACGGATGATTTCCGGCATACAGCGGAAGTGCTCACGCAATGTGATTTGCTGAGATTGACACAGGCGTCTCCCATGATCAAACAGGCTGCTCTTAGTATCAAAACTATCTCTAAATTGGAAATCTTGAAGGAACTCTCCCACGTAATGATGCACTAAGGTCTGGTCAATGCCAACAGCATCCGGGCTGATCTGCTTGTCGTCACCGACAATCACTATCTTTTTGGCAAGATAGAACAAAGGAAGTGCTTCAATGCCACATTGCGAAGCCTCGTCAACAATAACCACATCAAATATTTCGGGAGCGGGTGTCACCGTGTCCCAAACGCGATGCAGTGGCATCACCCACGCCGGAACTGCCTCACGACATTGATTCAGATGCCTTTGAGCCTCGCGCCGATGGTGAGCCGCGTGTCTCCCCGTCCCAGCACCAACCAGTTCCATGGCTTGTTGCCAGGCTACCATATGCTGACGATGGTTATCCTCAAGCCGATCGTCACAGAATGACCAAGCGTGAAGAGAGGCAAGCTCGGCAATGAGATCGTTTATCTTATTCTCGGTTTCCTTGGCACGCGTGTTGAGTGCAGGGACATCTTCCTTGTTAATGTAATCCTCAATCCAGTGTCGCGCCTGTCTCCAGTGCCAGGCATCACCAATGTGTTCGATTCGCTCTTTCCAGTGGTGCTCGTTGTAGGTTTCCTCCATAGAGTTTGTGAACTGCGGAAGTACATCTCGTAGTTGTGTGAGGGATTCGTTCATCTCCTCAAGGTTATGGTATTGCTCTTCCAAATTCTGAATCTTGTTCGCACACCGAGTAAACTCATCCGTGTCACGGCTGCGAATGGCATTCAGCAAATCGTTTGTCACCGGATGAGCATCTTCCTCGGTGCCTACCCGAGAGATGGAATTCTCAATGCGATGGATTTCCTCACTGGCACGCTGCTTGTCAATACAAGCCAAGGCCAAGCGGCACGAGAAGATGATCTTTTCAATTTCAGATTTGTCCGACCAGGTAGGCTCACCTATGCCGGCGCATTGGTTTATCGCTGCACGACACTTGGCAATGCGCTTTTCTAATGCCAAGGCATCTTCAAGTGCATCATGCAGCGACCGCAGTTCAGCCAACTGGAGAGCATACGGTCCTTCAATCCTTTCACTTAGCTTTTCCCAGACGTCCCATGCTCTTTTACATTCAATACGAACATCTAGCACATCGGCAAGATTTGTGAAATGCTCAACCGTAGAGCATGGGTGTCCATTAATCTTCACATCCCTGATAACATACAGCCGATCTCTCACCGGTTTGGACCGAAATAGCCCCCAGCCCAGCTTCCCACCATTTTCTATATGCTCTTTCAGTTTGTGGGCATCGTCACACAACAATATGATGTTGCAGGTATCCGGGAATTCAATTGAGGTCTCATCGGCGATCTCGGCGAGTTTTTCAACCAAGGCAATAACATCTCGTGTAACACGCAGGCGTTGATGCCACAGACGCGAGTTGCCGCCCAAAATATCGCGCTCGGCATTACTTATCCATAAAAACGGTGATGCTGAAAGTTGTCTGCGAGTATCTTGAAAAGATTCGAAAGCTCTATGAATCGCCTTAATGACCGAACGGTCATCTGTTCCCAACCGATCGGCAAGTTGTTCGTCGGCTCCATGCGCCACACTTTGCTCTTCTTGGATTGCGCTTTGCTCATTCTGCACAAGATTGGCAAAGTACTCAGCAGATGGCAAAGTTTGGGGCCATGCAAGTTTCAGTTCTTTGCGCATTTCCGGTGTGAATCGGCGTAACTCTGCAAGTACGCTTTGTAAATGGTTGGTGGAAATGTTGCGCGGCCAATCCTCGTTCCAGCGAACATCATCGGTGAACCAATTGTATTTGGCACGATCCCGGCCCACCGTTTCGGCGATTCTCGCTGCCGTTCCTCGATAGGTTCTTTCCGCAATGGATTGCGAGCGTGTTTCGGACTCCCGGATGGAACGTATCCGCCGGTCCTTATCCTTTTCCTCCTTGCGGAGAGTGTGCAGGCAGTCTTTCTTGTCCTTGCGGTCTTGCTCGGCATGCTCCTCTATCCAATTTTCTGCCTTATGAAGAATGCCTCTCACGCTCGTTTCAAGAGCGTTGTGTCCCTCGCGACCACTGCCCAGCAGATTAATGCAGAGAGGGCGCAACTCTGTGGGCAAATGCTTCTTATAAAGTACCTGAAGTGCATGCGATGTCTTCGCAGTAATGAGTATTCGCTTTCCCGTAGCAAGCAAATGGCATATCAAATTGGCAATGGTATGAGATTTCCCAGTGCCGGGAGGACCTTGCACAAGCACACCTTTTGCCTCTTGTATTTTTTCCACTATGCGGCGCTGCTCTTCATTCGATGACAAGGGAAAGAAAATCTCACCATCAAAAATAGTGTTATCGAAAGCAGCGTTTGCATCTCCCGGCTCATCGCCTAAATAAGAGTTATCCCGCGGATGGATTTCTGCAAGTTCCGCAAATCCGCAGGGGATGCGCTCACCGCTCTCAATTTGTTCCTTGATCCGCTCCAAGGTCTTGATAAGACCCTTAGTGGAACGTTCGCGCAGGATCAGGGCAGGAGCATATTCCACGATGGGCTGCTCTGGGGCGAAGGCGACATTCGCTTTCAGTGTGTTGCTATATTCGCCTTGTGGGTTGATTGAATGCACCAGAGCGTTAAGAACACTTTCGACACATCCTCTTTCCCACGGATTGTCTTCGGCTTGGCTCAATGCGTTACTTGCATTTTTTTCTGCGTCTGATAGTTGTTCGTTAATTTCCAACATGTCCAATTCGGGACGTAGTTTGGCACCTTCCGCATGGGGGCGAACGATGAATTTTCCTAAGTGAGCTTCAAACTCCAAGAAGGCATCGGCAACAATCAGATGACGACGGACACGCGGTTCGGTGGGTGTTTGCCAGGTCAGCAGACCCAAGCCAAGCACAAGTTCGTATTCCTCACCAAGCCGAAGTTGCATCTGATAAATAGCAAAGAGTGTGGAATAAACCCTGTGGACTCTCTTCCACGCAGCATGTTCTTTCGTCCACGGCAACCATTTATCTTGGATATAGCGATCCCATGCTTGTTTGACTTCGGGATAATCCTCAAGGCGTTCAGTTTTCGGGATGGTTTCCGGCTGGTCCGATCCCTCGCGCCAATTAGGATTTGGAGTTTGTCGGATGATCTCCGACAGAAGTTTAGGCTTGTGATCTCTCTCCCACGCATTATGTCTTTCCATCCACGATAACCATTGATCTCCGACATAGCGATCCCATTCCTGCCCAACTTCGGGATAATCCTCAAGGCGTTCGGTCTGCGGAATGGTTTCTGGCTTGTCCGAATCCTCGTGCCAGTCGGGATTCGGAATTTGCCGGGTGATCTCCGGAAAAAGTTCAGGCCGGTCATTCTTGTTTCGGAGGGATTCAGGGTTCACCCAGTCTTCACATTGATCCGGAGCATCAGGCAATTCCGGTTGTTCCGGTAAGTCATTTTCGTTTCGGAGAGATTCAGGGTTCTCCCAGTCCTTACATTGATCCGGAACGGCGGGTAGTGGCGGTTCCGGTCGGTGCTGTACTTCCAGCCATTCGTCTTGGTCGTGTTCCTCATCGCGTCCCCATGCCTGTGTGAAGACTCCCTGTTCATGCGGGCAGTCCGATAGCCAAAGCACCTTCCCTGTTTCTTCGTATTGGTGGACATCCTGAACCTGAATTAGCGTTGTGCGAAGAGTTGCCAGCCTTTGCAGATATTGAATAAGGTAGACAACCCTATTTACTTCATCAGGATTTATTCCATTAGGCATTGACATTCTCCCTAAATTTAGTGCTGAACAGATATTTAATTGCTCCAGCAATTGCCGAACCAATACCGACCATCCATATAATAGTATGATTATTCATGGGATACATCAAGGCTATGTCAGACATCTGTTCACTCGAAAATAAAAACTATCTTACCTTATAATCTCAAACGCAACCTACCCTTTTTAATGTTTCGAGGGCTTGCCGTCGTGATAAAAATAGTGTCCTTTTAATCCTTCGATGTTGAATATTAGAATTTCACTATGGAATAGGATGCTTTCAAATATATCTTTCGGCAGGCTGATAATAGATTTAATTTCCGGGTATTCGCCGCATACAAACTTCTGCCAACGGCGACTTGTCACCATTTGATTAAGCCGCAACCCGTAGGGTGTGAACAATATAATCGGTATATCTTTTCCGAATAATTCTAGGGCTTTTTGTAGCCACACTTCGGGAAGTAGCGGTCGCCCACCATAATGCGCCGTTATATATTGCTTGGTTTTTTTGTCGATATTAAAAGGCGGGTTCATTATCACCAAACCGGGCTTTTCGATCTCATCTTTTTGAATATTCAAGTAGTTTTTAACTTCTGTCTTCGGGAAACCCTGATATTCGATATCAATACCGATCACCTCAAACCCGTTTTGTTGGAAAGGTTTCAGCAATGAACCACTGCCCACACACGGATCTAATACCGGCTTCGTTGTATCTATTTTGTCCGAGACGATATCATAAATGAATTGACTCACACCGGCAGGCGTGTATATTGTTGCCTTTTTCGGTTGCCGATAAAAATTGTTTCTATCAACTCTATACATTGTTCTCCTTGTACTTGCGCATGCTTGGTGTAGCAGTTTCTCCCGATATTGTTTAGAAATATGTCATTGTACTATGTGTGTCCGACATTATATCGCTTGTAGTTGAGCATATGATGTTATATGATTGGAATTTCAAAGCACGTATGACATTTGCCTTATTTTCTTTATGAATCACTCAAACAATCGGTCGGTTTCTCTGGGAGTTGTAATGAACCCGATTGCCGAGATAAATCCGCTCAAAGACACTACCCTATGTTTGCTGGAGGCTGCGCAAAGAAAAGGCTGGCAACTCTATTATTTTGAACCCAAAGACCTGCATTTGTATCAAGGTCGGGCAAAGGGACATGCGCGAGGTCTAAAGGTTTCCTTAGACCAGAGGCACTGGTTTGAAGTATCGGCACCCAAAGACATCGATTTATCCGAACTGGATGTGATATTGATGCGCTCCGACCCACCGGTAGATACCGAGTTTCTATATACCTGCCACATATTGATGTTTGCCGAGCGTGCCGGCACATTGGTGTATAACCCGCCGCGTAGCCTGTTGTCGGTCAACGAGAAAATACTCGCTCAGGAATTCTCCGATTTAGGACCGCCGACCCTGGTCGGTAATTCATTGGACGATTTACTAAACTTTTTAGAGTTGCATCCTCAAGCGATCGTCAAACCGCTGAACGAAATGGGCGGGGCTTCGGTATGCAGAGTCAACCGAAACGACGACGATGTGTCCGAGTTGCTCAAAACAATGCTTTGCGACGGACAAAAGACCCTCCTAATCCAAGAGTTGATCCCGAATTATAGCGAGGGTGATAAGCGTGTACTATTGATAGACGGCACGCCGGTGCCGTACGGGCTCAACCGGCTGCCTCAACAAGGCGAGTTCAGGGCTAATCTGGCTGCCGGAGGCAAGGGTGTGGCTGTGGCATTGAACGACCACGACTATGCGGTTTGCGAGCGCATCGCCCCGCGCCTGCGAGAACTGGACTTACTGTTTGTGGGTATCGATTTGGTTGCCGGTTATTTAACCGAGATCAACATCACAAGCCCCACCTGTGTTAGGGAAATCAACCGAGCATACGCATTGGACATCGGCAGCGATGTCATCGATGCAATTGAAAAACGTCTGGTGTCTCAAGTTTAATGGACGATAAACAGATAAAACGGGATGCAGCGGTATCATCGGAACATGTGATTGCTTTTGATTACGGGCTGAAGTATATCGGTAGTGCGGTGGGCAATATCAAAACGGCAACTGCGCAACCCTTGCAGACTATTGCGTGTAAGGCAGGGCAAGCCGACTGGCAAGCGATAGACAAAATATGTCAAATTTGGCAACCGTGCCGCTTCGTAGTCGGTTATCCCGATTCCGACTCACCGCCCGAACTGCTGAATCAGTTGAACCGGTTTATAAACCGATTAGATCGGCACTTCAACCTGCCGGTAGACAAGGGCAACGAATACTTAAGCTCGATAGAAGCATACCATAGACTAAAAAAACAAAGATCGGCAGGAGAAATTGGTAGAATAGCACGCTCGGACATTGACAAAGTTGCTGCTGCCTTGATATTGGAAAGCTGGTTTGAGGCGCAGCAAACGACAACCCGTTAAATGACAGAATGAAAGAACCGGAAAAACTGATAGCAGAAATGTCGGAACAATTACGGCATTTGATAGCGCACCGACAATTAAACGACCCGATTATTTTGGGAATACGTAGCGGCGGGGTTTGGGTTGCCGAGCGCATTCATAAGCAACTGAAAATCAACGAACCTATGGGGCTGCTGGATATTAATTTTTATAGAGACGACTTTAGTAGGATAAGCTCTTTCCCGCAGGTTAAACCTTCGGCAATCAATACGAACCTTGACGACCGGCACATTATTTTGGTCGACGATGTGATACACAGCGGGCGCACAATCTGCGCCGCACTGAACGAAATTGCCGATTACGGACGCGCCGCAACCGTCAGCTTGGCAATCATGATAGACAGAGGCGGAAGAGAAATGCCGATTTGTGCCGACATCGTCGGCACAACGGTAGATTTGCGCGAGGGACAACATATTAAACTCAGAGGTCCCGCTCCGCTCCGCATAGAGGTCATTGATAGCTCAACCTAAAGCAATTGAACGACGAAATCCCCACTGCCGACCGCCTAATTTTTGCCCTCGATGTGACAACTGCGGCTCAGGCAAGAGAACTGGTTGCAGCCTTAGGCGATACGGTGAGTTTCTACAAACTGGGTTTGGAGTTACTTGCATGCGGAGAATACTTCGCATTGGCGGAGGAATTGCGAGCGCAAGGTAAAAAGATATTCCTAGATCTAAAACTATTCGATGTGCCGCGCACGGTTGCCGCAACGGTTAAAGGTTTACGACATTTCGGTGACAGTTTTGTGACCGTTCACGGCAACGACGACATGCTGAAGGCGGCGAGTGCCGAGAAAGGTGATTTGAAGATACTCGCGGTGACGGCACTGACCAGCTTAGACCAAAGCGATATAGACGCGCTCGGCTTCAAGTGCAGTGTGCGGGAATTGGTGTTGTCGCGTGCGCAACGTTCGCTTGCCGTCGGGTGCGACGGCGTTATCGCATCCGGGTTGGAAGCTCGGGCATTAAAAGAGGTGCTCGGCTCTAAGCACTTAATCATCGTCCCCGGCATACGCCCGGTTGCTAATATGGACGATCAAAAACGCACGGTTGATTTAGCCCAAGCATTCGAGAACGGTGCAGATTATGTCGTGGTCGGCAGACCGATACGCGAAGCCGCATCACCGGCCGAGGCGGCAGCACAAATGCAAGCCCAAATCCGCACAATTTTCGATCATTGTTAGCTAATAATTTTATGGTTTCCATATTTGATAACCACCCCATGGAAAGGCTTTACATTTTGTAATATATGTTATGGGTTCTGCACAACGTTACGCCGATTGACCTACTGGCTCAATCGGCGGATATTGCATTTTGTAATGTATGCGCCACCCAACACGTTAAGGCTCTGTATAAGTCACGCCGTTTGTGCTACTGCAACAAACGGCGGTTCTACTGCGCCTGCCACCCCTCCGAAGGAAGGGAATGGTCCGCCCTGAAGTTTGTCGACATTGAAGAGAGCAAAGTTACAAAAAATAGTTGACAACCCCATTTAAGGATTTACGGGCTAAGGTCGCGGGCAACACGAATCCCGTCGTCGCTGATCCGAATAATTGCGCTGATCAAGTAGCGGGACGCAGAGCGTAGAACCCCCGGGGAATCAAACCAAGAGCCACCGCGCAACACGCGTAATTCCTTTCCGATCAATAACTCTTCGCATAGCCTCAAGTTATCCCCACTACGCCCGGCACAATCATTCTCGCCGCCTCTCCTGCATCCACTAAACCACGCACCACCATCCGTCGGTGCAGCGGTGTAATCATCGTGCCAACAATCCTCCACCCATTCCCATACATTGCCGTGCATGTCGTGTAGCCCGAATGCATTTGCAGGAAAACTCCCTACCGCTACGGTGCCTTCACTGTTATATCGAGCCTGATTTGCCAAAATCATTCTGCCGAAATAATACGCCGTCGTGGTTCCGGCACGAGCCGCATATTCCCATTCTGCTTCGGTCAATAATCTGTATTTATGCCCGGTCCTCACCGATAACCAATGCGCATAGGTTGAAGCATCATCCCAATTAACACATACTACCGGATGATTATTGGTTTGCTTAAAACCCGGATCGCGCCAAGATAATTTATCCTCCGGCAAATCACAATTCCCGGTTTTGTGTTTCGTCTCTCTGATAAACTCTGCATATTGCCCTACGGTCACTTCATATTTACCCACCGCAAAAGGTTTGCGAATAGTAACCCGACGTTGCGGTCCCTCATCATCGTATCTTCCTCTTTCCCCTTCGGGCGAACCCATCGTGAACTTGCCTGCCGGCAACACGACCATCTCCGGACAGGTTGCACAATCACGAAAAGTTTCTCCCACCTGATATGCGTTGACAGATGTTAGCGTGGATAGCAATAATAAAAACGACACGGCAACGATGCCGTTCACTGCCCTGTTACCGTTCTTTGAAATAAGCACTTTCATTTTTCCTCCGTCTATTTGAACTGAAAAGCCCATTATAACCGACAGCCTACACAGGTAGCTGTTGAAAAAGTATCCACGAACTGTAGGACGGTACATTCCCCTCCTGTGGAGGGGTGGCACCCTAATTCCGCAATAGACCACCTGCAAAAGTCCGTAATCTCTTATGTTGCAACACTCTCATGCATATTCCCAATTCACCCATTAGGTGAAACATAATTATTACTAATTTTTTACATAAAACTCTGTACAATGCCTTATTTTTTTGTTACTATTTACCAATTAATAACTTCGGAGGTATTATGTCAAAACAAAAAAATCAGCACAATCAATCATCGTATACGCTAGCTACCACCCACCAGAAATTGACCTCTCGTTGTGGTTTGTTGGCATTGATTAAAGTGCTCAAAGCACTACAACTTAAGCCACAAGCAGACACTGTGTTTGCGGCACCGGGTAGCAATCGTGGCTACCGCAATGGCGACATTCTAACGAGCTTCATCTTGATGCTCAACGAGGGTGCGAGATGCCTTGAGGATGTCTGCCATTTACACACCGAAAGGGTGTTGCTTAAGCTGGGAGGTATTAACAAGATACCGGGAGCAGACACTTTGGCGAGGTGGTTGAAACGCCATGGTCAAGCCGGTGCCGGTTTAGTTCACCAGCTCAATCGCACGGTGATTGCCAAGACCCTGAAGTTGTGGAAAGTAAAGCATGTGACTTTGGATATTGATGCGACTACTATTTTGACCGAGAAAGTCGGTGCTAAATGGACGCGTTTTAAGGAGCGTGGTTTCATGCTAATGGTCGGCACGCTAGCTGAAGTGGGTCAAGTCATCGCCGTTGAGTTGCGCCACGGCAATGTCTCCCCGAACTTTGATAATATCGGTTTCATCAAGACCTGCCAAGCACAGTTGCCGAGTGGCGTAATACTCAAGCGGGTGCGTATCGACTCGGCAGGGTATCAACAAGCAATCATTGAATATCTAGTAGCTCAAGGAATAGAGTTTGTTATTCGTGCGCCGATGTACCCGTCAATAGCGCAAGCGATTGCTGGTCTGTCGGAAGCAGACTGGCGACCATTGCGATTAAGCGACGGCAGTTTATCACCCCACGACTATGTGGCTCGCTGCACTTATCAGATGTATCGCAGCAACCTCGTATTTACGCTAGTCATTCAACGCCGCCTCAAGAGCGAAGCCGCCCGACAGTCTAACCAACCGGAGTTGTCGGGACTGTCTGAACAGCTGCGCTATCAACCCGACAAGTATGACTATCGTGTGATTGCGACTAACATCAACGGGCTAGACGATGCACAGATTGTACATGAGTATAATCAACGCGGTGAGCATTCCGAAAACCGCATTAAAGAACTCAAATCGGATTTTGTTGCCGGTCGTTTGCCGTGTAGTGATTTTGCTGCCAATGCTCTGTATGTTTGTGTGTGTGCTTTAGCCTACAATGTGTTCGCACTGATGCGTGCCGGCTTAGCTAAACAGTTTCGTTCCTCTAGAGCCCCGACGCTCAGGGTCCGCCTGTTTGGTTTAGCGGCGAAGATTGTACGACAGGGTCGGCAATGGAAGCTCAAACTACACGAAGTGCATCGTAGTTTATTGAGTGGAGTTTTCTCAGACCTTGATGAGACTATCGGCAAGCTATTGCCGGATATGCGATACCCCTTGCTACATTAACTAGCCACCTTATCTCTTCATTACTCATAAGGCATCAATCAAAGTAGATGCCATGCCCCAGCATACCCTAATACTAGAGATTAGAGTACTTTGATGCTTCATTTAGCTCTCAATAGGAGTTTATCTCCCGTCACCGAGCAATGATGTGGCATTCAGTTTCGGGTTCAGGCGATTGCCCTGATAATTTAGCAGTAAATTATCCATCACATGCAATTTTCATGCTCTATTGAGAAATTAGGGTGGCAGGCGCAACAGAACCGCCGATTGAGCCAGTAGGTCAGTCGGCGTAACATTGTGCAGATCTTAGTACATATTACAAAATGTAAAGCCTTTCCATGGGGTGGTCTATTCCCCTCCACAGGAGGGGAATGGTCTGCCCTACGCATGTCGGTTGCATTGCGTCGGGTGACATTTGAATGTCGGGTTAACAAGCGGTTTAAGAACAACTGAAATTGGCGGAGGAAATGATAAAACCAGCGCGAGTAAAAGTAGGAAATGAGTCCCGAAGTGTGGTGCAATCTGCAGAGGCAATGCCGTTTCCACTTAAGTGTAGCATTGTTATATATCTTCCTATGCCGAAAGTTTTTCTGTTGAAAGTTCTATTGAATAGCTCGTTGTTATTGGCAGATAGCCGAGGATCTGATAGGCTTACAGATAACCTATTGTTTGATAAGTTTAAGGTACGCAAATTTGTTAAGCTACCGAAAATAGTTGTCGGTAAGAGGGTCAGATCGTTGTTACTCAAGTTCAATGTTATCAAGTTTGTTAAGCCACTGAAAACATCCCCCGGCAGATCGTTCAATTCGTTGGCACTTAAGTTCAATGTTTCCAAACTCGGCAAGCCGTTGAAAATAACCGCTGTTAGCGTGGTCAAATCGTTGTTGCTCAAGTTCAATGTTCTCAGACTTGTTAAGTCTCTGAAAACGTCTTCCGGCAAGTCGGTCAAGCTGTTGGCACTTAGGTTCAATGTTTCCAAACCCGTAAAATCATCGAAATCATTCGTCGCTAAAGAACTAATTCCGCTATTGCTAAGGCCTATGTCGGCAACTGAGCGGAGTAGATGTTGAGGAACAGCCTCACAGCCGCTACTTCCGGTACTAGAAACAATGATATTTCGCACTTGTTCGGTGCGATCGCATACATCAATAAAAGTTACAAGCGCACCTTCCAATAAGACTCTCAGTTGTACTTGAAAAGTAAGAAGGACTTGTAAATCAAAAAACTCCGTTCGGCTAACCCCGTCTGCTCTGGTCGCAACCACTTCAATACGATAATCGCCGGCAGCACTCGGCGTGCCACCGATGATGGAACCGTTTATTTTCAGACCGGGTGGTAGATCGCTTACCGTGTAGGTCAATGTTTCCGAGCTTGCAAAGATGTCATCCAAACTGAAGCGATAATTCTGATCAACGGTACCGTCGTTCAATACTGTACCTTTGCGCACCGTTATCCGCGTATTCGATACGATTGGTATGTCGTTGCCGGCAAGAGGACCGCCGAGGCTTGAGACGGTGCCTGTCGTCGCTTCAACTTGGAAGAGATAGTTTTCTAAAAGATTTCCCGTCAAGGCAAGATTTAGCCGGACTTGCGTATCGGAAGTACGGACTACACTCGCAATGCGCAATCCTGCCGGCACATTTCTGAATTGCGGATCGCTAGGCCGCAGATTTTTCAAGTTAAAATCGCTAGGCTGCAAATCTTCTCTCCACTTTGCACCGATTAAAGATAAAATCAGCGGGGTTTCGGTTAGGTTTGTGTTTGATAACTCTGCAACGGGAACGGCATCCATTTTTATTTGATAGCCGCGTATTCTAAGCTCCGACGAGAATAATACGATATCTTCGGTTGCTCTAATATTATCAACCTCTAATCTCCATACGCCCGACGGATCTTCGCCCAAATGCTTGGCAGAACCGAAACGCCACGGTCTAAACGAAGCACTGCTAAAAAAGTTGCTGATAAAATCCGAAGCAGCCGGTATTGCAAGTTCAGAGATCGCACCCGACGGTGATATTAACTTAACACTTAAATCGGAATATCTGGATGTTCTTAATCGAATCCTAGCATCAACATATTCCGTAAAGTTAATATCGGATTGCACCGATATATTTCTACTAATCGTGTTATCAACCAAAGGGCTGTTGTTTGTCACCGTCCTTGTCATTCTAACGGGAACATTAATCCAACTGCGCGCCATTTCAACCGCCTTGTCGGCATTGACGACACCGAATCCATATTTGTGGTTAAAATGGTATCGCTCCCCGGAGCCATCGTTGAACGAACCATGTTTTATGGCACCTTGCGCCCAGTCGCTGTCTCCGGGATCGTTCTGCCTTGCGGAATTAGCCAGAATGAGTTTCACATCGCGCCAACTAAGACTCGGATTGGCTTGCCGCATCAATGCCACCACACCACTGACCATCGGTGTCGACGCAGAAGTTCCGCTAAATCCGGTCGTATAATTACCGCGTATAGTGGTCGTAAAAATCCCGGCGCCACCACTACTCCTCCTTGACGGCGCACAAACCCATAAATTAGCCCCGAACTCCGAACTACCGTTGTGTTCCCCTCTATGATCCACCGCACAAACGGTAACAATGGCATGATAGTTTGCATAATTGTCGTAATTTGCGTTATCTCCACCACAAACTCTCCTTCTGGTCATTGCATCTATCGCTACCACGGGACAGTGATTGTTTCCGGCAGCCCATACATAAACGGTTCCCTTGCCGTAAAATCCGTTTGCAAGCCCGGTGTTTATTGCCATCGCCCACGAGCCTGATACCGATGCAAAAGGACTCTCAGGACCCCAGCTATTATTGGAAGCTGCGGTTATTATGTGATTACGCTGCATAGCATCCACGAGGTCGTCGTTTGTTATAAAAGAAAAAGAGCCTCCGCCCGGTCTTTGTCGTACATCTGCTAAAAGATTCAAACTATACATTCTCGCCCAAGGTGCCACACTTCGAACACCTATGCCGTTAAAACCGCGTGCTGCGGCAATGCCGGCGACACTGGTGGCATGAGAACTAGTATCGGTAGTACTCGGATAGTAATCGTGTGTGCGGGTGGTGGATACATTTTCTCTTAGATCCGGGTGGTCAAGCTGCAAATCTCCGTCTACTATGGAGATATATGTACCTTGTCCTCTTACTTTTACCCCACTCGTAAGTGTTGTATTCCAAACCGGTTCTACATTGATATCCTCGCCGGCAATACCCCCGCTTTGCCCGGTATTGTTCAGATGCCACTGCTGAGGATATAGCGGGTCGTCCGGTTCTTGTTGTTGGGCAATGACAGACTGCGTGCCTGTCGTTAAAAGCATTATCACTAAAATTTTTACCGACATCCTCAACTATGATTGCACCAAATAAATACGGGGGGATCAAAAGCCTATTATATTCCCACAGACGTACATATAAAACTGCAGATCGTCCCCCTCCTTTGGCGGGGTGGCCTATGCATTTTGCAATGCATGCGTTTAGCAGTCATGTTGAGGTTCTGAACAAAGTCACGCCGATTGACCTACAAGTTCAATCGGCGGTTCTATTCAGCCTGACTGGGTGGTTTCAAATATGGAAACCATCATCGGGTGGTGCAAAGCGATTGGATTTGTGCAAGCGGTTGAGTTTATGCAATGACGGTATTTTTTCAGCAACCCCTCGTCATCGGCAATAAAATGGCGAAAAATTTTCTTACAAAATTAACGCCGCTAATCCTATCAATACCAAAGAATAACCGACTATAAAACCACATGTCCACATAATGATATGTCTACCCATTCTCTCTAGGTCTGCTTTAGTTGCTACATCTTTTGAACTCACAACATCGGCAACAGCTTTCTCGGCTTCCTCGTGGTTAGCCCCTAATTTTGTTAGCACATTATATAGAGCGATATCGGACATTTTGTTCCTCAAAATTAAAAATTATATTATTACACAAAATTTTGGTTCATTCAAAGAGGGTATTCACTTATAAATTTTTTCAGAACCTCCAACATTATCATCGGATATACCTTGCATACGCTAAAATAAGCTGTGTTATGTCAGAACCCGCACAAGTTCCTAAAAAATCCCCGCGTATTATCCTATTGGGAGTAGGCACGATACTCAGTTCTATGGTGCTCAGTGGCTTTTTACTGGGGTATTGGGTTGATGCTTGGCTTGATACCAGACCTGTTTTTATGTTATTATTCGCAGGGCTTGGTTTTGTCGGCGCAGCAATTCGGGTCTGTAAATTATTAGCTAGTTAATTAAGTATCAATCAGTCTAAATCCAAACAGATATAAAGTGGGACGTATTAATAAAGTATTAATATGGCAATTTATTATAACGATTGCCATCGGCGGTATACTCTATGCGAGCTTCGGTTCGGAGTATGCGCTCGCTGCCCTATTCGGCGGTGCTTCGGCATCGGTGATGTCTATACTTCTAAAAGCGATGGTTGAATCGATGAGTAGCCAGTTGGCGCGGGCTCAACAGGTGAATAAGGGTATATGGATGTTGCTGTTTATCCCGAGGCTGATTTTGGTCGTGGCTTTTTTCTCATACGGAATCGGCTTATTGCGCCTAGAACCGCTACCTATGGTTGCCACCTTCTCGGTGGTGTATTTGGTTTATTGGATGGATTGGAAGTTCTGTAGCGAGGAGCAAACGAGGCAGGCATAATGGCAAAGGAAGGCGAATTAGGCACGGTTGAATATATACAGCACCACTTGACCAATTTATGTATCGGTGATTGCGACCCGATCACACATAAAGGCATGGGTTTTTATGCCTTGCATTTGGACACACTATTTTTTAGTGTCTTATTGGGTGCGATTATGGTGTTTTTCGCATGGCGTTTGGGTCGCCAAGTCAGTGTCGGAGCCCCCGGCGGTTTGCTGAATGTCGTCGAGACATTGGTTGAGTTTGTCAACCAACAAATTAGCGATGTGTTCGCAAAAAAGGCACCGTCGTTGATAGGGCCGCTGGCACTAACGATTTTAATTTGGGTCTTCTTGATGAATGCAATGGATCTGGTGCCGGTGGATTTATTGCCCGAGATAGGTAAGTTGCTCGGCGTTGATTATCTTAAGGTGGTGCCGACCACCGACCTCAATGCGACTTTTGCGTTGTCTTTGAGTGTATTTGCATTGATTATCTTTTATAATATCAAGATTAAAGGACTCATCGGTTACCTAAAAGTATTTTTGTTTCATCCGTTCGGGAAGTTTGCTATCCCGGTTAATATCGTAATGACACTGATAGAAGAGATCGCCAAGCCGCTGAGTTTGGCGTTGCGTTTGTTCGGCAACCTGTTCGCAGGCGAGTTGGTGTTTTTGCTGATTGCATTGATCGGCGGCACGCTTGCAGTCGGGTTTGCGGCATTTTTCTGGTTTCCGCTACAGATTGTGCTGGATCTCGCTTGGCTGATTTTTCATTTATTGGTGGTGACCTTGCAGGCTTTTATTTTTATGGTATTGACCATCGTCTATCTCGGCATGGCGCACGAGGAAGCGGAACAACATTAGACATTGATAGAGTACCGGATATGCGAAGCGAGAATTTTTTCGAGAGACTCTGTGTGCCGAATAGCGGCACTGTGTTCTCACCGAAGCGCAACCGTCTTAACGGATGATTAGATTGATTAACTTGGAGAAATTGGGAGAAATAATATGACACCTGATATGATTGCAATGATATATGCATACACCGCCGTCGGCGTCGGCGTAATACTAGCGGCTGCTGGTTTAGGTTCGGCGATAGGCTGGGGGTTGATATGCGCAAAGACCTTGGAAGGCATTGCCAGACAACCGGAATTGCGTCCGCAACTGATGACCAATATGTTCATCTTTGCCGGACTGATGGAATCTTTTCCGTTTATTATCTTGGCATTTGCGATGTGGTTTTTGTTTGCCAATCCATTTGTCGGTGCGCTACAAGCGGCACTCTGAGCGAGTGTCGCACCTAGGGTATTGCACGCGAGGATTTTGAAGTGAATATCAATATAACACTGCTGGCTCAGGTTTTGGCGTTCCTGATCCTGATATGGATGGTGAGCCGCCTGTTGTGGAAACCGATGATAGACGCACTGGAGGCAAGGCGAAAGCGGATTGCCAAAGGGCTGGCGGCAGCGGAACAAGGCAAGCAGGACCTTCAACAAGCACAAGAGACAGTGGAAGAAGAACTCGCACAAAGCCGGACGCGTGCCGGTGAGATTATCGCACAAGCCGAGAAGCGAGCAACCGAGATTAAAGAGGAAGCCAAAGTGAAAGCGCGCGAGGAAGCCGACAATATAAGGCGTTCTGCAGAAAGCGATGTCGCTCGGCGCACCCAGGAAGCCCGCGAACAGCTACGCCAAGAAGTCGCTCATCTTGCATTGCTGGGTGCCGCACAGGTACTCGGCAGAGAGGTTGATGCAGCCGCGCACAACGAGGCACTCAAAGCGATTGAAACCAAAATGCAAAGCGAATAAGACTCATGTCCGAACCGACCACCATTGCCCGACCCTATGCCAAAGCTGCCTTTGAGGTGGCGTGTGCGCACGATAATGTTGCAGTTTGGTCTAAGGCACTTGCGGCAATAAAGAGGTGTCTTGCCGACGATGCCGTGCGGCGCATTGCCGGCAATCCATTGTTCCCTGCGCACAATGTCGCTCGGTTTGTAATCACAAAGATAGACGGCTTGGATGCCCGAGTGCAGAATTTCGTATCACTGCTTGCCGAGAACCATCGGCTGATGTTAATCCCGCACATCACCGCGTTGTTCGAGGAATATCGTGCGCGAAGCGAGCAGCGTATCGAGGCGCAGGTTGTCTCGGCAATGCCGTTGGACGAGGCACAGCAGAAATCGCTAACCGAGACATTGAGCCGCCGATTGAACGCAAAAGTAGTGCTGAATTGTAGTTTGGATAAAAGTCTTTTGGCAGGTGCGGTGATCCACGCCGGTCGTCTATCGATAGACGGCTCGCTTAAATCCCGTCTGCAAAAACTATCCGACACACTCAACGCATAATCGCTTTAGGACAAACCACACCCCGAATAGAGAACCACTTCGTTTAACCGATATTTAATAACAGAGGATTTTGAAATGCAACTAAACCCAACAGAGATTAGTAGTTTAATCAAAGAGAAAATAGAAGAATTCAGCACGTCGCCGGAGATTCGCAACGAAGGCGTAGTCGTTAGTGTAACCGACGGCATCGTGCGCATCCACGGATTGCAAGACGTAATGTACGGAGAGATGATCCAGTTTGAAGGCGGGATCTTCGGAATGGCGTTGAACCTAGAGCGCGACTCGGTCGGCGCAGTTGTGCTGGGCGACTATTTGGGTGTTAGTGAAGGACAGATATGCACATGCACCGGTCGCATTTTGGAAGTGCCGGTGGGTCCTGCTATGGAAGGACGCGTCGTTAATGCACTCGGTCAGCCCATAGACGGCAAGGGCGAGATTGCAACCGAACAGACTGCACCCATTGAACAAGTGGCTCCGGGTGTCATCACCCGACAGTCGGTTTCGCAACCGGTACAAACCGGTCTGAAGGCCATCGACTCTATGGTGCCGATCGGACGCGGGCAACGCGAATTGATTATCGGCGACCGCCAAGTCGGCAAAACTGCGGTTGCGGTCGACACCATCATCAACCAAAAGGGCGGTGATCTGAAGTGTATCTATGTTGCCGTCGGGCAGAAGCAATCGTCGATTGCCGCCGTGGTGCGCAAGCTCGAGGAACACGGTGCGATGGAACATACGATTGTCGTCGCCGCCAGTGCTTCGGACCCGGCAGCGATGCAATTCTTGGCACCTTTTTCGGGCTGTGCGATGGGCGAGTATTATCGCGACCGCGGCGAAGATGCACTGATTATTTACGACGACCTCACCAAACAGGCGTGGGCGTATCGTCAGATCTCCCTGTTGCTACGCCGCCCGCCGGGGCGAGAAGCCTATCCGGGCGATGTCTTTTATCTGCACTCGCGCCTGCTGGAGCGCGCCGCACGGGTGAACCCCGATTATGTCGAACAGAAAACCCAAGGTGCGGTTAAGGGCAAGACCGGTTCTTTGACCGCACTACCGATTATTGAAACGCAAGCCGGCGATGTCTCGGCATTTGTGCCGACGAATGTGATTTCGATCACCGACGGGCAAATCTTTCTTGAGACCGATTTGTTCAATGCCGGCTTTAGACCGGCAATGAACGCCGGGCTATCGGTGTCTAGGGTCGGGGGTTCTGCGCAAACCAAGATTATCAAAAAGCTAGGCGGCGGTGTGCGTCTGTCGCTTGCACAATACCGAGAACTCGCTGCCTTCTCACAGTTTGCATCGGACTTGGACGAACAGACCAGAAAACAGCTCGAGCGCGGCGAACGGGTGATGGAATTGATGAAGCAAAATCAATACTCGCCGTTGTCGGTTGCCGAGATGGCAGTCTCGCTATTCGTTGCCGATCGCGGTTATCTGGACGATATAGAGGTTAAGAAAACCCGTGCATTCGAAGCGGCGATACACTCGCATATGCGCGCCGAGCATGCCGACTTGATGACGCAGATGAACCAAGGCGATTTCAACGAAGACATAGAAGGCGTATTGAAAAAAGCGGTTGAAGACTTCAAAGCAAACGGTTCGTGGTAACAACCGAGCAATTGTTTAGGCAAAGAATATGGCAGTCGGCAAGGAAATAAGAACCAAAATAACGAGCGTTAAAAACACGCAAAAAATTACTAAGGCGATGGAAATGGTCGCCGCCAGTAAAATGCGTCGTGCCCAAGATAAAATGGCTGCCAGCCGTCCTTATGCCGATCGCATGCGCGCCTTACTCGGGCATATTGCACAAGCGCATTTTGAATACCAGCACCCCTTTTTGACAAAGCGGGAAGAGGTGAAAAATGTCGGCTATATCATCGTCTCTACTGACCGCGGACTCTGCGGCGGTCTCAATGTCAATCTGTTCAAGGCTGCACTCGCATCGATGCGCGAATGGAAAGATAAAGGTGTTGATATTAAAGTGACGACGATCGGTAGTAAAGGCGCAGGCTTTTTCAGACGCTATACAAAGATTATTTCCAAAACCTCTCATCTGGGCGACTCTCCGCAACTCACTCAATTACTAGGCACGATGAAGGTGATATTCGACGCATACGAGCAGGAGGAAATAGACCGGGTGTTTTTAATAGAGAACCGTTTCATAAATACAATGACCCAAAAGCCGCAAGCCCTGCAGCTGTTGCCGGTGCCGCCGATAGAGGACGAGAGCATGAAGCATTATTGGGATTATATTTATGAACCGGATTCGCACGGCGTGCTTGATTTTGTGCTCAAGCGTTATATCGAATCACAAGTTTATCAGGCGGTCGTGGAAAATGTCGCCTGCGAGATGGCGGCGCGCATGGTTGCGATGAAGAGCGCATCGGAGAACGCCGGTTCACTGATTGACGAGCTGCAACTCGCTTATAACAAAGCGCGTCAGGCAGCGATTACACAGGAGCTTTCCGAGATTGTCGGAGGTGCTGCTGCAATTTAACCTATAGATAGATGTCGGAGGAAAACATGAGTTCTGGGCAAATCGTACAAATCGTCGGTGCTGTGGTTGATGTGGAGTTTCCGCGTGAACACATCCCTCAAATATACGATGCATTGAATGTTGAAGGTGAAAGCGATTTAACATTGGAAGTACAACAGCAATTAGGCGACGGCGTTGTTCGCACGATTGCATTGGGTTCATCGGAAGGTCTCAAACGAGGCTCCGATGTCGTCAACACCGGTGCGCCGGTGTCGGTGCCGGTCGGTGAACCGACGCTCGGTCGCATCATGGATGTGTTGGGTCGCCCGATAGACGAGGCGGGACCGGTCGATGTGGAGAAAAAGATGCCGATACACCGCCCCGCCCCGACTTATGTAGAGCAATCTCCGGGTGTGGAGATCCTAGAGACCGGCATCAAGGTCATAGACCTGATTATGCCGATTGCCAAAGGTGGCAAAATCGGCTTGTTCGGTGGTGCCGGGGTCGGCAAGACCGTCACCCTGATGGAACTGATCCGCAATATCGCAATAGAACACAGCGGCTATTCGGTGTTCGCCGGGGTCGGTGAGCGCACCCGAGAAGGCAACGACTTCTACCACGAGATGAAAGAATCCAATGTGCTGGATAAGGTTGCACTGGTCTACGGGCAGATGAACGAACCGCCGGGCAACCGCTTGCGGGTGGCACTGACCGGCTTGACCATCGCCGAGGACTTCCGCGACGAAGGTCGCGATGTGTTGATGTTCATAGACAACATCTACCGCTACACATTAGCCGGGACCGAAGTCTCGGCATTGCTCGGTCGCATGCCGTCTGCGGTGGGTTATCAGCCGACGCTCGCCGCCGAGATGGGCTTGTTGCAAGAGCGTATCACCTCGACTAAAACCGGTTCTATTACATCGTTCCAAGCGGTCTATGTGCCGGCGGACGACTTGACCGACCCCTCGCCGGCGACAACCTTCGCACACTTGGACGCGACTCTAGTGTTGTCCAGACAAGTTGCCGAACTCGGTATTTATCCGGCGGTGGATCCGCTGGACTCTACGAGCCGCCAGCTCGACCCGCTGATTATCGGACAGGAACACTACGACACCGCCCGTGCCGTGCAGAACACCCTGCAACGTTATAAAGAACTCAAAGACATCATTGCGATATTGGGCATGGACGAGCTGTCGGAAGACGACAAGCTCACCGTCTCGCGGGCGCGCAAGATACAACGGTTCTTGTCGCAACCGTTCTTTGTTGCCGAAGTGTTCACCGGTGCATCGGGTAAATATGTCTCGCTCAAAGATACCATTCAAGGTTTCCAAAGCATCATGGAAGGGCAATACGACGACCTGCCCGAGCAGGCTTTCTATATGGTCGGTGCGATAGAAGAAGCGGTAGAGAAAGCCAAAACACTTTAAGCCAACCCTACGCCGCTACAGATGAACACGATACGTACTTATATTGTTAGTGCCGAAGAGGAGATCTTCAACGGCGAGGTGAATGCGGTTTTTGCCGAAGCCGAAATGGGCGAAGTCGGCATCTATCCGCAGCATGCACCCTTTCTATCAACCTTGCGTCCCGGCGAAGTGCGGGTGCGCATGGAAGGTCAAGACGACCGCCACTTCTATGTCTCCGGCGGCGTGATAGAAGTACAACCGCACATGGTCACCGTGCTAACCGATACCGCCTTGCGTGGCGAAGATCTGGACGAAGCCAGAGCACTGGAAGCCAAACAACGTGCCGAAGAACTGCTACAAAGCCAACTCACCGATATAGAAACTGCCAAAGCGATGACCGAACTTGCCGAAGTTGCCGCCCAACTTCGCATGATAGAACGCCTGCGCAAACGCGGCCGCTAACCCACACACAGGCGCAGCCTGACGGGGTGGTTCTAAAAATGGGGGAACGTCACCGCTTAACTTTATTTTTAATTGTAGAGACAAGGAAATCATAAAACATGAAGAAAAGAGCTATAACCCCACCTCCCAACGCACCCAAAAATGCTGCTAAAAATGCTTTGTCTAACATATCAGAAAAAAAGACTGTCGACTGTTTAGTTTTGTTAAGAGCATCTTGCGCATCTGTATTTCCTTGTGCAGCTGCTTTTTCAAACCATTCAAGTGCCTTTGCATCGTTTTGTGATACACCTTGCCCGATGCCATACATCCCCCCAAGGTTGTATTGAGCTTCTGCAAGTCCCTGATTGGCTGCTTTTTGATACCACTCAATCGCTTTTGTGTAATCTTTTGGTACACCCTCGCCATTGTAATGCATAAACCCTAAGTTGTATTGAGCTTCTGCAAGTCCCTGATTGGCTGCTTTCTCAAGCCACTCAATCGCTTTTGTGTAATCTTTTAGTACATCCTCGCCATTGTGATATATCACTCCTAAGTTGTATTGAGCAGGAGCGTATTCCTGTGTAGCCGCTTTTTCAAACCACTCAAACGCTTTCATATAATCTTTTGGCAGCCCCTCACCGTTGTAATACATCACCCCAAGGTTGTATTGAGCAAGAGCATATTCTTGTGTAGCTGCTTTTTCAAACCACTCAAACGCTTTCGTGTAATCCTTTGGTACATCCTCGCCGCTGTAATACACCCACCCAAGATTATATTGAGCTGCTACATCTCCTTGTGCTGCCGCTTGCTGGTAGTCTCTCATCACATTTCCAACATCCTCATGGATAATTTCTTGATTGCTTGATACTGTTTTGACAACAAGCCCTCCCCAAATTACGGTAATTAGGACTATTTTAAGTATCATTATTTTCTTTATCATTTTTAACTCCCCGCATATTTAGGTTAAATAATCATAACAGTAATAATCTAAAAAAGGGGTAAGTATTTGTTAAAAAATAAACTTTACATTTAGATCTAATTGTGCTATCTTTAGTTTATGAGTGATAAGGAAAAAGATAGTCAACTTAAAATAAAGTTATCGTCTGTATTACCACACTTAAACGAAAAGCAACGCAGAATACTTATAGCTGCTGAAGCCTGTAATTTAGGATATGGTGGAATAGAAAAGTTGTCAAAAATAATCGGTGTCTCTAGACCAACGATTTATCGTGGAATGAAAGATTTAAATGAAGCTAAAGATAAACAGACAGATGTTTCAAATAGGGTTAGAAAAAAAGGCGGCGGAAGAAAAAAGATCATCGATAAGTTTCCTGGGATTGTAGATGAAATAGAAAGTTTAATGGAACCTTGTGTTCGAGGCGATCCTGAGTCGCCTTTGCGTTGGACTTGTAAAAGCGTTCGTTCTCTGGAGAAAGAGTTAAGGGCTAGAGGATATGAGATAAGTTATCCGAGTGTCGCTTCTTTATTAAAAGAGCTTGAGTTTAGCCTTCAGGCCAATCAAAAGACTTTAGAAGGTGCAAAGCATCCTGATAGAAATGAGCAGTTTTCGTTTATCAATAAAAGAGCCAAATGGTTTTTAGCAAGGGGGTTTCCGGTTCTTTCTATAGATACAAAAAAGAAAGAACTCATAGGTAATTATAAGAACGGGGGGGAAAAATGGAGTAAGAAAAAAAATCCTGAGCGAGTGAATGTGCATGACTTTCCTGATCCAGAGTCTCCAAAAGCAGTTCCCTATGGAGTTTATGATGTTGGCAAAAATGAAGCTTGGGTCAATGTGGGTATCAGTGCCGATACCGCAGAGTTCTCTGTAGAAAGTATCCGCCAGTGGTGGAAAAAAATGGGTAAAAAAAGATATCCCAAGACTTCTAAATTGTTGTTGTGTGCAGATAGTAGCGGTAGCAATAGCTATCGTTCCCACCTATGGAAATGGGAGTTATATAAGTTTGCAAAACAAGAAGGTCTTTCCATTACAGTGTGTCACTACCCTCCGGGAACGAGCAAATGGAACAAAATCGAACACCGTTTGTTCTCTTATATAAGCATAAACTGGAGAGGGCAACCCTTAAGAGATTACCAAACAGTTGTTAATCTTATAGCTGCTACGACAACGCAAGCCGGCTTAAAGGTTCAATCTCGGATTGACAAAAAAAAGTACGAAAAAGGAATTAAAGTTTCTAAAGAAAAAATGGAAAAAATCAAAATAAAGAAAGCATCATTTCACGGAGAATGGAATTACACAATATTAAAGTTGTGAAATTTATTTTTTAACGAGTCCTAACGTCAAAGTAATGACAAAGTTTTCATAGGAAAAAACAGGCTAGAAACCAGATAACTCCTGACGTTACCCCATTTTTATTACCATCTACAAAGTTAGTTTTCATGCTATAGCCTCCGCAAATACACTCGGGGGTTGATAACCCAATGCGCTGTACGGACGGACTTCATTATAATCTATTCGCCAGGCTTCTATAATCTCTCTCGCCTCTTTTATTGAACGAAACCAGAACTGGTTCAGGCAACCGTCTCGGAACTTGCCGTTGAAACTTTCTACAAAGGCATTCTGGGTCGGTTTGCCGGGTTGGATAAAGTCCAATTCCACCTGCTGATCTCGGCTCCAGTGGAACATCGCCTTGCATCTAAACTCGGTGCCATTGTCGCAGACGATGCGTGCCGGCTTTACGCCGAGCCGTTCTATCAATTCGGATAGATAATTTGCTACGCGTTGACCGGTAATCGAAACATCAACAATCTGCCCGACACATTCACGGCTGAAGTTATCTACTATGTTCAATACCCGAAAGCATCTGCCATCGCTAAACTGGTCATGCACAAAGTCCATTGACCAGCACTCATTCACCGTTGCCGGTGTTTTCGGCACGCCACGCGGACGACACAGCTTCTTGCACTTCTTGGTTCTCAATTCAAGCCCAAGCTTCTTATAAAGCCTATAGGTACGCTTCACATTGACGACCCGGCCTTCGCTCTTCAAAAGCGCATGCAACATCTTATAGCCATAATGTGGATACTGCTTTGCCTTCTCCAGTAACGCAACTTCCAGTTGACGATCTTTATCGGCTTGGTTGCCCTGATAGCGATATGCAGTGCGACTAATACTGGCAAGGGCACACGCAGTGCGTTCACTATGCCGACCCGCGCTCACTAGATCTTTGACAATCTGCTTGCGTTGCGCCGGCTTTACCACTTTTTTGATAATACCTCCTTGAGTGTTTCACACTGCATCACCGATTCAGCCAATAGCTTCTTGAGCTTGCTATTATCGGCTTCAAGCTCTCGCAGGCGTTTGGCTTCTGCCACTTCCATGCCATTATACTTGCTGCGCCAGCGATGAAATGTCTGTTCGGCGATGCCTAAATCACGACAGATATCGACTACTTTCATGCCGGCTTGATTTGACTTTAATGCCTTAATGATTTGTTCTTCACTAAAACGTTTTCTCTTCATGTTAAGTTCTCCTGTAATGTTTTTAACTTCTCTAGTTTATCGGAAAAACCGACTTTAACATCGGTAATAAATTTAGGGAGAACGTCACAAGTAAAGAAAGCTGGTAAAGATTGATCTGATAATAAATATAAAGAAACGTACACAAGTAATAAACCAACTATAACCTTTATCAACGATCCAAGTATAACTATCATCTTATATCCTAAATTCCATAATATAAAACTATAAAAAGCTGCAATCTCTTATGTTACAAATGATAAAAGGAAAAGAAATCTATGTACCATTTCATAAATAAGATTGTTGGTACAAATAATATCAGCAGCAAGTATTTTGTTTTAATCCGAATTATCTTTTCCCTTAAAGCAAACCATAATCCAACTGTAGAAAAAAGATAAGCGGGATGTGCCCCATTAAATAACATGAATACTAAAATCCAAAACAAAAAGCCAACCGGCATAGCAATAAAAAAAGAGACAGAGCGACTGTAAGGTTCATCTTTATTATTTTTAAGGTGCCTAATTATGCGTCCAATAATAAAACCAAAAAATGAGATCTGAACTAGTACAATAGCTATTGCTTGCGATAATGAGACTGGCCAATGTCTGATTTTAAGAAAGGCAATGATCGAAGACTGAGCATCTGTATCTCCCTGTGCCGCAGCCTTTTCAAACCATTCAACCGCCTTTGTATAGTCTTTTGGTATTCCTCTACCAAAATAATACATCAGCCCAAGGTTATATTGGGCATCTGCATGTCCTTGCTCGGCTGCTTTTTGATACCATTTAATTGTCTTTGTATAGTTTTTTGACATACCCTTGCCATCGTAATACATCATTCCAAGGTTATATTGAGCATCTGCATGTCCTTGTGCAGCTGCTTTTTCGAACCATTCAGCCGCTTTTGTATAATTGTTTGACACCCCTTCGTCTTTGTAATACATCCAGCCAAGGCCGTATTGGGCATCTGCATGTCCTTGCTCGGCTGCTTTTTCAATCCATTCAAACGCTTTTGTATAGTCTTTTGATGCCCCCTCGCCCTTGTAATACATCACCCCCAGCATGTGTTGAGCTTCTGCAAGTCCTTGCTCGGCTGCTTTTTCATACCATTCAATTGCTCTTGCATAGTTTTTTGATATACCCTCGCCATTGTAATACATCACTCCAAGGTTATATTGAGCATCTGCATTTCCTTGCTCGGCAGCTTTTTCATACCATTCAATTGCTCTTGCATAGTTTTTTGATATACCCTCGCCATTGTAATACATCACTCCAAGGTTATATTGAGCATCTGCATTTCCTTGCTCGGCAGCTTTTAAAAACCACTTAGCTGCTTCTGCATAGTCTATTGGTACACCTTCGCCGTTGTAATACATCCACCCAAGTTCATATTGAGCAGACACATCTCCTTGCTCGGCTGCTTTTTCAAACCACTCAAAGAGCAACTCCCATGCTTTCATGTAATCTTCTTTTGACCCACCCTCGCCATTGTCATACATCCACTCAAGGCTATATTGAGCATCTGCATTTCCTTGCTCGGCAGCTTTTAAAAACCACTTAGCTGCTTCTGCATAGTCTATTGGCACACCCTCGTCTTTGTAATACATCGCCCCAAGTTTGTATTGAGCCGTTGCATCTCCTTGTGCAGCCGCCTGCTGGTAGTCTCTCACCACATCTGCACCATCCTCATGGGTGATCTCTTGATTGCTTGATACTGTTTTAGCAACAAATCCCCCCCAAATCATGGCAATTACCATTACTTTAAGTATTGTTATTTTCTTTATCATTTTTAGCTCTCCACATATTGGGATTAAATAATCGTAGTAGTATAACAATAGTAATCTAAAAAATGGTATAGCTAGCTAAACTGACCGCAACCCCTACGGTAATCGCATGGGCGACTCCCCGCAGTTCACTCAATTACTAGGCACGATGAAGGTGATCTTCGATGCATACGAGCAGGAGGAAATAGACCGGGTGTTTTTAATAGAAAACCGTTTCATGTATGGGTGCTATAGATCAAATGGATGAATGTATAAAATAGTGCAGATACGATGGGGCTGTTGAAAAAGTATTCCATAGAGTGGTAGGGGCGGACTTGCATGTCCGCCCGTAACGCGCTGGTTGGCACGATTTATACATTCATTCACCCGATTTATGGAAACCAAAACCATACGGCGCAAGCGGTTACGGCTGTGCAGAACGGCACTTAAGGGCAGACACACAGGTCTGCCCCTCATATGGATGACCAGCTTGTCAAATTAAATTTTTACCGAAGTCTACATTCCCAAGAGTCACCAGAACTCAAGGGTTAAATGACGGCACAGATGATGCCAACAAGGAGCGAGCGATAGCAATGCGCCACCACTCTTAAAGCATGCATCAGGTATGTGTATGCGCCACTTGTCGTGGCGACTTTCGTGCACCTGCTTTATCTCCTTGTTAACGGCATCATGCTGTGCCGAAGAAAGACCGAGCGCAGCGCCGCTAAAGTACTCAACTAATGAGTCGTTCGGTATTATCAACCTCATATTCGTGTACTTTGCTTTCGCATTACCACATGATAAGTTAATTGGATGAACTGTGCCCCTTAATCTACGGTCAGTTGCCCTGCCACGCATCACGCCTGGCAGTTTTCTATGGGCAGATACTCTAGGACGGCATCTAAGTTCGGAACTTGTCATTGACTTTAGCTTCAACTCCCTCGGTCTCTCAAAACTCTATCTGGCAACCTCTTGCTTAGCGAACTTACTCAACCACCGGTGCGGCGTGCAATGCGTTCTCAGCGGCCTGGGCAGCACGCAAGGCTTCCCACACAAAACCGAGTAGCTCTCTGGCACACGCCACCTTAATCTTGTTGAATGGTTTGTTGGCATGATACATCGTCTGATACTTCTTATACAAACGCTTCATGCAACGGTCGCCTATCTCTATAGCCACTAGGTCTTGGTCGGTGCGTCGGGCACGCAATGCCTTATTCACGCTATAGCGTCTACCCGCCAACTGGCAGGCTTCCACGCACACCGTGCGGATGTATTTGTTACCCATCCCGGTAATACCCCCTTTGCGACTCTTGCCACCGGAACTATACTCACTGATACTCAAGCCGGCATAACCGGCCAGATGACGCGCCTTGACAAACCGACCGATGTCGCCAATCTCAACAATCAGCGTCATGGCAATCAACTCGGCAATGCCTCTGATACAACATAAATAGCCGACCGCCCGACGATACGGCTCGGATACCGCTAACTGATGTATATCGTTCTCATAGCGTCTGATAACCCCTTGTTGCGTCTCCAATAGATACAACTTGTTCTCTAAATCAATGCGGAAATACTTATCTAAACTCTCGTCGACTAGCAACCGCTTTAAGAATGCCATGTGTTGCTTCGTCCAATAGCTCTTAGCCCGCATACTGGTACGATAACTAATCCCGCGATAACGACACGACGACAAAATCTGCAGTTTATAGATCTTGCAGGTGTTGACCACTTGTTGACGTCCACGAATGAGTTGTCGGTGACTTTCGGTCTCAGTATCAATATCGTGGACGATTTTCAACATACCTTGCCGGTAGTATTCGGTCAGCTTGACGCTATCTAAACGATCAGTCTTGATACGATCCGAGGGACGCACCGGGATTAGCGACGGCGCAATCACATCACAATGAATGCCCACCGCATCAAATTGTCGCTTTAACGAAAAGCCTAAATAGCTCGCCTCATAACAGACCCTGATTCGTTCATTCGGCAAAGCGACTTTGGTGATTGCCTTATGCAGTGATGCAAAGTCCGGACGCGTTTTAATGGAATGATGATTATTGTGTTTAGAAATGGCTGTGGCAGTGAAACTCTTATCATCAACATCAATGCCAACATACAGTATACTAGTCATGGGTGACCTCATTTGTTTAGTGGTGAATTAAACCCCTCTTAAGAGGGGAACTAAAATGAAAGTTTAACCAACTTTCAGCAAAGCTGGTCATCCATACTATCTACGGCTCAGTGGTTATTATAAATTCACGGCGCACGCGGTTGGATTTATGCAGTGCCAATACTTTTTCAACAGCCCCACGATGCGACCACCCCGTCAGGCTACGCCTGCCACCCCTCCAAAGGAGGGGAATGGTCCGCCTCTACACATTTCGGTTACATTGCGATTCTATTTTTCAACAGCCGGCGTTATATCGAATCACAAGTGTATCAGGCGGTCGTGGAAAATGTCGCCTGCGAGATGGCGGCGCGCATGGTTGCGATGAAGAGCGCATCGGAGAACGCCGGTTCACTGATTGACGAGCTGCAACTCGCTTATAACAAAGCGCGTCAGGCAGCGATTACACAGGAGCTTTCCGAGATTGTCGGAGGCGCTGCTGCAATTTAACCTATAGATAGATGTCGGAGGAAAACATGAGTTCTGGGCAAATCGTACAAATCGTCGGTGCTGTGGTCGATGTGGAGTTTCCGCGTGAACACATACCCCAAATATACGATGCATTGAATGTTGAAGGTGAAAGCGATTTAACATTGGAAGTACAACAGCAATTAGGCGACGGCGTGGTTCGCACGATTGCATTGGGTTCATCGGAAGGTCTCAAACGAGGCTCCGATGTCGTCAACACCGGTGCGCCGGTGTCGGTGCCGGTCGGCGAACCGACGCTCGGTCGCATCATGGATGTGTTGGGTCGCCCGATAGACGAGGCGGGACCGGTCGATGTGGAGAAAAAGATGCCAATACACCGCACCGCCCCGACTTATGTAGAGCAATCTCCGGGTGTGGAGATCCTAGAGACCGGCATCAAGGTCATAGACCTGATTATGCCGATTGCCAAAGGTGGCAAAATCGGCTTGTTCGGTGGTGCCGGGGTCGGCAAGACCGTCACCCTGATGGAACTGATCCGCAATATCGCAATAGAACACAGTGGCTATTCGGTGTTCGCCGGGGTCGGTGAGCGCACCCGAGAGGGCAACGACTTCTACCACGAGATGAAAGAATCCAATGTGCTGGATAAGGTTGCACTGGTCTACGGGCAGATGAACGAACCGCCGGGCAACCGCTTGCGGGTGGCACTGACCGGCTTGACCATCGCCGAGGACTTCCGCGACGAAGGTCGCGATGTGTTGATGTTCATAGACAACATCTACCGCTACACATTGGCCGGCACCGAAGTCTCGGCATTGCTCGGTCGCATGCCGTCTGCGGTGGGTTATCAGCCGACGCTCGCCGCCGAGATGGGCTTGTTGCAAGAGCGTATCACCTCGACTAAAACCGGTTCTATCACATCGTTCCAAGCGGTCTATGTGCCGGCGGACGACTTAACCGACCCTTCGCCGGCGACGACCTTCGCACACTTGGATGCGACCTTGGTATTGTCCAGACAAGTTGCCGAACTCGGTATTTATCCGGCAGTGGATCCGCTGGACTCTACGAGCCGCCAGCTCGACCCGCTGATTATCGGACAAGAACACTACGACACCGCCCGTGCCGTGCAGAACACTCTGCAACGTTATAAAGAACTCAAAGACATTATTGCGATATTGGGCATGGACGAGCTGTCGGAAGACGACAAGCTCACCGTCTCGCGGGCGCGCAAGATACAACGTTTCTTGTCGCAACCGTTCTTTGTTGCCGAAGTGTTCACCGGTGCATCGGGCAAATATGTCTCACTCAAAGATACGATTAAAGGTTTCCAAAGCATCATGGAAGGTCAATACGACGACCTGCCCGAGCAGGCTTTCTATATGGTCGGTGCAATAGAAGAAGCGGTAGAGAAAACCAAAACACTTTAAGCCAACCCTACGCCGCTACAGATGAACACGATACGTACTTATATTGTTAGTGCCGAAGAGGAGATCTTCAACGGCGAGGTGAATGCGGTTTTTGCCGAAGCCGAAATGGGCGAAGTCGGCATCTATCCGCAGCATGCACCCTTTCTATCAACCTTGCGCCCCGGCGAGGTGCGGGTGCGCATGGAAGGTCAAGACGACCGCCACTTCTATGTCTCCGGCGGCGTGATAGAAGTACAACCGCACATGGTCACCGTCCTAACCGACACCGCCTTGCGCGGCGAGGATCTGGACGAAGCCAGAGCACTGGAAGCCAAACAACGTGCCGAAGAACTGCTACAAAGCCAACTCACCGATATAGAAACTGCCAAAGCAATGACCGAACTTGCCGAAGTGGCTGCCCAGCTTCGTATGATAGAACGCCTGCGCAAACGCGGCCGCTAACCCGCATACAGGCGTAGCCTGACGGGGTAGTCGCGTCGTGTCTGCAGATGTCCTTCGCCTGACTTCGATTTGGCGGGTGCAGGCCACCGCTTCGGCAGTGGCTTGTGCTTTTTAGGGAAACAGGCAAAGGGTTGCCGCATACGACCAAATTTTACGCACGGTAAATATTATTAGGTGGCAATCTACAAAATCTAACGCTATTCCACCGTATTCTTTTTTAGTATTCATATCTCTATTGTGAAAATTAACCTTTTCTTCAAAGAGGTATCTTTGGTTCATCATAAAAGTTCGCTTTTAGTCGGGTTATATGTGTAGGAATAATAATCCTTTATAATTATCCTTTTTTGATATTGGATTTCTACACGGCATGTCGGTTTATACGGTTATTTCTGAACAGGAGTTGGGGCGGTTCATACAGGGGTTTGAAATAGGTTCTTTGCTTTCATACCGAGGTATAGACGAAGGCATAGAAAATACCAATTATTTTGTCGACACCGAGCGAGGGGACTATGTGCTGACCTTGTTTGAGTGGTTGGAGGCGGATCAGTTGCCTTATTTTATCGATTTGATGTGCCATGTCGCAGATGCCGGTTTGCCGTGTCCGCACCCCGTTGCCGACCGGCAAGGTCGCACTTTGCATGAGTTAAAGGGCAAACCTGCCGCACTGATTACGCGCTTGCCGGGGCACACTATCAAAGCACCCGGTGTGGCACAATGTCAACAGGTCGGTGATATTTTGGCAAAGATGCATTTGGTAATGCGTGATTTTGATGGTCATAGCGAGAACATTAGGGATATCGGTTGGTTCAAGATGCAATCCGACAAAATACAATCAAAATTGGATAAGGAGGATAAAATACTATTAAACGATGAAATCAAACATCAAAGCAAGCAGTTATCGGATGCATTGCCCGCCGGCACCGTTCATGCCGACCTATTCAAAGACAATGTGTTGTTTGAAGGCGAGCGATTGAGCGGCGTGATAGATTTTTACTATGCCTGTCATGCCAAACTTTTGTACGATGTTGCGGTTGCGGTTAACGATTGGTGTCGCTCGGCGGATCAACATTTGTCGCGCCCGCACTACGAAGAATTGATTAACGCGTATCATCTAAGACGTCCTTTTGAACCGCCCGAGAGAGACGAATGGCGGAATATTCTGCGCCGGGCGGCACTACGTTTTTGGTTGTCGCGGCTACGTGATAAACTTTTTCCCAAAGACGGTGCTATCACACACATCAAAGATCCGGATGTTTTTAAGAACATACTGCTACTTTGCAGGGAAGAGGACTGCGAGCTCTGCTAAACGATCCATATACTGAACAATCTATGCAATGCCTAAGCTATTAACCCATCTCGATCAGGTTAATAAACGGGTCGGACAAGCTGCGATGTGGTTGCTGCCACTGATGATTTGCCTCGCTTTTGCAATCGTCGTATTGCGCTACGGTTTTAATTACGGCCGAGTAGATATGCAGGAGGGTGTGGTTTATCTGCATGTTTTTATATTGTGTTTGTGCATGGGTTATACGATGTGCCTCGGGGGGCATGTGCGCGTTGATGTCTTTTACAGTAAGATGCGGGCAAAGACTAAAACAAGAATCAACCTAATCGGCGATATTTTACTTCTGTTGCCGACTTGTGCGACGATCATTTTCTATAGTAGCGATTATGTCGCAACCTCTTGGCATTTGTTGGAACGGTCGCAGGAAGCCGCCGGGTTGCCGCTAATCTTCGTGTTGAAAACGTTGATCCCGGTAATGGCAGGGCTACTTTTTTGGCAAGGAATGATTGGGGTCATGCGTCAGGCTCATTTGATTTTGCGAGGCATCGCTTAGGCATTAATCGGACAACATGGCATTAGTACTATTTTTTCTCGTTATTCTGGTGATACTCGCCGGCTATCCGGTTGCCTTTACGCTTGCCGGTGTATCGTTATTGTTTGCCGCAATTTGTACCGCTTTGGGTATTTTTGATGCCAATATCTTGCATGCATTGCCGAACAGGCTATTTAGTATTTTGACAAATAGCACGCTGATTGCAATTCCGATGTTTGTCTTTATGGGGGTGACTTTGCAAAAAACCAGACTTGCCGAAGAGCTACTGCTCGCCAGTGCCGAGATGATGCATCGGCTGCGTAGCGGTTTGGGTATCTCCATCATCTTGGTCGGTGCATTGTTTGCAGCGAGCACCGGAATTGTCGGCGCAACCGTGACAACGATGGGGTTGCTATCGGTGCCTGCCATGCTAAAACGCCGATACCATCCCGGCTTGGCGTGCGGCACGGTCTGTGCGTCGGGTACGCTCGGGCAGATCATTCCTCCCTCGATTATGTTGATAATGCTGGGAGATGTTATTTCCGCAAGTTATCAGCAAGCGCATTATAAACAAGGACTGTTTGCTTCCGATGCGGTTTCGGTGAGTGACCTATTTGCCGGTGCTTTGCTACCGGGACTGTTGCTGGTCGTTTTTTATGTAATCTATATTTATGCGGCAGGTCTCTTTAAGCCGCAATGGATGCCGGACTATATTGCCGATACCGCCGAAGAACGATCGCAATGTCGATCTAAGCCGCAACTCTACACATTGCTATTGCCCTTAGTTCTAATTTTAGTCGTCTTGGGATCTATATTGAGCGGCGCGGCATCGCCGACCGAAGCGGCATCGGTCGGCGCAATCGGTGCCGTGTTGCTCGCCGTGTTGCGACGCGAATTCTCTATACCGAAGATAAGAGAAGCCACTCGAGAGACTGTCAAAATCAGCTGCATGGTTTTTATGATCCTAATAGGTGCTACCACATTTTCTTTGGTATTCAGAGGACTGGAAGGTGATCACCTCATACACGAGATGTTGGTCGCACTCCCCGGCGATTTATGGGTAACGATGGTCGTCGTCATGTTGGCGATGTTTATACTGGGTTTCGTATTAGATTTCATAGAGATTATGTTTGTTGTCGTTCCGGTGGTGGCACCTACCTTAATTATTATGGGGGCAGATCCTATCTGGCTTGCGATTATGATTGCGGTCAATTTGCAGACTTCCTTTATGACTCCACCTTTCGGTTTTTCGCTGTTCTATTTGCGTGGTGTCGTTAGTCAAAAAATACACACTAAACAGATCTATAAAGGGGTTATTCCGTTTGTGGGTTTGCAATTATTTGCCTTGTTGATATTGGCACTATGGCCGGAATTGGCAACTTGGCTACCCAAGGTTTTACTGAACTAAAAGGCGCACGAGAGGGTGTTGAAAAATAGAACTGCAATGTAAACCACGAAATGTAGGGGCGGATCATTCCCCTCCTCTGGAGGGGTGGCAGGCTATAAAATTTTCGGGTCGGATAATTTGCCGGTAGCCGCACTTTTGCTTGCAAACATCATTATGAACGGTAGCAGTTGTTGCTGATATTGAAAATCTGCGCTCTCCAACTGTACGACGGCAACGAAGGTCACAAACAAATAGGCGAATCCTAAGACACCCCGCACCCAGCGATGCATGTTGGTTTCTTCTTTGCAGCCGAATATGGCAGACAGAAAAATAAAAAGTGCCGCTAAAAAGCTAAATGCAAAAAAAGTAAAAGTTCCTATGTCATAACCGAATACTTCCATTTTTTTCTCCCGTAAATTTGTCTGTTCCCATTTTATTACTTAGCGTTGCGTATATCATATACCATTTTCTCGGAATATTGCGACCACATTGTCATTTTTCCCAGAAAATCGTTGAATGACCGGTATACTCGTCGGGCATAATCACTTTCGGAGGCTACTTCTTGAAGGACATCGCCGGCGACTTCTCGTATCCGATTAATCACCGGGTTGGGGAATTTGCGCAACCGTACCCCGTGCTTATCTTGCAATATCCTTAACGATTCGGGGTTCAGTGCCAAATATTCGGTAAGCACACGCATGCTTTCGGCATTGCAGGCATTGCGCACGATGGCTTGTAAATCTTCCGGCAATTCCATAAACATTTCCTTGTTGAGTATGCACTCTAGGAGGACCCCCGGTTCTTGCCAACCCGGATAATAATAGTATTTAGCAATTTTATAAAAACCTAAAGTCAAATCGTTATACGGTGAGACCCACTCTACCGCATCGATCATCCCTGTTTGTAGTGCGGTGAACAATTCGCCACCCGGTAGATTAACCGGGATCATGCCCAATCGTTCATAAATTTGACTGGCAAGCCCCGGTATTCTTATCTTTATTCCCTTTAGGTCTTCAATGCCATTGATCTCGCGATTAAACCAGCCACCCATTTGTATACCGGTACCGCCAACCGCAATCGGTATCAAGCCGAACTCGCCATAGCCTTCGTCCCATAGTGCTTGGCCACCGCCATGATTGAACCATGCGGTCATTTCAACGATGTTCATACCGAACGGCACCGAGCTGAAGAAATTAAATGCGCGATTTTTGCCTTGCCAGTAATAAGCAGCGGAATGTCCCATAGCAACTGCGCCGCTGCGCACCGTATCAAAGACCTCGAATGCCGAAACCAATTCGCCTGCACCGTAGACCGTAACTTGCAAACGACCGTTTGACATTCTATTGATGCTCTCGGCGATACGCTCGGCACTGGTGCCCAATCCCGGATAGTTTTTGGGCCAGCAAGTCACCATCTTCCAGCGATATGTTTTGTTATCGCTGATCTGCTTGGCGGCTGTTTGCTCGTTTTGAGTACACCCGACGAGCGGTGTCGCTAAAAGTGCCCCTGTTGCTTTATTGATAAAGTCTCTTCTTTTCATAATTTTCTTAGCCTACTTCCCGGTGTTTTGCGGTTATGTTTTAACTAGTCGTACCTGTTGGGGTTGGTAGGTATGCAACCAATCGGGATACATGTTTGTATATTCTACACTATAGCCATAGACCGCTAGATTTTTTGCAGTTTGGTATATTCCGATACCATCCATTTAGTACCTGCCTTATCAAAGCGGACTTGGATACGAGTGTTTTTGTCGGTGCCTTCAAAATCAAGCACCACACCGTCGCCGAAAATAGGGTGTGTCACGCGTTGCCCTGCAACAAGCCCGCCGATATCCGGAATAGGTCTTGCCGCATCATCCGAATTGGACGATCGATAGTACGATGCGCCATTACTTTGCGGTCGCACCGCTTCAGTCAAGTCGACAGGCAATTCGTCCAAAAAGCGAGAGGGTTGGTTGTATGTGGGTGTGCCGTACGATAGGTTGCGCAATTGTGCATGACATAAAATCAGTTGCTCACGGGCGCGGGTGATGCCGACATAGCATAGTCTGCGTTCTTCTTCTAAACCCTCCGAGCCACTTTCGTCGCTCAAAGAACGGCTGTGCGGAAATAAACCCTCTTCCATGCCGGTGATAATAACCAACGGAAATTCCAGTCCTTTAGACGAATGTAAAGTCATCAGCTGTACGCTGTCTTCGTCGCTTTCGGCTTCGTTGTCGCCCGCCTCCAGAGCGACATGCGATAAAAAGGCATCGAGTTCGTCCATATCGGTATCCCCGATTTTTTGCCATTGGTTGGCGAATTGCTCGGCAGCCTTGACCAATTCCTCGAGATTTTCTATATCGGATTGGGCACTTTCGCTATGTTGTTTTTCAAGATATGGAATGATTAACCGTATCACTTTTTCCACCTTTTGAGGAAGCGGTTGAACTTTGAAATCGGCACCGAGGTTCTTAATCAAATCAAAGAAAGCCTGCATTGCCATGCCTGCCCGCGCACTCAAGGTTTTGGTTTTCATCAGCTGTAGTGCGGTTTTCCACAAGCTCGCATTTGTAGTGCCGGCGTGTTCGGTGATTATTCCCACGGTGCGAGTGCCGATGCCGCGTGGCGGATAATTGACGATGCGTTCAAAAGAGGGATCGTCGTTAGGGTTGGCAGTTAACCTCAGATACGCCAGTGCGTGCTTGATAATCGCGCGTTCAAAAAATCTAAGCCCGCCGTAGACGCGATAAGGAATGCCGGCACCTGCCAAAGCACTTTCTATGATGCGTGATTGTGCGTTCGCACGATAGCACACTGCGATTTCGGATAATGCGCGCCGCTGTGTTTGCCATTGATTGGCGGTTTCTACGACATAGTTCGCTTCCTCTTCTTCATTGAATGCGGTGTATAGCTTTATTTTGTTGCCACCTTTTTCGGCTGTCCACAACTGCTTGCCCACGCGTCCGTCGTTGTTTTTTATCAGGGCATTGGCGGCGGCGAGTATGACTGCGGTAGAGCGATAGTTGCGCTCCAGACGGTAGATATGCACATCCTTAAAATCTTTTTCAAAACTGTAGAGGTTCCCGACACATGCACCCCGCCACCCGTATATGGATTGGTCGTCGTCGCCGACTGCAAACACCGGGATTTGCTCGCCTGCCAATACTCGCAACCATGCGTATTGCAATCGGTTCGTGTCTTGAAACTCATCGACCAAAATATGCTTAAAACGGCTTTGATATTGTTGCCTCAACGCATCGTGGTCGCGAAGCAGTTCGTGGGTTGCGAGCAGCAATTCACTGAAGTCGACCAAATGCATTTCCGCACAAAGGTTTTCATAGTTGCGATAAATTCTTAAGGCGTGCTTGAACATGGGATGTGCGCTGTAGTCGGACGGAACGGCATCTGCCCTCAGACCCTCTTCTTTGCACTGGTTTATCATGTATCGGGTGTTCTTCGGTGCGCATCTGTCTTCGTCGATTTCGAGGCTTCGAGTAATCCGTTTAACCAGCCTCAGTTGATCGGCTGCGTCAATTACCTGAAATGTTTTAGGCAAACCGATCTGTTCGCCGTGAAGGCGTAAAAATCGGTGGCACAGACCGTGAAAGGTGCCGACCCACATGTTGCTCGGCGATCTGCCGTTGAGTGATGCGATGCGTGCGCGCATTTCGTTCGCTGCTTTATTGGTGAATGTAACCGCCATGATTGCATATTCCGGGATTCCCTCTGCAGCGCATAACCAAGCAATGCGATGAACCAATACTCGGGTCTTGCCGCTACCGGCACCTGCCAATACCAATGCCGAACACGGCGGTGCGGCGACTGCCGATTGTTGTTCGTCGTTCAAATCGGCTAAGATCTGTGCTTTGATATCGGTATTATCGGACACTGTTCAAGTCCACCATGTTATAACGAATGCCACCGCACCGGCAATCACGATAGCAACCAAGGCGATGCGCCATCGTTTCAGTTCGCTACTCAAGCGGGAGATTTCTTCGCGCAGTTGCGCGCGTTCGGTATCGGCGGTCGGTGGATTGCCACCCGCCTCTATCATATCGGCACCTTTCTCGATCAACGCCGGTAGTTGTTTAAGCAATCGCTTCAACAACGTCGTCGGGTGTCTGCGCTGCCGCATCCAACGCTCCAAAAAGGGTTTTGCGGTTTCCCACAAATCCAGTTGCGGGTATAGCTGTCGCCCTAAACCTTCTATGTTTAGCAAGGTTTTTTGCAATAAAATCAGTTGCGGTTGAACCTCCATATTAAAGCGTCGGGCGGTTTGGAATAGGCGCAATAGCAAAGCACCGAAGGATATTTCGTTCAAAGGTCGCTGAAAAATGGGTTCGCATACCGTCCGAATTGCCGATTCAAACTCGTCTAGGCGGACATCCGCCGGTATCCATCCGGACTCTATATGAAGTTCGGCAACGCGCCGATAGTCGCGATTGAAGAACGCCAAAAAATTTTCCGCAAGATAACGTTGATCACTCAAGTCCAAGCTACCGACGATGCCGAAGTCAACACCCATATAATAAGGTTCCAGCGGGTTCTCTATCGACACGAATATATTGCCGGGGTGCATGTCGGCGTGAAAAAAATTATGGTCGAATACTTGGGTGAAGAAAATTTCCACACCGCAATGTGCGAGCTTCCGTAAATCGGTATCATGGCGTTTTAATTCCTCTATATCGTTGACCGGCACACCGTATATGCGCTCCATCACGATGACTTCGCGCCGACAATAATCCCAATAGATTTTAGGCACATAAAGCAAATCGGAACCCTCGAAGTTTCTCCGTAGTTGTCCGGCATTCGCCGCTTCGCGCAATAAATCCAGTTCATCGGTGATGGTTTTTTCATATTCGTGCACCACATCGACCGCATGCAAGCGTCTGCCTTCGGACCAATAACGCTCGGCGAGACGCGCCATAGTGTGAAGCAATTCAAGGTCGCGTTTGATTCGCTTTTGAACATTCGGGCGCAGGATTTTCACGACCACCTCGCTACCGTCGTCCAATCGCGCCGCATGCACTTGCGCGATAGATGCCGAAGCCAGTGGTGTGGTATCAAAATATGCGAACACTTTGTTTATGGGTGCTTCCATGACCTCCTCAACCTTCGCGCGGGCGATATCGCCCGCAAAAGGCGGCACCTTATCTTGCAGTTTCTCCAATTCGGTAATCAGTTCGGGCGACAATAAATCCGGTCTGGTAGAAAGGGCTTGCCCGAATTTAACGAATATCGGGCCGAGGTCTTCCAATGCCAATCTTATTCTGACCGCAAGGGGTTTTTTCTTCTTACCCAGCCAATTCCACGGCAGTAAATAAAAGATAAAGTGGATCGGTCTGAACAAATGAATAGCCAATACAATCTCGTCCAAGCCGTGTCGAACCAGCACTAGATTGATCGCGAGCAACCGCCACAATTTTAAGATAAACATTATGTGCGCACGATACGATGTAGTCTTGCATCCAAGCGTTCTACGGTATCTCGTAGCTTTTCTACATGGTCTATAAAATAAGCGATTTCTTGCTTCGTCGGTGTTATTTTCAGCTCTTCGCGCAGAAACTCGCCACTGCTATAAGCCAAAGAGTCTATACAGCGAGCGATAAAATCGTTTGCCGCGCGTACGCCCTCACCGAACTGATTTGTTGCGATATCGCCGATTATCGGGGCAAGCAATTCTTCCCAGTCAAACTCTATCTCGGAGAACAACTGCTGTAGCCTTTGTCCCAACTGTACGTCGCCTATAATTTCCAGATGCATTGCCGATGTGTTGCCGTCTTTATCCAAGCCCAGCTTGACCAAATCAAAAAGACTGCCGCGTATCCAAGTATCCGGTTGCTCCGAAAAATCGGCACAAATGCGAATCGTATCTTCTTTGATTAGCAAAAAAAATTCTAGCTCCGGAGCCTTGAGAGATACTCCGACCGTCTTGCCTGCCATTTTCTTTAACGACGATGCAACGAGTAACGGATCCGCTTGCAGATAACGGGTGATTGCATAATCGAGCAGCGGGGCTAGTTTTTGGGAACTCAGATTCATCGTCATGGTTTATACGCACGGTGTATCGCAACGATACCACCCGATAGATTATAGATTTCGCAACGCACAAACCCGCTTTGGATAATCATCTCGCGTAGTGCTTGCTGATTCGGGTGGACGCGAATCGATTCGACCAAATAACGATAACTGCCTTCGTCTCCCGTCACACAATCCCCCAGTTTGGGTATCACATTAAAAGAATACCAATGGTACAGACGCCGCAACCATCTGTGGGGTTCGGAAAACTCCAGCACCACCAACCGACCGGCAGGTTTGAGCACCCGCAGCATAGAACGCAATGCGCTTTGTTTAGAACTCATATTTCTCAACCCGAAGGCGACTACGATGCAATCAAAAGTATGGTCGGGGAAGGGTAGGTTTTCGGCATCGCAACGAACAAAAGGCACATCGGCATAACCGAGATCGAATAGACGGTCTTGTCCTTCCGATAACATCGCCTGGTTGATATCGGCAACCGTCAGCAACCCTTGGGCTTGCATAAAAGGTTTGATGCGTATTGCCATATCGGCAGTACCACCGGCAAGGTCTAAAACACGCATATCGGGTCTGATGCCGCAAGCCGTCGTTGCAATCCATTTCCATAACCGATGTAACCCCAAAGACATCAGGTCGTTCATCAAGTCGTAGCGATTTGCCACCGAACTAAACACTTCGTCGACCAGTTTAGGTTTATCGGCAAGGTTGACTTTGCGAAAACCGAAATGCGTCTTTGAGTCTCTCATAGCTTGGATTTATCGGATTGAGGATGTGGCAAATTATTCGTATTTTTCTCTATACATTCAACATATATTTAAGCCAGGCGATTTTCTTTGCGCTCAAAGCCGGCCGCTTCAAGCCTTTGCAAATAGTTACGCCATTTGGGCTCGTAATTCGCCCCCAAATCGTATAAATAGTCCCAAGTGTAGATACCGGTACTATGTCCATCGTCAAATATTATCTTAACTGCGTAGTTGCCGACCGGCTCCAGTGCCGAGATATTGACATCCTCTTTGCCGACCTGTAATACTTCCTGGCCGGGACCGTGCCCGGCAACTTCCGCCGAGGGTGAATATACACGCAAATATTCGCAGCTTAAGTTGAACTTCTTGCCGTCGTTGAACACCAGCTCTAACACTCTAGAGGTTTGGTGCAGATGAATTTCGCTGAGTTGGGTATCCGACATCGCTTAGAGAATGTACGAACTGAGGTCTTGATCCTTAGCGATATCGGCTAACTGCTTGTCTACGACTTTCTCGCTGATGCTTATTTTCTTTTTGCTTGACTCGGGTGCAGTAAAAGAAATGTCTTCCAACAGTCGCTCCATCACCGTCTGTAACCGCCGTGCGCCTATATTCTCGGTGTTTTTATTGATGTCGTAGGCAATCGTTGCGATGCGCTTAATTGCACCTTCGCTGAATGTCACATTCAAGCCCTCTTGGGCGAGCAGTGCTTGATACTGTTTGATCAAAGAATTACCGGTGTCTCTCAAAATTTTAATAAACGCCTCTACATCCAACGGTTCAAGTTCAACCCGTATCGGCAACCGACCCTGCAATTCGGGTATCAGTTCCGAGGGCTTAGAGAAGTGAAAGGCACCGGCAGCGATGAACAGTATATGGTTGGTTTTGATCATCCCGTAGCGAGTGCTGACGGTAGACCCTTCTATCAAAGGCAGTAGATCTCGTTGTACGCCCTCGCGGGAGACTTCGCCTTGGGTCGTTCCTTGCGCGCGACGCGCCAACTTATCTATTTCGTCTATAAAAACGATGCCGTGCTGCTCGGTTTCTTCTACGACCAAGGTATGCAAGCCTTCTTGGTCTATCATTTTTTCCAATTCTTCCTGCTTTAACATTTTCAGCGCGTGTTTTACGGTCATCGTTCTGTGTTCCTTGTGTGCGCCCAAGCCTAGATTACCTAGATTTTTGAACATATCTTGCATTTGCTCACCGATGCTCTCCAGCCCCGGCACCGACATGACGCCGAGATTGACCTGGGGTTTAGAGACGGCAATTTTAATCTTTTGATCGTCTAAGCTCCCTTGTTCCACCGATCTACGCATATCTTCACGCAGTTGATTTTCATCCAACCCCTCTCGTTCGTGGTATGTTTCTTTTAAGTTATCCACCAAGCCTTCTATAACCTTATCTACCGCTAATTTTTGTGCGAGGCTATCGTGTTTTGCAAATTCTCGTTCGCGTACCTTGTTGAAAGCGATCTGGGCTAGATCGCGCACGATTGATTCCACATCGCGTCCTACATATCCGACTTCGGTGAACTTGGTCGCTTCCACTTTCAAAAAAGGTGCTTCTTCTATATCCGAAAGACGTTTTGCAATTTCGGTTTTGCCAACCCCGGTCGGACCTATCATCAAAATATTCTTGGGCGTAATCTCGCTACGCAACGGTTCGGCAACTTGCATCCGTCGCCAGCGATTGCGCAAAGCGATGGCAACCGCGCGCTTTGCGTTATCTTGCCCTATGATAAATTTGTCTAACTGGGCAACTATTTCTTTGGGTGTCATATCGGACATAAAATCTCCTCGTTATATATAAAAAGCCGTGTTATAAGGTTTCTAGAACAAGTTCTCGGTTTGTGAACACGCAAATCTCGCTTGCGATTGTCAATGCCTGCTCAACTAAAGTTCGTGCATCCAGCGATGAATGTTCAAGCAGAGCAAGTGCGGCAGCGCGCGCGTAATCCCCTCCCGACCCGATGGCAATCAAATCGTACTCGGGCTCTATGACATCTCCGGTACCCGATACCAGCAACGAGGTATGCTTGTCGGCAACCGCAAGCAGGGCTTGCAGTTGTCTTAGATTACGATCCATACGCCAGTCTTTGGCTAATTCAACGGCGGCCCGCAGTAATTGACCGCCGTGCTCCTGCAATTTGCCTTCAAAACGCTCAAACAAGGTGAAAGCATCGGCGGTACTGCCGGCAAACCCTGCCAAAACCTGATTGTTGTTCAAACGCCGTACCTTGCGTGCACGATGTTTGACGATTGTATTGCCCATTGTGACTTGACCGTCACCGCCCATGACCAAGCAACCTTCTTTGCGTACCGATAAAATTGTGGTTCCGTGAAACATTTCCATTGAAAGTGTATTATATCAGCTTGCAAGATTTACATGTTCTAATCTAAAGCTATACTATGCAACAGATTAACCACGATACGTCCTATAGTGTGCGGAAAGTATGAAAAGACTTTCTTTAACGAATGTTTAGCTAAACTTTTGTTGCGCTCCATCCCATGTTGTTGGAATATTCTAATTTTACTCAATGCGTCAAGGTTCTGTGCAAAGTCATACCATTTGTGTTACTGCAACAAGAGGCAGTTCTGTTTTAGCCTGCCATTACTACTTTGCGCTTACACAATTCACGATTTTGTTTGTTTTATTCACTAATTTGTGTTAATGTAGTTCCTACAGACTAACTATAACTTAAGGAGGTATAAAATGGGTATAAATATAGATAGTGCAATAGGGGGTATCACCTCTCAGGTAAATAAGGAAGAAAGCAAAATCGCCGACATGTCTAAGAACATGGATCCTTCAAATGTACAAGATGTAATGCAATTACAGATGGAATACAGCAAGTATTCTATGGAGGAGGAAACGGTGGCTGCGTTAGTATCTTCGGTAAAAAAAATGATTGATAACATAACCCAGCGCATGTAGCGCAGGGTTAATAAGATCATGACTTTTAACTTTAATAGGGAGGCACTGGTTGATGCCACGCAACTGGGTTTCATTGCGTGTAGATGGCCAGCTCTGAAAGAACATACTTTAGCCATTTTTCATGCGGTTTGCATTGCTCGTCCCGAGAGCCCGGTAGGTCTTATAGGCAAGACTATGGTTTACTTGAATTGCGACAACGACCCCGAAGGCGCGGTCGCTTTTCTTAGAAAAAATAATATATCGGGCAGTTCGGGCGCGCTGGTTTGCCGATCTTTTCTAGGCTTATGCCTATATCTTGCAAAACGGCGATCGGAAAGCGAGCAAGTACTCAAGGAAATGATGGAGGCGGGCGATGGTGACGATCCCGATGCCATGGATTTAGCCAACACACTGTTAGAGGAACTCAGAGGAAAGTAGGTGGCCATAAGATTTGGCAATACCTCTCTACAACAGCGTGTTATAAAAAAAGTCCAGGATCAGCTTAACCGGAAGGCAAGCACCAAAAGAGAAGCAAGTCCGGAAGATATAACAACGTTTAGGGCTCAGATGGGCGATAGGGATCGGTATACCGTGAAAGACAACCGTGACCAAGGAATGAATTCATTGTCCATAGAGTCTAATAGAGACTCTTCAATAGAGGCTAGGCAAGCATCGGTTATGCAAGACAACCGCAATTTGCAGAAAAGTTCCGAGATTGATGCCGGTGAAGATTCCGGCAGTTCGTCTTATAAGTCTCCCGGTGATCAGATTTTGGAGACGCTGGCAGAGATGAGTAAAAGTGTCAAACAAATAGACGGCACCGCTTCTACGGAAACTACGACAGGCTATTAGAGCCGTTCGGCTTTTATGCAAAGGCGAAAGGAGGGGCTTAATGCATACCGAAACATATAGGGAACATAAACCTAGGCACCGGTTGATATGGCATAACTCCATACTGAGACTGACATTCTTAGCATTATTGTTGTTGCTCGGTGGTTGTAAAGTAGAACTTTATACGGGCTTGCAAGAACAAGAAGGTAACGAGATGTTGGCACTTTTGCTCAAGCACGGCATACAAAGCGAAAAACAGCCGGGCAAGGACAATATGGTTAGTCTATTCATAGAGGAAGATCAAACGGCGCGAGCTGTTGAAATACTGAGTAGACACGGCTATCCCAAAACCAGATTTTCAACGATTAACGATGTTTTCAGCGATGATGGTTTGGTGTCTACGCCTTTTGAGGAGCGAACCCGTTATATCTACGGTTTATCGCAGGAGGTTTCCGAGACTTTGTCTAAGATAGATGGCGTATTGGTTGCACGTGTTCATATTGTGTTACCTACCGAACCGTCATCGGGCATCGGCAATAAGAAAGTTGATTTTCCCGCTTCTGCGTCGGTTTTTATCAAATATAACTCGGATTACGACTTAAACTCGTATATACCGCAAATAAAGTCTATTGTTGCGAATGCCATAGAAGGACTCTCTTATGACCAAGTAAGTGTTTCTCTGTTTCCGGCAGAGAATGAAGCCCGTTCCGACTTTTATCCGGTTGAGTATCGTTCGGTTTTAGGCTTAAAAGTGAGTCCTGATTCAATCGGGCATTTATATATTTTGCTGACCGTACTAATTACTTTAATTTTTGCGGTTTTTTCCGGCAATATCTATTTATATATGGAGCGAAGGAATAGAGTGAGTATGCAAGAAAGGGGTATTGAGAAATCCGAACCCATCGCCGACAAGCAAGAGAGTGCTACATGAGCGATGACACCACAATGTCGGACGACACTTTGCGCCGTGTGATTGATTTTAATTTTTTTCCTTCATTGGAAATGGATGATAGTTGGTGGGAATCGGACTGGTTGGCTACGCCTTTGGTTGCTCGGGTTAGAATCGTCAAAGCCGCCCATCGCAAGTTGTCCGATTTTATTCTGGAGAGCTACCGAATGAAGCGAGAAAATTATTTTGACTTCGGGAGCTATGAACGACAAGCGGCTTTGTTGAGCAGCGTAGACTTAAAGACTTTACTCTACAAAATAGGTTTGGTCATAGAATCAAACACAATAGCGAGTGTGATTGAAAAAAAAGCACAGCAAGCGATAAAAAAATCTTTGGGAGAAACAGACTATTTATACGCATTGAAGAATAGAATTTCTATGGATTATTCGCGTGTCCCAAATAAGGTGCTGCTCTCGGTTAAGCAGAAACGCGATACCACGGATTTCAAGAGTTATGTACATCAAAGCGGTTTGCGTTGTCTACTCGGTCTACTTGACGATATGCCGCGGGGATTTATTCAGCGGTTACTATTCAAGCTCCCCAAACCATGGAGCGAGATTTCGCGTGGCAATAAAGACGATTATGGAGCAATCAGAACTTATTTGCCGCGCCTATTGAAGGAGATAAATGCGGTATGAGTGGATTTACCCTAGTTAAGAATAAAAACATCAAGATTCGGTCTCACAGCCGAGTGTTGAAAGCCGAAGACTATACGATAGTTTTGAAAGCCGCAGATTTGGTGAAACAAGCCGAAAAAGAAGCGCAGAGAATAGTTGACGATGCGAAAGCTGCCTACGAGAGCGAAAAAGCACGTGGCTATGAAGACGGCTCCGAAGAAGGAAAGGCTAAGCAATCGGAAAAAATGATGAGTGCAATGATAGAGTCGGTACATTATTTTTCCGAAGTGGAAGATAAATTGGTTGATATTGTAATATCGTCAACCAAGAAAATTTTGAGTAGCTTCGACGATGTAGAGCTTACTAAGGGCATAGTGAGGCAAGCCCTCGATAAGGTTCGCAACGAGAGTAAGATCACCTTGCGAGTTTATCCCGAGCATGCCGATGCAGTGCGAACAAAACTCAAAGAAATTACTGCAAATTACGCCAACATCGGCTTTATAGATGTGGTTGCCGACAGCCACATTCACGAGACCGCATGCAAGGTAGAAACCGAGATGGGGTCGGTTGACACCAGCGTAGATTTGCAACTGCGAGCTTTGCGCACTGCGTTATCGAATAATTTTGATTCTCAAGTAGCACTGCCCGAATGACAGCCAATTTTGAAATCACTCGGTTAATACGATGGTTAAACTCAATTTGTTGTTGAAAGAATTTGCCAAGCAACACCACTTGGACGAACCAATCCCGGATCAAAAAAGTATCTATCGTTTAACCATTGACGATATGGAAGTCGCGTGTTTTGAGAAATTAGGCAAAGGCTATTTTTATTCAAAGTTGACGACTTTGTCGGCGCAAAAGGATATGATGCCGACTATGTTAAAAAATTTGATGAACCATTCGTTGGCAAGAATTAAATCTCAGACATCCGGTTTGGGTTTGGATGCCGATAACAATTTAATCTTGTTTGAAAGATTTGATATGGATGCGATGAATCTATACGATTTCTCGGACAGACTCGAGAGATTCGTCAATGCTTTAGAAGAATATCGGCACTTTGTAGTTGCCGAGTCTACCGACTACCTCTCTAACGACACGATGATTATTACGCCTTAACGGTTATCCGCATGGTTTGCACAAGTAGCCTTGATTTTTAGTTTGATGAAGACGCTACACACAAAAATATTATGGGGTTTGGGTTTTCCGGTCATTTTATTCGTGATTGTATTATTGATTGCGAACTTTTTTTATGTTGACTATCAAATAAGAGAATTGACCGATTCTTATGTCAACAGCATGGCTCTTGAAGTCGATAATAAACTCGGCATGCAGGTAAGAGAAATCGAAGAATTGGCGAATGTTCTCGCCGCCTATCTAAAACAGGATATTCGTGTAGACAAAGCACGCGTTCGGACATTACTCGACAATCTTCTGGATACCGATGAAAAATACGACATTTTTGTTGTTCGTAGACCTCTGGTGATAGAGGGTTATATACAAGGCAACAATCGGTCAAAGATCCGGCAGCGAGACTTTGACAATGCCGATGCATCTCGCTACCGACATTATTTTGAGCTTGCCCGTCAACGCGATGTATGGAGTCGACTCGTATCGGAGGACGACAACTGGAAAACCAGCTATATCGTTCCTTTTAAGACAGCATCCGACCATAGCGGCGGTATTGTAGTCGTTGATGTTTTGTTGTCCGAGCTAGTCACTAGACTTTTTAATATACAAATATTCGAGGATGCCACGATATTATTTTCGGTACGTTTAGACAACGGTGAGCAGAAGACGCTTATATTGAGTACTTCGGCAAACGATAAAATTGTACAACTGCATCTTAATTTACCGGATATGACCGATAACGTCGATGATGTAGTGCCGACGCTTAGATTTTCAAAAAATATCATCCAAATAGACGACCCTATAGACGGCACCGGCAAAACATTTGTTGCGCAACTGCCAGCCAGCTTTAGTTCCAATGTGCAACTTATCGTACTGTTGCCTAAAGAAAAGGTGTTTTTGTATATCTATCGTGCAAAACTTATAGAGTCGGCAACCGTATTGATAGCCTTTTGGGGTTTGGTGTTGTTGATATTGCTGATTTCAAAGTCTATATCAAGACCAATTTCTACCCTGACCCAAAGAGTGGAAATTTTGGCGGCGGGCAATTTGAATATCAAATTTCCGGCAACCGATTCTTGTAAGGAGCTCAGTAGCTTGTCCGTCAACCTGAATCAAACGGTTATGCGTTTGAAAAATTATTTTTCCGACCTCAAACGAGTTACCGCACAAAACGAGAGAATCAATAGCGAGATCAATATTTCTCACGATGTGCAAATGTCGCTGTTACCGCACCACAAAGCCGGCGATGAAATCAACGATCTGGATATATACGGATGCACCTTGCCGGCCAAAGAAGTCGGGGGGGATTTTTACTATTTTCTCAAAATAGATGAAGATCGTACGGCTTTGGTTATCGGGGATGTATCGGGTAAAGGTATGCCGGCGGCGATTATGATGGCGGTTTGTCTTAGCCTGTTTAAAGCACAAAGTGCCAACACGCCGCAACCCGATGCATGTCTTCGTAAAATCAACCACTTTTTAATGCAGGAGGATGCCGAGCAATGTGCCTTCGTGACTTTGTTCTACGCGATATTTGACACATCCAACGGAGAATTAAGCTATGCGAATGCGGGACATAACCCGCCGCTGATAGTGAGAAAGTCCGGTTCTATAGAGTTCTTAGATCAAAAACACGGTATTGCATTAGCGGTTTCCGAGAATCCTCGCTATGAGATTTGCACGCAATGGTTGGACTACGGTGATATGTTATTGCTCTATACCGACGGTATTACCGAAGCGCACGATATGGAAGAGCAAGAATTCGGAGAGCAAAGATTAATTGAATGTATCACTCGGCATGAAGAAATTGCCGGCACACAACCGGCAAGGCGTTGTGTACAAAATATCATCAAGCGTGTCGCTCGGTTTATACGAGGCTCCGTGCAGTTTGACGATATGACTTTATTATGTGCAGTGAGACAAGAAACTAGTGACGGCTTGTCGAGCGTCGGCACCGGGTCGTCAACCGATGACCTTAAAGTGGGCATCTCCGAATTACGCGACCTCCAATTCAAGCATCAAATAAGTATTCGTTATGACATACAAGAAATTGGTAAAATTATTGATTTGATCGATACCTTTTGTAACGATTATCGTGTTGAAAAAGAGGTGGCTACCGACCTGTGCGTTGCGGCGGACGAGTTTATATCAAATATCATCCGCCATAACGAGGCGCGTCGGGATACCGAATTGGTCAAAACACAACTCGCTAAAAAAGGAAGTACTTTGTTCTTGGTATTAGAGTATGAAGGAAAATCTTTTGATCCGTTGCAACCGCTCTCGCTTGATATACACGGAGATTGGCGCGAACGACGCTTGGGAGGATTAGGCATTTACATCGGTCAGCAACTAATCGATTATAGTTCGTATATCCACACCGACGGCAGAAATATCTTAGTGATAGAAAAGAAGATATAGCAGCGATACGGAGGCAATGTGAGTACTAGTTTTAACTATATTACCGAAGCTCTGGAAGATACGATTGAGCGTGCCGAGCTACTTGAAGTGTGCGGTTTCGTTTTGGAAGTCACCGGCACCTTGATCCGTGCTGTCGTGCCGGGCGTCAAAATAGGCGAGCTTTGCACGCTACGTAACCCCGGCGAAAAAGGTTCGTTGATGGCGGAGGTTGTAGGTTTTGAAGACCGCCGTGTTTTGCTGACACCGATGGGTGAGATGCTCGGTATTTCCAACAGCACCCAAGTTTTACCGACCGGCCATTCCCATAGAGTGCCGGTTGGTTCGCAGATTCTAGGGAGGGTATTAAACGGTTTAGGACATCCTTTCGACGGAGGCCCCGCTTTGGAAACCACTACCTTTTATCCGGTCTATGCCGACCCGCCGGAACCGATGAAAAGAAAAATCATTGATAAACCATTGCCTATGGGGTTGAAGGTCTTAGATGGTTTGTTGACCTGCGGTGAAGGACAAAGAATGGGTATATTCGCTGCTGCCGGCGGCGGTAAAAGCACTTTGCTGTCGATGCTTGTCAGAAGTGCCGATGCCGATGTGACCGTACTTGCATTGATAGGAGAACGCGGACGAGAAGTGCGGGAATTTATAGAACGCGACATCGGTGCAGAAAATCTAAAACACTCCGTGGTGGTGGTGGCAACCTCGGATCGTCCTTCTATGGAGCGCGTCAAAGCAGCTTATGTTGCGACTGCGATTGCCGAGTATTTTAGGGATCAAGGTAAGCGGGTTTTATTCTTGATGGATTCGGTTACGCGGTTTGCCCGCGCCCAACGCGAGATCGGATTGGCTGCCGGTGAACCACCGACGCGGCGAGGCTTCCCGCCTTCGGTTTTTGCGACCTTGCCGCAACTGATGGAGCGTGCCGGGCAATCCGACAAAGGCTCCATTACGGCACTGTACACGGTGCTCGTAGAAGGCGACGATATGACCGAGCCCGTTGCCGATGAAACTCGCTCTATATTGGACGGGCATATTATACTATCGCGTCAGCTAGCAAGCGCAAACCATTACCCTGCAGTTGATGTGTTGGCAAGCGTTAGTCGCGTGATGAGTGCCATCGTGAACAAGGAACACGTGCGTCTGGCAGGGCGGATGCGCGAGCTTCTTGCTAAATATAAAGAGGTGGAACTGTTGATCAAGATAGGCGAATACAAAGAAGGAAGCGATGAAGTGGCAGATGAGGCGGTAGCTAAAGTAGAGGCTATCAACGAATTTTTAAGGCAAGGAGTGGACGAGGTGTTTTCCATGCAAGAAGTTTTGGATACGATGCAAGCGGTGATAGAGGATTGAACAAATGACGCTGTTGTTAGACGAGTTGCTCCATGTTAAGCGTCTGCGAGAGGACGAAGCGATAAAAGTAATGAAGGAAAAGCAACTGCAACTTGAACAGTGTCAAAAAACTCTGAATACCAAAATCGCCGACCACGACGATTATGCGGCATGGCGCAGAAAAGAAGAAAAACGCTTATACCAAGAAGTTTTAGACAAAGAAGTCCGCGCATACAACCTCAATGTTATGAGAGATCAAATTACATTCTTCAAAGAGAAGCAGCAACAACTTAAAGAGGAGATAGAAAAAGCGCAGGTTGCAATGACCGATGCGACAAAGCATTTGAAGGAAGCTAGACAGGCGCGTATGGATGCCTACAAAACGGTCAAGAAATACGAAGAATATAGAGATATCATGCAAACCATTGAAAATCGGGAAACCGAAAGGCGTGAAGAACTTGAAGCCGAAGAATTTAATATCCGCCCTGCACACTAACGATGATAAAAAACATCTCTTCAGGTGAAAAAAATACGGCTCCGACCAACGAGTCCGATAAGCCCGATGCACGCAACGTGTCTAATGAAGTAGCCGAGCAGTTTTCGTCCTTAGTTCATAAAAAAAGCACCATGCTAAAAGGGGTTTCCAAACCCCAAAAACTTAATAAATCTTTAGACAAGATAGAGAATAAGTTAACAAAACAAGTTGGGCAAGCTAAAGCGACTCACCGACAAACACCGGTGGGTAAAAACGAATCGTCTGTCGCTAAGCAAAAGTCGGACGATCAAGAAGCAACAACCCGCCGACAAACACCGGTGGGTAAAAACGAATCGTCTGTCGCTAAGCAAAAGTCGGACGATCAAGAAGCAACGACCCACCGACAAGCACCGGTGGGTAAAAACGAATCGTCTGTCGCTAAGCAAAAGTCGGACGATCAAGAAGCAACGACCCACCGACAAGCACCGGTGGGTAAAAACGAATTGTTTACCGCTAAGCAAAAGTCAGACGATCAAGAAGCACTGCCGCAAAGTCTGGATGCATTTGATATTGCCTCTTTGATTGCTCAAAACCATGCCCCACTTCAGAGTGCTCCGACTGTTGCGGAAGCTGCGCCTGCCCCTCCTGTGGATCTAAGTAAAATTGTCGGCGAAATTGCCGACCGCATACTGGTGTCTTCCCCTGCCGACAACCCTGCCGGTATGCAAGAGATCCGTATCCACTTAAAAGAATCCGTGCTGCCTAATACCGAAGTTCGTATCTATCGCCACGCCGGTAGCCTGCAAGTTGAATTCCTAACCGGATCTAAAGATAGTCAAATGTTCATAGAACAAAGGCAGCCGGATATACAAAAAATATTAGGCGAGCGACTGGCGAACGAAACCGTCAACGTATCGGTACAAGACAGTCAACAAACACGCGGTGGTCAAGGAGAAGGTCGCTCCCGCCAGCAATATGTAACCCCCGACTTAGATGATGACACAGATAGAACCGCCGATTGAGCCGGTAGGTCGTGGTGTGTCTGCGCAAGTATAGTGCCGGTCCATTCCCCTCCTGTGGAGGGGAATGCGCTCGCAGGTCGACAATTAATGATTGCCACAAATCAAAATGTGTCAATCTCGCCGGAGTAGAGTATAATTAACACTAACAAACGAATGAAATATTAATATTTTCATTTTTTCTTGTCATTAAACCCACGATAGTTTGCTAATCAAAGGAAAGAGAAGTTAAATATGAGATACAAAATATGCTTAATTGTTTTGAGCTTTTTATTAAGTGGCATGGGCAATGCGCAAAGTGATGTGGAACTCGGCAAATCAAAATCCATGTCTTGTGCTGCTTGCCACGGCCCCGACGGCAATAGCGTTAATCCACAGTGGCCTAAAATCGCCGGTCAGTCGACACAATATATCATCAAGCAGTTGCAACATTTCAAAAATAACGAGCGTGTCAACCCGTTGATGAACCCACAAGCAGCTGCGCTATCCGATGACGATATAAAGCATTTGGCTGCCTATTATGAATCCATCGAGCGTAGTCCTGGTGCCGCTGATGAAAAATTGGTCGAAGCAGGTGAGAAGCTGTATAGAGGTGGTAATGCCGAGAGCGGCATTCCTGCGTGTATCTCGTGCCATGGTCCTAACGGTAAAGGCAATCCGGCGGCAGGTTTCCCCAACATTTCGTATCAACACGCCGCGTATTCGATTGAACGCCTCAAAAAATATCGTAGTGCCGCCGAAACTTATGCCGGCGTGGAGATTATGAACGGTATTGCCGCTAAATTGACCGACGAAGAAATAGAGGCGGTTGCGTCATATATGCAAGGCTTGCATTAACGATAACCTCGCTGTCCGGTCCAATGACTTATATATATAGAATCCTCTACGCATCGGGCATCGCCCTTATTTTTGCGTTGTTAAGCCATGCGACACTTGCCGAAGAGTTCGCCGAAGGTAGCAACTATACCGTTATTTCTCCGCGTATGGAAACCGCTGTCGGCGAAGACAAAATTGAAGTCATAGAATTTTTCTGGTACGGTTGCCCGCATTGCTACACTGTAGAACCTTATATCAAAAACTGGAAGATACCGGAGGATGTGGAGCTTGTACGCATACCAGCCACATTCAGCAAACCTTGGATTATCCACGCCAAGGTGTACTACGCCTTAGAAAGTCTAGACCGGCTTGATTTGCACGAAGTGTTTTTTAATGCAATACACGGCAGGCAGCAAAGACGTGATTTGGTTCGCGAGGACAGAATAGCCGAGTTCTTTGCCTCTTTTAGTTCCGGTATTCCCGAAGATAAATTTAGTAAAGCCTACAATTCCTTCATTGTTAATACCAAAACCCAAAAAGCCGATCGCTTGGTTCGGGAATACGCAATCAAGAGTGTACCGACTTTTATAGTCAACGGTCGCTATCTTACTTCGCCGAGTATGGTAGGCAGTTCCCAACGTCTTATTAGTGCTTTGGATTATTTGATAAATCTTGAACGAGAAAAGTCTTAGGTTTTGTGCCAACCTTCGACGCTTTTGCGTCGTATGGTTTTAATTTACAAGAATTAACCGATGTAAAATTTTCTTTGTGTGGGCACGCCGCATTATCGGAGAATTTTGCATTTCGTGATGTATATGACACCTAATGTGCTGAGGTTCTGCACAGCGTCACGCCCGATTGACCTACCGGCTCAATCGCCTCTTTTATAGTTTGCGCATCTTATTTGCGAGGTCCGAAGATTGCGGTACCGATACGGATAAGTGTAGCCCCTGCTTTAATCGCCTGTTCAAAATCACCGCTCATACCGGCGGAGAGTGTGTCAAAATTTTTATATCGGGGTTTCATTTGTTCAAATAAGGTATGCAATTCTGCAAATATCTCATATTGACGTTGCGTATCCGAGGTGGGTTTGGGAATAGCCATTAGACCGCGTAGTTCAAGCTGTGGCAGTTGTGCGATTTGACTTGCTAAGGCATGCACTTGTGCAATGCTACAACCCGACTTACTCTGTTCTCGGTCTATATTCACTTGTAGACATACGTTAAGCGGCGGTAATGTCGCCGGGCGTAGACGAGCTATGCGTTGCGCGATAGAGATTTTTTCTATGCTATGCACCCAATCAAAATACCGGGCAATATCTCGGGCTTTATTGCTTTGTATAGAACCTATAAAATGCCAACGAATTTTCTCATCTTTAAGTTGTTCAATTTTGCTTAGTGCTTCTTGCAAGTAGTTTTCCCCGAAATCGTACTGTCCGGCATCCAGTGCGGTGCGAATCTCGGAGACGCTTTTGGTTTTGCTGACTGCGAGCAAGCGCACGCTACCTTGAGGACGGCATGCTCTTGCTTCGGCTTGTGCTATCGCCGCCCGCATGAGCAACAGATTGGTGCGGATATATTGATGTTCAGACAAAGTCCACTAATTGGTTCGCGTTAAATACCGGTCCGTCCACACATACGCGCTTCATCTCGGTTTTACCGTTTTGCCGAACTGCAATCGTACAGCCGGCGCATCCGCCTACACCGCATGCCATATACTCTTCCACCGCAAGTTGGCATGGCACCTTGAACTCGACAGAAAGTTTGACGATGCTTTTTAGCATAGCTTCGGGACCGCAAGCAAATATCTCGGTGCGCGCTAGTCTTGGAGGAGAGATTTTTTCTAAATAGGTGTGCGCAAAGGCATCTATATAGCCGTCAAAGCGCCCTTGTTTTCTGCGCCCGCTTGCAAGCCGTGACGCAATACCCAACACCTCAAGTTCCGCCAAAGCAAGATGACAATCGGAGCTTATTTCCGGCACCTGCAACTGTGAGGGTTTTAACTCAAAGGGAAAAGGAACCTCCGAAGCGACCATGACCAAGGGTTTATAAATATTATCCTGTTTGATTTGTCGTGCCAAGAAAAATATCGGCGGGATGCCGACCCCGCCGCCCAGCAATAATAATTCGGGACGCTGTCGATGCGGTGTAAAGCAATTACCTATGGGTCCTAAAAGATTGACCTCGTCGCCGATTTGTTTTTGCGACAGTGCCTGCCCGCCTTTACCAACCACTTTGTATAGCAGTTCTATATGACCTTGTTGCTTTGATACCGACATAATTGAATACGGTCGCCTCATTGCCAATGTCTTACTACAGCGCAGATGTACGAAATTGGCAGGACGCGCAGTTTCCGCACAACGCGGCGCGTGTAAAATCATGCGATATTGTTGTGCAGGATATGCGATATGATTAAGCACCTCTGCTTGTTCAACAAAGATGGTCGCACGTTTATCGGGATGACTTGGACTCATAACTTACTTTGCCGTTGCATATTGTGTAATGTATACGTCCCTTGAATGTCTCACCGACAAAAGGTGAATTGGTGCCACTACTATACAGATGCTGTGCCGACAAAGTCCACTTCTTATCTAAATCAACCAGACAAAGATCCGCAACCCCACCTTTTTGCAATGTGCCACAACCCCAATTAAGCACAGCCGCCGGACCTCGGGTTAGCAAGTCAATCGCTTTTGTCAAATCAACGACATTTTCTTCGACTAAGCGAAGTGTTAAAGGGAGTAAAGTTTCTATTGCAGAGATGCCCGGTTCGCTGGACGGGAAAGGCACTAATTTGGCACTGATATCGTGCGGCTGGTGGTCGGAACATATCACAGAAATGGTACCGTCTTGAATCGCTGCGCGCAATGCGTTGCGATCTTGCTCGCTACGCAACGGTGGCAATACATGGTAATTAGGGTCAAAGTGTATTAGCACCTCCTCGTCTAGAAAGAGTTGATGTGCACTCACATCGGCACTGATTGCCAAGCCGCGCGCTTGTGCAGTGGCAACTAGTTCTACCGAGCGCGCACACGAAAGACGACAGAAATGCACCGCCACATGCAAGTCTTCGGCAATTTCTATACATTGGCTTAAAATCGCGGTTTCGGATGCCGCGGGAATGCCTGCCAACCCCAAACGCAGTGCTAAAGCACCTTCGTGGGCGCAACCATTCATCGCCAGAGACTTATCAAAAGGTTGTATGAATATCTTTAAGCCCAGCCCGGACGCATACTCCAGCGCACGCCGCAATACTAAAGCATTGGCAAACGGGTAGTGGCAATGACTCACTGCAACGCAACCCGCCTCTTTGAGCGCAGCCATCTCACTGAGCTCTAACCCTGCCAGCTTCTTCGTCATCGCCCCTATAGTCAAAACCTTGCAGAAATCCGCATCGTGCGCCCGTTTTTGTATCAGTTCAACGGTGGATGCCGAGTCTATTCTAGGTTCGGTGTCGGGCATACAGCACAATGTGGTAACGCCACCCGCTGCCGCCGCTTTGGTTTCCGATGCAATCGTCGCTTTGTATTCGAAGCCGGGGTCCCGCAGATAAACGCTTAAGTCAACTAAGCCGGGAATTGCCGATAAACCTTTGGCATCAATTGTGCGCTCGGCAACAAAATTCGAAGGCACTTCACCTATGGCTTCTATAGCACCTTGCCGGATAGCAATATCGGTTTGGGAAGCGGGTGCTTTCTTCGTGCTAAGCAAGCGGGTATCTTTTATCAGTAGATTCATCAAAGAATCTCCTGCATTTGTCCGCTGACCACATGAGACATAACCGCCATCCTAATCGCAATGCCATAGGTTACCTGCTCTAGTATTACCGATTGATGCCCGTCGGCAACCAAAGAACTGATTTCAACCCCGCGGTTGATAGGTCCCGGGTGCATCACCATAGCATCGGGTGCTGCGAGCTTTAGGCGCTCTATAGTCATTCCGTAACAATGATAATATTCATTCATGCTGGGTAGGAAACCACCTTGCATACGTTCTTTTTGTAGACGCAATACGATAATGACATCGGCACCTGATATACCCTCTTCTACGGTATGAAAAACCTGCCCTTCCAGTTTTTCGGCAAACGGTGGCAACAAAGTTGTGGGACCGATCAAGCGGATATTTTTAACCCCCATTGTTTTGAGTATTGAGATTTGCGAGCGTGCAACCCGAGAATGTCTTATGTCCCCGATGATCGCAACATTGAGCGACGCCAAATCCGGTTTATGTTGCATGATGGTATACATATCCAATAAGGCTTGCGTGGGGTGCGCATGGCTGCCGTCGCCGGCATTGATTACGGCAACACCCTTTTTTATGTGCCGAGCAATAAATTGCGCAGCACCGCTGTCGCTGTGTCGGACCACGAAGATATCCACATTCATGGCTTCCAGACTTTTTAAGGTATCCAATAACGACTCGCCTTTTTGAACGGCTGCAACGCTCGTATTCAAATTGAGCACATCGGCAGATAATCGTTTTGCGGCAAGTTCAAAAGTGGAACGGGTGCGGGTGCTACTCTCAAAGAAAAGATTGGCGACGGTTTTGGCTCGTAGTAAAGGCACTTTCTTAACTACCGAGTTCTTTTCTTGAATGAACGAAGTGGCAGTGTTGAATAATCTTTTTAATAAACTTTGAGAAAGTTCCCCTATACAAATGAAATGTCTTAATTCGCCCTGTTTATTAAGTTGTAGGCGGGTTGAAGGAGAAAGGTTTTTAGTCGTCTGTTTCACTAAAAGCATATTATATATCATTTGTAGGGCGAACCATTTCCCCTCTTGTGGCGGGGTGGCGGGGTGGTTAATTCCCCGCCACAGGAGGGGAATACCGCTACGATTGTTTGTCGTAATATTCGCGGGTCAAGCGTATTACGATGGGTGCCAATAACATCAGCGCAATCAAATTAGGCAGTGCCATTGCCGCATTCAATGTGTCGGCAATCAACCAAATCAGATCTATACCGGCGCGGGCGGTTTCTTTCCAAGTGAGTGCCCAAGGACCGATGAAAACCGCTGCAATCCATGCGAATCTGTATATCGGTACACCTTTAACACCGAATAGATACTGCCAACACTTCTCGCCGTAATAGCTCCATCCCAATATCGTCGTAAAGGCGAATATTACAAGCGAAAATATAACAATGTAATGGCCACCCATTAATGCGCTGTCAAACGCCATCGCAGTTAGGTCAACTCCGGTCTCGCCGCTAGACCACACGCCGGTGGTGATAATCACAAGTGCTGTCATAGAACATATGATAATAGTGTCTATAAAGGTACCCAACATTGCTATATGTCCTTGAGTAATCGGATCTTTGGTTCTTGCCGCAGCGTGCGCGATCGGCGCACTACCCAAACCTGCTTCGTTGGAAAACACACCTCTAGCGATTCCGAACTGAATCGCCGCAGCGACTGCCGCACCTGCAAAACCACCTGTCGCAGCAGTGCCGGTGAATGCGGTCGTGACTATCAGCTGAAATGCAGCCGGTATCGCATCGTAATTGATTATCAAAATGACCATGCAACTTGCCACATAGAGAATGGTCATAAACGGCACCAATTTCCCCGCCCAAACCGCAATGCGAGTGATACCGCCGATCAACACCATCGATATCAATATAAATAGTATGACCGAAGTCACAAGAGGATAGATATTGTGGTCGTCCAACGCATCGGCAATTGAGTTTGACTGCACCATGTTGCCTATGCCGAAGGCTGCGATTGCTCCCATCGCTGCGAACACGCCGGCCAGCCATTTCCATTTGGAACTAAGGCCGTTCTTAATATAGTACATAGGACCGCCTATATGTTTGCCGGTGTTGTCGGTTTCCCTAAAATGCACCGCACAAACGGCTTCGCTATACTTCGTTGCCATACCGACCAACGCAGTAATCCACATCCAGAAAACCGCACCCGGACCACCTAATACGATCGCAGTGGCAACACCGGCGATATTTCCGGTGCCTATGGTTGCCGAAAGCGAAGTCATTAAGGCGTGAAAGGCACTGATATCTCCGCTACCTTTTGAGTTTCGTCCCTGCCACATCAGCACAAAGCCGCGACCGATTTTCCTCAACGGCAATAAAGACAATCCTACGGTTAGGAATAACCCGACCCCTACGATGATAATCAGCATCGGTGCGCCCCATACGATGCTGTTAATTGAACCGATTACATCGGACATTGTCTGCATAATCACATCTTCTTTATTTAGGTTGTGGCGTAGTGTCTACACCAAATTGTTTATCGGATAAATCGTCGGGCAGAAAATCCAGAACTGCAAGCGCAAAAACCAAAATTGCCAACGCCAGCGCAATGCCGCCTACACCGAGTACGATTTCGGGCAAACTCGGAATGTACTCGGCAACGACACCGTCGTAAAAACTGCTTTGCTCCACCATCCCCGGAAACATCACCAACGGATACGCCTGACCGCCTATAATGATTACATACAACTGAGCCATCGCACCCAGCAGTACTAAAACACAACCGATTGATGTGGCAACCCTGCATTGCCGAGTCGGCGGACTATAAAATAACAACAACGGCACCAAACTGCCGAGGACTATCTGCCCCCCCCAAAATAATGAGGTATAAATACCGCCACTGACCAATATAAAAGATTGTATGCCTTCGTGTTCGGCAACATAGAGATTAGACAAATGATAGGCGATTACAAAATACAGCACGACCGCAACGAATACCCCGAGCAAGTCTTTGAGCTTAAACAAGATATAGTCGCCGAGCGGACGCTTCGTTAGATAGCATGCCGTCGTCAGCACCAAAATAAAAACCGCAAGCCCGTAAGAGAACGACATGATAATAAACATCGGTGCCATTACTGCGGCATCGTAGGCTTGGCGCGCAACCAAGAACCCGAAAATAGCCCCGGTGCCGGTCGTCAATGTCAAACGCCATAACAACGCGAATACACCGGCCGATTTGATATACGGTGCCATCTTGCGCTCAAACATCGTCCATAGATAAATAGCAACGACTACAAAGAAACCGGTATAAAGAAATATGTTCCATGCAAATATGGATTTGAAATTGTAATAGGTCATCGCAACGATGAGACGGTCGGGGCGACCCAAGTCCAACACCAACACCGCAAGCCCACCACTCAACAACGCAACCGCAAGCAAACCGGAAAAGCGCGCCAACGGTTTGTAATCCGCTTTGCCGAAAACCGAAGCGATCGATGCCACATTCAACGCACCCGATGCTGCGACGATTAGAAATATTGCAAACACATGTGGCATGCCCCAAACGACTTGGTTGCTCATACCGGTTACATAATGCCCGTGATGTTCCATATAATAGGCAGCCCCGATGCCTGCCAATATCAGCAACCCGAAAGTCCCCAGCAATATAAAAAAGCCCGGACTATTCGCGGGCATAGAACTATAACGGATTAATTTATGCGCGGTGTTTTCCATCGCTTAGATGCCTTGATAACGCACGCCGGTGTTCAGCCCTAAATCGGCTCGGATTTGTGTCCCTCCATATTTTTCCAAACGCTGCGAAATCTCGCTCTCGGGATCGTTCAAATCGCCGAAAATCAGCGCATTGTGTCCCGCTCTTTCGCAGGCTTCTACACAAGCAGTGGTGCCGTCGCCACGGTCTACCTTATGAACGCATAAGGTACAGCTCTCGACGGTGCCTTTGCCACGCGGGGCATGAGGCAGTTGATCGGTCAGTGTCTCGTGTATGAACGAACGCGCCTTGTAAGGACACGCCATCATGCAATAACGACAGCCGATGCAAGTATGCTTGTTCACCAATACGATACCGTCGGCACGCCGAAACGATGCACCCGTCGGGCAAACATCCACACACGGCGGCTTCTCGCAATGCTGGCACATCACCGGAAACGATTTTTGATTGCCGGTTGTTTTATCTCGCACGGTGAGCTTGCGTATCCATTGCGCATCGGTCGCCGGTCGTCCCAAGCCCTGCAAACCATGCTCCTCGTTGCACGCCTCCACACAAGCACTGCAACCGTCGGCACAAGCATTGACATCAACCAACATCCCCCACCGCACCGCATCGGTTACCGGTTGATCCGCCGGCTTCGCATGCGGCATGCTGTATAAAAAAACACCCGGCGCAATGGTCAATCCACCCATCAACGCCCCCCCCTTGCGGATAAACTCACGCCGCCCTTTGGAAAGCGGCAAGTCGGAAGCTGCCAAAGTATTTAGATTTTTATCGCCCATTGCCACTTGTTTGTTCATTACTACTCACTCGTTCATTGCCGTTTGTTTTCTCACCACCACTTAAATGCTTTTGTATAAACTGCAATGATAGCCCACTCTGCGGTTGTTTCATATCCGATAATGCCTTCAAGTCCGATTCGGGCTTTGATTTGATAGTGGTGTAGGCTTGCGCGGGGCGATCTGCATGGCACTGAAAACAATCTATGCTCACACTGCTATAAAGATGACATGCGGTGCAGAAATGCGTATCGTCGCTGTGGCGCGGATACTCGCCCGCCGCAGTCGGCTGCACATGACAATCTATGCACCGGGTAAATCGGTATTGCTCGGTGCGTATCCCCTCGATCACGGTATCATCACGCTGATGCAATATAAACTCGTGATGCCGCCGACGCATGACCTCCGTCGGTTCCACACACCGCTCACCCTTAGCCTTGGGGATTACCGGACCCAAACCCGAATGTCCGTCGGCATACAACGCCGATGCCGGCACGAGAAGCAATGAAAGGAATAGGAACACCGAGGCGACGACCGCATACAGTGTCGATTCACCTTGCTGCACTCTAACATAACTCCTTTGTTGGAAAAAGCGGCTTCTTTTGCCGCATGTTTGATGCTCACGCATATACTTTGAAATCACCTCTTAAGACTGCCGTGTCACTACTTCATAGACCCGTTGTGTCGCCCAACGCCTGATTACCTTATCAACCGACTGCCTATTTATTTGAATTATCACTCGTCCTATACTCGCTACTCGTTTCCTGTGGCTGATTTTATCATAGAATAACCGCAGATATAGGGGGAGTGGGGAGGCCGAAGGGCAATCTCTATTTCTTAAAATAATTATGTAAATAATTGCTAGCCAGCATACTTACAAACACGCTGGAAAAAATTGTATGTAATGTTTCAAGTTGTTCTTCTGAAAGCCACTGCCATTCACTAGGAGCCATTAGATGGTAAGCAATAATAATTATTGCAATTATAAATAACCAAGCAATAACTTTTAGAATTCTTGAGAGACTTATATGGGTTAAATCAAGAATTCCTTCACGTCTATTATGTTGGCTTTGATGAGATGCATATTCAAGTGATTCTTGCCGACTTAATTTATCATCTTGCGAACTTAAATCTTTAGGCGGATCTTTAACCTCTTTTTTATTATTATTAAATTGCGCCATTACTAGCAATAAGCCGAATAGTAACTTTCAATAATATCGTTAGGTATAATCCCTCTTTTCCCGCCTCTTTCATGCCACACTATATACCAAGGAGTTCCTTCTTGATGTGTGAGAGTTGATAATTCAATGCCCGAAAGATAACTATATTTGTTAAATACTTGTTCAACAATATCTTGTTCGTACTCATCTAACTTACCCTTGCTCTTAAACGAGAGCCCTGTCCTTATTTCCTTCGTGACATGTGAACCACCGTATTTTCTCATGCTTGCATATAATGTTTCTATCACAGGTCCATATTTCCATGCTTCTATAGGTTGAATAATCAGGGGTCTATGGTACAGCCCCAACATAAACCCATGGCAAATATAAACTAATTTTATAATCTGCATAGGAGTAAATGGTCTGTTTTTCTCAGCTCCCAGTTTAATCAACATATTGGCAATTACGCCTGCATCATGTGCCATTTTTATTTCTCCGTATAACGTTTATTTTTTGACTATATTATAAATAGTACTATTATGAGCATTATACTGCAACTGCTAATTAGGCGACATTACTGATGGGAAATTGTCGAAAAAGTATTCTATTAATTTATACAAAATCAGTGTCTCCTTTATATTAGTTGCCCTAATTATCGGGAAACTTCCCTTAATATCAGCGATGATTTTCATTGAGCATCAATGACTTACAAGGTCCAATATGTATCCGGCATCGTACAATCTTGTCATTGGTGTCCCGAAATATACCAAGTTTACCTAAATATACTAAAATTTTGATATATTTGGATAAACTTGGTATATTTCACCTATGAACTATGAAGAACACAAGATAGAAAACCCCTTTTCCCCAGGCGCAGGAGCCCCTCCGCCGGCACTAGTGGGTCGCTCGGAGATTTTAGAAAAAGCCCGTCTCGCCCTAGCTCGACTCCATCGCAGAAAATCAGAAAAAAGTTTTCTGCTAGTAGGCTTAAGAGGGGTAGGGAAAACGGTTCTTTTGAACAAAATTGACGGCATTGTAGAAAAATACAACTGCTACTCCATCTACATAGAAGCTCACGAGAAAAAACACTTTTCTACAACCTTAGCCGTTCATCTGCAAAAGCTACTGTTCAGCCTTCAAAATAAAGGAAATAGTCAAAAAATTAAAAAGGCCTTTCGTATACTTAAAAGCTTTTTGAAATCCCTGAAGCTAAAGTATGGCAATATTGAAATAAGTTTAGATTTAGATATTGAACCGGAAAAAGGCTCTGCCGATAGCGGTGATTTGGAAATCGATGTTCCTATCCTCTTGGAACATGTCGGTGAAGCTATAAAAGAACACAATGCAGTTTTAGTCCTTATACTAGATGAAATTCAATACTTATCAAAAAAAGAACTCAGCGCGCTTATTATGGCTTTTCATAGAATCGTACAAAAACAACTTCCTCTTATGATGATAGGTGCAGGACTGCCCCAACTGCTAAGCCTTATAGGGGCCTCAAAGTCTTATGCAGAAAGAATGTTTGACTTTCCTCATCTCGGGCCTCTTGAAAAGGAACTTGCCTTTCAAGCCCTTCAAAAACCCACCGAAGCCTTTAACATACGCTTTGATAAAAAAGCCCTTGAAGAAATCTTTAACAAAACGAAAGGCTACCCTTATTTTTTACAAGAGTGGGGATACCAATGCTGGAATTTATCCAACTCAAAAGTAATCACTTTGGATGTTGTGAAAAAAGCGAATAAACATTCGTTAAATCGCTTAGACGAGGGTTTTTTCCGAGTGCGCTTTGACAGACTTACGCCCAAAGAAAAGAAATATCTTAGAGCTTTAGCCTCTTTCGGTGGCGGAAGTCATCGTTCAGGAGATATAGCCGAAAAATTAGCAGCCAGCCCCCAAAGTGTAGCCCCTCTAAGAAACAAACTGATAAAAAAAGGAATGATCTACAGCCCCTCTCACGGAGATACAGAGTTTACAGTCCCTCTCTTTGACAGCTTTATGAAAAGAATCATGCCGGAAGAAAACTAAAAAAGCGGGTTGGGGTTGTTAGAAAAGTATCGTCATTGCACAAATAGAACGGCCGATTGAACCGATAGGTCAATCGCCGGTTCTATTGGAGGGGACTCTCCAAAAATACTCTGGAGCGAATCCTAAGTACTGGACGGGTCGTATAAATACGTCCTGCCGAATAAACATTCTCCTTATATCTCTGACCATCACTATAGGTCGCTTTGATGCGAAATATGCTACTGTCTTCTACCAAAGAAAACGAATCGTTTCCTACTAAAATTCTAGAACCCGATATTATGTAGGTTGTTTCAGTGGCTTCGTTGATATTCTGCCATTGCCGCCCCGGCAGACAACGTCCTCCACTCCCTTCACATACTTGCCATTGATACACTACAGTCCCACTCGTTCCACCGTCGGGATCGTCAGATAATACCCTCGCTGTTAATGTCGTTGCGCTACTTCCCACCTTTATGGAAATTCCCAAAGTCACAGAACCATTATTTATCTTACGTACCACCACCGACACCATTCCTGTCGTAGCGGCAGATCCGTCACCCACTGCCACTTCCAAGTTCACCGTCGTTTTAGTGGATGCAGCATCTACAAAGTCGGGTGAAGTGATTAATGTTGCCGGGTTTCCGGATACGGTTATTCCGTTATGCGCACTGGTCACGCGCCAGTCATAAGCCAAGCTGTCGTAGTTTGCATCACTGGCGGGAACAGTAATTACCGCTTCCTGCCCTTCCTCCACCGGAGATGGCAAAACAGTAATCTGCCCGGCAATAACGGGTTCTTCGTTTGCGATCGTAATCGTATTGGATTGAGTAGTCTCCTTTCTTCCTAAGCTGTCCAAAATCATCACATCCAATCTATAGCGTGTCCCTGTGGCTCGTCCGTTTCTATTGTCCGGTATCTCATAAGTATTATTGGTTGCTTCACTTATCATTGCATCATTTCTATACCACTGATAATTTGTCTCAGCGATGCCGTTTGCATCCATTATCGTTGAAGTCGTATTCAGTAGCCATTTATCGGTGGTATCGGGTGTTATAATCACGCGTCCTTCCAGCTTAGCATCTATCAATAAGGTGAAGGTCGCCTGCGCAGTGCCACCCTTGCCGTCGGATGCCGACACGATTACGGTAAAACCTGCTGTGTTTGTGCTTGCATTTACAGGTGTAAATGTCAATGTGCCGGTGGTGCTGAAGTTATAACTTAAGTTGTTCGGGTCTACTACGATACTGTATGTCAGTACATCATTGTCGGCATCGCTAAAGTAGCCGCCAGTCTCTAGTCTAAATGCTTCTCCTACCGTTGCCACGATCGGTTTTGAAGGTACCCGCTCGAACACTACTTGCGGTGGTGTGTTGACACGCACCGACACGGTTTTACTGTTTGTTGACTCGTTGCTGTCGGTTGCGGTGAATGTAATCACCGCTTCTCCGTTTTGCTCGGCGGTTAGTGTGAAGGTGATACTCGTATTGGTCGTTATATCGTCGGTTTCTGCAGATGTCGTCACCGATACAATCGTTCGGCTCGACGACATCGCTTCCAATGTGACACTATCACCCAAATTGAAATTATCATCCGCCACCGAGACAACAATATGAGCCGTACTATTCAGGGATAGTGTTTGATCCAATGACGGTGTAATCATAATTGTCGGTTTCGTATTCGCTTCTACTCGCACTTCAAATTCCTCCGAAATCCTTGAATTCGATAGACCTCTGCCGTCATTTACCGTCACCATAATCGTCGCACTACCGGCACCGACACCGCTAACTTCAAGTGTGCGGGTAGCACCATCGGTCGCAATAATCGTTGCGGTTGCAATCAGGCTATTGCCGGTATCAATGCTTACACTAAGGCTATCGTCGTCGTCGGCATCGTTTATTGTTACATTCAGCGTAGTTTCTGTTCCTTCCAACAATTTGATGGGTTGTTCGGGAATACCAATAATCGTCGGAGCCGTGTTCCGCTCCACCGTCACCAAGACCGAAGCCGAAACCGACTCGGTGTGTTCATCGCTCACGGTGATATTGAGTGTTGCCACACCGGCTTTCAACCCTTTAATCTTTAGAGTTTGTGCGTCTCTTGTAACACTGCCGTTGGTCATTACCATCACACTGGTGGTCACCAATTCCACTACATCTTGGTTCTCATCTATTGCGGTTAACGATAAAGTTAAGCTGTCGTCGGTGTCGGCATCGGATACCAACACTGCAATAGTCTGCTCTCTGCCCTCCTTGACCGAGACTGTATTGTCAAAAGATGTAATCGTCGGAGAGGCATTGACTCGCACCGACACGGTTTTACTGTTTGTTGACTCGTTGCTGTCGGTTGCGGTGAATGTAATCACCGCTTCTCCGCTCTGCTCGGCGGTTAGTGTAAAGGTGATACTCGTATTGGTCGTTATATCGTCGGTTTCCGCAGATGTCGTCACCGATACGATCGTTCGGCTCGACGACATCGCTTCCAATGTGACGATATCATCCAAATCGAAATTATCATCCGCCACCGAGACAACAATATGAGCCGTACTATTCAGGGATAGTGTTTGATCCAATGACGGTGTAATCATAATTGTCGGTTTCGTATTCGCTTCTACTCGCACTTCAAATTCCTCCGAAATCCTTGAATTTGATAGACCTCTGCCGTCATTTACCGTCACCATAATCGTCGCACTACCGGCACCGACACCGCTAACTTCAAGTGTGCGGGTAGCACCATCGGTCGCAATAATCGTTGCGGTTGCAATCAGGCTATTGCCGGTATCAATGCTTACACTAGGGCTATCGTCGTCGTCGGCATCGTTTATTGTTACATTCAGCGTAGTTTCTGTTCCTTCCAACAATTTGATGGGTTGTTCGGGAATACCAATAATCGTCGGAGCCGTGTTCCGCTCCACCGTCACCGAGACCGAAGCCGAAACCGACTCGGTGTGTTCATCGCTCACGGTGATATTGAGTGTTGCCACACCGGCTTTCAACCCTTTAATCTTTAGAGTTTGTGCGTCTCTTGTAACACTGCCGTTGGTCATTACCATCACACTGGTGGTCACCAATTCCACTACATCTTGGTTCTCATCCATTGCGGTTAGCGATAAAGTTAAGCTGTCGTCGGTATCGGCATCGGATACCGACACTGCAATAGCCTGCTCTCTGCCTTCCTTGACCGAGACTGTATTGTCAAAAGATGTAATCGTCGGAGGCGTGTTGACACGCACCGACACGGTTTTACTGTTTGTTGACTCGTTGCTGTCGGTTGCGGTGAATGTAATCACCGCTTCTCCGCTCTGCTCGGCGGTTAGCGTAAAGGTGATACTCGTATTAGTGGTTATATCGTCGGTTTCTGCAGATGTCGCCACCGATATGATCGTTCGGCTCGACGACATCGCTTCCAATGTGACACTATCACCCAAATCGAAATTATCATCCGCCACCGAGACAACGACATCGGTCATGTCATTCAACTGCATCGTTGGAACGGTGGGCGGTGTAATCATAATTGTCGGTTTCGTATTCGCTTCTACTCGCACTTCAAATTCCTCCGAAATCCTTGAATTCGATAGACCTCTGCCGTCATTTACCGTCACCATAATCGTCGCACTACCGGCACCGACACCGCTAACTTCAAGTGTGCGGGTAGCACCATCGGTCGCAATAATCGTTGCGGTTGCAATCAGGCTATTGCCGGTATCAATTCTTACACTAAGGCTATCGTCTACATCGGCATCGTTTATCACAACATTCAGCGTAGTTTCTGTTCCTTCCAACAATTTGATGGGTTGTTCGGGAATACCAATAATCGTCGGAGCCGTGTTCCGCTCCACCGTCACCGAGACCGAAGCCGAAACCGACTCGGTGTGTGCATCGCTCACGGTGATATTGAGTGTTGCCACACCGGCTTTCAATCCTTTAATCTTTAGAGTTTGTGCGTCTCTTGTAACACTGCCGTTGGTCATTACCATCACACTGGTGGTCACCAATTCCACTACATCTTGGTTCTCATTCATTGCGGTTAGCGATAAAGTTAAGCTGTCGTCGGTATCGGCATCGGATACCGACACTGCAATAGTCTGCTCTCTGCCCTCCTTGACCGAGACTGTATTGTCAAAAGATGTAATCGTCGGAGAGGCATTGACTCGCACCGACACGGTTTTACTGTTTGTTGACTCGTTGCTGTCGGTTGCGGTGAATGTAATCACCGCTTCTCCGCTTTGCTCGGCAGTTAGTGTGAAGGTGATACTCGTATTGGTCGTTATATCGTCGGTTTCTACAGATGTCGTCACCGATACGATCGTTCGGCTCGACGACATCGCTTCCAATGTGACACTATCACCCACATCAAAATTATCATCCGCCACCGAGACAACGACATCGGTCATGTCATTCAACTGCATCGTTGGAACGGTGGGCGGTGTAATCATAATCGTCGGTTTCGTATTCGCTTCTACTCGCACTTCAAATTCCTCCAAAATCCTTGAATTTGATAGACCTCTGCCGTCATTTACCGTCACCATAATCGTCGCACTACCGGCACCGACACCGCTAACTTCAAGTGTGCGGGTAGCACCATCGGTCGTAATAATCGTTGCGGTTGCAATCAGGCTATTGCCGGTATCAATTCTTACACTAAGGCTATCGTCGTCGGCATCGTTTATCACAACATTCAGCGTAGTTTCTGTTCCTTCCAACAATCTGATGGATTGTTCGGGAATACCAATAATCGTCGGAGCCGTGTTCCGCTCCACCGTCACCGAGACCGAAGCCGCAACCGACTCGGTGTGTGCATCGCTCACGGTGATATTGAGTGTTGCCACACCGGCTTTCAACCCTTTAATCTTTAGAGCTTGTGCGTCTCTTGCAACACTGCCGTTGGTCATTACTATCACATTGGTGGTCACCAATTCCACTATATCTTGGTTCTCATCCATTGCGGTTAGCGATAAAGTTAAGCTGTCGTCGGTGTCGGCATCGGATACCGACACTGCAATAGTCTGCTCTCTGCCTTCCTTGACCGAGACTGTGTCGTCAAAAGATGTAATCGTCGGTGGTGCGTTGACCTGCACCGACACGGTTTCACTATCTTTTAACCCGTTGTTATCGGTTGCAGTAAATGTAACCGTCGCTTCTCCGTTTTGCTCAGCGGTTAGCGTAAAGGTAATACTTGCATCATTCGTTATATTGTCGGTTTGCGCCGATGTGGTCACCGATACGATCGTTCGGCTCGATGACTTCGCCGTCAATGTGACGCGATCACCCACATCAAAATTATTATCTGCCACCGAGACCACCACATCTGCGGTACCTCCCAGTTCTATCGCACGCTCCGGTGAGGCAACAATTTCAAGTATCGGTGCTTCGTTCGTTTCCCATACTATTGGTATGTCGTTGCTAATAAGAGGATTTCTAATGTTTGGAACGGTACTGGTCGTTGCTTCAACTTGAAAAAGGTAGTCCTGCGCAAAGCCTTTATCCAACGCAAGATTCAGTTCAACTTGTGTATCAGAAGTACGGCGCACACTCGCAATGCGCAACCCTGCCGGCGCATTCCTCAAACTAAAATCGCTAGACTGCAAATCTTTTTCCCAACTTGCACCAATCAAAGACAAAGTCAGCGGGGTTTCGGCTACATTTTCGTCCGATAACCCGACAGCAGGAGTAGCATCCATTTTTATCCGATAGCCGCGTATCCTCACTCCCCACGCAATCAAAGTGCCGGTTGTAGCTCTTGTGTCTTCAAACCTTAATCGCCAAATCCCCGACGGATCTTCGCCTAAATGCACGCTTGAACCGAAACGCCAAGAGCTGCCTCTACTACTAGTATTGACTGCGTATGAACTGTTACTACTGATGGGATGAGTGGAGGGTATAAATAGGCTTGAAATAGCACCTGACGGCGAGATCAATTCAACGCTTAAATCTTGAATTAGAGGGTGTATTAATCTGATAGGGATCTCCATGTATTCTATAAAATTGATATCGGACTGGACGGATATATCGCTATTGATAACCGGATTATCGGCACTTAACATAAGGCTCAGATTGCTGGTGCTTACTTCCGTATACGGTGCTACGGGGGGAAGATTGATCCACCCTTCCGCCATTTCAACCGCTTTTTCTGCGTCAACAAGACCGAAGCCATATTTGTGGTTAAAATGATAGCGCGCCTCGACATCATCGCTGGACGAACCATACTTTACGGCACCTTGCGCCCAGCCGTCGTCCGTAAAGTCGTTTTGCCTTGCGGAATTAGCCAGAATGAGCTTCACATCGCGCCAGCTAAGACTCGGGTTGACCTGCCGCATCAATGCCACCACACCGCTGACCATCGGAGCTGCCGCAGAGGTTCCGCCGAAAATAGGACGGTAAAAGTAATGGTCGTAGACCCCTCTAAAGATTCCTCTATAGGTTGTAGTAATCCCTCGTGTAAATTGGTTTATCCCGAATGTGGGATTGAAAATGGCATCCCGTGATGGCGCACAAACCCACAAATTGGCACCTAGTTCCGAATACGTAGCATGTCTTCCCCGATAATCCACCGCACATACGGCAACGGTTGCATAATGCTTTGCCCTGCCGTCATAATTTGAATTATCTATGTTACAAACTTGTTCGTAGCGGTTAGACGATATTCTTCTGCTAATACAACGGTTATTTCCGGCAGCCCAAGTGTAGACTACCCCTTTGCCGTGGAATCCGTCCTCAATGCCGGTTTCTATTGCCATTTCCCATGCCCTAAGACGAGAACCGGACGGTTGAAAAGGAGGCACGCTTCCCCAACTGTTATTGGAAACCGCAGTTATTGTGGTATGACGAACCATGGCGTCTAAGGTAGCTATATCTCTAGTGATTGCCGAAATACTCCTGTCCCCATCGGGTATTCCCAAGATATTCAAGCCATAAACTCTTGCCCAAGGTGCCACCCCTCTAACGCCTATTCGGTTATAACCGCGCGCCGCAGCAATACCCGCTACGGCGGTCGCATGCCCATCAGGATCAATCACGGAAGGATAATAATCAACGCTGTGTTGGGTTGATATGTTTTCTATTAGATCCGGGTGAGCCAATGTCTGGGTTGTAGCAGATTGGCGTGCAATCGGCAGATCTCCGTCTACTATGGCAATGTATGTGCCTTGACCTCTTATTTTCGTCTGTCCATCCTTGAGCGTTCTCTCCCATACCGGTTCTACATTAATATCTATGGTAAACGCAGTTACACGCCCGATGATTTCCTGACCGGTCAAATGCCACTGCCGGTCATAAAAGAAATCCGACTGCTCCGACTGAGCGACGACAGACTGCATGCCCGCCGTTAGAAGCCATATCATAAGAACTTTTGCTAAAGCTCTCAAAACTAAAATATTCAACTGTGCTTGTATCAAATAAATGCGGGGAGATGTAAAACATCTATTATATTCCCATAAGTATTATTTCCCACCTTGCATTGCGTCGGGTGACATGGGGCTGTTGAAAAAGTATCCACGAACTGTAGGACGGTACATTCCCCTCCTTCGGAGGGGTGGCAGGCGCAGCCTGACGGGGTGGTTCACAACCTAAACCGCCTGTCTCCGGATAAATCGCTACCTTTGAGGAAAATCGGAAGTACCATACAATAACTCTCATTGGAACATCAACTTCATCTTAATCAGGAGTAAAACATGGAATTCATATTATATGGTATTGCTATCATGGCTATTGTTGCCGGTGTAATCGGGAGTGCTCTTACCATAATAGCACTACTAGTAAGTTTATCCCGCCAACGAAAGGCCACCGAGCAAAAAGAAAAAGGACTGATTGACAACCTACTCCGAGCCATTCATAGTGAGATAACGATTATATGGGACGGTTATTACGAAAATGTCGGGAAGGAAATAGAAAAACTAGGCGAAAACCAGCCCTTTCTTATTCACTATCCGATGGGCAAGAATTTCTTCACTATCTACGACGGTAACGCTTCCTCTATCGGTTATCTTGCCGATGACGAATTGCGTAAAATGATTATCAATGCTTATGTCATTTCAAAGTGTATGATTGATTTGCTACATCGCAACAACGACCTCCTGCAACCACATCAAAAAGCAGAGAAAAACGTAGATGCACCAGAACAAACACTTTTGGAACATGCCAAACTACTCAAGGAAAATCATGCAAACACCAAGCAGGCTATTGCCGAGTTAAAAGAGAAACTGGAAGAAGCTATTGAGGCTTCTCAAATGGAAACGACAAAGGAGTAGTGGGATAAAGCACAATAGAAAGTAAAGGGCAGGCAAAACTATTTTCTACTAATTTATCTATATTCTCCACACCAACGTGGATATGTATACGCTTCATCAACATCTCCTTTTATCGTGGTTGATAATGAAAAGTACCGAAAAGATAGGCGATAGAGCGCAACCCATAATCTCAGGAATCACAATCGTGCGCTCCACCAATTGAACCACGCTTACCATTTCCAATGCTATTATAAAGTGTAATATTGCAATTATTTACACCAATGGGGGAAAAATTTCATGGTATTGTAGGGTGTCAAAGCACCTATGCCGGCGGCTTGGTCAGCAACACTGTTCGTGATTCTGGCTTGCCAGGAAACCTGTTTTGGCGTGAGAGAATTGAAGAGTTACTTCCTTTCATGTTTTTCTACTTTAGGGACATCCGTGAATTCCCGAGAATTATCTCAAAGAGAGAAAGTTACTATTTCTTTATATGGAATAATGAGACCCGGGTTTTTAATGCTCTCTATTTTCCTATACAATGCAATATCCTCGACTGGATAAAAAAAAGTCCAGCGAACTTTTCCTTTTTTAGTCCTATAACCACTAGTGAAAGGTTCTACCCTAATTGAGGCTTCAATTCCTAAATCTTTTGTATAATCAAGCAACTGCGCAAGATAAACTTTGCCATTGGTTAAAGTAATAAAGACAAATTTTATCCTTCCAGAAAAAACAACAGTCATGGAATGGACTAGATTTTAGATTATCAGGTATTTTATTTCGGGCTAAAGCAAGCAAGTAACCCAAAAAAGCAGAAAGAACCGCAGAGACAACTAATCTAATTAAACCGGATTTTGATATGTCAATTGGTAGAGATAACAAGGAGAGGATATATTGGAGTATTGAAGGGAAAAAATAATATGGTGTAGCAAAAAATACAACCGCCAAAAGATACCTCCAGCCTTCCGCTTGATGATACTTCAAATTTACAATCTTGTTATAGACCAAAAGGCCGGTGGCACCTGGTATAGTCCAAATTAGATTCTCTATATCAAGCATCAAAAATCACAGGGGCGGGCTCATTTTCAAAGGCTAGGAATTTAAAATGAGCGGCAAAGTGGCAAATATTGATTATTTAAGAACTGATTAATTTTTGAACTTTTCTCATATCATCAATTCGTTTTTCGATAAGCTCGCTAGCTGGAGGAGTGATTTCGTTATAAGTTCCTTCCTTATAGATAAAACTTTTTAGTCTTTCTACAAAATTCTCCTCTTTTTTTTGCAATTCTATACTCGGTTTTTCATCATAGTTGCCGCCTGCAACAAGTTGAGCTTCTGCAGTCGCAATTCCTTCAGGGCGAATTTCTTCCTCAGTAGGACTAATTATTTTTCCTGTTTGCTTGGCCATTTAACTAGGTACGATTTTTCAATTCATCATAGTAATCTTTTATTACATTGCGTGGAATATAAACCCATGGACGTTTGCTTTTCCCATGGTAGGTGTTATACCAAGGTGTTCCTCTTTTATGGGTCAAAGCAGATAATTCTAATCCGCTATAATCTCCATAAACCTCCACTACTTCTCCAATTAAACTCTCTGCTTCCTCAGAGAAAACAGGTGTCATTCCTTTATTTTCTATAAGGCTTTCAAGACAATTATCGGGCAATAGCTGCCCCTTAAAATGTTTTAACGCATAGTAGAGTTCAGGAATAACAGGTCCATACTTCCATGCCTCAATCTTTTCTTCAAATAATTCTTTATCATGGTAGGCTAAATACCACCCATACGATAGGTAGCACAGCTTTATTAGCTGCAATAAATCAAATCTTTTGTCGCGTTTCAATATATGATTTGCAACATTAAATACTGTCGTAGTCACTGCGATTTGTCCTCTATCATCCTAGGATATATATATCTAATTCCCACAGAATTAGCACTTCCAATATGAAATTATTATGATTTATCAGTGCTATGTCAAGATTCCTATGCGAGATGAACTGAGAGTTTTTAATCAAAATACAGTGTGTGGGGGCGACAAGTATTTGTATAAAGGTTGTTTTTTGTTATGGTTTGAAATTTAGGGAAAATCAACCACAATGCATTTTATACATGTAGGGGGGGAGGGGGGGATTGCCTCCCCTGCGCATGTGTCATGCCAATACCACTAATGTCGTTCGTTATTTGATTTGTGGAAACCATGTGCGGAGGTGCAGGCGGTTGTGAATCACTCCGTCAGGCTTTGCGCTCCACAGGAGGGGAATGGTGGTTTTCATAAATTAATGGGTAAACGCGATGTGTGCCGACAGGACACATTGACTTTATCTTTGACTACATTATTACAAGGTGCTACGATTAGCACATTTACACTATCATTTTATCTGGAGGATGAAAGCTATATCCCTTGTGATTTTATAGACTAGTTAGGAGGCAGATATGTCATCGGAACTTTATTTCAGGGTCGGTCCAATGGAAGGATTTACCGGAAGTGACTTGGCGGATAAAAAAGAAGGCTACACGAATCCGATTAGAGAGTTGTTGCAAAATGCTCTGGATGCTTCCCACGAAGCGCATAATAATGAATGTAAAGTAAATATATACATTGAAACAATCTCGGCGAGTCAAATTCCGCACATTGAAGAATACAAAGAAGTCTTGCATAAAGCCATTGAAACGGCAGAAAAACAGGGCAGTTATAATGAAAACTCAAAGCAAAGGGTGGCACTCATTGAAGAGGCATTACAGAAAGAAAAGCTAAAGGTCTTGCTGTTTGCCGACGACGGCATAGGAATGAAGCAAAATCGGCTGGATGCCATACTGACAGGAGGCGTTAGTATTAAAGGTGATGAAAAATCAGGCGGTTCTTTCGGGGTCGGTAATTTATCGAGCTATTCGCTCTCATCGCTTCGCTATGTGCTTTATGCTACCAAGTATAAGGACAACGGCACTCCAAAAACGCTATATACCGGTTCACCGATTCTAGCCGGTCATCAAGATGGAAAAACTCAGCGAAGCCACAGAGGCAGGATTGTGAAGGAGAAGCCCAAATATGAAACGAATCCAAAGTTCACTTATCTCAACAACCCCCCCGATTTTATCGAACCCAAGATGCACGAATTTGATACCGGCACGGTCGTTGCTATTCTGGGTTTGTCCGAAGATTGGAGCGATGATGCCGAATACGCCATCGTTAGTAACTTCTTTCATGCCATCGCGCACGATCGTTTAGGCATTACCATTCATAAGGACGGTGATGCGAAGGAAATCTCCGATAACCGAGTTGAACAACTGATCGGCGGGAAAAAAGAGGTTAAAAAAGCAATGGGAGACAATATACTATCCGGCAAAATGGTCTTTCAAGCGTGGCAGACGCTCCAAGAACAAGGCTCACAAAAAATCATTGCACTTAGCAATTCCGATAAGGTCCATGTGTGTATCAAAAGCGACAAAAACACCAATTCCGCCATCATACTGGTTAGAAACGGGATGGTCGTCGCACGCCACGACTCCATGCTATCCGTGGACATAGACAAGCTAAGAAAAGACCCTGATTTTGAACCTTTTACCGCGATTATTGATATTGATAAACAAGATGCCCCGAAATTATTCTGGTTGGTGAAAAATGCCGAAGGTCCGTACCATAATAAATTGCAGAAAGGTGGACTGATTAAAAAAGACGAGAAAGAACTTAAAAAACTACTGAAGGAATTAAGCGAAAAGATGAAGGCAGATTATTTGAAAAAGATAGAGCGAGATTCTTTTGATTTGCCGTTATTCACCGTGCCTAGTGAAGCCCAAGAAAATGTCGGTAGCGTCAAAAAATCGGACGGTCAAGGAGAGGAGGCATCTCCCAAGCCCGAATTGACTAGACCACCCAAAGTCAAAAAGGAGCAAGTCTCAATAGAGGGGGGCGGACACGCTTTGCCTATCGTTATTTCCAGATTGCTTGAGTCAAAGACTGCCGTTAGATATATAGACAAAGGCGGCAAATGGCAAGTGCGGTTGAGAATTACTCCCACACAACAAGAAAATGCCAAAGACGATGCGTACTTGTCAATAGGTTTAGGAGAAGATAGTGATAAAGAACAACGCACCTACCTCAACTTCATAACAGCCGAATTGAACGGCACGGCAATCAAGGTTTCCGATGATAGTAAAAAACAAATTAAATTGGGTTCGTTAAGCAAGGATACTAAATACGACTTGATTGCCGAAATTGAAAAACCGAATGATATCGGAAACATGAAAGTAGCTTTATCGCCAATGCTAGGATTGAAACAACGCAAAAAATCTAAAGGATCGCAATAATGCCGGATAATCTAATACTCGATTTCCCGATCTTAAGAAAGGACAGCAGTGATTTCCCGGCATCAATCGCCTACGAAGTCAAAGCCGAACAAGGTGACGGGAAACTATACCTAAGACATAGTCTCAAAGGTCGTTCATTCATTTCAAACTTACTGGAACAAGGCAAAGCACAGTTTTCCGTTAGGTTGCTTTACAAGGATAGTTCCGAGCGGCAACATCACTTGTATGACACAAGCATCCCCTCCATGCAAGAGGAAGCCATAACCATCACGCAAACCATACCGATGGACTTTTCTTATGCTCCGGAAATTATGCCCAGCATCATCGCTCTGGAAGATGTGAAAATTACGGTAAACGCTTCATCGGGATTGACAGACTTTTGGAGGCCGGGCGAGTCCCTCTTCATACCCAAATACGCCCGCATTGCCATAGGTTCGAAATTAACCTTCTCCAAAGGTGATATAAACCATTTAATGAGATTGATTCATGACGAAGACCTTGACGATGGCGAGATGAAAGTCGAAGTCAGCGAATATGCCGGAGAAGGTGAGATCCCCGTGTCTTTGCTATGCGGTAGCGATGTCTATGATCAACTGAGAAAAGCCCGCCCGACAGAACCAAGCAATACCGACGAGTCAATGAGCTGGGCCATCGCTACTCAGGCATTGTGTACCACTTATGCGTACATGCATAGTCTAGATCCAGAAAATAAAGATAGAGTAGGCGGCGTGCTATTGAGCCATCTGCAAATGCTCGAGAGCCAGACAGGAGAAAATTGGGAGGACGAGGACTTTGCCCCGAGCCTAGCGGCCACCAAAATGAAACCTTATGTCTTGGGTGTATTTAAGGGGGGAACCGGTGATGAATGAATACAAAAGACTTGATGAAGGTGCTTGGGGGCAATTTGGTAGAAAATTGTTGAAAGGCAAGGACAAAAGCCTAGAGGAACAAAAAGAATTTCTCGCTGCTTGTAAATCGGGGAAAGATGGTTTTCTAAGACACCTGAAGCATAAGAAGTTGCCGGATAGTGCTAGCGATGGTGAACTGGTCAACTTTACGCGCAAATTTACCGAGCAAGAATTCATTCGCCCGCCTTATGATATTCAGGAAAAAATCTGGCAAGCGTTTAAGAGGCTACCCGATGAAATCGCATACAAGTGTGGTTTCTGGGGTTATGTGATTATCAAGATGATCGAGAATGATCAAATTAAGCCGCTTTTTTTGGCATCGGATTCTAATAATCCGAATCGCACGGGTATTTATATGATTGACGATGCCCTAACATCCGATGATGCAGGGAAAATAGGCGGTTGTGTTAGACGGGTTTTACGCTCTATATGTAATCCGGCACCGAGCGGCAAAAAAATCGTATTCAATGACTTTCCTCTCGGAAAGGCTTACTGGCGATGGCGGTGGGCAGATAAAATGTCCAACATTATGGAACCCAAACTGATATTAGAAATTCTAGACCAAAAATACTATGTCAGATTTTCTGAAAAAATGCACAGCGGGAAAAGCTATATAAGTTCGGAAAACATATTCGGCGGACTATTGCTGTTTCTCCAGAACAACAGAGAAATTAACAGAGAAAAATTGACAGAAATCATTGACCAAATCGGATACCTGAGCGTATGGAAAGCGATTGAAGTGCAAACCCCACAATCCAACCAAAAAGAAATAGAAAAAATAGCCGAGCGGCTGTGACATTGTGTAGAACTCTAGCATATATACAAAATGTAAAGCCTTTCCATGGAGTGGTCGCGTCAGTGAGGCTGTTGAAAAAGTATCGTCAGCGTGCAACCGTAACCGCTTGCGCCGTGAATTTATAATAACCACCAAGCCGTAGGGGCGGACCTGTGTGTCCGCCCTAAAGTACCGTTCTGCACGACACCAACCGCTTGCGCCGTATGGTTTTGGTTTCCATAAATTGGATGGATAAATTGTGCAGGCGTGACGCGTTTCGGGCAGAACAAAGCTGCCGATTAAGCCAGTAGGTTAATCAGCGTGACATTGTGCAAGACCCCAGCGACCACCCCGTCAGGCTGCGCCTGCCACCCCTCCAAAGGAGGGGAATGTACCGGCACTACAGTTCGTGGATACCTTTTCAACAACCCCACGATACAACCACCCCAAACGCTATTTACCGGTTCACCGATTCTAGCCGGGTATCAGGATGGAAAAACTCAGCGAAGCCACAGAGGCAGAATTGTGATGAATAAGCCTAAAAATGAAATGAGTCCAAAGTTCACTTACCTCAACGCCCTCCCGCTTTTATCAAACCCAAGATGCATGAATTTGATACTGGCATGGTCATTGCTACTCTGGGCTTGTCCGAAGATTAGAGCGATGATGCCGGATACGCCATCGCCGGCAATTTCTTTCATGCCATCGCTCATGATCGTTTAATCAGTACGATTTGCTAGGACGGTGATGCGAAGGCACCGCCTGAATATAAACCAGTTAGGGTCTAATTAACCGTGCATTTAATCTGATTTACAGGACTGTGCAACTTGAACAATTGCTAACACACCTGCTAAACCAACAACCACAAATACTAGGCTTTTTAGCACAGGAATAGATCCAAGTAACCATGTTACTAAGTCCCAGCCACTAGAACCGAATAATTGGGATAAACCCAATATTCCCCAGTTAAGGGCACCAACTATCACAAGAATGGTCACTATCCATTGTATTGGAGTTTTCGTCATAATTTTTTCTCTACTTTTCCAGAATTTTCATATATAGCTGCTCTTTCATAGAAACTAATTGTAATAGGAAATTTCTATTTGTCAATAAATTGTACGATGCCATGACATATTGGACAAATGAGGGCAAAAGGAAGCAAGCTGTTGTGCTGGTTTTGCATGTCGGCTACTTTAATTTAGAGGGTATTTTCCCGCTAGAAAAAGCACTTTTCCTAGCGGGAAAATTAGGCTCTAAAGAGTCCAATATGTATCTGGCATCATACACCTCACACCGTTTATCGGATATTTACTACCGTTCATCGGAATGTTTTTTCAGGTTATTGAGCATTGATCCACACTATGAGTTTTCAATCAAAACTTAGGAGATTTATCATGGAACAAACTAAATATTTATCACTTACACAAGATGCCGTTTTCAAAAAGTTTTTTACGAGCAATAAGCAAGTACTCATCTCCTTGTTTGAGTGTTTCTTGCCTATTACCGATAAGATCTCGGATGTGTTCATTCTAAGACCTAGAGAATTAGACAAAATATTCTCCCATAGGCAAAAGACCATCAAACAAAATCAACCGGGCGACAAACTACGCTGGGAAGATGATTTTATAATGTCGGTGGCACCGAATAATAGGCATATCATATTGGACTTTAAGGTGAAATTGAGTAGTGGCAAAAATGTCAATGTGGAGATGCCGGCGGTTATTGAGGATCACTTCTTGGATAGAGTGCCGCCTCACTATGTGCTAGCGAAGCGAGGGATTTTTTACAGAGGGAGACCAGCCTATGTGTTGATGTTTGAAGATCTCGTTTTATTCGAAGACTCACCGGACTATATACACCAACCGATATGGTATTCGGATGGGCAGCCGCATGACGAGCTCAATCAGCGTTCCAGATTGGTGATGGTGGAATTGAGTAAACTCAAAGAAAGCTGCTTTGAACTGGTCGATATGCAGGAAAGATGGTGTTACATTATGAAGAAAGCGTCCGAGCTCACAGACGAAGAAGTAGCACACCTATCACAAGACAAAGAGACAAAAATGATACTAGAACATTTAGAGAAGGTATCAAAAGATGGGAGGTTAGACCTAGTTTCTATGGTGCGAAAGATACAAAAGTTGGATGATAGATTGGAAGAGCGTGGTTTTTATGAGAAAGGCCTGAGAGAAGGGCATGCCGATGGGATGGGCAAAGGTAAAACAGCAAGGAATCACGAAATCGCTCTGAACATGCTACAAAAAGGTTACGAGATTTCGGAGATTTCCGAAGTGATAGGTATATCCACCACTGAGATTGAACAGCTAAAAGATACAACCGCCGATTGAAAAAGTGTTGTCATTGCACAAATAGCACTGCCACTTGTTGCATAGAATTGCCACTTGCTCCAGTCGGGCAAGTGGCGTAACCTCTTACAAAATCTAAATATTGCGTCCTAAACAGCGAAAGAACAGTAGAAGCAGAGCACCCTGCATGGCATAGACATTACCCCATTTTTAGTTACATATCTACTTGGGATTACATCCTAATTTATGGCTTACGCTTGCTTAGCGGAAGGTTGTCTCATATATAGACTATAATATGGCGAACCCTTGAATCGGATAAAACTTTGTTATGGCTGAAGAGCAAAAACCTTTATACATGAAAGTAAGCCTAGGCACTATTGACGACCTAGGTGTCAAACTATACAGCGGATTTCCGGCTGCTCTCGCAGAATTAGTAGCAAACGCATGGGATGCCGATGCCGAACGAGTCGATATACTGACCAGCGAAGACAAAATCGTAATCAAAGACGACGGTCACGGTATGAACAGGGATGACATCCAAAAAAAATATCTCACCATTGGTTATCGGCGGCGGGATGCCAATGAACAGAAAACACCAAAATATGAGCGACCGGTTATGGGGAGAAAAGGAATCGGTAGATTGGCACTATTCTCAATAGCTAATGAAGTTAAGGTGTATTCGGTTAAAGAAGGAAAGAAAATTGGGCTTGAATTGTCGTATCCCGAGATAAAAAAAGCAATTCAGGGAAAAAACGATTACTATCCGAATGAACTAGATGAAAGTGAAATAAATAGTGAAATAAACTTTGATTGTGGCACTAGAATAGAACTTACTAGTTTTCGACATAAATCAAGGGGGCTACATAAGTATTTAAGAGAACGTCTATCTAGAAGATTCTCGATAATCGGAGATAAGTATCATTTCAAGGTTTTTGTAAATAATGACGAGGTGAGCGTAAGCGACAGAAATTATTTCTCTAAAATTCAAAAACTCTGGACTTTTGGAGATAAAGACAAAGCAGCGGAAATTAAGAAAGCCTGTTGCAATTCTTTGCATAAGCATATTGATAAAAATTTGATTAAAGATAACGGTAGCAGGTTGTCGGGATGGGTTGGTTCAGTATTCGAAGTCAACCAGTTAATGGATGACGGCGGCGAGAATTTTAATAATATCGCTATCATGATGCGCGGTAGATTGGCCCAAGAGGATATATTACACAGCTTAGGTAAGGGAGATGTTGCCGTAAAATATCTTATAGGAGAAATCCATGCAAATTATCTTGACAGGGATGATGAAGAAGATATGGCAACCAGTGGCAGACAACACTTAAATCAGAATGACGACCGTTATCAAAATGTTAAAGAAAGCATTAGGAGTCTAGTTACACATATATGTGGAGATTGGCACAAATTAAGAACTGATAGAGCCAAAGAGGATATTCTTGGCAAAAATAAAGATATAAAAGAATGGTACGACGAACTTTCTCAAGATGCTAAAAAAATAACCAACAAATTGTTTAAATATACTGCAACACTTGACGACAGCGATAGGAAAAGAGATATAATTCGCCATTTCGTGCCTGCTGTAGAACAAATGCGTATGAGGGGTAATTTAGACGCTCTGAGCAATGTTTCTTTAGACAATTTAGAACAATTCTCAGAATTGTTCAGAAATCAAGATGAAATCGAAGCAATGAGTTATTACACTATAACCGAAGGGCGTCTAGAAATCATAAATAAGTTGCAAAAGTATGTAGATGAAAAGCAACTAGAAAAGATTATTCAAGAACATATATATGATCATTTGTGGTTATTAGACCCCTCCTGGGATCGAGCTTGTGCAGAACAAAAGTTGGAAAAACGGGTAAAAAGACGTTGGAAAGAACTTGACGATAAAACCGGCAAAGAAGTAGAGAGGATAAAAGAATTAAGAATTGATATTCAATACAAAAAAGCACCCGAACAACATGTGGTGATAGAACTTAAGAGACCCGGAAGAAAACTCAACCATTTTGATTTAGCAAAACAAATCCGCGAATATATGAGTGCTGTTTCCAAAGAATTAAAAGACTCAGGTAGAAAAGATAACATCGTGGAAGGTGTTATTATTCTAGGAGAATTTCCTATTGGTTGGGAGAGTCCCGATGAAATGGAAACAGGTAAAAGAACTCTTCAAGAAAGTGGTATTAGAGTAACGACATATCAAGAAATCATATCTCAAGCCGAGAAACAATATAAAGAATATATAGAGGCTCAAGAAAAGGCAAGCAAGCAAATTCAAAGAATTGAAGCCATTATAAAATCAATCGATGTCTAAAAGAACGATTACAAAGAGAATCAGTGCCGTAGATCTTTTCTGCGGTGCCGGCGGTCTAACCTACGGGTTGCGCAAAGCGGGTATCCGAGTAGCGGCAGGCATCGATATTGACAGGCAGGCACGCTATGCCTACGAAACAAATAATCCGGGATCTCGGTTTTACGAGTGGGATTTAACTCGCAATCACCACTCGGATATCGCCGGACTATTCGCAACCGGACAATATAGACTCTTAGCCGGTTGCGCACCGTGCCAACCGTTTTCACAACTTACCACCAAAGAAAAAAAACTTCATGACGACTGGGATTTGCTGAAACATTTCGGTCGTTATATAGAGGGAATATTACCGGAATTCGTTACTATGGAGAATGTTCCGGGACTAGCGAGCCGAGGGAGTGCTGTGTTTAATCAATTTCTCGCAACTTTAACAAAGAACAAATATCATGTTGACTGGGACATTATTAATTGTTGCGAATACGGTGTCCCGCAATCACGCAAACGGCTGGTCTTACTAGCCTCTCGCTTAGGCAAGATTTCGGTTCCCGCCGGAACATACCGAAATGACGAGCAATGGGAAACGGTGCGTAGAGCCATAGAAAAGCTGCCACCTCTGAAGGCAGGCGAAGAAGATCCGACGGATCGTATGCACTGCGCTCCCGACCTCTCACCCTTGAACCTAGAACGCATGCGTATGACTCAACATGACGGCGGCACACGACGTGACTGGCCGAGTAATTTGGTATTGGATTGCCATAAGAAAATCTCGGGACAAAGCTACTGTTGCAACTACGGCAGAATGTGGTGGGATAAGCCGTCTCCGACTATGACAACCCATTGCACCGGTATCGGAAACGGGCGATTCGGGCATCCCGAACAGGACAGGTCAATCACACTTAGAGAAGCCATGCTCCTACAATCTTTCCCGAGAAATTACGAATTCTGCCCCCAGGAAGAAATCCCGAACCGTACCGCCATACAACGCATGATCGGAAACGCAGTGCCGCCGAAACTGGCGAAGGCTTTGGGAACAACAATCATAAAGCACATGTCGACACCACTCTAACATCAAGTATTACCGGGTAAGAACACTATAGTTTTGTGAAAAGTCCGTCCGTTATGACGGCATCAGAGGCAATGGACACGCTAACGAAAATTCAAAGAAGTAAATTAATGGCATCAGTGCGCACCCAAGACACTAAACCGGAAATCACCGTCCGTAGATTAACCCACCGCATGGGTTATCGCTATAGACTACATGTCAAAGAATTGCCGGGCTGTCCCGACATGGTTTTCAAATCACTCAATAAAGCTATCTTCGTTCACGGATGCTTCTGGCACGCACACGAGAACTGCCCGAAAGGAACAATGCCTAAATCCAGACGAAGCTTTTGGAAACCCAAGCTGGAAAGTAATAGGCGGCGGGACAAACGGGTCAGGGATAAATTACGGCGCATGGGCTGGAAATCTATCGTGGTGTGGGAATGTGAATTATCAAACATAGACCGCCTAAGGCGCAAGATAAGCAAGTTTTTAGATAAGAATTGATTTGTGGTTACCCCATTTTAGGCTCATCTGCAAAGTTAGTTTTCATGCTGCTGTTCGTGCAAAATACGCAAGGTTTTATGACCTCTTTCACCCACTAGTCTCCATTTCAATAAAACACCAGTTTGCAAGTAGGTTAAACTCTGTGGCATTTTAGTTCTGGTCATTGTCTAACAATGATTCACAAATTTCTCTAATAGGGAAACAATCGACAGTCCGTTCCCCATAAAAATGACAAATCGTTTCAAGAAATTCTGTTTCTTGAGCCTCTTTAAGGCTTTGGCATATTTCTTGTATTCTGTCTTCTGGATAAACAGGCGCAAAAGAAGTTTTATCAAGCATTACACAATATAGTTCTCCTACTTGTTTACAATGCTTATCTTTATATGCATGCAGATAATCAATAATTCTATACAAACGCCAGCCATCTTCGGCATGTTTGGAGACAATTTCAACGATAGTCCTTACATATTCATCCGAAGGGTCATCAAATAATTCCAACATAGAGTCTAAACTCACAAAATATTTGTTCCAGCTATCGTCGGTTGGTTTTATTGTCTCAAATACTTTCCAGAGTAGCTTACCAATCTTGATACGATACTCTCGTCTCGATTCTTCCTTTTTTTCATAAAGAGCTGCAATGATATTAATAGTATTAAATAAGTAAGACCATTCACTCTCTTGTTTGTCCTCAAGAATCAGATTAATCAATTCTTCACCATCTCCCTCGACATAAGCAATTAAACCAAAGTCAATAATTCTATTTTCAGGGCTATCACTTCCCGTCCAGTCCGCTCCTTTTCTTTCTCTTTCTTGCCTTAAATACGCCTTAAATACACCTTTTTTACTTAATTTTTTGTACACATCAGGATTATAACGACTGGTATAACCAAAACCGTGAACAAAGGATTTCCATAATTTTGCACTTGAAGACTCATCGCTCTGTTCTTCATCATAAGGAACTAATCTGTCTAAATTTTCATAAAACCAGTCTTCATACATGTGTGACAACCATCCAGATTGCCCACCTATCAGTGCATGCAAAGAAAATTCTCCATCTTTTCCTATTTGAGGAGTAATTAGGTCTTTTAGATTTTGCCTTGCCTCTTTTTCATTCCCATTTTTTTTATCCTCATGTTCATGTTGCCACCATGTCAGGTAGATTAATGTTTCTATTATCTTGCCTCTAGGTTCATTTAGTGCCTGCATGTATGCATCACGAAAATTAGCATTCGGGTCAGGCTTAACTTTTTCAAAAAGAGTTTTTAATATCTCATAAGATGTCCTATATGTTTTATGTTCAAAAAAATGATTTTTGTTGGCACCAGCTTCAATAAATTTAGAAATTGAAGAAATGATCGAATATATATTGAAATTTTCATCGTTCAACTGATTAGTAAATGTCTCGCTCCCAACTAGATCTTTGATTTTTTCTAATGCTAGTTCGTAGGGAATATGCTTTCTTTCTGTCCATAATTCCGTTAACCCATCAAGGATACTTGAAACATACGAGTAATCTAGTTCCAATAGATTATTTACTATAGTAGTTGCATCAGAATACTTATGCCTTATGTATTGCTTTAGATTTTCCTCAAGCCCTGCCTTGCGAGGTCTTTTCCATTCTTCTACAGGATCAAACTTCTGTTCTTTTAGATATTCAATAAGTTCATCGGGTCCCATTGCAAACATCTTGTCCTTTGATAACGGAGAAATAATATGGACAGTTCGTACTCCATAAAAATATCTTGAATCGGAAAATTCGGGATGTCCTAGTATCCAACTCGTTATTTCTCTACCAGTAATTTTTTTATACTTCTCTTCTAATTTTTCCTGTCTTTCCTGTATTTCCGGGGCATTTTTCAAACCTTTTAACGCACGAAGCCATCCTAACTGTTTTAGGATAGTAGTTTCTCTTTCGCCATTTCTTATAGACAGTATTGCATCTATAATTTTCTCTTTTTGCTCATCGGAGAATTTAGGATAGAACTTCCTCAAATAATGATATCTTTCATACTTAGCACCCTTCATCCCATTAAAATTTTCGGACATGAAGACTTTAAATGATTGGTTAACAGAAATTATTTTCGGAAATTCTGTTACCAATGCCAGATAAAGTCTTTTATACGTTAGAAAGAGGGATGTAGCCCATTCATCTAGTTTACTAAGTTCATCTTTATTTTCTAATTGTCGTGCCGATAAGAAAAATAATATCCCTAAAAATAAAGAGAAAGCACTATCGTTATGTCTGTTTTGATAGTGTTCTTTAACTGCCGGTCTCAAATGACCACTTGATCCATCTAATTCCTCATCTTCAGTCAAAAGCGTATTCAGCTTCTTATCAAAAATTGTAATCAGGCTTGCAATTAATCCTTCATTTTTTTCACTAAGCTGATCTATTTGTTCTTCAAGTTTTTTAAGTCTATCCCGTTCAAAATTATATCCCTCAAAATACGAAAGTTTGTATTCTTCTCTAGACATTTCGTCCTTGGTTTTTTGGTAGCCGAATATTAACTCTATATATTTGCATACGATATTTTTTGAATGTTCGGTGTTATCTAGTTTATTAGCTAGCTTCTTAAAGGCATTTTGCAAATAAATACTGATGGAGCGACTTTTTGCAAACCCTTTAAGATAATCAAATGCTTTAATAACATCGTCAACACTTAAATAACGGTGAGGCATAGAAAATAAAATTTCAACTACCGTAGGTCTAATATGATCAGAATTTGGAATATGTTCTAGTTTGCTAAAATTATCCGTGATAAGCGGCACCAAATCTTTGATTATATCGGGATCTGATAGTTTTTTTTCGCTTACCATATTCGCCAGATGTTCTAAATAAAAAATCGGAGGCCATGGGTGAGATTTCCTTATATTGTTATCTGTAATTTCAAATAACCTATACTTTTTTAAGAAAGAGAACCATTCTGACCCTCTGATTTCTTTGAAAAAGTAAATTTTGTTCCTTTCATTCTTCTGAAGAAGTTTTAGCAGTTGTTTAATCTTTTCTGATTTTTCTACTTCAGTTAGAACAATCTTAATTAAATTGTCTATCATATCTAGATCCCCAATCCTTGATAATTGTGGTCTAGCTTTTCTCTGCTCAATCCATGTTTTTATCTCGTCTATAATCTCATTAATTCCTTTATGCCAGTTTTTGTCAACATTATAAGGAACAATTGTAATACCAAGTTCCCTCCAGTGTTCTACCAGCTGATTTAGTATTTCTACCTGATGCGAAAAATAAGGAAATAAATGAAAATGAGGAACACTAGGATTTAATACATTCCGGTATAACAATTCTAAAATTTCTAGCTCGTCTAGTGAATAACCCATAAAAATTATTGTCTGTCTACTTAAAGCCTTGCTGAGTAAGTCTTGCATTAGATTTTTGCCATCTAATGAACGATATAAATATAGGTAATCTGATATAGATACTTTCATTTTAGACTCGTTTTTTATTGAGCCGTGCAAATACAATAAAATCTTTCGGTTAATTTGAGATCGTTTTTCCAGAAACTCGTCTGGATTGTAAAAAGGATAAAACTTGCCATCGTCAGAAAGCATTGAGGGTGTATCTTGCGAAGATTTTGGGAATATATCTAAAAGAAGATCCTCTCGCTCTAGGGATTTTTCCAACATCAAATCATAATTAGTTGTCACAAAACTTTTTATAGTATGCCTATCTGATTTAGCAAGTTCAGCAAGTTTTTTATAAGGGTCATTAGAGGAGAGTTTGTAGTTTTTTTTAATAATTCCATGATATGTAAGTTCTTTTCTCTTTCCTTCATCTTTTACTGTTTTTTTTAGTAACTCCTTGTTGCGTAAATAAGCATCGGCAATAGATATTTTTGTTTTCACAGGTAGTTTTGAAAATAAAGATTGTTGGTTCAGGTCAATAATCTCATACTTAGAAAGTGTTTTAAGCATTTCATCTGCCAAATCTTTCCAAGATAAAATTTCTGAAATACGAGAGAGACCATTACCAATAAAAAATGTTAGTTTTACATTGGGATCGTCAATAACATTCTCTAATTTTTTTCTGGCCTTTTCACGTAAATTGTCAATAAAATTATTTTTTGCCATCTTTATAACTTTACAACATTTTTAGTGTCACACTCAGAGAGAGTTTTCATACTGTTTTTTAAGATTCTTGTTCAAAGGGAGGGTGTTGTGGGGTTAGTTTGAGGATTTGCGGCGGTTGCATTCTTTGCATAGCATTTGACAGTTCTCGGGAGTGGTTTTGCCTCCCTCAATCCATGGGGTTATATGGTCGCCTTGCATATCAGAAAATTCAAAATGCTTTTTACAGGTGACACAAATGCCGGCTTGTTTTTCGTATGCTGTTCGCTTCATTGCGGGAGTAAAAGCTCGGATGTTAAGATGTTTTTCTTTACGAGAAAGAATATACGGATATATCCCTGATTTCTTGGTCACATCATCATCGCACAGAAGTTTCACCACTTCTGCTTCAACTTTTTCTGGGTCAACATTTATGTTCTTGTGTTCATTATACAAGTCACCCCATTCTACTGATTTCATTTCGCGCCGTTTCTTTATGAAAACGCTTTCGAGCCAATCAATCACTTTTTGGAAATACTCCCACAATTCTTTGGCATCGGGATTGTGGTGGTGTTGCGCCATGTACTCTTCAATGTTATCTTTGCTTATCCACTTAATAACTGCTTGTAAATATTCTTGCCTATTAGATCTTCCACTAAGATAGTCTCCTCCCATTCCATGCGCAGGACAATTGCTTTTACTAAAATATCTTTTAGCGTCCGAGACCCATGAGCCTGCATAGACTGCGTTGCGCAATTCTTGATCGGTTAACTGTGCGCCTGCAATATTAATAGTCTTAAACCATTCGAGTCTTTCACTATCCGTTCCTCTGCAAAAATAGACCATGATTTTATAATCAAGTATTTGGTTTTGCTTGTCGTCCGGCAGGTTATGGAAATATAGTTTATTGAATGAAAAATCCCCATTCACATACCGGGCAACAGAAACCGTGCGTTGCTGTCCGTCAATAATCTCGTAGGTGTCGTTGTCTCGGACTGCCCAATACATCACATTCAAAGGAAAATCTTTGGTTATGGTATCAATGACAGCATCTCTTTGCTTGTCGTCGTACACAAACTCCCTTTGGTAAGGGGGACGAATATCAAGTTTCCCTGAATAACCAACTACACCTTCCTCGCCGTTGTCGCTATAGCCATCAACGAGTTCTCGCACCGTTATTTCTTTGAGCTCTATTTTCATTGCTTTTTGACCTCTCTCAGGTTAATTTTAACTTTTTACTTTTTTCTAATTAAAATACGCAGGTATTTCTCAACTCCGTTCACAAGAGGCCTACCATGTGGCGTTCCCTTATGTCTAATTCCTTCATTCTCTTCACCTGTGTTCATTATGCCTAACAGTTCAAACTGATCTGGATTATATTTATCGAGAAATGTAATTGGTACGCCCATTATACCGACCCAATCACATGGGGTGTCTTTAGTTTTATCAACATTAATAGCATCGTAATTATCATAGTGAGGGTATTCCTCAAGTGTATATTTCCTGAATAAAATTAGCTCTTCATGTCGTTGTGCATGGTCAAGGTTAGTGAACCATCGGACACCTTTGACTCGAATAAACTTATTGCCATTCTTATCAATCCTTGATGAAGCAGCTTTTAGAGGGTAATAGTCAGGAACCCCAAATTCTCTGTCTCCACTTTTTATGCTCGGCCCAAGCCAGATTTGATTGTTTTGTATTAAGGGAAAAATTTCCTTATAAATTGTAGCATTCATATTCCCAATTATAAGGAACTGCTTATCATACTCAATCAGCTGGGCAATATATTCCCGAAACAGCGAAAAAGGTGGATTCGTGCAAATGATGTCAGCTTGTTTCAAAAGATCAATGCATTCTTTGCTACGAAAGTCCCCGTCACTTTTTAATGGGAAAATACCAATCTCTTCCGGATCCGGAATTTTGTTTTTGTTCTTATCACCTTCATATTCTAACCAGATAGCTTGTTCCGAATCGTTTTTACTAAACATATCCTGATATTTACTTTTGTAACATGTTGTAATAAGCTTTTTCAAACCAAGACTCTCAAAGTTGTATGAGAAATAATGAAAAAAATTACTTACTTTCGGATCATCGCAGTTGCAATAGACAACTTTACCCTGAAAATGCTCTTTATAATGTTGGAGTTCTTTTTCTATATCTGGTAGCTGAGTGTAGAACTCATCTTTTTTGTTAGCTCTTGCTTTTCGCAAATTCTGATTTGCCATACCTATATTCTCAAGTCTTTAGCTATAGATGTTTACATCTACAGTGCTTGGTACGCAGATATTATGCCACCACCCGATAAACTCGCTACCGCCTGATCCCCAAACACACCAAGCGGTGTGTTTGTATTTTTACCCCTTCGTTTAATGATCCCCCAATGCCATATCAATGTAACCGGTGGGGCAGACATCGGCGCAGATGTGGCAGCCGATGCAGCGGTCGTAGTAGGTGTCTACATAGCGGCCGAGGGTTTGTTTTGTTTTGTCCACTCTGTAGACTGCGTCTTGGGGGCAGAATACGACACAGTTATCACATTCAAAGCACATGCCGCAGCTCATACAGCGTTCGGCTTCTTTGACTGCTTCTTCCTCGTTCAAGCCGATGACGCGTTCCTCGAAGTGTCCGAGCACTTGTTCCTCGTCGGGTCCGCAGGTTTTGCGTTGGTAGCGGGGGGTGTAGGGGAAGTGTGCGAGGAATAGTTTCTCGTAAGAGGCGATTTCTTGTGCCGAGCGGTCTTCGTAGTTATGCACCGAGAAATCGGAAGCATCGGTGCCGCGGGGTTCGCCGCCTTCAAACGAGGTCGGGTCAAGGCCGTTTTCTCTAAGTTTGGCGAGCAGGTCAAAGTGATGCACATCTACTTTGGGTCGTTTTTTCATTTCGCCTTGGCGCAGGTAGTAGTCTACGCCTTCAACGGCAATAGAGGCTTGTCCGATTGCCGTAGTCAGCAGGTGCGGGCGGATAATGTCGCCGGCAGCGAAGTGTCCTTCTTTGTCGGGCAGTGCATAGAATTTATCTACATCCATCAGTCCGCGCCCGTTGTCGAATTCTTCCAAGCCTTCGAGGTCGCCGCCTTGTCCGATTGCCGAGACGATGAGGTCACATTCTATTTCAAATTCGGTGCCTTCTATCGGTGTGGGCTTGCCGTCTTGCATTTCGCATTTTGCCATTCTCAATTTAGAGGCTTTGCCGTTATCCGCCAAGATTACTTCTACGGGCATCACGCCGTCGAGAATAGTAACACCTTCTTTTAGGGCATCTTCCACTTCGTGTTCGCTTGCGGTCATTTCCTTTTGGGAGAATAGCGAGGTCAGGGTCACTTCGGCACCTTCGCGTGCTGCGGCAAAGGCGGAGTCGTGTGCGGTATAGCCGCCGATGATGTGTTCGGGGCGTTGCTTGCCGGAAAGTCTTTCTATTTTGCCCAAACGACGTGCCACCGAGACTACATCTATAGAGGTATCGCCGCCGCCTACGCAAATGACTTTATCGGATGTGACATGTAGCCGTCCTTCGTTAAAGGCTTCCAAAAACTTCACACCGCTAACGCAGTTCGGTGCGTCGCCACCCGGCACCGGCAGGGCGCGACCGACTTGGCAACCCAAGCACCAGATAATTGCATCAAACTCTTTTTCTATATCTTCAACGCTGGCATCTTTGCCGACTCGGGTGGACATACGGGTGTCTATGCCGCCCATATCTAGGATGCGTTGGATCTCGGCATCCAATAGTTTGCGAGGGGTTCTATAGCCGGGGATGCCGTAGCGCATCATGCCGCCGAGTTCTTCGTGTTCGTCGAAGATGGTGCTACCGTAGCCTCTGCGGCGTAGTTGGTATGCTGCCGAGAGACCGGCAGGGCCGCCACCTATGATTGCGACTTTTTTGTCGCCCAACGGGAGGTCGCAGTCAAACTTAAAGTCTTGTTCTATTGCGGTGTCGCCTATATATTGTTCAACCGCATTGATGCCTACGAAGTCTTCTACATGGTTGCGGTTGCAGCCGTCTTGGCACGGTGCCGGACACACTCGTCCCATCATCGACGGGAAGGGGTTGGCGGTTGTCGAGCGTTCAAATGCATATTCTTGCATTGAGGTGCCTTCGGGTGGTTTTTCTATGCCGCGGACAATGGCAAGCCAGCCACGAATATCCTCGCCCGAGGGGCAGCTACCTTGGCACGGTGGTGTTCTATGTACGTAGGTCGGGCATTTAGGCGAGTGGTCGGCACTGAATATTTGGCTGGAGAAGTTATCCCACTTATGGTCGCCGTCTTCATAACGCCTAAAAGTTAGTTTCTGTTCTTCCTGTGTTTCTAAACTTTCCTGTTTCTCTGCTGCTGTCATTTTATGCTCCTTGCGTTGCTGTTAAGAATTGCGAATATCAAACTGGTTATTATATATGGGTTTATTGGAAAATAGAAACGCCGATTGCTCCAGTAGGTCAATCGGCGTAACTTCGTTCAGAACCTCAACATGACTGCTAAACGCATGCATTGCAAAATGCATAGGCCACCCCTCCACAGGAGGGGAATGTACCAGCACTGCACCTTGTACAGATATTTCTGCAACCACCCCGTCAGGCTATGGATTGGGAGTTAGTTTGCAAAAATCACCACCAAACCAACAATAGAACTTACCGAAACAATAATGCTGGCGGCTAATGCTAAACCCCATTTATAGATGTCATCTCTGAATTTAAATTGTTCTGCTTTGATGTCTGCAATGTCCTTTCTCATTTCTGCGATGTCGGTTTCAACCTTGCTTAGTTTCAGTTTCATGCTTTCTATATCGGCTTTTATAACCGCTATCTCGGTTTTCATAACTACCATTTCAGCTTTCATGTCTACGATATCGGCTTCAACTTTGCTTAGTCTTAGTTTTATATCTTCCATCTCAGATTTCATAACTGCTATATCGGTTTTCACATCTACGATGTCAGCATCAACATTGCTTAGTCTTAGATCTATACTTTCCATGTATAAACCTGCCTTGTCAGATTGTGGGGCATGCGTTTCCGATTCTAGAAAGTCCAGCTTTGACTTCATTTCAAGCACCATTTTATAAATAGTTTCAATCGTTAAGTTGTCTGCGTTCTCGATATTTTCCATTTTTAACCTCTTAAGTTGAATTATAAGAAAGAGCTTGCGTCATAGCAAGCCGTCTAATCATGGTTGGATCATAAAATGGGCGATGTGGTGCTGTTTCGCATTTCCGACGAACGGTATCAAAATAATGGATGAGTTGCAGAGACTGCCATGCGCCACCCGGTTTTAACTCCCATAAACCAATGGATGGACGCGTTAATCGTGCGAGTGGGTTAAGGTTGGGGCTGTTGAAAAATAGAACCGCCGATTGCGCTTGTAGGGGCGGACTAACATGTCCGCCCGATCAATCGGCGTAACGTTATGCAGAACTGTAACGTGCTGCGTTTGCACAAATAAAATCGTACACCAGTTAATTTATGGAAACCAAAACCATACGGCGCGAGCGATTACGGCTGTGCAGAACGGCACTTAAGGGCAGACAGATATATTAAACCCTGGCTTATTTGATATAAGATAAACGCTTAGGCAGATGCAGTGCCTAGGAAGTCGGAGGAGACACGCTGCAGGACGGACGAGGCATTAAAGCCTGATGGTATGAAAAGCACTCCTCCGGCGTTATGACTATAGAGCTCGAAAGGCAGCTTGGGACTTTAGATCTCGTATTCATCTGTTTGGGCGGCGTAGTCATACTTTCCTAAACTGTGTTTGATACCTAGTATTTCATTCATTAACCAACCCTTATGGAGTAATTTATTATGGAAAACAAACAACCCGTCACGATTGGCGTTGATGTCTCTAAAGACACTTTAGAGGCGGCTCTATTATTCACTGATAATAGTTTTGCCGAGCAACAATTTAGTAGTGATGCCCAAGGCATCAAACAGTTGTTAGCTTGGACGAGCAAACACCGCGCACAGCAGTGTCGCATCTGTGTTGAGGCGACCGGCGGTCTTGAACTAGACCTGTGCATGGCCGGCTATGATGCCGGGCATCCAATCATCGTGGCAGCACCGGTGCTGATCGCTAGATTCCGCGACTCGCTCGGCATACGCAGTAAAACCGATCGCGTGGATGCGCGTATCATCGCACGCTTCGTATTTGCTATCCCGCCTGAAAACAATTGGCAAAAGCCCTCACCGGCTGTGCAAGCTTTGCGCGACGCACTGAAATGGCGCAGGGAATTAGTCAAGTGTTGTACGATGTTAAGCAATTGCGCTAATACCCTGCGCGATGCGAAGCAAAAAAAGGTGGCAGCCACTAGCCTGAAGAACCATGAGAAGCAGATCGATAAGATTAATGCCTCAATGGACAAAATCATCGCTCAAGACGAGCACCTCACACAGCTTCACCAGTTGCTGTGTTCCATTCCTGGAATCGGAACTCAAACTGCGGCTGCCCTGTGTGCAGTACTGGATGATAATACGTTTCGCCATCCAAAGCAACTCGCCGCCTATATCGGCATCACGCCCAAGCACAAGCAATCCGGCAACTGCGCATCGCCCACGCCCATCTCTAAACAGGGCAATGCCGACCTGCGCACCCTCCTATTTATGGCAGCACTCTCGGCACGTCGGCATAACCTAACCATCCGTGCATTTGCCGACCAATTAAGTCGGCGGCGTCCGGAGTTAACTAAAAAGCAGATTATTGTTGCTTGCGCTCATAAGCTCACGCGTATTATTTATGGGGTCACCACGCACAAGCAACCGTTTGACACGAATTATTGTTGAGCATTTGCGTCCTAAATCGATACTCACAAAAGGAGATAAAAAATGAATAAAACGGCTTGATTTTTAATAAGGCATCATGCCAGTCCGCCCCTACATTCATAATTTACATTTATATCTGGGAGGATTGGGAGTTAGTTTGCAAAAATCACCACCAAACTAACAATAGAACTTACCGAAACAATAATGCTGGCGGCTAACGCTAAACCCCATTTATAGATGTCATCTCTGAATTTAAATTGTTCTGCTTTGATGTCTGCAATGCCGGTTTCAACCTTGCTTAGTCTCAGTTTCATGCTTTCTATATCGGCTTTCATAACCGCTATATCGGTTTTCATAACTACCATTTCAGCTTTTATGTCTACGATATCGGCTTCAACTTTGCTTAGTCTTAGTTTTATATCTTCCATCTCAGCTTTCATAACTGCTATATCGGTTTTCATTTCTGCAATGTCGGCTTCAACCTTACTTAATCTCGGTTCTATACTTTCCATGTATAAACCTGCCTTGTCCGATTGTGGGGTATGCGTTTCCGATTCTAGAAAGTCCAGCTTTGACTTCATTTCAAGCACCATTTTGTAAATAGTTTCAATCGTTAAGTTGTCTACATTCTCTATATTTTCCATTTTTAACCTCTTAAGTTGAATTATAAGAAAGAGCCCGCATCATAGCAAGCCGTCTAATCATGGTTGGATCATAAAATGGGCGATGTGGTGCTGTTTCGCATTTCCGACGAACGGTACCCAAAAAATGGATGAGTTGCAGAGACTGCCATGCGCCACCCGGTTTTAACTCCCATAAACCAATGGATGGACGCGTTAATCGTGCGAGGGCGGGACGGTTGTAACCACCCCATGGAAAGGTTTTACATTTTGTAATATGTACTAAGATTCTGCAAAACGTTCCGCCGATTGACCTACTGGCTCAATCGGCGGTTCTATTACACCTGCCACCCCTCCGAAGGAGGGGAATGTACTAGTCTGCTTTTAGTGCATGATGTCTAAATGGCCGTCTTCGGGTCTCATTGACTCGGCGCGTAATCTGATGAATTCCTGGAAGTCTTGGGGTTTTGCATAAGCCTGCGATAGTATATATTCCATTGCCGATTGTACGTGAAAGGTTTTCACATAGCCTTCAACGCGAAACACTTCGGCTAATGGTTGGTTTTTGCTTTGCCGTTGATAAAACACCAAAGACGGTGTGTATTTAATGCCTAGCTTGCGCGCCCATGCTTTTTCGCTGATTTCGCCACTGCCGTTCGGTGGCACGAGGGTTTCCTTGCCATAGACATTAATCATTACCGTTTCAAATTGTCGATATAGTTCGTCGCTTGCTTCTCGTTTCAGAACATCAAGATGTAATTCGTCGCACGCCAAACAGCGCGGTTGTTCGAACAAAACCAAAACGGGTTTGTTTGCGCCTAGAGTGTTCTCGGTCATATCGAGCGGAAGGCGCAACATTTCCGAAGCGTAGTGCATCTCATCGGATGCCGGAGAGACTTCTTTGGCCTGCAGGAAGTCTATAAAAGTTATGTCTTTGAGGTAGTATTTGTCGGTTATATATTCCAGCATTGCGAGGAATTTATGCGGTGGGTAATAGCCGTTCATGCGAAAGACTTCTCCCAACGGTGAGAAGAAAATCAACGTCGGTGTGAATTGAATTTTTCGGTGTTCGGAAAAAACACTTTCCGGTCTCGGAATACCGTCAAGGTCGGTTACTTCAACGGCACCGAAGATATTAATCGGCGCGATGTTAAAGTTTGCTTTTGCGTATTCGTTAATGCGGTATTGTCCGAAATTATCGTTGATTAACTTTTCACAATAAGGGCACCCGTCCTGATAAAAATAGAGTCCGTAGTGTTTGTTTTCGGCTGCCGCTTCTTCGACATCCTCGGCGATATCCAAGAAAGACATGCCGAACCAGTCGGGGTTTTCTTGTGCGTATACATAGCTCATAGAGCCGTCGCCGTCCGGTTCAACCGCCGGCGACCCGGTCTCGCTGTCGGCGATTGCCGTTGAACATACTGCGATGAGTGTTAGGCAAGCAAGTATCAATACATCTTTATCAAACCACGGCATTGCTTGCAATACGCAGTTGCGGCAGGGCGTGTAATCAAAAGACAGCTTATTCACTGAACTCTAAATCTTCCTCAATGGTTTTGATGCCGACTTCGGCACATTCTTCGTCGGCTTCGGGTGTTGCACCGGACACACCGATGCCACCGTATTGATGACCGGCAACGATAATCGGCACACCGCCGCCTAAGGTGGTAATGTTCTCATAGTAGTTGAGCTTTTGCGTGTTGGCTCCGGTGAGTGCGGATGTCGCAACCCCCATCGTTGAAGAAGTATATGCTTTGGCGTGACTAATCATCGGAGTATGGGGTCCGGCCAGCGGATGGCGGATAAAGAAAAGTAGTTGACCTTCGCGCGAGGTGATACTCACACCGACCTTGAATCCGCGCCTGGTGCAATCCTCCAATGCGGCGTTGCCGATTTTCATTGCCGACTCGGCAGTCAGTTGTCTGGTCTCTAGGAAAACCGGCTTGTCCTCGGCGATCGCGACTTGGGTCGTTAAAGACAAGGCGATATAGCTAAGCAATAAAGCGGTTTTGACGATACACTTCGCAGCGTGTTTTATACCTTTTGTGTTTGTTTTCATAGTTTACTCCATCCTAAGTTGTGGTCTATATTCACCAGTTTGGGTGTATTCAGCTTTTTCACCGACGCGACTTTTTTATCACGCAAGTAATCGGCAACCACATCCCACACCGGTTCTCCCGGCGACTTTGAACCGACAGTCGCCCATCCCGAAACCTTATAACTTTTATCGGGTTCGATCGCTTTGCCGTCGTCAAGCCGCATATCGGTAATCCTTTTGCCCATACTTGCGGTCGGGTCGCAAACATAATTCATGCCGGCGACACGAACCATGTCCCCACCTTGTTGCAGATATGGGTCGGGGTTAAACAGATTATCGCATACATCCTCAAAGATTAGTTTCAGCTGTTGTCCGGTCATCTCGGTTGCATAAGTCTCCGGGTATGTCATGCATGTCTGGTCTAATATGTGTTCCATAGTAATAGCCTGTCCCGGCAAAACTGTCGTACCCCAGCGGAACCCCGGTGATAATGCGATTTGCGTATCCAGGCGTTCGTTTAAGGCCTCGCAAATCAACTGGTCGAAGGTGCCGTTGAAATTGCCGCGCCGGTACAGCAAATCATCGGCGATGGCGATTTTCTCCTCAAGTTTATTTATGTAAGGTTTGCGAACCTGCTCTATATAGTTTTGCATTTCTCGATCGGGTGGTAGCATGTCGGAGAACACCGGTAGCAGGCGATAGTGATAGTCGGCAATTTTATTGTTTTTCACGCTTAAGTCCATGACTCCCAAAAACTTGCCGCTGGAGCCGCCGTTGGTAACCAAGGTTCGCCCGCTGCGATTAAAAACTTCAATCGCCTTCAACACACCGTCGTGCGTGTGTCCGCCGAATATGATATCGATGCCTTCAACACGCGATGCCAGTTTCAAATCGATATCGGCACCGTTATGCGATAGTAGCACGACGACATTCGGTTTTTCTCGGTTGCGGATTTCGGCAACGGTCTCTTGCAACTCGCTCTCGCGTATTCCGAAAGTCCAATCGGGAATAAATCGCTTGGGGTTGGAAATAGGTGTATAAGGATACGCTTGTCCGATGACTGCCACGCGCACGCCGTTTAGGTTTTTCATCACATACGGTGGGAATACATGTCCGCTCGCTTCGTCGTAGGCAGGCTTGCCGTCAAACAATCCCTCCTCGGTCAAAAGAATATTTTGTGCGACAAAATCGCCGTTGACTTTTTTCAGTCTTTCCATGACTTCACTATCGTCGTAGGTGAACTCCCAGTGTCCGGTCATCACATCCACACCGAGCAGGTTGCACGCACCGACCATATCCTCGCCGCGCGTCCAATAGGCGGTACCCGAGCCTTGCCATGTGTCGCCACCATCTAGCAGTAGTGTACGATTTTCTCCGGCTTCGGCGCGCAGTTGTTTTACCAAACTTGCCAAGTGCGCAAACCCACCCACTTTTCCATAACGTTGGGCATCTTCGACGAAGTCCAGATAGGTCAACGCGTGTATATAAGGTTCGGTTAGTCCCGGGTAGAGTTTGAGTAAATTTTTACCAACCACATGCGGCACGCGTCCCGAGGCATCGCCTATTCCGATATTGGTGTTCGGTTCCCGAAAATAAACCGGCAATAGTTGTGCGTGGCAGTCGGTGAAATGCAACAACCGGAGATTTCCGGAAAAAGGAAAGTCGTAAAAGTCTTCGGTGGTAGCAAAGGTTGAGTGCGGTAGCAGACTAGCCGCTGCCGCACTTGACATTAAAGCGATAAATTGACGACGGGTTAAGTTCATTAAACCTGCCGAGTTTAAGAGGCTTTGTGCCTACCGTTGCAAGTACGATGGAATTTGAATTTTGCCTTGCTGAGAGACTGCTTGCCGATAACCTAACTCGCTGTGCATTTTAGCTTTTTGAGCTAACTTCATCGCTGCTTCTTTGTTGCCCTCGGTAGCGGCTTCTTTCGCACCATCTATGAATTTTTGAATATCGCGCCATTCGCCGCCGACCTCACTCGCTTTTTTCTGCGCTGCGATTGCCTCGTTGATCAATTTTTCAAAGTCGGCTTCTGCATTGCCGACGGCGACGAACATTAGCAAAAGTAGTGCGGTCAGGTATTGGATTATTGGTTTTGTATAGCTCATCGCGCCTCCTTGTTTATTTTCTAGCCGACGGGCCGTTGAGTTGAAGACCGTTGCTCAGCGATGTATGAAAATATTCTAAATTACGATACTCCTCTCCCTGAGGTGGGAATGCTTTGGCACGCACTTGTTCGTTGCAACCGGAATAACGGCGATGTAGGGTGCCGATGTCGTTCCATTTCGATCTATATACCGGCCAGCCGGTTGTTTGTCCCATCACCGGGCTGAGAATCTCGGTTCGCAAGTTCATGCCGGCATTATTGAAGTGGCAATGCGCGCATGAGAAATTCAACTGCCCACGACGTGCAAAATAGAATTCTTTGCCTTTGTTATACGCTTCCAATGCTTTAGGGTCGTTCTCCGGCACGACCACATCTATCACCTGTCCACGGCTTTGATACGCGATATAAGCCCATAATGAAGCAATCGGACCTTTCTTATAGCCCAGTGGGCTTTCGCCATGACGCTCGCGACATTGATTGATTGCCAGAGGCATGGTCATCACCATGCCCTGTTCTTTATCCCAATGCGGATATTTGTGGCCTATCGCCGGTCCGTCGGGGAAACAATCTTTGTAACCTTTGCCGTTTGCAAAAGGTGTGTTCCACATTTCCTCGCCGGCATCCACATAGATGGAATACGGTGGAAACTCTTCTATGGCTTCCCAGTTTTGACGCATCTCCTCGCTCAACGCATAATAGCCGTTTGCAAATTCGGCAGGATCGATGTTCGGGAATTTAGCCTTCAGATAATCTTGGTAATGCTTGATATCCGCACGATAGTCGGCTACCGCATAGCCACCGACAGCGAATGCAATCGCTGTTACCAGAGTAATTAAAATGTGTCTTTTTTTCATGATGCCTCCGTTTATTCGATGGGAACGGTCAAAGAGTCCGACGCCCCGGTGTTGTCTTTCCAGCTAAGTTTCAGCTCATCACCGGCTTCGGCTCCTTTGAATCTGAAAGAAATGTAAGGGTTTGCGGCAATTCCCGTCCCCCACTCGGCGGAGAATACAACTTTGCCGTTAGCCTCTGCAGTCAAGTCCTCGATATAATGTGCCGGAATCACATTGCCTTTTTTGTCTTTTCTAATACCGGTCTCCATAGGATGTTTTATCAAGGCTTTGACCTCTATATAATCACCTTCTATTTTGGTGCGAATTTTCATAGAATCGGACATCTTAATTCCTCGTGTTTTAACCGCCGCAACCGCCGATTGTCACTTTGACAAGCTCGGTTGCTTTGTAGTGCTTACTGTCCGCAGTCACCAACGCGATCACATCCGAAGTTTCCATCATTTTGATTCGCGTTGAGATATACGGGGCGGAAGCTTTGTGAAACTTATAACTAGAAGTCAGTGGCAAAGGGTTTTTTTCAACCAAGAGACTAATCGCGTCAACGTTATCCATGTCAACTTCCACCGAGATCGGCACCACAGCACCGTTCTCCGATATGGTGGGTGCCTTAATGTGAATATGCTCATTGTCTTCAATCACATCGGCATCTCCGATGAGCTCTTTAATGCTCTCGTCCAGTGATTTTGACCCAAACGCCTCTTCGGATGCCCGCGCCGCAAACACAGATTGCGGCCACCAGCTCGTAAGCAACAGACCTGCACCGGTTCCTATCAGTAGTTTTCTCCTCGTTCTGTCCATTTTTTACTCCTCCTTCAATAGGTTGCAATGATTCGGCATGTTCATAGTGTGTAAATATATTCGGTAATTTTATCTATTTCTTCTTCGCTCAAAATTTGATGCTTGCCAAACGGCGGCATCGCAGCTTCGGGCACAGATTGAGTGATATCCCAGATACGCTTTCGTAATTCGGCTTTGGGGTATCGTGATTTCATTCCTACTAAAGCCGGACCGATATTGCCCGGAGATTCCGCGCCGACGATGTAATGACACGAGACGCAATTACCTTTCTTTCTATCAAGGCTAAGTGCTTTACCCTCTTCAATTATATGTATCTCGCTTCTTTCTTCCGAGATTGTCGTTATTGGAAACCATAACGCGATTGCACACGCAATAGCAACAAAGTTTAAGATGCTGTATCTTATTTTCCGCATTTCATTCCTCCACAAAATATTATATCAGCATAAAGTCTTTCTGATTATATAGCAGTTAACAACTTAGGCATCATAAAAATGTGAAATTTGGGTATAGATTGTGCAGGTACGACACGACTACCCCGTGGAAAGGTTTTACATTTTGTACCAAGTATTAAGGTTCTGCACAACGTTACGCCGATTGACCTACTGGCTCAATCGGCGGTTCTATTGCGCCTGCCACCCCTCCAAAGGAGGGGAATGTTTAGGCGGCATCCTCGCCCTCGTCTCCACCTTTGCCTTCGCTATCGGATGTCTTTTCCGCTTCTTCAACGGCATCGGGTTCCAGGACGATGGCATTGCTCACCAGTTGGTGGATGCACACGACTTGATCCAGTGTCAGCCCGTAGTATGGGAAGATTTTGGTAAATTGGCTCTTACAGATTGCACAGATTGCTGCCATGTGTGTAACGCCGCAGTGATCAACCACTTCTTGCAGTGCTTCCATGCGAGGCAATGCGCCTTTCACTCGTAGTTCTATCAGGTCGTCGGTTAGCAAGCCGCCGCCGCCGCCACAACAGTAAGTGCCTTCTTTGATTGTTTCCGGCGACATGTCGTGGAAATGGTTGCAACAGGCTTTGATAATCTCGCGGGGTATAGTGAATTGTCCGCCTGGCTTATCTCCCATCCGTGAGGCGCGGGCGATATTGCACGAGTCGTGAAAGGTCAGCACCATATCGTCGTTTTGCGAGGGGTCTAGGGTGAGTTTATTTTTCTGGATGAGGTCGTGAGTAAATTCGCAGATATGTTGCGGCACCGGATAGTCGGGGTCTAGGAAGTCGAAGGGGCCTGCCAGTGTATTGAGGAAGCTGTAGGCGACGCGCCAAGCGTGTCCACATTCACCGAATATGATGCGCCGCACGCCGAGTTGTTGTGCCGCTTCGCGTATTCTCAATGCGAGTTTTTGCATATTCTCGTAGTTGCCGATGAACATACCGAAGTTGGCTGCTTCGCTGGCATGAGAGCTCAAAGTCCACGATATGCCTGCTTGATGAAATACTTTTGCATAGCCGATCAAGCCGTCGACATGGGGTTCGGCAAAAAAATCTGCCGAGGGGGTCACCAGCAATACTTCGGCACCTGCTTCGTCAAGCGGGAAGCGCACTTTTGCGCCGGTGTCCTCAAAGACTTCTTCTTCCAAGCCTTCGAGTGTGTCCGCCAATGCCGGTTCGGGTAAGCCTAAGTTGTTGCCGATAACATGGACTTTGCCGATGATTTCGTTGCAGTATTTCTGTCCCTTGCCGATGTGATCCATAATCTCGCGGGCTGCCATAGAAATCTCTGCGGTATCTATGCCGTAAGGGCAATAAACCGAACAGCGTCGGCATTGCGAGCATTGGTGGAAGTAGCTATACCAATCGTCCAGCACTTCCTTGTTCATGTCTTCGGCACCGACCAGCCACGGGAAATATTTGCCCGAGAAAGTGTAGTAGCGGCGATAGACTTTGCGGAATAAATCCTGCCGTGCGACCGGCATATTTTTGGGGTCGGTCGTGCCTAGATAATAATGGCACTTATCGGTACAGGCACCGCACTTGACGCATGCGTCCAAGAAGACTTGTAGCGAGCGGTATTTGCCGACCAACTCACCCATTTTATCAACCGCAACCTGCTCCCAGTTATCAACCAGTTCACCCGGAAAGCCTAACGATTGTTGAAACTCGGGTTTTGCGGTAAAGGGCTGGCTGTGCTTCATCACATCCTCTTGCAATTTAGGGATCGCTCGGTCTTCTCTATATTTGGGGGTTTTGAATTCTGTTGTTGCCATAATTCTCTCAGTGCTTTTGTTGTTCCAGTTTTAATGCCCATGCGGCGATATGCCGTTGTTCGCGCGGGTTATCCACTTGGTTGCGGGTCGGGCTGAAGAATATGCCCGGCGCGTGCAGTAGTTTGCTAAACGGGAATATGATCATCAGCAGGGCGACGAGTGCGAGATGCACGACCATCAGTAAGTCCGACGGTAGCGGTTGCGGGTCAAGGCGCATCAAGCCTAAAAAGAATATCTTCATTGTCACGATATCCACCGGGTAAAAGAATGTCATCAAAACGCCGGTTGCGCCGATTGCCAATAACAAGAGTAGCATCAGGTGGTCGGACGGAGACGAAATATAGCGTACGCGGTCAACGACGATACGCCGCAACAATAGTCCTATCAATCCTATAATCATCATCCAGGACGCATACTTGCCGAAAGGTTGCAACCAATTAACCCAAAACCAGACAGGTTCGGTGAAATAGCGCAGATGGCGTAGCAAAACCAGGAACAAACCGAAGTGGAATAACCAGCCGAATAACCAAATCCACTTATTGGACTTGAACAGGCTTTCAAAGAAAACGGTTTCTTTGAACAGACGATAAACGACCCCGCTTCGGGTGGTCGGTGCCGGTGTCGTCGGTATCTTTAGCGGTGCCGGCACTTTCCAATACAGCCACATTTTATAAGCCAGTCCGCCTATCAATACCGCGGTTGCAATATAAAAGAGCGCGGCATAGGCAATGCTGAGTGCATTCATCTGCACGGTCGCTCAAACTTGGGTTGCCTCAATTCGGCTTAACTCAATCGGTCGTCAGACGCAACCGGTGGGCTTGGGCAAGCCGGCGTATTTACACGCTTGTTTGGCGGGACCGTAAGGGAACAGCTCGTACAAATACTTGCTATTACCTTTGTCTTTGCCCAATCTCTTCCCGATTGCTTTAGTCAAGACTCGAACCGCCGGGGCAATCTGATATTCTTCGTAGTACTCGCGAAGAAAATTGATGACTTCCCAGTGATTATCCGACAACTCGGCACCGTCGGCCTGTGCCATTGCTTCGGCAAGCTCGGGCTTCCAGTCGTTCAAGTTGGCAAGATAACCTTCTTCGTCGGTCTCGTATGTTTTACCATCAATCTCTAAAGGCATGTTTCTATCTCCTGTTGAATATATCTATAACCATGATTGTACATTGTCGTGATCTGCAACCAGATCGACAAAATCTTCATAGCCGATTAATTTTACACCCTCCAGCACCTGTTTGTCGGAAAAACCGCGTGCTTTAAGGTCGGGGTTCAGCGCATAAACCGCTAGGTTTCGCTGCATCGCTTGTGTGATCGTATCGGCAAAACGACCACCGGCCGTTGCGCAAACCACGCCGTCTTCTATCAGCAACACCGAAGCGTCGTCTTGTGCGGTATCCAAACACGACGATAAGGCATTGCGCTCGAAGGGTGATTTGTTGACTATATGGAGCATAGACACGACAGCATCCCTCAAAAACTTAAGATAACATCTTGCTCAGCCATGATCTCGGCTAACTTTTTGCGGTCCACAAAGTGCATCGCACTTTTCTCTTCCCAGTCGTCGTCTTCGTCCTCGTAGACCAGAGCCTGTAAGTCGTCGGCGGACAGTCCGCGCTCGCTTAACGATTCGGTATCCACATAAATAGTTTTGATATCGTAATCGCCCAAAGCACTGTAGGTGGGTGAGAAGTTTTTCATTTCTATATCGTCGGTGTCTTGAGATTTCATCAACTGGTAGACGCCGTCGTCCATAAACACCAAACTGACTTGCTGGTCAAAGGCTGCGGCAATCAAAACAACTTCCAGTGATTCCAACGCATAAATCGTGCCGTAGGGCACTTTGCGGTTGACATACATAAACTTTTTAACGGCACCTTCGGGGGTATCACTCATTGTGTGTTCCTCAATCTCCGAAAGTGATTAGGCGATCCGATTGTATGCCCGCTTCTATCAACTGACCCAAGCCCGAGATGCGAAAGCCCGGGGCGATATTATCGGTATCCTTGCCACCACGCTTCGCCTCGCCTTCGTCAAGCACGCCGCGCCGTTGTGCTGCTGCCACGCAGACCACTAAATCAAGCTGGTGTTTCTCCGCCAACTCCGACCATCGTTGCGATATGTTGCGGTCGTCCTGCGGCGGCACCGATAGGCGGGTGCCGTTATAAACCCCGTCATGATAAAAGAACACCCGGTAAATCTCGTGTCCCTTATCCAGTGCCGCTCTAGTGAACTGGTATGCGGTATCCGACGCTTGGTGCGTATAGGGGCCTTCGTTTATTACTACGGAAAATTTCATGCCAGTGCCTCAACACTGCGAGACTAAAAGCGGATATGCGTTGAAGCATTCAGACTCCGGCGGGCACCTAACCAGTTGTCGATATGAAACTTCGTGAACGGCAGTTCGGTCAGTTCAAAGAAGCGCGGCCAACCGATGCGCTCCACCCAGTCGCTAATTCTTTCCCAATCCTTAGCGTCCTCTTTGTAGGTTTTCAAAATCTTTTTCACCACCGCAGTCGCCTCGGGCCAGCGCGGCGGGTTGTTCGGTATTCCTGCCGCAACCAGCTTTTGGAAAGACGGCTTGCCGCGGGCGTTGGAATGATTGCCGCCGACCCATATCGCAAGTTTGGTATGCTCGGGGTCGTTGATTTGCATCGGCGGGCAGGGCGGATAACAAGCACCGCAACAGATACATTTTTTCTCGTCGACTTCAAGCGAAGGTTTGCCGTTGACCATCGCCGGGCGTATTGCAGCAACCGGACATCGTGCCACCACCGACGGGCGTTCGCAAACATTGGAAACCAAGTCGTGGTTGATTTTAGGGGGTTTAGTGTGCTGAACATTGATTGCGATGTCGCCTTGTCCTCCGCAATTAATTTGGCAACACGAAGTGGTGATGTGTACTCGGTTCGGCATGTTCCAATTCTTAAACTCTTCTATCAGTTCGTCCATCATTGCCTTGACCACACCGGAGGCATCGGTGCCGGGAATGTCGCAGTGCAACCAGCCTTGGGTATGCGAAATCATTGCCACCGAGTTCTTGGTGCCGCCGACGACAAAGCCGGCATTTTCAAGGGCATCGATGAGCGGCACGACTCGCTTCTCGTCGTCCAGCATATACTCTATGTTGCTACGGATCGTAAAGCGCACATAGCCGTCGGCATATTTGTCACCGATATCGCAGAGCTTGCGTAGTGTGAACACATCCAAAATGCGCTGGGTGCCGGCGCGCACCGTCCAGATCGCTTCGCCTTCGTGCGATACATGTTTTAGCACACCGGGACGCGGGTCGTCGTGGTATGCCCAGTTGCCGTAATTCTTTCGCATCACCGGATGCATATATTGAAAACCGTCGGGACAGCCCGACTCAATCGGAGAACGATGTTCTTGTGCCATTCTTATTCCTCTATGTTGTGTGTTGATCTTAGGCGGTTGCCGCCTGCTTTTCTTCGGACTTTTTCTCGGCTCTGTTCTCGAACCACTTCTTGGCTTCCTGCTCCCATTCGTCCATTCGGATGTAGGAACTCGTGCGAGGGTCGCTCACCATGTTGGGGTCAACTTCCACGCCGATGCCGTCCAAGAAATTGATCAAACCGATACGCTCTATCATCTCGCCGCATCGCTCGTGTTCGAGACCGTTCTCAGCCCAAAAGTCTATCGTTTCTTCGGCAATCTCAACCAAGCGTTCGTAATCCTCTTCGCTTTGCAGCTTCATAAAAGGCACGATGACGGTGCCCATCAAGTCACCGATTTTCAGCGTGCGCTTGCCACCGATTAAAATCGAGATGCCGGTGTCGTCGCCCGGAGAGAGGGCTTGGGGCATCACATTTAAGCAATGCATACAGCGGACGCAGTTGCGGTTGTCCACATCCAAAGTGTCGTCGTCTTTCAGCGAAAGGGCTTGGGTCGGACAGCGTGAAATCACATTGTCAACGATATATTGACGACCTTTTTTGGCGACATATTCCTTGACTTCGTTTTGATCTACTTTCATGTCGTCGCGCCAGGTGCCTATGATGGCAAAATCGGCACGTTCTATGGAATTCATGCAGTCGTTCGGACAACCCGAAACCTTGAACTTGAACTTGTAAGGTAGCGACGGGCGATGCACATCGTCGGTGAAATTGTTGAGCAAGGTGCGGTGTATACGCATCTCGTCTACATTGGATTGCTCGCAACGGGCAGCACCTACGCAAGATTGCCCGGTGCGCACGCAGGGACCGGCACCGCCTAAGTCCCAACCGTATTCGTTGATGTCGTCAAAAAAGTGTTGCGTGTTTTCGGTGCTGGCACCTATAAACATAATGTTGCCGGTCTGACCGTGAAAAGTGACCAAGCCGGAACCCCATTTCTCCCAGCTATCTGCGAGCTTGCGGAGCATGTCGGTCGTATAGTAATTACCCGACGGCGGCTGCACTCTTAAAGTATGAAATTCCTTGGAAGCGGGGAACGCTGCGCCGACTTCCGAAAAGCGCGGGATAATACCGCTACCATAACCGAAGACACTCACCGTGCCGCCTTTCCAATAACCCTTGCGGGTCTCGTACGAATGTTCCAGCTGACCCAATAAGTCGTTTGCTACACCGCTCACGCGGTCATCTTCGTGTTGATCTCTAAGCCGTTTGATGCCGGAAATAAAACTAGGCCAAGGCCCTTTTTCCAGTTCGTCCAACATCGGTGTGTCATGTGGTTGTTTTGTTGGCATATCCTTTTACCTCCACTATTTTATGAAAATTACAATCTTTTATTACCTGAAGCGTTCCATGGCTCTATATGTCTTTTTTAACCAATGAAAGCTCTATTAGGACATGCTAATATAGCATAGCTTTGCTTTATGTCAAAATCAGAGGGCGGCGCAATAGAACCGCCGATTGAGCCAGTAGGGGCGGACTGGCATGTCCGCCTGATAGGTCAGTCGGCGTAACATTATGCAGAACTTGGGGCTGTTGAAAAAGTACCCACGAACTGTAGGGACGGTACATTCCCCTCCTATGGAGGGGTGGCAGGCGCAGCCTGACGGGGTGGTCACCTACGCCATGGTACCAAATACTTTTAGCGGTGCAGAGGCTCAATCGGATAAAATAAGTCGCACTGAGTAAATCAAGCAAATGCAACAACGATTAGAACTTAAACTGCAACGAGGCGCGGTCAATGCCGAGCAATTAATGGTTGAAATCCATAATCCGAATGCGCTGAGGAATTCGGAACGCCGTCGGATTTTGGATAACTGTGAATTGTATAACCTCAGTTTTTATCGTAGTTTACAGCCTATATCGGACAGTGCCACCTTCAAGGCATTGGCGACGCAACTGGGTCTGCAGAGTCTATGCGATAATCCAATGGCAGATACGCATAAAATCAGTCATATAACGGCTAGCCCGAACAACCGCTATATCCCGTATACCGACCGTGCGCTGTCATGGCATACCGACGGTTATTACAATGCCGATGCCGATATCATCAGGGCATTTATGATGCACTGTGTTCAACCGGCACCTGAAGGCGGGGTGAACGAGTATTTGGATCACGAAGTGGTTTATATTCTGCTCTATCGGGAGAACGCGGATTATGTGGAAGCACTAAGACACCCTCATGCATTCACGATACCCGCCAACGAGGGTGAACGCGATGCACGAAGCTCGCCGGTATTCAGGGACGATCCGATAACAAACAAACTGCTCATGCACTACACCGAACGCTCGCAACACATAAAATGGCATCCGTCGTGTGAAGAAGCTCTGGACTGTTTAAGCAAACTGCTACGCACAAGTCGCTACAAGATTTCTTATAAACTGGCTGCCGGTGAGGGTGTGATTTGCAACAATGTGCTACATAATCGCAATGCCTTTGATGACTCCGATGCACTCGCTAAACGATTGCTCTATAGAGCGCGTGCTCGCAACCGGGTGGACGGTTCTGAAACTTAGGTGCCATTTATTCACCTCCTGTGGCGGGGAATTAGCTTGTGCAGACATCAGGGGGCTGTTGAAAAAGTATCGTCAGCTTGCAACCGTAACCGCTTGCGCCGTGAATTTATAATAACCACCAAGCCGTGGGGGCAGGATAAAGCCGCCGATTGAGCCGGTAGGTCAATCGGCAATTTTAATGTCTGCCCTTAAGTACCGTTCTGCACGACACCAACCGCTTGCGCCATTTGGTTTTGGTTTTCATAAATTGAATGGATGAATGTATAAATCGTGCCGACCAACGCGTTACGGGCAGAATAGAGCCGCCGATTGAGTCAGTAGATCAATCGGCAATTTTGATGTCCGCTCCTACGGTTCGTGGATACTTTTTCAACAGCCCCACGACACAACCACCCCGGCAGGCTTCGCCTGCCACCCCTCCAAAGGAGGGGAATTATAGTTTATAATTAAGCAAGACCCATTAGCAATTTTTAGAATGGCAAACCTAACACAATTTATTGACCTGCCTAGACAAAGCCCCGAAAAGGCTTCGGTAGAGATTCGTTTGAAACACTGGGACGAAATATACGGGCAGTTTAGCCCGGAACAAGCGTCTCAGCAGGCCGATCGTTGTATTGAATGCGGCAATCCGTATTGTGAGTGGAAGTGTCCGGTACATAACCATATCCCCGATTGGCTCAAACTGATAGAAGCAGGCAATCTTTGGGAAGCAGCCGAACTCTCGCATAAAACAAACTCTCTCCCCGAAATATGTGGGCGTATATGTCCGCAGGATCGCCTATGCGAAGGTGCTTGCACGCTCAACGACGGATTCGGCGCGGTAACAATCGGCGCAATAGAAAAATATATCACCGACGAGGCACTCAAAGCCGGCTGGAAACCCGATTTATCAAATGTCACAAAGACCGACAAACGAGTTGCGATTGTCGGGGCAGGTCCGGCAGGGTTAGCATGTGCCGATGTCTTGGTGCGGAACGGTGTCAAACCGGTAGTCTACGATCGCTATCCCGAAATCGGCGGGTTGCTCACTTTCGGGATTCCTCCTTTTAAGTTGGAAAAGGAAGTCGTGCTGACTCGGCGCAAAATCATGGAGGAGATGGGCATAGAATTCCGTCTAAGCACCGAAGTCGGAAGTTCGGCTTTGCCTTTTAAGACCCTGTTGGATAGCTACGATGCAGTCTTTTTAGGCATGGGTACTTATACTGCGATGACCGGAGATTTTCCGGGCGAACAACTGCCCGGAGTGTATAAGGCATTGCCTTACCTAATATCAAATGTCAACCGCCTGATGAATTACCGACAAAGCCCCGAAGAATACATCAGCATGGAAAACCATCGCACAGTCGTATTAGGCGGAGGAGACACCGCTATGGATTGTGTGCGCACCGCAGTCCGACAAAAAGCAAAAACAGTCAGCTGTGTTTATCGTCGCGACGAGGAAAATATGCCGGGGTCGCGTCGTGAAGTACGCAATGCCAAAGCCGAGGAGATACAATTCCTTTTTAACCGTCAGCCTATTGAAATCATCGGCAAAGATCGTGTGGAGGGTGTCAAAGTGGTTTCTACCCGGCTCGGTCAGCCCGATGAACAAAAGCGGCGCAGACCGGAGATTATACCCGGCAGTACGGAAATTATCCCTGCCGATGCGGTTATTGTTGCGTTTGGTTTTAGACCTAGTCCGGCAATATGGTTTTCCGAGTTTAATATCCTAAGCGACGACACCGGGAAAGTGCGCGTCAATATGTCTGCACCGAATAAATATAAGTTCCAAACGACTAACCCGGCGGTTTTTGCCGGCGGCGATATGGTGCGCGGTTCGGACTTGGTGGTCACTGCGGTGTTTGAAGGGAGAGAGGCAGCTAAAGGTATATTGGGTTATTTGGGCATCGAGTAAATGACTAAAGCGCATACCAACACCCGCCTCTTGGATGCCATTGCACATCGCACCGTAGATAGAACCCCGGTGTGGATTATGCGCCAAGCAGGTCGCTATCTACCCGAATATCGTCGGGTGCGTGAAAAGGCGGGACATTTTCTGAATCTTTGTAAAACACCCGAACTTGCCTGCGAAGTCACATTACAGCCCGTTGAACGTTATCCATTAGATGCAGCAATTATATTCTCGGACATCTTAACCATCCCGGATGCGATGGGGTTGGGACTTGATTTTGAAGAAAACCGCGGTCCTTTTTTTAAGCAACCCATACGCGGCGAAAAGCAAGCCGATGCCTTACGCATGCCCGACGACGCAGACCTGCATTATGTGATGGAGGCTATCTCTATGGTGTGTAGGGAACTGGATGGGCGCATACCGTTAATCGGCTTTACCGGTAGCCCGTGGACACTGGCAACTTATATGATAGAAGGCAGAGGCTCGCATAACTTCTCTTTGGTAAAGAAAATGATGCTTGATCACGCCGATTCGTTTAAGCGCATGCTGGATTTGCTTGCAACCGCAGGGGGTTCGTATCTTGCCGCACAGGTAAAGGCAGGTTGCCGATGCGTGATGGTTTTTGATTCTTGGGGTGGCGTGTTGGCGCACAAACACTATTTGGAATATTCTCTCGCACCTATGCAGAAGCTGATAACCGCATTGAAGAACCAAGGTTGCTCGGATGTGCCGATTATCTTATTTACTAAAGGCGGTGGGCTATGGCTGGAAAAGATGGCAGAAACCGGATGCAATGTAATCGGCTTGGATTGGATGGTCGATATCGGTGAAGCAAGGCGCAGAGTAGGGAAACAAGTCGCATTACAAGGTAATCTAGACCCCTCAATCCTGCTTGCATCCGAACACGCGGTACGCAACGAAGTACTTAAAGTGCTCGATGCTTTCGGGGAAGGTTCGGGACATATCTTTAACTTAGGACACGGCATTTATCCGGCAACCAATCCCGATAATCTACAAGTGTTAATAGAAACGGTTCACGAGTATTTCGCCGCACGTCCTGCGTTTGCAAATTATCCGTAGACTTAGTTATCATAAATTCAATGGCGCACAGCGGTTGGGGTTGTGCAGGTGTGTTGCGAGTGCGTAACTCTAGCCCCACATTAGGGCATATTAGAATCGACCGGCCACAGCGATTCATTTTTAATGTACCACTCTGTCATTTTTTTGATGCCCGCTTTCAAATTGGTTTTAGGTTCATAGCCTAAGGCTTGTATGCGTGCAATGTCCGGGCAGCGGCGGTCGGTTTCCCCGGAGGGTGATTCGGACGGTATTATATTGCCTTCCCTGTCAAATACTTCCAGCACGATAGAGACTACATCTTTAATTTTCACTTCGTCCATCGTGCCGATATGAAAAAAGGAGCATTTTTCGGCTTGAGTGAAAGCCGTATAGCATCCTTCGATGAAATCATCTACATATACAAAAGCTCGGGTTTGTGCGCCCGATCCACGAATCGGGAAATCAATGGTTTGCCCTTTAGGGATCTCTCTATCCAACCAAGCGGCACGCATAATCAATTGCGGTAAAACATGTTCAAAGCCCATGTCGGCCCCGTATACGTTGTGGGGGCGTACAATCGCTAATTGACGGAATGCCTTGCGTCCATAATTTACCGCCAGCAATTCGGTCGCAATTTTACCGCCACCGTAGCTATAGCGCGGGTTCAGAACATCGGGGATAATCAGTGCCGCCGTCTCGTCGGTAGGCACTTTCTCTGCTCGCTGATAAACTTCGGATGAACTCAAAATCCAATAGCGGTCTATTTTATGCGCAAGACAAGCATCTAGGGTGTTCAAAGCACCTTTGATACCGACTTCTAAAATCTGTTCCGGCATGCTATAAAAAAATTCGGTGCCGTTTATATAAGCCAGATGCGCAACTACATCCATTCCTTTGCATGCGCTTTCAACAACGGTATAATCACGAACATCGCCGACGATAAAATCAATATCGTTAATTACATCGGTAAGACGCCTCGCATGTCCTCTGGAATTATTATCTAAAACACGTACTTGCCAACCTTCTCGCAACAGTTTTTTAACCAAAGCACTACCTAAAAAGCCGCTCCCGCCGGTTACCAAAATTCGCTCGCTCGTCATGAATTCAACCCTATGAATTTTATGCTAACTAATCGGAATAACCGCAACTGCTTGCGCCGTATGGTTTTGGTTTCCATAAACCGGATGAATGAATGTATAAATCGTGCAGGCGCAACGCGTTACGGGCGGACATGCGGTAGGGGCGGACTTATATGTCCGCCCGCCCCTACGGTTCGTGGATACTTTTTCAACAGCTCCACGACACAACCACCCCGTCAGGCTGCGCCTGCCACCCCTCCACAGGAGGGGAATGGTCCCACCCCTACGGTGTATGAAATACTTTTGCAACAGCTTCATATCAACTCGGGGTTAGGTTGGAACCGTTGCCTAAGTGCATAAACTTTAGTTTGTCTTCGGAGTATAGACCTCTATAGGCAGGCAACACAGACCATATATCATAAATAGCGGCGGGGGTTGCCATAGACATCGTTAAGGCATCCAAATCTATCCACTCATATTTTTTATTGTTGTTTGCCACTATCACAACCGATGCACAATCAAATGCCTGCTTCAAATCCACCGGGATTATCCCTAGATTGGAAATCGCCCGACTACCGACGGCAAAATCGTGTCCGCAAATCATCGCTTCGGGATACCGCCGCCTCAAGCATGTAGCAATATCCAAACTGGACGAAGCGCGAGTATCATCGGTTTCGGGGCGTCCCTTGAATGCCATACCCAAAATACTTATTTTGGTGTCTTTCCCTTTGTCGGGAATAATTCCGGTATGGTCAAGACGGTCGCATACATAGCCGGGAAGAGATTCATTCAGGGCTCTCCCTTGTTTAATCAATTGCGGCACATAACCATAAGTCTCCAGAGAGGCCTGCAGAATATGTGGGTCTTTATAGAGACAAGGTCCGCCAACAAATCCGGGGTCCGAGATCTGTGTCCTCGCATAACCTATGTTCGCAGCCTTAATAATTTCTCTGCTGTCTAGCCCCGCCGCCTCACATAATAATGCAACTTCATTTCCTATCGCAAAATTTAGGTCTCTATAACTGTTATCCAACAATTTAATAATCTCGGCACTCTCAAGAGAGGAAACCATGACAACTGTAGGCGTTATTTTTCTAAAAACCGCTTCTGCCTGCAATGCTGCCGCTTCCGTCAAGCCGCCGATAACTTGAGGTAAAACAGCCAGTTCAGCCATTGCATTGCCCTCAATAGTACGCTCCGGGCAATATGCAAGCCCGAATTGTTTACCACTTTTCTCCAAAGTTTTCTTAACAATCTTACGGGTAGTGCCTAGTTGCACGGTTGAACGTAATATGACCAACGCATCGTCAATCATATGATTTGCAATTTCTTTTGCAACAGACTCTATCATGTCCATACGAGGATGACCTTCATCGTTAAGCGGGGTACCCACCGTGATGATATAAACCAAAGGTTCCTGTTGTTCGTTATTGAGTTCGGATAATTTTGATAAAAAATGCAATCTCCCCGCATTCAGGTTACCCTTGATGCGAGGTTCAAAACCTTTTTCTAAAAAGTGCGGTTTGCCTTGCATAAGTATCTTTAGTATATCCGGATTTTTCTCTATTCCCCAAACATCAAAACCCCGATCGGACATAATCGCGGCTAAGGTCAGGCCGACATAGCCCATACCTACGATACATATTTTTCTATGTTCCGTTGCCATAGTTATATCCTAAGATATTGATAGAAAAATTTCGGTTATCACCAAGATAATAACTGCACATATTGCATAAACCACTCTGATTTTCAAGAAAACCATACTAACAAATATAAAATAAGAGACTTTTCTGATTTATAATAGAAAGTATTATATGCCTTCTGCACATCTACTTCAATTTATATCGTGCTACTTGTTGTACGATAGATTGTAAATATGATAAACTAGAACACTCGTAACCCCTTATAACTTTACATGGAGATTCATTATGAACAACGACTTTAAATTGAAAAAATCAATCAGATTGGTAACTGCCACCCTAGCGGGAAGCATGACGATGGCGGGAGCCGTGTCTGCCGAAAACAATATTTTCTCGGTGCAGGAACTGCCCAGCGGCTATATGCTGGCAGGTTCTCACATGGAAGGTAAATGTGGTGAAGGCAAATGCGGCGAAGGCAAATGCGGCGAAGGCATGAAAGATGCCGAAGGTCATTGCGGTCATCATGATAAAAGTGCCGAAGGTATGAAAGATGCCGAAGGCAAATGTGGTGAAGGTAAATGCGGCGAAGGCAAGTGCGGTGAAGGTAAGTGTGGTGAAAGTATGAAAGGTGCCGAAGGCATGAAAGATGCCGAAGGCAAATGTGGTGAAGGTAAATGCGGCGAAGGCATGAAAGATGCCGAAGGCATGAAGGCATATTAAAGACTTTTAATTTACTAACAGGTATAGGGGTGGACTCACATGCCTACCCCTCATACCATGTGACGATTGAATAATCTCGCCACAATCAAAACATTCATCCACCTAATTACGATACCCAACTTCAGAGTGAGGCGAACATGTTCGCCCCTAAGTTTAGTACTTGTACGGGTTTAACCTCCGCACATCAACCCATTATGATAATCACCAATTTGATGGTGGACGATATTAATTGTGAAGATTCGGTACCGTACGAGAGGACATGCTAGTCCTCCCGTACAATTCATAGTTTAATTGTGGTCTTGAAGAGTAATCGATTGATTACTCGTAACGAAGCTCAACTCGTCTATTCATACCATTCGCATAGGGACTATCACCCTCTACAGCCAATTCGTCTTCGCCACGGCTCTCTGTCCTGATACTGGAAGGAGAGACTCCCATTTGAACTAATATCTGGGCAACGGCTTGTGCCCTTCTCAATGCGAGCTCCTTGTTATAGCGACTGGACGCTATCGCATCGGAGTGTCCTACTAAAGTAACGGAAGCACCGCTGTTGATCAGATATTGAGAATGTAATTGCAACAAATTAAGGCTTGTTGCCGGGACTATAGTACTCTTATAATCAAAATAAACAATGGCTCGTGGTAAAGAAGTTCCCGATGCACGTCTTCTAATAGGTTCATCCCCATATTCCTCTCCAAACTCTTCTTCTAATTCTTCGCCGAACTCTTCGTCAAATTCTTCTTCGAACTCGTCGAATTCCTCTTCAAACTCTTCGTCAAATGTTTCATCAAACTCCTCGTCGAATTCCTCCTCCATCTCATCTTCCATGGAAATTTCAACGACTTCTTCATCGTCTTCAAAAAACCAATCCCGGGTATCAGACATTGTAGAACACCCTGACAAAGCGAATATTGACGATAAACCGATTAAAAATAGCTTTAGTTTCATTTTATTTCCTTCCCGATAATGTCTATTTCGTATTGGATTGACCAACCGATCAATCCGGATTATAGGCGATAGTATAACACCTATTTGGCGAATGGGAGTTATATAGGTAACTTGACAGACTTTTTAGCCTGCCTTGCCCACCCTATCTTTTTGACGCTTCATTGACCGACTTGTGTTGCCACTGTCGCCGTCTCCACATCCGGTTGCGGTACTCCCAGCCGCCAAAATGTTTTCGGTTGTAATGACGATTTGACTATATAAGCGGAATAACCTTGCAACCACTTGTCGCAATACTTTCTTAATGTCGTAAATTGCTTGCCTAGGGTGAAGAAGTTAAACCGGCTCTCGCCGTAATACTCGTATTCGTCCTTCAACTTAGCTACAAAGTGATCCCGAACATAGCGGCATGCGCCTGCCGTCCTATGTAATTGCCGGTGTTTTTTCTGTGACGCCGGGTATAAATGGTATCTGATTGTTCTATGGGTTTGCATTGATATTGACCTTACCCCCCAAAACTGGGCCATGACAAAGATGAGATTTCCAGTTAAATTAGTAAACAACAGGAGGTTTCAAAATGAATAAACGATATACAGAAGAGCAAATTATCGGTGCGATCAAATCGCACGAGGCAGGTCGCAGCACAGAGGACATTTGCCGAGAACTCGGTATAGCGCATGGCACCTTTTACAACTGGCGTAGCAAATATGCCGGGTTAGAAGTCAATGATGCCAAGCGATTAAAGAACCTTGTATCGGAGAATAACCGACTCAAGAAACTACTCGGCGAGCAACTATTAGAAATCACCGCCCTCAAGGATGTGCTATCAAAAAAGTGGTGACCCCGGCAAGCAAAAGAAGCGTTGTTGCAGAGCTGAATACTCATTGGAGTTTGAGTGAGAGGCGCAGTTGCGAGCTGGTCGGGATAAGCCGTAGTAGTTATCACTATCAAGCACAGCCGCGTTGTGATGCAGAGATTAGAAGTCGCTTGTGCGAGTTGGCAAGCAAGTATCCACGCTATGGCTATTTGCTACTCTACCGTTTGCTACGAGAGGCAGGCTTTGTAGTGAATAAAAAACGGGTTCACCGCATCTACAAAGAAGCGAGACTGCAAGTACCCAAAAGACTGCGCAAGAAGCTCATCCGCACGAGGCAACGGCAGGCATTGCCTGAACAGGTGAATTGTCGCTGGTCAATGGACTTTGTGCATGATCGGTTAAGCGACGGCAGGTCGTTTAGGATATTCAATGTGATGGACGATTACAGTCGCGAACTGATCGGTCAATTCGCTGGTTTTTCGATTAGCAGTGGGCAAGTGGTGAGATGTTTAGAGCAACTCATCGCCGAGCGAGGTTGTCCGCAAAGCATCGTCTGCGACAACGGGCCGGAGTTCACTAGTAAAAAGATGCAGGTCTGGTCGCAAGATAGCGGCGTGGAACTATACTTTATTCAACCGGGTAAACCGACCCAGAATGCTTTGGTGGAAAGCCTGAACGGTAAGTTTAGAGACAATTGCCTTAACCAGCACTGGTTCCGCAGCCTTCAGGAAGTGCGTCATATTATTGAACAGTGGCGATACCACTATAACCATGAACGCCCGCATAGCTCATTAGATTATATGACCCCGGTAGCATTCGCCACACGTGTTGCGTAGCGTAAGGCTTGTTTAGTAGTTATGAAACGAGCTAAAAATCAGCAGCTAGTAGAGGTCATCTCGACTAGAGATCGTCGCTTAAAGGCGCATTATGAGGCTGGTTTTTTAGTTGCAAGACTTCAATTTAGGCAACAACATAGGATTTTGTCTAAATTGCCACTGAACGAGAATAACCAACCCATATTGGAATGCGAGCTTGGAAATCTAGCTTTATTTAAGATTTTATTAGCATAAGGCACAGAGGTGACTTATAATACAGATCTCATTTAAGTTTTGGCCCTGAAAATGGGGGAAGGTCAATATAATTTAACATTTCTTTGTCAAGTTAACTATATAATTCCCTGACGAATTATATAAAAGGTGAATGATGTTTCCTCCGTGTTATAATTTCCTAAAAAGCAAACCTAATGAGACTCGAAATTCCTGATAATAACCGCCTTTTTGTAGTGTCTGCGCCGTCCGGCAGCGGCAAAACCAGTCTAATCAAAGAAGCATTGAAAGAGTTAAATAGCCTAAAACTATCCATATCGCATACAACTCGCCGTCCTAGGCCCGATGAAATAGAGGGACAAGATTATTATTTTGTCGATAAAAAAACTTTTAGAGAAATGATTGAACAAAACGATTTTATTGAACATGCGCTGGTATACAACGAATACTACGGTACATCAAAATCCTATATAGAAAATACATTGGCTCAAGGACACACTATCGTAATGGAAATAGACTGGCAGGGTGCTAGGCAAATAAGAGCGTGTTATGACAACACTTTTTCTATATTCATTTTGCCTCCTTCGTTGCCAACTCTGCGTAAACGTCTGGAGAAACGCGCACAAGATACTGTAAAAGTGATTGATGCACGCATGAAACAAGCGATTTCCGAAGCGGAACATTTCAGCGAATACAATTATACTATTGTGAACGATGACTTCGAGCGAGCCGGTGGGGAGTTTATCGCTGTTTTAGCCGGGCACATAAACCAACCCGAGATCAAAGCATCAAGAAAATTACTTGGCAAAACGATTTCGGCATTAGGATTGAAAGACTATAGAACGAACCATGAGTAGAGACGATAATATTATAAAAATCACCGACATTGCGGCGCAACAAATACAACAATCCATAAAACCGGAAGAAGCAAAAACGGTAAATCTAAGATTGGCTGTGATGCGCAATGCAGACGGCAGTTTTCATTATGCGATGGGTATAGACGATCAAAACCACGAAGACGATCTTAAGCTACAGAGTAATAATGTCAATATCGTCATCAATAGTGCCATGCTCGGCATGATCAAAAATATGACCATAGATTATGTAGAGCTGGAAAAAGGACAATACAACTTTATATTCCTAAACCCCAACGACCCGTCCTACGTGCCACCAACCAATATAGATTAGCGCATTGCGTTTCGAGCGAACCATTCCTTTTAGGGAGGTGGCTTAGGTAAATTGGTGAATAAGCTAGAAGTAGTGCTTTCTATGTTTGCGCCGAGTGCCTGCTCGTTGTGTAACGACACCCTTGATGTTCGGCTTATCGGTTATATCCAATGTAGGATAACCGGGGTTTAACGCTTTAATGAGATATTTTCCTTCCTCTATGCAAAGCTGCCTAAAAATAAATTCCCCCTCTACCTCGGCGATAATGTAATTGCCATCCTGCGCTTTATTGGCAGGGTCTATGATAATAATAGAACCATCCGGAAACTCGGGAAACATGCTGTCTCCCAAGACGCGCAAAGCAAAGGGCTCGCTTACTTCACATCCGCTATCCTCTAATGAAATTTTAGATACATCGCTCATCTATGTGTTCCTTTCCTTAGTTACCTGTTCGTTATCCCGACTACGATTGAAATTTCATGTTCCGTGCTTCCTAGGCAAACACGATCCAAGTCGTAGCAATGTATTTTACACCCTTCTGCAAAATCACACCTCTATGTTCGTGGGTCCAAAAAGGAGGAAATAAAAGTAATTTACCCTGCTCGGGTTTGATGCGAAGCTGCTGAAATAGAAACTCGGTCTCACCGCCGGGTCCGGGCACATCGTTTAAGTACCAAATAGCAACCAGTTGGCGATTGCTGAAATCATGGCTACCGCCGTCTATATGCCAATGGTAATATTCGTCGTCTCGGGTACGCTGCATGCCGTAACCCATATCCTTGAAGCGACCGGAAAAATAAGGGAATGTAGCCCTAAATTCTCTCATTGCACAAGCCAGGGATTGAAACAATGCGCGATCTATATCTTTCCATTGTTGTTTACCGCTAATTAACAAATCGGTTGAACGTTTGACGGCTAAATTTTGCACTGCGACTTGACCGATGCGCCCGACAAATTGCTCGTCGGTGTTCTCTTCAAAACGATGAATCATTTTTTCGCATAACGATTCCGAGAGCGCATTATGTTTCTCAAAAATAAAAGAGTTGAGCTTGACTTCGGATATTGTTTTGAGCGGCATTCTAGTTTTTTGACTGCACATCGTATGAGGTACTAGAAAGCATATCGGGTTATTAAATCTTCGGTGTTTTGCTTATCCCTATTATTTCCCTCTACGGATAATTCCAATAGATCACATACTTTCTCCTGCCAATGCTTCTTCGCCGGAGACAACCACGATTCTAACGATGAAAAATCATTGCTTTGTGTCCAGCTTTGATAGGCATTGACTAACATGGGGCATAACGCTTTGCGCATAGCACTCATGTTCGCTATATAAAAATGTATAGATGCCGACTTTTGTTGCGAGACTAAGGTAGGCAACAGCACAATGCTGTCGGCTAAATTGTCCTTCATTGCGCGGATTAGCAGCTCTATCTTCGAAGCACCGCACTGGTGTAATATCCGATGCCAGTCGTTGGGAAGATAACGGTGTGCCTCCAGCTCCCCTATTTCGTGTAAAAGAACCGTTTCTGTTTCAGCCTTGGTCATCCGCTCAAGGGCATCTTCTAGATTATTGTCAAAATCATAATACGAGAGTGCCGCCTCCATCGCATTGTGGGGACGGTTCCAATACCATTCGTTGAGCTTCTCCCAAATCATTCTCTTCAGCGACTCTTTTCTAATAAAGATCGTCTTTGCCAGAGACATGCCGGGTGGTGCGGTTAGATCTCTTGCGTATTCCTTTGAAGATATTAGCACTTGATAATCTCCATAAGAACTTTGAGATTCATACTCGGCAATAAAAAAGTGCGGTATTGATTTTGCTCCTATGCCACCCGAATAGATGTAACCTTGAGAGAGTAAATGCTCGTTAATCGCCTCGGTATCAAAGGGGTTGAACATTTGACCGTTGATAAACAAAGGTTGAAAATCTTCATTTTCTATAGACTCCCATTCGGCCTCCCGGCCACAAAGCCACGCACCTAACTCCGATTGATCCAGAGATACCCCGAAGTCATAACCCTTCTCCCAACGAAAGTATTCTCGCATTTTCAAAAGATAGACGCATATCGTGTAAGTGCCGGCATAACACGCATCGGAAATGTTGCAGTTATGCTGCACGGCATCGCGTAAATTTCTAATAGAGTGATCCATCATCCCGTAAAGAGTTAATAAAAAGTTTATATAATATCTCTGTGTTCATCAAACATGGTGTTCTAAATGCCGTAAAAAACTTATAATACTTTATTTTTGAAAGAATGGTTGTTAGATTAAAAACTAATTGGAATTTGGACAAAGGTGCTAGAACGCACAGTGAAACCGCAAGTGTTATCAGCACTAATATATGGCGTATTATCACCGAATCATTGTTGAACATGGAGAACGAAGGTTTTGCTACCGAGAGCAACTCGCAACGACTGGATATACTCTCCGAATTTGCAGCGTATGCCATTCATTTATTGGATAGATATATATATAATTCATCACGATCACCGGAAAGGCAAAGAATAGTATCCCAAACCGCACAACATTTAGCAGGAATTATCCAAGATAACCGCCTGGACACAAAAGCTACAACAAACGGAAATATACCTTTTCTGACATTGTTGAATGATCGCACGGATAAATACTCCGAATGTAAATACGAACGAGAACCCGGCTTTGACATGCGGCGTGTATTAGGAGACTACGTGAGCGAAATAATGCGCGGTGAGAATCGCAAGTGGACTGCCACCTACATATTGGATATAGTGGCTTATAATATACACTTTAATCTACTAAAGATTTTGAATAACTTTCTCTCGGATTCAACTTCATAAGTTCTAAGATGAATACAAAAATAAATAAATTGGTATCTACGGCTAAATCAGCCCTTAAGTTGCGAAATCCTACGCAATCGATGAAGATTGCCACCTACTCGGATCAATATAGGCTGATATACTATTCGGTTCCTAAGGTAGCTTGCACAACGATTAAGACATGTATAGCAAAATTGAATAATGTAGAAACTACCGGTCTAGGTGTACACAATAAAAATCCGGCAATAAAACGACTCACTATAAAAGCATCAAATGTAGCTTGTTATGCCGATTATTACCGCTTTTCCTTTGTCAGAAATCCATGGGATAGGCTGTTTTCTTGTTATAAGAATAAAGTTTATGACCCCCCGAGATTTTTCCCTAAAAGTAATCCGTACTATGACGAGAAAGGAGAATTCAAAGATTTTATAAGACGATACGGTGACTTGAAATTCAAGGATATGCAATTTGAGGATTTTGTTGATTTTGTAGCAAAAATACCGGATCATCGGTGTGATCCACACTTTCTACCCCAACATTATTTTTTTGAATTGGAAAAACTCGATTTTTTGGGACGGTTTGAAAACTTTCAACCGGACATGCAAACTGTCCTTCAAAAAATAGCACCGGATTTTGATGCCTCGGAAATCCTCTCTGAAAAAAAACAAAGTAGTAGCCCCAGCTATTATAAAGATGCATATGACGACAGAATGCGTGAACTTGTAGCAAAAAAATACAAAAAAGACATCGAACTATTCGGCTATACTTTCTAAATGGAACCGCCGAGTGAAACCGCCGATTGAGCCGGTAGGTTAATCGGCATGACATTGTGCAGAACTGCGGCGACCACCCCGTCAGGCTGCGCCTGCCACCCTAAGGGCGGACATACAAGTCCGCCCCTACAAGGAGGGGAATGGACCACCCTTACAACCAAGACGAAAAATTATCTAAAGATTTTTCCGCCCCGTCTTTATAGCCTGCCGTATAAGCATCGCTTGCGCGCTGCTCTTCGCGCTCGGGATGTCCCAAATAACCGATTTGCCAGCCGATGATATAGTCGGGTTGAACACCCGCTTCTTCCATTTTAGCCGTAGCTTCTCTATAAAACTTGTCCATGTTTCTCCTTTTTTATATTAATCAAGTGCCGCCTTAAAACGAGCGTATGCCTCGCCGTTGTCGATTTGTTTAGCAATCGTTTTTGCAGCTTCGTTCAAAGATGTTTGCTTGCGCAAGTGAGACAATATAATAGCACCTCCATAGATTAGGCTATCAAGTGCTATGCCTTTTTCACCTTCCAAGGCACGGATGCCGACTTCCGCAGTAATCGATGCCATGCTGTCTACGTCCAAGGCGGCACCGATATCATCGCTTTGCACCGATGCCTTAGGCAAATCGTCCGGAACCGGAACCGCTCTGACGTTTTGTTTCCGCCCGCAACTATCGGGATCCAAGTCACGAGGTTGTATCTCTGCATCCCCATGATACTCAAACAAACGCGACGGCTGCTTTAACGAAGGTATAATTCCTCCCTCGTTGCCCTTCACCACCGCTGCAGAATTAAAGGATAAAAAGCGTGCCAAATCTAGATAGACGGGCGGGTATGCCTTATGAACATACCCGGTAACATAATGCGTTTTTTCCTTTCCTCTGATCGGGCTTAGCAAAACCTCTATCGTCGTTAGCAGAGGACGTTTGACAATTCTGCTGCGTAGCGATTCGAGCTTATGCAGCGAGGGACAAAATTGACTCTGGTCAACATAAGCCCAACCTACATCGCCTAACAATGCGGCGGCATCGCGCGTCGTCCGATCGGTTTTTATGCCTGCAGCTCTCAAAATTTTAGCGTATGTTACACCGTACTTGGGACCCACCAACTCTATGCCGTGGGCAAAAGTAGGGATTTCGCACGAAGCCAGCACTGCAGGCAAGAAAGGCGACATCGGCAAATGCCGTAGAAATCCATCGTACGGATCGGCAATATCCAAAACGGTTTTAACGGGAGCCGGAACAATATCCATTGTTTCTCGAATAGCTTGTAATGCACCTTTGTTCTCGTCTTGGGTTTCTCGCTTCATTCTCAGTGCAATCAGAAAAACACCCGCTTGCACCGGGTCTACCGCATCATCTAGTATTTGCCTCATTGCCGAATACGATTCTTCAAAGTTCAAATCTTTGCTATATTCGGGACCTGTTGCAACCTTTTGTATGCAATGCCGCAACGTTATTTCGGAAGTTTGTGTTGTCATCTAAAATCTCTAAAACTTGTAATTTTCTCTATGCACTAAACACTTTTGAGCATGCTTATTTTTGCCAAAATGGTCTTAAACAGCTTTGCGTTAGCAGCTAATATGTTACCAGAGCTTAAATGTTTTACACCACCGCTGGTTTTCCCCACCAAGCCACCCGCCTCTTTGACAATAATTTCTCCGGCGGCGATATCCCACGGCGATAAACCAAACTCCCAAAATCCGTCAAAACGTCCGCAAGCGACATAAGCCATATCCAAAGCAGCAGCTCCTGCGCGACGCACATGCACATTTTCCTTTAGTAGCGTGTTCAGCACTTCTATATCGTGTTCTACATTTTGATCCAACCTAAAAGGAAGGCCGGTTCCCAACATTGCCCCTGCCAACCGTGCATGGTCGGAAACACGTATCCGCCGCCTATTTAAGGTCGCCCCTTCACCCTTTGCCGCTGCAAATAATTCATTCTTAAAAGGATCGTATATTACACCCAGAATTACCAAGCCCTTATGTTTTAAGGCGATAGACACCGCACAATGCGGGAATCCTCTGATAAAGTTGGTCGTGCCGTCTAAAGGATCTACCACCCACTGCCATTCCGGATCGTTATCCAATAAACCGCTTTCCTCGGTCATGATTGAATGTTGCGGATATGCTTTTTGGATGATCTTTATGATTTCCTGCTCGCAAGCAAGGTCTACGCTACTGACCGGATTGTTGACCGATTTATGTTTGATATCAATTTTGTTTATGAAATTAGCATTGCGAGCAATAATGCCACCGGCGGCAAGTGCCGCTTTCTCGGCAATATGAAGTTGTGAAGACATTTATTTAGCGTAAGGATCCAATTAGATTATGGGGGGCTGTTGAAAAAGTATTGGTATCGCACAATAGAACCGACACTTGTGCTACTGCAACAAGGAACGATTATTCGGAACAAGTAGCAGGGTTACTCGGCAATAGTCGGCTACTCAATAGCCTCTCCTCTGCAATTCTGCGAAGGCATTATTCATGAAAACCACAACCAGGATTACTTTAACAAACCAACAACGGAGAAAATTACCGCAGATAGTCCTAAAAATATGGCGACATTCACGCCTACAACCCATACAATCATTGTGTTTTTTGCATCCGCTATTTTTTCTATTAATCGCGCCTCCTGTTTTGCCAAGTCCGACTTAGTTGCTACTTCTTTGGAACCGACAACATCGGCCACAGCTTTTTCCGCTCCCTCGCGCTTGACACCTAACTTTGTTAGTACATTGTATAAAGCTATGTCTGACATTGGTACTCCTCAAAATTAAAATTTCATTATCTCATAAAAACCCTAATTGGTATAAAACAATTTAAGACCCTTAACATTATGCTGATGTAATGCGCTTGTAAGGTACAATGTCACTCTTTTCAATTAGTAAACTTCATTATGGCTGATCAAAAACCTGTTATCGTACTGGCTTCCGGTTCTAAATCCCGCTATCAGCTGTTGAAACGTCTGAAACTTGACTTTATAACCCATGCGGCGGATGTTGACGAGACGGCGTATCACGGCGAACAGCCTGCGGAACTAGTAAAGCGTCTTTCGTGTGCCAAAGCGCGCGCCGTAGCAAATGGTTATCCAAACGCTTTAATCATAGGTTCCGATCAATGCGGCGAAGTCGACGGTCATATCATCGGCAAACCCGACAACGCCGAACAAGCGTGTAAGCAACTTGCGATGTGTTCCGATAAAGAGGTCATATTTCATACCGGCTTGTGCTTGCTCAATACCGAAAACCAAGACTGCCAATACGAGCGCGTGCTGACCCACATACACTACCGCGCTTTTAACACTGACCAAGCGGAGGCTTATGTGCGTATAGAACAACCCTTTGATTGTTGCGGTAGCCATCGCTCCGAAGGTTTGGGAATTGCGCTATGCGAGCGAATGGAAAGCACCGACCCGAGTGCGATGTTGGGGCTACCCTTGATTACGCTTTCGCGAATGTTAGAGCAGAGCGGCGTGCCGTTATTAGTCGCATCCTAATATAGAGACGGCGTTTGAAATCGCCATAACAGCATGTTGCCGATACGGGTACCGAGTCTGTTGACAACCCTATCCAGGAGATTCTGCTGCGGCTGATAGACCACGATTTTTTCAACTCCGACGACTTCTCTGGCAACTTGTTGGGCAGATGCAAAATTATCTATCAAACCCAATTCCTTGGCTTCCTCGCCCGTCCATATCAAACCGGAAAATAACCGACTGTCGGTTGCGAGCTTGTCGCCTCGGCCTTGCTTGACACGGCTGATAAATTGTTGATGCACTTGATCCAATAACTTCTGCATATGCGCTTTCACGATCGGATCGGTCGCTGCAAAAGGATCGAGCATATCTTTATATTCTCCCGCCTTCTGCACGCGCCGTTCTATGCCCAACTTATGGATTGCGTCGACCAAACCGAAGCCGTTAAAAATAACACCGATAGAACCGACCAAACTCGCTTTGTCGGCATAAATCCCGTCGGCAACCGCAGCGACATAATAAGCACCCGATGCTCCGATATCGGTAATGACAACATAGCACGGCTTGTCGGTGTACTCGGAACGCAAGCGTAGAATCTCATCGCTGATTTGAGCACTCTGAACGGGGCTACCGCCCGGACTATTAATCTGCAAGATAACGGCTTTGGCATTTTCGGTTTCGTACGCCTCCTGCAAAGTCTCTATGATATCTTTCGCCGCAGCCGGTGTCCCTTCAATAATCGGTCCTTCCAATTTGACGAGCGCAGTATGCTCCTCCAGTATCGTCGGTTGCATACCCCTAGGCGGCTCTACCGACACGATCAATGCAACAATGATACCGACGATTAGTAGCCGGTAAAAAATACGCCACCGCCTCGCCCGCCGTTGCTCTTGTAAATGATCGTCTAGCAGCGAACGCAATGTGTTTTGCGCCCACCGCTCGTTATCGGAAGACGGATTGGAGCCTTCCGAGGAAGTGTTTGATTGGTCTTTGATATCCATTTTGAACCTCTATGATGTTTATTGATCTACTGCTACGACATGTCTCGCATCAACCGGTTCTATCATTTTATATTAAAACGAGGTTCTATCTAACCGCGCTATGAGTTTTTGCAGAGGCTCGGGTAGCGGGGCTTCAAACGATAACACCTTCTCACACCACTTAAACGATACCTTGTGGGCGTGTAAAAAAATACGCTTGAGTCCCAACCGAGCGAGCTTACGGTTGCTTGAAAAGTCTCCGTATTTGTTATCGCCGGCAACGGGGTGCCGGCAATGTGCCGCATGCACACGAATCTGATGGGTGCGGCCGGTAATCAGCGATACGGACATCAGGCTATAGTCTTCGAACGAACGGATGACGGTGAAATCGGTGACGGCATGCTTGCCGTTGTCGGCTACCGTTTGCTTCTGCATCGCACGATGCAAAGGCATGGAAACGCGGCGCGATTGTTGCCATCGCCCGACCACTAAAACCTGATAGATTTTCTCAACCTGTGATTCGCGAAACAACTTTTGCAAACGAAGCAGGGCATCGCGAGACTTCGCAACGATAAGGCAGCCGCTGGTATCTTTATCAAGACGATGGACAAGACCTACATCATCGGAGTATTTATATTTGAGCAAGTCTATCAAACCAAAGCTGTGCGCGGTTCCGGTGTGAACCGCAAGGTGCGCAGGCTTATCGATAACCAAAACTTCGTCATCTTCGTAAATAATACACCTCAATAGCACATCGGCATCGGCATCCGACAAACGAGGGGATGCGGGAGATGTGTGCGCAACCGGCGGTATTCGTATTTTATCGCCGGCGGATAGCTTGTAAGAGGGTGGCACGCGCCCACTATTGACGCGTAATTCACCCGAACGAATGACCCTGTAAATATAACTCTTGGGTACATTCTTATATTCTCTAAATAAGAAATTATCAATCCGCTGTCCGTTGTATGCCTCCGACACTTTGATATAACGAACACTTTGTTTTTTAGATGAAACTGCCATAGTGGGGATATTCTACTAAAACCTGAAACCGAAAATTTTAGTATAACCTCGCATCAACGCTACCGATATTTCTCTCCGATCTTCCAAACTTCTTTTTCCCGAAACGCCGCGATAGTCTGGCGCCGGGCAGCGTTGGTTACCGCCGATGGAGAAAGGTTGTTTTGCGCAATGTACTCGGACAAGCGGATAATATTTTCTCCTCGTAAATAAGCGATGCGCTTATGCAATGCTTCCATGATGCCCAAAGCTACAATATTCTCCATTGTTCTGGTTCGCTTCCGAGGGCGATATTCATTGAACGCCTGATAGTATATGCGCTTCGTTCTGTTGCGAATAATAATTTTAGGAAACCCCAATTCCAATAAATGGAAGTTAATGATTACTCGTCCTATGCGGCCGTTGCCGTCACAAAACGGGTGTATAGTCTCAAACTCTAAATGAAATCGGGCAATTTTATCCAGAAAATAACTGTCTATGTCATTTTCATAAATAAACAGGGTCTGTTCAATCATCCTTTCCACATGCTCGGGTGGAGGTGCTATATGCGTACCAACCCGAACATACTCACCTTGCCGCCGGAAACGTCCGGCAATGGCATCGTTAATACCACCCATAAGCATGCGATGAAAAAGCAAGATTAGATCCTTTGTCAAAGGTACTTTGCCTGCTTTGTCTCGCTTATATGCAATAACCCGATTCAAATTCTTTGCTTCAAACAACTCGCGCACCGATACACGACGGGATAATTCCATCTCTAATAAAATCTTCTCGGTTTCTTTTAAGGTCAGCGTAGAATTTTCGATAGCATTGGAGTTATAGACGTTCTCGGGCACCTCTGCCTCGTCAATTAAAGCCAAAAGAGACTCCTTACCCCCTTTCAAAGAAGCATACTCTTCCCGCAATGCCTGAATTTTTTTTCTATATGATTGAGTAATAGCCATTCTCTTATTATATCAATTCACTGGTATGTGTAATAAAAAAGTGAATATACCCTAAAAACTGGGTATATTCACCACTTTTGAGTTATTGTATAATGAACTTTTTTCTACCTACAAGGACGACACAATTGGATATTAAGAATACAAAAGAATATTACGGGCTAGGGGCTATTGCTCTGCACTGGATTGTCGCACTGGGTTTTCTCGGTTCTTATGTCGCAGTATATTATCGCCATTGGTTTACCGACAATTCATTCAGTGAAACCGGAGAGTTGACACCCAGTATGATTGCCTTGCATATGCACCTGTCATTCGGGATAACGATCGGTGTTTTTGTTGCTTTACGCGTTGCATGGAAATTGATTAACCAAACACCCGACGAGGTTCCGGGAACCCAGTTTGAACATTCTGCAGCCCGTACCGTACACCGGCTACTCTACGCAGTAATGATCATCATGCCGATAACCGGTTATATGGGAACAAAACTAGACGCAAACTATTTCCTGTTGGTGGATATTCCGAAATTTTCCGACACCGCGCTCTATTCGTTGTTGGTGGAACAATGGCTGGGCATGGACTGGGAAAGTTTTGAGCCCATCATGGATTTCGTTCATAAAGAAAGCGGGGCTTACATAGTTTGGGTTTTAATTGCATTGCACGCCGGTGCCGCACTTTATCATCACTTCATAAAAAAAGACCAAACATTAAGACGCATGACGACTTTAGCCACATCCAAAAGTGCATATTCCTCACATAAAGTTTAGTACTAGCACAAACGTAACCGCAATATTTCGAAAACTATTTTGCTACCACCTGCTGTTCACTAATTTAACCGGGAACTTGATTTTTACCACGGCTCCTATTTTTAAGTAACATCGAAGCTTTAGGAACCGGAATAAAGTTATCGACTTTCCGATGATACTTAAATCTCACCCATAATAAGTGAAAAGAAATAATTTTGATTGAGGGATTAAAAAATCTAACTATTTCTGAAAACCACGACCCTGTGGTATAGATTAACTGAGTTCTCGATAGAAGCAAGAGATCCATTAGTGCGTCCTCTATTCGTTGTTTATCATAGAATTCTCGTCTGTGTAAGGGCCTACTGTCGTAAGACCGCTTAATTTCTCTAAAAAAAACTCTACCGGGAAATGCCTCCTTGATTTGCTCAATGAATTGCGCCTGATCGGAACAAGCAAAGATATTACAACGATCATCCAAAACCTCTTTTAGATAAGCAATATAGGACTCTACACTTATTAATCTGAATTTCGCTTTGTCAATATCGGTACCTCTATAGTGAATACCTACCCAATCGCCTTGTGGCTTGCTATTAAACCACTCGTCGGCTTGCGCTTTAAAATCTGCTTTGATTGCCAGCTTGGAAATTATTTTGTAGCCGAACTCGGCTGGAACTGCAAACTTTGCATAATTCTCCCACAACCTAAACTCTTTAATATGCAGCGCGTGATCTTTGCGCAAGTCTTTTTGTGAATTCATTAGATCAAAATTGTCAAAAATACTTTCTAAGTCAGGACAACCAACCTTGATATTCATATTCATTTTTTCACCAAACCACGCCATTCCGATTATTGCAAAAATATGGGTTGATATAGAACTGCCTGTACGTTTTTTGCTATCGAATTTAATATTCCTGGAATGAGCAACTTTAACAGAATCTATAGCAGACTTTAAGTTATACGCGGTAAAACATCGGCCTCTTTTTAATTTTTCCCAGTATAGCGGGAACAACAGGACTTCTTTATAAGGTGTCCTGTTCTTGTAATACCCGGCAAGTACAACATGAAGCGCGCCAACAACCACTATCAAAGCCTTTGAGCGATACCAAAGATTACGTCCGACCGTTCTAATCATTATGTTCAATTTTTCTTTATTTTTAAGGATAAAACTTAAATGGGGTCTTTATTATAAGTCACTTCCATACCCAATACTGAAAATCCTAAATGGCTAGATTTCCAAGATCACATTTTGATGTCGGTCAATTATTCCGGCTATGAGGGAAACTTCGGTTGCGGGATAAATCAAACATACAACCTTTATGTCATATAATTAGCCACAAGGATTTCCTATGAGCAGAAAAAAAGAAAAGTTTTTAGTTGTCGGAGCAGGAGGGCGCGAAAGTGCCTTTGCATCAAAACTCAACGAAGAAGGCAATATCTGTCTGTATGCCGTTATGGACCATGAGAACCCGACAATGATTGATTGTATCGAAGAATCGGGAGGAGAATATCTAGTTGAAAACACGACCAACGCGCACGCCATTGCAAAATTTGCCGGCAAACACAAAATAGATTATGCCTTTGTCAATGCCGATGCACCCTTGGCGAGTGGTGTGGTTGACGAGTTGTTAAGGCATAAAATTAAGGCGGTAGGCGGAACCAAAGCAGCGACTCGAATCGAGTGGGATAAGGTTTATGCAATGCAATTAATGGAGCAGAATTGCCCCGAATTCACACCATTTCATAGAACTATTTCTTCCGAAGGGGAACTTGAAAGTGCAATTAAAGAATTTAAGAACAAAAAGCTTTTGGTTGTTGTCAAGCCTCAAGGATTAACCGGAGGGAAGGGTGTTAAGGTCATGCGCGAACATTTGAGAACTTATCGGGATAGTGCCGATTATGCTTCTTTGCTACTAAAGCGAAACAAAGGAGAAAAAGTCCTTTTGGTAGAGAAACTCGACGGAATAGAGTTTACCATTATGGGTTTTACCGACGGAAATAATTTAGTCATGTCGCCGGCGAGTTATGACTATCCGTATAGATTTGAAAATGATAAGGGTGCGGGCACCGGCGGCATGGGATGTTTTACCCACTCTAAAAAGTTATTACCTTTTATGGACGATAAAGATTTTAGAGGTTGTCGAAAAATTATGCAAAAGATAATCGATGCGATGCGGCAGGATGGCTTGGATTTTAGAGGCATTCTCAACGGAGGATTCTTTAAGACCAAAAAAGGCATACAATTTATGGAATTCAACGGGCGGTTCGGAGATCCCGAAGCACTTAACATATTGACGATCTTAAAAACGCCGTTTTCTCAAGTCATAAAAGACCTTTGGCATCGACGACTTGGTGGCGACCGAATAAAATTCACCAACAAAGCGAGTGTCATAAAGTATCTAGTTGCCAAAGAATATCCCGATAAAAGTCGCCGTATCACGCGATTTCAAATAGACGAACAAGCTCTTAGAGATACGGGAATAAAAATTTACTATGCATCGTGTGTCCGAAAAGGAAATGCTTATGCGACGCTTAAAAAATCGCGTGTTTTTGCTCTCGGTAAAGTAGCAAAAAGCATTGCAGAGGCTTCCGACTCAATCAATCACGCGATTGATAACTATATGAAGGGCAATCTGGAGTATCGCCGGGATATCGGTTCATTGAATAATTTGCGTAAGCTAGCTAGATTAAGCGACAATCTGCGTAGTTAAAGCATCTATTCATTTATCTACGGTTGCTATGAATATTGTGTTCATACATCGGCATAGTGTATAGATTGACCGAGCCAACGATCAATTAATTTATCTACGGTTTCGGGTGATTGTTTGAGGAGGTGGTCGGCAACGGTGTAGGTTTTTTTCAGTAGTTCTCTATCGCGCGTGAGGTCGGCAACCCTAAAGTAGGTCTGTCCGGTTTGTCGAGTGCCGAGTATCTCACCCGAACCGCGTTGCCGCAGATCTTCTTTGGCAATCTCAAACCCGTCGTTGGTCTTACGCATTACTTTGATGCGCGCCTCGGCATTCTCCGATAAAGGCGGGTGATATATCAACACACAAGTGCTTTTTTTTTCACCTCTGCCGACGCGTCCGCGCAGCTGGTGTAGCTGCGCCAAACCCAAACGCTCGGCATTTTCTATGACCATCAGCGTTGCATTCGGAACATCCACACCGACTTCTATCACGGTGGTAGCGACAAGTAATTGGGTGCGCTGTTTCCTAAATGCCTGCATCGCTTGTTCTTTCATCTGAGCCTTCATTCCACCGTGAACCAATCCTATTGCTATGTCCGGCATCGCCGTTTTGAGAAATTCATAACTGTTTTCGGCAGCTTGATAACCCAGAGTCTTGGATTCTTCTATTAAGGTGCAAACCCAATATACTTGACTGCCTTGACGACATGCCGAATGCACGCGCGCCACAACTTCGTCTCTACGCTCGTCGGATACCGCGACGGTTTTGATTTCTTGGCGCCCCGGCGGTAGCGTATCGATAACCGAATAATCAAGGTCGGCGTACATCGTCATTGCCAAACTGCGCGGAATGGGTGTTGCGGTCATAATCAATTGATGAGGTTGATAGTCTCTTTGCTCACCTTTCTGCTTCAATAACAATCGCTGGTGCACACCGAAACGATGTTGTTCGTCAACCACGACAACCGCCAATTTATCAAAACTGACCGTCTCTTGAAATAATGCGTGCGTGCCGATGACGATTTGCGAAACCCCGTGTCTGATATGCCTTAATATTGCGCGCTTCTCGACCACCTTTTGATTACCCAATAACAGACTGATACGCACTTCTAAAGGTTCTAAAATAGTGCGTAGATTGGTATAGTGCTGTTCGGCTAGAATTTCCGTAGGCACCATCATCGCCGCCTGATAACCTGCCGACACCGCTTTTAGCATTGCAGCAACGGCAACTATGGTTTTGCCCGAACCCACATCGCCCTGCACTAGACGCATCATCGCTTCCGATTTAGACAAATCGTCGGTTATTTCCGCAACCACCCGATGTTGTGCGGCAGTCAAATCAAACGGCAGTGACGACAACAAACGCTTAAACAAAAAGTCTTCGCCTTTTAGGTTTACGGCTCTTTCCACACGGTTCTGCAAGCGCAGTTTCTTTAAGCTAGCGACATTAGCCAGCAGTTCCTCAAACGCCAGACGCCGCCGAGCAACATGCTCGCCTTCCAGCAAAGCATCCAAATCGGTGTCCGGAGGTGGACGATGTATCAAGCCTATCGCATCCGCCAAACTAATATCGTAAGCCCATTCCGCAGGCAGCAACTCTTCTAAAAAATCGGGCGAATCGGATAGCCACTGCAACGATTTATCGATATAACGATACAAACTCGCTTGCTTTAAGTCGGCGGTTGTGGGATAAATCGGGGTGTAGAAAGACTGCACCGGCACCGGCTCATGATCCTTGATAAAGCGATATTCCGGATGGATCATTTCATACCTTACTTTGCGCGCAAGCCTGACTTCTCCGTAGGCGTATAGACGCGCGCCGGGCTTAAAAAAAAACCTTTGCCGTTCGGAAAAATGAAAAAAACGAAATTGCAGGGTCGCACCGCTTGCATCTCTGACTACAGCGATCAAAACCCTACGCCCTTCGTAAGCGACGCGAGCCGACTCCAGCACACCCTCTATCAAAGCCTCGTCGCCTATGCGCAGTTCGTCGATCCGCCTGACGCGGGTTTTATCTTTATACCGCAGCGGAAAATGAAACAGCAAATCCTCGACGCAACCGATACCCAGCTTATTCAACGATGCTTCGGCTACAGACCCAATGCCACGCAATGCGGTAAGTGCCGTCATAGAACTAATGGATGTCGGGGGTGGTTATCTATTCTTAAGACAAATGCATGATTGCATCAATTTCTATATCCACGCCTCTGGGCAACGCCGAAACTTGCACCGCTGCACGCGCCGGATACGGTTCGGAGAAATATTCCGCCATCACTTCGTTTATCTTGGCAAAATGACTTAAGTCACAAAGATAAACATTTAATTTGACGATGTCCACCAAAGAGCCTCCGGCGGCAGTTGCCACCGCACTCAAATTATCAAACACCTTGCGTGTGTGCACCGTGATGTCGCCGGCGACGACTTCCATCGTTTCGGGAGATAGCGGAATCTGTCCCGACAAATAAACGGTTTGCCCAACCTTTACCGCCTGAGAATAAGTCCCTATGGCTTCGGGGGCATGGTCTGTTTTTATAATTTCTTTGGTCATCAATCACCTCCGTTAAAAATGTTTCTAAAAGATCACTCTAGCCGAGCGGACATAGTACTTAGTGAGATTTAACTCTGGATACTTTAACATCTTCAAATGCTTGGCTGATGCGTCTCATTATTCTATCCAATTGATTTGTATCGCGCACGCTGAGCACAAAAGTAACCGCAGCACTACCGATACCCTGCTCGTCTAAGGAGACATTCTTTATGTTGGAACCGGTTTGCGCTATCTTTGACGCTAAAGTTGCCAACACACCGCTTTGATGGGGCACGACGATACGAATAGCGGCGGAATACTCCGATAGGGTATTTCGCGTGTCCGCCCAATTAAGTAAAATCCTCCGCACATTCTTAGCGCGTACATTGGAACAACTTTTGCGATGTATCACCAAACCTTTGCCCGGGCTCATCGTTCCGATAATCGAGTCACCAGGAATAGGATAACAACACTGGGCACAGACTACAGCCATGCCCTCAACGCCTTTGATAATAGCCTCCGGCTCTATCTCCAAGCTAAGTTGCGCGTCGGCTTGAGAAACATCGGTCAAAAGCACCACAACCAGTGAGGGAAGTTGCCGACCCAGTCCTATCTCTTTGAACAATTCGTCCAAATTTTTTAACTTTAAGGACTCCAGAACTTCTCTCATACGAGATTTAGATATATCCGATAAACGCTGTTGACAACTTGTTAGAGCTTGCTTTAATAAATAACGCCCTAGTTCGACTGCTTCGTACGACTCTATATGTTTTAAGTACTGCACTATCGCCGTACGGGCTTTGGCGGTTGCTACAAACTCCAGCCACCTAGAATCGGGGGCAACATTATCCGCAGTAATGACCTCTATCGTTTGTCCGCTTTGTAGCTTAAAGTTCAGAGCTTCTATATGGCCGTTAACACGAACCCTCGCGGTGGAAAGCCCTAAATCGGTATGGATAGCAAAAGCAAAATCAAGTGCCGTTGCCTTACGCGGTAAAACAATAATTTTTCCCTTCGGTGTGAAAACGTAGACTTCTGCAGGAAAAAGCTGGCTTTTTAGGCTTTCCATATACTCGGCCGAGTTGTTTCCGGTCTTTTGTTGCAAACCTATAAGATTTTGCATCCAACGGCGCGCCATCGTCGACCGATTGGATTCACCGGTCTTATAAAGTGCATGTGCGGCGATACCGCTTTCTGCGATTTCCTCCATCTCTTGCGTTCTAATCTGCACTTCCAGCTTGATGCCTTGCGAGCCGACTACCACCGTATGTAGCGATTGATAACCATTGGGTTTGGGCAATGCAATGTAATCCTTGAAACGACCGGGCACCGGCTTGAATAAATTATGCAACAATCCGAGCATGCGATAGCAATGATCCGCATTTGAAACAATGATGCGAATTGCATAAATATCAAAGATTTGACCCAGAGAATGTCCACGCTCTTTCATCTTTCGGTAAATGCTGTAAAGATGCTTGCTACGTCCGTACATGCGACACGAAAACTCGGCAGACTTCAAATGCACGCGAAAGATTTCCAACATCTTCTCTACCAACGCTTTGCGCTTATCGTATCTGCGCACCGCCCTCTCAAGTGCCCTATAGCGCAACGGATACAAGGCTTTGAACGACAGGTCTTCCAACTCCAAGCGTATCCTGTCTATGCCTAAGCACTGCGCCAACGGTGCGTATATCTCGAGCGTCTCTTGTGCTATCCTTTTTTGTTTGGGAAAAGGCAAATAGTAGACTGTACGCATATTGTGTAGACGGTCGGACAGCTTGACCAGTATGACACGCGGGTCTTTGGCCATCGCCAACAGCATTTTCTGAAAGTTTTTAGCTTGCCCGATTTCCTTGCTTTCAAATTCCAGCTTGGGCAATTTACTTACTCCGTCAACAACCTCGGCAACCGCCTTGCCGAACTGCTTGGACAACTGGTTTTTAGTAATATCGGTGTCCTCCAATACATCGTGCAACAACCCGGCAGAAATGGTGACTGCATCCAAACGCAGTTCTGCCATTATTTGCGCGACTTTTATGGGATGATAAATATAAGGATCCCCCGAGATGCGCTTTTGATCCAAATGCGCTTCGGCACCGAATAAGTAAGCATTATGAACACGACGGACTTCCTCGGCAGTCATATACCGACTCACGGCATCGTGCAATTTATCCAGTGCCGTGCTGTGTACCGGAAGTTTGCCACGCCTGCTATGAAAATTCCCCACAAAGGTTTTTGACGCTTCCATAGCAGACTAAAACCCGATTAAAAAGTCTGCTATAGCGGTATTAGGCTTCGCCTGTTTTAGGCTCCTCATCCCCCGAATCTGCCTCTTGCGCCGGTGCGGCATCTTCGCCTTCTACTTCGTTCATGTCGCCGTAGTTTTCTATATCTGCAACAATCTCTCCGACATCGTCGGACTGTGTCAATAAACCTTGCTCTTGTTCCCAAGGCTCTTTTTCACCTAAAGGCTTGCTGAGCACCCTCTCGTCTATCTTGCCCTCGGCAATCTCCCGCAATGCGACGACTACCGGCTTATCTCCTTCCTTATCAACCATAGGCTTTGCGCCCAACTCCAGCTGGTGCGCCCGGTGGGACGCTATCTGGACTACCCTGAAATGACTGCCGACTTTTTCAATGCAGTCTTCTATCGTAACTCTTGCCATAATGCCTCTCTCTCTGATGGGTGAAAAATAATCCGCCTCATATCAAGGCGAAATGCAATTATACCCTAGCTACGGGGAAGTTCAAAGCGAAGGGGTGGGGAAAATGCCGGTCTTTGAGGACGATAGCATGAAAACTCACTTTGCCGGCGGTTCTAAAAATAGAGGAAGGTCAAATAGAATACCTCATAATCGCGCGCCCTCTCCGAATCTTACAATTAAGGAGAGAATATAAGGTGCTACGGCATCCGAGGATCCCCGTGCCTTTTCTTGAGCCTTCTCTTCATTTTCATTATAATGCTTATAAATAGCAAGTGTCAGGAAACCAAGACATATTCTAAAACGGTTTTCATTTAGTTGACGCCTTGCTTCATCTCGCTCTTGTCTGCGCATTTTTTCGAGAACTTCATGATGATAGTTGACATAAATTGTTGGATTGTTTTCCCCACCTGCTACGACAACAGCACCTGACTTTTCATCAAAGTTGTAATCATCCCAATTTTCTTTGTGAATCCATTTGGTTGGATCGGCAAATGATTTATCTTCTTTATTTGCAACACCGGAAGAGGATGTTCCACTAGGATTTTTCTTGGGTTTTTGCCCTTCAATAAATTTAATTCTTAAATTAAATGTAATAGGCTCACCCCTCGGCCCATCGTCGTCAAAACCAATATCAAACGACAATTCTTGACCAACGCCGGGAGGTTCTTTAGATGAAGGAGAAAGAGTAAAAGTGGCTATACCATTATTTAAACTAGTTTCTATATTAACTTGGGAAGGACGATTTGGTAGATATATTCGTCCGGGACTATGATTTCTTATTAAATAATCGTTGGCAGCATCTGTTTTACATTTTATCTTACGAAAGATGTTAATGGGTAATTCTTTGAAAAAACTATTATCAATTTTCTTTATACTAATAGGCTCCAGGAATGTCGGAAATTGTTTTCCTCCTTTCCACGGGTCAGGTCCTCTCCCTGTTTGAGATTCACCGGAAACAGTATCACCAAGTCCTAACAGTTGTCTAATTGCTGGATCTTGAGTAATAAAGTCTCCCAACAATTCTTTGGTTTCCTCATCCTCTTCAATGATTTTTGATACTCTTCTAGTTCGGATAATATTCTCATATTCTTTTAATTTCTTATCTTTCTTTAAATTCTTTTTTACTATTTCCTTTAGTTGTCTTGATAGCCTATTATCCGCTATTTTTTCTCTGTTTCCCATAAATATAGTGGATAGTGCCGTTTTATCCATTTTTTCGCACTGAACATCAACAACGACATGATTTTCCAACTCACCTAAACCTACATCTTTAAGATTTAAAAAACTGGCATTCTCGGTTGCATGCGTTTGCCCATTGATTGTATAGAAAATACGCTTTTTGCTCTCTCTCAAATAGATGGGATGTTTACTGGATCCAACAGCTATTATTTTTATTTCTCCAATTTCATCATCATTATATTGGGATACTAAATGTATAAATTCTGTTGTCTCTTCACTAGGTTTTTCGAAGTTAAGCGGGGGATCTTGATGCGAAATATCGGCAAGCTTGTCACAAAGTTTGACTTGCATGCCTGTAAATGTTCTATCAATTATACCTCTGCCTCTCAATCTGTTTATCTCCGGGTTTCTTTGTGCATCAAAGTCGTATATCCTAATAGGCAATGCACAGTCCAGCAAATTTAATGTAAGTGCATTATCTAGACCAAAATCTACCTGATGTGCTTTACCTCCGACATCGTAGTCAAATAATTTGATAACCGAACCTTGCTCTATCACCCCAATCTCATCATCATTAAATGCACGAATTGATTCGGATTCAAACGATGGGATCTCGCCGTTAGGAGCTAGATATTTTACGATCGGCAATTCTCTACCTCGTTCTACTTGTGCCACCTTGATTAAGGTCCAACCCCATGACGATTTAAGGTCATAGCGTTTACTTATGATAAGTTTATAATGTCCTTTGGTGATGTCTGACCTAGTGCAAAAACGTATAGAACCGGTAGATCCCATATTAAATTTGCCTTGAACAAAACCGATACCTTCTTTATTGTTCTCACTTAAACTGAGAAATGTTTTCTTAAATTTTTGTGGTTCCTGTCCTTCTCCGAAATCAACAATAGTTATCGTCGGCGTGGTTGATCTCCTTGTCTTACGCTTCACTCCTATTAAAATACTTTCTTTAGCCAAGTTGGTACGTTCTGTTACTTCAAGACTGGATAATTTTCCTTCGGAGACGTTATAACAATGACGTACGGCATCGTGCATTGATTTAGGTGCTTCATCACTAGACAAGTCATTGATGCCACTCTCATATACTTTTCTGGATAAAACAGCATCAATTGAATTAGTAATAAGTTCGGTTAAGGCACCGATTGCATTGCTCTGCTGATTAGAAACTGTATCCCAGTTTTTAGAGCGGCCACCGTAGTTAGACCAATCTGCGTCTGAAATATCATATCGTTTGAGAGTATTATCTACTTCATCTGTTGAGAATGATGACAGTAATTCAGACAGAAACTCTTTAGATTGTTGTTTATCCATAGAGTCAAAAATCACTGCCGACTTTTTCAATGCAGTCTTCTATCGTAACGCTTGCCATAATGCTTTTCTCTACGATGTATAAAAAATAATCCACCTAATATCAAGGCGAAATGCAATTATACCCCACTGCGGGTAACTTCAAAACAAAGAGGACGGATAGAAATGTCGGCTCTTGAGGGTGACAGCATGAAAACTCACTATGGATGTGATTCTAAAATAGCATGACGGCAGCCTCCATGCAGTACTGCAAGGACAACTGAAAAATTTAATCACTAAAAAAGGGCACTTAATTGCCGAATAGCTTTCCGGTTGTGCGTATTAATAAATGCTTGTGCCTGTAAAAAACTGGATCTGAGCAACAGCATCATTCGCTTTGGATAATCTAAAAGTTGGCCTTTGCAAATCATCTGGAAGACTCAGTTGTTTTTTCAATTCAACAAAATGCGTTTCCTCCAGCGGATAAAAAATGGGTGCATTTTGGGTCACTTCTCTCAGGAAAACAGCACTCTTTTTATCTAAGCCATTAAAAATTATGGGGATAGACTCTATGCTGTGAGATTCTAAGAGCCAATATAATTGGTTGGAACTATATGGCTGGGTCGTCAAGTAGTATTTTGTTTTGTCTTGAAGTATTGCTTTCTCTGCATAAGTGAATATCATGTCTCTTAGTTCTATTATTCCAATAGGGACTTGAAACGGGTTTGTTGATACATCAGCATAAGCGGCGATACCAACTAAATGTATAGATTTTTTCGATTGACCGTCGGAGAAAAAAGAAAGTATGATCGTCTGTGGATTGCCCTCTACAATTATTCCATCCATATCTTCATCGACCCCGTAAAAATCTTTATATTTCAAATACTCGTTATATTTTTGCGCAAACTCATCCGGCGCAAATTGAAATGAGGAAATTGCTATCACTTGGTTGATCTCCGTGTCTTCTCGCGTTAAAACAACTTGTCCCTCACCTGCATCATTTATCGCAATACGACGAATTTCTATAGGATTGCCCGGGGACCATTCCGGTGATTCCTCTAGGGAAATTACGGATGCCGAAAGTGCTATTTGACTCGCACAGAGTAAAGTGCTAAGTGGAAAAATACCTATAAAATATCTACCTAAGTTGTCCATTCCTTCCTCTATTGATGGCTAAAACTATCAGCGCGAATGCTACTACCAACAACAGTAGCAATAAGGTATCTATAGTGCCGCCTCCGCCGCTGCCACCTCCGCCACCTATCGTGGTCGCTTGTTGCTCTAGTTCATATTCCGACAAGATACTACCTGCATCACTAACTGTCAGTCCGTAAATTCCTTCGCCCCCTTCCGCATGGGCAACCGAAACTAAGTAGTCGCCATCGTTATCGGAAAGCCATGCGATGCTGGAAACATTAGTGCCTCTATGGCGAGTACTAGAATCTATCACGGTCATTCCGGTGGGTTCATATAGATTGACTTCTGTCACCATATCAACCCCTTCATGCCCCATCAAATTATGAGTCTGTATATGATACTGTTCCCCCATAACCCCATTAAATCTATACCAATCTACTTGATCCGTTAGTCCAATTCTACCCCAATATATGCTACCGTCGGGTATGATATCAATAGGTGTCATCGGTGACGGCATAACAAAAGTGTCCGGAACACCGGTAACCTCAACCTGATCTTGTACAATGCGTTGGAATTTTGGAACAGGAACCGGGGTAGTAGGTGTGCCTGGGAATGTGCCTACTGACACAGCATTATCATCAAACATCGCGTTACCATCAGGATTGCCTATAGTTACTTCAATGTCATAAATCCCATTTTGAGAATAATCGGTCAGAGCCCCTGAATACTCTCCGTCTCCCTCAAGTAAATCGGGAGAATTACCGTCATCCAAAAGAACAAGCACAGTTGTTGAAGCATCCGGCATGGTAATCTCTGCGGTAACGTCCGCATTAACCACAGGTCTCACACCGGTAACATGCGCAATAATGGGAATAGGTTGCGGATAGACTATCTCTTGAGTCATCGTCGTAGACAGGAGTTCCTGCCCCAAATTTAGCCCTGCGGTGATTAGGCTGTTGGCTGCGACTTCAGACTCAAAATCTCCGACACCTCTGATCTGCATGACCCAATCTCCGGCTAGCGGCGATTGGATGTTGTATATCGCCTGCACAGCGGCTTCCATATAGCTAACATTTTCCGTAGTCGCTGCATAGACCTCATCAATAATTGTGCCGTCCGGTTGCTGCAAGGTAAAACTGTCAAGTACCGATGTATCATCCCACCTTAAGACAACGGTAGCAAAGTTTGAGAACTCCGATATCGGAAAAGGAATAAGAGTATCACTCGTGTTGGTCGACAAAGAGGCACTTTCATTGCTTATCAACCGATTATTCCTATCAATGGACGAAGCTCTCAGTGCATTTGAGAAAAATTGATCTAGCCGTCCCACACTGCCGGAACTATGCCTTCCTCCGGTCTTCCTAGAGATTGCCCTTAAGACTGTCTTATCTGCTTGCCCTATTCCTACCGTAAATACCGGAATGGAATTGTCTTCAAAATACATGGTGTTAGGTTCCTCTGCTTCACCGTCCGAGAGCATTATGACTAATCCGCGGCTTCCCTCACTACTACCTCGCAAGATGCTCTCTGCTCCATCTAAAGCCGCCTGAAAATTAGTCCCTCCGCCTGCTTGCAAAGCATTAACTCGGCTTCTAACTTGTGCAAGACTTCCAGAATTCATTAAATCTGTTAAACCAACTACAACATTCGCCGTATTATCAAAACCTACTATTGCTACTTTAGTATTTTCTTGTCTAGATAATCTTTCAGCAGCATTTATGGTAGCTCTTCTAGCCATATCTATACGCCCATCAGAACCCATGCTACCAGAGGTGTCAATCAACATTACCACATTATTTTCATTATTGACCCATACTATGTTAGGAGGGGCGCACGCCCGAAAAGTAGAAGGCACCGTAGGTATTGCACAACCTTGAAAGTGACCCTGGCGCTGATAATCTCCTCGAAACCTCAACCTTGTCTTATCGTCTTTTGGGTCTTGAACAAGAGTTTCCCATGCTGATTTTTCATAGCAACGGTATTGTGCCGTACTAGGAGGAATACTAGGAAGAGTAGCATAGTCGCTTGCAATACTAAATCTAGTAAACCGCCTGTGATCGTTCATTATAGTTGGAACAGGGTTATCATTTGCAAGAGGTGTAGAACACGACCTTGCTCTTTGATTTTCTCGATATTCATCAAATATTTTTAAAGCACTATGTGCAAATTCATGAGCAATCACTTCACCTAAATATTGATCACGACGGGATGGTCGATCGAAGTAATAAACAAAAGCACTAGGTAATCTATGACGAAATGAACCAGAATAAGCCCCGGCTCTGCCAGCTTCATTAATAAGTAGAAAATCCGCATCCGAACCATCTGTATAAACAGAAATTTTTCTTATTCTCGAATAACCTCCGGTTGCTATGCACCAGCTAGTGCCAAATTGGTTAAGTTCATCGTTGATGAGACTTTGGGTCACCGTACCCCTCGGATCCCACGCACCATATAGTCTCAGTCTTCGTGTATCTTGATGCGGAAGTAATGGTGGTCCGGATGCTGTTACTCTCAATAACTTAAAAGACACGTCAAATTCCTTATTTTTACATTCTGTTGTTTGCTGGGCGGAAACTGCTTGCAAACATAAAGCTAATAAGACTAAAACTACTATTTGTACTTTTTTCATTTTTCACTCCTTTCTATCGTGGTTTGCATTATTATTAGTGTTTTGTAGATTAAAAATCATCAGTGTAGCACGGCACGGGGGGGGGGGGGTCAAATTTCCGTATGATGCTATGACAGTTTAGCGTATCAAGCCCGGTGTGTTTGCGAGTGCAATAGTGTGAAGGCTTTCTTAAGATGTGCATCTAAAAATGGGGGAATGTCAGAAGGAATATCCGAGTATAGAACGGTCGTGGCACAACCTGATTACTTTATTTGATTACCCGTCGGAGATTAGAAAAATTATCTATACGACGAATGCGATAGAAAGTCTCAATAGCGTGATTAGAAAATCCATCCGCAATCGGAAGATATTCCCGAGCGACCAATCGGCATTGAAAGTAGTTTATTTGGCAATCAAAAAAGCCTCTGCTCGCTGGACGCTGCCGATACGAAATTGGATACCGGCGATGAACCGATTAGCTATTGAATACGAAGGTAGATTTGATATTGAGGAAAACGAAGTTACACAAAATAGTTAACAGGCTCCCAACGCTCGCCATATTAGCCGTTTATGTCACAGCCTAAAAAATTGCGCCCGCACAGTTTACAAGACTCCATAACCGAAAAACTGCCACTAGCAGGGTCTATAACAATATCTCCTGAATTAGAAACAGATGCAATGAGTTCTTTTTGCAATTCTACGGGCTTTTTATGTGTAAATCCATTCCTATTTACTTCCTCTAACCACACATCGGGTATATTGTGTAACTTCCAAACACCTTTCGCTTTGCGCGGTGCCTTCTGTAGTATGATTAAATGCTCGCTTCTTCGTCTCGTTCTATAACCCATTCCGATTTTGCCTTTATCCCAAGTTAGCATATCCACAACTTCTAGGGTAGTGCCGTCTAACCAATCCAAAAAACCGGTGCAGAGATGAAACTTATCCATCCATAAAAATAAATGCCCGCTGGGAATCAAAGTCTTATCTATGCCTTGTATAAAATTTTTTATTATCTCTTCTGTCATTTGTGGCAAACTTGCTCTTGCTTTCCCTCGTTGTTCTCCTTCATTACCATAACTTAATTTATCCAATACTCCACGATACTGCGGGTCAAAAAATGCCACAGGTATTGTTCGGTCCGGTATCTTTGATAGGAACTTTAGCCCGTCCATTTTAAGGCGTTTATTGAGAACTAAACTTTTTGGTAATATCAAGTTAGGCGATTTTATATTGCGCTCATTTGAGTAAACATTCGTTAGGGCGGTGTTGTCCACTATGTCTATTGATTTTGTCATGGCTTTGCTGATGATAACATGCTCTATTACAGAATTTAGAGGTGCATGCCGTGCGTGCGTTCGCAACTACCCCGAGGAGAGGCTTTGCATTGTGTAATACATGTGGTGCTTACACGACACGATTAACATGTTCCTCCATTTAATTAGCAGTATGTATAATAGCAATACCTTATGACCGACAGAAGAGAAATCCTTGTAACCAGTGCTTTGCCGTACGCAAACGGGCCGATCCATATCGGTCATCTGGTGGAATACATACAAACCGATATTTGGGCGCGTTTTCAGCGGTTGGTCGGGAACAGTTGCTACTATATATGTGCCGACGATGCACACGGTACGCCGGTCATGCTCAAGGCGCAAGATGACGGTATAGAGCCCGAGCAGTTGATTGCCGAAATGCGCAAAGCGCATATCAGGGATTTCAGCACTTTTCATATTCGGTTTGATAATTACCATTCCACACATTCAAAAGAAAACCAATCCATCAGCAACCATATTTATCAATGTGCTAAAGAGAAGGGTTATATAGCAAAGCGTACCATTCGCCAAGCCTACGACCAAAGCGCAAAGATGTTTCTGCCCGACCGTTATATCCGCGGCGAGTGTCCGCGGTGCGGTGCAAAAGACCAGTACGGAGATTGTTGTGAGGTTTGCGGTTCCACTTACAATGCTTCGGAGTTGATCAACCCGCGCTCGGTAATCTCCGGCGACAAGCCGGTGCTACGCGAGTCGGAGCATTATTTCTTCAAACTCGGCATGCTCAAGGAGCACCTAAAGTCATGGCTGTCGTCCGATCGCGTCCAACAGGAAATCAAAAACAAACTGGACGAATGGTTTTCGGCAGGGTTACAAGATTGGGACATTTCGCGCGATGCGCCGTACTTCGGGTTTGAAATACCCGACCATCCGAACAAATATTTCTATGTGTGGCTGGACGCGCCGATAGGTTATATCGCGAGCTTCAAGAATTATTGCGATCGCAAGGGGCTCGATTACAAACGTTTCTGGGATGCCGACAGCAATACCGAACTGCATCATTTCATAGGCAAGGACATCGCCTATTTTCACACTCTGTTTTGGCCGGCACTGCTCGACAGTGCAAATCTGAGACTGCCGACCCGAATCTATAGTCATGGCTTTCTGACGGTAGACGGCGCAAAAATGTCTAAATCGCGCGGCACTTTTATCAAAGCCGAGACTTACGCAAAGCATCTGAACCCCGAATATCTGCGTTATTACTTCGCCGCCAAACTAGGTTCAGGCATAGACGATATAGACCTCAATATGAAAGATTTCGTTCTGCGCGTGAATAGCGACCTAGTCGGCAAAGTTATCAACATCGCCGGGCGCTGCGCAAGTTTTATAGCGAAATACTTTGACAACCGAATAATCTGTTCCGAACAGCTACTCAAACATCCATGCTATAAGAAATTTAGGGAAGCGGAAGCGGAGATTTGCCGAAACTATGAAAAGGTGGAATACGCCGCTGCGATGCGTTTGATTATGTCGCTTGCCGACGAAGCCAATCGCCTAATTGACCGGCACAAACCATGGGCAATAGCAAAGGAACAAGGTGCCTCAACCGAACTGCACGAGATATGTAGCTTAGGGTTACTGCTATTTAGCCGTTTATGTCTATACCTCAAACCGGTCTTGCCGGTGATGACCGAACAAGCCGAGAAGTTCCTCAATATCTCGGTGGTACATTGGGACGACGCACCCTTTGAAGCAAAAGGCCATCACACCATAGGTCGGTTCAAGCCTCTGATGACCCGTATCGATCCGAAGACGGTAGAGGCAATGATTGCAGACGAGGCGGCAAGCCAACAGGCGAAAAAGACATCCACCGACAAAACGACAACCGCATCGTCATCCGCTGCCGAGACTATTACGCTTGCCGACTTTCAGAAACTGGACTTGCGCGTTGCGCGCATCGTTGCTGCCGAAGCGGTGGACGGTGCCGATAAGCTATTGGAACTCTCGGTGGATTTAGGGGAAAAAGAACCTCGCAAGATCTTGGCAGGGATCAAAAGTGCTTATCGCAGTGCCGATTTAGTCGGGAAACACGTCGTCGTCGTCGCCAATCTAGAGCCTAAAAAGATGCGCTTTGGCACCTCGCACGGTATGGTTTTGGCAGCGGGAGACGGCACCAATCTATTTTTATTGGCACCCGACCAAGGTGCGGGAGCCGGGTTGAAAATCAGCTAGAGCTTCGTCCGCCATGCAAGACTACATATTAATCGTCATCAATGTCGCGCTCATCAACAACTTCATACTTGCCAAGTTTTTGGGGCTATGCCCGTTGCTAGGCACCTCGCGCCGCATCGACAGCGCAATCGGCATGTCGCTTGCCACCTTATTCGTACTGACGCTGGCATCGGTGCTCAGTTATCTAGTGCAACATTATTTACTGATGCCGTACAAGCTGGAATATCTGAACGCTTTGGTGTTCATATTACTGATCGCGGTTGTGGTTCAATTAACCGAAATGACGATACACAGAATGAACCCGCTGATACATAACATGCTCGGCATCTATTTGCCTTTGATTACCACGAATTGTTCGGTGCTTGCGGTTACTTTGCTCAACAGCCGCAATGCCGAAAGTTTTATGGAAGCATTGTTTATGGGTTTCGGCGCAGCGATAGGCTTTGCCGTCGTGTTAATTATTTTTGCGAGCCTTAGAGAAAAGCTGGAACACGCCGATGTGCCGACTCCCTTCAAAGGTGCCGGCATTGCAATGATTACTGCCGGCATTATGTCTATAGCATTTATGGGCTTTAGCGGATTAGATAGCGGTTGATGACGATGGCGATACTGATCTTCGGTGCCACCGCACTGTTGATAGGATATGCGGTAGAACGCTTGGCTGCCTACCTTGCCCCCACCGACGACAGCCTAGTCTCTCAGGTCAATGCCTTGTTGCCGCAAACACAATGTGCGCAATGCGGCTATCCGGGCTGTAGACCTTATGCACAAGCCATCGTGGAAAACAATGCGCCCATAGATCAATGTCCGCCGGGCGGACAAACCGCCATCGTCGCATTGAGCCGATTATTAGGGCGCGAAGCTCCGAACAGGCAACCTGTCGCAGAGGCAACTGCGCTCGTCGCCCGCATTAGAGAAGCCGATTGCATCGGTTGCACCTTATGCATCAAAGCATGTCCGGTTGATGCTATCGTCGGCACGCACGAATACATGCACAGTGTTATAGAACAATACTGCACCGGTTGCGAGCTATGCGTAGCCCCGTGTCCGATGGACTGCATAGAAATGATAGCAGCCAAGCCCGACAAGATCACCGATCAGCCTACCAAAGTAGAAACAGCTTGCATCCACTGCGATCGCTGCAACGATATATGCCCGGTGGATTTGCCTGCCCACAGCCTTTATCAACTCATACAAGCCTGCGACACGGATGCGGCGATTAGCGAAGGCTTAGCCGACTGTATATTGTGCGGTTCGTGCGATGCCGTCTGCCCGAGCCACATCCCGCTCACTCAAATATACCGCAACGCCAAGCATCAATACTGCAAGCTATCCAAACAACGCCGGCATGCCGCACAAGCACAATCCCGCTATGAAATACACAATACTCGATTGCTACAACAAGAACTCAAAGACCGACAAAGCCAGCAAACTCAAAAAGAAATACTCAAAGCACAAATCAAATCTCAACGCATACCCCGATAGACGACTGTACTTCGTACAGACACGACGGGGCTGTTGAAAAAGTATCATCAGCGTGCAACCGTAACCGCTTGCGCCGTGAATTTATAATAACCACCAAGCCGTAGATAGTATGGATGACCAGCTTTGCTGAAAGTTGGTTAAACTTTCATTTTAGTTCCCCTCTTAAGAGGGGTTTAATTAACCACTAAACAAAGGAGGTCATCCATGACTAGTATACTGTATGTTGGCATTGATGTTGATGATAATCGTTTCACTGCCACAGCCATTTCTAAACACAATAATTATCATTCCATTAAAACTCGCCCGGACTTTGCATCATTGCATAAGGCAATCACCAAAATCGCTTTGCCGTATGAACAGATTAGGGTCTGTTATGAAGCAAGCTATTTAGGCTTTTCGTTAAAGCGACAATTTGATGCGCTGGGCATTCACTGCGATGTGATTGCGCCGTCGCTGATCCCGGTGCGCCCCTCGGATCGCATCAAGACTGATCATTTAGATAGCGTTAAGCTGGCTGAATACTACCGACAAGGTATGTTGAAAATCGTCCACGATATTGATACTGAGAGCGAAGGTCACCGACAACTCATTCGTGGACGCCAACAAGTGGTCAACACCTGCAAGATCTATAAACTGCAGATTTTGTCGTCGTGCCGTTATCGCGGGATTAGTTATCGCACCAGTATGCAGGCTAAGAGCTATTGGACGAAGCAACACATGGCATTCTTAAAGCGGTTGCTAGTCGACGACAGTTTAGATAAGTATTTCCGCCTCGATTTAGAGAACAAGCTGTATCTATTGGAGACGCAACAAGGGGTTATCAGACGCTATGAGAACGATATACATCAGTTAGCGATATCCGAGCCGTATCGTCGGGCGGTCGGCTATTTATGTTGTATCAGAGGCATTGCCGAGTTGATTGCGATGACGCTGATTGTTGAGATTGGCGACATCGGTCGGTTTGTCAAGGCGCGTCATCTGGCCGGTTATGCCGGCTTGAGTATCAGTGAGTATAGTTCCGGTGGCAAGAGTCGCAAAGGGGGTATTACCGGGATGGGCAACAAATACATCCGCACGGCGTGCGTGGAAGCCTGCCACCCTAATTTCTCAATAGAGCATGAAAATTGCATGTGATGGATAATTTACTGCTAAATTATCAGGGCAATCGCCTGAACCCGAAACTGAATGCCACATCATTGCTCGGTGACGGGAGATAAACTCCTATTGAGAGCTAAATGAAGCATCAAAGTACTCTAATCTCTAGTATTAGGGTATGCTGGGGCATGGCATCTACTTTGATTGATGCCTTATGAGTAATGAAGAGATAAGGTGGCTAGTTAATGTAGCAAGGGGTATCGCATATCCGGCAATAGCTTGCCGATAGTCTCATCAAGGTCTGAGAAAACTCCACTCAATAAACTACGATGCACTTCGTGTAGTTTGAGCTTCCATTGCCGACCCTGTCGTACAATCTTCGCCGCTAAACCAAACAGGCGGACCCTGAGCGTCGGGGCTCTAGAGGAACGAAACTGTTTAGCTAAGCCGGCACGCATCAGTGCGAACACATTGTAGGCTAAAGCACACACACAAACATACAGAGCATTGGCAGCAAAATCACTACACGGCAAACGACCGGCAACAAAATCCGATTTGAGTTCTTTAATGCGGTTTTCGGAATGCTCACCGCGTTGATTATACTCATGTACAATCTGTGCATCGTCTAGCCCGTTGATGTTAGTCGCAATCACACGATAGTCATACTTGTCGGGTTGATAGCGCAGCTGTTCAGACAGTCCCGACAACTCCGGTTGGTTAGACTGTCGGGCGGCTTCGCTCTTGAGGCGGCGTTGAATGACTAGCGTAAATACGAGGTTGCTGCGATACATCTGATAAGTGCAGCGAGCCACATAGTCGTGGGGTGATAAACTGCCGTCGCTTAATCGCAATGGTCGCCAGTCTGCTTCCGACAGACCAGCAATCGCTTGCGCTATTGACGGGTACATCGGCGCACGAATAACAAACTCTATTCCTTGAGCTACTAGATATTCAATGATTGCTTGTTGATACCCTGCCGAGTCGATACGCACCCGCTTGAGTATTACGCCACTCGGCAACTGTGCTTGGCAGGTCTTGATGAAACCGATATTATCAAAGTTCGGGGAGACATTGCCGTGGCGCAACTCAACGGCGATGACTTGACCCACTTCAGCTAGCGTGCCGACCATTAGCATGAAACCACGCTCCTTAAAACGCGTCCATTTAGCACCGACTTTCTCGGTCAAAATAGTAGTCGCATCAATATCCAAAGTCACATGCTTTACTTTCCACAACTTCAGGGTCTTGGCAATCACCGTGCGATTGAGCTGGTGAACTAAACCGGCACCGGCTTGACCATGGCGTTTCAACCACCTCGCCAAAGTGTCTGCTCCCGGTATCTTGTTAATACCTCCCAGCTTAAGCAACACCCTTTCGGTGTGTAAATGGCAGACATCCTCAAGGCATCTCGCACCCTCGTTGAGCATCAAGATGAAGCTCGTTAGAATGTCGCCATTGCGGTAGCCACGATTGCTACCCGGTGCCGCAAACACAGTGTCTGCTTGTGGCTTAAGTTGTAGTGCTTTGAGCACTTTAATCAATGCCAACAAACCACAACGAGAGGTCAATTTCTGGTGGGTGGTAGCTAGCGTATACGATGATTGATTGTGCTGATTTTTTTGTTTTGACATAATACCTCCGAAGTTATTAATTGGTAAATAGTAACAAAAAAATAAGGCGTTGTACAGAGTTTTATGTAAAAAATTAGTAATAATTATGTTTCACCTAATGGGTGAATTGGGAATATGCATGAGAGTGTTGCAACATAAGAGATTACGGACTTTTGCAGGTGGTCTATTGCGGAATTAGGGTGCCAGTTGGCGGGTAGACGCTATAGCGTGAATAAGGCATTGCGTGTCCGACGCGCCGACCAAGACCTAGTGGCTATAGAGATAGGCGACCGTTGCATGAAGCGTTTGTATAAGAAGTATCAGACGATGTATCATGCCAACAAACCATTCAACAAGATTAAGGTGGCGTGTGCCAGAGAGCTACTCGGTTTTGTGTGGGAAGCCTTGCGTGCTGCCCAGGCCGCTGAAAACGCATTGCACGCGGCAACGGTGGTTGAGCAAGCTCGTTAAGCAAGAGGCTGCCAGATAGAGTTCTGAGAGACCGAGAGAGTTGAAGCTAAAGTCAATGACAAGTTCCGAACTTAGATGCCGTCCTAGAGTATCTGCCCATAGAAAACTGCCAGGCATGATGCGTGGCAAGGCAACTGACCGTAGATTAAGGGGCACAGTTCATCCAATTGACTTATCATGTGGTAATGCGAAAGCAAAGTACACGAATATGAGGTTGATAATACCGAACGACTCATTAGTTGAGTACTTTAGCGGTGCTTCGCTCTGTCTCTCTTCGGTACAGCATGATGCCGTTAACAAGGAGATAAAGCAGGTGCACGAAAGCCGCCACGACAAGTGGCGCATACACATACCTGATGCATGCTTTAAGAGGGGTGGCGCATTGCTATCGCTCGCTCCCTGTTGGCATCATCTGTGCCGTCATTTAACCCTTGAGTTCTGGTGACTCTTGGGAATGTAGACTTCGGTAAAAATTTAATCTTGACAAGCTGGTCATCCATATCAGGGGCAGACCTGTGTGTCTGCCCTTAAGTACCGTTCTACACGACACCAACCGCTTGCGCCAACAAATAATGGTTTCCATAATATTAATGGGTGAACGCGTTAATCGTGCAAACATGATACGTTACGGGCGGACATCATAATTGCCGATTGACCTACTGGCTCAATCGGCGGTTCTATTGCGCCTGCCACCCCTCCGAAGGAGGGGAATGTACCGTCCTACAGTTCGTGGGTACTTTTTCAACAGTCCCATACTTCCAACTATATAAAGCCAATCCGGCAAGAAAAAGACAAAATTTTTATTAACTATTGTTAAATAAAATTTAAGTAAAATGAAGCAACAACAAGTCACTAATTTCGTAATTTTGCTATAATCTAACCTTTTATAATCCATATTTATAGGAGGTATACATTATGAATGTAGCTGCTGAAAAGTTTGAACTGGATACATCGGTTCAACAATTCATACAAGAGCAAAGAAAAATGCTCATTGACGGTAAATGGGTATCGTCGGTATCCGGTAAGACATTGGAAGTTGTTAATCCGGCAACCGAAGAGGTTGTTGCACATGTTGCAGAAGGCGATAAAGCAGATGTTGACTTGGCGGTTAAAGCTGCGCGAAGGGCATTTGAAGGCGGGCGTTGGCCGGCGATGTCGCCTTCCGAGCGCAGCAGAATGATAGCCAAAATTGGTGATTTGATTTTAGATAATCTGGATGAACTTGCCGAGATAGAATCGCTAGATAACGGTAAGCCCGTCACTGTGGCGCGAGTAGCCGATGTGCCGTTGGCAGCCGACATATTCCATTATATGTCGGGGTGGGCAACGAAAATGCACGGAGATACACTTTCTCTATCGGTGCCTTACACTCCCGGTGCACAATATCACTCATACACACTGAGAGAACCTATCGGTGTAGTAGGACAAATAATTCCATGGAATTTTCCGCTACTGATGGCAGCTTGGAAATTAGCTCCGGCACTGGCAACGGGTTGCACTATTGTCCTTAAATTAGCGGAAGAAACGCCGCTATCGGGACTTAGGCTCGGAGAAATTATACAAGAGGCAGGGGTTCCGGACGGCGTGGTTAATATCATCACCGGTTATGGAGAAACCGCAGGTGCATCACTTGCTTCTCATCCGGGTGTAGATAAAGTTGCTTTCACCGGTTCAACCGAAGTCGGTAAGTTGATCGTACAAGCTGCGGCAAACGACCTGAAAAAAGTTTCGCTTGAACTCGGAGGGAAATCTCCGAACATCGTACTGGACGATGCCGATATGGATGTCGCTATTCAAGGCACGGCCAATGCTATTTTCTTTAACCATGGGCAATGCTGTTGTGCCGGTTCGCGTATATATGCCGACACTAAAGTCTTTGACAAGATTGTTGAAGGCGTTTCCGATATGGCATCTAAGATCAAATTGGGTCCGGGATTGGATCCAAACACCGAGATGGGGCCTATGGTATCCAAAATTCAACATGAGCGAGTCTCGGGTTATTTGGATTCGGGGCTAAGCGACGGTGCCGAAGCAGTGGTCGGTGGAAAGAAAAAAGACGGTTCAGGTTATTTTGTTGAACCGACAGTACTGATTAACACCAAGCAAGATATGCAAGTTAATCAGGAAGAAATTTTCGGCCCGGTAGTCACTATGATGCCGTTCAAGCAACTTGACGACGACATAATCAACAATGCCAACGACACAATCTACGGATTGGCAGCTGGTATATGGACCAGAGACCTTGGCAGAGCACATCGTCTGGCAGCTCGTTTGAGAGCAGGTACGGTGTGGATTAATTGCTATAACGTTTTTGATGCCGCACTACCTTTCGGCGGTTATAAGCAATCCGGCTGGGGGCGTGAAATGGGTGAAGCAGTATTGGAAAACTATACCGAACTCAAAGCTGTCACGGTTAATATCTCTTAAGCATAGTAAGTGCCTTAATGCCTGCCGATAGATGATTCACTATCGGCAGGCATTCTCTTTGATAACTAAGCGTAGTTAAAATGCCCCCTTCTTTATACCCAGTACCCGAAACGATTGCGGAAAACACACTTATTGATTCAGAGGCTTATCGGCATCTTTATAGTGAATCCATTAACAACCCCGAAAAATTCTGGGGTGATCAAGCGCATCGATTTATTAGCTGGTCGCGTCCTTGGTCCCGGGTACTCGAGTGGGACTACCATAAAGGACTGATACGCTGGTTTGGCGATGCCCAGTTGAATGTTTGCTATAACTGTCTAGACCGTCATTTGGATAAACACGGCGACCGCACTGCAATCATTTGGGAAAGCGACGATCCAAATGTCTCTAAAACTTTCAGTTATCATGAATTGCACCACCTTGTATGCCGCTTTGCTAACGCATTAAAAGCCGACGGTGTACGCAAAGGTGATCGGGTTTGCATATATATGCCGATGATCGTAGAAGCCGTTGTTGCGATGCTGGCGTGTGCTCGTATCGGTGCCGTGCATTCGGTGGTATTCGGCGGTTTCTCGTCGGAATCGTTGCGCAGTCGTATCCTAGATTCGGATTGTCGCGTCGTTATTACTGCCGATCAAGGTGTACGCGGTGGCAAGCCGATTCCCTTAAAAGCCAATGTGGACGAAGCCTTGACGCAATGCCCGAATGTTCGCCGTGTAATTGTTGTTAAGCATGTCGGCGAGGAAATACCTTTTATTAACAATCGCGACGCTTGGTTTCACGAACTCTGTGCCGAGGTAGATACCGATTGTCCCGCCGAGGCGATGGATGCCGAGGATCCTTTATTCATACTTTATACTTCGGGTTCTACCGGGAAACCCAAAGGGGTTTTGCATACTATGGGTGGCTACTTGCTATATGCCGCAATAACCCATAAATACAGCTTTGATTACCACGACGGAGAAATCTATTGGTGCACCGCGGATATCGGCTGGATTACCGGTCACTCCTATATTGTTTATGGCCCGCTTGCCAACGCTGCCACGACACTGATGTTCGAGGGTGTCCCGACTTATCCCGACGCTTCGCGTTTTTGGCAAGTCGTAGACAAACATCGTGTTAATATCTTTTATACCGCACCGACCGCGATACGCGCGTTGATGCGTTTGGGAGATGCACCGGTACATAAAACCGACCGCAGTAGCCTACGCCTCCTCGCCACGGTGGGCGAACCGATTAATCCCGAAGCGTGGCAGTGGTACTACAAAGCAGTCGGAGATCAACGTTGCCCGATTATAGATACATGGTGGCAAACGGAAACCGGCGGTCACATGATTACACCGCTACCCGGTGCAACTGCACTAAAACCAGGTTCCGCAACACGGCCTTTTTTCGGCGTTTGTCCGGCGATAGTAGACGATAAAGGAAACGAACTTGAGGGTGCTTGTGAAGGCAATCTGGTTATTACTAAACCATGGCCTGGTCAGATGCGTACCGTATACGGCGATCACCAGCGGTTCGTAGACACCTACTTCAGTACTTTCCCCGGCAAATACTTTAGCGGCGACGGGTGTCGTAGAGACGAGGACGGTTATTACTGGATTACCGGGCGCGTCGACGACATTATTAATGTCTCGGGGCATCGCTTGGGTACCGCCGAAATTGAAAGCGCACTGGTGGAACACGATATGGTTGCGGAAGCTGCCGTAGTTGCGTATCCACATGACATTAAGGGACAAGGCATCTATGCTTATGTGACACTAATGGAAGGCACTGTCGGGGACGATGCAATAAAGCAAGAATTATTCGAATTAGTACGCCGACAAATCGGTGCAATCGCAATTCCCGACATTATCCAGTGGGCTCCCAATTTGCCGAAAACACGTTCCGGCAAGATCATGCGACGTATTCTACGCAAAATTGCGAGCGACGATACCGATGACCTCGGTGACATCTCTACACTGGCCGACCCGTCGAGCATCAAAGAGATTATTGCCGAGAAAGCGACAGCGGCGGGAAACTGATGGTTTTTCCAAAAATGTTTGAGAGAGTTTTGATGAAGAGATTTATAACGCCGACTTTATTTGTACTGATAATGCTGATTAGCGGTATCATCAATGCAGCCGAAACGGTGCGTGTCGGGACACTACAGTTCGGTACGGTAAATTGGGAACTCGATACTGCGCGGCATTACGGTCTCGATACCGAACAAGACATTCGCATTGAAGTCATGTCGTATGCAAATAAGCAAGCCGTACATATTATCTTTCAGAGTAAGGAAGTAGATATGATTGTAACCGACTGGGTCTGGGTGTCGCGCAAACGTGCCGAAGGGGATGACTTTAGTTTTATTCCTTATTCCTCGTCGTTGGGCGCGGTGATGATGCCACCCAATTCCAATATCGAGTCGTTGTCCGATTTACGCGATCTGAGGCTTGGTGTTGCAGGCGGCGCACACGATAAAAGTTGGTTGTTATTGCAGGCCTGGGGGAACAAGGAACATAACTTTAAATTATCCGACAGTGTTGACGTTAATTATGCAGCACCGCCGCTATTGAATGGGCAAATAGAACGAAACAACCTAGACGCAGTGTTGAATTTTTGGCACTACTGCGCTCGTTTGGAAGCTATAAACTATCATCCCCTAGTGAAAATGTCCGATGTGATGAAGGATTTGGGCATAGATCCGATACCGATGGTAGGCTACACTTTTCGTGGCGATTGGGCAAAGCAACATAACGGGCTGGTCGTGAGATTCAATAATGCGATACGCAATGCTCGCGAACTTTTGCGCAACGACAACGAAGCATGGAACAGATTGCGACCGATGATGCGCGCAGAGAACGAAGCAACATTTATCGCGCTACGCGATCGCTATCGCGAGGGCATCCCGTCACAATGGGGAGAAACCGATCGAAAGAGTGCGGTACAACTGATGGCGATACTGTCTGAAATTGGTGGCAGCGAAGCGGTCGGTAACAGTACTCAACTCATGCCCGGAACTTTCTGGTCAAAAGGATATTTCTAAAAATTTCTGATGTCCCGACGGGCATTATCACATTTATTTTATCTATTTTCCTTATTTATTTATTTTAATCCAATTGTTAAAGCATTATATAGCTTATGTTTTATGGTTATTTGAAAATGTTTTAGTACAAATTGAATTGATAAAATTGTTCGTTCTAAAAAGGACAATATACTGTCTTTCTGCTATAGTCATAAAAGAACGGAGAGGAGGTGGAAACTTTTTCTCTGCATAAGAGAAAAGTTTGTTCGTGCGAGGACATGAGGTCCGAGGAATTTCATGCAAATGAAATTTTCTGAGTTGAATGGATTCTATTTTCTTTTGTACAAAAGGGAGGAAGAAATGAGATTATTATCTACATTCTTTATTGCAACATTAGTTGCACTGGTCGGGACTTCAAATCTGCATGCTAACAGCATGCTTATGAAGATGTCCGACGACCCCAATCAGTGGGTTATGCCTACTGGTAACTATGCCAACCATAGATACTCCTCGTTAGATCAAATTACTGCATCTAATGTCGGTGATCTGAAAGTTGCGTGGACCTTCTCTACAGGTGTTCTTAGAGGACACGAAGGTAACCCTCTGGTGGTTGGTAATATGATGTATGTTCATACACCGTTCCCGAACAAAGTGATGGCACTGGATCTTGATAACGATGCAAGCATCGCTTGGGAATACGAGCCTAAGCAAGATCCGGCAACAATCCCGGTGATGTGTTGCGATACTGTAAATCGCGGCGTTGCTTATGGCGACGGTAAGATATTCCTGCATCAAGCCGATACCACTCTGGTCGCATTAGACGCTAAAAGCGGCAAAATGATCTGGAGTGCGAAAAACGGTGATATCTCCAAAGGACAAACCGGTACTGCGGCACCTATGGTTGTCAAAGACAAAGTCTATATCGGTATCAGTGGCGGCGAATTTGGTGTTCGTGGTCACTTAACTGCATACGACATCAATACCGGCAAAAGAGTCTGGCGAGGCTACTCGATGGGACCCGATTCCGACACTTTGATGGGACCGTCAACGACGCACCTCGGCCAATCCGTTGGTAGAGACTCAGGTATGACAACCTGGGAAGGAGACCAATGGAAAATTGGTGGCGGCACGACCTGGGGCTGGTTTTCGTATGATCCGGAAGTGAACTTGGTCTACTACGGCACCGGTAACCCGAGCACGTGGAACCCTGTTCAGCGTCCCGGTGACAACCGTTGGTCTATGACGATATTTGCACGCGATGCGGATAGCGGACAAGCCAAATGGGTCTATCAAATGACACCGTGGGATCAATGGGATTATGACGGCATCAATGAGATGATCTTGGCCGATATTCCCGTCAATGGTCAAATGCGCAAAGCATTGGTGCACTTCGATCGTAACGGTTTCGGCTATACGCTTGATCGTGTAACCGGTGAATTGTTGGTTGCCGAAAAGTTTGACCCTGTGGTTAACTGGGCAACGCACGTTGATATGAAGACCGGTCGCCCGCAAGTTGTGGCTAAATATGCACCTGGTGAGCAAGGCGAAGATGTCAATACAACCGACATCTGCCCCGCTGCGCTAGGCACCAAAGATCAACAACCGGCGGCGTTCTCTCCGATGACCGGCTTATTCTATGTACCGACTAACCATGTCTGCATGGATTATGAGCCGTTCAGAGTGAGCTATACTGCAGGGCAACCCTACGTTGGTGCTACACTCAAGATGTATCCTGCTCCGGGTGGTGATCACATGGGCAATTTCATTGCCTGGGATGCCGGTACCGGTGAGATTAAGTGGAGCAACGAAGAGAAGTTCTCCGTATGGAGCGGTGCTTTGGCAACAGCCGGCGGTGTCGTTTTCTACGGTACGCTTGAAGGTTATCTGAAAGCTGTTGATGCCAAAACCGGTAGAGAACTATATAAGTTCAAAACCCCATCGGGGATTATCGGTAATGTTATGACCTACAAACACGGAGGCACGCAATATGTTGCTGTCCTATCGGGTGTCGGTGGTTGGGCAGGCATAGGCATGGCTGCCGGATTGACCGAAGACTCCGATGGCTTGGGTGCAGTCGGTGGCTATCGTCACCTACAAAACTATACCCGCCTAGGTGGTGTATTAACTGTATTCTCTCTCTAATCAGAGCTTAAAAGAGAAACAGTAAACAAGGCTTCTAAAGTCTTGATGTCCGCCATCCGAACTTTTGTACGGATGGCGGGCTTTTTTATTTACAGGAGATAAAACTATGATTTCTGAAAAGATAAGACAATCACTTTGGATGTTTCTGGGCGCAATGTTACTCGCTTTGATATTGATGCCGGGTTATGCATCTTCCGACCAAGCAGATTTGGCAGAAGAGGAGAAACCCTATAGCATCGATGATGAAGGCAGAGTAGACTGGTATACATTTAGTGGCTTCAGGCGCTATCACGCCGAATGCCATGTGTGCCACGGGCCTGCCGGCTTGGGAAGTTCTTTTGCCCCTAATTTACTCGATTCAACGAAAAATCTTGGTTACGAAGAATTTTGGGAAGTCGTCGTAAACGGCAGAGTGAATGTTAGTGCAGATATGCAGAATGTTATGCCCGCTTTCGGGACAAACTTAAATGTAATGTGTTTCTTGGATGATATTTATGCATACCTTTACGCAAGAGCCGATAAGGTAATAGGAACGGAACGTCCCGATAAACAAGCTAAACCCGAGGAAGCCATAGAAAGAGATAAAGCCTGCTTCGGTTCATAACCTAAACTTGCGTAATCCGATTGCTCTACCGCTTCCGATAAAACGCATATAGTATATATTGGTAAAGATTATGAAACTTTATCTAGCTATTGCCCTCGCTATATCGCTTATATATGCTTCTCAAGTATCCGCCGAGGGTATAACCGAAATAAAATCACGGACATCGTTGCGTGTATGCGGCGATCCGAGTAATTTACCGTTTTCAAATAGATTACAGCAAGGATTTGAAAATAAAATAGCTAAACTTCTTGCCGATAGCTTGGAATTACCCGTAAATTATTTTTGGTTTCCGCAAAGTATGGGGTTCGTTCGTACTACCTTACGCGCACGAAAATGCGACGTAATCATCGGTTTTTCGGCAGCCCACGAGTTAGTCTTGAATACCAACCCATACTACACATCGGCTTTTGTAATCGTTTATCCGTCGCAAGCCGATTATGAGGTGACTTCCTTGACGGATAAAGTTATAAGAGAGCGAAATCTACGTATAGGTTTGATTGCCGGAACACCACCGAGCGGATTATTGCTGGAGCAAGGTCTGATGGAGCAGGTGTCTCCGTATCATTTGTGGGTTGATACGCGAGCGGACTCACCGGGCGAACAAATTATCAAAGATATGATGGACGGTAAATTAGATGTTGCGGTTTTGTGGGGTCCGGTTGCCGGATACTTAAATAAGCAATATGACTCACCTTTTGAAATTGTGTCCTTGGCCGAAGCCGACTCCGAGGCGTATCCGATGGTTTTTTCTATCACGATGGGCATTAGGCGCGGAGAAGCTGAATGGAAGAAAACCCTGAATACATTCATACGCCGGAATAAAGAAGACATAGATGCTATTTTAACCGAATACGGTGTGCCGCTAGTATCGGCAAGATAATGCAAATGCATTCTTTGACACCGCTTACACCCCTACTAGTCGCTATAGCCGTTGTAATGCCGGTGAATGCCAGTGGCTTTATTCCCGAGCCACAAGGCTATCGTATGGGTGAATATAGAACACCCACCCCTGCCACCTTGGCCGGGGCAACCGTAGTGGACTCCATCGAACTATATGCTCTGATGCAAGAGAATAAGCAAACCGTATTGATAGATGTATTGCCGCTCGAGCGTAAGCCACCCGATTTCCCCCCCGACCGTTTATGGCGCACACCACCACGCTATAATTTACCCGGTAGCGTGTGGTTACCCAATGTCGGAGACGGACCTATTTCACCGTTGTTTAAGAAATATTTAATAGAAAATCTGGAGAAAATAGTAGCAGGAAAGGATAATCCACCATTGGTTTTTTATTGTCTTATGGATTGCTGGATGTCGTGGAACGCGGCAAAGCGTGCACTCGAATTGGGTTATCATAACGTTTATTGGTTCCCCGGCGGTAGCGACGAATGGGAAACCTTAGGTTATAAATTGGAACGTAGTAAAGCGGTACCGATGCCCGAATTTATTAATGAACAAAAGGACAATTAACATGAAATATTTACTTAATATGCGCATATATTTATACGCAGTTTTATTGTTTTGCATAACACTTGCGTTTGCCGACACGCAACCGAGTGAAGAGCAAAAAGAACAAGTCGGCAACGGCTATTCCGAAGCACAAGAGTTATTATTTTCTACTCCGCACTTGGATAATATAAAAAACGAAGCTGCTTTGTATTATGATTTTCATCAGCACGGAGCGAATACGCTTAGTTTTAACGACGAGATTATTTTGACTATTACCGGTATTTCGGAGCGCGGTGGCAAAGATTTAGAAGTTTCATTCTTGAGCGGTGAGAATAACAGACCCTACTCCGATATCAAGGATTTTCATGCTAACCCGTTGCTGATGTTTTTTCTGCAATGGGATGTAGAAAAAATGGACAGCGGTAGCAAAGTAACACACCATTATTTTCGCCACTTACTGCGTCAGGCATTTCTAACCAATGCCGATAGCGAGGAAATTAAAATTGATTTTGAGGGTCGTAGCGAAACAGCACACAAAGTGTTTTTTCAACCTCTGGTTCAACAACAAGATGATGATCTCTACAAGGACTATCCCCAAAAGTATTATGAATTTGTTGTTAGCGATGCGGTGCCGGGTGGAATATATAGTATCAGCACGCTGATACCCTCCAAAACCGGTAACGGAGAAGACGACTCGTCCGCAGAGCCGATTGAGTCCACACTAATACGATTTAATCGTATGGACATGACAAAGTAATAATGTATTCACAAAGCAAAAAAGGAGTAAAAATGAAGTTAGGACAAATTATAAAAGGACATAGAAAAACATCATTGATGTTTTTTTTGGTGTTTGGTTTTCTAGTGACCGAGCAAGCCAGCGCAAATGATTTTCCGACCAGTGCGCGCGCGGAATATGTCTTTGCATGCATGAGTACGAATGGTCAGTCACGAGAAATGCTTGATAAATGCTCGTGTAGCGTAGATACGATTGCCGAGTTAATGACTTATGACGAGTATGTGGATGCCGAGACCACGGTTAGAATGAGACAGATGTCGGGAGAACGCACCGCAATATTTCGTGATGTGGAATGGGTCAATAAAGCACTTGAGACATTGCGTACGGCTCAGGCCGAAGCCGAAATTCGTTGTTTTTGAGAACAAAAATTATCTGTTAAAGTGCTGATATATAGGACATTTTATCACCCTTATAAATATATTTATTATCGCTGTAATATAGATTATTAATTGTATATTCTATTGTGAGATTAGGGGTATCATGCTACTATGTTCTAACGATTCACTAAGAACCGTTTATTAAATGGATACTTGTGAGCAATTGATTAAAGTTTATAAAACTGGAGGTAAAAATGAAATACTGGAAACAACCTTCTATTAGAGAAACTTCTGTTGGCATGGAGATTAACTGCTATGCCTGCGCCGAGCTCTAAATAGATCATTTAGTTATCTACCGACTGCTGTCGAAAACTAATTCACAATGCGAATTGTTGTATTAGGGTCGGCAGCAGGAGGTGGATTTCCTCAATGGAACTGCAACACAGAGTATTGTAGATTAGCGAGAAACGGCAATACCCTTTCAGTTCCGAGAAGCCAATCTTCAATAGCGGTTTCATCCGATGACCGCAAATTCTTACTTCTGAACTGCTCTCCCGATTTACGTTATCAAGTTAACCAAAGCAAAGCACTCCATCCGTGCAACGGACTCAGAGGTAGCCCGATTGATGCGGTTATTTTAACTAACGGCGATGTCGATCATGTTGCCGGATTACTCACGATGCGTGAAAGCGAGCCTTTTCGCATTTATGCATCCGACAGAGTACAAAGCATACTGGCATCAAACAGCATATTTAATGTGCTCAACCCCGATTATGTCAAACGCAACACCTTTGAATTATCCGATACCTTTGAGGTTAAAGACGCACAAAATGAATCCTTAGGTCTTGAGGTTGAAGCGTTTGCCGTTCCCGGCAAAGTCGCATTGTTTTTGGAAGATCAAAACCAAGGCGATAACTTTGGCACCCAGGAAGGCGATACGGTGGGCTTGCATGTACGCGACTTGCAAAGCAACGCTTCGTTCTACTATATTCCGGGTTGCGCTCGAGTACCCGATTGGCTCAAACAAAGGTTAAACGGTGCCGAGCTTTTATTTTTTGACGGTACTTTATTTAGAAACGACGAAATGGTTAAAATGGGAGTCGGACAAAAAACCGGTGAACGGATGGGACATATCAACATGGACGGCGACGACGGTTCGCTCAAAACTTTTAGCGATATTGATATCGATCGGAAAATTTATATTCATATCAACAATACTAATCCCGTGCTACTTCAAAACTCACCCGAAAGAAAAATGGTAGAGTCAGCAGGTTGGACGATATCGCACGATGGAATGGAAATTTTATTATGAGAATCACTCTGAAAGAGACATTGATGCCGGAACAGCTCAAGCAACATCTGCACGAAATAGGCGAGCGTTACTACCACGACAAGCATCCTTTTCATCGTTTGTTGCATACCGGGGAACTTGGTCGCGGACAAGTCCAGGCGTGGGCACTAAATCGCTATTGCTATCAAGCCATCATCCCTATTAAAGATACCTACTTGATGGCGAGAATGCCTTGTAATGTTATGCGTCGCGAGTGGCGGCAAAGAATAGAAGACCATGACGGCAGCGAAACAAGCGGGGGTGGAATAGAACGTTGGCTCAAACTGACCGACGGTTTGGGTTTAATACGCGATTATGTAATATCACAAGACGGTGCTTTGCCGGCATCAAAATTTTCTGCCGATGCCTATGTACGCTTTGTATCGGAACGGCCGCTACTCGAAGCGATCGCATCGTCGTTAACCGAGATCTTCTCACCGACGATTATTGCCGAAAGGGTCTCCGGTATGTTGAAAAATTACGATTTTATAACCGAAGAGACCTTAGCCTATTTCAAACCGAGGCTGACCCAAGCGCGGCGCGATGTCGATTTTGCGCTCCAATATGTGCTCGATCATGCCCACACAATCGACGAGCAAGAAGGCGTATTGAACGCATTACGATTCAAATGTGATATTTTGTGGAGCCAACTGGACGCGTTGTACTTTTCTTATGTAGAGCCGTGTCTAGTGCCACCGGACTGTTTCGTACCGAATGAACGATAAGCAAACACTCCCCGACCGCACAATGGTATCGGCCGAATCTATACCGATATTACCGACACATATCAGGCTACACCATGACAAGGTACGCGACGCTTGGGTATTATTGGCACCGGAACGTTTATTGACACCGGACGAGATTGCGCTGGAAATCTTGCGATTGTGCGACGGAAAGACCACGGTTGCAGCTATTTCCGAGAAATTGGCAAAAGAGTATAATGCGCCTTCCGAAGAGATTCAGAAGGATGTAAAAACGATGCTACAAGATTTAGTAGATAAGGACTTTATGACGATATGAGTGCCAAAGATCAAAGTATCGGGATGCCGGTTTCTATATTGTGCGAACTGACGCACCGCTGCCCGTTGCAGTGCCCCTATTGTTCTAATCCCGAGCAACTGGAACGCGCCGCCGGTGAATTGAATACCGAACAATGGTGCGATGTGCTGGAGCAAGCGGTAGGTATGGGAATTTTGCAAGTCCATTTCTCCGGCGGAGAGCCTGCGGTTCGCAAAGATCTCGAAGATTTGGTAAAAGCAGCCGAAGAACTCGGGTTGTATAGTAATTTGATTACTTCCGCAGCTTCGCTCGACGAACAACGCATGGAAACCCTCACTCGCTACGGGTTGAAGCATGTACAAATTAGCATACAAGATAGCAAAGAAGACACCGCCAACCACATCAGCGGTAATAAACATAGCTTCAAGCAGAAAGTCAGGATTGCCAAAGCGGTGAAGGACAATAACTTGTCGTTAACCGTCAACGCACCAATACATAAAATGAATATAGAGAATCTTCCTTCCATTATTGATTTCGCAGTCAGTCTGGGAGCTTCTCGGCTGGAGGTGGCACATGTACAGTACTACGGCTGGGCGTATCATAACCGTGCGGCACTGATGCCGTTGCGGAAACAGCTGGAGGTGGCAACCGAAGTTGTAGAAAAGGCAATAGAACAACTCAAGGGTATTTTGACCATCGATTATGTGGTTCCGGATTACTATGCCAAACGACCCAAGGCATGTATGGGCGGGTGGGCTAGACAATTTCTGAATATCACCCCGTCGGGCAAAGTGATGCCGTGCCATGCCGCCGAAAGTATTACCTCGCTAAACTTCGATAATGTTAAAGAACGTAGCCTTGTGGATATTTGGCAAAACTCCGAAGCATTCGAAAGATTTCGAGGCACCGATTGGATGCCCGAGAAATGCCGCAGTTGCCCGCGGCATACGATAGATTGGGCAGGTTGTCGTTGTCAAGCATTCGCAATCACCGGCGACGCCGCCAATATGGATCCGGCTTGTGAGTTCTCCGAACATCACGAGCAACTGGTAGAAATTGCCAATTTAGAATCGCATCGTACCGAAGTACCTTTTGATTATAGACGCATAGGAGGAATACCGATCAAAACCGCTTGATTCTCGGTGTGTTAAACACCGATTGAAAGCAGACAATCCTCATAAATTTAAGATGCCCGATATTGAACCTCGCTGTAGTTATCGGATAGAAACCGATACCGTTCATAAACTTATGGTAAAAGAATACGGTTCCGAGAATGGTTATCCGGTTGTTTTTCTACACGGCGGCCCCGGTAGCGGTTGTCGCAATAGCCTATGCGACTTGTTCGATCTTGAGAAATTTCGCATCGTTGCCCCCGACCAGCGCGGTGCCGGCGACAGCACACCCAAAGGCTGTCTAGAACAAAACGAGACCCGATATCTGATTGAAGATATCGAGCTAATACGCAGTAATCTGAAAATAGAAAAATGGATGGTAGTCGGTGGGTCGTGGGGTGCCTTGCTGGCGATAGCCTATGCCGAACACTACCCTTCCGCCGTCGCCGGACTTGTTTTGCGCTCTTTGTTTTTGGGCGGCGACGATGAAATACAGCGAGCTTTTATAGACTTGCCTAAGATTTTTTATCCCGAACTGTACGAAATTTTTGTCGGTTTATTGCCCGAAGATGAAAGGCAAGCACCTCTGCAAGCGTATTACAAACGCATCCTCGACGACGACCCGTCGGTCTCTCATCCGGCGATCTTCGTTTGGCACGATTACGAGCGAGCTTTGTCGGTATTGCAACCACCGTTGCCTACCGAGCAAATTTTACCTTCAAAGCTATCGCTGGATGCCGTCGGGAAACGGGATCAAATGCCCGCTACACCTCGCATGGAAGCACATTACTTTTCCAATCATTGTTTTCTATCGCCGGGGCGATTGCTTGAAAACGCCGATTGTTTGCATAATATCCCCGGTATTATCGTCCAAGCTCGCTACGATCTACTGTGTCCACCGCAAACCGCGTATTCTTTAGCGCGTCGCTGGCCGTACAGCCGAGTTGTCACCGTAGAAAAAGCCGGGCACAGCCAGTCGGAGGAAGGCATAACCGAAGCCACGCGTAAAGTCGTTACGGCATTAGTGTCGTAGCCGATTGCGCGGATAACTTACTTGGGCCTGTTGAAAAAGTGCGGACATCGCACAAACTCAACCGCTGTGCGCCGCATAATTATCCAAACCACCTGTAGGGGCAGAACAAAGCTGCCGATTAAGCCCGTAGGTTAATCGGCGTGACATTGTGCAAGACCCCGGCGACCACCCCGTCAGGCTGAAGAGAACCGCCGATTGAACCAGTAGGTCAATCGGCGTGACTTCGTTCAAAACCTCAACATGACTGCTAAACGCATGCATTGCAAAATGCATAGGCCACCCCTCCGAAGGAGGGGAATTAAATTGTGCAGATATTTCTGGGGCTGTTGAAAAAGTATCGTCAGCGTGCAACCGTAACTGCTTGCGTCGTGAATATTTGCAAACCACCTGTAGGAGCAGGATAAAGCCGCCGATTGAGCCAGTAGGTCAATCGGCAATTCTGATGTCTGCCCTTAAGTACCGTTCTGCACGACACCAACCGCTTGCGCCAACAAATAATGGTTTCCATAAATTGGATGGATAAATGTATAAACATAGTACAGATACGACGGGGCTGTTGAAAAAGTCCCGTTTTGCAAGAACCCAATCGCTTTGCGCCGCCCGATTATGGTTTCCATATTTGACAACCACCCCGTCAGGCTACGCCTGCCACCCCTCCACAGGAGGGGAATGTACCGTCCCTATAGTTCATGGATACTTTTTCAACAGCCCCACGCTGCGACCACCCCAAGGAAAGGCTTTACATTTTGTACTATGTATCAAAGTTCTGCACAATGTCACGCCGTTTGTCTTTGCTATTCGTATTATTTCTAACAGCCATAAATAGCTGAATCTTGTATAAGGTGACGTTCCTTGTGCTACTGCAACAAGGAACGGTTATTTACAACAAACGGCGGTTCTATTGCGCCTGCCACCCTAATTTCTCAATAGAGCATGAAAATTGCATGTGATGGATAATTTACTGCTAAATTATCAGGGCAATCGCCTGAACCCGAAACTGAATGCCACATCATTGCTCGGTGACGGGAGATAAACTCCTATTGAGAGCTAAATGAAGCATCAAAGTACTCTAATCTCTAGTATTAGGGTATGCTGGGGCATGGCATCTACTTTGATTGATGCCTTATGAGTAATGAAGAGATAAGGTGGCTAGTTAATGTAGCAAGGGGTATCGCATATCCGGCAATAGCTTGCCGATAGTCTCATCAAGGTCTGAGAAAACTCCACTCAATAAACTACGATGCACTTCGTGTAGTTTGAGCTTCCATTGCCGACCCTGTCGTACAATCTTCGCCGCTAAACCAAACAGGCGGACCCTGAGCGTCGGGGCTCTAGAGGAACGAAACTGTTTAGCTAAGCCGGCACGCATCAGTGCGAACACATTGTAGGCTAAAGCACACACACAAACATACAGAGCATTGGCAGCAAAATCACTACACGGCAAACGACCGGCAACAAAATCCGATTTGAGTTCTTTAATGCGGTTTTCGGAATGCTCACCGCGTTGATTATACTCATGTACAATCTGTGCATCGTCTAGCCCGTTGATGTTAGTCGCAATCACACGATAGTCATACTTGTCGGGTTGATAGCGCAGCTGTTCAGACAGTCCCGACAACTCCGGTTGGTTAGACTGTCGAGCGGCTTCGCTCTTGAGGCGGCGTTGAATGACTAGCGTAAATACGAGGTTGCTGCGATACATCTGATAAGTGCAGCGAGCCACATAGTCGTGGGGTGATAAACTGCCGTCGCTTAATCGCAATGGTCGCCAGTCTGCTTCCGACAGACCAGCAATCGCTTGCGCTATTGACGGGTACATCGGCGCACGAATAACAAACTCTATTCCTTGAGCTACTAGATATTCAATGATTGCTTGTTGATACCCTGCCGAGTCGATACGCACCCGCTTGAGTATTACGCCACTCGGCAACTGTGCTTGGCAGGTCTTGATGAAACCGATATTATCAAAGTTCGGGGAGACATTGCCGTGGCGCAACTCAACGGCGATGACTTGACCCACTTCAGCTAGCGTGCCGACCATTAGCATGAAACCACGCTCCTTAAAACGCGTCCATTTAGCACCGACTTTCTCGGTCAAAATAGTAGTCGCATCAATATCCAAAGTCACATGCTTTACTTTCCACAACTTCAGGGTCTTGGCAATCACCGTGCGATTGAGCTGGTGAACTAAACCGGCACCGGCTTGACCATGGCGTTTCAACCACCTCGCCAAAGTGTCTGCTCCCGGTATCTTGTTAATACCTCCCAGCTTAAGCAACACCCTTTCGGTGTGTAAATGGCAGACATCCTCAAGGCATCTCGCACCCTCGTTGAGCATCAAGATGAAGCTCGTTAGAATGTCGCCATTGCGGTAGCCACGATTGCTACCCGGTGCCGCAAACACAGTGTCTGCTTGTGGCTTAAGTTGTAGTGCTTTGAGCACTTTAATCAATGCCAACAAACCACAACGAGAGGTCAATTTCTGGTGGGTGGTAGCTAGCGTATACGATGATTGATTGTGCTGATTTTTTTGTTTTGACATAATACCTCCGAAGTTATTAATTGGTAAATAGTAACAAAAAAATAAGGCGTTGTACAGAGTTTTATGTAAAAAATTAGTAATAATTATGTTTCACCTAATGGGTGAATTGGGAATATGCATGAGAGTGTTGCAACATAAGAGATTACGGACTTTTGCAGGTGGTCTATTGCGGAATTAGGGTGCCACCCCTCCACAGGAGGGGAATGTACCGTCCCTATAGTTCATGGATACTTTTTCAACAGCCCCATTTCTGCAACCACCCTGTCAGGCTATGGATTAGGAGTTAGCTGGTAAAAATTACAACCAAACTAACAATAGAACTTACCGAGACAATAATGCCGGCGGTTAACGCTAAACCCCATTTATAGAATTTAGATTGTTCTGCTTTGATGTCTGCAATGTCGGTTTCAATCCTGATTAGTCGCAGTTTCATGCTTTCTGTATCGGCTTTTATAACCGCTATATCAGTTTTCATGTCTACGATGTCGGCTTCAACTTTGCTCAGTCTTAGCTTTATACTTTCTACAATGTCAGTCTCAACATTGCTCGATCTTAGCTTTATGCTTTCTATATCGGCTCTTATTTCTACGATGTCGGAATTAACATTGCTTAGTCTTAGATCTATACTTTCCATGTATAAACCTGCCTTGTCAGATTGTGGGGCATGCGTTTCCGATTCTAGAAAGTCCAGCTTTGACTTCATTTCAAGCACCATTTTGTAAATGGTTTCAATCGTTAAGTTATCTACACTCTCTATATTTTCCATTTTTAACCTCTTAAGTTGAATTATAAAAAAGAGCTTGCGTCATAGCAAGCCGTTTAATCAGGGTCGGATCATAAAATGGGCGATCTGGTGCTGTTTCACATTTCCGACGAACGGTATCAAAAAAATGGATGAGTTGCGAAAACTATCATGCGCCACTTGGTTTTGACTCCCATAAATCAATGGGTGGATGCGTTAATCGTGCGAGTGGGTTAAGGTTGGAACCACCCCATGGAAAGGCTTTACATTTTGTACTATGCATCAGAGTTCTGCACAATGTTACGCCGATTGAGCCAATAGGTCGCCGAGTATCTCGTTGATACGCTTAAAGTCCTCTTCGAATAAACCTAAGGTCGTGAAATGCCCCCATAGGCTATCCAGCACCTCTATTTTAGAGTTGGGTATCATCGCTTGTTCGGCACGGCAATCTTGTTCGGGTATAAACATATCTTCGGAAAAAGCGATAACGGTTGTGCGGGCGGTAATACGCTGCAAGGCTTTATTCAAATCGCCGTCGTACGGGATACTCACATCGCCGTTTTTCCATTTGTCCGCCATGCACAACAGCACATTGGGGTCCATCGGTGCAAACCATTTTTCCCAAAAGCCGCTCAGAAATTCGTCCATAGATTTAATGTCTATCTTTTGCCACAGTTGCTGCTTGTAGAATTCGGGGCATACACCCATCAGTGCGAATACCCGAGCCAAAAGTTGCAAACCGTCTTTGACGACATCGTCCCCGTAATTCCCGTTGTTCCAAACCGGATCGGATTTGAGTGCCTCACAAAAGGTATCCACATAAAGTGCGTCGTGCGGAGTCACCTTGGCGGTGCCGGCAATCGGAGCGGCGCGGCGTACCATCTCCGGATAGCGCACTGCCCATTCATAAGTCTGCTGTGCTCCCATAGACCAGCCGACAACCAGTTGTAGTTCGGTGATGCCGAAGTGTTCGCCGAGCAAGCGGTGTTGCGCCCGTACATCGTCGGCGATATCCAGCGGTGGAAACGAGCCTGCATCGAACGGTGCCTCGCTATTGTTGGGGGAACTGGAAAGCCCGTTGCCGAGTTGGTTGGGGATAATGATGAAGTATTTTTTAGGATCGAGTGCCAGCCCTTCGCCTATATAATGCTGCAGGCTACCGCTGGTTCCGGAGAACATCACCGGAAAGAGTATCGCATTGTCTTTTGTGTCGGCGAGTTCACCCGCCGTTGCATAAGCGAGTTTGCAATTCGGCAAGGACCCACCGCGTTGTAATTCAAAATCACCGAGATTAAAAATCTCATAGCTTCCATGATTTTTTTCGTTGTAAAAGTCGTTCGGCATGAGGGTTTCCTCCTTTGTATTAAGTTGATCTAATCATTCTATCGGGTAATATCCGATTTGAATTTTGTCGTCGGATAAACACTAAAGTTTATCCAAAATTTGGCGCACTTTGTATCGGTAATTTTCTTCGGATATCAAATCCCGTTCTCGCAAGCCTTTCAGATATCTGAGACGCGCCTCGACGGAGTTGTCGGGTTTCGCTTTGCGCTCGTTCTCGGTTTGCATCTCGGTTTGCTCTTTGGCATCGGAAAGTGCGCGCAAGGTTTCGCGCGGGTCTATCATAAGCCAGTCGCTACGCACGGTGCCGCTTCGAGTTTCTGCGTAGCGAGTGCCGGGAAATAGCGCAGGCTTATAATCGGAATCAATCACACGCTCACGGCTACCGATTTTCGGTGGGTTGATAACGCCGGCATCTTGCCCCAATAACTTACGCTTGGCGATGCCTCGTTGTATAGACCCGAAGACTATTTGCAACCGCTTATTTCTCCAGAACATACGCCCGGTGGTATAAACCGGTTTGCTGATGAGTTTGCCGAGTAGCGGCGATACTTCCATTACCTGAAAAGCGATGTCCTCGTCCGGGCGTGCTTTGCCGAAGGCTTCGCTCAGTTTGATTCCCAAAGATTCGGTTTTTGATTTTGAGAACAGCAGTTCCGGTACTTCGTCGTCGTCGGACGCCTTTTTAGGCAAAATTTTTATTTCGGCGAGGACGGCGGTAAGTGTTTGCGGGTTAATTTTAAGCGGGTGGTTATTACTAATTCCGGGAGTACCGTCGCGTGCCACGAGTTTGACAAACTCACCCTCCTGCCATTGCCCGACTTGAGCGTATGCACCTATCGGTATCGCAAGGATTACCGATACATAAACGATGATTTTATAGAATGTGTGGTATGAAAGCATTACGCCATTTTAGCATTAAACTACGGGGCTGTTGTAAAAGTATTGGCAGCGCAAAAATCCAACCGCTGTGCGCCCCCTAATTACGCAAACCAATTGTAGGGGCGGACTTGCATGATGCCTTATTCAAAGTCAAGTTATTTTATTCGTTTTTTATCTTTTTCTATCTTCTCTTCTGAGTATCAATTTAGGACGCAGATACGCAACAATAATTCGGGTCAAACGGTTTCTTGTGCTTGAGTATTCCGTAAATGATACGCGTCAGTTTATGGGCGCAAGCAACAATAACCTGCTTTTTGGTTAAATCCGGACGCCGCCGGCTTAACTGGTCGGCGAACGCACGGACGATTGGGTTATGAACCCGAGCCGAGAGTGCCGCCATAAATAGTGCGGTGCGCAGGTGTGCATCGCCAATTTTAGAGATGTGCGCCTTCGCCTCGTAGTTGCCGGATTGCTTGCGCATCGGAGTGATGCCGATATAGGCGGCAAGTTGCTTTGGGTGTTGAAACGTATTATCATCAAAAGCTGCACATAGGGTGGCTGCGGTTTGAGTTCCGATTCCAGTAATAGAGCAGAGCAATTGATACTGCTGTGTGAGTTGTTCGTCTTCAGCGATGATTTCGTAAAGTAAGGCGTCACACTCATGGATTTGCTTCTGGAGGTGAGCGAGTTCTGCAGCTGCCTTCTTTTTGAGCTGCATACTGCGCAGCGTCTTTGCACAGTTGCTTAACTGCGTATGGGACTTGGTTAATTGCCGGCGCCATTTCAGTGTATCTCTCAAGGCGAATACTGCTTCGGTAGGCTGTTCCCAGTCTTGAATATCACCGACTGCAAATGCGAAGCGTGCGATGAGTTGCGCATCAACGCCATCGGTTTTATTACGCATACCCAGCGTTTTGCGGTAGCTCGCGACCTGTACAGGTGGCACAATCGTGATGGGATGTTGGTCATAGCTTTCCATGCACAGGTCTAGCTCAAAACCGCCGGTTGCCTCAACGCAGAGGCGACACTGTTGCGCACCATGCTCGGTAGCCCAAGATAACAGTTGTTTAATGCCTTTGGCATCATTACTGAATTGCTGCTCGGCAAAACTATTATCGGTGAATAATAGAGCTGTTTCTAAAGTCTCTTTAGAGACATCAACGCCAATTGTGACGGGTTGTTTGTTTTCCATAATAATGTTCTCCATATGGGTTGTTGAGTTAATGAAATAATAGGTAGCAAGCAAAGTCTAGGAAAGTATGACTACGCCGCTCAAACAGATAAATACGAGATCTAAAGTCCCAAGATGCCTTTCGAGCTCTATAGTCATAACGCCGGAGGAGTGCTTTTCATGCAACCAGGCTTTAATGCCTTGTCCGTCCTGCAGCGTGTCTCCTCCGACTTCCTAGGCACTGCATCTACCTAAGCGTTTATCTTATATCAAATAAGCTGCGGTTTAATATATCTGTCCGCCTGTAACGCGTTGCGCCTGCATGATTTATACATTTATTCATCGCAGTTTATGGAAACCAAAACCAAATGGCGCAAGCGGTTGGAGACCACCCCGTCAGGCTGAATAGAACTGCCGATTGAACCAGTAGGTCAATCGGCGTGACTTTGTTCAGAACCTCAACATTACTGCTAAACGCATGCATTGCAAAATGCATAGGCCACCCCTCCGAAGGAGGGGAATGTACTGACACTATACTTGTGCAGATACGCTACGCCTAACACCCCTCCGTAGGGGCGGACTTGCATGTCCGCCCTTAGGGGGAGTGTTTTTAAGAAAGGCTGTTGCCGGTGATAAGCCGGCAACAGCATTACGAGTATATATGAAGGATATTGTTGTACTTAAAAGAACATAATGGCACCGATTGCCAATGTTGTTTCCTCGTTGGTGATGCCGCTATGCGATTCGGCTTCGGTATCGGTGTATTCAAGCACTAAATTTAACGCTTCACCTATCGGATGATAAAGACCGACTACCACAGATTCGTTGGTATCAACCAAGTTATATGTGGGGTTGGTGAGAGTAGGGTCTGCTGCTATTGCTGTTGGTGTAAGGGCTGCTATTCTCGCTCTATCCATGTTTTTCTGTGTCCGGTCATAAGCGGTTTCGTCCAGCGAACTTTCGCCGTAGCTGACTCCGAGCAGGGTTCCGGTAGGCATACGGTAGCGACCTTGGATATAAAAACCGTCCGAGTCGCGCTCGTTGCCGTCGGCATCCAAGCCATCCAACAGAAAACCGGTGGTGCCGATGCCTTCGCCGTCGTAGTAGTAGCCGACGACATCAAAGCTGCCGTGGCCCCACTTGACACCGATATCATAACCATCGGCTTCGGCATCGTTGCCGTCCTCAAAGTCTAAATCTTGGCGGATATAGCCTGCCCAGAATTTCACCGAAGTGTCACCCAGCGCATAGTTGTAGTTGAGCTTGGCTTCAATACCATAGGTATCATCTTCTTGAGTTTGAGCACCAACGCGGCTATATTGAGCACCAGCAAGCGTACCTGCTTCCCAAGGATCAACGATCGCCCCAGTGAATGTAAAACCGTTCATGTTCGGCGAGGTATATTGGACTTGGGCTTTCCAGTCGGCATACAAATAACCGACACCAATACGACCTAGCGTAGTGTGGCCATCAAGATTTGCACCCGACCCGACACCAAGCAGCGTCATATCTTCTAGGATTGCATCGCTGCCGAAGACACCCAGATCGCGTCCCAACTTGATCGTGCCCCATTGTTCGGTGCCGAAAGTCAAGAAGACTTGGCGGAAGTTAACATCATTTTGACCTAGAGCACCATCTCTATTAATACCTATACCACTAGGCCCAGTACTGGTACCAGGCTGGAAACTGAGATGAACGGCGGTTCTGATGCCGCTATCGGTGACCGTCGCAGCGGTGAAGTTGAACCATGACGGCAATAGACCATCTCTGACATCGGTGTAATCTTCGTCGTTAGCGTTTCCTAGACAGGCTAAACCGCCTCCGACTAAAGTACCTTCTATTTGCGGATCACATTCGCCTATGGTGGCAAAAGCATTTACGTTACCGCTGAAGTCAACCTCCCATGCGCCCATGCGCATCATCGATAAACCTTCAAATGCATCGGCGAATGCAGATGTGGGTATTGTAAAGAGTAAACAGCTAATCATAGTTACTGTTAGTTTTTTGAGATATTTCATTTTATCCTCCCGAGGGTTATTAATCTGATTAAATATTAGGCTTGAAATCAAGCCACTAACACATCTAAATAATTAGATGCCCTGTAGTATAAAGCAAGTAAATATGTAATGATACAAAAATGATACAAAACTGTTGCTAAAAAACAACAAATACTAATAATTATATTTATCAATACAATAGATAAAGTTTTATTATCCGAGTATGTTCGGGAATTGGTCTAAAATTTCTTTATGCAATGACTCAACTTCGGCAGGCGGGCGGCCACGCGTTCCCGGCAACGATAGATCGGCAACCACGGTGGACGGCCGTTTAGACATGACCAGCAGACGATCGCCCAAGAATAATGCTTCGCGCAGGTTGTGCGTCAAGAAAATGACGATACGCGATGAGATTTCCAGTTGCGACAAAAGCAATTCTCGCAACCGCTGCGAGGTGAGTTCGTCTATGGATGAAAATGCTTCGTCCATCAATAGCAACGGTGCTTTTACCGCAAATGCGCGTGCCAGGGCGGTGCGCCGTGCCATACCTAAAGACAGTGCATTCGGATAACTATCGGCGGCGTCGGCTATGCCCATTTTTTCCAATAGCGATGTAACTTCTGCTTCGCTGTGTTGTGGCGAGGGCAAAGCCAGCATGATGTTTTCTTTTAATGTGCGCCACGGTAATAAGCAAGGTCTCTGGAATACATAAGACAGCGGCAACTCACCGTCGGGATTCGGCGGTAGTTCAATGTGTCCGTGGTAGTCGGCATCGAGTCCGGCGATAAGATTGAGCAGTGTTGTTTTTCCACAACCCGACGGACCGGTGATGACAATCAATTCGTGATCCGGAATGGTGAACGCAACATTGCGCAGCACCGAAATTCGTTTTCCGTCGTGGCGCATAAAATCCTTTTTATCGACCTTAACCGAGAGCAATGGCGTGGACATCATTTGCGCCATCGGTTGACATATCGTTCGAAGGGTTGCACCAAAAACAACTCCACGAACTGCATAATAATAACAAAGGTTAAACCCCACGCCATAATCCCGGCGATATTGAATAACTGAAATTGCAGATGCAGTTGAAAACCCACACCGTCGCTGCGCCCGAGCAGTTCCACCACCAACACGATCTTCCAGATCAACGAGATACCCGAGCGCGTTGCCGCCGCGATATAGGGTGCCAACTGCGGCATGACGACATGGCGTAGTTTTTTCCACCAGCCGAATTGAAATACGAGTGCCATATTTTGCAAACCGCTATCCATAGCGCGTGCGCCTTCGCGTAAAGTCACGACGACATTGGGTATTTTATTGACGGCAACCGCAAGTACTGCGGCGACTTCGGTCAACCCCAACCAGATATAGGCGAGGATGATGACGACCAATGCCGGTAGATTGAGAAAAAACAACAACCACGGATCGAGTATTTCGTTCGCTCTCATTGAAGCACCCATCAGCAATCCGATCGTCATACCTATGACGATGGCAAGTGTGAAGCTGGCAATCACGCGCCATAGCGTGATGCCGATATGGACGAATAATTCACCGCTTTCCGTGTATCGGGTTATGACTGTCAGTACATCCAGCGGGGTCGGCAATGAATCCCTGCCTAAACCTAAAGAACCCAGCCACCATATAGTGATGAGTGCTGCCACCGAAGCAATCGGAATAAACGGGAATTTTTTAATATTCATCGCTGTTATGGGGGGCATACGCAATAACGTAATTTACGCTATCACCGATATGTTGATTTTATTTTTTGATTTCATCGAGTAGCACTTTGGGCGTACGATAACCTTGTAGCAATGCACCGTTCTCGAGCAGAAAGGAAGGCGTGCCTTTGATGCCGAGCAGCTCTGCCACACGAAGATTCTCGTCCAACGGGTTGTCGCATTGTTTATCCTCTACGGTCATACCGAGTTTGGCTTGGTTCAATGCCGTCGGGCGATCATCGGCACACCAAACACTGGTTGCTTTCCGGTATGCCGTATCTCCGAGAAACGGGGTTAGAAAATAGCGCACGCGTATACCGAGCGCATTGACTTGATCTATTTGACTGTGAAAATTGCGGCACGAAGGACATTCTACATCGCTGAATACATTCAGTGTGTATTGATAGTCCGCCGGTGCGTAAGTGATCGCCTCTCGCTCGGCGAGCTTCGTAACGATGTTGCTCCTTAATTCGTTCTTAGCCTGCTTGGTGAGGTCTTTACCGCTTTCTAGATCGTACAACGAGCCGGCGAGTAAAAACTTTCCGTCTTCGGTCAAATAGTAAACGCCACCTGCAATGACGATCTCGTAGACACCGGGCATTGCCGCCGGTTTTAGGCTGTCAATCTCGGCGTTGGGAAAGGAGTCGGCCAGATATTGCTTTGCTTTCTCAATACTCAAATCGCCGGCATCGGCAAGCGTGCCGAAAGCCATAGCAAACATCAAAACTATATAGTTTATGGCACGGTAAAGTGTTTTTTTCATATCAAACCTCTCAATCGTTAAAAGACATTAAAACCAGCGATATGGAACCACCGTATGCTTGGTCGGAATACGCTTTCTCTTCATGGACGAGTTTTATCAACCCCACATTCGGTGCGTACCATTCATTGGTTTCAAACCAAACTTCGTCCGTGGCAACACCCAGAGATCGGGGCACCTCAACCAAAGCCTTACCTTGAATATGAAGACAATTTTCAAATTCACCCGCAGGCACCGATATCTTTGCGTCGTTGCCGACGATCTCCCAATCCATTGTGTAATTGACGATCTGTTTGAGTTCGTTGCTGGTAGGGGTATGCCGAGCGAGTAGATAAGGCTTGGCCTTATGCGACCACTGCGTGCCTGCTTGCACGGGATATTTGATTATATAACGCTCGGCAACGCCCAGACGCGGGTAAGCCTCGACGATTGTCCGTTTTGTCGCTCGCACAATGCCGTCGTTGCGGTCTTGTATATAGTAGTAGTTTCCGGTATTCGTTCTACGGACATGGTACTGCTTATTTTTATCTTCCCAAATTCCGGCGTTGTCAATTTTCAGTTCGCTTTCGTTGCGATCATAAGGGGTTTCACTCACAACCAGATAGTTCCATTCCAATTCCTGTTGCAACGGAAAATAGCTGCTAGTCATTTCTTTGCCACGGTCGCAGGCAACCATACACGCGGCAACAACCGCAACCGTACAAATTCTAAACAGCATCGTGGTATTCATTTGTCGGGCAATTCGGGGTCGGGAAAGTCGTAAATGTCAATGCGTTGTGTAGGCTCCACAAGCAAAGTCCGACCCATGCCCGGCTGCGGCACGATGACATTCTTGAGCTTGCCGACTTGAGGGATACCGCGGCGCAACCTCTTATTGGCTGCGGCGACTTTATTGTGCAGAGACTTGGAATACGGCATTCTATACGCGCGAGGCATACCTTTGATTTTCTCTTCATCCAACGGCAATGCCCACAGATAGACTGCACCGCCGTCTTTATTTTTTTCTGCGGGTTCTTCTACTTTGCCTGCCAATAAAATAAATTCAACGGGCAAATCGGTTTGTGTCGGCCACCCGAGCAAGCCCTGCAAAGAGAAATAGGTTGCATAATAAAAAAAGCCGGTCAAGACGATCGCGCCTCCCTTAACCCATACCGGCCATCTCGAATAAAGACATAACCCCAGCAGCAAAACCGCAAGCGCAACATAAGCGGTGACGATTGCGATAAGCGCGGCACTCATATCGGCTCCACGGTAACCAAAGACTTCGGTAGCGTATTGATTTCGCCTACGCTGCCGTCTTCTTTGACGCTGAACCGTACTGCGGTGCGTTCCGAGTTGGTTGCCTCCAGTAGTACTTCACCGTAGTAGACGATTTCAAGCCACGGGTTCACCTTAGACACGGTCACCTCGGCGGTTACCGGCTTCTTGGTATTGGATTTATAGTAATGTAGGTTGACGGTGTATTCGCCCGGGATCGGTTTTCTGAGCGTTACTATTTCTTGATTCAAGGGATTGACGACTGCTTTGCCGTCAACCATTATCGTATCGTTGCTCGTGCCGCGATCGTCGCGATCTAAATGCATAAAACCAGCCTCGTTATTATTAAACCAAACAAGATGTCCTTGCGGATCCTCTACCCATGTATCGACATCGTCCGGACTTTGATCGGGCCATTTGACCGTAATAATATATTCGGCTTTTAATTCTACATTGCCGTCCTTGGATGTCGGATTTAAAAAAATAATTGCAACCATAAATAAAAAAGTAAACACCAGCAACACATTGAATAGTAAATCGGTGAAAGGATCCATCGCAAGTGCGGTTCGTGCCTGTCGCTTAAAAGCCATCGTATCTGGGAAAAGAATTTTTACTCGGTCGTCTCGGGGTAAGTCTCGGCGAAATGGGTTACACCGGATAACAAGCGATCGGCACCACGATCCAACATCAGATATTGCAGCCCGAGCAACATCGCACCGAGCAACCCGGTTAATGTGGTGTTGAGTGCTACTCTCATACCTTGTGCCATATCACCGAATAACACATAAACTTGCGAAACATCGGACAACGACGAACTAGATAGCGATTTCAGCATGAGTATAAAACCAATGACGGTTCCCAGCAATCCCAGCTTGATCAACAACTGCGAAAAAAACCACCCGCTTTCGTGCGAGCCGTTGGCGTGCTCGCTTAATACTTCGTCAAGTTTGGATGCTTGCTGCGCGCCGGCTTGATCGGCCAACGATTGGCGGTAACGAAAAACGCCGACCAAATAATCGGCTATCAACGACGAAGCTAGCACTTGATTATCAAAATATAAGCGGTTATCGGCAAAATGTAATTTGCCCGGTGCGTTGATGATTTTTCCTAATTCGTTTAATTGTCGCGACAAGAACACACTGCGTATCGCACAATGGATAGTGCCGACGATAAAAATCAGCATGATTATCAAAGAGAGTCTGGTCGGATCCGTTTTTAGAACATCTTGTATTACGCCTTGCTGCCACGCCAACCATGTAAAGAATGTTAAAACAAAAATGAAAATAAGCCACTGCAACAATAGTAAATGCGGATAATTGAGTTTGTTATCTATCATTTATGGTATGCCTTTCAGATTAGAAACTTAAATTGTAGCATGAACCGATAGCGATAGATTGATAATCATCCGAGGGGTTACTCTATTTAGAGTTTTTAGCTGGTGATTGTGCAGATATCACCCTTTATTCGCGCAAAATCATAATTTATTTTATATATCGTTTTTTTTGTTTTTTTTGCGTTATCGCTTGTTCCATGCCTTAATTGATTGTTATACTACACGGCTATATATGCTATGCTACGAAGTTCAATTGTCATGTCATATTTATGCACATAGTCACGCACATTTTTTAATTTTTGAGGAGTCTAAGATGTTTAATTTCAAGAAAAGATTACTTTATCTTTTATGTGTCGGCTTGTCTCTCATCGTTCTTAGTTTTAGTTCGTTCGTTCATGCAGACAATCATGACGACGATGACGAAGAGGGTATTTCCGCCGAGTTAGAATTATTTTTTAGCAACAGATTTGTAGAAGAAGGTATCGTTGAGGTGCCGGGGCGCGCCGTATTCACACCGGAGCTTGAGGTTGAATTTGAAGGATTGGAAATCGGAGATTTTGAAGTGCCGAGTTTCTTTATCGGAGCCGAGTTAGTAGTTCTAGAACTAGGAGAGTCGGGCAGTTTTCGCGAATCCGAGTTAACCGTAGGTAAGGAGTGGGAGTGGAATGACTACAGCATGACACTCGGCTATACCTGGGTATATGAGGATGAAGGAGACGAGGAGGAAGAGAACGGGAACGGTGACGGTGACATGGATGAAGACGAAGAAGAGGAAGAACCTAACGATCACGAGTTTTTCCTAAGCCTCTCATGCGACGGATGTTTGCCCTTTGAGATTAATCCGGACTTGTCTTATACATACTCTACAGAAGCGGACGGTGGTATGGTTGAAGTTGAACTGGCAAGAGAAATAGAGATGGAGCGTTTCAGCATAGAACCTTATGTAGGTGCCTTGATTGATTTCGGTTATGTTACCGATGAATACGACGGACTAAACAACATACTTATTGGTTTAGCGGTCACCGTACCGTTGACCGACTCGGTTAGTTTGGGGGCGTATGCTACACACTCCTTTGCCGAGGAAAATCTCCGCCGCGAACGCAACAACGAGGATGCAGAAGGAGAATATGACGATCAAACATGGGCCGGCATCGGCTTAGAATTTGAATTGTAAGCAAGTTATGTCCCCTCTCTAAATATTTAGGATACTACCATGCGTCACAACAAACCCTTCTTATCACAGCCTCAATATCCACGGTGGCTGATGCAATATGTCCTTGCGATGATTTGCCTATTCGGATTTACCGCAACGGCGATTGCCCAACAAACCGTCAAAAATATTGACATTGCCTATATCAAAAAAGAGACCGAAGTATTGCCCAAAATGTCCAATATAGAACTACCGCCCGAAGATGACGGTCTGCTCGGTGGTATGCAAGGTATAAAAGATAGCAATACGACCGGAAAATTCTTAGGTCATAACTACACGCTCAAATCGGCCATCCTCGGGGAGAACGACGATCCGGCAAAAGCTTTGGACGATTTATTCAAGCAAGGCATACGACATTTCGTCGTCAATCTGGATGCCGAAGAGTTGCTTGCCACGGCCGATTCGGAACAAGGCAAACAATCGTGGTTTTATAATATCGACGCAGACGACGATTTTCTACGCACCGAACAATGCCGAAAAAATATCTTTCACTTCACACCGAGTCATGCGATGCGCGCCGACGCACTCGCTCAATATCTAATCGTGAAAAAATGGAACAGATGGTTTTTGATAGAAGGGAAGAGAAAATCGGATGCCGGTTTTGCGGCAGCATTGCGGCGCGCAGCGAAAAAGTTCGGTGGAAAAATCGTGGCCGAGAAAAAATGGGACTTTGATACCGCCGATATGCGCCGCACCGCAGCTTCCACCGTGCCGGTCTTTACTCAAGATGCACCGGACTACGATGTGCTGGTCGTTGCCGATATGGTCGGAGAATTCGGCGAATACCTGATGTATCGGACTTGGAAACCTTCGGTGGTGGTAGGTTCGCAAGGATTGATGCCGGTCGCTTGGCACAGAGCGCACGAACAGTGGGGGGCGGCACAAATACAAAAACGTTTTCACAACAACTTTGAACGCTATATGTCGGAAAAAGATTACGGTGTATGGTCGGCAATACGCAGCATAAGCGAAGCCGTCACTCGCTCGCAATCGGTAGACAGCAACGATATAGCAGCGTATATCATCAGCGACAAATTCGAATTAGCGGGATATAAGGGACAACCGATGACATTCCGCCCTTGGAACCAACAACTACGCCAGCCGATATTACTGGTGTCGCCGACTTCACTAGTTTCGGTTTCCCCTCAAAACCAGTTTCTTCATCAAAGATCCCAGTTGGATACAATGGGTTTTGATGACTACGAAGTAGAGTGTAAACTCAATGAAGTTAAACGATGACAGGAGGTAATAAAATGTCTTATTTTTTAAGTAATCTGAAGCGGATGGTATTTTTTACGCTTATCATGTGTAGTCCACTTTTGTTTGCCGAAACGATTTATGTTTCCAACGAAAAGGATAATACGCTCAGTATTATCGACGGTGAATCACTAGAAGTGATTAAAACCGTCAAGGTTGGGCAACGGCCGCGTGGGCTTATCATGGGTAGAGAGCAAAAGTTTCTTTATATCTGTGCAAGCGACGACGATACAATCCAAATACTTGATTTGGCTACCCATGAAATAATCGGCAATTTGCCTTCCGGCCCCGATCCCGAACTGATGGCAATTTCTCCGGACAACACGACGATCTATGTTGCCAACGAGGATGATGCCAAAGTTTCGATCGTTGATATCGCAGCGAGAAAAATCGTTGCGGAAATAGAGGTCGGTGAGGAGCCCGAAGGTGTGGGCGTTAGTCCCGACGGCAAAACAGTTGTTGTTACATCGGAGACGAGCAATATGGCACACTTTCTGGATGTCGGAAGCCGCGAATTGACTGCTAATGTGCTGGTCGGAACACGCCCGCGTTTTGCCGAATTCACACACGACGGCAAGCAGGTCTGGGTGTCGGCCGAACTCGGCAGCACGGTCAGCGTGATCGACGCAAAGAACCCTAAAATAATAAAGGACATTGAATTTTCGATCCCCGGTCTGAAGAAAGAAGAAATACAGCCGGTCGGCGTGCGCATCACCGATGACGACAAGTACGCATTCGTGGCACTAGGACCTGCGAGCCGTGTTGCCGTAGTAGATGTACAAAACCTTGAAGTGGAGAAATATCTATTGGTCGGCAGACGGGTCTGGCAGTTGGATTTCAATGCCGACGAAACCAGAGTGTATACGACGAACGGTGTCAGCAACGATATCTCGGTTATAGATATTGAAAGCCAAAAGGTAATAAAATCTATAGCGGTCGGAAGTTATCCTTGGGGTGTAGCAATCAAAGACAGCTGATTGGAACCAGCAGAACCGCCGTTTGTTGCATAGAATCGCCGATTGAGCCAGTAGGTCAATCGGCGTAACGTTGTGCAAAACTTTAATGGTACAAAATGTAAGCCTTTTCACGGGGTGGTCGCATCGGATCTGTACCAGTATGGTATCGGTACATTCCCCTCCTGTGGAGGGGTGGCAGGCGCAGCCTGACGGGGTGGTCCATTCCCCTCCTTCGGAGGGGTGGCAGGCGAAGCCTGACGGGGTGGTTGTGTCATATCTGCAAGATTTATACATTAATCCACCCGATTTATGGAAACCAAAACCATATGGCGCAAGCGGTTGGTATCGTGCAGAACGGTACTTAAGGGCAGACACACAGGTCTGCCCCTACAGGTGGGTTGGATAATTATGTGGCGCAAAGCGGTTGCAATTGTGCAAACACAGTACTTTTTCAACGGCCCCAGCGTATCTGCACGCGAGCGGTTGTGGTTATTCCGAACGGTACTTTGAGTTATGTATAATAGCTTGCTTATGAAATAATATCTTATGCGTGCTTCATGGTGCGCCGTGTTTCTATAATTTGAATTAGTGGTGATACATTGTCTTTGCAAGAAATTCTAAAAGTTGACGGAGTTAGCTATAACTACGGAACAATCAAGGCACTCGATGCGATTAGCTTCTCGGTTTCCGCCGGTCAATTCACCATACTATTAGGTCCCAACGGTGCCGGGAAGACAACATTATTTTCTCTGATTACCGGTCTTTACCATAGCCGTCGTGGGCAAATTTCTATCTGCGGTTGTGCGATGCACAAAAAACCATCCAAAGCCTTATTGCAACTCGGTGTGGTCTTTCAGCAACGCTCTCTGGACATGGATCTAAGCGTACGCCAAAATCTTAAGTACTCGGCGCATTTGTACGGTTTGTCGTCGAAGGAAGGCATGGCGCGCGCTACCCGAGAACTTGAGCGTATCGGAATGACCGATCGAATGGACACCAAAATCAGGTATCTCAGCGGCGGACAAGTGAGACGCGTAGAAATTGCACGCGCCCTAATCAACAAACCCAAATTACTGATTTTAGACGAACCCACCGTGGGTTTGGATGTGCAGAGCCGTGAACTGATTATCAAGCATGTACGCAAAATGTGCAGCGAAGGTTTGTCGGTATTATGGACTACGCATCTGCTCGACGAGGTTCAAGCCGACGACCGCATGTTGATACTCAAAAAAGGTAGTATCGCGCTGCGCGGCAGTGCCGAACAACTCACCGACACCGACGAAGCCATTGCGATGAGAAAAAAATTAGCCGAACTTCTATAGGATAGCGATGAATCAAAGTGCTGCAAAATTAACGCTACTTAGCTATTTTTATTTTTTCTTGGGCATCGTCGAGCGCGAAATATTACGCTTCCTGCAACAACGCGAACGCTTTGTGGCTGCGTTGGTACGTCCCTTGGTGTGGCTGTTCATATTCGCTGCCGGCTTTCGCTCGGTATTGGGTGTATCTATTATTCCACCCTATCAAACCTATGTGCTTTACGAGGAATACATTACGCCCGGATTAATCGGTATGATTCAGTTGTTCAGTGGGATGCAAACTTCTTTGTCTATGGTCTACGATCGCGAGATGGGTAGCATGAGAATTCTACTGACTAGCCCGGCACCGCGTTGGTTTTTGTTGGTCAATAAATTATTGGCAGGCACCGTCATCTCGATACTACAGGTTTATGTGTTTCTTGCAATCGCCTGGTTCTGGGAAATACGCCCGCCCACTTTAGGTTATTTAACACTGCTGCCGACATTGCTGCTGACCGGGTTTATGTTGAGTGCCATCGGGTTATTCATATCGTCGGTGATCAAACAGTTGGAAAACTTTGCCGGAATTATGAATTTCGTTATATTCCCGATGTTTTTTGCCTCTTCGGCACTTTATCCTTTGTGGCGCATCAAGGAGTCCAGCGTGCTACTGCACGATATTTGTTTATACAACCCGTTCACCCATATCGTCGAATTGATCCGCTTTTCACTTTACTCGGAGTTCAACACTCAGGCTTTCCTAATCGTTGTAGGTGTTGCCGTACTATTCATGACGATGGCGGTGTACGGTTACGACCCCCGCCGCGGTGTGTTGGGCACACGCCGCAAACGGTAGACCTATATCAATGCTATTAGCACAATATTATGCCTATAAGACCTTATAAGAATATTTATCCGCGCATTTCCGAGTCCTCGTATATCGCCGAAAGTGCCGATATCATCGGCGATGTCGTTATCGGAGAAGACAGTTCGGTGTGGCATGCAAGCGTGGTGCGCGGTGATATGGATATGACTATCACGATAGGCAATCGTACTAACATACAAGACGGTAGTGTTTTGCATATCGTCAATCAAAGTTCTTATGTTCCCGACGGCTATCATTTGACGATAGGCAACGAGGTCACGGTAGGACATCGCTGCATATTGCATGCTTGTACTGTAGAAGATACTTCGTTGATCGGTATGGGTAGCACGGTTTTAGACGGTGCCGTAGTTTGCAGTGAGGCGATGATAGGTGCCAACAGCTTGGTACCACCGGGCAAAATAATCGAGGGAGGTTATTTATGGTTGGGTTCGCCGATAAAGAAAATCCGTAAACTCAGCGCAATGGACAGAGAGTTTCTTGTTTATTCGGCAGAGATTTATGTGTCTCTTAAAAACGAATACATGGAGGGTTGTTAATGAAAAAATCAGGGAGGGAATTAACTGGTACAGATACCACACAACCACCCCGTCAGGCTACGCCTGCCACCCCTCCGAAGGAGGGGAATGTACCGACACTGCACCTTGTACAGACCCTTAGCAACCACCCCATGAAAAGGCATACATTTTGTATATATGCTATGGTTCTGCACAATGTCACGCCGTTTGTCTTTGCTATTCGTATTATTTCTAACAGCCATAAATAGCTGAATCTTGTATAAGGTGATGTTCCTTGTGCTACTGCAACAAGGAACGATTATTTGCAACAAACGGCGGTTCTATTGCGCCTGCCACCCCTCCACAGGAGGGGAATTAACTTTAAGTAATAAAAAACTATTCTACAGTCGCTTCGGTCGGAGACATCTCGGCGGCGGAGCCGGCATCCGAGGTCTCGGTATCGGAAGTCTCGGAACCGGTTTCGGCACCTGTGACCGATTTTAGATAAGCCAATAAGTCATCTATCACCTTATCGTCTTTGATACCTATAAAAATCATTTTTGTACCGGCGATATAAGTGCGCGGTGCCTTTACGAATTCGCGTATGGTCTCATCTCCCCAAACTATATCGGTCGATTTGATTGCATCGGAATAGTTCGGAAAACTTTCCAAACTTCCCGCTTTGCGTCCGAAGACACCATGCAAGCTAGGACCTATTTTGCTTACATCCTTCTCCACCGCGTGACATACTTTGCACTTGATAAAAGTTTTTTCGCCTTTTGCAAGGTCATCGGAAACCGCCGGTGAACTCAGTACGCCGGCTGCAAATATTGCGATGAGTAATCCGCGGTTCGCTATCAAGCAACGGCAGATATTTTTAAGTTGTTCTTTGCTATTGATAAACATCATATCGTTTTTTCTCCTCGTAAATTATCGTGTATTGAACCAAAACAAACTCATTAGTATACCCTATGTTTTCCCGTCATTGATGTGATGCTTGGGATGCACCGGCTTCATAAGCGCATTTGATATCAATGCTAGAAGTAGCAGAAACGCCATCAAATACATCGTCGTATTATATAGGCTGGGTGTGGGGTCCACGGTTCCCGGCGGCGAGATTTCGAGCAACTTGGCGAGCGTTACGGTCTTTTTTTCAATCAATAAGTCCAGTTTATCAATTCCTGCCCCGAAGGTTTCGGCAAATTTTGCCGGATCCACTTTGGCAGCCAACTCGTGAATTGAATTGCTGAGTGAGTTTTGCCGCAAAGTGGTAATAGCAAGCGGCCCTAATACGCCGGCGGTGCTCCATGAGGTTAGTAGTCTACCGTGGATGCCACCGACATGATGGGTGCCGAAAATATCCGCCAAGTAGGCGGGAATGGTTGCGAAACCACCGCCGTAGAAGGTGAATATAATCATCGTTGCCGCATAGAAAAATACCAACCAAAATACCGTAGGATGAACACTCACTTGTTGTGCGGCAAACGGGATAGACAAATAAAGTAATATACCTCCGACAAAAAATATCCAATAGGTATTCTTGCGTCCGATAAAATCGGACGAACCTGCCCACAATACTCTGCCGATCATATTAAACACGCTGATCATCAAGACATAGGTTGCGGCAAAAGCACCGTCTACTATGCCCGGCAAAGCGGAACCGAAGATGTCGGTAATCATCGTCTTGGCAACGCCGATAACACCGATACCGGCGGTGACATTGAAACATAAGACGATCCATAGTTGATAGAATTGTGGTGTCTTCAATGCCTGGTCTATGTCCACATTGCCTTGCGTTATCATTTTCTTATCGGAAACGGATTTACTCGGTGGTGTCCAACCTTCGGGAGTCCAACCCTCGCGCGGAATACGATAGCTCAACGCTGCGATCAGCATCACAATAAAATAAATTAAACCGATAAATAAAAATGTCTGCCATGCACCGACCGAACCTGTGCCGAGTAGATAGACACCGGGATCTCCCGGAACGATCATGCCGGAAACTTCGTTTGCACCGACCACCACCACTTCTTTTAATTCGCCGCCTATCTGCACGAAACGTCTACCGGCTTCGGTAATCAAATCCAAACTATCGATTGAGCCTAAATATTCGGGTGCACGGTAAAATTTTTGAAGGAAATATTCTTTCAAGGGCGTTCCCAGCATTGCGCCGCCGCCGAAACCCATAATTGCCATTCCGGTTGCCATACCGCGCCGGTCGGGAAACCAGCGGATCAAAGTACTAACCGGCGATACATAACCCAAACCTAAACCGCATCCCCCGATCACGCCATAGCCGAGATAAAGTAACCATACTTGATTCAGATAGATGCCCAGACTGCCTACTACATAACCGCCGCCCCAGCAAAAGGCGGCGACAATACCGACCGTGCGCGGCCCGACTTCCTCGAGCCATTTGCCGGCAAACGCCGCAGCAAGCCCCAAAACCAGAATAGCAACGGTGAAAATCCAGACGACTTCGGTTAAGGTCCAATCGTCGGCGGAACTGGCGACGACACCGACGACTTTCGTCAATGCAGGATTGTAAATACTCCACGCATAGACCGAACCGATGCAAAGGTGTATCGCAATCGATGCCGGTGGCACGCGCCAGCGATTAAACCCTTCCTCGGCTACAATCCGCTCCTTTGAAAAAAAACTACTCATCTTTACTCCTTTATCAGTGTTATAAAGTCGGTACTATTTCCTCATTGTAGCTGTGTTTGGCAGTCGGATATATCAATGAAAAGGGCACCGAGCACAGTTAGTCAGGACATATCGAGCATCGCTTTCAGGTGTGCGACCGTGGCATTTGCCAGTCCCGATAAACTATACCCCCCTTCCAGTAATGATACCATACATCCGTCGCAGTATTCGTCTGCAAGATTACGCACGATATGCGTCAACCGAGCAAAACCCTCGTCGCTAATGTCGAAGCAACCCAATAAATCGTCTTTGCGACTATCAAATCCTGCCGATATCAATATCAAGTCGGGTTTGAAGCGGTGCGCAGCAGGAATCAATATGTCGTTGAATGCATTGATAATATCCTCATCGTTTGCGCCACAATCCAAATGCACATTGATATTGTATCCTTTGCCTTTATCGGCACCGACTCTGGTCGGATTTCCGGTTCCCGGATAAGCGCGATAATCGTGTGTGGAGAAAAAAAGCACCGACGGATCCTCGTAAAATACTGCCTCCGTACCGTTGCCGTGATGGTAATCCCAGTCTACGATTAAGACTTTCTTACGCTTATATTTGTTTTGTGCATAACGCGCGGCGACGGCAACATTGTTATAAAAACAAAAGCCTTCCTCCCGGCCGGTATTTAAGGCGTGATGACCCGGCGGGCGTACGGCACAAAAAACGCTATTGTGCGTACCGCTACAAACTGCGTCGACAGCAGCCAATCCGGCACCAACCGCTGCCGACGCAACATCGTGCGCATAAACATAAAATTTTCTAATCGTATCAATATGTTTTTTATTATGTACCGTCAGCAATGAAGGCTCAATTTCGTCTAATAATTCTATTTTTGAAGTTTGCCTCAATATGTCGTTTTGCTCGAAACCGTCGATTATTGACCGGTAGCGCATAGGCGATTCCGGATGGTCGTGTACGCGCCAATCTTCGGAAAATAACGGATCGTAGACCATGCCGACTTTGGGTCGAGGCGAACCAAAACCACGCTTTAGGTCGATCATAGACAACATTATTAGGCTCGCCCCGACACTCAAAAATGTTCTACGCTTCATGCCCTATCATTGCACTTTGAATATCAACCGTATTCTATGCAAGGCAGTTATTACAAATCCGACATTGCTAATATGCGTTACCCGATGCGTGTAGGGGAGGGTTAACACCCTCCCTTGCACAATAGCCCCACACGGATTCGGTTGTTGCGTTAAGGCATGGAGGCGCGAGTCATTTCGGCACAGCCTGCGGTCGCTTGCTCTCCGGACTCTACATAACACGCACTGATTTTATTATCTCCGAGTACTCTTCCTACATTGTAGCCTTGGCTATTTTCGGATGTCCACGCAAAAGATGTGTTATCACCGAAAATCACACCCGAGAAGTTTATAGTGCCTTCGCTATATTCAAAGTAGCCTTTGAACCGACGATCCCGCTGCTCGCTAATCGTCACTGTTTTCTCCCATTCTGAATATCCTTTGGCGTCGGATATAGTGTGATTGACTCCTTTCCACTCCCCGGCCAAATTCGGGATAGTCTCGTTGTCGGAATGCATGCAGGCAACCGATAACAAAGAAGCACAAACTAGGGTTATAAAAACTTTATAGTATTTATTCAACATGATCTTTCCTCCTCTAATCAAGATAAAGTAAATATATTTTCACGAAACCCCTATTAATTATTTAAGTCTACCGGATGCGAGACTCAAAAGAGGGGTCCGAGTAGTTATTGTAGCAAACTATTAGAATGCGATAGCTTTGTTTGATATATCCGGCCCTACACACCCATGTTAAGGTTCTGCACGAGGTCGCGCCGATTGATTTTGATATATGTAACATTCCTAATGGACACAATATTCAGGTTTTGTAAAAAGTTACGCCGATTGACCTACTGGCTCAATCGGCGGTTTTATTTATTTGTGGTATACTTGAAAAGGCTTTTATTCACTTTACATAATTAGGGAGAACGACATGATTAGCAGACGCAAATTTTTAATGTATAGTGCTGCAACGGGTATCGCCGCTAAGTTCGGAAATGTCTGGGCAGAACAAGAACAAGCATGGACGGATATTCGCAATTTTCTGTTTCAGGACCGTCCTGTGGATGACGGAAGTCAATGGATTTCGGTTATAGCACCCGAGCGTCCTCCTAACGGCGGTGATGTGCCGATAACGATTGCCTCGCGCTTTCCGCAAGAAACAGACAAATTTATTAAAAACCACCATTTGATAGTCGACGAGAACCCGTCTCCGGTCGCAGCCAAATTTTCTTTATCGCCGAAAAACGGTACGGCAGATATATCAACTCGTATCCGTGTCAATACTTATAGTAATGTCCGCGTAGTCTCGGAAACCAACGACGGCAAACTTTATATGAATAAGACTTTTGTTAAAGCTTCCGGCGGGTGTTCTGCGCCACCGATGGAAGTTGACCCTATGTCTAAACTGACTATGGGGAAAATGCAACTGATACAAGACGAGGCGACCAACAATCCAAAAATGCGCGATCTTCATCTTGTCATCACACATCCTAATTACTCGGGTCTACAAAAAGACCAGCAAACACTTCTTTTTATTCCTCCGCACTATATTGAAAAGGTGGAGATTAAAAATCGCCTTGACGAAGTCGTGTTTGCAGTTGAAGGTGATATCTCTTTCAGCGAGAATCCAAGCTTTGATTTTTCTTATCTAGCTACCGAAAGCGATGACGTATTATTTGCCAAAGCGATAGATTCGAGAAAAAAAATATACGAATCGCAATGGCCTGTAATCGCTGCATAAAGGAATCGGAATAATGGAGTTAACTTCACTACAAGCAATCGTCAGTGCATTGATGGTATATATCAATACTGCCATGTATATCACCGATTCGCAAATCGCCGCTCCGGAAGTTCGGTTTGTACCGCAAACGCAAATTGAAGCCAAGGCCTGCGACGGTGAGTCGTGCGGAAATGTACTAGGCTGGTTTTCCAACGAAGACGAGACTGTATATCTTAAAAATACGCTGGATGTTCAAAACAACATGCAAGCGCGTGGTATCTTGCTACACGAATTAGTTCATTATGTGCAGTATAAACACAACATACCGTCTCTGGAAAACGACTGCCTGACTTGGAAGGCAAGAGAAGTGCAAGCCTACAACATACAATATAACTGGCTTTACGATAATCGTGTGCCGATAAGAACCCCGACATTTAATATCGCTTTAGTAGGCTTTGAAAGCATAAAGTGCCCTCCGGTTACAAACGATGACCCACCACCCAACAAGCTATCCAATCAATAAACCTGTTGGTATCACACGCTTATAAATTTTATACGCCGGAAATTACTCGCTGTCTTCAAGCCAAGCAACAATATCGCGCCCTAAAAAGAAAAATCTTTGTTCGAGTAAAACCGCTTGTTCACAAAGATAATTTTTCTGGAACTCGCGCTCCTCAAAAACACGAATGTCCCACATTTGACGATCCTCTAAATCTGCAAGTGCCGAACCGTTCTCCGAAGTTTCGCCGTTTTTAATAGCCCTTATCTTGTTATCTTGGTCTTCTATGCGGGTAATCATCATTTGTTGGCGTTTACTGAAGCGGTCTATTCCTTTTAATACTTTTACACGTTTGCCGTTGATTGAGTCGGTCAATGCGACTATTAGTAAGGCGGCTTGTTCCTGCTTATGTTCGGGGCTACTTCCTTCAAGTTGATCTAAGAAAGCCTTTATCTTATCGAGGCTTTGTTCATAAGAAATAGTCCTATCACTCGCTTCCTCCACCAATCTCATCAATGCTTCGTTGTTTGCTACGGCTTCGCTAGCGGGCAATTCACCGGTCCAAAATGCACCTGCCGAGACTTCGGCAACATAGCCTTGTACACACGGCCAACCTTCGGGTGCCGAACCGAACCGAGCCTCTGCGACACCTGTGGCAAACATCGTGACCAAAATGAGCACAATAAAAATTTTTTTGGGGTACATATTTAATTCCTCCTCTGTAAAACAATAATTAGATATTGTAAAGCAAAAATAAACTCAATATCTGAAATTGACATAAAGAATTTAGTTTCTCAAAAGTAGATTGGCATCATTTTGTACAATTTCATTCTTAATATTAAATTTACGGTGTTGTGATATAATCGTCGGCTAAACCCACTTAACAAAGAGGAGGTGTTATGAACCCACTTGACTCTATCACCGGAACAATTATCGCCGGCTTTATTTTGGCGGTGATAATTAGTTTAATTCTTTAGTGTCTCGGACATAAGGAGATATCATTATGGATATGAACATGAGTTCTTTAATCGTGTGGCTACACGTATTCGTCGGAATTATTTGGATAGGTTTGCTCTATTATTTTAATTTCGTACAAGTACCGGCGGTTGCCGAAGCGATGAACGACAAAGACGGTCCCGGCCCGGCTGCAATCAACAAATATGTTGCGCCGCGAGCACTTGCATGGTTTCGTTACGGTGCCTTGCTTACCTGGCTTACCGGTGCTGCCGCAATAGAAATTGTCTACGGTGGCGGAAGCACCACGAAAGTATTTTTGCTTAGTGCGCCCTATGAGGTTATCGGCGTAGGCGCATGGCTCGGTACTATTATGTTGCTCAATGTATGGGGCATTATTTGGCCGAACCAGAAAAAGGTATTGGGCATCGGCGGCATACAAGCCAGCGACGAAGAGAAAGCCACAGCCAAGAAGAAGGCACTGATGGCATCTCGTACCAACACTTTGCTTTCTATACCGATGCTGATGTGCATGATCGGCGGCGGTATGGGACACGGTCTGCCCTTTTAGGGCAAGACTTGCGTTAAGTAAGCATAAGAAACATCGCTTGCGCAGAGGCGAACCTATGGGTTCGCCTCAACCGATTCTTTTTCCTGTTCCTTTGCTTTGTGCCAGGCATCTTCCATCTGTTCTTTGGTGGCACGGCCGATAGTTGAACCGTTATCCTTTATAATCTCTACCATTTTTTCAAAGCGACGTTCAAACTTACGGTTAGCCTCGTCCAAGGCAACCTCGGGGTCTATGGAATAGTGCCGAGCCAGACTTATCGCAGTAAATAAAAAGTCTCCCAGTTCCTCCTCAATACGCTGTTCCCGCTCGGGCGTGTCGGTGTCCGCTTCAATTATCTCTTCCAGTTCCTCGTAGAGTTTGGCAATCACACCCTTTGCATTGCGCCAATCAAAACGATAGTGTTGTGCGATTTTTTGTATTTGCATACTCACTTCAAGGATAGATCGGTTGCGGTTGACTTCGGCAAACGGGTCAACCGAGTCTTGCGTTTTTTTCATCTAGTGATGTGAGGCTGTTGAAAAAGTACCGTTTTGCACAAACTTAACCGTTTGCGCCGTATGGTTTTGGTTTCCATAAATTGGATGAATGAATGTATAAATCGTGCAGGCATAACGCGTTACGGGCTGACATGCAAGTCCGCCCCTATGATGTATGAAATACTTTTTCAACAGCCCCATGTGTTTATATGATGTATTTGTCGTCTATGAGTGCTTGAGCTTTTGCTCTATCGTCGGTAGTCAACGCAACCATAGAATAGCCCGCTTTGCGACCGAGTATGTGAAAACTGCGTATATTGAGATTGGCTTGTTTGAATTGCTCGGCAACTTTAGCGAGTGCCCCCGGTTCGTCCTTCAATTTGAGGATCAATGCCTCGTCGCTCACTGCCTTAAACCCGGCGTATGTCAATGCGTGTAAAGCACCGTCGGGATCATCGGTCATCAATATAACGATGCCGTCGTCTCCGGTACTTTCGGCATCCAACGCCTCTATGTTGATCTTATCGTCGGCTAGTACTTTGCCGATGTCGGCGATAACTCCGACCCTGTTTTCGGCCATGATAATAATTCTTTTCACGATACGAGTTCTCCCTATGCCGCTTGTGTCTGTCTGTCTTTTACATATTCATCCACCAGTCGGTCTACAAGCGTGCGATCCACATGGGGCATGGTGATGATATGGGCAATGTCTCCTTCCGAGGCAACTTGCCAGTTGTGCAGAAATGTGTCCGAAGGTTTAGGAATGACGACCGTGACCGAGTTTTTGTTGCGCCACGCTTTGACACCGAATTTGTTGAAACGCAACACCGCATACTCGGCAACCGCAAGCATGTCTGCCACTACGCTCTTAAAGCCGGCGCGACCGTACTTCTCAAACGCATACCACAACATCAAGGGCGTTAATGCGTTGCGCGACCCCGGCAAAGTAGTATCTAAAACACCGACATATTCAATCGCACGGGCGATACGGTTGACATAATCGCGGCGGGTCAGCACCACGCCGCACGGCAACGGCGCACCGATTAATTTATGACCGCTGATTGCTATGCTGTCTATGCCGGCATCAAAGTCGTAGGGTTGCGGGTCGTCGACGAAAGCCAAGATCATGCCGCTTAACGCAGCGTCGGCATGTATGTAGAAATTGTTGACCGTTAAATCGCTCAATATGTTATGCACCTTGCTCAAGTCGTCAACCGCACCCTTCATCGTCGTTCCGATATTCGCCATGAAAATTACCGGGACATCTCGGTGTATGCGTATGGTCTCGTAAAGGTCGTCGTAATCTATTTCACCGTTATCTTGGCTTTTGATCATGATGTTGCGCACATTGAGCACATGCAAAATTTTGAGTATGCTGTAGTGCGTATCTTGCGAAAAATACACGACACCCTTCGGATATAACTCGCGTCCCAAATACAAACCGTACATATTGCCTTCGGTGCCGCCGGACGTAACGTAGCCCCATGCCTGCGCTTGTGGCAGGTGCATCAAGTCGGCGAACTCGGCGATAACTTCCCGTTCTATTTGGTGGGTGTTGCTGAGAAAATTGCTTTTGTGAAAGGGGTCGCCGACATTGTTCAGACAATAGCGTATAAAAACCGATAGTTCCGAATAATCGAATTTCTGATTGCAGGGGTACCCGACCTGACTTTGCGCCAGTGTCTGAAATTTTTTTAACATCGCATTTAAGCGTGTTTGTGCCGCCCCAGAAATACCCATCTCACCTACAATTTTAACACTTTGAGCCAAAATGAACCAGTACTATACTCGTGCAGACACTTCCGCAACTCCTCGCCACAGGAGGGAAATATTAATGACGCGGTGGGTCTAGATACGGTATAATATACTGGTCTTTCGCGACGGCTCCTTCGCGGCAGTTTGTTGTGAACCCCGCCAGGTTCGGAAGGAAGCAACGGTAGCAATGCAACTGGGTGCCGAAGATCGGCGGTCGCGGGAGGCTTTTCTGTCATCATCAAATAAATGAGTTATCAGGTTCTTGCGCGCAAATGGCGGCCGCGTACTTTTGAGGAGGTCGTGGGGCAACAGCATATCGTTCAAGCATTACAAAATGCTTTATCTCTCGGTCGGCTACATCACGCCTATTTGTTCAGTGGCACGCGCGGCGTAGGCAAAACGACTTTAGCCAGAATACTTGCTAAATGTTTTAACTGCGAAGCGGGTGTCAGTGCGACCCCGTGTAATCAATGTGCCGCCTGCGAGCAAACCGATGCAGGTCGCTATGTGGATTTGATCGAGGTCGATGCGGCATCGCGTACCGGTGTGGAAAACATGCGCGAGCTACTGGACAATGTTCCCTATGCGCCGAATGTCGGCACTTATAAAATCTATCTAATAGACGAGGTGCATATGTTGTCTATCAGTAGCTTCAACGCATTGCTCAAAACTTTGGAAGAGCCACCCGAGCATATAAAATTTTTCTTTGCAACCACACACCCGCAAAAGATACCGGTGACGATCTTATCGCGTTGTTTGCAATTCAATCTATTGCGCCTGACTTATATTGCCATTAGAGATTATCTTGCCAAAATGCTCAACAAAGAAGAAATTGCGTTTGAAGAAAATGCACTGAACGAAATTGCCGTTGCTGCCGACGGTAGTGTGCGAGATGCACTAAGCCTATTGGATCAAGCGATCTCTTACGGAAACGGCGCGCTTAAAGATAAAGAAGTAAAGACCATGTTGGGTACCGCATCCAGAGCGCAGGTTGCAAGCCTGCTCAAGCGCGTTGCCGATCAGGATATAGCCGGCGTGATTGATACGAGCGAAGAGATTTATCAAGCGGGTGTGGATTTTAACGATGTGCTCAGAGAGTTGATTGCTTTATTACATCAAGTCGCATTGCGACAAGCATTGCCCAAAGCCGAATTGACGCCTCAATTTGAGGAGGCGGATGTTGCTGCACTGGCAACCGCGCTTAAGCCGGAGGACACGCAATTATATTATCAGTTTGCATTGGCTGCCAAACGTGATCTGGCAGTGGTCTCGGATTATAAAGCTACTTTTGAGATGACCCTGCTGAAAATGGTGTGTTTCGTGCCGCTCCATGCAGAATCAGTCTCTCAACCTACGCCAAAGCAAACCCAAGCAACCACAGGTGCTACTACACCCAAAGCGGGCGCGCGCACTAAAAAAACCACTACACCCAAATCCGAACCACCGACCGATGCCGTCGCCGAAGTATCTCATACAAACAAAAATACACAAAACTCGGACAACTCCCTAACCACTCATGACACACCGGTAAGGCAAAAGAGTCTTTTGGGTTGCAAAAGCATAGACGACTGGCGGCACTATGTAGAAGCATCGGGACTCAAAGGTGCGGCTCTCGGAATATGTCTTAACTCGTCGATAGCCATTGAGTCCGATAATCAAGCAACGATGGAAATCCCTCCCGATATTAAAAATTTATGCACCGAAGATATCAAAACAGAGATATTGAATAAACTTAAACAACTTAACGGCACCGATATAGAATTAACATTCAAATATGCCACACCCGACGCAACACCGATTTCCGAAGATGAAAAAATAAATCGGCAAAAGCAACACGATGCCGAAATATCTATTCGGGAGGATCCCAATGTACAGGCACTGCAAAAAAAATTAGGTGCACAGGTGATATCCAACACAACCAAACCCATAGAACGTACTAGAAATTAACAAATACGACTTAAAAATTGAACTGAGTTTTTCTTGATTCTTTCACTTTTTATAACTATAAATTGGGTAAAATCAATAGAATAAAAAATACTTTCAAAAAAACCTTGGAATAGTATTGCTATATAAGTATATTATGATATACTTATATACAGAAATGATGTAATGTACTTTGGATATAGGAGTTAAACAAATGGAATTTTTAATGTTGGTTTTAGTTTGGTCAACAGTATTTTTTTGCATGAGAAAGGGTTATTTAGACTAAACTATATCAATTGCTGAGACCCCCCTGAACTCGGCGACAGGAAGTCAAACCCTCCTTAGAAAGTGGTAATGATTACCACGACCCCTTTGCCGGGGATTTAATATCCCCGGCTCTTTTTTATTTTCACACTATCATTTATTAACACAGTTTAGTACTGTTATTATTTTGTATTCTTATAAGGACAGAATAATGCAAACCGAACTTTACGATTTTAATTTTCCCGAAGAGCTAATCGCATCTTGTCCTCCGCTTAGACGCTCGGATAGTCGATTGCTACATGTAGATGCAAAAGGCGGTATCCATGACCGGTGTTTCAACGATGTGATTGATCTATGCCGCCCTAACGATTTGTTGGTTGTCAACAACAGCAAAGTAATCCCCGCTAGATTGCCGGCTGTTAAGAGTAGCGGTGGCAAGGTGGAAATTCTAATTGAACGGTTGTTGGATACAAATCGTGCCTTGGCGATCCTGCGCAGTTCTAAACCCACTCGAGCCGGTGCAGTACTATTCGTCGGATCACAAAGCCGGGTTATCGTAGAGGCACATCGCAAAAATCTATTCGTCGTCAGATCGCAAGATAAACGGTTTGAACATCTGCTGGCTTTATACGGCACCGTGCCGCTTCCCCCCTACATCAAGCGTGCTGCAAATATAACGGATCAAAAGCGCTATCAAACGGTTTATGCGAAACAGCCCGGTTCGGTTGCCGCACCGACTGCAGGCTTGCATTTTAATAGTGCGATGATAGATAGCTTAAAAGCGCGCAGCGTTGATTATGCAGAACTAACCCTGCATATAGGCCTAGGTACTTTCAGCCCCATACATAGCGACGACATAGAGCATCATACAATGCATAGCGAGAAACTTCATATAGGAGAAGACCTGTGTCGCGCATACGCTCGTTGTCGACAAAGGCGAGGGCGTGTTATCGCTGTCGGAACAACCGTGGTAAGAGGGCTTGAGAGTGCGATTAAAGATGGACAACTCAAAACCTATGATACCGATACCTCGCTTTTTATTAAACCCGGATTTCGATTCCAAGCAGTTGATAGATTGATTACGAATTTCCATCAGCCTAAAACGACGCTTTTTGTATTGGTTTGCTGTTTCTCCGGATACCAAAACATCAAGCGCGCGTACTCGCACGCAGTAAAACAACGTTATCGTCTGTTTAGTTACGGCGATGCAATGTGGCTGGAGAAAAACAATGAAGTTTGAGCTACAAGCAACCGACGGTGCAGCGCGCGCCGGCGTATTAAAATTTCGACAGATAGAGGTTGAAACGCCGGTTTTCATGCCGGTCGGCACCGCCGCCACCGTCAAAGCAATGACACCCGAAATGCTACAATCGGTTGGTGCAAAAATCATTTTGGCAAATACCTTTCACTTGATGTTGCGCCCCGGCGCAGAACTCATCGATAAATCGGGCGGCTTACATCAATTTATGGCATGGCCGAATGTCATCCTAACCGATTCGGGTGGTTTTCAAGTTTATAGCTTGGGCCGATTATCCAAAGTCTCGGAACAAGGTGTGTCATTTCGCTCGCCGGTAGACGGAGAGACCGTTTTTTTGGATGCCGAGCGTGCGATAGAAATACAACATAAATTGGGTGCCGACATTATTATGTGCTTTGATGAATGTACACCCTACCCCGTAGACCACGAAACAGCCGGCAAATCGATGCAACTGTCAATGCGCTGGGCGCAGCGATGCAAAACCGAACATGGCGCACACTCCGCCTCACTTTTCGGTATTGTGCAAGGCGGTATATATAACGACTTACGACTACAATCGGCACAAAGGCTGACGGAAATCGGTTTTGACGGTTATGCAATCGGCGGCTTGGCGGTCGGCGAAAGTGCATCCGAAAGACTACAGGTTTTAGATGCGCTACATCCCATACTCCCCGACGATAAACCGCGTTATTTGATGGGTGTCGGTAGACCCGAAGACATATTGGAAGGTGTTTTACGCGGCATAGATATGTTTGATTGTGTAATCCCCACTCGCAATGCACGCACCGGTTTCATATATACGCGCACCGGTTTATTACGCATAAGGCAAGCGTGTTATCGCAACGATTTCAGACCCATAGACCCCGACTGCGATTGCTATACCTGCAGACATTTTACACGCGCTTATCTAAGACATTTGGATCAAAACAAAGAGATACTGGCTTCTATGCTCGGCACCATCCATAATCTGCATTATTTTCAGCAACTCATGGGCGAAATCCGCAATGCGATACAAAATAAAAGTCTATGCCGATTTGCCGAGCGGTTCTATAAGGATCAATGCGACATACCAACACCATAGCTATTCCCCTCCTGTGGAGGGGAATTAACCACCCCGTCAGGCTCTGCCTGCCACCCCTCCACAGGAGGGGAATGTACCGTCCTACAGTTCGTGAATACTTTTTCAACAGCCCCGTCGTATCTGCACGGGTATAGTGCCGGTTCATTTGAAGCAAGTGGTGATATTCTATTTACTTGAGTCGGAATTATGCATATAACTTGACAAGAAAATGTTAAAATAAACCAATGAAAATCCACAGAACAATCCGCTATCGCCTTTACCCGGCGACAAAAGAGAAACACCAGAAGCTACACGGGACTGCAGGCGCATGCCGATATGTTTGGAATCACTTTGTAGAGAAGTTGAGAGACGAGTACGAGTATTACGGGGAGAGCCGGTTTAGTTATTTCACAATAGGCAAGCAATTTACGACTTTGCGGAAGCATTGCGACAAGTGGCTGCAAGGATATTCCGCTTATATAGTGAAGATGTCATTAAAACCAATAGAAACTAGCTATAGAAACTTCTTTACTGGTAATGGCGGATTGCCGAAGTTTCACAGCAGATATACATATAATCCTTCATTTTCAATAGATAAGCAAACAGCACGAATAGCGGGCGAGCATATTTACATACAGAAGGTTGGTTGGATGAAGTTTGCCGGTGGGGATAGGTATAAAGGTGAGAAGTTTGTATCGGGTCAAGTGAAGCATGAGTACGGAAACTGGTATGCTTATATCACTTATGAAGTAGAGATAGCGGACAAACCGCACATGCTAAAGGAAGTGGGTTTGGATAGGAATGTGGGACAGATAGCATTATCGGACGGAACGATATATCACCTACCCGACCTAAAGCTTAAGGAAGCAAGGCGTAGGCACTATCAACGAATGGTGGCAAGACGGGTCAAGGGGAGCAATAGACGAAAGCTAGCGAAGCATAGACTACAGAGCGCATATCAAGCGGAGCGATTTGTGAGAGCGAATTGGAGTCATCAAACCAACAAGCTAATAGCAGATAAATACGATAGTGTTTATATGGAAGGATTGAATACAGCAGGCATGACGAAGTCGGCGAAGGGGACGATAGACAGCCCGAGTAAGAATGTGAAGGCGAAGTCAGGTTTGAACAGGGAGATACTAAAGAGTGGCTGGAGTAGGCTAGAGCAATGCTTAAGCTACAAAGCCCATGTGGAGAAAGTGCCGGCACACTACACGAGTCAAACCTGTAATAAATGTGGAAGCGTAAATAAAGCTAACCGCAAAACACAAGCGATATTTAAGTGTCAGTACTGCGGACACGAGGGCAATGCGGACATCAATGCTGCATTAAACATTATGGCGGCTGGGAGTGCCGCTATCGGGTGTCGAGATTGCAACATTTGTTGGTCTGTGAAGCGTCAAAAAATGGTTGAACATGGCAAGGCTAAAAACCTTGTCAGGTTAAATACATAATTCCCAGTTATGGAGTTGCAGACAATAAGAGCATAAAAAAAATTACGAATTAATTATGATTGTTATTATTTCACCAGCGAAACGTCTTGATTTTGATAGCAATAGGATACGCAAACAGAGCGTGCCGCTATTTTTAGAGGATGCAAACCATTTAGTTACGCGATTGCGAAAGTTATCTACCGAGCAACTGCAGGAGTTAATGTCGGTCAGCACGAAAATTGCCGATTTGAATACCGACCGTTTTAAGCTATGGGATAACTCTACGACGACCCCCAAAGCTAAGCAGGCACTTTTAGCCTTTGACGGCGATGTGTATTCGAGTTTGGATGCTACCAGCTTTGAGGCTAAAGATTTTGATTTTGCGCAAAAGCATCTGCGTATACTATCGGGCTTGTACGGTGTCTTAAAACCGTTGGATATGATACAGCCTTATCGGCTTGAGATGGGTACCCGTCTCAAAAACAAACAAGGCAAAGACCTCTACGATTTTTGGAGTGCTCGCATCACCGAAGCGATTAATGCCGAACTTAAGAAGATGCGTAATGCGGTGTTGATCAACCTGGCATCCAACGAGTATTTTCATTCTATCGTTCCGGATCATCTCGATGCTAAAATCATCACGCCGATATTCAAGGAGAAAAAGAACGGAACCTATAAGGTCATTAGTTTCACCGCCAAACGCTCCCGAGGTATGATGGCGCGCTACATTATCAAAAACCGTATTAAGACACCCGAATTACTGAAGCGGTTTCGCGAAGGAAATTATCGTTACCGGACCAAGCTATCCAACGAAACACAGTGGGTTTTCACGCGCGATTGAGTGTATTAACCCCACTACCGATACGAGTGCGACGGATTGAATAAATCATGAGATCTATATTAATACTATGGGAGATATTGATGGATTTCATCGTTATCCTATGGCATCTGATACTACTGCGGGCAACTCCGCAACAACTGCCTGCATACAGAAAATTACTTATTTTGTCTTGTGCTTTTATGGTTGCCATGGGCATTCTCTCGGGCCTTGCAACAGGCTTGACCGAAGTTAACTTGTTGGAAACCGTCGTAGATTTGTTTTTCTTGTTAGCCTTCTTGAAAGTAATATTATGGTTATTCCGCTTTCCTATGCGTTTCACACAAACTGCGATAGCGATTACCGGTAGCATCGCTTTGTTTAGCGTTTTGTTTATACCGTTGAACTTCTTTGCTGCCGACCTTATCGGTTTCGGCGTAGAGGCTCAATCGCAGGTGCAAAGTTCTCCTGCCGGGGCGGTAATCGCATTGGTTTATTTGGCATTGTTTATATGGATGTTAAGAGTCTTAGGGCATATTTTTCTTCATGCATTGGAAGTACGCCTGCCTTTTGCGATTGGTATTGCGATGCTCTATTTAATGAGTAGTTTGTTCGTATCGTTGATGGCTATGTGATTTGAACTATGCCTGCAGGCAAAGTTTATTTACTCGGGATATGCGGCACTTTTATGGCGGGTCTTGCGGGTATTGCCCGCGAACTCGGCTATTTTGTTCAAGGCTGTGATAAAGCGGCTTGGCCGCCGATGAGCGAGCAGTTGGCATCCCATAACATCGGTTTGGATCAACCTTGTAGTGCATCGTTGCTAGACGGTTACGATATTTATATCGTCGGCAACGCAATGTGTAGAGGCGACGAGTCGGTGGAAGCCTTGCTAGCCCGGCGTATGCCTATCTACTCGGGACCGCAATGGCTTTACGAACAGGTTCTGCAATACCGCCGAGTTTTATGCGTTGCCGGCACGCACGGTAAAACGACGACCGCTTCTATGCTCGCATGGATATTAGAGTTTGCCGGAATGCAGCCGGGGTTTCTAATCGGCGGCGTGCCGATCAACTTCGGTGTTTCTGCACGCCTGGGACAATCCGATTTGTTTGTTATAGAGGGCGACGAATACGATACCGCTTTTTTTGATAAAAGATCGAAGTTTATCCACTATCGCCCGCAGGTTTTGGTGCTCAACAACCTAGAATTTGACCATGCCGATATTTTTAAGGATTTAGATGCCATAAAGACACAGTTTCATCACTTACTCAAAACACTGGCAGCGGATACCGTTGTGTTAGTGCGCGCCTTCGACACCGCATTGCAAGATGTTCTGGAACAAGGACTTTGGTCGCAATGCGAGTATTTTGATTCAGGGGATAAAACTGCCGACTGGCAGGCGCGTAAGCGCAACGACGGCTTTGAATTATCTCATAAAGGCAGACAGCAAGGATGTTGTCGCTGGAAGCTATCGGGTGATCATAATATTGCCGATGCCTTAGGCGCAATCGCAGCCGCAGCGCATGTCGGTGTGCCACCCCGAACCGCATTGCAAGCACTAGAGAGTTTTGAAGGTGTACGCCGTCGGCTTGAGGTTTGCGGAACCTATAAGGGAGTTACCGTCTACGATGATTTTGCCCATCATCCGACTGAAATCAAGGCAAGCATAGAAGCATTGCGCGCCCGGAAAGTCTCTCGCGTATTGGTTGCTTTTGAACCACGTTCAAATACGATGAAAGCAGGTAAACACAACCGAGTGCTCGGTGCCGCTTTTGACGAAGCGGACTGTCTTTTCTTTTATAGCCCCCCGGATTTAGATTGGTCGGCGGAAGTGGTATTGGAAAAAACTAAAACTCGGTATTCGTATCATAACGATATAGCACAGCTAAAACATGCAATTATTGAAGAGCTAGCAGAGGGAGACCATTTGCTGATTATGTCCAATGGCGATTTTGGCAGGCTGAAAGACCAACTGATAGATTCACTGCGATAATTAAGCATTCCTCAACCTTTAGATACTAACTCTTCAGAGTGCCGCACAACATATTTCTAGCATTTTGGATAATTATGTTATGCTACTAGCCACATGTTTGGCGAATTTCACCTAATTTAATGAACAATGACAACAAATAAGATACTTATCATCAATGGTCCCAACCTAAATTTGCTGGGAAAGCGCGAGCCTGAGATCTACGGCACGCAAACCCTAGCGCAAATTACTGAGCAAGTCCGCTCAAAAGCGAAAGAGCGCAACATTGAGATAGACCATTTGCAGTCAAACTCCGAGGCAGAGATTATTAACCGTATACACCAAACGATGGACGATAAAACCGATTTTATTATTATCAATCCCGGCGCATTGACACATACCAGCGTCGCCCTGCGCGATGCGCTCCTCTCGGTTTCTAAACCATTCATAGAGATACACCTATCTAATGTGTTTGCTCGAGAAACATTTCGCCGACAGTCTTTCCTGTCGGATATTGCTGTCGCAGTCATATCGGGTGCCGGCGCGCAAGGCTACGAACTCGCATTGCAAGCCGCAGTCGGGCATCTACAAAGCTAAACAAATGGATATACGTAAGGTTAAAAAACTGATAGAGCTTTTGGAAGAGTCGGGCATCTCTGAAATAGAAGTAACAGAAGGTGATGACACGGTAAGAATCAGCCGTGCAAGCAATATCGCACCACCGGTAGCTACAACGCAGACAATATCAACACCGGCACCTTCGCAAAATACGCAGCAAGCGAGCAGTGAACAACCTGCCGGTGCAGAGCATGAAGCATTGTCGTCAAGTTTACATGATGTTGAAGCTCCGATGGTGGGGACTTTTTATAGATCCTCATCGCCCGATGCCGCTCCCTTTGTGGAAATTGGAACTACGATTAAAAAAGGTGAACCTCTCTGCATTATAGAAGCGATGAAAATGATGAACCATATTGAAGCCCCGATTTCCGGCACCGTTGAAGCGATCCTAGTGGAAAACGCAGAACCCGTTGAGTTCGGGCAAACTATTATTCGGATAGAACCTTCTGTAGGGGCGGACTAACATGTCCGCCCTAAAGTACCGTTTGGCACGACCGCAACCGCTATGCGCCGAGAATATCTGCAAACCACCCGTAGGGGCGGTTTTGCATTTTGTAATATTTCAACAACCTTAAATTGATGCTTGATAAAGTATTGATTGCCAATCGCGGAGAGATTGCTTTACGCATTTTACGCGCGTGCCAAGAACTCAATATCAAGACGGTGGCAGTGTATTCAAAAGCCGACCAAGACCTGATGCATGTCAAGCTGGCGGATGAGTCGGTGTGTATAGGACCGCCGCCGGCACAGCAAAGCTATCTGAATATTCCGGCAATCATCAGCGCAGCCGAAGTCACCGACGCAATGGCAATCCATCCGGGCTACGGCTTTCTCTCCGAAAGTGCGTCTTTCGCCGAACAAATAGAATCGAGCGGCTTTATTTTTATAGGTCCTAAGCCGGCGACTATCAAAGCGATGGCGAACAAAATAACCGCCAAAGAAACCATGCTGGAAGCCGGTGTGCCTTGTGTGCCGGGAGTCAACAGCCCGTTGCAAGGCGGAACCGAAGAGAGTTTTGAGATTGCTAAGGGTATCGGCTATCCGGTCATAATCAAAGCAACCGACGGCGGTGGTGGTCGCGGTATGCGTGTGGTACATTCCGAAGGTGCCTTGGCGAATGCGCTCGCATTAACCCGAGCCGAAGCCAAAGCGGCATTTGACAGCGACGAAATCTATATGGAGAAATATCTGCAAAAGCCGCGCCATGTTGAATTTCAGGTATTAGCCGACTCCCATGGCAACGTAATCCACTTGGGAGAGCGAGACTGCTCGATGCAACGCAAGCATCAAAAGGTAATAGAGGAAGCACCTGCCCCCGGTATTAGCGAGGAACAACGCGCCGAGATAGGTCATATCGTAAAGGAGGCTTGCCGACGCACCGGCTATCGCGGTGCCGGCACTTTTGAATTCCTTTACGAAGACGGCAAATTTTATTTTATAGAGATGAACACCCGGGTACAGGTTGAACATCCGGTTACCGAAATGATTACCGGCATAGACATCGTTAGAAAACAACTGGAAATCGCCGCCGGTCTTAAACTCAATATAAAACAAGAGGATGTACGCTTTGAAGGACACGCAATAGAATGTAGAATCAATGCAGAAAACCCTAAAAATTTTATGCCGTCGCCCGGTGCAATAGAACATTTGCATTTACCCGGTGGTCCCGGCATACGCGTAGACTCGCATATCTACGGCGGCTATACCGTGCCGCCGTTTTATGACTCGATGATAGGCAAACTCATCGCATACGGCGATAACCGAGATATTGCCATCAAACGCATGCAAATCGCCCTTAACGAAATATACATCAACGGTATTGACACCAATATCATGTTGCATAAACAGATATTAGACGACTCGGCTTTTGCCGACGGGAAATTAGATATACACTATCTAGAAACCAAGTTGCCGCATTACAACCTGTAAGAACATTCCCCTCCTGTGGAGGGGTGGCAAGCGGAGCTTGACGGGGTGGTTGCAACGACAACAAATGGCGTGACTTGTGCAGAACCTCAACATATCAAGTGGCACATACATTAAAAACCACAACCTCCGAAGCACTTAAAATCCGAAATTACGGTACCATATGTGCTAAAATATAACGATTGAAAAAAACTAAATTAAATCTCATTATTAAGTATGTTTTTAACCTCTAAACCCCTGAATCATGGCATACGATTCGTCTAGCATAAAAGTCTTAAAAGGCCTTGAGGCGGTAAGAAAGCGTCCCGGCATGTACATCGGCGACACCGATGACGGCACCGGATTGCACCGCATGATTTACGAGGTGGTAGACAACTCTATAGACGAAGCACTTGCCGGTTTTTGCGATGAAATACATATCGTCATAGACGAGGCCGGCGGTGTTATTGTCACCGATAACGGTCGAGGTATTCCGGTGGATATCCACAAGGGAGAAGGCTGTTCTGCCGCCGAAGTGATTATGACGACTTTACACGCCGGTGGAAAATTCGATGAAAACTCCTATAAGGTTTCGGGTGGTTTGCACGGTGTCGGTGTGTCGGTTGTCAACGCATTGTCCGAACATTTGAAATTGACGGTCTGGCGCGACGGCAAAACCTATACCCAAGAGTATGCGATGGGCAAGCCGCTAAGCGAATTAACCGAGTCCGAGGAGAGTGAAAATACAAGCGGCACCCGCATCAGATTTATTCCGAGCAAAAAAGTTTTTAATAATGTTCGCTTTGAATACAAGCAACTGGTTTTTCGTTTGCGCGAACTGGCTTTTCTCAACTCGGGTGTCAAAATCAAATTAGAAGATCAAAGTAGCGGACAAAGTGCCGAGTTCAAGTACGAAGGCGGCATCGCCGCTTATGTCGAACACCTCAACAAAAGCCGTACCAACCTACATTCCACCATATTTCATAGCCAAAGTACCGAGACGGAAATAGAAGTCGAAATTGCAATGCAATGGAACGATAGCTATATTGAAAATATACACTGCTACACGAACAATATCCCGCAACGCGACGGTGGCACCCATTTGTCGGGGTTCCGCACCGCATTGACTCGCACGCTCAACCGCTATATCACCAAAGATAGCACCTTTGCCAAAGATAAACTTTCCATTTCGGGCGAAGATACCCGAGAAGGATTGACCGCAGTGGTATCGGTTAAGGTGCAGGATCCGAAATTCTCGTCGCAAACCAAGGAAAAGCTCGTTTCGTCCGAAGTGAGCGCAGCGGTCGCCTCGGCATTGTCGCAAAAGTTTTACGACTTTTTACTCGAGAGTCCCATTGAGGCAAAAGCAATCGTCGGCAAAATCGTCGAAGCCTCTAGGGCACGCGAGGCGGCGCGTAAAGCCCGAGAGATGACGCGCCGCAAAAGTGTATTGGATGTTGCCGGTTTGCCCGGTAAGTTGGCCGACTGTCAAGAAAAAGACCCGGCTTTGAGCGAGTTGTTTTTAGTCGAGGGAGACTCCGCCGGTGGTTCCGCAAAACAAGGGCGCGACCGCAAAACACAAGCGGTGCTACCGCTCAAAGGAAAGATCTTGAATGTAGAAAGGGCGCGGTTTGATAAAATGATTGCGTCTGCCGAGGTCGGCACCTTAATCACTGCGCTGGGGTGTGGCATCAAAGACGAATATGATATAGAAAAGCTACGCTATCATCGCATCATCATCATGACCGATGCGGATGTTGACGGCTCTCATATTCGCACTTTGCTGTTGACATTTTTCTTTCGCTATCTGCGCGAATTGGTAGAACACGGTTATCTATACATTGCGTTGCCCCCGCTATACAAGCTCAAAAAAGGCAAACAAATACAATACCTAAGAGACGACGACGAACTAGACGCGTTTTTGCTCAAACTTGCGGTCAAAGATGCGCGGCTGGTGCTGTCAAGCGGTAAAAAAGGAGCCGTGCTGGAAGGAGAATCGTTGAAATCTTTAATCTCCGAATACTTAGCGGTTAGCAAAATTATAGAACGCTTGGTGCGACGGCACGACCGCCTCGTTCTAGAGCAAATGCTTTTTATCCCTTCGTTATCCGCAGACGCAGAGAAGCAAAAGGAGACGATGCAGGCTTGGGCGGAACATCTGCAAAAATTGCTTGATCGGTGCAGTCCGCCGGGTGTGCGCTACACGGTAAAAAGCTCGGCATCCGATACGCCGCTTACGGTCTTACGCGAGGTGCACGGCTATCAACAACAGGACAACTTCCACGATGCCTTCTTCCATTCCAGCGATTTCAATATGATGCGCAGTATGGCAGAAAGTGTGGCTACCCTAATCGGTACCGATACTTATGTCGAGACCGGAGAAAAACAACAGAAGGTTTCAAACTTCGGCGAGGTGGTCGATTGGCTGTTTGCACAAGCTCGCTCGGGCTTGACGGTGCAACGCTATAAAGGTTTGGGTGAGATGAATCCCGACCAACTGAGAGAAACAACGATGGATCCGAAATCTAGACGCATGATGCGCGTCAAGATAGACGACTTCTCTATGGCCGATGAAGTATTCTCTCAACTGATGGGCGATGAAGTTAAGCCCAGGCGAGACTTCATAGAAGACCATGCGCTTTCGGTCATCAATTTAGATATTTAATACCTCAGAGCATATATCCGTGCACAACCAGAGATTTACGGTGGCATCATGGAATGTCAACTCTATACGCACGCGGCTTAAACATATATTGGATTGGCTCAAACATACCCAAGTCGATGTACTTGCCGTGCAGGAAACCAAAGTCACCGACGAACAATTTCCGATAAGGGAAATAAAAGCGGCAGGTTATCAAGCCATGTTCAGTGGGCAGAAAAGTTATAACGGAGTCGCATTGTTATATCGCGGCAAAGCGAACGATGAAAACACCGAGGTGGCAAATATAGACGATGAAGACAAGCGAGTTTTAGCCGCAACCATAGACGGTGTCCGTATCGTCAACCTATATGTGGTCAACGGCTCCGAAGTGGATTCCGACCGCTATCACTATAAACTGAAGTGGCTGGAACACATCAGAACTTTCATCGCCGCCGAGATGCAAACACACCGTCACATTATTGTTTTGGGAGACTTTAATATTGCCCCTGCCGATGCCGATGTACACGACCCTAAAAAGTGGGCAGGTCATATACTCTGCACCGAACCCGAACGTCAAATGCTTGCGACCTTCTTTGACTTAGGTCTCGCCGACACCTTCCGCCTGTTTGAACATAAAACCGAAGATACTTTTAGCTGGTGGGATTATCGCAACAATAGCTTTGATAAAAACGCAGGCTTGCGCATAGACCTGTTGCTAGCCAACACTGAACTTTGCGAACATTGCTTATCTAGCATCATAGACAAACACCCCCGCACCCTAGAACGCCCGTCCGACCATGCCCCGATAATTGCCGAGTTTGATAACCACCCGTAGAAGCAACATTCCCCTCCACAGGAGGGGAATAACCACCCCGTCAGGCTGCGCCTGCCACCCCTCCACAGGAGGGGAATAACCACCCCGTCAGGCTGCGCCTGCCACCCCTCCACAGGAGGGGAATAGTCCGCCTCTAAGCATGTAGGTTATCATGTAAAATAGGCTTTTCAACTAATGAGGTTTTGGTATGACTTTTGTGGTTACAGAAAATTGTATTAAATGTAAATATACGGATTGCGTAGAGGTGTGTCCGGTAGATTGTTTTCACGAGGGACCCAACTTTTTGGTGATAGATCCCGAAGAGTGTATTGATTGTTCTCTTTGCGAACCGGAGTGCCCTATAGATGCTATCTTGTCCGAAGACGATTTAGAGGAAGAGCAGAAGCAGTTTCTCAAATTGAACGACGAGCTTTCACAACAATGGCCGGTGATAACCGTTAAGAAGGATGCTCCCCCCGATGCCGACGAATGGAAAGATAAACCTGACAAGTTGGGTTTGTTGGAATACTAAATGTGCCTTCGTATATTTTGCCTTTTCGTAGCGACCTCTCGGCATTTTGTGCCGAGACCGTAGTCGCGGATTTTTCGGAACAGCTACCCGATTTATCAAACGCGGTTATACTCGTCCCCGAAGCGACTGCGCGTATCAGAATACAGTTCCTAACACTGCGCAAACACTTATCGGATGAAGCGCGGCGGCGAGGATACGAGGCACTCATCCCGCCGACGATTGCAACACCGAAGCGGTTGTTCTCGGAACGTTATATAACGACCGCTAAAACAACGAAGGGTTTATGTGCCGGATTAAGTTTAGCAACTGCGCTACATCGATATAAAAACCTATTCCCCAATGCAAGTAGATGGCAATTAGCCGACGAGATAATTTCGGTCTTCGACAAAATCAGCGAATACGATTACGCTACCGAGCAAGCCGATGACAGCTTGGAAAAAAATACCGAGACGCTCGCTGCAACATGGCAGGACGATACGCGCATACTTTTAACCTTATGGCAGACATGGAAAAGTTTATACGATGAAAAGAACTATCCGACCTTTGCTTGGTATAAGATGCTCAATACGGACACCTACACCGAACCCGACGAGCATGTCTATCTATGCGGTATGAATCACCTATCGCCGTGCTTTGAGAAATGGGCATGCAATTTATATAAGCAGAATCGTCTAACATGGATTAGCAAAGCGAACACCGCCGCTATTCCGGTTGCTTATAATCCCGTACTACACACCGCCGAGCAACTCACTGCGGAAGTCGGGGAATCGCCTGCTTTCACCGCCAGCGATACCGACTACAGCCGTTTGCTGGACAGCATATTCTCTGCCCGAGTTTCGTCCGACCCGAAAAGCATACCTTTTGCGGAGCGTGCGCAACGGTTTGCCGAAACATCTGCCACAAGTCCTTTCAGCGAGAGGGTGCGCTTATTTTTTCCGATGACCACCGAAGAACACGCATGGGGTATTTATATTGCGGTGCGTCGTTGGTTGGAGCTGAAGCATCAAAAAATAGGGCTGATAAGTTTGGACCGTAAATTGAGCCGGCGCATCGGAGCGATTTTTGAAAGATACAATATCCCGTTGATAGATTATTCCGGTTGGGAGCTTTCCACCACCAGCAGTGCGTCGGCTTTGAAGCATGTTTTGGGCAATACGGAGGGTGTAGCGGACATCAAAACGGTGTTGGAACTGATGAGATCTCCGTATTGTGATTTAGAGGTAGAGCATAGCGATGCGATTGCATCGGCAGATTATATAGAACACCTGCTTGGCAGTCGTCGGATACGGCATAGTCCTATTGACAAAGCCTTAGAGCAGATCAAGACTGTCGCTGTCGGCAACCCGCTATCAATCATACTTGCCGAAAAAATTGTCGCAGCGTTAATCCCTATAGCACGGTTAAGAGATGGGGCAGAACATCCATATACGGATTATTTTGGATGTTTGTTTGATGCGATGAACAAACTGGGCATGTATAAAAAGTTATCCGCAGACCACGCCGGGGAGCGGATAATCTCCGAATTACAACAGCTCTATAGGGCAGTCAAAATAGAGGGCGAGCGAGCGAGCTTCGGTGTATGGCAGAGTTTGATTTTGTATCATTTGGAGCAGAGCAACTTTATGCCCGATTGTCCAGAACACGGTGTCTTTTTAATGAACCCCGGACAAGCCGAACTTATGCAATTTGATGCATTGGCTATCGTCGCACTGGATCATAGTCACTTTCCCCACCCACCGCAAACCGGCGGCTTAATCAACGAGAACATTCGCCGTGAATTAGGGCTTGAGACTTACGAGCAATCCGTGGGAACCCAATTCATGCTATTTAGAACCTTACTGGAGAGTGCCGGACATCTATTGCTGAGTTGCCAGCAATACAACCAAGACAGGCAGATGATGCCGTCGGCTTGGCTCACCGCAATTCGTGATTTTCATAAAATCGCGTACGACGATTTGAGCGATTATGAGTTGCAAAGTATGGCGCAGCGTTGTTCATCGCTCAATTTGGCAACCGAGCAGGGGTTTGAAGCGCAGATGCAAAGTATTGCAACACCGACTGCACCCAAGCGGTTATGGCCGCAACGGCTCAGTGTGGGCGGGTATCAACGAATAATAGATTGCCCATACCGATTCTACGCTCGCGATATTTTGAAAATCTATAGTCGCCGCGAAGTATCCGACTATTGGGATGCAATGGACTATGGCAATTATCTGCACCGATGTTTGCAAGAATTACATGCCGGACTCAACGCGCGTTACGACCCGCCGATTTGGGTTGCCGAAAAACGCTTCGAGATAAGCTCCTTTGCGCTCGAGATACTGCGGGAGAAATTTAAGGAGTCGAAATTCAGTAATTATGTAAATTATTTCTGGTTCACCGATGCGAACGAAGCGATGACCTACTACATAGATTGGATGATAGAACGGCAACGAGAACAAGCTGTATCGTCAACGAGCACCGAGCAGAAACTGGAAGAGGAACTATCGGAAAATCTATCTATGCGGGGTATCGCAGACTTGATTTTACAAACCGAAAAAGGTTCTATGTTGGTAGACTATAAAACCGGTGGCTTAGCGAGCAACAAAGACATAAAAAGCGGCGAACACATACAGCTAACCAGCTATGCATTGCTCGATAAAAACATCAACACCGCAATCTACTTGGCATTGGGTGCTAAAAATAGGGGCGAGCAACGTACTCTGCAAGGCGAAGAACTTGCCGAATACCGCAATAAAAATCTAGGCAGGCTGTTAAGCATTAAAACCGACTACGATTCCGAACACCCCCTGAATGCGTGGGGCAATAAGCAGAATGTATGCAAATATTGCGATTATGCCGGTCTTTGCAGACGTCCCGCATGGGACGAATACCACGATTGGGCGACGACATGAGATATGTTTTTGCATTAATTCTGTGCGGCGCACTTGCCGTTCAAAGTATAGGGCAGGAATTATCATCGTTCAAAGCGATCTACGAAATCGGCAGACCTAACATCACCGTTGCCGAGATGGCTGTTGCCCTCAAACGCGAAGACCATAAGTTCTTGTATAAAAGCGCGGTAGAGCCTAGGGGATTAGGACACATTTTCAACATTCGGGCGCATAGCTACAGCAAAATTATTAAAAAGAGCGAACACTGGCTACCGTTGGTCTATGAAAAAGAGGTTCCGAACAAAAACAAAAAACAAGTGTACCGTTTTGATTGGAAAAACTATAAAGCCCAAGTGCTGTATAAAGGCGAACAATCTACTCTGGACATTAAAAAAGGCACGGTAGATGAAAACACCTTTCAGCTCAAACTAAGAGACGATGTTGTCAACACGCTGGACTCCGATTTTGACCGAAATTATATTCTAATCTCCGATGGACGATTGAAAGAGAGACGTTTCGTAAAACGAGGCGAGGAGATAATTGAAGTTGCAGCAGAAAAGTTTGATACGATTCGCATAGAGCGATACAAAAATGAAAAACCGGATCAAATATACTGGCTCAGTCCGAAGCATGATTATCTGCCGATAAAGATCGTAAAGTTGGACGGCGATAAAATCAAAACCACACTGACATTAAAAAGCTGGATGCCGGATAAGTAGAACCGCCGATTGACTTTGGATATATGTAATGTTTCTAACGGACGCAGTATTTAGTTTTGCACGAAGTCACGCCACTTGCCCAACTGGAGCAAGTGGCGATTCTATGGCTCAATCAGCGATTCTCCTTGCTTTTGCGGTGATTACACCCTATAATCACCGCATATTCTGCGGTGATTATTATGTGGATATACGAACACGACAACTGGCCGAATTTCACTTGGGATAACGACACTTTGACTTATAAACTTGCGGATGTACGTCATAGTCAGGGGATGTTGCTCGGTAGAATGAAAAATCTAGGCTTTGATTTAAGACTGGAGGCAAATCTTAATACACTCACCAAGGATGTTGTGAAGTCTTCGGCTATTGAAGGAGAAAATTTAAATCCCGAAGAGGTACGTTCCTCTATTGCTCGTCGCTTAGGAATCGATATTGCCGGGCTCGTTCCTACCGGTCGCGATGTTGAGGGTATCGTAGAAATAATGCTCGATGCTACCCGACAATTCGCTAAACCTTTAACCAAAAGTCGTTTGTTTGACTGGCACGCTGCTTTGTTTCCGACTGGGCGAAGCGGGATGCACAAAATCACAGTGGGTGCTTGGCGTACGGAGAAATCGGAGCCGATGCAAGTTGTCTCCGGTGCCATAGGACATGAAAAAATACATTTTCAAGCACCGCCGGCGAACAGAATCGATCAAGACATGCAAGATTTTATGAAATGGCTGAAGCACGACGACACCACCGATGCAGTTTTCAAAGCAGGCTTAGCTCATTTTTGGTTTGTGACCATTCACCCTTTCGAAGATGGTAACGGTCGTATTGCCAGAGCCATCGCCGATATGGTTTTGGCTCGTGCAGACAAAAACCCCGACCGTTTCTACAGTCTTTCTACTCAAATAGAGTCGGAGCGCAGAGAATATTACAAGCAACTCGAAAATCAACAGCGCGGTTCGCTGGATATTACCGGCTGGATGCGATGGTTTTTGGATTGCCTAAAACGTGCAATTACAAACGCCGAAAATGAACTGAATGTCGTGTTATTCAAAGCGCGCCTTTGGGAAAAAATCAATCAGCAGCCGGTCAATATGCGTCAACGTTTGGTTATAAATCGTATGCTCGAGTATGATTTTCAAGGTTATATCAATACATCCAAGTATGCGAAGTTGGCAAAATGTTCAACGGACACGGCTTTACGAGATATTCAAGGGCTAAAAGGGCGTGGCATCTTCATACAAAATCCGGGCGGCGGACGTAGCACCAGTTATCGTTTGCCGGATATTTCTATGGAGTAGTGTAGAATACCCCTTTTGATATTAAATAAACATTCCACGGAGATATGGATAAAGTAATAGTTGGCAAAAAGGTGCCTAATTTCAAGCTGTCCGCCACCGGCGGCAATGAAGTTGGTTTATCGGATTTTAAGGGTTCTAAACTTGTGATTTATTTCTACCCTAGAGATAATACGCCGGGTTGCACTATGGAAAGCAAAGATTTCAAAAGCAAGGCGGATAGTTTTGCGAAACATAATATCAAAATCATCGGCGTGTCGCGCGACAGCATCAGTTCCCACGAGAAGTTCAAGGACAAGTATCAATTTCCTTTTGACCTTCTATCCGACAACGACGAAAAACTCTGTACGCTATTCGATGTCATCAAGCAGAAGAGTATGTTCGGCAAAAAAGTGCGCGGCATCGAGCGTAGTACTTTCCTGATAGACGAGAAAGGTGTCTTAAGACAAGAGTGGCGCAAAGTTAAAGTGATTAATCACGTAAACGAGGTGTTGGAAGCCGCCCTAAATATCTAATTGCGGTGCCGTCATGCACACACAAGTTCGGATTCAGGTCAACGGTACCGATCGTAGCTTAGAAAAAGGCACGACCGTATCCGCGCTAATACAAATGCTTGCATTAACCGAGCGTAAAATCGCGATTGAAATTAACCGGCAAATTGTGCCGCAATCTCGGCACGAACAAACCGAATTATGCGACGGGGATCGGGTTGAGATCATAGAAGCAATCGGCGGCGGCTGATACACCGATAGCCGATGGCTAAAAGAGCGGACAAGACCCTGAATATTGCCGGCAAAGACTATGACTCTCGTCTGTTACTCGGCACCGGTAAATATCGAGATTTCTCCGAGACCCGAGATGCAATAGAAGCCTCGGGTACCGAGATTGTGACGGTGGCTATCAGGCGCACGAATGTCGGTCAAGAGAAGGCTCAACCCAATCTACTGGATATCGTGCCACCCGATCGCTATACGATATTGCCGAACACCGCAGGCTGTTACACCGCCGAGGATGCAATACGTACTTGCCGACTTGCACGCGAGTTGTTGGACGGTAATCAGTTAGTGAAGTTGGAAGTTTTGGGTGACTCCGAGACCTTGTTCCCGCATATCGTTCAAACCTTACGCGCAACCGAAGTTTTAGTCAAAGAAGGCTTTGATGTAATGGTGTATACCAACGACGACCCGATTGCGGCGAAGCAGTTTGAGCAAGCCGGTTGTGTTGCCGTTATGCCTTTGGCGGCACCCATAGGTTCGGGTCTGGGTATACGCAACCCGTACAATATCTTAAGTATCGTGGAAAATGCGCAAGTACCGATTATCGTAGATGCAGGTGTAGGCACCGCCTCCGATGCCGCAATTGCTATGGAACTAGGTTGCGACGGTGTATTGATGAATACTGCGATAGCCGAAGCCGAAGACCCCGTATTGATGGCGGCGGCGATGAAAAAAGCCGTAGAATCTGGGCGTATGGCATGGCTCGCCGGGCGTATGCCCAAGCGCCGTTTTGCATCGGCATCGTCGCCTTCCGAACAATTATTCTTCTAAGCCCTAAGACGATACTCCGAATGTTGAAATCTGCACCGCTGCACTATCCGATACGCAGCTATGTGCTACGCAGCGGACGTACCACAAAAGCACAGCGATATGCGTTGCAGACATATTGGAAGGATTACGGCATAGATGTCGGCGACCGCTTGCTGGATCTAGAGACTATTTTCAAGCGCAAAGCTCCGACGGTGTTGGAGATCGGGTTCGGGAACGGCGAGGTATTGGCGGCTATGGCGGAAACCGATACCGATACCGATTTTATAGGGATAGAAGTATATCCGCCCGGGATAGGTGCATTGCTGAATAAAATTAAAACCAAAGCACTGAGCAATATAAAGATAATACGCGCGGATGCGGCGGCGGTGGTGCCGCAATGTTTTACGAACCGCAGCCTGAACAAAATTTTAGTTTTGTTTCCGGACCCGTGGCCTAAAAAGCGTCACCATAAGCGTAGACTGATACAAACGAGCTTTGTCGATATGTTAGCCGATAAACTCTGTCCGGACGGTGTGTTACATCTAGCCACCGATTGGGATGATTACGCCGAAGAGATGCACACCGCGATTGCCGAAAGTAAGCGCTATCAAAAAATAGACACACCACCGCTGCGTCCGATTACCGGATTTGAACGACGCGGAAAAGCATTGAAGCATCACATTCATGATTTGCAATATAGAGTACCGGCACATTCCCCTCCAGAGGAAGGGAATTAGCTTGTACGGATACTTCTGCGACCACCCCAAGGAAAGGCTTTACATTTTGTACTATGTATCGAGGTTCTGCACAATGTTACGCCGATTGACCTACTGGCTCAATCGGCGGTTCTATTGCGCCTGCCACCCCTCCGAAGGAGGGGAATGTACCGGCACTATAGTTGTGCAGACACGCTGCAACGTCACCGTCAAGCAGAGCTTGACACCCCTTTGAAGGAGGGGAATGATTGTCGCTAATTATCCGAAGTGCTAGGTTTGGGCAAGCCCCCACCCATAATTCTTAGTAGCTGACTAGGTATACGACGCTCTCTCCTCAAAATGCAACCCGACATATCTTTAGCCGTACAGCCTTCCACCGAACAGTTACGCCTCTGCTTAGCCAATTCTGCCCATGCGTATTGCAGGGCTTGATCGCGAGAATTAAAGAAATGATCAGCCCACTCTTCGCTAGCGAAACCGCTGCGTTCAAAAGTATTCATCACCTCTATAGGTGGGCGGGCGAATAAAAATTCTATGTCTTGTTCCACTAAGGTGCGCGCCAGTTCATACAACATCTCTTGTCCTGTTGCATCTATTTCGTTCATCGAAACCGCATCTATAATAATGAATCTAAGTTCCGGTTGGTTGCTAACTCGCTCCAATACTTTGTCGTGAAAATAACCCGTATTTGCAAAAAATAAAGGTCCGCCGAAACGCACAATTGCGATTTGAGGACATACTTTAAGGATATATTTAGCGGCATCTCTTAAGCCGCCGTCGGTGTGTCTGCCGAGTAAAGAAATATCGGGACGCATCGTGCGGTATACATAAAGCCCCAAAGACAGCACCACACCGATTAAAATACCGTTCTCTAGATGAGGCGCAAAAAGTAATGTAAGCACAAAAGTTACTACGGCAACAAAGCCATCCTGATACTGTATGCGCCATATATTTTTGAACGCCTTGATTCGCACCAGCGAGGCGACAGCTAGAATGATGACCGATGCTAAGGTTGCTTGCGGCAAGTGGTATAGCAAGGGTGTTAGAAACAGCAGTGTAAAGCCGATTATTACTGCGGTCACGATAGAAGAGAAACCGGTAACCGCACCGGTATTTATATTGACCGCCGACCGAGAAAACGATCCCGAGACCGCGTAACCTTGAAACATGCTGGAGGTTATATTGGATAAACCTTGTCCGATAAGTTCCTGATCTGCATTTAGCCGTTGTCTTGTTTGAACCGCCATTGCTTTGGCGATTGATATCGCTTCCATAAAACCTATCAGTGCAATCGCCAACGCAACCCCTACCATTTCTTGTATCATCTTCCAACTGACGATTGGCAATTCAAAAGACGGTAATCCTTGCGGAATTTTTCCTACAACACGCCCGCCGTTTGCCTCAAAATCAAAGAACCAAGAAACTAGGGTCGCTATAATGACCGCAATCAAAACATAAGGTAATTTAGGCAGGTATCTCTTTAATGCTATCATCAATAACAAAGAACCTACTGCGATTAATAAAGTCGGCAGATGCGGGTTATCCCATGCGGCTTTTAGCGTACTCCAGACGACTTGATAGTGATATTCCGCTCTATCTACTTCTACACCGAAAATATTGTTGAGTTGAGAAGTTGCAATAATAATCGCCGCAGCGTTGGTGAATCCGGTGACCACCGGATGGGAGAGAAAGTCTATCATTATGCCCAGACGTACTACACCTAATATGAGTTGTACCATGCCAACCATAAATGCCAACATCACCGCATACATAAAATAACCTTCGCCACCGCTTACTGCGAGCGGTTCTATTGCAGATGCGGTTAATAACGATACTACGGCAACCGGTCCGGTTGCAAGCTGACGCGAAGAACCGAACAAGGCGGCAATAGCAACGGGAAGACAAGAAGCATACAAACCGTAATACGGTGGTAATCCTGCGAGCTGTGCATACGCCATAGATTGGGGTACTAACACGAGTGCTACCGTTGTGCCCGCAAGCACATCGGCTTTGATTATTTCGGTGTTTTTTAATTCACCGACCCAGCCTAGGAAAGGCGTTATGTTTTTATAAAGTTCGAGTAGTACTTTATTTATTCTTTTTAGGATCGGTAAATTATCAAGCATATGGTTTATATTGTCATCGTAAAAGGTTATACTAGCATAGCAGACATACTAACTTTCTTATTGAAGCTAAAAAAATGGAATATCGCCAGCTCTCGAACACCTCCGTTAAGGTCAGTGTAATCTGTCTAGGCACGATGACATGGGGGGAACAAAACACCGAACAAGAAGCGCATCGACAGTTGGATTTTGCCATTGAACAAGGTGTTAACTTTATAGACTTGGCCGAAATGTATCCGGTGCCGCCTAAGGCCGAAACACAAGGATTAACCGAACATTATTTCGGTAGCTGGCTCGCCGATTACTCCGATAGAGAGAACCTGATTATTGCCACCAAAGTCTCGGGGCCGGGTATGCAAAGTTATATACGCGGCGGACCGGAATTGACGCGGGATCATATCACCCAGGCATTGGAACAAAGCCTACAGCGTATCGGAACCGACTATATTGATTTATACCAAGTGCACTGGCCGTCTCGCAAGACTAACTTTTTCGGTGATTTGGGTTATACACACGAAGAAAACGATGATTCCACACCTATCGCCGAGACCTTAGAGGCATTAAATGATTTGGTTAAAGCAGGCAAGGTACGCTATGTGGGGATCTCCAACGAGACACCGTGGGGGACGATGCGCTATTTGAACCTTGCATCGGAACATAACCGGCCGAGAATAGTCAGCGTGCAGAATCCATACAGTCTATTGAATCGTACCTTTGAAGTCGGACTGGCAGAAATCGCACATCGCGAACAAGTCGGCTTGTTGGCTTATTCGCCTTTGGGTTTTGGTGTGTTGAGCGGCAAATATCTGGGTGGCAAAAAACCCGATAAGGCGCGTTTAACTTTGTTTGATTTCTTCAGCCGCTATAGCAATGACTTGGGTGTAGTTGCAACCGAGCATTATTGCAAGATTGCCGAACAGGCAGGACTAAATCCGGCACAAATGGCACTTGCGTATGTCAACACACGCTCTTTTTTGACTAGCAATATTATCGGTGCCACCACGATGGAGCAGCTTGAAGCTAATATCAGCAGTGTAAACATTGAGTTATCCAAAGATGTGCTGGAAGAAATAGAGAAAACTCATAACCGAATTCCAAACCCTTGTCCTTGATTTGCACGAGTCAATTCCCCTCCTGTGGAGGGGTGGCAGGCGCAATAGAACCACCGCTTGTTGCAGTAGCACAAGTGGTGTCACTTTGTGCAGAACCTTTGTACATAGTACAATATGTAAAGCCTTTCCATGGGGTGGTTGTGTCGTATCTGAACAATTTATACATCCACCCGATTTATGGAAACCAAAACCATACGGCGCAGGTGGTTTGCGTAATTGGGTGGCGCAAGCAGCTATTACATTTTGTAATGCATGCATTTAGCAATCATGTTGAGGTTCTGCACAAAGTCACGCCGATTGACCTACCGGCTTAATCGGCGATTCTATTTTTGCGATGCCAATACACTTTCAACAGCCCCAAATGCCTTTTGATATACGGCTTGAAAAAGAGCCATTGTCATCCGACCATCCATGCCGTCTCGCCAGCATTGCCCTGAAAGCATACGCACCCGAAGATGTCATAAAAACAAACTTGATGCCTTTGTGTCAAATACAACCTTTTGAGAATTGGTATGCCGACCAACCGGTTCATCTCGGAGAACGCGGGAAATTATCTTATGCCTTCAACGATGCCGTTTTATTCGGGCATGCCGAACTCGATCAAAAGCGTATTGCCGAAGATTTGCGAGAAACATACAAAGATATGGTGCAACTATTAAACTCGGAACATTATTCGTTGTTGAGGGTTTGGCACTATTTGCCACAACTTGCCGAACCATCCGATTATCAAGTGTTTTGCGATGCAAGGGCGCAGGCTTTTTCCTTGCATAAAGAGGATTCTTATTGCGCTGCCACCGTGATCGGAACGGGGGCACACTACGGCGTAGTCTATTTTGTTGCGGCTCGCAAAGCGGGTATCGCCGTCAAAAATCCTCGTCAGACTTTACCGTATATGTACCCCAAGCACTATGTAGAACCAGCCCCTATGTTTGCGCGTGCAACGCTAAAACAATGGGGGGGCAAAAGTCATCTTTATATCTCCGGCACCGCTGCAATCGTAGGCCACGAGAGCTTGCACGAGGGTGATGCAGACGCACAATTAAACGAGATAGTAAATAATCTAAACTCGTTATTGAGCGAAGCAGCCAAAACAGAACATCGTTATAGCAAAATGCCGATTGAACGATTGCGACACATCAAACTGTATGTAGACAAGCGCGTATCGGCAGACATCGCTACACTGATTGATAGACATTTAGGTTTGGATATTGAATTGCAGGTGTTCGAAGGACAGATGTGCCGCACCGAACTACTCCTGGAAATAGAGGCTATGGCTATATCCGACCCTATAAATGAGTGATGCCTGAACTTCCCGAAGTAGAAACGGTTCGGCGTGGCTTGTCATTGCACTTGATAGACAGATGTATACGCAAGGTCGTCGTACGTCAAAGGCGTTTGCGTTGTCCGGTACCTAAAGGACTAGAACAAAGAATTAACGGACTTTGTATTAAGGCGATAGAGCGGCGCGCAAAATATCTGCTAATTAGGTTTGAGTTCGGTTGTCTGATTTACCATTTAGGTATGTCGGGTAGTCTGCGTATACTTGATAAAACATGCACTGCAGGTCCGCATGACCACGTAGATATCGGCATGGATGATAGCCGTATACTACGCTTTTGCGATCCTAGAAAGTTCGGTTTGATTTTGTGGACATCAAAAAACCCGATGCAGCATAAGTTGTTGCGAGACCTCGGTCCCGAACCGTTGAGTGCGGACTTTAACGGTGAGTATCTATATCGGATGTCACAAGGGCGCAAACTTGCTATTAAAAGTTTTTTGATGGATAGTCGTATTGTTGTCGGCATCGGTAATATCTATGCGAACGAAGCTCTTTATAAGGCTTGTGTACATCCCGTGCGTGCTGCCGGGCGAATCTCACGCACTCGTTATGGATCTATAGTTGAGGCAGTTCGTGTCACATTAAAAAACGCCATCAGAGAAGGCGGCACCACACTGCGTAATTTTGTTGCCGAAGACGGACGACCTGGTTATTTCAAGCAAGCACTCAATGTCTATCAACGAGCCGATGAACCCTGTCTATCGTGTGGAACACCCATAAGGCTAATCCGCATCGCACAACGTTCAACCTTTTATTGTCCGCGTTGTCAGCGTTGAATGTCTGCTCAATGGGCAAACACAATGTCCGTATTGGCGCAATGCATCGGCACACACTTGGTTGTCTCACCTTAAGATAGTAAAATATACGCTATATCAAAAATTGGTCTATTGAACAAAATGTTTTTTAAAGTCACTAATTACTTTCACATACTTAAAGCTAGAATAATAATTGCCTATGTTTTTTTCTGTGTTTCCGAGCAGTGCTCCAATACTAGATATAAAAGATTCTATGGGCAATTGATTAGGAACACCTTGTTTTTGATGCGACACCCTTTTGCTTGTTTCAATAATGGATTCCCTGAAAAAATAGAGTTTGAATTTAGATATAATTATGAACCCGTCAAAAAAGCATATGATTTTTTATATAAAGATTTCTTCAAACAATATACTGCGCACCGCAAAACCTCTTTGGCCGATTATGCTTATGTAAAAATAGATTGTCCTGCGCTAGGAAGTTATTTTCCTAGAATAATTGGAGTAGCTTGGTTGTGTGAAAAACTAGGCATTAATGTCAAGTTTACTTTCCCCGATACTTTTATCACCGGTGGTAGCAATTTCTTTGAAAATCCTGTTTTGAATTATGCAAAAACATACCATCCGGAGAATTTTACAAAATTAAAGAAACCGCTGGTGGATCTGTGTTATAGAGAAAAGATATACCCTAGCCTATGGGAAGAATTCGCTAAGTCTAAAATTTCCAGCGAATACGGATATAAAATAATTTCAAAGCTATCTATCAAGCAGGAAATACAACAGCAAGCGGATCAATGGAGTAATGCAAATATTAAAGAAGAGTGTATAGGAGTACATTATCGTCAAACCGATGTTATTGACGAAAATAGAATAATTAGCATAGATAGCTATATTGATTATCTTAAACAAGTAATAGATGATCATTGTCAGATCTATGCATGTTCGGATAATACACATTTCGTTGATGCAATACACGAAGCATTTTCCGGTAGAGTAATTAGCAGAGATATAAAACGGTCTAAGGACAGGCGATCACTACACCGCCATGAACCGTATGCAGGGCATCAACAAAGACAAGATGCTTTGATTGACATTTTGACATTAGCAAAAGTCAAAATGATTTACACTGTGGGTTCTTTTTTTATAGACACTATTAGATTCTTTAATCCTGCAATAAAAATCGTTTCTATGGACAACCGAAAAATCAGATATCATAAAAGTATTTCAAATTATATTTCTATTCCTCAAAAAGATCTTGTACGGAAAGCTAGAGTGGATAAGGCCTGGAAAAAATCCCTTAGATATGACAAGGTTGCCGGTATTGAAAAAAAGAGAACCACCGATTGAGTTTGTAGGGGCAGTATAGAGCCGCCGATTGAACCAGTAGGTCAATCGGCAATTATGATGTCTGCCCGATAGGTCTATTGGTGTGACGTTGTGCAGAACCTTAAAGCGTTATGTCGGTACAGAATACATCCATGAATTATCACGAATCAAAGGAATGGTAAAATATGTGGGATATGGGAAATCGTTTTATTTAACAAAAATATTTTCCGAAATCTCTAATTATTGAATGGGAACCTATGGCACTTGATTTAAGTAGTTTTAAGAAAACTATCGTAGCATTGGAAGAGTCTCTGACTATCTATAACAAATATAAGGGGACGGACGAAAAACACGAGCGCTCACTAAAAAGAGGGGCTATTCAGGCATTTGTTATTAGCTATGAAATGGCGCGCAAAATGCTGGTTCGCTACTTAAAGGAATATTACGACGAAAACTTCGATCAAATGCCTATTCGGGATATCTTTCGTTACGGTCAAAAAGTAGGGATTTTATCGGATGCCGAGAAATGGTTCGTCTATAAAAATAATAGAGATAATAGTTCCCATACTTACGATTTAAGCATTGCCGATCAAGTTTTTTACGCAACCGATGATTTTCTGCAAGAGGTTCAATATGTCCTCAAACAAATGGAACGGAAATTAAATGATTAGCCTGCGACCTCGTCACGAGAAAATTGTTCGGCGTATTCTTAAAAAGCATGTTCCCGATGCAACGATTTGGGTTTTCGGTTCGCGCGTAAAGCAGACTGCGAATAATAGTTCCGATCTTGACTTGGCTATCGTTTCACAAAACAAAATACCTTTGCAGGTTATGAACTTACTTAAATTTGACTTTGAAGAATCGGATCTTCCTTTCAAAGTAGATGTTTTAGATTGGCAAAACATATCGGATGATTTTAAGAAAGTCATCAAGGAAAAGTATGTGGTTTTTGATCATAGGCGAGTGTCCGTGAATGAAACCTCCGCCGATTATAGACCTAAGTAGATATACTTGATTTCAGTGTTCTTTGCTCTTTTTATCTTTACTGCGCTGTTGTTTACGCGCACGAGGATGCGCTTGGTCGTAGATTTTCGCAAGGTGCTGAAAATCTAAGTGCGTATATATTTGTGTCGTACCGATATCGGCGTGTCCTAATAGTTCTTGCACGGCGCGCAAATCACCGGACGATTCAAGAATATGCGTTGCGAAAGAATGGCGAAGTTTGTGGGGATGCAGATGTTGCTGCATGCCTTGAGATTGAGCGTATTGCTTGAGGCGCAACTGCACGTTGCGCGCGCTCAGGCGTTTTCCGTTGCGACTCAAAAATAGTGCTTTCTCGCCACTACAACTTATCGTTTGACGTATTTTTAGCCATCTTTCAATCGCTTTAATTGCACGAACGCCGACCGGTATCTCGCGCTCCTTACTACCTTTTCCCATCACGCGGATCATCCGGTTGCTCATATCAATGCTACCCAAATCTACCGAGACCAGTTCGGACAAGCGCAAGCCCGATGAATAAATCAATTCCATAATCGCTATATCTCTAATCAGCAACGGTGAGCAATCGCTTTGACCTTGGTCGAGTAATTGCGAGACTTGGTCGACACTCAATGTGTTGGGTAGCTTCTTTTGATCTAAGGGTGCTTTAATTCCGTCAAACGGATAATTGCAGTTGTAGCCTTGCGCTATGCAATGTCTAAAAAAGTGTCGCAGCGACGATAACTCTCGAGCGAGTGTTTTACCTTTGATACCGGAAGTATGACGCGACGATAGATAGTTTAATATCTGTATTTCCTCCAGTTTGCCCCAGTCTGCTCCGATTTCCGAGATGTACTTCAGGAAGCGTAGAATGTCGCGACGGTAATTATCGATAGTATGATTTGAATAGTTTCGTTCGGCTTTTAATGCGTTAAGAAACTGATCACACGCTTGAATAGGGCCCATCAGTCCTTTCGGGTTTTTGCACAAGCTGCGATAGCCGCTGCAATCAATTCACCGTACTGTACCAATAGCATTGTGCTTTGACCGGGGACATAAGCATTCAGGCGAGGACTGCCGAACAATAAAAGCCCCAACTTTTGGTTATGGAATCTCAGCGGCATTACGATAGACGAGCGTATGCGCTGCGCAAAGTTTCCGAATAATGCTTTTTGAACCGCACCGTTGAACGGACCACAGTCCGGTTTGTTGATCTTAAATACCGATGCAAGCAGTGCCCTCAATATCGGATCGTTTGCATTGAGCGCACGTGCTGTTTTAGATGAATCGGAGTATGGCGGTAACAGGCTAATAATAATTTGATTGGAGGGAAATTGTGCCCTCAATGTTTTTATCGTCTCGGAGACGATGGCTTCAACTTCTCGTTTATGGAGTAATTTTAGCGACAAACGATGCAAACAAATGCTAAGCCTTTCGTTTTCCTTGACGATATCTATTTGTGTCGTGATTTCCTGCTCAAGTTGGGAATACTTTTTTCGCATTGAGGCAGTTTCCATTCTTAAAACCTCTGCTTGCTTTTGAGATAGAGATAACACCTTGCCGTCTTTGTACGGCAATGATAGTTTAAGCAATAACTCGGGGTACTCGTTGAAAAAATTAGTATGCCGAGTTAGGAAGTCTATGACCTGTTGCTCGTCTATACTTGTAGTTTTATTCTTTGCTACCATAAACTATATCTTAATACGACCTTCAAAGACCGCTTCCGCCGGTCCTACTAGTTTAATTCTATTCTCCTCAAATCGTATGTTCAACAAACCTCCGGTTAATCGTACCGGCACCGAATCTATAGTTTGAGGAATCCATCCTTGGATACGAGCGATCACTGCAACCGCACAAGCACCGCTCCCGCATGATTGAGTTTCACCTGCGCCGCGCTCGTAGACCCGCGCATGCAAAACATTATCTCGTACTTCCACGAAAGACACATTGACGCTAGTCGGAAAACAGCGATGTGTTTGTAAAGCCGCACCTATCTCGGCGATCGGCACTGTGTTTATATTCTCGACTTTGATGACCGCATGGGGATTACCGAACGATACAGTTCCGAAGCAAACTTCCAGTGCGGGAGATTTAACCGTGTACATTTTCTCTTCTATCCGTTCACCGACTGCAACCAACCCGCTAGGATTAAACGGGATACGCTCAGGGTCAAATACTACCGCACCCATATCAACTGCGATGTTATTATCATCCTGGACAGCCATCTCTATGATGCGCTCTACCGTGCGCACCCGTATCGTTTTCTTATCGGTCAGCCCCTTTTCGGTAACAAAGCGAGCTACACACCGCGCGCCGTTACCACATTGAGCCGATTCGCTACCGTCGGCATTGTAGACGCGATAATCAAAATCAACACCCGATTGCGAAGGATTATCTATTATTAATAGTTGGTCAAAACCGACGCCGGTACGGCGATCCGCCCATCGGCGAATGGATTCTTCATCCAAAGCAAACAGGGTAGAATATTCGCGACGGTTGATTAACATAAAATCGTTGCCGCAACCGTGCATTTTTGTAAATCTGATATTCATGTATGCTATGTAAATAATACGGGTATCGGTTTCTCGGTGTGGTGCGTACAAATCAATAAAGCAATTTTATACTACTTTGTGGTACCAGTTGCTTTTAATGTCCTATGGCGCGAGTTACTACCCTCTTGTGAAAGGATGGCAGGCGCAATAGAACCGCCGATTGAGCCAGTAGGTCAATCGGCGTGACATTGTGCAAAACCCTAGCATATATACAAAATGTAAAACCTTTCCATGGGGTGGTTGTGGCGTATCCGCACAAGTACAGTGTCGTTCTATTCTCCTCTACTTTAGGTTGATATACCTTTATAATAAGCAACATTAATTCATCTTACTCCGTATACGAATGAAAAACATCAAAGATATTAAATGTGTCGGTTTGATTCTGAAATATAGCGAGCGTAGCAAAACGCAAGCGGTGGCAAAACGCTTGAGCGACTATCTGTTGCAACGTTTTGACTCTATCGTCGTACGGGAAGAGGATAAAGCTATCGCGCCCGATAAAGAAGGCATAAGGTTTGTATCCACCGAAGAATTCAGGCAACAGTGCGAACTCGCTTTTTCTATAGGTGGCGACGGTACTTTATTACAAGCGAGCCACCTATGTAGCGAGTACGATATTCCTATCGTCGGTATCAATTTGGGAAGATTGGGATTTCTCGTAGAGATATCGCCGGATGATTTTCGCAGCCGACTGGATGCTATCTTTGAAGGAGACTATCGCACGGAAGAAAGAATTATGCTCGAAGTAATGTTGCACGGTAGTGAGGGCGGTACCGAGAACTTTATCGCATGCAACGATGTTGCAATGCGCAACAAAAATACTGTGCGTATGCTTGAGTTAGATACGCAGGTGGACGGGGTTTATCTAAACACCATACACGGCGACGGACTTATTATTTCTACACCTACAGGTTCAACCGCCTATGCTTTGGCAAACGGCGGACCGCTGTTGGAACCGACTATGGAAGCGATACTATGGGTGCCTATCTGCCCGCATACGCTAAGCCAAAGACCACTAGTCATAGATTCAAGGAAGGTTATAGAGGTTTCGGTAACCGAAAGATACCACAGCGATGCGGTCGTGGCTATAGACGGTCAAATAACCCGCAACCTTGAAACCGGTAATAAAATTGCCATCAGACGCTTTCCCCATAAACTAAAATTGATACAAACATTAGAGCACGACTATTTCACCACACTTAGAAATAAGCTCATGTGGAGTGTCAAACCTTAGATTGATGCTAAGTGCATTAACGATAGAGAATTTCTTAATCGTAGAACGGGTAGAAGTTTATTTTGAACGTGGCATGACGGTTTTGACCGGCGAAACCGGCACCGGCAAGTCTATACTGATAGACGCGTTGGAACTCGCTTTGGGTCGGCGCGCACAAAGCCATCTGGTGCGCCCCGGTGCCGACAAACTCTCCGTAAGTATCGGTGTGGAGCTCAGCGAACAGCCGATTGCAACTCAATGGCTCAAAGAACGAAGCATGGAAAGCGAGGGTAACGACTGCATTATCAGGAGAGTTATAAATGTTGACGGTCGTTCTCAGACATTCATCAACGGGGTACTTTCAACTTTGGAACAACTAAGAGAATTCACGACACTATTGATAGATGTGGTCGGTCAAAACAATCAGCAACAGCTATTGGATCGTTCGCGACATTTGGCTTTATTAGACCTTTATAGCAACCATGAACCGCAGTTGGCGGAAATGCAAACGATCTATCAGCAATGGAAAGCGATTGCCGATCAATTAAATCATAAACAACAACAATCGCAAGAAACGGAAATCAAACACCAATGGTTACTACTACAATGCGAAGAACTAGAAAAAGCAAAGATTACGCCGGGTGAGTTTGAACAAATAGAGCAAGAACATCGTGTACTTTCACAAACTGAAAAGATTAAACAGGCACTTTCTACGGCATACGGTGCTTTGGATGCCGAATCCGATCAAAACGCAATACGGCTGTTAGGTCTTGCACATAGGGAGCTTCAGTCTTTAGGCGACATAGATACTAATTTACGAGAAATTGCCGGATTGATTGGCAATGCCCTTGAACATGGCAATAACGCAGCACACGAAATCAGACAATATCTAGACCGTATAGATACGGCGCAAGGCGATTTTGAAGCATTGGAAAGACGCCTTGCCACTTTGACCGAACTTGCCCGCAAATATAAAACACGCGCCGATCTATTACCCGAGAAATTGGAACAAACACGCGCCGAGTTAAAGGCATTGGATAATCCCGAACAAAGTATAGAGCAACTCCGGAGCAAAAAATCGGCACTGGAAGAGGATTATAAAAAAATTGCCGGCAAGGTGGGCCACACCCGAAGGGAATCTGCACAAATACTGGAAAAAGAAGTACTGGAGTTGCTAAAACAACTGAATATGCCGCAAGCACAATTCAAAATAAACTTTAGTGCCTTGGATTCCTCCGACCCTTCACCGAACGGTACCGAGCGCATTGAATATATGCTGTGTGCCAATCCCGGACAAAAACTGCAGAGCTTAGCAAAAGCTGCATCGGGTGGAGAGCGATCCCGTATCAGCTTGGCACTGCAGGTTGCGCTTTCTAATCAGCGCATGATACCGGTGCTGATATTCGATGAGGTGGATAGCGGGGTCGGCGGTGCTACTGCAGAAATTGTCGGTCGTCTGCTGAGAAAGTTATCCTCACAAGCGCAAGTATTTTGCATTACCCATCTAGCTCAAATCGCAAGTCAAGCAGACCATCACTTTTATGTGCAGAAAAACACCAAAGACAAAACCACATCGGTATCACTGAGCAAACTAGACAAACAACCTAGATTGCAAGAACTTGCGCGAATGCTAGCAGGTACGAAAATCAGCAAGCAATCGTTAGCCCACGCCCAACAGATGCTCGAAGCGCATACTCGTTAGGGGCTGACCATTTCCCTCGAGTGCTGTTATGCGCAGTACCAACCACCCTGCATAAACAAATAATGGTTCCCATAGATCAAATGGATGAATGTATAAAATAGTGCAAATACGACACAACCACCCCGTCAGGCTTCGCCTGCCACCCCTCCACAGGAGGGGAATGGTCCGCCCTACACACCCATGTTAAGGTTCTGCACAATGTCACGCCGATTGACCTACCGGCTCAATCGGTGGTTCTACTCGGATTGATTTAGATATTTACAATTTTTTGAGGTGCAATCCACGTACATCACCAAAGAGTGGTCGTTGAGTTTAAAACCGTGTTTCTTGGCAATAGCGTCTTGACGTTTTTCTATGGTTTGATCGACGAATTCGACTATTCTACCGCACTGGGTGCAGACCATGTGATCGTGATGTTCGCCTCGGTTGATCTCGTAACAGGCTTGTCCTTTTTTTAGATAGCGGCGCAGTATCAGTCCGGATGCTTCAAATTGGGCAAGCACATTATAGATAGTTGCCAAACCAACATTCTCCCCTTTTAAGGTTAGCTTTCGGTGTATGTGTTCAGGGGTTACATGGCGAGAGTCCGCTCCCTCCATTATTTCTAGTATTTTGATTCTCGGTACCGTAACCTTAAGTCCTGCCCGTTTAATATCTTGTTGGTTCATATTATTTACCAATTTAAGCCGTTTATATTATCATTGTGTAATGGGCAAACCAAATTTCAAGCTAATTATCGCAAATTTAAGTATATTGCTTTGTTCTTGTGGCAGTCAACTGGGCGAGGAATCAACAGGATTTTTTGCTCGCTTATTCAACCCCGACACCTATAGACTCTATAGAATTGAGATTACACAGGGCAATATATTGGAGCAATCAAAAGTTGCGCAAGTAAAAGTGGGTATGAATAAAAATCAGGTGATCTATCTGTTGGGGGAACCGGTGTTGCCAACCGTTTTTCACGACGACCGCTGGGACTATGTTTATTACCGTAATGTCTCAAATGAAGAGATAGAACTTCATCGCCTGACATTATTTTTCGACGGCAACCGCATAGAACGTTTGCGGAAAACAAAAAATCTTGTTGAAAATAGATCTAGAGAAGTCGACAAAAATTAGTTGTCCTTGAAGGCGCGACGACGACGGGCATCTTGTGGGGAACATTCCAAGGGACGATAAATCTCTACGCGGTCACCCTCATTAAGCGGTGTATCTAAAGACACTTTGCGACCGAATATACCGACCGCAGGTTCTGTCGTGTTGATTTCCGGAAACTCTGTTAATAAACCGGATTGACGAATTGCATCTATGACGCGCATCGCAGGTTTGAAACCGATGTGTACCACCTTTTGGCTATGCGCCGAGGCATAAACGATCTCTATCCGTCCTTCAGGCGGGTGTTCCGTATTTTTGCCGTGCACGCGTGCGGAAAGAATCCAACAAAGATGTCGACACTTCGTTAAAGACTCTTCTAACCAGTAAATTTTTCAAGGATTTATTAAATTCGTAATCCAATTGAAAGATGATTTTACAACCGCGTTCTCCCAAAGAATTAAAATACCAATGACCGCTCAATCGGCTAAAGGGGCCGTCTGCTAATTTCATTTCTACGGACCGACCGGGTGTATTAGTATTGATCGTCGTAAAAGACAAGTCTACGTTTTTTTTATAAAGTATTCCTAGCCGCACTTTAACCGAGTTTTGGTCTACGATTTCGGTGTCAACGCGGTTGCACCATGAAATAAATTCGGGATAGCTCGTCACATCGGTGACTAAATTATACATTTGGCGGCAGGTATAAGGCACTATGGCTTCGCGTGCAATACGACTCATTGGCTACTTAAGCTATCCAACTGGCAATCATAATGGCCAATATCAAGATCGGGCAGAAATAGCGTACGCTCCATCGCCATATCCGATAATGCAACTCGGAACCTAAATTAAGTTGTTTTTTGCTTGCCATCGCAGGCAAAAACCAACCGGCAAACAGAGTAATCAACAACCCGCCCAAGGGTAGCGTGATATTGGCGGTGAATTTATCCACCAAGTCAAACAGTGTCATTCCTCCTAGTTTGACTTCTTGCCATATATTAAAAGAAAAGATAGTTGCGAAGCCCAACAACCAAATCAAACCGGCGGCGATTGCGGCAGCTTGCCCGCGTGTCCAGCGAGTATATTCTACCAACCACGCAACGAAAGGTTCCAACAACGAGAAAGCCGAGGTCCAGGCAGCGATAAAAAGTAATATGAAAAATGTGAAGCCTACTAAATCACCTCCGGGCATTTGTGAGAAAGCAATAGGAAGAGTCTTAAAAATTAAGCCTGGCCCTGCTGCCGGCTCTAGATTAAAGGAAAACAAAATAGGAAAAATCATCAAGGAGGCAAAAATAGCGACCAGAGTGTCGGCTGTGGCGATGATAGCGGTTGTGCTTAATAACGGTACTCGGTTCGGTAAATAAGAACCATATATCATTGCCGCACCCATGCCGATACCCAATGAAAAAAATGCTTGCCCTAAAGCAACTATGACCATCTCGGTACTGAAGTCATCCCAACTGAATCTAAACAGGAAGTGTATGGCTTGTCCCATATCGGCTTCATAAGCACTGTAGATCATCATTGCGATTATCAGTAGTAGTAGCAACGGCATAAAATAAGAGACTACTCTCCCTACGCCGGCATTGATGTTGCGCATAAATACGATCGCAGTGATTATCATAAATAAGGTGTGCCACAAAATCATACGACCGGGGTTTGCGGTGAGTTCATCGAAAATACTCGCAATACCTTCGACCGATTGATTTTCAAAAACACCTTGCACGGAATAGGGTATATAAGACAGGACCCACCCGGCAATTACGCTATAGAAGGATAGAATCAAGATACCCGTTATAATCCCCATCAAACCGATTATTTTCCAGAATGAACTAGTTCCGTATTCGGAGCGAAAATGTGTAAAAGTATCTATGGTGTTGTGCTTGCCCAGACGACCTAGCATGATCTCGCTCATCATGGCCGGCAAGCCCATCAGTACTATAAAGAATATATAGAGTAATACGAAAGCACCACCGCCATACTCTCCGACGATATAGGGGAAACGCCATATATTACCCAGACCAACCGCAAAACCAATTGCTGCCATAATGAATACGAAGCGAGAACTCCACTGGCTGTGTGTATAATTGTTATCGTTCTCTTTCATTGTATAGAATATGCCCCCCCGCAAATAAAAAGTAAAACCTTATTATAGTAGAACTATGAAAACTAACAAAATAAAAAGAAACAAAACGGCACATAATCCTAAAGCGATGCGCGACTACTTCATAGACGAGCGCATAGAAGCGGGTATCGTACTCAACGGTTGGGAAGTTAAAAGTCTAAGAGCCAATCGCATACAATTAAAAGAAAGCTATGCGATACTGAAAGATAACGAGGCGTGGTTAATCAATGCGCATATCAGTCCGTTGCCGAGCGTAAGTGATCCGCGGATAAACCCTACCCGCACCCGCAAGTTATTACTCAATCGCCGTGAACTACGCAGCTTGCAAGGAAAACTCACGCGCAAGGGTTACTCCCTAATACCGCTGGATCTGCACTGGAAAAATAACCGCGCCAAGCTCCAACTGGGGATCGGCAAAGGAAAACACAAATACGATAAACGCATGGCTGAACGCAACCGCAGTTGGGATATGGAAAAGCGCAGGCTCCAGAAGATGCGATAACACAAACGGTGTAACTTTGTGTAGAACCTAAGCGCATTACAATGACACATAGCTTTCCCCTATAAATGCTAAAATAATGTTTAATATTATTTACCGGATGATACATGTATCGCAAATTATTCAATAGACTTGTATTCAATAGACTTGATAGTAACTCATTTTTTTCAAAAAGAATCGCAGACTTATTATTTTATTTATTTCTAACTAATCCGAATAAGATAGATTACTTTGGCTATTTTACCCGTAACCTTGCCTTCAATCATAGGGCACTATGGTCGTCTCCTCAAAGCGGTAATCATTGGGTTCGTTTTATAGCCGAATATCTCACCAGTTCCCCTACTTATGGAGGCATAGGTAATGCAAAAGATGTTCCTATTTATCTAAATACTTTCCCTGGCAAAGAACATCCCTTAGCTCATGTAAATCCAAAAAATCCCTTTATTCTTTATAAATCTCATTGGGCTTATAAAGCGACTTTTGTATCGGCTATTTTGCTGATAATTAGAGATTATCATGAACTTATTAGTAGACCTAGGAACGTTATAAATTTTATCGGTACAGCTTTCGATTATTTAGATTTAATAGTTGCCTACGATCGTTTTAAGGGAGACAAAATGGTTATATACTATGAAGATTTACTAACATACCCGGAAAGAGAAATATCTCGCATTAGATATTTTCTGAATGGATCCTATGAGCGTTACAAGGCTTTTATAGAAAACTATAACTACTATAAAAAACTCTCGCAACAAGGAGGAAACAGAGATTGGAGGGGCTTTAACTCTTCCAGTGATCTTAAGTTTTTTCAAAAAAAATTAAGCGAGCAAAATTTAATAACTAGAAAAAATGCCTTTCAGAAACTCCTTACCATTAAGCGATACCGAGGCATAAAGCTTTATCTTGCCAGATACGGATAATTACACTGTAAGCCTACCTTATAACGTCACGCCACTTGCACTACTGCAACAAGTGGCGGTTCTATTTTTTATAGCGACACGGCTTCAATTCCGAATCACATCTACATCTTCCGGTAGCTCGATACGGAAATAGTCTTTCTTAAATTCCGGGTTTGTTTGTATATCGTAAAAATGTATCTGAGTGTATTGATCGAAGTGGTCGTAGAGTATTAAATGCGATAGACGCTCTCCCTCAAACCCTATATCAAAAAAAACAAAGTCGGTGTCGTCTACTTTTGGTACCAACCTCAGCCAACTCACCCCCTCTATGTTCGGGTAGGCGTTGTCGGCTATGATGTCTATATAAAAATCGTCAACCGCAGTACGCTTATCCAAAAGGAGCATCAGTGGTGCTTTTCCAAGAGTATTGAGTGTAGGGCGTAAATACGCTTGTTTTAACGGCACATCGTAGATAAGCAGACTTAAGCCGTCGGTTAAAATCAAATAAGGTTCCGGGGAGACGTATTCCCAACGAAAGCGGCCGGGTCTATGAAACAAGGTAAATCCTTTGGACTCGTCGATTTTTTGTCCCTCCGAGCTATAAACCTCTTGATCGAAATTGGCTCGAAAAGTCTCGGATTTGAAGAAAACATCCAGAGCAGTCAATGTATCGGTATGTGCGGGTGTAAAGATAGCAAACAAACAAACAAGGCAAACTGCCTTAATATATCGCTTCATCACTTTCTAGACGACGAGACCAATACTTGGCGGGATCCGCTCGATTGTATGCTGGAAACTATCTTGGCACTTTCCATTTCTTCTATCATGCGTGCCGCTCGGTTATAACCTATTTTGAGGCGGCGTTGTAGATAAGAGATAGACGCTTTACCCGATTCGGTTACGATTTCCACCGCTTGCTTATAGAGCGGGTCTTCGGTTTCTGCAGCATTAAAACCGACCTCCCCGTTGTCCGATGTATTCAGGTTTTCTATATAAAACGGCTCGCCTTGTTTGCGTAAAAAGTCGGTGACCGCTTGCACTTCGCTATCCGATATGAAAGCACCGTGTACACGCATCGGCGTTGCGTAGCTCGGCATCAGACACAGCATATCGCCTTGCCCCAGCAGCTGTTCGGCACCGTTTTGATCCAATATGGTGCGCGAATCGACCTTTGAGGAAACTTGAAATGCGATTCTCGCCGGCACATTCGCTTTGACCAGACCGGTAATAATATCAACCGAAGGTCTTTGTGTAGCCAGTACCAAATGTATTCCCGCAGCACGTGCTTTTTGAGCCAGTCGGATAATCAGTTCTTCTACTTTCTTGCCCACCATCATAATCATATCGGCGAATTCATCGATGACGATGACGATATACGGTATCTCGTCGAGTGTTGGAGCTATTGCGGCTTCGTCTTCACTCTCAAAGAGCGGGTCGGCAATCGGTTCCCTTCTTTTTTTAGCCTTAGTAACTTTATTGTTATACGATGTGATGTTGCGTACATTGAGTGCCGCCATCAAGCGATAGCGCCGTTCCATTTCGGCAACTGCCCACCGTAAGGCACCGGCAGCTTCCTGCATATCGGTAATCAGAGGTAACAATAAATGAGGGATATTCTCATACGATTTAAGTTCAAGCATTTTAGGGTCTACCAAAATCAAACGAACTTGCGAGGGGAGATTACGAAATAACAAGCTCGCCAGCATAGAATGTACTGCAACCGATTTGCCCGAACCGGTGGTGCCGGCAACCAGCAGGTGGGGTAACTTTTCTAAATCTATGAATATCGCTTGACCTGCAACATCCTTGCCTAATGCAAGCGTTAACGGCGAGTGCTGTTTTTCGTATTCTTCGGACTGCAAGAGTTCACCGAATTTGACAACCGATCGCGTTCTATTCGGCACTTCTATGCCGACCGACGATTTCCCCGGGATCACTTCCACTACTCGGATGCTGGGGAGCAATAAGGATCGCGCAAGGTCTTTTTGGAGGTTGCTAATACTGCTCGCTTTGGTGCCGGGAGACGGCATCACTTCAAAACGGGTGACCACAGGGCCGGGTTGTGCTTCGGTCACCTGAGCTACGATGCCGAAATCTTCTAATTTAATTTCCAGTTGTCTGGCAAGTTTTTCCAGTTCGTCTTTAGAGTAACTCGAGACCGATGCTGTTTCTCGATCTAGTAGACTCAACGAAGGTAATTCCTCTTTTCCTTCGATCGGCAATGCGATTTGTTGTTTTTTCGTACTTTTCGTGCCGGGCGACAGACTGTTGAGCATATTTCCTATTTTGGGAGGGGTTCTGTTGACGAGTTTTTTCTTACGCTTTGAGACTGCTCGGGCGCGTTCTACGGAACGTTCGTGAACCAATAGACGGCTTTGTATCCACTGCTTGGTATCCACGAACCATTGTGCAGTCGAGAACAACGCCAAACCGACCGCATCCGCTATCTTCAGCCATGCGATATCCATCATCACCGTCAGGCTGCCTACGATCAAACCCAGCAATAACAAGGTGGAACCTATCATACCGAATAGCGGATAAAAACTCTGTATAACCAATTCACCCAGACGACCACCGCTACTGGTAGGAAGATCAGGTGTGACAAAATGCAAGGTTGCCAATCCACAACAAGCAATTATCGCCAGCAACGCAGCCAACCAAATAATTAGGTGCCTATTCCATATAGAGAGCTGTGTGTAATTAGGATTGAACAAACGGCGGGCACTTGTAAAAATAGCCAGCGGCAACAGCACGAGCGACGGTGCCCCGAAAAGAAAATAAAAAGTATAGGCAACCCATGCACCGACGATTCCTCCCAAGTTTTGCGTCTCGTCCATGCTGATATTATTTGCCCACGACGGGTCGTCCGCTTGATAACTCAACATTGAGAGCAGAAAATATAAGCCTATGAAGATAAGCAATAAACCACTTCCTTTGCGCAGATACATCGAGTCGTGTCCCAAAATGTTTGCGGTAGATTTTGATCTCTTGGCGTATGTTCGGTATTTCACATATTCCTCTTTGAATGATATAGACTTTTAGTATAAATCAACAAGCCCTGCCGTTTCATCTATGCCGAACATCAAATTCATATTCTGCACCGCTTGACCGGCAGCCCCTTTGATCAGATTATCGATTACCGAAAACACGACTGCAATATCACCGTATTGCGGTTTATGCACCGCAAGCAAACATACATTGGTGCCGCTCACATCTCGGGTTTGTGGATGACTATCGGGCGGCATGACCTGTACGAAAGGTTCATCTGCATAAGCCTGCTCTAAGCAGTACTGAAGTTCCGATAGCTCGGCAGCCGTTTTAATATACAAGCTCGATTGCAGACCGCGAAAAATCGGTAGCAAGTGGGGCGTAAAACCGAATCCGACTTCGACACCGGCAATCCGGCATAATTGTTGGTTGATTTCCGGCCAATGCCTATGGCCGGAGGCTTTGTAGGCTCTAAAGTTTTCGCTACACTCTCCGAATAGCAATTCCACACTCGCTTGCCGACCTGCCCCGCTTACACCCGATTTTGAATCGACTATCAAACATGAAATATCGGCATAGCCTGCTTCTATCAAAGGCTTTAAGCCGAGTATCACCGAAGTCGGATAACAGCCCGGGTTAGCCACCAAAGTCGCATCGGCAATAGGGTTACGATTCATTTCGCTTAGACCGTAGACTGCCTTCTCCAATAAATGCGGGCAGGTGTGATCCTCTCCGTACCAATGCTTCCATTCGTCTGCCTCGCTCAATCTGAAGTCCGCTGCCAAATCCACGATACGTATTCCCGAATCAAGCAACGCTTCGGCTTGCTTCATTGCCGTTCCGTTGGGTGTTGCGAAAAATACTAAATCGGCACCGAGGTCGGGGGCAAAACTTTGCGTATAGCACAAATCGGTATGTCCCTTCATTTTAGGAAATACTTCTGCTATGGCGCAACCCGCCTTGCTACGAGATACAACTTGACTGAGTTTAATATGCGGATGACGCACCAAAAGACGCATCAATTCGTACCCTGTGTAGCCGGTACCGCCTATGATCGCTACGGAATGCATTGTTTAACCTCGTTGTGAATGTTTAGTGCCGTATTTTATCACTAATAGCGGATATGTACCGCTTTATCCCCATCCTGTGCCGGGGTGGCTTATGCATTCTGCACTAGGCTATATGTGTCCCGTAGATTATGAAAAATCTATCACAAAGCGGGCATAAAAAAATGTCTACTATTTGGGGGAAGATCTTTTTTTTCAGTACAATAACCTCGCGCTTTTTGCAAACAGGCTTTTTACTATTGCTAATTAGTTTATTTTTGGTTTTCTTTGCCGGCAATCCTATTCATAAAAACTTAATCATCAATCCGACGGCTCCGATTATTATGCCAGTGACGGCATATATTCTATTTGTTAGCCTTGTCTCCAAGCTTGCTAGATCCACCTTCGTTGCCATATCCTTTGTGCTAGCAATATCGGCAACCGCTTCCTTTGCTTCGTCATGGTCTAACCCTAACTTTGTTAGTACATTGTAAAGTGCGATTTCTGACATTTTTAATCTCCTTTTATTGTCTGTAACTTACTATTATAATCGGTGCATAACTTCGGCGATCGTGATTTTACATAAAAACGCTTATTCGCACTGATCCAAAAACTTTGCCGATCTACTAACTTCTCTCAGAGGCCGCTAAGACTTCTTTTTTGTACTTTTGGGCGATTTCTAGAATTGCATCCAGCGCAGTGGTCTGAGACGGCTTACGGCCGGCCATACCGGCCTTTATCCAAGATTTGGTTTGATGCTCCTGCACTTGACGCAGAAACTCGCCGTGCTGTAGCACGGCATTGATATTAATTTTCATTAAAATAGACATTTTAGCTCTCAAGTATTACCAAGTTGGTATATTAGCATATTTATAGAATAATCTGTACGATGCCATGACATATTGGACAAATGGGGGAACGTAACTATGTTATCCGGCTAACGGTTTTCAAGAATGTATCAGACTAGCTTATCTTCGTTGTTTAAAAAAGGAATGGGACCAAAACGGGGAGCCTGTTAACTATTTTGTGTAACTTCGTTTTCCTCAATATCAAATCTACCTTCGTATTCAATAGCTAATCGGTTCATCGCCGGTATCCAATTTCGTATCGGCAGCGTCCAGCGAGCAGAGGCTTTTTTGATTGCCAAATAAACTACTTTCAATGCCGATTGGTCGCTCGGGAATATCTTCCGGTTGCGGATGGATTTTCTAATCACGCTATTGAGACTTTCTATCGCATTCGTTGTATAGATAATTTTTCTAATCTCCGGCGGGTAATCAAATAACGTAATCAGGTTGTCCCAGTTATTGCGCCACGACCGCTCAACACTCGGATATTTTGCCGACCAGCAATCGGCAAACTCATCTAACGCCTGCTCGGCAGCCTGCGCCGTAGGACTATTGTATATCTTCTTTAACGCTGCCGAGACTGCTTTCTTATCTTTAGTCGCAACATAGCGTAGCGAGTTTCTCATCATGTGGACTAGACACAGTTGTATTTTTGCCTGCGGATAGACGCTGGCAATCGCCTCTGCGAAACCCTTCAGACCATCTATGCAACAGATCAAGATATCTTTCACACCCCGATTTTGTAGCTCGGTTAATATCGCTAACCAGAACTTAGCACTTTCGGTCTCGGCAATCCACAACCCGAGTAATTCCTTGCGTCCACTGCGCTTTATGCCCAGTGCAACATAGATCGACTTGTTAATGATACGGCCTTGCTCTCGCACTTTGACGACGATGCAATCCAGATACATCACCACATAGAGGCACTCTAACACTCGGCTCTGCCAAGTCCGCACCTCGTCTATCACCGCATCGGTGACATTCGAGATAACCGCAGTAGAAATCTCCGCACCATGATACAACTCTTTAATCGACTCTTGTATCTGTCGCACCGTCATCCCTTGCGCATAGAGTGCCAATATCGTATCCTCAAATCCGTCTAAACGGGTTTTCCCTTTCGGCACAATCATCGGTTCAAACGACGCCTCCCGATCTCGCGGTGTCTGTATCGTTATATCCCCATAATTGGTCTTTAAGGTCTTGGCACTATGCCCGTTGCGGGTATTCTTTCTACGCTTGGATGCTTTGTCGTTTTTCTCATAGCCGAGATGGTCGTCCAGCTCCGCATTGAGTATGCCTTCCATCATTGACTTAATCAACTGACCGATGATATCGGTCATCTCTTGTTGGGTCTTTACATGACGGGATAATTCTTTCCCGATGCTTTTTATATCTTTCATAAGTTCTCCTTTATTAGTTTGGTGTTGCCACCTAGTTTATCTTAATTAGAACTTACACAATTTAAATTACAGTCTCAAAACGGGATCGTTTTTTATAATACAATCTTCGTATCGGATAATAATTATATAAAGAGAATAGTAGTTTCGCCGTTTTTCTGGGAAGATATCCCGGTTCTGGAATTTTTCGGCTCAACCTTTCCTTGTACAGCGGGTAGTATTTTTGAATAAGTTCATTTCGTTCCATAGCTTCGGTGAAGTGCGTATCTACTAGTTCTCTCGCTATCGGGTACTTAGAGTAAACTTTGAAGATATCTTGTCCGTGAGGACGAATTCTTGTTTTTTCAGACCTAGATTTATATTTGTTTAGTAAGCCGACACAGCCTATTTTCCATTCTAAATCCGTAATATCCTCGTCTGCATTTTCATATCTAATAATAAAATCAACGATAGATTTTTGACCATCACAAAGCCTTCTAAAATTACGTTCTATTTGTCTATTCCCTGAAAGTAAAACATATGTTCTAAAGTTTACAGGTTGAGGTTTTTTAAGCCCAATATGTTCCCAATAGTATAAAGAAATTATAGAATCGTAAATACAGCGGACAATAGATATTTTAAGGTAATTATCCCAAATATTCTTCGGTATCTTACGCTTGATATCAGAAGCACTTATGTGGCCGTTTGTAAAATCATGACCGTTATAATAGTTTACAAAATTTTTATCATCTGTAACTACATCACCTTTACCGCAATAATATTTTAGTGCTGTTTCAAATGATGAACCACTAGTCTTGACTGGTCTTATAAATATGACTTGCAATTTGTGGGAAATTATCATGGAAATGAATTTTTCTGTATGAGTACTTTTAATAACCGACTATTATACCTATTGCTTGATTTACTTTCCTGAGAATATCTGCTTATTTATGTCGCATCTGTACAGTGAGTAAAATGTTCTGGTGCAGAGCCGTCAGTGCGCCTCGTCCCAATTATTGCCGATACTCGCGTTGACTTTTAGCGGCACCGAAAGTTCCACCGCCGACTCCATCAAGGCACAGCATTTGTTCATTACATCGTCGGCATGCGGTTCTGCCACTTCTATAATTAGCTCGTCGTGTACCTGCATAATCATCACCGCATCGTTCGGGTCGTCCTTGAATTGTTCGGCAATGCGTATCATCGCTCGTTTGATAATATCGGCAGCCGACCCTTGCATCGGCGCATTGATTGCGGTGCGCTCGGCGTAGCGTCTACGGCGAGCATCCTTGGCGTTGATTTCCGGCAAATACAACCGCCGACCGATGATGGTTTCCACATAACCTTGTTTGCGCGCTTGTTCACGCGTGTCGTCCATATAGGTCCGCACACCGGCAAACCGCTCAAAATAGGTTTTCACATAATCCGCCGCTTCTCTATTATCTATATTGAGTTGTCTTGCGAGACCGAATGCCGACATTCCGTAAATCAGTCCGAAGTTTATGGCTTTGGCAATGCGTCGTTGCTCGTCATCGACTGCCTCCGGTTTGCAACCGAAGACCTCGGCAGCGGTTGCGCGGTGCATATCCATACCTTTTTGGAATACATTCAATAGACCCGGGTCTTGGGATACATGTGCCATGATGCGCATTTCTATCTGCGAGTAGTCTGCGGCGATGAGGCAATAGCCTTTGCGGGCGATAAAGGCTTGGCGTATGCGCCGTCCTTCGGCGGTTCTGATAGGAATGTTTTGCAGGTTGGGGTCGGACGACGATAAGCGTCCGGTTGAGGTAACCGCTTGGTGATAAGAGGTGTGTACCCGCCCGGTCTCGGCATTGATCAGCTGCGGTAGTTTGTCGGTGTAGGTTGATTTTAGTTTGCTGAGCGAGCGATGGTGCAAGATCAATCTCGGGAGTTCATGGTCGTGGGCGAGTTCTTGTAGCACGTCTTCGGAGGTAGAGGCTTGACCCTTGGGGGTTTTGCTAATCACCGGCAGTTCCGCTTCGTCGAACAGCACGGTTTGTATTTGTTTGGGTGAGGCGATATTAAAATCGTGTCCTGCCAGTTGATAAATTTGTTGTTCGGTTTGAGAGATTGCTTCTTGCAATTCACGGCTGTGTTCGGACAAACGGTCGGCATCGATCAGCACGCCGGTGCGTTCTATCTCGGCGATGACCGGCAACAACGGCATTTCTATTTCCTCGTAGACCTTGAGCAACGGTAAGGTTTTTTTCAAGCGAGGATGAAAATATTCATGTAGTTGCAAGCTATAATCGGCATCGGCTGAGGCGTATTCGGCGGCGGTTCTCACTGCGATCTGAACAAATGGTCTTTGCTTGACACCTTTGCCGGTAATATCCTCGTATGTTTGCATCCGAATATTGAGGTATTTGTATGCGAGCTCTTTTAGGTTATGCCTGCTCGCAACCGAATTATAGGCGTACGATTCCAACATAGAATCGTGTCTGATGCCTTGCAAGCGAATGTCGTAGTTCAGCAGTACTTCCATATCGTATTTAAGGTTGTGTCCTAATTTGCCGATCTTTCGATCTTCCAATAAAGGACGCAGCTGCGCTAAGACCAAATCTATGGACAACTGCTTAGGCGCACCACAATAATCGTGTGCCACAGGCAGATATGCAGCTTCGCCGGCAGCAACCGCAAACGATAATCCCACGATCTGCGCTTGCATATAGTCCAGACTTGTCGTTTCTATATCGAGTGCAAAGCAGTCTGCCGACTTTAGTTTTTCCAGCCAATAATCCAATGTGTCTTGCGTCAAAATCAGTTGATATTTAGGCTGTTCGATCGGTGTGCTTGGCTCGGCGACCGTGTCGGCAGCTTCGTCGGTTTCTTCTTTGAGCCATTGGGTAAATCCGTATTCACGATAGAAAGCGATTAACCGCTCAGGTGCGGGTGCGGTAATTTTTAACTGGTCAATCGTGTGGTCCAGCGTTATATCGCAGCGTATGGTCACCAAATCTTTATAAAGAGGTAGCTTGGGCAGTGCATCTTGTAGGGCTTTGCCGCCCTTGCCGGTGATAGAGTCTGCGTGTGCAATAACTTCGTCTAGGTTTTGATATTCGCAAAGCCACTTCGCCGCGGTTTTAGGTCCGACACCGACAACTCCGGGGATATTGTCGGCACTGTCTCCTGCCAAGGCTAGGTAGTCGATCATCTGCTCCGGTAGCACACCGAATTTCTTTTGTATTGCATCGGAGTCGATGCGTTGATTCTTCATCGTATCAACTAGCGTAATACGCTCGGAGATCAACTGAGCCATATCTTTATCGCCGGTAGAGATCAGCACCTCCCAACCTGCCGCCTCGGCACTGCGAGCCAGCGTACCGATGACATCGTCCGCCTCTACACCGGGGACTTCCAATAGCGGGTAACCTTGCTCGTTGATAAGGTGTTTCAAAGTGTCCGATTGGGCAATCAAATCCTCCGGTGCCGGTGGCCTTTGTGCTTTATACGGAGGGTATAGCTCGTGTCTGAAGGTTTTGCCGTGCGCATCGAGCACGACCGCAAAATAATCGGGCGTCTCTTGCCTAATCAGTGCTTTTAACATTTTCCCTACGCCGAAGACCGCCCCGATCGGTTGTCCTGCAGGCCCGGTTAAAGGTGGCAGTGCGTGATACGCACGATATAGATAAGCGGTGCCGTCTACCAATACTAGTTTTGTTGCCATTTCCTTACTTCATTTTATAGTCTATAAATGCACCGGGTCGAATAGTCGCAAACGGGTTTCACAACGATGGTGGCCAGAGGTGGAATCGAACCACCGACACGAGGATTTTCAGTCCTCTGCTCTACCGACTGAGCTATCTGGCCGTGCCGTTATAGTTGCCGATTATTTAGCATCATCGTCCGAGACGACTATTCGTTCGGGTCGACAAACTCCTTGGGTTTTTCGGAGCCTTCGCCGAACAGAAATTTCTCCATCTCATCCTCGAGGAATTTGCGTGCTTTAGGTTCCATCGGGGTGAGGCGGTACTCGTTGATCAGCATAGTTTGATGGTCGACCCATTGCTGCCATACTTGCGCGCTGATATTATCATAAACACGTTGTCCGAGTTCACCGGGATAGGGTACATAATCCAAGCCTTCGGCTTCTTTTCCGAGTTTCAAACAGTGAACTTTGCGGGTCATCGTCTATATGTTAGTTTTTTGCAGTTGTGTTATCAGCTTCTTAACGGGTGCAGGCACACCGTTGATTGAGGATAAAAGTTTACACCAAACAAGATGATTTTCCTCGTTTATTTGTGAATGAATTTTTGAAAGCCTTGCTTCTAAAGGCGTTATGGTCAACGAGAAATGGGTAAATTGATGTTTGAACGACGGCAGACACCTTGCGTTCCGAATGTGTCCGAGCCGTCTTTGACACCATGCTTTGGCTTCCTTTTCGCTACCCATCTCCGGGAAGCTCAATAATCCACCCCATATCCCCGACATCGGTCTGCGCTCAAGCAAAAGACGGTCTCTGTATATTGCCATTAGCATAAATACATGGCGTTGTGGTTTTATTTTTGTCGGTGGTGGCCGAGGGCGTTCGGCTATACACCCGGCTTTTCTGGCAAGGCAATCCGCCGAGATTGGGCAAAGTGCGCATTGAGGTTGTGTTTTCGTGCATATCATGGCCCCCAAATCCATCAGTGCTTGAGTATATTGTGCTATGTTTTGCTTCGGCAAGTATTTCTCCGCTTGCTCCCACAGAGCACGGTTCACCGATGCCTCTCCCGGCCAGCCTGCAATATCGGCATGACGGGCGAGTACGCGTTTGACATTGCCGTCTAAAATGGGATGCCTTTGATTATAACTAAGTGCTAGGATTGCACCTGCGGTAGAACGACCGATACCCGGCAATTCCATCAAAGTATTTTTATCTTTCGGAAAACGACCGCCGTGATGTTTTCTTATCAGGCGCGCCGTGCGGTGTAGATTTCTGGCACGCGCATAGTATCCCAACCCTGCCCAGTGTTCGATGACTTCGGACAAAGGCGCATCGGCTAACGATTTGAGACTCGGGAAACGACCGATGAAGCGACGATAATACGGTATGACCGTTTGCACCTGCGTTTGTTGGAGCATGATTTCGGAGACCCATACCCGATAAGCCGACACCTTGCGTTGCCAAGGCAAATCGGTTCGCCCGGAACGGGCATACCATTTCAATAAACGATCCGAGATGACCACCTATGTTTTAGCTTGTGATTTTTTCTTTGCCGGTGCTCGCTTGCGTTTCTCGGGTGCTTTAGCTATGAGTTCCAAACATTGTTCCAAGGTCAAAGTAGACGGTTCTTGTTCTTTGGGTATTTTGGCGTTTTTAGAACCGTCGCTAACATAAGGTCCATAGCGTCCGTTTAATACCTGTATATTGTGTTCGGGAAAGTCTGCAATAATTTTTTCTGTATCGGCTTGTTTTTTCTCCGTAATGACGACCAATGCGCGTTCAAGATCAATCTCATGCGGATCGTCCTCCTTGAGAGAGACATACTTTTTGCCGTACTTAATAAACGGTCCGTATCTCCCGATCCCTGCCGACACCGGCTCTCCGTCCGGAGTTTCACCCAAATCACGAGGGAGTTTGAACAATTCCATCGCTTCTTCAAAACTAATCGTCTCTATTTTTTGTCCCTGTCTAAGCGATGCAAAACGTGGTTTTTCTTCGTCGTCTTTGGTGCCTATTTGAACATAGGGACCATAACGCCCGTAACGCGCACTCACCGGCTTGTTGGTTTTGGGATCGGTCCCCAAAACACGTTCATTTGCTGCTTCGGCTTTTGTTACCGTATCTTTTTTTTCGTCCACTAGTTGCTTGAAGGGTTGCCAAAATTCTTTGAGTACCGGAATCCATGTCTTTTCACCTCGTGATATCTCATCCAAAACATTTTCCAAGTTTGCCGTAAAATCATAATCTACATAATGTGAGAAATGATTGGTCAGAAACTTGCTGACGATCCGTCCCGTAGATGTAGGATAAAAACGACGTTTTTCCAGAGTTGCATAGTTCCGATATTGTAGCGTAGAAATGATACTTGCGTAAGTAGAGGGACGTCCTATTCCGTATTCCTCCAGTGTTTTTATCAGCGATGCTTCACTGTAGCGGGGCGGTGGTTCGGTAAAATGCTGCGATGCGGTTAATTCTTTCAACGGCACTTCTTCTCCTTCGTTCAACGGTGGCAGTTTCTTCTCTGTTGTAGAAACTGTTTTGCCGTTTTTCGCATCGTTGTTTTTGTCGCTGTCCTCGGTGTAGACGGACATAAATCCCGGGTCTTTGATAGTAGAACCGGTCGCTCTAAAGATGCAGTATTCTTGACACGACAAGTCGGCGGTGACAGTATCTAAAGTCGCATGAATCATTTGACATGCAACTGTCCTTTTCCAGATCAAGTCGTACAACTTATATTGGTCGTTATTCAAATAGGCTTTGACTTGTTCGGGTGTGCGTTTTACCGAAGTCGGGCGGATGGCTTCGTGCGCTTCCTGTGCATTTTTTGATTTGGTTTTGTACTTCACGGCTTTAGGCGGTAGCCTATCTGCACCGAATTGCGACTTGATGTAGGCACGCAGCTCGGCAACCGCCTCCTCCGCAAGCGTTACCGAATCGGTGCGCATATAACTGATTAACCCTACAGGCCCGGAACCTAAATCAATGCCTTCGTATAACTGCTGTGCGATACGCATCGTGCGCGACGACGAAAAATATAATTTGCGTACGCTTTCTTGTTGTAGTGTAGAGGTAATAAAAGGCGGCGACGGGTATCGTTTGCGTTGCTTTTTTTCGCAACGGGTAACTTTCAAACGGTCTTGTGCTTTTTCAAGAATGGTTTCGCGTATTTTATTTGCCTGTTCTTCGTTGTTGATATCAAATTGTTTGAGCTTTTGACCTTCCAGTTCGAATAACTTGGCATTAAAAGGCGTGTTTTCTTTTTCGGAGAGTGCCTCCAGGGTCCAATATTCTTGCGCCTTAAATTTTTCTATCTCCTCTTCTCGCTCTACCAATAGGCGAAGTGCGGGGCTCTGCACACGCCCGGCGGAAAGCCCTTGTTGCACTTTACGCCATAAAAGCGGTGACAGATTGAAGCCGACTAGGTGATCCAAAGCTCGCCGCGCCTGTTGTGCATTAACTAAATCATCCGATAGTTGGCGAGGATTTGCAATTGCATCGGAAACGGCTCGCTGTGTAATCTCATGGAACACCACGCGATACACCCCCTTGTCTTTGATTATTCCTTTCTCTTTCAGTATCTCGTAAAGATGCCATGAAATTGCCTCGCCTTCACGATCCGGGTCGGTTGCCAAATAAAGATTTTTAGATTTCTTTAAGGTCTGTTCTATTTTACGTACATGTTTGACACTATCTTTGATAACTTGATAGTTCATAGCAAAATTATTGCTCGGGTCTACCGCGCCTTCCTGGGATACCAGATCCCTGACATGACCGTACGATGCCATTACCTCAAAGTTGGGTCCAAGATACTTTTTAATGGTCTTGGACTTAGCGGGGGATTCTACGATTAAAAGATTCTCAGCCATAGCTATTCATATAAGGTTATAGTTGTTCGGAATATCTTGCGAGAGGAATTATAGTATAAACTATAATAGAGCATAAAGTCATTTTATGAAAAATATTAAGGATTTTAGCCGTGTTTACCGTTTGGTATTGTGCAGCCTAGGACTAAAAATTTTTTTTATCGTTTGTATTTAAATTTCTATAGAGTATGTCTTTACCTCCTATTTATATCATCAGCTTGAAGCGCACGCCTGAAAGAAGGCTAAATATGCAAAGGCAATTAGATGCATTCGGTTTAGATTATCAATTTATAGATGGCGTTGATAAACTTGAGCTACATTCTAAAGAGTATCGTGCACGAACTGCCCATCAATTAAGTATTGATGAATCCCAAATGGAACATTTATATAATAGTCGTGCCGGTGTCCGATTAGCAGTTCAATTAAGCCATCTCAAAATCTACAACTTGATAATACAGCATAAGGTTCCGTTAGCTTGCGTATTAGAAGATGACGGTTATTTAAGGCCAACTTTTCCTCAAATACTCAGCAGTATTCAACTTTTCCAAGACCTCTCTTTGGACATATTGTTGCTTTCTCATGTGTCCGATAAATTGCGAGCTTTGATAGCACCCCCCAGTGTTCCATTTTTTTACGGTGACTCCTTAAGTTATTTATACAAATTGATATACCATAAAAAATACTATCCAAAATTAAAATTAAACTCGTATTTTGTACGTCTAATGATTCTGAAAAGAGTATATACTTACTTTCAAGTACTTTTCAGACTACACATCCCGTATAATTGGTATTTTGAAATAGGAGCAATACCCGAGATGGAAAAATCATCTTGGCATAAAACCAAGTCCAAACACTATATTGCCAAACCCAGTTTATTGAATGAAAGAATAGCTTCGGGTATGGCGTATGTGCTGACACCCTCTGCAACAACCAAATGGAGAGAAGTAGCATTGCAGCATGACATTTGTATAGATTATATACCTTACAAATTATATGAAAGTGGGGAAATAGACTTAGGTATTCTTGTGCCACCTTGTGTTTCTGCTATAACAAAATACATAAAGTATAGTCCCCGAAAACTATGAGTGCCACTGTGTTTCAAGACTAGATAAAAGATTATATACTTTACCGAATAATATAGACCTCAATTTTTCTTTTTAATGGACTCGATCACACAAGCGGCACTAGGTGCCACGGTTGCCGGTATTAGTGCCGGCAAGCAGACCTCTAAAAAAGTATTGCTTTGGGGCGCATTGGCCGGCACGCTTCCCGATTTGGATATCATCTACAGCTTTTTTACCGACGATGTAAGCAGACTGGTTTCCCACAGAGGTGTGACGCACTCGTTTATCGTCGTTCCTTTTGCCGCCTATTTGTTCTCTAGACTGTTTGTGTGGCTTGCGCCGCGAACCGCATTATCCGCCAAGCAATGGTTTTGGTTGTTCTTTTGGTGTTTTACGACGCATATCATTCTGGACTTGGTGACGGTCTACGGCACGCAAATCTTTTATCCGTTCAGCCGTTATCCTTATGCGTTGTCGAGCTTATTCATCATAGACCCTTTTTATACCATCCCTTTGATTGGCGGGCTCGCATACTTTGCTCTATCAAAGGCACCTGTCGGGCATCGCCGCCATGTTTTGCTCTCAATAGCCACACTGACCTCTTTGTATATAATGATGGCAATCGTATTTAAGACTTACGCAAACCACCGCTTCGAGACTGCACTAGATCGGCAGGAGATCGATTATCAGCAACTAAAAACCTTTAATTCACCTTTTAATATCCTAATCTGGAGGGCTGTGGTGATCACCGAAGATGCAAACCTTAATGCCTGGTATTCGATAGTGAGTCCGAATAAACCTATAGTGTTCAATCAAACCATAGCCTACCCGGAACGAGAGAAACTGAATGCATTTGCCACCCCCGGTTCCGATTTAGCCAAACTGATTAGCTTTTCCAAAGGATTTTATCGTTATGAAGAGGACACCGAAGGTGTCAGATGGGTTGATTTACGTTTCGTGGCAGGGGGCAGGCACCCGTTTCGTTATTTGGTTGCCGTGCGCAACGACGAAGGAGAACTGCAACCACTAACAACCGCAACGCGTCTCCCAATGGGAGAACGCCCTCCGATGAAAGTGATTTTTGACGAACTATACGAGCATATCTAGCCGGTTGATATGCGCACCCGGCGGTTGCGTTGCTTTAGATATCTACGATAATTTATACTTTTTGATTTCCTTCATTCTATTTATCATGGTTTGAAAATACTCTGCATTGTTCTCAAAGCCTATATATTTTCTATTTTTATTTATCGCAGATATTATTGTGCTACCGCTTCCGGCAAAACAATCCAATACTACATTGCCTTCGTTACTAAATATGTCTAATATTCTGTCCATCAGTTGCAAAGATTTCTGTGTCGGATGATTAACTCTTTCTTTACTCCAAGGGACAATGGGCGAAATGTCTGTCCATACATTAGACATCGCTCTGTACTCGTTGCCGTTCTTTCTTCCTATGGTTCCACCGGTCTTCTTTTTTATGTTCGATGATATTTTGTTATATGTATAGTTATCTCTATCATTGACAAACCATAATATATCTTCTCTGGTAGAAACAAGGTTTGTTTTTGTTCCGCGACCTTTGACTCGGTCGTAAATAATCCAGTTTTTCAGATAAAAATACCTAGAAAGGGAGGCTATAGTTTTTGAAACATTAGACCAACCCTGGAATATAACCAAACTGCCGTTGGTTTTGATAACTCGCTTAAATTCTTCCGCCAAGTAATCCCAATTCAATTTGTTTTTTGCATCCCATGCGTAATTGGAATAGCCGATTTCATAAGGGGGGTCTGTTGCTATTAGATCTATAGAATCCTCTTCTACATGCTTTAATAATTCCATACAGTCCCCTAAAACCGCTTGGTCGGGTAATATCATCTGTTGTCTTTTTTTACCGTAAGTTGTTCGGGGCTGGTATGGAAAATCTCTGTTTGCATAGCTAAATTATAGCATCTATAGGGGAAGCGCGATTCCTCCTTTAGGGAGGGAAATGATAAGTCTCTAGGGTTAATGGTCGGGGATTGATTTACCGTTGACCTCAAAGCGGGTTAGAGTGATATCGCCGGTGGTGTCCAAGTCTATATGTTCTACTCCGGGTAGACGACTTAGTATGTACGCTGCTGCCAGTCCGACCATTTGATTATTTTTTGTTTGTATGGCAGTGAGCATTCGGTCGGCAAGAATTTGACATCGCTGAACGGTATCGGGATTTTCTACCCATCGGCGGCTCATTTGCCAACCGCAGTCCATGTCGGAGTCCACTTTGGCAAAAAAACTTTCGCCTTCCTCCAACATATAACGGGGGACTTGGATGGGATAGTTGTCTTCCCCTATGGTTATGTTCAATATCTTGACGGGATCCACGATTATTTATGATTTAGCTATGCATACTATTGATATCTATGATACATCATTGTTGATTATGATATAGCGATACAATACCCCTTTTGTATAATCCGATGTTATGACTTCCGTACTGCGAATTGCGATCCCTTCCTCGATGCCCGCTTGCTTCGATTATTTACCCAATGGGCAGAAGGTGCAACCGGGGATGCGGGTAAAAATCTCCTTACGAGGCAGAGATTGTATCGGTATAGTGATATCTCAACAACAAAATACGGAAGTGCCGGTTGAAAAACTAAAGCCGATCATTCGGGTGATGGACAAAAAAGCCGTAATCCCCGAAAGTCTGTTGTCGTTGCTGAAATGGGTGTCGTGGTATTACCATTATCCGCTCGGTGGTGTGCTAAAAGTCGCTTTACCGCATTTGCTTCGCTCGGATAAATCTTTGCCGCCCGATACGATAGAGGTTTGGCGGGTTTGTCGCAATCGGGAGCAAGACACCGAGCTTTCCAAGCGTGCATCCAAGCAGCGCGCATTGCTTGAATGGCTAGCAAAACTAGAGGGTGCCGACAAAACACTGCTCGATATAGAGTTTAAGGGCTGGCACGCTTCGCTTAAAAGTCTGGAGCAGAAAGGTTTGGTTGAGAGGCGGCAAGTAAAGATAAAAGAACAAATCACCGTACCAGGCTCGGCACCGCGTCACAAGCTCAATGCCGACCAACAACGCGTGGTGAAAGCAGTGCTTGCCGAATACGGCAATTTTTCCTGCACCTTGCTGGAAGGGGTTACCGGTAGCGGGAAAACAGAAATCTATTTGGAACTCTGCGAGTTTATCCTCGCACAAAAAAAGCAAGTACTCGTTTTAGTGCCGGAAATTGCATTGACGATACAAACGGTAGCACGATTTAGAAAACGTTTCGGTCAATCGGTGCAGGTTTTTCACTCCGGGTTGAGCGATAACGAGCGGCTGCGTATCTGGAGCTTTGCATTGGACGGCACCGTTCAAATCGTTATCGGCACACGCTCGGCATCGTTTTTGCCGTTCAAACAACTGGGTTTAATCGTTGTCGACGAGGAGCACGATAGCTCTTATAAGCAAATGGAATCGTTGCGCTATCACGCGCGTGATATGTCGGTTAAGCGCGCACAGCTCGAAGGGATACCGATATTGTTGGGCAGTGCAACACCTGCGCTGGAGACCTTACACAACGCACTCGGTAATCGTTATAAACACCAACGGCTTATGCGGCGCGCCGGCAATGCGGCGATGCCGAACTTCCGTATTATCGATGTACGCGGGAAATGGCTGAACAGTGGCTTGTCCGAACCGCTCATTGACATGATCGACGACCGCATAAAAAAGCAAGAGCAGGTTTTGCTGTTTATCAATCGTAGAGGATATGCGCCGCTGATGATGTGCCGTCAATGTGGAGAGGCGTTGACATGTGCACATTGCGATGCCTACCTTGTCTATCATAAGCACATTAATAAACTCGACTGCCATCATTGCGGTGCAAGGTTCGCGATACCGCAACGATGCCCGAAATGCCAATCGGATACATTAGAGGCTATCGGGGTAGGCACCCAGCAAATAGAAGAAAAAACACAAACACTTTTCCCGAATGCGCGCACCGTTAGGATAGATACCGATGCCGTACGTCGTAAAGACGCACTAGCCCGACAGCTCGAGCAAATTCATGCAAAACAGGTTGACATCATTGTCGGCACTCAGATACTGACCAAAGGGCATCATCTGCCGGCGATCACATTAACCTGCATTGTGGATGTAGATCAAGGATTATTCTCACCCGATTTCCGCAGTACCGAACGATTGTCACAACTAATTACACAGGTCGGTGGTCGCTCGGGAAGGGGTGATGTAGTCGGCGATGTGGTTTTGCAAACCCACCATCCCGAACACCCTTTATTGCGCACCTTATTACGGAAGGGTTATTCGGCATTATCGGCAGAGCTGTTGGAGGCGCGACAACAAGTGGGACTACCGCCGTATTGTCATTTAACATTGCTCCGTGTGAAAGCGCGGCAACCAAACTTGAGCATTGAGTTTCTGCATCGTGTTGAACGATACGCGAAACAGTTGGCGCAAGACAAGCAGATACATGTTTATCCACCGATACCGGCAACAATGGAGAAAAAAGCCGGCTATCACCGTGCGTGCATGTTGTTTGAAGCACCGCGTGCCACCGTGCTAAACCGCTACATCGCCGCACTCGTAAAAAAGGTGAAAGCCTTGCCCGTGCAGAAAGATGTGCGTTGGCATTTTGATGTGGACCCGCTGGAAATAGATTAACGCGTTGTGACCACCCCGTCTGTCTAATATTTACTACCGTTCGTCGGATTGCCGAATCGTGCCTAATCAGTACCGAAATATACTGCTTTCTCTGAGCAGCATCTTGCTTTAGCAAGATGTTTATTTATAATTTATTAACAGGAGAAAACAGATGAAAATAACTAATGAAAATTTATACGAAATGATAGTTGAAATAAAGTCTGAGATAGCGGAAATAAAAGCAGCTCAATCGGCATTTCATGCGAATATTAGTAAATGGGGAGTTGCATTATTCATCGGAAGCATCGTCGCAATGACCTCGATCATCGGCGTGTTCTTGGCAAGCATCGTGTTGGTGGTGGCAAAGTAGGGCTTAGATTTACCTTCGATAAAACTACGCGAAACGCGTTCTATTCAACTGAGCCGGCATGTTAATCGGTAATGTAAAGCCGACGATTATTGAATAACTGGTAAAATGTCCGTTCCATGCACGCACAAATTAAACAATGGATCGGCGATAGTCTAATTACTCTGCACAAGGCGGGTGTTCTGCCTACGGTAATTGAACCCGAGGTGCAGTTAACACGAGAAAGTGTCCACGGTGATTATTCCAGCAATATCGCACTAACACTTGCGTCGTCGGCAAAGATGGCGGCGCGTGATTTAGCCGACCGCATTGTTGCCGAATTACCCGAGTCGGATTTTATAGAACAGGTTGCAGTCGCAGGTCCCGGTTTTATCAATTTTCACTTAAAAGAAAAAGCCTATGCAGAGGTGGTTTTGGAGATCGTTCGTCGGGGTGCTCAATACGGATGTGCGCCGGCCGGCAGCCGAGGTCGTGCATTACTGGAGTTCGTATCGGCGAATCCTACCGGTCCCCTGCATATCGGGCACGGGCGCGGTGCCGCCTTCGGTGCTGCCCTTGCCAACATACTCAAAGCAAATGGTTATCGTGTTGAATGTGAGTATTATGTGAACGATTGCGGGCGGCAGATGGAAATGCTGAGCCTCTCCATATGGTTGCGCTACTTGGAATTGTGCGGTGGCAAGGTGGAGTTTCCGGCAAAAGCCTACAACGGCGACTATATCTGGGATATGGCTGCCCAGCTCCATCGCCAACAAGGCGAACAATTTTATGTCGCAAGTTGGCAACCCGAAACGGCGAATGATGCAGATGATGAAGCGCAAGAGAAACATTTGGATTATTTGCTGAGCTGCATGAAACAAGAACTCGGAACCACGCGCTATTCAGCGGTCTATGCAGAGGCATTGAACATGATGATGGAAGTTATCAAGGCAGAGCTAAAACTATTCGGCATCGTCTACGACAATTGGTTTTTCGAGTCCTCGTTACGCAACGAAGACCGAATAAACAAGGCGATTGCGCAATTGGATGGGCGCGGCATGCTGTACGAAAAAGAAGGTGCGCAGTGGTTTCGCTCAACCGATTTCGGCGATGAGAAGGATCGGGTTTTGGTGCGCTCCAACGAACAAAGCACCTATTTCGCCGCCGATATCGCATACCATTTAGATAAATATCAAAGGAACTACGATCTCGTTATTAATATCTGGGGTGCCGACCACCACGGTTATGTGGCACGGTTGCACGCCGCGATTGAAGCCTTAGGGTTGGATGCCGACAAACTGCATGTTATATTGGTGCAATTCGTCAACCTTTATCAGAGCGGTCTAAAGACCGCAATGTCTACCCGTGGCGGACAATTCATTCCGCTGTCTGCGATTAGAAAACAAATCGGCAGCGATGCGATGCACTTGTTTTATATGATGCGTAAATATACCCAACACATAGACTTCGACATGGAACTTGCCAAATCCCAAAGCAACGACAACCCAATTTATTACCTGCAGTATGCGCATGCCAGAATTTGTAGCGTGTTCAGACAAATGGAAGAGCAAGGTTATAGCCACAGTGTTGTTGCAGCCAAACTCGACCGCTTAAAAGAAGCCGAAGAGCGTACCCTGATGAAATCTCTATTGCGCTATACTTCGGTATTGCCGACGGCTGCCGAGACCAAAGAACCACAAGTATTATTGGAATACTTGCGGGAACTTGCAACCGATTTCCACAGCTACTATAACCACTACCGCTTTCTAGTGGACGACGAACAACTGCGCAATGCTCGATTGATATTGATTACTGCGGTGAAGCACATACTATTCAACGGACTGACTATGCTCGGGGCATCCGCACCCGAACGCATGTAGGCATTTACAGATGGCAATCAAAGACTATAAGAAAAAATCACCGGCGACACAGCCACCGGCGAAAAAAAACACAAGCGGTGAGAGTACATTCAAGAGGACAGCAGTTATAGCTATTTTCGGGGGAGGCTTTTTGTCCGGATTGCTTGTTGCAGGTGCGCTTTTCATAACATACCTAAACAGCTATCATTCAACTGCCGGTGGTGATAGTGAATATCCCGAGTCGACTGCTCCCGACCCAGCGGATAATAAGGCACAGTCGCAGACCTCTGCTCCGACCGAAGCATCTAAAAACCAACCCAAGAGTCAGTCCATAGATTATCAATTCTACAAAGAACTAGAAGAGTTTGAATTGCCGCCGGCCCCCATTGCCGATACGCCCCCCCAAGATCGGACCGAGCTGACAATTATTCCGAACGCAGCCGATGAGGATTTTTCCGGAGATGATGCGGACGACAGAGTAGATGGAAAGGCAGGCGAAGACGATGAAGGTAATGACGATAACGAAGACACATCACCGACGCGCTATATTTTACAAGCCGGCACTTTCACAACTGCGCTACAAGCACAAATACAACGACGCAAAATTGTCGATTTGGGCTATAAAGATGTACATATTTTTCAAGCTGCCTACAAAGATGCACAATACCATAGAGTGTGGCTAGGTCCCTACAGTGAACTGGAGCAAGCCCAAAGAATAGGAAGTGCACTGAAAGCCTTCCAAATAGAGGTTGTGTTGCGCCATAACTTGCGGAGCTTTAACCCCCAATAATAATGTACCGAATAAACGCGCTACTCTCTGCCGACGATTTAAGCAAGATTAACGAACTGCTCAAACAAGCTCGTTTCGTAGACGGTCGCCTGTCGGCAGGGAAACATGCCCGCCCGAATAAACACAATCAGGAGGTTTCAAACGCCGATGCCACCCTAGAAAAACTCAATGCAATCGTCATGCCCAAACTCATTACCCATCCCGAGTATCAAGCGATTGCCTTACCGCATAAAATTGCCGAACCCTACTACGCTTCATATCGTGAAGGAGACTATTACGGCGATCATACCGATAACCCGGTGATGGGACAACCACCGCATCTCTATCGTTCCGATATCGCAATAACTATTTTTCTAAATAACCCGGACGAATACGAAGGTGGCGAATTGCTTATCGGCACACTGGAAGGCGACGATACGCATACCGCTAAATATCCCGCCGGCGATGCCGTGCTATACACGGCAACAACTACCCATCGGGTTGAACCCATTAAAAGCGGTTGTCGTCTGGTTGCTATTACTTGGGTACAAAGCCTAATACCGAATCCTTTACATCGGGAACTGATATATAGAATCGGCAAAGTGCAAAACCGCATAAGAGCTAAAGCCCCCGACTCTCAAGAAAGTAAAGAACTAGAGTGGCTGTATACAAATCTGTTTAGAATGTGGACACAGATTTAGAGGGAGCCAGTGCCGTACTTACACAAATAATGTATTCATCCATTAATTTCCGGGTACAGATCACTGAGCGAAACGGACAAACCATTAGGCATTACGACGCGAGCGTGGAAACGCTTTAATTCTCGTGGGTTTAACACACCGCAAGAATGAGCGATAACTCCGGTTTCATAAGTAAGCCGTTTGAAATAATTGGATACTCGTATCGCTTTGTCTTCCGGCACCAAACCCTTTTGCAACTTAGGGTTGTGGGTCGTAATGCCGGTAGGGCAGGTATTTCTGTTGCATTGCAGTGCCTGTATACACCCCAATGCAAACATGAAACCGCGCGCGGAAACAACAAAGTCCGCGCCTATGCATAATGCCCAAGCAACATCGGCAGGGGTAATTAATTTCCCCGATGCAATTACCTTGATTCGTTCGCGTAAATTATATTTTTCAAGTGTATCCACAAGCATCGCGAGACTTTCGCGAAGCGGCAAGCCCATATCGTCGATTAACGGCATGGGCGCGGCACCGGTTCCACCGTCTGCACTATCAATGGTAATAAAGTCGGGTGCCGACTCTACACCGCGATTGATAATTTCCTCACATAGGGTTGAGAGCCAGCCGTAAGCGCCTAGCACCACCTTAAACCCGATAGGCTTGGCAGTGACGGCGCGTATATGGTTGATCATATCCAATAGTTCGGAATTATTGTTTATCTCGGGATGCCGATTAGGGCTAACCGCATCTTTACCTTGTTCTATACCGCGTATTTGGGCAATCTCGGCAGTTACTTTGGTCGCCGGAAGAATACCGCCTTTGCCGGGCTTGGCACCTTGGCTGAGTTTGAGTTCAAACATCTTGACTTGAGGGTGCGCTGCGACTTCTGCAAGCTTTTTGTCATCCAGGTGACCGTCAAGCGTTCTGACCCCATTCTTAGCGGTACCGATTTGAAAGACAATATCGGCACCACCTTCTAGATGATAAGGACTGAGCCCACCTTCTCCGGTATTCATCCAGCATCCTGCCATTTTGGCTCCTTTGGATAGGGCGAGCACTGCCGGTTTGGAAATCGCACCATAACTCATTCCCGAGATATTGACTAGTGATGCAGTACTATAGGGATTCGGGCAATTCGGCCCGATTGTGACAGTACTGGTTTCGGCAGCATCCCGATCTAATGTCGGATAAGGGCAGTTGACAAAAAGAATACTGCCGGCCGGTCGTAAGTCTTTGGTAGATCCGAATCCAACGGTTGTATCTTTGTTCTTGGCTGCACGATAGACCCAACTCCGCTGGGCTCTATTGAAAGGCAGTTCTTCGCGGTCTAGGGCAAAGAAATATTGTCTAAAAAATTCTCCTAATCTTTCAAACAAATATCTAAACCGTCCTATCACCGGATAGTTTCTTCTGATGGTATGTTGCGACTGGGTAATATCTACAATATACATAACGACCACCATTATTGCGAGTGCAATAAATGTTATAAATAGTATTGCGGCTAGGTAATATGTAAAAGAGATAACCGCTTGATGAAATTCGGTACTTATAGACATGGTTTGTAATCCCTCCGTTTAGTAAATTTTAACCGTTCAGCTCCTATCATACTATATACTGCTCTTGTTTTAGGGCAGTTAAGGTTTGGGTTAATCTTTTAAGGCGACATCAATTTCATACAACGATATTACCGCCATAGACTTCCGCATAACGTTGTCTAAACTCTGCTTTGGAAAAAGAATGTTGTTGTCCGCCCGAACATTCAACCTTATAAGCTCCTAGCAGCGATGCGATACGCCCGGTTATTTCCCAATCAAGATTTTTGGATAAGCCGTAGAGTAATCCTGCCCTATAAGCATCTCCACAGCCTGTCGGATCTTTCGGTTTTTCGGCGCGTATAACGGGAATTGTATGAACCTTCTCTTTTGTATAAATCATAGAACCTTTATCGCCTTGGGTGACAACGAAGGCTCGCACTCGCTCGGTAATCTGTTCCATTGAGTTATTGGTGCGTTCACAAATCATCTGCGCCTCGTAATCGTTGCACGCCAACCAATCGGCTTGGTCTATAAAATGATCCAGTTCTTCTGTCGTAAACATCGGTGTTCCTTGACCGGGGTCAAAAATAAACGGAATACCTGCATCCTTAAATTGTTGTGCATGTTGGAGCATACCTTCGCGTCCGTCGGGCGAAATAATTCCTAAAATAATGCCTTCACCGGCAGGCACTTGGTTCATGTGACACTGCTCCATCGCTCCCGGATGAAATGCAGTAATCTGATTGTCGTCCATATCGGTAATGATAAAGGCTCGCGAGGTATAGCTGCCTGGAATAATTTTCACGTGGTCTTGGTTTATACCGCAACGATCCATCCATTTACCGTAATCACCGAAGTCTTTGCCGACGGTTGCCATCACATAAGATTCGCAGTTGAGCAAAGACAAGTTATACGCAATATTTCCTGCGCAACCGCCGTATTGTTGTTGCATGTCGGGCACTAAAAAAGAAACATTTAAGATATGCAACTGATCGGCTAAAATATGATTTCTAAAGCGGTCGTTAAAGACCATGATGTTATCAAAGGCAACGGAACCGCAAACCAAGATAGACATCGGCTAACCCAATTCAACCATCTCAAAGTCGGATTTACGCGCGCCGCATTCCGGGCAAGTCCAATTCAACGGAATGTCATCCCAACGCGTTCCGGGTTCTATGCCGTCCTCCGGCACGCCATATTCCTCATCGTAGACCCAGCCGCACACCACACACATATATTTTTTATATTCCATCAAGACCATCTGAAAGTAAAAATGACGAACTCATTATAACGCAACAGCAGCGTATAATCCGCTCCTACCAGTCGTTTCCATAAACTGAATCGATTGTGTACTAGCATGTTGCGCAAGGGACAGCCTCAATCGTTAAAATATGTTATACTAAGCTATAGTAGTAACGATAAAGATAAAGGAGGGTATTGTTATGCTAGTAAATCCAACTAATCAACCCCGACAAAATGCTAACGTTGGGCAAGTTCCCGCCGACGATGGTCACTCTAATAGAGCTGTTCTAGCCGACGATGGGATGAGAGCTCGCTTGAGCCCGAATATTCCGAGAACAAATATACGCAGTAGAGCGGCGCGTTCACCAACAAAAAGTGAACGCAGCGGTTTATTTAGTGTATTGAGGTCATGTTTCGGGAGGCGTTCACAGGGTAGTCATCAACGAATATCGTCGTCCGGCAATGCTGCTGCTCATGCGGGTGTTGTCCTTGAGGGGAAAGCAAATATGTTATTAACGGCATGCGCAACCGGGATAATAGCCGCTAAAGAGAATGCTGTAGCAGGATTAGCCGACTCAAAAAGTAGTAGCGAGGTCGCTTCATTTTTTAATTTGGGTGATAAAGCTATACGCAGAGGTACGACCGCAATTCATAATCTTGCTAATAATGTATCTTTTGAGGGTTTAAACGATGCAGAAATAAAAAAAATGCCTGCCGAGTCTTTAGAAACCTTGAAAAAGCAGTCAACACAGATTGCGCAGATGGCAAATACTATCTCGCAGTCGAAATTCCTCGACAGCACGCAAAATTTTAACCAATACGGTACTGGTAGCGAAGCTTATACCGAGGCACTGGAGAAATATCCGGAACAGGACCATGCAATCAGAGCATGGGTTCAAGATGGGTTAAATCTCGGGAGTGAACTGATCAATATACAAGAGCAAATATTATCTCAGGGAAGAGTCCAATCCGAAAGCTATCTCAGTGATTTGCAAAGCCGGGTAAACGTATTTGCATCGATAGAGAAAGGTATGCCCGATCCTATAGATATAAATGTAGTAGGAGGTTTTGCAGACGAAGTGCTGAAGCAAGCACAAGTACCCAAAGAATAGTGTGTTAAACTTTGCAACGGTTTTTCGCCGAGGTGGCGGAATCGGTAGACGCGCTGGCTTCAGGTGCCAGTAGGGGAAACCCTGTGGAGGTTCAAGTCCTCTCCTCGGCACCAGCGGGGCGATAAATTTTTATAAATATATAGGGTCTGCGTCATAGTTTCCCTCCCCTAACTCTGCGACTACTATTGCGTTATTTATCCTCATACCCCACCATATCGTGTTATTATAGGTATTCAATTTTTACTTTTTGAATATAATCAAATGGCTACTAGAAAAAAGAAAAAAGCAACCGTTACCGCTAAGGCTTCGTCAAAACCCTCAAACCAGAAATCTATCGATAAAAAGGTGGGTTTGTCGGCAGGCGGTGTGCCTGAGAATTCAATCTCGGGACATAAACAATTAGAAGTAATATCGGAAATACCTCAGTCCTATGTGTGGGCACTTTCTATCTTTATTTCTTTAGTTGCCATCGTTGCACCTTTGGGTCAGACTTCATACGGCTATAACCCTGACCTTTATATGGCATCAATGTTGCAAGTGGGTGCTTTGGCATTTTTGTCTGTTTATCTGTTTTTGGTGTATAAGAATAAAAGTGACGGTATCTTGATTCCACATGTTCCGTTGCTGTTATATCCCGTCGCGGCTTTTTATTTGTGGATGATTTTATCTTTATTTTGGGCGCATAACTTTTACGAAGCAATAGTTAAGGTATTGGATTGGGGGGCAGGATTTGTTATTTTCTCTCTGGCATTGATGTGTTTACGCGACAGACGTTCCATATTCCCGATGATATTTTGCCTGTTTTGTAGTTTGGTGCTCATCGCTTTGTTGGGTGTCGGACAGTACCTGTTTTCTATAGACTGGGTTGCCCAGCATGCCTCACCTGCAGCCACATTCGGCAATAAAAATATGAATGGAGAGTTTTTAATTCTAACTTGGGTACTAGGTGTGGGGCTTTTCATAAACAGTCGTAAGCCTACGGCATCATGGTTTTATGCTCTAGGTTCCGCTTTCGCACTGGCTGCTTTATTCTACGGTCGTACACGCGGTTCGTGGTTTTCTTGGATAGTTGAAATGGCTATATTAGTTCCACTGCTGGTTTATTTTAAGTACGGCTTGGTTCATAAATACAACTGGGGACTTCCTAAAATATTAGCTTTAGTGGGATTTATTGTGGCAACAGTCGCATTGGTTAATACTACGCCGCAATTTTTTGTTTCTACTGTTCCGGTTTTAGAAAAAAACACCGGAGGGATTGACTCATCCACAAACCCGCGCGGAGGTGCAGTACAGGCAGAGTCTGCCTCTAAATTAATCGAATCTGCCAAGGAAAGTTACGAAGGAACTAAGAAGCAGCGTCTTATCATGTGGAGAAATTCCTACAATATGTTCAAGGATTATTGGTTGCTAGGCGTAGGTATCGGTAATTGGATGGTTTATTATCCGAAATATCAAGAGTCTTACGCAGTTGATCCTGCATTGAGGGGTGAGACACTCTTTCATATCAATGCGCATAACGATTATGTAGAGTTTGTATGCGAACTGGGACTAGTTGGACTATTGTTGATGTTATGGGTAGTATTTGCAACACTTATCGGCATAGTTCGTGTGTTTTCACTTAAAAGCGACCTTCGGAAGGAAGATCAAGTGATGGTAATGACCGTCGTTGTGGCTATTTTAGGTATTGCAGCGAACGCGTTTGTCAGTTTCCCATTACAGCAACCTATCACTATAGCGATTGCTATGCTCTATGTCGGCATACTCACCGGTGCTGTTTGGCAGGCATCTGATTCAAGCGAGCGTATATTTTACCGTTGGGCTTTGTCGTCTCCTGTTTTGAAAATAGCCGGAACCACCGCAATGACTGCGGCAACTGTTGCTATGTTAGCCATCCAAATTATTTGGTACAAGTCCGATAATTTGTACTTTAAGGCGGTATCGAATTATAGTGCCGGTAATTATAAAACTTCGTTTGAGGCCGCCCAAGAATCATATAAAGAATTCCCGATAAGAAAAAGGACTATGTATTATATCGGTAATTATTATTACAGAAATCAAGAGTACGAAAAAGCACTTCCTCTATTTGAAGAGATACGTAAAGATTATCCATACCGGCGTCAGGTATTGAACGCATTGTCGGGTGTTTATCTAGAACTGGGTAAAACCGATGAATTTGACTCGCTGGTCGGAGCATGGTCTACATCACGCGCACGCTCGGCTTCGGTAATGCTTACTAAAGCGATCTCGGAGATTCGTAGAGATAACCCGAGAGAGGCGATTGCCATACTGGAAGAAGCCAGAAACCTTCCAGGCAGTGAGCAAACTAAAGAGAGGATAGAAAGCATTTTGCAAAAACTTTACCAAGCCATGGATTCGGTAGAGCAAGCACAATTACAAGCCCGCATAAAAGCAGAAAAAAGAGCTAGATTTTTGGCTGAAAGAAGGGCGCAACGAAAGGCGACCAAGAAAGCGGATAAATAACTTTATACAAAAGTAGTAAGGTTGTTGAAAAAGTATTCCATGCATCGTAGGGACGGGCGGACATGTAAGTCCGCCCCTACGACATGTCCGCCCGTAACGCGTTGCGCCGGCACGATTTATACATTCATTCAATTTATGGGAACCAAAACCAAATGGCGTAAGTGGTTTGGGTAATTATGTGGCGCACAGCGATTGGCTTTTTGCGATGCCTGCATTTTTTCAACAGCCCCCGGCTGTATAAACATTTAATACATTTTTAACACCGATGCTGTTTGTATTACTGTAAGAAATGGTACTTCCATAATGGGTGAGCGCATTAAAAATTATTTGACGCTGATGCGTTTTTCCCGCCCAATCGGTATTTACTTGTTGTTGTGGCCGACGTTATGGGCTTTGTGGTTTGCTGTCGGCGGTGTCCCCGAACAACGGATATTATTGATTTTCATTATCGGCGTGGTATTGATGCGCTCGGCTGGTTGTGTGATTAACGACTATGTCGATCGCAAAATAGATCCTCTAGTTGCTAGAACTAAAAATCGCCCTATTGCCTCGGGCCGCGTTTCACCGGCGGAAGCAATTGTTTTATCTATCGTGTTATTGGTTTTAGCTTTTTTATTGGTACTACAAACTAACAGACTAACCGTATATATGGCCGTGGTTGCACTGCTTTTAGCGATATCTTATCCATTTATGAAGCGTATACATTCTTTGCCTCAGGTGCATCTAGGTCTAGCCTTTGGTTGGACGATACCCATGGCATATACCGCCCAAACCAATACATTACCCTCTTTGGAAGGTTGGTTATTATATGCAGCCGGTATTTGTTGGTCGGTTGCCTACGATACGATGTATGCAATGGCTGATCGTCACGACGATAAAGCGATAGGCGTAAAATCTTCTGCTTTGCTGTTCGACAAGTACGATCGTTCACTCATTGCCGTATTTCAGTTGTCGACACTTGTGTTTTTATTCATTGCAGGCTATCTGAAGGCTTTGGGGGATTTTTATTATGGCGGTTTGGTCGTGGCAATGATTTTTTCTGCGTATCAGCAACATCTTCTTAGAAACAGATCTCCGGAACTGTGTTTGCGAGCATTCAACAATAATAATTATTTCGGTATGGCTGTCTTTGTCGGACTTTTTATAGATTTATTTGGTTAAAACGAAGGAGAAGTTCTTGCTAGAACCCATACCTCAACACGACGCACCCCTTCTTTTTTTAATAACGACGCGATTTCCGATACGGTTGCGCCGGTGGTCATCACATCGTCGAGTAATGCAACAGATTCCGTACATACCGAGTGTCGTAGATGGAAAGCACCTTTTAGATTATTTCGGCGTTGATGTGAATTGAGTGTGGTTTGCAGAGGAGTTTTTTTAGACTTTTCAATGCACCGATAGTCTGTTTTTAAGTTTAGTTGGGCAGATACCGTGCGCGCAATTTCTACGGCTTGATTAAACCCTCGTTGTTGTATGCGTTGTTTGTGTAACGGTACGGCAATTAGTAATTCGGGCAGTGTTCGTTGGTGCTTTTTTATATGATTTGCAAGCAATGTGCCGAGAACTTTGGCTAAATGGATGTGATTGTGATATTTCAATCTGCAAATCAAATCGCTTAGTGGAGGAGTATAACGGGCTAGTGAAATAACTTGATCAAAAGGCACACCTGCTGCACAAGAAATACAGATATTGCCTGCTTGCCGTTCAAGTGGCACAAGACAAATACGACAACTATGCCTCGGTTGAATTAGACTCAATAAACAGTTTCTACACAAGCCTGCCCGCTCGGCAGCAGATAAACAAACCGGGCAATGTTTGGAGAATGTAGATTTACTAAAGATTTTCATCATTGTTAATGGTTTTGTGATATGCAAAAAATCAGCTCTAGAGACAACATGCCATATTTTGAGGCTATAGAAGCTATATGCTTCGGGCTAAGTGCCGAGTGGTATAAAAAAAAGGATAAAGTGTATTATTAGAGACTAAAGCAAGTAGAATTGTTACGGGACAACTAATCTCACAGCCGATTGGTTTCGCCTAAGTCTAGACGTAGTTTAATGCCAGAACTTTGTATGTTTTTTCACCGCCCGGTGTTTCAACGACAATACTATCACCCTCCGACTTACCGATTATTGCACGTGCTAAAGGCGAGGTAATGGATATTTTGTTTTGCTTAATATCCGCTTCTATTTCTCCTACGATTTGATATGCGCACTCTGCTTCGGCATCGGTGTCGTATAGTTTAACCGTTGCTCCGAATACTATCTTGTTATTATGCTTCAGTTGTGTGATATCGATAATTTCGCTTTCGGAAAGATAGAATTCTATGTCTTTAATGCGTCCTTCTATAAAGCCTTGGCGTTCGCGTGCTGCGTGATATTCGGCGTTTTCTTTAAGGTCTCCGTGTTCACGCGCCGTTGAAATCGCTGCGATTATTTTTTGCCGCTCTACGGTTTTGAGGTGCTTTAATTCTTCTCTAAGCCTTTCTGCCCCCAATTTAGTTATCGGTGTTTTTCTCATAGTTTTAATGTTTGTGATATCAAAAGAGATATAAACGCTTATTATAATATAGAGGCACCTCATTTTGTGTAATCTGCTTAAGATAGATAGATGAAGCATGCGTGTGGTGTATTCTTAAAGTAAATTGGATTCGGTGAACGACGTTATTTTCTCACCGACCACGAAGTGATCGAGTATCCGTACATCAATCAATGCCAACGCATTTTTTAGTTCTTCGGTGATATGACGGTCGGCATGGGAAGGTTCGCTGGATCCCGAAGGATGGTTATGAACCAAGATGATCGCCGCCGCGTTATAGTGTAGAGTACGCTTGACAACTTCTCTAGGATGCACGCTCGCACCGTCTATAGTGCCGCGAAATAGTTCCTCAAAAGCGATGACGCGATGCTGATTGTCGAGAAATAAGCAGGCAAAAACTTCGTAGGGATAATTGCGCATCTTTAAGGTTAAGTATTTACGCGCTCGCTCGGGACTGGCAACCATATCTTTTTTCTTCATAGACTCCATCAGTGTCCTTCTGGTAATTTCTAACGCAGCCTGCAGGCGCGTATAACAAACATCGCCCACGCCTTTGTTGAGACATAAATCTTTTTTGTCCGCTTCTGTTACCGCTCGCAGGCTTCCGAAAGTTTTTAATAATTGACGGGCAAGGTCAAGTGCCGACATTCCGGATGTTCCCGAATTTAATAAGATTGCAAGCAATTCTGCATCGGATAAATTTTCCGGTCCATGTGCGAGTAGTTTCTCGCGCGGTCTTTCCTTGTTCGGCCAGTGTTTAATAGTCATTCGTATCTCCGTAAAATATGCTACTTTGCCGCATTTCAGTAGCCGAGTTTCGGAATACCGACGAATGGTTGCTAATAACCGACTAACGGTATTTTCTTGAGAGAGAACCGCCGATTAACCGACATGTATAGGAGTGCACCATTCCCCTCCTTCGGAGGGGTGGCAGGCGCAATAGAACCGCCGATTAAACCGGTAGGTCAATCGGCGTGACTTTGTGCAGACATAAGACAACTACCCCTCCGGAGGAGAGGAATACACTCATACCGTAATTGTATGACACGACCACCTATGAGGATAAACCTTAGTTTATCCGACCTACATTCTTATGCAAAGATTCTGCACAACTGTAACGCCACTTGCTCAACTGGAGCAAGTGGCGGTTCTATTTTCCAATGGTCGGAGTGAAAGGATTTGAACCTCCGACCCCTGCCTCCCGAAGGCAGTGCTCTACCAAGCTGAGCTACACTCCGATTAGGTCAATCACTATAGCACATAATGCAATCCGCCATAATGCGAATCCGAGTGTTACTTCGTTAGCGATTATAGGTTTGTTACGGTAGCGGTGGTGATGTTTTTATAACTCCGTTTAATACCGTAGCGTGTGCTTGTTTGGCGAGGCTACTACGGTCTTTTCCTCGTGGTGTAATGGGTGTTCCGAAGCAAATGACGGCATCGGTGGACTTTTGTTTTAATAATTGAATTGCGTGGCTCAACAAAGAGCGGTCGCTTGTGAACGGTGCGATATCGCTAATTCGGTTGTCGTTAAAGTAGCGTAGAGAAACAGGTTGTATCGATGTGTCGGTGTCTATGGCGGTAGCCATCAGTCGCGGAAAAAAAGGGCGTACCGATGTGCCGTCCGAGGTCGTACCTTCGGGAAATAAAACCACGTTGATATCATCGGCGAGTCTCCGTGTGATTTCTTCTCGGACCAAGTGGCTATCTTGTCCTCGGGTAATGAAAATAGTACCGTAGCGTATCGTGAGTTTCCCGATAATCAGCCATTCTCGTACTTCGGCTTTGGATAAAAAACACGATGATACCGTGCTACCGATAACCAGTATATCGATCCAAGAGATGTGATTGGATACTATCAATTGTACTTTTTCCGTAGCTTGCCCCATCCGATGTATTTTGACACCTAGCAGTTTCAAGCAAAAGCGCATCTCCCATTGTATTAACCCTTTTTGAAAGGGTTTTAGCTTGCCGTGTTTGCACGACATAAAGCATAAAGGCGCAATCACTGCCGCTATCAAAACGTGCAAGCCGACTAGAATGAATCGTAAGAATAATCTTAGATGACTCATTCTAGAGGAAGTTCAGCCACCGACGATTGCAAATGTTTTGTCAATTCTTCAACACGCTTGAAAGGCGAGTGGCAGGTTTGTCCACGGCACAAATAAGCAATGCCTTTTTCAGGAGGGCTATCGGCTTTTTTATCTTCTAAAGCGGCAGGTAGGTTGGTTGCAGTTGTCGGTATAGCGAAACACAAGCGAACCGGACTGTAGTAATCTGCGGTGATACGCAGCCACTGTGCGCATGTCTCTGAACTACCGCGAATAACGATATACTCGAATCCTTGCTCGTATTCCATGAAAGTTTTGAGCAGACTCGCATAGTGTTGAGGCGCATCTACCATCGCCCCCTTGGCTTGTTCCATTGCACGCTCGGCGGCACTTATGAACCGCTCTTCACCGAGCAGGGTGCCCATTCTGAATAACGCACCGATTGCCATACTGTAGCCGGAAGGTATCGCTTCGTCGGTCAATGTGCGCGGACGCTGTACCAACCGTTCGTGGTCGTGAGAGGTGAAATAAAATCCCCCGTGTTCGGGGTCTTCAAAATAATCGATCAAAGTATTGCTCAAATTATAAGCCAACTCAAAGTCTTCGCTATGCCAGTGTGCTTGGCTAAGATGAAGGATTGCATCGATCAAAAAGGCATAATCGTCCAAATAAGCGTTGGTATGCGCTTTGTCGTTTTTGCAAACCGCGTAGAGACGCGCACCGTTCAAAGAATGCGTACGTATAAAGTCCAAGGCGCTTTTGGCGGACTGTCGGTATTCGGTTTTGTCCAACAAATAAGCCGACAATGCCATGCCTTTGATCATCAGTGCGTTCCAACTCGTTAATATCTTTTCGTCGCGCCCGGGCATAATCCTTGACGCACGATGTTCCAATAATTTTAGCTTTGCAGCATCAATTTTTTGCTTTGCCGATGCAGTGGAGATTTTTAGGGTTTGTGCGGTTTCCTCGGTATCGTGTTTCTCTTGCAAATGCCAGTATCCTTCAAAATTAGGTGTTCCTTCGATGCCGAAATAATGCGCAATAATGTCGTAGTCTTCGGCAAGTAGCTGCCGCAATTCGTCTTTTTGCCAATAGTAGTACTTCCCTTCCACACCTTCTGAGTCGGCATCTAAAGAAGAGTAATAAGCACCTTGCGGTGATTGCATGTCGCGTATTACCCAGTCGTTTGTTTCAATCGCTTTACGCTTAAATAGTTCACCGTGTGTAATAGACCATGCTTGTGCCAGCAATCCCGATAATTGTCCATTATCGTAGAGCATCTTTTCAAAATGTGGAATCAACCACTGTTCGTCTACCGAATATCGGCAAAAGCCACCCCCGAGCTGATCGTAAATTCCGCCTCGGCACATTTTACTAAGCGTAATTAGAGCAATTGCTGCACTTTGTGCCTTAGCCGAATTTCGCGCCCATAGCATAATCAAAAATTCCAATAAGTCTGCTTGTGGAAACTTGGGAGCATTGCCAAAACCTCCGTAGCGGCGATCGTACATAGCGTGTAATGTGCGCTCGGCTTTTTCTACTAGGGCGGAGCTTGCTATATCGGATGCTTGGGGCAATGTATATATTTGCTGCAACGCTTCCTGCATTGAGATATTCTGTTTGTATATATTATCTCTGCGTTGATGATAGTAGTGATGTATATGTTGTAGAACGTCCTTGAATCGAGGCATTCCGTATCTCGCTTCTTTAGGAAAATAGGTGCCACCGAAGAAAGCGAGCTGGTCGTCGGGGGTTAAGAACATGCTCAACGGCCAGCCACCGCTACGTTGATTGATCAGAGTTTGGGATGTTTGATAGATTTTGTCTAGGTCGGGTCTTTCCTCGCGATCTACTTTGATGTTGACAAAATATGCATTCATCATTTGGGCGGTTTGTTCGTCTTCAAAGGATTCGTGCGCCATTACATGGCACCAGTGACAGGCCGAATAACCTATGGATAAAAATATAGGCTTATCTTCTTTTTTTGCCTTGTTTAGGGCTTCCTCACCCCACGGGAACCAGTCCACCGGATTATCGGCATGCTGTTGCAAATAAGGACTGTTCTCTTCCGATAGGCGGTTGTGTTTTTGCATTGTAATAGATAACTTTAACAATACTATTATAATGCTTTTGTCATGATTCATCTCCCGGCTATAAACCCTGTTGCATTTTCCGTAGGTCCGTTGCAAGTGCATTGGTACGGTTTGATGTATCTGCTCGCTTTTATCATATTTTATATATTGGGTCGTATGCGCGCCGGCAATCCTTTATACGGCATCCCGGTCTCTAAGCTCGACGATTTGTTATTTTATGGAATCATCGGCGTAATTGTAGGTGGGCGCATGGGTTATATGCTATTTTATAATTTCTCTACGCTACTGAACGAACCGCTGAGTTTATTCATGATCTGGCAAGGTGGCATGAGTTTTCACGGTGGCATGCTCGGTGTACTATTAGCCGTTTGGATATTTGCACGCACTCGCGAGCTTAGCTTTTTACGGATAATGGACTTTATCGCACCCCTAGTACCTATAGGTTTGGGTTTGGGTAGAATCGGTAACTTTATTAACGGAGAATTATGGGGGCGGATTAGTGATTTACCGTGGGCGGTCGTGTTTCCTATGGCCGGTCCCGAACCGCGCCATCCCTCGCAACTGTACGAATTTTTTCTGGAGGGTGTGGTGTTATTCGTCGTGTTATGGTTCTACTCTAAAAAACCGCGCCCCTTGGGACGAGTTGCCGCCTACTTTGCTATCGGTTATGGTGTGTTACGTTTCTTGGCGGAATTCACCCGCGAACCCGACGCCCATGTAGGCTTTGTTGCTTTGGGCTGGATGACGATAGGGCAGCTTTTGTCGTTGGCAATGGTTGCGGTCGGTATCGGGCTGATCTTTTACGGCAACAAGCGACACGGTTGATTATCGGATAAAATGTTTTGCTCGAAAATTATTGATACGGATTTATGCAACCTTACCTTAATTTGTTAGAAACGATATTAGAGCGGGGTGCGGTCAAAAAAGATCGCACCGGCGTGGGTACTTATTCTTTATTCGGATGGCAGTCGCGTTATCAACTGCAAGACGGTTTTCCTTTGCTGACCACGAAAAAGATTCATTTCAAGTCGGTGGTGCACGAATTGTTATGGTTCATTGCCGGGGCCACCAATATCGGGTATCTGCATAAACACAATGTTTCTATATGGGATGAATGGGCGGACGAAGACGGCAATTTAGGTCCTATATACGGACGGCAATGGCGTGCGTGGCGTAGTGCCGACGGTACGGTTGATCAACTGAGCCGCCTGCTGGTCAACTTAAAAAAACAGCCCGACTCTCGCCGTTTGCTAATCAGTGCGTGGAATGTCGGCGAATTGCCCTATATGCGTCTGGCACCGTGCCATGTGTTGATGCAATTTTATGTAATAGATAAACGATTGTCGTGTCAATTCTACCAGCGTAGTGCCGATGTCTTTCTAGGCGTGCCTTTCAATATTGCGTCGTACGCGCTATTGACGATGATGATAGCCCAAGTTAGCGACCTTGAATGTGGTGAATTGATTCATACTTTGGGTGATGTACATTTGTATAAAAATCATGTTGCGCAAGCTCGCAAGCAATTAAAAAGAGAACCCAGAAAGTTACCGAGGGTGAAACTCAACGAAGCGGTCAAAGATCTATATCAATTTAGATTCGAAGACATTGAACTTTGTGATTACCATCCGCATGCCCCGATTTCGGCATCCGTTGCGGTATGAAGATATCCTTGATTACATGCTACACACCCGACTATTTGATCGGGGCGAACAATAAGCTACCTTGGCATTTGCCCGCCGATCTTGCTCGTTTCAAAAAAATCACAAGCGGACATATCATCGTAATGGGAAGGAAGACTTATCAGTCTATAGGTCGTCCGTTGCCTAACCGTAGCAATGTGGTATTCAGCCGTAATCGGTTCGGTGCGCAAGGATGCTATGTAATTTCCTCTACCGAAGAATTGGATACTCTTGTCGGTGATAGAGAATGTTTTGTGATAGGCGGTGCGCAAATATATCGTCTATTGATGCCGTACGCAAATCGGATATACCATACTTTGGTTAAGACCGAAGCACTGTCGGGCGACACCTATTTCCCGGCCTCTTTATTGAAGAGCGAAGACTGGCGCATCGTTGAAAGCAGTGATTACCGTGCCGACGATAAAAACAAATACGATTTATGTTTTCGTTGCCTCGAACGCATAAAACCCGTATAACATCATTGTATATACGATTGAAATGTATGGTATATAATGGCTGTTTTGATAATGAGCATGACGATGTCAAAGGTTAACAAAGAAACGATAGAGCAGATCCTAGCCAACATTACCGACCCTAACACCGCCAAGGACTTGGTTGCCTCCAAAGAGGTTGAACACATCGATATAGCCGGCGGGAAGGTTGTCGTGCATATACGGTTGGGTTACCCGGCAAAATCTATGGTGACATGGTTTCAAAACGAAATAGACGAGAAAATCAAGGTTTTAGAGGGTGTACAAGAGGTTGTGGTAAAGGTTGATTGGGAAATTGTCTCTCATTCGGTGCAGAAAAATCTGAAACCTATGCGTGAGATCAAGAATGTGATTGCGGTGGCATCGGGCAAAGGCGGGGTCGGTAAATCAACGACTGCGGTCAATTTGGCTTTGGCACTTTCTGCCGAAGGTGCGAAGGTCGGTATTTTGGATGCCGATATTTATGGGCCTAGCCAACCGAGTATGTTGGGTCTTAAGGGACAGCCCGACTCTAAAGACGGCAAGACTCTGGAGCCGATGCAGAAATACGAACTACAAGCCATGTCTATCGGTTTTTTGATAGAAGAAGACACGCCTATGATTTGGCGAGGTCCTATGGTCACACAAGCCTTGGAACAGCTATTGAATAATACCAACTGGATTGATTTAGATTATCTGATCGTAGATTTGCCCCCTGGTACCGGTGATGTGCAACTAACTTTAGCCCAGAAAATACCTGTGAGCGGAGCAATCATTGTGACTACTCCGCAAAATATTGCTCTGCTCGATGCTCGCAAAGGCGTTAAAATGTTTCAAAAAGTTGATGTGCCGATACTCGGCATCGTTGAAAATATGAGTATTCATATCTGTAGCCGATGCGGACACGAAGAACCTATTTTCGGTAGCGGAGGCGGTGAAGCGATGTCCGAGGATTACAATGTAGAGCTATTGGGGGCATTGCCGTTGGATATTCATATTCGCGAACAAACCGATAGCGGTACCCCTACGGTATTGACCGACGAGGATAGCCGTCCCACGCAAATTTATAAAGAAGTGGCTCGTAAAGCGGCTGCCCGACTTGCGATTCAAGGCAAAGATTATTCTGCCAAATTCCCTAAAATTGTTATTCGCAACGATTAATAAATGTCTATTAAGCCCGATAATTGGATACGCAAGATGGCGGCGAAAGGCATGATTACACCTTTTGAACCCAATCAAATTAGTACTGTCGACGATCAGAAAGTAATTTCTTACGGCACTTCAAGCTACGGTTATGATATTCGTTGCAGTAATCATTTCAAGGTGTTTACCAATATCAATTCAACTATCGTGGACCCTAAAGCATTTAGCGAAAAAAGTTTTCTTGACATACATTCGGATGTTTGCATTATTCCACCGAATTCCTTTGCCTTGGCGAGTACCGTCGAGTACTTGCAGATTCCCCGTTCGGTATTGACTATATGCGTCGGTAAATCGACTTATGCGCGTTGCGGCATCATCGTTAATGTTACACCGCTGGAACCCGAGTGGGAGGGTCATATAACATTGGAGTTTTCTAACACTTCGCCGCTACCGGCTAAGATCTACGCCGGAGAAGGCGTTGCACAACTATTGTTTTTCGAAGCCGATTCTCAATGTTCGACATCGTACAAGGACCGTTCCGGTAAATATCAAAAACAAACCGGTGTCACTTTACCTAAAGCTTAAATAGATTATTAGCAACCTTTGATGCAAAAAGATGGAAAATATCTTTATACTCCGCATCGAATAGGCGGTGGATTTGATGCTCAGGTTCTACATTTATCCGAGTTTACACAAGTAGCTTTAGCTATGAAAAGAATCCCGATTATAACGAACGAAATTTCTAGTGTGTGGCATAGGGTGGATAAATCAAATAAAGAGGTATTTGTTGATCTGAGACGATATATTGACTTTTCAAAAACAGAAATATTTGAACTAAAATCCAGTGGTGAAATAGCGCACGCGGATACTTTTCGATACATACACGAGCAAGATTTTGATTTTGGTTCGTACTCTAAAGATCAAATAAGGTATATTGACCATACTCAAATTTCCGACGAGGAGAATGAGAACTATCCTGTAGTCTGCATATTAAATCCCGAGTATATCTCAGGGCAAAAAAATATCGGAACTCGACACAAGATATACACAAGATTAAAAATTGGTCCTCCTTCAAATTATTTAATAATTTTTGCACCGTCAAAACTAGTAAATGATTTAACGGATGTGGTTCTTAATTATTTCGGTACGACCAGAAAAAATATGAAGCTGTTATCCGGTATTCTGTATGAGTTGCCTAATCCTAAGTGGAGATTTTATGATGAAGGTTTGAACTATTATGCGTGTATGCACGTACGATATATGAGCAACGTTAAGGAGGCACAAAAGAAGATAAAAAAATCTTCGGAATTAAGCAAATATGTGAAAAGAACCGTCAAAACAGTATATGCAAGAAATAACAAGAGCATGCCGCTATATATCATGTCAAACATAATGGATGATAATTATTTTAATTTTTTGAAACCTAAATATGATACTTATAGATATACCGATTTTGACGAACTTAGAGAACGATTTAGCTGTAAAGAAGAGATAGATCATAACTTGCTTTATGCAGTGGAGTGCAACATCATGCGTCACGCTACGGTTAGAATTTTCCCCGCTTATAGGATACTATCGGTTTTTGAATATCCCTGGTTAAATATTATGAACACTTCTGAAAGAATCTTTAAGTTATGACGTTCTCCCTAAATTTATTACCAATGTTAAAGTCGGTTTTTCCGATAAACTAGAGAAGTTAAAAACATTACAGGAGAACTTAACATGAAGAGAAAACGTTTTAGTGAAGAACAAATCATTAAGGCATTAAAGTCAAATCAAGCCGGCATGAAAGTAGTCGATATCTGTCGTGATCTAGGCATCGCCGAACAGACATTTTATCGCTGGCGCAGCAAGTATAATGGCATGGAAGTGGCAGAAGCTAAACGCCTGCGAGAGCTTGAAGCCGATAATAGCAAGCTCAAGAAGCTATTGGCTGAATCGGTGATGCAGTGTGAAACACTCAAGGAGGTATTATCAAAAAAGTGGTAAAGCCGGCGCAACGCAAGCAGATTGTCAAAGATCTAGTGAGTGCGGGTCGGCATAGTGAACGCACTGCGTGTGCCCTTGCCAGTATTAGTCGCACTGCATATCGCTATCAGGGCAACCAAGCCGATAAAGATCGTCAACTGGAAGTTGCGTTATTGGAGAAGGCAAAGCAGTATCCACATTATGGCTATAAGATGTTGCATGCGCTTTTGAAGAGCGAAGGCCGGGTCGTCAATGTGAAGCGTACCTATAGGCTTTATAAGAAGCTCGGGCTTGAATTGAGAACCAAGAAGTGCGAGAAGCTGTGTCATCCGCGTGGCGTGCCGAAAACACCGGCTAGGGTGAATGAGTGCTGGTCAATGGACTTTGTGCATGACCAGTTCAACGACGGCAGATGCTTTCGGGTACTGAACATAGTAGATAACTTCAGCCGTGAATGTGTCGGACAGATTGTTGATGTTTCGATTACCGGTCAACGCATAGCAAATTATCTATCCGAATTGATAGAACGGCTCGGCGTAAAGCCGGCACGCATCGTCTGCGACAATGGCACCGAGTTTAGATGCAAGGCGATGTTCCACTGGAGCCGAGACCGGCAGGTGGAATTGGACTTTATCCAACCCGGCAAACCGACCCAGAATGCCTTTGTAGAAAGTTTCAACGGCAAGTTCCGAGACGGTTGTCTGAACCAGTTCTGGTTTCGTTCAATAAAAGAGGCGAGAGAGATTATAGAAGCCTGGCGAATAGATTATAATGAAGTGCGTCCGCACAGCGCATTGGGTTATCAACCTCCGAGTGTATTTGCGGAGGCTATAGCATGAAAACTAACTTTGTAGATGGTAATAAAAATGGGGTAACGTCAGTTAATTTAATCGAGTGTGTAATAACGAAGATCGCTCTAAGTAAAAAATCTCGTATATTTGTTACTGTAAAACCATCATGCTATTTTGTTCGGAGTTTATGCACTGAGTTATACTTCCTTTTTGAGCGAAGTATCGTGAGTCCATAAGACAATTATGTTACAAGAAAGTGAAAAATATTTTTATGTGCCTTATGGAAAAGAGGAAGGGAGGATAGACTCTAAAATCCATGATCTGGAATTAATTATAAGCACAGCCTTATCCATGAAAAGAATCCCTATTATGGAAGAAGGAAGATTTCCAATAATATATGATGGTTGTGCTATGAGTGCCTCTATTAATTGGGAACAATATATTGATCTGTTTAAGACTAGGATATTGAAAATAGAGTCGGGAGGTATAAAAGAACTTTCGGACACTTTTTGTTATCTATGCAAGCGAGATTTTGATCTTAACTCGTATCCTAAAAGCAAGATACGATATATTAACAGTCATCAACTCTATGACGAAGAAAATGAACAATATCCAGTGGTTTGTTTGTCGCAATCCAAAGACATAGAGAAGTTGCAGCTAATAAGATCTATACCCGCGCTAAGTGCGAACGATATAAATAGGTCTAACGTCCCCCTATTTTTAGTTATTTTTTCATTTTCGCAAGAAGTGAATGACTTAACCGATATAGTTCTCGATTATTTCGGTACTAGGCGAGAAAATATGAAACTTTTATCCGATATATTTTCACGCAGTTTTAGAGAGCAACATTTAGGGATAAATTCATTATTAGGCATCTCACAATCCTATGCTTGCATAAACCTAAGATATGAGAAAAACATCGGTGTGCCTCCGAGACTTATAAATAAATATGCAGCGAGGATGAAGGTTCAAGAGGTGATTAGGAAAGTGCGCAAACGAAAGAGTAAAAAATTACCGTTTTACATTATATCCGATATGGCGAATACCGGCGATTTCAACTTTTTAAGCCCTAAACAAAATGTTTATAGGTATGGCGACTTTAAGGAATTAAAAGAAAGATTTATTCAAAGTAAAATCATAGACTACAATTTACTTTATCTAGTAGAAGATAACATTATGAGACATGCTGTAATTAAAATACTTCCTGCCGAAATAAACAGTTTTTCCTTTGAGGGTCCATGGAATTTTTGGTCCGGTACTAATAGATCTTTGGTACGGAAGATAGGTTTTGGGTTTAGATATTATATGAATAAGTTGATGAAAATCGTAAAGTAAGAATATATGTAAAATTGAGACTTTCACACTAATGTTGCAACATAACGATAAGTACTTGTATTTTTCTTATGAATACGACGGTGGTTTGGACTCTAAAACCTACGATTTGGTATTACTTATAAGAGTAGCTTTATCCTTGGGAAGGATTCCGATTATCAAGGAGGCTAGAACTTCTTTCACACATAGATTAGATGACATAGAACAAGATGTACTTATTGATTGGGATGAACATATCAATTTATCGGCTGTAAAAATACTGCAAACGACATCCGATGGGATGATTAAAGAACTGCCTGAAGCCTTACGGTACGTGCATGAAAAAGATTTTGATTGGTTGTGCCCCGAATCACAAATACAGCATATTAATGGTTTTCAGCTCTATGATAAAGAAAATGAAGCCACTCGTGTAATTGTTTTGTCGAGAGATAAGGAGAGTCTAAGGAGAAAAGGGAGAGATAAGCAGTTACCCAAAATTCATAAAGGCTTGTATTTCAGCCCCAGGTTAAATGCATATTTTAAGTCTCCCTTTTATGTCGTCATTCCTCCCTCCGGACGGGTGGATAACTTAAGCGATATAGTAGTCAATCATTTCGTTACGAAACGGGAGAGTATGAAGTTATTTACCGATGTTTTATATGATTTGCCGAGGTTTAGAAAATTCGGCATAGAGCAGGATTTCAACAATCTTCGTTATTATGCATGTATGCATGTGAGATTTGCCGAAAATTCAAAAATAGCATCGGAAGAGATAAAAAATGCCGGCTATCTGCGCAACGGTATAGAAGAGGCCATAAAAAATGTCTACGAAATGCATAGCAAAAATATGCCGCTTTATATCATGTCAAATATAATGGATGCCGATTACTTCGACTTCTTAAAACCTAAATATAATGTTTATAGATATACCGATTTTGAGGAACTCGTAGAGCAAGTTACTCGAGGCGGGGTTGTAGATCACAATTTGTTATATTCGGTGGAGAAAAACATCATGAGATATGCAGCGGTTAAGATCCACTCTTACCGCAGAAATAGATTTATTTTTGAGGGTGCATGGTATAGAAAAGGTTCGTATTATCGGTCTTCCGATAGCAATAGTTTGCTTTAATTCAAAGGTTTATTACAAAGTGAGCGAAACCTTTATAGGCTCTAGGCGGATCGGACTATATGTAGTATGCGCCGATCGTCATAATTTTAGCAGTCGCTTGCATCATCGTGCTAAGTGCTTGTGGAAGTGTATAATCGCTTTGCGAATACGCCGATTGGGCGTGTTCGGCTTCATCCGAAATAACCTGCATGATAATCGCTCGGGTGATTTTATCTTTAGGAGAAAGGCGATTTAGGTGAGATTGTAAATGTTCTACAACCTGTTCTTCGGTTTCCCTTATGAATGCGAAGCTCCACCGATCACCGGCGATCGATGCCAAAGTGCCTATTGCAAAAGAGCCCGCATACCAAACCGGTGCCAGCAAGCTGGTGCGACCGTCCAGTTGTTTTATACGCTGTTTACACCAATACAAGTGTTCGGTTTCTTGATGTGCACTGTTGAGCAGGTGTCGGCGAGTGGTTTGTTTGCGAGCAAATAATGTCTGCCCGTGATAAAGGCCTTGTGCAGCGATTTCCCCGGCGTGATTGACTCGCATCAAGCGAGCTGCCGTTTCTTTTTCATTCTCGCTTAAGTCACTCTCGGGAATACCCGCCGCCGGATGTTCGCGTTGTTTTCCTGTCGATATACCGTTGACCGCGCGCAACATAAGATCGGCATTTATAATCAATTGATCGATAAGCGAGTACCGTTTCATTGGTCTTTTGTTGTTTGTAGTTGTTTATAAAGTAATAATACGGGGTGCATGACTTCATACTTAAGTTTGCGTTGCCAAATTCTACGTCTGAGGTGCATCGCACAGCCCACATTTGATGTTAGTAAAATATCGGCATTCGTTTTTTTCATGGCATCAATTGTATCATCGGCTAAGGCATTTCCCTGCGCTTGATGTTGCAGTATCTGTATGCCCGCTGCACCACAGCAAGTTGTTTCGGGTTTTAAGGAGATAACCGACAAGCTCGGGATTAGCCTCAAAAGCTGTTTCGGCATTTCCTGTTGCTTTAATATATTTTGCATTGAGCACGGCGTATGCAATGCAACAGTTTCCGATAATGCTCTAAAAACCAAATGCTTAGCGTGTCCGATTAAAAAGGCATGGATGTCGTAATGGCGTTTTGATATCTCGTTATCGTATTGCTGTAACCGTCCCCCGCAACCGCTCGCACAAGATACGATAGGAATGTCGGGTTTGAACGCCTTAGAGTTTTTTAGCATCAAACGTTTTGCGTACTCCGAATCCCCGACATGTTGATGGATAGCCCCACAACAATACTGCGTGTTGTTTGACTGTACCTTAAAGCCTGTTGCCGCAAGCAGTCCTTTGGTTGCTTTTAGGGTATTTTGGTCGCTTATGGTTGCGACACAGCCGGTGAACAAAGCTATGGTTTTATGTTCCGAGTTGTTTGTCGAGCGTGGTTTTGTAGCAAGTATATAGTATCGCTTGGCTAACATTGCATCCCAAAGAGCAACGGTTGATCGTTTGAATAAATTCCATTGTCTCAACCGTGCTTGTATGCCGGAGTATTGGTATAGCTTAGTAAATAAAGCAAACAACAATCGTAGTTTACGAGAAACGATTACTAATTTAAGCCATAACGGTATCGGGGTTGTTTGTCGTTCCCTATGTAAATGATGCTTGATATTATCTATTAATTCCCCGTAGGGTACTTTTGCCGGGCAAACTTGCTCACAGTGCAAGCAATGCAAACACGATTCCAGATGTGTGCGTGCGCTTTCGTCTGCTTTCAGCTGTTTTTTGGCTATTGCTTTAGCCAATACGATACGTCCTCTGGGTGAATCGGCTTCGTTGCGCTCAATATTGAAAGTCGGACAATGCGGTAAACATAAGCCGCACATAACACAGCGGTCGCTATCCGCAATAATCTTGGCGCGTAATTTTTGAGCAGTATCGTACATCTTTTATAATAATATCAGAAAGCAACTATTATTTACCGATGAACAAGCGATGACCGAGAGCATATACAGATGAAAATTATATTTCTTGCCACGGGTGGCACTTTCGATAAGGTATATTACGATGCGTTGAGCGATTATCGTATCGGCGATCCTCAGGTGACTTCCATATTGGAGCAGGCGAAAGTAACCCTAGATTATCAAGTTGAAGCAATCATAAGTAAAGACAGTCTAGACCTCAACGATGATGACCGTGCCGTTCTGTATGCGCGTATAGCAAAAGATACAAACACGCATTTCATCATCGTGCACGGTACCGATACGATGATAGAAACCGCGCGTGCCTTGCAAGGCATCGATGGGAAAACAATTGTTTTAACGGGTGCGATGCAGCCCGCTCGCTTCAAAAATAGCGATGCCGAATTCAACACCGGTTTTGCGTTGGCTTCGGTTCGGTTATTGCAGCCGGGTGTTTATATTGTGATGAACGGAGAAATCTTTACAGCCGACAAGGTGCGTAAAAATAGAGATAAAGGTTGTTTTGAAGCCATCTAGTTATCCGATATTTCTGATTTTCACACCTTGATTGCTTATGAGGATAAACCTTAGTTTATCCGACTTACATTTTCATACAAAGGTTCTGCACAGTGTAAGGACAAGCCCTAGGCCGATTGATTTTAATGTATGTAATATTCCTAATGGACACAATATTTAGATTTCGTACAAAGTTACGCCACTTGTGCTACTGCAACAAGTGGCGGTTTTACTCGGCGGTTCTATTGTTCGATTATTACTTGAAAACCGATATTGCGTCTCTATATTATAAACATCCGATTAACATAACTATGGAGTAAAGAAAATGAACAATTCATTAGTATTGTCGAACTTTGACCGACTGTTCGGTCCTTTTGAAAAATTGTTGGCTTGGCCTCATGAAACGGGCAACGGCGAAAATTTTGGAAAATGGTTGATACCGGCAGTGGATGTTAAAGAGAGCGACACGGGTTGGACTTTTTATGCCGATTTGCCCGGAATCAAAGCAGACGATATCGATGTGCATGTAGAAGGCAATAGCCTTGTGATATCGGCAAAACATTCGTCCGAAGTGAGCGATAGTAAAGACCAATATATACATACCGAACGTCATTCGGGTAGTTATCAAAGGCACTTTACATTGCCTTCGACCGCCGATACCGAGACTGTTGCAGCCAAGCACGAGAACGGCGTGTTGAGGATTTCGGTAGCAAAAAAGGAATCGAAGCAACCTAAAAAAATATCGGTAGCTATAAACTAAATTAGTTATACACCGTAACCCCGCGGGCGTGCTTTGCACGCTCGCGGATTATTATTATTTATTTGACCCTTCCGATGAAAAAAACTTTTATTACTTTGTCCACCGCATTTGCATTATTGTCGGCTACTATAACGGTCTATGCTGCAACATCGGCGGGCGCATTACCGACTTTGGCACCTATGTTGGAGAGAACCATGCCGGCAGTGGTTAATATCGCAACCGAGGAGGTTATAGAAATTTATCGTCGCCCACATCCTTTCTCCAACGATCCCTTTTTTAGACGCTTTTTCGGTTTTCCGGAATTTGAAGAAGGGCAAAAACAGGAACGCCGCCGTAGCGGTGCGGGTTCGGGTGTTATTATCAATGCCGAAGAAGGCTATATCATTACCAATGCGCATGTAGTCAAAGCAGCCGACACGATCTATGTGACCTTGGACAACGACAGACGCTATACGGCTGAAGTCGTCGGTATTGACGAAGAAGCCGATATTGCAGTGATAGAAATAGATGCGGAAGATTTAGTGGAGATAGCGATAGGTGATTCGGAAGCGATTAAAGTAGGCGATTTTGCCGTTGCTATCGGTAATCCTTTTCAACTCGCACATACCGTAACCTTAGGCATTGTCAGTGCGCTGGGGCGTAGCGGCTTGGGGATAGAGTCGTACGAAGACTTTATACAAACCGACGCGTCAATCAACCCCGGTAATTCGGGTGGTGCTTTGGTTGATCTAGAAGGCCGCTTGATAGGAATTAACACGGCTATTTTGGGAGCCAGTCGAAATGTCGGTATAGGTTTTGCGATACCGGTTAATATGGCAATGAATATCACCGAGCAATTGATCGAACACGGTGAAGTTAAGCGGGGTCGCTTGGGTGTCATCGTTCAAACATTGACTCAAGATTTAGCCGATGCATTTGGTCTAGATCAAGAAAAAGGTGTGGTTATCACCGAGGTTGAACCCGGTTCTTCGGCTGAAAAATCGGGTATTGAACCGGGTGATATTATCTTGTCGGTCAATGGTAAAGCAATTGAGAATAGTGCCGATATAAGAAACTACATAGGATTGCTTCGCATGGGATCCAAAGTTGTATTAGAGGTTCTGAGAGATGATGACGAACTTGAGATAACCGCTTATATCACCGCTAGGAAAATAGCGAGTACCGATGGTGATCGCTATGATAGACGTCTCTCGGGTACTGTTTTGTCGGAGAGCGATAATCCGGAAAAACCCGGCATAGAGATTAAGGAAGTCAAAGCCGGTAGTGCTGCGCAACGCAATGGTTTGCGACAAGGCGATATTATCGTGGCAACAAACCGTCGGGTTGTGAGAGATTTTGATGATTTTGAAGCTTTAATCGAAGCAGATAAACCTTTGCTACTGAAGATACTACGTGGCAGTTATTCAATGTTTCTGGTATTGCGCTAATTCTTAGTTAGTATCCTATTTTTGTATGTCCTTTGTCATTACCCGCCGGTAACCGGGGGGAAAAAGGCAACCTCATCGCCGTCTTTAACCGGTGCATCTTCGTCGGCATACTCGTAGTTGACCGCACATAAAGTTTGCGGTGGCAATACGCTCGATAAGCTAATCTTCAGTTCTTTCACCGACGATATGTCGTCGGTATCTTCTATAATGTCTAGGTCTCGCCCTATTTGCTCGCGCAGCGATGCGAAATATCTAACTTTTATCATGCTATACTCTTATTTTGGTACTCAAATAAACTATTTTACCGCGTATTAAATTAAAAAAAGATATGTCTGGATTAACGCATTTTGATAAACAAGGCAACGCAAGAATGGTCGATGTCGGCGATAAAGCCGTCACCCATAGGGTGGCAATTGCCGAAGGACGCATTTTACTAAAGGCGCAAACGCTACAAACGATCTTAGCCGGAGAATCTGCCAAAGGTGATGTATTGGGCGTTGCTCGGCTCGCAGGTATTATGGCAGCTAAACGCACTGCCGAATTGATACCGTTGTGTCACCCGATTGGTCTTTCTTCTATAGACCTTAGCCTTGAACCTAATCAGGATCCGCCTGCCGTTATTTGTCGTAGTCGTGCCGAGGTATATGCAAAAACCGGTGTGGAAATGGAGGCGATTACTGCGGTTCAAATTGCACTGCTGACTATTTACGATATGTGCAAAGCAGTGGATAGAGGGATGGTTATCAGTGACATCCGCCTAATAGAAAAATCCGGAGGGCGTTCGGGAATCTGGCGTCGCCAAGAAAATGCTTAAATTAATAAAACGAATATTCCTATTTCTGCTATTCGGAGTAGTACTGATTATTGCGCTCGGTGCTGTGTTTGCGTATTACTTCGATGCAAACGATTATAAGGATCAGTTTGTCTCGTATGTCGAAAAACACAGCAAACGTTCGGTTGAACTCAAGACGCTAAACTTGAGCCTATTTCCGTCTTTGGGTATTGCAGCAACCGGGCTACAAATCGGAGAAAATCCCGCTTTCGGTAATGTACCGTTCTTAGAAGCACAAGAAATACAATTAGGGTTAAAGTTATTACCTTTGTTGAGACAGGAAGCACAGGTAGACGGCATAGTCCTCAAAGGGATCAAAGCGAATGTTATACGAAATGCCCAGGGTCAATTCAATTTTGACGACCTCAAACTACTCGTCGGGGAGAACCAAAAAACAACCGAAGATACGACAGTCGACGCTTCTCAAGCGGTCGCATTAACCAGCTTCGGTGGTATCGCATTACAAGACGGCTACTTACTCTGGGATGACCGTCTAAACGATACACGTATAGCGGTTGATAATCTGAATTTTAGCAGCGGTGCTTTATCGTTCGATGAGCCTACTCCGATCTCCTTAAGCGCGGATATTAATTCGTTGTCGGAGGGTTTAAGAGGTCTAAATGCCCAAGTGGCATTGAACACCGAGTTGCTACCTAATTTATCTACCGGCGATGTAAAAATCGGCGATGTGGATGTTCAAGTACAATTGACGCAAGCCGACACACCTTTGGTTGCTCGTGTCAATGCTAAAGTGGACGGTTTTGAATTGAGAGACGGTACCTTATCGGCAGATAAAGCGATTCCTATTGAACTAGATGCGCGTGCCGACGGACTGTCGGAAGATATCGAAGCATTGGCCGCAAGCCTTAAAGTTAAAGCCGAGTTGTTGCCCGATCCGTCGGTGGCGGTTGTACAACTTAATAATCTAAACACATCGGCACAAGTGGAGGGTTTGGACGAAAGTTTGAATTTACAATTCACTGCCGAGCACAATAAAGCATTACTGAAAGGCGACTTTGCAATCGATAGGTTCAAGGTTTCATACGGTGATATGCAGGTGGAGGGGCGTGGCAAGTTTAGCGATTTATACGAAAACCCCAAGGTTGATATCGCGATCCCGACACTCAATTATGATGCTTTACAGCTAAAACAGATTTTGTTGACAAGCTCTATGATCGGAGATCGGATAGTGCTGAATTTGCAACGAGCCGATTTTCATCAAGGTCGAATCTCCGCAAATGCCGAGTTGAACTCGGCATCCAACACCTATAAAATGAGGTTGTCTGCCGACCAAGTTCCGATAGACAAGGTACAGTCGGCATTGAGTGCCGATCGCCAAGCAACCGTACGCGGAAAAGCACAGATCAAGCTGGCTTTAGCAGGGACTCTGGGTGATTATGAGCAAATGTTGGCAACCTCCAACGGCAAAGCCGATGTGCGTATCACCGAAGGTGCTTTGCAAGACCAGTCACTTGCGGCGATCATCGAAAGGGTAGTAGCTTTGTTTGAAGGTCGCTCGCGTCGTACTGCCGGCAAAGAATTAATCTTTGACGAGATGAATGCAAGTGTATTATTGAGCAAAGGTATTGCGAAGAACGACGACCTTGCAGTGCAAATGCCTTTATTCGATGTAAAAGGAGCGGGACAGATCAACCTCGTCAATTCAACGATCGATTATATGCTTTATACCCGATTGAAGTCCGCCGAGCGTATACAAATACCTATACGTATTGCGGGCAATTTGGAATCTCCGGAATACAAGCCCGACTTGAGCAATCTAATCAAGGACGGATTATTGAATAAAAGCGGCGTCAAGGAAAAAGTGGAAGAAAAAATAGGTGATGTTGAAGAGAAGATAAAAGATAAAATCAAAGGGGATCTATTGGAAGGGTTAAAGGATAAGCTAAAATTACCTTTTTAATTTACGGTTAAGATCAAAAACACAAGTAATAATCATGCAATCGGATGCGCAAGACTTAAACGGAAAGAGATTATTATTAGGCGTTTGCGGTAGTATCGCAGCTTATAAAAGTGCTTATTTGGTACGCGAATTGCGTAAGCGAGGTGCAGAGGTTCGCGTAATCACCACACCCTCGGCACAGGCTTTTATAACAAATTTGACCTTACAAGCGTTGTCGGGGCATCCGGTTGAGTCGCAGCAATTTGACGAGGCCGAAGGCACCGGAATGAAGCATATAGACTTGGCTCGTTGGGCGGATGTAATTATGATCGCACCGGCTACGGCTAACTTCATTGCCAAACTGGCGCACGGGATCGCCGACGATTTATTATCTACGGTGTGCATTGCTTCCGATAACAAGTTAATACTCGCTCCGGCGATGAACAAACACATGTGGCTACACTCGGCAGTACGAGGCAATGTTGAAAAGATACGCAGTTTCGGCATGACGATTTGGGGACCGGACAGCGGCGAGCAGGCGTGTGGTGCTGAGGGCGAAGGGCGCATGCTGGAGCCTTCGGAGTTGGTCCACCGCGTCATTCAATTATTAGGTTGCGGTAAAACCTTAAGCCGATATAAAGTCGTTATCACCGCAGGACCTACGCACGAAATGATAGACCCGGTACGCTATATTACAAACCGAAGTTCGGGTCGTATGGGTTTTGCATTAGCCGCCGCTGCCGTCGAGTCGGGAGCCGATGTACATTTAATCGCCGGCCCGGTCTCATTGGAGACACCGAAGCGAGTTAAGAGATACGATGTATCGTCCGCCGACGATATGCTGCAAACAACACTTCGGGTTGTGCACGATGCGCATATTTTCATTGCTTGTGCTGCAGTCGGTGATTATCGGGCGCAGCAAATTTCCGACCATAAAATCAAGCGCGATAAGCAAACGATGCGCTTGCATCTGACTCAAACGCCCGATATTTTAGCAACGGTCGGGACGATGCAGCCGCGTCCCCTTTTGGTCGGCTTTGCCGCCGAAACCCTAGACCTTGAACGCAACGCTAAGAAAAAATTGCTTGCCAAAGGTTTGGATATGATTGTTGCTAACAAAGTCGGTACGAATTATTCTTACGGTTTTGACACACCCGATAACAAAGTAATCGTATATAAGCGCAACGCTAAGGTAGAACTTGGTCCGGACTCAAAGATCAATTTAGGGAAAGCAATTATCAAGCATATCGTTGATTACTACGAACATACACGAGTTTATGAAACAACGCATACAGCTTAAAGTCGTAGATTCGCGTATCGGTAATCAATACCCGCTTCCGCAATATGCGACTTTGGGTTCGGCAGGTGTGGATTTACGAGCTTGTTTAGACGATGTGCTTGAACTTAAGCCCGGACAAGTGGAATTGATATCGAGCGGTATTGCCATTCATATAGCGGATCCGTCGCTTGCAGCGGTCGTATTGCCTCGCTCCGGTTTAGGGCACAAACACGGTATCGTGTTGGGTAACCTGATTGGCTTAATAGACTCGGACTACCAAGGAGAAATTTATATTTCTTGTTGGAATCGCAGTGCCGATTGCTTTGATATCAATCCCGGAGATCGCATCGCACAGCTTGTTTTTGTGCCCACGGTTCAGGTTGATTTCGAGAGGGTGGAGTCATTCGAACAAAGCCAACGTAGCGACAAAGGCTTCGGGCACTCCGGTAAGAATTAATGATGTCGGTAGATCAACGTGTTTTTCGTGCATACGATGTACGCGGTATAGTCGATAAGGGCCTGGATGAAAGCCTGGTCTATGATATCGGTCGTGCGATAGCGACCCGTTACCCCGATGCATCGCGCTTTGTACTGGGCCGCGACGGAAGACTATCGAGTCCTCGCTTTGCCGAGGCATTATCGGACGGTTTACAATCGGCAGGCGTACGAGTAATAGATGTGGGAGCAGTACCTACACCGGTACTGTATTTTGCCGCTTATGAATACGGAGCAGGTTGCGGTTTGATGATAACCGGGAGCCATAACCCTCCGAATTATAACGGGCTAAAGATGATGGTTGCCGAGCATACACTGGCGGGTGACGAGGTGCAGGCTCTATACCATGATGTAGTCAAAGGACATTTCAAAAAAGGACGAGGTGGTTATGAGCAACGCAACGTACTAGAACCTTATATAAACAAAGTAGTATCGGATATTCGTATCACGCGTCCGGTCAGGCTCGTTGCCGATTGTGGAAACGGTGTCGCAGGTCCCTATGTTGCTGCGTTATTCGAGGCTCTGGGATGTGAATTGCACTGTTTGTATTGTGATATAGACGGAAATTTCCCCAATCATCATGCCAACCCCAGCGACGAGAAAAATCTCGTAGATTTGATAGCCGAAGTGAAAACGCAGCACTCGGAACTCGGTATTGCTTTTGACGGCGATGGAGATCGTCTAGGCGTAGTAGACGAATTAGGCAATATTATATGGCCTGATCTTCAGATGATGGCTTACGCGCAAGATCTATTGCGGCATCAACCGGGTGCTTGCATCGTCTACGATGTTAAATCTTCAAGCCACTTGCCCGAAGTAATAGCAAAAAACGGTGGCAAACCTCGAATGTGTAGGACCGGACATTCGTATGTCAAGTCTACGCTCAAACAAACCGGCGCGCTTTTGGCAGGCGAGATGAGTGGGCATATTTTTTTCAATGACCGCTGGTACGGTTTTGACGATGCTTTATATACGGCGGCGCGTCTCTTAGAGATCTACGCTGCCGGTGCCCAAACTTGTAGCGAGATGTTTGCCGTGTTTCCTCAAGGCATCAATACACCGGAATTGAATATACATCTAAAAGACGAGGGAGATCAGCATACCTTTATGGACCGCTTTCTAAAGCTGGCTTTTTTCGAGGATGCACAGCTTGATTATACCGACGGCGTACGCGTTGATTACGAGGACGGTTGGGGGTTGGTGCGTGCATCTAACACCACACCGTGTTTGGTCGTGCGCTTTGAAGCCGACAACGAGGCCCGGCTTAACGAAATAAAAGATATTTTTAGAAAACAATTATTGTTCGTAGAACCCTCCTTGCAAATGCCATTTTGACGGGATCAACGATGACGGACAACTTGAGCAACAGAGATAAAGTTAAGATATTAAGCGAGGCGTTGCCTTATATACAGAAATTTTGCAACAAGACAATCGTTATCAAATACGGCGGTAGTGCGATGACCGAAGAGCGATTGAAGCATAGTTTTGCGAGGGATATTGTATTATTGAAAGCGGTCGGTATCCATCCGGTAATCGTCCACGGCGGCGGTTCCGATATTTCCGCAAATCTAAAGGCAGCCGGTATAGAAAGTAAATTTGTTCACGGCTTGCGCGTCACCGACAAGGCGGCTATAAATATAATCGCAAGTACCTTGCGAACCATCAACACCAGCATCACCCAATATATAAAAGAGCACGAGGGAGAAGCGCAAAGCATCATAGCCGACGGGTTGATAAAGGCAACTAAACTTGAGACTTCAGGGGGCATACCAGGAAGAGTAGATTTAGGCATGGTTGGAAAAGTGAGCGATATTTCTGCCGAGTTTGGCGAACTGGTACGCCATCCTACATATATTCCGGTGGTCTCTCCTCTAGGAATCGGTGGCGAGGGCGAATGTTATAACATCAACGCAGATTGGGTGGCAAGCAGTATCGCACAGCATTTGAAAGCCGAAAAGCTGATTTTGATGACAAATACCGAGGGTCTGCTTGACAATCAAGGTAAATTAATCGTTGAAGCTTCCAGTTCGGAAATCTCTAGACTGATAGAACAGGAGACTATACACGGCGGTATGCTGCCCAAGGTTTCCTGTGCCTTGAGGGCAATTAGTAAAGGGGCTGAATCGGCACATATCATAGACGGACGCACTTCCCATGCCGTATTGCTTGAGTTGTTAACCGACGGTGGTGTAGGCACGTTGATTAAGCATTGATATTATTTTTCATTCTGCCTACTTTGATTAAAACCTGTGATGAAACCCGATCTCCGAGCGATTAAAACAGATATTACTCGACTCGAGGTTGATGCAATCGTCAACGCTGCCAACAATACATTGTTGGGCGGCGGGGGTGTTGACGGTGCGATACATCGTGCTGCAGGCCCCGAATTATTGGAGGAATGTAAAACCTTAGGCGGATGCCCTACCGGCGAGGCACGGTTGACCAAAGCCTACCGTTTGCCGGCACCTTATGTGATACATACGGTAGGGCCGGTATGGAAAGGTGGCGAGGCAAACGAAGCACAATTATTGGAAGCCTGCTATCGGAATAGTTTGAACATAGCCCAAGAGCTATCTCTAAATAGCATCGCATTTCCTGCAATCAGCTGTGGTGTTTACGGTTATCCTATAGATTCTGCGGTTCAAATCGCGGTGCGTAGCTGCACACAATACGGGAATGGAATGAACATTATTTTTGCGTGTTTTGACGATGTGATATTGAAATATTATGCAGAAGTTCTGGGTGAGCGATGAAGGTTGATTTAGTGCAACACTTGTTGGAAGGTGTCCGATATGTACCCTCTCCGAATAACGACGCGCGCCCGCCGCAGGCGGAAATCGACCTTATAGTAATTCACTGCATCAGCCTGCCGCCCGGTCATTATGGAGGCCCCGAGATAGAACAATTATTTACCAACCGATTTACGGCGGAACAATCCAGGGCTTTAGAATTAGAGGAAGATTTGCATGTATCCGCACATTTATTAATACGCCGCAACGGACAAATAATACAATTCGTTCCATTCCACCGCCGTGCTTGGCACGCCGGCCGCTCGAGCTACGAAGGACGACCGAATTGCAATGATTTTTCTATCGGCATAGAAATCGAAGGTTGCGAGACGGAGCCGTACGAACAGCAGCAATATGAATATCTGCGCTCAGTCGTATCTGCATTGACGGTTGCTTATCCTAAGCTGACCCCAACGCGTATCACGTACCATAGCGATATATCGCCCGGCCGAAAGACCGATCCGGGCCCTTGCTTCGATAGAAATTTTATGCAAAGTTCTAAATTGTGATTTCGCTCCCTAGAATAGAAAAAATTATAAGTGCGCTTGCCGAGGAGCGGAGCAAGCCTTTGCAACATCACTTGGTCGGCGTAGAAAAAGAGTCTTTGCGGGTTGCAGCCGACGGTACTTTAGCAAAGACCGCACACCCCGAAGCCTTGGGTTCTGCATTAACACATCCGTATATTACAACAGATTTTTCGGAGGCTTTGTTGGAATTTGTAACGCCGCCGCTGGTCAATTCGGCACAAGCGGTAGAATTTCTAGAAGATATACACCGTTATGTATATGCCAATATAGGCGAGGAGTTATTATGGTGTGCAAGCATGCCGTGCATCGTAAGGGGAGAGACGAGCATTCCGCTTGCTTATTACGGTTCCTCTAATATCGGTAGAATGAAAACCATTTATAGAAAAGGTTTGGGGTATCGCTATGGTCGGTTTATGCAAGTAATCGCAGGCGTACACTTTAATTACTCCTTGGGCGAACCATTCTGGGAATGGTATAGCCGGTATTTAGGCAATACCGAGTCTATGCACGATTTCCGCTCCGAACATTATATGGGTTTAATCCGAAATTTTTTGCGCCTAGCATGGACAATCCCTTATCTGTTCGGTACCTCTCCCGCTATTTGCAAAACCTTTGCAGCGAGTGATACGCACAATCTGGAGTACTTTGACGATAGCACTTTATTTGCTCCTTATGCGACTTCGTTGCGCATGGGAGACATCGGTTATCAAAACAACCAAGAGGCTAAAATCGGTGTCAAAGCCTGTTACGATAACGTTGACCAATATGTATTGAGTTTATGGCGAGCGGTGAGTACCGAATATGCGCCCTATAGGCGTATCGGCGTGAAAAAAGACGGCGAGCATTTGCAGTTGAATGCCAATATCTTGCAAATAGAAAATGAATATTACACCACGATGCGCCCCAAACCTCGCAGTGCCGGCAACGACATGCCGCTTGCCGCATTGAAGCAAAAAGGTGTTGAATATGTGGAACTTAGGTCGCTCGATGTCGATATATTTCAAAATGCCGGTGTCTCTACCGAACAGTTCTGTTTTATAGAAGCGTTGATGCTTTTTTGTTTATTTAACGACAGCCCGGCGATCAAGGTCGATCAATGGCAAATGATCGACGGCAACGAGATCGAAGTTGCTCATCAAGGTCGTCGCCTCGATTTAGAGTTGAACGATTTAGGAAAAAATCGAAAGCTAAAAGAATGGGGAATAGAACTATGCCGACAAATGCAATCGGTGTGTGGCTTATTGGATGAGCAATGCGCAACCACCGTATATGGTTCGGCATTGCAAAAGCAAATAGAAAAATTTCACAACCCCGGAATGTGCCCCTCGGCATTAATACTTGAGGAAATGCGAGAAAATCGAGAAAGTTTTGTTGACTTGGTGGGACGTTATGCGATAAAGAAGAGAAATTATTTTATGCAAGACACTATAGATGAGAAGCGTTTGAAGCAATTCGAGAAAATAACACGAAACAGCATTACTGAGCAAGAACGGTTGGAAATGACCGATAGTTTATCGTTAGACGAGTATATAGCCGGCTACTATGCTCAGTTGAGTGATTTGATATGAGTTATAGATTACTTCAACTACCGGACATGTTGATTGCCGATTTGAAGTTTCAAAAAGATCAATATACGCTGATATTCTCCGATGCCTCTATTATCAAAGTGATGGACGCAGCACGACAACGCACTAGCTGGAGACAAAGTGGTCGTATCCTCGTTAAAGGCGATTTTGACGATCCTTTAGATGCCTCAAAAGTGGAATTCCCGAAAAAAGTGCAAAGTGGCGAGTTTCAAGACAATGTGTTTGTCTATCATGATACGATTCGTTTGCCTTGTCGTGTTTCCGGGGATGTCGGGCTTAGTTTGTTTTTTGAACAACTTAATCAACCGTTTATAATCAACGGCGAGGAGTTAGAAGTCATTTTAACCGACACGCCTAAATATGTTGCTCATGTAGATTAACGATATTTCGTACGAATAAAAGAAACTAGAGCATGAAGGAAATAGCGATACTTTGGGATATATGCAAACTAGAGATTCACAATGAAGCTAGTTAACTATAGTGATAAGGGAACATCGTATGTCGGCATATTGGTGGCTAAGGAAATTTTGGTACCTGCGCTTGATCCCGATTGGTCGGAACCCCATACCGATATGTTGTCGCTGATTAAGACAGGTCGTCAAGGCTTAGCTCGATTGGTCAAGTGGACTGATGTTGCTCCCGAATGTGCAAAAGTTGAAATGGAATTACAAAATTTGCAGGCACCTATCCCTCGTCCACCTTGCAACATTATGTGCTTGGGTTGGAATTATTCCGAACATGTCAAGGAAACTCAAGGCAATACGCTTATACAGAAAGACTTGCCAAAGTATCCTATCGTATTTACCAAAGATGTTTCTACGGTGATCGGCCCTCACGATAACATTCCTTACGATGCCGAAGTTTCCGAAAAAATAGACTGGGAAGCGGAATTGGCAGTCGTGATAGGGCAAACCGCTTATAAAGTAAGTAGAGAACGAGCCTTGGATTATGTATTCGGCTATACCGTAGTTAACGATATATCGGCTAGAGATTTGCAAAAACGGCACCGACAGTTTTTTCTAGGCAAAAGCCTACCGGGTAGCTGTCCGATGGGTCCCTGCATAGTGCCCGCCTCCGACATTGGTGATGTGCAATCACTTTTTGTCCGCAGTCGCGTAAACGGAGTTATTAAGCAAGACGATACAACGGAAAATCAGATTTTTGATGTTGCTACCGTTATCTCGGCTATATCCAAGATTATGGCTTTGCAACCGGGCACCGTGATTGCGACCGGCACGCCTAGCGGTGTCGGTTATGTGAGAAAGCCGCCGGAATACCTTCGCCCCGGTGATGTTGTAGAGTGCGAAGTAGAAAAAATCGGTACCATTAAAAACCGTATTGAACAGGTGTAGTGTATAGATATCACCCAACACTACCAGTAATTTTCGGTTGTGATATTGCCCGGATTTCGGCGTCTGTTTTTGGTAAAACCTTTGTTTTTTAATACATCGGTGGTATCGCTTACCATATCGGGATTGCCACAAATCATCACTTGGGAACTCTCGATATTTAGCGGAGTATCGGCTCGTTCCTCTAAAGTACCGTTTTCAATCGCAGCAGGTATACGCCCCGGCAAGGCATAAGATATTCGTTCTCGGCTAACAAAAGGTATCATTGTAAATTGGTCGGGGCACCGTTGCTTAAAACCTGCTATCGTTTCTTTATAAGTTAGTTCCTCTTCGGTGCGCACTGCGTGTACTAATACAATTTTATCGAAACGTTGCCACGGTTCATCGGTTTTTAATATTGAGAGAAAGGGTCCTAAAGCGGTACCTGTAGAAAGCATCCAAAGCTCGCGTCCTTCGGGAATTTCGTTTAAGGTGAAAAATCCAGAAGGCGAAGAGGCGACCCAAACTTTGGCTTCCGGTTGCAATCGGTGCAAACAAGAAGACAAAAGCCCATCGGGCACTATAATTGAATAAAACTCCAAAAAAGGTTCGGTCGGTGCATTCACAAAGGAATACGGACGGGCAATTTCTTCGCCTTCAATCTCTAAGCCTAGACGACCAAATTGACCCGGTAGGAAGGTTTGAATTTGAGCATCTACTTTCAACGAGTATAATCGCTTTGTCCAGTGCTTATTTTCTATAACCGTGCCTTGTACGAATTTTTTGTTAAACATAGTAAAAGTAGATATTGAAATGATGTAACTCGGTGACTACGATTCATCGATAGTACATTATACAATGTATAGCCGAGTACACGAGGAGGGTGTTGACATAACATGGGGTCAAAGTCTCCGGTTCCGATTTATAAATTTTGCGATAAAGACTATTTTACCCTAAGGTATAATACCGAACCATGAAATTTGATTTGTGCAATTTTAAGTTTTGGTAATTCCATGAGCCTTTCTATAGTTCTTCTTGCAGCCGGTAAAGCCCGGCGGCTGGGCGGCACAAAACCTAAAGCACTCTGCGAGTTGGGCGGTGAACCACTTATTTTCCATGTCCTCGGGGAACTCCAGAAACTTCAATCGGCACAGTTACATATTGTTGTGGGCTTTGGTAGCGAACAGGTTCGGGAGGTGGTTTCTAATCGTTTTGCGGGATTGGATAATGTACATTGGCATCAACAAGCCGAACAGCTCGGCACGGCACACGCAGTTTCTCAAGTACTGCCCGCAATAACACCCGATGACCAAGTTTTAGTTTCGTATACCGATATGCCGTTTGTCAATGTATCGAGCTATAAAATGTTGCTGGCTCTACAAGCGCAGCATGACCTTGCTTTTATGGCTGCAAAATTAAAAGACCCTACGGGTTACGGAAGGGTGTTGCGTACGGATGACGGGAAAGTGATGCGTATTGTGGAGGAGGCGGATGCCTCGCTTGATGAACGCAAGGTAGAGGAAGTCAACATAGGTATTATGACCGCACAAGCGCATACTCTAAGCAAATTAATACCAAAAGTAGCAAACGACAATAAGCAACAAGAATACTATTTGACCGATTGTATACAGATTGCGGTTGACGAAGATTTGAATATAGGGGTTTGCGAGTTGAAAGAAACATGGCGCGCCAGTGGCATCAACACACTCCATCAGTATACGGCGGCAGAGCGATTGTTACAGCGTATTCGGGTTTCGGAATTGATAGAAAACGGTGCTATAGTCCAAGATGCCGACCGTTTAGATGTGCGTGCCGAAGTACAACTCGGCAAAGGTGTTATCTTTGATATAGGTGTAATACTCGAGGGGGAAATAAAGCTCGGCGACGATGTGAAGATAGAAGCCTACAGTGTGTTGAAAAATGTTTCTATTGCAGCGGGTACGGTGGTGAGGTCTTTTTCTCATATAGAAGGCACCCGTATCGGCAAATGTTGCATCGTAGGACCTTATGCACGAGTGCGCCCCGAGACGCACATAGGTGATAATAACCGCATCGGTAATTTCGTAGAGATAAAACAGACCACAACCGGCCATGACGCTAAAATCAACCATCTGAGCTATATAGGAGATAGTGAGATGGGTTCAAAGGTCAATATAGGTGCCGGCACAATCACATGCAACTACGACGGTGCCGATAAACACCGCACGGTCATCGGAGACAATGTATTTATAGGTTCGGATACGCAAATCATTGCCCCCATAGAGATAGGTTCCAATGCCACTATCGGTGCCGGTTCGACGATCACCCACGATGTACCTGCCGATGAATTGACATTATCGCGTTGCAAACAAACCACCGTAAAAGGCTGGCGGCGACCGACGAAGAAATAGAAACGATGTGTGGCATAGTCGCTGCGATTGCAGCATCCGATGTAAGCGATATTTTAATGGAAGGGTTATTCAGACTGGAATACCGTGGTTATGATTCCGCCGGTATTGCGGTGCTGAACGATGACGGTGATGTCCCCATACAACGCGTACGATGTTTGGGTAAGGTAGCTAAACTAGAGGAATTATTAAAATCAACACCATGCCGTAGCCATATCGGCATAGCGCATACCCGCTGGGCGACCCACGGCGCACCCGATAGAGCAAATGCACACCCGCATATTTCCGATAACCGTATCGCTATCGTCCACAACGGCATCATAGAAAATTACGAAGTTTTGAAGGAGGCGCAAAAATCCGAGGGTTTCGAGTTTAATTCGGAAACCGATACCGAAGTCATAGCACACCAGATTATATTTTATTTACGGCAAAATAAGGATTTATTGGGTGCGATATCAAAAACCATAAACGACCTTGAAGGCGCATATAGCCTAGCTGTGCTTGACGCACAAAATCCCGAAAGCGTCGTATTGGTGCGGGAAGGAAGTCCCCTGGTAATCGGCATCGGAGAGGGTGCCAACTACGCAGCATCGGATATACAGGCGTTGTCCTCGGTTACTCAAACCTTTATTCATTTGGAAAACGGTGACATTGCCGAGATTAGCCGAGATCAAGTGTATATTTTTGATAGTGATTTGAAACCTGTAGTGCGCAAACATCATGAAATATCATTGGCATCGTATAACAGCGACTTGGGCGAATATCAACACTATATGCAGAAGGAAATATACGATCAACCTCGTGTTATCGCCGATACGCTCGAAGGACGTTTGCTTGCCAACGATATTCCGGACAATATTATTTCTCCCGATGCAACCGAGTTTCTCGATCGTACCGAACAGGTGCATATCGTTGCCTGTGGAACCAGCTATCACGCCGCACTCGTCGCCCGTTATTGGTTGGAAGAGTTTGCAAATATGTCTTGTAGTGCCGAGATTGCCAGCGAATTTCGATACCGACATCACTGTGTGCCTCCGCACACTTTGCTGGTTGTAATTTCTCAATCGGGCGAGACTGCGGACACCTTGGCAGCACTACGGATTGCCGAACAACACGGTTATTTCAAAACATTGGCTATTTGTAATGTGCATGAGAGTTCCCTAACCCGTGAAGTAGATGCGGTATTGATGACCCATGCCGGTCCCGAGATAGGTGTGGCTTCAACTAAAGCCTTCACGACGCAGCTTACCGTTCTGTTGCTACTGACCATACTTTTTGGTAAACGGCGATGTTTGACGAAATCGGCAGTCTCCGATCTTGTCGGACAATTACGCAACCTGCCTGTGCGTTTGGAGCAGATTCTAGATTGCGAGGAGCAGATACGTCTGTTAGCAAGAGAGTATTCCGACAAGCAACACGCACTATTTTTGGGGCGAGGTCTGCATTACCCGATCGCTATGGAAGGTGCTCTCAAAATGAAGGAAATCTCTTACATACACGCCGAGGCTTATGCCGCCGGCGAACTCAAGCATGGCCCGTTGGCTTTAGTGGATTTTAATATGCCGGTCGTTGCGGTCGCACCCAACGACCGATTACTATCTAAACTAAAATCCAATCTAAAAGAAGTGCGAGCGAGGGGTGGGCATTTGCATGTTTTTGCAGACTCCGGCACCGGGTTTCAATCGGATGAAAAGTCATCTTTGAGAGTAATACGATTGAATGCCTTTGAGAATGCGGTTTCTCCGATTTTATTCACGATACCCCTGCAATTACTGGCGTATCACACGGCGTTGTTGAAAGGCACCGATATAGATCAACCCCGCAACCTTGCAAAATCGGTTACCGTAGAGTGAACGAATTGTCGGCCTTATATTTTTAGGCGAATTGCCATCACATTCCCGAATTGAACCTTGACTTCGTTGCGAAATTCTAGAATCATCAAACGATTCGTATCGGTCGTTTCTTCTAATTCGGCACGATGCCACACCCGATCCCTGATTTTTGTTATACCATTATTCTCGGGTGTATTGAACAAAGCATCGACTTGTGAGGCATCGTAAGAGAAACGATTGCCGAGCCGATACAACGCTTCTATTTGCATCGGCATCAACGGTTGCCGCCATAGGGCAATGTCGTCTATCAAGGTTTCGGGATGATTGGTTTTCGGATCTTCGGCAAAGCCGCCCAGCAATAGGTTGTCGGTATCGTCTGCCGACAGAGGTTTTCCCAAGCACGCTCGGGCGACACGCGCACCGTTGACATAAAGAATGGTTTCACCACATTCGCCACGCCCGTCCCATGTTGCTGCGATGTGCACCCATTGTCCCCAAGGTGTGCGGTCTAAAGTTTTGCTTTCCAGCTTATGGGTTTTATCGTTCGTGGTTAATTCAAAATTGACGGTTGTATCTTCGGTGATGGAAAAACTTATTAAATTACCTTCTTTGTCGGCATACGGTTGCTTTAGAATATAAATATCTTGCTTGGGTTGTGGAGTTTGTATCCATGCCGACACGGTCATGCCGGTGAGAAATTTTTCTCTATCTCCTCTTCTCGAAGGGTATTTATTAGGAGGAAACCACTTAGTATAAAAAGAGTTTGAAAATTCCATTAGTGTTTTGTTCGTCTTTATCAATTTCGTGATTCCTTTATAGAATATTCCTTTATCGCGTCGGTTAAAAAGCTTTGTGTTGTCACCGATGATAAAGTTATAAAACAACCCTTTGGAATAAGGAACCTGTAGACGGTCTGCTCTGATTGCTTGTCTGAATCTCCCTTGTTTATCAAAAACAATTTCGGTATCGTGCACATCGTAACCACCTTCGGTATCGGCTAATTTATTTGCATCTGTTAAAAATTCCGGTTGATTCATGGACCAATGAGACAGCATGCCGTAATTCCAATCTACCGGATCAAAATATTCGTCTATCCGTGTAGGTTGAGGAATGTTATCCAATATATTGTTTAGTCGTTGCTTAGCCGAGAGAATGGTTTGATCCGTGCTGTCATATAAATTGGTTTGTTCGTAGGGGTCGTTGTATAAATCATAGAGTTTATATCCTCGGTATTTGTTGTCTTCCCATTTTGCCCATAGCTTGAATTCTTTATGTACAATGCCAGATACATATTGGACTCTTTAGAACCTAATCTTTCCACTAGGAAAAGTACTTTTCCTAGTGGAAAAATACCTCTTAAATCAAAGTAGCCGACATGCAAAACCAGCACATCGGCTACCGCATTACAGGTTTTTATAAAATAGCCTCTTTTTCCAACAAAACGGAGGCTATGATGGCAACAGATGCCAAACAAAAACTTAATGCATTAGAATTTTGGAACAAACACGGCTTAAACGCAACCCAAGACTTTGTCGGGGTGAGCCGTTCCACCCTATACCGCTGGAAAAAGTGCTTTGACGAGGGCGGTGTATCCGCTTTGCGAGACGCAAGTAAAGCACCTCGGCAGCATCGTCGCCGTAATTGGTCTACTCACATCAGCGATGAGATTAGGCGACTGCGACACAGCTATCCGAATATGGGTGCGCCGAAGATTTATTACTTCTTAAAGCCGTGGTGTGATGCACGCGAACTGCAGTGTCCGAAGCCGCGCACCATTGCACGGTTGATTGCCGATGCATCCGACAACATGCGCTGTTCGCCCCCTAAACTCTCTAAAAGAAAACACAAATGCAAGACTTCTCAACCACGCAACCGTCTCAGCAAAGATGCCAAAGCGCAATTTCCCGGACACTGCGTGGCTATGGATACTATCCATTATTTCGTTAATCGAACACGCTATTATCTGTTCACTGCGATTGACCACTACAGCCGTTTTGCCGTTGCCATTACCTGCCGACGCGCCCACAGTAAAAATGCTGCGACATTCGCAAGATTGGTGGACACGGTATTCCCCGGCAACCTCTCTCAAGTACTGACCGACAACGGGAGCGAGTTTGCCGGCGACTTCGAGGCTTATCTACAACGACACAACATTAAACACTGTTATACTTATCCTCGTTGCCCGAAAATGAATGCCATAGACGAGAGATTTAACCGTACCATTCAGGAGGAGTTTGTAGCACATCATGAGGATATTTTAGTGACCGATTTAGCACAATTTAACGACGTATTATTTGAGTATCTCGGGCGGTATAACTTCAGGAGACCGCACCAAAGTCTAGCCTATAAAACACCGGCACAACAGCTTGCTTCCTTTTGTCCCCATTTGTCCAATATGTCATGGCATCGTACACTTTATTGCGTACTACGATATTGCTTGGTATGATAGGTACGATGATATCGCCTGACGCATACATCATCCATTTTCGTGGTGTGTCATCGGTTTGTCCGGTTAGAAAGGGTGCTATGGAATAGCCGTCTCCTTTGTATAGTCCTGCTACGGAGACATATTGATCAGCTATTCCTCTGTAATCACCGTTGTTTTCGCGTTTTTTTCTAATAACGGAGAGACCGGCGAGATCGGCAAGTGTGGGCAGGATATCGGTAAAATCCACCAACGCTTCGGTTTCTCCTCTTTTCACGACAGGACCGCCGCTCACGATCAAAGGTACATTGACACCACCCTCGTATAGAGAACCTTTACCACGGAAAGGTTGTTCTTTGCTTTTTTCAGGTCCTTGAATAAGTTCATACAAAGAACGATATTCAGAAGCATCTCCGTTGTCGCCCGAGAAAAAGATAATAGTTCGGTCTTTTATATTTAATGTCTCTAAGGTTTTTATTAAACTTCCTATAATTTGGTCTACATATTCAATCATGGCAATATGTCTCTCTACCAAAGTATGTGTTAGATGCCCTATTGGATTGGCGGGCATTACATAAGGTTCGTGTACTAAATGCATGGGATAATAGACAAAGAAAGGTTTATCTTTATTTTCCGTGATGAAATCGACAACGAAATCGGTTAGTTTTTCGACATGAGATCTAGCAGGGGTAACCAAATATCCCTTATCGGTTAAAGCACCTGGGGCTACATGGCTATTAGACATCATCCATTGGTCAAAGCCGAATGTTCTGAAAACACGACGCTGCTTAACAGTATCGTTTAGGTGCCATTTGCCGACCACTGCATTTGTATAACCTGCTTGCTTGAGCGGTAGCGCAAAGCTGGGTGTATATTGAGTGTCTATAAAAGGATATATACTCGAATCGCCGTCGTTAAAATATTTGTAAAATCCCGTAGTACGTCCTTCGTCGGCTATCCTATTCACAACACCACCTTTCGGATATTGATTCCAATAGGCTCCTGTATTTATTGCCGCTCGTCCACTTAGTAACTTTACTCGTGTGGAAAAACAGAGGTGTGTTGCATAAGCATTCTTGAATGTTACTCCCTCTGCGGCAAGTCGCTCGACATTAGGCATCTTAATTACATTTTTTATCCTAGGCAAAGAAAGTATGTTTTTGCCTAGATCATCGGCCATGATAAATATTATATTAGGCTTGGAAGCATTTGATGTTTCCGCACTGACTATTCCCCCGAATAATAGGAGTAAAATAAGAAAAATGATGGAGATTTTTTTCATTACATTTATAAATAGGTGCGTTTTTCGCCTTCACCGTTGACATTTAGCATGCAGCGCGCACATGTTGTACCATGATCGGATCCCTCAAGATCGTCACAGTGTTGCCAACAACGCGGACATTTGGGATATCGGCTGGCGGATATAGCGATCGCTATACGCTCCGAGATTTGTACGGAATCGTCGCCGGCTTGTGCCGATGGAAAGACTTCGGCAGCCGAGGTAATGAACAAGAATTTAAGTTCTTGATCCAGTTGTTTGATTAGTCGGTAATCGTTGCCATCGCAATAGAGCTTTATCTCGGCATCGAGCGAGGAACCTATGACACCGGTTTGTCTTATGTTTTCTATTTGCTTGTTGACGACATCCCGTAAACCGAGTATCTGATTCCACTCGGACATGTTCGGCAATTCATTCTCCGATAGATCGAACAAACCGTCGTACCATTCGGATAAGAAAACGCTTTTTAATTTCGTGCCCGGTAGTGATTTATAGATCTCTTCCGCGGTAAAACTTAAAATCGGTGCGATCCATCTCACCAATGCTTGGATGATGTGATACATCGCAGTTTGTGCAGAACGCCTAGCCGGGGCTTGGGGGTGTACCGTGTAGAGACGGTCTTTGATAATATCCAAATAAAAACCACCCATCTGTATACTGCAAAAATTATGTAGCCGATGGTATAGACGATGAAAAGTATAGTCTTTGTAGTCTTCTCGTATTTCGCGTTGCAACTCGGCACTAACGGCAACTGCCCAGCGATCCAATGCGAGCATAGAATTCGGATCTATTTGATCCGCTTCGGGATCAAAATCGCTCAAGTTAGCCAATAAAAAGCGCGCCGTGTTTCTGATACGGCGATACGCGTCTACAATCCGTTTTAGAATTTCGTCGGCTATAGTCATCTCGCCACTGGAGTCGGTTGCTGCGACCCACAATCGTAAAATATCGGCACCGTATTGTTTGATAACATTTTGGGGTGAGACTACGTTGCCTTTGGATTTAGACATTTTCTGACCACTTTCGTCTACCACAAAGCCATGTGTCAGCACGCCGAGATACGGTGCCTTACCGTCGTATGCAACCGAAGTGAGCAACGACGATTGAAACCACCCGCGATGTTGATCCGATCCCTCCAAATAGAGGTCGGCAGGCCGCCGCAATTCGTTGCGTTTATCGAGTATGCAAGCGTGTGTGGCACCCGAGTCAAACCAGACATCCAATACATCTTCGACTTTCCTATAGTCGTTCGCATCGTCTCCCAGGAGTTCTTCGTAGTTCGATTCAAACCATGCTTCTATACCGGTTTGTTCTATTTTTTGTGCCACATGTTCTATGATTTCCGCGGTACGGGGATGTAAGTTACCGGACTGTTTGTGTACGAATACTGCGATCGGTACACCCCAATAGCGTTGCCTAGACACGCACCAGTCCGGTCTAGAACCCAGCATTCCTTTGATACGCGCGTGTCCCCATTGCGGTGTCCAATGCACTGTATCGCATTCGGCAGATGCCTTATCCAACAACCCGTTATTTTTTAGGCTTATAAACCATTGTGGGGTTGCCCTAAAGATGATAGGGGTTTTATGCCGCCAGCAGTGAGGATAGCTGTGCTCGTAATCGCAACTGTGCACTAATTTTCGGTTTTCATCGAGCCTCTCGATAATCGATGCATCGCTTTTGCGCACATGACAGCCGGCTAGAAATCCTGCCGTAGGTGCGAATACGGCATTGGTCGATAGCGGTGTTTGACAACGAAGTTCGTAGCGTTGTCCCAATATATAATCGTCTACACCGTGTGCCGGTGCGATGTGTACGCAACCGGTGCCGGCTTCCAGAGTTACATGCGCACCCATAACGATCGGCACGGTATAATCGTAAAAAGGGTGCTTCAGATCTAAGCCTTCTAAACATTCGCCCTTGAAAGTACATAGCACAGTGGGATCCCACCCGTAACGCGTGCAACATTGTTCGGCAAGTCCCTCGGCGACGATATAGATTTGAGTGTCGTGGAGAAGTGCCACATAATCTAACTTCGGGTGCAGTGCAACGGCTTGGTTGGCAGGCAAAGTCCATGGTGTGGTAGTCCAAATTACTATATTAGATGCGGTGTCGGTTTCTAGTTGTAGCTTTTCGTTTAGGTTGTCCGTGTTCTGTACGGCAAATGCGACATCGACCGCTTTGGATACTTTATCGTGATATTCAACCTCCGCTTCGGCAAGTGCCGAGCCACATTCCAAGCACCAATGCACCGGTTTATGTCCTTGCTTCAGATAGCCTTTGCCGAGCAACGTACCTAGGGTTCTCAATATATCTGCTTCGGTATCAAACGCCATGCTGAGATAAGGATTTTGCCAATCACCCAACACACCCAGGCGTATAAAATCTTGTCGTTGTTTTTCAATTTGACCGGTGGCATACTCCCGGCATCGTTTTCTAAACAACATAGTGTCTTCTGTGGTTTTGGCTTTGCCGTATTTTTTTTCCACTTGTTGTTCTATAGGCAGTCCGTGACAATCCCAACCCGGCACATAAGGCGCATCGAGTCCTTGCATCAACCGACTTTTGACAATGATATCTTTTAGCGTTTTATTGACCGCATGTCCGATATGGATATCGCCGTTTGCATAAGGAGGACCGTCATGAAGGATAAACTGTTCGCGCCCGCATCGCTTTGAGCGTATCAGCTCGTACAGTTTTATCGACTCCCAATAAGCCAAAATTTCCGGTTCTCGTTGCGCCAAGTTGGCGCGCATCGGGAAGTCGGTTTTCGGTAGATTTAATGTGTCTTTGTAGTCTCCCATCGTTCGTATTTAGTTATTAACATATCGTGTCTGTGTATCATCATTCGGTTCGCTTTCTAAAAGCACCTTTGCTACTCTGAGGTCTTTGCGTATCGCATTTTTGAGTTGCGCTATATCGTTGTATCGCTGTTCCGCCCTGAGATAGTGTTGCGGATAAATAGTCATTCGTTCTCCGTACACATCGCTATCAAAATCAAAAATATGAGTTTCTATTCGGTATTGTTCGGCATCTACGGTAGGGCGTACACCGGCATTGGATACACCTTTAAGTTTCATGCCTAAAACCTCCACCGAAACCGCAAAAACACCGTGCAACGGCGGTTGGCGTTTCCCGAAACTCAAATTAGCGGTAGGGTAACCTAATTGTGTACCCAATCTATCGCCTAGGCGAACGCGACCTGTCACACTATAAAGACTTCCGAGCATACGATTGGCTTGTGCCAACTCGCCGGCGAGTAACAACTCGCGTATCCGAGTGCTACTAACCCGCACATTTCCGACCGTCACCGCATTCATGCGACTCAGCTCGAAACCGAAACGACTCCGGTAATCGCAGAGCATATTATAGTCTCCTTCTCTGTTTTTACCGAAACGGAAATCGTCTCCTACGACTAAATGACGCGCGTGCAAGCCGTCCAGTATGATACTTTGAATGAATTCAGCCGCCGTCCAATTCGCTAAAGTTTTATTGAAGTTTAGGCACACCAAATAGTCGGCACCGATATCTCGCACTAATTCGATACGCTTGCGTAGCGTGTAGATGCGCTTCGGCAATGCGTCTTTATCGGCAAAGAACTCGCCGGGCAACGGTTCAAACATCACCACGACCACCGGTAAGCGATAATCTTTCGCTAAGGCTTTAGTCTTAGCTATAATCGCTCGATGTCCTATATGCAGGGCATCAAAAGCACCTATCGTGGCAACGCAAGGATGCTTGAATTTAGCTAGGTTGTCTAGGCTATGAAGCAACTGCATTATTTATGCTTAATGTAGAAGCGGACTTGCATGTTCGCCTTCGGAATAACCGCAACCGCTTGCGCCATTTGGTTTTGATTTCCATAAATTGGATGAATGAATAAAATAGTGCAGATACGACACAACCACCCCGTCAGGCTGCGCCTGCCACCCCTCCGAAGGAGGGGAATGTACCGTCCCTAAAGTTTGTGGATACTTTCTCAACAGTCCCATGTCATAAAACTATTCATCTAATTGAAGCGCGGAGAAATCTACAATCTGCATAAACAAGCAATCGATTTGGTAGAGTAAGATGAGGCGGTTATTTTTTTCGGTTTCATTTTTGGACATCACGAGCACTTTATCAAAAAAGTTGTCTATAGGGTCGTGTAGCTGTGCCAGAGTCTTTAGGGCTTCTAAATAGTCTCCGTGTTTGATTAGCGTCCGAACTTGTGGGCTTCGTTTATTAAACGCTTCATAAAGCCGACATTCTGCATCGTCATTCAACGCTAACGGATCAAGTTTTCCGATATTTTCGGGGAGATTATTTTTTAAGATATTGCGTATTCGTTTAGTTGCTGCCGCAAGTTCAATGCTTTGGGGCATTTGCATAAAACTTTGCAGTTTGAGCAGACGTTGGTGCATATCGTGACAATGCAGAGTTCGATTTGTAGCGACCGCATCTACTCTATCGCCGCTAAAGCCACACTCTATGAAATAATGTTTGAGCCGCTCTTTCAAATAATCTAACAATCTCACAACACCTTGTTCTTTGACTTTTTCGGCATAGCGTTGCCGGCTTTGTTCAACCCACACTGCCAAATCCAAATCCAGTTGGTATTCGTTGAGGATGCGTATCAGTGCCAGACTTGCGCGCCGTAGTGCATAAGGATCGCGGCTACCACTCGGATATTCTCCAATTCCGAAAATACCGACCAGGGTATCCAGCCTATCGGCAATCGCCAGTACGATAGCAATTTTTTCGTCGGGCAGCGAATCGCCGGCGCGCACCGGTTTTATATGCTGCCGTATTGCACGGCATATCGTCGGAGGTTCGCCGTCGCATTCTGCATAATAGCCACCTATATAGCCGGCGAGTTCGGGATATTCGCAAACGATGCCGGTTCTGAGATCTGCTTTGCAAAGATAAGCAGCTCGTTCAATTGTCCCTTTGTCTTGTCGGTCAAAATCATAGGCACTATCCGATACCGACAAATGTTGTGCGATAGCGCGAGATATATCCGTGATGCGTGCAACCTTATCCGCTAAATTGCCTAAGCGTTGATGAAAAACTAATTTATCAAGACTATCCGCATAATGTACCAGCGAGTGTTTTCTATCTTGATGGATAAAAAAGCTCGCGTCCTTCAGTCTAGGTTCTACCACTCGTTCATAACCGTGGCGTAATGCATCGGGGTCGGTGCTTTCTATATTGGCTATCACTATAAATTCCGGCACTAGAGATTCGTCCGCAGCTAAAACGGTAAAGCATTTTTGGTCTTTTTCCAGTATCTTGCCGATCACTATTGCCGGTAGGTTCAAAAAACTTTCGTCAAAGCGACCGGAAACTGCAATCGGCCACTCAACAATCGATGTAACCTGCTCGAGTAGGCGGTCGTTTGTTTGCACTTTGCCGAGTTGCGCTGCCTTTTCTATTTGCAAACTTATTTTTTGCAAGCGTTTTTTGAACGAAGGAATGACTTTAGCCTGTTGCTCCAATAGATTTTCGTAGTGATCCGCATGCGGCACGCTCAGCGCGTCGGGACAATGATAACGATGTCCATAAGTATGCTTGCCGGCGGTGATGCCTGCTACTTCCAGTTCGAGTGTTTGCTCACCGTATAGAACCAGCACCCAATGTATCGGGCGTATGAATTCATAATCGGTATCTCCCCACCGCATCCGTTTACTCATTGGTAATTGTTGCAGTGTTTGCTCTAACAACATCGCAATACAATCGTTTATGTTTTGACCTTTGACGGTTTTTTCAACATAAAGACGTTGTTCGTCTTTAATCTCAATCATCTGCAGTTCCGATATTGCTACTTTGCACGATTTGGCAAAACCGATCGCCGCCGGCAGCGGGTTTCCGTCTTTATCGTATGCTTTTGCTATGAGTGGTCCCTTGCGCTTTATCGTTTGGTCTGCTTGTGTTTCGACCAAAGCATCCAACCGAGCGGCGATACGGCGGGGTGTTGCAAAAGAATGTGCCTGCTCGCTGTCAAAGCCGGCATCACCGCATAGCTTTTTAAGGGTTTGCGCAAAAGCCTCGCCCAATTCGAATAATCCGTCGGGAGGCAGTTCTTCGGTGCCTATTTCTACGAGCAAATTGTGTCTCTGCATTTTCTCGGATGACTTTAATTCTATATATCGGCTAAGCGGTTTACTGTTTATTCCGGGATTCGTTGTCGCCGATGTGTTTAGCGATCCGATATGTGAGTTTACAGATTCTCAATACATAACGTTGCCTTTCGGTTACCGAAATTGCCCCTCGTGCATCGAGTAGGTTGAAAAAATGAGAGGCCATAACGGCTTGCTCGTAAGCGGGCAACACCAATGTCTTTTCTATCAACTGTAAACACTCTTGCTCTCTTTCGTCAAATTGACGCTTCAATTGAGATACATTTGCCTCGTCGAAATTATAAGCCGATTGTTGCTTTTCGTTTTGATAAAATAAATCACGATAATATAGCTTTGCGTGATCGGAACTTGCCCATAGCAGATCAAAAGTATTATCTATTTGTTGTAAGCTCATCGCAAGACGCTCTATGCCGTATGTAATCTCGCCCGCAACCGGCGCACACTCTACCCCACCCATTTGTTGGAAGTAAGTGAATTGTCCGATCTCCATCCCGTTGAGCCAAACTTCCCAACCCAGACCCCAAGCCCCCAATGTGGGTGATTCCCAATTATCCTCCACAAAACGCACATCGTCTCGTTCGACTTCAATGCCCAATGCGTTTAGAGAATCTAGATATAACTGCTGTATAGCGTGCGGCGAAGGTTTTAGAACAACTTGAAACTGATAATAATGTTGCAAGCGGTTGGGATTGTCGCCGTAACGACCGTCTGCAGGACGTCGACACGGTTGCACATAGGCACACCGCCAAGGTTCGGTGCCCAATACTCGCAGAAAAGTCGCCGGATGGAATGTACCTGCTCCCATAGGCAGATCGTAGGGCTGCAGTAACGCACAACCCTGCTCCGCCCAATAATGCTGCAAGCATAGCAACATGCCCTGAATTGTATTTGTTTTAGGTGTCATAAACTTAAATTTGAATAATAAGATGTCTATTCTATCAAATGACATTGCGGCACGGCATGCGTCGTATTAGAGGCGAATCAAATCCGGTTTCATAATGATGTCGGGCCAAGATTGACGGAATTTATTAGAAATTGATATACAGCCTTAGCACAGGGTGGAGTGACAATATAAAGGTTTAAGTGCCTGTCGATGTGTAGACGAAGAGGTATCATGTCTATAGATTTCATTGTAGACCTAAGAAGTGCTGTCTGTTTCCATTTAATTGCCGCCGAGCGGGTTAGCATATAAGCCATACCTGTGGTTACATTTGTTGGTATTTCCGCCGGTGTAGTGATGTAGTGATTAGGGGTGATTTGATGCCATGAATGTCTATCTCGATTAGGTAGCGAACCTATTTCACATGCTATATCGTATAGCAAAGCCATCTTATAACGGTTTTTTTTAATGTATGTGTCTTTTGCGAGTATCATTTTGATTATTTTGCCGGGCAAGATAAGAAATTTCATAATTTTCAGGCTTATGAGACGAAAGGTAAAGAAGGTTAATTCGGGATAGTATTTTTTATAGTATATTAATCGGTATAAACTACGGCATCTAAGATCTAATATTTTGCGAATATAACTTGATTGGCTAGAAAGCATTAGAATATCCCATGGTATTTTCCGGGCAGCTATTAATATTCTAGGAAAAGCAGGCAATAGGGAGACATCATCTTCTAAAACACATGCATGTGGAATACTATTTTGTATTATTAAATTATAGACCTTAATGTGACTTAACAGGCAAGCTAAAGTTCCGAGTATAAGACATTTGTTATAATGATTATATAAAGATTCCATATTGGTTTTGTCAACGCTCAGTTGATCTGCAATGATTGCACGCTTCGCCTTGCAACTCAAATCGTATTTATCAATCGCCTCTACAAATTCATAGTTTAAATTAAAGGCATCAAGCTGTCTTTGTATAGATAATTTCCTTTCCGGAGTCCGTTTCAGGTTGATGATATAAATAGGAGGATAAGGCATTACTTATATTTTGGGAACTATAGCGATTAGTTGACAAAGTTTCTTTATATTTCCTCTATTTTTCCTTTTCCACTTCTGGACACCTTGATTTTGAATTTTTTTCTAAGGCCTTCTTTGGTGAACTTCAGTGGCTTATGCGGCGGCACTTTACCCATATTCAGCAATACACGCACCGCCTTGTCTAGTTTGGTTTGATCTTTTTGTCGCATAAGTAATCACTATATCACCAATTGTCTATTAGAGAATGACATTGTTGTTTTGGACAAACTATGAGGTTAATTTCGTATAAGTTATTCGCTTGCCTGTCATCATAGAAAACAGGCTATCTAGCCGATCCTGCGTATCTCTCTCACAGTTCCCGTCATTGAGACGGAAGGCAAACTCATTTACATATTGCCGGCAATGCTTCATGCTCCAGTTATGATAGGTTCGGTTGTATCCGCGCTTCAGCAAAGCCCATACACTTTCTATGCTATTAGTGTGTGCCATACCATTAACATATTGCTTTGCCGAATGGTTGACGACTTGATGTCTTCTATAGGCTCCTGTGTAGGACGGGTTATCGTCTGTGTATAAAGTGCTACCCGACATAATGTTATCCCTAATAATCGGATGTAGCGTTTGTTTGGTGGTGTCGCTTATCGGCATTGCTATCAACTGACCGCCTCGCTGCAGCAGGCCGAGTATGGTAGATTTACCGCCGGCCCCGCCACCCACCTTTAATCGCTTCCTTTCATGCTTGTTCTTTTCTTTACCGCCTATATAGGTCTCGTCTATTTCAACCTCACCACGCAAGGCTGCCAGATGATGACCGCAAGCAAGCCGTAGTCTGTGCAGTAGATACCAAGCTGCTTTATAGCTAATAGAAAGTTCCTTGTGAAGTTGCATTGCGCTAATACCTTTGCGGGCAGTTATTAACAAATACGCAGCGTATATCCACACTCTTTGGTCACGGATACGATTATGTTCCAACGGTGTGCCGGTCTTAGCATTAAAGTATTTGCGACAATAACCGCACCAATAGTTTGCCAGTTTGTCTTCGCGTTCAGTAATTTTGTCGGTCGCTCCACAACGAGTGCAACAGAGTGTATCTCCCCACCGCATACGCTCTATGTACCTCATCGCATCTAACTCAGTAGGGTACTGCTTCATCAAGTCAAATAGACTTAATGTTTTTGCTAATCTTTTCGCCATGACTTTTCCTAATTGTGTTTCTATTATAGGGATTATTGTAATAATTAAAAGGATTGTTTGTCAACTAATAGTTTTAATAATTGTGGTTTGTCAACTAATCGCTATAAGTCCCAAAGTTTTTGTGTTTAGCGACGGCGGTTTATGCCCGAAAAAACATAGAAGCTTAGTTTTGTCTACTTTTTAGAAGAAGACCAAATTCCGGTCCGACAGCCTCAATTACTGCTATTTACTAAATACCGATATATAGCCTTAACACAGGGTGGAGTAACAATATACAGGTTTAAGGTTTTTTTTCTGTACAACTGATAAGGCACAAGATCTATAGCATGCGTTATAGCGTGTGTTCTATCAGAAAGTATTGCCTGTTTCCATTTAATTGCTGCCGATCGAGTCAGCATATAAGCCATGCCTGAAGTTACATTTGGTTTTAACGACGGTGTAGTAATGTAGTGATTAGGAGCGACTTTATGCCATGAACGTCTATCTTGATTAGGTATCGCACCTATTTCACATGCCACATACCACAGTAGAGATTCTGAGAGAGTTCTTTTTTTAATGTATTTATGTTTTGAGAGTCTATTCTTATGTCGCAGTATAAATTCCAATATAAGAAACTTCATGAATTTTAAGGCTATGATAGGAGCAGTAAAGAGATTTAATGCAGGATAATATTTTTTATAGCATATTAATTTAGGGAAACCGCAAAGGGAAGACAATAATATTTTCCAAACATAAGCTGATTGACTAGAAAGCATTAAAACCTCCCAGGATATTTGCTGCGCGGCTATTAATATCTTGGGAAAGGCAGGTAATAGATAAGCATCATCTTCTAACACACAAGTACATGGAATATTATTTTCTATGATTAAATTATAGACTTTAACATGGCTTAACAAACAAGCTAAAGCACCGAGATCGTTACAATAATCGTATAAGGTTTCCATATTGTTTGTGTCAATGCCCAGTTGATAGGCAATGATTGAGCACTCCTCTTTAGACCTTAAATCGTATCTGTCAATCGCCTCTACAAATTCATAGTTTAGATTAAAGGCATCAAGCTGTCTTTGTATAGATAATTTCCTTTCCGGAGTCCGTTTCAGGTTAATGATATAAATAGGAGGATAAGGCACTACTTGGTTCTCTTTAAGTTTTAGGAATTAAGGATATATTAAATAGTTAAGAATATTTTACTATATCTGCAACCTATATTTGTTCAATATCGGCAACAGCTTTGTCGAGATTCTCCTCGTCTATGCTAGTGAGTTGTATCGTAGTACCGGTATTCTGATAATGCTTAAAATGTTTACTCATAGAACTTGTATAAAAAGGGTCATAATGCGAAACCAGCAAGTCCTCTACCAACGCTGTCATTTTCTCCGCTTTATGCAAGGACAACCAATGCGCTATTTTTTTCTTGCCCACATGAGCCGTCAATCGCGATATTGCCGATGCGAATAATCCCGGGCTTTGCAGAAAATGTCGGTACTCCGCGCATAGAAAAGTCACCCGTGCAGAAAGTGTCGCCTCTATAGGTAAGCATCGGCCGCAATGCATCGCATCGAGTAGAACCGTCGGAATTTGGATGCGCCCAATCTTAGGACTTTCTGCCTCCACATAAACGGTTTGCTCGGGGTCTAAAGCTCTGATTGTATGACACAACGTGCTTTCAAAAAATTTTTGCGAAGGTTGTTCTCCTTGCGTTGGTTCGCCGAGTACCGAACCCTTGTGGTTTGCGATTTTTTCTAAGTCCAGTATCTGTTTTCTATGCTTACACAAAGCCTCTAGCAATCGTGTTTTGCCGACACCTGTTTTTCCGCACAGCACGACAAAGCGTAATCGGGGAGCAAGTTCGGCAATTGTCTCTATCACCCTACGCCGATACGCTTTGTAGCCGCCGGGTAGCTGTTGCGCTTGCCAACCTATGTCGTTTAGAACCTGCACCATCGCCGCGCTGCGGGTGCCGCCGCGCCAACAGTAGACTAAAGGTTGCCAGCTTTCGGTTTTGTCGGCAAAATGCTTTTCTATGTGCGATGCAATATGCGATGCCACTAAAGCGGCACCTTGCTTTTTAGCCTCGAAGCCGGAGACTTTTTTATATAATATGCCTACGCGTGAACGTTCTTCATCGTCCAGCACCGGGAAATTGAGTGCCCGAGGCAGGTGGTCGAGCGCGTACTCCGCAGGTGAACGTACATCTAAGATGTCGTCAAAATGCACAATGTGATCCAAGGTCCAATTTTCTGCTAGCTTTAACATGACTCAAAACTTCAAATTAACGGCATTATCTCACGGCGGCGGATGCGGATGCAAAATTTCTCCGGATATACTCGGTAAATTGCTGGAAAATATCCCTGTATTATCCGACTTGCAACTCATTTCGGGTAGCGATACTTTCGACGATGCAGCTCTCTATAAACTTAATTCCAAACAGGCATTGATTGCGACAACCGATTTCTTCGCACCTCCGGTAGATAATCCTTTCGACTTCGGTTGCATTGCCGCTGCCAATGCATTATCCGATGTTTATGCGATGGGTGGCAAACCGTTTTTGGCATTAAACATACTCGGCATGCCGACCGATAAAGTGGCAACGGAGGTGATAGCACAAATATTAGAGGGCGGTAGTGCAAGCTGTAATCGTGCCGGTGTTGCGGTGGCAGGCGGACACTCCATAGACTGTAAAGAACCTTTCTACGGTCTCTCGGTTTGTGGCTTGGTGCATCCTAGTAATATTAAGCGGAACAGCACGGCACGATCCGGCGATGTCTTGCTATTGAGCAAGCCGCTGGGCATCGGCGTATTGGCAGCTGCTTATAAACAAAACAAACTTGATCAAGCAGGCTACAAAATCTTGATAAAGCATGCAAGCCAACTGAACGATGTCGGTGTCGAGCTCACAAGGCTGGGGTCGGTGCATGCGATGACCGATGTCACCGGGTTCGGATTATTATGCCATTTACTGGAGATGTGCCGAGCGTCAAAACTGCAAGCCTCCATTGTTATGAATAATATCCCGTTGATTGAACAAGCCGTAGATTTGGCAACGAACGGTATTAGCACCGGCGCAGGCATCCGCAACTGGGAACATTGCCGCCATGATGTAGATTTATCGGCTAAAGCGAAGAAAATCAAAACCCTACTCACCGATCCTCAAACCAACGGCGGTCTACTCATCGCTTGCTCACCGGCGGCTATACCGAAAGTAATGAACTTACTCTTAGAGAAAGGTTTTGAAAAAGCAACCCCCATCGGAATCTTGAGTAATCTAGACTCGGGAAAAATTGAAGTTAAGTGACTAATGATGGTACATTTCCCTCCTTTGTAGGGGCGGACTGGCATGATGCCTTATTAAAAATCAAGCCGTTTTATTCATTTTTTATCTCCTTTTGTGAGTATCGATTTAGGACGCAAATGCTCAACAATAATTCGTGTCAAACGGTTGCTTGTGCGTGGTGACCCCATAAATAATACGCGTGAGCTTATGAGCGCAAGCAACAATAATCTGCTTTTTAGTTAACTCCGGACGCCGCCGACTTAATTGGTCGGCAAATGCACGGATGGTTAGGTTATGCCGACGTGCCGAGAGTGCTGCCATAAATAGGAGGGTGCGCAGGTCGGCATTGCCCTGTTTAGAGATGGGCGTGGGCGATGCGCAGTTGCCGGATTGCTTGTGCTTGGGCGTGATGCCGATATAGGCGGCGAGTGTACAATGCCAGATACATATTGGACTCTTTAGAACCTAATCTTTCCACTAGGAAAAGTACTTTTCCTAGTGGAAAAATACCTCTTAAATCAAAGTAGCCGACATGCAAAACCAGCACATCGGCTACCGCATTACAGGTTTTTATAAAATAGCCTCTTTTTCCAACAAAACGGAGGCTATGATGGCAACAGATGCCAAACAAAAACTTAATGCATTAGAATTTTGGAACAAACACGGCTTAAACGCAACCCAAGACTTTGTCGGGGTGAGCCGTTCCACCCTATACCGCTGGAAAAAGTGCTTTGACGAGGGCGGTGTATCCGCTTTGCGAGACGCAAGTAAAGCACCTCGGCAGCATCGTCGCCGTAATTGGTCTACTCACATCAGCGATGAGATTAGGCGACTGCGACACAGCTATCCGAATATGGGTGCGCCGAAGATTTATTACTTCTTAAAGCCGTGGTGTGATGCACGCGAACTGCAGTGTCCGAAGCCGCGCACCATTGCACGGTTGATTGCCGATGCATCCGACAACATGCGCTGTTCGCCCCCTAAACTCTCTAAAAGAAAACACAAATGCAAGACTTCTCAACCACGCAACCGTCTCAGCAAAGATGCCAAAGCGCAATTTCCCGGACACTGCGTGGCTATGGATACTATCCATTATTTCGTTAATCGAACACGCTATTATCTGTTCACTGCGATTGACCACTACAGCCGTTTTGCCGTTGCCATTACCTGCCGACGCGCCCACAGTAAAAATGCTGCGACATTCGCAAGATTGGTGGACACGGTATTCCCCGGCAACCTCTCTCAAGTACTGACCGACAACGGGAGCGAGTTTGCCGGCGACTTCGAGGCTTATCTACAACGACACAACATTAAACACTGTTATACTTATCCTCGTTGCCCGAAAATGAATGCCATAGACGAGAGATTTAACCGTACCATTCAGGAGGAGTTTGTAGCACATCATGAGGATATTTTAGTGACCGATTTAGCACAATTTAACGACGTATTATTTGAGTATCTCGGGCGGTATAACTTCAGGAGACCGCACCAAAGTCTAGCCTATAAAACACCGGCACAACAGCTTGCTTCCTTTTGTCCCCATTTGTCCAATATGTCATGGCATCGTACAGCGAGTTGCTTTGGATGGCGAAACGTATTATCATCCAGTACTGCACACAGGGCAGCCGCAGTTTGAGTCCCGATTCCAGGAATGGAACACAGCAACTGGTGAAGCTGTGTGAGGTGCTCGTCTTGAGCGATGATTTTGTCCATTGAGGCATTAATCTTATTGATCTGCTTCTCATGGTTCTTCAGGCTAGTGGCTGCCACCTTTTTTTGCTTCGCATCGCGCAGGGTATTAGCGCAATTGCTTAACATCGTACAACACTTGACTAATTCCCTGCGCCATTTCAGTGCGTCGCGCAAAGCTTGCACAGCCGGTGAGGGCTTTTGCCAATTGTTTTCAGGCGGGATAGCAAATACGAAGCGTGCGATGATACGCGCATCCACGCGATCGGTTTTACTGCGTATGCCGAGCGAGTCGCGGAATCTAGCGATCAGCACCGGTGCTGCCACGATGATTGGATGCCCGGCATCATAGCCGGCCATGCACAGGTCTAGTTCAAGACCGCCGGTCGCCTCAACACAGATGCGACACTGCTGTGCGCGGTGTTTGCTCGTCCAAGCTAACAACTGTTTGATGCCTTGGGCATCACTACTAAATTGTTGCTCGGCAAAACTATTATCAGTGAATAATAGAGCCGCCTCTAAAGTGTCTTTAGAGACATCAACGCCAATCGTGACGGGTTGTTTGTTTTCCATAATAAATTACTCCATAAGGGTTGGTTAATGAATGAAATACTAGGTATCAAACACAGTTTAGGAAAGTATGACTACGCCGCCCAAACAGATGAATACGAGATCTAAAGTCCCAAGCTGCCTTTCGAGCTCTATAGTCATAACGCCGGAGGAGTGCTTTTCATACCATCAGGCTTTAATGCCTCGTCCGTCCTGCAGCGTGTCTCCTCCGACTTCCTAGGCACTGCATCTGCCTAAGCGTTTATCTTATATCAAATAAGCCAGGGTTTAATATATCTGTCTGCCCTTAGGGCGGCAGGCGCAGCCTGACGGGGTGGTTGCCGCGCATTCTGCACAAGTACAGTGATAGTATTCCTAGCAATTTGCTCCCAATCTTGTTTATCGCTTATTTAGGCTTGTTGGTCGGATAAATTTTTTGTGTCTATTTGCGCCGTCTAATATGGCAATATGAATAGAAAAAATGACACTGCAGGTTTCACATTGATTGAGTTGTTGCTTACGCTGGCGATTAGCGGTTTGTTGTTAGTCTCGGTTTTGGCATTGCCTGCTTACTGGGTTAAGCAGAATAGATTTATGCATTATACGCATCGGTTTTGGGAAGCCTTAGAGTTTGCGCGTAGCTATGCGATGGTCAGCGGCAGTGCGACTACGATTTGCAGTAGTGAGGATGGCGCGCATTGTGCAGGGATATCTTACGAAAAAGGTTGGCTTGTTTTTATCGAGCATCCCGATTCTGTCAATGGAGAATTGGATCGCGGCGAGCGTCTTTTGATCGTGCAACAAGGCGATAGCCGAGACATTGCCATACGCTCAAAAACTTTCTCACGATTCATTACTTATAATCGTTTCGGCAAAGCGAATTACAACGGACGTTTTATTCTTTGTTCAGGATCATCAACGCAGGTCATTTCGGAGCTTGTCATCAGTCAAAGCGGCAGAGTGCGTTTGGTGCAATATCAAAACGACGGTCGGTCCTCCGATGTCGGTAACTGTTCGTCTTGAACGATGCGATACTCTCGTTCTCATCGTCGTTTCGCGTGTTCGGGATTTAGCTTGATAGAACTTTTGTTTGCTTTGGCAATCTCGGTTATCGCGTTATTAGGATTTGCGCAGTTACAACAGAAAAATTTGTCCACCGAGAGAGAACTAATACGCTCATTACAAGCGCGTCTGTTGCTAAATGAAATTTCTGCAGTGTTATACGCCAGTCCGCACCCCGAATACTATCTAAGTAGCGGTAATTCCGGTGTCGGTGCTTCTAACTGTTTCTCTAAAAAGTGCAATCCTCGGGAGTTCGCCGGCTTTGCGTTGGCTTTATGGGGTTGCAAGACAGCAATAAAATCTACACAGTGTCGGCGGTTCGGTATTACAAAGCCGTTGTTTCCTCAAGGAAAATTGACCATCAATCGTTCGGGACAGTATTTTCTGATAAAACTCAAATGGCAGGCATTATCGGGCAAAGAGCAAACCATAATTCAAAGAACTATTCCTTCGCGTACAACCCGGCGTGCCGGTTAGTTCTGTGTATCTCCGTACCATGATATGGTATTATGTATAACTATTCCCTGATGTAATTGCTATGGAAATACGAAATTATGATTTCTGCTGAATCACAAGCAATACGGTATATGCCCAAAGTAGCTGCGGTTAAAGCCCCGATAACCGCCGATATATGTACGCTTATACCCGAGTATCATGGTCGCGAGCGGGAATTGAGACTTGTATATATCGCCGAGAAACTTCGTAGGCTAAATGCGACTTTGATTGCCCATTATTATGTACACGAGGACATACAGGAATTGGCAGAGAAAACGGGTGGTTTTGTCGGAGATTCTTTGGAGATGGCAAAATTCGGTCAAAACACCGAATCCGAAACTTTGGTTGTTGCGGGTGTCCGTTTCATGGGTGAGACCGCAAAGATTCTCAACCCCGAAAAACGAGTGTTGATGCCTACGCTCGAGGCCACTTGTTCGTTGGATCTGAGTTGCCCTGCCGATCAATTCGCGTCGTTTTGTAAGCAGCATCCGGAGCGGGTAGTCGTTGTTTATGCAAACACGAGTGCCGAAGTCAAGGCACTTGCCGATTGGGTGGTCACCTCCAGCAACGCAGTGCAGATTATTTCTCATTTGATGGATCAGGACGAGAAAATTATTTGGGCACCCGATAGGTATTTAGGTCGTTATATTCAAAAGGTAAGCGGTGCCGACATGTTGTTGTGGCAAGGTAGCTGCGTCGTGCACGAGGAGTTTAAGTATAGCGGCGTATTAGAGTTAAAGGCGCGTTATCCCGATGCTGCGGTGCTTGTGCATCCTGAATCTCCCGAAGCGGTGATTGAAATAGCCGATGCGGTCGGTTCTACCAGTGCGTTGATCAAGGCTGCCGTGGAATTGCCGAACAAGCGTTTTATCGTCGCAACCGACAACCGCATTTTCTATAAAATGAGGCAACTTGCGAAAAATAAAGAATTCATCGAAGCCCCGACCGCAGGAGAGGGTGCAACCTGTAAAAGCTGCGCACACTGTCCGTGGATGGCAATGAACGGATTGGATAATCTACAACAAACCTTGGATAAACTTGATAACGAGGTTAAAATTCCCGAGACAATACGGCGCAAAGCACTGTGCTCAACCCAGAGAATGATTGATTTTTCCAGTACTCGGCATTGATTAGACCCGGCACTACGCGCAAAATAAATACCCACGATAATCCATGAAAAAGGAAGAGATCAATCAACTGGTGCAGGAGATTATAAAAGGTTTGCCACCTTTCGTCGGCGATGCGCGCAAAGAAGTAGAGCAGGGCATACGGCTGGGGTTGGAGGCATTGATTAAAAAGATGAATCTAGTCAGTCGCGAAGAATACGACGCACAAGTCGCGTTGTTGCATCGCTTACTCAAACAAGTTGAAGACTTAGAGAAACGGATTGCCGAAGCCGAACGGTAGCCCTACCATGCTATCAGCGGAGGTAATCCCCCTCCTCTGGAGGGGTGGCAGGCGTAGCCTGACGGGGTGGTCGCAGAAGTGCCTGCACAAGTATAGTATCGGTACATTCCCCTCCTTCGGAGGGGTGGCAGGCGCAATAGAACCGCCGATTGAGCCAGTAGGTCAATCGGCGTAACGTTGTGCAGAATCTTAGTACATATTACAAAATGTAAAACCTTTTCATGGGGTGGTCGTGAAAATATCTGCACAAATGTAGTGTCGGTACTGGTATTGCACCGATTTCCTGTCGCTCGTCGGTTAATCGGGCGATTTTATCGGAAATAACGGCCATTGCCCTGACTTCAAATTATTCTAGTACATTTACGGAGAATAATTTGATGCGTCTTGCAATCGTACATAGCAGAACCTGTAGCGGGATTGAAGCAATCGCGGTGAAGGTAGAAGTATTTATCGCTTCGGGACTTCCGCGCATGCATATTGTAGGCTTACCCGAAACGGTGGTTAAAGAAAGTCAGTATCGGGTTCGCGCCGCACTGTCGCATAATCAATTCAAATTTCCTCAGCAACGGGTTACGGTTAATTTGTCTCCTGCTGATTTACCCAAAGAGGGTGGGCGTTTTGATCTGCCTATCGCGCTGGGCATACTGGCTGCGAGCGGTCAGTTAGAGCATGAGAAACTAGTCGGCTACGAGTTTTTATCCGAACTCAGTTTAAGCGGTGAACTGCTATCGGTAAAAGGTGTTATTCCGATCATCCTCGCCGCCATCAAGGCAAAGCGACGGCTGATTATCCCTCATGCCAACGAAAGAGAAGCAGGCTTGATTTTATCCGCGCAGCCGCAAGCCCAAATCTATTGTGCCGAGCATTTGATCGAAGTGTATCGCTGGTTGAGCGAACTAAATGAACCGAAATCGGTATCGCCTCTGAAGGAAGCCACAACGATAGTCGATGTCGGTGATATGTCCGAAGTGCACGCACAAGGTCACGCCGTACGGGCATTGGAAATTGCTGCGAGCGGTCGTCATCACTGCTTGATGATGGGGTCTCCCGGCAGTGGCAAGACGATGTTGGCGCAACGTTTCCCGACTATTCTGCCGTTGATGAACAAAAATGAAGCAATAGAAACCGCGTCCATTATGTCGTTGGGGGCAGAAGCATTAACACCGAATAATTTTTATCTCCGACCGTTTCGCTCGCCGCATCACAGCGCGTCGGCAGCTGCTTTGCTCGGTGGCGGCACGCATCCCAAACCGGGTGAAATATCCAAGGCACACAACGGTGTTCTTTTTTTAGATGAGTTGACCGAGTTCAGCCGTCAAGCCATAGACGGCTTACGCGAACCTATAGAGACCGGTGCAATTAACCTGGCCCGTGCATCTTTAAGCGTAACATACCCCGCCCGTTTTCAACTCATCGCGGCAATGAACCCTTGCCCCGACGGCTCCGATGTAGATGAGTACGGTCGCTGCAACTGTAGTGAGCAGAGGCTCATACATTATTATCGTAGACTTTCGTCTCCCATGTTGGATCGTATAGATTTACATATACGCGTGCCGCGTATTCAATGGAGCAAGCTGAATCGGATCACATCACGCAGTGAAACCAGTGCGGCAATACAAGCACGTGTATTATCGGCTTGGCAAATACAATTACAAAGGCAAGGCAAGAACAATGCGCTATTGGAGGGTAAAGAGATAGACTATTTTTGTAGGCTCAAGCAAGCGGAACAGAATTTATTGACGCGTTTTATAGATAAAATGGAATTATCGGCCCGCGCGTATTACCGGATTCTGAAGGTTGCCAGAACGATTGCCGATCTAACGGCTAGCGAAGCAATAGAAGAACCCCACTTGCTGGAGGCGATTGCATACAGAACTTTGGATAAATTATTGCGTGTATAAGCGCGTATTTTCAGGGAATTATGAAAAAGATTGATATGGCACTTTGCTTAAATAAACCTGTAACAGTTTTATTGAAGCCGGTAAAGTGGATTTTGCCTTGATAATCGAGATTTTGACATGTCGCAGTATTCTCGGGACACATCAATGCCTAAATAGGTTCTGTTGTGAGCGTTTGCTGCCACACAGGTCGTTCCGGCACCATTGAATGGATCTAAAACAATATCATTTCGAAAACTAAAAAGCAGAATCACTCTTCTTGCAAGTTCAACCGGATACATAGCAGGATGTTGAAATTTCCTCATATTACGCTCAGGCGCAATGGACCATTTTGCAACAACCCATTCCTTGAATGAGTCTGTGTCTATATCGGCATCGGAGGACTTGCCGGTTTTTTTCAGACTTCCTTTGCAAAATACTTCGACGAACTCCCAGGTGTATTTCAGATACGGACTTGAGGGGCTCTTCCAACTGCCCCATGCGGTATATTTGCAGTTGTAATTGTTTTTTTCCCATAAAATCTCGCCTTTCCAAATCATTTTTCGATTCATCAAATGGGTTGAGATTATGTGATGGCTCGGTATGTAATCGGAAAATAACGGTTGCACATTTATAACTAATCTGCCGCCGTATTTCAATACCCGTATGCATTCGTCGAGGATTACGAATAGTTTATTAAAATACCCATCCCAGTCGATCGCATCGTCCGAAGTTTCGTAGTCTAATCCAAAATTGTAGGGAGGTGAGGTGAATACTAAGTCGATACAATTGTCGGGGAGTTTTCTGAGGATTTTATGACTATCTCCGCAAATGATTTGATTCTCGTATTCAGTCGGAAGTTGATTTGAGTGTATTTCAAATGTATTGTCGTTTGCATAATAATGCTTCCCTCTGCGGATTTCTTTGTTTTTTCTCTGAGAGACCTTACGCTCCTTGTTGTAACCGACATATAATCTTTTGTTTCCTTTGATTCCATAACTTCGAATTTTCGATACTTCGTCATAAATTAATTTGAATAGCTCTTTTGTTTGTTCCGATTTTTGAGATGTCAAAAGACACTCTAGAGAGGATAAATTAATTTCTCGTAGCCAAATATCCAGCCCTTCGTCGTTTCGCGAAACAAAAAAATCATCGGGTCGGAAAACGGAGTTTAATGTGTCGATGCCACTGTCAAGATGTTTGCTCAAAAACGACTCGAAATTAATCTTTAATTGAAGGTTTCTATACTTATCGCTTAGCATCTAATTAACCCTCTTTTGTTCTTTTTTGTTGATATTTATGGTTGTGATATCTCTCTTTATATTTCCTTGCTTTTTAATGTTTAGGGAGAGACGCCGGCTTGCGTCAGCATGTAATCTACAATTTTTTTGAAGTTTTGATCCGAGAGATCGGTACGCCCACCTTTAGCAGGCATATTGCCGACCCCTTGTATCGCTTTCTGGTAGACGGTGTCCAAGCCTGCCGCTAAACGTTTTTTCCATTCGGCTGCGTCGTCTATACGCGGCGACTCCAGCACACCCGTGCCATGGCAAGTATGACATACCGATTGATAAACACCTTCGGGACTAAAAGCAACCGCTGTGGCTTTGCCCCCGGCATCGGTCTCAGATGCCTTTGGTGTGGGAACGCTCCCTATATTAACTTGACCTATGGGTGCAATGCGCTCTTTAGTGCGCTCGAGCATTGCGACATCCATTGTTTGTTGTCGAGAGGCTAAGTTGTTAGCCAGCACCAGTAGAATTGCAGTAATTGCAATCAGTACGCCTAGCACAGCCATAAAATAATTTATAAACTCACTGTCTTTCATATTAGATATAGAATGTTTATTATCAAAGTATTTGTATAATTTAATTTATAAGAGAAACTGATTATAACATAGTGGGACAATCGCTTGCCCCTACCGGTGGTTTGCGTAATTATGTGACACAAGCAGTTAAAATCGTATACCCCTATTTACAACCACCCCATGGAAAGGCTTTACATTTTGCATATATGTTAGGGTTCTGCACAATGTGACGCCGATTGACCTACTGGTTCAATCGGCGGTTCTATTGCGCCTGCCACCCCTCCAAAGGAGGGGAATGGTCTGTACCTGTGGATGGTTTGCGTCGTTATCTCAGCGATAACCCGACATGTGCGTTTATGCCGGTGCCTTGGTAGCCGTCTATAGGTTCGTGCGATTTATCGAATAGGTTGTTGATGCCGCCGTAGAGTTTCAGGTGATCGTTGATTGTATAGTTTAGCTTCAAGTCGGTGAGCGTATAACCGCCTTTGTTTATAGGTTCAAAGGGTGGGGAAGGTACTCTTTCCACATCGCGTTGCGGTCCACGGTAGTTCAAAGTGATATCAAAAGACCAACCCGACAGCATGCCTTCGTCGGGGTTGTAGTCTATAGATAAAATAGCTTGACGCAGTGGTCTTCTAAGTAGTCTTTGATTAGATTGATCGTGGGCACTGGTTTGTGTGTAATCCAGCCGTGCGGTGAGCGTTTTATCGGCGTGGAATGCGATAAAGCTTTCTAATCCGTCTATACGCGTTTGATCTTGATTGAGAAGCGTTGATGTGAAATCGCTAGGATCAAAGGTGAATGTGATTAAATCATTGATTTTGCTATTGAAATATGTGAAACCATACCGCCATCGTAGCCAGTTTTGTTCTATACCTGCTTCCCAACTGCGGCTAGTTTCGGGTTTCAAGTTTGGGTTTGCAAAAAAATTAAACGTCGGGAAATCTCTAAAACGATCTATCAGCGAAGGTGCCCTAAAAGCGGTTGCATAATTGAGATGCAAACGTGTATTCAGGTTTGCATGTAGCACCGTGCCTAATTGATAGCTACGCTCGCTTGCGAAGTCGTCGGAGTCGTCGTTGCGCCAACCCACATTCAAATGCCAGTCGGGTGTCGGTGTATAGCGCAGTTCGGTATAGAATGCATCGGTGCGTGCGCTTGCGTCAAAGTCTCCGGCGGTGTGTGCTTGTTCCAGTTCGGTTTCTACACCGAATGCCATATCCAAGTTCGAGTGTGGCTGCCATACATTGTGCCAGTTGAGCTTGAAACGCTCGCCTTTATTTTGGGGACTTGCCGTGTCGCGGCTATCGCGTCGGTAATAATCCATGCGCCATGTCGGACTCCATATCCCGTCAAAATAATTTCCCGAGAGGGCGAATGTCGTGCGTTTTGTATAAGACGATTGTTCGGATTCCGGGTTTTCGCAGTTATCGCTGTCGTATTCCAAGTCGGCTTGACTATATTCGGATTTTATCGTCAGTTTGGTATCGGTTTCGGGGATCAGCAATAAGCCTGCGTTGACTTTGACATTGCCGTTTTTATAGCCGTCGCGTTCTTCATATTGAATTGTGCAGTCATTGCGCCGTCGTATGCGGGCAGGCGTGAAACTTTCCCCGGCGGTTTCAAAATATCTGCCGCTTAATGAAAGATCCAATGATTTATAAACTGCATCTATATCAATCGTTGCAGAATGTCTATCAAAAGAACCTGTTTCAACTTGAGCGTAGATGTCGTTCCGAGTCGGTGTTCGGGTGATGATATTGACGATGCCGCCGAGTGCTTCGGAGCCGTATTCGGCACTATAATTACCGCGTAGCACTTCTATGCGTGCCACGCCGTTCAACGAAAGCTGCGAGAACTCGTAGCGATTACCTGCCGAAGGGTCGGTCACTTCTACACCGTCTATCAGGATTAGAACATGGTCGGATTCGGTGCCGCGTATGAAGACCGAAGTTTGCGCGCCTACACCGCCCGACGCAGGTGCCGCTAAACCGGGAATATCGCGCAAGGCATCGCCGAGTACTCGATAGTGTCGGCGTTCTATTTGCTCGGCAGTAATCACACTCATGCTACCGCTCAGGCGGTCGGTGTCGGTAGGCAATCTTTTCGCAGTAACAACCATCACCTCGGTCGGTATTTCATCGGCTACCGCCGGTGTCACGAATACCGAAACGGCAAGCATTATGGTTTTATAAATTAGTTCCATATACATCCCTTCCTGTGGAGAGCGTAGCCTGACGGGGTGGTTGTGGCGTGGGACTGTTGAAAAAGTATTTCATAAAGTTGTAGGGGCGGACTTGTATGCCCGCCCGTAACGTATCATGTTTGCACGATTAACGCGTTCACCCATTAATATTATGGAAACCATTATTTGTTGGTGCAAGCGGTTACGATCGTGCAAAACGGTATTTTTTCAACAGCCCCGCTGTGCCTGTACTATTTATGTATACATTCATCCAATTTGCGGAAACCGTAATGATGGCGCAAGCGGTTGGGTTTGCCCTCATAGATTGAAATGTCTAAGCCTATATCTTGCACATAGATAAGCATTAAGTAATAATGGAAAGCATAATGAACGATACAATCGAGCAGTTTCAAAAAATAAGCCTGCCCCAAGCACTAAAGCACGAAGCCTCGCGTAAAATCTATGTGGCCGGTTCGCGAGAGGATTTGCGCGTAGGAATGAGAGAGGTTATACAAAGCGACACGCCCAGCGAAAACGGTCCTATCGCCAATCCGTCGATTCCGGTATACGACACTGCAGGTCCTTACACCGACGATTCGGTAGAAATTGATCTACATAAAGGGTTGGCAGAAAAACGGCGCTTATGGATAGACGAGCGCGCCGATTGCGAAATAATTCCATCGGAAGATTGTAATAAAACATCGGCAACTGGTAACGGTCGCTCTATTCGTTCGCGTTGCATCCTTGAAGGGGCTTGCGTAACCCAAATGCATTACGCACGGCAAGGCATCATCACTCCCGAGATGGAATATGTTGCGCTACGAGAAGATAACCGCTTGAGCGAAAGCAAAAAAGACCCAGCTTATGCCGATTTATTATACCAACACAAAGGCATGCGCTTCGGTGCCGAAATTCCCGACACGATAACGCCCGAGTTTGTGCGCAACGAAATTGCCGAAGGACGGGCGATTATGCCGTCCAATATCAATCACCCCGAACTTGAACCGATGATTATCGGTCGTAATTTTTTGGTTAAGGTCAATGCCAATATAGGTAATTCTGCGGTGCGCTCTTCTATTGCCGACGAAGTTGAAAAAATGGTTTGGGCGGTGCGTTGGGGGGCGGATACCATTATGGATCTCTCTACCGGCAAAGATATACACGAAACACGAGAATGGATTATACGCAACTCGCCGGTACCGGTAGGAACCGTGCCGATTTATCAGGCTTTGGAAAAGGTGGACGGCAAAGCCGAAGATTTAAGCTGGGAGGTTTTCAGAGACACGCTGATAGAACAAGCTCGGCAAGGTGTCGATTATTTCACGATACACGCCGGCGTATTACTACGCTACATTCCACTCACCGCCGAGCGAGTCACGGGTATCGTCTCCAGAGGCGGATCAATTATGGCAAAATGGTGCTTATCGCACCACCGCGAGAATTTCCTGTATACGCACTTTGAAGACATCTGCGAGATTATGAAACAATACGATGTGTCTTTTTCGCTTGGCGACGGTTTGCGACCCGGCAGTATTGCCGACGCCAACGACGAAGCACAGTTTGCCGAATTGCAAACACTCGGAGAGTTGACCCGCATCGCTTGGCAGCACGATGTACAGACTATGATAGAAGGTCCCGGACACATACCGATGCATCTCATAAAAGAAAATGTAGACAAAGAATTACGCGACTGCATGGAGGCACCGTTCTACACTCTGGGACCGTTGGTGACCGATATTGCACCGGCGTACGACCATATCACTTCGGCAATCGGTGCGGGAATGATCGGATGGTACGGTACTGCGATGCTGTGCTATGTGACACCCAAAGAACATTTAGGCTTACCCGACCGAGAAGATGTGCGCGACGGCTTGGTCGCTTATAAAATTGCCGCACATGCGGCGGATTTGGCAAAAGGACATCCGGGCGCACAACTGCGCGACAACGCATTGTCCAAGGCGCGCTTTGAATTTCGCTGGCAAGACCAGTTTAATCTCAGCCTAGACCCCAAGCGAGCCAGAGAATACCACGACCAAAGTCTGCCGCAAGAAGCTGCCAAACGCGCCCACTTTTGTTCTATGTGCGGGCCGCGCTTTTGTTCGATGAAAATCACCCAGGATGTGCGTGCTTATGCGGCGCGCATCGGCAATTCGGACATAAAAGTGGCAGTGCAAACCGGCTTACAAGAAAAAGCGAGCGAATTCCGAGATAACAACGCGGAAGTCTACCGCAAATTATAAAATCGCCGATTGAACCGGTGGGTCAATCGGCAATTCTGATGTTCGCCCTTCGGAATAACAGCAAACGCTTGTGCCATTTGGTTTTGGTTTCCATAAATTGGATGAATGAATGTATAGAATAGTGCAGATACGACACAACCACCCCGTCAGGCTGCGCCTGCCACCCCTCCACAGGAGGGGAATGATCCGTCCCCACATTTTGTAGCTTACATTGTGGTTGAATAAACATCGTATTGATTTATTAATTTGTGGTTAAAATATACTCTTTAATTTATGAACGAACTATATCCTAAAGAACTGAAAACTTATATCGGCGCAGCAAACGATCCGCCCGTATTGATAGATGTACGCGAGCAGTGGGAATACGATATCGTGCATTTGCCCGATTCCGAGTTGATACCGATGTCGGAGCTGTCGGAACAGATAGGTAAATTAAATCGAGATGCCGAAATAGTCGTCATTTGTCATCACGGCATACGCAGTCGTGCGGCAGCATTGTATATGGAGAAGCATGGATTCAAAAAAGTAATCAACCTCAAAGGCGGCATAGATGCGTGGGCTAAAGATGTAGACCCCAGCATGCCGACCTATGATTGAGAGATTAACCTACAAATAGAACAGAATAGATGCACAAAGATAACAACAATTTGACATTCACATATTTAATCGGCTTACTCTTTGTAGTTTTCTGCTTAACCGCCGTTGTCAATGCGCAAGACATTGATCAATTCGAAACCGTGCGTGCTTCGGAAAAACGCGGCATTTCGGAACTGTACCGAATGGCAACAAAAAACGACATGCGTTATCAGGCAAGTCTGGCCAATTATGAGGCGAATATTTTAGAACCGTTGATCAACCGTGCCCGATTATTACCGCAAATTTCGTTCAGAGCAAATCGTACGGAGACTAACGATGAGAAAATCAGAGGGCCTGTCTTCTCTGATCGGACAGGACCGTGTCCTCCTAATTGCGACTATCAAACGCGCAACATGGCATTATCGCTCGAGCAGTCCATATTTAACAAAAAGCACTATGTAGAACTAGCCCAATCTCGTTCTATGGCGCAGCGCGCGCAGCTTGAATTGCAATCGGCAGAACACGATTTACTGGAGCGTGTTGCAGCAGCGTATTTTATGGTATTAGATTCACAAACCCAGCTGGAATTTACGCGTGCGCAAAAAGAAGCGGTAGAACGGCAACTGGATCAGGCGCGCGCCCGCTTCGAGGTCGGGCTTGCGACGATAACCGATGTCAAAGAAGCCGAAGCCTCTTACGATCTCACGATTGCCGACGAAATATCCAACGAGACCGAATTATCGGTTAATCTGTCTAAGTTGCAAATCATCGTCAACGAAAATATCTCTGCGTTGAGAGCCTTATCCGAAGACGCGCCGATTGTATATCCCGAACCTCAAAACATAGATGTTTGGGTTAAGACTTCCGGCGAGCAAAATCCGCAACTACTTGCCCAAAAATTAACCACCAATATCGCCAAGGACGAGGTGAGGCGGCAGCGTGCCGACCACTTTCCGACACTGGGGGCGTATGCGCGCCGCAACGAAAATGAAGTAATGGGAAATGCGCCGAGCGAGAGGACAATACGAGGCACTGAGTTAGGATTGGAGCTGCAAATCCCGCTGTTTGCAGGCGGTGAGACCCACTATAGAGTGAAACAAGCCTCGCAGTTCGCGCTAGAAAGCCAAAAGCAACTGGAAGAGACACATCGCACCGTCAAACAACAGGCACAAGAATCGTATTTGAATGTGCTGGCGAGTGTCAGCAGGACTCAAGCGTTGAAGCGGGCTGTTGATTCGGCGCAAAGTGCTTACGAGGCGAATGAAATCGGATTTAGCGTAGGCACGCGCTCTTCGGTTGATGTATTGCTTGCGGTAGAGGATTTATTTGCGGCAAAACGAGATTACATGATGGCGCGTCATCGCTACATCATCGATACGATTAGTCTAAAAAAGGTGGCAGGCATACTGTCCGAAGAAGATATACAACAAATCGATCGATGGTTGCGCTAAAGCCGGCAAGCAATAAACCATAGCCGAATGATTGCCGTAGTCTATCGGCTTTTATTGTGGACAATCTTTCCGCTACTATTGCTTTATACGGTTATCGTAGGGATTAGATACCGTAGCTTCCGTTATATATTGCAACGTTTCGGCATGTGTCTACCGGCTTTGCGCGAGCGACCGTTATGGATACATTGCGCCTCGGTCGGAGAGCTTAACACCGCATTGCTTCTGCTCGAGCAATGGCTCGCCAAATATCCCGAAGATCGTCTACTCGTCACGACGACTACGATTAGTTCCGCCCGAGTATTCGAGTCCAAAGCCCGGCATCGGATGCAACATTGCTACCTGCCGTTAGATTACATATTCCCGGTAAAACATTTTTTGAAAACACTTCGGCCGCGGGCGGCACTCATTATGGAGACCGAAGTCTGGTTCCATCTGTTCCACCGTTGTGCCGAACTTCGTATCCCGACCGTGATTATCAATGCGCGCTTGTCCGAGCGTACTGTGAATGCAAATGTGTGGGTGCGTCGTTATTACGAGCAGAGCATGACACCCTTAAAAGCGGTCTATGCGAAATCCGAACGCGATAGAGAAACTTATATACAAGCGGGCGCACCGCCGTGGAAAATTAAAACACTGGGCAACCTTAAATACGCAGCGAGTTTTGACGAACAATTACCGGATTTGATTAACCGGCCTTATATCCTTGCCGCCTCTACGCACGACGACGAAGAATTACAAATCGTCGGAGTATGGCAACGAATAGAAAAAAGAAACTTTGTGTTGGTGATTGCGCCACGCCATCCTCGACGGGCGGAGAAAATACTAAACGCTTTGCAGCGCAACAATATTCGTGCGGACTATTATCATCCGGATACGGCGGTCGGCGATGACGATGTCATCTTATACAACCGAATAGGACAACTTCCCCAACTGATTAAACACGCCCGATTGGTTTTCTTGGGTGGATCATTGGTTAATAAAGGTGGACATAACATATTGGAGGCCGCGATGCTCGGTACGCCTCAAGTTACCGGTTTTTATTTAGATAACATAATTGAAGAGGCGCAAGCACTAAACGAAATGGGTGGGCTTATCATCATAGATGATGCACAAGCCTTAGTGGATATTTTTGGAAAAGTCATTAAACAACCCGATTACTACGAGAAAAATGCCTTAGCGGCGAAAAATTATTTAAGCCGATATGCGGATATTGCCCATCGTTATATTGCGGAGCTAGAATCGCTGGATTTTCAACCACCACCGTTGATGCGAGGGAATGTAGTGGAATAGGCGTTTTCGTGGTACCCATCTACCAAAGCCGAAAAATTATCCTTGCGATAACGGAAACCATCGCCGTGCTTTTTATGTAGCTTTCTGAATGAACGTTCTAGGCGGTTGAGGTTGGCTTGCTGCCAAGCGTTTCTTGTTTTACATATAAAGCTACGGTCAAAGTCCACTAAAAAAACTTGATCTTTTTCCGGCAACAGCAAAATGTTATGGGCATTCAAGTCGGCATGAAAAACATTTTTATTGTGAAAGCGTCGTATCGTTTTGCCGATTAGCCGCCAATGCTTCTCTTGGATATCTTGTTCGCGCAACAGAAACGATAGGGGTCTAGCCGGTCTGCAACTACCTAAAATCATATCTGCGGTGTAGAGCATTAATTGAGGAATATAAGAAGCTGCACACGGCGTAGGCACCGGCAAATGCCACCGTTGCATTTGGTGTATCAACCGCCATTCTCTAAATACATGGACTTTACGATGTCCTCTATATAAATAACGATCTTTGAGCCAGCGCGCTGCCATTCCGCCGCGGTAATAATGCTTGAGCATATATTCTCGTCCGTCTATCTTAAAGAAAATTGATTTGTTGCGACCGCCTTCGCTCTCACCGGAAAGCTCGGCTATCCGTGATAATTTTTTGGGGTCAAACCACTCGGCAGTTATGGGGAATTGATAATCGTATAGAATATGGCGGTTCTTAACTCGTAGATAGGCTTCGGCTAGCAACATTTTTCAATACTTGTAGGGGTAATTACTCCTATTTTATACTATTTATCTCGTACAAAATGCCCAATATGCATAAAATGTGGGATAATACTATGCAACGACTTTTACAACCTTAGGGGATAGATTATGAATGCTATAGATAATTTATATTCAAAACTTTCCGTTATCGGTGATTTTCTCTCAATGTTGCTACTGCGCTTATTTATTGCATGGGAATTTTGGGAAGCGGGTCAACAGAAACTGAACGGAAGTAATTGGTTTGACAGCATCGTCAATGATTTTCCATTTCCGTTTAACGTGATACCTACTAGTATCAGCTGGTTTCTCGCAACGTGGTCGGAGGTTTTAGGGGCGATAGCCATAGCCATCGGTTTGGCTACGCGTTTTTGGGTCTTTACTTTAATCATATTGGATATAGTCGCTTGGTACAGTGTGCACGCGGGCAATGGTTATAATGTTTGCGATAACGGTTATAAGTTGCCGCTGATCTATTTGATTATATTACTGGTTTTATTTTTCAGTGGTCCAGGAAAGCTGAGCATAGATCATATTATTACGCGTATGCGTAAATAAGAGATGTCGGCCGCTTCGTATTCGGTTTCCGGTGCCGGGTTGGGACTGCGTAGAAGTCTCATTAAGGAAATAAACAATAGCGATGCCGGGGCGATTGATTTCCTTGAGACTGCGCCGGAAAACTGGATCGGCATAGGCGGGCGAATCAAAGAGGAATTCGAGTATCTAGTCGAGCGATATCCTCTAGTTTGTCATGGGTTGTCGTTATCTCTAGGTAGCCCCGACCCGCTCGACAGAAAATTTCTCGGACGAGTTAAAGACTTCATAGAGCAATATTCGGTGCGCTGTTATAGCGAGCATTTGAGTTATTGTTCCGATGGTGGCCATCTCTATGACTTGATGCCTATCCCATTTACTCCCGAGGCAGCCGATTATGTTGCCGATCGTATCTGCGAGGTTCAGGATTTTCTCGGGAGGCGCATCGCAATAGAAAATGTCTCCGCTTATATAGCACCTGCCAAGATGATGAGTGAGACCGATTTTATAAATCGGGTATTAGAGAAATCCGATTGTCAATTATTACTGGATGTCAACAATGTATATGTTAATTCCGTCAATTTCGGATTTGACCCGAAGCAATATATAAAAGAGTTACCTGCCGAACGGATCGCTTATTGCCATATTGCCGGACATTATAACGAAGCTCCCGATCTGATCGTCGATACGCACGGTGCCGATGTGATAGAGAATGTCTGGAATCTACTGGGCGAGACATATAAGCTGTTTGGTGTTATCCCTACCTTGCTGGAGCGCGATTTCAATTTTTCCGGATTTGACGGTCTGTTGTCGGAAGTGACACGTATTCGCACGATACAGAACGGTGCACGCACAGCCTGACGGGGTGTTTGTGGAAGGGGGCTGTTGAAAAAGTATCCACGAACTTTAGGGACGGTACATTCCCCTCCTGTGGAGGGGTGGCAGGCGGAGCCTGACGGGGTGGTTGTGTCGTATCTGTACTATTTATTCATTCATCCAATTTATGGAAACCAAAACCATACGGCGCAAGCGGTTATGGTCGTGTAGAACGGTACTTTAGGTCAATCGGCGTAACGCTATGCAGAGTCTTCACATATCACAAAATGCAAAACCTTTCCACGGGGTGGTTTGGGCTAACAATGGTTGACTTCAAGCAAGTACAACGTCAGCTGGCAGATCATTTGCGAGATCCCAAGCACCACCCACCTCCCGAAGGATTGGAAGATCGTCGTCTGGACATCTACAGGCAGCTGTTTTTCAAAAATATATCGGGTTTTATCTCCCGCGGTTTCCCGGTATTGAAAAGCCTTTATAAAGAGGACGACTGGGACACATTGGTGCGTATTTTTTATGCACATCACCAATGTCATTCACCTTATTTTATGGACATTGCGAAAGAGTTTCTTCTTTATTTAGAAAAGGAACATACGCCGCGCCGATGCGATCCTCCGTATTTATATGAATTAGCACATTATGAGTATGTGGAAATCGTAGTGACATTTGCCGAAGATAGTGCCGACATGTCTATAGTGGATTCAAACGGCGATTTAATGGAAGGGAGACCGTTATTATCACCGCTGGCTCAATGGCACGATTATCAATGGCCGGTACATCGTATCAGCCCCGACTACAGACCTGCCGCTCATGGTTCCGAGATATATCGGTTAGCGGTTTGTCGAGATTCCGACTATAAAGTTCGCTACATGCTATTAAATGCCATGGTGGTGCTTTTATTGGATTATTTATCCGAACACCCCGACACGAGCGGGCGAGATGCCGTTATCGCTGTCGCAAAGCAACATTGTCCTAATGATATAGGGGTCGCTTTGGAAAATGTTCCCAAAGTTTTCCACGATTTACGCCAAAAGGGCATTATTTTGGGAGTGAAAATATAAGAAATTATGGAGATAAGAACCTAAAAATCAGTAATTTTTTTTGTTTTGGCAATAATTTATGGTATCATCTATAATAATTCTAATTTAAGTAATGGATGATTATCGGATAGCTACAATAAAAAGGAACCCCTCTTGATTAAACAAAGAACATTAAAAAATTCAATTGAAGCGGTAGGCATGGGTTTGCACACCGGCAAGAAAATAAAATTATCGTTGCGTTCGGCAGCGGCCGATACAGGTATTATATTTCGCCGTGTGGATTTGAAAAAGCCGGTGCAGATACCTGCGCAAGCTCGCTATGTGACGGGCACGCAACTTTCAACTACTTTAGGTGTTGACGGCGTACATATTTCTACGGTTGAACATTTACTCGCTGCGATCGCCGGTTTGGGCATTGATAATTTATATGTAGATGTAGATGCACCCGAAGTACCGATTATGGATGGTAGCGCAGGTCCTTTCGTATTTTTGTTACAATCGGGCGGCATAACAGAGCAAAATGCGCCTAAGAAATCTATACGCATCAAAAAGGAAATCAAAATAGAAGATGGCGATAAGTGGATTTGCCTGAAACCTTATGACGGATTCAAAGTTGCTTTTACGATTGATTTTGACCATCCGGTGTTTGAGAAACGTCAGCAACGGGTTGAAATAGACTTTAATAAAACATCTTTTGTAGCCAGTGTGAGCCGTTCCAGAACCTTTGGTTTTCTTAAAGATTACGAGAGATTGCGCGAGCGTGGACTGGTTTTAGGGGGAAGTTTGGAAAATGCTATCGTGATTGACGAACACCGTGTTATGAACGAAGACGGTCTGCGCTCGGAAGACGAATGTGTCAAACATAAGATGCTCGATGTAGTCGGAGATTTGTATTTACTGGGACACGGTTTGGTGGGTTGTTGCGAATGTCATAAATCCGGTCATGAATTGAATAATCGCTTACTCATCAAGTTGCTCGAAGATGCCGAGGCGTGGGAGGAAAATCTATTAGAGGACTCCGACACTGCCGCGTTGCCTATTATTTATCCTTTAGCCGAAGACTATATCTGATAGCGTGATAGTCGTTTAGATGCCGGTTCATTCGGAGGGCGTTTGATTCACGATAATATCCTTGAAACCTTGATACGGACCTTTCTAACGCTTTCCGGTAAGTGAGTCCGGAATTGCTCTTTGAGTTGCTTTAATATCTCGCGCTGATAACAACGTATATGAACAACATAATGGGGATAATCGGTAACCAAAACGATATGGTCTTTCTCAAATCCACCGACCCAGCAATGCGATGCTATTTCTCCGGGTAATCGGGTGCGTGCGCTCTCGCTCATAATCTCGAGTAGCTGTGCTTTCCGCATCAAGTTAGGATTGATTAAATCTCCGAGTTTTTTCATCGTTCAACTATAAGCTAACCATTAAATTTACTGTAGAATGTTTATTATGCGTAATATCGTCCAGGGTATCAAAAATAAATGAAATAGGTCTTTTATGTTCAAATTTATTAACAAGCTCGTTCCGTCCAAGAACGAGCGGCTATTAAAAAAATACCGAAAGGTCGTTCAAGATATCAATGCTCTGGAAGATCAATACAAAGGTATAAGCGATGCCGAACTAATCTCTAAAAAAGATCAATTCAAAGCGCGTCTGGCACAAGGACAGAGCTTAAACAGCTTATTGCCGGAGGCTTTTGCCACCGTTAAAGAGGCGGCGTCGCGCGAACTGAATATGAGGCACTTTGATGTACAGTTAATCGGTGGTATGACTTTGCACGACGGTAAAATTGCCGAGATGCGCACCGGCGAAGGCAAAACTTTCGTTGCACCCTTGGCGGCGTATTTGAATGCACTGACCGGACAAAGCGTGCATATTGTGACGGTCAACGATTATTTGGCGCGTAGAGACTCCGAATGGATGGGTGCCGTTTATAGAAAATTGGGTCTGAGCGTCGGGGTTGTCGTTGCCGGGCAGAAACCCAAAGAACGGGTTGACGCTTATAAAGCCGATATTACTTATGGCACGAATAACGAGTTCGGTTTTGATTACCTACGAGACAACATGGTCTACGAGGCTTCGCAAAGGGTGCAGCGAGGACATTATTTTGCAATCGTAGACGAGGTCGATTCTATTTTGATCGACGAGGCACGCACGCCGTTGATCATCTCCGGTCCTACCGAGGGAAGTTCCGATATTTATTATAAAATAAATAAGCTGGTGAGCCGTCTTAAGCCGTGCACCGGCAACAGCGAAGCGGACGATTATACGATAGACGAGAAATCGCGTGCCGCGTTGTTGACCGAAGCGGGACATCAGCGTATTGAAGAGGCGTTACTTAGAGAGGGATTGCTAAAAGAAAACGAGAGTCTTTACGACCTCAATAATGTCAATTTATTACACCACGTAAGTGCCTCGCTCAGGGCGCACGGCCTGTTTAAGAAAAATGTGGATTACTTAGTGCGCAACGGCAAAGTCTTAATTGTCGACGAGTTCACCGGACGAGTCATGGCCGGCCGGCGTTGGTCCGACGGTTTGCACCAAGCGGTGGAAGCAAAAGAAGGTATGCGTGTGGAACACGAAAATCAAACACTTGCATCTATTACTTTCCAAAACTATTTTCGCTTGTACGAAAAATTAAGCGGCATGACCGGCACCGCCGACACCGAAGCCTCCGAGTTTCAGGATATCTACGGTTTGCAAGTCGTCGTTATTCCGACCCACGTACCGATGGTTCGTGAAGATGAACCCGATGCAGTGTATATGTCCGAGCAGGAGAAATTCGAAGCCATACTTGAAGATGTACGAACGAGTTTTGAAATCGGGCAACCGACATTGATCGGGACCGCTTCCATTGCGGTCTCCGAGTATCTTTCAAAGACGCTGAGCAAAGCGAAAATCAAGCACCAAGTCCTCAACGCCAAGCACCACGAAACCGAATCTAAAATCATCGCCCAAGCGGGTCGTCCCGGTGCCGTGACTATTGCAACGAATATGGCAGGTCGTGGTACCGACATCGTGCTGGGTGGTTCGCTTGACACCGAACTGGAGGAAGCCGACGAAAGCAAACACGATGCAATGCGCGAGGATTGGCAACAACGCCACCGACAGGTAATAGCAGCAGGCGGCTTGCGGGTCATCGGCACCGAAAGGCACGAGTCCAGACGGGTAGACAACCAGTTGCGAGGTCGCTCGGGGCGGCAAGGCGATCCCGGTTCAAGCCGCTTTTATCTATCTTTGGACGATAGCCTATTGCGTATTTTTGCCGGCGACAAAGTACAATCGTTGATAGAAAAATTGGGAATGCAGGCAGGCGAAGCGATAGAGCATCCGTGGATGAACAGAGCGATAGAAAATGCACAACGTAAGGTTGAGTCGCATAACTTCGATATCAGAAAAAACTTGCTAGAATACGACAATGTCGCAAACGAGCAACGGCAGGTAATTTATAAGCAAAGAAACGAGCTGATGGAAACCGAGCAAGTGCACGAACAGATTCTGGATATATTGAGCGAGGTCGGTGAAGCTGTGGTTGATCAATATGTTCCCGAAGGACAGTTGGAGGAACAATGGGATATCAAAGCTCTCGAAAAAAATCTGTCGGAAGAGTTCGGTTTAGAGTTGAAATTCGATGCCTCGGCATCTTCCGAGTCCGATATCTCGACGACTGCAATACGCGAAAAAGTATGCGACACCATGTTCAAAACCTATAAGGGGAAAGAGGCTATTTTCGGCGCGGAAATGCTATACAAAATAGAAGTGATTTTGATGATGCGAGTTTTGGATGATTACTGGAAAGAGCATTTGGCTAATATGGATCATCTGCGTCAAGGCATCGGCTTGCGCAGTTTTGCACAAAAAAACCCTAAACAAGAATATAAACGAGAAGCGTTTGCGATGTTCCAACTGATGTTGAATACCGTTCGCCACAAACTTGCGTCAAGTCTAATGAGATTGAGCAAAGAACCGGAATTAAGACCGGCGCAACCGCTTGACGAGGATGCGATAAATTATCAGCACCGACAACCGGGGAGTAATTTGTTGCCGACCGTGCCGCAACCTGATGCTGCACATACCACTGCACCGATGCTCGGCATCGCCGGTGGTGCCGCCCCTACACCGCCGAACAATGCACGGCGGCCTCCCCGCATCATGCAATCGCTAAAACCCGAGACGATTCGTCGCACCCATAAAAAATTGGGACGCAACGATCCGTGCTATTGCGGTTCGGGCAAAAAATATAAACATTGTTGTTATGAAAAAGATAGACAAGCCGGTTCCCATTAAGGGCATACGCATCGCTACTTTGTCCGCCGAAATACGATATTCGGGACGCGACGATTTGGTTTTGATGGAACTGTCGGAGACAACCGACACCGCAGTGTGTTTTACGCGTAATGTATTTAAGGCTGCCCCAGTGATATTGAGCGAGGCATATCTCGATGTAGCACAACCTCGTTACTTGCTTATCAATGCCGGTAATGCCAATGCCGGTATGGGTCGGATAGGTATGGACGATGCCGAAGCCTGTTGCCGAAGTGTTGCCGATTTAAGCGGCGTTGATATTGAGCAAGTCCTACCTTTTTCTACGGGTGTCATGGTAGAACGGTTGCCGACATCTAAAATCGTCTCTGCCGTTCCCGATTTGCTCGCCAAACTCTCGTCCGATAATTGGGAAGCGGCTGCGCAGGCAATTATGACCACCGACACTGTTGCCAAATGGTTCAGCGCGGAAGTACTACTCGGTGCGGAAACGGTTTCTGTCACCGGTATTGCCAAAGGTTCGGGTATGATCTGCCCCGATATGGCAACTATGTTGGCTTATGTTGCAACCGATCTAAAGGCAGGTCCGAAAACACTGAAACGGTTATTGCACGATGCGTTGGCGGTTTCGCTTAATTGCATCACGGTTGACGGAGACACTTCAACCAATGACTCGTGTGCGTTGCTTGCGACCGGTGCGAGCGGCGTCGATTGGGAGTCGCTAGCCGTATCCGAAAAAGATGCTTTCTCCGAGACATTGAAAGCGGTCATGCAAGAATTAGCAAAAATGATCATTCGTGACGCAGAAGGCGCAAGTCATTTTATAGAAATACATGTAGAACAAGCAAAGTCTCACGAAGAGGCGCGGCAAGTCGCTTATACGATCGCACACTCGCCACTGGTTAAAACGGCTTTTGCTGCCGCCGATCCGAATTGGGGAAGGATTATTCTTGCGGTGGGGCGTAGCGGTTTGGAAGCACTGGATATAAACAAGGTGAGCTGCTTTATGGGCGATCATCGTTTGTTCCATCGCGGTGCCGTAGATCCGAATTACGATGAAGCGATTGCAAAGGCGACTATGGAGAAGCTCGAAGTCCGCCTCAGAGTATTACTCGATAGAGGCCCCGAAAGCGCAACAATATGGACCTCGGATTTGACCGAAGACTATGTGAGAATTAATGCCGCATACCGCACTTAAAACAACCCCGACAATTTCAGTCGCTTTGGGCGTTGTTTTACGAGATAACCGGGTACTCGTCGGTTGGCGAGAGAATGGACTGCATCTAGGAGGCTGTTGGGAATTTCCCGGCGGCAAGGTCAAATCAAACGAGACACCGAGACACGCCGTAGCGCGGGAATTAAAAGAAGAACTCGGGCTGGTAATAAAAGAAACCGATGCCGAACCGCTCATTGAATTTGAGTGGTGTTATGACGCACAGAGATACTCGTTTAGTGTGTACACGATAAAAAATTGTCGGGATGTGCCGGGTTCTCATTTTTACCGGTCGTTGGAATGGCGAGCCGTATCGGAACTCAAAGCCGGTGATTTCCCGGCGGCGAACGGCGTAATTATCAAAGCGTTATCGTTGCCCGATCGCTATTTAATAACTCCTGCACCGCTTGACCCGAGCGTGCTAAAGCGAGGTTTGGATACGGCATTTCAATCGGGTATATCGCTTGCCGTCTTTCGTGCCACCGAACTCGATAGTCGCACCTATATAGAGTATGCGCGCAAGCTGTTATCGCAGTCCTCGGCATGGCGCAATAAATTATTGATACATAATCATCCCACCCAGGTAGATATCTTGAACGTTGCCGGTGTACAACTCGGTGCCGAATACGCCGCGAAATATCGCACCCGCCCGTTGCCTGAAAGCAAACTACTTGCCGTCTCGTGCCATAATCGTGCAGAACTTGAACAGGCTTGCCGATTAGAAGCCGACTTTGCTTTACTCGGACCGCTTAAAACAACACCCAGCCATCCCGGACAACCACCTTTAGGTTGGGAGACTTTCAAAACACTCGTAAGAGACATAACGATACCGGTCTATGCAATCGGCGGACTCGAAACTGCCGATTTAGCCGACTGCCGGATGCACGGCGCACAAGGCATCGCGGCAATCCGAAGCCTCTGGCCTTTATCATAGATATTCCCCTCCTATGGAGGTGACGTTACCCCATTTTTAGGGCCACCTGTAATGTTTTTAACTTCTCTAGTTTATCGGAAAAACTGACTTTGACATTGGTACTAAATTGGGGGAGAACGTCATTCAACTTTTGAATTCTCGAATACCACTTTTGGTTAATAGAAGGTAGCATACCTGCGCGGTTTTCCCGGATCGTACTACGTTCCAACCCCTCCATGTTTTGGGTGTTTTCGGTTTCTCGGATATCGGTATTTCAACATAGAGCAGTGCCTCGCTATTGAGTATCGGATGTTCTAAGAACAGATCGGCGAGTGTGGAAGCCAGCTTGGAGTTGAAGGGGGGATCTATAAAGACGATGTCAAAACTATCTCGGTTATCGGCGATGAATTCGGTTGCTTCTTGATGCACGATGCGAATGTTATTGGCGTTCAAGATTCGGGCTTGCTCCTTGAGTTGTTTGCAAACGCGTGCGTTGTTGTCTATCAAAACTGCGTGGGCTACCCCTCTGGATAATGCCTCAAAGCCGAGCGCGCCGCTACCGGCAAACAAGTCCAGGCACTTTGCCCCGACAATAGACGGGGACAGCCAGTTGAATAGTGTTTCTCGGACGCGGTCGGGGGTCGGGCGTAGCGATTTCAAGTTCGGAAATTCTATGTTTCTACCGCGCCATTTTCCGGCAATGATGCGTACTTTGGACGCCACCTTATCCCCCGACGATGACCGCTACCATTTTGTCCGTGTGTATATGTTTCTTAAAGGCTGTGATGATTTGTTCTCGACTTATTTGTTCGGTTTTGTCGGTAAAGGTGCGGGTATAGTCGAGTGCGAGTTTCTCTACGATAATGCGCCTGACCCAGTTGGAGATTTGCGCGTTACTGGCAACGCGTAGCGGGAAACTGCCTTTGATGTGTTGCTTGCTGAGTTTCAATTCGTCGGCATCGGGTCCGTTTTCAATGTATTCCGCAATCAGTCGCTGCGCCAGCGTGAGCGCGTCGTCCGCTTGATCGATACGGGTTTGAAAACCGACGATAAAGGGGCCTCGCATTCGCTGTGGTACGAAATAGCTCCATGCGCTGTAAGCGTATCCGCGCTTAACGCGTACTTCTTCTAAAAGTCTGGAACCGAAACCACTACCTCCCAAGATATGGTTGCCGACATAAAGCGGGAAATAATCCGCATCCTTAAAACCGATTGCAAGTTGTGCAACATAAACATGTGCTTGCTTTGAGTCGAAAGGGATGCGTATTTCATCGCCTAAGGATGCCTGCACGGCAAGCGGTATCGGCGGTGGTTTAGAACCTGCCGAGAACTTTTTGCTCAGTTTGTCGGCGAGTTGTTCTGCTTGCTGCGGATTGATGTCGCCGACGATAGACAACTGCATGTTGCGCGCCACAAAGTATTTTTGATAAAAGGCTTGCACATCGGAGCGTGTAATTGCCGAGACGGTTTCTTCCAGACCTATGCGAGGGTGTCCGTACGGATGATCACCGTAGAGTGCTCGGTAGAGTGCAATTGATGCGACCGCACCGGGTTCTTGGTCTTGCTTGCGTATTGCCGTGAGCGTACGCGTTTTGGTTTGCTTGAGCATTTGTTCGTCAAAGTCGGGTGCCGACACGACGGTTGCCAATAGTTCGGTGGATTTTTGTAATTGCTCGGTTAGGGTTCTAAGCTTGATACTCGTGTTATCTCTGCCGGTTTCGGTAGCGTATTCGGCTCCGATACTATCAAACGCGGTGCTGATTTGATCGGCATTCATGCCGCCGGCTCCGTAAGCCAATAGTTCGGTGACCAAATGCGCCAAACCGTAGAGTTTTCCGTCGCGTGCGCTACCGGCATCAAAAATGAGTTCTATGTCCACCATAGGCAATTCGCTTTGATACACATGATAGACTTGCACGCCGTTGTCGGTGGTCCAATGCTCAATCTCAAAATTAGCATGCGCCGAACCACCCCATGCGATAACGCAAAACATAAAGAGTGATAGCAAAAATCGCAAGCTGTACGTAACGTTGGTCATTGTACGATAGTGACTTCGCTCTGCATCGGCAGAGGTTTAAGTTCGGCCACGGTGCGTTTGGACTCGACTAGATATTCAACGGCAACTTGCCTAACTTGTTCGGCGGTCACAGCTTGTATATGTTGTGGGAAGCGAAAGTGTTCTTGCCATCCTGCACCGATGGTTTCCAAACGTCCCAACGCAGAGGCTTGGTGTTGTATAGAATCTTGCTGATATATTTTGTAGGCGAGTAGTTGGGTTTTAATTTTTTGTAATTCGTCGTCGCTGATGACCTCTGTTTTGAGTTGCTGTAGTTCGTCTTCAATGGCCTGCTCAAGTTGTGCCACATCGCTATCGGTATTGGGTGCGGCGAATATCACGAATAGATTTTGATAGCGGTTATATACACCGTAGTAGGCATTCGCGTAGAACGCAATACCTTTTCCTCGGACCAAGTTTTTAGAAAATCTGGAACTGTCGTTGCCTGCCAATACCGCCGCCAATACCGATAACGCATAAGGATGCCATGCTTCCTTTGTATGTCCGAGGCGAGGTGCTTTATACGCGATTGCGAGTGCCGGCTGGATTGCGGGTATCGATAGCGTAATGCGTTTCTCACCGTGCTGCGGTGTCTCCTTGCGCGCTTTTCTGTCGGGTAGCGGGCGCGGTTCAATGTCTCCGAAATAGCGTTGTGCCAGCGCATAGACTTCGTTCGCTTCTACATCGCCGACGACCACGAAGGTCGCATTGTTGGGCGCATACCAGCGGTCGTACCAATCCGATAAATCTTGTAGCTTGAGGTTGACCAAATCGTTGTCCCAACCGATGATCGGTTGGCGGTAGGGTGCGGCATCAAACGCCGACATGTAGAGCTGTTCATAGAGCCGAGATTCGGGGTCATCGTCGACTCGCCACCGTCTTTCCTCTCTGACGACTTCGCGTTCTTTTTCAAAATCATCTTGTTTTAATTGTAAATTGGTCATGCGATCGGATTCCAAGTCAAAACTTTTTTCTAAATAACTTCTCTCGAATAGTTGATAATAGGCGGTGTAATCGCGGCTCGTGAAAGCATTATCTCGCCCGCCATGTTTTTTGATAGTTTCGGTGAACGCTTGGCGCGGATATTTATCGGTACCCTTGAACATCATGTGTTCCAAGAAATGAGAGATGCCCGTTATTCCACCGTATTCGTCGGCAGAACCGACGCGATACCAGATCTGAGAAATGACCACCGGTGCCCGGTGATCTTCTTTCACCAGTAGCTTCAAGCCGTTATCCAACTTAAACTCGTGTACGCCGTAAATAGTGAGTGCGGAAGACGCGGGGTCTTGCCCAAGGGAGCTTTGCTGTTGCGCCCCTGTATAAGCCGGCAATAGTGATACCGATAGTAATATAGAGGTGTATAGCAGAATTTTTGGACTAAAAAACATCATGGTTGATACAATACGACTTTACCTATAGCTTAGTATAAAACAAAATCGACTAATTTCGGAAAAATGAAATGGCATAACAAACTTAAAGAGAAATTGCATGGCACCGGAAGTCGTATAGGTTCGGGCTTGAGTGCTTTGTTCGGCCCGAAGCCTGACGACAAGTTTTTGGAAGAACTCGAGCGTCGTTTGCTAGCTGCCGATGTCGGGATGGCCGCATGCAAAGATATCATTGCAAACATCAAAGAACATGCACGTCATAATCACATTAAATCTATGACACAGTTAGTGGCTAAGGTTGAAGAGGAAATCACGACGATACTTAAACCGTGCGAGTGTGCATCGGCTATGCAAGCTCGCAACAGACCTTATGTGGTTTTGATGGTAGGAGTCAACGGCAGTGGCAAAACGACAACCGCGGCTAAGCTCGCGTATCATCATAAACAGCAAGGGCGAACAGTGATGCTGGCAGCAGCCGATACCTTTCGTGCGGCAGCGATAGAGCAACTACGGATATGGGCACAACGTTGCGATATACCGTTGGTTGCACAGTCTCCGGGATCCGATAGTGCCGCTATCGTCTACGACGCAATGGCATCCGCCGAAGCCAAAGGTATGGATATAGTCATTGCCGATACCGCCGGACGGTTGCATACCGATAAAAATCTGATTGAAGAATTGCAAAAGATCAAGCGAGTTGCGACAAAGCAAAACGAGAACGCACCCGACGAGATCATTTTAGTGATAGACGGCACGACCGGACAAAACGCAAAAAAACAAGTTGCCGAGTTTCATAAATCTTTGGGAATAGATAGTCTGATTGTCACCAAGTTGGACGGTAGTGCCAAAGGGGGTATTATCATTGCCGTTGCGCGAGAAACCGGAATACCGATACGGTTCATAGGAGTCGGTGAGGCGTTGGATGAATTGCATCTATTTGATGCCGCAGAATATGCTACTGCAATAATGCGAGTATAGACAAACCGAATATCATGATAAGTTTCGAGAAAGTCGGTAAAAAATATCAAGACCAAACTGCGCTTGCCGATGTTAGTTTTAGCATGGAAGCGGGAGAGATGGCTTTTCTCACCGGTCATTCGGGAGCCGGCAAAAGCACTTTGCTCAGTTTAATTCCCGGCATAGAAAAACCCGATCAAGGTAGGGTAATAGTAGACGGTAAAGACTTAGCTAAGCTCAAAGAGAACCACCTACCGCATCTGCGGCGACGCATCGGATTTGTTTTTCAGCAACACCGTTTGTTGTTCGATCGTTCGGTGTCCGACAATGTTTCATTGCCGCTACAAATCTGCGGCACGGTGCCCGAGCAATCGGAATCTCGGGTGTGCGCCGCACTTAGAAAGGTAGGTTTAGACGATAAAGCAAACCTGAATCCGAAAGTTTTATCGGCCGGTGAGCAGCAACGCGTCGGAATTGCACGGGCTATAGTCAACCGCCCGCTAATATTGTTGGCAGACGAACCTACCGGCAATTTGGATCCGCAACTATCGGAGGAGATTATACGGCTCTTTATGGAGTTTAACGGTGTTGGTGTAACGGTACTAATTGCGAGCCATGACCTCTCTTTGATAGGGAAATTTGATTGTCGTATTATCCATTTGAGTCATGGGACAATAATATGACATGTCCGGGAGGTTGTGGTTTGTCCGTTGACGTCATGTGTTTATACAGTTCGTCCGCCGCTTAGGATTCGCACCAAAGTATTTTTAGAAGACTCTCTCCAATAAGTGGTATCAAGATTTTTACGCATGGGGCTGTTTCCAACAGCCCTACACACATTTCAATGCAGGTTTGGTAAAAAGTAATTTTTGTGGTAAAGAGTAGTTTTTTGTGGTGAAAAGTAGTTTTTTGTGGTATATTATTTCCCGATAAAAGTTTATTTAATAGTAGGAGGGATATTTAGTATGTCCACAGTAAAATGTTTTAAGGGTGTCAGTAATGTCACGGTAGATACTAAAAATCGTGTCGGCATTCCTTCCAAATATCGCCGAGAATTATACGAGTTGTGTAACAGCAATCTGGTTGTTACTGCGAATATAGGCAACAGATCTATACTTATCTACCCAAAGCTTTATTGGATACCGGTTGAAGAGCAATTACAACAATTATCGTCAGCCGGTAGAGAAGGTTATATGCGGCGTATGATGTTGAGCCATGCCACGGAATGTGAACCCGATAATAACGGGCGCATTTCACTCCCCTCGCCTTTACGCAAAGATATGAAAATTAAAAAGTCGTGTGTGTTACTTGGTTCAGGTAACAGGTTTGAGTTATGGGATCAAAAGATATGGGATGAATACAGGGAACGAAAGATGAAAGAGATGGATACCGAAGGTGCCGATTCCGTACTCGAAAACTTTCATCTATAACGATGCAATGGATCGACACGAACCGGTGATGTTGAAAGAGGTCTTGGAAGCCATGAACATAGATAAAGATGGTTGGTATATAGATGCCACTTATGGACGAGGCGGCCATAGTGCCGCATTATTAGCCCGTTTGAGCGATAAAGGCAGGCTTTTCGCTTACGATAAGGATTTGGAGGCGGAAAAACATGCAAAATCACACTGTATGGGCGATAAACGCTTTGAATTCAGGAGAGAATCTCATGCAAATTTAGGAAAATTATCAAGTAAATTTCATATTAAGAATAAAATTAGTGGAATTTTTTTTGATTTGGGTGTATCATCACCTCAATTAAGAACAAAAGAGAGAGGGTTTAGCTTTGATTTAGACGGACCACTTGATATGCGGATGGACACCTCCGAAGGTATCACTGCCGCACAGTGGCTAAATCAAGCAAGTGTAGAAGAAATAGAACATGTATTGAGGTTTTACGGGGAGGAGCCTCAGGCTAAAAGATTTGCCCGAGCAATCGTTAGTGGTCGCCCCCTCCTGACCACTGGTGAACTAGTTCGGACAATTGCAGGTTCGGCTGGAAGAAATCATCATCCGGCCACCTGCACCTTTCTTGCAATACGCCTTTTTATTAATCGCGAACTTGAAGATTTATCCGAAGCACTGGATAGTGTTTTGGATTTGCTACACAGTGGTGGTCGGCTTGCGGTGATTGCATTTCATTCTTTGGAAGATCGCATCGTCAAGCAATTTATTAAAAAATATAGTCAGGTGCCTGCAACGGTACGCGGTCTACCGCATCCTAAAAACCCTGCAGAGACCTTAAGGCTTAGAAAAATCAATCATTTAATTAGGCCTGCCGATAAGGAGCTTAGGCGAAACCCGAATGCTCGTAGCGCGCGCCTTAGAGTTGCGGAGAAATTATGACCGGGTTGCACACCGACAGATTAATCATCGTATCTCTAGTCATAGGCATATTTATATTCGCACTTGCGGTCGTAACCGTTAAGAATCTCAATCGCATGGCTTTCGTAGAATCCGAATCGCTACAACGCGAACGGGATATTCTAGAGTCGGAATGGAGCCTTCTACAGACCGAGAACAGTACTTTACGCATGCCCGGCTATGTAGAAAAGTCGGTGGCGGAACTTGAAATGATATATCCGTATAAAGAAATTCCGATTATTGTGCGATGAAATATATAAACGCCAAATACTCGAGACACAAGGAACCGTCTGAGTTTAATAATTATTTTAGACGCATGTTTCTGATGACGGTGTTTTTTATAGCATCGTTGGGATTAATCGGCCGTGCGGTATATTGGCAGTACGACCCGCGTCTTGAATTAGAGAACAAAGACAATATGCGCTATTTAAGCACCAAAGAAATACCAGCCTATGATGGTTCCATCACCGATCGGAACGGCACCTTACTTGCGGTTAGCGCACCGGTTTATTCGGCAGGGATAGACCCCTTATGGTTTGACGATAAAAACATAGTAGCGATAGCCGAGGCGGTAGAAATAGATGCAGACGAATTACGAACAAAATTAGCGGCGGCAAATGGCAAACGGTTTCTATACATCAAGCGGCATATTAAACCGTATATGGAGAACAAGCTAAGAACATTGGGAATAGACGGGCTTCGTTTGGATCCGGTTTATAAACGTTTTTATCCGACCGGCGAGATTACCGCGCACATTGTCGGCTTAACCGATGTCGACGGCAAGGGCATAGAAGGTATAGAGATGAATACCGACGAACATTTACGCGCAATACCCGGATTAAAGCAGGTTATGAGAGATGCAAACAGGCGTACAATACGCGATATTAGACTACTCAAAGCACCTAAAAACGGGAAAACTTTGACACTGAGTATAGATCAGCGTATTCAATATTATGCGTATCGTGCATTGCAGAGTGCAATCGCGAAGCACAACGCGGAATCGGGGTCAATTGTTGTAGTCAATGCACAAACCGGTGAGATTATCGTCGCCGTCAACTATCCCTCGTTTAATCCCAACGATCGCCGATATGACTTTGCCGATAGGCATCGCAACCGATTGGTGACCGACACCTTTGAACTCGGTTCTACGATGAAACCGATGATTATGGCGGCAGCGATAGACGGAGGCTACTTGCAAGAGAATACGGTAATAGATACGACCCCGGGGTATTATCGGCTGAGTGGTAGCAAACAAATAAAGGATATAAGAAATTACGGTAAGCTCGATATCACCGGTGTCATAGTCAAATCCAGCAATGTGGCAATTAGCAAAATCGCGCAAACGGTGCCGCGCGAAGTTTTGTGGAATTATTTATCCGATGTCGGTTTCGGGGAAACACCCGGCACGGTTTTTCCCGGAGAAGTCATAGGCGAACTAAGATATCACGAGAGGTGGAGTCCTACGGATCATGCCGTCATGTCGTACGGTTATGGCGTGTCGGTCTCGTTGTTGCAACTCGCAATGGCGTATACTACCTTTGCCAACGACGGTTGGCGGCCTAATCCGACTTTTCTAAAAGACAACCCTTATTTCAGAAAGGAGCAAGTTTTTAAGCCCGGAACCGCAAGATCTATTAGAAAGATGTTACACCGCGCGATCTCTAAGGAAGGCACCGGTAGCCTTGCCAAAGTCAGAGGTTTCACGACCGCAGGTAAAACCGGCACAACTAGAAAGTCGGTTGAAGATAGAGGGGACGATAACGAATACACCTCGGTGTTTGCAGGCTTTGCGCCGCTACGGCAACCCAATTTTGTTTGTGTGGTGGTGATAGATAAACCGAGTGGCGGCGAATATTATGGAGGCAAGGTGGCAGCACCGGTATTCTCGGATGTCATGTCGGCGACATTACGTTTTATGAATTTCAATTACGACGAATTACCGGACTTAAATCTTTCAAATACCGCATTGCCCACTAATCGTGTCAATTGATGAAGAGATGTAGATTATCGGTGTTGATGGAGGATCTGGTGCGGATAAAGAATATAGACGATGTGGAGGTGACCGGTATAGCGAACCATAGCGAAGAGGTGCAGCGAGGTGATTTATACATGGCACTGGAAGGAGAGCAGCAACACGGTTTGAATTTCCTGTCCGATGTCATAGCACGCGGTGCTAAAGCGGTTGTTTGGGACGGTGGTGAGAACTCAATCTATCCGTCCACGGTACCGATGATTAGAATACCCAATCTGCGCAAGAACATGGGCTTAATTGCCAGCCGCTTTTACGATTGTCCTTCCGATGCGATGGAGGTTATTGCGGTAACCGGCACCGACGGTAAATCTTCCGTGAGTCATTATGTTGCCGAGTGTTTATCGGCTGCCGGGAAACCGTGCGGTTTGATAGGAACACTGGGGTACGGTTGCTTCGGTGATTTGCAGACATCTACCCATACGACACCCGATGCTTTGATCACCCATAAAATCATCAACGAATTAAAACAGCACAATATAGACAAGGTTGTGGTTGAGGCCTCTTCGCACGGTTTGGCACAAGGAAGGCTGAACGGTTTGGTGATAGATACTGCCGTATTCACCAATCTAGGGCACGATCATTTAGATTATCACGGCTCGCGCATCAAGTATATGCTTGCAAAGCGCAAGCTCTTCGAGTACGACAGTCTAAAGACGGCGGTAATCAATGCCGATGACGAATACGCCGAGGCAATGATCAATGCGTGCCATAAAAAGGTGACGGTTTTGAGTTATTCAAAGCAATCTTCTATGGTAGCCGCTTATTTAATCAAAGCCGAGAACCGTGAACAGGGTCTTGCTTTGCGTGTTTCTCTTTTAGGAGAAGTTATAGATATAGAAACTTGTGTGTTCGGCAACTTTAATATCTACAACCTCTTGGCAACTCTGTTGGTGCTCATTAACCATGGGTTTCAATTGGACGAGGCAGCCGAACGGTTATCCGAGATTCACCCGGTAGCCGGTCGCATGCAACGTTTCGGTGGCGGTGATCTACCGAAGGTATTCCTAGACTATGCACATACGCCACAGGCATTGAAACAGGTTCTGATATCGTGCAGGGATTACGCTACCGCCGATCTGATTTGCGTATTCGGATGCGGCGGTGAACGAGACGCAAGCAAGCGTCCGTTGATGGGGGAAATAGCACAATGCTATGCAGACCGCATAGTAATTTGCGACGATAATCCTAGAGGCGAGGACTCCGAACGAATTTGCAACGACATTCTAAGAGGTATGACGAAGAACCGAGCACATTGCGTGATACACGATCGCGCACGGGCGATAAGCAAAGCAATCGAAGAAGCGGCACCGGGTGATGTGGTTTTAGTCGCCGGTAAGGGGCACGAGCGTTATCAAATTGTTAAGGGTGTTAAAAAGCCGTTTAACGACGCAGACTTCATACAAAAAGCACTCGAGGACTACCGATGGCATGGTTGAATCTGTACGAGATTGCCGAGATGGTGCAAGGTGCAATAAACGGTGCCGATATACCGATAGAAGGCATCAGTATCGATAGCCGCACGACCAAGCCGGGAGATTTATTTGTAGCGATCAAAGGGGAACGTCTTAACGGTCATGATTTTGTAGAGACGGCAGCTGCATCGGGTGCAGCTGCGGTGATGGTCTCCGAAGCTATTACCTCGCCTTTGGCACAAATACGCGTATCCGATACACTAAAAGCACTGAGCGAATTAGCGGCACAGTGGTGTCGTCGCCTTAAGATCACGATTTTGGCATTGACCGGTAGCAACGGGAAGACGACGACCAAAGAAATTATTGCAAGTATTTTATGCCGTTGTCGACAGGTTGTTGCAACACCCGGCAATTTTAATAATCATATCGGTGTGCCGTTGACCGTGTTGTCTATCAGGGCACAACACGACGCTGCGGTCGTGGAAATGGGGGCCAATCATCACGGCGAAATACGTAAACTCTGCGGCATCGCACAACCCGATATCGCTTTGTTACTCAATGCTTCCGCCGCACATATAGGTGGTTTCGGCAGTCTGGACGGCGTTGCCGAAGCAAAGGGCGAGATATTTGAATCTTTGAGCAAATCGGGCACGGCGATCTTAAACAAAGACGATGCGTATTACGAGTATTGGTTACAGCGAATCGAAAAACGACGCATCGTAGAATTCAGTCTAGCTTCCGAAGCCGATTTTCATTTGCTCTCTCACCGAGGACCGACCGTAGAGTTAAGTTTGGCAGGTAAGCCTCGCACTTGTCGCATGCAGTTATTAGGTCGGCATAATATAGCGAATGCATTGGCTGCGGCGGCGGCGAGCTATGTAGCGGGTGCCGGTATAGACGATATTGTTGCCGGTATAGAATCGGTTTCCCCGGTACCCGGGCGTTTGGCGGTGCGTAGCGGTATAAACGGCTCGCACCTAATAGACGATAGTTACAACGCAAACCCCGCCTCTTTGGATGCAGCCCTGGAGGTGCTCAAACAAGCACCGGGAGAACACTGGCTGGCATTAGGCACTATGGCGGAATTAGGCGACGAATCCACCGATCTGCACGCACGCGCCGGTAAGCGGGCGAAGTCCATGGATGTACACCGTTTCTTCGCGGTCGGAGACGATGCCCGAATAGCGGCTGAACACTTCGGTGAGAGGGGTGAGTCCTTTGATAGTATTGCCGCACTAATACCACAGCTCAAAGCGCAGTTGAAGCCCGGGGTGAGTTTATTGGTTAAAGGTTCGCGTTCTGCAAAAATGGATCGATTAGTGGCAGCATTGTTGCCGACCGACGAAACCGTTTCTTAGAAGAGGCAACCGTGTATCATTTATCGGATTTTTTATTGGAATTGCATAGCGGTTTTAATGTTTTGCAATATATCACGTTGCGCACCGTTTTTGCTGCGATCACCGCGCTGTTAATCAGCACTATTGCCGGCCCGAGCGTTATTCGTTATCTAAGCCATTTGAAAATAGGCGAAACCATACGCGAAGTAGGTCCTCGCTCGCACTATAAAAAGCAAGGCACCCCGACGATGGGCGGCATATTGATTATCGTCACGATTGTATTTTCTACTTTGTTATGGGCGGATATCCTGAATTATTATGTGATGATCGCCCTTGCAACGATGCTAGCTTTCGGTATTTTGGGAGGCATAGACGATTACTTTAAGATTAAGAATGGCGAGGGCATGTCCATAAGAACTAAGTTTTTATGGCAATCGCTGCTTGCTTTTATTATTGCATATACGGTATATAGCAGTGCGCAGTACCCTGCCGAATTAGAACTGATAGTCCCGTTTTTCAAGGATGTCGTTTTAGATATAGGGGCATGGTTTATATTGCTTGCTTATCTAACCATCGTCGGTGCGAGCAATGCGGTCAATTTAAGCGACGGTTTGGACGGCTTGGCAGTTCTGCCCGTTGCCTTAATCGCCTCGGCTTTGGGTATCTTTGCTTATGTTAGCGGTCATACCAATTTTGCCGATTATTTGAATTTTCCCTATTTACCTCAAGCAGCCGAGTTGACCGTATTTTGTGGTGCGCTGGCAGGGACTGCATTGGGCTTTCTATGGTTCAACACTTATCCGGCAAAAGTTTTTATGGGTGATGTAGGCGCACTTTCCCTAGGTTCGGCACTTGCGATTATCGCAATCCTGGTCAGACAGGAGTTCTTGCTCCTTATTATGGGTGGCATATTCGTTGCCGAAGCGGTCTCGGTGATTTTACAAGTCGCGTCGTATCGCTTAACCGGCAAGCGTATTTTTCGCATGGCACCGCTACACCATCATTTTGAATTGAAAGGTTGGCCCGAACCCACCGTGATAGTACGCTTCTGGATTATTACTTTGCTTTTGGTGTTGGTCGGCTTGGCAACATTGAAGATCAGGTAGTCGGACAACAAGATGTATCGAACGATGGCTCAAGCGTATCAATTTCTGATTATCGGTTTAGGTATAACGGGGCTATCGGTTGCCCGTTTTCTGCATCGGCGCGGTATGTCGTTTGCGGTTGCCGATAATAGTGCGCATCCGTCGCAACACGAGGCACTATTGAAATTCGCCCCCGAGACACAGGTTTATACAGGTGATATAAAAGCGGCTTATCTCGAACAAGCCGAACAGGTCGTAGTGAGCCCCGGCGTTTCCCTAAAAACTTTGGCGGCGATGCAAGCGAATACAAAAAAAGATCAATTTATCGGCGATATAGAGTTGTTTGCGCGTTATGCGCCGCAGTGTCCGATCGCTGCGATCACCGGTACCAACGGTAAGAGCACCGTTGCCTCGCTATTGGCGGACGCAGCGAAGTATGCAGGACTTAATGTTGCGAGCGGCGGTAATCTAGCCGGCGAGCGTCCGTACAGCATGCCGGCGTTGGATTTACTAGAACAACACAAAGACATTGAACTTTATGTTTTGGAACTATCCAGTTTTCAATTGGAGACGATTTATAGTCTGCAACCTAGTGTGTCGGTAATCTTAAACATAAAGCCCGATCATTTAGATCGCTACGAATCTTTTGCCGATTATCGTAATGCAAAATTACGCATCCATAAAAATAGTACGGTTGTAGTCGTCAATAGAGAGGAAGATATCGCACTGCAAATACACGAATCGGCGAGACAGATTAGTTTCGGACTTGATCGCGCGCCGTCCGGTCATTTCGGAGTGATAGAAAAAGAAGCGATTAGACATATTGCTTATGGTGACCGGATACTAATTTCCGAATCCGATATCGCATTGATGGGCGATGTGGGTTTGCTGAATACCCAAGCGATGTTTGCAATGGGATATGCCTTAGGTTTACCCTTTGATGCGATGCGCAGTGCGGCTGCCGGTTTTCACAGTTTGGCGCATCGTTTGCAGCATATCGGATGCCGCAACGGTGTAGATTGGTACGACGATTCTAAGGCGACCAATGTTTCGGCAACTTGCGCAGCACTCCACGCTATCAATAGACCCGTCGTATTGATTGCCGGCGGTCTCGGCAAAGGCGGCGACTTTAAGCCACTCGCCGATTTAGCCGAAACCAAAGTGCGCGCTGCTGTGCTGTTGGGAAAAGATGCCGAACAAATCGCCGCTGCGATGAAGGGTCGCGTTCCTTACACGCGAGTTGAGAATATGACGCAAGCCGTACTGTGTGCTGCCGACACCGCCCGCCCCGGCGATTGCGTGTTGTTGTCGCCGGCGTGCGCCAGTTTGGATATGTATCGCAATTACAAAGAACGCGGCGATGCTTTCAGATCTGCGTATAAAAAACTATCTTGATAAGAATATGACAAATGCAACTATCAAACACGACTTTTTGGTGGACTATAACAAGTCTATGCTTTGCTGCATAGCGATCTTGTTGGGTTTGGGTGTGGTGATGGTCGCATCCGCTTCGTTTGAACTTGTTGCCGACGATGCGTTCCATTACACGATTAAGCAACTGTTTTACATTATGTTATCGCTGATCTTAGTTGCGATTATATGTTTTGTACCGATAGCTACGATTTTCAACCGCGGTGTCTCTCTAGTCCTGGTCATCGTATCTATTATCTTACTCCTCCTAGTATTCTCTCCTATAGTAGGTAAAGAAGTTAACGGGAGCCACCGTTGGTTGGACTTTCAATTTTTCACCGTACAGCCTTCCGAGTTCGTAAAACTTTTTATGATTATTTTCGTCGCCGATTATATCGGCCGTCATTTTACGAGGCTTCCGACCAGCCTGTGGGAGTTCGTTAAGCCTCTGGCCGTGGGAACCGGCATTGCCGTATTACTCATAATGCAGCCCGATTACGGCACCGCAGTGGTAATCCTTGTGATTATGTTCGGCATGCTATTTTTAGCACCGGTGCGTTTGATACCTTTCTCGATATCCGCATTTGCAAGTGGTCTTACATTGTTGGGGCTGATGATAATAGAGCCGTATAGGATGCAGCGCCTACTCGTTTTTATGGATCCTTGGCAGGATCGATTCGGTGCCGGATATCAGCTGATAGAATCTTTGATTGCGATTAAAAACGGCGGCTGGTTCGGTGTCGGTCTAGGTGATAGTATACAAAAGCTATCGTATTTACCCGAAGCGCATACCGATTTTATATTGGCAATCATTGCCGAAGAACTCGGCATTATAAGTGTCTGTCTTTTGATTTTATTGTTTTACTTCTTAACCCGATGTTGCTTTTTGATCGCGCAAAAAGCATACCGACGAGGATTTCTTAGCTATACTTTTTATGCTTACGGTGTCGGTCTATGGATATTCGTACAGTTTTTAATCAACGCCGGTGTCGTTCTGGGATATCTGCCGACTAAGGGTATCACTTTGCCTTTCGTTAGTGCCGGTGGTAGCAGTTTGCTGGCATTGATTCTTGCCGTGGTGCTATTGATGCGCATCAATTACGAGGTCTCTATATCTACATATCACACCAAAGGCGAGGTACGGTATGGCCGCTAAAACCCCGTTGATTGTAATTATGGCAGGTGGAACGGGGGGTCATGTTTTTCCCGGTATCGCCGTCGGTCGCCGTCTTAAAGCGCGACGCATAGATGTGCTGTGGCTTGGTACTTTGGACGGGCTTGAGTCTCGCGTCGTGCCCGATGAGGAAATCGATTTTGTAGGCGTGCGAGTCAAAGCCTTGAGAGGCAAAGGTTTATTGAATTGGTTGACGGCACCGTGGATTTTGAGCATCGCATTTTGGAAGATATTATTGCAATTTATCAGACATCGTCCGTCTTTGGTCCTGGGCATGGGGGGGTTTGTGACCGGCCCCGGCGGCGTCGTTGCCTATTTGCTCGGTATTCCGTTGATCATACACGAGCAAAATGCGATCGCCGGTTTAACCAATAAATGCCTAGCATTTTTGAGTCGACGAATTCTTTGTGGATTTCCCGAGTCGTTTAAGTCCAAGGAGGTCGTGTGGGTGGGGAATCCGGTACGCACCGAGATGATAGCCGATGCGCCGGACCCAAAGTCGATCGAACACGACAGACTACATCTGCTCGTCGTCGGTGGCAGTCTGGGGGCGAATTTTTTGAATGAAATTGTCCCGCAGGCGATTGCGTTAATAGACGAGACGCAGCGTCCCGAAGTGAGACATCAAACCGGCAAAGGACATTTGCAAGAAATTTTATCACGCATAGAGGCATTAAAAGTACACTACAGAGCTTTTGAGTTCGAAGAGAAAATGCACGAGCTTTACCGCTGGGCCGATTTAGTTTTGTGTAGAGCCGGTGCGATGACCTTGGCGGAAATCTCTGCGGCGGGACGCACTGCAATCTTGGTGCCGTATCCTCACGCGGTTGACGATCATCAATCTGCGAATGCTCGTCATTTAGTTGCCAAAAACGCTGCGATTTTAGTACCGCAAGATCAACTAACGGCCGTCAGGCTTGCCGATTTATTACTGGGTTTTGTAAACAACAGAAAATCTCTACTCGAGATGTCCAAAGCAATCAAGGCGGCGGCGACACTCGATGCCGACCGCAAGATTGCCGATATATGTATTGCGGAGATGGCGGTGTGAAAACGAATAACAACCTAAGACAAGTCTACGACAGCATGGGTACGATACATTTAGTAGGCATCGGCGGTATCGGCATGAGCGGCATCGCAGAGGTATTGTGCAATATGGGTTGCAAGGTACAAGGTTCGGATATTGCGCATAGCACGACGATATCAAAACTAGAGGCACTCGGCATGCGGATCTTTATAGGGCACCGTGCAGACTACGTTAAAGGGTGCAATGTTGTGGTTGTATCTTCTGCGATTGCTTCCGATAATCCGGAGGTGTCCGCTGCACGGGAGCATAATATTCCGATAATCAAACGAGCCGAGATGCTCTCCGAACTGATGCGCTTTCATTTCGGTATTGCGGTTTCCGGTACGCACGGCAAAACGACGACGACGAGTTTAATCGCAGCAATTTTGACCAAAGCCGACTTGGATCCGACCTTTGTCATCGGCGGTAAAGTGAATAGTCATGGCGGCAATGCGCGTTTGGGTGAAAGTCATTACATGGTTGCCGAAGCCGACGAAAGCGACGCTTCCTTTCTACATTTGCAGCCGATGATGTCGGTTATTACGAATATCGATACCGATCATTTGGCGGCGTATAAAAACAATTTTGAATTTTTACAAAACGCGTTCGTAGATTTTGTACACAATTTACCGTTTTACGGTGTTGTAATCGCTTGCAACGAAGACCCGGTGGTACGAGAACTGATAACTCGATTCGGTCGTCGTTGCTTAACTTACGGTTTCGGCAAAGACAACGATTTTGTTGCCGAGGCTATTCGCTTTGAAAATATGACGAGCCACTTTCAATTAAGCATCGCCGATGAGACCGAGGTACATAAATTCATGCTGAATTTGCCGGGTCGGCACAATGTGTTAAATGCGCTTGCGGCGATTGCAGTGGGAGTCAAATTGGGCGTGACCATAAAGATAATTGCAAAGGCTTTAGCCGAATTTCAAGGTATAGGGCGCCGCATGCAAAATTACGGCATGCTACAAACGGCACACGGTAATGCACACCTGATAGACGATTACGGACATCATCCGAACGAGATAAAAGCGGTGCTAAGCACTGCCGGCGATATATGGCGTGGGCGGCGTAAAGTATTGATATTCCAACCGCATCGCTACACGCGTACACATGCTTTATTCAACGATTTTTGCGATGTTCTAAACGAAGTTGAAGAATTGATTTTGCTCGATGTCTATGCTGCCGGTGAAACACCGATTAAAGGTGCGGACAGCGATGCGCTGAGCCGTGCAATACGTGCACGCGGGCATCTGATTCCTATTTGTCTCGATACTATGGCAAGCGTGCCCGAAGTGCTCGATGCGGTTGTGCGCGACGGCGATATCGTATTAACAATGGGTGCCGGGTCTATTTCCAAGCTCCCTAAGGATTTGGTTGATCGCTTCGCTATAAAAAATTTTTCATCCGAGGAAATACCGTCATGATGTTACAGTGCGACACCGAAAATCTTAAAGGTTCTTTATATTTCGATCATAGCTTGAAACGCCTGAACACCTGGCGTGTCGGCGGTGCAGCGGACTGTTTTTTTAAGGCTGACGATGTCGCAGCACTAAGCCATTTTCTAAGATATTGCGCTGCCGATTATCCGATTTTCTATCTAGGTTTAGGTAGCAATGTGTTGGTTCGAGACGGTGGTATTAGAGGAATCGTAATCAGCTTAGGCACTGGTTTTAATTGGATAGAACAGCGTGGCGAAGATATGATATGCGCAGGTGCAAGCACGAGTTGTGCACAACTGGCGCGTTTTTATGTAAATAACGGTCTACCGGGCTTGGAGTTTATGGTTGGCATCCCCGGCACTTTGGGGGGCGCACTTAAGATGAATGCCGGTGCTTTCGGTAACGAGATTTGGGACTATACGGTTGCGATCGAGACCATCGATCGACAAGGAACAAGGAAAAAGCGGGTGCGCAACGAGATTGATGTCGGCTATAGGTTCGTAGATTTGCTCGAAGATGAATGTATTATTTCGGGCGAATTCAAACGACCTCAAAAAATAAAAACCAAAGACAAGTTACGCGATCAGCTCAAAACATATCTTGAGATGCGTAATCGGACTCAACCGACCAATGCACCGAGTTGCGGTTCTGTTTTCAGAAATCTGCAGGGTAGTTCGGCCGGACGGCTTATAGAAGAGTGTGGCTTGAAGTCGCATACCGTCGGTAATGCAATGGTGTCGGAAAAACATGCAAATTTCATAGTCAACAAAGGTTCGGCGACGGCAAACGATATAGAGGAATTGATTGTGCACATTCAGGCTGTCGTCAAGGAACACAGCGGTGTACATCTGCAGCCGGAAGTCATCATCATCGGAGATCATCATGCTTGAGTTCGGCAAAGTTGCGGTATTTATGGGTGGATGGTCGTCGGAGAGAATGATCTCTTTAGATACCGGAAATGCGGTGATTGCCGCATTGCGAGATTCGGAAGTAGACGCAATCGCCTATGACCTCACGCCGAAAACCGTATTGCCTTTGTCAATCGGTTGTTATGATCATGCCTTTATTGCAATACACGGGCGAGGTGGAGAGGACGGCACTTTGCAAGGTATGCTCGAGATGCTCAATATACCTTACACCGGTAGCGGCGTACTTGCTTCGGCTTTGTCTATGAACAAAATCTCCACCAAACGAATTTGGTTATCGCAAAAACTGCCTACACCGCCTTTTGTTATCGTCGACAAGCACTCGGATATGGAAGCTGTTGCCGCACAAATCGGTCTACCTTTTGCGCTTAAACCGATGTGTGAGGGATCGAGCATAGGTGTCTCTAAGGTAGAAAATCCGGACGACTTTGATAAGGCACTATCCGCCGCCTTTGCGGTTTCAAAAACACTATTTGCAGAAGTTTGGGTGACGGGCGACGAGTATGCGGTGACCTTATTGGAAGGCAAAATCTTGCCGCCGATACGGTTGCAGACATCTCGTATATTTTATGACTATGCTGCAAAATACGAAGACCACGGAACTCGCTATCATTGCCCTTGTGGCTTGTCGTCACAAGCTCTTGAGGAACTGGAAAACTTATGTTTGCATGCGTGTCAATCGATAGGCGTTGCAGGATGGGGACGGGTTGATGTCGTACGCGATGCCGCAGGTAAATTTTGGCTACTTGAGGTCAACACGGTACCCGGTCTTACGAGTCACAGTTTAGTGCCGATGTCTGCCAAGGCGGCAGGCATAGACTTCAAACAACTGGTATTGAAGATATTGGCAACGGCCAAAAAGGAGAAATTATGAATTACTCAATGTCTTATGTGCAATACCGCGAGCCTAAGTCCCTAAGATATCAACTCGCGCGATACTGCCAGTACGGCATATTGATTTCTGTTTTGGTTACAATTTTAGTCGTGGCAAAGCAGCTAGATATAGATTGGGATAGATTGTTATTTAAGGAGATTAAACATGTACGCGTGGAAGGTGAATATAGACGGGTGGATCGCTTTGAAATAGAGCAACTGTTGTATCCCTTTCTGGGTCATTCCATAGGCAGGGACGAGATGGATGTGATAGCAAAAATATTAAAAGATTTGCCGTGGGTTAAGAATGTTCTAATTAAACGTAGTTGGCGCGACGACACACTAATTCTGACCATACAAGAACGCGAAGCGGTTGCGTATTGGGGAGGACAGGCTTTGTTGGATAAGAGCGGCGAGGTATTTAGACCGCACTTAACCGATAACGATAATTTGCCTATATTCGATGCTGCGGCGGGTCGTGAAAAGGATCTGCTTGCTTCCTATCGGCGGTTGACCGATTGGTTAGCCCCCGTCGGTTTACGCGTAATTTACTTGAGAGAAGATCAAAGCCGAACTTATACCGTGCAGTTGGAGAATGCACCTCGCTTGATTTTAGGCAGACATCTTTTTGAACAGCGCATCAAAAGATTTATAGCTGCTTATCAAGCCGGTTTCGTCGATCATATACATCGTGTTGTATGCATAGACTTGAGATATTTAGACGGTTTTGCGGTGCGCTGGAAAAAAGACGGAGGGTCGCAGGCATGTTAGCGGCGATCGATATAGGAACCAACAAAATTGCAACTTTGGTTGCCGATGTAGCAGAGGACGGCTCGCTTAAAATTCTCGCTTCCGGAGTTTGTCCGTCTAAAGGTATGAGAAAGGGAATAGTCATTGATATAGAACAGATGGTCGATTCTATACAAAGTTCTATACAGGCAGCCGAACTCATGCTTGATGAGAAGGAGGGGATAACCTCAGCTCATGTGGGCATTTCCGGTGAACATATCCAAGGCATACTGAGTGAAGATGCAGCACCTATACTCGACGGAGAAGTTTCGGAATTCGATATGAACAATGCGGTTGAAACCGCTAAATCAATACCCGTTGCCGGTGATCAAGAGATTTTGCATGCTTTTCCCCGAGAATTTATGGTAGACGGCGAGTCGGGAATCAGAAACCCCGAAGGCATGGCAGGCCGTCGTCTGGAAGCAAAAGTATATATGATTACCGGCGGTAAATATCAAATACGCAATATCAAAAACTGCGTAGAGCAGTGTGGAATCAACATAGAAGAAATGGTGCTTGAGCCGGTTGCTTCCGGGATGGCGGTGTTGACTACCGACGAGCGTGAATTAGGAGTTTGCATGATAGATATAGGTGGCGGCACGACCGATATTGCGATTTATACCAAAGGAGAAATTATAGATATCGGGGTTATTCCGGTTGCCGGCGACCATGTAAGCAACGATATCGCGAAAGTCTTGCGCACACCTCCCAATCATGCCGAAGAAATAAAGCTCAAGTACGGGTGCACCAAAGCCTGCATTAAAAACATCAACGAAACCATAGAACTACACGCATTGTCCGATGACACCTCGGCAATAAATTGTAAACGGAAAATTTTAGCAGAAATTATAGAAGCTCGGTACGATGAAATTTTCGGATTAACACAAGAACACATACAAAAAAAATTCGAGCAAGATGTAATTTCCGGTATCGTGTTAACCGGTGGTGGTTCCAAACTGGAGGGCGTTTGCGATTTGGCAAAGGATTTTTTTGATATGCCGGTGCGCATGGGTAGTCCTCGGCAACTGAAGGGTACCACCGACAATCTCAAAGACCCGATTTATGCGACCGGTTTCGGTTTATTACTCTACGCAAAAGACTCAACGGTATATGTGGAGATAAATAAGTCGGAGCGTAGTCGTCTCAAAACCGCTTGGTTAAAAGCGTGGCGTTGGTTTCAATACCATTATTAATCCGATATTTTTAACTTATAGGAGAAATGAAAATGTTTGAACTTATAGAAAATAAAAGACCCGAAGGTGCCGTTATCAAAGTAATCGGTGTCGGCGGGTGCGGCGGTAATACCGTCAACTATATGATGTCCAAGAATCTCGAGGGTGTCGAGTTTATTTGTGCCAATACCGACATGCAGGCTCTGTCGAGTAGCAAAGCAAACTGCTTACAGTTGGGAGCCGACCTAACCAAAGGCTTGGGTGCCGGCGGCAAGCCGGAGGTGGGGCGAGACGCAGCAAAGGAAAATGCCGATCAAATACGCCAAATCATCGAGAAGACCGATATGGTGTTTATTACCGCAGGTATGGGTGGCGGTACCGGCAGCGGTGCAGCACCGGTGATTGCAGAAATTGCAAAAGGGCTCGGTGCATTGACCGTTGCGGTGGTAATTAAACCCTTTGAATGTGAACAGGCTAGGCGTATGGATATCGCCGAGAAAAGTATCGACGAGTTAAGCAGATATGTTGATTCGTTGATTATCGTCTCAAACGAAAAACTTTGCTCGGTATTCGGTCCCGATACCGAATTGCAGGCTACTATGGATAAAGCACACGATGTACTTCATGGTGCAGTGCAAGGTATTGCCGAGTTGATTACTCGTAAAGGCTCTATCAATCTGGATTTTGCAGATATAAAGACCGTGATGTCCGAGCCGGGTAGAGCGATGATTAGTTCGGGTACGGCAGAAAGCGAAGGGCGTGCAAACGAAGCGATGCTCGCTGCAATTCAAAATCCTTTACTCGAAGACATGGATTTGAATAATGTACGCGGACTACTCGTCAATATCAGCAGTGCTAATATTAAAATCGGAGAGATTCAAGAGATAGGAGCAGGCTTTAAGGAGTTAACCACCGCCGATGCCAACTTCAAAATGGGCGTTGTATCCGATGAGTCTATGGGTGACACCTTGCGTATTACGGTGATTGCAACCGGTATAGAAGCCGATACCGAGGCAGAAAGCGATCTCGTGGCCGATGCCGATTTAGAGATAGAATCCGAACCGATGCCTCTCAAAACCATAAAAGGTGGCAGTGCGTCATCTTCCGAAGCACCGCAATCGCCGGCATTGACCAAGCCCGAAGACGATAAATATAATAATTTGCTCGATATTCCGGCATTCTTGCGCAAGCAAGTAGATTAGAATATTGAGTCTTGGAAGCTAAAGATGAGAGGATAAACATGGATAAATCTTACCTAGTAAATATTTTCGTATTGCTGTGGTTCACAGTACTTTTAAGTGCTTGTGCAGGTACTACACAGATAGAGTTTGAGTCCGCCCAAGAACCGGAAGTGGACATGGAGCCGGAGGAAACTATGGACGCACCTGCCGAAGCAGAAGAAAAGGAGGTTTCCGAAGCTGTAACTCAGCCGATCGAAATCAAGCCCTTTAGTCCCGATATTGCCGGTACTGTGGAAGAACTATACGGCACCGACCCGGGTAGTTCTGCAAATGTCGCTTACTCACAAGCATCAGAAGCCGATCCGGCACTCAGATATACGGTTATCTATTTTGATTTCAATAAGTCGGAAGTCAAACCCGATGCCCGGGAAATACTCTCCCGCCATGCCCGTTTTATGCAAACAAACCCCGAGATTGTGTTGCGCATAGAAGGACATGCGGATCAACGCGGCACCGGTGGTTACAATCTGGCATTGGGAGAATATCGGGCAAATTCAGTGCGTACTATACTGGAAGCGCATGGCATAGACGGTTCGCGTATTTCGGTGATTAGTTTCGGCGAAGAACACCCGGCGGTTGACGGCAATACCGAAGAGGCATTCAAATTCAATCGTAGAGCGGAACTTATATATCCGTAGCGTGGTGCTCGATCGGCATATCGCATTCCGATCAATGCGCACCGCATCTATGTACAAATAGTGTGCCGAGTTGCCGTTCTCGCATCTATTAATCGTAAGTTAAAGGTGTGCTTCAAAACCTACTAATCGGCTTTAATTAAATTTTTCCCTATTACTCGCTTAAATTTTTTAGGCAAGGGCATGTTCCCTTGTCGCAGATAAGCGATTATCCTATATAGTTTTTAGAAGTTAGGCGATATGCTTTATTGCATCGCTTAACCATTGCAAGGTCTGCTGCAACATTCTGTGCATCTGCCTTATAGATACTGAATAACTGTGTAGTTAGGAGAAGGATCATGAGGGGGATTAAAACGAATGAAAATAAGGCATATTCAAATCTACATGTTTTTGTTGCCTTATTCTGCATAGCGGCATTATTTGAAACAGCTTTTCTAGGCTTAACAATACAAGATTGGAGCATCCATAATATCGTTATCTATTCGGCTTTGGTCTTGGTTCTACAGATTATGGCTTGTTTGAAAGCTGTCTGTATTTGGCATATATACCGCAACCCTCTACCAGTCATAGTCTATATAAGCGGTGGCGTTATTACCGGCTTATTTACATATTTTGCAGTTGAGGCTTTTACCGTTTTGACGACGATTTTTGCATCTGCCCCCTTGATGCAATTAAATTCTGTTGCCGTTGCGATGATAGACGGACTATTGAGCGTTGTATTAATGCACGGTTTCAGAAATTGGCTGAGCGCGATGCTGAAAAGCGAACCGCTTCAATTATTTAACCAAATACGCCATCATTTTCTATTCAATACCCTAAATACTACCGTTTGTCGGATTCAAGAAAATCCTGAGTTAGCTCAGGTTAATCTAGAGAAATTCGCAATTTTATTAAGGAAGATGTTGTTCCTAAATACATATATTAGTTTGGAAGAGGAGATAGCTTTGGTGAAGTGCTATTTAGAAATAGAAAAATACAGGCTCGAAGAGCGATTGCAGGTTAGCTGGTTTCTTGATCGCAATACGAATATTTCAATCAAAGTGCCGTCATTCATCCTGCAACCGCTCGTTGAGAATGCAATCTATCACGGCATAGAGAATATTTTGGGAGGCGGCATTGTCGCGATATCTCTATACACGCTGGGGAATCGTTTAATTATCCAAGTTTGTAATCCTATTGATAATTCCCGACCTTCAGATTCGCCGCATAGCGATAGCTTGGGTAGCAATAATCCGCGCCAAAGTAATCGTGTGGCGCAGACAAATATAGAGCGTCGTTTGGCACTTGTCTACGGAGATGATTTTAGCTTCAAGAAGGAACAATGCGAAACGGAATATCGAGCAACAATTAATATACCTAAAGGAGGTTTAAGATGATGAATATCATGATAGTCGATGATGAAAAACACGCCTGCGATAGACTAATTCAACTTGTATCGGAGATACCTGGTTGTTATGTTAGGGCTTGTGCTTACAACGGTCTCGATGCAATCGAAAAGGTAAACGTCTTGGATATAGATGTAGTACTAATGGATATCCACATGCCGGTGATGGACGGTCTGGAGGCGGCACGACACATGAACAAAGGCACCAACTCGCCGCAGATCGTTTTTACTACGGCATATCGCCAGCACGCGCTTTCTGCTTTTGAGGTGAACGCTAGGGGATTTCTATTGAAGCCTATCGCGCGCCATCAGCTCAAAGAAAAACTGGAGCAGCTGCGGCAACCCGACATCATTAGGGGTGTTAAAGAGGTAGGACTATACAAACGAGATCGCCGCAGTCATATCTATTGCCGCATCGCCAATCAACTGGAATTGGTGTCGTTGGAAGATATTATTTATTTCAAGAGCGAACAAAAATATACTATGGTGAAACACATTAACGGATCGCATTTGATAACCGAAACGCTAAAAAATCTGGAACAAGAGTTTAGTGATATTCTGATGAGAGTACACCGTAGTACTCTGGTGAATAAAGTCTACATGAAAAGCCTGAATCGAGACGACAATCAACGGTTGCGGTTGAGTCTCAAATGTACGACCGATACATTACACTTGAGTAGACGTTATATTACCGGAGTAAGGGCTTATCTAAAGCGATTTTCTATCGGCTTAACCGATATGTGAACGACCCGCGTAGGGGCAAGCCCATGCCCCTCCACAGGAGGGGAAGACCACCCCGTCAGGCACAGCCTGCCACCCCTCCGAAGGAGGGGAATAAACCACCCCGTCAGGCTGCGCCTGCCACCCCTCCACAGGAGGGGAATAAACCACCCCATACGATTTTCATACCCTACTGTGGAATTAGGATGAACAGTGGTTTGGTATTATTCGGATTTTAGATTATTATATGCGTCTCTAATCCTAATCAATTCTAAGCAAAATGAAAATAGCAGTCCTAAAAGAAATTCAGGCCGCGGAGCGTCGCGTCGCTGCATCTCCGGACAGCATACGTCATTTCGTCAAACTAGGTTATCAGGTCGTTGTCGAACAGGGTGCCGGCGAGGCAGCCGATTTCGGCGACGATGTCTACAAAGAAGCCGGTGCCGAAATAGCATCCGGTGCGGATGTGCTTTGGCAACAAAGCGACATCATATTAAAAGTCAAGGGACCTACACCGCAAGAAGCCGAATTAATCGCTGCGGATACGGTGCTGATTTGTTTTATCTGGCCGGCGCAAAACAAAGAACTGGTAGATAAACTTAAAGCCCGAGGCGCAACGGTATTGGCGATGGATCAAGTGCCGCGCATCACTCGCGCGCAGAAGCTTGATGCATTGAGTTCGATGGCGAATATCGCAGGTTATCGCGCAGTGTTAGAAGCGGCAAATCACTTTACTCGTTTCTTCGGCGGGCAAAGTACCGCAGCGGGGCGAGCAGCACCCGCTAAAGTATTGGTCATCGGTGCCGGTGTCGCCGGTCTTGCCGCAATAGGTGCGGCGCGTTCTATGGGGGCTATCGTGCGTGCCTTCGATACGCGGCCCGAAGTCGCACAGCAAATAGAAAGTATGGGTGCGGAATTCCTAACGATTGATATGGAAGAGTTGGGTAGCGGCGGTGGCGGTTATGCCAAACAAATGAGCGATGCATTTCTGCAAGCCGAGCGTGAACTCTTTTTGGAGCAAGCCAAAGAGGTCGATATTATCGTCAGTACCGCATTGATCCCCGGCAAACCGGCACCGCAACTGATTAGCGAAGATGCGGTTAAAGCATTGAAAGCCGGTAGTGTGATCGTCGACCTTGCTGCCGAACAAGGTGGTAATTGCGAGTTGACCGAAGCCGATAAGGCGGTAGTCAAGCACGAAGTTACGATCATCGGATATACCAACCTCCCGAGTCGTATGGCATCGCAATCAAGCCGTTTTTACGCTGCCAATATACAACACCTGTTAAGCGATATGACCCCGGAGAAGGACGGCAAATTGGTCATTGACTTGGAAGATCAAATCGTACGCGGTATGATAATAACGCATAAAGCCGAGATACTCTGGCCGCCGCCCGAGAGTGCACAACCGCCACCCCCACCGCCAAAACCCAAAGCGGCTGAAGTTATTGCCGAGCAAAGCACGGAATCGCCGCGTAAAAAATTATTCAAGACTTTGCTGTATTTAGTCATCGGCGGAGTCGCTTTACTGGCTTTGGGGCAGGTAGCCCCCGAATCGTTTATGGCGCATTTCACCGTATTTGTGCTTGCCTGTTTCGTAGGTTGGCAAGTGATTTGGAATGTCACACCGGCACTACATACGCCGTTGATGAGTGTCACCAATGCGATCAGCGGAATTATCATCATCGGAGCTTTGGTTCAAACCGTCAGCACGACTTCGGTTGTTTTATGGTTGGCTATCGTTGCGGTGTTCGTTGCGATGATTAATGTTGCCGGCGGATTTTTGGTTACCCACCGAATGTTGAAGATGTTCCGTAAGAGTTAATAGATCTATAGACGATGATTAGCCAAGGACTGATTACCATGTCGTACGTCATCGCCGGCGTATTTTTTATTTTAAGTTTGGGTGGATTGAGCCATCAAGAAACCGCTCGCCGTGGAAATTTATTCGGCATCGCCGGAATGATCATCGCTTTGACGATGACCTTGGCAGCATTAGCGGTAATACGCTGGGAGTATCTGTTACCGATTATGCTTGTCGGTGCTGCGATAGGTGCTTTCGTTGCCAGTCGCGTGGAAATGGTGCAGATGCCGCAACTGGTTGCTTTGTTGCACAGCTTTGTCGGGGTTGCGGCGGTATTGGTGGGTTATGCAAATTACTTGGATCCGACGATTCAATACACCGGTGTTGAACACACGATACACTCGGTGGAAATATATTTGGGCATATTCATCGGTGCGATAACCTTTACCGGCTCGATCGTTGCTTTCGGAAAACTGCAAGGCGTTTTTTCAAGCAAACCGTTGATGTTGCCGGCGCGACACCTAATCAACCTTGCCATTGTTATTGTTTCGGTTATTTTGGGCTACTTGTTTTTAGCTGCCGATGCCGATATCGCATGGATCAGCTTGTTGATAATGACTGCGCTGGCCTTGCTGTTAGGCGTTTTTTTGGTCGCTGCAATCGGCGGTGCGGACATGCCTATCGTCGTATCGATGTTGAATAGCTATTCGGGTTGGGCGGCTGCGGTGACCGGTTTTATGCTGAACAACGATTTACTGATCATCACCGGTGCTTTGGTAGGTTCCAGTGGTGCTATTCTAAGCTACATCATGTGTCGTGCAATGAACCGGAGCTTTATTAGCGTAATACTCGGTGGTTTCGGTAGTAGCGGAAGTATCAGTGGCGATGTAGAGGGCGATATCAAAGAGATACACGCCGACGAAACCGCTCGAATACTTAACGAAGCATCTGCGGTTGTGATTGTCCCCGGCTACGGTATGGCGGTGGCACGCGCACAAAATGCGATTAGTGAACTTGTCAAATTGTTACGGGAAAAAAATATCAATGTACGGTTCGCGATACATCCGGTTGCCGGCCGTCTACCCGGACACATGAATATCTTGCTTGCCGAAGCCGATGTGCCGTACGACATCGTTCTGGAAATGGACGAAATCAACCCCGACATGCCCGATATCGATGTGGTGATGGTCGTCGGTGCCAACGATATCGTCAACCCGCTCTCCGAAGACCCTAACAGCCTTATCGCCGGCATGCCGGTTATAGAAGTCTGGAAAGCGTCCACCGTCATCGTGTTCAAGCGTAGCATGGCAACCGGCTATGCCGGCATTGACAACCCACTATTCTTTAAGGAAAACACGCGTATGCAGTTCGGTGATGCCGAAGCGAGCGTACGAGGGATATTACAAAATATTTGAGCATGCGATGCAATGTGTAGCATGTTTACTCATATTTAGGGGCATCGATACATGTCGGATATTCCTATTTATGTTATTAACTTAAAACGTACTCCTGAAAGAAAACTACATATACAGAGGCAATTTGATGCCTTTGACCTAAACTGCCACTTTGTAGATGCAATTGATAAATATGATTTACTAAGTAAAGAAAACCGCGCACGAATTGCAAATCAATTGAATTTGGATAAATCCGAAGTAGAGCATATATATAGAAATGTCAAAAAAGGCCATGCTTGCACATTAAGCCATATCAAAATTTATAATTTGATGATTAAGCATAACATTCCCGTGGCTTGTGTGTTGGAGGATGACGGTTATATATTGCCTGATTTTCCCGAAGTATTGGCTAACGCTCAAAAAGTACCTTGGGATATACTAATGCTTGCCAGCCGCTCTTCTGTTGTTAATGAAATCATCATGCCTTTAATCGAAAGTTTGCATAAAGAAAGGGAAACCAAACCGTATATGTTTTTTTACTTTTTATATAAGCTCTTGCTTTATAAGAAATACTTTCCTTGCTTAAATCCATATACCTTTAGGCGAATAACTATGAATTTTGTCCATTATGTATGGACAAAATTCATACATAAATTACAAAGTATTCCGTTTCAAAGTTACGGTCATGCCTCACGAATCGGGGCTATACCCGTACAAGATATGAAATCTTGGTATAAACTGACACCGAACCATCGTATAGCCAAGCCGTATTCCACTACGGGAAGTACCGAAGTAAGCTCATCCAAGGCTTATATACTAACTCTATCGATGGCAATAAAATGGCGTCAAAAAGCCCTTAGCTCCCGTAGAGGTATTGATTTAATGCTCAACTCGTTGGCTTTACGAGAAGATATAAATATTCGTTTACTTATACCACCTTGCATTATAGACTCAGGAAAGTATTCGCTTCATTCAACTTTAGATCATAATTGATAGATGACGACGAACGTATAGATAAATTGCGAATGACATTTTTTGTTCTAATATAGTATTATATATAAAGTTATAGTATTAGAAGACATGCAATTGTTTGGATTATAAAGGAGTTTATGTATGATGCGACGTGGTTTTTACATCGTTGCGGTTATCGTAATTTTAGCCGCGCTCAGCTGGCAATATGCAACGACGACCCCAGCGATCCCGAAGAGCGAAGAGATTCCCGAGCAGAAAACCGAAATACTAGCCCCCGGCTGGGGTGAATTGGATTTCACACCGCCCGAGGTCGGTACCTACAAACTGCCACGGATCAAAAAAGCTGGCAGCGGCGAGATTTTATTAAGCAATGGTGATAAAGCGAATCTCGACGAATATATAGGAGACAAAGCTGTGTTGCTATCTTTTATCTATACCAGTTGTTCGGATGTCAACGGCTGTCCTTTGACGACCTTCGTGATGCATTCGATGAATAAGACCTTAAAAGAAAATTCGGCGATGAACGGCGATATACGCCTAATCACATTGAGCTTTGACCCGGAAAGGGACACCCCCGATGCGATGAAATCTTACGGCGAGGATTTTAAGAAGGACGGTGCCGTTGAGTGGGTATTCGCGACAACCCGTTCGCAAGAACAACTAGACCCTATACTCGATGAATACGGGCAGTTTGTATTCAAAACCGTTGAAAAAGAAGGTGATACCGAAAAAGTAAACTTTGCCCATGTATTAAAATCCTTTTTAATAGACAAACAAGGCTATATACGAAATATCTATAGCGTTAGTTATTTACATCCGAATATCGTCTTAAACGATATCAAAACCATACTGCAAGAAAATCGTCCGCAAGTGAGCGGATGAATAGGCGTGTTCCTATCTTAAACACCTTCGGTGGCATCATTGCCGTTGTATTACTGTCGGTGGCTTGGTCGGCAAATCAGACATTACCGCGTTCGGGTGATGTGCGCGACGGCTATGAGTCATCCGATTATGCAACCCGAACCGAAAGCCTGATGGAACGGATCGGTGTGGCAGCGGATCTTTACAAAGTAGCCACCACTTCACAACTCGGCGTACCGCCGGTACAACACCCGCCCGACAATCCGCTCAACCGTACAGGGATTGAACTCGGCAGACGATTATTTTTTGATAGGCGGCTGTCTATCAACGACACGATGTCGTGTGCTATTTGCCACGTACCCGAAATGGGTTTTGCCAATAACGAACACCAAACTTCGGTTGGTGTAGAAGGTCGCAGTGTGCGGCGCAATGCGCCGACGATACTCAATGTTGCCTATAAGACGATGCTATTCCACGACGGCAGAGAATTCACATTGGAAAATCAAGTATGGACACCGATGTTGGCACGCAACGAAATGGCAAATCCTTCGATAGGCTATGTAATACAAAAAATTAACAAGATCAAAGATTATGATGGTTTGTTTGAAAAGGCATTCGGTCGCTCGGCTTCTATGGAGACCATAGGAATGGCACTCGCTCAATATCAGCGCACGCTAATCTCTGCAAACTCCCGTTTTGATCGCTGGTACTACGGTGATGAAAGGGCACTGTTGAACGAAGAAGAACAGCTTGGTTTTGAGATATTCACCGGCAAGGGGGCTTGTTCCGCATGCCATTTAATCGGTGAAGAATACGCATTGTTCACCGACAACTCGCTACATAATACCGGTCTGGGTTACGATATTGCGATGAGTAAGGAACCTTCGACTTATCGCGTGCAACTGGCACCGGGCACTTTCGTAGATGTCAAAAGCGAATTAATCAATTCGGTATCGCAAAGCCGACAAACTATGAGAAACGATTTAGGACGATACGAAGTGAGCGAAAATCCGACCGATTTATGGAAATACCTAACGCCTACACTGCGTAATATAGAACTCAGCGCACCGTATATGCACAACGGTCAACTGACAACCTTGGAAGCAGTCATTGAATTCTACGACAAAGGGGGTATACCAAACCCTAGGTTGAGCCCTCTGATTAAAGCGTTAGCACTTAAGCAACAAGAAAAGCAAGCACTGCTTGCGTTTCTTAAAACTTTAACCGGTGCCAACATAGCCGAACTCGCCGGCGATGCATTCGCCGCACCGGTCGGCGATGCACAATGATATAGCACCAACCGATCACGATTCCTACCCGTAAGGCAGACTATTCCTCTTTAGCTTAGTATGCCTTCCCTAAAGTGTTGTACTTGTACTATCTCAACCGCTACGCGCACTCCAATTATGGTTTTCATAAATTGATGGGTGAGTGCGGTAATGGTGTCGGCATACTATTTGGGGGTGGATATCATTGAATTGCCGATTGACCTACCGGTTCAATCGGCGGCTTTATTCTGCCCCTGTGGGTGGTTTGCAAAAATCAGGAGTGATATTAAAAACATTTTTCATGTTTTTTTCGTTTAATACATCGGCACTGCGTCCGGTTGCATACACTCGTCCTCGGTGAAGCATACAAACTTCATCGGCGTATTGTAATACCGAATTGAGATCATGCATTATCGCTAATATCCCTAAACCTTCGGTTGCTAGGTGGTGCAGATAATTGAGCAATTTATGGCAATGCCCCCAATCCAGAGAAGTTAGCGGCTCGTCAAGTAACAACCAACCTTTACCTTGTTCACCTAATTTGGCTTGCAGTATCACGCGCGCAAGCCGCACGCGCTGCTTCTCACCACCGGACAAAGTGTGGTATAACCGATCTTGTAAATCTTTAATTTCCAGTGCTTCTATAATTTCCTCCTTTAACTTTTTGAGATGCGCTACAGTGTATCGATTTTCCGATTGATCGCTAAAAGGCAGTTCGGCAAAACTTATAACCTCGTCTACGCTAAAAACCGTATTGAGTGCGTCGTGTTGCGGTAATACCGCCCGACGACGTGCCAGTTCTCTAAGGTTGAGGTCGGATAGACTATCTCCGTCTATGGAAATTGAGCCCGAACCGGGCCTCAAAAAGCCCGCCAATAGGCGCAACAACGTTGTTTTACCTGCACCGTTATTTCCGATCAACATATTGACTTGACCTTTGTTGAAGCGGCTATTGATTCGGTCAAGCAGACAAGCCCGCCCGACACGATAACTCAAATCGTGCGATGTCAAATAATGTGTCATAATTTCTCACCGTATCGTTTTAATACCAACAAAACGAAAAAAGGCACGCCAACCATTGCCGTTAATATTCCGATAGGTAGTTCGGAAGGTTGTAATATCACACGCACAATCGTATCGGCAAGCAATAGAAACAATGCGCCGGTTATGGCAGTCGCCGGTAACAGAAAACGGTGATCGGCACCGATAACCAGGCGAACCAGATGCGGCACGATCAGCCCCACGAAACCGATAATGCCGGCGACGGCAACCGATACGCAGACGCATAGAGCAACGCACAATAAAGCCGTTTTTTTAATGCGCTCAATATTAAATCCTAAATAGACGGTATCTTCGTCGCCCAGCGACAGTGCGTTTAAGGGTCGCGCCATACCTAAGAGAAAAATAAATGCAGGCAACATCAATACGACAACCGGAAAAAGATATGTCCAATCGATATCGGCAAAGCTACCGAACATCCAGAAAATGAAACCGCGCAACGCTGCATCGGTGCTAATGAAGGTAATAAAACCTATGGCTGCGGCAGTCAGTGCGTTGATTGCAATGCCGATTAGCAAGAGGACGGTGTTGTCCAAAAAATCGTGTCGTCGAGCTACCCGATAAATAAACACGGCGACGACGATGCCACCTAAGAAGGCAACACTAGGTAGAAACAAGGCACTCTCGGCGGTCCACGATAACGGTGCGATGCCGGTAACGAGGATCAAAACAACGGCTAGGGCACCGCCCGATGAAATACCCAGCAAGGCTGGATCTGCTAGTGCGTTTCTGAATATCCCTTGCATCACGGCACCCGATAAAGCGAGTGCTGCACCCGTAGTTGCCACGATTAAAAGTCGGGGCAGTCTAAGCTCCAACAGGATAATACGGGCAGTTTTATCTACCGATTGCTGAGCTAGGCCGAATACCGAAAAAAGTTCTTGCCACTCTATGGCGACGGTGCCTTGTTTGAGGGATATTAAAAAAGCAACCGGCAGTGAAAATACCAGCAGTAAAATAAATCTGCGTCTAGCGGTTGTTTTGACGGGAAACGGCGAATGCACTTTATAGGCAATAGCCGAAGCTGAATTGCTTAGCGCAATGCGCCTTGGTCAAAATCAACTTCAACGGTAATATCGCTAGTCAGCCTACTCTGACAGGCTAAAATCATGCCCTTGTCCGTCTGCTCCTTGTCGAGTACATAACTAAAATCGTTGAGTGGCTTTATTTTCCCTTCTTTTAAGATACACCTGCAAGTGCCGCAACTCCCGACCCTACAATCGTGGGGCCATTTGATGCCTGCATTCAATGCGGCTTGCAAAAGATTTATTTTGCCCTCCACTTCGAAAGTCTGTCCTGTGTTGGCAATGGTTACATTAAATTTACCGGGCTTTTTCTTTAAAAAATCAAACATGAAAATACCTCTACTGATGTGATGGTTCTAAAGTCTAAATTATAACAGCTTATGTCCGGGAGTTAGCATTGAACTGTCATAGTATATGTAAATATAACTGATACGGGGAGAGGGTGTCAAGAAATTGAAGTATGTGGCATCGTGTTATGTTATAGTTCTCTATATCTCATACATAGTGGAAAGAGTTTGTAGAGGGAGATTATCAATGGAGACAACCGACACCTTTGAATATAAATATCGGCAAAGGAACACAAACAATGATGCTGTAAGTTTTACTGAATTACTCGCAGCAATAGCGATAGGAATATTCGGTATGTTCCTAGCGGAGTTAGGAATAGAAACAAACAACCCGATTTCTCAATGGCTGGGCTTTCTTATACAATTTTCGGCTGCTGGTTGGATCACAATGAAATTTTTAACTGCTATTTGGGATTTCATAGATCGTTTCAAGAAGAAAGACAATCATAATACATCCAAGTAATCGATCTTATCCGTAGTCCGTGCGCGAATGAGACTGGTAGGCATTGATCTGCCTGCAACGACACCGAAAGCTGTATCGTGAAATTAGGATACCCGTTCGTGTTATGCATTTTTAGTCGGTATTCCGACATCATTATTTATCCGATCCTAAAAGGAATCACTTTATATTCCCCGATAACGAGGATTTTATATTAAAATTGCCATTATTATTTGACAATAATAAAAATGCTTTTATACTCATCGCTGGAAAAGCATGGTTGCCTCCCGAGTAGGCGGTTTTGCGCTTTATTTCGGCACCGATGTTTTCGGTGGGTCGTTAGCTCAGCTGGTAGAGCACCGGGCTTTTAACCCGATGGTCATAGGTTCGAATCCTATACGACCCACTTTACTTGTTCAGGGAATGAAGATTTAATAAACCTCTAGTTCAGTTTAAATTCGCTATTGATTATCTACTAATCTATGCAAGAATGTCAAATAAATTGATTTTATAAATTATGAGCAAAAAATCCGAAAATATGATTACGGCTTTTGGATAAGTAATGGTGTGGAGCTGGTTCTGCTAGTGAGTGTTTTTTTGTTTATCGGTTCATGATGAACAGTTTATAAACGAAGATCTTAAGGTGCTTCTCTTAGCTTGCGCTCAATACACTGAATCATCATACCCGCTATGTCTTTTTCAGTGATAGATTCAATTCCTTCCAATCCAGGAGAGGAGTTTATCTCCAAAACTTTGGGTCCGGACTTAGAGCGTATGATGTCAACACCTGCCACTTGAAGCCCCATAGTTTTAGCAGCATTTACTGCTATTTTACGCTCTTCTGCGGTAATCTTGACAAAACTTGCAGATCCACCAAGATGAAGGTTAGCACGAAACTCTCCTGCCGCAGCCTCACGCTGAATGGAACCAACTACCTTACCATCTATAATAAAACATCGTAAATCCTTGCCATCCGCTTCTTTAATAAACTCTTGAGCTAAAATATTGGCTCGTAAGCTCTTGAAGGCATTGATCACACTTTCTGCAGCCTTCGCTGTTTCAGCCAGCACTACGCCTTTTCCCTGTGTTCCCTCTAATAGCTTGATTACCAAAGGGGCACCGCCTACCATTTTAATAATATCAGAAGTATCCATCGGAGAATTTGCAAAGCCTGTTGTCGGCATAGGAACTCCTTTGGTAGATAGTAGCTGCAACGAGCGTAGCTTGTCGCGTGATCGGGAAATGGAAACTGAATCGTTCAGGCAGTAGGCTCCGGTAGATTGAAACTGACGAGCAACAGCGCAGCCATAAAATGTCATTGAAGGTTTAATGCGTGGGATAATAGCATCTACATCATCTAATAGCTGACCTCCACGATAATGCACTTCCGGTCTGTCTGAGCTGATGTTCATGTAACACTGACTGATGTTTACAAAGCGCATTTCGTGACCACGCTCCTCACCTGCTTCAATTAAACGTTTGTTCGAATAAAGCTCCGGGTTGCTGGCAAGCACTATAATACGCAGACCGTTTTCTCTAGGCTTTACCGTACCATAATGTTTTTTCACTTCATCGGTGGAAACCGTACCAAGACAGAAAGAACTATCCGGATCGATTAATACGCGATTAGTCATCGCTTCACGCCCGATAAGCATACGATAACCCATTGGGTCACGGTTAGTGAGCGTGACTTCAATTTCCCATGTTTCATTACCGAGCGTAATTGGTGTTTTGATCACCGGGCGACGCTCTTTATCGCCACTTGAGCTTTTCACCTCACGTTTATCAACGACCAAACCACGGCAGCTTTGAATGGTTTTGCGGTCATTCTGAATAGGATGGATGTCAAAATGCACATAGCGTTTCCCATCTTCCTCAAACTGATGGATATTAAATGCGTGTAGTGATGATGTTTTAGCTCCCGAGTCCACCCGTGCTTTAATCGCCGGCAGTCCCAGCTCGTTCAGTCCGCACCACTCTTCCTTTCCTATTATAATTTTGTTCGTCATATCCTATCTCATTATTATGGTTTTACCGGCTCTAGATTCTCATCAAGAAAATCATCAACCTGTTCTTTTACTTCTCTGGAATTGTCAAAGGATGCTATGTGAAAAACAGCATCGCCTCTATTGAGCAATGGCATCGTGACGGCACCAATGATGATACCCGTACAACTTGCTCTGATTTCCGCCTTGTTAACACCGAAAGGATCTGAAATAACCCCGAGCAACTGACCTTTCGTGACCCTGTTTCCAATATATTTGATTTGTCTCAAACTCCCACTCTGTGGAGCACGAATCCATGTACTGGATAAAGCAATAAAAAGTTGATCATCTTCGGCTTTTTCCCTCTTATCAAAATCAATCATGCCGATTTCATTCATGAGCGTTAGGATGCCGTTAAGGCCGGATTTGATGACATGTTCATCATGACGCAGTGCTTCGCCTCCTTCAAATAAAAGTATTGGGATTTTGCGCTCTCTCGCAGCCTCACGCAATGAGCCGTCGGGCAGTTTGGAATTAATCATCACCGGTACGTTAAAGGCATGAGCGAGCTCATTTGTTTTAGGATCATCCAAGTCGGCACGAATTTGCGGGAGGTTTGAGTGATGAATTGCGCCCGTATGAAAATCAACACCGTGAGTGCATTGATCAATGATTTCGGTCATAAACGTATGAGCTAATTGACCGGCAAGCGAACCTTGCTCTGATCCCGGAAAGTGACGGTTCAGATCTCGTCGATCAGGCAAATAACGCGATTTGGTATTGTAACCGAATACATTAACAATTGGCACGGCAATAAGAGTGCCTTTTATGTTCCTAAGTGCCCTGTGTTTTAGCAGACGCTTTATGATTTCAGTGCCATTAATTTCATCACCATGTATCGCTGCACATACAAATAATCGAGGTCCATCTTCGTGACCTCTCATGACTTCCACAGGGATGTTCATCTCTGTAAAGTCATAAAGGCGGGCAACATTTATGTTGATCTTTTTGCGCTCCCCGGCTTCGATACAAATACCATCTATTTGCAAAATACTATCTGAATTCATATCAAAACCATTAAACTCGTCTAAAGATCATCACTTGTACTAAAACGATTGCCGTCAAAGCCATATGCTAATAAAATATGTTCATTCATTTAGGAGCCTTTGCATTTTTTATATGAAGATCCCTTTGTGGGTAAGGGATGGCAATATCGTGATCTTTGAATTTCTTCCAAACACTTCGCATCACATCACTCTGAGGTTCAAAACGCCCTTCGGTGACATCCGCAACCCAGAAAAAGAGCAAGAAATTAACGGAGCTATCAGCAAACTCTCTTAAATAGCAGGTAGGCTCAGGGTCATTGACACAACGAGGATGCTCTCTGGTAGCCTCGAGGATTAGTTCCATGGCTTTTTCGATATCGGATTCATACGAAACACCGATGTTGATTTCCACACGTCCTTTGTTGTTGCTAAATGTCCAGTTTGTGACACGGCTGGTGATAAAATCTTCGTTGGGGATCATAATTTCTTTTCCTTCAAAGGTTTCAATCAATGTGTAGCGTGCACTTGTGTGCCGTATGAAGCCATAAGTGCCATCGGCAAGTTCTACCAAGTCATCATTCTCAACTGATTTTTCAAATAATAAGATCAAACCGCTAATGAAGTTAGATGCGATTTTTTGCAGGCCGAGACCAATCCCGATACCAACGGCACCACTAAAAATAGCGAGGGCTGTCAAATCTATGCCCAGCACATCAAGTCCGATAATGAATCCAAAGAAATATATAGAGACCTGAAGTGCCCTAGTGATAAGTATTTTATTACTGGTTTTGATGCCTTTAATGGTTTTGATGCGTTTTTCGCAAAATTCAGAAAATATAACAGCAAACCAAAAGAGCATCATCACAGTGATCGCTGCTTTAATCACTAGGTACGCAGAGAAGCGTGCTTCTCCGATTTTGAAAGAGAGATCATCCGAGTCCAAAAATGTCCTAATTGGCTGGAGGTAATCCAAAAAAACAAGTGAAAAGAAGCCAAAAACAAGAAAGGCTAGTAAAACTTTTGCAATCCATACCTGTGGCTTTAATAGCAATATCCATAATTTACTCATTTAACTCTCTCCTCAAATTATGAAGCCTTTTTCAGAGGTTGCTTTTTTAATCTCACCCCAATTCCAGAACCATTTTCAGGTATAAAATCTACTCCCGCATCATTCAGTTCTTTCCGCACAGCTTCAACATTTTTTGCAGATGCTCTGTCTGTGCCGTGATCTTGCTCTATCCTTTTGAGTGGAAGCGAAGCTTAGCCCTGCATGTTCGGTAAGGTCGGAAGCTCACCACTTTAATAAAGCACGAACTGCACGAATTTGTTCTGGTTTAATAAGCAAATTATTCTCCTAAAAGCAACATTAAATAGCATATTTGAAAATAAAACGACTTATTGACTTGATGTTACAAGGCCGTTCAAGCTGTATGATACCTCATATGCGCTAATTTACAATGCCATGTACGATGCCATGACATATTGGACAAATCAGTGCAAAAAGAGCATAAGTTTACTTGCTCGAACGAGCCATAGTTTATTTATGGTGGGGTAGACGAGCCGAGAATAGTAGGATCTCGTAGCTAGCCGGCACTAAATTTTGTATGCCGTAGTGCTTTTGATAATAGTCTTTCATCCGTTGCAGTTTAGATGACGGTGTTAATCCTTGTCGTTGGTCGCTGCGTTTATTTTGTGCCCCCAAACCTTTAAGATTACCGAGTAAGGCATCGACGCCTTGGTAATAAACAATCTCCATGCTGCGTCTGCAGTTGTAGACTATAAAGCCGCTCATCGCAAGTATCTTTCTTAGTTTTGCAGCCGATGGAAATTCCAATGTATGCGGGAAGTTGTCTACCTCCGCCCAACTCGTTTTTAATTCATGCAGGGTTTTAGGACCGTAGGTAGAAAAAATGAACCAGCCACCGGGAATGAGCAATTCCGCTAAGTGTGCAAACAGCTGTTTAGGTGTATCGCACCATTGCACGAAAGCACTCGAATAGATTAGGTCGGCACATGTACGCTTAAACGGTAGTTGGTTTGCGTCGGCACAGACTTTATGTACACCGGAAGATCGTTGTATCATTGCCGGTGCTATATCTACGGCAACCACCATCGCATCGGGGAGCTTGTTATTGAGTAGCCGTACACCGTAGCCTGTTCCCGAGCCTACATCGATAGCTATACGCGCATCCGGCGCATACTCTTCTACCAAAGCGATTAAGTCGCAAGCGGTCTTTTGTTGCAAGCCTGCGTAGCTGTCGTAATTTTCGGCAGCGTTGTTAAAAGAGCGACCCACCCCCGTTTTATTGATATGCATCGGCTCTACCCAGATATTCGATTAATTGCTCGCTAAACTCTTCAAAGTGGGAGATCATCGGAGCATGTCCCGCTTTTGCAATGATATTAACTTCTCCTCGAGAGGCGAGCGTAGAGGATGCTTTAAGGTTGTTTGCACTCACTAATCTATCGGCATCACCGCCGATGAATAATACCGGACATTTATAATTGGCAATCGCTTTACGCATATCTTGGCTGCGCAGTAGTTCGAGGGCAGCGATTAATTCTCTAGGTTCGTAGTTGTTTGATAGTAGTAGTTTTAATATCTTAAAAGTTTCATTTGCGTTTTCGGAATCTACGACTTGCAAAGTCAGAAATTGTTCTAGTGCAATGGAGTTATCGGCCTCGAAGATTTTCAAGAATTGATTAAAGTTCTCTTCCGAGATTCCTTCCGCCCAGTCGTTTTTCTGCAGAAAACAAGCTGCGCTTCCGACACAAATCAGGCGTTTGACTTTATGCGGATATATTTGTGCGACATGTTGTGCGAGCAGTCCGCCCAGCGACCATCCGACCCATGTGGCTCCCGCCTCGCATAGATCGGACAGCTCGGTAATTAATTCGTCCATTCTGGAAAAGGAAAAGCAACTACCGCAGCCGTCGCCGTGTCCGGGTAGATCCACTCGTATCGTTTCATAGTGCTTCTCCAAAACCGGTATCAACTGATGCCAACAATAACGAGTCATCGCCCAACCGGACAGTAAAACTATATTCGGTCCCTTGCCACTACGTTCTATAAACATTGCTTTATATTCTTCCGATCAAGATAAGATTTATGTAGGGTACCCGTGTGTTCTAAGTTATTTAAGCTATCAAACAATACAAACATATTTTACATGAATTACCGCCTATGTTTGCCAACCTCAAAAGTAGCAGTATAATCCTTTGAAAATCGGAGTTGAATATGTGGACTGAAATAGCATATATAGTCGGTGCCTATCTGATAGGCTCTATCACTTTTGCCGTTATTGTGTGTAGATTATCGGGTTCGGAGGATCCTCGGCGTGTGGGTTCGGGTAATCCCGGTGCTACCAATGTAGTGCGTGTAGGGGGCTGGTCGGCAGCGATGGCGACATTTATAGGCGATGCGGCAAAGTCTGCAATACCTCTAGGCATTGCCGTCCATTTGAATATGGACGATCGGGTTATAGCCGGGATTGCTTTGGCTGTATTTTTGGGTCATCTCTTCCCTATTTATCATGGCTTCAAAGGAGGCAAGGGTGTGGCAACTTATTTGGGAGTTTTAATCGGCGTGCAACCTTTGGCAGCATTGATGTGGGTAGGAGGGTGGCTTGTCTTGGTCGGTATTTTTAGACATTCGTCGGTAGGTGGTATGACGATGTGTGCCGTAGCCCCGTTGCTACTAGGGTGGCAATCCGCCGCCTATCAATTGATTGCTATATCGGTTCTAATGTCGGTTTTGGTTGTTATACGACACCGGCAAAATATAAAAAACTTAATCGCCGGCACGGAGGGATGAAGCCACCCCATAGAAAGGCTTTACATTTTGTAGTATGTATTAAGGTTCTGCACAATGTTACGCCGATCGACCTACCGGCTCAATGACAGTTCTACCGTATGGCCAGTCGGTTGTTCTCAACCTCGATTCTGATGATATCATCGGCGACATAGTCGCCTTTGAGTAGTTTTTCCGATAGCAGATTCTCTAATTCGTGCTGTATCGTGCGTTTGAGAGGGCGCGCACCGTATACCGGGTCAAAGCCGCGTTGAGCGAGCCAGTCTATCGCCGCATCGTTGATCTCTAATCCAAGTTCGTGGTTGCTCAAACGTTGCTTTAACTGTTCAATCTGTATGACACAGATTTTCCGTATATCTTCCATATTCAACGAGTGGAAGACTAAAATCTCGTCGATACGATTGAGAAATTCCGGTCTGAAACTTTTCTGCACAATCTGCATTACATCTAAACGAATTTCGTCGTAGTCGGCACCGGTTTTTTCTTGTATCAAATCGCTACCCAAATTGGAGGTCATCACGATCACGGTATTTCTGAAATCTACGGTTCGGCCTTGTCCATCGGTTAGGCGTCCGTCGTCTAAAACTTGCAACAATATATTAAAGACTTCGGGATGCGCTTTTTCGATTTCGTCCAGCAGGATGACCGAGTAAGGTCGTCTGCGCACCGCTTCGGTCAAATAACCGCCTTGCTCGTAGCCTACATAGCCGGGTGGCGCACCGATCATGCGGGCGACCGAGTGTTTTTCCATGAACTCGGACATATCAAGTCTGACCACCGCGTGTTCGTTATCGAATAAAAAAGCTGCCAACGCTTTGCACAACTCGGTTTTCCCTACACCGGTAGGACCTAAGAACATGAAAGAACCGCTTGGATGATTAGGATCCGCCAAGCCTGCACGGGCGCGACGGGTCGCTTGCGATATTGCCGTTATCGCTTCTTGTTGCGAGATCACTCTGCGGCTCAATTCTTGTTCCATATTGAGTAATTTTTCTTTTTCGCTTTGTAGCATACGGCTCACCGGTATACCTGTCCATTTGGATACCACATCGGCTACTTCGTTCTCCGTCACTCGACTGCGTAATAGGCGCGTTGTTTGTGAGTCGGATGATTGCGGTTCGCTGCGTGCAGTCTCCAAACGTTTCTCCAGTTCCGGAATCATCCCGTATTGCAGTTCGGACATTTTTGCCAAATCACCTTCGCGGTGAGCGGCATCTAAAGCGATGCGCGCTTGTTCCAGTTCTTCTTTAATTGTCGTCGTACCTTGCATCGCAGCTTTTTCGGATTTCCATATTTCCTCCAAATCGGCGTATTCTTTTTCAAGTTCGGTAATCTGCTCGTTTAAGTCCTTGAGACGTTTCTTGGAGGCTTCGTCGTTTTCTTTGTTCAAGGCTTCTCGCTCTATCTTAAGCTGTATCAATCGACGGTCCAGCTTATCCATGCTTTCGGGTTTGGAATCAATTTCCATACGGATGCGAGAAGCCGCCTCGTCTATCAAATCTATCGCTTTGTCCGGTAGCTGGCGATCGCTGATATAACGATGCGAAAGGCGTGTCGCTGCGATGATGGCAGGGTCGGTAATCTCGACGCCGTGATGTACTTCGTAGCGTTCTTTTAGTCCGCGCAAAATCGCAACGGTATCTTCTATGCTCGGTTCGTCTATTAAAACTTTTTGAAAGCGACGTTCCAGAGCGGCATCTTTTTCTACATAAAGACGGTATTCGTTTAGTGTGGTTGCTCCCAAACAGCGCAGTTCACCGCGTGCCAGCGCAGGCTTTAGCATATTGCCGGCATCCATAGACCCTTCGCTTTTGCCTGCGCCGACCATCGTGTGTAGTTCGTCTATAAACAGAATGACATTGCCGGCTTCTTGTTGCAATTCTTTTAGCACCGCTTTGAGCCTTTCTTCGAACTCGCCGCGATATTTGGCACCGGCAATCAATGCGCCCATATCCAAGCTCAGTAGCTTTTTGCCTATCAGACCCTCGGGTACTTCTCGGTTGACGATACGCAATGCTAATCCTTCGACAATGGCAGTTTTTCCGACTCCCGGTTCACCGATTAAAACCGGGTTGTTTTTGGTTCTACGCTGCAGTACCTGAGCGACGCGGCGTATTTCGTCGTCGCGCCCGATCACCGGATCTAGCTTGCCTAGTCTGGCACTTTCGGTGAGGTCCTGCGTATAACGTTGTAATGCTTCGCGTTGGTCTTCGGTGTTTGCATCGTCAACCGACTCGCCGCCTCTGATTTGTTGTAGTGCCTGTTCGTAATTGGTAATTTCCAGTCCTGCTTGAGAGAGCAAGCGGCTCTCCTTGGTCTTGGCTTTTAGTAATGCCAACGGAAATAATTCGGAAGCGATATAGCTGTCTTTGTATTGCCCTGCCAGTTGTTCGCAGACATTCAATACTTTAGCTAAATCCTGAGAGATATGGACTTCACCCGGTACACCCTCAACGGTGGGCAACCTGTCGATTTCATCTTCGACTTTTTGCCTTAGCTGTTCTATATCGGTGCCGCACTGTGCCAACAGTCGCATCACCGTGCCGTCGTTTTCATTTAACATATGATGCAATAGATGCAAAGGTTCAATGAACTGATGGTTATGATTCAACGCGTACGATTGGGCATCTTGCAACGCCGTTTGGAACCGATTTGTCAATTTATCAAAACGCATATTATTCTCCGACAATTTAATATGGCGTTCGGATTGTTGTTTTCAAGTGAGATTCGATATTCCTCTCCTATAGAAGAGAGTGCATCACATCTTAACGAGAGGTTGACAAATAGATCAATGCAACGATACGTCCGGTATCGGTTTCGCGCCGATAGGAAAAAAAATGTTTGTGGTCGTAATAGGTACAGTGTAGACCGCCGCTGATGTTTCGTACACCGACGCTTCGTAGCTTTAGTTGTGCCAATCGGTATAAATTCGCTCTCCATGCACCGCGGTTGTCAGGCAAAAAACAGAGTGTGTATTGATCGTGCCGGCTTAGAAATATGTTGCGCACCGTATCACCGACTTGATAGGCATCCGGACCTATCGCCGGACCTAGAAAAGCATGGAGTTGTGCAGGATCGCAATCCAGTGCCTCGACCGTATTTTCTAAAATGCCCGAAGCTAGACCGCGCCAGCCGGCGTGTGCGGCACCGACGCGGGTTGCCGATCGATCACAAAATAATACCGGTAGGCAATCTGCAACCATAATGGCACATACATAACCTGCCTCAAAGCTGACGGTGGCATCGGCTTGGCAAGGGAAACGACCTTGCTCGGCTATAACGACCTTATTGCCGTGGACTTGTTCTAACCAAGCAGGTTCGGAGGGCAGATCGAGGCGTTTTTTAAGGTCGCAACGGTTTTTGATTACATTGAGTTCGTCGTCTCCTACATGCAAAGCGATGTTCATGCTGTCGTAAGGAGGTAGGCTATGCCCGCCTAATCGCGTGCTGATGCACGCTTTTACGCGTTCTGAAACCGGCCAATTCGGCCATAGAAAACCGTTGGAAAAATAATCGTCAATCGGTTGTGTTTTTTTCATTTTCGTCGAATAATTTGAACAGGGTCTTCATATCGTCGGGCAGATCGGATTGATAGTGGCACAATTCACTGTGCTGCGGATGTTTTAAGCTCAATCGGCTTGCGTGTAACGCTTGTCTGTTGAAATTTCTTAGTTTGTCTAGGTGTTGTTGTTGCCACCCTTTAATCGGACGATAGGCACCTCCGTATAGTGTGTCGCCGAATAACGGATGGTGTATATGCGATAGATGCACACGAATCTGATGAGTACGTCCGGTTTCAAGTGTGATATCAAGTCGGGTATGCGAGCTATACCTATGCGCGATACGGTAGTGAGTGATCGCAGCTTTACCACCGGTTTGCACTACTGCCATGCGCTTGCGATCTACCGAATGGCGACCGATTGCAGCTTCTATACTTCCGCCGCTGATAAATTGCCCTCGCGCTAAGGCAGTATAGTGACGTACCATCTTTTTATTGTGTAATTGCTTGACCAATTCCCAATGCGCCGCTCGGTTTTTTGCTACTACCAATAAGCCACTGGTGTCTTTATCCAGCCGATGAACTATGCCGCAGCGTGGTAGTGCTACTAATTCCGGGCAGTGATGCAATAGTGCATTCAGTAGTGTCCCGGAGTGGTGTCCGGCAGCGGGATGCACTACAACGCCCGCTTGTTTGTTAACAATTATTAGGTATTCGTCTTCAAAGACGATGTCTAGGGGAAGTGCTTCGCCCACCGGTTTTTCGGGAGCAGATGCCGGTAACTCAAAAGTGATCTGTTCGCCACCCGATACTTTATCGCTGGCTTGTGCGGCATGTCCGTTGACTAGAATCAAGCCTTTTATAAGACAATGCTGCAGAAAACTTCGCGAATAATCCGTAAACAATTCGGACAATGCTTTATCCAGCCTTAATCCTGTACAATGTGCCGGCAATGTGGCAGTTAATTTTTTATCGGACATAGCAAGAAGCGATATAATACAACTATCAATAACATTCTACCGTGAGAGATGCGATTATCATATCTACTTTTTATAGTTTTACTTAACCTTGCTCTGATTGTTTCGGGTTGTTCGTGGTTCGACGAAAAGAGCGAGGACGAGGAAGCCGAGATTATCTATCGCACGGCTAGAGAGAGTTTAGAGAAAGGTAATTACCCCGCCGCGTTGGAGAAATACCAAAGACTGGAAAAGGATTATCCTTTTAGTCCTTTTGCAAACGCCGCCTTGCTTGAAACAGCTTATGCAAGTTATAAATCCGACGATGCCGAAACCGCTGCGGTGATGACCGATCAGTTTATAAAAAATAATCCCAACCACCCTTATTTGGATTACGCTTATTATTTGAAAGGTTTGGCACATTTTAATTACGGCAAGCATTTTTTGGATTTTATTATTCCTCGCGACCGCACCGCAAGAGACCCCAAACCTTTGGAAGAGTCCTTTGAGACTTTCAAAACCCTGTATCAACGTTTTCCCGATAGCGCGTATCGCGAAGAAGCTAGAAGACGCCTGGTCGTACTACGCAACATGTTGGCGGTTCACGAGATTCGCGTTGCACTTTTTTATTATAGACAAGGCAGTTATTTAGCAACGATCAATCGCATGAAATATATGCTTGAGAGATACGACGGTGCCCAGCATACACCCGACGGTCTACTACTCATGGCGCAAGCGTATAAGCAGATAGATTCCAGTGACCTCGCCGGCGATACGCTTAGAGTTTTGGAATACAACTACCCGAATTACGCCGTTTCTAACTTAAAGGGGTTGGCACAAGTTAGCGAGCAGGAACAAAAAAATTGGATGTCCGGATTTAGCAACTTGACCGACGTGATTCTAGAGAAATTGCGTATCAAGAAGAGATATTGAGTCTGCTGAACAGAACCACCACTTGCTCCAGATAACCGTTCCTTGTCGCAGTAGCACAAGAAAGGTCATGTCATACAAGATTTAGCTATTTATGGCTATTGGAAATAATACGAATATTAAAGGCGAATGGCGTTACGGTTGTATTGTGTGAAAGTACGGCTCGTAGTTTACATCGTGGTTTTACGAAAACAACCCCAATTCTTCTTATTTATCGGAGTAATTATAACAGGTAATCGGATATCGTCGTTCTCTACCGAAAGCGCGGGATGTGATTTTCGGTCCTACCGGTGCTTGGCGACGTTTGTATTCGCTGGCAAGCACTGCTTTCCATATCGTTGAAACCAACTCGTATCGGTAGCCTTCCGAGACGAGTGATTCTACGGTGGCATCGCAATCTATTATTTTTTCTAGTATGGGGTCTAGTATTTCGTAAGGTGGTAGGCTGTCGGTGTCTAGTTGTCCTTCGGCTAATTCGGCAGTCGGTGGTCTGTCTATGATGCGCCGAGGAATAATAGTCTCGTCCTTGTTGTAATCTTGTGCGAGTTCATAAACTAGAGTTTTAGATACATCCTTGAGCGGTGCATACGCACCTACCGAGTCCCCGTAAAGCGTGGTATAACCCATTGCGATCTCGCTTTTGTTGGAAGTGCCTGCAACCATCAATCCGTGCTTATTAGCGATTGCCATTAACAGGTTGCCTCGCAGACGTGCTTGTATATTTTCTTCGGTTTTATCGGGAGGTAAATCCCCGAAGGCCGGTTTGAGCACTTGTTTCATCTTTTCGAATAAGTCTGTAATCGGAATTTCTTGCAAGGCGACATCTAGTTTACTTGTCAAGATACGAGTATCTTCTATGCTACTTGCGGCGGTAAACGGAGACGGCATCATCAAGGCGCGTACCTTAGCTGTGCCTAAGGCTTCAACCGAAACTACCAGTGTGACGGCTGAATCGATACCTCCCGATAATCCGATAACAATACCTGCGGCACCGTGATCTTCTACATAATCTTTGAGTCCCATAGTTAATGCACGTCGTATATTGACAATTCGGCTTGGTGTTCGGGCTTGGGTTTGCGACGATAACCGACCGTTGTCTATTTCCAAGAAATAAACATCTGCTTCAAAGGTCGGTGCGCGTAGTATATTGCGACCTTGTGCGGAAATCACTCTGCTATCTCCGTCAAACACGAGTTCGTCTTGTCCGCCGACGCGATTCAGATACAAGATGGGTGTTTTCGTTTGAGCAACTCGCTCTTGTAGTATTCGGTCGCGTTGGTCTTGTTTGCCGATGTCAAAAGGTGATGCGTTGATATTGATTATAAGGTCTGCGTTTGATCGTGCGGCTTCGAGCGCGGGAGCGGAATGCCAAATATCCTCACACACCGTCACCCCTATCGATAAATCGTCTATTTTGAATACATAACTTTTATCGCCGGGCTTAAAGTGCCGATATTCGTCGAACACACCGTAGTTGGGTAGGTGACGTTTACAGTAGCAATGGATTATACGATTGTTCGAGATATGTATCGCTGCGTTGTATAAATTATCGGCTTCTTGCCACGGTGCACCTACGATAATATCGATATCAGAGGGTGATTGTTTTGCTAAATACTCGAGTGCTTGCGTCGTCTTGTTTAGAAAGTCGGTGCGCAACAAAAGATCGTCGGCAGGGTATCCGGTGATTGCCATTTCCGGGAATACAACCAAGCGCGCATTTCGAGTATGCGCTTCTCGTACGGCTTTTAATATGCGTAATGTGTTGCCGTCTATATCGGCCATTTTATAAGGATGTTGTGCTAGAGCGATACGCATTTTCGGGGATCTTTTGAAGAATTAACTACCGTTCGTCGGAAATATATGACCGTTTATTTTTATTGGGCTTCAGATAACTCTCTAAATCGGATAATAGGACTGTTGACTTTATGAGGAGATTAAGCATGAAAATTAAAGGTTTTACATTAATAGAATTGATGATTGCTATAGCGATAGTAGGCATACTGTTGTCTTTAGCTATACCGACCTATCAAGATTATACCGTGCGAGCCAAAATTTCCGAAGCTATGAATGTTGCGAGTTCCTTAAAAGTAATGGTTTCCGAGTACTATATCACGATGGCAGAATTGCCTGAGAATGCCGATGTGGCAGGGATAGACACTACTTTTAATACCGAATATATTTCTGCAATCGGCTATCGGAAGGAAGGAGACGACGATAGCAGGGCGATGATCAAATTGACTTTGTCCGAAAGTGTCTCCGAAGCGGTTGCCGGCAAAGCATTGTTGTTGACGGCGGTACCCGAAACGGGATCCTTGCGTTGGGTTTGTAGCCACGATCAAAGCGAATCCGACCCTATAGATTCCAAGTATTTGCCGTCAAACTGCCGCTGAACTAATGCAAACACCGGCCCGGTTATTTAAGTGGCGAGGTATTGCTTCCGACGGCAGCACTATCGACGGTCTGTATGTGGCAGAAGACGAGAGTGTGCTTTTGCAACACTTGGAGCATCAAGGGATTATTTTGGTCAAGGCGCAAGATGTTCGCTCGGTGCAACGTTTGGATACAAAGTTATTAGGCTTTTTGATGAAGCGGTTGGCAACATTATTAAACGCCGGGTTGCCTATGGACTCGGCATTACAGTTGCTTTACGAGCAAGCACCGTTCAAGCTCAAAGCGGTACTCGCTCGTTTGTTGCATTGCCTCAAGTCGGGGTTGAGTTTATCCGAGGGCTTAAAACCTCATTTGGATAGTCGACAGCAATACCTAGTCAATATGATTCGCATCGGAGAAGATAGCGGTAAATTGGTTGCATTGCTGAATGAACTTGCAGCACAAAAGGAAAAGCAAATTCTTGCATTGCGTAGCTTAAAGCGTGCCTTAGCGTATCCTTCGTTGATATTAGGTGTGGCAATAGCGGTGATGGTTTTGTTGTTAAAAACGGTGGTGCCTCAGTTTGAGAAAAGCTATACGGCACTTGGCGGTGCATTACCGAACTATACGCAGTTAACTTTGGATTTTTCGTCTTGGTTGGAACAACACGGTGGTGCATTGCTGATTGTGTTGTTGTCGGTTTATATAATCGGTTTATTGCTACACCGTACGGTTGTGATGTTTAGATATATCACATCGTATGTTTTCTTGAGGCTTCCTCTTTGTGGTTCTCTTAGACGTAGCTATTTTCAAAGTTTTTTTGCGACTACTTTAGGTTTGGCTTATCAAGCCGGTGTCCCTATAGATAAAGCGATGGAATGGTTGCCGTCGGCTACGCAAGATGCCGTATTCAAAAGTGCTTTAGAAAAACTCAAACACGATATAGACCAAGGGGCAAGCCTATACGATGCGATTTGCAAAATAGATTTTTTTGAACAATTTATGAAGCAAATGATACGGGTCGGCATAGATAGCGGTCAACTGGCGCAGTCCTTAGCCCAAATAGCAACTTATTATAACGACCGCTTCGATGTTCAAATGCACAACATGATGCACTGGGTGGAACCTGCATTAATTTGCTCGGTGGCAGCGATAGTCGGCTGGATTATTGCGGCAATGTACATCCCTATCTTTACGCTTGGTTTCGCATTATAAAGATCAATTGATGTGTTGGAAGCGTGTTATTCCCCTCCTCTGGAGGGGTGTCAGGCGCAGCCTAACGGGGTGGTCGCGAACACGCCGCAATCGCACAAACCCAACCGCAACAACGGGTGGTTTAATAATATTTTTCAATAGCCTCATTGTATAATGATCCAATGAAGTTTCGGTCTCCCGCTAATGTATAAAGTAGCCTTTGTTCCCGACCTTGCGTGGTGGATTTCAGTCGCTGTTTTAGGTTTGATTGTAGGTAGCTTTTTGAATGTAGTTATTTATAGATTGCCTTTAATTTTAAGACAACGGTGGCACGATGATGCGCAAGCATTGCTTGCAGAGCCGGAGCATGAGCAGGCTCCAAGTAACTTTTCTTTACTCTATCCGAGTTCTCACTGCACCCGTTGCAAAACATCGATATTGTGGCGGCATAAAATTCCGATACTCAGTTTTATATTGTTAAGAGGATCGTGTGCATACTGCCATGAACCTATTAGTATGCGCTACCCGTTTATAGAATTATTGACGACGGTTATTTGGTTAATCATTTTTGCGATCTATGGCGTTTCGTATATGAGTATTCTCGGTGTGTTGTTCGCTTCGAGTTTGATCGCATTGGCTTGCATCGATCAAAAAGAGGGTTATCTGGTAGATGAGATTACTATCCCTTTGATATGGGCAGGGCTATTGTTAAATTGCTTTGATATCATCGTAGCGGCAGAACAGGCAATCTTAGGTGCGGTGTTGGGATATTCGTCTTTTTTTCTGTTAAATCAGGCATTTAAGCTGCTTCGTGGTCGTCACGGATTGGGGCAGGGCGATATGAAATTATTGGCTGCCATAGGGGCTTGGCTAGGTTGGGAAGTACTCCCTGCTTTGGTTTTGATTGCATCGCTGAGCGGTTTAATTTTTTATGGCATGATACGTTTGAGACAACATTATGCGCTCTCGGATGCAATTCCGTTCGGGCCTCATTTGGCTTTCTCGGGTATATTATCTTTTTTATTTTATTCGAAACTCAAAATGCCTTTTGAGATAATTCATCCGATGTAGTGAGTTACAAATGTTGAAGGTAGCATTATACGGCGGAGCAGGTAGCGGCAAGAGTACCGTAGCTCAACTATTTGCGAATTTCGGTACACCGATCATAGATGCCGATACTATCGCTAGGGAACTTGTGCTTCCCGGTAGTCCTCAGTTGCAACAAATAGTAGCTGTCTTCGGGACCGAGATCGTCAAAAATAATCGGTTGGATAGAGCAATGTTACGGCGAATTATATTTTCGGATAAAAAGGCTAGAATGCAGCTCAATGATATTATGCATCCGCCCATCCGTATGGAATTGAAGCGACGTATTGATGATATAGAAGCACCTTATTGCGTGGTTGTCATACCCTTGTTGCTAGAGGTTCAAATGACAGATTTAGTCGATTGTATCGTTGTGGTTGATTGCCCGCAGCAAACTCAAATTGAAAGAATCGTTGTCCGCGATGATTTAAGTGTAGAAGAAGCAACCCGCATCGTTAGTGTTCAAGCTACTCGCAAACAAAGACTAGAAGTTTCAGACAAGGTGATTGATAATAGCTTAGATATAAATCATCTAAAACAACAAGTGCATAAATTACATAAAGAATGGACAAAATAGAAACCTCGGAACAAGAGCATAGAACGACTACGATTTATGAGATTCCACTCAACAGTAGAATGAGACATTTTCTACGCTATGAATATCTAATCGACGAAATTGAAGCGAGGTTCTCGGCTAAGCAGGATTATGCGGTAATAGATATCTTGCGTTTATTGCATAGTTTGATTGAAATTAATACAAACAACGATATGCGTAGCGAGATTATGCAACACTTAAACTGGCAGCACCAGCAGTTGCGAGAACTAGAGAAGCAACCTCGGGTAGACCAAATTTTCTTGCAAGAAAAAATGCAGGAAAAAAAACAGATACTGGCAGAAATGGAGAAATTATCTATTCCTATCTCAATGTACCATAATCATTATCTATTGAGCACAACCAAATCGCACGTGAACATCATCGGTGGGTTGGCAAGTTTTCATTTACCTATGTTTGCAACTTGGACCACACTGCCTCGCAACCACCGGCAAGCGGACTTGAATAGATGGTACGCACCTTTTAAGGAGCTCTACAAAGGTATACAAAATATTCTGTCAATGACCCGAGATAGCCAAGAATTCAAATCGTATCAATCCGAGACCGGCTATTATATGGAAGATTTTTCTCCCCCTAGAAACTACCAAATGATAAGGATTTCGGTAAATCGAGATATTTTTCCTAGATTATCCGCTAGTCCTTCGCGTTTGATAGTTTATTTTTTCACCGCCTCCGATTTTAGGGAGCCACCTCGGCAAGTTCAAACTCATATAGACTTTGAAATGGCATTTGCTAATTTGTAGGTCATATCGTGGTTCTACACAATGTCACGCCGATTGACCTATCGGGCGGACATCAGAATTGCCGATTGACCCACCGGCCCAATCGCCGGCTTTATTCTGTCCCTATAAGCTCAATTGGGGGTTTCTTCATAAACTCCTTAAATGAGGAGTATTCGTGTATCAAATCGGCTACGAACGAGAGATATCTTGGACTGAGGAGACCAATTTTTTGATTTAGCCTTTCTCTGTATATCGGATAATACCTTTCTATTAACTCATTTTGCTTAGTTTTTTCATACCACTTATCCATTATTGCCCTTGCTATAGGATTTTGAGAATAGACTGTATAAATATCTTTTCCCGGCGGACGGATATTAGATTTAGTTCGGATATTTTGAAAAGTTTCTAATAAACCGGGACAACCTATTTTTATTTCTAGTTTTTTAATATCCTCGTTTAAATGTTCGTATCTGATTAAAAAATCAATCACCGGCCGGTTGTTAATACACAGCTTGTCATAAAGTGGAAACGATTTGTTTAGTTTTTTAAAAAACCATTGGGTCATGTTAACGTTAGGTCTTTGCTTTTTTCTTTGAGACCAATAGTATTCAGAAATCACTGTATCGTAAGGACAACGGATAATAGATACTTTTAAGTAGTTATGCCATATATCTTTGGGTACATCTGCTTTTACTTTAAATGCCGGAGCATGATTCCTACACTCTTCCCCTCTTATTGTAGTATTTTGATATTCGGGGATATTCCAAGATCGTCTGATGTGTAGTTCTGAGTTTACCGGAGTATAAGTATCGTCCAGCCCGCAATATTTTGACAGTGCAAGTTCAAAAGATGAACCTGCGGTTTTATAGGTTTTTATAAATATAACTTTTAATTTATGAGAGATAATCAACGGATTACCCTATTAGATCTCAAATTGATTCTAATTGACGCCACTTGCCGGGAATTAGTTTGAGGTCTGCTAAGGTTGCCAGCAGAGCTTTGGGGAAGCTCGCATCGTCTCCGTATAAGAGTTTATAGTAGCTGACTTTCATTGTCGCTGTCGCGCCTAGAACAATAAAGATGAAAGTGAGTAAAGCACCCAACGCAAGTGTAGATGCACCGCTAATCGCCTGTCCGAAAGTACAGCCTAAGGCTAGTACACCACCGATGCCCATCAGCAAGCCGCCTACAAAATGGTTTACAAAATCTTTGAAGTTGGCAAACCATTCAATACGAAAGCTCTTGGTAAATATCGCATATAAAAACGAACCTACGATAATTCCCGACGCTGCTATCAGCGCAAAAGAGAGATACTGAGATGAAAAACCTTCTCGTATCCAATAATAGAAGTGTCCGCTCGGCTTTACGAAGGTAAGCGACTGTGCACCCACATCGTATGGTATTTGATCCAGAAATTCTACTTCTTCCAATAGTTCTTGCCCGTGCGGTCCTGCCGTGACATACCATGCGAGTGCAACCGCCCCACCGATAATCGTACCGCCGATGATGTTATCCGTGTTTTTAGAGAAATCGGTGGACTTAAAACACCATATAAAGAGCGCGATAGCAATAATCAGGGCAATGATAAGTTTGCCGTTTACGGTATTCTCCATGCCCAGAGGCAGTCCGTATAGCAGTATTGCACTAATACTTTGACTCGGTATACCGTAATCGTTCAAATTTATCGCCGGCATCCATTTCAAAAATACATAAAAACCGAAATCGGTATAAATCATCAAATAGGCACCTACGCCCATAATCAAAAAGACGAATATAGATTTCAGGTTGCCGCCACCTATGCGTACTAAAGTTTTGTTGCCGCACCCCGAACCTAAGGTCATGCCGATACCGAATAGCAATCCACCGAGTATGTAGCGTAACCATACGAATTGCGGAGTTGTGTAGGGTGGTTTGCCGGTTTTACCGTCTTCTACCAACGATAAATCCACTTGCGCCCATATTTCCAGCAATGCAACGATAGCGATTGCCGTGCCGATAGCAAACACCCACGCCCGCATTCGCCCGGTGTCGCCGGTGTTGATGCAGTCGGAAACCGCTCCCATCGTACAGAAATTGGTTTTGTTTGCAACCGCACCTACGAGTAATGCGATTAGGAATGCCCACAATAGGGTTTGTTGTACTAAGTCCATCTATTGATATATTTATTTAAGCGGCTAATTATACCAGCATCTCTATATTCGTCTATGGCTTTTTCTAATCCGGATTTGTAGGCTGAAAAATATTTTTGTAACTCGTCTCGGCCGAAGTTTTCATGAAGTGCCTTATCGGTTTTTATCTTCACCTTGGGGTGTTCAAAATATATTTTATGAACAGAGGTGTTTTCTGTTTTAGGACGGAAGTCACCTTTTGCATGGAGGTTTGTTAAGGATTCTAGCACACCGTCACAACCTATTTTCATTTCAAGTTTTTTAATATCTTCGTTTAGATTTTCATATCTGATCATAAAATTAATTATTAATTTTCCGTCAATCTGGAGTTTTTTGTAATTCCCAATAAGCCATTTAATCCCTCGTTCTAATGCATAGTTCTCAAAGTCCTTGATTTCATTCTGAGGGAGGCGTTTTAGCCAATAGTAATAAGAAATTAACATGTCGTATGGGGAGCGGATGATAGCTACTTTTAAGTAGCTGTTCCAAACTTGCTCGGGAATTAGTTGTTGTATCCTTTTAGCACCACTATGTTGAACAAACCTAGGAGGATTCATCAATATAGTTCTACGATGCTTAAGTTTATACTCATAAGGTACCGTGTAATTTTGTCCTTTGTTGTATCCAACCCTTTTTCTTTCATCAATTGTTTTATCAATTGCTATCGGTGTGATGATGTCGTTCGGACCACAATACTTTGCAAACGCCATTTCAAACGATGAGCCGGCATTTTTCATTATTTTTATAAAGATCATTTTATATTTGTGGGAAATAATCATGTTATACATATATCGGTTATTTTAGTAATAGCAAGTAGGGTCGGCGATACCCGCTTCCTTAAAACCTTGTTGTCTGAATCGGCAGGCATCGCATATTCCGCAGGCCTGACCCTCGTCATTCGCTTGATAACACGAGACGGTGAGCGAATAGTCCAATCCCAGTTGCGCGCCGCATTTTATAATCTCCGATTTACGCATTGATATCAAAGGCGCGTTAATGCGAAATTCATTTTGTTGTACACCGCTTCGGGTAGCTAGTTTTGCGATGTTTTCAAAGCACTTTATAAAATTCGGACGACAATCCGGATAACCCGAATAGTCTATTGCGTTCACGCCTATAAAGATGGTATCGATATCCAGAGTTTCCGCCCATGCTAATGCGATTGATAAAAAAATTAGATTTCTCGCCGGCACATAAGTTATAGGGATAATATCCTCCGTGTGGATGGAAGACCGTGGCGTGGCTGGCACTTCAATTTCTGAGTCGGTTAAAGCGGAGCCTCCTATCGAATCGAGCGAGAGAGCAAATATCAGGTGTTTTTCTACTTTAAGGTGATCGGCAATCCGTCGGGCAGCGTCAATTTCGGCTGCGTGGCGTTGCCCGTAGTCAAAACTCAGTGCATGACAAAGATAACCTTGCGACTTAGCGAGTGCTAATACCGTTGCCGAGTCTAGTCCACCCGATAGAAGCACCACGGCACTTAACGGCATATTGGTATTCACCGTCCGCGTGCCTCTCCCCACAATATTTTGTGTAATTGCACTTGCATGCGCACCGAGAGTCTATCGGCGAGTATCCATTCGGCTAGCTCGCTTGCGTCTTGGCGTTGCCACGCCGGCGAAAATAATATATTACACCGTCGTTTCAATGCGTGTTTTTGTAGGCATGTCTTGGCCCAATCGTAATCTTCTCGATTGCAAATCACAAACTTAACTTGATCGTCGGAGCGTAATCGGGCGATGTTGGCGTAGTGGTTACGGTTAACCTCTCCGGAACATGGTGTTTTAATGTCCATGACAACCGTTACCCGAGGATCCACTTTTGCGATGTCGTGTGCACCGCCGGTTTCTAAAGAGACACGATATCTTGCATCGCACAGCTTGCGTAATAAATCCAAGCAGCGATTTTGTGCCAAAGGTTCGCCGCCGGTTACCGTGACATAGTCGGTTTTACTCTCTTCGGCATGTTTAAGGATATTGTCAATGGTCATCCATTCCCCGCCGCTAAATGCGTATTCGGTGTCACAATAGCTACAACGAAGGGGACAGCCGGTAAGCCTAATAAAAAGCGTCGGTATGCCGGTTGTTAGCGATTCGCCTTGCAAAGAATAAAAGATCTCACTGACCTTCAGTGCTTCGGCCGGTGCCATGGCTTAGCGTCCTTTGTTTCCCAGCTGTTCCAGTTGTTCTATTGCTAGTTTGCGCACCTGTTCGTCTTCGGCTTCATTTTTCAAACGTTCCAAGATCTTACGCGCGTCTTCCCACTGCTTTTTGTTGAGCCGTATATAGGCGATCTTGAGCAATGCCGGTTCGCGTTTTTCACTGTCGCCGTAATTTTCAATTAGCTGTGTAAAATACGATGTTGCTTGTTCTAAATCACCTTCTGCATAATACGACTCGGCAACCCAATAGCTTGCATCGTCGGCATAATCCCCTTCGGGATAATCTTGTAGAAAACGAGTTAGGTTGTCGCGTAAACGAGTATAGTCGGCGCGGTCTAAAGCTCCCATCGCTTTGCTATAAGCGGCGTATTCATCTTCGTCGGGTAATCCGGCAGGTTCTATAGGAGAGGGCTTCTCTTCGGGTTCTATGGGAGACACTTCAGGTTCTACGATGGGTGCTTCCGGTTCTATGATAGGTGCTTCAGGTTCTATGATAGGTGCTTCGGGTTCCATAACAGGTACTTCGGGTGTTTGCAGTTGTAGTTCTTTTACCGTACGCACAAGTTCATCTAGGCGATTATTTGTTTTAGTGATCTTTTGTTCTAAATTTTGGGAATTATTTTTTAGTTGTTCTAGTTGGGTCTCGGTGGGGATGGCTTCGGTAGATTTCGGTGACACCGTCGTTCTTGTATGCGTTTCATGGATTTTAGTTTCTAGTTCACTCAACTGCTTGTCTAGATTTTTTTGTAAAGTTTTTAGTTCAAATTGCGTAAGTTCATTTTGGTTGCGCAATTCGGTTACTTCGTTTTGCAGCAGCTGCACTTTATCCAGTAACCTATTGAGCAGGGCACTGTTTTGCTCTTGTGCCAACACGCTCATATTTACAAGCAATGCAAAAATTAAAAGCAGGCATTTAATCATTTTTGATATTTTCTGGTAAGACTGTTATCGCACGAGCGGTGACCATGCAATTCCTCTGATATTATCGGCTTCTACCGGTATTAGTTTTCCTAAGGCACCGTCTATGGTTAGCAATCCGAGTGCAGACTGACCGTGCTGGGTTGTGATATAGCTCAATAGATGTCCGTTGGGTGCAAAGCGAGGTCTTTCGTCTAGATTGCCGAAACTTAAAGCAAGCTCGCTATTGTCGCTTAGATCGCGTATGACTACGGAAAACCCGGCACCGCGTTCGCCGATATAAGCGAGCTTGGTGCTATCGGGCGAGACATCGGCATCGGCGTTGTAGTTCCCCTCAAAACTTAGGCGCGTGATATTTCCGTACGCGAGTGATGCTTGATACAGTTGCGGTGTGCCACCGCGGTCCGAGGTGAAGATCAAAGCATCGTTACCCATCCAAGCAGGTTCTGTATCTATTGCCAGGCTTTGGGTCACCCGTATAACCCTTTGGGTGTCGAAGCGGTAGATATAAATATCCGAGTTGTCGTTGCGTGAAGCGACAAAACTTAATTGATTGTTATCGTCGGACCAAGCAGGCGCATTGGCAGGACCTATTATTTCGGATAGATTCCTACGCGCACCACTGCTCAATATTTGTGTAAATATCTGTGGTTCGTTGTTCTCGTAAGAGACATAAGCAAGGTTTTTGTAATCGGGCGACCACGTCGGCGACATTAGTGTCGTATCCGACGAATAAATGGCGGAGACGTTTTGTCCATCGGCGTCCGCTATGTTCAGGTGAAATCTTCGTGCTTTGGGACCCAGTCTCTCCGAACTGATAAATGCTAGCCGGGTGCTGAAAATTCCTGCTACACCGGCAATTTCCTCATAGATTAAATCACTTGCGTAATGTGCAACGGTTTTGATTAGATTATCTTCAAGGTTGAATTTCCATTCTTTTGATTTGGTTGCTTTGACTGCGTCGTCTAGGCGAACAATCAGAGCATCGCCGTCCACGGTGCCCGATACTATTTTTTCGGCACCGTTTGTCAACCAAGCCTCGTAGTCGGTTGTATCGTTGGGTTGGGCTAGCTGGGAGAAGTTCTGCGCGTCCAAGATACTGAATAAACCGCTGTATGCTAGATCGGATGCGATAATTTGACTGTAGTTGCGAGGCACGTCTTGAGGTTCTCCCGTAAACGGCAGTACCGTAATCGGAACCCCACCGACTACGCCTTCGGTGATTTCTATTTTCAATTCGGCTTGCGCGGTTGCAAAGACGAAGAACAATATGGATAAGCTCGTTATCCTATGTAGTATACGCATAATCAATAATCCCTCTTAAAGGTAAATTCAATTTCCGAGTCAAATACTTCCGGGGAAGGTGCTGTCGGAAGCGGGTCGGCTTTCCATACCGCTGCTTCAACCGAGCGTACGAATAATTTATCGCCCTCGCAGCGTAAGAAGTTGACATTCAGTATTGCGCCCGTTTCATTTTGGCGTATCTTAAGTACACATTCACCACCTTCAACACTGGTGGGGGGTTTTTTCCAATGCTGCTCCACGCTACTGCGAATCATCTGTTCGTATTGCCGTTGCCAAATTGCAATTTGGTTCTTACGCATTTTTAATCGTTCCGCTTCTTCTTTTTTTCTATGCTCGGCCAAACGACGTTGCTCTTCTTCCAGTTGTCTTTTTTTCTCTTCCTCTAGGCGTTTTTTCTCCTCCGCTATGCGTCTTTGTTCCTCCTCCAGTTGTCTTTTTTTCTCCTCCGCTATGCGTCTTTGTTCCTCCTCCAGTTGTCTTTTTTTCTCCTCCGCTATGCGTCTTTGTTCCTCCTCCAGTTGTCTTTTTTTCTCCTCCGCTATGCGTCTTTGTTCCTCCTCCAGTTGTTTCCTTTTCTCTTCGGCTAGACGTTCTCGTTCCATGCGTTCCCGCTCCGCTTCCTCCTTACGTCTTAATTCGGCTTGTTGCTGCTTTTCTTTCTCTTCTATACGCAGTTGTTCCAGTCGAGCCTCTTCCTGTTTTTTCTTTTCTTCTTGTAGTTTCTTTTGCCTTAACAATTCTGCTTTTTTTCTCTCTTCGGCTAGGCGTTGTACCTGTTCTTGTCGCTTTTTTTCAAGTTGTAGTGCGCGTTCTTCCGCCAGTGCTTTTTGTTGTTTTTGTTCGTAGTAGGTATTCACCTCCTCCTGTGTGATGACTTCCGCTTCTATGGATTCCATCGGCGGTGGCGGTGATTGTTTTGCCAAAGAAATAGGTCCGGCACAGGTTTTCAAGGAAATTGCAACCGTGAAAAAAAATATAAGATGTAGTAGTACGGAAAAAACCGTAGAACTTAAATATAGACCGCGCTGCTTGCGCATCGTAGTTACTCGGCAGGAGGTTGGGTGACCAAACCTATTTTTTCGGTTCCCGCTTTCTGCAATGCAACCATTGCCTGCATTACGTATCTATACGGTGCATTACGATCGCCGCGCACATAGATTGTGTCATGCCGATTTTGTTCAAGTAATATGGCGGCTTCCTTAATCAAAATTTCCTCTTGCAGGGCTTGATTTGCGCGATTGCCCTGATTGATAAAAAAATTACCGACTTTATCAACGGTAATAATCAACGGTTCCTGTTCGCTATCTTGCGAAAGCGTTTCGCTATTGCTTTCGGGTAATTCTATTTCCACACCTTGTTGTATCAACGGCACCGTAACCATAAAGATGATCAGCAACACCAGCATGACATCTATATACGGAACAACATTAATCTCCGCAATCGCTTTGTTGCGAGCTAATATCCTCATAGCATCATTCCGAAGTGTTTGTATGTAAGACCTGACGATGTAATATCGCGGTAAACTCTTCTATAAAATTATCGTAACGCGAGATCAATAAATTGCTATGCTCGCTGAAACGATTGTATGCAACTACTGCGGGAATTGCTGCAAATAAACCTAATGCGGTTGCCACTAAGGCTTCGGCAATCCCCGGCGCAACCAAAGAAAGCGTTGCTTGTTGCACGTCTTGCAATGCGAGAAAGGCATGCATGATACCCCAAACAGTACCGAATAAACCTACATACGGCGAGGTAGAAGCCACCACGGATAGAAAGTTTAAGTGCTTATTCCACCCATCAACTTCCCTAGATAATGCAACTTTCATGGAACGCACCGCAGTATCCGCGATTGCAAGCGGCGATAGTGATCCCTGCTTGTGCAAGCGTATATATTCGTCAAACCCGGTGTGAAATATTTTTGCCATGCCGCTTTGTTCCTGAACGTCGATCTCTTTGTAAAGCTCGCTCAACTCCATACCCGACCAAAAACGTTCCTCAAATTGATTGGCTTGTTTTCTGATATGTCGAAACTCACGCCACTTTGCGATAATTGCACTCCAACTCAAAACGGAAGCTATGATCAACACGAGCAAAACCAGTTGCACGATAAAGGTTGCATCGCTAATTAACGAAAGGAAGCCAATTTCAGATTGCATTTCTTAATTCTCCATAAAGTTTGACAGATATTAATACCAAATATCACGGGCTAGACATCTAAATAAACTTAAATTATAGGTACTCCAACTGCCTATAATACCCTATTCTGCATGATTAACAATGTGGCATTGTCCGAATTGGGAGTTAGTGTAGTCGCTACAAACCACCCTAAATGCACAAGCGGGTAAGGTCAATACGAGTTTGAGATTTACCCAAAAGATCAAAACAGGCTTTGGTTGGAGGTTTCGGCTTGCGGTGTGGAGGGAGGCACTTGATAGCCTAGATGTCGGTATGCGGATTGGGTTGCCAACCGTCCGCGTGCGGTGCGGATTAAAAATCCACTTTGTATTAAAAAGGGTTCTATCACATCTTCGACGGTGCCGCGTTCTTCGCTAATCGCTGCGGCTAAGCTGTCTATGCCGACCGGACCTCCCGAGAATTTTTCTATAATTGTCTCTAGTAGTTTTCGGTCCATGGAGTCAAAACCGTGTGTGTCCACATTGAGCATATCAAGTGCCTTATCGGCAATTGGTTGATCAATGACTCCGTCGGCTTTGACTTGCGCATAATCGCGTACCCTACGAAGCAAGCGATTGGCGATACGCGGCGTGCCGCGTGAACGGCGAGCAATTTCAAACGTGCCTGCTTTGTCTATGGACACATTAAGTATATTCGCACTGCGTTTTACGATTTGTGCGAGTTCTTCGTTTTGGTAAAAGTCCAGCCGCTGGGTTATGCCGAAGCGGTCTCGCAAAGGCGAAGTGAGCAAACCGGCGCGTGTTGTTGCTCCGACTAAGGTAAACGGTGGCAACTCAAGTTTGATCGAGCGTGCTGCCGGACCTTCGCCGATAACGATATCCAACTGAAAGTCCTCCATTGCAGGATAGAGTATCTCTTCTATAGCGGGATTGAGGCGGTGAATCTCGTCTATAAATAATACCTCTTTGGGTTCTAAATTGGTCAATAGGGCGGCGAGGTCGCCGGCTCTTTCTAAAATGGGGCCGGCGGTTTGTCGAATTTTGACATCCATTTCGTTGGCGATAATATGCGCGAGCGTTGTTTTGCCCAAACCGGGAGGTCCGAAGATTAATACATGGTCTAGTGCTTCGCCTCGTTCTTTAGCCGCCGAGATAAATATATCCATCTGTTCTTTGACCGAGGATTGTCCTATATAATCTTTTAATCGACGAGGACGCACATCGTCGTCAATTTGTTTTTCTTCGGCTATCGGGTCGCCGCTCAATAACGGGTTGTTCGTTTCTTTATCCATCGTTTAAGTGTATTGTCCCATTTAGGCTTTTAATCGTAGTGCTTCGCGAATAATCTCTTCCACCGTTTTGCCTTTGGTATCCACCTTTTTAATCAGGCTTTTTGCTTCGCCGGACTTGTAGCCGAGTGCGATTAAAGCTCCGGATGCAGCTTGTGATTGGTCGCTGTGGGAGTCGGCATCGACTGTAGCGGAACTTTGCCAAAACTCGTCCTTAAAGCGGTCCTTCATCTCGACGATCAATCGTTGTGCCGTTTTTACACCTATCCCCGGTAAATCGGACAATGCGCCCACATCTTCGTTTTCTATAGATTGTCTGAATATATCCTCTTCCATGCTGGATAAAATTGCCAGTGCCATTTTAGCACCGACACCGCGCACCTTGAGCAATTCTTTGAACAAGGCTTTATCGTATTCGTTGATAAAGGCATATAGGGTGTGTGCATCTTCGCGCACAATCAGATGGGTTAATACGACAACCGGCGTGCCGACCTCGGGAAGTTTGTAGAAAGTCGACATCGGTGCTTGTAGTTCGTAAGTGAGGCCACCCACTTCAATCAATAAATAGGGTGGTGATTTTAGAATAAGTTCACCGCTTAGCCGAGCAATCACTGGCGTAATTTAGGTATTCTGTCGGATGGTGTCGCAAAAGCATGGCATAAAGCAATCGCAAGTGCATCGCTTTCGTCGTTTTGATCTCGTTCAGCTATGCTGAGTAGCCGGCACGCCATGTATTTGACTTGCCTTTTATCGGCAGCACCGTTGCCGGTGATGGTCTTTTTAACGAAACGCGCACTGTATTCATGCACCGCAAGTCCTGCTTTGACACCGGCGCAAATCGCAACGCCGCGCGCTTGTCCTAATTTGAGTGCCGAGTCGGCATTTTTTGACATGAATACCTTTTCTACTATCATCATCGAAGGTTGATAAGTCTCTATAATGTCGGCGACACCGTCGTAGATCATAGCCAGCCGTTCCATGGAATTTAGCGAGGCGGTATTAATTTGACCGCTGGCAATATAACGGTTTGTACGCCCGTCGCTTTCTATAACCGAATAACCGGTGGATAGCGAACCGGGATCTATACCTAAAATACGCTGCATCATTGCTTCGCTTCTCGGTTCACGACCGAATCTGCAAAACTCGCATTGCAATAGATATTCTGTACATCGTCGCAGTCTTCCAGTGTTTCCAAAAGACGCAGTAATTTACTACTATCGTTTTCGTCCAACGGCACTAAATTCGTAGGACGCATTTCTATCTCGGCAGAGTCCGGCTCCATGCCTGAGTTTGCCATTGCTTGCTTAAGTTGTAGCAGGTTTTCAGGATTAGTCAAAACTTCTATATTATCCTCGCTCTCTATATCTTCTGCGCCGGCTCGTGTCGCCGCGTCTAGAATCGCTTCTTCGTCGGCACCGGGAGGATAGCTTAATACCCCGCATTGCTTGAATAAATAGGAAACCGATCCCGAAGTTCCTAAATTACCGCCGAATCGGGTAAAAGCGTGTCGTACTTCGGACACACTTCGGTTCTTATTATCGGTGGTACATTCTACCAATACGGCAACCCCACCGGGGCCGTAACCCTCGTAACTGATATTTTCGTAGACTGCCCCTTCTATTTCTCCGCTACCACGCTTGACGGCACGCGCAATGCTGTCTTTCGGCATATTTGCGGCAAGAGCTTTATCTATCGCAAGACGCAATCTAGGGTTGCTTTCCGGGTTTGCGTCTCCTATGCGCGCAGCTACGGTGATTTCACGGATCAGACGAGTGAATAATTTACCTCGTTTGGCATCTTGTGCTTTTTTCCGGTGTTGTATATTTGCCCATTTGCTATGCCCTGCCATTGATTACTCCTCTGTTATTGCGGTCTATTCTAAACTAATTGTAGGCTAGTCGGCTAATAAGTGTGCGATTGCGCCACGATTGGTATGCGAACTAATCTGTGTTATGGCTTGCGATAAAGAGAGCCAGCGATATTCGCTGTGTTCTCTCGGATCCAGCACGACACGACACGGCACCTCTAGTTTTAGGCTGAATAGGTGCTCTTTATTGGAAATGATGCCCGGTGCATATCGGTGTCGCCACATAGGGTAAATCAAAAATTCATTATAGCTATGCCGGTTGACCAATAGACTTGTATCGGACAATCCAACTTCTTCATAGAGTTCTCGTTGCGCAGCCTGTTCCGGTGTCTCGCCCCATTCTAAACTGCCGGCGACCGATTGCCAAAAATAATTCGGTTGTTTGCGTCTCAGTGCCAAAATCTCGTTACTGCGTGTATAGACTACGACAAGTACCGATTCGGGGCGTTTATAGTGTCGGTCTTTTTCGGACATATGCATATTTAATTGCAGTTTTATTTTTAATTTCCTTATTTGGGTAATGTATTATAAGCGTCTATGCTTCCGAGTTGGATATATAAAGCGAAAATAACGATATCTTAATTATGAAATTTTCCGTTGTTATTCCGATACGAAATAACCGTTCCGAGTTGATCGGCTTGCTACAAACGATAGAACGGCAAAGTTATGCAAAGCCTTTTGAGACGCTCATCGTCGATCAATCGGATAACAAAGAAGCACCTATAGAGGTATCGCGTGGTCCTTGCCGATGGTTGCGCATGGAAGGCATTGGTCTCTCTCGTTCGCGTAATCTAGCATTCAAAAATGCGAGTGGAGATTATATCGTATGGGTTGATGTTGATGTGCGTTTTAAGGTAGATGCCTTAAAGACTCTAGATGGTATTACCGACAATCATCCGGAGTACGATGCAATTTGTGGCATTTGCCTTAATATGGAAGACGGTAAGTCCTATTCTCGTTATTCCGGTCCGGAACCCGAGGTTGTAAATTTTAGAAACTACGATTGCTGTTTGGCGTCTGCAATGGCAATTAAGCGGACGACCTTATCCGAGGTTGGTTTATTGGACGAACATCTGGGTGCCGGTACACGTTATGGTAGCAGTGAAGAAACCGATTTGGTTTTGCGTATACTCCAACATGGCGGAAAGTTACTGTATCAGCCACGCTACGAAGTATTGCATCCGAGTCTAAAGCCGGAAGGAATGTCGTTGCATGCTTGGATACGCAAGCATTATCTTTACGGCATGGGGCGCGGCGCAATGTTGCGAAAGCATCTACGCATTAAACCGGCGTGGGCACTTAAAAATTTGGCACTCGCATTATCAAAGCCGGTAGCAGGAATTTTGATAGAGGTTCTACGACTGCAAGGACGACAGGCACTGCGTTATACCGTATCAATCATCGGCAGGCTTCACGGTTTTGCATCTTATAAGCCATAAATACCGAACCCAGTATGTTAAGGTTCTGCACAAGGTCACGCCGATTGACCTACCGGCTCAATCGGCGATTCTATTGTTGAGTTTTAGATGCAGTTCTTTTAATTGGGTCTCGCTAACCGAAGTAGGCGCATCGGTCAACGGACACGATGCACTTTGGGTTTTGGGGAACGCAATCACATCACGGATTGAGGTGCTATCGCTCATCAGCATCGCAATACGATCCAAGCCGAAAGCGATGCCGCCGTGCGGTGGGCAGCCGTAGTTTAGTGCTTGCAGGAAAAAGCCGAATTTCTCTTCGGCTTCGGCTTCGTCAATGCCCAAAACCTTCAACACTTTGCGCTGTGTCGATTGTTCGTGTATGCGTATAGAACCTCCACCTAATTCTATGCCGTTTATCACTACATCGTAAGCACGCGATAAGCAATCGCCGGGGTTTTCCGGCAAGCTGTCCGAGTTCGTCGCCGGGGCAGTGAAAGGATGGTGCACAGAGTCCCATCGTTTAGCCTGATAGTTGTATTCAAACATCGGAAAATCAATAATCCATAGCGGTTTCCATTTAGGTTCTTTAGCTACGAGGTCAAGGTCGTGGGCAATCTGCACGCGCAGCGCAGCCAATGAGTCGTTGACTATGTTTTTATGCCCGGCACCGAAGAATATCAAATCTCCATCGTGAGCTTGTGTTCGTTCGATGATTTGCGCAATCACCTCGTCGGAAAGAAATTTCAATATAGGAGATTGCAAGCCTTCTCTGCCCGATGCGATGGACTCACATTTAATATAAGCGAGTCCTTTGGCACCGAAGCGTGCGACATACTCGGTGTAATCGTCTATTTCTTTGCGGCTTAGGCGAGTCCCCTGCGGGATTTTTAACGCCGCAACCCGTCCTGCTTGATCCTCGGCAGGTTTGGAGAACACTTTGAATTCTACGCCACGCATCAAATCCGTCAACTCACTGAGTTCCAACGAAATACGCAGATCAGGGCGGTCGCAACCGTAGCGCGCCATTGCGTCGGCATAAGACATGCGCGGAAAATCGGCTAGTTCTACATTCAGCACACAACGGTATAGGTCTTTTAGCATCTGCTCTATCAATTCAATAATAGAGGTTTCATCCATGAAGGAAGTTTCTATATCAAGCTGGCTGAATTCGGGCTGGCGGTCGGCGCGCAAGTCCTCGTCGCGAAAACAACGAGGCATCTGGTAATAGCGGTCTAAACCGCCCATCATCAATAACTGCTTGAATAATTGAGGAGATTGCGGTAGCGCATAAAAACTCTTAGGATGGACGCGACTCGGAACCAAATAATCGCGCGCACCTTCGGGTGTGGCACGCGTTAGCATTGGTGTCTCAATTTCTATAAAGCCGTGTCGGTCTAAAAATACCCGCAGTGTTTTCAAAATCTCGGCGCGCATTTTCAAATTTGCAAGCATTTGCGGGCGTCGCAAGTCCACATAACGATAGCGCAAGCGTATTTCGTCGTTGACATCCCGGTCTTCTAGCTGAAACGGCGGTGTATCGGCTTCGTTTAGAATAGTCAAAGACTCGCATAGCAACTCAACCTTTCCGCTTTTGAGGTCGGGGTTCTCGGTTTCTTCGGGGCGTGCTCGCAACACCCCCTTTGCTTGTAACACGAACTCGTTGCGCACTTTTTCGGCAATCGCAAATACTTCGGAATTAGAGGGGTCGGCAACTAATTGCAATATGCCCTCGCGGTCGCGTAAATCTATAAATATAACGCCACCGTGATCACGGCGACGGTTGACCCAGCCGCAAACACTGATTTCTTCACCGATTGAATGTTGGTCAATTTCTCCGCAATAATGACTTCGCATCGTTAATTGAATCGCTTTAGGTTGAGGTCTTAGCCGACTGAGTGGTTTGTGGTTTAGGCGTGCTATTCTTGGCATTCGCGGTTTTATTCGGTGTGTCGTCGGTCTTTTTAGAGGTCTCTTTGGCTTTGCTCGTATCAGCCTTGGGTTCTTGAGTTTTTGCTAAATTACGTTGATTTTTAGTTTTGAAATCGGTTTCGTACCAACCTTGACCTGCCAACCTAAAACTTGCTGCCGAGACAAGTTTTTTTAATGTGTCTTTGTGGCACGCAGGACATTTGCGCAGAGGTTGGTCCGATATTTGTTGCAATACCTCCAAACTTTCACCGCAAGACTCGCAAATATATTCGTAAATCGGCATCAAAGATATCCCCTTGGTTTTAGTGAGTTCATAATCGTAGATAAAAAACGCCATTATAGCCGAGTTTCGGCTTGTAGGGGAGGGCTAACATTTCCTCCTGCAATGCAGAGTATTTGCACAAGCCCAATCCCCACGCACCACATAATTATACAAGCGATTGTAGGGGAGGGTTATTGAATCGCCGATTGACCTACTGGCTCAATCAGTGGCTTCACGCAGCGATAATCGGCAATTCAATATGCCCTCTAGAGCGTGTTGTACCTGCCAACTTTAACCGCTTATCTAGTATCTATTACCGTTCGTCGGATTGCCGAGTCGTGTCCAATAAGTGCTGGGATATACTGTTTCCTCTAAGCAGCATTTCGTTCTAGCAAGCTGTTTATTTGCAATCTACTAACAGGAGAAAAGAGATGAATATAACGAGTGAAGGACTATACGCAGTGATAGTTGAAATAAAGTCTGAAACAGAGTTTAAGGCTAAGGTAGCATTCGGGATAGTGGAAATAAAGGCAGCTCAATTGAAACTTCGCTTAGACATTAATAAACGGGGAGTTGCATTATTTACCGAGAGCATCGCCGCAATGACTTTAATCATTGGCTTGTTTTTAGAAAGCGTGATGTTGACGGTGGCGAAGTGAATTAAACGGCAAACGATATTACATTTCAACCCGTCGCAAACCACCTCGTCAGACTATAGTCAAAACAAAACGGATACCCTTAAAATGGATAGAACAGAAAAGAGAAAGTTTTACGAAAAGGTTTATTTTTACGAACTAGAGAAACGGGAGCAAATTTACGTAAGACTAAAATTACCAATAGCGATTTTAACATTTATGGTGCCGATAAATTTTTTCTTAATCGGCAAAGCTGTTGCCTTCGCGTGGGAACAGTCCATGATAATTAGTATACCGAGTGCATTCATGATTATTAGTTCATCTATTCTTGTATATCTGTTGTATTGCATTTATAAGGTATTAACCAAATGGATATATTATGAAGTTTCATTAAAAGGTTTTGATGAATATTATGATAGACTGACCGAGTATTATAAAAAAGATTTAGATAAGTATCGGAATAAACAGGAGTTGGAATTAACGGTGAGAGAAATTTTTGAGAAAGACCTTACCCAACAGTTTATGAAATATGCAGATTATAATCACAACATTAATCTAGCGAGAAACGCTTATATTGTTAGGTTTATTGAAGTATTGCCATCTTACTCAATAGTCATTACCTTATTCTATTTATTTTTAATTATTTTTGAAAAATCGTAGATTTCCAACCAGTTAAAAAATCATCATGCCAGCAAAGACATTAACAAATCGGGTTCCGGCACCTCCTCCGCCTAAAAAAGTCCGTGAAGATGTTATTCCATCTTTCGGAGAGGAGGCTACCCCTAAGAGAGCTAAATCGCTTATACAAAGATGGAGAGAAAAACTTAAGACATCAAGGTAACAGGTTTTAATGCCTAACTCCCTTTTTAGCGTGCCACCTGCAATTTCTTAAGCACTGTATCTATTTGCGTTTATCTTATATCAAATAAGCCGAGGTTTAATATACCTGCTCTTCTAGAGTACTATCCTTGCACATACCCAACCACTCAAGCCGATAAGGTAATCGGTGGTTTTATTGACTTTATATCTATTTTGTCGGACATTTTAGATATATGTTCCCAAGATTGCTTAAATGTTCAAAAAATAAAAGTTTTTTTCTTTTCGGGGCAAGGGCTACGGGGAAGTCGAGCTATCTGGAAAGTTTCTGGAGCAGAAGTTTTAGAGGCAAACATAGCCTTCTGTGGATTGACCTGCTTGAACCGGAGAAAGAACGTACATTATCCCTTAATCCCTCTGCTTTAGAACAAGAGATTGAAGCCCTGAAAGAAAAGCCTCGTTTTGTAGTGATTGACGAAATCCAAAAGGTTCCCAAACTATTGGATGTAGTCCATCGTCTTATAATAAAAAAGAAGTTGAATTTCGCTTTGACCGGGTCGAGTGCCAGAAAACTAAAATCGGGTGGAGCCAATCTGCTTGCCGGACGAGCTTTTCTATACAAGCTCTATCCTTTAACCTTTTTAGAATTAGGTGAAAAGTTCGACCTCCATGAAGTGCTACAAAGAGGAAGTCTGCCCGAGATTTTCAATCTAAAAGATAAAAAGGAAAAAATCGCTACTTAAATTCTTATGTGCAGGTTTATTTGAAAGAAGAGATTATTTATGAACAGATTATCAGAAATATCCCACCATTTAGATTTTTTCTGGATGTGGCAGGTCAATGCAACGGGATGATTCTTAATTACTCCAGAATTGCCACGGAAGCCGGCATCGATTATAAAAGTTGCCAACGGTACTTTGAGATATTGGAAGATACCTTTTTAGGCTTTCACCTATACCCTTACGCAAAATCGATTAGAAAAAGGCAAATCAAAAGCCCCAAGTTTTACCTCTTTGATATAGGCGTAGCTAGAGCCTTGTCGGGGTTGCTCACCGAAACCATAACACCTTCAAACTATGCTCTCGGTAATGCTTTTGAACATTTGGTTATTTCCGAAGCATATAGGATTAACGAGTATTCCGAAAGCGGATACAGGTTTTCTTATTTCCGCTCTAAAGACGGTGTGGAGATCGACCTTATTCTTGAAAGAGGGAAAGAAGTTATACTCGTTGAGATCAAATCAAAAAACAAAGTTTTAAGCCATGACCTTAAAAGTCTTAAATCGGTGAGAGCAGCCATAAACTCTAAAAAGGAATATGTGCTTTGCTTGGAAAAACGAGCCAGAAAAGTAGACGGTATAGAAATTATTCATTGGCAAGACGGCATAAAAAACATTTTCAACCAACCGTAGGGGAGGACATTTTTGCTGTACTATAGAGCGCAACCAGCAGACTTAAATTACCCTATAATATGTGCGGTAATATCAGATGCCACCATTAACTATATAAAAAAACCAAACGGAGAAAAAATGACGAAATCGAATATCATTCAGACAGTACTAAAAGACAGCAAATATCGTCTAGACTTGTTTAAGCCAGAAGAGATTGAAGCACTACAAAAAAAGATCTTTACAAAGACAATAGCAGGCAAAGAAAGCCTTTATATAAATTGTGTCATCCGTGGAAAAGAAATCCAGTTAAAACCCGAAGAAATTGTCCGCCAGCTTTATGCCACACGGCTTATCAACCAATACGGCTATGAGAAAAAGCGATTGGCTTTTGAGCACTTGGTTACTTTTGGGCGGGAAAAGAAAAGTGCCGATATTGTCATCTTAGACAAAGACCGCACTGATACAGAGTACATCATTATTGAACTGAAAAAACCCAAGCTCAAGGATGGTAAGGAACAACTTCGTTCGTACTGTAATGCTACCGGTGCTCCCATCGGCGTATGGACAAACGGTGAACAGATTTCTCATTATCACCGCAAAGACCCGAATTATTTTGAAGACATCACCGATATACCGAAGGTTCAACAAAGCCTTGAGGATATTCTGAGTGAGCGTTTTACGCTGAAAGACTTGATTATCAAGGACAAAATTGCTAACGAGCGAAAATCATTGAAAGATATCATTCTAGAAATGGAAGATGAGGTTTTGGCTAATGCAGGAGTAGATGTTTTCGAAGAGGTTTTTAAGCTCATTTTTACTAAACTTTATGATGAATATTTGAGCAAAGATGACAAGGGTGTAATCAATTATCTTATACGGCAAGTTATAAAAACGGAAGTGCATGAACAAAAAACAGGATATAGCAATGCCCCTAGTTATCTAGGTGGGCAAGACTATGTTGCCCTTAAAGAAGCAGTTAAAAGTGTTAATGACGATGATTTTCGGCTTATGGAGTTTAGAAATACCGGTCAGACCGACACCGAACTAAAGAGAAAGATTCAACAGCTGTTTGATCAGGCTAAAGGTCAATGGAAGGGGGTATTTCCGGAAGGCTCAACTTTTGATTTATCCGATAGCCACCTCTCTATCTGTGTCTCTAGCTTGCAGGATGTGAAACTGTTCAATTCCAATTTACTGGTAATAGATGAAGCCTTTGAATATCTAGTCAACAAATCGGCTAAGAGCGAAAAAGGTCAGTATTTTACACCTCGGCATGTAATTGATATGTGTGTGCAAATGCTCAACCCTAAACGAGATGAGTATATGATTGATACCGCTTCCGGGAGCTGTGGTTTTCCGGTACACACCATTTTTAAGCTCACCGGTCATTTGTTTACCAATGCAGAGATATCGAAAGATGATAAACAACATGTAAAAAAAGTCTTTGGCATTGACTTTGACGAAAAAACCGTACGCGTCGCTCGTACTCTAAACTTAATTGCCGGAGATGGGGAAAGCAATGTTTTACATCTCAACACATTGGACTATGAACGCTGGGGAGATAAAACCGACAAAGATAGACAGTGGATTGGCACTTACGGTAAAGGCTTTAGTAGGCTGGAAAAACTGAGAACTGATAAAAACGAAAATAAATGCTTCAAATTTGATATTTTGATGGCTAATCCACCTTTTGCCGGCGACATCAAGGAAAGCCGTATTCTACATCAATATGAACTAGGTTTTAAGGCTAGCGGTAAGGCGCAAACCAAAGTCGGTCGAGATATTCTGTTTATAGAAAGAAACCTTGATTTCTTGAAGCCGGGCGGACGTATGGCAATTGTTTTGCCGCAAGGCCGATTCAATAACACCTCCGATAAATATATTCGAGAATTTATCTCTTATCGTGGTCGTATCCTTGCCGTAATTGGTTTGCACGGCAATACCTTCAAACCTCATACAGGTACCAAAACCAGTGTGTTATTTGTGCAGAAGTGGGATGACGAACTCTGCCCGAAAGTCAACGACTACCCCATCTTTTTTGCTGTTTCCGAGAAAGGCGGCAAGGATAATTCCGGCGAATATATCTATGTCAAAAACGATAATGGACAATACAAACTGGATAAGAACGGACACCTCATTGTTGACCATGACCTGCACAATCAGGATAGAGAATTACCCGATGGTATCGCCGAGGCATTTATTGAATGGGCTAAAAGTGAGAATTTATCGTTTTGGGTGGGAGACTGAGAATGCAAGTGTCTATTGTCCAACTTAGTGATATTAGGAATCAGCTAAATTCACGAATGGATGCAGAGTATTGGCATCCTGATATGATTAAACTATCAAATAAAATATCATCAAGCTCACTTAGATTAGGGGACTTAATAAAAGATGGTTGCAGGGTTGTTTATGAAAATACCAAAATATTACCTAAACACGAGATTGCAGATAATTCTCCAAGGTTTTTACAAGCAGCCGATATAGAGTCACCAATGATTAATATCGAAAAATCTGGATATGTTTCAAATGCCGATTGGTTAAGCTATGAAAAAGGAAGGGTCATAAAAGGTGAGATACTATTAGAAGTAAAAGGCAATATTCAAAAAGTTGCAATAATTCCTGATAATTTTCCTGAAAAGGTATTGATATCCGGAACACTAGAGACTGTAATTTAAATTGTGTAAGTTCTAATTAAGATAAACTAGGTGGCAACACCAAACTAATAAAGGAGAACTTATGAAAGATATAAAAAGCATCGGGAAAGAATTATCCCGTCATGTAAAGACCCAACAAGAGATGACCGATATCATCGGTCAGTTGATTAAGTCAATGATGGAAGGCATACTCAATGCGGAGCTGGACGACCATCTCGGCTATGAGAAAAACGACAAAGCATCCAAGCGTAGAAAGAATACCCGCAACGGGCATAGTGCCAAGACCTTAAAGACCAATTATGGGGATATAACGATACAGACACCGCGAGATCGGGAGGCGTCGTTTGAACCGATGATTGTGCCGAAAGGGAAAACCCGTTTAGACGGATTTGAGGATACGATATTGGCACTCTATGCGCAAGGGATGACGGTGCGACAGATACAAGAGTCGATTAAAGAGTTGTATCATGGTGCGGAGATTTCTACTGCGGTTATCTCGAATGTCACCGATGCGGTGATAGACGAGGTGCGGACTTGGCAGAGCCGAGTGTTAGAGTGCCTCTATGTGGTGATGTATCTGGATTGCATCGTCGTCAAAGTGCGAGAGCAAGGCCGTATCATTAACAAGTCGATCTATGTTGCACTGGGCATAAAGCGCAGTGGACGCAAGGAATTACTCGGGTTGTGGATTGCCGAGACCGAAAGTGCTAAGTTCTGGTTAGCGATATTAACCGAGCTACAAAATCGGGGTGTGAAAGATATCTTGATCTGTTGCATAGATGGTCTGAAGGGTTTCGCAGAGGCGATTGCCAGCGTCTATCCGCAGGCAAAAATACAACTGTGTCTAGTCCACATGATGAGAAACTCGCTACGCTATGTTGCGACTAAAGATAAGAAAGCAGTCTCGGCAGCGTTAAAGAAGATATACAATAGTCCTACGGCGCAGGCTGCCGAGCAGGCGTTAGATGAGTTTGCCGATTGCTGGTCGGCAAAATATCCGAGTGTTGAGCGGTCGTGGCGCAATAACTGGGACAACCTGATTACGTTATTTGATTACCCGCCGGAGATTAGAAAAATTATCTATACAACGAATGCGATAGAAAGTCTCAATAGCGTGATTAGAAAATCCATCCGCAACCGGAAGATATTCCCGAGCGACCAATCGGCATTGAAAGTAGTTTATTTGGCAATCAAAAAAGCCTCTGCTCGCTGGACGCTGCCGATACGAAATTGGATACCGGCGATGAACCGATTAGCTATTGAATACGAAGGTAGATTTGATATTGAGGAAAACGAAGTTACACAAAATAGTTAACAGGCTCGAACACTATATAAATTCACTATAAACAGTAATGTAAACAAATACTTTTTAGTAGTTTATTTATCTTGCAACTTTGGTCAAAAATTAAAAGACCGTCTAACTTCAAATATTGCAACACCGTTTATTAGCAAATCTGAACTATATGAAATACCAATACCCTTACTAAGCAATAATTTTCAAAATAAAATTGAAGAGGCCTATCATTATCTATTGGAAAAAATAAAAAAATCAGAAGGCTTATTCAGACAGGCTGAATATCTACTCCTTTCCGAACTTGGTCTATCTAATTGGCAACCCAATCATCAACTAAGCTTTATCAAGAACTACTCCGATACGGAAACAGCGGGGCGTATGGATGCAGAATACTACCAGCCGAAATATGAGGAGATCGTCAAAGCTATACAAAAATATTCCGGCGGCTGGGATACGCTGGGGAATTTGGTCAATATAAAAAAATGTGTAGAGGTTGGAAGTCGTGAGTATATAGACGAAGGTATCCCGTTTATTCGCGTAAGTAATTTAAGCCCGTTTGAAATTAGCGAGGAAAAATATATTTCTGAAAAGCTATATCGGCAAATAAAACAGCATCAGCCAAAGAGAGGAGAGATTTTATTCAGCAAAGATGCCACACCGGGAATTGCCTATTACTTAAATGAAACACCACAGAAGATGATTCCGTCTAGCGGAATACTCCGCCTAGAAAGGAAATCTAACAAAATCAATAACGAGTATCTAACACTGGTTCTAAATTCAATTTTGACAAAAGGGCAAGTGGAACGTGATGTAGGTGGTTCGGTTATTTTTCATTGGCGACCCGATCAAGTGAAAGAAACGGTGATTCCTCTTTTACCGGAAAAGAAACAAACTCGGATACGGGAAAAAATTACCGAGTCCTCCAAACTGCGCAAGCAGTCAAAGCATTTGCTGGAATGTGCCAAGCGAGCGGTGGAGATGGCAATTGAGCAAGACGAACAAACCGCAATTAACTGGTTGCAAAAAGAGATGAAGGCGGCAAATGCCGGTTGATTATTTTTGCTGTTTGTTTCCTTTCGGATTTTATAGAGGTAATCCGGGTACCGCAAGCGGATATTGTATTTTGTGATGTATGCGTTATTTAATGGTTGAGGTTCAGGACAAAGTCCCTCCGCTTATGCAGACACACCACCTTTCGAGAGGGCATATTAGCCCTCCTGCAAGTAACCCTAAAAATAGGCTGACATCTTTGCAACTGAAACAAACGGTGATGTTCTTTTCACTAGCTCTATGTTAAGATAGCGTAAAATTAAACTTTTAACCGAGAGTAAACAGAGATGTCAGAAATAGCCTTATATAACACACTAACTAAATTAGGTGTGGAGCCGGATGAAGCCGAACGAGCCGTTGCCGATATAGCAAACACCGGTGATTTGGCAACAAAGGCAGAGTTAAAGGCAGAAGTGGCAAAGATAGAGACGGAGCTTAAGTATATGCGGTGGGTGCTGGGTCTAATCTTCGTTATGAATGTCGCTATACTGATAAAATTGTTTTCTTAGTTTTTATTTCAAAGGAACATACTCCTCAATTCCCGGGGTCGGATTACTTACTTGGTTTTATAAAATAAAAACAGCCGGCTTTTGCCGGCGTTTGTTGCAGTAGAGTTCTCGGGAAAGTAGTTATTTGAGTAGCGCAATCGTCTAATGCTAATATAAAAGGGTACAAAATATACGGTTGCCATGTTATTAGCTATTCGTCATTATTTGGAAAGCCACCGCTTGGCATTGCATCAGACGGTGCAAAACTTAAAAGCAAGTCCTTTGCTAACCGCGCTATCGGTTGCGTTGATTACTATTGCGTTGTCGTTGCCGGGGATCTTGTTGGTGATATTACAGAATACTCAGGGGATCGTCTCGGATTTAGAGCGTCCTGCTTCCGTATCGGCGTATATTGCGCCGCGTACTTCGGATGCGACTATAGCGGAATTGACTAATCAAATATCGGTAATGGAGAGCGTCGCACAGGTGAAGCTCATCAGTGCCGAGGAGTCGTTGGATTATTTCAAAAACCAATACGGGATGGAACAGAGTTTGGTGTTATTCGATGAAAATCCTTTTCCTGCGGTTATCGAAATATCGGCGAAATTAGAACATAGCCGTGGCATCGCTCTGGACACACTACTTTTTAATCTTGAACAACAAAGATATATAGAAAGAGTAGAAACGAACGTTGTCTGGCTCAAGCGTATGGATGCGCTGGTTGCTTTTATCGGCACTTCCGTTTGGTTATTGGCAATTTTGTTTGCGAGTGCCGCAATATTGATGATTTCTACGCTGATGTTAACGGAAATAACGAGACGCTTAGATGAAATAAAGATTCTCAGGTTATTGGGGGCAACCGCAATGTTTATCAGACGTCCTTTTCTTTATACGGCTTGGGCTTACGGCTTATTGGGTGGTTTCGGAGCCACGCTTGTCATCGCTATCGTATGTACTTTGGTGCATACAAAACTACAAGAACTGATTACGCTTTATTACGGAGGGAATCTGGCGGGCTTAAATTATCTTATAATAGGTGTGGCAACTTTAGGTGTTGCTGTTACGATATGTCTGTCGGGTACGGGAATCGCACTGGTCAGACAGAGAAGGAAGTTATTAGACGGCTAGCAATAATGAAAAAGGCAATACTCATTTTTACTTTAGCTATCTTATCAACGATAGGAGTATCGGTGTCTGCGCAAAACGAGGTCAATGTGATTTGGGTAAAGAAATCGGAGCGTAAACTGCATTTGTTGACAAACTGGAAAATCACCCACACATTTGCAATTTCACTCGGACAAAACCCGATAGGGCATAAGCAAAAATCGGGGGATCTTCGCACCCCCGAAGGACTTTATTATATCGATCGACGCAATCCCGATAGTCGCTTTTTCCGTTCGCTCGGCATCTCCTTTCCGAATGACACCGACAGTTTTCTTGCCGAACTTAGGGGCGAAGATCCGGGCGGTGATATTATGATACATGGAGAACCGAACGACCCTGTCAAAAGGAGAAATCTCGCAGACGATTGGACCGAAGGTTGCATCGCTATGAAGGATGAAGATATGCAGATAGTTTGGCAGCTTGTTAAGGAAGGTACTCCGATATTGATAATGCCTTGAGGGATGTTGATACTTTTAAGAGACCGCTGCCGTTATAATAGTAGTATGAACACAATCTCAGAGAAGGAGAAATAAATGGCAATGACTAAAAGGACATTTCTTGAGCTTTATGCTTTTGCGGTTTGTTTTATCAATGTGCTGATAGGTAGCATCGCCCTCGGGATTCTTATTTATGCTATGACGAGCATAGCTGCACCCGAGTTGACTTTGGCTAGTTGGGAACATTCAAAATACCAAAGTAACGATGAATTTATCGCAACCCGTCCGGATACCGAGAGTTTTGCCGATAAATTAAAAAATATGTCGGAACAGGAGATCACTGAAGCACGCAAAGCGGCGTATCGCATTGCGCTCAAAGGGGAACAAAGAGAGGGCTTGCAGGACATCGTGCAGTATTCCATTGTTTTGTTGATTCAGGTCATCTTGTTTATGGTGCATTGGAGATTGATAAAAAGAAAAAATCTTTCCGACTAGAATTTTCTACCGCACAAAATGGATGCTTCCACCAATACCGCCCAACGAGCATTATTGAAAAATTACCACTATAAATGGCTCGGGGTTGTCCTACTCATCGTATTGCTGGATCAAATCAGCAAAGGGTTTGCGGAATCGTGGTTACTCCAAGGTCAGCCTTATCCTGTCATGCCGTCGTTTAATTTGACTTTGTGGTACAACACCGGTGCCGCTTTTAGTTTGCTCAGCGAGGCGGGTGGATGGCAACGATGGTTTTTCGTTATAGTGACGGTGGTCGTATGCGGTATTCTTTGGTCTCTACTCAGAAAGTTGAAACCCGGAGAACCGGGCGCAGTCATGTCGGCTACCGGCATAGTAATGATAATGGGAGGTGCCTTGGGTAATTTAATCGATCGTCTGTTCAGGGGCGCGGTTGTCGATTTTTTGGATGTTTATTATCGGTCCTATCATTGGCCGACATTTAACATAGCGGATATAGGCATCACCGTCGGTGCGCTGATGATCATAGTCGTAGCCCTTCGCGACAAGGTTCCGAATACGCAATGAAAATTCTTTTAGCCAACCCCAGAGGCTTTTGTGCCGGTGTAGATAGAGCCGTTGAGATAGTAGAGCGTGCATTGGCTATGCTCGGTAAGCCTATCTATGTGCGGCACGAGGTTGTGCATAATCGCTATGTGGTGACGGAACTTAGAGATAAGGGGGCTGTTTTTGTCGAAGAATTAAACGAAATACCCGAAGAGTCGGTTGTTGTTTTTAGTGCGCACGGTGTTTCTCGGGATGTGCGGGCCGAAGCTCGCCGCCGCCGACTGCGCGTGATAGACGCTACCTGTCCGCTGGTTACCAAAGTACATTTAGAAGTATTAAAAAATCAACAAGATGGTTATGAGACGATTCTGATAGGGCATCGCGGGCATCCGGAAGTCGACGGGACGATGGGACAATACGACACAACCTCGGCCGACGCTATTTTTTTAGTGGAATCCACCCAAGATGCCGAACGGGTACAAGTTCGCAATGCAAATAAAGTTGCGATGGTAACGCAAACGACATTGTCGTTGGACGATACTGCCGAGATTATAAAGATATTGGTGGAACGTTTTCCGAGCATACGCAGACCTCGCAAAGACGACATTTGTTATGCGACCCAAAACCGCCAAAACACGGTCAAGAAACTGGTTAAAGTATGTGATTTAATGTTAATCGTGGGTTCCAAGAATAGTTCAAACTCCAATCGCCTACACGAAATTGCGGTTAAGCAAGGCGTTGAATCCTATTTGATCGATATGCCCGACGAGATCCTACCGAAGTGGTTGGCCGGTAAAAAATGTATAGGGCTTTCGGCGGGTGCATCCGCGCCCGAGACTTTGGTCAAACAGGTTGTACAGAAACTCAAAGATTACGGAGCAACCGAAGTTGTAGAACAAGCGGGTATTGAGGAAACGGTGACATTTAGATTGCCCAAGGAACTTTGGGATCTTTCGGGTATAGCGATGCGAAGCTAGACCTACATACCCAATCGTCATACAATACACGAATGATTCACGGGGCCGTAGCTCAGTTGGGAGAGCGCGACATTCGCATTGTCGAGGTCGGGGGTTCGAATCCCCTCGGCTCCACCAATACCATAATCATAATGTAGGCCATGATAGGTGCCCATCAATTTGATAGATGAATATATTTATTATGCGAGTGCAGCGCGTTTGAAACTACCACATGAAAAGGCTTTACATTTTGTATATGCCGGGGTTCTGTACAATATCACGCCGATTGACCTATCGGGCGGACATCAGAATTGCCGATTGACCCACCGGCTCAATCGGCGGCTTTATTCTGCCCCTACAAGCTCAATCGGCGGTTCTATTACGCATCGATTTCCACGCTATTTTTAGATAGTCAAACATGGAAATCAGTGTGAGTATTGCGGCAAAATATAGCAGTATCAATCCTAGACGATGTATATCTACGCCGAGTATCGGATAGTGCCATAGCAATGTAGCGATTGCGGCAGCCTGTGCGGCAGTCTTTATCTTGGCGATAACCGAGACTGCGAGCAAAGACCTTTGCCCTAACTCTGCCATCCATTCGCGTAGCGCGCTGACTGCGATTTCTCTACCAACGATAACCAATGCCGGCAAGGTGATGACCCAGTCCTGTTGCCGGCTGACGATGAGGATTAGCGCGGTGCTGATTACCAGTTTGTCCGCGACAGGATCCAAAAATGCCCCGAAAGAACTTTGCTGATTAAAACGTCTTGCTAGATAACCGTCCAGCCAATCGGTTAGCATTGCGAGTATAAATATCAGCGTGCAAAAATATAAACTCCAGCGATAGGGCAGATAAAAAAACAATATCAACAACGGTATCAACAGAATACGCGAGAATGTTAAAATGTTCGGTAATTTAGCTTTCATTTACTCTTCGTGTAATGTTTGATAGATCAATCCCGCTAGTTTCAGGCTGATTCCCGGCACCTTCCCGAGTTCTTCTATGCTCGCTCTATTGACACCTTGCCAACCACCGAAATAGCGTAATAAAGATTGGCGTCGCTTCGTTCCCAGTCCCGGTATATCCTCTAGCGGTGAGTGTCGTCTGGCTTTGTCGCGTTGCCGGCGATGCCCGCTGATGGCAAAGCGATGCGCTTCGTCTCGTATCTGCTGTATCAGATGCAATGCCGGCGAATCCGCGTCCAGTTTTATGTCTATGCCGAGGTCGCCGTGTATTAATGTTTCTAATCCGGGCTTTCTTTCAACTCCCTTAGCGATACCGACGATAGTCACATCGGGCAGATTAAGTTCTTTTAGAACTTTTTGTGCTTCTTTGGTTTGTCCTTTGCCTCCGTCTATAAAGAGTAAATTAGGTATTTTACCGTCGTTTGATTTAACGCGCCGATAACGTCTTTGTAGTGCTTGTTTCATCGCTGCGTAGTCGTCGCCACCGATGATGTCGGTGATGTTAAAAAGTCTGTATTCCTGTTTGAGTGCACCGGTTTGATCGAATACCACACAAGCACCTACGGTTTTTTCACCCATAGTATGACTGATGTCAAAACATTCCATACGGACGGGAAGTTCCGATAAATTGAGTGCTTCTTGCAGGCTTTGTAGTCGTTTGTGCATGCCGGCGCGGGATAACAATTTGGCTTTCAACGCAATATCGGCATTCTTAGTCGCAAGTTCCAGATATTTTCTCTTCTTGCCACGCACCGTCCGAGTAATCAATTTGACTTTACGACCGGATTTTTCGATTAACATGTTCGTTAGAGTAGTTTGGTCATCCGGTTTATGGCTAAAAATAATTTCATCCGGGATGGGGTGCTTGAGATAATACTGCCCGGCGAATGTGGTCAACAGTCGCGCCATGCCGATATCGCTATTCGGCAAGTTCGGATAGAAGGCCTTGTTGCCTATATTCATTCCACCGCGAATGTTGAACACTTGCACGCAAGCATGTGTTTCTTTGATTCCTCCGGCGATGATGTCGGTATCTCCGCCTTCACCGGTGATGAGTTGCTGGTCGGAGACTTGTCGCAACAACGCAACTTGATCTCTGTAGTGCGCCGCTTCCTCGTAATTTAAGGCGTGTGCAGCTTTGTCCATGCGTTTAATTAAGGTTTCGATTAGGCTTCGGCTATTACCCTCCAAGAATTGTATGGCGTGCGATAATTCTTGTCGATAATCTTGTGGAGCAATATAGTTTACACAAGGGGCACTGCATCTTTTGATTTGATATTGCAGGCACGGGCGGGTGCGGTTCTTAAAATACGAGGGCTGGCACGTGCGTAGCTTGAATAGTTTTTGGAGCAGGTTGATCGTAAGCCTTACCGCAGCGACACTGGGATACGGCCCGTAATAATGTTCGTCTGTATTGCGGGCTCCGCGATAAAAAGCGATGCGTGGAAATTTCTCGTTATTCGATATATAGATATAAGGATAACTTTTGTCGTCGCGCAATAGCACGTTATAGCGCGGCATGTATTTTTTGATTAAGTTATTTTCCAGTAATAAGGCTTCGGATTCGGTTTGCGTCACTGTAATCCTAATATCGGCAATTTGATCGACCATGCTTTTGGTTTTTTGCGACAAACCGTGTTTTCTAAAGTACGAGGCGACACGCTTTTTGAGGTCTTTTGCTTTGCCTACATAGAGCCGTTCTCCCGTGGTATCGAGCATTTGATAAGTGCCCGATACATGGGGTAGGGTGGCTATGAATTCTTTAGCATCAAACTCACTCATCGGTATATACCTCTTTGTCGCGTCTAAAACATATTTAATCGTGGCAAGAGATTAGTTTAACAATCTTTGCAAAAATAGCCTCGAATTGCCTCCGGGTCAAACGTTGGGTCTGAATGTTATAGCGGCTGCAATGGTAGGAATCTATTAACTTTTTGTTGTCGGGAAGAGAATATACACGACCGTGCTTGAAGCGATATTCGGATTGCCTTAAGCCGTAGGCGCGCACGATTGCCGAATGTGCGATATGTCCCAAAGCGAGTAAAATCGCATTGGGTTGCAATGCTCGTATTTCCGCTTTAAGAAAACGGTTGCAAGTTTTAATCTCCGCAAGATTGGGTTTATTATCCGGCGGCAAGCATTTGACGGCATTGGTAATCCTACAGTTATTTAATACGAGAGAGTCGTCATGAGAAATCGATGTAGGTTGATTGCTGAACCCGTATTTATAGAGTGTTTTGTAAAGCACTACACCCGCATAGTCGCCGGTGAAAACCCTGCCGCTACGGTTCGCCCCGTGTTTGCCGGGTGCTAGGCCGACGATAACCAGCCGAGCATCCAAAGGCCCTAAAGGTGGTACCGGCGCACAATGATAATCGGGATATATTTTCTTAATCTGTATCAGATACTCGCTTAGACGACTACAACGTCTACAGCTAGGGCTAAAAAAGCGAGTCATGGTCTATAAGGGCCTAAAACTTTAGTAGTGCAGACCCCCAAGTAAAACCGCTACCGAAGGCTTCCAGCATCACGGTGTCTCCCGATCGTATGCGTTGATCTCTGACTGCCTCGTCGAGTGCCAGCGGTATTGACGCAGCCGAAGTATTTGCGTGCTTGTCGACGGTGACGACGACGCGTTCCATCGGTAGTGCGAGTTTTTTAGCTATTGCGGCAAGAATTCGTAAATTAGCTTGGTGAGGCACCAGCCAATCTATAGCACTACGGTCTAAATTATTCGCCTCCAGTGTTTCATCTACAATTTGTCCCAAAGTTTGAACTGCGGTCTTGAATACCTCGCTTCCTTTCATTCTGATGTAACAATTGTCCGATGCCGGCATCCCGTCTACATACAATAATTCCTCGTACTGACCGTCTGCGTGTATGTGAGTTGAATAGATACCGGGTTCGGTATCGGCTTGCAACACGACCGCACCGGCACCGTCTCCGAAAAGCACGCAGGTTGAACGATCACTCCAGTCTATGATGCGAGACAATATCTCCGACCCGATTACCAAAGCACACTTGGCACTGCCCATTTTAATGAAGCGATTGGCAATATCCATAGCATAAATAAAACCGGTGCAGGCTGCTTGTATATCAAAAGCCGGACACCGATGCACACCTAATCTGCGCTGTATGACACAGGCGTTGCTGGGAAATATTTTATCGGGGGTGGTTGTTGCGCAAATTAACAGATCAATGTCTTTGTTGGTCACCAATGCCATTTCCATCGCCTTGCGTGAGGCATAGTAAGCGAGTTGACTGCCGGTTTCTCCGTTTGCCGCAATATGTCTTTGTTTTACTCCGGTACGCTCGCGTATCCACTGGTCGGAGGTGTCGACAACTTTCTCCAGGTCTTTGTTGCTTAGAATTTTCTCGGGCAAATAGGATCCGCTACCGGTTATTTTTGTATAAATAGCCATAGTCTTAGTCGACGAGCATTTCTTCGAGTTGTTTGTCTATCATCTGCGGTACCTGTTTCATGGCTTCTAATCGTGCCACCTCTATTGCTTTTTCAAAAGCTAATCGGTCGGCACTGCCATGACTTTTGATTACCACACCTTGCAAGCCCAGCAAACTGGCACCGTTATAACTACGCGCATCTATAGTTTGGGCAATCAGTTTAAGCGTAGGCTGAGCGAGCATAGCACTGAATTTAGTCATTAAGTTACGCTTAAATGCTTGCTTGAGAGAATGGGAAATAAAAGCAGCCGTGCCTTCGGCTGTTTTCAAGGCAACGTTGCCGACGAAACCGTCGGTTATGACTACATCTGCGACACCTTCGTAGATACGGTTGGCTTCGACATAACCTATATAGTTAAGTTTACTGGCGCGTAGCTGACGATCGGCTTCTTTGATCTGATCGTTGCCTTTGATAGTTTCTTCTCCTATGTTGAGTAGGCCGACGCGAGGAGTCTCCAATCCGTCGACCGCCGAAGCTAGTACTGCACCCATGACCGAAAATTGGAATAAATGTTCCGCTTTGCAATCTACGTTTGCCCCCAAATCGAGCATGTAGGTATGTCCTTTGGTTGTCGGCAAAGCGGTAATTATTGCCGGTCGGTCGATACCGGCTAGAGTGCGCAATATATAGCGTGATATTGCGGTTAATGCACCGGTATTTCCCGCGCTCACGCAGGCTTGGGCGCGGTTCTCTCTAATCAAGTTGATCGCAATTCGCATTGAAGAATCTTTTTTTGTGCGTAGCGCAACGGTGGGTGGTTCGTGCATTTCTACGATTTGCGTACTATGGACGCAATCTACACGTTGCCTAGTGTCTATATCGAGTGCAGATAACTTCGATTCTATCAAATTGCTATCACCCACCACTAATAGATGCAAATCGTTATATCTGGCAATCGCAGAAATCGCTGCCGGCACGGTCACGTCCAGACCGTGATCACCGCTCATTGAGTCTATGGCTACACTGACGCGATCGTTCATAATTTTAGGATATGAACAAAGAAGGCAATACCTGCTTGCCTATTCTTTTTCTTCTTCCTCTTCGCTATATATTTCTTGAACGATCACCTCTTCGCCGCGATAAAAACCGTCGTCGCTGATATGATGACGTCGATGTTTAGTACCGGTCGTAGAATCAATCGATAAAGTGGCAGGTTTAACTTTATCGTGCGAACGGCGCATATCTCGTTTGGCACGAGTTTTTCTGTTTTGCTGTACAGCCATGTTTATCTCCTAAAAATAATTACTCTATTTCTTTGACATTTTCCCTTTTGCCTTGACAACGGTAGCGACTTAAATAACCGATAAACTCCGGGTTGCACTCGTCTTTGCTATTGTGCATCGGGTTTTGCGGTATCACCAATAACAACTCGTCTTCTATTAAATCGGCTATAGATATTCTACCCGAAGTGCAAACATAATAGTCCGTGCTATTCGGCAAACGACGCGCGTGTGCATCGTTTTCAACGATACACAGCCGATTTTCAAGCCGAGTTTTCCACTGCATCGGTGATAAACATCTCTGACACTCCAAAACCAATGTTGCCGCAATCCCTATTTTTAGAGACACGCAACCGTAAGCGGTGTGCAACCCGAAATCAAGCGTCGCTTCTATAGGCGTTCGGGAAGACGGACACATAAGCGACAATCTGGGTAATTTTTCTATTGCCAAATAACCCTCAATTCTTGTCTTATTTTGTGCCAACGTGTCGGGCCGAACCACCAAAGGAAGTTTCTTAACCATCAGATTGCTTATTCTATATGTTAGAAGTACATTATTCAAACACCGGTCATGCCGCCGATTGAGCCGGTAGGTCAATCGGCGTAATGTTGTGCAGAACCCCGGCACATTGAGTAACGCTGACATTACAAAATGTAAAGTCTGCCTCTATAGGTGATTATCGTAAATTAGATGGATAAATATTTTATGTGGCGGTTTTATTTTCAACAGCCCCAAGTTTATGCTTCGTTGGATGTTGCTATAACATCGTTCATCGTATAGATTCTTCCCGGTTTTGGTCGGGTGTTGACGACCCACCCTGCGGCATGCACCGCACCGTTGGCAAATGGAGAACGATCCATGGCTTCGTGCCTCAGTTCTATACGCTCGTTGTTTGTGGAAAAGAAGACTTTATGTTCTCCCATTATTTCGCCTTCCCGATAAGATTCCATCGCGATGTCGCTTAAATCGACACCTTTTTTTTCGGCAATAATCTCGCCCATTCTGAGTGCGGTTCCCGATGGCTTATCTTTTTTGTTTCGGTGATGTGTTTCTATAATTTCAACTTGTGCGTTTTTACCCCAAGCCGTTTGCGTTATACGCGCCAATAGAGCAAAACATAGATTAACACCGATGCTCATATTCGGCGACATTAATACAGGAATTTCTTCGGCAAATGCTTGCAGTTTCTCCTTTTGCGTATCGCTGAAACCGGTTACGCCGATGACCATAGGCTGCTTAACTTGCAGGCAATGTTGCACTGCATCGATTACCGAGGAGGGCATAGAAAAATCAATCAATACATCAAAACGACCTTTGCGTATCGTATCGGACGCTTCTACGATCACTTGAGATTGACTGCCGGAGATATCGCATAGGTGTTTGGCTATGGCCTTAGAACCGGGACGATCGTAGGCATGGCTAATAATCATATCTTTGCGCCCATCTATCACTTCGGAAATTGCACGCCCCATACGGCCTGCCGCGCCGTTGATTGCAACTTTGATTTGTTTTTTTTCCATTTTTATAGAGTAGTCGTATCGCTGTTATTAAAATTATAGTCTTTTGTTACATAAACTTATATGTTGAGGTCAAATTTATTCAAGAACTTCTTGATGCCGTCAAGCCAGTTTTCCGAGCGAGGTGAGTGTTTGGCACCCGACAATGAACCGTTGAGCTCTTCTAATAATCCCATTTGACGAGACGTTAGGTTAATCGGTGTTTCTACGTTTATACGACATATCAGGTCGCCGCTACCACCGCCGCGTAAGTGTTTAATCCCTTTTCCTCTCATTCTAAAGTTTTTTCCACTTTGTGTGCCTTTGGGTATCTTGAGTTTAAGCCTTCCTCCTAGAGACGGTATTTCTATCTCTCCACCTAAGGCAGCCGTAGGAAAAGAGACCGGAACTTCTATAAACAAATTACCGTTGCGACGTTTGAATACTTCGTGCGGGCGTATTCGTATCCGTATAAATAAATCGCCGGGAGATCCGCCACCTATACCTGCTTCTCCTTCGCTCGACAATCGTATACTATCGCCGTCGTCTATTCCTGCGGGCACTTTAACCGACAGTGTTCTGGGTACTTCTATTCGTCCTCGCCCATGACATTTTGTACACGGGTCGGCTATTATTTTACCGCGCCCTCCGCAAGTCGGACAAGTTTGTTGAAACGATATAAAACCTTGTTGCATATTAATCTGACCGCTACCATGACAAGTTCCACAGGTTTTTAAGCCGCTACCGGGTTCCGCGCCTGTGCCGTCGCAACGGTCACAGGCCTGCATGCTCTTTATTCTGATTTTTTTCTCCATGCCGTAAGCACTCTCTTCAAGTGTTAAATCAAGTGCGTACTCAAGATCGCTGCCACGATATGCAGTGCTGCGGCCACCACGTTGTCCGAACGAGGTGCCGCCGCCGAAGAAATTTTCAAATATATCGCCGAATATATCTTGGTAATTACCGCTTCCGCTTGCCGCACCACTATTGCCTAAACCTGCATGCCCGAATTGATCATACGCAGCGCGCTTTTGGTCATCCGAAAGGACATCATAAGCTGCTTTAATTTCTTTGAATTTCTGTTCGGCTTTTTTGTCGTCTTTGTTACGGTCGGGGTGGTATTTCATCGCCAAACGGCGGTATGCTTTCCGTATTTCATCGGCACCGGCTTGCCGAGAGACACCCAGTGTTTCGTAATATTCTTTTGCCATCAACTTGCTCCCGTTTAACCTGTCTGCTTAATCAAAAACCGAGCAGGTTCAAAACGGTGGGGATGTTTGATATCCGCAAACGGTTTTATTTTTTGGAGTTGTCAACTTCCTCAAATTCGGCATCTACCGTATTATCGGATTTTTTATCCGAGTCATCCGATGAATTTTCCGATTCGGTTTGAGACACGGGTTCTTCGGTTTGTTTTTCTTGTTGTGCCGCATAGACGCGCTCGGCAAGTTTACCCGATGCTTCGGCAAGTTTTTGTATGCCGTCATCAATCGCAGCCTTGTCGTCATTTTTAATAAGTTCTTTTAATTCACTTATTGCACTCTCTATGCGCTCTTTTTCGTCTGCCTCAACTTTGTCTCCTAATTCTTTGAGTGACTTCTCGGTCGCATGTATCAACGCTTCGGCTTGGTTGCGCGTGCCGACGAGTTCTTGGAATTTTTTATCTTCCTCTGCATGTAGTTCGGCATCGCTAACCATTTTTTCAATCTCTTCATCGGACAGACCGCTCGATGCTTTAACGATTATAGATTGTTCTTTGCCGGTCGCTTTATCTTTGGCCGAGACGTTGAGTATTCCGTTGGCATCTATGTCAAAGCTGACTTCTATTTGTGGAATGCCTCTAGGTGCCGGTGGTATATCGGTCAAATCAAAACGACCGAGTGATTTATTTGTCGCAGCGCGTTCGCGCTCACCTTGCAATACATGTACGGTTACCGCCGATTGTTGGTCTTCGGCAGTCGAGAAAATCTGCGAAGCGCTTGTAGGGATCGTGGTGTTTTTTTCGATTAGTTTGGTCATCACGCCACCCAGTGTTTCTATGCCCAAGGATAGCGGTGTTACATCGAGCAACAACACATCTTTAACGCCGCCACCCAAAACGCCGCCTTGTATCGCAGCCCCTATAGCAACCGCTTCGTCGGGGTTAACATCTTTGCGCGGTTCGGCACCGAAGAAATCGGCAACATATTTTTGTACCAACGGCATACGGGTTTGCCCACCGACTAAAATCACATCGCTGATGTCCGATGCTTTGACTTTGGCATCGCTTAGGGCTTGTTTGCACGGTTCTATGGTTCGTTTGACTAAATCTTCTACTAAGGATTCGAGTTTGGCACGAGTCAATTTTATATTGAGGTGCTTCGGTCCGGATTGGTCGGCGGTGATATAAGGCAGATTGATTTCGGTCTGTTGGCTCGATGATAGTTCTACTTTTGCTTTTTCGGCAGCTTCTTTAAGACGCTGCAAAGCAAGTGGATCGTTATGCAAATCTATACCTTGATCCTTTTTGAATTCATCGGCTAAATACTCCATCAGACGGGTGTCAAAATCTTCTCCACCCAAAAAAGTATCACCGTTGGTAGAAAGGACTTCAAATTGTTGTTCGCCTTCGACGCTGGCGACTTCAATGACGGAGATATCAAAAGTGCCGCCGCCTAAGTCAAAGACGACTATTTTATGGTCGCCTGCTTTTGCTTTGTCAAGACCGTAAGCGAGGGCTGCCGCAGTCGGTTCGTTGATAATACGCTTTACTTCTAAACCCGCAATCTTGCCGGCATCTTTGGTTGCTTGTCGTTGCGAGTCGTTAAAATATGCCGGAACCGTGATTACTGCTTCCTTTACCTCTTCTCCCAAATAATCCTCGGCAGTTTTTTTCATTTTCATCAAAATACGTGCCGATACTTCCGGCGGAGCCATTTGCTTCCCGCCGGCCTCAACCCAAGCATCGTTATTTTTTGATTTAACGATTTTATAGGGAACCATTTTTAGGTCTTTTTTAACGGCTTCTTCGTCGTAGCGACGTCCGATTAGCCGTTTAATCGCAAATAGCGTATCCGACGGGTTTGTGACCGCTTGCCGTTTTGCGGATTGTCCTACTAAAACTTCGCCTTCTTTAGAAAAAGCAACGATTGAAGGGGTGGTGCGACCACCTTCGCTATTTTCTATGATTTTTGCACTTTCACCTTCCATGACCGCAACGCAGGAATTGGTTGTGCCTAAGTCAACACCTATAATTTTACTCATGTTCGCTTTTCTCCATATTGAATAATGAACCTAAATATGGGCTTAAATCAAACTTTCAAGGTTACGAGCTTGTTTTAACTTTGTTTTTTGTATTTTTTACTGTGTTTTCGGCTTTTTCCTCGGCTTGCTTCTCCGAAGTCGGATTTTCCGAGGGCGTTGATGCTTCGGGTTGACTGGAGACGCAGACCATTGCCGGCCTCAACAGACGGTCGTTCATCAAGTAGCCTTTCTGTAACACATTTAATATCGTATTGGGTGGTTTAGTTGTATCGGTTTGTGTCATCATGGCTTGGTGGTGTTCCGGATTAAAAATCTCTCCCTCGGGATTAATTTCTTTGATTCCGAATTTTTCAAAAGTCTGTTGGAGTAGTTTTAATGTCAACTCTATACCTTCGTGTAGTTTTTTGTTATCCTCCTTGATATCGACCTGCAAACCCATTTCCAAACTATCTTTGATTGCTAGTAGTTCGATTGCGAATTGCTCGTTGGCATAATTACGTATTTGTGTGATTTCTCGTTCCGTGCGTTTCTTGAAATTTTCTAATTCGGCGCGACTACGCATTAATTGGTCATAATATTCCGCTATTTGATCCTCCAGTTTCTTTATTTCGGAGGTGAAATCGGGTTCGGGTTGGGTCAGCGTCTCCGGGTTTTGTTGTTTTTTTAGATCCGCACCTTTCTGTGGCTGCTTGTGCGGATTAGCCTTGTTGCAATCGTTTGTTTCAGGTTGATTTTCGACCTGTTCATCAGAGGATGATTTTGTGTCTTCCATTTATGTGGTTCCTTTTTAATATTAACGATGTTTGCCTACTACTATATAGGTGGTTTTGTCGCTTTCAAGTTGAATATTAAAGATTGTTTTCAAAGGTAATGCAGTGCGTCGTATCGTGCAACTATTGTGGGGTGTCTGAGGCGTAGTTTTGCATAGCTTTTTCCAAATCGGATTTATATAGAGGCCAGTATTTTTGGAAGAATTCATACTCGTCGGCCAGTTCGGAACATCGTTGGTCTATTATTAATTTTGCATTCGGATATTTAGAATATATCTCACAACTGGATGCCTTCTCTTTATAACGTACATTTTGTTTGGCAGTGATACTTTGAAATGTTTCTAGAAGTTCGGGGCAACCTATTTTTGCCTCCAGTTCTTTTATATATTCCTCTAGGTATTCGTATCTGATTAAAAAATCTGCTAATATTTCTCCATTTTTGTGCAGACCATATATTGGCTTGAATTCTCGATTAGTTTCAGCCACATATTTTTCAAAGAATCCCTTTTCTGCTCTTTTTCCCCTACCGTTAAAAAAATAGTATCCCGATATTAACATATCATAAGGGCAACGAATGGTTGCAACTTTTAGATAATCGTTCCAAATAGGTTCCGCTACCAATCTTTTTATTTCCTTTGCAGAAGTATGGTTTACAAACTTGGGTGTCTGTGTTTCGGAGTCCATATAATTTTGTGCTTCAGGAAGTCCTGAAGATTTCCGATATTTCTGACCGCCTCCTTTTATTGGTGTGAGAATGTCGTCGGGGCCACAGTATTTTGATAAGGCTAGTTCAAACGATGTGCCTGCAACTTTGATTAGTTTTATATAGATGACTTTTAGCTTGTGTGAAATAATCATTTGTACGATAATATCCGATGTCTATAGACTATCGGCTTCTGCACAGTAGGATACGACGGAAATTACGTTTGCCGACTTGATATATATGCTCGGTTCCTACCTTGATATGAACATCCCTAGATATTACCTTGACCCCGTCTATACGCACGGCACCTTGTGCAATCATGCGATTGGCTTCCGAAGTAGAGCGCATCATAGACGATTCTTTTAATAATTTGGGAAGGGTTAGGCTGTCGCTGTTAACATGAACTTTGCAATGTTCAATATCGTCGGGTATTTGTCCGCGGCTGAAGCGCGCCAGAAAATCGGTTTTGGCTTCAATGGCAGTGGCTTTGTCGTGAAAACGAGCGACGATCTCTTCGGCTAGCGTCATTTTAATATCTCTCGGATTTACTCCGTCGACTACCGATTTCCTCAAATCATCAATTTCCGTTTTAGACTTAAAGCTCAATAGCTCAAAATAACGCCACATTAATTGATCCGAGACGGACATCAGTTTCCCGTACATTTCTTTGTGTGATTCGGCAATACCGATATAGTTCTTCAGCGATTTGGACATTTTTTGTTTGCCGTCCAACCCTTCTAGGATAGGCATCGTGATAACAATCTGCGGTGCGAGTCCCCAATCTTTTTGTAGTTCCCTGCCTACCAGTAGATTGAATTTTTGATCGGTGCCGCCGAGTTCTATATCGGCCTTCAATTCAACCGAGTCGTAACCTTGAAATAGCGGGTACAAAAACTCATGGATGCCTATGGCGTGTTCTTTGCTATAACGTTTTTTGAAGTCGTCGCGCTCCATCATCCGGGCGACCGTGTGTTTGGCGGATAGTTTGACTATTTCCGCTGCCGACAACTTCCCGAGCCATTGAGAATTAAAAAGAATTTCTGTTTTGTCGGGATCAAGTATCTTATAGATCTGCTTTTTGTAACTCTCTGCGTTTTCTTTAATCTGCTCTGCAGACATAGGTTTGCGGGTTACATTTCGGCCCGACGGATCGCCGATTAGCGCAGTAAAATCTCCGACGAGGAACTTTACGATATGTCCGTGGTTTTGGAAATACCGTAGCTTATTAATTAACACGGTGTGCCCCAAGTGTAAATCGGGAGCAGTCGGATCAAAACCTGCTTTTACGACCAAAGGTCTATTAAGTTTAAGACGCTGTTTCAGTTCCTCAAGTAATATGATTTCCTCGGTCCCGCGCAATAATTCTTTAATATCCATCGTTCTCTGTTATAATCTAAAAAAAATTATTCGGTCTAATGATTAATAAGCAAATTCTACAGCATCGGCACCCAAAGGACAAAGGCGCAACAAAATTTTTTATTACGCTTATGCTGTTACTGTCTCTAACCGTATTCATACTTGCTATGAATTCATCGGAATCCAATGTTGAGGAGCATACATTCCTCGCTTTGCTCAATAATAAATCGGTAGAAGCATGGCCGAACATAATGGGTCCCACACCGGCAATGGGAGGCGGCTTGTCGGACATAGTGGAACCACCGGCAGAGGAACAAACCCTATATACGGCAGAACAAGCGAGTGACACTGCGACTTTGGCATTTGCACAACCTGTCTTGCCGGAATCATCGGAAATATTTACCGAACCCAAGCCCGATATCGTATATTCGCATACCATTAAAACAGGTGAGACTTTCTCGCATATACTGGAAGAGTACGGAAACTATAGCGTGATCAGAAAACTTATGGAAAGTAACAAAAAATTAGGACCTTTTAATTCTTTGGTAGCAGGCCGAAAAATAATATTCACGAAAAAGAACGAAGTTTTATCGGAGATCGATTATCAAATATCACCTTTGCAGAGTTATAAAATTAGCTTACAAGAAGACGGTAGCTATGAAATCGGCGAAGAGATATTGGAAATTGAGAAGTTAGAAACACACGCCACCGTCGAAATTACCGATTCTTTATACTTATCTGCAAAGCGTATAGGTTTATCCGACAAACTGATTATTTCTATTGCCAATATCATGGAATGGGATATAGATTTTGCCTACGATATACGCAAAGGAGATAATTTTTCGGTTATTTATTACGAGAGCTACGTCGGTAGCAAGAAAATAGACGACGGTCCTATACTTGCTTTGCGCTTCACGAATAATGGCAAGGATTATCGCATCGTTCGTTATACCGACTCCGAGGAATACACCGATTACTATTTTCTCGACGGGCGGAAGGTGCGCAAGGCTTTTTTGCGAAACCCGCTTGAGTTTGCCTATATCAGCTCGCGTTTTAACCCTATGCGTGTGCACCCCATACTTCATAGAGTACGCGCCCATAAAGGTGTAGATTACGCGGCGAGACGAGGGACACCGGTACGGGCTTCGGGAGACGGAAGAATTTCTATACGCCAATTTTATAGCGGTTACGGTAATACCGTTGTCCTACGACACGGTGGTGGTTACAGCACGCTTTATGCGCACCTTTCAAAGTTTGCCGATAGGCAACGCATAGGTTCTTGGGTTAAACAAGGACAGGTTGTCGGTTATGTGGGTTCAACCGGTCTTTCAACAGGACCGCATCTGCATTATGAGTTTAGAGTTAACGGCGTACATAAAAATCCGTTGACCGTAAAATTACCGGATGCCGTGCCGCTGGCAAAATCGGAGTTGCCCCGCTTTAACAAGCATATCAAACCTATTATAGAAAAACTGCATCTTTTGGACGACGCTTATATAGCCGGCAAAAATCCTTAGCAGCTGCGGACACTTTGACGGTTATGAACGAGGTGTTTATAGGCGCATTGTCCGGAACCAGCATGGATGCGATTGATATCGCTGCGGTTGATTTCTCCGTTGAGTATCCTTTGTTGTCGGCGCATGCAAACTACCCGATTGCCGAAGGTTTAATCGCACAAGCAAAACGCATGCAGTCTGTTGCGTGTCGTTTGTCGGAATATGTGCAATTAGATTATACATTCGGAAAATTATTTGCCGATTGCATCAATGATTTTATAGCCCGTCAAAAACTTCCGAGTGAAGCGGTTGCGGCGATAGGATTGCACGGGCAGACGATTTTGCACGACACCGGAAATGAAACTCCTTTGACACTACAGATTGCCGATCCGAATGTTGTTGCTTATCAAACCGGGATCACTGTTGTTGCAGATTTTCGGCGAGCCGATATCGCTGCAGGGGGGCAAGGTGCCCCTCTAGCTCCAACACTGCACGCACAACTATTTGCAGAAGCCGATAAAAAACAGGCAGTCGTCAACATAGGCGGGATTGCCAATATCACCGTGCTGGACGGGCAGCAAATAATCGCTGGCTTTGATACCGGCCCCGGGAATTGTTTGCTGGATGCTTGGTGTCGAAAACATAATGATCAAGGTTACGACTACGACGGTCAATGGGCTGCTTCTCATGTTCCCGACACGGAACTGTTGCAGGCTATGTTGGCAGATCCTTTTTTTGTTAAAACTCCGCCTAAAAGTACTTGCACAGGTTATTTTTCTCTAGATTGGTTGGAGGGTTATATCAAAGAAAGTGACCCGCCGAGCCTCGGTAATATCGCGGCAACTTTAGTGGAATTTACTGCGATTACGATTGCCGATGCACTCAAAGCGTATATTACCGAAAACGACGAAGTGCTGGTTTGCGGTGGCGGAGTACACAATAAGCATTTAATAGATTGCTTACGCAGACATACACGAATGAATGTCATAAGCACAGCGGATAGAGGTGTCGATCCGGATTGGGTTGAAGCGATATTGTTTGCGTGGCTTGCCAAGCGGCGTATAGAAAATCGTAATGGGATCATTTCGTCGCTTACGGGGGCGCGTGAGGCGACATTATCGGGTGCTATTTACCGCACCCGGCAAGCATAAAATACTATTTAAGCGGGCGAGAAAGACGAACCGCAACCACAGGTCGTTGCCGCATTCGGATTGCGGATAACGAATTGCGCTCCTTCTAAACCTTCGCTATAGTCAATTTCGGCACCCCTTAGGTACTGATAGCTCATCGGGTCTACCAATAAGGTAACACCACATTTTTCGAACGAAGCGTCGCCTTCTTGAAGGTTCTCGTCAAAAGTAAAGCCGTATTGAAAACCGGAGCAACCGCCGCCGGTTATAAAAACACGCAACTTCAATTTGTCGTTTTTCTCTTCTTCTATTAAATGCTTTACTTTAGTAGCAGCCGCTTCGGTGAATACTAAATTTTGTTCTGCCATCTCGGATACTCCATATTTAAGATACATATAGTAGCACAGAACCGCCGATTATCACCGAGTGGAACCGCCATTTGCGCCGGTAGGTTAATCGGCGGTTCTATGGTGCCCCTGAGATGATTCGAACATCCGACCCACGCTTTAGGAGAGCGTTGCTCTATCCAACTGAGCTACAGGGGCATCGTGGTTATTCTATACGAGATTGGTTTGTGGAGGGTACATAGCCATCTTGACAATGTTCTACCGTCACCGAAGTTTGTATACCGCCGCGCACGTTAAAGTCTGCGATAAGTCTCATAAACCGAGGTTCGATTGCCGAGCGGAGGTGATCTAAAATCTCGTTGCTGACCGCTTCGTGAAATGCCGGCCGATCCCTGAAAGTCCATATATAGTTTTTTAGGCTCTTTAGTTCTATACACGATTTATCGGGTATATAGCTCAGATACAAATGAGCGAAATCAGGCTGTCCGCTTAGCGGGCATAAGCAGGTAAACTCGGGAATATCTATATCAATGGTATAATCACGGTCAACTCTAGGGTTGTCAAAAGTTTCTATATTTTTGGTGGGCTTGCGATACGACATAATTCTTAACCTTTAGGTATCTATTTTAATACAACGAAAATGAAACTTGAAAAGATAAAATTAGCGGGGTTTAAGTCTTTTCCCGATCAAGTCACAATTGATATTCTATCAAATGTTACCGCCATCGTGGGTCCTAACGGCTGTGGTAAATCCAATATCGTCGATGCGGTGAGTTGGGCATTGGGACACGATGCACGAGAGGTGCGGGCGGCTTATGCAGATGACGTTATTTTTAGCGGCACCGGTGCCCGCAAGGCGATGGGCTTGTCTTCGGTAGAATTATTATTCGACAACACCGATAATACCGCCGGCGGACAATACGCTTCGTATAATCAGATTTCAATACGCCGTCGCGTCGATCGTAACAGAGAGTCCAAGTACTTTATAAACAACACACGATGTCGTCGGCGCGACATACACGACATTTTTGCAAACACCGGTTTAGGCACACACGGCTATGCCATTATAGAACAGGGGATGATTTCCCGTATCATAGAAGCTAAACCCGACGAGATGCGACTTTATATAGAAGAAGTCGCCGGTATATCTAAATATCGCGATCGTAAGCGAGATGCCGAAACTCGGATGCGTCATACCCGTGAAAATCTTGCACGAGTACGGGACATTTGCGAAGAGATCGATAAGCAGCTGAGGAAACTTAAACGACAGGCCGGGGATGCCGAAAGATTTAAGAAGTTAAAAGACGCACAACATAAATTAAGTATTCGGGTGCTTGTTTTGGAATATCGTCAATACGACGAACAACGTCTGAATCACGAAAAGCAGCTGTCCGAATTACGGTTGAAATTGGAAAGCAATCAAACCGAGATTACCACATCGGAAACCCGAACACAGGAACTCCGTTTAGCGCAAGACGAATGGAACGAAAAGCTCAATCAAACCCGTGAACGTTTCTACGCGCTCAACACAGAGATCGCCGGCATAGAGCAAGATATCGCAAACCGCCGTAAAAATGCAGAGCAACTTTCTCAAGAGCAGGAAGCGATAGAACAAGCAATACAAAAATGCGAAACTCGCGATCAAGAGCAGGAGCGAAGGAGGGCACAATTACGGCAGAAACTACAAACTGTGGAACAGAGTATCGTACAAGCAAACGATAAGATGGCAACGTACCAACGGCAACTTAACGAGGCGGAACAAAAGCAAAGTCAACTGAGATTTGAATGGGATAGCCACCATAGCAGCGGCAAGGAAGTGTTGGATAACGTAGAGGTCTATCGCGTCAAGATAGACTATTGCGTCAAAGGACTTGATAATATACAAAGCCGAATATCGGAAATAACCGAACGGCGGGCAGCGATAAAACCGGATACGGCAAAAGCGCAACTCAAACAAGAACAGCACGAACTGCAAACTTTAGAACAAACTTTATCACTACACGAGCAAGGCATTCGGGATCATACCGACGAGGCTGTGAAACTGCAATCTCAAATCGACGGTACTCTGAAAGATACCCACGAAGCCGGTATTTATGTGCAGAATCTACGCGGCAGACTCGCATCGCTGAAAGCATTACAAGAAGAGGAAGCGGAACAAGCACCTGAAGGTTTTACCGATTGGCTGCAAAAAAATAGTCTATCCGATGTCAAAAAAGTGGTGGACTATTTAGAGGTAGAAGCGGGTTGGGAGAAAGCCGTAGAGCAGGTGCTCGGTTATAAGCTAAGTGGCATGGAAGTAGACGCGCTCGATAACTATATAAAGACTTCCTCGGAAATAAAGTCCGGGCGATTGACGATGATTGAACCCGCCATGCCACCTGCCGATATACCGCAAGACTCTCTTGCTACTAAAATCAAAAACAGCACTGCAATACAGGCTTTATTGGCTCATATTTATATAGCGGATAATTCGGAACTCGCAATGCAACGACGGGCTCGGCTTGCCTCCCACGAATCATTGATAACCGCCGGAGGTCTATGGCTAGGCAAGCACTGGATGCAACTGCACAGAAACTACGAACACAACGGAATGTTGTCCAGACGCCGCGAAATAGAACAACTACAAAGCGAGATCACAACTGCGGATAAAAAAGTAAACGATTTACAGGCGCAAACATCGTCGTTGCGTAATCGCTTGCAGGTTTGTGAAGAAGGACGCGAGCAAACACGCCTCAAACTTCAAACTTGTATGAATGATATCTCCGATATTAAATTACAAATGCAGCAAACCGAAATCAAGATTAAACAAGAAAACGATTTAATGCAAAATCTAGACAGTGAATTGAATCGGTTGAGCGAACGAGAAACCGATATGCGTAAACAGAGCGAGGCATTGCAAAAGGATTACGAACAAGCTACGGCTCTGGCATCCGGACACGACAGTAGCGGTAGTGTGCTTGAGCAACAGCGTGTAGAAAGCGAAGAAGCGGTTGCGGCAACTAGAAATCGGATCTCCGAACAACAACGGCAACTCCACGAAATAGAAATAGAGCAACATTCTTTGATTACCGAACTCAAAGGCTTGGACGAAGCGTTGGAACAGAACCGGCAACAACGCACCGATTTAATACATCAACGCGAAGCGATGAAGGCGGCTACACAAAACTCGCGTGAACCCATTGCTCAACGGCAAGCGGAGATTCAAGGATTGATCAACCGAAGAGAGGAACTCGAAGCAACGATTTCCGAATGTAATACAACACTAAAGGATAGCCAATCACAAATACACGAATTGGAAGCACAACATAAATCGTTGCATGAAGCTAGAGAAAATATGCAAGCACAGCACGAACAACGGCATGGTTCACACCAAGCAGCGGTGGCGCGTTGCAACGACTTACGACAGAAACTGTCGGATGTCGATTCGGCGCCGGAACAACTTGTCAATAGCGAGGCAACCGAAGATATAACACAGGTTCGTACCGATCTCGAAAAGGTGGAACAGAAAATCAGCCGTATGGGTTCCATCAATCTGATTGCGATAGAAGAATTTGAAGAATTGAACGAACGCAAATCGTATTTAGACAATCAAAATCAAGACCTGGTTTCGGCACTCGAGTCTATACGGCAAGCAATTAGCAAGATCGATCGCGAGAGCAAAGAAAAATTCAAAAATACCTTCGAGCAGATCAACGATAAGCTCGGTGCTATCTTCAAGCGGCTGTTCAACGGTGGTTATGCACGCTTAGAATTGGTGGAACAAAACTGGCTGGAGAGCGGTGTGTCGATCATGGTATACCCGCCGGGCAAAAAATTATCCTCCATACGCTTGTTATCGGGAGGAGAGAAAGCATTGTCGGCACTTGCGGTGGTATTCGCTATTTTTGAGTTAAGACCCGCCCCTTTTTGTATATTGGACGAAGTAGATGCGCCGTTGGACGAAAATAATATATTAAATTTTTGCAAGCTGATAGACGATATGAGTGAGAAAGTACAATTTATGGTTATTACCCATAGCCGCTTGACGATGGAAAGCGTCAGTGCTTTGATCGGTGTTACGATGGCGGAACCGGGCATTTCTAGGTTGGTTTCGGTCAATGTTGAAGAAGCGGTGAAAATGGCAAGCGGGTAATGATGGAATTACGTTGGTTATTGATAATCATCGGGATCGTGATTATTATCGCAGTCTATTTTTATAGCAGACGCCAGCATAACGCAAAGGATGAGCAAACATTTTTCCGTGCGTCTCCGCCCGAAGATCCCTTGATGCGCAAGCAGAAAACCGAAGTAAGCGACATCCCTTCTTTGCGCATCAAAATTTCCGAGGCTAAAGAGAACGATAAATTATTACCGGAGATGTCAACCGCCATACCAAATAAAACCGAAAGCCCTCGGCTTGACACACCTTCCGAGGAATCATCCGAGGATGAGCCGACTCTGGTTATATTGCATGTGTGGGCACATTCGGGACAATATTGGAAGGGGGCAGAACTAATGAAAGTCGCTGCCGGAGCCGGTTTGACACCGAGCAAAAAAAATATCTTTCAGTACTTTCATCAAAACAATAGCATGACCCCGCTATTTCATGTTGCCGACAAAAATAAGCCCGGAACCTTTGAATGGGATCGAATGGAACAATTAAAGATAGAGGGAGTGAGTCTATTTATGGAACTGCCTACCTTTTGCTCGGCATACGATGCTTTTTTATTGATGCACGCTTGTGCTCAAAGGCTAAGCAATCTATTGGAAGGCGAAATCCTCGATCGATCTTATAAGCCTTTAACACAAAATGTCATAGACGGAATACACCGATTATGCAAGGATATGGATGATAAATCCTAACGATGAATCAAAAGTTTTCCGAACGTGTAGCTTGGTTGCGGTGGCAAATTAAAAAGCACAACCATCTCTATTATAATTTGGACGATCCCGTCATTGCCGATCGAGAATACGATGCTTTATTAAGAGAATTACAAGAAATAGAAGCAGCGCATCCCGAACTACAAACTATCGACTCTCCGACTTTACATGTAGGCGCGACTACCAGCGGCCTTTTTGAACCGGTATCGCATCGAGTGCCTATGCTGTCGCTTGAAAATGCACAGGACGATGCCGAGTTTAAGCAGTTTGATCGGCGTATACGAGAAGCACTGGAGTCCGATGAGATCGTCTACAGTGCCGAACCCAAGCTGGACGGTTTAGCTATATCGTTACTCTATACGAATGGCTTGTTGACGACTGCTGCGACGCGTGGAGACGGTTATACCGGCGAGGATGTCACCCTCGGCGTATACGAGATTAAATCCATACCACAATCCTTAAAATTGGCAAAGCCGCCTGCTTTGCTGGAAATACGCGGAGAGGTTTATATGCGCCGCGATGATTTTGAAAAACTGAATGCTCGGTTGCAGAAGAAATCGGCTAAGGTTTTTGCCAACCCGCGCAACGCTGCAGCAGGCAGTTTGAGAAATAAAGACCCGCAAGTAGTTGCCGACAGACATTTGTCTTTTTTCTGTTACGGTGTAGAACAAAATGGAGAATTGGACTCTTTAGCATCGCATACCGATAACCTAAAGCGTTTGAAATCGTGGGGTATCCCGATATGTCCCGATGCCGAGCGTATAAAGGGATTGGAAGGGTGTCTAGATTTTTATAACCGAGTCATGGCACAAAGATCGCAATTAGCTTATGAGATAGATGGTGTTGTTTATAAATTGGACAACATCGCCGAGCGAGATAGATTGGGGATGCGTGCCAGAGCACCGCGTTGGGCAATCGCTTACAAATTTCCTGCCCAAGAACGCACGACAGTCGTCGAAGCCATAGAATTTCAAGTGGGCAGAACCGGGGCTTTAACCCCGGTAGCCCGCCTCAAACCGGTTTCGGTGGGCGGGGTTGTGGTCAGCAATGCGACACTGCACAATATGGACGAGGTCAAACGAAAAGATGTACGTGTCGGCGATACGGTATTCGTTAGGCGCGCCGGCGATGTAATCCCCCAAGTCGTCAAAGTTGTTTTGGAGCAAAGATCTGCAAACACTAAACCGATTAAACCCCCTTCACAATGCCCGGTATGCGGCGGCAAAGTAGTAATGCAGATTGAAGAGGCGGTCGTTCGTTGTGTCGAGAGCCTGAGCTGTCCTGCACAACGCAAGCAGCAAATACGGCATTTCGTTTCGCGTGCGGCGATGGACATAGAAGGATTGGGTGAAAAACTTATAGACCAGTTGGTAGACAAGGGTTGGGTGCAAAATATAGCCGATCTATATAAGCTCAAGCAGGCGGACATCGCATCGCTCGATAAGATGGGAGAACTGAGTGCCGACAATTTATTAAAAGCGATAGCGGCAAGTTGCAAACCGACGCTGGCAAAATTTATTTATGCACTAGGTATTCGCGAAGTCGGCGAAGTCGGTGCACAACTGTTAGCTCGCCATTTCGGTAGCCTCGAAAAACTGATGGCTGCAGATGAAGCCGCATTATGCGAGGTCGACGGGATAGGACCGATTACCGCCCAATGGATACATATCTTTTTTAACGACAGGAAGAACAAAGCGGTTATTGATGCCTTGAAGCAGGCAGAAATGGTTATAGAAACGGTTCAACCTCTTAAAACCGCACAAAAACTAAAAAACGAGGTTTATGTTATCAGCGGCACACTGAGCAGCCCTCGAGCAGAGATTAAGCATCTGCTCGAACAGCACGGTGCTAAAGTTAGTGGTAGCATTACCCAAAAGACCACCGCACTAATCGCCGGCGATAAACCCGGTTCCAAACTCAAGAAAGCCGAAGATTTAGGGGTTGAAATCATAGACGAAGCACAACTGCAACAAAGACTACAGGATAGAACTGCCGATTGAGCCGGTAGGTCAATCGGCGTGACATTGTGCAAAACCTCGGGACTGTTGAAAAAGTATCCATAAACTGCAGGGACGGTACATTCCCCTCCTGTGGAAGGGTGTCAGGCGCAGCCTGACGGGGTGGTTGTCAAATATGGAAACCATCATCGGGTGGCGCAAAGCGATTGGATTTGTGCAAAACGGTACTTTTTCAACAGCCCCAATGGGTCTGCACAAGCTAATTCCCCTCCGAAGGAGGGGGCAGCAGTAATAAACACGTTTGTGTCTATACAATAACTCATAGTAGGGTTTCTAATTCCAACGCATCCGACACTTTCTTGATCCCGACCAATTTACAAAATTTATGCAAATCGATTTCTTGATTTCGATACATCTGCACAACCGTCTTAGAGTAAATAGTGCCGTACTGCTCCAGAGCCTCTTTTACTATATTTCTTGATATCCTTCCCCCTTGTAGCTTGTTTTTGTAAGCAAGATAATTTTTTCTCAACTGATTTTCAAGTTCATTGTATTGTGGTTGAGTGATAACATCTAGATGTTTCATTCTCACTAAAAAAGCATAAGAACTGACCTGGAATTTTTTTGCCAGTTTTTCGATTTGTCTCATTTGTTTTTCTAATGGTTCCTCGTGAGAGAATGTTTCCACTTCGCGTAAAAAATCTTCCTCGGGCATCAAAACCGCCCCGGCAAACATATCGCACCATTTTTCTTCGTCTTCCTGTAATTCTATTTTTTTTTTGCTCATCTAGAACACTTTGTTTTTTAAGTAAGTGTCCCAACTCGTGAAACAATGTAAATGATTGTGCTTTATATGTATCGGAGTTATTGATGACGATAATCGGTAAGGTGTCATAATATACGGACAGCCCTCGAAATTTATCAGGCTCAACTTTTGACCAGCTCGAGTATTTGCTGGTTGTAAAAATGAAGACATTATTATCTTCAAGCATACGCTTCCATTCAATAAGTGGGTACGACATATCCGTACATCCTAACCACTTGCGAGTAATCTCTGCGGTAGCTTTGAAGTCACTTTCCATTATTTGCGGTGGCGAGAAAGGTTGTACGGGTTCTTCCATGTCGTCTCTGAATTCTAATAACAATTCTCTGAACCGTTCCACGTTTGCTATTACAGACCTTACTTCATAACCGCTAATAGGACTATTCCGGAATTTTCTATAAGATGCAAAATTTTCAAGGCGGTATTTAGCAGGTAGTTTTCTCCTCAAAAAAACCCACGCTGGTACATGGTATCGCTTAGCGAGCTTTTCAATTTGCTTAATGGTGGGATATTTTTCACCTGCTTCAATGCCGGCAAGTGTACGCAATCCAGCTTTTTTTTCAGCTTGTTCTATACTCAATCCGATTTGTTCTCGGCATTGACGCAGAATTTGAGGGTTGATATTTTCTATCTGCCGATTAGCCATTGCCATATTTAAGGTTAGTACACCTAATTAGGGTTCGTTTACTTGGTCTAGCGAGTTGTCCTCTATCACGCCCTGCATTCGTGCCGCTTTGATTGTATTTTCAATGAGGCTGGCAACCGTCATCGGGCCGGTGCCACCCGGCATAGGTGTAATCGCTCCGGCAACTTCTTTGACTTCGTCAAAAATGACATCGCCTATGATTTTTCCGTCTACCGAAGTGATACCTACATCAAAAACCGCAGCCCCCGGTTTGACGGCGGATTTGCCGATTAGTCCGTTGATGCCGGCAGCAGCGACGATAATATCGGCATTAAGGCAAATATCCTCTATAGCCTCGGTTTTAGAATGGCACAGCGTTACGCTCGCATCGATACCGTGCTTGGATAATAGTAGCATTTGCGGTATGCCGACTAGATACGATCGTCCTATTACAACGGCGGTGCGCCCTTCGGTTGTAATGTTGTATTCTTTTATGAACCGCATGACACCCAACGGCGTACAAGGCACCATGCCGACCTCGTCTTTGATTAGACGTCCCATACTTTGTATGGTCAAGCCGTCTACATCCTTTTCCGGTGGAATCATCTCTAACAGGCGGTCGGTGTCTAAGTGTTCGGGCAGAGGCAATTGCAAGAGGATACCGTGTACCTGATTATCGTTGGCAAGATTCAGTAATGTATCTTCGACTTGGTCGTTGCTTACATCGGCGGATAATTCAACCAAACGCGGTATCAACCCCGCTTTTTTAGCGAGCCGCATCTTCAAGTTCACATAAAGGCGACTCGGTGCATAATCACCGATTAGTACGGTGGCTAAAACAATCTCGGGATAGTTTAATTCGGCTAATTGTTCCGCACAATCCTGGGCGATCTTTTGTGACAGACTTTGTCCGTCCATAATAATCGCCTGTTGCATAATGGTAGTCTCGGTGAACTTGCTTAAGTCGGTTGCTTGTCGGGGTGTAGGTAGATTAGGCTCTTGCCTAGCTTGCCGCCATAGTTACCTGCCGAAATCATGATTAGACCCTCGGTATCTTTGGATGCCGATATCGCCGCTTGGGTGGCATTGATGATGGCTTCTATATTCCGACCGTTCATAATAATCTCCATCACCGAGGCAACACCCTCGGGTAGCCCGCGTTCCACATCAGGGTTTTGTTGAAGCATCGGACAGAATTTTTCGTAAGTACTGGCAATCGTAAAATCGTAGCGGCTACCTGCCTTAGATCCACTTCCGGCAATGCCGCCGGGAAAAGTCGTGACGACCTCGGGCATCGGGGCAATCGCCGCAACACCTTTTTCGGCGGCGTCAAGTGCCGAATCCGTATCTTTGCCGAAGAACCATAAATTTCCGCCCATCAAACCTTCGCTATAGCCGAGACGGCGATCTAATATAAATTCTCCGCCGAGTATCGGTATCCACCACATCTTCCGCCCGAAACGTTCTATACGTTTTTGATAACCGTTGCCGAAATAAGCAACTTTGCGTCCTATCTGATAATAGTTCTCGCTATCCTCCAGCGTATTGAAGCAAGAGGCGGTCGGGCAAGTCAAGACATTCTGACTGATACGCACCAACGCCGCTCGTTCAAGCCGTGCGACACGATCCTTCCAAAAGCGCGGTACATGTAGTTGGATGATCGCGCCCGGACGTCCGTCCGGGGTTTGCGCACGCTCGTCGCCGCCCGGGCCTACATAACGATCCATGCCGGCTTCGCAATCGCAGAGTATAGAACTAGACGCATTACCGGTGCAGGCGTTAATCGCATGGTCTAACCATTTGCGATCTCGGGCAGTGATTAAAAACTCTACATAGAGACTCTTAAAGGCTTCTGCATAAGTATCGTCTATTTTGGCGGTCATTAGTCCCTTCCTCGGCCCTCGTAGATGTCTTTTTCGGTAATGACTTTATCCATGAATATATCGTGCGGTCCTACCAGTATTTCTTCGAATAACTGTGATTCGTAACAGATAGCTATCAGCGGACAATCTTTGCGTGCCCTTTCCAACAGGCGGTCATAGTATCCTTGACCGTTGCCCATGCGCCCGCCGTTGCGGTCAAAACCGACACCGGGCACCATAACGATATCAAGTTCTTCGGGTTCTACCTCTTTGTCGGGGTTACCCCATAATTCGCGTGGTGGTTCCAAGATGTTCCATTTACCGACGATCAACTCGTCGAAATTGCTCAAATGCCAAAGTCCCAACTTATTGTCGCCTTTCTCGTCCACCGTGCAGTAGGGGACGATAATTTTCTTGTCTTGTTTATCGATTTCTAGTTGCAGATGTTTTTTAGTGCGCGTCTCGGAACGGCAATCTATATACCACATTACGGTTTTCGCATTTTGGTATTCCGGCAAAGCAATGAATTTTTCGCAGATGCTTTCGCTAATTTCATCTTTGTTTTCTTGCGCTGCTCTTGCGTCGTATGCTTTGCGCCGCATGATGTTTTTTTGTTCCATCAGAGCCTTTAGCTCTTCTTGTGTTAATGGCATATTAAACTCCTTAAAATTGAAGTGGGATTAATCATTTTCGTTAGTTCACGAATATCGGGTTTTGTTTAAGTAGGCTATTATAAACGATTAGTCAATGACAACTAAGCCCTAATTTTTTCAACCGCCAATAGTTATACGGCCATGGTGTGACAAAGCCTGCCACCAATATAGGCAATATTGCCGCAAGCGTCAGCCTTGCATCTCCGGTGATAATAAAATCGGTGGTATTCATCGCTATCTCCATTGCCAACATGGCAATAAAACTCATCCCCAGTGCCGTCCGCAATGCGGTTACAAACGGGAAGTGTTGTCGTTTAATCAAAATAAAAGTCTCTAATAAAATGCTACTAATCAAACCATTGACCATTGCGAGCAACATAATAGACAGTGTAGGCCACCGAATACCGGCAATCTGGAAATATGCAATCGTGCCTAAATCACCGGTTGCGCAGCCGACCAAACACCACCAGGTGTTATATGCGCTCTTTTTCCAAATAGGACCGGATGTCCAAAACTCAAGCATCGTAATTCATCTAATCATTAATTTCTGCAAACCACTCGTAGGAGCCAACCTACACCGTTTTGCACTCATAAGGATAAACCATAGTTTATCCGACCTATATACCCATACAAAGTTTCTGCACAGCTTGATACCACTTGCCCAACTGGAGCAAGTGGTGGTTTTATAGTCTATCCGACCTACATATCTACGCAGAGTTTCTGCACAACGTGATACCACTTGCCCAACTGGAGCAAGTGGTGGTTCTATTCGGTCACCGCACCCTCGGAAGCAGAAGCTACGAGCCGTGCATATTTGGCAAGTGTGCCTCGCCGTTGTTCGGTTTTGGGGGCTTTCCATTGTTTTAGTCGCTGTTTGATCCGTGCTTCGGACAAGTTGAGGTTTATAGTCTTTGCTACTGCGTCGATGGTAATAGAGTCGCCGTTTTTGACGATAGCCAAAGGACCGCCGGTCGCCGCTTCGGGGGTAATATGTCCGACGACAAAGCCGTGACTGCCTCCGGAAAATCGCCCGTCGGTAATCAACGCAACATGGGACCCTAATCCTTGCCCCATAATCGCGGAAGTCGGCGATAGCATTTCTCGCATGCCGGGCCCTCCGCGCGGACCTTCGTAGCGAATTACGATAACATTTCCTTTGTTAATTTTTCCCGACAAAATATTTTGCAATGCCTCCTCTTCGGAATTGAATACCCGAGCAGTACCGGCAAATTGCGTGCCTTCTTTGCCGGTGATTTTGGCGACCGCACCACGAGGTGCTAGGTTGCCTCGCAGAATCACGAGGTGGCTGTCGGCTTTTATCGGATTGTCCCAATCGCGGATAATTTGTTGCTTTTTAGGATAGTCGGAAGTACCTTTTAGGTCTTGTTCCAAGGTTTTACCGGTGACGCTCAGACAGTCGCCGTGCAGCAGTCCTTTTTCAAGCAGCCGTTTCATCAACGGGCGTATACCACCGATGCGAATCAATTCGGACATGCGATAGCGACCGCTGGGCCTAAGATCGGCAAGCACCGGCACCTTGCGTCCTATTCTCGAAAAATCTTCGAGTTTTAGTTTGACACCGGCACTATGCGCCATCGCAATTAGATGTAGTACTGCATTAGTCGAACCACCCAACGCAGTGACGACTGTGATGGCGTTTTCAAAAGCTTTTTTGGTCATAATATCGCGTGGCAGTATCTGCTTTTTGATTAAATTGATTAACAACTTTCCGGCACCGGTACAATCTTCGGATTTGGCACGTGATACCGCGTTTTGTGCCGAACTGCCGGGTCGGCTCATGCCGAGAGCCTCTATTGCCGAAGCCATCGTGTTGGCGGTGTACATGCCGCCGCAAGAACCCGGACCGGGAATTGCGCAAGATTCAATTTGCTTGAATTGCTTGGCACTCATTTTGCCTTTTGCTTTACTTCCCACGCTTTCAAATACACTGATGATATCTAGCTTCTGTTCACCTAAAATGCCCGGCAGAATTGTGCCACCGTATATGAATATCGCCGGACGATTTAGACGAGCGATTGCCATCATGCAACCCGGCATATTTTTGTCGCAGCCGCCGATAGCGATGAGACCGTCAAAACCTTCGCATCCTACAACCGTCTCTATAGAGTCGGCAATCACTTCACGCGACACCAGAGAATATTTCATCCCCTCGGTGCCCATGGAAATGCCGTCGGAAACGGTAATCGTATTGAATATCAGAGCTTTGCCGCCGGCATCGTCAACCGCGCTCGCCGCCCGCCGAGCCAGACGGTCAATGTGCATATTGCAGGGCGTTACCTCGGCCCATGTCGAAGCAATCCCGACTTGTGGCTTATTAAAATCTTTGTCTTTGAAACCTACGGCGCGCAACATCGAGCGACTGGGGGCACGCGCGTCGCCGTCAACGATTATGGAAGAGTGCGGTCTAATGTTTTTAGCCATTGCGCTATTGTACAACAATACCTAAAGTAGGCGAATGTTATTGAATTTTCCATTGAGCCGAAGGCTCATCAATACAATGTTGTTTAGAACTTTGATGCGCTGGGCGACCATACATTATGAAGTGTAGTAATCGACGTCTACGGGTGGATATCGTAAGCGAGCCTAATCCCCGAGAAAATATGCCGCTTGTGTTTTTCGTAAAAGTTCCTAAAGCTCGCCCGCAAATGAAAATTGACTTCGTTGAAGCGGCAGCCGCCGCGTAGTACATGATGGTGTTTATCAAACCAAGGTGTAGAGTATTCGCGATACGGGAAAGAGTTAAACCCCGAGTACGGGTGAAAATTATTCAAACACCATTCCCATGTATCGGTATTTTTTTCTAGTTGTGGGTGTGAGACTTCCCGCTCGTATTCGTGCGGAAGCCTTGTGTTTGCATAGTTCGCAAAAGCCTGTGCTTCGTAGTAACAAATACCACAGACTGCAGCATCGGCATCAAGACTTCGATAACCCTCGGGGTCTGCTTGAAACCACCCGTTTTGATAGCACCAACCGTCGGGTGCTTTTACTTTTGATTTTTGTAGCCACGAAAAGCCTTCCGTACTCCAGTGCCGCTTGTCTTGATAGCCGCCGGCTTCGATAAACCCTAAATATTCGGCGTTGCTAACCGGAGAGCGATTGATTGCGAAAGTATCCAAATTTACCGAGTGATGAGGTAATTCGTTATCAAAAGACCAGTTGTCTTTGCCTCCGATTCGGTATCGCTTGCGCTCAAATAACAAAGGTTCTTTATTAACTTGCGTGGCGTGTTTGAGACTACCGCCGTTGAGAGTGCAACCGTTGTTGCTCGGTGTCGTCTCTTGAATATGCTTTTGGGTGATAATCATTTTCATCGTCTCTAGGTGTAGCGTATGGTGTTGCAGAATAAACTTTAGCAAGTATGCATCTTTCATCAAGCGATGTTTGCCGACCCGGGTCGGCAAATTTTCGAGCAACACGATATTATTGTTGAATTGTCGTTGCCCTCGTTCTAAAAGCGTATTGTTATGCGTCAGGGCTTTGCCTCGCAAATGCTTGGGGGTATTCCGTGGGTTGTAGAGTTGGTGGTCGCTTTCTTTCAGCATGCCCTCGTTTAGTACGGTATCGCGCAACCATAAGTTCTCTATATAGATTATATGTCCGTAGTGCCAGCCTAGAGGGCTCAAGTCGGGATGATATTGTTGACGATACGCATTGTCATCCATAGATGCGGTTAGGTATTGCACCTTATCGTGTAGTTGCGAAAGTTTTGCTACGAGTTCTTCGTATCTCATAACTCAGTCCATCTAATCGCGTACTCGGGGTCTACCACCATCAATTTCTTTTCGGGAAATGTTTCCCATGCCGACCTGTTATCCAGTTTCTCGGAAGCAATCCAAAGTGCATCGGTCTCACTTAGAAAATACAAAGAGGGTGCTTGGTGATTAATAGCATAGCGTAGCGCATACAGAGATTGACTATCGCTGATAACCATGTTGAGCAAAGCTTCGTTGCCTGCTATATGTGTCGTCAACCATTGAATTAAGTTTTTGATAATCCGAATGAGCTTTTCCTGTGGGTGGTCGGCAATGAATTGACGCAACAATGCGAATAGATATTCCGAGTCGTTCAATCCGCGTAGCGTAGCGATGATTTCATCGGATAATTCGTTGCTGATCTTTCGGCGCATGGTCTGATTGAAATTTTTTATATAACCGTTGTGTAGATAAAGATAGCGGTCGTGTCTAAAAGGTTGTGTATTATCAACGCCGGTAGCAAAACCTGCAGTCGCACTACGCACCATCGCAAACCACCGTTCGCTGTACAGGCTGTCGGCTAAGTCGTTCAAATTGACATCCGACCATATAGGTAGCGCATTTCTATAGACGGCTGCACGTCCGTCGGGATAATGCCAGCCGAAGCCGAAGCCGTCGGCGTTGAGCTTGGCGTATTGCAATTCTTTGGGTTGCCAAGACTGCACATAAAGGCTATGTTCGGGATCTAATAAGAGTTTGCGCAAAGGAATGGCTTTGCCTAGATATGCGGCAAGTCGGCACATCGGTCGTAGTGATAGAGGGTTTCGGTATGGCGCATCGTTCGTCAATGATGTTATAGAGGAGTAATCATTATGCTCAGATGAAATGCTGAACAGAGCAAGTGTTTTGTTTTACGATGCGGGTGATGACTCTATTTTTTCCAGCTTCAATGCACAAAACTTGAACTCGGGTATTTTCCCGTAGGGATCCAAAGCTGCGTTGGTTAACAAATTGGCGGCAGCTTCTCTATAGCAAAACGGCATAAAGACTTGTCCGCGTATCAAGCCTCTGTCGGTACGTGCCAAACATTCTACGGTGCCGCGTTTGGAAGTCAGCCTAATGGTGTCGCCGGCTTGCGCGTCGATGGCGGCCAAATCGTCGGGGTGTACCGATGCAACCGGGTGGGGTTCTATCGCCGCTAATACCGACGCTCGCCGCGTCATCGCTCCGGTATGCCAATGCTCCAATTGCCGTCCGGTGATGAATATAAAAGGATATTGTTGATCCGGCATTTCGTCTGCGTGGGTGAACTCCGCCGGTACGAAGCGACCGAGTCCGTTTGCGGTAGGAAAGTTTTCCTTAAATAAAATCGGTTGTCCTGGGTCTTCGGCATCGCTACACGGATAGGTGACCGAACCTGTCTGCTCCAACCGTTCCCAACTAATACCTTTGATGCTATCCATACATTCGCGCATCTCGTCAAACACATCGGAGACTTTTTCGTAGTGCCAATCCAAACCTATGCGTTGTGCGATATCTTGTATAATCCATAAATCCAGTCGCGCATCGCCGGGGGGGTCTAAGGCTTGCCTGCCGAGCTGCACGCGACGGTCGGTGTTGGTCACGGTACCGGTTTTTTCGGGGAAAGCCGATGCCGGCAAAATAACATCGGCAAACAGCGCGGTCTCGGTCATAAAAATATCCTGCACGATTAAATGGTCGAGTGTTGCGAGTGCCTTGCGGGCATGGTTGAGGTTCGGGTCGGACATTGCCGGATTTTCCCCCATGATATACATGCCGCGAATTTTTTTTCGTTCGGCTTCGTGCATGATTTCCACCACGGTCAAGCCGGGTTTTTTGTCCAGTTCGCAACCCCATAATTTTTCGAAACGATCCGCTGCCGCATCGTTGTCTACGCGTTGATAATCCGGGAAGACCATCGGTATCAAACCTGCGTCCGAAGCACCCTGCACATTATTTTGTCCGCGCAACGGGTGTAATCCGGTACCCGGTCTACCGATTTGACCGGTCATCAGCGATAGCGCGATTAGGCACCGCGCGTTGTCGGTTCCGTGTATATGCTGTGAGATGCCCATGCCCCAGAAGATGATAGAGGCTTTGGATCCCGCATACAAAGCTGCGACTTCGTCTATGGTTTTTGCATCTATGCCGCAAATAGGTGCCATCGCCTCGGGGGAATAATCTTTTAGATGTGCCTCCAGTTCGCTATAGCCTTCGGTTCGTTCGGCGATGAATTTTTCATCGACCAAACCTTGTTTGATAATAGAGTGCATCATTGCGTTGAGCAATGCGACATCGGTGTCGGGTTTGAACTGCAAATAATAATCGGCATGTTTGGAAAGCTCTACCGCCCGCGGATCCATAACGATTAAAGACTTACCGGAACGCGCCGCGTTTTTAATAAAGGTCGCAGCGACCGGATGATTTTCGGTCGGGTTTGCGCCGATAACGACGATAACCTCGGATTCTTTAACATCGCACACTTGGTTGGAGACTGCGCCGGAACCTATGCCCTCCAGGAGTGCGGCAACCGAAGAAGCATGGCATAAGCGCGTGCAGTGGTCTACATTATTGGTTGCAAAACCGGTGCGTATCAATTTCTGAAATAAATATGCTTCTTCGTTCGTGCCTTTAGCCGACCCGAAGCCGGCAACCGACGAAGGACCACCTTCGGCGTATATTTTTTTCAAGCCTTCGGCAGCATAATCCAGAGCCTCGTCCCAGCTCGCCTCGCGAAACATTTGTGAGATATCATCGTCGCTCAGTGATTCTATCTCGGCGATTTTAGGGGTGCCCTCAACTCGGATCAAAGGTTTTGTGAGCCGATCTTCATTGTGTATATAATCAAAGCCGTAACGTCCCTTGACGCATAAGCGGCTATGATTGGAAGGCCCGTCTCGCCCTTCGACATAAATAATCTTATCGTCCTTAACATTAAAACTCAGCAAGCAACCGACACCGCAATAAGGGCAAACCGAATCAACTTTACGATCTAGTTCTTGCATACCGACTTCGTGCGACGGCATGAGCGCACCGGTGGGACAAGCCTGTACACATTCTCCACAGCCCACGCAGCTACTCATCCCCATCGGGTCGTCCAAGTCAAAGACAATCTCCGAACCGGCACCGCGCCGAGCATAACCGATCACATCGTTGTTCTGCTCTTCGCGACACGCGCGCAAGCAACGGGTGCATTGTATGCAGGCATCGAGATTGACTGCAATCGCCGGATGAGAATTATCGGCAGGCGGATTAACTCGGCTTTCAAAACGCGGCAAGCCGAGGTCTAAGTGACGGCTCCATCGGTCTAATTCGCTATTTAATGTATAGCTTTGCTGCACCATGTCGGATTGCAGAAGCTCCAGCACCATACGTTGTGCGTGTAGGGAGCGAGGATTATCGGTAGTGACTTTCATATCGGCAGTCGGTTGTCTCACGCATGAGGGTTGCAACACCCGCTCGCCTTCTATTTCCACCATGCACGCACGGCAGTTGCCGTCGGCACGCAAGCCCTCCTTAAAACACAGATGTGGGATGTCTATTCCGTGTCGCTTCGCCGCTTGTAAAATCGTCTCACCTTCAAAAGCACTTATGGTTTGTCCGTTTAGTACGAACTCGACCGTTTGCGTGTTTGCAAAATATTCGGGATTTGCCGCCATAATATTCTCCGTAGTTACTCTATTTCCGATGGGAAGTACTTAATAATACATTGTAAAGGATTGGGTGCGGCTTGACCTAATCCGCAGATAGATGCATCCGCCATCACCTTGCTCAGTTCGTTCATCAAAGGTACATCCCATTTTTCTTTCTCCATCAGCATCACCGCCTTAGAGGTTCCGACCCGACACGGTGTGCATTTACCGCACGATTCGTGCGAGAAAAAACGCATCGCATTGAGTGCGCTCGTACGCGCCCCATCCTGATCCGAAAGCACGACTATCGCTGCCGATCCGATAAAACAACCGTATTCGTTCAAGGTGTCGAAATCCAACGGGATATCTCCCATCGATGCCGGCAAAATACCGCCCGAAGCACCGCCCGGAAAATAACCGTAGAATGCATGTCCTTCTTGCATGCCGCCGCAGAATTCGTCAATCAATTCTTTTACGGTGATGCCGGCCGGTGCGAGATGTACACCCGGTTTGTTGACGCGCCCGCTCACCGAGAACGAGCGTAAACCTTTGCGCCCGTTTCGTCCACTTGAAGCAAACCATTCGCCGCCTTTTTCTACGATTTCTCGCACCCAATACAAGGTTTCCATATTATGTTCCAAGGTCGGTCTACCGAACAAACCGACTTGGGCGATGAACGGAGGGCGCAAACGAGGCATCCCGCGCTTGCCTTCTATGGACTCTATCATTGCCGATTCCTCGCCGCAGATATAAGCCCCTGCGGCGCGTCGAAGTTCTATGGACGGCAACGGTAATTCGGATTCTTTTTGCAATAATTCCAGTTCTTCGGTCAACATCTCGCGCACCCCGGCGTACTCGTCTCGCAAATAAATATAAATCGCTTCTAGTTCTACGACGAATGATGCAATCAGCATCCCTTCGAAAAAACGGTGGGGGTCTATTTCTAAGTAGTATCGGTCCTTGAATGTGCCGGGTTCACCTTCGTCTATATTGATCGCTAGATAACGCGGTGCCGGTTGTTCTTTGACGATACGCCATTTGCGCCCGCTCGGGAAGCCGGCACCGCCTAAACCGCGTAATCCCGAGTCGTCTAAGGCTTGTATCACCGACTCGGTGTTGCGTGTGCCGTCGTGCAGAGCCTTGAGTAGTTGATAACCGCCTTTTTGCTTGTATGCCGCATAACTTATATGCGTTGTGATGGTGGGTGCCTTGGTTGATTTTTGTTGTATCGCCGCCGATATAGTCTTCGGTGTTGCCGTTGCAATGGGATTTGTACCGACTACCGCGACCGGTGCTTGCTCACAACGACCGACGCAAGGCACGCGTTGTATTCTGACTTCGTCGGCATTCAAGTTTTTCTCTAATGCCTCTATCAATGCCTCGCAACCGTCCATTTGACAGCTAATAGAATCGCATACTCTAACGGTTAATGGCGGCGGCGGTGTTTGTTCGTCGCTCACCAAATCAAAATGATGATAAAAGGTGGCAACTTCGTAGACTTCCGATGTAGATATTTTCATTTCGTGTGCGAGTGCGACACAATGATCGAAAGCGATATGACCGTAGCGGTCTTGTATTAAATGCAAGTGTTCGAGCAGAAGATCGCGACGTCTGGAACGATATCCCAACAAATCTCTGATTTCCGACAGAGCGACATCCGAGACCTGTCTGCCTTTAGGTTGGCCTCGCTTGCGTTTGAGACGTTTGCTCTGCTTTAGTTTGATTATCGTTTCCGTCATTGCACTTTGTAGAGCATATTAAATGTAGTTTTGCATTGAAAGAGAGTCATTTTCAATCTGTGGTGTTCATTAAGATTTAAGTCATTGTACTACAAACCATAACCATTGTCGGTATAAACTATGTGGCATCGGGTGGAAATTTTAATGCGAAAAATTTATATTCGTGACACCCCCGATAGTTCGGATATTGTATTACAATGGTTTATGTTTAACCAAATTAACGGAGATTATTATGAGTTGGAGACAACACGAAGACGAAGAGGCATATAGTGAGGCGGACATAGAAGCACGCCTCAAAGAGGAACTGCCGCACTGGTATTATGAAAACGGTTGGATTCGCCGTAAATATCGTACCCATAGCTGGAAGAGCACCCTGATGGTAGTCAATACCGTCGGGCATTTATCGGAGGCAGCTTTTCATCATCCCGACTTAACCGTTTCTTATGCTTTTGTTATTGTTAAGCTGATGAACCACGCCGCCAAAGGTGTGACGAATAAAGACTTTGAGCTAGCTAAGAAAATAGAAGAAGTTATACAATGGCAGCCCGGTGAAGAAGAGAGTTCCTTAACCGGTACCCCATCGGATGCTCGCTTTGCTTATATCAAATACGATAAATAAAGTGCCTTGAAATCGGACTCAATTATTGAGGTGGTCATGAAACATAAAGATATTTTAGTTTTAGCTACGATTGTTATCGGCTTGAGTATGTTGCCGGTTATGGCGCAAGATAGCGAAAGATTTCGTGTGCTTCCCGACAAAGACGGTAAAGTGTATAGTTGGCAAGACGGAGATTACATAATCTCCTTATGGGAAGCCGAAAATCTAGTAATGGAACGCTACGATGCCGAAGAGCAATCCGAACAACCGTCGGCGATAAAATCGGAGGATGTGCTTGCCGATAACGGTGAGTTGAGGGTGGTCAAGAAGCAGAGTTGGCATCAAATGGGCGACAATGTATTCCCGGTCTTAGTCACCGAGAACGGTGCATGGAAAGCTTTGCCGGGAGGTGTGCTCGTCGTTTTATCACCCGAGATGAAACAAGCGGATATAGATGCTTTCTTTGCCGGGATGGATCTTAATCAAATATCTAAGATGGATTTCACTAAGAACGCCTATCTCTTGGAGACCGAACCGGGTGTGGCTGGCCTAGAGTTATCAAACAAATTAACAGGCATGGAAGCAGTGGAATTGTCCAGCCCGAACTGGTGGAGTCCGGTAGAACTACGATAACCACCCGTAGGGGCCGATCATTCCCCTCCTGTGGAGGGGTGGCAGGCTACGCCTGACGGGGTGGTCGTTCCCCTTCAGAGGAGAGAAATGATCCGTGGGAATGGGTCGCATCTCTACTCTTAGTAGTTGTATAATAGTGTGTAAAGTCAATTTGACTATGCATTGTTATTTTAGGGAGGAGGGACTTATTATGAAAAAGATAACCATTTTATTTTTAATTTTGCCGATTTTCGGTTGTGACTCACGCAATATGGATTACGGAGGTTTGAATAGTACTTTGTGGATGCAATCGTCGGCGGAGTACGTTGCCGCAACTAATCAAGCATTCAATGCAGCGCGTATGAATTTAGACAGAGCCTTGCAGAATAAAAATTGGACTGCTGCCCTAGAGCAACGTGAAGGTTATCGGAACTTACCACCGGCGGTAATTTTTGATATTGACGAAACAGTATTGGATAATAGCCCGTATGAAGCATATCTAATCACAAGCGGTCAGGTATATCATTATGATACTTGGAAAGTTTGGGCTAATGCGGCGAGAGCAAAGCCTATAAAAGGGGTCAAAGAGTTGATTTCGGAAATCAAGTCTAAAGGTATCGCCGTGCTCTATGTTACGAATAGAGACGCGGCTTTAGAAGAAGCTACCGTCAAGAATATCAGGATGATGGTGGATTCCGAGGTACAAGCCGATCAGATATTATGCAAAGGAGAGCAGGCTGAATGGGGCAGTGATAAAAGTAGTCGTAGAGCGGCGATAGCAGAAACACATCGAATTATTATGATGTTCGGAGACGATTACAACGACTTCAGATTTCTGGCGAATTCTCCTTCTGCAGAGGCACGTGTAGCCGAGGTAGAACCTTACAAGGAATATTGGGGCACTAAATGGATATTGCTTAGCAACCCTCGATACGGACATTGGGAAAAAGCAATTTTTAACTATGCCCCAAAGCTACCCGACGACGAGAAACTACAAGCCAAACGTTTGTATCTAAAGTCTGACAGCGGCGCGCCCGATAGCGGATGAGGATATAGTTTTTGAATACCGTTCTGTTTTTTGTTTTATTTATCGGTACGGCAGCGGCTGAAGTTCCGTCGCTTGAATTCCGTGGTCAATTAATACAAGGGGGTGTTGTACGTGCCCGAACAACAGCAGGCTCTAAAGTTTATTTAGACGGGCGATTATTGCAAATATCGGAGAACGGTGATTTTATATTCGGTTTGACATCGGATGCGCCCGAACATGCTCGTCTTGTCGTTCATACGCCCGACGGTCGGCGTATAGAAGAAAACCTGAAAATTGCCAGTCGTAGCTACGAGGTTCAACGTATAGACGGTTTAGACCCTAACAAGGTTAGTCCTCCGCCCGAAGTCTACGAGCGTATTGCCAAGGAAGTCGGGATGATTGTTAAAATACGGGATATTAGTTCTCCTAATTTAGATGCCTTTGACGAGTTCGTTTGGCCGGTTGAAGGCATCATCACCGGAGTCTACGGTAGTCGCCGTATATTGAACGGACAACCGCGTAGCCCGCATTACGGAGTAGATATTGCCTGCCCCGAAGGTACCGAGATACAAGCACCGGCCGGCGGTGTTGTGAGAATGATAGCAGATATGTATTTTTCCGGAATCACGATGGTTATAGATCACGGCTACGGACTCTCTTCAACTTTTCTGCACCTGAGTAAAGTTAATGTTGCGCTGAACGAACGCGTTGAACAAGGACAAATTATTGCCGAAGTTGGTGCGACCGGCCGTGTCACAGGACCGCATCTAGATTGGCGTATCAACTGGTTTGAACGCCGGTTGGACCCGCAAAGTATCGCACAGCCTGCCGGTTAAACATTGTGTTATATGAGTGTCATTTCGGCTGTGCTCACCGACTCACAAAAGGCTATTTTGGCAATGAATAAATACCTAAAGCATAAGTAAGCGGCATTATTTTCATTTTATGCGTGATTCCTCTACATCGGATAAAAAGCACTTTGAAAAAAGCTCTTTTGACCGTATACGGATCATGGTGCTCACCATAGGTTTTCCTCGGTCGGGATCGTCGCTACTCAGTTATTTACTAACGGCACATCCTGATATAGTTATTGCAGATGAACCTACTGTTAGCTATGCACCCATGCAATATATCGGAATTCTTAAAGAAATAAATAAAAGAAAGCGTCCCGATAAAGATATTCTTTATAAAGCCGACATATTAAAAATGTTTGACTATATTTTAAGTGTAGATTACACACGAAGTCAGTACTCATCGCAACCAAACGAGACAAATGCAGTTATTCTTAGGGGGAAGCGATACGAACGCTATATACATGTTCCTAATCAATACCAGGGCTCTTTTAAGTCGCTAAAAGTTATAGGAATAAAACATTCTAGACAAAATGTGGAAGTTTTATCAAAAGGAAAGATATTAGAAAATCTTAAGCAAAAGTTGCAAAAAACGGGCATCATCTTAAAGTTTATTTTTACGGTTCGTAATCCATACGATATGATTGCGACGGCTGTAAGAACCAATGCCGACGACAGAAAAAAATTTATAAATTTTTGTGAGGGTAATATAAAAATCCTTAAACAAGTTAATGCCGCAGAGGTGTTTATAGCCAAGCATGAGGATATGGTTGAGAATCCGCAGCGACAATTAACCAAACTCTGTGAATTTTTACAAGTTTCTATTCCCTCGGGCTATCTAGAAGATTGTGTTTCTCAAGTAGTTAGAGAACCTTATAGAAGCCGCCTTGAACTTGACTGGACAGAAGATCAAAAAATAGAGGTAGACTCGTTGATTAAAAAATACGATTTTTTCTCGGGATACGGTTGGGATCTTAAGGAGCATTACTAGAGAAAATTGTTTCGATACCAAGTTATGGATTGTTGATACGATATATACTATATAGCTTACCGACAGACACAAGATTCAAGATGCTTTCACGAAACGAAACAAAATATCTATTTTATAAAAACTGGCCTAAACCCAATGATAAAGGTTTAGATTATTGGCTTGATGTATTAGAAGATTTTATTTGTGTCGCACTCGATGTAAATAGAGTTCCGGTGATTCCGACTTCATGGAGAAACCAGCGTGACAAGTTGCAAAATTCTCCGGATTTTCGTTTAGAAGATTACCTGGCTTTGACGAATACAAAAATATACAAAGTTGAAGCAGATGGGATGATTAAACAACAAGCCGCTTCTTTGAACTGGATTTCCGAAGCCGATGCCGAATTGCAATTATCCGGTCAACCTTCAATACCGCTTGTCGATATAGAGCAACTTTATAAAAACAATAATAGCGAACATAAGGCTTTATCTTTAACTAACAATAAGAGAAGTCACACTCTCTCTAAACCCCACTATTATGTAAAGACAATTCCTTCGGAAAAAGTTAACTGTTTGACGAACAAGATATTAGAACATTTCAAGACCAACAGACAAAGTTTATTTGATACTCAGAATTTGCTATACAAAAGCCAAAAAACCCACTATTTACATAACAATTATAATTTGGTTCCCTACGCTTGCTTAAATCTATACGACAAACAGTTTTCTATATATGCCGGCAAATCTAAGAAAATTTTAAGCATAGTTAACCATATTTTCAGCCACGCTATAAGACTCAATAAATCATTCAGGGATATTTATTTAATATCGAAGAATAGAGATCTTCGTTTTCCTGGACTTTACCGATGCAAAGGACATGAACTCAAAATCTACACCTATCATGATTTTCCTGAACTCAATGCTATTGCCTCAAACAATTACTTACTATATTCCATAGAAAAAGACCTATTTGACTGCGCCGTGGTAAAAATATATCCACCCGGTGCCAATCAACTTTTCTATACGACTGTGTCCGAACCGCCCCGCTATTGGAATTTACACCGGCTTCGTCGCAAACTTATGCCATATTTTTTTCATTAGCCCCTTGTATGGGATCGAAAGCAACATCATTTTTATGCTCGTATGGTTTGCCATCATAGTGTAGGCTTTCATGGTATCGCCCTTGCTATGTCGTTTTATATACTCATAAATATACCGGATAGTTCGCGGAGTACTATATATGAAATCCGATTGGAAATGATAAAGGCTTCTTCGGTGAGCCACTAACTTCACCAAAGCATGATCCATGATATTTTTTTCAACTGCGTATAGTAGGTGATTATCTGCGGTATGACTTGCGTTGTCGATTAAGCACTTAAGTTCAGGGAAATCGCGATATGTATAAACATCGTATCTATTTCTCAGAAAATCGAAATACTCGGCATCATGTATGTCCGACATAATGTAGAGCTTCGTGCCGTGTGGACATGCCCGGTGCACTAGTCTTTTGATATTACTAGCTAAGGCAGCATGAAAAAAACGATAATTAGAGAAAAGCGCATCGTTGGCACGTATATGCAGACACGAATAAAAGAATTTTTCATGCTTAATTTTCTCAAACAAGTTTACCGTGGAGCAACGATTATAAAGCAATTCTTGAGCATCCTGCATAGTAGATCTGCCGGTGCCGAAACGGGCGAGGACACTATCGGTTAAATCGTTCACAGCTTGTGAAGCGATAAATCTTATATAGTAGGGTGGTGTTGGGAATCCTATAGAAGGTAGCTGTAACACTTTATATTTTTCGTTATCTCTATCGTAGAGTTTGTCTAAATCAACCGTGTGTATTTGATTTTGTGGATAAGACTCTATATTAAAATCAGACCTTAAAACATAATTTAACCGAGACTTTTCCTTTTTTATGGTTCCATCTTTTCTTAACTTATAGGCTTCTGTTTTATCTAGATCTAAATATCTTAACCATGTAAAATTGTCCAGTGATTTTCCCAAATTATGTGTCATGGTGTTTGGAGGATGATTGGTGATGAGCGGTATTCTTTTTAATGTCAGTGCTTTGCCCCAGAGAGAACTCAAATTCCTGATCTGGCCGTCTAGTCCTTCTATTTTATCTCTTTCTTTACCTTTTGGATAATTAGGTTGTGTCGTCAGATATTTTTTATCCATCATAAGCAATCACTCATATGTTCTAATGTCCCGCCTTTATGCAAATTTTGTATTTGTCGATATTTCTTTGAGAAGCAAACTTATTTATATGTAATTTGTAAGGGATTATTTGATAATCAACCCGGAGGCCAATTAAAGGCTCTGCCTGCCATTAGGTGTATGTGTAGATGAAAGACGGTTTGGCCGGCACTTTCGCCGTTGTTGACGACAAGCCTGAAATTGTCGGAGACACCTTCGCTGTGGGCTATATCGCCGGCTTTTAGGAGCAGGTGTCCGAGTAATTTTTGATCCGCCGCCGTTGCTTCGGATATTTTAGGAATTTCCTTTTTGGGAATGATTAGGATATGGGTCGGTGCTTTGGGGTCTATATCTCGGAATGCCAAGCACTGTTCGTCTTCGTAGACGATGTCGGCGGGTATTTCGCGATTAATAATTTTGGTGAACAAAGTTGCCATAGTTAAACCTCGTAGGGTTAATCATCGGTTTGCCGTGCGGTTTCAATGATAACAGAAGCGATATGTTCTATTGTATCCGAATCCAACCTCGGGTAAATAGGCAGCGATAAACATTGTTTGGCTACCGTTTCGGCATTCGGGCAAGGCGGCGTTTTACAACGCTCGGCGAGTGCGAGTTGCTCACTGAGTAGATGCGGATAGTAGATGTCGGCTACGATGTCGTTAGGAGAAGTCACATACTCTCTAAACCCCGCCACTGGAATTTACACCGGCTTCGTCGCAAACTTATGCCATATTTTTTTCATTAGCCCCTTGTATGGGATCGAAAGCAACATCATTTTTATGCTCGTATGGTTTGCCATCATAGTGTAGGCTTTCATGGTATCGCCCTTGCTATGTCGTTTTATATACTCATAAATATACCGGATAGTTCGAGGAACACTATATATAAAATCCGATTGGAAATGATAAAGGCTTCTTCGGTGAGCCACTAACTTCACCAAAGCATGATCCATGATATTTTTTTCAACTGCGTATAGTAGGTGATTATCTGCGGCATGACTTGCGTTGTCGATTAAGCACTTAAGTTCAGGGAAATCGCGATATGTATAAACATCGTATCTATTTCTCAGAAAATCGAAATACTCGGCATCATGTATGTCCGACATAATGTAGAGCTTCGTGCCGTGTGGACACGCCCGGTGTACTAGTCTTTTGATATTACTAGCTAAGGCAGCGTGAAAAAAACGAGGCTCAAAGAAAAGCATATCGTTGGCGCGTATATGCAGACACGAATAAAAGAATTTTTCATGCTTAATTTTCTCGAACAAGTTTACCGTAGAGCAACGATTATAAAGCAATTCTTGAGCATCCTGCATAGTAGATCTGCCGGTGCCGAAACGGGCGAGGACACTATCGGTTAAATCGTTCACAGCTTGTGAAGCGATAAATCTTATGTAATAGGGTGGTGTGGGGAATCCTATAGAAGGTGCTACACGCAACACTTTATATTTTTCGTTATCTCTATCGTAGAGTTTGTCTAAATCAACCGTGTGTGTTTGATTTTGTGGATAAGACTCTATATTAAAATCAGACCTTAAAACATAATTTAACCGAGACTTTTCCTTTTTTATGGTTCCATCTTTTCTTAACTTATAGGCTTCTGTTTTATCTAGATCTAAATATCTTAACCATGTAAAATTGTCCAGTGATTTTCCCAAATTATGTGTCATGGTGTTTGGAGGTTGATTGGGGATGACCGGTATTCTTTTTAATGTCAGTGCTTTGCCCCAGAGAGAACTCACATCCCTGATCTTGCCGTCTAATCCTTCTATTTTATCCCTTTCTTTACCCTCTAGATACTCAGGTTGTGTCATCAGATATTTTTTATTCATTATAAGCAATTACCCGTGTGTTCTAATATCCCGTCTTTATGCAAATTTTGTATTTGCCGATATTTCTTTGAGAAGCAAACTTATTTATATGTAATTTGTAAGAGATTATTTGATAATCAACCCGGAGGCCAATTAAAGGCTCTGCCCGCCATTAGGTGTATGTGTAGATGAAAGACGGTTTGACCGGCACTTTCGCCGTTGTTGACGACAAGCCTGAAATTGTCGGAGACACCTTCGTTGCGGGCTATATCGCCGGCTTTTAGGAGCAGGTGTCCGAGTAATTTTTGATCCGCCGCCGTCGCTTCGGATATTTTAGGAATTTCCTTCTTGGGAATGATTAGGATATGGGTCGGTGCTTTGGGATCTATATCTCGGAATGCCAAGCACTGTTCGTCTTCGTAGACGATGTCGGCGGGTATTTCGCGATTAATAATTTTGGTGAACAAAGTTGCCATAGTTAAACCTCGTAGGGTTAATCATCGGTTTGCTGTGCGGTTTCAATAATAATAGAAGCGATATGTTCTATTGTATCCGAATCCAACCCCGGATAAATAGGCAGCGATAAACATTGTTTGGCTACCGTTTCGGCATTCGGGCAAGGCGGCGTTTTACAACGCTCGGCGAGTGCGAGTTGCTCACTGAGTAGATGCGGATAGTAGATGTCGGCTACGATGTCGTTATCGAGCAGTGCTTGTTTAATATGGTCTCGTTGAGGACTCAAAATCGTGTATTGATGAAATACATGGATGCCGTGCGGATCGCGCGCCGGGATTGTAACAAAATCTTTCAGTAGGGTGTCGTACTGTGTTGCGATTGCCGTTCTTTGGTTATTAAAATCTTCTATGTATTTTAGCTTGATGCGTAGTGCTGCCGCTTGTATCTCGTCCAAACGACTGTTATAACCGATTTCGTCGTGTTGATAGCGGGTGTACGAACCATGATTACGCAACGCCCGTAAATGTGCCACCAAATCGGTATTATTCGTGCTAATCAATCCGCCGTCCCCGTATGCACTTAGATTTTTAGTCGGATAAAAACTGTGGCAGCCGGCCTCGGACAGTGTGCCGACATAGTCGTCGTCGTATTTTGCACCGAAGGCTTGTGCACAGTCTTCTATTAACAGCAGATTGTGCTGTTCGGCAATTTGTATAAGCGACTCTATATCTGCGGTTTGGCCGTATAGATGCACCGCAACGATTGCCCGAGTTTTCTCGCTAAGGTGCGCTTTTATACTCTCGGGGTCTATGTTGAAGCTATAAGGCGAAATATCAACCAGTACCGGAGTCGCACCTAAATAACAAGCAACCTCGGCTACCGATACAAAATTGAATGTAGGTGTGATGACCTCGTCGCCTGCTTTTATACCGAGTGCTTTCATACTCAGTAATAAGGCATCGGTGCCGGAGGCACAAGATACCGCGTGCCGAACATTCAGAAAGTTAGCAACCTCGGATTCGAATGCTTCTACTTGCTGCCCTAATATGTAGTTCCCGCTTCGCATGACATCGATGACCGCTCGCTCCAATTCGGTTTTCAGGCGTTGGTGTTGGAGGCGTGGCTTACTAGTCGGTATCATCTTGCTTTCCTCTTTCCGATCTCGGACATACTTCGCATGGTATTCATAAGTTGATTATAGATTGATTGCTCCGTTACCGAATAAGGAATCGTGCACTCGTTGGGCGAGCACCAATGCACTGCGTCCTTCCGAACCTCCGACTTTAGGAGGTGTTTTGTTTTTGATGCAACTTACGAAGTGTTTGATCTCGTCGCGCAACGGGTCGGCATTTGCGATACTCGGATAGCTTTGTCGGCTGAAGTCTCGACGGTTGCGGTCCTTAATCCGATAGTGCTCGCTCGTGCCGTTTTGTAAATCTATGGAATGATACCCGTCATCCCTGCTGAATATTCTGATTTTACGCTCGGATTTGAGGCTGATGCGGCTCTCGGTGATGTTCACTACACATCCGTTTGCGAATATCAAACGAGCATTTATGATATCAACCTCTTCGCTCCATACCTGCACGCCCTTAGCGTGTATAGACTCCACTTCCGAACCGACCAGACTCAATACTATATCGAGGTCGTGTATCATCAAATCAAATACTACGCCTATTTCGGTATTGCGGTTTTGATATCCACTAAGCCTTAGCACCTCTATAAACTCGGGTTTGTTAATCGTATGTTTAATACGAGTAAGTGCCGGGTTGAAACGTTCTATGTGTCCGATTTGCAAGACTGCATCGTTTTGACGAGCGGTTTCAATTAGCCGGTCGGCTTCTTCAAGCGAGGTCGTCATCGGTTTTTCCAGCAACACATGGATGCCGTTATTCAACAGCTCGCGTGCGATTGCATAATGCGTAGCCGTCGGAGTGACGATGCTTGCCGCGTCTATGGTTCCGATCAATGTACGATAATCGGAACAGCTTTGTGCGTTCACTTCGGATGCACAAACTGCGCACGATGTCGGGTTCTTATCGGCTACGGCAATCAGTTGGCAATCGTCCAGTGTTGCATATTTTTGCGCATGAAACTTGCCGAAATAACCTGTTCCTATGACCGCACATTTGAGTTTATCCATCACGAGAGAGTAGCTTAATGAAGCCGATATTCTAACACCATTAACCGTTTGTCGGATTATCGTGTTCGTTCGTCGGAAAGCCGGACGGTATGCCTAAAAATCGGTATGCTATGGGAAACAAGCTATAAAACCAGCTTGTTATGCAGAGATAAACACACAGGAGTTTTTGATATGAAAATAATCGGAAGTCTATTACTTTTATTGATTAATATCTGGGCTGCCACCATAGTAGTAGCCGAGACATATTTTATCGGCCAAAGTTCACACGATCGCAGATTGCAAGTAGATCGCTACACCGGTTATAAAACAAATGCCGCGCTGGAAGAAGTTAACCCACTTTTGGTGTTGACGCAAATTAATTTTCCTTCCGCTGTCAAAACGGTGCAAGAGGCGATTGATCACGCGCTACAACGCTCGGGTTATCGTGTAGATTGGCGGCAAAGTGCCGAGGCGTATAACATTTTCTCAGGATTAGATATACCGGCGGTGCATAGAAGGCTTAACCTAATGACGCTCAAAGATGCGATAGCGACTTTGGCGGGCGAGGCGTGGCAGCTGTTAGTGGATTCGGTGAATCGCAAGCTGGTCATCCAGCTACACGCTTATGTGCCTTGGCAAACGGCAGACGGTTTCAACGGCGATGGCACACTTGGACTGCATTCCCCAAAGTCTATATCGCGTGCACCGCTAACGAGAGCAAACCACTATCCTGCCGATGACTCTGTGTCTGCACAAACGAGACGAGATCATTTTCAACAAGAATACCCCGACTTGCCTGTAGAACAATCGGTGTCGGATACGAATATAGTCGACAATGATGTTTCCGAAAATACGGTCATACATAATGAATCGGTTGCCGACTTTGTGCATTTTGAAAAGGCCGAGATACCCGTTCCGGATAACACGGACTTATACTATGAGATACCGGATGGACTCGGTAATAAATATACTCGAGGAAATATCGGATCTTATCATCCGGCAAAGATGTTATCTTCGGATGATGCAGACTCGTTTGATAAGATACCGAATATACACCGTGTTCAATACATACCGGGACATAGCACATCGCCCTATACGGATTTATCGAAACTAGATAAGCGGACAACCATCGAGGAACACGATGTCGTTCGCGATCTATGGTCGGTGCAATCGGTTATCAAAGCGAAGGAAGGTGTGGGTTCGTTGGATGAGGCTGTTATTGTGCATTATAGTTCCATAGCGGTGAAAGAACTGATAGAGATACTTATTCCCGAAGGTTGGGTCGTGCACTACGAGGTATCCGATGCCGTATTGAAGCAAAAATTGGTTTCTCATGCGGAAAGCAGTAGGCGAAACGCTTTGTCGTCGCTGTTTAAGGAACTTAACTTAAAAGCGTTGTTTTATCCCGGACAAGCGGTTGTTTTAGTTGCCGAGAAAGAACCTAGATCGTATGACTACGGTCATTCGCCTAAGTTCAAAGCGATAGACAGCCGAAACGATGATACTCCCGCAGATTCTTTTTCCGATATTCCCGATGCATCCGAGTCGCAACCGGAGGTAGATACTATTTTACGGAACGCAAAAACAATTAAGAATTTAATGAATAAAATGGACCCCGACTCCAAGTAGAACCATCGCTTACTGTAGGGAAAGCCATTCCCCTCCTGTGGAGGGGTGGCAAGCGTAATAGAATCGCCGATTAAGCCAGTAGGTTAATCGGCATAACATTGTGCAGATCTTAGTACATATTACAAAATGTAAAGCCTTTCCATGGGGTGGTTTGCGGTAAACACCTTAGTTCTGTAAGGACGGCATTTTCGGATGATTTTACTTATCCTCACGCGAGAATATCTTATCGAGGATACCTTTAATATGTTTGCCTGGAGTTTTGAGCGTATTCATGGGGTCTAATTTTTTTGCTATCGGGGCACTGGTAAATTCAACTTCGGGCTTATCCCAAGTTCCTTTTAGCGTGTATTCCAAAGTGACGATTTTGTCGACCCAATTATCTAATTCGGTGACTTTTCCCAGCAGGAATACGGTGGCGGCCGTCAAAGGTCCGCCTAAGAAAGCGGTTGCTAATGCAATATTGGTGCCTACGTGTGGTGTGACTACAATTTTTTGATCGTAATCGCGTTGTGCGATGCCGGTGCGTCCGGTAATATTCATGTTCAAGGCAGGACCGTTGATGTCAAGGTTCTGAGTCATTAGATCGGCTTTGTTAAATTCCAACGTGCCCTGCATCCTATCGAATTCAAAACCTTTATCAAAGACATCTTTGAAATCAAGCGACAGGCGTCTTGCGAGTACATTGACATTCAACAAGCCGAGTAATCTGCCTACTCCGGGTTCTATGGTTTCTATAGAACCGTCTTTAATTTGTAGTTTAACCGGACCCTGCAGTCGGTCTAGTTCAAATTCCATAGGGCTGTGGTTCCAACTAAGAAGCCCGTTGATTTGCCCTTGTCCTCCTCGTAGTCCACTAAAAAAATTCCAATCGCGCAACAACTGTCCGTAATCATCGCTGTTTAATTGGAAAGTGAAATTACTATAGTTTTGTTCACCTATCTTTTTCCAATCGCCCTGCAGTTGTGCTTGGATTAAAATTTTATCGCCATCCTTTTTGTTGAAGTTCATTTTGGTTATTTGAACCCCATCGGTGTCGGGTGATAGTGACATTTTGACATCTTTAATATCAAAACGTGTTGATTTGAACCGAGCCACCTTGATTGATGTCGGGGGAAGTGTAGTAGGATCCAGTTTGTTTGTGTCGGATGATAAAGCATTACCCTCTAGTATCAGATGTTCCAAATCTATATAAACGCGTTGGTTTTGTTGTGCAGGAATCGATGCATTGCCCTTGATTGTTTCGGAGTCTATCGTTGCTAGCGTTCTGTCTTGTTGTTGTCTGATTGTCAAGTGTGCTTGATTGGCAGTGGAGGTATTCCAAACCAGCTTGTCTATCAGTACATCTATATCTTGTGCATAAAGTTCGGAACCGCCATCGCCACCTTGATAGCCTTCCGTCCAGTCAAGCCATTCATTGACAGAGAGATGCGGGATCACACCGCGTACCGTGAAACGGGCATTTTCGTTCACCTCGTACGGATAGGTAATTTCCGGGGAGAAATGCAACAAACCGGTCGGTGTTCGGTCGCCGGTTTCGGCTTTCGGAGTTTGCAGGACCAAACGCACGCGGTCGCCGTAGTCAAATTGATAATTACTGCCGGTGTCGGTGATTTCGGCAACGAATGTCGAGTCGACAACCTCACCGGCGCGTTTGTACATCGGGTCGGGCATATTGACCGCTAAGGCTTTCAAGTCCGAGTTCAATTTCAATCGCATCGCACCTTTAGAATCGGCACGCAACGGCGGGATTAGTAATTCCGCATACCAAGTATCGGCGGCGGTATTGAGCGTATTCTCGGGCAACGAGCGTATTTTTAGATAATCGGTAGGAAAAGGGATGCGGGTTTGCATTTTGAGCAAGGTTGAACCCGCGTCGGCTTCGGCGGTTGCAGTCAGCGGATAGGTGTCGTTCAACGATGCCTTGATATTGTCCGAGCGTCCGCCTAGTCTATCAAAATGCAAGCGTCCTTCCAGTTGGTTGAAATCTAAGCCCAAAGTCTTCAGTTTCATATTCGCACCGTTCAAGTCTATATAACCCCCCACATAGGTTTCGCGCACTAGCGTTGGGACCATTCGCGTATGTACCTTTAAGCTCATATCTACATCGCCGTCTGTTTCTATATTTGAGATTAAGATACTTTCGGGATCTACCAATCCGGTTGTTTTTGCATAGCTCAAAACATCGGCAAGCGGCCCTCTTCCTTGAGTGTCGATTTTGATATAAGGCACGGCAATGTCTTCTAACAGAACGGTTGTATCTTTGGCATGAAAATTCATCATCCGTAAACTATCGCTTTGAATCTTCAGCACTTTATTTTCCAGTAGCAAATCTAGGTCGAGTTCCGTAATTTCGGGGTCTTGTTTGCGATACAGCAAAGTGACATCATCGGCTTGGGCTTGTAGCCGCCAAAGACCGGCATCCTCACCGAAAGGAGTATCCGGGTTTCCGTCCACCGAGAGTTCGGCGTATTGGACGGTGCCACCGCGCACCGCGTTGCGTAGCCAGTTTTCGAGTCTGGGTTTGAGCGTTTGAGGTGGTATCCACTGCGGGATTTCGGTTGCCTTAAGATTGTGTAAATGCATCGACGATCGCAGGTGTTTATCTTTGCCACCGGTTATCCTGTAAAAAAGGTTTCCGTCGATGCGGGTATCGGCGGAACCTTTGATATAGAGGTCGTTCAGATTCCATTCTGCGTATTCGTCGTCGTGCTTATAATTTCCTTTTAATTCTATCCGTTCTAAATTTTGTGGCGAAACCCATTGATGCCGATGAAGACGAACATCGTCCAACATCAATTCTATTTGTCCGCTCAGCGGTTGTGGCAGGTCGGTCGATGTTAGCGGTTCCGATAATCGTATCGGCGGCCAGACACGCGGCGATGCAAACCAACGGTCGGAGTGCGCAGTGTGCAGTATCAAATCAACGGTTCGTCTGTCATCGGGAGTTCGGATACGGTTTTGTTCTATACTAAAATCGGTTTGTGCATAAGAAAAAAGCCGATTGTATATGGAGGGAGAGATATGATTCGCTTGAAATCTTAGATTACTGAAATAACCCGCTTCATTTCGGTTTTGAACGATTGCCAAGTCGACATTTTCTAAAGCCGCGTCGTCGCTTTGTAATGACAAGCCGGCAAAACCTAGTTCTCTGCCGTCGTCGTTTGCTTGCCAATTCAATTCGGTTTGTAGATGCGATATTGCATAAGCAGGATTTAATTTAGGATTTAGATAGTCTTTTAGAGATAATGTTCCGGTTAAATTTTCCAAACCTTGCCGATACGATGCTCGTCCCCATAACTCGGTTTTCAGCAGACCTTGGTGGGCAGATTGTGCACCGATCAGTTGATAAATTGTGGCTAAATTCAGATCTTCGGTGTTGATATAAAAATCACCGCCCGGATTAAATATATCGTGTTCAAGTTCGGCTATAAAAGTCAGCTTTGTACCCAATGTTCCGGGTAATTCTGCGACCAAAGCCAGCTGCGTTTTATAGTATTGGGGGGTGAGTATAAAATGTTCAATATTGAAGCTTCGGGTGTCTTCGCTACCTTTATGATTCCAATGTATCAGTACATCGTGGAAGCCCATGTCAAAGTAGTCAATCGCTACGGCTTTGCTTAGCAGTTCACCGAGGTTAAATTGTCTTTCGGGCATAGAGAATTCTCGGTCAATCTGCGGCAGGCGTAATAATTTATTTTCTACATCGGTGGATATTGCAAGTTCTATACCTGCCATCCGTAGCGAATGAAAACGCGGTTCGGCATTGAGTAATGAGCCGAATAAATCTATCACGACTTCCATTTGTTCAACTATCAGTGGCGGCGTCGAAGCCTCGGGGTTTGAGAGTTCCACTTGCCGTGCGTAAATAATCGGATTGATCAAATCCACCCGTCCCTCAATTTCGGTTATAGAAGCGTCTAACCCGAATGTATCGGAAATCTGCGAGACAATCATTCCACGATATTGCTCTATATCGTGTATAAACCATCGCGCCGCAGCACTGAGTAGGGCAGCAATGGCGAACAACACCGTCGAAACAAATAAAATCCAACCGAAAATAGAATTTTTAGGCTTAGATCTTTTCGGCTTCACTTTTGATTTCATAGAGTTTGGCATGTGCTTCACGCGGGCTGAGCGCATCGAGGTCTAGCGCAGAAATTAGGTTTGCGAGCTTTTTCTCGGGCTCAACCACCTGCGTTGTTTGTTGAGAGAATTCCAATGCGATTTGGGGATCGTTATTGTTTTGTTTTTGTTGTGCCTCCAATCCATGTAACTTTTGTTTGGCAACCTTGATGACATCTTCGGGTACCCCGGCTAGCCGAGCCACTTGCAGTCCGTAGCTCTTGTTGGCGGGGCCGGCTTTGACTTTATATAAAAAGATTATCTTCTCCTTGTGTTCAATCGCATCTATATGTACATTGTGCACAGTTTCGTAGTGTCGGTCTAGCGATGTCAATTCAAAATAATGGCTTGCAAACAAGGTGAGTGCTCGATTATATTCGGCGAGATACGCCACACATGCCCAAGCCAAACTCATGCCGTCGAAGGTGCTGGTACCGCGCCCGATCTCATCCATTAAGATTAGGCTGTGCGGAGTTGCATTATTTAATATGTTTGCGGTTTCGGTCATCTCTACCATGAAAGTAGACCGTCCCGATGAAATGTCGTCCGAAGCACCGATGCGCGTAAAAATCCGATCTATAGGTCCGATGACGGCTTTGTCGGCGGGGATATAAGCACCGATATGAGCGAGCAATACGATCAATGCGGTCTGCCGCATATAGGTTGATTTGCCGCCCATATTGGGTCCGGTAATAATCAATATGCGCCGTTGTTCGTCCATATACAAATCGTTGGGAATGAATTCGTTTTCCATTGTGCGTTCTGCAACGGGGTGTCTGCCGGCGATGATTTTGATTCCGATCTGCTGCGAGAACTCGGGTCGGCAATATCGGTACTGCTGTGCGCAGCGTGCGAGGCTATTGAGTACATCCAACGTTGCAAGACCTTGCGCACATTCTTTCAATGAAACAAGATCCGGCACAAAGCTCTGCAATAATTCCAAATAAAGTTTTTTTTCGTAAGCCAGTGCCTGTTCCTGTGCAGCCAGAATACGCCCTTGAAATTGCTGCAATGCGGGGATGGTAAAGCGGGAGGCATTTTTCAAGGTTTGCACACATTGATAATCGGCAGGGACATGTTGGCTTTGTGCTTTGGTAACTTCTATATAGTAGCCGTGTATTTTGTTGTAGCCGAGGCGTAGATTGGATAAACCGCTGCGTTGTTGTTCGTCTTTTTCCAGCTTGAGTAAATAGTCGTCGCCGTGGCTACTCAAGGTGCGTAATTCGTCCAACTTAACATCAAAGCCGGCTTTGATAACGCCGCCGTCTCGTATCGTTGCCGGCGGTTGATCTTTTATCGCTTTCGCTAAAGTCTCGGTGATGGCTTCCTTGACATTGAGCATCGCATCGATCCTTTGCAACAGTCGCACATCGGTGTTGTTCAATAGTGCTTTGATGTCGGGCAACATTTCCAGTGTTTCGCGCATACCCAGTAAGTCTCTGGGGCGTGCGGTCAATAAAGCGAGTCTGGAAATAATACGCTCCAAATCGCTGATTTTTTTGAATTGCCGCACAATCGCCTCGGTATCGCCGTGTTGCATCAGCCATTCAACCGCATCGAGCCGGTTATCGATACGCTTGTGATCCTTAAGCGGCTGCCCGAACCATCGTCGCAAACAGCGGCTACCCATTGCCGAGCCGGTTTTATCGTAGGTCGCAACCAAGCTGTGCCGATCTTGACCCGAGAGTGCGCTGTCTATCTCTAGGCACGCCCGACTTTCGGCATCTATTGCGATGTAATCTTGCAGATGTTCTACGCTTAATTTGGATAAATGGGGGAGTACGCTTTTTTGGGTTTCCTTTAGGTAATGAAGCAATGCGCCCGATGCACAAACCGCACTATGCAGTTGCTCACAGCCGAAACCGCTTAAATCCCGAGTATTCATCTGCTCGCAAAGGATGCGGTGACAATAATCGTGGGCGTAATGCCAGAGCGGACGTATCGTTCGTTGCGCCGGCACGGAAAGTTCTAATTCTTGATGCTCCGCCAGCAAGATTTCCGAAGGTTGCATACGCTCAAGTTCGGCGTTGACACTTGCAATATCCTCGCATTCGCAAAGCCTAAAGTTCCCGGTGCTGAGTTCGACGGTTGCGATGCCGTAGTTCCCCTTGTCTCGGTGTATGGAGACGAGTAAGTTTTCTTTTCTTTCTTGCAACAGGCTTTCTTCGGTCAAAGTGCCGGGAGTGATAATGCGCACCACCTGCCGCTCGACCAAACCCTTGCTCGTCTTAGGGTCGCCTATCTGATTGCATAGCACTACCGATTCGCCGCGTTGCACCAGCTTGGCAATATACGACTCAACCGAATGTACCGGCACACCTGCCATCGGAATAGGTTCTTTATCGGAACGGTTGCGCGAGGTTAGGGTGATGTCGAGCAAGCGCGCCGCCTTTTCGGCGTCGTCGTAAAACAACTCGTAGAAGTCGCCCATCTGATAGAGCAACAGTAGCTTAGGATACTGAGCCTTAATATCCAGATACTGTTGCATGCTCTGTGTGTGTTTAGTCTTTGACATATAATGTTCGTTCTTTATTATTGCATAATGACAGTCTATAGATTTGCTTATAAAAGGATATAACCAAAGCCCGATTACCGCCATGACCGATATTTTAAGCGATAAATCAATCTATACAATGTGCGAAAAGCTCGCAACCGTATTGTGTAGGCATAATATCAAGCTGGCAACGGCAGAGTCCTGCACCGGCGGATGGATTGCCAAAGCCTGTACCGACCTACCCGGAAGCTCTGCATGGTTCAGTGCCGCCTTAGTGACCTATAGTCTTGAGGCGAAAGCAACCACACTCGGCATCGATCAATCGCTACTCCGAGAATACGGTGCGGTGAGCCGCGAAGTCGTATCGCAGATGCTCGAGAAAACGCTGTTGAAAGTAGCCGATGCGAATGTTGCAGTGGCGGTGAGCGGTATCGCCGGACCCGACGGTGGCACTCGCGATAAACCCGTCGGCACGGTATGGATCGGCTGGCAACTGCGCAACCATACGCAGCACATTCAGCTCTGTAACTTTGCCGGCACGCGCGACCACATTCGGCGCGCAACCGTAGCCGAAGCCATGCAAGGTATCTTGCGATTACTGGCCGAACTCTGACCCCATTCCCCTCCTTGTAGGGGCGGACTTGCATGATGCCTTATTAAAAATCAAGCCGTTTTATTCATTTTTTATCTCCTTTTGTGAGTATCGATTTAGGACGCAAATGCTCAACAATAATTCGTGTCAAACGGTTGCTTGTGCGTGGTGACCCCATAAATAATACGCGTGAGCTTATGAGCGCAAGCAACAATAATCTGCTTTTTAGTTAACTCCGGACGCCGCCGACTTAATTGGTCGGCAAATGCACGGATGGTTAGGTTATGCCGACGTGCCGAGAGTGCTGCCATAAATAGGAGGGTGCGCAGGTCGGCATTGCCCTGTTTAGAGATGGGCGTGGGCGATGCGCAGTTGCCGGATTGCTTGTGCTTGGGCGTGATGCCGATATAGGCGGCGAGTTGCTTTGGATGGCGAAACGTATTATCATCCAGTACTGCACACAGGGCAGCCGCAGTTTGAGTTCCGATTCCAGGAATGGAACACAGCAACTGGTGAAGCTGTGTGAGGTGCTCGTCTTGAGCGATGATTTTGTCCATTGAGGCATTAATCTTATCGATCTGCTTCTCATGGTTCTTCAGGCTAGTGGCTGCCACCTTTTTTTGCTTCGCATCGCGCAGGGTATTAGCGCAATTGCTTAACATCGTACAACACTTGACTAATTCCCTGCGCCATTTCAGTGCGTCGCGCAAAGCTTGCACAGCCGGTGAGGGCTTTTGCCAATTGTTTTCAGGCGGGATAGCAAATACGAAGCGTGCGATGATACGCGCATCCACGCGATCGGTTTTACTGCGTATGCCGAGCGAGTCGCGGAATCTAGCGATCAGCACCGGTGCTGCCACGATGATTGGATGCCCGGCATCATAGCCGGCCATGCACAGGTCTAGTTCAAGACCGCCGGTCGCCTCAACACAGATGCGACACTGCTGTGCGCGGTGTTTGCTCGTCCAAGCTAACAACTGTTTGATGCCTTGGGCATCACTACTAAATTGTTGCTCGGCAAAACTATTATCAGTGAATAATAGAGCCGCCTCTAAAGTGTCTTTAGAGACATCAACGCCAATCGTGACGGGTTGTTTGTTTTCCATAATAAATTACTCCATAAGGGTTGGTTAATGAATGAAATACTAGGTATCAAACACAGTTTAGGAAAGTATGACTACGCCGCCCAAACAGATGAATACGAGATCTAAAGTCCCAAGCTGCCTTTCGAGCTCTATAGTCATAACGCCGGAGGAGTGCTTTTCATACCATCAGGCTTTAATGCCTCGTCCGTCCTGCAGCGTGTCTCCTCCGACTTCCTAGGCACTGCATCTGCCTAAGCGTTTATCTTATATCAAATAAGCCAGGGTTTAATATATCTGTCCGCCCTTAGGGTGGCAGGCGAAGCCTGACGGGGTGGTTGTTTCGTATCTGCATGATTTATACATTTATTCATCCAATTTATGGAAACCATTATTTGTTGGCGCAGGACGGTTGGTGTTGTGCGATGTCCGCACTTTTTCAACAGCCCAGTATGTCTGCTCTACAATTTTATGAGGTATTTTTCATGGAGTATTTTTTAGCAATCCTATTTGAGTAGCGCGATCGTCATGTTGGCGTACGCTCCTACAAGCGTTCCCATGATGACTACCGCACCGATAAACAAGCTAATAACCCAAGTACGCATCTTTGACATATCTGCCTTAAACTCATTACGGAGTTCGTCCAAGCCAACCTTCAAGTCATGCTTAGTCGCCATACCTTGAATGTCGTCTTTAAGTTCTCTATAAACTTCGTCTATTGTCATTTCCTCTTTTTTCATAATTTATTTCCTTCATCAATATTTTTAGAATGTTTACACTATAGCATAAACGATATTAAGGTCTAATATTATGAAGTTTGTGGAGCGGGGGGTCTATCTCTACAGATGCAGTTCATACCCAAATTTTGGTTGCTTCGTCGGTTTTATTTTTAAGGTGCCTATTTATGGTATAGAATAGCTTGAAAATTGGTTTTTACTTAGCCAAGTCCATTAAATCAGAGGAGAAATAACAGTGGAAGAAGGTCGTAGAAAAGCGTTAGAGACTGCGCTAGCGCAAATTGATAAGCAGTTCGGCAAGGGTTCTATTATGCGTCTCGGTGATACGCAGGCGACTTACGATATAGAAGTGATACCGTCGGGATCTCTCGCTTTGGATTTGGCATTGGGTATAGGTGGTTTTCCCAAAGGACGGATTATAGAGATTTTCGGCACCGAATCCTCGGGCAAAACGACGCTTGCATTACACGCGGTTGCGCAATGTCAAGCTGCCGGTGGCACTGCGGCTTTTGTCGATGCCGAGCATGCATTGGACTCCGTCTACGCCGGCAAGTTGGGTGTCAATATCAACGATTTTTTGATATCTCAACCGGATACCGGCGAGCAAGGCTTGGAGATCACCGACATGTTGGTACGTTCGGGTTCGGTTGATTTGGTGGTTGTCGATTCGGTTGCCGCATTAACGCCTCGCAATGAGATAGAGGGCGATATGGGGGATCCCCATGTCGGTTTGCAGGCGCGTTTAATGTCGCAAGCACTGCGTAAGTTGACCGCGAATATCCAACGCTCAAAAGCAATCGTTATTTTCATCAATCAGATACGGATGAAAATCGGTGTGATGTTCGGAAACCCGGAGACGACAACCGGCGGCAATGCATTAAAGTTTTATTCTTCAATGCGTTTGGATATACGGCGCACCGGGCAGATCAAAAAAGGCGACGAGGTCGTAGGCAACGAGACCCGCGTTAAAGTCGTGAAGAACAAATTGGCACCGCCGTTCAAGGTTGCTACTTTTGAGATCAGATACGGAGAGGGTATTTCGCACGATGCCGAGTTAATCGATTTGGGTGTGAAACATAATTTGGTCGAGAAATTGGGTTCTTGGTATAGTTATAAGAACGAGAAAATAGGACAAGGCAAGGATAATGTGCGTATGTACTTAAAAGAGAACCCTAAAGTGGCGGAAGAGCTTGAAAAAAATCTGCGTACTCTGCTATTGAGCGATACACCGGCGAATGAAGCCGAAAAAGAGACGGACGAAAAGGCAGACAAAACAAACGGCGAACCCTCTAAGAAAACCACCGCCGGTTCTACAGCTTGATGGCGGACGACGAGGCTGCCTTAGTTAAAAAAGCACTATCTTATTTAAGCCGGCGAGAGCACCATAGGGCAGAATTAAAATCCAAGCTGTCTAGGAGCAAAGCATATAATGAAGCTAGCGTAGAGGCCGTACTGGATCGTCTGGAAGCCGAAGGCTTACTTTCGGATATGCGTTATATAGAATCCTTTATCACTTCTCGCATCAACAGGCTCTACGGTCCTATGCGTATCAAAATGGAATTGCTACAGAAAAAACTTAATCCCGAAAGCGTCGAGCAGATGCTTGCAGAGTCGGATACCGATTGGCAACACAATGCACGAATTTGTCTGCGGAAGAAATTTCCTCAAAAACCCGGCAATGCTCGGGAACTTGCTAAACAGCGGCGATTTCTTTGGCAACGCGGTTATTCGGAAGAGATGATTCGTGCTGCCCTTAACATAAGCGACGACGAATAAGCACGATGAAGGATGTTGATGTAGATAGAGCCGTTTTTTATCGCTTGCTGAGTTATAGCTGGCAACGCTCGCGTTATTTTGTGATTGCGATTTTGGGGATGTTGATTTATGCGGCAAGCGACACCGGTTTTGCTATGTTGATGAAACCTTTGATAGACGAGGGTTTTTATAGCGAAGATCAATATGTCTTTCTGGAATGGTTGCCTTTACTCATCGTATTGGTATTGCTTGCCCGAGGTGTGGGTAGTTTCATGGGTTCGTACTATATGGATTATGTGGGCAACTATGTAGTCAAGCAGCTACGCTCCGAGACATTCGCCCATATATTGCGTTTGCCGGCATCTTATTATGATCAAAACTCCGAGGGCAAGCTGACTTCACGGATAATCTACAACATCGGCATTACCGCAAGTGCTTCGTCTAGGGCGTTGACGATTCTGGTTAGGGATACGCTGACGGTGTTGGGTCTCTTGGCTTGGCTTTTTTATATCAGCTGGCAACTGACTTTGCTGATGTTGGTGTTGGTACCGATTATCATATATATATTGAATTATATTAATAGACGCTTTCGTTCGTTGCATCATCGTCATCAAGAATTGATGGCTAATTTAACCGGCAATGTGCAGCAGGCGGTTAGAAGCAACAGCACGATTAAGATTTTTGACGGCTACGATTACGAAACCGCACATTTTGAAGCCAACAACGAGAATGTGCGCCGCTATTTAATGCGCACATCGGCAGTCAAGTCTATAGGCACGCCGGTTATGATGTTGATTTTAGGATTGAGTTTGGCGGCAATCGTCTATTTGATGAATGCCGAACAGCTGCTTCCCAAAGTATCGCCGGGGACTTTCGTCTCTTTCATCGTTGCGATGATATTGCTATTTAGACCGGTACGCAGTTTAGTGCAAGTCAATGTGATTTTGCAACAAGGCATCGTTGCAGCGCAGAGCGTATTTGATTTTTTGGATATAAAACCGGAGTCGGATAACGACAAGTATGTGGCGCGTCGTTGGCAAGGACACATCCGCTATGTCGATGTATCGTTTTCGTATACACAGCCGCTTGCCGAGAATCCCGAGCCGGCGTTGTCGCATATCAATTTAGAGATTGCTTCTTTAGAGACATTGGCATTGGTCGGTGTTTCGGGTTCGGGTAAATCCACCTTGGTTAGCTTGCTTCCTCGGCTTTATGAGTGTAGCGAGGGTTATATTGAACTTGACGGCCATGATATAAAAGAACTATCGTTGGCTCAGTTACGCACACAAATTGCTTATGCCGGGCAAGATATCGTATTGTTCAACGACAGCGTCGCCAACAACATTGCATACGGTACACAAGCCTCGCCGTCGCAAATAGAAGAAGCTGCGCAAAAAGCGTACGCAATAGATTTCATAAAAAAATTACCACAGGGATTTGACACCGTAATCGGTGATGCCGGCGGTCGCTTATCGGGAGGCGAACGGCAACGGGTCGCAATCGCTCGTGCATTGTTGAAGCGCGCACCGATTATCATTTTTGACGAAGCAACCTCGGCACTAGACGCAGAGTCGGAGAACATGATTCAACTGGCATTGGAGAAGATTTCCGATCAATGTACGATGATCTTAATTGCCCATCGTTTTTCTACGATTAGGTTGGCAAATCGCATCGTAGTCTTGGAAAAAGGACATATCGTAGAGCAAGGTACGCACGACGAGTTAATCGCCGCACAGAAGACCTATCATAAACTCTACATGTCCGGACACGGTCGGAGAATAGCGGCTTGAGATGGTACGACCGCCTTTGGTATCACGCACCGCGTTATTGGGCGTGGCCGTTGTTGCCGTTATCGTTGCTTTATCGCATCGCACTATCCTTTAGAGCGTATTATTATAGGTTCAAGACACCGCGGCCGTTGTCGGTGCCGGTAGTCGTAATAGGTAATCTAAGCGTCGGCGGCACCGGCAAGACACCGCTGGTAATCCATTTAGCGGAATGTTTTCAAGCGTACGGTATTAAGGTCGGCGTGGTAAGCCTCGGCTACGGTGGCTCGGGGAGTACGGGTGCGCCTATAGAAGTTAAGAATGATACTTCGTTTCGAGTGGTGGGCGACGAACCTAAGCTCATCTATCAAAAGACCGGATGCCCGCTTGCAATCGGTAAAAAACTTAATCAAACGGCGCAGCTATTGATAGATCGGCATCGCGTTGAATTGATTTTGTCGGACGATGGGTTACAGCATCGCAGTTTGGCAAGAACGGTAGAGGTTGCCGTAGTAGACGGTAGCAGAGCTTTCGGCAACCGTTATGCATTGCCTGCAGGTCCTTTGCGGGAGCCGGTATCAAGAATCAAAAATGTTTCGTTTGTGGTTGTCAACGGAGACTTGAAGTCGGAGCAGAACGACGAATTAGCATCGCATCGACATCGTTATAGTATGCGATTGAAGGCGACGAGCTTATATACGCCGGTCTACGATAAGCATTACCCGACCGATTATTTTAAGGGACAGCGTGTACACGCATGCGCAGCACTGGCAAATCCCGAGCGTTTTTTTGAAACGCTGGAATCGCTCGGCATGTTGCCGATCAAACATGCCTTTAAGGATCATCATGCTTATCGCGTGGTTGACTTCAAGTTTAAGGACAAATTGCCGGTGGTAATGACCGCCAAGGACGGTGTGAAATGGCTGGAACTTGCCGAGCAAGGTCATAAAATAGCAGCCGATGTTTGGATACTTGAAACACAATTACAAATAGACGAGATGTTTGAACAAGCATTGTTTGCCGAACTCGGAATACCGCATTAGTAAACACCCGTAGGAGGGAAATGTACCACCCCGTCAGGCGAAGCCTGCCACCCTCCACAGCAGGGGAATACCCTTTAGAGCGGATTTAGGTATATAATTCTCATCATTATGGATAAACAGTTGCTTGATATTCTGGTTTGCCCGCTTACCAAAGGCGCGTTGATCTACGATAAGGAAAAACAGGAATTGATTTCGTTGTCGGCGAAGCTCGCTTATGAAATACGGGACGGTTTGCCGATGATGATAGCGGACGAGGCGCGGCAGTTGTCCGACGAGGAATATGAGCATTATAAAAAGCAACGGACCATCTCTACCTAATTTCAAGGTCGTCATTCCGGCGCGTTATGCATCACAACGTTTTCCCGGTAAGCCTCTGCACAAAATTTTTGCTAAGCCGCTCATACAATATACCTACGAAAATGCGGTGCAAAGCGGTGCCGATGAAGTTATCGTCGCAAGCGACGATCAGAGGATTATTGATTGCGTTCATCGTTTCGGTGGTATTGCGTGTCTGAGTTCGCCGGCGCATAAAACCGGTAGCGATCGCTGTGCCGAGATAGCGGTAGCCAAAAAATGGAAGGACGAACAAATCGTCGTGAATTTACAAGGCGACGAGCCTTTGCTAAGCCCGCAAGACATACGTACTGCGGTTCAATGCTTATGGATGCATCCCGGTGCCGATGTTGCAACCCTTGCTACACAAGTGTCGGCGGAAGATTTAGCATCCGATAGTGTAGTGAGCGTAGTTTGCGATAGCAAGCAATTTGCTTTATACTTTAGCCGTGCAGGGTTACCTGCGGGGGCTAAAACAGGTTTGCACCATATAGGAATTTATGTATATTATTGTAATTTCCTTAAGCATTTTGCCTCGCTTGCGCAGGCGGAAATAGAACTGAGCGAGTGTCTTGAGCAGTTGCGGGTGTTATGGCATGGTGGCACGATTTATGTGGGAGTCGTTTCGACATCATCGCATATTTCGGTAGATACCGAAGCGGATGTTCCCAAACTAGAAAAAATGTTGCAGGGGTCTTGAAAATATATAGGTGTGACCATAAATAAGGTTTTTCAAATATACTTAGATTGATAAGCAATAAAAATGTTAAGAGTAAAAGATTTACATAAACGCTTTGATAGTTTTGTCGCGGTAGACCGCATTAGTTTTAATGTCGCTGCAGGCGATATCTTAGGTTTTTTGGGCCCTAACGGTGCGGGAAAATCTACGACGATGAAGATGATTTGTGGCTATCTGAAACCGACCTCGGGCAGTATCGGCGTGTACGATCACGATATAGACGTAGATCCCATAGAAGCGAAAAAACTGATAGGCTATTTGCCGGAAGGTGCGCCGACCTACGGTGATATGGCGGTCAGAGACTTTCTCGACTTCGTTGCCGAAGTCCGCCGGTTGAGTAAGGAGCAAACGCGCAACGGCTTGGATTATGTGATAGAAGAGCTGGCTCTCGAAGACGTATTAATGCAGCCTATAGATACCTTATCCAAAGGTTTTAAGCGGCGTGTCGGTTTGGCTCAAGCTCTGATACACGACCCTAAAGTTTTGATTATGGACGAACCCACCGACGGTTTGGACCCGAATCAGAAACACCATGTAAGAACTTTGATCAATTCCTTAAGCGCGAGCAAAATAGTTGTCATTTCCACCCATATATTAGAGGAGGTTACAGCGGTTTGTAACAGAGCATTGATTATTGCCGGGGGGAAAATGCTGATCAACACGACACCCGATAAATTATTGACCCAATCTCGTTATCAGAACACGCTTAGCCTGTATGCTAAAGATGAGGAGCTTTTGACGGATCTAAAAACTATGTCCGGTGTCAAATCTTTGGAATACGATACGCTCAGTAAACGCTGGCTGGTGTTTGTAAAGGGCCAAGAAAAAATGAATGTCTATAATCAGATTGAAAGCTGGATGTCGAGCAGAACCCCCGATGTTGACGATTTAAGATTTGAACACGGTCGCTTGGACGATGTATTTAGAAAAATAACCGAAGGTAGCTTGGCATGAAGACGATTTATGCCATTATGAAAAGGGAATTGTCGCACTATTTCACGACCCCGCTCGCTTATGTGTTCATCATAATATTTTTGATGCTCGCTGCGACCTTTACTTTTTATTTGGGCAACCTATACGAGCGTCGGCAAGCCGATTTGGTGCCTTTCTTTCAATATCACCCGTGGCTTTATCTGTTTTTAATCCCTGCCATATCGATGCGCTTGTGGGCGGAAGAGAAAAAGAACGGTAGCATAGAGTTGCTGATGACTTTGCCGATCAGCATCACGCAGGCGGTGTTGGGCAAATATCTCGCTGCGTGGTTATTCGCCGGACTGGCGTTGTTGTTGACATTTCCGGTTTGGTTAACGGTCAATTACTTGGGTGCCCCGGACAACGGCGTTATCTTCTCGTCGTATTTGGGCAGCTTTTTAATGGCAGGTGCGTTTTTAGCGATTGGTTCGTGTATTTCCGCAACCACCAGCAATCAAGTGATTGCGTTTATCATTAGCATCGTTATTTGTTTTTTATTTATTACTACGAATTTCCCTTTCGTGATTGATTTCTTTAAGCTATGGTTGCCGCAGGCCTTACTGGACACGATCACTTCGTTGAGCTTTTTATCTCATTTTAGTTCCATCAACAAAGGCGTGATAGATCTTAGAGACCTGATTTATTTTATGTTGATGATAGGTTTTTGGCTGGCTGCCAATGTCGTTATCTTGGAAAATAGAAAGCAAGGGTGACAAGCAATGCAATTTTTATCTTCTTCTAAAAGTATTTGTATATTGTTGGCGATATTATTTTTGGTATTGATCACTCTATCGAATATGTTGTTCAAGCACACGCGTTTAGATCTTACCGAAAATAAAATATATACACTGTCCGAGAGTACCCGCAATATCGTATCTGCGATAGATCAGCCACTCAACCTCTATCTGTTTTTCACCCAGGAATCGAGCAGTAACAACCCGTATTATCGTAAATACTATCAACGCGTGCGTGAGATTTTGGAAGAGTACGCGCTCTATGCCGGCAATAAGTTAAGGCTCAATTTTATAGATCCGGAACCTTTTTCGGAGGATGAGGACCGCGCCGCCGGTTTCGGCATACAAAGAATTCCTCTAGAAGATAGTGGCGATGTGTTGTACTTCGGTCTTGCCGGCAGTAACGCAGTCGGGGATGTAGAAAAAATTCCCTTTCTAGATCCTCGTCGCGAGGTCTTTTTGGAATACGATATAGACAAACTGCTCTACACGCTGATGAATCCGGAGAAACCGATAATAGGCTTGATGTCTACATTGCCTATGTATCCGGTAGAAGGTTTGGGTGCCAGGAGTCAACAAAATCCGTGGGTGGTTATAGAACAAATAGAGCAGCTCTTTGAGGTTAAATTGGTCTTTACCGACAGCGAGCGTATAGAAGAAGAGATCGACGTGCTGATGGTGGTGCATCCTAAAAACCTGAAGGATAAAACGCTCTATGCAATCGATCAATACGTCATGCGCGGCGGCAATGCAATCTTTTTTGTAGATCCTTTTGCGGAAGTAGACGATATTCCTTTGCCGAACGATATGCCCATGCAAGATTTAACGATAAGGAGTTCGTCGTTGAATACCTTATTTAAGAAATGGGGCTTTGAAGTAGCCGAGCGTACTGTAGTGACGGACTTCAATCATGGTTTGCAGATAAGTGTGCCGGGACAGCGGCCGCAACGTAACATTCTTTATTTAGGTCTGAATAAAGATAGTATAGACCGAGACGATGTAGTCACTTCGGCACTGGAGCAGGTCAATTTTGCGATGGCATCGCATGTGCAGGTGCTGGATGATGACAAAATAGAAATGACACCGCTGATCTACACCAGCAAGGAATCTTCGCTGTTGCCCCTGAACATACTGCGTTTTATGAGCGACCCGTCCGAATTGGAAAAAGGGTTTAGTGCTTCCGAAAAAGAATATCCGATTGCTGCCCGCCTTAAAGGCGAAGTTAGCAGTGCATTTGACGGCCCGCCTAAAGAAGAAGAGGAGGAAGAGGAAGAAGGCGAAGAGAGCGCAAACGAAGAGGATGATGTAAGTGGTGAGGAAGTTGAAGAAGAAGAGAAAACAGCCGAAAGCAAATCCGATTTACCACCGCATATAGCGAAATCGGACGGTCCGGTAAATCTGCTTGTCGTTGCCGATGTCGATGTGTTGAGCGATCGTTTATGGGTTGTCGTACAGAACTTTTTCGGTCAACGCCTGTATCAACCGATAGCCAACAACCGCGACTTCGTAATCAACGCGATAGATAATATGACCGGAGGCAAGGATTTAATAGGAATACGCAGCCGTGCAAGTTTTAGCCGCCCTTTTACTAAGGTGGCGGAGATAGAGCGAGGGGCTGTGGTCAAATACAGAGAAGTAGAACAAGAATTGGAAAGCAAACTCAGAGAAACCGAAGCCAAATTGCAAGAATTACAGGAGCAGCGCACCGATCGCAAAAAAGGTACAAACCTATTGAGTGCCGAACAGATGAAGGAATACCAAAAATTCCAAAATCAAAGGCTACAAACCCGCAAACAACTTCGCGATGTTAAATATAATCTAGCTAAAGACATAGACCAACTGGGGCGCGATCTTAAAATTATCAACATCGGCGCAGTGCCGGCGGTAATCACCGTTTTAGCACTAATTTTTGCATTTGTTAAACGACGTCGGCAAAGACGATGAGATCTAAAACACTGGTCTTTATCGTACTTGCGATCGCAGTTTGCGCTGCCGCCGTTGTTATGCTGGTTCGCGAACAAGACAAAACACAAGAGCCTCAAAAACTTTTTCCCGATATCGCAACCGATACAGTCAATGTGATTAACCGATTGAACGAATTGCGCCTCAAGCAGGGCGAGCAAACCCTGAGCATACAAAAAAGCGACGAGGATATCTGGCAGGTCGTCGAAAAAGGCGATTTTCCCGCCGATGTAACGATGATACGCAGTTTGCTGCGTTCTTTATCCGAAGCGGAAAAAATAGAAGAGATGAGCTCGCGTCCGGAGGATTTTCCTAAGCTCGGTATTGCCGATTCCGATGCGGAGGAAGGGGCAGGCATTTTAGTAGAAATTAGCGACGCAGATCGTAGCTGGCAGCTTATCGTGGGCAATGCCGCACCACATTTAGATCAAGGACAATATATACGATTGCCCGATGAAAATCGTAATTGGATGATCAATCGCCGTTTGGACTTGGATATAGAGATTGATAAATGGTTGGATAAATATATTATTCATATCCCACCCGAGGATTTACATCGCATCGTCATAGAACGACATGACGGCGAGACCGTAAGCACTATGGCCTTAGTGAGACTTATAAAGGGCGGCGACTTCAAGCTGGAAAATTTACCCGAAGATCGTAAAATGAAAAGCGACTACCTGATACAACAAATTGCCGCTGCGGTTGATTATCTGCAATTCAAGGAAGTATTTCCTAAAGACGATAGCTTTTTGTTACCCGACAAGCATATAAACGCAACATTCACTACCTTTGACGGCTTGGAACTCGGTATGCAAAGTTATCAATTGGACGAAGAATCTTATGCGACCGTGTCGGTTGCGTTCAATGAAGATATTGCATCGCAATACGACACCCTCGTAGAAACAAGAGCAGCGATACAAAGCGATAACGAGTACCTATCGCAACTCTACGCAAATTGGTACTACAAGCTACTAAGCCCCACGTACGACTCTCTGGATATGGAGCTTGACGACCTGACCGCCGAAAAAGAATAACCACCTGTAAGTGCCGACTATTCCCCTCCTTCGGAGGGGTGGCAAGCGTAGCTTGACGGGGTGGTCACAACTGCAACCGCTGGCACCACATAATTACGCAAACCACCCGCAGCCTTATACATTTCTAGCTAAACGTTCGGCGATGCCCGTATAGTTTTTTGGTTCAAGAGAAAGCAATAATTTTTTATCGCTATCCGGCAAATCGGTATTTTCTATAAATTGTCTAAGCATCTGCAACGATACATCTTGTCCCCGTTGCAACTGTTTGAGCTGTTCGTAGGCATCTTGCATACCGTATTTTCTTAGCAGTGTTTGTATCGCTTCTCCCAGTACTTCGGGGTGTGCCGATAATTCTTCCGCTATCCGCTCGTGATTAATTTTGAGCCTATCCAGTCCCGTAGTTATCGAATCAAAGGCTATTAACATATAAGCAAAGACGGTACCCGACGACCGCAACACCGTTGAATCCGATAAATCTCGTTGCCAACGAGACACCGGTAATTTATCCGACAAGTGTCTTGCCAATGCAACTGCAAGACCCAAATTGCCTTCGGCATTCTCAAAATGTATAGGATTGACCTTATGAGGCATGGTTGAAGACCCCACCTCTTGGTCTACAGTCTTCTGCCTGAATATTCCTAGTGAGATATAAAGCCAAATATCTCTGCATAAGTCCAACAATATATGCGCGATACGCGCAGTCGCATCCATCAATTCGGCAAGTTGATCGTGTGGTTCTATTTGTGTGCTGTAAGGGTGGCGAGCCAATCCCAACGATGCCAGATACTCTTCGCTTAGGCGATGCCAATCAACTTTGGGATAAGCGATATGGTGTGCGTTGTAATTGCCGCTCGCACCGCTGGTTTTAGCACTTATTTTAATCGCAGCGAATTTTTTGGTTTGCTCGTGCAGGCGGTAACAAAAGTTTGCCATTTCTTTGCCCAGCGTGGTCGGCGATGCCGGTTGTCCGTGGGTTTTGGCTAAGAGTGCGACATCGGCATAACGCGTTGCCATATTTTTCAAGCTGTCTCGGATGCGATGGATGCAAGGCAGCAGGCATTGTCCGCGAGCATTTATGAACATCATGCCGTAAGCGGTGCTGTTGATATCTTCGGATGTGCATGCAAAATGAAAAAAGTTGGATAGCCTAGAGAGTTCCGGTATTGTTTGCACTTGAGAGACGATATAGTATTCCAATGCCTTGACATCGTGCTGGGTTGTTTTTTCTATGGTTTTGACTTGAATCGCCTGTTGTTCTCCGAAGTCGTCCACTAGTTTGGTCAAAAATGTCTCCGCTTGTTCGGAAAGTTCGGGGATTTCATTTATTCCCTTATGAGCAGCTAGAAACTTAAACCACTCTATCTCTGCAATTAGGCGGTAACGCATCAGCGCATATTCGCTGAAAAAATCGCTAAGTTCCTCGCTCTTATTCTGGTATCGTCCGTCTATAGGACTAATCGCAGTAATTTTAGATAACATTGTCGGTTTAGTTTTCGTGAAAATGTAATCTATAGTAGCACAGAATACCGCCTATTCCCCTCCTTGTAGGGGCAAAATAGAGCCGCCGATTGAGCTTGTAGGGGCAGACTCGCATGTGTGCCCGATAGGTCAATCGGCATGACACTGTACATCAACTTAATGTGGTCAAACGAAGCCGGTATGAAAGTAGTAGATATCTGTCGTGATCTAGGCATCGCCGAGAAGACATTTTATCGCTGGCGCAGCAAGTATAATGGCATGGAAGTATCGGAAGCCAAACGCCTGCGAGAGCTTGAAGTTGAGAACGGCAAGCTCAAGAAGCTGTGTCGTCTGCGACAATGGCATCGAGTTTAGATGCAAGGCAATATTCCACTGGAGCCGAGACCAGCAGGTGGAATTGGACTTTATTCAACCCGGCAAACCGACCCGGAATGCCTTTGTAGAAAGTTTCAACGGCAAGTTCCGAGACGGTTGTCTGCACCAGTTCTGGTTTTGACCTTCCCCCATTTTCAGGGCCAAAACTTAAATGAGATCTGTATTATAAGTCACCTCTGTGCCTTATGCTAATAAAATCTTAAATAAAGCTAGATTTCCAAGCTCGCATTCCAATATGGGTTGGTTATTCTCGTTCAGTGGCAATTTAGACAAAATCCTATGTTGTTGCCTAAATTGAAGTCTTGCAACTAAAAAACCAGCCTCATAATGCGCCTTTAAGCGACGATCTCTAGTCGAGATGACCTCTACTAGCTGCTGATTTTTAGCTCGTTTCATAACTACTAAACAAGCCTTACGCTACGCAACACGTGTGGCGAATGCTACCGGGGTCATATAATCTAATGAGCTATGCGGGCGTTCATGGTTATAGTGGTATCGCCACTGTTCAATAATATGACGCACTTCCTGAAGGCTGCGGAACCAGTGCTGGTTAAGGCAATTGTCTCTAAACTTACCGTTCAGGCTTTCCACCAAAGCATTCTGGGTCGGTTTACCCGGTTGAATAAAGTATAGTTCCACGCCGCTATCTTGCGACCAGACCTGCATCTTTTTACTAGTGAACTCCGGCCCGTTGTCGCAGACGATGCTTTGCGGACAACCTCGCTCGGCGATGAGTTGCTCTAAACATCTCACCACTTGCCCACTGCTAATCGAAAAACCAGCGAATTGACCGATCAGTTCGCGACTGTAATCGTCCATCACATTGAATATCCTAAACGACCTGCCGTCGCTTAACCGATCATGCACAAAGTCCATTGACCAGCGACAATTCACCTGTTCAGGCAATGCCTGCCGTTGCCTCGTGCGGATGAGCTTCTTGCGCAGTCTTTTGGGTACTTGCAGTCTCGCTTCTTTGTAGATGCGGTGAACCCGTTTTTTATTCACTACAAAGCCTGCCTCTCGTAGCAAACGGTAGAGTAGCAAATAGCCATAGCGTGGATACTTGCTTGCCAACTCGCACAAGCGACTTCTAATCTCTGCATCACAACGCGGCTGTGTTCGATAGTGATAACTACTACGGCTTATCCCGACCAGCTCGCAACTGCGCCTCTCACTCAAACTCCAATGGGTATTCAGCTCTGCAACAACGCTTCTTTTGCTTGCCGGGGTCACCACTTTTTTGATAGCACATCCTTGAGGGCGGTGATTTCTAATAGTTGCTCGCCGAGTAGTTTCTTGAGTCGGTTATTCTCCGATACAAGGTTCTTTAATCGCTTGGCATCATTGACTTCTAACCCGGCATATTTGCTACGCCAGTTGTAAAAGGTGCCATGCGCTATACCGAGTTCTCGGCAAATGTCCTCTGTGCTGCGACCTGCCTCGTGCGATTTGATCGCACCGATAATTTGCTCTTCTGTATATCGTTTATTCATTTTGAAACCTCCTGTTGTTTACTAATTTAACTGGAAATCTCATCTTTGTCATGGCCCAGTTTTGGGGGGTAAGGTCAGTTTCGTTCAATAAAAGAGGCAAGAGAGATTATAGAAGCCTGGTGCACAGATTATAATGAAGTCCGTTCGCACAGCGCACCGGGTTATCAACCCCCTCGTGTATTTGCGTAGGCAATAGCATGAAAACTGACTTTGCAGGTGGCCCTAAAAATGGGGAAAATCAAGTAGAATTTATTCCTTATCTTTAAGTAACCTTTCTCGATTGTTACGAACAGTAGTGTTATCCGGGTCTAACTCAATCGCCCTGTCATAATCAGCGATTGCATCTTCATAATAGCCTAATTTCCCTTTAGAAATCGCCCGATTATTGTAGGCAAAAGAATTATCCGGGTCTAACTCAATCGCCCTGTCATAATCAGCGATTGCATCTTCATAATTGCCTAATTTCTCTTTAGCAGTCCCTCGATTATAGTAGGCAATAGCAAAATCCGGGTCTAACTCAATCGCCCTGTCATAATCAGCGATTGCATCTTCATAATTGCCTAATTTCCCTTTAGAAATCGCCCGATTATTGTAGGCAAAAGAATTATCCGGGTCTGACTCAATCGCCCTGTCATAATCAGCGATTGCATCTTCATAATTGCCTAATTTCTCTTTAGCAACCCCCTGATTAATGTAGGCAATAGCATCATCCGGGTCTAACTCAATCACCCTATCATAATCAGCGATTGCATCTTCATAGTAGCCTAATTTCTCTTTAGCAGCCCCCCGATTAGTGTGAGCAAGAGCGTCATCCGAGTCTAACTCAATCGCTCTGTCATAATCAGCGATTGCATCTTCATAATCGCCTAATTTCTCTTTAGAAATCCCCCGATTAGTGTAGGCAAGAGCATCATCCGGGTCTAACTTAATCGCCCTGTCATAATCAGCGATTGCATCTTCATAATCGCCTAATTTCTCTTTAGAAATCCCCCGATTAGTGTAGGCAAGAGCATCATCCGGGTCTAACTTAATCGCCCTGTCATAATCAGCGATTGCATCTTCATAATTGCCTAAATTATATTTATTAACCCCTCGATTATAGTAGGCAAGAGCATCATCCGGGTCTAACTTAATCGCCCTATCATAATCAGCGATTGCATCTTCATAATTGCCTAATTCCCCTTTAGAAACCGCCCGATTATAGTAGGCAAGAGCATCATCCGGGTCTAACTTAATCGCCCTATCATAATCAGCGATTGCATCTTCATAATAGCCTAAATTATATTTATTAACCCCTCGATTATAGTAGGCAAGAGCATCATCCGGGTCTAACTTAATCGCCCTATCATAATCAGCGATTGCATCTTCATAATTGCCTAATTCCCCTTTAGAAACCGCCCGATTATAGTAGGCAAGAGCATCATCCGGGTCTAACTTAATCGCCCTATCATAATCAGCGATTGCATCTTCATAATTGCCTAATTCCCCTTTAGAAACCGCCCGATTATAGTAAGCAAGAGCATCATCCGGGTCTAACTTAATCGCCCTATCATAATCAGCGATTGCATCTTCATAATCGCCTAAATTATGTTTAACATTCCCTCGATTAATGTAGGCAATAGCATCATCCGAGCTTGACTCAATCGCCTTAGCATAATTTGGTTCTAAATTATTTATCCCTATAGCATAACATCCAGTCAATAAGATGCTTGCAAAAAATACCAGCAGTCGTTTTATCATCATTGTCTCCTAATTCACCAACTTGACTTTTCCCCATTTTCAGGGCCAAAACTTAAATGAGATCTGTATTATAAGTCACCTCTGTGCCTTATGCTAATAAAATCTTAAATAAAGCTAGATTTCCAAGCTCGCATTCCAATATGGGTTGGTTATTCTCGTTCAGTGGCAATTTAGACAAAATCCTATGTTGTTGCCTAAATTGAAGTCTTGCAACTAAAAAACCAGCCTCATAATGCGCCTTTAAGCGACGATCTCTAGTCGAGATGACCTCTACTAGCTGCTGATTTTTAGCTCGTTTCATAACTACTAAACAAGCCTTACGCTACGCAACACGTGTGGCGAATGCTACCGGGGTCATATAATCTAATGAGCTATGCGGGCGTTCATGGTTATAGTGGTATCGCCACTGTTCAATAATATGACGCGCTTCCTGAAGGCTGCGGAACCAGTGCTGGTTAAGGCAATTGTCTCTAAACTTACCGTTCAGGCTTTCCACCAAAGCATTCTGGGTCGGCTTACCCGGTTGAATAAAGTGTAGTTCCACGCCGCTATCTTGCGACCAGACCTGCATCTTTTTACTAGTGAACTCCGGCCCGTTGTCGCAGACGATGCTTTGCGGACAACCTCGCTCGGCGATGAGTTGCTCTAAACATCTCACCACTTGCCCACTGCTAATCGAAAAACCAGCGAATTGACCGATCAGTTCGCGACTGTAATCGTCCATCACATTGAATATCCTAAACGACCTGCCGTCGCTTAACCGATCATGCACAAAGTCCATTGACCAGCGACAATTCACCTGTTCAGGCAATGCCTGCCGTTGCCTCGTGCGGATGAGCTTCTTGCGCAGTCTTTTGGGTACTTGCAGTCTCGCTTCTTTGTAGATGCGGTGAACCCGTTTTTTATTCACTACAAAGCCTGCCTCTCGTAGCAAACGGTAGAGTAGCAAATAGCCATAGCGTGGATACTTGCTTGCCAACTCGCACAAGCGACTTCTAATCTCTGCATCACAACGCGGCTGTGCTTGATAGTGATAACTACTACGGCTGATCCCGACCAGCGCGCAACTGCGCCTCTCACTCAAACTCCAATGGGTATTCAGCTCTGCAACAACGCTTCTTTTGCTTGCCGGGGTCACCACTTTTTTGATAGCACATCCTTGAGGGCGGTGATTTCTAGTAATTGCTCGCCGAGTAGTTTCTTGAGTCGGTTATTCTCCGATACAAGGTTCTTTAATCGCTTGGCGTCATTGACTTCTAACCCGGCATATTTGCTACGCCAGTTGTAAAAGGTGCCATGCGCTATACCGAGTTCTCGGCAAATATCCTCTATCGTGCGACCTGCCTCATGTGATTTGACCGCACCGATAATTTGCTCTTCTGTATATCGTTTCTTCATTTTGAAACCTCCTGTTGTTTACTAATTTAACTGGAAATCTCATCTTTGTCATGGCCCAGTTTTGGGGGGTAAGGTCAGATGCAGTGCCTAGGAAGTCGGAGGAGACACGCTGCAGGACGGACGAGGTATTACCGCTTGAGGTTGACAAAAAATCAAGGTTCCCCTGTACAATGCCAGATACATATTGGACTCTTTAGAACCTAATCTTTCCACTAGGAAAAGTACTTTTCCTAGTGGAAAAATACCTCTTAAATCAAAGTAGCCGACATGCAAAACCAGCACATCGGCTACCGCATTACAGGTTTTTATAAAATAGCCTCTTTTTCCAACAAAACGGAGGCTATGATGGCAACAGATGCCAAACAAAAACTTAATGCACTAGAATTTTGGAACAAACACGGCTTAAACGCAACCCAAGACTTTGTCGGGGTGAGCCGTTCCACCCTATACCGCTGGAAAAAGTGCTTTGACGAGGGCGGTGTATCCGCTTTGCGAGACGCAAGTAAAGCACCTCGGCAGCGTCGTCGCCGTAATTGGTCTACTCACATCAGTGATGAGATTAGGCGACTGCGACACAGCTATCCGAATATGGGTGCGCCGAAGATTTACTACTTCTTAAAGCCGTGGTGTGATGCACGGGAACTGCAGTGTCCGAAGCCTCGCACCATTGCTCGGTTGATTGCCGATGCATCGGACAACATGCGTTGTTCGCCCTCTAAGAAAACACACAAACGTAAGGTTTCTCAACCACGCAACCGTCTCGGCAAAGATGCCAAAGCGCAATTTCCCGGACACTGCGTGGCTATGGATACCATCCATTATTTCGTTGATCGGACACGCTATTATCTGTTCACTGCGATTGACCACTACAGCCGTTTCGCCGTTGCCGTCGCCTGCCGACGTGCCCACAGTAAAAATGCTGCGACATTCGCAAGATTGGTGGACACGGTATTCCCCGGCAACCTCTCTCAAGTACTGACCGACAACGGCAGCGAGTTTGCCGGCGACTTCGAGGCTTATCTACAACAACACAACATTAAACACTGTTATACTTATCCTCGTTGCCCGAAAATGAATGCCGTAGACGAGAGATTTAACCGCACCATTCAGGAGGAGTTTGTAGCACATCATGAGGATATTTTAGTGACCGATTTAGGACGATTTAACGATGTATTATTTGAATATCTCGGGCGGTATAACTTCAGGAGACCGCACCAAAGTCTAGCCTATAAAACACCGGCACAACAGCTCGCTTCCTTTTGCCCCCATTTGTCCAATATGTCATGGCATCGTACATCCCCTTGCACATTTTTCCATTTCCTATTATAATTCCTTATCCTTCCCCTAAAGGCTGATTCCGCAATAAGGCGGATAGGATTATTTACGCTTATATATTGCCGAAAAGGAGTATTTTAATTACATGACGACGATTAACCAATTAGTACGCAAACCGAGGAAACCCAAGGTTGCGAAAAGCAATGTGGTGGCATTGGAAAGATGCCCTCAAAAGCGAGGCGTTTGTACTCGTGTTTATACCACAACACCTAAGAAGCCTAATTCGGCACTGCGCAAGGTTGCACGCGTCCGCTTGACAAACGGCTACGAGGTGACGACCTATATAGGTGGTGAAGGGCACAATCTACAAGAGCACTCGGTTGTGCTAATACGGGGTGGGCGAGTAAAGGATTTGCCGGGAGTACGCTACCATACGATTCGCGGCAGCTTGGATACCCAAGGTGTAGAAGGAAGGAAAAAAGGCCGTTCCAAATACGGAACCAAACGTGCCAAAGCATAATAGGAGAGTAGAGAAATGCCGCGTCGCCGTGAAATACAGCCTAGAGAAATATTAGTAGACCCGAAATACCATGACCAAACCTTGGCTAAGTTTATCAACTTGGTGATGCAGCGAGGCAAGAAGTCTGTTGCCGAAGGCATCGTTTATGGCGCATTAAATAAAATTGATAAAAAATCCGATAAAGCACTGGATGTATTCAAGAAGGCTTTGGATGCCGCTAAGCCCCGTGTGGAAGTTAAATCTCGCAGAGTAGGCGGAGCAAACTATCAGGTGCCGGTAGAAGTGCGCCCGGTTCGTCAGCAAACCTTGGCGATGCGTTGGATTATAGATGCAGCGAGCAAGCGCAAAGCGGACTCTATGGTCAACAAGCTCGCTGCAGAGATACGAGATGCCGCAGATAATCGCGGAGGTGCCGTCAAGAAACGCGAAGACACGATGAAGATGGCGGAAGCGAACAAAGCCTTTTCACATTATAGGTGGTAGAAAGATGGCTCGTAAGACACCTTTGCAACATTATCGCAACATCGGCATCATGGCACATATAGATGCCGGCAAGACGACGACGACCGAAAGAATTTTATTCTATACCGGCATCTCGCACAAAATGGGTGAGGTGCACGAAGGCTCGGCGGTTATGGACTGGATGGAACAAGAACAAGAACGCGGTATCACAATTACCTCGGCAGCAACCACATGCTTTTGGCAAGGCATGGATCAGCAGTTCGACGAACATCGCATCAACATTATAGACACGCCCGGCCATGTTGATTTCACTATAGAAGTTGAGCGTTCTTTGCGCGTATTAGACGGTGCCGTTGCGGTATTTTGTGCGGTCGGCGGTGTCGAACCACAATCGGAGACGGTGTGGCGGCAAGCCAATCGCTATACAGTTCCGCGTATCGCATTCGTCAATAAGATGGATAGGGCGGGTGCCGATTTCTTTAGAGTTGTATCTCAGATAAAGGAGCGTTTGGGGGCAAAAGCGATACCGCTACAAGTTCCTATAGGAAGTGAGGATAAGTTTGAAGGTGTCATAGATTTAGTCACTCAAACGGCAATACGTTGGAACAGTGAGGATAAAGGCGTTACTTATGAAGCGGGTGATATCCCCGATGATATGAAAGAGGAGTGTGAAACCTTGCACCATCAACTCACCGAGAGTGCCGCCGAAGCCAGCGAAGAGCTGATGGAGAAATATCTGGAAAACGAACTACAAGCGGACGATATACGCAAAGGTATACGTATACGTACCCTTGCCAACGAGATCGTGCCGGTATTGTGTGGAACGGCGTTTAAGAATAAGGGTGTTCAAGCACTGCTCGATGCAGCGATTTATTATCTGCCGTCGCCGTCGGAGGTGCCCGATATCGTCGGTTTATGCGAAGACGGTAAGGAACCGCCGCAACGCAAAGCATCCGACGACGAACCCTTCTCGGCTTTGGCTTTCAAAGTTGCGACCGACCCGTATGTCGGTGTGTTAACTTTTTTCCGCGTGTATTCGGGCGTGTTGAACTCCGGCGATAGTATTTTGAATGCTTCAACCGACAAAAAAGAGCGTGCCGGGCGATTGTTGCAGATGCATTCTAATTCTCGTGAAGAGATCAAAGAAGTCAGGGCGGGAGATATTGCTGCCGGTGTCGGTTTCAAAGGTGTGGTTACGGGTCATACCCTATGCGACGGCAACAACCCGATTGCACTGGAGAGTATGAATTTTCCGGAACCGGTTATCGCAGTGGCAGTAGAACCTAAGACCAAAGTAGATCAAGAAAAAATGGGTCTGGCTTTGCAGAAATTATCTACCGAAGACCCCTCTTTTAAGGTCAAGACCGACGAGGAGTCGGGTCAAACGATTATTTCAGGGATGGGTGAATTACACTTGGAAATCATCGTGGATCGTTTGCGTCGTGAGTTTAATGTCGATGCAAACGTAGGCGAACCGCAAGTTGCGTATCGCGAAACCGCGCTGCAAGCGATCCAACAAGAAGGCAAATATATCAAGCAGACCGGTGGTCGAGGGCAATACGGACATGTATGGTTGAAGATAGAGCCTGCCGAAGCGGGTAGTGGCTATACCTTTGTCAATGAAATAGTAGGCGGTGTTGTGCCGAAGGAATATATCCCGGCGGTAGACAAAGGTATTCAAGAGCAGATGCAGAACGGCGTGATTGCAGGGTATCCGGTGGTTGATGTTAAAGTGACTTTATACGACGGTTCGTATCACGATGTGGATTCATCGGAAATTGCATTCAAGACCGCTGCCTCGCGTTGCTTTAGAGAAGGATTTAACAATGCCTCGCCGGTGCTACTTGAACCGATGATGAAAGTGGAAGTCGTAACCCCGGAGGATTATATGGGCGATGTCGTGGGTGACTTGAATAGGCGCAGAGGTATTATAGATGCTATGGAGGAAAGTGTATTGGGTAAGACGATACGCGCCGAAGTGCCGCTTAAGGAAATGTTCGGCTACGCAACCGATTTACGCTCGGCTACGCAAGGTCGCGCAACCTATACCATGGAATTTTTGAAGTATACGCAAGTGCCGAATAATGTAGCCGATGACATTATCAAGAAACAATAAACGATAGGGATAACATGTCTAAAGAGAAATTTGAAAGAACGAAACCGCATGTCAATGTGGGAACCATAGGGCATGTAGATCACGGCAAGACGACATTGACGGCGGCGATGACTAAAGTGATGTTGGATCAGCAGGGTGCCGGCGAGTATCGTTCGTATGAGCAGATAGACAATGCGCCGGAGGAACGAGAGCGAGGGATAACGATAGCGACGGCACATGTAGAGTATGAATCGGAAGCGAGGCACTATGCGCATGTGGATTGTCCGGGGCACGCCGACTATATCAAGAACATGATAACCGGCGCAGCACAGATGGACGGTGCGATTTTGGTGGTGAGTGCGGCGGATGGTCCGATGCCCCAGACGCGAGAGCATATTTTGTTGGCACGCCAAGTGGGTGTGCCGCATATCGTCGTGTATTTGAATAAAGCGGACATGGTAGACGATAAGGAGTTGATGGAGTTGGTAGAGATGGAAGTGCGCGAGTTGTTGTCCAACTACGAGTTTCCGGGAGACGATATTCCGATTGTGACGGGTTCGGCACTGAAGGCGTTGGAAGGAGACAGCTCGGAGATGGGCGTGTCGTCGATAGAGCAGTTGATAGCGGAGATGGACAAGTATATCCCGGAACCGGAGCGAGCGATAGACGGAGACTATCTGATGCCGGTAGAAGATGTATTTTCGATATCGGGACGGGGAACGGTGGTGACCGGTCGCATAGAGCGAGGGATTGTGAAAGTAGGAGACGAGATAGAGATTGTAGGAATAAGAGAGACGAACAAGACGACCTGTACGGGAGTAGAGATGTTCAGGAAGCTGTTGGACGAGGGTCGTGCCGGAGACAATGTCGGGGTGTTGTTGCGAGGGACGAAGCGAGAGGAAGTAGAGCGAGGTCAGGTGTTGTGCAAGCCGGGTTCGATCACGCCGCACAAGAAGTTCGAGGCGGAGGTGTATATATTGTCTAAAGAGGAAGGCGGTCGGCACACGCCGTTTTTCAAAGGCTACAGACCGCAGTTTTATTTTAGGACGACGGATGTGACCGGTGCGGTAGAATTGGAGTCCGGTGTAGAGATGGTGATGCCGGGGGACAATGTAAAGATGGCGGTGAGTTTAATAGGACCTATTGCGATGGAAGAGGGTTTGCGTTTTGCGATCAGGGAAGGGGGTCGCACGGTAGGCGCAGGCGTAGTAGCTAAAATCATAGAATAAGACGCACTATACGGGAAATCGGAAAATGGCTAAACAAATGTTAGAAACAGGGAGCAAAATAAGAATTAGATTAAAAGCCTTTGATCATCGTCTGCTCGATAAATCCGCAAGCGAGATTGCAGAAGCGGTTAAACGCACCGGTGCCAGTATTAAAGGACCTATTCCTTTACCGACCAAGATAGAACACTTTACGGTATTGATCTCGCCTCATGTAGATAAAGATGCCCGCGATCAATACGAGATTAGAACTCATAAACGCATTATGGATATCGTCGGTCCGACCGAGAAAACGGTGGATGCATTAATGAATTTGGATTTAGCCGCCGGCGTAGATGTACAGATAAAGTTAAATTGACGGACGGGACAATGGCAATAGGCGTAATCGGACAGAAAGCGGGCATGAGTAGGCTCTTTAAGGAAGAGGGTATCTCCGTACCGTGCACTATCATACGCGTCATTCCTAATCGCATAGCCCAAGTTAAAACGATTGAAAAAGACGGCTATAACGCGATGCAGTTAGTGGGTGGCGATGACAAAAAAGCATCGCGGATTACGCGCCCTATGAAAGGACATTTTAGAAAAACAAGCGTGTTGGCAGGTAAAGAAATATGCGAATTTCGTATTGCCGACAGCGAAGTCAAAAAAGTCGGCGGGCAAATCGGTGTGGAGATATTCAGCGAAGGACAGAAAGTACGAGTTACGGGAATCAGCAAAGGCAAAGGGTTTGCCGGCACCATCAAACGGCATAACTTTCGCGGGCAAGACAACAGCCACGGCAACTCGTTATCCCATCGAGTCATGGGTTCGGTAGGGCAATGTCAGTTTCCGGGGCGTGTGTTCAAAGGCAAAAAAATGCCCGGACAAATGGGCAATGCGCGTGTGACCGTCAAAAATTTGGAGATCGTCAAAGTAGACGAAGAACGCCAGTTATTATGGATTAAAGGTGCGGTACCCGGGAGCCGCAATAACACGGTACTGATAAGACATTTATCCGATATAGATATACAAGCGGTATCTCCCGATATAGAACCGCAACAATCCGACGAAACAACACCGACATCCGAGCAAACCACCGAAGCGAAAGCAGAGACACAACCCGAACCAGCCACCGAGGCGGATCAAAAAGCCGAATCCGAGCAAGCGCAACCACAGAAAGAAGGAAACAAAGATGGAACTTAAACAAGCAGACGGCGGCACCTTGTTCGTCGATGCAGGCATCTTTGACTGTCGGTACAATGCTGCCTTGATACATCAAGCCGCGGTAGCGTTTCAAGCACGGGCGCGAAGTGGCACTAAAGCTCAGAAGAACCGCTCTAGAGTTGCGGGTGGAGGGAGTAAGCCGTGGCGTCAAAAGGGTATGGGGCGTGCGCGTGCCGGAACCATCAGAAGCCCGTTATGGCGAGGTGGCGGTCGTACTTTCGCGGCACAACCGCGTAGCTTTAATCAAAAGTTGAATAAAAAGATGTATCGCGGCGCACTAAAGTCTTTGCTATCCGAACTCAACCGCTCAAACCGTTTAATCGTCGTAGACGAATTGACGATAGAAAAGCCCAAAACCAAGCTATTGATAGAGAAACTAAAAACGATGTCTATCACCTCGGTTTTGATCGTGCTGGCGGAAGAGGACGAAACCCTCTTTATGGCAAGCAGTAATATCCCGTGGGTCGGCGTATTGCTGGCGCACGAAATAGACCCGGTGAATTTGATGCGCTTCGATAAAGTATTGATGACCAAGCCGGCGATCGAAAAAATACAGGACAACCTGCGATGAAAAATTTATTACCGATAGAGAAAACCGCCCGTGTGTTAATCCGCCCCCATATCTCCGAGAAATCAACCCGAGTAATGCAGTCTAATCAACATACATTCAGGGTTGCACCCAAAGCCACCAAACACGCTATTAAAAAGGCGATTGAGTCGCATTACGAAGTCAAGGTTGAGCGAGTGCGTGTCGTCAATGTCAAAGGCAAGCGCAAAGGAAGGATTAAAGGTAAGCTCGGGCGTTGCAAGGACTGGAAAAAGGCTTATATCACCCTGGCCGAAGGTTCCAATATCATCATTTCGGGAAGCGAATAGATGGCACTGCATAAATATAAACCGACATCGCCGGGCACCCGCTTTAGGGTGACGACCAAACGCGGCGACTTGTACAAAGGCGATCCGTATGCACCTTTGGTGCAGGGCAAAAAAACGAGCAGCGGACGTGGTGCCGGCGGCAGAATTACGGTGAGGCATATAGGGGGTGGGCATAAACGTCGTTACCGCCATATTGATTTTAAGCGCGACAAAGATGGAATTCAGTGCCGTGTGGAACGCATAGAATACGACCCGAACAGAAGTGCCAATATCGCTTTGGTGTTATACGCCGACGGAGAACGACGCTACATTATCGCTCCCGAGAATATCGCACCCGGCGACCAACTGATGTCGGGTAGCGATGCACCTATCAAACGCGGGAACGCACTTTTACTCAAAGATATTCCGGTCGGTACAACCGTACATTGTGTGGAGATGAAGCCCAAGAAGGGTGCCCAGCTTGCGCGAGCGGCAGGCACCTCGTTGCAATATGTGGCACGCGAAGGAAACTACGCAATGTTGCGATTGGTGTCGGGAGAAATGCGCCGCATAGAACTGTCATGTCGGGCGACGATCGGCATCGTTTCTAATAACGAGCACGGTTTAAGAAAACTGGGTAAAGCCGGTGCCAAGAGATGGCGAGGGGTGAGACCTACGGTTAGAGGTGTGGCGATGAATCCTATAGATCATCCGCACGGCGGTGGTGAGGGCAAAACCTCCGGCGGCCGTCACCCGGTAAGCCCGTGGGGAATGCCGACCAAAGGTTTTAGGACTAGAAAAAATAGAAGCACCGATAAATATATCGTGCGTCGTCGCAGTAACAGAAGATAAAGAGATTACGAATATGCCGCGTTCTATAAAAAAAGGTCCTTTTGTCGACGAACATTTGATGAAAAAGGTTAGAAAGGCAGCCGAAGCCCGAGACAAACGCCCGATTAAGACATGGTCTAGGCGGTCTATGGTAGTGCCGGAAATGGTCGGTTTGAATATCGCAGTACATAACGGGCGTGCGCATGTACCGATTTATATCTCCGAGCATATGGTCGGACATAAACTGGGTGAATTCGCTCCGACGCGCACTTTCAAGGAACATTCGGGCGACCGGAAGGCTCGTTAAGGAGAATGTGATGGAAATTTCGGCAACCTTAAAAAGATGTAGAATATCGCCGCAAAAATGCAGATTGGTCGCCGATCGGCTACGCGGGCTGTCGGTCGAACGCGCACTTGAAAATTTACGATTTGGTCGAACTAAGTCGGCAGGCTTGGTTTTGAAACTGTTAGAGTCGGCGATTGCAAACGCCGAGAATAACGAAGGTGCCGATATAGATGAGCTCAAAGTGCGCACGATACGAGTGGATCAAGGGGCAACCTTAAACCGCTTTAGAGCACGCGCCAGAGGGCGTGCTTCTGCGATTAAAAAGAGAACGAGTCATATTAGCATTACATTGAGTGATGAATAAGGAAATATAGTTTATGGGACAAAAAGTACACCCCACCGGTTTTAGAGTGGGCATCGTAATCGATTGGGAATCAAAGTGGTTGGTTTCCCGCAACGAGTATTGCGAGACCTTACATAGCGATATAAAAATACGTAGCTATTTGTTGAAAAAGCTTGCGCATGCCTCGGTAAGCCGTGTCACGATAGAACGCACCGATAAGGCTGTGCATATTGCCGTACACACGGCGCGCCCGGGTATTGTCATCGGTAAAAAAGGCGGAGACATAGAGGCTTTACGCCACGAAATCGCCGATATTAACGGTATTTCGGTTAATAATGTGCAGATTAGCATAGAGGAGATACGTAAACCGGAAACCGACGCAACATTGGTTGCCTCCAGCATCGCACTGCAGTTGGAACGACGCATCATGTTTCGTCGTGCGATGAGACGCGCAGTGCAAAACACGATGCGTTTAGGGGCTCTGGGTATTAAGATTTGCGTATCCGGACGTTTGAACGGGGCCGAAATCGCTCGTTCCGAATGGTCCAAGGAAGGACGCGTACCTCTGCACACTCTCGATGCCAATATAGACTACGGACTTGCCGAAGCTAAAACCACATACGGGATTATAGGTGTCAAGGTCTGGATTTATAAAGGCAATTTTAGCGACCAAAAAGATACGGAGATAGGCGTAGCCGGTTGACCGGCTTGAGCCTCAAGAGAAATGTTACAACCGAATAAAACTAAATATAGGAAACAGCAAAAAGGCCGCAACAGAGGTTTGGCAGTCAACGGCAACAAAGTCAGCTTCGGTGAATTCGGCCTGAAAGCGACTACCCGCGGCCGCATCACATCGCGGCAAATAGAAGCTGCGCGTCGGGCGATGACGCGCTATGTCAAACGCAGAGGCAAGATTTGGATTCGTATATTTCCCGATAAACCGATTACCAAAAAGCCTTTAGAAGTAAGACAAGGTAAAGGCAAAGGAAATGTTGAATATTGGGTGGCACTGATCAAGCCCGGCAAGATGCTTTATGAAATAGAAGGTGTTCCGGAGGATATCGCACGCGAAGCCTTTAAGCTGGCAGGATCCAAGTTGCCTATACGCACCACTTTTACCAGTCGGGTGATTATGTGATGAAATACTCTAAATTACTCAACAAGACCCCGGAAGATCTACAAGTGGATTTAAGAGAACTTGTAGAGAAAAAGCTCAAGCTGGAGCTACAAGGACGAGACCGTAACAGTGCCCAATGTAGCCGCTTTAAGAGTTATAGGCGCGATATTGCGCGTATCAAGACTTTGCTAAGGCAAAAAGAAAAGGAGCAGTCGTGAGTGGCGAACAGAAAACAAAACATTTTATAATCTGCAACATCGTCAAAAAAAGTTCCGATAAGACGGTGATCGTGATGATTGAACGCCAGCTACGTCACCCGACCTACGGAAAATATATTACCCGATCCGGCAAGTTGCATGTACACGACGAAGCCAACGAAGGACAGGTCGGTGATTTGGTTAAAATTATCGCAAGTCCGCGTAAATCTAAAACGAAGGCGTGGCGTCTTGTAGAGATCGTGCGGCGTGGGTCCGGCGACACCCCCGCGGAAACCTTGCAAGAGCAAGGCGCAGAGGCTGAAACATGATACAGGTTGAGACTTTTTTGAAAGTAGCCGATAATAGTGGTGCAAGAAAACTACAATGTATCAAAGTTCTGGGAGGATCGCGTCGCCGATATGCGAATGTGGGCGATGTAGTCAAGGTGAGCGTAAAGGAAGCGATTCCACGCGGCAGAGTCAAAAAAGGCGAAGTTTATAGCGCGGTTATAGTGCGCACCTGTAAAGGTGTGCGGCGCGCCGACGGTTCTTTAGTGCGCTTTGATACCAACGCAGCAGTGCTTTTGGATAATCAGATGCAGATTATAGGCACGCGTATCTTCGGGCCGGTGACCCGAGAATTACGCACCGAAAAATTTATGAAGATTATTTCTTTAGCACCGGAAGTTTTGTGAGTATAGTAAATGAAAAAAATACGCAAAGGAGATCAAGTGACCGTGATTTCCGGTAGAAGTAAAGGTCAACAAGGAAGAGTATTACGCATCATGTCTGCGGACGACACGGTGTTGGTGGAAAATGTCAATATCGTCAAGAAAATGGTGCGGCCGAATCCCGATAAAGGCGAGCAAGGCGGCATCGTAGAGAAAGAGAGCCCCTTGCATATATCCAATGTAATGCTGTACAACGCAAAAACCAATAAAGGCGAGCGTGTCGGTTTCAGGATCAAGGAAGACGGCAAGAAAGTACGCTATTTTAAGCGTAGCGACCAGGAGATAGATTGATGTCGCGCATGGCTGAGTTTTATAAACAGACGGTTGTCAAACAGTTGATGGAGACCCCGGGATATACAAACCCTATGGCGGTACCCCGATTGGTCAAAATCACTTTGAATATGGGCTTGGGTGATTCGGCTAAAGACAAGAGCAACCTCAAAGTCGCACAAGAAGAAATGGCATTGATCTCCGGGCAACGGGCGGTGGTGACGAAGGCGCGCAAGGCAATTGCCGGTTTCGGCATACGCGAAGGGTGGCCTATAGGTTGCATGGTTACCTTGCGTCGTAACATGATGTATGACTTTTTTGAACGTTTGGTTAATATCGCAATCCCCAGAATCAGAGACTTCAGAGGGTTCGGTTCCAGGGCTTTTGACGGGCGCGGCAACTTTAATATGGGGATTAAAGAGCAGATTGTTTTCCCCGAGATTGATTTTGACAAAATCAGCAAAATTAGTGGTTTAGACATCGCAATTACGACGAGTGCCGATACCGACGAGGAAGCCAAGCATCTGCTTTCGGCATTTAATTTCCCGTTTAAGGATTAGAAACAATGGCTAAAGTATGTATGATAGAACGAGAAAAGAAGCGTAAGTTGACGGTTCAGAAGTATAAAGCGCGTCGCGACGAATTGAGGCAAAAGATCAAAAGTCCACATACGCCTGCGCATGAGAAAGCCGAAGCAGTCGTTGCAATGCAGAAATTGCCGCGCAATTCAAGTCCATCCAGAATGCGCAACCGTTGCCGTATCACCGGACGTCCCAAGGGCTACTACCGCAAATTCGGTTTAGGGCGCAACAAACTGCGCGAATACGCAATGCTGGGTTATATACCCGGTTTAATGAAATCCAGTTGGTGATATAGCGAGGTTGATGTAATGAGTATGAGTGATCCGATTGCCGATATGCTGAGCCGCATCAGGAACGCACAGGCGAGAGCCAAAGCAACGGTGAGCATGCCGAGTTCCAAATTGAAATGTGCTATCGCCAAGGTGTTACACGAAGAGGGCTATATCAAGGGGTATCGCGAAGATACTCAAGCTATGGATAAAAAGGAATTAACGATAGAACTTAAGTACTATAAAGGCAAACCGGTCATATCGAAGATACGGCGCGTCAGCCGTCCGGGGCTTAGGCTTTATAGACGGGTCGACGACTTCCCTCAAATAATGGGAGGTATGGGGACGGTGATTTGTTCTACTTCTAAAGGCGTAATCAGCGGCAAGAAAGCAAAAGCGATCAAATGCGGCGGTGAAATTTTATGCGTGGTGGAATAAGATGTCTAGATTGATTAAAAAACCGGTCATTATTCCCGACGGTGTAGAAGTTAAAATAGAAGGACAAAAAATACGCGCCAAAGGCAAAAAGGGTGAAAACACATTGGAGATACACGAAATGGTTCAATTTGAATTAAAAGACGAAGGTATTATGTTTAGTGCCGAGCGCGATGGTAAAGCACTCGCCGGGACGATGCACGCTTTGACCAACAACCTGATCCAGGGTGTGGCAGAAGGTTTTGAGCGTAAGCTTGAACTAGTCGGGGTAGGGTATAGGGCGCAAGCTAAAGGCAAGGACAAATTGAATTTGCAAATAGGTTTTTCACACCCCGTAGATTATCAGGTAATCGAGGGTGTTACGGTAGAGACACCGAGTGCCACCGAGATTGTGGTCAAAGGCATAGACAAACAAAAAGTAGGGCAGGTCGCAACCGAAATTCGCGCCTTTCGTCCACCCGAACCCTATAAGGGCAAAGGTTTGCGCTATGCCGGCGAGCAAATAACCAGAAAAGAAGCTAAGAAGAAGTAGGGCTATATAGATGAGAGCAAAACATACCGCATCGTCCGTCAAACGTGTAAGCAGAACACGTGCGAGAATCGCGCGTCTCAAAGATACGCATCGCGTATGCATCCATAAAACCCCGCAGCATATTTATGCGCAGTTGATTGAACCGAGCGGCAAGACCTTAGCTTCGGCTTCTACCGTCGGCAAATCTTTTAACGAGCGCGGTGACAAAAAAGCGGCAGCGCGTAAAGTCGGCGAGATGATGGCTGCCAAAGCTAAAGATTGTGGTATCACACGTATCGCTTTTGATCGATCGGGCTTCAAGTATCATGGACGTATTCGATCTTTAGCCGATGCGATGCGCGAAAACGGCATGGAATTTTAGAGATGTCTAATATAGAAATAGCTGAATCAACGGACGGCTTGCTGGAAAAGCTCATTGTGGTAAACCGCGTCGCCAAAGTCATCAAAGGAGGCAGGCAATTCGGTTTTACCGCGCTGACCGTTGTCGGTAATGGTGCCGGTAAAATCGGCATAGGCTACGGCAAAGCCAAAGAAGTGCCGATGGCGATTCACAAAGCAATGGAAAGCGCGCGCCGAGAAATGATAGAAGTCTCTTTGAACAATAACACGCTTTATTATCCTATCGTAGGAAAGTACGGGGCTGCCAAAGTCTATCTGTCGCCGGCATCCGAAGGTACCGGTATCATCGCCGGCGGCGCAATGCGGGCGGTGTTTGAGGTTATAGGCGTACATAACGTACTTGCCAAGTGCATAGGGTCAAGAAACCCGATCAACATTGTTAAGGCGACATTGAACGGTCTACAAAACATCTACTCGCCGCAAGACATTGCTGCAAAACGAGGTCTCGATGTCAAGGATATATTGCCATGAGTGATAAACGAATCAAATTGACTCTAGTCAAGAGCCTAAACGGGCGATTGAAAAAACACAAAGCGTGTGCGCAAGGTCTGGGCATCAGGCGTATGCATAATCCGGTGTGGGTGATAGATACGCCGGAAAATCGTGGAATGATCAACAAAATTAATTATTTACTGCGGGTGGAAGAAAATGTCTGAGCATCCATCCTTAACCTTAAATACGATTAAGGGAAGTCGGCAAAAGGCCGCACGTAAGCGGGTCGGACGCGGCAACGGTTCGGGTTTCGGAACAACCTGCGGACGGGGCTACAAAGGTCAAAAATCTCGTTCCGGCGGCTATCATAAGGTTGGTTTCGAGGGTGGGCAAATGCCTTTACAGAGACGATTGCCCAAGGTCGGCTTCTCTTCCAGAATTGTCGGATGCGCCGAAGTAAAACTGCACGAGTTGAATAAATTATCGGGCGATGTATGCGATATAAAAGCATTGCAAGAAGCAAAGATTATTTCTAAGCAAACCGAGAAAGCAAAAATAATCGTCTCGGGCAGTTTAGAAAAAACTTTGACCGTCAAAGGTGTGAAGCTCAGCAAAGGGGCGCGTGTGCAAATAGAGTCGCTCGGCGGGAAGGTGGAATAAAATGGTTGCAGCAGCGGCACAAATGGCAAACATTGCGGGTAGCAAGTACGGTGAGCTCAAAAGACGAATCGGTTTCGTATTGCTGGCTTTGGTAATTTTTCGTTTAGGCAGTTTTATTCCGGTGCCGGGTATAGACCCCGTTCAAATGGCACAATTTTTTGAGCAGCAAAGCGGTACTATCTTGGCGATGTTCAACATGTTTTCCGGTGGTGCGTTGGAAAGGTTAAGCTTGTTTGCGTTGGGCGTGATGCCTTATATCTCTTCGGCGATTATTATGCAGCTGATGTCGGCAATCATACCCTACCTCAAAGAACTCAAGAAGGAAGGCGAGCAAGGTCGCCGCACCATTACCAAATATACTCGCTACGGCACGGTTGTGCTTGCAACCTTTCAAGCGATAGGTGTTGCCATCGCATTGCAAAGTCAAAATGTATCTTACATTACCGGCTTTGGTTTTATTGCGGTGGTTGCTATTTCTTTGGTTACCGGGACGATGTTTCTAATGTGGCTCGGAGAGCAGATTAACGAAAGAGGAATAGGCAACGGCATCTCTATATTGATCTTCGCCGGTATCGTTGCCGGGCTACCCGCTGCATTCGGCGGCACCCTAGAGTTGGCCAACACCGGCGAACTGGCTCCGCCTTTGGTTATGCTAATTTTGTTTTTAGCGATTGCGGTGACCGCTTTTGTGGTATTTGCCGAGAAAGGACAACGGCGAGTGACTATAAACTATGCGAGACAACAACGCGGGCAAAGGCTATTTTCCGCACCGTCCAGTCATCTCCCGCTCAAGCTCAACATGGCAGGCGTGATTCCGCCGATCTTTGCTTCAAGTATTATTTTGTTTCCTGCAACCCTAGGCCAATGGTTCGGTCGCGCCGAAGGGATGGGATGGCTATCGGAGATATCCAATGCAATGGCACCCGGTCAGCCGCTCTATATCGCTTTTTATGCTTTTGCGATTATGTTCTTTTGTTTTTTCTATACCGCGATCGTGTTTGATGCTAGAGAAACGGCGGATAACTTAAAGCGAGGCGGTGCGTTTATTCCGGGTATACGCCCCGGCGAGCAGACCGCAACCTATATAGATAATATACTGAGCCGTTTGACGGTGATGGGAGCTATTTATATCACTTTGGTTTGTTTATTGCCCGAGTTTTTGATTTTATCGTGGAATGTGCCGTTTTATTTCGGCGGCACATCCTTGTTGATTATTGTTGTTGTTATTATGGATTTTATGGGGCAATTACAGACCCACCTAATGTCTCATCAATACGAGGGTTTGCTTAAGAAAGCAAACCTGAAACAGCGCCGCGGTGCAAGCCGTAGATTAGTATGACGGAGGTATTATGAAAGTAGGTGCATCGGTTAAGAAAATATGTCGCCACTGCAAGTTATTACGCAGGAAAGGTGTATTGCGGGTGATCTGCAAAGATCCTCGCCATAAGCAACGGCAAGGCTAAATAAAGCTAGTCAAACAGCCTTAAGCGGTTTATAATAATGCGTTTTTTTCAACAACTAAAGCAGGAAACTTTTAGAGTATGGCACGTATAGCAGGAGTTAATATACCCGATAATAAGCACGCCGAGATTGCTTTAACCGCCATATTCGGCATCGGCAGAACCCGTGCACGCGAAATTTGTGCGAATACGAAGATCGAACCCAGCCGCAAAATCAAAGAACTGTCCGATAGCGATTTAGACAAATTGCGCCAGGAAGTTACGAATTATACGATAGAAGGCGATTTGCGCCGCGATATCAGCCTGAATATCAAACGACTTAGAGATTTAGGGTGCTATAGAGGCATACGACACAGACGCGGGTTGCCGGTACGCGGTCAGCGCACCAAAACCAATGCGCGTACCCGCAAAGGACCCAGACGACAAATGAAGAAGTAAAACGACACTATGGCAAAAGCAAAGACTAAAACCAAAACACGTAAGAAAATAAAGAAAGAAGTACCCGAGGCGATAGCCCACATCAACTCTTCTTTCAACAATACTATCGTTACCATTTCCGACCCCACAGGCGATACCCTGTGCTGGTCTAGTGCCGGTGCCGCAGGATTCAAAGGTTCGCGTAAAAGCACGCCGTTTGCCGCACAGATCGCAGCGACTCAAGCGGCGGAACGAGCACAGCAATACGGTGTCAAGCGCGTGACAGTGCAAGTCAGAGGTCCCGGTCCCGGCCGAGAGTCGGCTATACGCGCATTGCATGCAGTCGGTTTTAGTATTCGCAGCATTACCGATGTGACGCCGCTGCCGCACAACGGGTGCAGACCTCCTAAGAAACGCAGGATTTGAGGAGACGGAAACGATGGCACGCTATTTAGGTCCTACATGCAAACTTAGCAAACGCGAAAGTACAGACTTGATGTTGAAAGGTCGCGGTCGTTCTTTAGACAAAAAATGCAATATGTCGAGACCGCCCGGGCCACAACTAGAGAGACGTCCGCGACAAACCGATTACGGTATACAGCTACGAGAAAAACAAAAATTGCGTCGTATTTACGGCGTGCTTGAGAGACAATTCAGAAATTACTACAAGAAAGCTGCCAAAGAAAGAGGTTCTACCGGCGAGAATTTATTACGTCTATTGGAGGGTAGATTAGATAACGTAGTATATCGTTCGGGATTCGGTTCTACCCGTGCGGAATGTCGTCAACTGGTGAGTCATAAAGCGGTTATGGTCAACGGCATCGTAGTCAATATACCCTCGTATCAAGTTAAACCGTCCGATAAGATTGCAATTACCGATAAGGCAAAAGCACAGCTTAGAATCAAAGACGCAATAGACATTGCCGAGCAGCTCGGTTTTGTAGAATGGATTAAGGTTGATACCAAAGCCTTTGAAGCGGAATTCAAATCTTATCCGCAACGTTCCGATTTACCCCAAGAAATTAACGAGTCGCTCGTAGTAGAGCTGTACTCCAAATAAACTCAATGATCAGGAGGCAAGCGTGAGCTATACTAATTTATTAAGACCGGGTTCGGTTGAAATACAAAGATTTTCCGACAATCACGTACGTGTTTGTATACAGCCGCTGGAGCGCGGTTTCGGGCATACCCTAGGCAATGCCATGCGTCGCGTTTTATTTTCGGCAATGACCGGTGCCGCCGTTGTGGAAGCAAAAATCGCTAATGTATTGCACGAATATTCCACACTCGAAGGTGTGCAGGAAGATGTCATAGATATACTGCTCAATTTGAAAGGACTGGCAATTAGGCTATACGAGAAAGACGCAACGATGGTGCGTGTGCATAAAAAAGGCAAGGGTGTGGTTACCGGTGCCGATATACAAATAGAAGAGACGGTTGAAATCGCCAATAAAGACCATATTATCGCACATCTGAGCGATAGGGGCGAACTGGAAATGGATCTGTGGATTGAAAAAGGGCGAGGCTACCAGCCGGCGGTCGTGCGCAAAGAGAAAAAAGAAAATCAAGTCGTAGGTAGCTTATTACTCGATGCCAGTTTCAGCCCGATCAAAAAGGTATCGTACAATGTCGAGAGCACCCGTGTGGGCGACCGTACCGATTTGGATAAACTGATATTAGAGTTAGAGACCAACGGCACGGTCAGCGCAGAGGAACTTGTTAGCCAAGCAGCAATAACGCTACATTCCCAGTTGAATGTTTTCGTTAATCTTGAAGAAATTGAAATCACCGAGCAAGAAAGTAGCAAAAATGAAATAGACGAACTCTTGATGAAGCCGGTCGAGGAAGTTGACTTGACCGTACGCTCGGCAAATTGTTTGAAATCCGAGAAAATATACTACTTGGGCGATTTGGTGATTAGATCGGAAATGGACTTGATGAGAACACCCAATTTAGGTAAAAAGTCTTTAACCGAGATCAAGAATATGCTTGCCGATTTCGGCCTGCGCTTAGGCATGGAAATTGAAAATTGGCCGCCGGCTCAATTAGCCTCTAACTGGACGGCAGGTCGCCCCGGCAGAGATTAAGACGAGAAAACCATGCGCCATCTTAATTCGGGCAGAAAACTCAATATCACCCCGTCACACCGCAAAGCCCTCTTTGCAAATATGTCGGTATCGCTGATTGAACACGAGAAAATACACACAACGCTTACCCGAGCGAAAGAATTAAGACGAGTTATAGAACCTATCATCACGCTCGCTAAGAACGATAATGTTGCCGCACGCAGGCGCGCCTTTGCCAAACTGCGCGATAAGTCGGCAGTCAATAAACTATTCACCGACCTCGGCCCCTATTATCGTGAACGTCCCGGCGGCTATCTACGCATCCTCAAACACGGCTTTCGCAAAGGAGATAATGCCCCGATGGCTTATGTATGCTTGGTCGGTCGTGAACAACAAACACCACCTGTAGAAGAAAGCTAGCCCCTTCCTTTGTAGTCTCGTACGATTCCCCTCCTGTGGCGGGGTGTCGGGTGACTCTAAAAATGAGGGCAGGGCAAAGTAATTTATTGTATAATTGCGTACAAATAAAAGTTAGTTAAAGGATAATGAAATGATTGTAGTCAATTATATATTAGAGAATATCTTATCTTTCGTAATCCTCTTTGGTATTATCGCGTGGTTTGTCACAGCGAACTCAAAATTGAAAGATTTAGAAGATATCAGAACAAACGCACAAGGTCTTCTCAAAGGACTTAAGTCAATAGAGGAAATTCGTGACAAAATAAATGTTCTTATCGAAAGAGTAGATACTCTTTCCGATGAAGTGATTGCCTCTAGAGGTAAGGCAATATATCGAAGCGATAGCCCGGTGTCATTGAGTGAATATGGGGAATCACTGTCTAAAAAGATTGATGTAAAGTTCATAACTGATAGATACAGAGAGAAACTTACTAAGAAAGCTAAAAAGCGGGAAATGAATGCTTATCAAATACAGCAAAGTTGTTTTGATTTTGCGCAAAACCAAATCCCCAAAGACTTAGAAAAAAATGATAAAGAGCAATACGATAAGCTGGCTAATGTGGCTTTTAACGAAGGTATCCAGATAAGGGATTTAATGCGGGTTTTAGGACTGATACTAAGAGATCAAGTATTGAAAGCCTGTGACATATCCGTTAGTAATATTGACCCACAAACTCGGAAATCTGCGGCGGGGGTTGCAGATATAGATCCCCCGAATAACTATTCAAAATAATCAAGGCCAATCTTTTTAATTCCCCTCCTGTGGAGGGGTGGCAGGCGAAGCCTGACGGGGTGGTCGCTAAGGGTCTGCACAAGGTATAGTGTCGGTACATTCCCCTCCTGTGGAGGGGTGGCAGGCGCAGCCTGACGGGGTGGTCGATAAGAGTCTGCACAACTGCAACAAGCAGCGACTCAGCCGCCTCACATCACCCTAACATACCGTTCAACCCTTATTTACTACCGTTCATCCATTTGTCTCTCATCGCACCCAATACCGGCTTTATGGTAGATGTTTTACACTCAATTTATAGGAGATTTACTATGGATGAAAAACATCTCGGCTACTTAGACTTGACAGAAGACATTTCCTTTAAGCGATACTTCTCTAGCAATAAGCAATTATTGTTCTCGCTACTTAAGAGCTTCCTGCCGATCTCCGATCGTGCTTCGGATATGGTGATACTCAATCCCAACATACTAGACACCGCATCCGACACCACCAATCAACCCGGTCAATCGGACGATAAGTTACATCTGCAGGACAGTGCTATCCCACCACACACACCGGATGGCAAACAGGTCGTGCTAGACCTCCATGTCAAATTAAACAGCGGTGAGCATGTCGACATAGAGATGCAAGGCTATCCTCATAAATACTTCTTGTTTAGAATGTTGTTCTATTGGGCGAAGTTACATATTCAATCCTTAAAGCGTGGACAAAAACTGAACAAAACTAATCCGACTTACTCACTGATATTTACCAAGTTCAGCGCGCTTAGTAAAGCAGAGAAAGATTATATAAAAAAGGCAAATATCTATTTTGAAGGCTATCAGGATAGAGCACTTTACTGGGGGTTTAAGATGTTCTTCGTGGAATTGAATAGGTTCAATAAGAACCACTTTGAACTATTTGATATGACCGACAGATGGTGCTATATTATCAAGCACTCGGCGAAGTTGACAGCCGAGCAGGTAGCCTACTTATCACAACATGGAGAGACGAAGATGGCATTAGAACATTTAGAGGAAGTATCCAAAGAACAGAGGGAGTATTGGAACGCTATATCCCGGGAGAAACGTGAGTGGGAAGCTCAGTTGAGAAAGCAAGAACTGATAGAAGAAGGCGAAGAAAACACAGCCCGAAAAATCGCTTTGAACATGTTGAAAGAAGGTTATGAAGTTTCTGCGATTTCAAAATTGACCAGTTTATCCGTTGCCGAGATTAAACAGCTGAAAAAATAGAACCGAACCACAAGCACGATGCTCGTCCATTCCCCTCCTTATAGGGGTGGCAGGCGCAACAGAACCGCCGATTGAGCCAGCAGGTCAATTGGCGTGCCATCGTACAGAACCCTAACATATATGCAAAATATAAAACCTTTTCATGGGGTGGTCGCTAAGATTCTGCACAAGTCAATTCCCCTCCTTCGGAGGGGTGGCAGGCGTAGCCTGACGGGGTGGTCGTATCGTTTCTGTACGAGGTACAAAAATTGGGCTGCCCGATATGGCGAAAAACTATTTGCAAAAGGAACCTGCATATAAAAGAGTGGCACTGAGGCAATCATCCGAGCAACCCGCTAGCCATCGAATCACACATTATCAATTACGGAGGAATATTTTTAACTATGAGCACCAAACAAAAAGAGGATCCATATAAAGCATCAAAGGGATTACTTAAAACCAACACACGAGTACCTAAGTCCATTATTGATCAATATAACGAACTAGAGGCGCAATTAAAGAAATTAGGTATAGACATCAAGCCTCCCGGCTACACATTGTCTCCGCCTCTTGGTGGTCCCGGCCCGACCATAAAGGGTTATAAGCAAAACTAGTTTGCCGAACTTCCGAACAGCACTTTAGATTGCATCAGAGCTATGCGATAGATTAGTCGCGGGTTACTGATATTCCTTAAATGTATCAATAAGGCCCTGAAAGTCAACGGGTCTATATTTTTCAAAACCTTCTTGATCTACAAATACAAAGCCGTATTTTGCTTTGTATCCTTGGTTATTCATATCCTTGCACCATTGCTTCAAACGTTTGAGTTTTAAGGAGTCGTTCAAATCTTCACGCCCTTTGGTCTCAACGACATACACTTCATCTTCGGATTTTTTTACGAGAAAGTCCGGATAGTAATTTTTGATATCCCCGTCCTTATTTACGTAGTCCATATTAATACCTATATTGATATAGTTTTTGGTATACGCAATAATGTCATCGCAATTTTCTAAAAAGGCTATAAATTCCTTTTCTAAATTATTATCTCCGATACTTTTATTAAAAACACTTTTTTTAGGAATAATAATCATATCCTCTTTCCCTTTCACGATAAACGGTTTAGTGTCGGTTAGTTTAATAGAGGGATCTTTTGAGCTTACCTGTTCACGCGGTTTGATTGTCAGGATATTAATTTCTCTGATAAAAGTTTCAATGATGAATCTAGTGACATCGGATTTTGATAGATTTAAGATTGTGTTGATATCATCTAATTCAACGGGCTTTTCAAATAAGTGATCGCGTATGAATTCCTTTACCTTCCCGTATATAACATTGTACCCACCGGGAAACCTTAGCTCTTTTTTAATTGTACTTGCGAAAAAACCTATGATATTTCTGTAATCCAAAACTTCCGAGTCGTCTAGTATCGTTGTGTGGGAATAAGGGGGTTGCTCCTCTTTAACTGCCATGTAATTAAAATGAATTTTTCTTTTGCCTTTTGATTTCATTTTTTCCAACGAAAGTTTTTTCGTCTTGAATTTCCCGGGATCCAAAAGAGATAGGTCTTCGTACTTTTTGTAATTTCTAGGTGTTAGAACAGGTACTGTTATATTCAGTTTTGCTATATCCTTTGATTTATTTCCCCTATCAACCTCTACAATGGTAGGGGTTTTGGGAGGGGTATCGTCTCCCATCTCTTCGTATTCAAGTTCAACACCTTCTTTGTCAACACTCTTTACAAATTCCATAAAGTTCTTGGTGCCGATAACACTCACTTTTTCCTTGATATCGCTATCTTTGCCTCCATACATGAGCCTCAATCCTCTTCCTAAGGTTTGTTCCGGGAGTATCTTGCTTTCCGAATCATATGGTCTCAAGCCCACGATGGTGGTGACATTTTTAACATCCCAGCCTTCTTTCAAAACTAGAACGGAAACAATAGCTTTATAAGGATTATCCAATTTATCAATTTCATTCGCTTGCTTTCTTAACTTATCCAGTTCCTTTTTTTTCTTGCCCGTTTGCGCTTCACTAATTTCTCCATTTTTCTTTGTATGAATTGATAGAACGGCATCTTTTAATTGGGGAAATGTGGTTTCAAGATATTCGGCGACTTCATCGCAATTTTTTGTGTCATCGGTCATAACAAAAAGAATAGACTTTTTATCTAGCTTAAGGTTTGCATCGTAAGCCTTTTTCCATTCTTTGACCCCGAGATGGATATAGTCTCCGTATTTCTCCGTGTATTTTGAGGACTTCTTTTCTATTAATTTTTTGCAACTACCATCATCGGGCAACACCGGATGTTTGACGATATTTTGGGCGATGGCTTCTACCAAAGGGTAATCGGATATGGTCTGCACAAAGATAGCCCCGTTATGGTGTTTGGGAGTAGCGGTAACATCAATCTGCAAAGATAAAAGTTTATTTTTTGGTTTTAGATGATTATGTATATCTTGAATAGACTGGAACCAGACTAACTCTTTATCGTGGATATGGTGCGCTTCATCGTTAAAAACCAGAAGTTCGTCAACCTCTCGTACGATGTCTCCTAAATCTATCTTGGAGTCTGTGGTTTTAGCCACCGGCTTATCTCCTAAAAAATACTCTGTCGTATCGTCGTCTTCGTACGAAGGAAGCGAGTTGTTTCCGGAGTAGACTCTGTGGATGTTAGTAAGAAAAATGTTCCCTAAAGGTTGCACCACATTTAGTTCATCCTGTATATGCAAAGTCGTCTGAAAATCGCTTTGCCAATTTCTACCACCATAGCCGTTCACCGGCAGGATAGGGTCGTTATGAAAGATCTTAAGTCCCTCAAAGTCTGCTCTCAATCTATCTAAGACGATGATGTTAGGGGCAACGATAAGAAAGTTTCTAGAAAGTTCCGAGTTTCCTTCGTATGTTTTATGGAAATAAGACCACGCTAGAAGCAGGCTTATCACTTTGGTTTTTCCCGACCCTGTTGCCATCTTAATCACATATCGCGGCCATGTTTCATAAAACATACCGAGGCTTAGATCTTGCCAAGAGCTAAACTTTATCAAGGTATTAGGATCTTTAGCCTTTGCTATATCGTATAAGTAAATGACCGTTTCAACAGCTTCTCTTTGCGCAAAGTAATATCGAAAATAGCTGATGTGGCCGCCGGATTCCGATATATGTTCGTTTGCAAACCACCAATTCAGAAGCGATTTGCTGGTATCGCTGGCTCCTTCATAATTGCACTTTCGCCATTCATAGACTTCTTTTCTGAGCCTCTCAACGAGTGGGGGAAACTTATCATATTCTTCTGCACTGGGAGACCACCTCATTTCCGGTGGAATTATCGCATGCGGTGATTTCGGAAAGTCTTTGTGTAAAGCCATAATTAGTTATTTGAATCTCTGTTTTTAATGCCTTCTTTTTTAGCGTCGGGAATACCGTCGTATAAGTCATCTACCATTTTATCACTGGCGATTGTGTGATAAACGATGTTGTTTATTAGTTTGTATAAATTAAGTACTGTATCTTCATTATCTTTACCCTCTAAATCAATTGTTCCCGCGTGTGCGCCTCCCTCGTTTGCATATATTCTCAATATATCTAAACTTTTAATAATCCGTGAAGGCAATCCTTTCTTTTTTAAGTTTGCAATTCTTGTATTTAAGTTGCCCTTGGTTTCTCCTAGATGTACGGTTAGTTGTTCCAGTGAAACTCGCAATAGCGCAGCGGAAGCTCTCACTGAGAAGGGTTGTACTTGCCGTGCCTCTTCATAAGTTTTTTTTACATCTTCAGGCATATCTTCGTGGGGTGGTGGAGATGTAGGAACCAAAGGATAAACCATTTTTTCGTTTACCCAAAAGGAGAAGTCGTTGCAATGTGTGCATGTCACTAAAAAATATGGTCTATTACTATTATTTAGAATTTTTGGTTCAACTTCATCAAGGAATCTTTGAATGTAGTGTTGCCCCTCCCATCCTATTTTCTCCCTATAATTTAGAAAAAAATCATGCTGGCATTCAAATAAGTCTTTTCGGAAACTCTCATCATTGCTCCATGTTTGAGTTGCTAATACCCCGCAATGTGGACAATGGAAGGCTTTCTCTCCAAACTTTGGTGGCTTATATTCGTTCTCTATCATAGCTTATATGGTAACCTTTATAACTTTCATCGTGTCGTTGCCGAAGAGATCAACGATTTTAACGGCAATTTTGCGTTCACCCGATTCACATTCATATTCGGTGCTTTTCAGTTCAATTGAGCGATCTGTTTTAGTGCGAAAACTTTGCCATTCGTTTTCAAAGATGTAATCACCTGTCCATCGTTCTTCAATCTCTCCGTCATCATTTTTGAAACGTTCAATTTCTTCTTTGCTTTCAAAATTAAAATCTACCGCCCAATAGTCAATCCAATCGGTCCATTTTTTTGTTAGCAATTCACGCTTTGCCTCGCCATCTTCGTCTTTGGTGATTTTTATAATGTTGCCTTGTTCCACGATCAGTTTAGACTGATTCTTTTTCAATTTTTCGACAACATTATCTATGAAGTCTTGATTATAGAAAACAGAAAAATCGGTAAGTTCCACGGCGACAGTACCGTGGTTACCCTTAGCGGGTGGTTTTACATGCGCTTTCACTTCAATATACGATACATCATGAAATATCACTTGATTTTTCTCGACCGCTTGCTTATCAAAAACTTCTTTAGGGATATACTTAAGGGCTAAGTTGATTCCCTTATCTTTCGCTTCTTCCTGAATCTTCGGGAATAATCCCATCTCAAACTCAAAAGAGAGAATATCCACTTTGGTAATTTTGTTTTCCAGACATTCGTCTATCACCGTTTCTACGAAAAGTCTTGACGCAGGTAGATTAATCGGCCCGATTGCGATCAAGCGATCCGCCTTTTTGGCTACGAATGTCTTGAAATTATTTATACTTTCAGCTTTGTATGCTTTGATAATAAGCCTTATGAAATCAGCCTCTTTTTGGGCAAGTTGCTTCACCTGTTGCTCTTCGCGTAGATTGGGATTAGCACCGATATAATATTGCCTTTCGTATTTGCCGAGGTTTAAGATCTCAAACGCACGAAAATCTTTACCCGAACTTTTCATTTCTCGCTGCACACCAATCATCCGTTTACGGGTAGTGTGAATAGCAAACTTGCCGAGATCGGAACCAATCCATTTTCTACCAAGTTTCTCTGCAACCGCCAATGTCGTGCCGCTTCCACAGAAAAAATCGGCAACTAAATCCCCTTCGTTGGAAGAGGCTTTGATGATCCGTTCAAGAAGAGCTTCGGGCTTTTGGGTGGGGTAGCCTACTCTTTCATTTGCCATGTTATTTATAAAAGGAATACGCCACACATCCCCCAATGGTTTACCTTTTAATTCGTCAAGGTATTGTCGTCTTCCAGCCCGTTTCATGTAATATCTACCATTCTCGTCTATATTACTAAATTTATTTTCATAGCCTTCTGGATACTCACCATACACTTTATTAAATATGAAAGATTTGGATTTAGTCAACCACAGTATAGTTTCGTGATCTCTAATCCAATTCAAAGCAATGCTTTTGTATCCGGAAACATTGTCAAAGTACCATACTATTTCTCTCTGGAAAAACTCCTCATTAAATATATCTTCAAGAATCAATCGAATATTAGCGTTCAAACGCCAATCACAGTGCACATAAATACTGCCATCTTCCGCCAATAAATCACGCATCAGTACCAATCGCTCATAGATCATCGCAATAAAGGAATCTGCTCCCTTGCCCCATGTATCGCGATAAGCAATTTCCTCCAAAACATTAGGCTTTTTAATGAGTTCATCTTCGTCGTCGCCGATTTCCAATTTCATACTGAAATCTGCCCCTACATCAAATGGTGGATCAATGTAAATAAGTTTAAGCCCGCCGGCTTTTTCTATTTCCTCACGAAGCATTCCGCTTTTGAGACTGGAAAGTATAAGTTTGTTATCCCCCCAGATGAGCTTATTTGTCCACCCGGCGATTTGACGCCCCCGTTCATCAATATCAAGGGTTAATTGCATTTTTGTATCTGCCTTTTTTTCGGCACGAGGTTCATCGACTACCTCAATGGTTTGAAATGGTAGAACCGTTTTTGTTACATCCGTGGTCTTACCGTTCCATACCAACTCCACTTGTTTTTTGTCTTCAAATAAGAGCCAACGATATTTTTCCGGCAATGGCTTGCCGGCTTCAATATATTGAATAATATCCCGCTTTTCGTTATCAGAAAGTTCCATTGGGGGATGTTTGTTTATTATTCAAAATAATCAAGGTCAATCTTTTTTATTTCAAATGTGAGGTCTTTCGACACACCGACATCGTTTTCAATCATGAAATCCACTAGGTCGGCACCGTCAATCAAGATGACTTTTTGCGGAACCTTTTCAACATATTCTCTGGCACTTTTGGAATAGCCGGCGGTCGTGATAAAGATGCCTTTCTGGGCATGTTTTGCAGCGAGTGCGCCTACAAAATTTCGGATTGCCCCTTCTCCGATTGAACCGCTGTCGTATCGCTTGGCTTGGAGATAAATAATATCAAGTCCCAGCTTATCTTCTTTGATGATGCCGTCAATACCGCCGTCATGACTTTTGCCTATGGCTGCTCCTGCTTCTTTGCGGGAACCGCCGTAGCCCATAGCAAGTAACAAATCTACTACTAGACCTTCAAAAAAGTCCGGGTCTTTCTTTTTAATGTTCTGAAGTAATTCATCCGACAAAGAGTCTTGTAACTTTTGGTAGTTCTCTTCTATCAGTTCTAGCGGTGTTTGAGATGTCTCTAAATCTTCGTCCAGTTTTGGTTCGTTGTCAGTTGATTCTTTATCTTGTTTCTGAGAATAGAAAAACTTGCTATCGGCAGGAGCGTATTGGAGAAGAGTTTCTATGCTGATAGTGCTTGGATTTTCCTTTAAGACTTCTTGCCCTTGTTCGGTAATTTTGTAATAACCTTGAGCTGTATTTTTCAGCAAGTTAGCATTTTTCAGGATAGATAATGTCCAAGCCATGCGGTTTTCTAATTTACAGCGACCACTTACTAACTTTTGGGTTTTATCCTCTTCCGAAAACTGGAATTCTTTAATAATACGATCAAAGATTTCTCTTCTGTGACGTTCCTTATCATCCTTCATTATTTTTAGTGCAGGAAGCCAAAGTTGTTTAGATGATGGAATACTCATATTTTGTTCATCTCATTTTTTACTTGTTTCTCTAGGTTTTTCCGAGAACATGCAATTACTTTTTCTCTTAAGGTGAGCATATACTTAGCCATGATTCTTTTGAATTTATCTAATTTTTGTGATGATTACTATATTAGTTTAGGTGAAATATTGCAATTATAGCAGGCTTTATCAGCACAAAGCAGTAATGCCAATGCGTTGGAGGGCATTTGCGTACTTTTCTTTGCAAATGATTTATAGCTTATGTGCTGGATTGGAATCATTAAGTTTTTTTTGCAACTGTTGTCTTGCCTTTGTATACTTATCATTAGATGGATTTATTTCAATGGCTCTGTCATAGTCTGCAATTGCTCCCTTGCAGTCCCCTAATATTTTTTTAGCTAAACCTCTGTTATAGTAAGCATCAGCACACTTTGGATTTATTTCAATTGCCTTTTCGAAATCTGTAATCGCCCCTTCACAGTCCTCTAATTTCCCCTTAACAGTGCCCCTGTTATTGTAAGCATCAACAAATTTAGGTTTTAGTTCAATAGCTTTGCCGTAGTCGGCGATCGCCGCTTCATGTTTTCCTAATATGTTTTTGCTATTACCTCTATTATAGTAAGCAGAAGCAAACCTAGGTTCTAGTTCAATGGCTTCGTCGTAGTCTGCAATCGCCTCTTTGTGTTTTCCTAATGCGGCTTTGTCATGACCTCTATTATAGTAAGCAAGAATAAATTTACGCTCTAGTTTAATGGCTTCGTCGTAGTCTGCGATCGCCTCTTCGTGTTTTTCTAATGCGGCCTTGCTATTACCTCTATTACAGTAAGCAGCAGCAAATTTAGGTTTTAGTTCAATGGCTTTGTCGTAGTCGGCAATCGCCGCTTCATGTTTTCCTAATGTGGCTTTGTCATGACCTCTGTTATAGTAAGCAGCAGCAAATTTAGGGTCTAATTCAATCGCTTCGCCGTAGTCCGCAATCGCCTCTTTGTGTTTTCCTAATATGGCTTTGCTATTACCTTTATTGTAGTAAGCATAAGCAGCAAATTTCGGTTTTCGTTTAATGGCTTCGTCGTAGTCCGCAATCGCCTCTTCATGTTTTTCTAATGCGGCCTTGCTATTACCTCTATTGTAGTAAGCAAGAGCAAACTCAGGGTCTAGTTCAATGGCTTTGTTGAAGTCTGAAATTGCTCCTTTGTAGTCTCTTAATTCATACTTAGCAGAACCCCTGTTACTATAGCCATGTGTGTATACCGGGTTTAGTTCAATGGCTTTGCCAAAATCTTTTAGTGCCCCCTGATAGTCTTTTATTTTAGCTCTGCTATTACCTCTATTATTATATGCGTATGCATCCTTTGGATCTATGGCTATTGCTTTGCTATAGTCTTCAATCGCTTCGCTGCAGTCTTTTTTTAATAGAGCTTTGCTATTACCTCTACTGTAGTAAGCAGTAGCATACTCAGGGTCTATTTCAATGGCTTTGTTATAATCCGAAATCGCCTTCTCATAGCTCTCCAATATAGCATTAAGATTACCTCTATTATGGTAAGCGGCGGTAAATATACTTTTATTGCGTAAGATGTATTCATCTAATTCATAAGTAAAGAAATATTCCTGTACAGACAGGCTACGACTTTGTGCAGATGGACGATTACTCTTTACAGACAGAGTGCTATCTTTATGTGTTTGGTTAATCGTACTACCTGAGGTATTAGTTGGTATGTCAGTTGGTGCCTTTATATCAGCTTCAGGATTTGGTCGGCTAACTCTAATATCTAGTGTATTAGTTGGTGCCTTTATATCAGTTTCAAGATTAATGCCTGGAATTAAATTTAAGATTGGGGATATAAATTGGGTTTTTTCATGAATCCAAATCACACTATCGTAATATTTAATTGCTTTTTCATAATCTTCCTCTTGTTGCTTCTCGGATCCCTTAGTGAACTTGTAGGTTATATAGAATGTCGTGGCGATAAGAAGCAAAACTAAAAAGACGATAATAAAATTACCAAAAGGAGTAATGCTGTAAGCCAATAATGAGCAAATAATAATAAGCAAAGTAAAACTAATAAAATGCTTCCATGAGTTATAAAAGCAAATTGCCTTTTTAACTAAAGAACATATGCGTTGCTTACTTGAGCCATAAAGCCTAATTGTATATTTCACTAAACGGCATATAAGTCGCTTACTGAAGCTATAAAAATTTTTCAAAATATTATTTAGTTTCGCAAATTCCATAATTAAATTCCTTTTAGTGTGCTTTGATACGGTAGCTCCGGACACAATTTTCTATACGGTAATGCCTGTATAATGCCGTTGTTGTTTTTGTTTGATAGTTTAATGAAAGCATAGGTGGTTTTCAATAAGTTGTGGCGCAAGCGGTTATGAACCACCCCGTCAGGCTGCGCCTGCCACCCCTCCAAAGGGGAGGAATGATCTGCCTCTACGGATTAGGAATTATCAAGTTTTTTTGCGCTCGTTGTCTTGCCTCTTTATAAGTCTGATTAGACGGTTCTAGCTTTATTGCTTTGTCGTAATCTGCGATTGCCTCTTTGTGTTTTCCTAATGCGGCTTTACTATTACCTCTATTATTGTAAGCAAGAGCAAACTTAGGTTCTAGTTCAATGGCTTTGTCGTAGTCCGTAATCGCCTCTTCATGTTTTCCTAATCTAGCTTTGTTATTACCTCTGTTAAAGTAAGCAGGAGCAGATTTAGGGTTTAGTTCAATGGCTTTGTCGTAGTCCGCAATCGCCTCCTTGTGTTTTCCTAATGCGTCTTTTCTATTACCTCTATTATTGTAAGCAAGAACAAATTTAGGGTCTAGTTCAATAGCTTCGTCATAGTCTGCAATCGCCTCTTCATGTTTTTCTAGTGAGGCTTTACTATTACCTCTGTTATAGTAAGCGTCAGCGAGTTCCAGTTCTAGTTCAATGGCTTTGTCGTAGTCCGCAATCGCTTCTTCGTGTTTTGCTAATGCGGCTTTGCTAATACCTCTGTTAGAGTAAGAAAAAGCAAATTCCAAGCCTAGTTCAATGGCTTCGTCATAGTCCGCAATCGCCTCTTCGTGTTTTCCTAATATGGCTTTGTTATTACCTCTGTTATAGTAAGCAGAGGCAAGGCTGGGATCTATTTTAATGGCTTCGTCGTAGTCCATAATTGCTTCTTCGTATTTTTCTAATGTGACTTTGCTATTACCTCGATTATAGTAAGCAAGAGCAGATTTAGGGTCTAGTTTAATGGCTTCATCATAGTCTGCAATTTCCCCTTCATAGTCTCCTAATTTTCCCTTAGCAATGCCTCTGTTATTGTAAGCGTCAGCAAATATGTTCGTGTTACGTAACATGTTTTGGGTTAATTCATGAATATAGGAATATCGCTGCTCAGATAGATTGTCACTTGGATATACCTGAATTTTTTTACTAGCTAATGCACTATGTTTTGTATTTTCTGATATGCTCAGACTAGTTTTAGGGTAAAGATGACGTAGAATTAAGTTTAAGATTGTAAGAAGGGGATAAATATATCGATAGGCTCCAATTACATCATCGTAATTTTTAATTGCCTCTTTATACTTTTCTTCTCGTTGCTTCTTCAATCCTTGAACAAACATATTGGTTATATAGAATACCGTAGCTATGAGAAACAGAACTAAAAAGACGATAATGAAATCAATACCTAGAGCAATAATAATGTAAGCCAATGCTAAACAGGCTATGATAATCACAATGAAGCGATCATCAAGTTTCAATGAACTATAAAATCTAATTGTCTTTTTCACTAAAGAACATATGCGTTGCTTACTCGAGCCATAAAGCCTAATTGCATATTTCACTAAACGGCATGTAAGTCGTTTACTTAAGCTATAAAAATTTTTCAAAATATTATCCAGTTTTCCCAATTCCATAATTAAATTCCTTTTGGTGTGCCTTGATACGGTATTTCCGACACAATTTTCATACGGTAATGCCGTTGTTGTTTTTGTTTGATAGTTTAATGAAAGCATAGGTGGTTTTCAATAAGTTGTGGCGAAAACGGTTATGAACCATCCCGTCAGGCTGCGTCTGCCACCCCTCCGAAGGAGGGGAATGTACTAGCACTATACTTGTGCAGATTTTCCACGACCACCCAGTCAGGCTGCGTCTGCCACCCCTCCGAAGGAGGGGAATGTACCGACACCGTACTCGTACAGACACGACCACCCCTTGCGCCACTGATTACGCAAACCATCATTGCTTCCCAAGAAAAGAAATAATCCGCCCAAACAGACTATTTCCCAACATTTCATACCATTTATCGGATATTTACTACTGTTCATCCGTTTGTCTAAAAACATCCCGAATATTCTCTCAAATTATAGGTTTTAACTAAAATTTACAGGAGATTTCATGGCAAAAAAACAACCTAAATATTTACCGCTGACAAAAGACATTGCCTTCAAACGATACTTTACCGGCAACAAGCGATTACTGCTGTCGCTCATTAAGAGCTTCTTGCCAATCTCCGATAATGTCTCGGATGTCGATGTCCTAAACCTCAAAACTTCTGCCACCTCTAAAAAAGCAGCCGAACAACAGCAGCAGCAATCAAGTGATAAACTACGGTTCAAAGACACCTCCATTCCACCGACTAAACCACACGGCAAGCAGGTCGTCCTCGACCTCAGCGTCAAATTAAGTGGCGGAGAAAATGTCAATATAGAAATGCAAGTCGCCTTCCAAAAAAACTTCCTACTTAGAATGTTCGCCTATTGGGCTTTGCTGTTTATTCAAGACCTAAACCGTGGCGATGACTATGCAAACCTCAATCCGACCTACTCGTTGGGATTTACCCGGTTCACGGTATTCAAAGGAAAGCACAACTTTATCACTGAAATAGGATTTGTAGACCGCAACGAGATAGAATACCATTTCGATATCGGTGCAAAGATCGTCATAGTGGAATTGAATAAGTTCAAGAAGAGCTACCGCGACCTTGTTGATATGAAGGATAGGTGGTGCTATATTATTAAGCACTCGGCGGAATTGACACCCGAGCAAGTAGCGTATTTATCACAAGACGGAGAGACGAAAATGATATTAGAACATTTAGAGGAGATATCAAAAAACAAAGAATCACACTGGGAGACTATAGATCGCATGAAGTATGAGATAGGGATTCAACTGGAAAGGCGCGGTGCGTTAAAGGAAGGTCTGGCAAAAGGCATGGAGCAAGGCCGAGTTCAGGGCATGGAGGAAGGCCGAGTTCAAGGCATGCACGAAATCGCCTTAAATATGTTGCAAAAGGGTCTGGAGGTTTCGTTGATTTCCGAAGTCACAGGTTTATCTGTCGCTGAAATTAAAAAGCTAAAGAGATGACCGCCGATTAAGCCAGTAGGTTAATCTGCGTAACGTTTTACAGAGTCTTAATACGGGTATGTAGGTCGGACAAGTAGGGTCTGTTCTTATAAGTCCAAAGTGGTTGGATTGTGTAATGACGATACTTTTTCAACAGCCCCTCTCTGTGATCACTCCGTCAGGTTGCGCCTGCTACCCTAAGGGCAGACATGCAAATCTGCCCCTCATATGGATGACCAGCTTGTCAAGTTAAATTTTTACCGAAGTCTACATTCCCAAAAGTCACCAGAACTCAAGGGTTAAATGACGGCACAGATGATGCCAACAAGGAGCGAGCGATAGCAATGCGCCACCCCTCTTAAAGCATGCATCAGGTATGTGTATGCGCCACTTGTCGTGGCGGCTTTCGTGCACCTGCTTTATCTCCTTGTTAACGGCATCATGCTGTACCGAAGAGAGACAGAGCGAAGCACCGCTAAAGTACTCAACTAATGAGTCGTTCGGTATTATCAACCTCATATTCGTGTACTTTGCTTTCGCATTACCACATGATAAGTTAATTGGATGAACTGTGCCCCTTAATCTACGGTCAGTTGCCCTACCACGCATCACGCCTGGCAGTTTTCTATGGGCAGATACTCTAGGACGGCATCTAAGTTCGGAACTTGTCATTGACTTTAGCTTCAACTCCCTCGGTCTCTCAGAACTCTATCTGGCAGCCTCTTGCTTAACGAGCTTACTCAACCACCGGTGCGGCGTGCAATGCGTTTTCAGCGGCCTGGGCAGCACGCAAGGCTTCCCACACAAAACCGAGTAGCTCTCTGGCACACGCCACCTTAATCTTGTTGAACGGTTTGTTGGCATGATACATCGTCTGATACTTCTTATACAAACGCTTCATGCAACGGTCGCCTATCTCTATAGCCACTAGGTCTTGGTCGGCGCGTCGGGCACGCAATGCCTTATTCACGCTATAGCGTCTACCCGCCAACTGGCAGGCTTCCACGCACACCGTGCGGATGTATTTGTTGCCCATCCCGGTAATACCCCCTTTGCGACTCTTGCCACCGGAACTATACTCACTGATACTGAAGCCGGCATAACCGGCCAGATGACGCGCCTTGACAAACCGACCGATGTCGCCAATCTCAACAATCAGCGTCATCGCAATCAACTCGGCAATGCCTCTGATACAACATAAATAGCCGACCGCCCGACGATACGGCTCGGATATCGCTAACTGATGTATATCGTTCTCATAGCGTCTGATAACCCCTTGTTGCGTCTCCAATAGATATAACTTGTTCTCTAAATCGAGGCGGAAATACTTATCTAAACTGTCGTCGACTAGGAGCCGCTTTAAGAATGCCATGTGCTGCTTCGTCCAATAGCTCTTGGCCTGCATACTGGTGCGATAACTAATCCCGCGATAACGGCACGACGACAAAATCTGCAGTTTATAGATCTTGCAGGTGTTGACCACTTGTTGGTGTCCACGAATGAGTTGTCGGTGACCTTCGGTCTCAGTATCAATATCGTGGACGATTTTCAACATACCTTGTCGGTAGTATTCAGCCAGCTTGACGCTATCTAGGCGATCGGTCTTGATACGATCCGAGGGACGCACCGGGATCAGCGACGGCGCAATCACATCGCAGTGAATGCCCAGCGCATCAAATTGTCGCTTTAACGAAAAGCCTAAATAGCTTGCTTCATAACAGACCCTAATCTGTTCATACGGCAAAGCGACTTTGGTGATTGCCTTATGCAGTGATGCAAAGTCCGGACGCGTTTTAATGGAATGATAATTATTGTGTTTAGAAATGGCTGTGGCAGTGAAACTCTTATCATCAACATCAATGCCAACATACAGTATACTAGTCATGGATGACCTCCTTTGTTTAGTGGTTAATTAAACCCCTCTTAAGAAGGGAACTAAAATGAAAGTTTAACCAACTTTCAGCAAAGCTGGTCATCCATACTATCTACAAGGAAGGGAATGATATGCCCCCTACGGATTAGGAATTATCAAGTTTTTGTTGCGCCTGTTGTCTTGCTTCTCTATAAGCCTTATCAGATGGTTCTAGCTTAATAGCTTCGTCAAAGTCGGCAACGGCATTCGTGTAGTTTTTTAAGTTTTCATTAACAATGCCTCTGTTATAGTAAGCATCGGCATATTCTGGATTTAGCTCGATTACTCTGCTGAAGTCTTCAATCGCTCCCTTGAGGTTTTCCGACTCTCCTCTAAGAATACCTCTGTTATAGTATGCATAAATATAATTTGGATCTAGTTCAATCGCTCTGTCAAAGTCTTTAATCGCCTCCTTGAAGTCTCCTAATTTTTCCTTAATACCACCTCTATTGTGGTAAGCATTAGCATATTCCGGGTCTAGCTCAATCAATGTGTCGAAGTCTGCGATTGCGGACTCGTAGTCTCCCAATATAACTTTACTAAGACCTCTTACATCATAGTTAGTAGAATAGTTCGGGTCTAGTTCAACCACTTTGTTGAAGTCTTTGGCTGTCCCTTCGTAGTCTTCTAATTTAAATTTGGAAAAACCTCGTGTGTTGTAGGCAAAACCATCTTTGGAATCCTTTTTAAGAACTTTATTTAAGTCTACGAGTGCTCCCTGAAAATTTCCTAATCTACACTTGGTGAAGCTTCTCATATAGTAGGCATCTCGATGTTTCTTGCCTAGCTTAATTGCTCGGTTAAAGTCCGCAAGTGCGTTCTCGTTATCTCTTAATTTACTCTTTTTATAAACCTTATAGTTAAGTATTTTGATGTGGTAGCTCCGGCGCAATTTTTTATACGGTGGTGCCGTTATTGTTTTTGTTTGATAGTTTAATGAAAGTGTATGCGGTTTTCAATAAGTTGTGGTCGTGTGGGTTTTGTATTTGCTAATTTTGTGGGAATTTGATTTGTGGTTTGTGAATATTTATGGCGCAAGCGGTTGTGAACCACCCCGTCAGGCTGCGCCTGCCACCCCTCCAAAGGAGGGGAATGTACCCGTTGCAACCATTCCGTCGGACATAGCCTGCCACCCCTCCAAAGGAGGGGAATGTACCCGTTGCAACCACTCCGTCGGACATAGCCTGCCACCCCTCCAAAGGAGGGGAATGTACCCGTTGCAACCACTCCATCCAGAAGGGAATGATACCTTGCAATTTGCATAAAAATAATGCAATATGCAAGGTATGTTGGAGCGATACATTAAAAATAGGCTGGAAAAAGCTATCTCACGCAATCCTGCTGTGGTGTTGCTGGGATGCCGTCAAGTGGGTAAAACCACGCTTGCCAAGATGGTAATGGCGGGTCAAAGTTCAGTCTATCTTGATTTAGAGGCACCGGAAGATGTTTTGAAGCTCAGGGATCCGAGTAGTTTTTTGAGCAATCACGGCGACAAGCTAATCATCTTAGATGAGATTCAACGCGCGCCTGATTTGTTTGTGGTGTTGCGAGGGCTGATAGATAAGAACAAGGAACGGGGACATAAGCACGGACAATTTTTATTATTGGGTTCCGCTTCGCCGGATTTGTTGCGTCAATCGTCGGAGAGTTTGGCTGGTCGTGTTAGTTATATTGAAATGGGTGGTTTTAATGTATTGGAAACCGAAGCAGATAGCGATAACCTTAAACGGCTTTGGCTTAGAGGCGGTTTCCCGATTAGTTATTTAGCATCCGACGACGACTTGACTATGGATTGGTTGGAAGATTTGATTCGCACCTACCTAGAACGCGATGTGCCGCAAATGGGTTTTAGGGTGCCGGCCGGCAAGTTGCGCCGCTTGTGGACTATGCTGGCACATTTGCAGGGTGAAGTGGTGAATGTCTCTAAACTGGCGAGCAATCTGGAAGTCCAACGGGTGACGATCAATCACTACATTGATATCTTGGTTGATTTACTTTTAGTGAGACGGCTGCAACCTTGGTATGTCAATATCAAAAAGCGGTTGGTAAAATCGCCGCGCTACTATATCCGAGATAGCGGTATTCAACATCGGCTATTAGGCATTGACACTTATGACGCATTGTTATCGTATCCGGCATTGGGTAAAAGTTGGGAAGGGTTTGTCATTGAGAACATACATTCCGTGCTACCGAGTCGTGCCGAAACCTACTTTTATCATACTGCGGCGGGTGCCGAGATAGATTTGGTAATCAAACTTTCGTTTTCGGAAATCTGGGCAGTTGAGATTAAGTACGGTGTTGCCCCGAAGCCGAGCAAACACTACAGCCGAACTTGCGAAGATGTGGGAGCGACTAAAAAGTACATCGTGTATGGGGGTGGCGATGAGTTTTCAATCGGCGATGATGTGGTGGTTATTTCACTAAGCAAGTTGATGCAAAAGTTAGCGGAGTATCGATAGGGATGGAGGAGGTGGTTTGTATAATTATGTGGTGCAAGCGGTTGTGAACCACCCCTCCGAAGGAGGGGAATGTACCGACACCGTACTCGTTCAGACACGACGGGGCTGTTGAAAAATACTGTTCTGCAAAACTGTAACCGCTTGCGCCATTTGGTTTTGGTTTCCATAAATTGAATAAATAAATGTATAAATCGTGCAGGCACAACGCGTTACGGGCAGAATAGAGCCGCCGATTGAGCCAGTAGGTCAATCGGCAAATTTAATGAAGTCCGCCCCTGCAGGTGGTTTGCAAATATTCACGGTGCACAGCGATTGGGTTTGAGCGATGCCCTCACTTTTTCAACAGCCCTACGACACAACCACCCAGCAGGCGAAGTCCGCCCCTCCGAAGGAGAGGAATGATCTGCCCTATGGATTAGGAATCATCAAGTTTCTTTTGAACCCTCTGCCTTGCCTGTCTAAAAATCTCATTAGATGGTTCTAATTTAATGGCTTCGTCGTAGTCGGCAACAGCCGCTTTATAGTTTTTTAAGTTTTCATTAGCAAGGCCCCTGTTGTGATAAACCTCTGTATACTCCGGGCTTAGTTCAATCGCTTTGTCGAAGTCTGCAATGGCAGACTCAAAGTCTCCAAGGTTTCCCCTAACAATGCCTCTACTGCTATAAGCGTCAGCATACTCCGGGTCTAGTTCGATGGCTTTGTCAAAGTCTGCAATGGCTCCCTTAGGGTCTTTTAATCCGTCTTTAACCATACCCCTGTGATAGAAAGCATTAGTATACTTTGGGTCTAGTTCGATCAATTTGCTGAAGTCTGCGATTGCCGACTCATAATCTCCCAATATAACTTTACTAAGACCTCTAAAATCATAGCCGCTAGAATAATTCGGGTCTAGTTCAACCACTCTGTTGAAGTCTTTGGCTGCTCCTTCGTAGTCTTTTAATTTAAATTTGGAAAAACCTCGAGTATTGTAGGCGGAACTATTCTTGGGGTTCTTTTTAAGGAATCTATTTAAGTCCGCAATCGCTCCCTGAAAATTTCCTAATTTATTCTTGATGAAAGCTCTCATATAATAAGCATCTTGATTCTTCTTATCTAACTTAATCACACGGTTAAAGTCTGCAAGTGCGCCCTCGTCATCTTTTAATTTACCCCTAACCAATGCCCTGCAATAGTAAGCAGGAAGCAACTTAGGATTTAGTTCAATTACCTGGTCATAAAATGCAGTATCCGCCATGTCTTCTAATCCATCCGCTATAAAATCTTCGTGATAGAGAGACATATAGCTATCTAACATTGTGGTTGCGAACATTGTCATTGAGGGTATTTTCATGTTTTATAAACCTTATGGTTGAGTATTTTGATACGGTAGCTCCGGCACACCTTTGTATGCGGTGGTGCTGTTGTTGTTTGTATTTGATAGTTTAATAAAAGTGTATAGGGTTTTCAACAAGTTGTAGTCGGACGGGTTTGTATTTGTTTATAGAATTGCGGTTGGGGTCTGGAGTATTTAGTGACGCAAGCGGTTGTGCGACCACCCCATGGAAAGGCTTTACATTTTGTACTATGTACTAAGATTCCGCACAATGTTACGCCGATTGACCTTGACATATGTAATGTTTGTAATAGACACAATATTTAGATTTTGTACAACGTGATGCCGATTGAACTACTGGCTCACTCGGCGGTCCCACTCGGCGGTTCTATTGCGCCTGCCACCCCTCCAGAGGAGGGGAATGTACTTGTGCAGATACGGTGCGCCGCTTCGGTCGGCTTATATGGTGATTTCTCATAGGTATCTAGGTCATCTAAAAGTTTTTAGATACCTTAAAATGCTTTTTTCACAGCTTGTTTGAAAGAATACAGAGTAGAGATTGTCAATGGGTTCGGATACTTCCGTGAGCGAATTATCTAAACCTATTTGCTATAAAATTGATGTATTGCGTTATACGCCGGTAGGCGACAACCTATTGATTTTTGTTTTTTCTTTCAGCCTTATAATTCCGATATGAACTCATAAATTCAATAAAAGATTTTCCTAAATTAGTTAAACCAACTGCTATAGAAATAGCTATGATGATCCAGCCTGCGATAAGGAATCCAAGGTTATCTAGATATACACCTAACAATGCTAAAAACATTCCTATTCCTCCAGTTAGTAGCACTGCCAATACATCAATAAAACTATTGGTATTGTTGTTGGTGACTTCATGCCGGCGGTGCGCAGCATTCAGGTGTGTAGACACTTTAATACTCCTTTTATCTTATACACAATCGTTAAACTATATCATGACCGTGATCCGATATACATATCTAAATGTCATATTTGATGATTTTTGTTAGGTAATCTAAGTTCATCTAAAAGTTTTTAGGTGGTTTTGGCTGCTCAAATATACTACTGTACCTGTACTGGTGCAGATACGACACGACCATCCCGTCGGGCTGTGCTGGCAATCTACATCCCCGAGATAGCCATTTCCCCTATCAATATGGAACCGCAGCGGATATTGTAGCGTTGGTCTATATCGTTGCCGAGTGCTACGATGTCGGAGTACATTGCACTCAAGTTGCCGGCGATGGTGATTTCCTCCACCGGATGGTCTATCTTTCCGTTCTCCACCCAGAAGCCCGAAGCACCTCGCGAGTAATCGCCGGTTACTGGGTTAACCCCCATGCCGATGAGTTCTGTGACGACTAATCCTTTGTCCATATCTTTGAGTAGTTCGTCAAAGCTTTTTTGTTTGCCGGATAAAATCACATTCCTCAAACCACCGTCATTTGCGGTTGTTTTCATAGACAAGCGACGCGCAGCATAGCTGTTGAGTATATAGTTCTGCACCACACCGTCGGCGACGATAATTTGATCGCGTGTGGCAACGCCCTCGCCGTCGAACGGTGCGCTATATAAACCGCACGGTAGGCGAGGTTGTTCGGACAGTTGCACGAAAGCGGGGAATATCGCTTTGTTTAAGGAGTCCGGCAAGAACGAGGTTCCTTTATATAATGCGCTACCGCTGATTGCGGCGGTGAAATGTCCGATCAACGAAGCCGCCGTTTCCGGAACAAATAAAACCGGAACCTTGCAGCTTTGTACTTTGCTTGCCCCCAATCTCTGCACGGCGCGTTCTGCGGCGCGCCGACCTATGGTCTTCGCCGATTGCAGTGTTTCGGCATTGCGATTGCTATCAAACCACATGTCGCGTTGCATCGCACCGTTTTTCCCGGCGACCACCGAACACAAGATACTATGCCGTGTGCCTCGGTAGGCGGCATTAAAACCGTGCGTGTTGCCGTAGCAATAGGTGCCTTGAACCGTGGATAGTTGCGCACCTTCGGAATTGACTATCAACGGTTCGGCACGTGCTGCATCCTCGCATTCGGTTGCCAGTTCGATAGCACTCGCAGTATCGATCGTCCACGGGTGATGAAGTTGCAAATCGGGTATTTCGGTTGCCATATCGTCGGCATCGGCGAGACCCGCATAGTCATCCTCGCCGGTATATTTTGCGATGTTCACGGCTTCCTCTACGAGCTTTGCGATATCCGCGTGCGTCAAACCGGTTGCCGCCGAACTTCCGCTGCGTTTCCCTAGATAAACGGTCAGGTCCATGCCCTGATCGCTACCGCGCTCTAATATGTCTATGTCTCCCATGCGCACCGAGACCGACAGGTTCTGACTTACCGACGCCGATACTTCGGCAGCACTCACACCGCATCCCTGTGCTTTTTCCAGAATTTCGGCGACTATTTCTTTTAGCTGTTGCGGCGTTTTTGCCGTTACTAAATCGGAATGTTCGGGTTTCAAATATCGGTTCCTCCCACCGTCATCCCGTCTACGCGTAGCGTCGGTTGACCTACGCCGACCGGCACCAGCTGGCCGTGCTTGCCGCAAGAACCGATTCCGTTGTCCAGTTTCATATCGTTGCCGACCATTGAGACCTTAGTGAGGATGTCGGGACCGTGTCCTATCAGCGATACCCCTTTGACCGGCGCACCTACGGAACCGTTTTCTATACGGTAGGCTTCGCTTGCCGAAAAAACGAATTTGCCGGAGGTAATATCAACTTGCCCGCCGCCGAAGTTAACTGCGTAGATGCCTTTATCCACCGAGCGGATGATCTCGTCGGGGCTGTGTTGCCCGTTGAGCATATAGGTATTGGTCATACGCGGCATCGGCAGATGGGCATACGATTGACGGCGTCCGTTGCCGGTGGGTTGAACATTCATCAGGCGAGCATTGGTTTTATCCTGCATATAATTTTTGAGTATGCCTTTTTCTATTAATGTGGTGCATTGCGTGGCAGTACCTTCGTCGTCTATGTTGAGCGAACCGCGTCGCCCGTTAAGCGTGCCGTCGTCGACGACCGTCACTTCCGAAGCTGCGACGCGCTCGCCGATGCGGTCTGAAAACGCCGAGGTGCGTTTGCGGCAAAAATCACCTTCTAGCCCATGCCCGATGGCTTCGTGCAACAGAACGCCTGGCCAACCCGGTCCTAAAACGACGACCATCTCGCCGACCGGTGCCGGCACCGCCTCTAGGTTGAGTAGTGCGAGCCTGACCGCTTCGTCCACCACGCTTTCGGATGTATGCTTTTGCAATAACTCTTGGTAGCTAAAACGTCCGCCGGCACCGGCATAGCCCGACTCTCTCCTCTCTTTGTCGGCAACCACGACTGCGACATTGAGCCTCACCAAAGGTCGTATGTCGGCTGCAAAAGTACCGTCGGAAGAGACGACTAAAACCACATCGTAGCTCGCTAATAAGGATGCCATCACTTGTTTGATGCGAGGATCCGATTGCCTTGCTCGTGTATCTACGGCATAGAGCAAATCGGTTTTGTCTTGTGCCGCCATGCCCGCCAGCGGGTCGTCAAAGTCATAGAGCCTTTGCATGCTATGGGCTTGCCAACTCTGAAGTGCATGGGTGTTTCCGGAGCGAGCGATATATCGCACCGTTTCGCTTGCCGTAGTCAATGCCGGCATAACGATTTCGTTGGCATAAGCAAAACCGGTTTTCTCGCCGCTGACCGCCCGAACACCGACCCCTCTATCCAGACTAAAATCCGCTTCTTTGACAATGCCGTCCTCTAAGGACCATGCTTCTCGGCGACCGTGCTGGAAGTAAAGTTCGGCATCGTCTACGCCCGGAACCATCAGAGAGGATAGCACTTTTTGCAAATGATGTTCGTCTATTTCGGCGGGCGCGAGCAGGTCGCTTTTTGCAATATCAAGTGCTTGTTCCATGTACAATATATTAGCATAGATACTTTTAATAAACAGGTCACTATTTTAGAACCCATAATATGCTAATCCAATTAATTGCTTTTTTCGCCGGCTTGGCTTTAATCATTTGGTCGGCAAACCTTCTAATCAAAGGTGCCGTAGGCATTGCCCAACGCTATAGAATATCGCAGTTGATTATCGGCATGGTTATCGTCGGCTTAGGCACATCGGCACCCGAGTTTTTTGTCTCTATGCTGGCAGCACTGCGCGGCGCGACCGAAGTTGCGCTGGGCAATGCGATCGGTTCCAATATCGCCAATATAGGTTTAGGGTTGGGATTGGCGGCATTGGTCATACCGATCCATATCAAACGGCATATCTTTCTTAAGAAGTTTAGCATGCTGGGCATCGCCATCTTGGCGGTATGGTTGTTGGCAATGGATTGGCAACTTGACTTCAAAGATGTCTTTGCATTGTTTAGCACGCTGGGACAAACGACGCAAGTGCAAGCGAACTTTGAGCTTGATTTCGTAGACGGATTGCTCTTGTTGTTGATTCTGGTTGCATTGATGTATTGGATGATACGCACTGCAGACGAATACGAAGACGACGGGCAAAGCCGTCATCGAGAAGGGTGGCTACATATACTCATAGGCACCGCAGTATTGGTCGGCGCAGCGGAATTAATTGTATGGTCGGCGATCGGCATTGCCAATCACTTCGGGGTTAGCGAATTATTGGTTGGTTTGACAATGACTGCATTGGGCACCAGTTTGCCCGAGATCGTCACATCGTTGGTGAGCGCATGGAAAAAACGCGAGGATATCGCAGTCGGTAATATCTTAGGCTCTAATTTGTTCAACGGTTTGGGCGTTATCGGTGCGATTGCGATGGTCGGCGATGCACAGATGAGAAGCGAAGTTCTGTATAGAGATTTTTTTGTTAATGCGATGATCACCTTATTATTGTTGATACTGTTTTTAATCCCGCAACGTTATTGCCTGTATCGCGTCAAAGGCGTTTTGATATTGCTCTTTTTCTCCGCCTATATCGGTTTGCTCTACCAACAAGAAGTGAGTGCGGTACTAGAGTAATTCCCCTCCTTCGGCGGGGTGGCAGGCTTCGCCTGACGGGGTGGTCGCCGCGGTCTGAACTAGTACATTCCCCTCCTTTGGAGGGATGGCAGGCGCAAGAGAACCGCCGATTAAGCCAGTAGGTTAATCGGCGTGACATTGTGCAGAACCTTGATACATAGTACAAAATGTAAAGCCTTCCCATGGGGTGGTCGCCGCGTATTTGCACAAGCACATTCCCCTACGGTAGTTAAAATAAATTTGGTGGGTAAACACATTATCCTTGCAAACAGTATTCTTTCAAAAACCTACATCTACCTCGATATGATAAAATCCATCAACAAGGTGGGCAAATCGAATGAAACTCAACTCGGATAAAATTAAACAACTTGCCTTAGAGGTATTGGATATAGAGGCGGGCGCAATACAAAAACTTCGTTCACAAATCGACCAAAAGTTTGTCGCTGCGTGTCGCTGCCTAATAGAATGTCGCGGACGCATTATCTTAATCGGCATCGGCAAATCCGGCCATATCGCAAACAAAATCAGCTCCACCTTATCAAGCACCGGCAGCAAAGCATTTTATCTGCATCCTGCCGAAGCAAGTCACGGCGACTTGGGTATGATCGATAGCCAAGATGTTGCCGTCATCATTTCCTATTCGGGGGAGACCGAAGAGATCAATAGTTTGCTACCTTCGTTTAAGCACATCGCAATCAAAACGATCGCACTGACCGGTACACCGGACTCTACATTGGGACGCGCCGTTGATGTTTGTTTGAATACCCGCGTAGAGCAAGAGGCGTGTCCGTTGGGTTTGGCACCTACCGCAAGCACCGCTGCCGCACTTGCGATGGGTGATGCGCTTGCAATAGCACTATTGCAGAATAAAGGCTTTACCACCCAAGATTTTGCCCGCGCACATCCGGGCGGTCATTTGGGTAGAAAGTTACTGCTCAAAGTCGGCGACCTAGTCCGCACCGGCGATGCCGTCCCTAAAGTAGCTTCGTCAACATTGTTGGTGGATGCCTTATACGAAATATCGGCTAAAGGTATGGGTATGACACTCGTCATCGGTGAGGCGGATCAAGTAGTCGGTGTTTTCACCGACGGCGATTTAAGGCGCACACTAAACCGCAACACCGAACTTTTGAAAACCCCCATAGACCAACTCATGACCCATCCCTACCAATCGGTCAAACTGGACACCCTGGCAATAGAAGCCCTGCAACTGATGCAGGCAAGGAAAGTCAATGCGCTGCCGGTCTTTGACCGAAACACCAAACTCGTCGGGGCTATCAACATGCACGACCTAATACAAGCAGGGTTATAAAACAGCCATTAGCGTTGGGTGTACATTCCTCTCTTTGTAGGTGCAGAACAGAGCCACCGATTGAGCTTGTAGGGGCAGACTCGCATGTCTGCCCGATAGGTCAATCGGCGATTCAGTGATGCCCGCCCTTAGGGTGGTCGTCTCATATCCGCACAAATATAGTGCCGGTACATTTCCCTCCCCAGGAGGGGAATTAACCACCCCGTGAAAAGGCTAAAATGCTCTCCCGTTCAGAAAATCTGCAAGCGGGATTCCCTCTCCGCCTACGACGAGTGTCTCATTGGGTTTGTGTTTTTTGCGAAAGGTTTCTAAACTTTTGAGGTGTCCGGTTTTGTGTCCGCTTTTCACTTCGATTGCGGTTATTTTGTTGTTTTTCTTTAGGACGAAGTCCACTTCTTTGGCTTGCTCGTTCCAATAATAAAGTTCCCCGCCTTCCTCAAAGCATAGGTTCCAGAGGTAAGCCCCCACGCAAGACTCTACTATCCGTCCCCAGTATGTGGTTTCTTTTATATTGCTAAAACTTTCTCCCAGCGAGCTTGTTATAAGGGCAGTATTTTGGACTTGAAGTTTGGGGCTTGAGAGTCTTTTTCTCAGTGTGTTGGAAGAGAATTTTTGAAGTCCCGAGACGAGACCGGCCACAGAGAGTAGTTCCAAGTAGTGTGCGAGGGTTGTGGTATTTCCTGCGTCGTGAAGCTGTCCCAGCATTTTTTGAAAAGAGAGAATTTGTCCCGAGTATTGAGTGGCGAGGGCGTAGAGTTGTCTCAATAAGGCAGGCTTATTGATTTGATGATGTAATAGGATATCTTTTGATAAAACGGTTTCGGCCAAGGCGTTGACGATATAGTCTCGCCATCGTGTTTCGTCGTGAATCAGGGCTGCAGCACCCGGGTAGGCTCCGTAATAGATGTATTCGTCGATACCGAAGCCGAAGGCTTTTTTCATTTCGGCAAAAGACCAATGCCCCAGCCTTAAAACCTCAAAGCGTCCGGCAAGGCTTTCGGTGAGACCTTTTTGTAATAGCAGGGGAGATGAACCTAAGATGGCAACTTTGATTTTCGTTCGTGTTCGTGTGTCCTCGTCCCAGAGAGATTTCACTACATCCGACCACGAAGCGATTTTTTGGATCTCGTCAAAGACGAGTAATATATCTTTTTTATGTTGCTTTTCTAAAAGCCTAGCTTCCAGCCATTTTTGACGAATCCACTCGTGGCTTTGCATGGCGGGGTCGTCGGCACTGAAATAAAGGGAACTTTTAGAAGAGAAGGTCTTTAGGATTTGTCGGATGAGTGTAGTTTTTCCTATTTGTCTAGGACCTAAAAGACACTGTATAAATCGCCTAGGCTCTCTGAGGCGGTTTTTTAAGGTCTTAAATTGGGGTCTTTTATGTTTTAATCCTTCCATAAGCTAAGCATAGCACAGAAATATGAAAATACTCATTAGATTGAGTAAAAATACTCAATGCATTGAGTAAAAATACTCATTAGATTGAGTAAAAGTGTGGACACGCCACAACCACCTCGTCAGGCTACGCCTGCCACCCCTCCATAGGAGGGGAATGTCGCCTTGCAATAGCACTTACTGTCGGAGATACTTTATAATACGAAGCGAATTCTAATTTCAAACAACCATAATGGCAACCTTTTCTCCTATCTATGTTATTAATCTAAAGCGTAACCCCGAGCGTAGGTTACATATACAAAGACAATTAGATCCTTTCGGTTTGGAGTATCAGTTTGTAGAGGTAGACGACATTGATAAACATGAACTGGAATCAAAAGCATATCGCATGCGGATTGCGCAATCATTAGGCATTGATGAATCGCTTTTAGAAAACAAATATGCTGCGATCGTTAATCATGCGAAAACCGAGAAAGGCAAAAACTGGAAAAATGCCAACCTAGGTCAAATTGCTATCTTATTAAGCCATATCAAAATTTATGACTTGATGGTCAAAAATGGTATTGAGTGGGCATGCATACTAGAAGACGATGCTACCTTGTTGCCAACTTTCCCCGAGGTTCTTAGAATCGCCCCTAAACTGGAATGGGATGTATTGCTACTTGTTAGCCAACCTACCAACTGGTCATATTTGGCAGGATTAGTAGTGAAAACGCCTCAGTTCAATTATTCATCATTCTTAAAAATAGCTATTAGATCTTTATTATCATTGAAACGTCAAAAAAGAGTTCACCAAATAAAAAAACTATTAGAGCATTATAGTATTGACTCCGATTTATACCCTAGGCAGTCGCAAAGAATCGAGCAAATTCTTGAAGAGTATGAAATAAAACAAGAGGAGATTATAAAAACAATCATTTCAAATAGACTCTTTTTACCTTGGACTGAAAGTAGATATTTTAGGAAGGCGTATGAAAGACTGCACGGATTTCTAGCACTTCATAGTTTGATTCAGCTCGGTGCGGCACCTCGAAAAACTAGTTTGGAACCAATAAACGAGCATCATCGTATCGCCGAACCGATATATGAGCCTTACTCGGCTACAGCTTATTTAGTAAATCAAGCATCTGCAATGAAATGGAAGTACTCGGCCCTTGCCCCTCACATTCTGGCAATAGACCAGATTCCGTGGGTGCTATACAAACATCGGCGAATGAAGCTACGAGTAGTTACTCCACCTTGTGCGCATACTACATATCACTACCTTAGATATAGCGTTCGCTGCCGCTAATGCTTTGTGAAAGACTCAATTTACAAGCGAACGCCGGTGCCGCCTAAGCCGCAATAGCCGCCGGGGTTTTTGGCAAGATATTGCTGGTGGTAATCTTCTGCGTAGTAAAAATCTGCGGTGCGAATGATTTCGGTTGTAATCTGTCCGTAGCCCGATCGGTTTAGACGGGCTTGATAGGTTTCGCGTGTTTTTAGTGTTAGTTGGTATTGGGAGTCGTCGAAGCAAAATATCGCGGAGCGGTATTGGCTGCCGATGTCGTTGCCTTGTCGCATGCCTTGGGTCGGGTCATGAGTCTCCCAGAAAATCTTGAGCAGTTTTTCGTAGACACTATGCGTATCGGTGTTTTGATTGTCGTGATACACGACCAGCACGCTTTCGGTATGCCCGGTGTTACCGCTACAAACCGCTCGATAGTCGGGGTTGGCAGTCGCTCCGCCGGCATAGCCCACTGCGGTTAGATAAACTTCCGGTTGTTGCCAGAAGCAACGCTCCGCGCCCCAAAAGCACCCGAGTGCGAAAATTGCCGTTCGGGTATCCGTAGGGAAAGGCGGATACAAAGCATATCCTTTAATAAAATGATTACTTAAATTTTTTAAGGGAATAATTTTTATCATAACGCACACCGATAGCCATAGAATGTATTATAATTTAATTTCCCACCTGAAACTTTATATAAAATAGTTGTATTGTTATGTTGAACCAAATTATTATTATTATCACATCGTTTGTACTATTCCCCGCCGCGTTTATCAGTTTGGGCATTAACATAGGCTATTCTGCGAATGGCGGTTTGGGAGTAGGTCTAGCGATTGCTTTATTGTCGGTTGCCGGACTGATGTTAAAGAAACAGACTATGCTCAAGGTGTTGAGCTTTTTAATATTATTGTCTTTGATTGCCATTAGCCTAATCGTTACTTATCAGGTATTCATCCCGTTGCTCAATAATCAGGTTTTGCTATCCGACGGTTATACGCCCGAGAAGTCTCTGCCGTTATTGAGTTCGGTCATTGCGTTGTATATATTTTATATACTACTCAACCATAACACCTCCTCGGAATATCAGCAGGATTTGGTGCGCAAACTTGAGTCGATACTCTCGGGTCCTCCCTTAGTACTGACATTGGCGGTTGCGATTATTTTATCTACGACGATACTGCTGATGATTTATAACACTGCGGTTCGTTATCCGGATCTGATAGTAGTGACGAATAAGTTTTTGGCTCGCGGGTTTATACCGCCGCTCACTATTCTACTGTTCTGCTGGGGTCTGATCCTGTTGCTAAGCAAGAGCTATACGCTATGGAACGAGCAGCGGCTGATCAACAAGCCCGACCGCTCGTTGTTGATGCGCACTTACCATCGCTTGCTGGACGATCGAAACTCCGTAACGAAGGATACCTATATTGATTTGATCTGGAAAAAGTCGGCGGATTTCTATATTTTGCCTCGTTATTTCAATTGGTCTATTCCTATTTTGGGTTTTATAGGTACCGTCTACGGTATCTCGCTTGCATCCGACGGTATACAAAAGATTATCGGCGAGCAGCAAGGCTTAGCCAATCTTTCCAATCAGTTGGGCGATGCGATAGCCCCGTTGGGAATTGCTTTTGATACAACATTGATTGCTTTGTCTTTGAGCATCGTGTTGACTTTGTTACAAACCATCATACAGCGATGGGAGAACAATCTGCTAACGAACTACGAAAACCGGATACTCGCTGTTAGACCTTAAGATGAAATGATGCGTCGTCATGATAGCCTCAAGGATCAAGAGAAAAACAACGCGCCGATGGTTGAGATTTTCGGCGGTGTTTTTGCTCTGCTTTTGGTTTTGTTTATACTGATAAACACTTTTTCTCAGCTTTCGTTACAGGAACGTTTGGAGGGGATAAACACCGAAGGGGATTACAAAGTGAGTTGGGGTGTGCAGGGCACCGGTTATTCCATACTGACTTTTCCCGATGAATTGCGCATTGTGGAAAGTGGCGATGTCTTAAAACAAGACCAGATTTGCGCGCCCAATAGTCCTTTTGCGAGCTACGCCAGAAAGATTTACGGTAAGCCCAAACAGCAACTCATCTTTATTATCATGGAAGGCAGTGTTAGAACGATGGCAATAGCCCGAGAATGTATGCGTCTGACAATGCCTACGATACGGGACAAATTGACTATAGGTTGGATTATCGCCGATCGCGAATTATTGAAGTCGGTCTCGCTCGACGATATCCCGCCTTATATAGACCGCGTTATCAAGAGGCAGTAAAGCGATGGCAACGGCGGCGCAATCACGAAAAGGAAGCCTACTTCCCGGCTTTGCCGGCATCGCGTTAGCGGACATTCTGGCAAACAGCGTTGCGATGATTATCATTTTGATCGTGCTTACGATGATGATCGAGCACGAACAAGAAGAGGCGCGTATCAGCGAAGTAGAAGATATATCGGTATTGCTCAGCCGCGATTTAGCAACCTCGGTGGTGATGAACGGTCTGCCGACCTCTAAGCCGGCTAGGCTACACGATTATGTCAACAGTCCTATGGATGCCAATCCGCATCCTTCTATTATGCCGATTATCGAACTGCACTCCGATTATATACAGGATTATTACACAAAGCAGAGATTCAGCCGCGATGAGTTATTGCAACCCGATAATGCGTTTGATAAATTTTTGGCAAAGATGAATCCTATACAAAGAAGTTATATACGCATAGATATTTACGATATCCGTACGTTTTATTTGACTATGTCTATCATCGGAGATTACGGGCCGATGCCTCGCCATTGGCACTTCATCGGTTATGACGGCAATCCTGTAGAGGATGACAACAAAAGCGAACCCGGTGCGGGAGAAGTAATTGCCGAATCCGATGAAACAAGCGAAGATGACTCGGAACAACCGGGTAACTCCGAGCAGTTTAGAGAAAACGAAGGCGAGGGAGGCAATAATGAGAATATATGGGAAGATATGCCTGCCGATATTTCGCTTGGTGCGGTGACCAGCGATGAAAATTATCCCTTTGACGATCTCGCTTACGATGCCGAGAATGCCGACTCTCAAAGCGAAGAGTATAGTGGGGGCGGATCGGACGAACCTGCCGATGAGATGTTTGATGCTTTATCAAAGATGATGGCGGAGAGCTTAGGGCGAGGGAACCAAAGTAGTAATTTCCCGAGTGTCATGCGGTTTAGAACTGCAACGCCGTCTTCGGCAAAGTCGTCTTCGGAGAAAGAACAGGAGTATGTATATCTCAATATGTCGGAGGGCGACGAGAACGGCGAGGAACTAGAATACGCAAACATTTTAGCGGCACTTTTTCAATTTATGGAAAAAGCACAACGTTCTGTCGGCGAAGGAAATTATTTGATGTTGCAAAATTTCAAGTTTGCAGACGACATATTGCTACCTGCGGCAATGATGCCGACATTGAGCGACGAAGAGATCAACTTCTACGAGTATCTTAAAAGCGTGATGTTCCCGACATCCGGTGACGATAAAAATCCTTTGTATGTGGAGCAGCAAACCGAGGATAACGATGTGACGGCATTGGCGGTGCATCCGAACCAACTGCTGGAGAATGCTTTGCTGTTGAATAATTCGCAACAAATGCCTTTTCCCGACTTACCCGGGGATGCCGTCGTTAGAATGCATGTGGGACTTTATCCGGCGATTTATAAAGGGTTAAAAATAAACCTAGATAAGGACAGTATTATTTTATTGCCTCGCAAACAAGCCGATCCCGATCAATATCAGTGGCGTATTGCAACTATCGTATCACCGCAAAGGGACGATTATCTGCTGGCTTTCGTTTATGCGGCGATCAATCGAGACGGTAGTTTGCGGTTTGCGGCTGATCAAAACAGTGTAACCGTTGCCCAAACGCAGGTGATGACGCATTATCCCAGCGTTCCCTATAGAAAGGAAAACGAAGCACTCCTATTCTACGGTTTTGCTGCGTTGTTGCTACTGTTCGGCGTGTTGCGCAGATTCATCGGAACTACCGCATAGATGGGCAGTGGATTGGCAGGCGCGCCTGACAGGGTGGTTGTTTGCGTAGTCACCATTTTACTGCCAATCTGTTTATAATGGATTTACGATAAAAGCACGGAGGAAAAATTATGAGAGGAATGTTTATGTTATTTCGTTTGCTATCTAGGTTCCTAGGCAGATCCGGTGGTGGTGGATTGATGGGCGGTGGTCTGATGAGAGGCGGCGGTCTAATGAGAGGCGGCGGTCTGAAAGGCGGTAAGCTCCTAGGTAAAGGAGGCAAAAAAAGGCTATGAAGCCGGCCTCTGTACTGGGGAGTCTACTCGTAGCAGCAATAATCATTGCACTATCGGTATTTAGTTTATATAAACTGCGTACCGCTTTTTATCAATTTGATACGGTGCAGGTTGATATATCCCAAGATGATCAAACCACTCAAGCGCGCGGTGCGCAACTGGATGCAATTTTGAGCGAGTATCTATATGCCTTCGGGCGCATCCGCTCTTTTGATCCGATATTCAAGGAATCCGAGCGCAATGTGCAGTTGCCTCCTTTATGGGTGGATCAATGCGAAGTACGGCAAAAGGATTTCTATACTTTTGAAAAATGGTATGCACTTTATAACCCGACCGATATAGCACATCCCGAACAACCTGAAAATTGGTCTTATAGGAGCATAAGCCGAGACCACAAAATTAGCGGCCGTTTGGATGCGCCTGCAAACGGAGTTAGCTATTACGACGCGTATGCTTATTGTCAAGCGAGCAGTGGGCGACTGCCGACGCGTACGGAATGGATTGCGATTGCAAGCGGTTCCGAAGGTCGGCTTTATCCGTGGGGGAACGACTTCAACTCCGAGGGTTGGCCGTATTTGGACCCTAGGCTCAACGCCGCACAACGCTGCGGTTTGCATAAGGAGATGGATACACCGCAGGGTATACACAATCTGGGTAATGTCGCATCCGAATGGGCGCAAGGTATTGACGCGGAAGCGAAGCCGAGTATACACGGTGGCAACGCATATAACAAACCCTACGAGATTTATAGCTTAAACAATTTTTATCGTACCGTGGAAGCGAAGTATCGTTCTCCTTATGTGAGTTTCAGATGTGTTTACGACGAGCAACCGAAGAAAATACCGTGGACCGAAAAACATCCGCAAACGGTACGTGTAGATGCAGGGCAGTATCGTATCGGTCTCCCCGACGACGCTAAGATACCGGGACTATTGGGGTCGGGGTTATCCCGCAAACAACTCGATATCATTGGAAAACTGGTTGATAAAAAACATCGCCATAACGATTTTCGGATATTGCGCCACGAGGTGACCCGAGCGCAATACAGACGTTTCGTCAACGATCCCTTGGTGCGCTACGGGCTTTATGCAAACGAGAAGGAGCCCGAAGAACACGATTATAGTCCGCCGTGGTTGGACGATTATCAAAACGACGACTTGCCGGCAACCGATATAGATTGGTGGTCGGCTTATGCATTTGCAAATTGGGCAGGCGGAAGATTGCCGAATAATTTCGAATGGATTGCCGCCTCTTCAATGGGTAGCTACTCTTATCCTTGGGGCAACACCTTTAATCCCGACTATGTGGCCACTGCCGAGAGACAACTGATAAAACCGCTCTCCGCTCTGGAGCAGAACGGCGATATCAATGCTGCCGGTGTCATCAATATGGGTGGCAATGTTTCGGAATGGACACAAAGCCTAAGCACCGCCGGACAAGGTTTTGCGATTATTGCCAAAGGCGGTAATTACATACTGCCGGGAGAAGCAACCGCCCGCATTGATTTTGAAAATCCTCTTCCTGCTTCGTTCAAGGCACCGTATCTAGGTTTCAGAATAATTTTTGACAGCTAATTAGAACCGCCGATTGAGCTTGTAGGGGCGGACTAACATGTCCGCCCGTAACGTGTTGTGCTTGCACAATCTAATTCCTCTCCTGTGGAGGGGTTATGTTGTTATTGTCTCGCTGCTACTGTTGGTTGTAAATATATGTGCTTCACATCATAAAAACCCTTATCATCAATCCAGCGACGGCTATTATTGCCCCAATCGCTCCAATGATTACCCCTGCCATAGCATACATTTGCCGCGTTAGCTTTGTTTCTTGTTCTGCCATTCTTTCTATTAGCCTTGTTTCTAACTTTGCTAAATCTGCCTTAGTTGCCACATCCTTTGAACTAGCAACATCGGTAACAGCCTCCTTTGCTTCGTCGTGCTTTAGTCCTAATTTAGTCAATGCGTTGTATAGCGCGATTTCTGACAACTTCATTTACTCCTATATTTATAGGATTTGCTATTATAGCCATTATAACTGAGAAATCGTAATCCTAAATAAACTCCCCAGTGTATTTGCGCAGACAACAGCATGAAAACTGACTTTGCCGGTAGCCCTAAAAATGGGGTAACGTCACATCCTTGAAATAAGCCCCCCAACCCCCTTTGAATATCTATAAAAAATATTTTCATAAAGGTATTGACATCTAAATAATAAACATAATAATAACATTACTTATAATTGTAATTAGAATTATTATTATTTAGATTTAGAAAAGGAGTTTGTATTTATGAAACATTTATTTAATAAGAAACGAACAAAAATTTATTGCTTTATGACCGGTTTGTTTTTATCGTTAATGATTGCACCTTGCCAAGCTGTTGCTCAAGCAGATGAGATTGACGTACTTAAACAACAGATGAGAGCGTTGCAAGCACAATTAGAATCGATGCAACAGAAATTGGAGGCAATCGATCAAGATGTGGAAGAGAATAAGCAAGCGGTTGAAGTGACTGCCGAAGCAGTTGAGTCGTACAGTGGTGGTCAATCTTCTTTCTGGGACAAAACCTCAATGGGAGGTTATGGTGAACTGCACTATAATAACTGGAGTCGGGACAGCGGTAATAATTTCAGGCAATTAGACTTTCATCGCTTCGTACTATTTTTCGGTCATGAGTTCACCGATAGGTTGAGGTTTTTTTCCGAAGTTGAATTAGAGCATGCGCTCGCCGGAGACGGTCAGCCGGGAGAAGTTGAACTAGAGCAGGCTTTCATAGAATATGATTTTGATGAACGCAATACCGCTCGCGCAGGTGTTTTTCTATTGCCCGTCGGTATTCTAAACGAAACTCACGAACCCCCGACTTTTTACGGTGTTGAACGCAATACCGTTGAAAATGTTATCGTTCCGACAACCTGGTGGGCAGGCGGTATCGGCTTCACACATCGCATGGATAACGGATTTACCATTGATCTTGCGTTGCACGAAGGATTAGAAGTTCCTGCCAGAGCTTATAACACAAGGGTTATTAAAGATGAAGGCAGAGATACCTCTATAATTAATATCGTCGATGATAATGGTGATAATGATATAGATGGTGATACTATTACAATTGTGCCAAATACTGAGATTGTACCTAGTCCTCAATTACGTTTTCGCTCGGGTAGGCAAAAAACTGCCAATGCCACTGCCAACGATCTTGCGTTCACCGGTCGTGTCAAATACACCGGGATGCCGGGTCTCGAGCTGGCAGCAAGTGTGCAGTATCAATCGGATATCACTCAAGGGAGTACTGGTGCTATCGGTCGTGACACTGTAGACGATGCCATACTTTATGAGGCACACATCGTCTACAGTCGGGGACCATTCGGTCTCAGGGCTTTATACGCCGCCTGGGATGTAGATGTGGACTCTCAAATAGAAGATCCTAATAATCGCGGGACTAGGATTCCTAACCCGATAAAAGTTGCCGATTACGACCAGCAACAGGGTTGGTATGTAGAACCTTCTTTTAAGTTGACTCCCAATTTTGGTATCTTTGCGCGCTACGAAGATGTTGAGGGTGGACGCTCGCAAGATGAATTTGACCAATATAGTGTGGGCTTCAATTATTACTTAGGCGAGAGTGCGGTTCTAAAAATGGACCTCGTAGATCGTGAACACGATAATGCAGGCGATCGCGACAGTGACTTCGACGGCTTCAACTTAGGCGTCGGTTATGAGTTTTGATACAGGGAAATGGCGTTTAACTATAACTTTTCTTCGGGTTTTGCAGGCGAGTCGACTTCAGGGAAATGGCGTTTAACTATAACTTTTCTTCGGGTTTTGCAGGCGAGTCGACTTCAATGCGTTTTTCAGTGTTCAACGGTAGTTGTATTTCAATCCTCCACGTTAAGTGTGCTACTTTGACACGGAAAACGGTAGATACTTTTATGTCTTTTGTATCCAGTCATTTGGAGCGACTTGCCTCAAAACCTTTGATACCGGCACTAATGAGACGGTTTACTTGTATGGGTCTCGGTAACAAACCGAGTATCTTGCGCGCCGCCGCAGGCATTGTAACACGATGTATGGTCGGCGCGAAGTTTCCGAGACCCTCGGTATTTTAAGAGCTAAGACGCGAATTTGATTTTACGGAGGCTTGGGAGGTGAACCGATCGAAGTGGGCTTTCTATTTGTGTGCGGCGTTATTACTCGTTCAACCTCGCGCGCCGCTTCTGGCAATAGAGAGTATTTACGAGGCACCGGATGCGTTTGTGTCTCGCCACTTCGACGATGATCCTCCCGAGCCTTCTATGCTTTATCCCGACCAGACGATTAAGGATTCGATCAAAGGCATACTCGGTCATAGATATAGTAAATTCAGAATCCGCTATTGGCTTAAAGATAATCGCAGTGTTTGGATATTGGAAGAGATCGGTAAAGAGCGACCAATCACCAGTGGTTTTTCTATCGATGCGGATCGTATAAAAGAGGTCAAAGTGTTAATCTTTCGTGAGAGTCGCGGCTGGGAAGTGCGTTATGATTCGTTTGCCGATCAATTTACCGATGCAAAGTTAACCGGCAGTTTGAAACTTGATCGCAGTATAGATAATATCTCGGGCGCTACTTTGTCGGTGCGTGCGGTCACCAAACTGGCAAGGCTTGCTCTGATGCTACACAAATCGGTCGTACCATAACCCGTGTAGTATGATAGCCGATTATGTACCGCAAATTACATCGTAGCATAGGCATCGGAAGCTTTATATTTTTATTAATTTTCGTGATGACGGGATTGGCAATACAACATACCGATTGGTTCGATTTAGATCAACGTTATATTCCGTCTTCGCTGTCCGGTTATTTATACGGTGCGAAGATCCAAGACCAAGATACGGTAGATTATAAGACCGATAAGCGCTGGGTTTCGCAAGCGGGCTCTTTCCTCTATATGGACGGACTTCCCGTCTCCAACATCGAACTAAATAATTTACAAGGTGTTGTGGAGGGTGAAACCTATGTTTGGATTGTGGGAGATAACAAACTATGGTTGCTATCGCAACGCGGCGAGATAGTAGACAGGCTCTCCGTTCTAAACGGATTGCCCTCCGTGATGCGTAGGATAGGATACAACCGAGAGGGTGCTATTATCATCGGCGGTCTACGCAACAACTGGCAGGTAGATAAATATCTGCAAGATTGGCAGGTTTATAGTGGCACACAAATAACATGGTCGGCACCCGTCAACAGCACGGAAGTGCCGATGTATTTGAGAGAAACCATTATTACGCACGCCAATAATCATTTGATAAGCTGGGAACGCACATTGCTTGATTTCCACAGCGGTCGTCTATTCGGCACCGCAGGTATTATTATTGCCGATTTCGTAGCGTTGCTTTTACTATTCCTTTCTGCCACAGGCGTTTTTCTTTGGCTTAAAAGGGCGTAAAATTAGCATTGATTATTAAACCAACATAGAGGAGATAAATAAATGAAAACTTTAACTGGAACGATGAATAAATTCTACCGAGGCGTTATATTGTGTTTTTCGGTATTATTTATGACCCAATCGCATGCACTTGAATTGGTCATCGGCGAAGAGATGATAGAGCCGGGTATACAATTCATCTTTGAGGGTGCCGTTAAGGATACGATCACACCGGCGAATTACCATCTGGAGGAGAGTAAAACGCATGTGCATATAGAAGCACGAGTTAATTGGGCAGACGACGAAGATTCTATTCCCGAGGGCACCCCGGCGGGCGGCTTTGTCGGGTATTTAGTCATTACCGCACAAGTTATCAATCCGAAGACCGGCGCAATAGCAAATGTGGATTTGGTGCCGCATATCAACTTGGTCGATAATCTGCACTACGCGCGTAATATGGCATTGCCCGGCGAGATTACCGACAAATACGATGTGATTTTCAATGTGATGCCGCCTCCGGAATATACCTTGAGCTTCCACAAAGATTGGGTCACCCAATATGGAGACAAGCTGTTTGAAAAACAGAGCTTTATGTATAAAGGCGTAGATTTTGAAGCGATTGCGAAAGCAAGCCGCTAGCTAGCCACTGCGTCCACATAATTCATTCCCCTCCTGTGGAGGGGTGGCAGGCTGTGCCTGACGGGGTGGTCATAAAGTTGCATAAATTTAATGTCGAGGTGTATTGGCTCTCAACTCTCTTATGATATGTCGAAGTAGTAAATTGGGTTTATAGAAATAATCTCGTTTTACGAAATCGGTTGTTAGGTATTTATAAATAGCTATAAATTTGAACCACCGAGGGATTGTATGTGAAGAATTTGTATATAGAAGTTTAGGGCATGCCCTTGCTCGTACTATCTTAATGTGCGAGTATTGTAGGATATTTTTTTCTACCGAATAGAGCATTGCGTTGTCGCTCTCTTTTTTGTCTTTATTAATAACCAAAGCCTTTAATTCCGGAAAATCGAAATATCGGTATACGGTGTAGTTTTTATTTAGAAAATCAAAATAGCGAGGCTCGGCGATATCCGACATCAGGTATATTATCGAGCCTTCGGGTATTGCGTTTTTGAGGCTGCGCTTTAGGTTGTTTTGGTTCGCACCGTATTGAGTACTGATATGCTTGAGTAAATCGTTGCCTCGTACATGTAAGCAGGTGTAATAAAGCGGATATTCCCGTGAAAATTTTACTTTATAGTTATTTTGTTCTTTTTGTAGAGGCGCATTGTGGTAAAAGGAAAAGCGTTTTTTCACGCTATCGAGGCTGGTGCCTATAGATTTTAGAACGATGTCGCTTAGATGTTCAACTTCATCCGAGGGATGAAGACTTACCAACAGACGGTCGGCACCGTCGTCGTACCGATAGCAATTCGTTCTGCGTACTATGACTTTATATCGACTGTTTTGTTGCGAAGTAATACATTCGTTGTTTTCCATAATAAGCAAATGTTCATTGATCGGTGTAGGGGCATGCTTAGAGAATTCGCCTACGAAGTTGCCGGTTTTGAGAACGGCTTCGGGATTATCGGTATATGCGCTTAAATCGAAATCCTCCTCGCTTATGTAGCGCAAAGGTTTTTCTATTCTCGATATATCTCCGTTATTTCCTAGTTTGTATATCTCGGTTTTTGCTAAATTGATATAACTTTTAAATTTGATATTTTTGTATTCGGGTTTGTTTTTGATATCGGCGACGGTGATTTGGCTATACACGAGATTTTGGTAATGCCATATAGCGAATTTTCTCAGAACGAGGACTCTATCTAGTCGCACAGCTTCTTTGATAGCACATTTTAAGGTACTGAGCTTATGATCCAGTCCGGCCGGAAAGCAATTTGTGGTATCAAATATCAGATATTTGTCGCTTGTTTCCATCGTATTGCGTAGTGCGCCCGATTAAAGATTTATACCATGATAAAAACTTGTATCGCCGAGGGGTAGTGTGGGAAGAATTATTATAGATTATAGGGAAGCCGGATAGATCTTCAAAAGGAATCATTTTAATAGCGGCGTATTGCAGAATATTTTTTTCCACCGAGTAAAGCATCGCGCTATCAATTCTCTTTTTATTTTTGTCGGAAACCAGGGCTTCTAATTCCGGGAAGTCGTAGTACCGATATAGGGTGCATTGTTTTTTAAGGGGTTCAAAATAATCGGCATCATCGATGTCCGATATAACATAAACGGTTCTATTTTTGGTTATTCTTGCCCGATTGAATAGGGCTCGGATTTGGCGAATATCGCTTGCGTATAATTTTTCGGGTGTAACCTTAGTATTATCATATTGCAAGTAGAGGCATGCATAATGAGTTGGATGTTGAGGTGCCATTGTTTGGTAAAAGTCGGAGTTTGCCGCATAATCAACGCCATAGTGAATCTCCGCCCGTTGTTTTGCTGCTTCAAGGCTGGTTCCCATAGCATTTAATACGATATCGCTGAGGCGATCAACTTCGGTTGAAACGGGAAAGCGTACTAAAATATCCTCATAACTATGGCTATATTTATCGGCAGTTATTTTTCGGGCGATTACTTCGTATTGATGATTCAAATCTGTAGAAATGAGTTTATTTTTCACCGATAGCACTTCGTTGTCGGAATATGCTTTTAGATCGAAATCTTCTGCATTGATATAGTGAAACGGTTCGTTAAGCTGTGTGATATCGCCGTCTATTATTTTGCATATTTGGGTTTTGTCCAAGTCCACATAACGATCGAAACCGGTATTTTTGAGCTTATTGCCGAAGTTGCCGCCGGCACCGATAGTAAATGTTCCGACAACGAGGGTTCTATTCAGGTACACCGCTTCTCGGACGGCATTGCTTAATATGCCGAGTGCGTGCTCTATATTTCTAAGCGGTTTTTTTATATCGAGTAATAGATATCTCATTTGCTTTTATAGGCATCGGTGCCGTTATCTCTTCTAATGCGGCGCTGCTTTAGATAAGAGATTATATGTATACGCCATAAAACTTTAACTACTGTATATCCGACTATAGAGGATATACAACTCATAACAAAGCAACCCAATAAGAAGGGTTGCCATAGATGGCTAATTTTCATAATTTGATTCATATCCGACGAGTTATGAAATTCACTCATCGGTGTTTGCAATATCAGCTGTCCTAGTTTATAGCATAGATAAAATATCGGTGCGACCGTGAGCGGATTGCTAATCCACACGAGTAATACCGACACCGGGATATTCGCACCGACCCAAACCGCGATCAATGCTGCCGGGATCATTTGAAAAGGTATCGGAATAAATACGCAGAATAACCCGACGGCAAAGGCGTTGGCGATTGAGTTGCGGTTGACATGCCATAGATTTTCTTTGTGAATCAGGGTATTGAGGTATTTTAGCTGAGGATGTGCTCGCATCTCATGCATTTTCGGGGAAAGTCGTTTTATCAGTTTTTTAGGCATCTTCGGCAGTTTTGTTAACCACGCATATTTTAAGCTACTTATGATATTTTCATGCTATCTACGATCTATATTTTTGCGTTTTCTTTCTTGGCAGGAAACTTATCTCTACAACTTTCGCCGGTACTCCCGAAAGTGCATAGTCCGATTTTTTTGATATTCGGTGTTTTATTATTCTCTTCTAAGTTAAGGTGGCGTTTATTGGTTGGTTTTTGCTTGGGTTTATTTTGGACTGCTTACGCCGTACCATTGGATACCGAAGGCGAAGTCGCAAGTGCTTGGGAAGGGAAGACTGTTGAAGTCGTAGCTCAGGTTGTAACGATTCCTATTCGGCGAACGGGTAGCACACAATTTATATTGAAGGTGATAGAACATCCCGATGCAGACCAGCCTTTCCCCAAGCGTGTTAGAGCGAGCATTTATCGTTATGGAGAGCCGATAAAGGTCTCGGATTTTTTACGCGCCAAAATCAAATTAAAAGCTCGCTACGGTTTTGCCAATCCGAACACCTTTGATTATGAACGTTGGTTGACGATGCAAGGCATAGAAGCTACCGGATATGTAGTTTCTTATCAAAAGCTCGAGGCATCGGCGACGGTATCGGGATATAGCCTTGAACGATGGCGGCAACGGCTTTTTGATAAGCTGGAGTCGTATAGGCATCTATACGCCCAAGTTGATTCCATCGCCGCCATCACTTTGGGTTTGAGTTCGCTTTTGTCGAATCGGCAAAGAGAAATTCTAAGTGCCACCGGCACGCATCATTTATTTGCCGTTTCGGGTTTGCATATCGGTATGGTTTTCGGTCTGTTTTTCGTGTTGATAGAACGTCTATGGCGTTATTTCTTTTTGAGTCGTTATTTATATCCGTCTCGCGATGTCGCTTTGCTCGGGGCATTGCCGGTAGCGATCGCCTATGCGGCACTCGCCGGCTTTTCGGTGCCCACGCAGCGGGCTTTGATTATGCTGATATGTATCGTCTGTGCCAACTTCTTTAGGTACAAAATATCTTTATCGCAATCTTTGACCGTCGCCTTATTACTGATTCTTATATACGACCCCTCGGCAACTTTGTCCATTTCCTTCTGGTTGTCGTTTGCTGCCGTTGCAATGATCGCATTTTTCTTATTGATTGCACCGAACCTAAAAGGATGGAAATTATGGTTCGGCATGCAAGCGTATATTGCCACGGTAATGATAATACCTTCTCTATTGTTTTTTACTCAAGGCGCAGCGATTTCGCCGCTAGCCAATATGGTAATCGTTCCCTTGACCGCCTTTTTGGTATTGCCGTGCTCGTTGATTGCCGTTGCTTCTTTTATGCTGAGTGAACCGATCGCGTCATTTTTTATAAAGCTTGCCGACTTGTTGTTTGAGATGTTATGGCAAATCAACGGTTGGTTTGCAAGTCATGACTTAAGATGGTTTCATTACATAGACAATTTGACGGCATTATTTGCCTTATCCGGTATTTTGTTGTTTATCGTATTAAGAAAAAAGCCTGCGCGTTGGCTGGCATTATTACTACTATTTCCGTTATTGCCGTTTTTTAGTACACCGTCGCCGCTGCCTTCGGGTGCTTTTAAGGTCGTATTTTTTGATGTGGGGCAAGGCTTGTCGGTTTTAGTACGCACACGAGAACATACTCTAATCTATGATACCGGGCCATACTATCGTTCGGGATTCAACACGATGGATAGCGTGGTTTTACCGTACTTACGTTCTCGCCGTATCAATACAGTTGATACCTTGGTCGTATCGCACGCCGACAACGATCACGCCGGTGGTGCCGAAGTGCTGATGCGGCATATCTCACCGCACCGTTTGCTCGGCGGTGAACCCTTAACGGTTGACAACCGTCGCTTCGAACCTTGCGTTCAAGGTCAATCTTGGGTTTGGGACGATGTACGTTTTGAAATACTCTATCCTCAATCCGACACTATTTATAAGGGCAATAATGCATCGTGCGTATTGCGTATCTCCAACCGTAGACATTCGTTGCTGTTGACCGCCGACATAGAGAAAGCCGCGGAGCGCATTTTGTCGCATCACCCGTCTTTGCCGAGCGATGTGTTGCTCGTTCCGCATCACGGTAGCCGTACTTCTTCGACACCCGAATTTATATCGGCAGTCTCCCCTTTGCTTGCGGTAGTCACCTCCGGTTATCGCAATCGCTTTGCGTTGCCGAGAGCCGATATCGTAGCGCGCTATTACGAGCGAGGTATTCAGGTATTGGATACCGCTAAGGCCGGCGCATTGGTTTTTGATTTTCCGACCGACCGAAACTTCGACTTACAATCGTATCGTATGCACGAGCAACGTTATTGGCGCAACCGCCCTAACTCCTTATCGCCGTCGGGCGATAATTAAAAAGTAATGTTTTGTCAACCCCAAGTTAAAACTTCACCTCCAATTTTTGCAAACCACCCGTAGGGGTGGACTTGCATAAGCGTTTATCTTATATCAAATAAGCCGGGGTTTAATATATCTGTCCACCCTTAACTACCGTTCGGTACAAACCCAACCGCCTTGCGTCAACAAATAATGGTTTCCATAATATTAGTGAGTAAACGCAGTTAATCGTGCAAACATTACCCAAAATAGCTTATAATAATAAGATTATTTAATAATATCTTTAAATGAAATATTACCGTATCTACTATTTATTCTTAATATCCCTTTTGTTAGGTCTAATCCAATTACATCCTGTGTACGCTCAAGAAGAAGATGTCCAAGGCACGACTCAAACCGAAATTCGCCTATTGCCCGACGATATAGGAGACAGCTCCGCAAGTACCAAAAATGAAGCTGAAAAAGCGGATACCGGTGAGCAAGATATTGCCGAAACGGAGCCTACCGGTGAGGGCGAGCGTATGGAAAGAGACATTCAAGCCATCATGCGGCGGATAGAAGCTAGAGAAAACCGAGTTAGACAAGCCAAGCTACTGGATTACAATGTAGTTAATCGTTTTCCGCATCGTCAAGAGATTTTTACTCAGGGGCTGATAGTAGACGGCGATACATTGATAGCAAGCAGTGGTGGTTACGGAAAATCGTCGTTGAGTAAGGTGAACCTCAAAGACGGCGAAGTGTTGGCGGAAGAGGAATTACCGCCGCATCTTTTTGCCGAAGGTGTTACGCGTCTCAAAGATTCTCTTTATCAACTTACTTATAGAAGAGGGGTGCTGATGGTCTACGACGCGGACACGCTGCGGTTTAGAAGACAACTTCAATATAGAGGTGAGGGTTGGGGGATAACGAGCAACGGCAAAGAATTAATTATGAGCGATGGTTCCGATATATTGAAATATATGGATCCTAATAATTTTAAGGAAATCAAGCGCATATCGGTGACCGAGAACGGCCGCCCGCTTAAATATCTGAACGAACTTGAATGGGTGGGCGGAAGAATTTATGCCAATGTGTGGTTACGAAATAAAATCGTGATAATTAATCCTAGAACAGGTGTAGTTACTTCTTATCTAGACCTCAAGGAATTATTGGACGAAGTGAGGGCTAAAACGAAAACCGGTGTCTTGAACGGCATCGCTTATGATGCAAAAAGCAAAAAACTTTATGTGACCGGCAAGAACTGGCCTACCTTGTTCGAGATTAAAATTGATTCTTGAAGTAATGCCGCATAACTACCCTCGCGTATCTTAAATAACCATGCCCGATTTTGCCAAAGAAATTCTTCCGGTTAGTTTAGAAGCCGAGATGCGTAAATCCTATTTGGATTACGCAATGAGTGTCATTATAGGCCGTGCTTTGCCCGATATTTGCGACGGTTTGAAGCCGGTGCATAGACGCGTACTCTATGCGATGCATGAACTTCATAACGATTGGAACAAGGCGTATAAGAAATCGGCACGCATCGTCGGCGATGTGATAGGTAAGTATCACCCGCACGGCGATAATGCGGTATACGATACCATAGTGCGGATGGCACAAACTTTCTCTTTGCGCTATCCGTTGATAGACGGACAAGGTAATTTCGGTTCTATAGACGGTGATGCCCCTGCGGCGATGCGCTACACCGAAGTCAGGCTTGCAAAAATAGCACACGAACTGCTTGCCGACATAGATAAAGAGACGGTCGATTTCGTTCCCAATTACGATAATTCCGAGAAAGAACCGGTAGTCTTGCCGTCGCGAGTGCCGAATTTATTGGTCAACGGTTCTGCGGGCATTGCAGTCGGTATGGCAACGAATATCCCGACCCATAATCTGGGCGAAGTGATTGACGCAGTTTTGGCACTTGCGAAGAACCCGGATATATCCATAGACGATTTGATTCGCTACATTCCAGGACCGGATTTTCCGACCGCCGCTATTATCAACGGACGCGAAGGGTTGCACGAAGCCTATCGTAGCGGACGCGGACGGGCGGTGATGCGCGCCAAATGCAAAATAGAATCGGTGAAAAAAGGAGAACATGAGCGTATTATCATCGAAGAACTGCCGTATGCGGTTAATAAAGCGCAGTTGCTCGAGAAGATTGCCGATTTGGTTAAAGAAAAACGAATTGAAGGTATTTCCGAACTGCGCGACGAGACCGACAAGGAGGGCATGCGCGTGGTTATCGAATTAAAGCGCAGAGAGAACAGCGAAATCATACTCAATAATCTGTACAAACACACCAAGATGCAATCGACGTTCAGCATCAACATGGTTGCGCTACAGCAAGGCCAGCCGAAGCTATTTAACCTCAAGGAAATTTTAGAGGCCTTTTTGCGGCATCGCCGTGATGTGGTCACCAAACGCACCGTGTTTGAATTACGCAAAGCCAAGGACAAAGCACATCTTTTGGAAGGCTTGGCGGTCGCGCTTGCCAATATAGACGAGGTGATCGCGCTGATAAAAAGTTCGCAGACATCGGCCGATGCCAAACGCGCGCTGATGGGACGGGCGTGGAAACCGGGGGCGGTTATGCAGCTCATGGAGAAAGCCGATGCGGTGATATCCAAACCGGACACTTTGCCTGCCGAATTCGGCTTACACGAAGACGGCTATCATCTATCCGAACAACAGGCACAAGCGATACTAGACCTAAAACTCCATCGCTTGACCGCATTGGAGCAGGACAAAATAGTCTCCGATTACGAGGAACTTATTGCATTGATATTGGATCTACTCGAAATACTTTCCAACCCCGATCGTTTGATGAAAGTGATTTGCGACGAATTAAGGGATATTAAGAAGCAGTACGGCGACGAGCGCAGAACTCAGATAGTAGATCAATCGGTAGATATGGACGAGGAAGACCTGATTACCGAAGAGGATATGATGTTGACGATATCGCATGCCGGCTATGCCAAAATACAACCGCCCGATCATTATCGCGCCCAGCGCAGAGGCGGCAGAGGAAAGGCGGCAACCGCCGTCAAAGAAGAAGATTTTATAGAAATGATGTTCGTTGCGAGTACGCACGACACCCTATTATGTTTTTCCAACCTAGGACAACTCTACTGGCTCAAGGTTTATAAATTGCCTAGAGCCGGACGCATCGCCAGAGGCAAACCTTTGGTCAATCTGCTCAAACTCGGTGAGGATGAGCGTATCACTACGATACTACCGATAGAATCTTATGCAGAAGGGTTGTATATTACGATGGCAACCGAAAGAGGAATCATCAAACGCACGCCACTGACGGCGTTTTCCAGACCGCGCAGCAACGGTATCAGAGCAATCAATCTGAAAGCAGGCGACAAAATGATAGGCGCGGTATTAACCGACGGTGCGAGAGAAATCATGCTGTTCAGCGATGTGGGGCGTGCGGTTCGTTTTAAGGAATCCGACATACGCTCGATGGGTAGAATAGCCCGTGGCGTAATAGGAATGCGGCTACGTGAGGGGGCGAAAATTATTTCTTTGATTTGTTTATCGGAAAAAGACGAGGCGCAGACCAAAGTTTTGGTCGCAACCGAGAATGGCTACGGCAAGCGCACCTACGCAAAAGAGTTTTCTACCAAGCGGCGCGGTGGTATGGGCACGATTTCTATAAAAACCAGCACACGCAACGGCAAGGTAATAGGAGCATTACCTTTTGCCGAAGACGACGAGATCATGCTGATTACCGATAAAGGCGTACTGGTTCGCACCCGAGTGTCTACTATCTCTACCGTAAGTCGTAATACGCAAGGTGTCAGGCTGATACGGCTCGACGATAATGCAAAGCTATCGGAAATAGTACGCATAGACAAGGAATGATCGTCGCTTACCGTAGGGTTGACACCTAAGCAACACGCGATCTATATGTCGCTTTATAATTTTTCTCCCGGACCTGCGGTTTTACCGGAAGCCGTATTGGAGAAAGCCCGACAGCTAGTTTGCGAAAAGCATCCGGTACCACTCTTAGAGATAGGGCATAGAACCGCTTATGTCGACGAGGTCGTGCAAAGCATGCAAGATAGACTACGCAAGCTACTCGATATTCCCGATGACTACGAAGTATTATTTTCGTCGAGCGGCACCCGTGCCCAATACGCAGCGTTGGCGATGAATCTCGCTCAAGATAAGCATGCCGATTATTTTAATACCGGTTATTGGTCGGAGTACGCCGTTGCCGAAGCTAAAAAGTATCTCCCCGATACCAAGCTCAAAATCGTCGCTTCTATCTCCGAACAGTCGCCGTTGTCTTTAGCCGATCCCGAAACATGGCAGCTCAGCGAGGCAGCGGTGTATCGCCATTATGTTTCAAACGAAACGCTTAGCGGATTTGAGTTTTTTGCCGAAGCGCATATAGGCGACGGGAGCCTGGTAGCCGATATGACATCCAATTTTCTAACCCGTACGATAGACATAAGTTCGCACCGGATGATATACGCCGGCGCGCAAAAGAATGCCGGCGTCGGCGGCTTGGTTTATATCATCATCGCACGCGAAGCCTTATCGTCACCGCGCCATCCCTTAACCCCCGCATTGTACGACTATAATAAATTACATGAAACGAACTCTAGACCGACTACACCGCCGGTTTTTTCGTGGTTGGTGGCGAACCTGATGCTGGAATGGATAGAGGCGCAGGGCGGTGTGGCGGAAATGCAAAAGCGATGCCTGCAACGTTCGGCTTTGATATACGATTGCATAGACGGTTCTTCGGTTTATACAAATCCTATTTCTACGCAATATCGTTCTCGGGTTAATGTATTATTCAATCTGCCTACGAGCACGCTCGAGCAGCAATTTATAAGTCAAGCGGAGCAACACGGTCTCTGGGGATTGAAAGGGCATAGCCATACCGGGGGTATACGCGCGAGCCTGTATAATGGGATGCCGATTTCGGGTGTCGAGACCTTAGTGGAATTTATGAAAGATTTTGAACGCAAAATGTAAAAGGCAAGCCGTGTAATGAAAGACGACGAGATAGAGAAATTACGAGCGCAAATAGACGCAGTAGATGCGCGTATATTAAAACTGCTCGGCGAGCGAGCGCAACATGCAATAGACATAGGGCATGCAAAGCAAAAGGAGAATAAAGATATATGCACCTATCGTCCCGACCGAGAGGCGGCACATTTAAGCGAGTTATTATCGAACAATCCGGGACCATTACCTAATGCTACTTTATCGATGCTGTTTAGAGAAATCATATCGGCGTGTAGGGCACTCGAAAAAAAACTCACCGTTGTTTTCTTAGGTCCTGCAGCAACCTATACCGAGCAAGCCGTGTTCAAGCATTTCGGTCATGCCGTCTCGTTGGAGTCGTGCGCCACGATAGAAGAAGTATTTCAATATATCTCGGCAAACCGGGCGTATTACGGTGTGGTGCCGGTGGAAAATTCCAGCGAAGGTAGCGTAAGCAACACTTTGGATTGCTTTATGGAGACCGATATAAAAATAGTCGGCGAGGTGGAATTGCGCATCAACCATTGCTTGCTCGGTAAACAAAGCCGTATCGAGGATGTAGCCAAAGTCTACGGGCACTCTCAATCTCTCGCTCAATGTCGCTATTGGCTTAATACGCACCTCCCCGACAGTGTACGGATCAACGCCGAGAGTAGCACCCAAGCCATTCGGCAACTCGAGCGAGACCGCGATGCGGCGGCGATTGCGAGCGCGCATGCGGCAAAATTATATCAACTCAATATATTAGCCGGAGATATAGAAGACAACGTACAAAACACGACGCGCTTTTTGATTTTGGGTAATCAATATCCGAACCCCAGCGGTCGCGACAAGACCAGCGTTTTGGTATCAACCGAAAATCGCTCGGGGACCCTCGCCGGCTTATTGCAGATACTTGCCGAACAAGGTATCAGTTTGATGCGTATAGAATCGCGTCCGTCGCGCCGTATCAAATGGGAATATGCTTTTTTTCTGGATATGGAAGGGCACTGTGAAGAACCACATATCAAAAAAGGGCTTGCCAAGCTCCGAGCAGAAGCTGCGTTTTATAAATTATTAGGTTCTTACCCGTGTGCCGAATAGTAGAATTTGCGCCTCAAATAGCGCAATACTGCGTAGACCCAAAGCCAAGCAAACATACCGATGACAACCGAATATAACTTTTCCCAACTGCTGTCGGAAGCATCGCGCATGCCTTCGATCCATAGAGTAAGGAGTATATAAAGACCGAGTGTCATAGCGATAAACAACATCTGTTGTGGAATATAAAAGCGTAAACGCTTATGAAGTAAAATTACCGCATAAGCAATTAAAGTATAAAGTAGTGCATTTTGTCCCAGCCAAGTGCCATACATAAAATCGACCAATAGCCCGGTAAACCATGCAAATTTGATATTGAATCTGTAAGGCAGGGCGAGTACCCAATAAATAACGGCGAGTAAGGTCCAACTAGGCCAGTAAAAGTATCCCCACTGAGGCAACGGCAGTACATCCATGATTAGAGCAAAGAATATACTCCCCCATACGAGTATGTATTCGTGCTGTATGAACTGTGTTTTTTTCTTAAGCATCGTTCATTGTTGTGTCATTGTTCGGGTCGGCCAAACCAGTAACATCTCTAGGTTATGGTTGAGTTTGGCATTCGGTTTAATATGAATCGTAGAAAAGCTGTTTCCTGCCGGCTTCTCTATACTCAGTACCGTTCCTATAGGGTACCCATAAGGATATTTATGATCTAGGCCCGAGGTGACGATTTGGTCGCCGATCTCAATATCTGCGGTTGTCGGTACATAAAGTAACTGCAATCGTTCTGCATTACCGATGCCGCGCACGACCACTCGCAAACTGGAGCGTTCGATTTCTCCCATCACCGTGAAACCCGGACTGGAAATTAATATGACCGTTGCGCTAATCGGAGTCAATTTTCCGACTTGTCCGATGATGCCGTTTATACCCAGTACCGGTTGTCCTATATAGACACCGTCCGCACTGCCTTTGTTGATAATAATTTTTTGTTCTATTAAAGAAGAATATACCCCGATCAGTTTAACCACCGTAAAATTTTTATCGCTGTTGCCTTCGAGTAGGTTTAATAAATTTTGTAGATGACGGTTTTTGTGTTCGAGCGCGGACATTTTGGATAATTCCGCATGAAGTTTGACATTTTCTTTTTGCAGTTGATCTTTTCTGTCCAGCAACTCCGAGCGTTCTTGTAAATACTCGTATGTTAGCAGTGTAGTGATATAGGGTAGATTTGCAACATAGCGAATTGCATAGCCGAATATATCGGCGTGGTAGCGTACTCTATCCAGATAGCTAAATCGATAATCGGTTATTATCAGTACTACAGATAAAGCTATAAAAAAAATCAGCTTGGAAGTAAGGTTGTGAGGACTAAATAATTCTTTAATCTTTAGATGCTCCGATTTTATTCCTCGTAAAGGAAAGTGACTTTCTTTTCGTCTAATAACTCTAGTGCTTTTCCACCTCCTTGAGCGACGCAAGTCAAGGGTTCGTCGGCGATGACCGCAGGGATAGTTGTTTCTTGAGTAATCAAGACATCCAAGTTTTTTAACAAAGCACCGCCGCCGGTTAAGACGATGCCGCGTTCGGCTATATCGGAACTTAATTCCGGCGGCGTTTCATCGAGTGCTTTTTTGACCGCAAGGACGATATTGTTCAGTGTTTCTTTCATCGCATCGTAGATTTCGTTGCTGGTTACGGTAATGTTTTTCGGGATACCGCCGGCGACCTCACGGGCGTGAATCTCGGTTTCTATAATCTCTGCGGCCGGGTAGGCGGTGCCGATAAAACTTTTGACTCGCTCTGCGGTAGCTTCGCCGATCATCACGCCGTATTGGCGGCGCATATAGTCTATAATTGCCTCGTCCAGCTTATCACCTCCAAATCTAACCGAAGCCGAATAAACGATACCGTTGAGGGATAGTACTGCGACTTCGGATGTGCCGCCGCCGATATCCAAAATCATTGAACCTTGCGCTTCACTGATAGGGAGGTTCGCGCCTATCGCAGCAGCTATAGGTTCCTCTATCAAATAGACTTTGCTCGCACCGGCACCGAGTGCCGATTCGCGAATTGCGCGTCTTTCAACTTGGGTTGCACCGCACGGAACGCAGATAAGAACCCTGCCGCTCGATTTAAGCAATTTACCTTTATGGACTTTGTGTATAAACATCTGAAGCATTTTTTCGGTTGTCGTAAAGTCCGCTATCACGCCGTCTTTCAAAGGTCTGATGACTTTTATATTAGAGGGTGTTTTGCCTAGCATTTCTTTGGCAGTACGCCCGGCAGCTTCAACACTCACCGTGGAGCCGTGGCTGTTGATGCGCGTTGCGACCACCGACGGCTCGTCGAGCACAATGCCTCGGCCCTTCATACATATCAGTGTATTTGCGGTACCTAAATCTATAGATAAATCATCCGAAAAAAGGGAAAAAAGTCTTTTAAGCATGGTTTTTTTATATATCAGTGTAATGTGATAGCATAGTATCATTACCTACGCAATTAAACAAGGATAAAATTATCGTTGTCAGTTCTGATCTTCCCTCCTAACCACTTGCACCACCCAATTACGCAAATCATTGTGGGGCACCCTATCAAGTTAATTGCGCTTGATTAAAAATTAAAGATCGTTTATCTTAACGGCAATTTATCCGGGGGGCGGGTGAGTTAGTAAATTAATAGCACTTAATTATCAAGGAGGTAATTATGAAAAACTATATAACCATCCTACTCGTGTTGCTCGGCACGAATCTATACGCCCAAACCTCTACCGATGTAGACATTGACGACGACGGTCTAATAGAGGTCAACGATTTGGAAACTCTAAACGCAATGTGCTACCGGTTGGATGGTAGTAGTTTGCAGTTAAGTGAGACCGCAGTAGAGATCACTACCGGTTGTGCACCGGGCGGTTGTAGGGGTTATGAATTAACCCGAGACTTGGACTTCAACGATAATACAAGCTATCGCAATGCCCCGTCAAATAAAAGCAAATGGACTACGGGAGCGGGTTGGTAACCGATTGGAAGTTACGTAAGTTTCAATAACCCTAGCAACAATCCTTTTACGGTAACGTTTGAGGGCAACGGCTATATGATATCTAATCTGATGATTAGCAGATCCGATACTAACTTTGTAGGTTTGTTCCGCTATACGAGTAGCGGGGTTGATATTGCCAATGTGGGTTTGCTAAATATAGATATTACCGGAGGTTCTAGAGTAGGCGGTTTAGTGGGTTCAAACTTATCGATGGGTGAGATAACCGGAAGTTATGCCACTGGCGATGTGGAAGCATCAATAAATAAGGAATGAATCAGTACCGTGCTTGTGCGCGATCCCAATCGCCTGTGCCACGCGATTGTGATTTTTATAAACCATTTATTGACTTCTTAACAATGATTTAATATAATAATGATAATGATAATTATTCTAATTATTATTCGTTATTAAGATCAATTATAGTGAGGTTATTAAAATGAAATATCTATCTATTTTTAGTAGGGCTAATAAGGCTTCTATCGCAGGCTTATTATTCCTATTATTTACTACCTATGTTCCTTCCGCTTTTGCGGATGAACATTCACCCCATAGTTTCAGCGCGAATGTGACACTCACATCCGACTATGTCTACCGTGGAATTTCTCAAACCAACGAGGATCCGGCATTGCAGGGCGGATTTGATTATTCGCATGAATCGGGCTTCTATTTGGGCGTATGGGCTTCCAGCCTAGAGTTTAATGGAGGAACCTCCGATGCGCCGTCGCTTGAAATTGATGTCTACGGTGGTATGTCAGGTGAGTTCCAAAACGGATTAGGCTGGGATGTCGGTGCTTTATACTATATTTATCCCGACCAGAATGAGGATGCAGGTAATGACTATGACTTTTTAGAAGTCTATGGTGCGTTGAGCTACACTTGGGATACCGAGTATCAACCATCCGCGGATATAGGCATTGCCTATTCGCCGGATTTTTATGGCGAAAATGATACAGGGATTTGGGTACACGGTGGCCTCGGCTTCAGTATTCCCGATATGGTAGATCCTTATGTTCAAGTTGGTTATCAAGATGTGGATGGCGACAAACTTAACGATGGATTTGATTACACATATTATGCAATCGGTGTATCCAAGTCTATCGATATATTGACATTTGATTTGTCGTGGCAAGATGCATCCGACGAGGCATGCGAAGCTAATGGTTTACACGATGATTTTTGCGAGGCAGTCGTTTTTTCGGTATCAAGTAGCTGGTAATGTATACAGGGGTGGGGCTATTAACCCCACCCCCTGGAGTAAATCGCAACAATATAACAAATCCCCTAGAAACTGAAATAACTTAGAGTAAGTGTGCAACAGTCGAACGTTCTTCGTTCAATTCTTTTTCGGTCTCTAACATCATTTTAGTCTCAAAGTCGTTGACCGCTAGGTCGGGCACGATACGCCATTGTCCGTTCTTCGTAGTAACCGGGAAGGAATAGATGATGCCGGGTTCTATGCCGTAATGACCGTCGGAGACGACTCCCATGCTAACCCAATCGTTCTCGGCGGTGCCTAAGGTCCAATCGCGTACATGATCGACGATTGCGTTTGCCGCAGAGCCCGCCGATGATGCGCCGCGTGCTTCTATAACTTTTGCACCGCGCTGTTGCACTGCAGGAACAAATTCTTGTTCCACCCAGTCGTGATCCGGCTGTATGGCTTTTGCATCTATTTCGCAGTGCAGTGGATCGGGAAATTGGGTTGCCGAGTGATTTCCCCAAATAATCATTTTCTTTACCTGCTCAACGGCTGTGTCGTATTTTTTGGCCATCATCGTCAATGCCCGATTGTGGTCTAATCGCGTCATACAGCTAAATTGCTTGGGGTTTAGATGCGGCGCATTCCGGTATACGATGAGTGCGTTGGTATTCGCCGGGTTGCCGACGACGAGCACTCTGACTTCTCTGGATGCAACTGCATTTAATATCTGTCCTTGACGCTTGAAAATTTCACCGTTATCTTTCAATAAGTCTTTGCGCTCCATGCCCGGTCCTCGAGGTTTCGATCCGACCAGGATAGCAATATCCACATCTTCCATACCCGCCTCCGTGTCACTCGTACCGATGCAGGCATCGAGTAAAGGAAAAGCGCAGTCGTCCAGTTCCATCATCACACCATTGAGTTGTTTCTCGGCTTGTTTGACCTCAATCAGGCGTAGTATAACGGGATGAGAACCCAGCATCGCGCCGCTTGCAATTCTAAAAGCAAGTGCATAACCGATGTTGCCGGCTGCACCGGTAATCGCTACTTTAAGTGGTTTTGTATTGTTCATCGCTATAAATATCCCCCTTTTACAATATTATTCTTTATTCTAGCATGTACATTAAAAATATGTTATACTTGCAAATCGCTTGATTTTTTGGGATAATCCGCAATTCACTAATTGTGGAGGGGTACCCAAGCGGTCAACGGGGGCAGACTGTAAATCTGCTGGCTATGCCTTCGTAGGTTCAAATCCTACCCCCTCCAGTTATGGCCGGCTTAGTGGAAGTGATGATAAAGAGCAGTGTAGTGGGATCTTTAGTTATAGTTATAATGGCGGGCGTAGTTCAATGGTAGAACCTCAGCCTTCCAAGCTGATAGTGGCGGTTCGATCCCGCTCGCCCGCTCCAGATGTTTTGCGGCCCTCGTTTGCTCGCCCATATAGCTCAGTGGTAGAGCACTTCCTTGGTAAGGAAGGGGTCACCGGTTCAATCCCGGTTATGGGCTCCATCAATAACTTAGTATAGGAATAAATTATGTCTAAAGAGAAATTTGAAAGAACGAAGCCGCATGTGAATGTGGGAACCATAGGGCATGTAGATCACGGCAAGACGACATTGACGGCGGCGATGACTAAAGTGATGTTGGATCAGCAGGGTGCCGGCGAGTATCGTTCGTATGAGCAGATAGACAATGCGCCGGAGGAACGAGAGCGAGGGATAACGATAGCGACGGCACATGTAGAGTATGAATCGGAAGCGAGGCACTATGCGCATGTGGATTGTCCGGGGCACGCCGACTATATCAAGAACATGATAACCGGCGCAGCACAGATGGACGGTGCGATTTTGGTGGTGAGTGCGGCGGATGGTCCGATGCCCCAGACGCGAGAGCATATTTTGTTGGCACGCCAAGTGGGTGTGCCGCATATCGTCGTGTATTTGAACAAAGCGGACATGGTAGACGATAAGGAGTTGATGGAGTTGGTAGAGATGGAAGTGCGCGAGTTGTTGTCCAACTACGAGTTTCCGGGAGACGATATTCCGATTGTGACGGGTTCGGCACTGAAGGCGTTGGAAGGAGACAGCTCGGAGATGGGTGTGCCGTCGATAGAGCAGTTGATAACGGAGATGGACAAGTATATCCCGGAGCCGGAGCGAGCGATAGACGGAGACTATCTGATGCCGGTGGAAGATGTATTCTCGATATCGGGACGGGGGACGGTGGTGACCGGTCGCATAGAGCGAGGGATTGTGAAAGTAGGAGACGAGATAGAGATTGTAGGAATAAGAGACACGAACAAGACGACCTGTACGGGGGTAGAGATGTTCAGGAAGCTGTTGGACGAAGGTCGTGCCGGAGACAATGTCGGGGTGTTGTTGCGAGGGACGAAGCGAGAGGAAGTAGAGCGAGGTCAGGTGTTGTGCAAGCCGGGTTCGATCACGCCGCACAAGAAGTTCGAGGCGGAGGTGTATATATTGTCTAAAGAGGAAGGCGGTCGGCACACGCCGTTTTTCAAAGGCTACAGACCGCAGTTTTATTTTAGGACGACGGATGTGACCGGTGCGGTAGAATTGGAGGCCGGTGTAGAGATGGTGATGCCGGGGGACAATGTAAAGATGGCGGTGAGTTTAATAGGACCTATTGCGATGGAAGAGGGTTTGCGTTTTGCGATCAGGGAAGGGGGTCGCACGGTAGGCGCAGGCGTAGTAGCTAAAATCATAGAATAAACTGTTAGCTGAATAAATTGCAGCGTTTTCTATGATGTATAGTTTATGGGGTCATAATAGGCCAGTAGCTCAATCGGCAGAGCAGCGGTCTCCAAAACCGCAGGTTGGGGGTTCAAGTCCCTCCTGGCCTGCCGGAGTTCGGCGACTTAATTAAGGAGGACATACAATGGCAAACACGAATGATTTATTGATGGACCGCATTAAATTGGCAGGTGTGTTTCTGTCTTTAGCGGTAGGACTTGCCCTATTCTATTATTTGTCGGATGAGATATTGCTGTATCGCGTGCTTGCTATACTCGCAATGGTTGTGGTCGCTGTCGTATTATTCTTTTTAACAAAACCAGGTAAGAATACGGCGATTTTTTTGCAGGGTGCGCAGGTTGAGTTGCAAAAAACGGTATGGCCTACAAAGGCCGAGACCATTCATACAACTTTACTGATCTTTGCCGTTGTTTTAATAGTGGCTCTCTTTTTGTGGGCACTGGATTTGTTTTTAGCTTGGTTTATGCAAATCGTTATTAAGTGAATAATGACTAAAATGGAATGGTACGCAGTGCAGACATACTCCGGATACGAGAGTTCGGTAAAGAAATCTTTGGAAGAGAGAGTACAGCGAGACAAAATGGAGGACTGTTTCGGCGAAATTATGATACCCAAAGAGACCGTGATTGAGATGCGTTCGGGAAAAAAACATCAAGTGGAACGAAAATTTTTTCCCGGTTATGTGTTAATAGAGATGGTTATGGACGAACGCACCTGGCATTTGGTGAACGGTGTGCCTAGAGTTGTAGGTTTTATCGGTAGTTCACCGAGCAGGCCTACACCGGTTCCGGATAAGGAAATTAAGAGTATCATCAGTCGTATAAAAGAAGATGCAAGCAAGCCTAAACCCAAGATACTGTATGAGGTTGGTGAGGTAATCCGCGTGACCGGAGGGCCTTTTAACGATTTTAACGGCGTTGTCGAAGAGGTGGATTACGAAAAGAATAGGCTGCAGGTGAGTGTGCAGATTTTCGGCCGTTCTACCCCGGTGGAGATTACCTTTAATCAGGTTGAGAAGATTTAGAGGCATAGAATATGGCAGCAGAAGTAAAAACTTATATAAAGTTGCAGATACCCGCAGGCGAGGCTAACCCAAGCCCTCCGGTGGGTCCTGCTTTGGGGCAGCACGGCTTGCCGATACAGGATTTTTGTAAGGAATTTAACGGTCGCACCGGTGACTTTGAAAAAGGAATGCCGGTGCCGGTAGTGATTACGGTATACGATGACCGCAGTTTTAGTTTCATTATTAAATCGCCCCCGGCAACGGTGTTGTTGAAAAAAGCTGCCGGCATCGCTAAAGGTAGCGGTACGCCTAATATGGAAAAGGTGGGCAAAGTCACTCGTGCGCAAATAGAGGAAATAGTCAAGACCAAGCAAGCCGACCTGACTGCGGCGGAGATCGACGCAGCGGTTAGAACCATTGCCGGTAGTGCGCGCAGTATGGGTATCACGGTTGAGGGAATTTAGTTATGGCTAGATTATCAAAAAGAATGAAGGCGATAAAAGAGAAGTGCGAAAGGCAAGAATTTTATTCCTTATCGGAAGCCTTTGATCTGTTGAAGGAATGTTCAAGCGTTAAGTTTGACGAGTCTATAGATGTGAGTATTAGGCTGGGTGTCGACGCGCGCAAGAACGATCAGCTGGTCCGCGGTTCAACCGCTTTGCCGCACGGTTTAGGTAAGCAGGTGAAAGTTGCGGTTTTTACCCAAGGCGAGCAGGTCACGATAGCCGAAGCAGCGGGTGCCGATGTAGTCGGCTTGCAAGATTTGGTGGAGAAAGCGAAGCAAGGAGATTTTAATTACGATGCGGTTGTTGCTTCTCCCGATGTAATGCCGGTGGTCGGCGGTATAGGACAGATATTAGGACCTCGCGGTTTGATGCCGAACCCTAAGGACGGTACGGTGAGCAAGGATATCGGCGAGACGGTGCGTAGTATAAAAGCGGGGCGAGCCAAATATCGCGTAGATAAAGCGGGCATATTGCACTGTAGTATAGGTAGCCGAACCTTTTCTGCACAACAACTGGAAGAGAATTTCAATACTCTATTGAGTGATGTAATTAAAGCAAAACCGGCTTCTGCTAAAGGCCAATACTTGAAGAAAGTAAGTGTCTCTTCAACGATGGGGCCGGGTTTGACCATAGACCGTAGTTGTCTATCAATTTGAAGGAAAAATGGCATTAAAGATCGAAGACAAAAAACGAATAGTCGAGGAAGTTGCAGCAATAGCTGCAGACGCTAAATCCGCCGTAGCCATAGATTATCACGGCATTGCTGCAAATCGAATGACCGATTTGCGCAAGCAGGCGCGCGAGCAGAGTGTGCGTATTCGGGTGATCAAAAATAATCTTGCCCAACGCGCGCTAGCGGACACGCCCTTCGCTTGTATGAACGAACACTTATCGGGACCTATGATGGTTGCCTTTTCGTTGGATGACCCTGCTGCTGCTGCGCGCATCATCCATAGTCTTGTTAAGGAGATTAAAGATATTGAAGTTAAACTAATTTCCTTAGACGGTGAGCTACACGATATTTCAAAACTTAAGAAACTTGCCGAATTGCCGACTTACGAACAAGCACTTGGTTTGATGATGGCGGTTATGAAGGCACCGATAGAGAAATTGCTAAGAACGATTCAAGCACCTGTGGTGCAAGTAGTACGTGTCGTGGCAGCGACACGCGAGCTAAAAGAGCAAAGTTAAAGATTTTAAGTTGTTCATTTATAAATAGAGTAAGGAGTAAATAAAATGGCTGTTTCAAGAGAAGAGATACTAGACGCTATTTCTAATATGTCGGTTATGGAAGTTGTTGATTTAGTTTCGGCGATGGAAGAAAAATTCGGTGTGTCGGCGGCTGCGGTTGCAGCGGCACCGGTCGCTGTCGGTGGTGCTACAGATGCGGAAGAGGAAGCTAAAAGTGCTTTTGATGTCGTATTGACCGGTTTTGGCGATAACAAAGTTGCGGTAATCAAAGCAGTTAGGGCGGCTACCAGCCTAGGTCTCAAAGAGGCTAAAGATCTGGTTGAGGGCGCACCAGCCACCGTTAAAGAGGGGGTAGCAACCGAAGAAGCCGAAGAAATGAAGAAGCAACTGGAAGAGGCAGGGGCTTCCGTTGAACTTAAATAAGCAGAATCAATTGCAGTTTATGATATTTAAGCCGGCTGCGTGCGACGCAGCCAGTGTACGATATTGCGCGACACCGAGCAATCACCGTCATAGGGGACTAACACATGTCTTATAGCTATACAGCGAAGAAGCGCATACGCAAACGTTTCGGAAAATTTGTGGAAAGACATCATATTCCTTATATGTTGCAGATGCAGATATCTTCATATCAAGACTTTTTACAAAGCGACATAGCCGAAAAGGATAGAAAAGATATAGGTTTGCAAGCTATATTCAAATCTATATTTCCGATAGTGAGTCATTCCAAGACGGCAACTATTGAATTTGTCAGCTATCGTCTAAGCGACCCGCTCTTTGATGTTAGGGAATGTCAGTTGAGGGGGCGTACTTATGCAGCGATTCTTCATGTTACGATGCGTTTGATATTTTATGAGAGGAAAGCCGGGAACAAAATAGGCGCGCCTAAAGAAGTTAAGGAGCAAGAAGTCTATATGGGTGAGTTGCCGTTGATGACCGATACCGGAACTTTCGTTATCAATGGAACCGAGCGTGTCGTAGTGTCACAGTTGCATCGTTCTCCGGGTGTCTTTTTTGAACACGATAAAAGAAAAACACAAGGTGCGGGTAAGTCCACCTATACTGCGCGAATCATTCCTTATCGCGGTTCTTGGTTGGATTTTGAATTTGACTCTAAGGATTGTTTGTATGTCCGTATAGATAGGCGTTGCAAAATACCCGTTACGGTTTTTCTTAGAGCTTTAGGGATGAGCGACGAGGAAATATTGAGCACTTTCTTCGAGTTGGAAACCATTAAATACGAAAAGGGTACCTATAGCATGGAACTCGTGCCCGAGCGTTTGCGAGGTCAGACTTTGGATTTTGCTATAGAGACCCCGTCTCGCATAATCATCAAAGCCAATAGACGTATCAATATTTCACACATTAAAGAGCTGGAAAAATCCAGACTGAAAAAGCTGATAATTCCTCGCACATACCTATTCGGCAGGGTACATGCGAAAGACATTGTCGATCCTAAAACCGGTGAACTGCTGGCAAGAGTCAACGAAGAGATAACCGAAGCTTGGTTGAGAAAATTTGAGGCTTCGGGCATAGACAGTTTTGAAATAATTTATGTGAACGATATCAATCGCGGACCTTATATTTCGGACACTCTAAACATCGATATATGTCCTCGTACACAGCTGGCATCTTATTTTGAGATTTACTGCAGGATGCATCCGGGTGAGAAACAACCCCCGGAAGAACATGCCAAAACTAGATTTGTGGATCTATTCAGTAACCCGGCTCGTTACAATCTGTCCGAAGTGGGACGCATGAAATTCAACAGTCGTCTGAAAAGAACTTCGAAGTCCGGTGCAAACACATTAGACAAGAAGGATATCGTCGATGTCATCGCAACACTCATAAGCATACATAACGGTGAAGGTTCGGTGGACGATATTGACCACTTGGGAAATCGCCGAGTACGCTGTGTGGGTGAAATGGTAGGCAACGCATTGCGAATCGGCTTGGTTCGGGTTGAGCATGTCGTTAGAGAACGTCTGGCAACGGCAGAAGTTGACAAATTGAAGCCCAAGGATTTAGTTAACTCAAAACCTGTTTCGGCATCGATAAAAGAATTTTTCGGTTCTAGTCAACTGTCGCAATTTATGGAGCAGAATAATCCGCTGTCCGAGATCACCCACAAACGTCGGATTTCGGCACTCGGTCCGGGTGGATTGGCACGCGAACACGCCGGTTTTGAGGTCCGAGATGTGCATCCCACGCACTACGGTCGATTGTGTCCTATAGAAACCCCCGAAGGGGCTAATATCGGATTGATTAACTCACTGGCAGTCTATGCACATCCTAACAATTACGGTTTTATAGAAACTTGTTATTTGGAAGTTAAGAATTCCGTAGTCACCGATAAAGTTCGATTTTTATCTGCGATAGAAGAAGGAGAGTATGTCATTGCGCAAGCAAATGCCGAAGTCGACGAGCAAAACAAATTAGTCGGAGAATTTGTTTCGTGTAGAAAAAATAACGAATTTAGCTTATTTCCACCGGATAAGGTGCAATTAATAGATGTTTCCCCAAAGCAGATTGCTTCGGCAGCGGCGGCACTTATTCCGTTTTTGGAACACGACGATGCAAACCGTGCATTGATGGGATCCAATATGCAGCGTCAGGCGGTACCGCTACTGACCAGCGAAAAGCCTTTGGTGGGAACAGGTTTGGAGGCGACTGTCGCAACCGATTCGGGTGCGCTATTGGTAGCTCGCCGAGGTGGTGTAGTTGATACGGTGGACGCAGCACGGATTGTCGTACGAGTGGACGATAAAGAAGTTTCTGCCGACGAAGCAGGTGTAGATATTTATGAACTGACCAAATATATGCGTTCAAACTATAACACCTGCATCAATCAGCGTCCTTTGGTCAAAGTCGGTGATACGATAGAGCAAGGAGATGTTTTAGCCGACGGTTCGGCAACCGATTTAGGAGAGTTGGCTTTGGGCAAGAATGTATTGGTAGCTTTTATGCCGTGGAACGGTTACAACTATGAAGACTCCATACTCATTTCCGATCGCGTCGTAGAGGAAGATAGTTTTACTTCTATTCATATAGAGGAACTTACTTGCGTGGCACGCAGCACCAAGCTGGGTGACGAAGAAATTACTGCCGATATACCGAATGTTAGCGAAAGTCTATTATCTAAATTAGATGATTCCGGTGTCGTTTATATGGGTGCCGAAGTCAAATCCGGTGATATTTTAGTCGGCAAAGTGACACCGAAGAGCGAGAGTCCTTTAACGCCGGAAGAAAAATTGCTACAGGCGATATTCGACGAAAAGGCTTCGGATGTAAAGAACAATTCTTTACGCGTGCCTTCCGGTATAGAGGGTACTGTCGTCGACGTTAAAATTTTCACTCGGGAAGACATCCCCAAGGATAATCGTGCGAAAGAGATACAAAAGCAGGAGATAGAAAAGGCGCGCAAAGACTATAACGACGAGTTGCGTATCTACGAAAACGATGTTTTCAATCGGGTTAAAAATTTAATCTTCAACAAGATCGTAGCCGGGGGTCCGAATGCATTGGAAAAAGGCATGAAAGTCACACAGCCTTACTTGGACCAACTGGAGCGCGACAAATGGTTTAGCATACGGATGCAAAACGATGAAGTGAGTTTGCAGCTGGAAAAATTGGCAAAGCGTTTGAAAGAGCAACGGGCGCGATTAGAAGCGAATTTCAAGAAAAAGCAGGATAAGTTACAAGCCGGCGATGTGATGCCGCCCGATATTTTGAAAACGGTCAAGGTTTATCTAGCGGTCAAACGGCGCATACAACCGGGGGATAAACTCGCCGGTCGGCATGGTAACAAAGGGGTCGTGTCGGCGATAGTCCCTACCGAAGATATGCCTTATTTAGAAGACGGCACGCCGGTGGATATTGTATTGAATCCGCTAGGTGTGCCTTCTCGGATGAATGTCGGGCAAGTATTAGAGACTCACTTAGGGTGGGCTGCCAAGGCTTTGGGATGGAATATCGGAAAGATGCGTAGCGGCGGCGATAAAGCATCTACGATACGCAATTTCCTCCAGAAAATTTATGATTATAACGAAGGCGATATGGTTCACAGGGAAAACTTGCAAAAGATCAAAGATAAGGAAATATTAAGTTTAGCCGATAATTTAAGCAATGGCATACCTATTGCAACACCGGTTTTCGACGGTGTTAAAGAAAAGGAAGTAAAAGGCATGTTGTCTTTGGCCGAATTGCCGGAATCCGGACAGGCAGTTTTGCAAGATGGGCGAACCGGCGATTTATTCGACAGACCGATTACGGTTGGCTATATGTATATTATGAAGTTAAATCATATGGTTGACGACAAAATGCATGCACGTGCCACAGGCCCTTATAGCATGATTACTCAGCATCCTTTGGGAGGTAAAGCACAGTTCGGCGGGCAGCGTTTCGGTGAGATGGAGGTATGGGCACTCGAGGCTTATGGTGCTGCGCATGTTTTGCAAGAGATGCTGACCGTTAAGTCGGACGATGTACGCGGACGGAATAAAGTGTACAAAAGCATAGTCAATAACAACTGCAATGTCGAAGCGAATATTCCCGAGTCTTTTAATGTTTTGGTCAAAGAAATACGTTCTTTAGGTCTCAATATGGATCTCGAGCAGAAAGAGTCTAAGAGTCTTAAGATTATTAAGGAGAGAAGTAGATGAAAGGTGTATTTGACATACTAAAAAAATCGCAGTACGACGAGAAAAAATTTAATTTTCTAAAGATTAGTATTGCATCTCCGGATGAAATTCGTTCATGGTCTTACGGCGAAGTAAGAAAACCGGAGACGATTAACTATAGAACCTTAAAACCCGAGCGCGACGGATTGTTTTGCGCTAAAATTTTCGGACCTATTAAAGATTACGAATGTCTGTGCGGTAAATATAAGCGTCTCAAACACCGCGGCGTGGTTTGTGAAAAATGCGGCGTTGAGGTAACCCTTTCGCGTGTCCGGCGAGAACGGATGGGACATATAGATCTTGCCAGCCCGGTCGTCCATATTTGGTTCCTTAAGTCGCTTCCTTCCAAAATAGGGCTGTTACTCGATATGGCACCGCGCGATATAGAGCGCGTTTTGTATTTTGAAAGTCATGTAGTACTCGATAGTGGCATGACCGACTTGAAAGTAAAGCAAATACTCACCGACGATGAATACTTTGACATCATCGAAGAACAAGGCGAGCAGTTCGAGGTCGGTATGGGGGCGGAAGCCATTATGAGGTTGCTCCAAGATTTGGACTTAGAAAAACAAACTATAGAGTTGCGGGAAAATATTTCCAAAACCAAGTCCGAGGCGAAGATCAAACGTTTGACCAAGCGTCTTAAACTCGTCAAATCTTTTATAGAATCGGGTAACAAGCCCGAATGGATGGTTTTGACGGTGTTGCCTATATTACCGCCCGATTTGCGTCCTCTGGTGCCTTTGAGCGACGGTCGTTTTGCAAGTTCGGACTTAAACGATTTGTACCGTAGGGTCATTAACCGAAACAATCGTTTAAGACGGTTGCTCGAAATCAAGGCACCCGATATTATCGTGCGCAACGAGAAGCGTATGTTACAGGAATCGGTCGATGCGTTGCTCGATAACGGTCGTTGTGGTCGCGTCGCCGTTGCCAACAATAAACGACAGCTGAAATCCCTAGCCGATATGATTAAGGGCAAACAGGGACGGTTTCGCCAAAACTTACTCGGCAAGCGCGTTGATTATTCCGGGCGTTCGGTCATTGTCGTAGGACCTTCGCTAAAGCTCCATCAGTGCGGGATACCTAAACAAATGGCACTGGAGTTGTTTAGACCTTTTATCTATAGCAAACTCTATCTGAGAGGGGTTGTAGACACGATCAAAAATGCCAAGAAGTTGGTTGAAAAACAAGGTCCGGAAGTTTGGGATGTCTTAGACGAAATTATCAGAGAATACCCGGTGCTGTTAAATCGAGCACCGACTCTGCACCGCTTGGGTATACAAGCATTTGAACCGATTTTGATCGAAGGCAAGGCAATACAGTTGCATCCTTTGGTTTGTACCGCCTTTAATGCCGATTTTGACGGCGATCAAATGGCGGTGCATGTGCCTTTGTCTCTAGAGGCTCAAGCCGAAGCGCGTTGCTTGATGATGTCCACCAACAATATATTTTCACCGGCGAGTGGATCTCCTATCATCGTTCCTACGCAGGATATCGTCTTGGGTTTGTATTATATGACGCGTGAGCGCATCAATGCCAAAGGCGAAGGAAGTCTATTTGCCGATTTGGATGAAGTCCAGCGAGCTTATGAAACCAAGCAAGTTGATTTGCATGCAAAAATTAAAGTACGTCTGAAAATACCGGGAAAAAGTCGGTTACAGCTAACCGAAACCACGACCGGCCGTGCCATCTTGTCTCGTATTTTACCCGAGGAATTAGCTTTTGAATTGGTTGATAGAGTATTGGATAAACGCCGTATACTGGAGCTTATAGATGTGAGTTATAGAGAAGCAGGGCTCAAGGCGACTGCGGTCTTTGCCGACCAACTAATGTATACCGGCTTTTATTATGCGACAAAGGCGGGAATTTCTTTCGGTGTCGATGATATGGTTATTCCTCGCGATAAACAAGCTGTTTTAACCGAAGCAGAGAACGAAGTTAAAGATATAGAGCGTCAGTACGCAGCAGGATTAGTGACCAGCGGTGAAAAATATAACAAAACGGTTGATATTTGGTCTAATGCCAACGACCGTATTGCATCCCACATGATGGACGAATTGAGTACCGAAATAGTCAAGGATCACAAAGGTAAAAAGTCCCCTCAACCTTCGTTCAACTCTATATTTATGATGGCGGACTCGGGAGCTCGCGGTTCCGCTGCACAGATTCGACAACTCGCCGGGATGCGCGGCCTAATGGCGAAACCCGACGGTTCTATTATTGAAACGCCGATTACCGCAAATTTCCGAGAAGGATTAAACCTTTTGCAGTACTTTATTTCTACGCACGGTGCCCGCAAAGGTCTTGCAGATACCGCACTTAAAACGGCTAACTCGGGTTATTTAACGCGCCGATTGGTTGATGCATCACAAGATGTTATTGTCATTGAGAAAGACTGCGGCACCAATGAAGGTATCTATCTGAAGTCTAATATAGAAGGTGGGGAAGTTGTGGAGAGCTTGTCCGAGCGTGCTCTGGGCAGAGTGCTCGCAGAAGATCTAAAAGTGAATAAAAAGACAATTATTGAAAAAGACACGTTGCTGGACGAGAAAGAAGTCGCGTTGCTGACGAAATACGGTGTAGACCAAATTAAAGTGCGATCTCCTATTACGTGCGAGTCTGCTCACGGTGTTTGTGCGATGTGTTATGGGCGCGATTTGGCTAGGGGTAGTTTAGTGAGCGAAGGAGAAGCGGTAGGTATTATCGCCGCACAATCTATAGGCGAGCCGGGTACCCAACTGACGATGAGAACTTTTCACATAGGCGGTGCGGTAAGCCGTTCGGTTTCGGTCAATAGTATTACGCCCAAAACCGACGGTATTATTCGTCTACACAAAGTCAAGCTGATAAAACACAAAGATGATTACGTCGTTGTCTCCCGATCCGGAGAGATTAGCATCGTTACGGAGGCGGGTAACGAGAGAGAACGTTACAAAATTCCTTACGGTGCGCGTTTGAGCCATAGAGAAGGAGATGCCGTGCAAGCCGGTACGGTCATTGTCAACTGGGATCCCCATACACATCCGGTCATTGCCGAAACCAGAGGGACAATTAGTTTAGAAAATTTCACCGAGGGTAGCACCGTTTATAAACAAACCGACGATATGACCGGAATGAGTACCTATGTGGTCATGCCCGGGGTAAAAGATCAAACACCGGCGATTTCTATCACTCAAAAAGGTAAGGAAATAAGGCTAGGCGACGGTAGAACGGCACACTATCGGTTGATGCCGGGCATGATAGTCACCGTAGACGATGGAGATAAGATCAATATCGGCGACACCATCGCTCGTATTCCGCAAGAGAGTTCTAAAACACGTGATATCACCGGAGGCTTGCCGAGAGTTGTCGATTTATTCGAGGCTCGCATTCCTCAAGAAGCGGCTATTTTGGCAGAGTGTTCGGGCACTATTAGTTTTGATAGAGAAATTCGCGGCAAGCAAAAAATAGTTATCACCGGTAAGCAAGAAATGCATCATGTAATGGTGCCTAAATGGCGTCGCATAGAAATCGCCGAAGGTGAGTATGTAGAGAAAGGTGAGGTCATATCCGAAGGTGAGAGAAATCCGCACGATATCTTACGGTTACTGGGCATCAACGAAATGGCAGATTATTTGGTCAAAGAAATACAAGATGTCTATAGACTACAAGGCGTGAAAATTAACGATAAGCACATAGAAGTCATTATCAGGCAGATGATGCGCAGGGTGCGTATAGTAAACCCCGGCGACAGCAATTATTTGGTAGACGACACCGTAGAAAAAATCAAGCTCGCAGAGATTAATAAAAATCTTGAAGCTGCGGGCAAAAAACCGGCTAAGTACGAGGCATTACTACAAGGCATCAAAAAAGCTTCTTTATCGACCGAATCGTTTATTTCCGCAGCTTCTTTCCAAGAGACCACGAAGATATTGACCGAATCGGCGATCAAAGGTTCCCGAGATATGCTAAGGGGATTAAAGGAGAATGTAATCGTCGGTCGCTTGATTCCGGCGGGCACGGCTTGGGATGTTCCCGAGAAAAATTTAATGGATGCATTTGAAATGAACCTGCAAAGCACTCTTGAAAAAGAGGATGCCAAGACCGCCGAAGACACAGTTTAATACCCCGGCATTACTTTTCGTATGTGCTCTGAATACGTGTCGTTCGATCGTCGGACACGCGGTTTTCGAGTATATTAAAAATCAAACATCCCTGGCGATGCATGTTGACTCGGCAGGTATTCAGGCTTGCTACGGTTGCCCCTGTGATGCAATGATAAACGATGTTGCTTCAAGGCGTGGCTATGATTTATCCGCTTATCGTTCAACACCGTTGCGAGATCTGAACCCGCAAAGCTATAATCGGGTATTCATCTTTGAACAAGCGCATTATGAACCGGTTCGGCGTTGGATGGAAGGGAACAACAAACCCGAGTATATAATGTCTTATTCAAAATACTTCGGCAATCAAGAGGTATTGATGCAAGAGACGGACAATGCGATGAATGTTTATACGCATATATTCGATTTGATAGAGGATGGATGTTTAGGATTTTATAATCAACTACCGATAGAGACAAAAAACGATGACTTTTAAGCCCGAACAACATTGCTTGCCCCCCTTACTCGATATAAAACCTTATCAACCGGGTAAGAGTGTCGAGGATTTGGGGAAATCGTCTACGACACTTGAAGCGATTAAGCTGTCCTCGAACGAGAACGCTTTGGGTCCCAGCCCTCATGCGATAGCAGCGATGGGCGACCACGCCGATCAGGTACATCTTTATCCGAGTGGTAGTGGCTTGCTACTCAAAGCCAGGCTTGCCGAACGGCACGGTATTTCGGCCAACCGGATTACTCTAGGCAACGGTTCTAACGAGTTGTTGGAATTCGTTGCCCGTTGCTTTTTGGATAAAAGTAAAAATGCAGTTTATTCCGAGCATGCCTTCGAAGTGTATGCTTTGGCAACCCGAATCTCGGGTGCGGCAGCGCATCGGGCGATACCGAGAACCACCGATGACGAGATGCCTTACGGACACGACTTGAACCGTTTTTTAGATGTGATAGACGAGCGTACCGCAGTTGTATTTATTGCCAACCCCAATAATCCCACAGGCACTTGGCTTAAAGAAGGCGATCTTAGAAAGTTCATGCGGTCTATAGACGAGCATATCGTCGTTGTCGTCGATCAAGCGTATGCAGAATACGCACAAGTTTCCGACTATCCCGATATGTCAAAGTGGTTGGATGAATACCCGAACCTGATTGTTACTCAAACTTTCTCTAAAATTTATGCACTCGCCGGTTTGCGCATAGGTTATGCATTCTCATCGGTTGAGATTGCCGATTTATTCAACCGCTTGCGTCAACCTTTTAATAATAATGTTTTAGCGTTGAAAGCCGCGATTGCATCACTCGACGATACGGCACATCTCGAGAAGAGCATACGGTTGAATAGCGAAGGTTTGGCTTATTTATCGGACGGATGTAACAAACTAGGTTTGAATTGTTTGCCGTCGGCGGCTAATTTTTTATGCATAGAAGTCGGAGCCCGGGCACCGGTAATTTATAATGCATTGTTGGAACAGGGTGTGATTATACGCGCGATAGAAAATTACGATATGCCACGGCATTTACGAGTGACGGTAGGTTCTGCGGAACAAAACCGACGTTTTTTAGAGACGCTAAAGCGAATACTGGAACGCGAATGATGGAAGACATAGATCATTCCGTTGTCGGCATCGTCGGTACCGGTCTAATCGGTACGTCGTTGGCATTGGCACTAAAAAATCATGACCCCGATCAAAGTATCTTAGGATGCGATACCGACGAGACGCACGCAAGGCAGGCGATGGAAAGGGCGGCATTTGACGGATTCAAAGAGAACCCGCTTGCGCTTGTCGAACACTGCGATATTTTAGTTGTGGCAACGCCCATAGGTGCAGTTCGCAGTATTTTTGAGCATATCAAAAGCGCAGCCGAGTCGACTGTCATCACCGATGTAGGTAGTGTTAAGTGCAGTGTAATCGCCGATGCGTGTTCGGTTTGGGGCAATATGCCTACTCGCATGGTACCGGCGCACCCTATCGCAGGAACCGAGAATAGCGGCCCGGTTACGGCAGCAAAGGATTTGTTTATTTCGCGATATGTGTTTCTAACGCCGGAGCAACAAACCGACGAGATCGCAGTGAATGTAGTAAGAGACTTGTGGCGCAAAGTCGGGGCTAAAATTGAAGTATTATCGGCGGCACGGCACGATGAATTGTTTGCTGCGACGAGCCACTTGCCGCATATCGTCGCTTATGCACTGATAAACTCGCTGGAGCAGTCCGGTGTAAACACCGGTTTTTCCGCCGGTGGTTTGAAAGACTTTACGCGTATCGCAGCGAGTAATCCGACGATGTGGCGAGATGTATTTATTGCAAACGAAGGTTATCTACTCCGATCTATAAAAGCCTTTGAGAAAAGCGTGTGTGCAATACGCAAGATGATAGAAAGCAAACACAACGACCGGTTGCTCGAATTATTGGAAAAAACGGTAGCCGAAAAGAAAAATTTGAATCTCAAAGACTAACTCGAAATTTTCGCATAATGCGCTTAAAAATATAACGATGCCGGACACCCTTTATTCCAGCCCTGTCGAATCTTTGAACGGCATAGTCGGTGTTGCCGGCGATAAGTCAATATCCCATCGCGCACTAATGTTTGCCGCGATTGCCGACGGTATCAGCGAGGTATCTAATTTTTTGCATAGTGCCGATTGCCTGGCAACGATGCAAGCCCTAATCCGATTGGGGGTGCACATAGAGTCTGCAGATGATTTAATACGAGTGCACGGTTGTAGCGGCGGATTATGCGCCGACGATCAAGTTATAGATTTGGGTAATTCGGGAACTTCTATACGCCTGCTCACCGGATTGTTGGCGGGAAAGAAAATTTCGCTAACCTTAAGCGGCGATGCTTCCTTAAGCCGTCGTCCGATGCGCCGAGTCGTTGATCCTCTATTGAAGATGGGCGCAGATATTGATACTTCGGAACACGGTACGCCACCGGTGATTATCAAACCCGTCAAACATCTGCAGGGCGTGCGTACCGAACTGAAGATTGCAAGCGCACAAGTCAAATCGGCATTATTGCTCGCCGGCGTAGATGCACACGGAGAGACCGTTATCGTTGAACCGACGCCGAGCCGTGATCACAGCGAACGAATGTTGAGTAACTTTGGTTATCGGGTTGAGCGGCAAGGGCTTATGGTGCGCTTGACGGGAGGCAGTCGCCTCAAAGCAACGCACATCGATGTGCCGGGTGATATTTCTTCGGCTACATTTCTGATAGTCGCAGCTTCTATAGTTCCGAATAGCGATATTGTTATAGAAAACGTAGGCTTAAACGATACGCGCAGCGGTGCAATACGGATTCTTCGCCGTATGGGTGCCGACATAGAGATACTGGATCGGCAGCTCGTCTGCAACGAACCGGTCGGTGATCTGCGTGTACGCTTCGCAAAACTAAAAGGTGTGGATATCCCTAGACATTGGGTGCCGTCGTCTATAGATGAATTTCCGGCTTTATTTATCGCTGCGGCATGCGCCGAAGGATACACACATTTGCGTGGTGCCGAAGAGCTGAGGGTCAAAGAAAGCGACCGCATCACGGCGATGGCGGAAGGTTTGCGTAGTTGCGGGATTGCGGTTGAAGTTCATCGCGACGGGATGACCATAGAAGGGGGTCGCTTAAAAGGTGCCGTGGTGGAGAGTTTTGACGATCATCGCGTGGCCATGGCGTTCGCTGTGGCGGGTGCCGTTGCCGGCGATGTTATTTCCGTACGCCGATGCCGAAATATTGAAACTTCGTTTCCCGATTTCGTTGGAACAGCGAATAGCATAGGGTTTAATCTATCCGTATAAGATGGCAGAAATACCGGTCATTGCAATAGACGGTCCCTCGGGTGTGGGCAAAAGCACGATCGCTCGTCGCTTAGCGACAAAGCTGAGTTATCACATTTTGATCAGCGGTGCTTTGTATCGTGTACTAGGTATGCAACTCTATAAACGGAATATTGCCTTAGATAATGTTTTGGAAATAGAAACTTTGGTCGCCGCTACCGACCTAAAATTTATCTTAGATGGCGAGCAGATTCAGACCTACTTAAACGGCATCCCTGTGGAAGACGATATTTACGGCGAAGATTATGCCGAGATCGCCTCGGCGGCAGGAGAAAGTGTTGCCTTGCGCAATGCTTTGTTGCCGATGCAGAGGCGGTTTAGGGCTTTGCCCGGGTTGGTGGCGGATGGACGCGATATGGGAACGGTCGTTTTTCCCGATGCACCGTTGAAGATATTCTTGCAGGCAGATATAGAAGAGCGTGTCCGTAGAAGATATCGACAATTGAGACAACGCGGTATTTATGCTAAACTAGACACGCTAAATAAAGAATTACTACAGAGGGATCAACGCGATAGCGAACGGTCTATTGCGCAATTGAAAATCGCCGATAATGCAGTTGTATTGGATACAACGCATCTATCTATAGCCGAAGTTGTAGATGAGCTGATGGATGTAGTAAAGGTTGAATTAAACTGAAAGAGGCAAGATAATTTGATGGAAAATTTTTCCGATATTTTTGATTCGCAGAAAATGCAAAATCAAAAGATAGATATAGGTTCTCTGATTAAAGGGAAGGTAACCGATATTACCAAAACCAGTGTCATTGTTAATGCGGGATTAAAATCGGAGGGTGTTATACCGATAGAGCAATTTTACGACACCGACGGTGAACTGGAGGTCAATGAAGGAGATCTTGTGGAAGTCGCCGTAGAAAGTCTAGAGGATGGTTTCGGCGAGACGGTGCTATCCCGTGAACAAGCGAAGATTATTGAAGCATGGCAGCGGTTGGAGGAGATCTACAAGGCTGGTAGCACGGTTCAAGGTGTCCTGAAAGGGAGAGTTAAAGGAGGATTTATAGTCTACATTTTGGGTATAGAGGCTTTCTTACCGGGCTCTCTAGCCGATATACAGCCGACGCGCGAACTTGAGCATCTTGAAGGCAAAACCTTAGATTTTAAGGTGATCAAACTCGACCGTAATCGTAATAATATTGTTATTTCAAGACGGGCGGCGTTAGAAACGGAAGGAAGCATTGATCGAGAAGAAATGCTGAAAAATTTGGAAAGTGGAACGGTTGTAAAAGGCGTAGTAAAAAATATTACCGATTATGGTGCCTTTGTCGGTTTTAACGGTTTTGACGGGTTGCTTCATATTACCGATATGGCATGGAAGCGCATACACCGACCCTCCGAAGTATTATCCGTGGGTGATGAGATCAATGTCAAAATACTTAAGGTTGATAAAGAAAAGAATCGTATCTCTTTGGGACTCAAGCAGCTGAGTGAAGATCCATGGGATAGATTAATTGAACGCTACCCTAAAGGGGAACGTATCAAGGGCAAGGTCACCAGCATCACCGATTATGGTTGTTTCGTAGAAATAGAAGACAATGTGGAAGGTTTAGTGCATATCTCCGAGATGGACTGGGTAAATAAAACTATAAACCCGTCTAAAGCCGTATCCGAAGGTGAAGAGATAGATGTCATGGTACTTGATATTGACAAAGAGAAACGTAGAATATCGCTGGGTATTAAACAGTGTGTTCCGAACCCATGGAAAGAGTTTGCTAAGGCACATTCGCCCGGAACCCAAATGGAAGGTCGGATTAAATCTATCAACGACTTCGGAATTTTCGTGGGTTTGGGAGATTTCGGTATAGACGGTTTGGTTCACATTAATGATATTTCTAATATAGAACACCCCGAACAAGCGATACGCAAATATAAAAAAGGTGATACGGTTAAGTTTGCTCTAACAGGAGTCGATGTTAAGCGTAACAGGGTTTCTTTGAGCATTAGGCAACTTGACGTAGATCCTATGGGTGATTATCTAAACATATATCCCAAAGGTTCGGTCGTGAAAGGTACGGTGATAAGTGCGGGTGACAAATATGTGATGATTAATTTGGCCGAGCACGTGAGAGGATATATACCGTATTCCGAGCTGGTGCATGAGAAAGACGGCGAGGATTCCCCGGTTGGAATAGAAATAGAAAAAGGAAAAGAAATAGAAGCTAAAATCATCGGTATTGATAGAAGAAATTGTAGAATCAATTTATCGGTAAAGAGAAAAGAGAAAGACGAACAAAAAGAAATAGCCAAAGGCTATACCACCAAGAAGCCTGCTAAGACTTCATTGGGGGATGTTATTAAAGGATTGTTCTCCAGCAAAAATTGAGGTACTAAAAGAAATCCGATGGACTCCGAATCAGTAGTGAGTCGCTCGCATTTGATAGAGCGAATAGCGGACAAACAAGATCGGTTGCAGAACGAGGATGTTAAGCTCGCCGTGCAGAGTTCTTTTGATTATTTGAGTCAGGTACTGAGCCTAGGCGAGCGTATAGAGATTCGCGGCTTTGGTTCCTTTACTTTACATTTTAAGAAGCCTAAAACCATGCGTAATCCGAAAACCAAAGAAATCGTTCATGTTTCCGGGCGAAACATTCCTCACTTCAAACCCAGTAGCATAGTCAACCAACGCCTGAACAGAGTCGATCCCGACGATACTGTAGCGGGTGGCTATAATGCCGATAACGACTGAGCACACGGCGAAACCGGCTGTCGGTATCGGTAGTATTAAAAACGGTGATGTATAGTGGGGAATTTAGTATTTGACTGGTATTGGGTTTTAGTGCCGATTGCACTATTACCGATAGCGGCATTGAGCGGATGGCAGGCTTGTAGTAGCCAGCGTGACAATGCTAAGCGCAGTATTGCGCCCGAATATATCAAAGGCCTAAATTATTTACTCGATCAACAAACCGATAAAGCCGTAGAGGTTTTCATTAAATTTTTTCGAGTCGACACGACGACTTTGGAAACTCATGTTTTATTGGGAAATTTATTCCGTCGCAAAGGCGAACTGGAAAAAGCGATTCGTATACACAGCAATCTTATACAACGCGCACCTTTGAGCGATACAGCCAAGTCCGAAGCACTGTACGAATTGGGGCAGGATTATCTGCACGCCGGTTTACTGAGCAATGCCGAAGAGATATTCAAGCGGTTGATTAAGATAGGTACACCGGAAACGCTCCAAAGAGGCTATCGGTGTTTGGTCGCGATTTACGAGACCGAGAAATCTTGGCATCAGGCTATTACATGTGCGCAGCGATTGCGGACTTTGGGTACGGACTATAGCCGACATATCGTTCATTACTACTGTGAACTTGCCGAAAAAGAATTGTCCGAGCATAACTACGGCAAAGCTCAGAAGTATTTAGCCAAAGCACAAGCATTCAAGCAATCGTCTATCAGGGTAGAGATTATTCAAGGGGATCTGGCATTGAGCAAGCAAGATAGAGAAAAAGCACTAAAGTACTATTCTCAGGCTTTTTCGGATTACCCGGGCTATGCGGATATCTTATTGCCCAAAATTAAAAAATGTTTTTCACCGTATAATCCGGGTGAATATGCACGCTATGTAAAAAACTTGGATATCAAAGATATGACCGTCTTATATATAGTGAATTACATACAGGCTTTGTTTGAAGCAGAGCGTATAGACGAAGCCGAGGAGTTTTTACTCTATTTAATAAAGACTAAGCGCGCACCGTTGCAAGTGTTGAAGATTTTCATGGAAGAGAAACTCAAAGGAACCAATTTATTCGAAGATAAAATGATTCGTCAGATGATTGACGAGATCAACGCAAACCTCAGTTCGGATTATTTTTATATGTGTGGAAAATGCGGCTTTAAGGCACACCAACTCTATTGGCAATGCCCTAGTTGCCATACTTGGGACAGCAGTGATTCTATAGATCTAGTGGAGGATACGCAGGAAAAGACTGAAAGTAAATAATCATTGCATCATATAAGGTATCCGATTTGCACACCCTATGACTTTATGCCTGTGAGGACAAGCCCTAGCTTGTCCGTCCTACATACCGATGTTGAGGTTTTGTACGACGTCACGCCGATTGATTTTGGTATATGTAATATCCCTAATGGACACGATATTTAGATTTCGTACGAAGTCACGCCGACTGACCTACCGGCTCAAGTGGCGGGTTTACTTGGCTCAATCGGCGGTTCTATCATTCAGTATACAAACGGTCTATGACCGTTCGTCGGATATTTGCTACCGTTTAACGGATTGCCGAAAATTGCCATTATGTAGGGTTTTAAGATAGTCCTTTTCATTAACTTAAAGGAGAAAAACTATGTATTTACTTAAAACTATTATGACAACGGCAGTTTTTTGCTTTACCGCTTTTGTTCATGCCGAGGTCAACATCAATACTGCAACGATGCAGCAGTTTACGGAATTGCATAATATCGGTTCGGTGAAAGCGGCTGCGATCATTGAATACAGAGATAAGCACGGTCATTTCGAGCGTGTCGACGATCTGTTGAAGGTGAACGGTATAGGATTGGCAATTTTAGAAGCAAATAGAGATATGCTAAGCGTAGGAACCGATCGAGAGAACGAAGTTTTACCGATTGAACACGTTATGCCTACCGAGGAAGTACCTATCCCGAAAGTAACTCGCTCTAGGGTAGATAAAGAGAACTAAGGGATTTATATATCATATCTCTCAGTGGATTCCGGGGCATGTGCGCATTGCCCCGGTTTTTTAGCGTTATCTAGGTGCGTGATAGCACTGCCGAGTGCCGTTCGGAGATAAGACGATTTGCCAAGTATTGCAATCCCTTGCCAAGAAAGCACCGGCACAACTTAGCAAATAATACTTCCACATTCTGTAAAAACGCTGGTCGTAACTTTGCTTTAGTTTTTCCCAATGTGCGTTGAAATTACCGAACCATGCGAGTAATGTTTCGGCATAATCAAGCCCGAAATTTTGCCAATCTTCTATTACGAAGCGATCTTCGCAAGCGGTCGTGATTTGTTTTGCGGAAGGGATCAGAGAGTTGGGGAATATATATTTGGAGATCCAAGGATCGGTAATATAATTCGTCGTATTGTTACCGATAGTGTGGAGTACCGATAAACCTTCCGGTGTTAAAGCATTGCGTACGGCTTGAAGGTAAGTTTTGTGATTTTTATAGCCTACATGTTCGAACATTCCTATTGAATAAATACGATCGTATTGTGTATTCAATTTTCTATAGTCTTGCAGATGTATTTCTATGGGTAGTCCGCGACAGTTATTTTGTGCGTAGTGCGCTTGCTCTTTAGAAATTGTAATACCGGTTACCGAAACATCGTAATGTTCGGCGGCGTAGCGAGCGGCACCACCCCAACCACAGCCTATATCAAGCAGATGCATACCGGGTTTCAATAATAACTTATCAAAGATCAGCTTGAGTTTCGCCTCCTGCGCATCGTCGAGGTTATTTGCCGTTTTCCAATAGCCGCAACTATAAATCATACGCTTATCGAGCATTGCTTCGAATAATTCGTAACCCAAGTCGTAGTGTAGTTCTCCGACGCGGAAAGCGCGCTTAATCTTCTGCAAATTGAGGCATACACTTAGAAAAAAATCGTATAAATACGAGAAGGATTTCATAGAACCGTAGATCTTGGACCGGAAGACTCGCACCACCAGTTGTTCTATGCGCTCGCATTCCCACCAACCGTCCATATAGGCTTCGCCTAAACCTAGGGAACCTTGTAGCGATACTCTTTTGTATAAATCTTCATTGTGCACCTGTATGTCCCAGGGTCGGGTGCCGTTAATTTTTATATCCGCTTTTTCGAGAAGCACTTGATACTTTTTTTTGAGAAGAGTATTCAGCATTTATGAGTTTTGATTGTTCGTTGGTATGTGTGCTACAACAAATTGACTAACATGTAGGGGCGGTATTTTTAATTTCAAGAATTTTCAAGTGTATATGTTACAATAAAATGAAATCAGGTCGTTGAAAAAGTATCTACAAACTGTAGGACGGTACATTCCCCTCCTTCGGAGGGGTGGCCTATGCATTTTGCAATGCATGCGATTAGCAATCATGTTGAGGTTCTGAACAAAGTCACGCCGATTGACCTGCCGGTTCAATCGGCGGTTCTATTGAGCCTGACGGGGTGGTTGTCAAATATGGAAACCATTATCGGGTGGCGCAAAGCGATTGGATTTGTGCAAGTATTAAACTTTAGGACGGACATCATTGAATTGCCGATTAACCTACCGGTTCAATCGGCGGCTCTATTCTGCCTCTGCGGGCGTGGTCTATCATAAATTCAAAAGTCGCATGAAACAGCTAAAATTAATATATTACACACCATCGAGGCAAGTAAAACATAGTAATTTAATATAATTTTTGTGAATTATTGCAGTATGTTTGAATATATGGTAGGTTACTTCGTTTAGATAGACTCCATTATGCAATTTCTCAAGGACGAGAGCTTAAGGGAGCCTAGTTAATTAGTTAATAGTAACTAGTTAAAATTTTAGTAAGGAAGCTGCAAGGACGCAGTGACTTTTGATCAAAAGTAATTATGGAGGAAATAATGAAAAAATTACTCGTACTTACGACCACGATGGTAACCATGTTGTTGGGTTCGCTCCCGGCAGCTGCAGGCAATCATGGAGCTGATGCGCAATACTATGTTCCTATGCCTGTCTACCGAACTGGTCCCTATGCCGCAGGCGGTACCGGCTATTTTGGAGGCATCATTGACTACTACACGCTCTTGAACGAGCGCGATGGTGGTATTGGTGGCGTCAAGGTAGTCTGGGACGAATGCGAAACAGAATACAACAGAACTAAAGGTATAGAATGCTATCACCGTCAAAAGAAAAGTGACTTAGGTGAAGCTCTTTATTTTGACCCTCTGAGTGTAGGTATATCATCCGGCCTAATTGAGCAAGGACGTCGTGATAAAATTTCCATTATCAGTGTAAACCACGGTAGAACGGAAACCGAACGCGGCGATGTTTTCCCTTATCAATTCCCTTTGGGCACCAATGCTTATGACTTTGCTTTTGCAACGATTAAGCACATGGGTCAGCAAATGGGAGGCATGGATAAACTCAAAGGTGAGACTATCGTGACCTTATATCACGGTTCGCCTTATGGCCGTGAAGCCAATGAGTTCTTGACCGGATTAGGTGAGCAATACGGTTTCACACACGAGCCTATAGAAGTTCCCCACCCCGGTAACGAGCAAGGTTCTCAATGGCTGAAGATTCGTAAACTCAAGCCCGCTTATGTCTTTTTAAGAGGTTGGGGTGTTATGAATCCGGTCGCTATGCAGACTGCCGCTCGCACCGGCTACTCGGTGTCTAATCTAATCGGCAACGAGTGGAGCAATTCGGACGAAGATGTAATTCCTGCCGGTAAAACGGCGGACGGCTATCAAGCGGTGACAGTGCATCGTGCCGGTACCGATTTCCCGGTGGCCCAGGAAATTATCGAAAGTCTTTACAACCGAGGCAAAGGTGATCTGGAAGATCGTTCTCGCATAGGGAGTGTCTACTGGAACTTAGGCCTTTGGGCTGCGGTTATGTCTTCGGAGGCAATCCGTGTTGCGCAAAAGCGTTTCGGTAAAGAACTTTCAAGCGCACAAGTGCGCTGGGGTTTTGAAAACATCCACTTAACCCAAGATGATCTGAACGAAATGGGTCTGATGGATGTCGTACCGCCTATACAGGTAACCTGCATGGATCATGCAGCTGTGCACTTGGCACGTTTCCAGCAATGGGATGCCAATGCACGCGAGTGGAAGTTGATTAGCGATTGGATTGACGGCAGTAGCGATTTTTCTCGCCAAGTCGTGAATGAAAACGCCGCAAAATACGTTGAAGAAAATCCTGAGTTCAAGCAACGCGATTGCAACAATCCGGAAGATAGAGATAACTTCGATATTTAATTCATAAATAATCAATTATATGTGAATAAGGGTAGGGAGATTAAATATCTTCCTGCCCTCTTTTTTTAATCGAGAATCAAGATAAGCTATGGTAGGAAAAATACTACTATCGATACAAAACATAGAAGTTGTATATAGTCAGGTGATACTGGCATTGCGCGGTGTAACCTTGGAAGTGCCCGAAGGGAGTGTCGTCTCGTTGTTGGGTGCCAACGGTGCCGGAAAAACCACTACACTCAAAGCATGCTCAAATTTATTACATGCCGAACGAGGTGTGGTGACCAAAGGTTCTATAGAATACAACGGTGATAATATTGCCGAAATGATGCCGTACGATCTAGTCAAAGGAGGCGTGGTTCAGGTTCTCGAGGGGCGCCACTGTTTTCCTCGTCTTAGCGTCGAAGAGAATCTATTAACGGGTTCTTTTATAAGAAAGACGGCAACCCAAGCCGAAATAAAAGAAGATTTAGAAAAAGTCTACGAGTATTTTCCGCGTATTCGGGATCGACGTAAAAGTCTAACCGGTTTCACATCGGGTGGCGAGCAACAAATGACTGCGATAGGTCGCGCACTGATGGCGCGTCCGCGCCTTATCCTTTTGGATGAACCCTCTATGGGATTAGCACCGCAGTTTGTCGAAGAGGTGTTTAGGATAGTCAGGGACTTAAATAAGAATGAAGGGGTTAGTTTCTTGGTTGCCGAACAGAATGCGGTCATCGCCTTAAATTATGCAGATTACGGTTATGTTATAGAAAACGGCCGTGTTGTTACCAAAGGTAGTGCAAAAGAGATGATGGAACGCGAGGATATACAAGAACTCTATATGGGTGTCGGTAAAGAAGGCAGGGCATCGTTTCGCGATGTCAAATACTATCACCGCCGCCGCACAGCTTTCTATTGATTTAGACCTTTCAATAAGGACGAGTTTTTATTTCGTCCGTCATATTGTATCTCCGTCAAAGCCTTGTACAATAGGATAATGCTTACTTTGTATATAATTTAATGATTTTATGATTGGAGAAACTCAATGAATATAATGGACAAAATTAAAAAACAGGTTGAAGATAATGCCGTTATTATCTATATGAAAGGTACCCCTCAGATGCCGCAATGTGGTTTTTCAAGTAGGGCAGCTATGGCGTTGCAACATTGCGGTCATGAATTCGCATATGTCAATGTATTGTTGGATCCCGATATTTTTCAGAATCTACCCCGTTTTGCAAACTGGCCTACATTCCCCCAGATTTATATCAACGGTGAATTGGTCGGTGGGTGTGACATCGTGGTTGAACTGTTTGAGAAAGGTGAGTTGCAGAAAATGGTGACCGATGCCGTTGCAACATCTGCTCAACAATAAAAGATCTCAGAACATGAATATAGACAGAATACCTGCGACCGACTCAACTTCCGAGGTACTGAACGTTGTCATAGAAATACCGGCGCATGCCGATCCCATCAAGTACGAACTGGATAAAGAGAGTAACTCGGTATGGATTGACAGGTTTATGAATGTTCCTATGTATTACCCTGCAAATTATGGTTTTGTTCCTCAAACTCTCTCCGAGGATGGTGACCCCTTGGATGTTTTAGTTGTCACGTCGGTGCCTTTGATGGTAGGGTGTGTGATACCGAGTCGCCCTTTGGGTGCGCTCGACATGAGCGATGAATCGGGCCGTGATCTTAAATTGCTGGCAGTGCCTAAAAAAGGTATGAATAGCGGCTACGACCACATAGAAAGTGTAGAACAGTTGGACCAAAATCTGCTTGATCAAATTGTCCACTTTTTTGAACATTATAAGAAGCTCGAGGCCGATAAATGGGTAAAAGTAGAAGGTTGGTTGGCACCCGAAAAAATGCAGCAAGAGATTAGCGAAAGCATCAAACGTTATAAATCATAGCATTTACCAATAGTGGCGGATTATATACCCAAGCGACTTTTTAAGGCTAGAGTTATAACCGCTGCCATTATTATTTTGGGGTTGCTCTCATTACTGCTATATAACTTATATAATTTGCAAGTTACCCAATATAGCGACTATCAAACAACATCGGACGGCAATCGCTTCGATCTAACTTCTATTAGCCCACAGCGTGGACTTATATACGATAGCAAAGGGCGGGTCCTGGCGGGAAACCGCACGAGCTACGACCTCGAACTTTTACCCGATCTAATTACCGATAGAGATACCGTTATAGAAAAGTTGCAAAGTTTGTCGAATCTAGATGCCCGAGCACTATCCGATTTGGAAAATAGAATTAGGACAAATCCGAATTCCCACAGATTGGTTTTACGCTCCAATCTATTCGAGGAGGAAGTGGCACGGATAGCTTCCGAACTTTATCGTATGCCGGAACTAGAAGTCGTCGGTCGTCTAGTTCGTTATTATCCCGAGAATGATTTGTTTTCGCATGTCGTAGGTTATGTCGGTACCGTAGATTCCGAAGATTTAGGCAGAATTGATAAAAAAAATTATTTGCGTCGGGATGATATAGGCAAGACCGGCATAGAAAAATATTATGAACCTATGCTACGCGGAAAATTAGGTTTGCGTAGAGTGGAGGTTAATGCGCATAGAAAGATACTCGCAAGTACCGATTTGCGTCCCGCGCAGGCCGGCGACGATATTATGTTGACTGTGGATACTCACTTGCAGCGGGCTGCCTACGAGGCATTGGCAGAACATCAAGGGGCGGTTGTGGTATTGGATCCGCGTAGCGGTGGTGTGTTGGCGATGGTTAGTAAGCCGACCTTCAACCCTAATTTATTTACCTATAGTTTTTCGGAGAAAAAATACCGAGAGCTAAACGCCGATAATTCATTTAATCCTTTTTTTCATCGTGCGCTTAGTGGACAGTATGCACCCGGTTCTACGCTCAAGCCGGTAGTCGCATTGGCTGCTTTGAAATTCAAAATCGTGGATCCGTCGTATCGGATGTATGCGGGCCCTTATTATCAGATTCCCGGTTTCAAACGTCATTACAGAGATTGGCGAAAGGACGGACACGGTTTAGTCGATTTAAGTTTGTCGATAACGCAGTCGTGCGATGTATTCTTTTACGATGTCGCCTATCGCATGGGTGTGTCGAAATTGTCTTCTTTCCTTGAGGAATTTGGATTAGGAAACAAAACAAAAATTGATACGACTTCCGAGGCGTCGGGTTTGGTGCCGACCCCGCACTGGAAATATTCTAAACGCAACGAAAAATGGTTTCCGGCAGAAACGATCATGATGGGCATAGGACAAGGTTATTTATTGGCAACCCCCTTACAGCTAGCGGTAATGACCGCAACGCTTGCCAATAGAGGAAAAAAAGTAACTCCTTATTTAGTGCAGGCACACCGCAAAACAGGGCGGACCGAGTGGCAAAAGAAAACACCCGAATCACCCGTACAGCTCAGTGATAATTCGCAACAAGATTGGGATTATGTGATAGACGCGATGATCGATACGGTACACCGTCCCAACGGAACCGCTTATAGAATCGGGCAATTTGCCGAATATAAAATTGCCGGCAAAACCGGTACCGTACAAACTCGTCGTATTCTTGATAGAAAGAAAGAAAAAGAAGTTGAATTGCAGAGAGAGTTGCGTGACCATGCGATGTTTATCGGCTTTGCACCACCGTCGACACCGGAAATTGCAATTGCGGTCGTCGTTGAGCATAGCGGTAGCGGTTCAAAATATGCAGCTCCGGTTGCTCGCCGAGTCTTAGATGCCTATTTCGGAAAAACGACTCTAAGTGCTTTAGAGCATATCGAATAGATGGTCACCGATGTTACTAATTGGAATGTCATTTCCTTTGTTAAATTACGAATTTTAGCGAGAGATATATTTTCAAAGATAGATTATCCGCTATTGATTTTGCTTCTTACGTTATCGTGTTTGGGTTTAATCATGCTATACAGTTCGGGAGGGCAAAGTACCGAGTTGTTATGGAAGCAAGGGTGGCGCTTGGCTATAGGCTTTGTCTGCTTTATCGCGTTTGCGTCGGTGCCTTTGATCGTTTATCGCAGATGGGCATGGTTATTATATGCCGCAGGTTTGATACTTCTAGTTTTTGTATTAATTGTAGGAGAAGTGGGCAGAGGCGCGCAACGATGGCTCAATCTATGGTTGCTAACCTTCCAGCCGTCGGAGATACTTAAATTTGCGGTGCCTTTATTCCTTTGCAAGATATTCGCAAGTCGTGAGCACTATCCACCGTCGTTAAGTTCTATATTGTTGGCACTGATTGTTGTAGCGATACCGATTATTTTAGTTCTCAAACAACCCGATTTAGGCACATCGGTGTTAATTTTTATCTCCGCTGCATGGGTCATCTTTTTAGCCGGCATACGATGGTCGTGGATTCTATTATTTGTAGTCTTGTTGGCTTCTTTGTCGGTACCGATATGGGACTCGCTACACGAATATCAAAGGCAGCGTATTATCGTGTTCTTAAACCCGGAAAATTACCTTGCCGAAGGCGGTTATCATATTTATCAATCAAAGGTTGCCATCGGTTCGGGGGGGCTATGGGGTAAAGGCTGGTTGAACGGCACCCAGTCGTATTTGGGCTTTGTTCCCGAACATTCAACCGATTTCGTTTTTTCGGTGTTTGCCGAAGAATTTGGTTTTATAGGTTGCTGTTTATTGATTTTAATATACCTTGCCATAGTTGTTAGGGGTATAATAATCACACTCAACGCAGCGGATTATTTCGGTCGCCTGTTGGCAGGGAGCTTGACATTTTCTTTTGCTACCTACTTTTTTATTAGTGTTGCCATGGTTAGCGGGCTACTACCGGTTGTAGGTGTGCCTTTGCCGTTAATGAGTTATGGCGGAAGTTCGGTCGTATCGGTATTGGCATCTTTCGGTATGTTAATATCGGTACTTAGGCACCGCCCGATGATGAGTCAGAGATTATGAATGTATTTTTGTATGCGCGTTTGTTGCCTAGTATTTTTTTAATTCTATTGCTGGCCGATTTCACGGCTGCCGAGGATTACTATAAACGCGACGATGTTAAAGCCTATATAGATCAGATGGTCGCTATGCACGCATTTGACCGTGCCGATCTAGAGCAAAAATTCAAAGGTGCGATAAAACAAGAGCGAGCGATTGCGGCGATGGATAGGCCGGCGGAGGCTAAGCCGTGGCCGGAATACAAAGAAATATTTATTACCCCGTTGCGCATTAGCGGTGGTGTATTGTTTCGGGAACAATATAAGGATTTTCTAGAGCAAGCCGAGACGGAGTTCGGTGTGCCGGCATCACTGATCGTTGCAATTATCGGTGTAGAGACCTTTTATGGAAGAAACACCGGTAGTTTTCCGGTATTCAGCACACTGGTCACCTTAGGTTTTGATTATCCTCGCAGAGCCGATTTTTTTAAGCAGGAACTAAGCGAGTTTTTGTTACTGTGTCGTCAAGAAAGTACACTGCAATGCGATAAACTCAAAGGCTCTTACGCCGGTGCCATGGGAACGGGACAATTTATTTCAAGCAGTTATAGGAGTTATGCGGTTGATTTTGATAATGACGGTGTCAGAGATTTATGGAATAGTCGGGCCGATGCAATCGGTAGCGTAGCTAATTATATAAAAAGACACGGTTGGATGTCGCAAAAGCCGGTAGGAGTTTATGTGGAGATAGGCGGCGACTACGAATCGTTGTTGGATAAAAAATTTAAGCCGTGGCTTTCTGTTGCGGATTTGAAAGAACGCAATATTAGCCTCCAAAATTTTGAACCGCAGGAACCTTTATTCTCGCTGTTTAAGTTTGAAAAAGAAAACGCAAGTTTAGTCCCTAAGGTTTGGGTGGGTTATAATAACTTTTATGTCATTACAAGATATAACCACAGCCATCGCTATGCAATGGTAGTTCATCAACTGAGTGAGCTTATTAAACAACAGTATTAGATTACTGCTCGATAAAACCATGCGCAGCAAAACACGTTCCAGTTTCTATCCGATAGTTATAACTGCGATAGCCTTGATGCTTATCTCGGGGTGTACTGTTCCGGCTGCTAATATTAGTGATGTCGGTCAATGGAAAACTCCGATGTCGTTGCCTAAGAAATTTAAGAAATTCAAGTATGTACCCGACACAACGCCGAAGACCGGTGAATATTCGTATGTGGTCAAAGGTCGGCGTTACTATGTCAAACCGGTAGCTGTAGGTTATCGCGAAACCGGATTGGCTTCTTGGTACGGAAAAAAATTTCACGGCCGCTTAACCGCTAATCAAGAAATCTACGATATGTATCAAATGACGGCTGCGCATAAAAGCCTGCCGTTGCCCTCGTACATAAAGGTTTTGAACCATAATAACGGAAAGAGTGTAACCGTTAGGGTCAACGATCGCGGTCCCTTTGTAGAAGGGCGTATTGTAGATCTTTCCTACGCTGCAGCAAAAAAGATAGATATGACCGAAGTGGGCTTAGCACCGGTCACCATAGAAGTCATCGATGCGCCGGTTTCTAAGCCCGAGACCCAAGTATCTAACTTAGATAACAAGCGTCGTCGCAGCTATATACAAGTAGGTGCGTATAAAGAGATAGAAAATGCATCCAGGGTTATGCATTTGCTAAAAGAACAGAATTTAGTTCCTAGTCTCGGACGAACGAGTTATCGCGGTACAACCGACATCCACTATGTACGTCTGGGGCCTTTTAATACCCGGCAGGAATTGGATGCGGTCGGTAAATTACTGGTCCGCAGCGGTTTTATGGATTATCAAGTGTTTCATAAGTTTTAAGGATGAGAAAATTATTCATTCAAAATATAAGCCCGATTTTACTATTTTTTGTAGCCATACTGGGATCATCGCTTTCGTACGCCGTTGAATGGGTGCCCAAAGCACCCGTTTTAGCGGCGCGTAATTATATATTGATGGATTTCCATAGCAATAAAGTTTTAGCGGAAAAAAATGCGGATCAAAGGATAGACCCCGCCAGTATAACCAAACTAATGACTGCCTATATCGTATATCAAGCGATAGAAAACGGCCTGATTAATATAGACGACCAAGTTAAGATCAGTAGAACGGCAAGTGCTTTAGGAGGCTCCAGAATGTTTATAGAAGTAGGCAGTTTGATTTCGGTTCACGATTTACTCTCCGGCGTGGTTATACAATCCGGTAACGATGCCAGCGTTGCTTTGGCGGAGCACGTGGCGGGCAGCGAAGAGGTATTTGCCGATTTGATGAATAAAAAGGCGCAGGAGCTTGGTTTGAGTGAATCTCATTTTACTAATTCCACCGGACTTTCCGATGATAACCATTATATGAGCTCGCGCGATATCGCTGTTTTAAGCCAAGCTCTGATACGAGATTATCCCGAACACTATGCTATGTATTCCGAACCCGATTATACCTACAACGATATACGACAACCCAACCGCAATTTATTATTGTGGCGCAATATGAATGTCGACGGTTTGAAGACAGGATATACCGAGAAAGCCGGTTATTGTGTAGCTGTTTCTTCTCAACAAGACGGCATGCGTTTGATCGCGGTGATTATGGGAAGCGGTCGACAAAAGCGTTTTGACGAAGCGAGTGAATTATTGCGCTACGGTTATCGTTTTTATAAAACTTCAAGGTTATTCGACAAGCAGAAAGCGTTGACCGAAGTACGGGTTTGGGGAGGTGACCGAAAGCAACTGGAACTGGGTGTGCCTGCAGACATCTATGTCACATTGCCGCGCACTAAAAATACCGATGTCAAAACCGAACTCATGGTTTATGAGGATATTATCGCACCGGTTCAAAAAGGTCAGAGACTGGGTTCGGTTGCGGTATTTTTCGACGGTAAGACGATCCAACAAAGCACATTGGTTTCTTTATACCATATCGCCGAAGGTAGTTTGTGGGCACGTATATCGGATAGCGTTATCCATCTATTTCAGTGATAGCTTATCTCAACGGAAAGTATCAACAAGCCGAAGCGTGTACTATCAGCCCTTTGGATAGAGGGTTCCTCTTCGGAGACGGTGTGTACGAGGTATTGCCGGTATATCACGGTACCGTTTTTCGTTGCGACGACCATCTGCGTAGGCTCAATCGTAGCCTGCAAAATATAGGTATAGATAATCCTCGGACCGATGAACAATGGAAAACGATATTTTCCGAGTTAATTAACCGTTGTGGATTGTCCGAACTTTCCATTTACTTACAAGTCAGCAGAGGGCAGGCACCGATTAGATTGCATGTTCCCGACGACGACATCCGTCCTACGGTATTTGCAATGACCATGCCGGCAAGGGCGGCTTTTGAAAAGAAGGTCAAACACGGTGTAAGTGTTATGACCACCGACGATATACGGTGGGCCCGTTGTGATATCAAATCTACCAATTTATTGGCAAATGTGATGCTAAGCATGCAAACCCGAAGCCGAGGATGCCACGAGGCGATTATGATACACGAAGGTTATGTGACCGAGGGTGCCTCGAGCAACCTATTCATCGTGACCGAGGGTTGCTTATCGACGCCGCCGCTCGATAACAAGATATTGGGAGGGATTACCCGCAAGGTTGTCATGGAAATAGCCTTTCGGTTAAAAGTCGACTGTAAAGAAAAAGCACTAACTCGTGCCGACTTGCTACATGCCGACGAGATTTGGCTGACGAGTTCGACGCGCAATATAGTACCGGTGACCCGTGTCGACGAACAACAAATAGGAAACGGTACACCGGGCGATCTTTGGCGAGAGTTTTCGGCAGTATTGATGCAACTATCGCTACCCCCCGACCGGTAGGGACGAACCATTCCTTCCTTCGGAGGGGTGGCAGGCGTAGCCACGGGGTAGCTCAACCCGGTAATGTTTATTCGGTGGTGGAGGCGGCGGGAATTGAACCCGCGTCCGCATATATTCCGCTCTCGGTACTACATGTTTAGTTCGTCTTTAATCACACCGTCTACGGCCGGCGAACAGGCTGAGTAGTCGGCTTCCCCGAATGAAGATTTAACGCTTGAACTTCGAGTCTATTCGCACGCGAGCTTGTTGATCGACCCCTCTGCTTAAGTTACAAGCACCTCAAGAGAGGAGGCATAGCCGGTTGTTTAGGCCGCTAATGCGTAGTTGTCTTCTTGATTGGCAACTAATTTTCTGCAAAAAGTTTAACGAGTTTCTTACCTGCTCGACATGCACCTCAAGTTTCATAATATCCGTCGAAACCAAGATCGCCCCCGTAAAGCGAGAATTATAGCACGGATGTAATTTTTTCTTCCTATACAATAAAGCCTGCATTGATAAATCAGACTAAATTGAATGGATTATGGCACGGTATCCTCGTAAACGTTTCGGGCAGCATTTCTTATGCAACCCTAATATTATTTCTCGCATAGTTTTTGCGATCTCCCCCGAGCCCGACGACACGATTGTGGAAATAGGTCCCGGTGAAGGTGCTTTGACCTATCCTTTGCACGATAGAGTCTCTCTGATACACGGGGTTGAAATAGATCGCGATCTGGCAGGTGATTTAGAATTAAAAACGCTGCGATATCCGAAACTACGAGTACATCGCGCCGATGCGCTCAAAGTGGATTTTGCAGAACTTTTAGAGAAACAGCCGGCGCGTTTTATCGGTAATCTTCCGTACAATATATCGACCGCATTGATTTTTCATCTTGCCTCGTTTCAAGATTATATTATTGATATGCACTTGATGTTGCAACGCGAGGTTGTTCAAAGATTAACTGCATCGTCCACCGATAAACAATACGGTAGATTGGGGATCGTAGCGAGATGTTGTTTTGAGATAGACGCGCTTTTCGATGTTTCGCCGCAAGCCTTTGTGCCGTCCCCCAAAGTCGTATCCACCCTTGTTCGTTTTAAGCCACAACCCAGGCTTTCACAATCAGCCTTAAAAGAACTCGATAGCATTGTGCAGCTTGCATTTGCCGGTAGGCGTAAAACCTTAGCAAATGCGTTGTCCGAACTATTTGCCAAAGAGGAATTGGAATATTTAGGAATAGATCCCGATTGCCGTGCCGACAGTTTAGAGATTGATCAATTTATAAACATGTTAGAATATCTACACAAACGAAGGAAATAGTATGCCACCCGGTAAAGACATAGAAATTAATGTAGAAACACAGTACTTAGAAGAGCAATCCGACTCTTCGGAAGACCGATATGTTTTCGTATATACGGTGACGATTGAAAACAAAGGAGATATCTCGGCTCAGTTGATTTCTAGGCATTGGGTCATTACCGATTCAAACCAGAAAGTGCAAGAAGTTAAAGGTGAAGGGGTAGTCGGAGAACAGCCTTATTTACATCCGGGTACTCGTTTTTCTTATACCAGCGGGACGGTATTGGAAACACCGTTCGGAACGATGCGCGGAAGCTATAAGATGCTCGCCGAAGACGGTTCGGAGTTTGAGGCCGAAATAAAAGAATTTTTACTGTCGGCACCGCGCACCATACATTGAACCGCCGAGTGTGCCGGCAGGTTGATCGTCGTTACATTGTGCAGACATGCCACAACCACCCCGTCAGGCTACGCCTGCCACCCCTCCAAAGGAGGGGAATGTACCGCCCCTCAGGTTCGTGGATACTTTTTCAACAACCCCATGCCACAACCACCTCGTCAGCCCCCACAAGCCACTACGCCGGAGGAAGGGAATGACACAGACTAAAACCCGATGAGTTTATACGCGATCGGTGATGTGCAGGGATGTTATGACGCGTTATGCCGTCTGCTCGACCATATCAACTACGACCCTGCCGAAGACGAGTTATGGTTCGCCGGCGATATTGTCAACCGAGGTCCGCAGTCTTTAGAGACGCTGAATTTTGTCAGGAGCTTGGGAAATAACGCAAAATGGGTACTCGGCAATCACGAGTTGCATTTGCTCAAACTCGCAGACGGTTTAATAGAGGCATCGCAAAGCACGCTCGATGCGGTACTCGATGCACCCGATGCCGACCTTTTATTGGAATGGGTCGCACGGCAACCGTTATTGAGGGTTGATCATCAAAGAAAACTGATACTCGTCCATGCCGGTTTGTTACCACAATGGGATATAGCATTGGCGGTAGAATTGGCGGAACATGTCTGCCGACAATTACAAAGTCCCGACCGAAAAATTTTTCTGGCGCAGCTACTCGACCAAAAAAACACCCCTGCGTTGTGGGAAGACCATCTGCAAGGTATCGAGCGTTCGGCGATCACCGTCAATGCAATGACCGGTATTCGTTTTTGCGATGCTCGGGGGCGTATGGATTTTCAAGCCAAGACTTCGCCGGGTGAACATCCTCTCGGACTGTATCCGTGGTATACGCTTGCGCACGAGCGCGACCCCGATTATACGGTGTTATTCGGGCACTGGGCGGCACTCGGATATCGACGAATGAAGTCTTATATCGCACTCGATTCCGGATGTGTCTGGGGCGGTTGCCTGACTGCGTATCGTCTTGACGGTGGCAATGAGCGGGAATTCCAGATTCGGTGCGACGATTTGCAGGCAATCTATCCAAAACCGCATAGTTTGGGTATACAATAGTTCTCATTTATAATCTTATGGAATAGATATTGCTATGGTTGAGTACTTTGTTAAAAATCCCATAATTACTAATTTTCTACTGCTGACGATTGTAGTCGTCGGTATTTTGTCGTGGCGGGCGATGCCGCAGGAAATGTTCCCGGTAATCGAGTCGGATACGATTTCTATAGAGACCGAGTACGAAGGAGCACCGCCGGTTGAAGTCGAGCGTCAGCTGACTATCCCGATAGAAGACGAGGTCGACGATATCAGCGAGATAGACGAATTGCAGTCTGTAAGTCTAGAGGGAATTTCCCGCATTTATTTGGACCTCAAACCGGGCGTCGATGTAGAGGAAGTAGTGCGCAATGTGGAAATAGAAGTTGACTCGATAGAAGACCTGCCCGGCGATATAGAAAAGCCGCGTATCTCTCGTCGTAAGAGTAATTTTCCGGTTATCAGTGTGAGTGTCTACGGCGATGTCGACGAAGCCGAGCTCATCCGTGCCAGCGAGATAGTCAAGCAAGCGATACAGAAAATCGAAGGGGTCGGCGGGGTAAATATCGCCGGCGAGCGCGACACCGAAGTTTGGGTGGTTGTAGACCCCTATGAAATCGCCGCAAAAGAGGTCTCTCTGGAAGAAATTCGCAATGCGTTGGCGGCGAATCTAGGAGATCGTCCGGGCGGTTCTTTGTCGGCATTAGAGGGCGATATACAACTGCGCGGAATGAGTGTTGCCGATAATGTGCAGGCGGTTAAGGATATCGCTATCAGAACCAATAGAGACGGCGGTCAATTACGAGTAGGCGATATTGCCGATGTGGAAATGACACTTGAAACTGTCCAAACGCAAGGGCGATTTTCGGGTTTGCAGTCATTGAACTTGGTTATAACCAAAGATGTGAGAGCGTCTACGAACGATATAGCAAAAGAAGTTAGAAGGTTGATAAAGGAAGAGATACCGGCCCTGCTCCCGGCGGCAATACAAGTCGGTTATCATAACGATTTTTCGGTTTATATAGACACCCGGTTGAAGACCGTTTTCTCGTCCGGACTGATCGGTCTGGTGTTATTGCTTGCATCGCTTTATTTTTTATTGAATTTCAGGGTTGCGTTGATTACCGCTTTCGGCATTCCTATTTCTTTTTTGGTCGCCGTGGTCAGCATTTATTATTTGGGTTTCACTATCAACATGGTGTCTTTGTTCGCCTTTTTGATTGCGTTGGGAATGATAGTCGACGATGCCATTATTGTGACCGAAAATATCCATCACTATGTAGAGGAAGGTATGCCGGTTAGACAGGCGGCTTTACGCGGGACGCGCGAGATTGTCGCACCGGTCATTGCCGCGACTTTGACTACCGTCATTGCTTTTCTACCTTTACTTGCCATCGGCGGCAGGATGGGAGAGTTCGTCAAGGTTATTCCGGTTGTAGTCAGTGCTGCGCTGCTGGGCTCTTTGTTGGAAGCCTTTTTTGTGTTGCCTTCGCATGCCAATTTATTCTTAAAAGCGCGAACTCGTCTCAAAAGTCTTTCGGTAGGTGCCGCTGCGGTGGGAGCGGGTATGTTACCGTCGGCGGACGATAAGCAGGGTTTCGTGAACTGGAAAAAGTTACTGGCACCCTACGAACGCTATCTACGCTGGGGCCTGTATAACAGATATTTTGTTTTCGTTGCGGCGAGCTGTGTATTGATGTTGGCACTTATTATTCTGACAACGCGTATTCCTTTTCAACTATTCGGTCACATCGAGGTAGACGAGTTTTTCGTCAACATAGAAGCCCCCAGCAATTACAGCATAGAAGAAACCGAGGCTTTGGCGACGCGCGCCGAAAAAGAGATCTACGCGGTGTTCGACGGACACGAATACGAATTGAAAACCATGCTGAGCAATATCGGCGTGTTATTGAGTGGACGCGGTGGTAGCAGGCAATCCAAAGTCGGAGACAACTACTGTCAGTTCGTGGTATCGCTGACTAAGCAAGAACCACAAACTTTTGTCGAGCGTTTTATCGTGCCGTTGGTGAGTTTCAAGTTCGACGAGCAGGGTTCTCGCAAACGCAATGTGGAGGAGATTATCGGGTTAATACGCGAACGGGTATCGAGTATGTCCGGTGTCAAGCGTTTTTCTATAGTGCGTCCGGAAGCCGGTCCGACGGGGGCGGATATTGAGGTTAGCATTGCCGGTTCCGACCTGGAGAGATTGGAAGATCGCGCGGAAGAATTGATAGATTATTTGCGCGGCATCGCCGGTGTCTACGATCTGCAGCACGATATGGATAGAGGCAAGCTGGAAGTGCGCTATCAGTTGAACGAACGCGGGCAACGCTTGGGGCTTACCCAAAAACAAGTTGCCGATGCACTACGCACCGGTTATTTGGGTGTGAAAGCGGTCTATGTCAACTGGGGTGACGAACGCTATCCGGTACGAGTTATCTTCGACGAAGAGATACGCAACGATAGCAATCGTCTGATGCAGTTACCGCTGACTTTATCCGACGGCAGAGTGGTCTACCTCAACGAAGTGGCAACGATCAAGCTAGACCGTAGTTTTAACCGCTTGACCCGCCTCGACGGTCGTCGCATCGTTACGATTACCGGCGAAGTAGACAGCGAGGAGCTTACCCCGTTTCAAGTATACGGCCAGATCGCACGCCAATTCGGACCGCTATACGAACAGCTTCCCGAATACGATATGGTCTTTAGAGGAGCGAAAAAACGCGCCGACGATTCGTTCAGAGGCATTCGGGTTGCCGGTATAGTTGCCGTTATGGGAATATTTTTAATCCTGCTGGTACTATTCCGGACTTTGCGAGAACCGGTACTTATTTTGCTCACCGTACCGTTCGGTTTCATCGGTGTGATTATTGGACATGCGCTACTCGGCTATAATTTGCAATTCGTGTCTGTAGTTGGATTGGTCGCACTCAGCGGGATTATCGTCAACGATTCTTTGATTATGTTGAATCAGGTCAAAAAACGTCGCGAGCAAGGCTATAGCTGTGAGGAAGCGGTGGTTTCTGCGTGCTACCGGCGAGCGCGCCCGATCATATTGACTACGATTACGACCTTCTTGGGTGTATCGCCGCTGATTTTCTTCGCCACCGGTCAAACCAAATTTCTATCGCCGATGGCAATCAGTTTGGGTTTCGGGCTGGTTTTTGCGACGGTGCTGATACTCACCGTGCTGCCGTGCCTGTACATGATAACCGAAGATCTAAAGAACTATCTTAGAAAGCGAATCCGATAATGCGGATTATCACGCTCAATGTCAACGGCATACGCTCGGCTGCCGGCAAAGGGTTTTATCGTTGGCTCGCCCGCCAGAATGCCGATTTTGTATGCTTACAGGAACTGCGCATACAGCCCGAGCAACTCGACGACAAGAAGTTTTTCCCGAATCGTTTTCATTGTTATTACCACAGTGCCGAAAAAAAGGGCTATAGCGGTGTGGCACTGTATTCAAAACGAAAAGCCGATAAAATTATCAAGGCATACGGCGATTCCGAGTTCGATAACGAAGGACGCTACCTAGAAGGGCAATTCGGTAATTTATCGGTGGTTTCGGTCTACGCGCCGTCGGGGTCTTCCGGCGAGGCGCGTCAACAGGCAAAATATCGTTTTATGGACAGCTTTATGGAGCATCTGATTCGTTTGAAGCGACGGCGCAGACATTATATTATTTGCGGCGATATCAATATCGCACATAAGGAAATAGATCTAAAAAACTGGCGAGGCAACAAAAAAAACTCGGGTTTTCTACCCGAAGAGAGGCAATGGTTGGATACCTTGTTCGGCGAAGTCGGTTATTGCGATGTATTCAGAGTGCTGTGTCGTGATCCCGATCAATATACTTGGTGGTCTAATCGAGGACGCGCGTGGGAAAACAATGTAGGATGGCGTATTGACTATCAACTAAGCTCTGCGCGCGCACCTTATCATCCGCAGGCGGCACGCATCTATAAAGACAAACGGTTTTCCGACCATGCACCGTTAATCATCGATTACCAAAGGATTTCCGCGAACACATCGGTATGATTTTTTATTAGCCTCCGACCGCAAGATGATATGTCAAAAAATTGGCTCGATCATTTAAGACCGTATCAGGATATTCGCATACTGCAAATACTCCTAATCGGAACGATCAGCGGTTTCCCGTGGGTACTGATCGGTTCGATGATGACTTTGTGGTTGAAAGACGAAGGCTTGAGCCGTAGTGCGATCGGTTTGTTCGGTTATGTGTTTGCGGTATTCGCAATCAATTTTTTGTGGGCGCCTTTGGTCGATACGATTCGTATTCCGTTTTTATCCAAACGCATAGGTCAGCGCAAAGCGTGGATAGCGACGATGCAGATTATTATTTTCTCGGCAGCCGTTGCGATGTATTTTATATCGGTGCAAACCTCTCTAGTGTATGTTGCAGCGACCGCCTTAGTGATTGCAACCGCTGCCGCAACCCAGGATGTTGCGATAGACGCATTGCGCATAGAGTTGGTTGCCAAGAACGAACAGGCTTTGGTTGTGGTCGGTGCGGCGATGGCAACGGCGGGATGGTACACCGGCTATAACGCCGGTGGTGCACTCGCGCTTTACGGGGTTGCCGCATTAAAAGAAATAGGGGTTGCCGAACCGTGGAACCTGAGTTATTTATTGATGACGGTAATCATTGTTCTGAGCAATATCGGATTGATGTTGATCCCGGAAAAATCGGCAAACAAGCGATTGCAGCTACAGAGACAAACCCGTACGGCACTATACTCGAATTGGCTCAAACGACGCTATATGGTTCCCGCTTTGGCGGCACTATCGGCGTGGTTTATCTCTCTGGTGTGGAAACCTCTGGCAGACTTTTTCGGTCGCAACGGTTTGCAGTTATCAATTTTAATACTGGGTTTTATATTCCTGTTTAAGATAGGGGAAGCCTTTTTGGGGCGCATGTCTTTGTTGTTCTATTCCGAGGTTGGCTTTGACGAAACTCAGATTGCTACATATTCTAAATTAGTCGGTTGGGGTAGCATCATCGCATTTTCTATAATAGGGAGCATTTTTAGCGTGCGTTTCGGTTTGTTCAAAGGCTTGATAATTTGCGGGATTGCTATGGCTGCCACCAATCTGCTGTTTGCTCTACTCGCTACGGTAGGACCGGACACGCGGTTATTTGCGGTGGCAGTGATCGGCGATCAATTCACCACCGCGATTTCTACGGTTGCTTTTGTCGCTTTTATATCGCAACTGTGTGGTCGTGTTTATACGGCAACCCAATATGCGCTACTCGCCTCTCTGGGAAACCTATCGCGTACTACGCTATCGGCACACAGCGGACAACTCGTCGATTTTTTAGACGGCGACTGGATGCAGTTTTTTATTTTGACAACGGTGATGGTCGTTCCCAGTTTGTTATTACTCTATCTTGCACGACACAAACTGGCTCCGTATCTACGAATCGCATCGTGATAGTCCACCCCTACGCATGTCGGTTACATTGTGGTTCTGCACAATCTAATTCCCCTCCTTCGGAGGGGTGGCAGGCTACGCCTGACGGGGTGGTTATTCCCCTCCTTCGGAGGGGTGGCCTAAGCATTTTGCAATGTATGCGTTTAGCAATCATGTTGAGGTTCTGAACAAAGTCACGCCGATTGAACCAGTAGGTCAATCGGCGGTTCTACTGAGCCTGACCGGGGTGGTGGTGTCGTATCTGCATGATTTATATATTCATTCATCCAATTTACGGAAACCATTATTTGTTGGCGCACAGCGTTTGAATTTGTGCGATGTCCGCACTTTTTCAATAGCCCCTTCGTGTCTGCACAAACCCCACCACCCTGTGCCACTCAATAAGAGTTTCTATAATCGTGCAAACATGGGCAATAGCCCTTGATTAAAAATTAAAGATCATTTATCCTGATAGAAATTTATCCAGGGGGCGGATGAGTTAGTAAATTAATAGAACTTAATTATCAGGAGGTAATTATGAAAAACTATATAACCATCCTATTCGTGCTACTCGGCACGCACCTATACGCCCAAACCTTTACCGACATAGACATCGACGACGACTCATCGCCAGGAATGCGGCAGGCGGGATGGTCACACTAAGAAACTGGAAGCTGAAGATACGCGGCTACGAAGTGCAACTGAACGCACTAGCAAGCGACGACCTATCGTACCTAAAAGGTAAGACTAGTTTGCAGTTAACCTTAGCCGGTGCGCATTGGAAGCAAGCACTCAGCCCGGACGATTTCAGATTAAGAAATGCCCCGCCGGGACTGCGCATTGAAGATGTGGTGCGTGCGACGACGACCCATGCCGAACTGATATTGGATTTAAGCGACGACCTTGCCGATGCCGAGTACTTATTCCAAGTGGAAGCAACGACCGCAACGGTATCGAACCTGAGCGGTGCGTTAGTAAGTAACGACCTAAAGATTGCCCGTATTGCCGTCACGGAGCGCGCCATTCCCAGAGGCGAAGCCGGGTCAAATTACCGCTTCACTGCGTCGGAGATTTTAACTAGTCCGACACCACTGAACTATAGCATCGTCCTACTGGACGAGATGCAAAACGAACTAGCGCACGACGAGCTCGGCTTTCGCATAGAAGGGGCAATGCTCTATGGCACCCCGACCCGAGCCGGTCGCTACCAAGTGAGGATTACCGCAACCCGAGCAGACGGTATCAGCCGGGAAGAGATCTTTGCCTTTGCCGTGGATCCGTACACCATCCAAACCCAGCTCAGAGTCTTCCTGGAAGGCTTCCTTCCCTAACCCTCTACGCCACCTAATTACGACAACCACCCCAGAGAAAGGCTTTACATTTTGCAATATGCGTTAGTGTCCTGCACAAAGTGACACCACTTGTGCTACTGCAACAAGTGGTGGTTCTATCGCGCCTGCCACCCCTCCGAAGGAGGGGAATGGTCTGCCTCTACATATGTCGGTTGCATTGCGGTTTGGCAAAATGTGATACCAATTGACCTGCAGGTTCAATCGGCGGTTTATGCCGTTATGAGGTCGCTCTCTACAGCTTTTCTCTTTTCGGTGCCGACTAGTTTTTCTATGATTGTCAGCGCAAATTCCATCGCAGTGCCGGGACTGCGAGAGGTAATCACTTTGTCGTCGCATGCTACCGCTTCGGTTGGGGAACTTTGCCCCTCTAAAACGCCGGGGTAAGCGGTGATTTTTAATTGATCTACAACACCCGCGTCAACCAGCACCTTCGGGGCTGCGCAAATGGCACCGATCCATTGCGTTGTACGGTGGCGTTTTAGAATTTCGTGGATTCTAGGATCGGCATTGAGGTTGTCGGCACCGGGTTGTCCGCCCGGTAGCACGACCATATCAAAGTTGTATTCCTTAACTTCGTCGAGCGTAGTATCGGCAACCAAGTGTAGGCCGTGTAAGCTACACACTTCTTTGGTGTCCAAGGCGGCGGTGGTGACTTTGATATCGGCACGGCGCAACAAGTCTATTAATGTAACCGCTTCTACTTCTTCGTAGCCGGTTGCCAACGGGATAAGCACTTCGGGCATCGTATTACTTCTTCTACGACGGCTTTAGTGCCAGCTTTTTCAGCTCTTTGATTGCTTGTTGTACTTGGCTGTCGTAGCCGAGGCGAGCTTTTAAGTCTTTTCTGCTTATTTTATTGCGTGCTTCCGCCTCTTCGTCGCTGAGCTGTTCAAACTTGTGCTCAAAATTCGGTGTGATGCCCACATCTTGTATTGAGATACCGGAAGGCGTGTAGTACTTAGCGGTGGTCAGCTTGAGCGCATGTTCCGCATCAAAAGGATGTACGGTTTGCACCGATCCTTTGCCGAAGGATTGCGTGCCTAAGATCATTGCGCGATCGTTATCTTGCAACGCGCCGGCAACAATTTCGGAAGCCGAAGCCGAACCTTTGTTGATTAGTAACATTACGGTTAGCCCGTTGGTTTGGTCGGGTCTGGATGTTTTATATTCTATGGTGGAACCTTCAATCCTACCTTTGGTATAGACTACCGATGTTTTATTGGGCAAAAACAAGTCTGCAACATTGATCGCTTCGTTGAGCATACCGCCGGGATTATTGCGCAAATCTACAATCAATCCTTGTAGCGGTTTTTGGTTTTCCTTGTTTAGTTCTTCGATGCTTTCCATCAGATCTTGACTGGTACGTTGCTGGAATTTAGAAATACGTACATAACCGAAACCGGGTTCGAGTAGAACATGGCGAGAGTTTTGAACCTTGATAACCGCGCGCGTCAAGCTGATAGATAACTTTTTGTATAGGGTTTCTTTCTGCTCGGGTTCTTTTTCTTTTTTGCGAAGTATCGTCAAAGTAATCGTGGTGCCTACTTCACCGCGCATTTGTTCTACTGCCTCCTGCAAGGACAGGCTTTTAGTCGATTTGTTATTAATCTCCGATATTAAATCGCCTGCTTGTATTCCTGCGCGTTCTGCGGGTGTGTCGTCTATCGGCGCGATCACATGAACGAAACCTCCTTCTTTATCAACTTCTATGCCTAGACCACCGAATTTACCGGTTGTGTTGACCTTGAGTTCTTCGTACGATTTCTTTTTAAGAAAAACCGAATAAGGGTCGAGTTTCGCAAGCATCCCGTCAATGGCTCCCTCAATTAAAGTTGCATCGTCTATTTCGTCTACATAAGAAGTTTTGATGCGCCCGTAGACATCGCTGAATGTACGCAACTCTTTAAGTGGTAAAGTCGCTTGTTCGGCATTGGCGGAGTAGATGCCGCTACCCCAAAATCCAACGCTGATTGCTAATATCAATAACGATGTCGTTATAATACGTAAAGATAAATATCTGTTCATAGTCTCCTTGCTAATAGAGGAAAAGTATCTATTGTATGCCTATTTGCCTAATCTGCAAGTGAAGCACCGGTATTAAAGCAAAAGGTTCATCCAAAAACCGTATCCCTATTATAAGCCTATAAACTATGTATTCAAACTAAATATAGGTTTTTTATAGAATAATACATAGGTTTCAATTTTGGCGACAATCTGTGCGTATAGGATCCTATTGCGCCGGGCTACAGAATTGCCGAATTATATCGGTGAAATAAGCGACAAATTCGCTGTATACGTTACTTATCCACAGCTTATGCACAGATTAGTGCAGCTTAGTCAATGACTTATCCACAGCCCTATCCTATATTAACTGTTTGAAATAATAATAAAAATTGGTTTATACATAAAGTTATCCACAGGTGGCAATACATAAGTATTTTTACAGTTCCGACTAGTCGCATATTTCTCTTCCGATTTCATATTTGCCAAGCGCATACTTCTACGAAGGGGAGGCCCGAGAGTTAATTTTAGAATATTTGACATTGTTGTATATATAAATGTATAGAGATGATCAATACCGGTGTATGTGAAATTTCATCGTTGCATCGTTTGGAATTTAGCATCCACACCGGTCCATAAGGCCTCTCGTACGGTGACTTAATAGCCGAATCAAATTGCAGAAGTTAAGGATAATATTTTAATTCGGTTTATGGATATTTGAACACGGCTTATCCTAAATCGGAAACAGTGAGAGTCGGTACGGCGGTCCGAATATACTAAATTTTAGTCGGCATTTATAGCCGTCGTTTAGCGGTACTGTTCTGAGCGACATATCTAAAACTACACAAATTTGTTCATCGGATTTTTTAGTTCGTTCGTCGGATTAAGTTAAGAACTAATGCGTGCTTTATTCTTTGCATGCCTCTTGCGTCGCTCTTTTTAATTTAATATACTTATTACAATAAAAAGATATATTTTTATAATTTTAAAGGTCTGTAGAGTAAGAATTTTAAAAGAAAGTTACTTCGGACGGGTGGTATTAAAAAACCGATTAACAGCAACTAGTCTAAATGAATGAATGTAATAAATAAGAACGGTGGTAAATCACAAACGATAGACCGCGTTCACCCTCAACCGACTACGTCCTCTCATATCTCTCAAAATATATCCGGACTCGATGTTGCCGAGGTATCAAACACCGCACCGGGACAATTCAAAGTGATACGCCGTAACGGTAAGGTCACCGTATTTGATAACAGTAAGATCTACGTTGCGATGAGCAAAGCATTTATTGCGGTAGAAGGGAGTGCTGCGGCAGCATCGCCTAGGGTTCGGGAGACGATTGCCGGCCTGACCGACCAAGTCGTAGAGGGTTTGACCCGTTCACGCACGGCAGGTTCCACTTTTCATATAGAAGATATACAGGATCAGGTTGAATTAGCCTTGATGCGCAACGGTCACTATAAGGTTGCTCGCTCTTATGTGCTTTATCGTGAACAACGTGCTCGCGAACGCACCGCCCAAGAATTAGAGAAGCAACCCGATAAAAAGACCGAAAGCGAGGAAATTCTAGTTAAGTACGGAGACGACGAAAGTAAACCGTTGGATTGGAATCGTGTGCTTAAAATATCTAAAGAAGCATGCGAAGGTATTGCCGATGTGGATAGCGAGATGATTATAAAAGAGGCTCGTCATAATATCTTCAACGGCATCAATGTTAAAAATCTTAGCGATGCGCTGATTTTCAGTGCGCGTTCTATGGTGGAAAAAGAACCTGCGTATGCTAAGGTTGCCGCACGTCTATTGTTGGACAGGCTACGTTGCGAGGCATTATCGTTTATGGATAAACAATATACCGAGGCAACTTTTAGTGAAATGGCGCAACAGTATCCGGACTATTTTGTCCGATACATCAAGCGTGCGTGTGAACTTGAGTTGCTCGATATGCGTTTGCATAACGAATTTGATTTGCAAAAATTGGCAGCTGCATTAAAGCCCGAGAACGATCTGAGTTTTAATTATTTGGGCTTGCAGACCTTGTATGACCGCTATTTTATACACTCCTATAAAGTGCGTTTTGAGTTGCCGCAAGCATTTTTTATGCGTGTTGCGATGGGGTTGGCGATTAACGAGATTGACCGAGAGGATAGGGCTATAGAGTTTTATAACTTGTTATCCAGTTTTGCTTTTATGAGTTCTACGCCGACCTTATTTAATTCCGGCACGCGTTGCCCGCAGTTGTCGTCTTGTTATTTGACGACTGTCTCCGACGACTTGCTGGGTATATTCGGTGCGATACAGGATAACGCGATGTTGTCCAAGTTTGCCGGCGGTCTAGGCAACGATTGGTCGCGCGTGCGTGCGATGGGTTCTTACATCAAGAGTACTAACGGCGAATCGCAAGGTATCGTACCCTTTCTAAAAGTAGCGAACGATACTGCGGTTGCCGTCAATCAAGGCGGTAAACGTAAAGGCGCAGTTTGTGCTTATCTGGAGACCTGGCATTTAGATATAGAGGAGTTTTTGGAACTTAGAAAAAATACCGGCGACGATCGTCGGCGTACTCACGATATGAATACCGCGAATTGGATTCCCGATCTCTTTATGAAGCGCGTCAAAAGCGATGAAATGTGGACTTTGTTTTCACCCGACGAGGTTCCCGATTTACACGAACTGTACGGGACAGAATTTGAAAAACGTTATGCAGAATACGAATCTGCAGCCGAGCGGGGCGATATCAAACGCTATAAGCGGATAAAAGCGGTTGATTTGTGGCGCAAAATGTTGAGCATGCTGTATGAAACCGGTCACCCGTGGTTGACATTCAAAGACCCTTGCAATTTACGCTCACCGCAACAGCACAAAGGCACAGTGCATTCTTCCAATTTATGTACCGAGATTACGCTCAACACCAGCGACGAAGAGATTGCAGTGTGCAACTTGGGTTCGGTCAATTTGGTTGCGCACTTGGGAGCCAGGGGACTCGATACCGATAAGCTACGCAAAACCATACATACCGCGATGCGGATGTTGGATAATGTCATCGAATATAATTATTACAGTGTTATAAAAGCGAGGGCCTCCAATCTGAGACACCGTCCGGTCGGTTTGGGTATGATGGGTTTTCAAGACGCACTCTATAAATTGCGTATCCCTTATGCGAACCGGGAGGCGGTTGAATTTGCCGATCGTTCTATGGAGGCGATCAGCTATTATGCGATTGAAGCATCGGTTGAACTGGCGAGGGAAAGAGGCGTTTATTCGACCTACGACGGTTCGTTGTGGAGCCAAGGGATATTGCCTATAGACTCTATACAGTTGCTCGCTAAGAGCCGTGGCGGCGACGGATTTTTGAAAATGGATACCTCCAAGACGATGGATTGGGATGCGCTACGCAAACGCGTTAAAAAATACGGCATGAGAAATTCTAATACGATGGCGATCGCACCGACCGCAACGATTTCCAATATCTGTTCGGTTTCTCAAAGCATAGAACCGACCTATCAAAACCTCTATGTGAAATCCAATCTATCGGGTGAGTTTACGGTAATCAACGAGTACTTGGTGAAAGATTTGAAACAGCTGGGTTTATGGGATGAGGTTATGGTCAATGACCTCAAGTATTACGACGGCAGCATACAAAAAATAGAGCGTGTTCCCGACGATTTGAAAGCGATTTATGCGACTGCGTTTGAACTGGACCCTAGATGGTTGGTTGAGGCTGCTGCGCGACGTCAAAAATGGATAGATCAATCGGAATCGCTGAATCTCTATATGGCAGAACCTTCGGGAAAGAAATTAGACACACTTTATAAATTAGCTTGGCTACAAGGATTAAAAACGACATATTATTTGCGAGCCCTCGGCGCAACCCATGTTGAAAAGAGTACGATGGAGACCGTCGACGGCAAGTTGAATGCAGTCGATATCTCGGACAACGGTCAACAGCCATGTCCGGTGTTGGATGCGGACTGCGAGGTATGTCAGTAGATTGATTTGATAAACAAAAAGGGAGGTATTATGCAGCAGAGTAAATTTTTACCGGATTGGGAAGACCCCTTTACCGAATCGGCAACGAATAGTTTTAGGTCTACAAAGGCCACCGCAGAAAATTTAGCACCGGATAACGCGGAATCGCAACCGGAGATAGATCAGGGTGGCACTACCGGCTTGGAATCTATAGAGATGGGTGCATCCCGCATAAGAGTAGACGATAAGCAGATTATCAATTGTCGTGCCGACCTCAATCAGCTGGTACCGTTCAAATACGAATGGGCGTGGGATAAATACCTCGCTGCATGCGGCAACCATTGGATGCCGCAAGAAATTAATATGACTGCGGATATAAAGCTATGGAAAGATGCCGAGGGTTTGACCGAAGACGAGCGCATGGTGGTCAAGCGCAATTTAGGATTTTTTTCTACTGCCGATTCCTTAGTCGCTAATAATCTAGTATTGGCGGTGTACCGTCATATTACCAATCCGGAATGTCGCCAATACTTATTGCGTCAGGCTTTTGAAGAGGCTTTGCATACTCACGCCTATCAGTATTGTATCGAGTCTTTATCTTTGGACGAAGGCGAAGTGTTCAATATGTATAGAGAACTTCCGTCGGTAGCTAAAAAATCGGAATGGGCATTGCCTTACACGCAAAGCCTCAGCGACCCTAACTTTAGGACCGGCACTATGGAAAACGACCAACGTCTATTGCGCGACCTGATTGCTTTCTATGTCGTATTCGAAGGTGTTTTCTTTTATGTCGGTTTCGCCCAAATTTTATCTATGGGGCGGCGTAATAAGATGACCGGTGTCTCGGAACAATTTCAATATATATTACGAGATGAATCGATGCATATGAACTTCGGCATAGATGTAATCAATCAAATCAAACTTGAAAATCCTCATTTGTGGACCGAGGAGTTTAAGCGAGAAATCATAGACTTGATTATAGACGGTGTCAACTACGAGAAGCTCTATGCCGAAGATACGATGCCGCGAGGCATGCTAGGAATGAATGCCGGCTTATTTAGACAATACGTAGAATTCATAGCTAACCGCCGTTTTAATCAAATCGGATTGCCGGAGCAATTTTCCGGTGTAGTCAACCCTTTCCCATGGATGTCGGAAGTGCTGGACTTAAAGAAAGAAAAGAATTTTTTTGAGACTAGAGTGACCGAATACCAAACCGGTGGTGCGCTAAACTGGGAGTAATACCGCCGATCTACCGCAAACGTTTATCTGCTATACCAACGCGCCGTGTTCGCATAGCGCGTTGGGTTTGTACAGACACGAAAGACCACCCCGTCGGGCTCAATAGAACCGCCGATTGAACCGGTAGGTCAATCGGCGTGACTTTGTGCAGAACCTCATCATGACTGCTAAACGCATGCATTGCAAAATGCATAGGCCACCCCTCCACAGGGGGGGAATGGGTGCAAGCGGTTGCGATTGTGCAGAACGGTATTTTTTCAACAGCCCCACGGTTGGCTTTTATAAACGAGCGAGTGCCTAGTAATGCCGCTCTCTGAGTTCGTCGATTTCTTTGCAATCTATGCATTGATCGGTTGTCGGCCTTGCCTCTAGTCTACTAATGCCGATCTCGGCTCCGCAGGAGACACAAAAACCGTATTCTTGCTTATCTATTTTAGCGAGGGCTTCGTCTATTTTTTGTAGCAACTTCCTTTCTCTATCGCGTTCCTTCAATTGTAGAGTAAACTCTTCCTCTTGACTTGCTTGATCTATGGCATCGGCATAAGTATTAGAACCGGTTTGCATATAATCTACCATACGACCTGCTTCGCTTATCAATTCTTCTCTGCGTGATAGTAGGATATTGCGAAAGTACTCCAACTGTTGACTATCCATATACTTTTTGCTTCGTTGCAACCCGCGCGATTTCCTTTTAATCTCACTGATCTGTATGGGATTACTTTTTCTAGCCGCAGTCTTTTTCTTAACGACCTTCTTTTGAGGCGTACCGGTTTTTCGAGTCGGAGTTTTTTTCTTAACGACCTTCTTTGGGGGCGTACCGGTTTTTCGAGTCGGAGCCTTTTTCTTAACGACCTTCTTTGGGGGCGTACGGGTTTTTCGAGTCGGAGCTTTTTTCTTAACGACCTTCTTTGAGGGCGTACCGGTTTTTCGAGTCGGAGCCTTTTTCTTAACGACCTTCTTTGGGGGCGTACGGGTTTTTCGAGTCGGAGCTTTTTTCTTAACGACTTTCTTTGAGGGCGTACCGGTTTTTCGATTCGGAGTCTTTTTCTTAACGACCTTCTTTTGGGGTGTACGGGTTTTGGGCACCGAAGATTTCTTCTTTGCGGTCTTCTTTTTCGAGGGAGGTTGAGAGAGAGAGGAGGATTTTTTCTTAGTAACTTTTGTTTTCATAGTTCTATTCCTCGTATATTCTATCTATGTTTAATGACATTATCGTTATTGTTTATATTATTTGATTAATGTATAGGGCATTGTAACACATTTGTGAATTATTTATTGCCTTCGGAGGGATTTTTCTCGGCAGGCTGTATATTAAGTGAATTAGTCTTATATTCAAAATGGCGATGCTCTAAATCGGGCATTTTTTTGTTTGCTCTGGTTGAAAGGCGGGCGAAACGCGCTACTTTCCCTTGTATTCCTTGTCGTCCGGAAATCGTCGTGACCGCATCATTGTAATGTTTGCTTGCGGTATTGAGTGTGTCGCCGAGCTTTTGTATACGCTCGGCGAGTAGGCATACCGAGTTATAGATATCGCCGGCGTTGTTGCCGATTTCTCGTGCTTGCCGATTGCTTTGCTCGAGCATCCACAGATTGGCGACGACTCGCAGTATCGGTATCAGTGTCGTATGAGAGACCAAAACGATATTTTTACCGTAGCCGTAACCGAATAAATCTCTGTCCCATTTGAGTGCTTCTATATAAGCCGATTCTATGGGCATAAACATTAGAACATAATTAGGGCTGTGTACTCCGATTAGATCGGTGTAATCTTTTGCCGCCAAATCGTCTATGTGCTTTTTAATAGCTTTGATGTGCTCATCCATTGCAACAACCTGTGTGCTTTCGTCTTTCGCCGCAACAGCCCGGTCATAAGCGAGTAACGAGACTTTGCTATCTATGACGATGTGGTGGTCGTCGGGGAGCATAACCAGATAATCTATCATTTTGTGCTTGCCGTCCCGATCCTTGAAAGCGGCCTGCTTGCGGTAGTGGGTATCTTTAACCAGACCGCTCATCTCCAGAGTGCGTTCCAACTGCGCCTCGCCCCAAGCCCCGCGTTGGCGAGGGTCGCCTTTGAGTGCCGAACTCAGATTGTCGGCATCCTCGCCTATTTTTAAGCCAACCTCCATTACTTTCTTTATTTCGCTCTCTAGACTGGTATGGCCTTTGATCGTCTCGCTATGCACATCGTTCACACGCTTTTGAAATTGCCAGATTTGTTCTTGCAAAGGTTTAATCAATGCCCCTATGCCTTCTTTGTTTTGTTCGTGCAGTGACTGTTGTCGTTGCTTCAAGATATCTTCCGATAAAGACTTAAACTCGTCTTTGAGTTGCAACTTTTGCTTTTCAAACTGAGCCTCTAAAATTTGCAGTTTGTCTCGCTCGGCTTTGAGTTTGGTATGCTGCTCGCGATTATCGATTTCAAGCTGCGTATTCCGCTTACGCAATGCGCTACAATCCTCATCGGCTTTTAGCAACCGTTCGGATTTTTCTTCCTTACTGTTTTGCAAAGCGGCGTTTTCAGCCCTTAGGGTTGCCATCTGTTCGTTTGCATCGTTCAACTTTGTGCGTTGTGCGTTTGCTTGCGATTTAGATTGCTTATATAAATATGCGAACACCGCCGCTGCGATAACAGCAAATAATGCAATGGTAATCTCTATATTCATCGTTGTTTGATATAATTAATCTCCGTATAGGCGGATAATTCTACATTATTAGAGTGTCAATTTTAATTTTTCTTTAATCTAGTATATGGAACAAGTTAGTTTATGGGAACGCACCAAAGGGTGGCTGTTTCATTTTTTTCCTCACCATTTAGTCTCGCGCTTGACGCTGACGTTGAGCCGCTTAGAGATGCCCGGTGTCGGTTATGTAATAAAACTGTTCGTACGTGTTTTCAAGGTTGATTTAAGCGAAGCCGAAATCGGCAATATAGACGATTATCCCAGTTTTAATGCATTTTTCACACGCGCACTCAAACCCGATATCCGTCCGATCCATCAAGGTTCTAATATCGTTGTCTCTCCGTGCGACGGCATCGTGGTTCAGATCGGAAAAATTGAGGCAGGGCATGTAGTGCAAGCCAAGAGTCAAGAGTATAGTGTTGGCGAACTATTGACCCCTAGGGTGAGTGAAGCCTTTGCGCGCGGTTTTTTCTGCACTATCTATTTAGGTCCTCGTCATTACCATCGCGTGCATACACCGCTGGCAGGAAGGCTTAGGACGATGATTCACATACCCGGCCGTCTGTTCAGCGTAGCACCCTATGCAACTCGGGTGATACCGCGCCTCTACACCAAAAACGAAAGGGTCATTTCTGTTTTTGATACCGAGCACGGCCCCACCGCCGTCGTGATGGTCGGTGCAGTCAATGTTTCGGCGATAGAAACGGTTTGGCACGGATTGGTAAGTCCCGGTGCTTTGGCATTAAGCTATCATCGCTACGATGAGGACACCGCTACACATCCGATCGTTGAATTGGATAAAGGTGCGGAGATGGGACGCTTCAACATCGGTTCAACCGTCGTACTATTGATTAATAATGAAAACCTCAACTGGAACCCGCTGTACCAACCCGGTTCCGAGGTCAAAGTAGGCTGCGAAATGGCATCTATTATGTAGGGAGCGTATGTTAGCCCACCTATATGTCGTGCATTCGCACAATGCTTCGGTACTAAAATAAAGATAATGGATTGGACCGATGTATTAACCGTCTCCTTGGAAAGAGATTTATCTGCATTCAGCAGATTTTTATCTACACAAGGTATCTCGCATCGGATCGTCGAGCACGGTGGGCGGCAAGTTCTACGCTCGCATCACGACCCCGAGACAATTCGTGTATGGTTTGAGCAATGGTGCGACGGACAGTTGGAGGTGCCTCCTATGCCTCGAGCCGACGGTGTTTCGCACCTAAGGCCTTTGCAAAATATCTTAAATTATCCGGTTGTTCTGATAACGAGTACACTTGCGGTATCGGTTTATCTAATCACCGAGAGCAATAACACGCTGATGCCGTGGTTGGTTTTTCAAGACATCAGGGTCGGTGATCGGGATATTTTATATGCAACTGCGTCGATTGACGGTATAACCGGAGGCCAATGGTGGCGTATTCTAACACCGATATTTTTACATTTCAGTTTGTTGCATCTGGTGTTCAACGGTCTTTGGTTGATAGAGTTCGGACGAAGGATAGAACGACTGCAATCGCATCTTAGATTGCTCGTCGTTATCGTTGCTACCGGCATGATCTCCAACCTGTGTCAGTATATCTACGAACCGTCCGTCTTATTCGGCGGCTTGTCCGGTGTGGTCTATGGATTATTCGGTTATTGTTGGTTATGGGGATATTGGGAGTCGCGCAACACAAAGGGTTCATCGCAAGGCATCGCGCCGCCACCCGGCATCGCACCCTTTCTATTGTTTTGGTTGTTGCTGTGCATGTCGGGGATTTTGAGCCTCGTTGATATTTATGTAGCGAATGCAGCACACATAGGCGGATTGTTGAGCGGTTTTTTGCTGGCACTTATCTATCGCGTCCGATCCCGAATATTTGCCGTTTGACGATGTCGGTTTTGAGGACTCGATATCAATGCGTATTTGCATTACTCGTATCGGCGGTATTGCTTTGCGGCTGTGCCGCTTCGGGTTCTGCCGCCATAGATCTGAGCTCTATAGATGCAAACAGAAAACCGATACAACTTAAAGTCAATGTCTACCGTCCGTTGATTGACCCGCCGTATCCGGTAGTGATAGATATGCACGGTTGCAGCGGTATCGTTGCGTCGCGCAAGCGTTTGTGGATTGAACGGATGCGGTCTTGGGGTTATGCTTTAGTCAAAGCCGATAGTTTCGGTCCGCGTGGCGACGGCAATATCTGCGACGATACACTCAAGATCTCTCCGTTTGAACGGTTGGCGGATATTGAGAGTATCCTAAACTATATCTTCGCTTCAAACGAGTTTGACCACGACAATATCTTTTTGATGGGCATGTCGCACGGGGGGACAACTGCTTTATCGATACACCATTACCCGCGCCCGTTATTTCGTCGGCTCGGCGGGGTGATTGCGTTTTACCCGTATTGCTATCATCGTATACCTTCGTTGTTGAGCGACACTTTGATTTTGATAGGCGAGCGCGACGATTGGACTCCTGCCGATTATTGCAGGCAAATGGTGATTACCGAAGCCAACGATTACAACCTTGATATCGTCGTCTATCCCGCCGCATATCATAGTTTTGATGTGCCGTCGGCGAGTGGCACTTATTACGGGCACACCTTGCGTTACGACGAGGATGCGGCGATGGACAGCGGTTTGCGTGTTAAAGCGTTTTTATCGGAGCATCGACGCTAAGCTAGTCGCGGCGTAAGCGATCGTCTATCGCAACCGGAGTAGGGTATTTTGCGATAATCAAGTAGGGCGACACCATAAACGTTATCAGCATAGTCGTTTTAATCAAGTCTATTGCAGGTTTTTCGGCGATGCCGAGCTGCGTCGCCAGTGCAATGATTAACAGTGAGAATTCGCTGCCCTGTCCCAGCCTAAACCCGACCTCTCTTGCTCTTGTTTTTTCCTCACCGGCGCGACTGAGTAACCACTCGAAGACCAACGGTTTTAATATCAGTAGTACGCCCGCTAATATCAAGGCAGGTACCCATATCCGGCCGACCGACCCCGGTGCGATGCTACTGCCCAGCGTGAAGAAGAAAATAACCATAAAAAAGTCTCGCAACGGTTTTAAGGAGTCCGCCACATAGATTGCAATCGGGTGAGTAGCCATTAACACGCCGGCGATGAACGCGCCGATTTCGTACGACAAGCCTAACCATGCGGTAAGTTGTGCGATGCCGAAACACCAACCTATCATCAATAGGAAAACATATTCTTTGATTTTGTCGAAGCGCATCAAAAGTCCGACGAGCAGATATTTTTGCAATAGATAGGCAAGACCGACCATGACCGGGAGTAGCAATAGCTTGATAAAAGGTACCGATATATGAAAATCGCTGCCGCCGCTGTAGAACAGCCCTAGACCAAGTATGATCAGAATTGCAATCAAGTCCTGCAACAACAATATACTGATAATAATTTCGCCGGTCGGTTTATGGTGTAACACCGTCGTAGGCAATAGCTTAATCCCGATGATAGTACTGGAGAACATCATTGCGATAGCCAAGATCATTATAGACACGGCATCAAAACCGAGTATATAACCGATTGCGATACCGGGTAAAGAAAACACGACACAACTCGCCAGCGTAGGTGTTGCGATTGCACGCACGACTTTTATCAATTTAATAGGAGACAGATCCAAGCCCAGCAAGAAAAGCAATAAAACAATGCCTATATCCGAGGCGATGTGCATTGCTTCCTCGCCGCCGTCCACCACCTTAAATAACGCAGGTCCCAGCAATAGCCCGAGAATGATATAAGCAACCAACATAGCCTGCCTTGCATATAAGGCAAAAGTTGCCATCACCGCCGCACCGGTGAATATCAAAAAGGGGATAATAAGTGTAGAGGCATGATGTTCCATGTGTTGCTATTATACAACGCCACGTGTCACCCAATTATGCAAACCATGTGTAGGAACGGTTTATTCCCCTCCTTGTAGGGGCGGACTTGCATGATGCCTTATTCAAAGTCAAGTTATTTTATTCGTTTTTTATCTTTTTCTATCTTCTCTTCTGAGTATCAATTTAGGACGCAGATACGCAACAATAATTCGGGTCAAACGGTTTCTTGTGCTTGAGTATTCCGTAAATGATACGCGTCAGTTTATGGGCGCAAGCAACAATAACCTGCTTTTTGGTTAAATCCGGACGCCGCCGGCTTAACTGGTCGGCGAACGCACGGACGATTGGGTTATGAACCCGAGCCGAGAGTGCCGCCATAAATAGTGCGGTGCGCAGGTGTGCATCGCCAATTTTAGAGATGTGCGCCTTCGCCTCGTAGTTGCCGGATTGCTTGCGCATCGGAGTGATGCCGATATAGGCGGCAAGTTGCTTTGGGTGTTGAAACGTATTATCATCAAAAGCTGCACATAGGGTGGCTGCGGTTTGAGTTCCGATTCCAGTAATAGAGCAGAGCAATTGATACTGCTGTGTGAGTTGTTCGTCTTCAGCGATGATTTCGTAAAGTAAGGCGTCACACTCATGGATTTGCTTCTGGAGGTGAGCGAGTTCTGCAGCTGCCTTCTTTTTGAGCTGCATACTGCGCAGCGTCTTTGCACAGTTGCTTAACTGCGTATGGGACTTGGTTAATTGCCGGCGCCATTTCAGTGTATCTCTCAAGGCGAATACTGCTTCGGTAGGCTGTTCCCAGTCTTGAATATCACCGACTGCAAATGCGAAGCGTGCGATGAGTTGCGCATCAACGCCATCGGTTTTATTACGCATACCCAGCGTTTTGCGGTAGCTCGCGACCTGTACAGGTGGCACAATCGTGATGGGATGTTGGTCATAGCTTTCCATGCACAGGTCTAGCTCAAAACCGCCGGTTGCCTCAACGCAGAGGCGACACTGTTGCGCACCATGCTCGGTAGCCCAAGATAACAGTTGTTTAATGCCTTTGGCATCATTACTGAATTGCTGCTCGGCAAAACTATTATCGGTGAATAATAGAGCTGTTTCTAAAGTCTCTTTAGAGACATCAACGCCAATTGTGACGGGTTGTTTGTTTTCCATAATAATGTTCTCCATATGGGTTGTTGAGTTAATGAAATAATAGGTAGCAAGCAAAGTCTAGGAAAGTATGACTACGCCGCTCAAACAGATAAATACGAGATCTAAAGTCCCAAGATGCCTTTCGAGCTCTATAGTCATAACGCCGGAGGAGTGCTTTTCATGCAACCAGGCTTTAATGCCTTGTCCGTCCTGCAGCGTGTCTCCTCCGACTTCCTAGGCACTGCATCTACCTAAGCGTTTATCTTATATCAAATAAGCTGCGGTTTAATATATCTGTCCGCCCTTAGGGTGGCAGGCTGTGCCTGACGGGGTGGTTATTCCCCTCCTGTGGAGGGGAATGTACTAGAGCAGATGTTGGACGACTCATTTACGCGCTCGGTCGTGCGTTGGCTGATTGAATGGAATTATCCCGGTGCTGCCTTGCCGAAGGTGCGTCGCCAATTTGAGCGTAGCTCAGGCAAAGAACAGGCGGAGCGAGATAAAGTGCTATTTGAGATGGGTTATCGTCCGACAAAAGAGCATGTCGAAGAGACTTATAAGATTGAAGTAGACGATGTTGGAATACCGTTCGCGCCGCCGACGGGTAATCAAACATCGGACTTTGCCGAGACCGCCGATGTGGAAGAAGCATTGGAGGCGGTACTATCATCCATAGATAATGATACACAGCAACAGATAGCTGAATCTTTAGCGCAACCTCTGCTTGATGCCATAGACGAGAATCCCGATTACATTTTAGGTCTGCTCGCTGAGCGGTATCAAGACATGGATGGCGAGGGTTTGCATGATTTATTGACAAGAATCATATTCGCCGCAGATACTTGGGGGCAGCTCAATGCCTGAAGCAGTTGATCTCGGATTTGCGGTTAAGCTCCAACCGAGTGATGCTATTGAATACTTTAGAAGCAAAGGCTATCGCATCACATGGGACTGGCACGAGTCGCTAGCCGAAGCTAATGCGAAAGCATTCACGGTTGCTAAAGCTACCAAAATGGAAGTATTGCGGGCTATCCGTAATGAGACCGATAAAGCAATCTCCGAAGGTATCGCTTTCCATACTTATAAGAAAGAACTACAGCCGAAACTGCAGAAGCTCGGTTGGTGGGGCAAGCGTGTAAAAGAGGCTCCCGACGGCACCGCTGAACTAGTGCAACTGGGTTCCGTGAATAGGCTCAAAACCATCTTTAGAACCAACTTAAACACCGCTTATAGTGCGGGTAGATACAAACAACAAGTGGAACTGGCAACACAGCGCATCGGTGCAGGACAATACTGGCAATACCTCGCCGTGATGGACTCTCGCACTCGCCCGGCGCACCGCAAGCTACACGGTAAGGTCTTCCGTTTTGACGATCCGTTCTGGGATACCTTCTACCCACCTAACGGCTGGAATTGCAGGTGTCGTGTGCGGACATTAACCGAGCGACAACTTAAATCTCGTGGATTGAAAGTTGGTACGAGTGAAGGACATCTGGAGACCTTCACTCAAGAAGTCGGCGTTGATAAATATACAGGCGAAGCACTAACCCAACTATCTGTTAGGTATCGAGGTAGAGATGCGCTAGGCAAAACCTTCATAGAGGCACCTGATGTGAGCTTTGATTATAACCCCGGTGCTAGGTGGGCTTTGTGGGATAAGCTCGGCGCATTACCCGATCAGGTTAGTAGTCGAGGTAAAGGTATCGCCAGAATACAGCCCGGTCAAAAAAAGTATTCAAGCTACGGATTACCTAGTGTGAAAAAGCTTCCAGACTTCGCTTTTGCAGAGGCTCCTAAGCTATTGCCTAGAGCAGAGTCAGCCACTCTAGCTCATGCTCAAATTGCAGAGGTTGTGCTTGGTAAAAAAAACGACTTTCGCAACATTCAAACACCGCTAGAACCAGTTATTATCAGCGAGGAAGGATTAGAATATATATCTGGAAAACGATCGGATGCCCGAGAAAGGTATGCTAACTTCATTCTCCCTACATTGGCTAACCCAAGTGAAATTTGGTTGACTGAATATACTGATGGCAGTTTTCGCCGCCGGTTTATTAAATTATTTAGAGGTGAAAAAAATATGCTAGTAATTGCCCGAGAGAATACAGATGCAAGTGTTTTTTGGAACGCTATACCAGCAGATGCTAACTATGCAGACAATCAGCGAGAGGGAACTTTACTTTATAAAAATGATTAAGGTGCGTGGCAAGCGGGATCTCACATAACAGCTAGGTGCTTGCCGTAGCCGAATGAACTTAAAGCCTAACCTAATTTCATCCGGCCATTTGCTTGCCACACACTGGGAGTATACCACAATGAAAATAGACATCAAAATCAAAGACAAGAAGGCACTGCAATCATTAAACTTTTTGGCGCGTCGCGGTGACGACCTATCACCTGCAATGCAAGCGATCGCCGGCGTGTTAGTAGATAATATTGAGGAAGCCTTTCAATCTGAACAAGCACCGGATGGTGAGACATGGGTGCCGTTGTCGGACACAACAATCAAACAGCGCGAGAAATCCGGCTATTGGCCGGGGCAAAAGCTACAACAAACAGGTCGGCTCGCAAACAGTATCACATCAGCCTTCGGTAAAGATTATGCCATCGCAGGCACTAATGCTATCTACGCAGCCACGCAGCAGTTTGGTGCAGGGAGAGGTAGCTTTGGTAGTGATAAGCACGGTCGTCCTATTCCTTGGGGAGATATTCCGCCGCGTCCGTTTCTCGGATTATCAAACGAAGGTCGCCGTGAAATTGAGGAGATTATTGCCCGATTTATCAGCCTGCCGTTAGCCTAAAATAGCAGGACATTACTTGTACAAAAGTGCCGTTTTTGTACAAAGTTTCGTACGCGCGAGTTCGCGCGAGTTAGCGCGCGAGTTACGTTATGTTAAATACACATTCAATAATCCTTTGAAAGCTAATTAAACAAAGGTTAAAACAGGTTTAATACCCCAAAATTCGCCGATTTATTGCGCGCGAGTTCGGCTCGTAAGTCATTGATTCTCCGTTGCGAGCCAGTGACAGCACGCGCGACTTCTTTCGCGCTCGGAAAGCAAGCAATACCGCCAAATTCCGTCAAATCCCGTTAAAAACCGCTTCTGTCAAATTCTCTGTCACCGCACAGCAGACATGCCACGACCACCCTGTCAGATGGTCATTCGTCGTATATTTAATACCGTTTATCCAAAAGCGGATTCATCACCTTTATTTACGGGCAAAATCGGCATATTGACTTAACGAGGAATGAATATGCAGGTGCAAACTAATTTATCAATAGCGATTGACGTCGTTTCCGAACAACGACACTGCAATGCAGAAACTCGATATCCGAGATTTTTGTTTTATTTGATAGCCGTGTCGGTTTTAGCCGGGTGTGTGTCCGTAGATACGGGTGAGCGTCGTATCGGCAAAGAGAACCTAGAAGCGACGCATTATCAAAGTCCGCCGCCCGAGGCGTACTTCAAAATTAACGAAGCGGCGGTTCCGTCACAACTACTGCGTTCGGTAAATATTACGAATGCACGGCTGAGTTTACGCGAGGCGATTCATGCAACTTTACCGTTTGCCGTCGTTGTGCGAGCGAAGGATGTCTCGGTGGATCTAGATCGAATAATCCGCATAAGGACCGGTAATGAGATGCGGGTTGCCGATTTTCTTGCTTATTTGGAAGGTCTGAGTAATTATGAGATTAGCTTAAACCCGGCGAATAATATCGTTGAAGTCGCTGCGTATGTTAGCCGCCGTTGGAATCTGGCGGTGATTGCTTCCGCCGGTCTCAACCAAATTCATTTCGGCTCGGCGACGAATACCGACAACGACGGCAACGGTGGTGATATCGGACACTCGGTTGACAGCGAACTTTCTATTTCCAGTCGCATGGAGTACGGCGATAAAACACCGTGGCAGGTGTTGGTAGAGCAAGCGAATTGCATCATGAAAACACGTCTGTGCGAGCAGGATGTTTTTGAGTCATCGAGCGACGGTTTTGAGGCGGAAGACCGGAGCAATTTTATCGATGAGTTGTCGTGGGTGCAAGCCGATCAAAGAACCGGCTTATTGATTGCTTCGGGTCCGTTGCAAGAGATCAATCGCTTGAGCGAATGGTTGACACCGTTGGTACACAAGTCTACTCGCTTGGTACAGATGGAAGTATTGATATTGGATGTTGCGAATAACGATGCCAAAGTCAAATTGTTTAATCTCTTGGCACTCGACGGTTCGGAACGCGTAGGTTTATCGGGTGGTAGCGAAGCGGGCATCGGTTTAACCGCCGGGGGTTGGGTTATCGATTCCGATTTCTCGGTCAACGGAACCGACTTTAACGTGTTGCTTAATAATTTTGATAGAGAGCAAGACATACAAGTATTGCATCGCACCAATCTAATTGCCGCAAACGGCGGTGTTGCGCGTATCAATTCGGTTGAGACTTTTTCGTACGCCGGTGGTCAAGAGATTATACCGGGTGATGCAAATAATCAGCAGCGCGTATCGGCGAGTTTGGAGCAAGCGCAGATCGGTTTGGAATTGACGGTTATGCCGCAGCTGTTGGCGGACGATAAAATTTTACTGACGGTTATCCCGGCGTTGTCGTCGTTGATAAGATTTGAGGACATTGTATCCGGCGGTGTCACGATATCCAGAGCACCGCGTATATCGTTGACTAATTTGAGTTCTAAAGCCATCACCCGTTCGGGGCGTGCGGTTCCGGTAGGCGGCCTGACGACCGAACAAATCAGCGACCGGGTCAGTGCCTCTTTGGGATTGGGCAAGACAGTGCTGGGTGAATTATTTACATCTAAAGATAACAGTGGGCAGTTGCGCGAGTTGGTTGTCGTGGTACTGCCCAGGGAGGTATCGGTATGACGACATTCGCCCCCGGTCTATTGGAAATAAACGGCAAGAAGTGTTTGATCATTGCCGATTCGTTGAGCCATGAGTTGCCCGTTTCCGGCACGGTGTTGTTGGAGCGGGTGGAAGGTTTTAATATCTTTTGCTTGGCAGAGGAGCTCGTGGCGAAGAAAGCTATGTATCGCGGTGTGCCGGTTTACGGTTATTGGCAAACTCTATATGCGTCTAATCATTGGCAACCGGAAACCGGCATCACTGCATACAAGCACGGCACTATCGGACAATATGTTGCGATTGATTTGGATGAAAAAATTGCGACGACCGGCGAGGTCGTAGACGGTTGTGCCGTTGCTACGGCGGGTGAGCAGCTACAGCAGACACAGATACGATGGCTCGAGATAACAATCGAGGAGATTACTTTGCCGAGTCGTCCGGCGATGACGATGGCGGAGCAAATTGCAGCGCAAGAAAAAAACAATCGGACGGTGTTGGCGGCGGTGTCGCTTGCGATACTGGCATTGATACTCGGATCGGTATCGGGTTCGTGGTATATAAATAAAGAAGCAAGGCACTTTGAGGCACATCACGAGGCTTTGACGGTGCAGATAGAAGAGGCACGCGCAATGGTGTCCGAACTAAAAAAGACTAGGCTGGCTACCGCACCCGATCAACACGAGCTATTGACTTTGTTGGAAGACTTGAGTTGGGTAGAAGGAATTGAAGTACCGAACTCCGAAATTAATGCAATTCAATTATCGGTACCTTACCGGTCGTATAACGACGCAATTCATATATTGACACGATACAACATTCGCTACGCCGAACGTTGGTTGCCGACCGGACGCGTACGACTAGGTTTGCAACGATGAACAAGCTCCCGATTATAGTCGTTGCTTCGGGGTGCATTTATGTATGTGCGGCGGTGTCGTCTTATATGCTTAACCACGAGCAGATTCACGATGGCGATTCCGATATCGGTATCGGTGCGTTAGAAGATGAACTGCGCACACTGGAGGATCAAATACAAGTGCTTAAAGGCGCACGGATGTTGATGCCCGTAGAAGAGAATTGGCTGACGGTGCAGAAAATTATTGCTCGCTACCCCGAGTTAATCTGGCGCGCAAGCGAAGATTTAGAGATCGCAAACGAAACCGAAAATGCTTGGCGGGCGGTTATGATTGCATCACCCGATTTGCTTTTGCCGGTGATGCGTTTGATCCAAAGCACGGTGCCTGCCGAGGTCTCGGAGATACAGCTGGACCGACGGCAGGGTGTTTTATTGATAAATATCTTGGGAACGATTAAATGAAATTGATGAAAATGAACGGTTCGGTAAAGTACCTAATTTTGGCGGTTTGTGTGATTGTATACGACGGCATCGCCGCATCGGAGTCGGTGCAATTGACGCAGCAGATTTCACAAGCCGAAGAGATAAACGAGCGTATGACTTTATACAAGCGTATCAAGTCCGAACAGAATAAAAAAGCACTGATGCAGTTGCTACACGACATTGCCGATATACAAAAGCAATGTAGAGACAAGGGTTATTTATGCAATGTGGAAGGCAGCGACACCTATGAATCGCTTTTGATAGATTTGAATCAAGCACCCGCTGCGCGACATTCCGATGACACGGTGCCGTCCACGCGTGCAGCCCGTGTGGCTATGCCTGATTTGAGGTTGCTCGGAATTGTCGGCGGGCGGGCGCGATTCGGTTTGGAAGACGGCCGCATCGGAGATTTTGCTCCGGGAGAGTCGGTTACGGATTTTTGGAAAGTCACGGAGATCGATGCCGAGAGTGCTTTGCTCGGATCTAAGGAACAGCCCGATATAGAAGTGCGTTATCAGATACACAGAGAGATACTCCCCGACGATGCACATAAAGAAAATACTGCCGGAGCCGAGCGATGAAGCAGCAACAAAGGATGTACAAATTTAGACAAGTACTCGAGTATCTGAATCGCAGCGGTGTGTTGGAGCAGACAACGGTTAATCATATCGGGTGCCCGGAACCCGATAACATTATTGAAAGACTATTGCAGTTAGGCGGCGAAAAATTATCTCCCGATTTGCTCGCCGAGGCACTCGGCGCAGTGTTTGATTTAGAAGTCTATTCACCCGAACATCACGGTGTGCCTATCTGTAAGGACGAGGATCAAAGAGATTGGGTGTATGCGAAGCATAAGCTATTTTTGACTAACCCGTTTATTTCTCCGGCAATCCGAGGGCTATTGAATTCCGAAGTATTGGCGAACACGCCCTTGAAGGGTTACGGCGTATTGCAGGTCGCGGAACGCAGCGGTGTACGCAACGCCGAACAATATAAAGAAAGTGCCCGCGGTGTTGCCGCCAAGAAGATTGTTATGAAGTGGCTCGAAGATGCGGTGCAAGCGGGTGCGAGTGATTTGCAAATCGTACCCATAGACGGCAACAGTGTGTTAATCAAACAACGCATAGACGGTAAGCTCCATCCGCTACACGAATGGACCTACAAAGACGACGAGGGTGTTTCTTATAAGCATTTGTGCAATGTCATCCTGAACGAATGTAAACAAGTGACGGGAACCTTCAATCGTTTGTTGGACAGCTGTTTTAAGATGCAGGAAGTATCGCATCATGTAACCGAGGTGCGTGTTTCGATGCGTCCTATTTTTGTGGGGGGTGTGAATAGACCGGCATTCTTTTTGCGGTTTTTGGGTAGCCGACACATTAATACATCGAGGATAGCGGACTTGAAAGTGTTTGAGCATGTTGCTCGTTTGCTGGAGAAAATTACTGCGATGACCGACGGGCTTTGTGTTTTTACCGGGCCTACCGGCTCCGGTAAAACCACGACGATCTATACCATATTGAACGAGATCCATCGCCGCTATCCGTATAAGTCCATACAAACTTTGGAAGACCCGGTCGAGCAGAATTTACAAGGCATAGAACAAACTCAGATTAGCAACGACGACGGCGTATATAACAATGGCTTGAATTTTGAATCGGGGATACGCTCTATGATGCGCACCGATGTAGATTTGATTTTGGTCGGAGAAATAAGAGACAGCCGAACCGCACGCCAAGCGATGCGTGCCGGGCTTACCGGACACGGTGTATTGACTACTTTGCATACCGTAGACGCGCTCGGTGTTATCGATCGTTTGGTCGATTTGGGTATTGAAAAGACTCAGTTGGCATCGTGGTTGCGTTTTGTTTCGGCGCAGCGTTTGGTTGCCGAAGTATGCCGGCATTGCTCGACCGAGGTTGTGGCACGGGACTATTACGAACATCTAGCGCATCATTCGGATACCGCGCACAAAGTCAGAGTAGCAAATCCCGAGGGATGCTCGCATTGCCGTGCCGGTTATCGCGGCCGTTGTTTGATTATGGAAGTCATCCCGATCGATGCCGAGTTACAAAAATTACTCAACGAAGGGGCATCGGGTTATGAGATGCGCGCGCATATCAAGAGAGAGAGGCATTATATGTGCTTGGAAGATTATGCGTTGCAGTTATGGTTTCGGGGTATGACTACGCTGGAAGCCCTATCGGATATTTTTGGTTATATTTGGGGTGTGCCTAAGAATTCTTCGGTGCACCCGAATGAAAGTAACCTTTTACGCCTGCCCGAGTGTAGTTCCTCGGGACAATCAACCCACCATTAAAGGAGATTTATTATGAAACACACGTCTAGTTTGCAAGGCTTAGCGAAGCACAGCGGCTTTACATTGATAGAAGTCATTATCGTCGTTGCCGTTTTGGCGGCATTAACCGCCAGTGCGATTTATGCACTGTCGCCGGGCGATAAAATTTCGTCGGCGGAAGAGGCCGGATTAAAACAGATACTGATATCCAGAGTGCCTACCGAATTGACCCAACATCGTTTGAAAAACGGCGATGTGTCGGGTTTTAAGCTATCCGCCAATAGCGTTGTTTTCATGGAGAATTGGCCGGGTGTCAAAAAGAGTAATAAGTTGAAGTTTACCCCTACGGCACAAAAACTAACTTTGGAGATGGAGACTACATTCGATGCCACCGACTTGATGAACGCCTTAGCGGCGATGCAAAATGTCACCGCCGGTATAACGAGTAAGGTACTGAAAGTAGAGTACACCGTTCAGTAGAAATAAAGGCGATGTTTGCTTGGCGAATTCAACGAGTGAGAGGAAACGGCAATTTACGGGAAATCGTTGTCCCGGGATTGAACCTCGAGCGCGCGCTGACTGCGGCCGGCTATGATCTAAGCGGTATCGTAAAAGCCCGGAGATGTCTGGACTACGACGGGTTGGCTACAAAGATTTCACTGGAAGCTCAAATGATTTTTTTGATGAAATTACTACCTTATTATATTTCCGGTATTCCCGACCAATCGGCGCAGTTGTTTAGAACTTATACACCGATTCGGAAAATGAGTAAAAGGCACCCGACGGCGTTGGATATTAATTACAGCTTGAGTGAAAGATTGGAAGCTCTGCGTTTTAATCCCATTGTCGTTGCGGTGATACGCGCCGGCGAACAAAGCGGGGAAATCACCTCGGTTATAAAACAAGCCGTCTCTAATTTACAAAAAGAAATGGAGATGAATAAAAAGGCGCGCAAAGGAATCGTCGGTGGTTTGCTGTTATTTGTTGCGTCGGCGGTAATTTTGTTGGGTGTATCGGCAGGCACCTCGGGGGCTTTGGATTCGGTTATTGAAGCCGGTATTATAAAACAACGTAATTTTGCCGGGCTGATATTGAGTGCTTTGGGAGATTATGCTCACGATTACTTGTGGAGTTTGCCTTTGGTGATAGTGTTGGCAACGGGTGCGGTGTTTAGATACGGTGATTATTTGAGGCACCTGTGGCCGGTATCCGTTTTTGATACTTATTTGAAGACATTGCGTTCCATTCGTTTGGTCTCGGTTTGGCTGATTTTGGAACGCGCCGGTCTGAACATAGAACACGATGAACAGCTGCTCGCAACCACTATCGGAACATCGCTTGCTATGCGTATTTCGGTGCAGAGGAAAGCAGGAGAGACATTCGGCGATTTACTAAGCAGCCGATATTTTTCTTCTAGTTTGAAAGAGTGTTGTGCAGGCATTTCGGTACTCGGCGTTTCGGAAAAAATACATTTGTTGGAGCAAATTGCGCAGATGTTGGATATAGAGAGAGCGCAGCTTGCAACGGCTATCTCGCGCACTTTTTATATTATCGGAATGGTCGTTGCGATGACTGCCATCGCGCTGATTTTATCCGGCATTCTATTGCCGATTTATGCTTCGGGTTTGGAGGGTGTGCGGTTATGATCACGAGAATATTCGGATATACACTGATAGAAGTGTTGCTCGTGGTTGCTGTGCTTGCCGTTTTGGCCGGTATTACGATTGCCCACACGATGGGCGATGTAGATTTACAACTGGCGGAATTAGAGTTTCGGGAACATTACCGAAAAGCCGAGAGTATATCGGTGTATGCGCGTAATTTACACATCGGAGGCTTTCGTTCTACCGGCGATTTGAATATCGAACAGCTACAGGCGGCAACACGGGGTAGCGATCGCGAGGTGCTTGCCGATCGGATCGCACAAATAACCACCGGTCATGCAAGAGATGACTTTAAGATACGCTTTGCCGAGAAATATATACAAGTCAAGTTTCTCGTCGCCGACGAAATCGCATCCGCCGGCTATCCTGTGCAGAGGCGAAGCCTGAGCGGGAGTAAAGACGAAATCTCGTTAACAAAAATGATACGAGCCGAGCGTAGTCGTGCCCTAAGGTTAAACGATTATTTAATTAATTGAGGCATAGCAGGGATTATGTTGCATGACGATAAGATAAAAAAGCAATGCGGTTTTACACTGATAGAAACTTTGATCACGGTTGCTATATTATCAATTTTGGTTTCCAGTTATGCGGCGTTTAAGTTGGAAGCCGACATTAGCGAGTTAAACCAAAAGCTCTCGGATGCGCTGGTCGAGGAGATTACGCTAATCGGTAATCAAGCGCAAACGGTTTATGCACAAACCGGTTCTTGGCCGGACTATGCGAACCGATGCGTGGGTGCACTTGCCGATACTACGATGCAAGAGTTGAGCGTCGATCAAAATTCACCGTTTCCCGCGGTGCGTTATACGATGCGCTGCACCGACAAAATATTCACGATTGGCATGGAGATGCCTCGGAGCTTAGAGACATGGGCGTATTATATCGGAACTAGAACACCGAGTATCAATAGTCCGTCGCTTTTAGCAAACGGTAATCAAAGCCTGACATCCAACTGGACGTTGCCGGCGGACATCACCGTGTTCAAACAACTATTAAACGATTATTATAAGCTCGACGGTTCGCATGCGATGACCGGCGATATGAACCTAGATGGGCATAATATCGTCGGCATCGCTAAGGCACAAGGAGATGATTTTGAGCTAAGCCGAAAGCACAGCTTGGGTAAAACGGTGGAAAACATCGAACTCGTTCGCGCCGGTGATACGATTACTAAACCCAATTGCACTTCGCCGAAAATTTATATAACGTCCGCCAATATAGGGAATCCATCCGGGCGACCGGTGACCTCTATACAATGGACGGCATCCGGCACCGGCAAAGTATGGACTATAGAAAATACACTGTCCGACGACCGAAGTTTTAATACCAACGATAAAAGTTTTTTAAGAGGTATTGCAATCGTTAAATGTTCCTAGCCCTAAACGCTAAGCTATGTTACAATATGGTATTGCTATAGAATTTCTGGTTGCTGAAAACACCCAATGAAAGGCTAGAACAAAAACTACAATCAATGGAGGAAAAATAAATGGCAAAAGCGGAAAATATACAAGAACCTTTCTTGAACGCGCTTAGAAGAGAAGAAACTTCTGTTTCGATCTATTTGGTAAACGGCATTAAGTTGCAAGGCAAAATAGAATCTTATGACTCGTTCATTATTTTGCTAAAAAACGGCAGTTCACAAATAGTATATAAGCACGCTATTTCAACAATTGTTTCCGAACGGCCGGTTAAGATAGAAAGATCCTAAGAGTGGTTTTCTAGAGAAGGCATGACGGTTATGTGGCATGTGCAGGCGATTCCGGCATTTGCAGATAACTATCTATGGCTGTTAACGGGGGACGGCGATAACCATGCGGCAATCGTAGACCCCGGCGATGCCGTACCGGTGCTAGAAGTACTTCAAAAGAATGCACTGGAATTGTCTGCAATTTTGATTACCCACCACCATGCCGACCATATCGGCGGTGTCGAGCGGCTGATGGAGCATTATCCGGCAGTACAAGTCTACGGTCCGGAGGATCCGCGTATTCCGATGGTCCGACATGTGGTGCACGAACAGTCTCGTTTCACGCTTGATTTTCTGCAAGCCTCTTTTGAGGTAATGGAAGTGCCCGGTCATACAGCGACGCACATCGCATACTATGTTGACGCCTCGAATTTCGTGGTGCCGCGGTTATTTTGTGGCGATACGGTCTTTGCGTGCGGTTGTGGACGTTTGTTCGAAGGCACGCCGCTACAGATGCACGCATCGCTAAGTAAAGTAAAAACATTGCCGCCTATAACCGAAATCTATTGTGCGCATGAATACACGCTCGATAATATTGAGTTCGCAAAGTGGGTGGAACCCGACAACGCAAATTTATCGGCACGCGAGCAAGAAGCAAAAGCACTGCGCAAGGCAAAGAAATATACGGTACCCTCGCAATTAGCCTACGAGTGTGAAACCAATCCTTTTCTGCGCTTCGATCAACCCGATGTAATAAAAGCGGCAGAACGCTACGCCGGCCGAGCCTTAAATACCGAAGCCGAGGTTTTCGGCGCAGTGCGCCATTGGAAAGATACCGAATTCGACTAAGAGGTTTTAGTTAGCTACTCCGATTACCATAAGCACCGCCTTATCGGTACCTGCGAATTTGACTAAGAGTTTGGGGTTGCCTACTCCGATATTTCAATGTATATAATTTTGTATTTACAAGCAAAATATGCTAAAAGTATCTATTGAGAAATACATTTTTCTAATAACATATTAGTTAAAGCAGTATTGTTTTTAATTAGATTAGGTAGCAAGGAGGAATATTATTACAAAAGGGGGAATATAGAAATATTTTAAGGTAGCGAGGAGGAATATTATAAGAGGGGGTATATAGATAGAGGTGCTGCCCTATGAGATTGTTTAGCTCGTCTGTAAGTGGCATTTTTCTGCTTGCGGCGATTTTTTCGGATATTGCTATTGCGCAACGTTACCTTCAATGTAATTATACAACCGATATAGATCAAGATAACGATGGCTTGATAGAGCTATGCGACTTGGACGCCTTGAACGCAGTTCGCTATCAGCTTGACGGCACCGGCTATAGAGAAAGTTTTGACGCAGTCAAGATCACTGCGGGGTGTCCGCAAAGCGGTTGCAACGGCTACGAGTTGCGCGACGATCTAGACTTCAATGTTTCCGATGACTACCGCAACATCATCAACAAAGAAGCATGGACGAGTGGTTTAGGTTGGTTGCCTATAGGCGATCGGCTGAGTTTCTTTAGCGCAAGGTTTGAAGGCAACGGTCATACGATAGCCAACCTTTACATCAACAGGCCGTCGGATTATGTCGGTTTATTCAAGGCAACGACTAAGCCGGCCAAAATCAGCGATTTGGTATTGTCGCAAATCAACATCACAGGGAATTCATACATCGGTAGTTTAGCCGGTCATAACGCCGGGGGTGTTTCTTATATCGGTGTGGAAGGGGGTCGTCTAATCGGTGTGGGCAACACTGTCGGCGGTTTGTTCGGTGCCAATGCCGGGACGATACTCAACGGCGATGTCATACTTGAGCGTGTAGAGGGTGGCGGTCATAGTCTCGGCGGTCTGGTGGGTCATAACGAAGGGCATATTAGGTATAGCGTTGCCGATACGAGTGTATCCGGTGTCAACCAAGTCGGCGGTTTAGTCGGTCTTAACTCTCGAGGTGCACTGACAAACAGTCGTGCCGACGGGACTGCAAAAGGGCGTGATTATATCGGCGGTTTAGTCGGTCTCAACCATGCTCGGATTAGTGCAAGCCATGCCGAAGGCAAAGTAATAAGCGATGGTTCGTATAGCGGTGGGTTGGCCGGTGCGAATAACCGCAGCGGTAGAGTTGCCGATAGTCGGGCAAGCGGTGCGGTTTCGGGCAATCTTTATACGGGAGGTCTGGTCGGTTGGAACAGGAATAGTGAAATCACCAATAGTTTTGCGCAGGGTCGCATAGACGGCGATAGCGATGTGGGCGGTTTGGTCGGTTGGAACGAGGGCGGTCAAATAAGCAATACATACTCAAGCGGTTATGTAGGCGGTGTGCATAGAGTCGGTGGTTTGGTCGGCAGTAATCAAGGCATCGTCTCCGACAGTTTTGCAAACGGTCGGGTTGTCGCAAGCGGTGAGCATGCCGGGGGGTTGATAGCATGGAATTATGCACACCAAACAAGGCATGCCGACATGGTGCGTGTAATACACAGTTATTGGAATAGCGAGGCTACCGGGATATCGTTCAGTGCCGGCGGTAGTTTGCGAACTACTGCACAGCTAAAATCACCGACTGCTCCCGGTCTACCGGGCGAGACCTTTGAACGATGGGATGTTGCCGATTGGGAGTTCGGCACCGGCGAACAATACCCGATACTCAGACATAGCGAGGGTTCTGAAAAGGGACACCTATTGTCGGGTCAGCACATCATGCTCTCGGGTTTGCTTGTATTAGACGGGTTGAGCTTATCTCCTGCGTTTAATCCGCAGACCTTTGATTATCGTGTGAACTTAAGCGACGATAGTGTAACAGAGATAAGGTTCAGCCCTACGATAGCGAATAGCACGCAGACGATTAGTATTCTTAAGGACGAGAAAATCGGTTTGTCTTCGGTGAATAACGGCGAGGCGGTATCGATTATTTTGAATGTAGCCCCCGAGCCGACCTTAATTACGATAGCGAGGCACTATCGGATTTGGGTGATACGTCGATCCGACTTACAAGCAACGATTAGTAGCGATCGTTCGGATTATAGGGTGAGCGAAGGTCGGCGCATTGCGTTGAGTGTTTCAACCTCCGAGCCGGATCAGCGGCGAGTGCGTTATCGCTGGAGTCAAGTCTCACCGACGCAACCCGATTTATTAAAAGACTTAAACACTCGGCAAGCCGAACTGGATATAGACATACCCGACGATTTTGTTTCCCGAGATGTCGACCGGACCCCCGTTGTGTTGCAAGTGGAAGTGCGTGCCGGTCGGACAATTGTAACCCGAAGTACGACGCTGACGATAGTCAAAACAAACGGCAGTGGTATAAAGGTTTTAGCTGCTCCGACCTATCGCGAGGGGATATTGACGGTTGCAGATATCAGCGAAGCCGATTCATCTATGGAGCCCGACGGTGGCGTCGATCCTAATAGTTTTAGTTATCAATGGCAGTACAAGTTGCCGTCGGCTACGCTATGGCAGGATATCGGAGATGCGATACAAATGCGTTATCAGATACCTACGGTGTTATCGGAAATCAATAACATCGGCTATCGTGTATGGTTGGATTATCGCGACAATCAAGGTTATGATCATCGCATCGTATCCGAGCCGGTATCGGTGATGAAGGTCGTAGAGGATGACGGTTTTAGAGATATTTACTACTTAGAAGATTTGAATGCGATACGCAATCAACTAAACGGCAAATACAAATTAGTGCGAGATTTGGATTTCAACTCGGATGCGAGCTACCGCGACCCGATCAATAAAGCGCAATGGACGGTAGCCGATTACGGCAACGATGCGGACACCGGCTGGTTGCCTATAGGTATTTCTAAAAATCGTTTCACAGGCATTTTTAACGGTGATGGTCATACGATATTTAATTTGCAGATAAATAGAGATGATGCCGACTATCAAGGTTTATTCGGTGCTTTGGGATCTGCGGCTAGCATAAGAAATATAGGCTTGCCTAATGTAAGGATAGAAGGGAGGCAATATATCGGTGGGCTCGCCGGAAGCAACTTCGGTACGATTATCAACAGTTACGCAAATGGTAGTGTGTTAGCAACATCTAATGTTGGTGGACTTGTAGGCTTGAATGGTATTGCTTCGCGTGTCATCAATAGCTATGCCGATGGTGATGTGAGAGGGAATGTGTTCGTAGGGGGTTTAATTGGTATCAACAGAGGGTCTATAACTAACAGCTATGCAGACGGCGAAGTTTCCGGAAATAGTAGTGTCGGTGGCTTGGTCGGTACTAATCAAATAGCTGCGGCAATGGTTAGCAACAGTTATGCCGTCGGTAGGGTGCAGGGAAGCGGCGGCGGTTTGGTTGCGATCAATGGAGGAAGCATTAGAGCAAGCTATTGGAATGTCGAGATTGGAGGTGTACAAAATGGTCACGGGAGTGGGCAGAGTACGCGACAAATGCAATTACCCACTGCGTCAATCGGGATATACGAAGAATGGGACGATGCCGATTGGGATTTCGGCAACAGCGCGCAGTATCCGATACTCAAATATGCACCGGGACCCGACGGCGATGCCTGCGGTGTGCCGGGATTGCCGCAATGCGGCGAGTTGATATCGCCGCGCTTGCGCTATGGTTTGCGTAGTTTGGCGACGGCGGACGGTGTTGTTTTATCTCCCGAGTTTGATATAGAGGCACAAAACCGAAGCGGTATTTATATCGGCAGTCTGCGCAGTACCGACAATGCGATTCGGTTAATTCCGACGACGATAGAACCGACGGCACCGATCAATTTTCGCATCGGCGACGATAAGACTGTCTACGACCGCATCCGAAGTGGCGAGACGAGTAAAGCAATCTCTTTGAGTGCAATCGGTATGACGCGTATTCACATTGAAGTGCAGGGAACGGTAACGGTGGGTTATACACTGTATATCGATTATCAAAACACTGCTGAGTTTACGCCGATCAACTATCTGGAAGACTTGCGTGCGATACATCGGCGGCCGCAGGCTTCTTATAAGTTAGCTAGGGACTTGGATTTTGAAGACAGTGAGAGTTATCTGGATCCGTTGAATAGGATTTTTTGGACGGTAGATAATTACCAGGATGCCGGCGATGCAGGTTGGGTGCCTATAGGCAACGAGTCGGAGCCTTTTGCCGGTCGCTTCGACGGCAATGGTTATACGATATCGGGTTTGCAGATAAATAGAGATGATGCCGACAATCAAAGTTTATTCGGTGTTACTACAGCTAGTGCCGTCATAAGCAATATCGGTTTGTTGAACCTAAAAATAGAAGGTGGAGCTAAAGTTGCCGGACTAATAGGCACCAACCATGGACGAGTTGTCAATAGCTATGTTAGTGGCAGTGTTGTATCAAAAAGCATGGAGGGCACGGCCGGCGGTCTGGTTGCAAGTAACGAGCATGGAGACATTATCGGCAGTTATGCGCTGGGTCAAGTTTCCGGATTTTCATCGGTCGGTGGTTTGGTCGGAGATAACAACGGTAGGATTATCAATAGTCATGGCGATAGTATCGTAACGCCGGGTTTGGCAGGCTCGCGGTTTGGTGGGTTGGTGGGTCGTAATCGGAGTCTAATTGCTAATAGTTATGCAAGCGGAAAAATTTTGACAAGAAGTTCTATTAAAGGAGGTCTGGTTGGTTGGAATGGCTCGGAAGCACAGATCATTAACGGTTATGCAACGGTGAGTATTGTTGGAGCTATAGCGGGCGGACTGGTTGGATATAACCTCGGTGCTATAAAAAATAGTTATGCGATCGGCAAACTCGGCGGTGGTAGCAACACCAGAGGCAGTTTAGTCGGGATCAATGCCAGTGACGCCAGTGATGCAATTATCGAAAGCTACTGGAATACCGACACGATTGCTGCCGGAAGTCGCAACGGGATGGGGCAGACCTCGGCACAGCTTCAATCGTCAACTCCTACGATGCCGACGAATAGCATTTATAAAGATTGGGATACCGACGATTGGGATTTCGGCACCGATAAGCAATATCCGACTCTTAAATATGCACCGGGTTCGGACAAAGCCGCATGTGGTCTATCGGAGTTGCCGCAATGCGGCGATCTAATATCGCCGGGATTACGCTACGGTTTGCGTAGTCTAAGTGCGGCGGGCAACGCGAGATTTTTCACACCGGTTGATATCGAAAAGCTCAACCAAAACAATGTTTATTCTATTACCATCCTCAATGATCGTCCTATTGTACGGTTGATCCCGGTTGCGATGGAATCAACTGCGCATATTCATGTTATAGGAGATATACGAGAAACCCTAGACAGTCACGATACGAGCTTGCCGATTTCGTTGAAAAATGGCGAAGTAAAAGAAGTGATTATTGAAGTAGAAGGCACACGGACGGTTGGATATACGCTTTATCTGAGCTACTCCGGTCATAGGCTCATCGATGCAGACGGCGACGGTCTCGTCGATATCAATTATTTGGAAGATTTGGATGCAATACGCTATCAGTTGGACGGTAGCGGCTATAGAGCGAATATCGGGTCGGATAAGATTACTTTGGGCTGTCCGAGAGAGGGATGTCGTGGTTATGAATTGCTAAGAGATTTGGATTTTAACGATGTCGGTAGCTATCGCAATGCCGAGGAGAATATGGGGCGATGGACGGGTATAAATAATTGGTTTCCTATACAAGGACCTTTCACCGCTATACTCAAAGGCAATAATAAAACGATTGCCAATTTAAGCGTGGGAACAAACGGAGGTCTTTTTGCAACCATCGGTAGCGATAGTCGTGTTGCCTATATAGACGGTATCGGATTAACGGGTGTGAATATTAAAGGGGATGTGGTTGCCGGAATTGCTGCATCGTGTAAGCGGTGTACGATAAGCAATAGCTATGTGATAGGAGATATAGAAGGAGTCGCCGCTGCCGCCGGTTTGGTCAATACTATTAGTGCAACGAGCGATGGGCATGCCCGAATTAGCAACAGTTATTTTATCGGTAATCTCGCCGTCGACGGTCGATCGGCGGTTGCCGGGGGTTTGGTCGGCGATGTAGACTCCGATTTAACTATCACCGACAGCTATGTGGTCGGCGAGATTGCCGGAAAACACGATGACGGATTTATAGGCGGCTTGATCGGGGTGCGTTCATCGTCGGCTGTTGAAATCGGCAACAGCTATGCGAGTGTTTCGGCAACCAAAGCCGATGTGCCGCAAGGCTTATTCGGTGGCAATAGAGATCCGAGCGATCAGCGTGCACCGACTGCTAAGGCAATTTATTTGGACAAAGATATTTCTAGAACCAATGTGACTTTGGGAGAGAGTAAACGCACCGTTGTGCTTCAATCACCGACGAGTGCAACCGGTATTTATACAAGCTGGAGTGGCGATAACTGGGATTTCGGCAGCGATGAGCAATATCCGGCGGTTAAGTATAATTTGCGTGCCGACTCTACCGATAGTGATGCATATTGTGATGCGGCAAGCACTCAGAATCGTCCCGCTGATTGCGGCACCTTGCTTCGTCATCAAGGGAGCTTATTGCGAGAACTAAAATTATCCGAAGGCGCAGGTTTATCCGGTCCTTTTGCATTTACATCATTTGATTACGGTATATCGGTCAATGCCGATCGGAGTACTATTCGCATGTTACCGACTGCGTTTAATGCAATAGCAAGTATTGAAGTTTTTAAGGATGGCACCTCAATAGGAGAAACCGATAGCGGTGAATGGACGGTACCGATACCGTTGAACGACACCGGCGATACGGTTTTTAGTTTGGTCGTAAAAGACGGTAAGCGACATTCGTATCGATATCGATTCGTCGTCGATCGGCTCGACATCGTAGTTCAAAGCATAGACGAAGACGACGACGGATTCATAGATATTAGCAATGCGACACATTTGAATGCCGTCCGCCACCGTATGGACGGCGATGCCTATCAAGAGAGCGAAACTGCCGATGCAATCTATTGTTCCAGCGGATGTATAGGATATGAACTGACTGCCGATATAGACCTTGCCGGGATTGGTTGGCAACCCATAGGTAGTCCGAGTGAACCTTTTACCGGTTTATTTAGAGGCAACGGCTACACGATTTCTAATTTGACCATAAAAGCAAATAATACCGACAATATGGGTTTATTCGCAGCGATCGGAGCCGGTGGCAGAGTTGAGAATCTCGGTTTGGTGAATGTAGATATTGCCGGGCAGAGTCTTATCGGTAGTATAGCCGCCTTCAACTCCGGCACGATTATCAATAGCTACGCAGACGGCAAGCTCGTAGATAGCGGAGGCGGAATCAATGTCGTCGGTGGTTTGGTCGGTAGAAACAGGCTCGGTAAAATCGTCAATAGTTATGCGTATGTCAACATAGAAGCAACAACCGGTTTTGTGGGAGGCTTAGTCGGTGAGATTCAAGGTGGTTCCATTGTTAATAGTTATGCCGGCGGCGATGTGCGAGTCAATAGCGGTATCGCCGGAGGTTTGGTGGGAACAAACGGCAGTGGGAGTTCCATTGTTAACGATAGCTATGCAGCCGGTGATGTGCAGGTCGATAATGGTAGAGTGGGAGGTCTGGTTGCGGTAAGCTCCGGCGAAGGAACATTTAATAATAGCTACTATAGAAAAGGTGCAGTTATCTCCGGGATCGACTCACTCGTCGGCATCGATAAAACTGCAGCGGCACTTAAAGCCGGTGTGCCGTCGGATGATATCTATACCGGATGGGACAGAGCCGATTGGCACTTCGGTAATGCAGAGCAATATCCGGCCTTGCTTTATGCGGCAGGCGATGATAAGGATAATCGTGCGTGCGAAACATCACCGGCGGATATGAAATTACCGACCTGCGGAACCTTGTTACCCGGGCAGCGTACCGGGCTGACTCGGATGGAGCTTTCAAAAAATGCACACTTGACTCCGTCATTTAATCCCGAGATATACGACTATGATCTAGTCGTCGATTCGGGCATCACATTTCGTATCACACCGACTGCCTATTACGACACCGATACGATCACCATAGATGCAGGTAGCTTGCACTCATCCACAAGTAGCGGGCAAAGTTCATTGTTCACTCTAAGCGACGACTTAGACGGTATTGTAATTACGGTGAGATCCGCAAATCAAAGTATGTCGACATTCTACACGATTAGGGTACTGCACAATATTGAGGTAGTAGATGGTTTGATAACGATTGATTATCTAGAGGACTTGAACCTGATGCGTAATCCTATAGAGCGTCTGTCCAATGTTTTGGAGGATTGCCCTATAGACACCGAAGACAACATGAGGCGATGCAAGGGTTATAAACTGAGCAGAGACTTAGACTTTAACGATCCCGGTAGTTATCGTGTGGGTAGGGTCAACTCGATGTGGACGACCGGTGCAGGGTGGCAACCGATAGGAAACCGTAGCAATCCTTTCGGCAGTTTATTAAACGGTAATGCACACACGATATCAAATTTGAGGATACACGATATCCCTGCCGGTGATATCGGTTTATTCGGTGTTTCGGCGGACGGTGCGAGAATTGAGAACATCGGCTTACTCGCTGCGGATATTAATGTTAACGGTCAATCTAATATCGGGGCTTTGGTAGGCGAGAATCGCGGTGAGATTGTCAGTAGCTATGTAATAGGCGGTGATGTCCGCGGTGCTTCTTATGTAGGTGGATTGACCGGTAGGAATTCGGGTGTGATCGTTAATAGCTACACAAATGCTACGGTCGCCGGGACTAATTTTGTCGGTGGTTTAGCCGGCGGTAGCCAATCGGGTTCAAGAATCTACAATAGTTATGCGAAGGGTACGGTTAGCGGCAACGAATTCGTAGGGGGTTTAGTAGGCTTATCACAAATAAGTATCTTGAATAGTTATGCAGATGTTGCGGTTATCGGAAGTCGGTCTGTAGGGGGGTTGGTCGGTGGCGCAAGTAATAGCATTATCAGCAGCTATGCAATCGGTAAAATATCGGGTCGTAGTGAGGGATTAATAGGTAGTGTTCGGATCAATTTTTCCGCTATTCAAAGTTATTGGGATGTCGGTACAAGTACAGTGAGAGATGACAATAATAATTTCAACGGTATCGGCAAGACGACAACAGAGCTCCAAACAGCTGCGATCGGAGAAGGGATCTATAGCCGATGGCATCGCAACGATTGGTATTCCGAGTCCGGTCAATATCCGGTATTAAGGTATACCAGTGCTACCGATATAATTACTCGCCCGGCGTGCCTAGAAGCCGAAGATGCCGATACCGCACTGCCGGTGTGTGGAACTTGGTTGCCAAATCAGCGTATTGGCTTAAGCAATATAGCGCGCTCAAATCTACCCGGTCAGGTTTTACTATTAAGACCCGACTTTAATTCCGGGATATACGATTACGAGTTGATATTAAAAAGCGATGCGCGTGAATTTAGTATTATTCCGTATACATTTAACCCGAATGCAGTTATTGTAGTCAACGACGATAGCGAAACGAATCCACGGCAAGAATTACGAAGTGGTAAAACGCTTAGTCTAATAATAGACAATCTCAATAACTTTTTGCTGACGCTGACAGTGGAGGATCCTCTGGTATCTATGACTACGCAAACGACGATCTATCGTTTTGAGGTAAGCAAACATCCTTTTATTACCGTCAATGATATAGACGAAGATAACAACGGCTTGATAGAGGTTCGCAGTGCGGAGGACCTAAATGCGATTCGCTATCAACTGGACGGTAGCGGTTATAAAGCGAGTCGCGACGATATGAAAATCACCGAAGGATGTCCCGAGACCGGTTGCGAAGGTTATGAATTGGCGCAAGATCTAGACCTTAGCGACGCTATGCGTTTTGCCTACTGGCAGCCGATAGGATATATTGCATTGAACGGTGATGCCGATGAATGTAATCATCCTAGTAATAGGTGTTTTAGCGGGATATTCGACGGCAAAAATCGTACCATTTCAAATCTACGTACCGATAGGAGCAATATCGAAAATGTCGGTTTGTTTGCGGCATTAGCCGACGGTGCACAAGTCAGAAATGTTAATTTGGCGGATGTAGAGGTCGGAGGTCGCTTCGGTGTCGGAAGTCTGACCGCCTATAATGCCGGGATTATAAACAACAGCTCTGTCGATGGCACGGTGGTCGGAGAACATGCCGTCGGGGGTTTGGTTGCCTACAATGTCGGCCGGATTTCTAATAGTTATGCTTACGGTGCGGTATCGGGAGGTCGTATAGTCGGTGGTTTGGTCGCTCGCAACGAAAGTACCGGGGTGATTACAAACAGCTATAGCTTGAGTCGTGTATCGGGCGACACCGGCATCGGCGGTTTGGCCGCCTTGAACCTCGGTTCTATTGCAAACACTTATGCAAGCGGTGGTGTCGAAGGAGTCGCACTCATCGGTGGTTTGATCGGTGACAACGGTGGTTCGGTTCGCGACAGTTATGCGACGGCAGATATCGTATGCACCGGTGTGCCTGCATGCACCTCGTATACGGTTGCTACGGGAGGGCTAATCGGTAGCAATGTCGGGGGTATTGCGGTAAATAGCTATTGGGATATCGCTACGAGCAACCTACATGAATCTGCCGGCGGTGTCGGCAAGACTACCGTGCAACTACAATCGGGCACCGGTCAATCGTCGGATGCCGGTAGGGTGTATTACCGGTGGGACGATAGCGATTGGCATTTCGGCGATGTAAATCGTTATCCAATTCTTAAATATACCACCAACACCGAAAGCACGCTCACCGGCTTGCAGTCTTATGGTTTGACAAGTTTAACGATTGCAGAAGTTGTGACGCTATCTCCGAACTTCGATACGACTAAATTGTATTATCGTATCGGCGTAGAGTTGGATGTAAACATAAAGCAGTTACATTTGACACCGAATGCATTGGATGAGGATGCAACCATTCGCATCGTTAGTGATAATGGTTTTGACGAGACGGTCAAAACCGGCACCAGCAGTTCGGCAATTGTATTGCGTTCCACTGCGACGACCGTGATTAGTGTTGAAGTTTCGGGGGCGCGACGCATCCGATATCGCTTTGAAGTCGATTATTTCTCTTCCGGTTTTGAAGAGGATGTGGATACCGATAAAGATGGGTTGATAGATATTCTAACACTGGAAGACTTGGATGCGATACGCAATGCGTTGGACGGCAGAAGTCTTAGGCATCAAAACGCCGATGGTGTATTGATAGAAAGTGCCAAAGGTTGTCCGATGACCGGCTGCAAAGGCTATGAGCTGTTGCGAGATTTAGACTTTGATAATCCGGCACATTACCGAGCAGGGAGCGTGAACACCGCCTGGACTACCGGGTCAGGCTGGCAGCCGATAGGCACCTCGCTACATCCGTTCACGGCAATATTCAAAGGCAACGGCTATACGATTTCTAATTTGAGAGTGAATAGACCGGATAGCGACTATATCGGACTGTTCGGTGTGCTAGACGGTAGCAAAAGCGATGTCGTAATAGAAGGTATCGGTTTGACGGGTGTAGATATAGTCGGAGGTGCGCATGTCGGTGGTCTGGTCGGCACTAACCGAGCGGGCGACATTCGCCGGAGTTATGTTAGTGGTTCTGTGACGACAAGAGGCAACGGCACATCGGCAATGGTGGGTGGCTTGGTCGGCAGGAATGTTGCCGGTTCGATTACCGAGTCGTATGCCGAGACACAAGTGAAGGCTAATCTAGCGGCCGGATTATCGGTGGCATTGGCAGGTGGTTTGGTTGCCCTAAACGACAATCGCAGTCGCATTGAGAATAGCTATGCGGTGGGGTCGGTAATCGGTTGGGAAACTATCGGTGGTTTAGTTGCTATCAATCAAGGTTCCAGCGAAATCATCAATAGCTACGCAGTAAGCAGAACGATAGGCATCGGAGAGATATCTACAGTAGGTGGCTTGGTTGCCGTCAACGATGCGGTAGTTGACGATAGTTATTGGGATATAGAGGCGAGCGGTATCGCATCGGGTGCCGCCGGCACCTCTGCGACCACGGCAGTACTCCGATCGTCCACACCGACTTCGCCGATCAATAGTATTTATAAAAACTGGGATGCCGATGTATGGGAGTTCGCAGATGCGAATCGCTACCCCGAACTGAAAGCAATTGCCGATGTGCCGTTGCTTGCTCCCGAAGGAAAAAGTCTGTTGCAAAGTTTGACCCTATCGAACAATGTCCAGTTATTCCCGTCTTTTCATCCTCTCATTTTTGACTACGACCTTATCGCCGAGGCTGCTCGAATGACCGAAGTACAAGTCGATACCACATCGACACGGGTAAGCACGACTATAGATATTGCTTGTCGCAATGGCTTGATATGTTCATCGAGTATTCCTACATCGTTTGTATTGGACGGTAGCCATACACCGGAAATTACTATAACCACGCATAATCCCGATGCCGGCGAATTGTCGTATAACTTCTTAGTACGCTACCACAAATTAACGGTCAGGCGAGTGACGGCAACGACAACGACAATCGTGCTACTATCGTTGTCGGTAGCCGAAGGCGAGCATGTTCATTTGATAGCTTCTTATGATTTCGGTTTGAGTGCAGATTCTTATCGCTACCGATGGCCGGTTGATGCACGAAATGTAGTGCTGGATTTCACGGTACCCGGCGATATAGTATCCAAGCAAGACGATAGCCGGGTCATACGGTTAACGGCGGAAATCGATATCGACGGCGTGTATATAAGCAGGACGATATCATTGATAGTTTCTAAACAGAACAACGATACTGCCGATCGTATTCGCTTAATTGAAGATAACGATAAACCCTATACTTATGTCGTTCGACTTGAAAGAGAGGACGGTAGCGATTTTGTAGACCGCGACGGTGGCCTTGCCGAAACTCATATACAATGGCAACGTCGTCGTAGCGATGCAGAAGATTGGATCAATGTCGGGAGCGAGTCTACGTATACTATTCCCAACGAAGGTGCTTATCAATATCGTGCACTTGCTACTTACGAAGACAATCAAGGTCATCGTGAACAACTGGCATCCAGAGTTATAGACTATTTAGACATAGACGACGATAACGATGGTTTGATAGAGATTCGTTATTTGGAAGATTTGGATGCGATACGCTATCAGTTGGACGGCACCGGTTATAAAGCAACTGAAAGTGCGGATAAGATCACCACAGGTTGTCCGTTGGTCAATGGTGCAGAGAAATGCCGAGGCTATGAGTTGATGAATGATCTAGATTTTACCGACGATGCAAGCTATCGTACACCGAATCCGTCGCTACTCAAAAATAGTTGGACGGTGAGCGATTTTAGGGATGCAAGCGATTTGGGTTGGCAGCCTATCGGTGGAGTATTTAATGCCGTATTTAACGGCAACGTTTATACGATATCCAATATGCAAATAAATCGTAGCGTCGGCTATCAAAGCAATATAGGTTTATTTTCTATAATAGGAGCAGTCGGAAGGGTTAAGAACTTTAGACTTGTAGATCCGACGATCAAAGGTCTGTTCGGGATCAAAAATGTAGGTGGCATTGCCGGCAGAATAGAACGCGGCGGTGTCATCATGAATAGTCATGTGGTCGGCGATGTCGAAGCGGGAAACACCGATAAAATAATAACAGGTGATGTCGGCTTCGGCAACGGTATAGGATTCATAGGCGGGATGGTCGGCTGGAATAAAGGTTTTATACTCAATAGTTATGCGAAGATCAATGTGATTGCCGAAGATTCCGGATCACCCAATACGAAGCGGGTCGGAGTGGGCGGTTTGGTCGGCAGGAATATAGACGGTGGCAAGGTGTATAACAGCTATGCGACCGGTGAGGTGAAAGGACCTTGCATCGTCGGTGGTTTGGTGGGCAATCAGTTTTCTACCAACTCAAACGAGCTACCGAAAAGGAGCGAAATCAAAAATAGCTATACGACCGGTAATGTAGAGACCGGGTTCGGCACCTGCGTAAACTCAAACGACAGAGTTGCCGGTGGTTTAGTCGGTGTTAATAATAATTCAACGGTTGAAAATAGTTATACTCTAGGTGAAGTTTCCGGTGGCGGCACATTGTCTAATTTAATTGCCCGAGGGTCCGCCCCGATAAATAGTTATTGGGATAGCGGAACGACTAATATAGGTGATGATAGTACCGACAGGGCTACCATTCGACTGATATCGGCACTCAAACCAGGTACAGCGGAAACCGACGTTTATTATCGATGGAGTACCGATGATTGGCACTTCGGTAATGCAGAGCAATATCCGGCACTCAAATACGGAGTCGGATTGGATACAGCTAATCCGGGTTGCGACACCAATCCTGGGACGGCGTTGCCGAGTTGTGATTCTTTATTGTCCGGTCAGATTCCCGATGCACTGTTATTGGATAGTCTGAGTTTATCCGCCAATTCAAGAGATGTGCGTTTGACCCCGAATTTCATGCCGAGTAGATTTAACTACGAAGCGATGATTGATGCCGAGATAGTACCAGTGGCTATAAAAATTGCTGCCGGTGCCGGCGAAGGTACCGTAATAACAATTCGTAAAGACCACGGTTCTGCTTTGACCGGACAATCGGACGGCACCGTGCAGATTAGTGCAGAGGACTCATTCAAACTCAAAGTTGAGACTTTGCTGGGGAGTAATAGGGGTGCAAGCTATCAAGTGCAGGTGCGCTTAAAGTACTCACCTCAGCCCGGTATTCTCAAAATAGTAAACGGGAGTACTCCCACCGAATTAATCAAAGGAAATATCCTTAGCTTAAGTGAGGGGGATGTCGTCCGCTTCGATGCCTCAAAGAGTTTCGGGCAGAGCAATTCGCGGTTGGATTACCGATGGAGTCAAGTATCGGGAAAAACCTTACTGTCGGGGATACAGACTACATCTACCATAGAGTTTACGGTGCCTACCGATTTTGTCGCAACGGACGAGGACGATAGCACGGTCGTCTTAAAACTGGAACTTAGCGAAAGCAATAATCCACTAACTACCGTAAGTAGAGAAGTACCGTTGCTGGTGAGAAAAATAAATAATGGAAATGCCGAGAGTAGTGTGAAATGGATAAGTAGCAACACGCTCTCCGCAGAAGATTTGTCAAACGATATAGACGGAGGGCCGTTGACCGATATCGGTTATCTATGGTCGTTGGAACAAAACGGTAGATTTGTCGCTATACCCGGTGCGACTCGAAAAAGCTATACGCCGTTGGAAAATGCTCGCAATGCGCAATATAGACTTTCTATAAGTTATACCGATGGACAGGGTTACCGAACGAACATTCACTACGACGCGCCACGATTTGCAACGATTGTAAACTTTGTAGATAAAGACAACGATGGTTTAATAGAGATTGAAACCCTCGAGGATCTCAATGCGGTTCGTTATCAACCGGACGGCAGCGGTTATCGTGCGAGTTCTACGACAATTATGATGACTACAGGTTGTCCTTTGGTCAACGGTGTAGAGAAGTGTCGAGGCTATGAATTGGTTAGGGATTTGGATTTTCTGGATGATGCAAGCTATAGTTCAACGGCTAATAAAGTGGCTTGGACGACCGCTGCAGCTTGGCAACCTATAGGTGATCATACCAAGCCTTTTACCGGTATTTTTGACGGCAACGGTTTTACGATTGCTAATTTGATGATAGATAGAGCAGACAGGGACTATATCGGGCTGTTCGGTGTTGTCGAAGGGACAAATGCCGAGATTAAAAGAGTAGGTCTAATCGATGTATACGTTGTGGGGAATCAGCAGGTAGGTGGCTTGATCGGTCTTATGGAGAGAGGGAGAATCGTTGACAGTTATGTGAGAGGCACGGTTGCCGGATTCTCTCTCAATATAGGCGGTTTAATCGGTTTCGTTGATTCTTCGGTTGATATTGAGCGCAGTTATACGATGGCTAATGTGGTGGCAAAAAGAGCAGATAATGTAGGTGGTTTGGTCGGTTTTTGTCAAGGAAATATCCGTAATAGTTATGCAGCGAGCAATGTGACGGTAACCGGATTTATCGTCGGAAATATAGGTGGCTTAGTCGGTTTGGGTACGGGAAATATAGATAACAGTTATGCACTCGGCAATGTGATGGTAACCGGATTTATCGTCAGAAATATAGGTGGCTTGGTCGGTTTTCACGCAGGCAATATCCGTAATAGTTATGCGGCGAGCAATGTGACGGCAAGTGGCAGCGATATAGGCGGATTAATCGGCGGCGGATCCACCAACCCGATCCGAAGTTATTGGAAGATGGATGCCGATAATCCGATAGGCAGTGCCAATAGTATCGCAACGAACCTAAACTATAGGGGTTTTACGTCGGACAATTTGAAGGCACCGGTTGCGGCGGGTACCATTAACAGAGATGCCTATTACGATTGGAATACAGATCAATGGGATTTCGGCACTGCCGATGAGTATCCGGCACTCAAATACCACGATAACACCTGTGGCACTTCGACGCCGTCGCCGGATTGCGGTAGATTGTTACTCCACCAGCGTATCGGTTTGCGAGCTCTAAAGTTGGAACAAAATGTAGGAGCGGGACATTTGTATTTCTCCCCCGACTTTGATCCTGCGGTTACGACTTATACGGTGTCGGTTCATGCCGATGCGAGCGAACTGAGAGTCACCCCGATAGCCGCTAATCCCGATGCGAGTATCATAGCCGACGACAGAGTCCTGCCGACGAACGATACCGACTATTCCGTCTCGCTCGATACTTCCGAGCCTACCTCCACGGTTATTCGTGTTGCGACGAGTAATGCGGCGGGAATGGAAGCCCCCGTTGTCTATAAATTGACGATAAATAATAATCGTTTGCCGAGGATAAGTATTAACGCACCTGCTTCAATCGTAGAGGGTGAAACCTTTGCATTAAATGCCGCTATAGCGGATCCCGAAGGAGCCGAGTTGAGTTATAGTCTAAGTATGATTCCGAACCTATTATCGGATATACAAAGAAGCACCGGCACGGTAGTAGGTCGTGCCGATTTAAGGTATGAGCTTAATATACCGAGTGATCTGCTCGGTGAGATGCAAAGCATCAATGATGTGGATATCGTTTTGACGGTTGACGATGGCTTAGGCGTTGTCGATGAAACGGTGCGGTTAACGATAGTCAAAGAGAATAACGGCGTTATATCGGTTCCTGCGCCTACGCTGAATGGTTTTAGGTATACCATAGCAGGCATAGATCTATCGTCGGATTCGGATGGAACAAATCCTACCCCCGAGATAGCTTATCGATGGCAGAAGGAACTGCTGGGTAGCTGGTTGGATATTGATGGTGCCACCGATCAAAGCCATACCGTAGAAGGCATTATAGGTAATCGCTATCGTGTATTGATTGATTACACCGATAAGCAGGGTTATAGGCATCGAGGATTAGCATCTCCGGCGATGTCGGCACCGCAGCAATTCATATATAATGTCGTGAGATCTAGGGGTGTTTTAAGAACTTCAGTGGTTCGGTCAACGGATATTTTCGTAAACATTAGAGTATTTCCCGAAGGCCTTTTACGCTAGCCTATTTCCCTCCTTTATCCGGCGATTAATTCTTCGATTAAATAAGGATTTAGCTGATTGTTTTGCAGGTAAATTATCCACAATCTAAGGATTTTATACCTTATTTCAGAATTAGGGGTATTGAATTTTTAGAAAATTTCCATGGAGATTATGCTATAATCGTCACTTAAAATTAAAACATAAACCTACCCATATAAGGAAACACAATATTTTGAAATAAAATGACTCTAACTTAATCCTGGAATTTTTAGTAATTCCCTCCCCCTCATATGATAAACAAAAGAAGACCAAATTGGTTTCTATATGCCCTCTATACATTAGTCATAGGGTTCACACCTGTATCGGCACAAGACGGTTTCCGATGCAATTACCTAACCGATATAGATCAAGACAACGATGGCTTGATAGAGCTATGCGACTTGGACGCATTGAATGCAGTTCGTTATCAGCTTGACGGCACCGGCTATAAAGAAAGTTTTGACGCAGTCAAGATCACTGCGGGGTGTCCGCAAAGCGGTTGCAACGGCTACGAGTTGCGCAGGGATCTAGACTTCAATGTTTCCGATGACTACCGCAACATCATCAACAAAGCAGCATGGACGAGTGGTTTAGGTTGGTTGCCTATAGGCGATCGGCTGAGTTTCTTTAGCGCAAGGTTTGAAGGCAATGGTCATACGATAGCCAATCTTTATATCGACAGGCCGTCGGATTATGTCGGTTTATTCAAGGCAACGACGAGACTAGCCAAAATCAGCGATTTGGTATTGTCGCAAATAAACATCACAGGGAATTCGTACATCGGTAGTTTAGCCGGTCATAACGCCGGGGGTGTTTCTTATATCGGTGTGGAAGGGGGTCGTCTAATCGGTGTAGGCAACACCGTAGGTGGGTTGTTCGGTGTCAACGCCGGGACGATACTCAACGGCGATGTCATACTCGAGCGTGTAGAGGGTGGCAGTCATAGTCTCGGCGGTCTGGTGGGTCACAACGAAGGACATATCAGATATAGCGTTGCCGATACGAGTGTATTCGGTGTCAGCCAAGTCGGTGGCTTGGTCGGTCTTAATTTCGGAGGTATGCTGACAGACAGTCGGTCCGACGGGACTGCGAATGGGAGCGATTATGTCGGTGGTTTGGTCGGTCTCAACCATGCCCGGATTAGTGCAAGCCATGCCGAAGGCAAAGTAATAAGCGACGGTTCGTATAGCGGTGGTTTGGTCGGTGCGAATGACCGCAGCGGCGGAGTTGCCGATAGTCGGGCGAGCGGTGCGGTTTCGGGTAATCTTTATACGGGCGGTCTGGTCGGTTGGAACAGGAATAGTGAAATCACCAATAGTTTTGCGCAGGGTCGCATAGATGGCGATAGCGATGTGGGCGGTTTGGTCGGTTGGAACGAGGGCGGTCGAATAAGCAATACATACTCAAGCGGTTATGTAGGCGGTGTGCATAGAGTCGGTGGTTTGGTCGGCAGTAATAAAGGCATCGTTTCCGACAGTTTTGCAAACGGGCAAGTTGTCGCAAGCGGTGCGCATGCCGGAGGGTTGATCGGCTGGAATTATGCACACCAAACGAGGCATGCCGACATGGTGCGTGTAATACACAGTTATTGGAATAGCGAGGCTGCCGGGATATCGTTCAGTGCCGGTGGCAGTCCACGGACTACCGAGCAGCTAAAATCACCGACTGCTCCCGGTCTACCGGGCGAGACCTTTGAGCGATGGGATGTTGCCGATTGGGAGTTCGGCACCGGCGAACAATACCCGATACTCAGACATAGCGAGGGTTCTGAAAAGGGACACCTATTGTCGGGTCAGCACATCATGCTCTCGGGTTTGCTTGTATTAGACGGGTTGAGCTTATCTCCTGCGTTTAATCCGCAGACCTTCGATTATCGTGTGAACTTAAGCGACGATAATGTAACAGAGATAAGGTTCAGCCCTACGATAGCGAATAGCACACAGACGATTAGTATTCTTAAGGACGAGAAAATCGGTTTGTCTTCGGTGAATAACGGCGAGATGACACCGATTATTTTGAATGTAGCCCCCGAACCGACCTTAATTACGATAGCGAGGCACTATCGGATTTGGGTGATACGTCGATCCGGCTTGCAAGCAATGATTAGTAGCGATCGTTCGGATCATAGGGTGAGCGAAGGTCGGCGCATTGCGTTGAGTGTTTCAACCTCCGAACCGGATCAGCGGCGAGTGCGTTATCGTTGGAGTCAAATCTCACCGCTGCAACCCGATTTATTAAAAGGCTTAAATACTCGGCAAGCCGAACTGGATATAGACATACCCGACGATTTTGTAGCCCGAGATGTCGACGAGGCCCCCGTTGTGTTGCAAGTGGAAGTGCGTGCCGGTCGGACAATCGTAACCCGAAGTACGACGCTGACGGTTGTCAAAACAAACGGCGGTAGCATAAGCACCTTGGCGACACCGACCTATCACGAGGGCACTTTAGCGGTGGCGGATATCGGCGAAGCCGATTTATCTGTAGATCCCGACGGTGGTGCAGATATTAACAGCTTCGGTTATCAATGGCAGTACAAACTACCGTCCGATTTGGCAACATGGCAGGATATCGGAGATGCGATACAAATACGCTATCAGATACCGACGGTGTTGTCGGAAATCGATAATATCGGCTATCGCGTATGGTTGGATTATCGCGACAATCAAGGTTATGATCATCGCATCGTATCCGAGCCGATATCGGTGATGAAGGTCGTAGAGAATGACGGTTTTAGCGACATTTATTATTTGGAAGATTTGAATGCGATACGCAATCAACCGAAAGGCAAATACAAACTAGCGCGAGATTTGGATTTCAACTCGGATGCGAGCTACCGCGACCCGATCAATAAAACAAAATGGACGGTTGCCGATTACGGCAACGATGCGGACACCGGCTGGTTGCCTATAGGCACGCTTGCAGGTCGTTTCACAGGCATTTTTAACGGTGATGGTCATACGATATTTAATGTGCAGATAAATAGAGATGATGCCGACTATCAAGGTTTATTCGGTGCTTTGGGATCTGCGGCTAGCATAAGAAATATAGGCTTGCTGAATGTAAAGATAGAAGGGAGGCGGTATATCGGCGGTCTGGTGGGTATTAATGCCGGTACTATCGTCGGCAGTTATGCGGTCGGGGAGTTTACGGCGAATAGTTTAGTAGGTGGCATTGTCGGAGTGAACAACGGTAAAATCATCAATAGCTATGCCGGCTCGGATATTTCGATGCAAAGTTCGGTTCCGAGCCATCTGGGTGGTTTAGTCGGCACCAATGAGGGTGTAGTGATCAATAGTCATGCAACGGTTCGGATTTCAGAGAGACGATCAAACAATGTGGGAGGGCTTATAGGTTGGAATGCTATCAATGCACGGGTAATCAATAGCTATGCCGGTGGTGATGTGGGAGGGGATGCGCATGTAGGCGGTTTAACCGGTATCAACCGAGGGTCTATAACGAATAGCTATGCAGACGGCGAAGTTTCCGGAAACAGTGATGTAGCAGGCTTGGTCGGTGTTAATCAAATAGCTGCAGCAAGGGTTAGCAACAGTTATGCCGTCGGTAGGGTGCAGGGAAGCGGCGGCGGTTTGGTTGCGATCAATGGAGGAAGCATTAGAGCAAGCTACTGGAATGTCGAGATTGGTGGCGCACAAAATCGTCACGGGAGCGGTCAGAGTACGCGGCAAATGCAATTGCCTACTGCGGCAATCGGGATATACGAAGAATGGGACGATGCCGATTGGGATTTCGGCAACAGCGCGCAATATCCTATCCTCAAATACGCACCGGGACCCGACGGTGATGCCTGCGGTGTGCCGGGAGTGCCGCAATGCGGCGAGTTGATATCGCCTCGCTTACGCTACGGTTTACACAGTTTGGCGACGGCGGACGGTGTTGTTCTATCTCCCAAGTTTGATATAGAGGCACAAAACCGAAGCGGTATTTATATCGGTAGTCTGCGCAGTACCGATAATACGATACGGTTGATTCCGACGGCGATAGAACCGGCTGCGCACATTCGTTTCTATATCGGCGACGACAACACCGCGTACGACGGCATCCGAAGCGGCGAGACGAGTAAAGCAATTTCTTTACAGCCAACCGGTATGACACGTATTCACATTGAAGTGCAAGGAACTGTAACCGTACGCTATGCGCTGTATATCGGTTATCAAAGTATTGCCGACGATAGGATTATGCCGATTAACTACCTAGAAGACTTAGATGCGATACGAGATCGACCGACGGGCTCTTATAAGTTAACTAGGGACTTGGATTTTGCAGATAGCGAGAGTTATCTGGAGCCGTTGAATAGGATTTTTTGGACGGTAGATGATTACCAGGATGCCACCGATACGGGTTGGGTGCCCATGGGCAACGAGTCGGAGCCTTTTGCCGGTCGCTTCGACGGCAATGGTTATACGATATCGGGTTTGCAGATCAATAGAGACGATGTTGACAATCAAAGTTTATTCGGAGTTAGCACATCCGATGCACTGATAAGCAATATCGGTTTGTTGAATGTGAAAGTAGAAGGTGGAGCTAAAGTTGCCGGACTGATCGGCACTCACCGAGGACAAGTCGGCTATAGCTATGTCAGTGGCAGTGTTGTATCAAAAAGTATCGAGGGTGTGGGCGGTGGTCTGGTCGCAAACAACGACGGCGGAGATGTTATCGGCAGTTATGCAATAGTCGAGGTGTTAGGAACTTCATCGCTCGGTGGTCTAATCGGAGATAACGATGGCAGGATTATCAATAGTCATGCCGATAGTATCGTAATACCGAGTTCGGGCGGCTCGCGGTTCGGTGGTTTGGTGGGTCTTAATCGGAGTCTAATTGCCAATAGTTATGCGACCGGTAAGGTTCTGCCGGGAGAAGGTAGTACTATTATCGGCGGTTTGGTCGGTTGGAATGATTCGCAAGCACGGATTATTAACGGTTATGCGGCGGTTAGTGTTGTTGGTGCTATCGCAGGTGGGTTGGTTGGATATAACCTTGGCTCTATAAAAAGTAGTTATGCGATCGGCGAACTCGGCGGTGGTAGCAACACCAGAGGCAGTTTAGTCGGTATCAACGATGGCCGCACACCTGTCGCAAGCTATTGGAATACCGACACCATTGCAACCGGAGGCAATAATGGTATCGGGCAGACCTCAACACAGCTTCGATCGGCAACCCCTGTGATGCCGAATAGTATTTATAAAGATTGGGATACCGGCGATTGGGATTTCGGAACACCGCAACAATACCCGATACTTAAATATACCACTGCAACCGAAAGTGTTTTTGAATGTGATTTATCGGGAATGTCGCAATGTGGCAATTTAATATCGCCGGGTTTTCGCTACGGCTTGCGTTATTTAACGGCGGCAAATGATGTTACATTCTCTCCACCGCTTGATATTGAGAGGCTCAACCAAAGCGGCGTTTATTTCGGTACGGCGGTCAGCGACCATCCAAGTGTGCGTTTGACTCCGGTTGCGATAGAACCGACTGCGCGTATTAACATTATAGGGTCTGTGAGAGAAACCCTAGACAGTAACAATATGAACTTTTTGATTTCGTTGAAAAATGACGAAGTAAAAAAAGTGATTATTGAAGTAGAAAGCACGCAGACGGTTAGATATACGCTTTATCTGAGTTATGCGCCTCATAGGGTCATAGACGAAGACGGCGACGGTCTCGTCGATATCGATTATTTGGAAGATTTGAATGCGATCCGCTATCAGTTGGACGGTAGCGGCTATAAAGCGAATGTCGGGTCGGTCAAGATTACATCGGGCTGTCCGAGTACGGGATGTCGTGGTTATGAATTGTTAAGAGATTTGGATTTTAACGATGTCGGTAGTTATCGCAATGCCGAGGAGAATATGGGACGATGGACGGGTGCGGGTGCTTGGAAACCTATAGCAGGAACCTTTACCGGCACATTCAAAGGCAATAATAAAACGATTGCCAATTTAAGTGTGAGGTCCAGAGGTGGTCTTTTTGTAGTTATAGGTAGCGATAGTCGTGTTGCCTATATAGACGGTATCGGATTGTCGGGTGTGGATATTAAAGGGGGTGTGGTTGCCGGCATTGCCGCATCGTGTAAGCGGTGTACGATAAGCAATAGTTATGTGATAGGAAATATAGAAGGAGTCGCCGCTGTCGCCGGTTTGGTCAATACTATTAGTGGAACGAGTGGCGGGCGTGCCCGAATTAGCAATAGTTATTTTGTCGGTAATCTTGCCGTCAACGGTCGATCGGCAGTTGCCGGCGGTTTGGTCGGCGATGTAGATTCCACTCTTAGCATCACCGACAGTTATGTGGTCGGCACGATTACCGCAGAACACGATGACGCGTTTATAGGCGGTTTAATCGGCGTGCGCACATCGTCTGCCATTGATATCGGCAACAGCTATGCGAGCGTTTCGGCAACCAAAGCCGGTGTGTCGCAAGGCTTATTCGGTGGCAATAGGAATCCGCAAGATCGGCTTGCGCCGACTGTCTACACAATTTATTTAGACGAAGATATTTCCGAAACCAATGTGACTTTGGGAGAGGGTAAGCGCACCGCCGAACTTCAATCACCGACGAGTGCGACCGGTATCTATACGAGCTGGGGTAGCGATAACTGGGATTTCGGCACCGCTAAGCAATACCCGGCGATCAAGTATAATTTGCGTGCCGACTCTACCGATGGTGATGCATATTGTGATGTGGCGGATATTCAGAGACGTCCCGATGCGTGCCACACTTTGCTTCGTCATCAAGGGAGTTTATTGCAAGACCTAAAATTATCCGAAAGCGCAGGTTTGTCCGGTTCTTTTAATTCCACATCATTTGATTACGGTATATCGGTCAATGCCGATCGCAGTACTATTCGCATGTTACCGACTGCGTTTAATAGGGCAGCAAAGATTGAGGTTGTTAAGAATGGCAACGCAATAGGAGAAACCGATAGCGGTGAATGGACGGTGCCTATTCCGTTGAACGACTTCGTCGATACGGTTTTTAGTTTGGTCGTAAAAGACGGCAAACGACATTCGTACCGATATCAATTCGTCGTCAATCGACTCGACGTCGTCGCGCAAAACATAGACGAAGACGGTGATGGATTAATAGATATAAGCAATGCGACACATTTGAATGCCGTCCGTCACCGTCTGCACGGTAGTGCTTATCAAGAACGCGAGACCGCCGATGCGATCTATTGTGCTAACGGGTGCAGAGGGTATGAATTGACTGCCGACATAGACCTTGCCGGGATTTCTTGGTGGCCCATAGGTACTTTTAATAAACCTTTTAGCGGTGTATTCAAAGGCAACGGCTACACGATTTCCAATTTGACCATAAAGGCGGGCAGTACCAATGAGGTAGGTTTATTCGGAGCGATCGGAGCCGGTGGCAGAGTTGAGAATGTCGGTCTAATGAATGTGAATATCACCGGACAGAGTAATGTCGGCACCATCGCCGGTTACAGCTTTGGTACGATTATCAATAGCTATGCAGAGGGTAAGCTCTTAGCCAAGGTCAACGACGGTGGCGGTTTGGTGGGTAGAAAAAGACACGGCACAATCGTCAACAGCTATGCGCATGTTGACGTACAAGTGGATAATAATCGCGCCGGCGGTTTGGTCGGTTGGAATGAAATAGGTGGTTCTATTGTTAATAGCTATGCAGTCGGTGATGTGCAAGCAAGTAATGGGCGTGCAGGCAATGTAGGCGGTTTGGTCGGTATTAATCATTCAAAAATTCACATGAGCTATACAATCGGTGATGTGCAGGCAAATAGTGGAAGTGCGGGAGGTTTGGTAGCAACCTATAAAGCCGAACATACGGTTGTCGATAGCTATTACAGAAAAGGTGCGGTTATCTCCGGGACCGATTCACTGATCGGCACCGATAAAACTATGATAGAACTTGAAGCCGGTGTGCCGTCGAATGATATTTATACCGGGTGGGATAGAGCCGATTGGCACTTCGGTAATGCAGATCAATATCCGGCGTTGCTTTATGCAACAGGCGATGACGACAATACGGCATGCAGACAACCGTTGCCGCAGCAATTATCGGAGTGCAACGGCAGATTATCTGCAGGCTTGTCGGAGCATGACAAGACGATTATTTGTCGTAGTCATTTACCGAGATTGCCGAAACAACAACCGTATTGCGGAGCCTTGCTACCCGAACAACGTGCCGGGTTGGTTCAAATGGAGCTTTCAAAAAATGCACGCTTGCTTCCGGCATTTAATCTTGAGATATACGACTATCATTTAGTCGTTGGTTCGGGCGATAAGGTTCGTACCACACCGACCGCTTATTACGGCACCGATACGATCACCGTAGATGCAGGTGGCTTGAGTTCATCAAAGCGTAGCGGGCAAAGTTCATTGTTTACTCTAAGCGACGATTTAGATAGTATTGTGCTTAAGGTTCAATCCGCAACACAAGGCATGCCGACATTCTATACGATTAAGGTATTGCAAGATATCGCAGTAGTCGATGACTTCATAACGATTGATTATCTAGACGACTTGAACCTGATGCGTTACGCTTTGGCGCAGGTATCCGCCACCTTGAAGGATTGCCCTATAGACACCGAGGACGGTGCGAGGCGGTGTAAGGGTTATAAATTGGCTAGAGATTTAGATTTTAAGAATCCTACGAGTTATCGTGCGGGTGTGATCAACCCGATATGGACGACCGGTGCGGGTTGGCAACCGATAGGAAACCGTCGCAATCCTTTTAGCGGTTTATTCAACGGAAATGCACATACGATATCAAACTTGAGGATTCAGGGTATGCCGGTCGGCGATATCGGTTTATTCGGTGTTGTGGCGGACGGTGCGAGAATTGAGCATATCGGTCTACTCAATGTGGATATTGATATGAGCCGGCATGATCTCTATAGTATCGGTACTTTGGTAGGTCTTAATTTAGGTGAAATCGTCAACAGCTATGTGATCGGCGGTGATGTTCAAGGCCATCTCTATGTAGGAGGTTTGGTCGGTAGGAATGACGGTGGCACGATCGTCAATAGCTATGCAGATGTTTCGGTAAATGGACGCTTTGCCATTACCGGCGGTTTAGTCGGTTCTAATGCAATAGGTGGAAAAATTCATAATAGTTATGCAAGCGGTGCGGTTGTCGGGAATGACTTTGTAGGTGGTTTAGTCGGTATTTCGACTAGGGATATTCACAATAGTTATGCGAGCGGTGCGGTTATCGGAAGTGACTTTGTCGGTGGCTTGGTAGGTGAGCTATCACAATCGGGGATCGTGGTGAGTAATAGCTATGCGATCGGCAAGGTGACGAGCAGAAGGCTTATCGGTGGATTATTGGGTCGAGCTTCGCTTGGCAGTGCCGATGCGAGTTATTGGGATGTTGTTACGAGCGGGGTGGCAGACGACGGGGATGATGTTACCGGTATCGGCAAGACGACAACAGAGCTTCGAACAGCTGCGATCGGAGATGGGATCTATAGCAACTGGGATAGCAACGATTGGTATTCCGAGTCCGGTCAATATCCGGTATTAAGGTATACCAGTGCTACCGATATAATCACTCGCCCGGCGTGCCGAACAACCGAAGATGCCGATACCGAATTGCCGATGTGTGGAACTTTGTTGCTAAATCAGGGTATTGGCTTAAGCAATCTAGCGCACTCAAATCGAATCGGTCAGGTTTTTCTGCTAAGACCCGACTTTAATTCCGGGATATACGATTACGAGTTGATAGTAAAAAGCGATGCGCGTGAATTTAGTATTATTCCGCATTCATTTAACTCGCAAGCGATGATCGTGATCAGCGATAAAAACGGAACCAAAAAATTGCAAAGCGGTAGAGCTCATAGTGTAATAATAGACAATCTCAACAATTCCTTGTTGACATTGGTAGTAGATGAACCTCTGACATCTATGACCACGCAAACAACGACCTATCATTTTGGGGTCATCAGACATTCCCTTATTACCGTCAACGATATAGACGAAGACGACGACGGTTTGATAGAAGTTCGCAGTGCGGAGGACCTAAATGCGATTCGTTATCAACTGGACGGTAGCGGTTATAAAGCGAGTCGCGACGATACCAAAATCGCCTTGGGGTGTCCGACCACCCCGACCGTCGGTTGCAAAGGCTACGAACTTGTGGCGAGCATAGACCTTTCCGGTTTTGACTGGCATCCGATCGGGGCGATCGACGCTACGACGCTTGATTGTATCGGTACGCAAAGCCGATGCTTTGCGGCGATATTCGACGGCAACAATCATACCATTTCAAATCTGCGTATAGATAAAACCGCTACCGACAATGTCGGTCTATTTGCGGCATTAGCCGACGCTGCGCAAGTCAGAAATGTTAACTTGGCGGATGTAGAGGTCGGGGGTCGCTTCGGTGTCGGAAGTCTGACCGCCTATAATGCTGGGATTATAGACAACAGCTCTGCCGATGCTACGGTGGTCGGAGAACGTGATGTCGGAGGATTGGTTGCTTATAATGTCGGTCGGATTTCCAATAGTTATGCTTACGGTGCGGTATCGGGCGGTCGTATGGTCGGTGGTTTGGTCGCTCGCAACGAAAACGCCGGGGTGATTACAAACAGCTACAGCTTGAACCGTGTATCGGGCAACGATAGTATAGGTGGTTTGGTCGCCTTGAACCTCGGTTCTATTGCAAACACTTATGCAAGCGGTGTTGTTGAAGGAGTTACACTTATAGGCGGTTTGGTCGGTGACAACGGTGGTTCGGTTCGCAACAGTTATGCGATGGCGGATATCGTATGCACCGGTGTGCCTGCGTGTAGCTCGTATACGGTTGCCACGGGCGGGCTAATCGGTCGTAATGTCGGTGGTCATGTAGCAAATAGCTATTGGGATACCGGTGTGAGCAACATACGAATATCCGCCGCCGGTATCGGCAAGACTGCCCTGCAACTGCAATCGGGCACCGGTCAATCGTCGGATGCAGGCGGAGTGTATTACCGGTGGCGCGATAACGATTGGCATTTCGGCGATGTATATCACTATCCGATTCTTAAATATACCACCAACACCGAAAGCACGCTCGCCGGCTTACAGTCTTATGGTTTGGCAAGTTTAACGATCGCAGAAGTTGTGACCTTATCTCCGAACTTCAGTACGACTAAATTGCATTATCGCCTCGGCGTAGAATTGGATGCAAACATAAAGCAGTTACATTTGACACCGAATGCACTGGATGAGGATGCAACCATTCGCATCGTTAGTGATAATGGTTTTGACGAGACGGTCAAAACCGGCACCGGCAGTTCGGCAATTGCGTTGCATTCGACCGATACGACCGTGATTAGTGTTGAAGTTTCGGGGGATCGGCGCATCCGATATCGCTTTGAAGTCGATTATTTCTCTTCCGGTTTTGAAGAGGATGTCGATACCGATAAAGATGGGTTGATAGATATTCTAACACTGGAAGATTTGGATGCGATACGCAATGCGTTGGACGGCAGAAGTCTTAGGCATCAAAACGCCGATGGTGTATTGATAGAAAGTGCCAAAGGTTGTCCGATGACCGGTTGCAAAGGCTATGAGTTATTGCAAGATTTAGACTTTGATAATCCGGCACATTACCGAGCGGGGAGCGTGAACACCGCCTGGACTACCGGGTCAGGCTGGCAGCCGATAGGCACCTCGCTACATCCGTTCACGTCAATATTCAAAGGCAACGGCTATACGATTTCTAATTTGAGAGTGAATAGCCCGGATAGCGACTATATCGGACTGTTCGGTGTGCTAGACGGCAGCAAAAGCGATGTCGTAATAGAAGGTATTGGTTTGACGGGTGTAGATATAGTCGGAGGTGCGCATGTTGGTGGTCTGGTCGGCTATAACCGAGCGGGCGATATTAGCCGGAGTTATGCGAGTGGTTATGTAGCAGCGAGAGGTAACGGCACATCGGCAATGGTAGGCGGCTTGGTCGGCAGGAATGTTGCCGGTTTGATTACCGAGTCATACTCGGAAACCCAAGTGAAGGCTAATCTAGCGGCTAGATTATCGGTGGCACTGGCAGGTGGTCTGGTTGCCTTAAACGACAATCGCAGTCGCATTGAGAATAGCTATGCGATAGGGTCTATAATCGGTCAGGACACCGTCGGTGGTTTGGTTGCTATCAACCGAGACTCGAGCGAAATCATCAACAGCTATGCGGTGAATAGGGTTATAGCCGTCGGTGCGAGGTCTAAAGTAGGTGGTTTGGTTGCCGTCAACGATGCGGTAGTTGACGATAGTTATTGGGATATAGAGGCGAGCGGTATCGCATCGAGTGCCGGCGGCTCTTCTGCGACCACGGCAATACTCCGATCGTCTACGCCGACTTCTCCGATTAATAGTATTTATAAAAACTGGGATGCCGATGTTTGGGAGTTCGCAGATGCGAGTCGCTATCCCGAGCTGAAAGCGATTGCCGATGTGCCGTTGCTTGTTCCCGAAGGGAAAAGTCTGTTGCAGAGTTTGACCCTATCGAACAATGTCCGACTATTCCCGTCTTTTCATCCGCTCATTTTTGACTACGAGCTCATAGCCGAGTCTGCCCGAATGACCGAAGTACGAGTCGATACCACATCGACACGGGTAGGCACGACTATAGATATTGCTTGTCGCAATGGTTTGATATGTTCGTCGGGTATTCCTACATCGTTTGTATTGGACGGTAGCCATACACCGGAAATTACTATAACCACGCATAACCCCGATGCCGGCGAATTGTCTTATCACTTCTCAGTACGTTATGACGAACTAAAAATTGAACGAGTGACGGCAACAACAACGACAATCGTGCCACTATCGCTGTCGGTAGCCGAAGGCGAGCGTGTTCGCCTAATGATTTCGTATAATTTTACTTTGGATGAAGATTTATATCGCTACAAATGGCAGCAATCGGCAGGCGATGTGCTGAAGTTCAACGACAGGCTATCGTCGGTTGACACACAAAGTGCCGTATTGGATTTTACGGTACCCGGCGATGTAGTGTCTAAGCAAGACGATAGCCATGTCGTACAGTTGACGGCGGAAATCGGTGTGGGCGATGTGTATATGAGCAGAGCGATATCATTGATAGTTTCCAAAGCGAACAACGATATTGCCGATCGTATTCGCTTAATTGAAGATAACGATAAACCCTATACTTATGCCGTTCGACTTGAAAGAGAAGACGGTAGCGATTTTGTAGACCGCGACGGTGGCCTTGCCGAAACTCATATACAATGGCAACGTCGTCGTAGCGATGCAGAAGATTGGATCAATGTCGGGAGCGAGTCTACGTATACTATTCCCAACGAAGGTGCTTATCAATATCGTGTACTTGCTACTTACGAAGACAATCAAGGTTATCGTGAACAACTGGCATCCAGAGTTATAGACTATTTAGACATAGACGACGATAACGACGGTTTGATAGAGATTCGTTATTTGGAAGATTTGGACGCGATACGCTATGTTTTGGATGGTTCGGGTTATAAAGCCGATGCAATGTCTACGACCAACACAACGGGTTGTGCCTCTGGTGGCTGCAAGGGTTACGAACTGATGAACGATTTAGATTTTACCGACGATGCAAGCTATCGTACACCGAGTCCGTCGCTACTCAAAAATAGTTGGACGGTGAGTGATTTTAGGGATGCAAGCGATTCGGGTTGGCAGCCTATAAGTGGGTTTAATGCCGTATTTAACGGCAACGGTTATACGATATCCAATATGCAAATAAATCGTAGCGTCGGCTATCAAAGCAATATAGGTCTATTTTCTAATATTGGTTCAGGTGGAAGGGTTAAGAACTTGGGATTGGTAGATCCGACAATCAAAGGTTTAGCTGGGATCAAAAATGTAGGTGGTATTGCCGGCAGAATAGAACGCGGCGGTGTCATCATGAATAGCTATGTGGTCGGCGATGTCGGAGCAGGAAACACCGATAAAATAATAACAGGTGATGTCGGCTTCGGCAACGGTATAGGATTCATAGGCGGGATGGTCGGCTGGAATAAAGGTTTTATACTCAATAGTTATGCGAGGATCAATGTGACTGCCGAAGATTCCGGAACACTAGCAAACAAGCGGGTCGGAGTGGGCGGTTTGGTCGGTAGGAACATAGACGGAGGCAAGGTATATAACAGCTATGCGACCGGTGAAGTGAAAGGACCTTGCATCGTCGGGGGTTTGGTAGGCAATCAGTTTTCTACCAACTCAGACGAGCTACCGAAAAGGAGCGAAATCAAAAACAGTTATGCAACCGGCAATGTAGAGACCGGGTTCGGCACCTGCGTAAACTCAAACGACAGAGTTGCCGGTGGTTTAGTCGGTTTTAATAATAACTCAGCGATTGAAAATAGTTATACCCTAGGTGAGGTTTCGGGTGACGGCACACTCAATGGCTTGGTTGCCGGCAGGTTTCCCGTCGGCAACGGTTCTATTGCAAAGCCGGTCAATAGTTATTGGAATTTTAGCATGAATTGTAATGAGGGTTTAATATTCGACTCGGATAATAATAGGATACCCGTAGTGTTTTGTTATAAGAGCTTCGCTCCCACTTCGGTGCATCCCGGTGCAAGGTTGAGTTTTGGGCTTCAATCCGCTACAACGCCGGATTTTAATTATGCGGCATGTATAGAAGATAGTGGTATTATTCGCAATTGCAGAACTTATACGAATTGGAGTACTACCGATTGGCACTTCGGTAATGCAGAGCAATATCCGGCACTCAAATACGGCGTCGGATTGGATGCGGCCGACCCGGGTTGCGACACCGATCCCGGAACGGCGTTGCCGAGTTGTAATGCTTTATTGTCCGGTCAGATTGCCGATGCGCTTTTATTGGATCGGCTGAGCTTATCTGCCAATTCAAGAGCTGTGCGGCTGACCCCGAGCTTTAAGTCGAGTAGGTTTAACTACGAAGCAATCATTGAAACCGAAGAATTGCCGTTGATTATAAATATCGCTACCGATGCCGACGAAGGTACCGCGATAACGATTCGTAAAGACGGCGGCGCACCTCTGACCAAACAATCGGACGGCACCGTGCAAATTAGTGCGAATAAGTCGTTCAGACTTAAAATTGAGACCACGCTCGGGAATAATAGAAAAGCGAACTATCAAGTACAGGTGCGCTTAAAGTACCCGATTCTGCCGAATATTCGCAAAACAATAAACGGTACTCCCCTTACCGATATACCTAAACAAAGTATTCTTTTCTTAGACGAAGGGGATGTTGTGCGCTTTGATATCGCCTGGGATGGGCTAATCGGTCGACTATTTGCATTTCGATCGAGTTGGGTATCGGGGAAGCCGCTGTCAGAGACGATGGCTACCCGAGAGTTTACGGTACCTGTCGATTTTGTCGCAAGGGACGAGGACGATAGCATGGTGACCCTAAGATGGGAATTTAACGAAATCAATAATCCGGAATCTTCCGTAAGAGAGATACCAATATCGGTGAGAAAGGCAAATAATGGAAATTCCACAAGTACCGTGAAATGGATAAGTAGCGATACGCTTTCAGCGAGCAATTTGTCGGATGATATAGACGGAGGGCCGTTGACCGATATCGGCTATCGATGGTTGCTGGAACAGAACGGTAAATTTATTGCGATCCCCGGTGCGACCCGAAAAAGCTATACGCCTCCCGAAGATGCTCGCAACGCACAATATAGACTTTCTATAAGCTATACCGATGGACAGGGTTACCGGACGAACATTCATCACGATGCCCCGCCGTATGCAGACATCGCTACGCATAAAGACAAAGACAACGACGGCTTAATAGAAATTGAAACCCTCGAGGATCTCAATGCGGTTCGTTATCAACCGGACGGCAGCGGCTATCGTGCGAGTTCTACGGCGAGCAAGATTGCTACAGGTTGTCCCGACGGCCGATGCAGAGGCTATGAATTGGTTAGGGATTTGGATTTTCTAGACGATGCAAGCTATAGTTCAACCGCCAATAAAGTGGCTTGGACGACCGCTGCAGGTTGGCAACCCATAGGCACTGTTACTAACAATGACTGTAGCGATGCGGATAGCGACTGTTTCGCCGGTATTTTTGACGGCAACGGATATAGGATCACCAATTTACGGATCAATAGAGACACCACCGATGAAATAGGTCTGTTTGCCGGAAATACCGGCACCATTCGCAATCTCGGATTATCGGCAATAGAAATAAGAGGTAATGCTAGGGTCGGTGGTCTAGTCGGTCGCAACGAGGGTGAACTAATAAATGCCTATGTCGATGGAGGCAGTGTCGTAGGACAAAATAATATTATCGGTCTGTTAACCGGCGTAAGCGTGTCGGGTGCGTCGATTATAAATAGCTATGCGCGTGGCACTGTCGGAGGTTCTCGTTTTGTAGGTGGCATCTGTGGCGTAAACTTTGGTATGATTAGCAAAAGCTATGCGGTTGCCGATGTTTCGGCAGAGCGGGATGCGGGCGGTCTGGTCGGCGAGAATCAAGGTGCTATTAGCAACGGCTATGCGGCAGGTTCGGTTAGCATTAGTGATAAAAAGCAAGCTGTCGGAGGTCTAGTCGGTACCTTATGGGCAGGTGGCAGTGTCAGCAACAGCTACTCGGCTGCCGAGGTAAAAACAACCTTTGTTGCAACAGCCAACACCGATGCACAGTATGTAGGCGGTTTAATCGGCATAAGACAATCACCCGGACTAATCGTGGCTAATAGCTATTGGGATACCGATGCAAGTGGGCAGACGAACTCTCCGGGAGGCGGCACCGCTAAGACTGAATTGCAAATGCCGACTGCACCGGGGACGATGGTAAACGATATTTATTACACTTGGGATAGCGATGATTGGGATTTCGGCACCGCCGATGAGTATCCGGTACTCAAATACCGCGATAACACCTGTGGCACTTCAACGCCGTCGCCGGATTGCGGTAGATTGTTACTCCATCAACGTATCGGTTTGCGATCTCTAAAGTTGGAACAAAATGTAGGCGCAGGGCATTTGTATCTCTCCCCCGACTTTGATCCTGCGGTTACGACTTATACGGTGTCGGTTCATGCCGATGCGAGCGAACTAAGAGTCACCCCGATAGCCGCTAATCCCGATGCGAGTATCATAGCCGACGGCAATGTCCTGCCGACAAACGATACCGGTTATTCTGTCTTGCTCAATACTTCCGAGCCTACCTCTACGGTTATTCGTGTTGCGACGAGTAATGCGGCGGGAATGGAAGCCCCCGTTGTCTATAAATTGACGATAAATAATAATCGTTTGCCGAGGATAAGTATTAACGCACCTGCTTCAATCGTAGAGGGTGAAACCTTTGCATTAAATGCCGCTATAGCAGATCCCGAAGGGGACGAGTTGAGTTATAGTCTAAGTATGATTCCGAACCTATTATCGGATATAGAAAGAAGCACCGGCACGGTAGTAGGTCGTGCCGATTTAAGGTATGAGCATGGCATACCAAACGACTTGCTTGATGAAATGCAAAACACAGATGTTGTGGATATCGTTTTGACGGTTGACGATGGCTTAGGCGTTGCCGGTGAAACGGCACAATTCGCCATGATCAAAAAGAATAACGGTGTTATATCGGTTCCTGCGCCTACGCTGAATGGTTTTAGGTATACCATAGCAGGCATAGATCTATCGTCGGATTCGGATGGAACAAATCCTACCCCCGAGATCGCTTATCGATGGCAAAAGGAACTGCTGGGTAGCTGGTTGGATATTGATGGTGCCACCGATCAAAGCCATACCGTAGAAGGCATTATAGGTGATCGCTATCGTGTATTGATTGATTATACCGATAAGCAGGGTTATAGGCATCGAGGATTAGCATCTCCGGCGATGTCGGCACCGCAGCAATTCATATATAATGTCGTGAGATCTAGGGGTGTTTTAAGAACTTCAGTGGTTCGGTCAACGGATATTTTCGTAAACATCAGAGTATTTCCCGAAGGCCTTTTACGCTAGCCTATTTCCCTCCTTTATCCGGCGATTAATTCTTCGATTAAATAAGAATTTACCTGATTGTCCGGCAGGTAAATTATCCACGATATTGCAGAATTAAAGGCATTAAATTTTCAGAAAATTCCATGTAAATGTGCTATAATTAAAGTCTAATATTTAGAACATAAACCTACATGTATATAGGTTTATATCGATGGAAATTTTTTTAGTGTAAGGAAAACTTAATAATAAAGTAAATACGGTATTTTGAAATAAGATGAAACTAATTAGTCTCTGAATTCTTTAGTAATTCCCTCTCCCTCAGATAATGAACGAAAGAAGACCAAATTGGTTTCTATATGCCCTCTATTTACTAGTCATAGGGTTATTACAGCCCGTATCGGCACAAGATGGTTTCCAATGCAATTACTTAACCGATATAGATCAAGACAACGATGGCTTGATAGAGCTATGCGACTTGGACGCATTGAATGCAGTTCGCTATCAGCTTGACGGCACCGGCTATAGAGAAAGTTTTGACGCAGTCAAGATCACTGCGGGGTGTCCGCAAAGCGGTTGCAACGGCTACGAGTTGCGCGACGATCTAGACTTCAATGTTTCCGATGACTACCGCAACATCATCAACAAAGCAGCATGGACGAGTGGTTTAGGTTGGTTGCCTATAGGCGATCGGCTGAGTTTCTTTAGCGCAAGGTTTGAAGGCAATGGTCATACGATAGCCAATCTTTACATCAACAGGCCGTCGGATTATGTCGGATTATTCAAGGCAACGACAAAGCCGGCGAAAATCAGCGATTTGGTATTGTCGCAAATAAACATCACAGGGAATTCGTACATCGGTAGTTTAGCCGGTCATAACGCCGGGGGTGTTTCTTATATCGGTGTGGAAGGGGGTCGTCTAATCGGTGTAGGCAACACCGTAGGCGGTTTGTTCGGTGTCAATGCCGGGACGATACTCAACGGCGATGTCATACTCGAGCGTGTAGAGGGTGGCAGTCATAGTCTCGGCGGTCTGGTGGGTCACAACGAAGGGCATATTAGGTATAGCGTTGCCGATACGAGTGTATCCGGTGTCAACCAAGTCGGCGGTTTGGTCGGTCTTAACTCTCGAGGTGCGCTGACAAATAGTCGTGCCGACGGGACTGCAAAAGGGCATGATTATATCGGCGGTTTAGTCGGTCTCAACCATGCTCGGATTAGTGCAAGCCATGCCGAAGGCAAAGTAATAAGCGGCGGTTCGTATAGCGGTGGGTTGGTCGGTGCGAATGACCGCAGCGGCGGAGTTGCCGATAGTCGGGCGAGCGGTGCGGTTTCGGGTAATCTTTATACGGGCGGTCTGGTCGGTTGGAACAGGGATAGTGAAATCACCAATAGTTTTGCGCAGGGTCGCATAGACGGCGATAGCGATGTGGGCGGTTTGGTCGGTTGGAACGAAGGCGGTCAAATAAGCAATACTTATGCGAACGGTTATGTAGGCGGTGTGCATAGAGTCGGTGGTTTGGTCGGCAGTAATAAAGGCATCGTCTCCGACAGTTTTGCAAACGGTCAGGTTGTCGCAAGCGGTGAGCCTGCCGGGGGGTTGATCGGCTGGAATTATGCACACCAAACGAGGCATGCCGACATGGTGCGTGTAATACACAGTTATTGGAATAGCGAGGCTGCCGGGATATCGTTCAGTGCCGGCGGTAGTTTGCGAACTACCGCACAGCTAAAATCACCGACTGCCCCCGGTCTACCGGGCGAGACCTTTGAACGATGGGATGTTGCCGATTGGGAGTTCGGCACCGGCGAACAATACCCGATACTCAGACATAGCGAGGGTTCTGAAAAGGGACACCTATTGTCGGGTCAGCACATCATGCTCTCGGGTTTGCTTGTATTAGACGGGTTGAGCTTATCTCCTGCGTTTAATCCGCAGACCTTCGATTATCGTGTGAACTTAAGCGACGATAATGTAACAGAGATAAGGTTCAGCCCTACGATAGCGAATAGCACACAGGCGATTAGTATTCTTAAAGACGAGAAAATCGGTTTATCTTCGGTGAATAACGGCGAGACGGCACCGATTATTTTGAATGTAGCCCCCGAGCCGACCTTGGTGACGATAGCGAGGCACTATCGGATTTGGGTGATACGTCGATCCGACTTACAAGCAACGATTAGTAGCGATCGTTCGGATCATAGGGTGAGCGAAGGTCGGCGCATTGCGTTGAGTGTTTCAACCTCCGAGCCGAATTTACGACGAGTGCATTATCGTTGGAGCCAAATCTCACCGACGCAACCCGATTTATTAAAAGGCTTAAATACTCGGCAAGCCGAATTGGATATAGACATACCCGACGATTTTGTTGCCCGAGATGTTGACCGGACCCCCGTTGTGTTGCAAGTGGAAGTGCGTGCCGGTCGGACAATTGTAACCCGAAGTACGACGCTGACGGTTGTCAAAACAAACGGCGGTAGCATAAATACCTTAGCTGCCCCGACCTATCGCGAGGGTACTTTAGCGGTGGCGGATATCGGCGAAGCCGATTTATCTGTAGATCCCGACGGTGGTGCAGATATTAACAGCTTCGGTTATCAATGGCAGTACAAGTTGCCGTCAGCTACGCTATGGCAGGATATCGGAGATGCGATACAAATGCATTATCAGATACCTACGGTGTTGTCGGAAATCGATAATATCGGCTATCGTGTATGGTTGGATTATCGCGACAATCAAGGTTATGATCATCGCATCGTATCCGAGCCGGTATCGGTGATGAAGGTCGTAGAGGATGACGGTTTTAGCGACATTTATTATTTGGAAGATTTGAATGCGATACGCAATCAACTGAACGGCAAATACAAACTAGTGCGGGATTTGGATTTCAATTCGGATGCGAGCTACCGCGACCCGATCAATAAAGCGCAATGGACGGTAGCCGATTACGGCAACGATGCGGACACCGGCTGGTTGCCTATAGGTATTTCTAAAAATCGTTTCACAGGCATTTTCGACGGTAACGGTCATACGATATTTAATGTGCAGATAAATAGAGATGATGCCGATTATCAAGGGTTATTCGGTGTTTTGGGATCTGCGGCTAGCGTAAGAAATGTAGGCTTGTCTAATGTAAGGATAGAAGGGAGGCAATATATCGGTGGGCTCGTCGGAGGCAACTTCGGCACGATTATCAACAGTTATGCAAATGGTATCGGTGTGTCGGCAACATCTGTTGTCGGTGGGCTTGTAGGCTGGAACGGTATTACTGCGCGTATCATCAATAGCTATGCCGGTGGTGATGTCGGAGGTATTAGCATCGGTGGTTTGGTCGGCTTTAACGAAGGGTCTATAACCAACAGCTATGCAATGACAAATGTTGAAGGAGTTTTGGCGGGTAGTTTGGTGGGTTCAAATTTGTCCACTGGTTCAATCATCAATAGTTATGCTATCGGTAGGGTGCAAGGAAGAGGCGGTGGTTTAGCTGCGACTAATAGAGGAATCATTAGAGCGAGCTATTGGAACACCGAGACCGGCGGTTTACAAGGTCGTCATGGAAACGGGCAGAGTACGCAACAAATGCAGTTACCCACTGCAGCAATCGGGATATACGAAGAATGGGACGATGCCGATTGGGATTTCGGCAACAGCGCGCAGTATCCGATCCTCGAATACGCATCGGGACCCGACGGCGATGCCTGCGGTCTGTCGGGATTGCCGCAATGCGGTGCGTTGATATCGCCGCGCTTGCGTTATGGTTTGCGTAGTTTGGCGACGGCGGACAGTGTTGTTTTATCTCCCGAGTTCGATATAGAGGCACAAAACCGAAGCGGTATTTATATCGGCAGTCTGAGCAGTACCGACAATGTGATACGGTTGATTCCGACGACGATAGAACCGACGGCACATATTAGTTTCTACATCGGCGACGATAAGACTGTCTACGACCGTATCCGAAGCGGCGAGACGAGTAAAGCAATTTCTTTGAAGCCAATCGGTATGACGCGTATTCACATTGAAGTACAGGGAACTGTGACTGTACGCTATACATTGTATATTGATTATCGAAGTACTGCCGAGTTTACGCCGATCAACTATCTGGAAGACTTGCGTGCGATACATCGGCGGCCTAAAGGTTCTTATAAATTGGCTAGAGACTTGTATTTTGCAAATGACGAGAGTTATCTGGATCCGTTGAATAGGATTCTTTGGACGGTAGATGATTACAGCGATTCTGCCGATACGGGTTGGGTACCTATAGGCAGCGAGTCAAAACCTTTTGCCGGTCGCTTCGACGGCAACGGTTATACGATATCGGGTTTGCAAATCAATAGAGACGATGCCGACAATCAAAGTTTATTCGGTGTTAGCACATCCGGTGCACTGATAAGCAATATCGGTTTGTTGAACCTAAAAATAGAAGGTGGAGCTAAAGTTGCCGGACTAATAGGCACCAACCGAGGGCAAGTCGGCTATAGCTATGTCGGTGGCAGTGTTGAATCAAAAAGTATCGAGGGTGTGGCCGGCGGTCTGGTCGCAAACAACGACGGCGGAGATATTATTGGAAGCCATGCGATAAGCGAAGTTTCAGGAACTTCATTGCTCGGCGGTCTCGTTGGAGATAACGATGGCAGAATTATCAATAGTCATGCCGATAGTATCATAATACTAAGTTCGGGCGGCTTAGGTTTTGGTGGCTTAGTGGGTGTTAATCGGGACCTAGTCACTAATAGTTATGCAACCGGTAAAGTCTCTATAGTCGCCGGTGGAAGTCACGCAGGTGGGCTGGTCGGCTGGAACGAGCCGCAGGCAAAAATTATTAACAGCTATGCAGCGGTTAGAGTTCGAGGTAGAAATGCGGGGGGCTTGGTTGGTTTCCTGGAGGGCAGTACCATTGAAAACAGTTATACGATTAGTCAAGCAAGTGGAACAAACGGGGATAATCAGAGCATAGGGGGGTTGGTCGGTGCTACTTCGGGTGCTGTCAAGATAATCGCAAGCTATTGGAACAGCGACATCAATACTGTACAAGGGAGCAACGGAAGTGGGCAAATCACGAAACAGCTTCAATCGCAGACCCCGACGATGCCGGCGAATAGCATTTATAAAGATTGGGATACCGACGATTGGGATTTCGGAACATCGAAACAATACCCGATACTTAAATATACCACTGCAACCGAGGGTGTTTTTGAGTGTGGTTCATCGGGAATGCCGCAATGTGGCAATTTAATATCGCCGGGGTTGCGCTATGGTTTGCGTGATTTAACGGTAGCAAACGATGTTACATTCTCTCCACCGCTTGATATTGAAAGGCTCAACCAAAGCGGCGTTTATTTCGGCACGGTGATCGGCGACCACCCAAGCGTGCGCTTGATGCCGGTTGCGATAGAACCGACTGCGCGTATTAGCATTATAGGAACCGTGAGAGAAATCCTAGACAGTAACAATATGAACTTTTTGATTTCGCTGAAGAGTGACGAGGTAAAAAAAGTGATTATTGAAGTAGAAGGCACGAAGACGGTTAGATATACGCTTTATCTGAGTTATGCGCATCATAGGGTCATCGATGAAGACGGCGACGGTCTCGTCGATATCGATTATTTGGAGGATTTGGATGCAATCCGCTATCAGTTGGACGGCAGTGGCTATAGAGCGGATGATGAGTCCATCAAGATTACCTCGGGTTGTCCGAGTGCGGGATGTCGTGGTTATGAATTGCTAAGAGATTTGGATTTTAACGATGTCGGTAGTTATCGCAATGCCGAGAAGAACATGCGTCTCTGGACGGGTGCGGGTGCCTGGCAACCTATAGCAGGGACTTTCACCGCTACACTCAAAGGCAATAATAAAACGATTGCCAATTTAAGTGTGAGGTCTAGCGGCGGTCTTTTTACAACGATAGGTAGCGATAGTCGTGTTGCCTATATAGACGGTATCGGATTGTCGGCTGTGGATATTAACGGGGATATAGTTGCCGGAATTGCCACATCGTGTAAGCGGTGTACGATAAGCAATAGTTATGTGATAGGAGATATACAAGGAACCGCCGCTGCCGCCGGTTTGGTCAATACTATTAGTGCAACGAGTGGTAGGCGTGCCCGAATTAGCAACAGTTATTTCGTCGGTAATCTTGCCGTCAACGGTCGATCGGCAGTTGCCGGCGGTTTGGTCGGCGATGTAGACTCCGATTTAACTATCACCGACAGCTATGTGGTCGGTGAGATTATCGGAAAGCAGGATAGCGGATTTATAGGTGGATTAGTCGGGGTACGTTCATCGTCGGTTATTGAAATCAGCTATAGCTATGCGAGTGTTCTAGCAACCAAAGCCGATGTGCCGCAAGGTTTATTCGGTGGCAATAGAGATCCGCGAGATCATCTTGCGCCGACCGTTCACACAATTTATTTAGACGAAGATATCTCCGAAACCAGTGTGACTTTAGGAGAGAGTGAGCGTGCCGCCGAGCTTCAATCACCGACGAGTGCAACCGGCATTTATATGCGCTGGGGTAGCGATAATCTAGGCAATTCGGATAACTGGGATTTCGGCACCGATCAGCAATATCCGGCGATTAGGTATAATTTGCGTGCCGACTCTACCGATGGTAATGCACATTGTGATACAGCGGATATTCAGAGACGTCCCGATGCATGCCACACCTTGCTTCGTCATCAAGGGAGCCTATTGCGAGACCTAAAATTATCCGAAGGCGCAGGTTTGTCCAGTCCTTTTGCATTTACATCATTTGATTACGGTGTATCGGTCAATGCCGATCGCAGTACTATTCGCATGTTACCGACTGCGTTTAATGCAGTAGCAACGATTGAAGTTTTTAAGGATAGCACCTCAATAGGAGAAACCGATAGCGGTGAATGGACGGTGCCGATACCGTTGAACGACACCGGCGATACGGTTTTTAGTTTGGTCGTAAAAGACGGCAAACGACATTCGTATCGATATCAATTCGTCATCAATCGACTCGACATCGTCGCTCAAAGCATAGACGAAGACGGCGATGGATTAATAGAGATTAGTAATGCGACACATTTGAATGCCGTCCGCCATCGCTTGGACGGCGGTGCCTATCAACAAAGCGAAACCACCGATGCGATCTATTGTTCCAACGGCTGCATGGGATATGAATTGACCGCAGATATAGACCTTGCCGGGATTGAGTGGCAACCCATAGGTAGTTTGAGTGAACCTTTTAGCGGTGTATTCAAAGGCAACGGCTACACGATATCCAATTTGACTATAAAAATGGGCAATACTATCGGTATGGGTCTATTCGAAGTAGTCGGAGCCGGTGGCAGAGTTGAGAATGTCGGTCTAGTGAATGTGAATATCGCCGGACAGAATAACGTCGGTGCCATAGCCGGCTACAACTTCGGCACGATTATCAATAGCTATGCAGACGGCAAGCTAGTCGTTTTGAACAGCTACGTCGGTGGTTTGGTCGGCAGAAATAATGGCGGCACGATCGTTAATAGCTATGCGAATGTTGACGTACACGCAAATAATATTTACGCAGGCGGTCTGGTCGGTTGGAACGAAGCAAATAGCTTTGTTGTTAATAGCTATGCCGTCGGTACCGTAAGGGCGAATAACGGCTTGGCGGGTGGTTTGGTTGGTAGTAGCCCGAAGAGCGCGAAAATTCACAATAGTTATGCAGTGGGTGATGTGCGCGTGCGGACAAATGGTAATTTAGCGGGGGGGCTGATAGCTTTCGGGGGTTTAATTGTTAATAGCTACTACAAAGCAGGTGCGGTTATCTCTAGGGCCGACTCACTGATCGGCACCGATAAAACTGTGATGGCACTGCAGTCGGGTGTGCCGTCGGATGATATCTATACCGAGTGGGATAGAGCCGATTGGCACTTCGGTAATGCAGAGCAATATCCGGCGTTGCTTTATGTGCCAGGCAATGCCAACGACATGGTATGCAGGCAGCCGTCGCTTGAGCAATTATCCGCTTGCAACGGTGGGTTGTTTGCAACCTTGTCGGAGCATGATAGGGCGGTCGTATGTCGTAGTCATTTACCGAGATTACCGGAACAGACACCGTATTGTGGTGCCTTGCTACCCGAGCAACGTGCCGGGTTGGTGCGGCTGGAGTTTTCAAAAAATGCACATTTGATTCCGGCATTTAATCCCGAGATATACGACTATGATTTAGTCGTTGATTCGGGTACGGAGTTTCGTACCACACCGACCGCTTATTACGGTAGCGATACGATTACCGTAGACGCAAATAGCTTGAGTTCATCAAAGCGCGGCCGGCAAAGTTCATTGTTCACTCTAAGCGACAATTTGGATAATATTGTGATTACGGTGAGAGCTGCGAATCATAATGTGCCGAAACGCTATACGATTAGGGTACTGCACAGTATTGTGGTAGTAGATGGTTTGATATCGATCGATTATCTAGAGGACTTGGACCTGATGCGTAATCCTATAGAGCGTCTGTCCGATGTTTTGGAGGATTGCCCTATAGACACCGAAGACAACATGAGGCGATGCAAGGGTTATAAACTGAGCAGAGACTTAGACTTTAACGATCCCGGTAGTTATCGTGTGGGTAGGGTCAACTCGATGTGGACGACCGGTGCAGGGTGGCAACCGATAGGAAACCGTAGCAATCCCTTCAGCAGTTTATTAAACGGTAATGCACACACGATATCGAATCTGAGGATCAATGATATTGCTACCAATAATATCGGTTTATTCGGTGTGCTGGCGGATGGTGCAAGAATTGAGAACATCGGCTTACTCGCTGTGGATATTGATGTTAATGGTCAATCTAATATCGGCACTTTGGTAGGCGAGAATCGCGGTGAGATTGTCAGTAGCTATGTAATAGGCGGTAATGTCCGTGGTGCTTCTTATGTAGGTGGATTGACCGGCAGGAATTTGGGGGTAATCGTTAATAGCCGCACCGATGTTGCGGTCGCCGGAATTAATTTTGTCGGTGGTTTAGCCGGTAGTAGCCAATCGGGTTCAAGAATCTACAATAGTTATGCGAAGGGTACGGTTAGCGGGAATAAATTCATAGGAGGTTTAGTAGGCTTATCACAAATAAGTATCTTGAATAGTTATGCAAGCGTTGCGGTCATCGGAAGTCAGTCCGTAGGGGGTTTGGTCGGTGGAGCAAGTAATAGCATTATCAACAGCTATGCAATCGGCAAAATATCGGGTCGTAGTGAGGGATTAATAGGTAGTGTTCGGATCAATTTTTCCGCTATTCAAAGTTATTGGGATGTCGGTACAAGTGCAGTGAGAGATGACAATAATAATTTCAACGGTATCGGCAAGACGACGGCAGAGCTCCAAACAGCTGCGATCGGAGAAGGGATCTATAGCCGATGGCATCGCAACGATTGGTATTCCGAGTCCGGTCAATATCCGGTATTAAGGTATACCAGTGCTACCGATATAATTACTCGCCCGGCGTGCCTAGAAGCCGAAGATACCGATACCGCACTGCCGGTGTGTGGGACTTTATTGCCAAATCAATACATCGGTTTAAGCAATTTGGCTCATTCGAGCAAGTTGGGTCAGGTTTTGCTATTAAGACCCGACTTTAATTCCGGGATATACGATTACGAGTTGATATTAAAGAGCGATGCGCGTGAATTTAGTATTATTCCGTATACATTTAATTCGGATGCAGTTATTGTAGTCAACGACGATAGTAAAACGAATCCTCGTGAGGAATTGAAAAATAATCAAAGCACCACTCTTGAAATAGACAATATTAATAGTTTATTGCTTACCCTGACAGTGGAGGATCCTTCGGTATCTAGAGCTACGCAAACGACAATCTATCGTTTTGAGGTAAGCAAACATTCTTTTATTACCGTCAGCGATATAGACGAAGACGACGACGGCTTGATCGAGGTGCGTAATTTGGAGGATCTAAATGCAATTCGCTATCAACTGGACGGTAGCGGCTATAAAGCGATTCGTAGCGACACCAAAATCACCGAGGGCTGTCCGAACGATGTATGTTTGGGTTATGAATTAGCACGAGACTTGGACTTTCGCGATGCTGCAAGCTACCGTTCGGGAGTAGTGAATACCGAATGGGCGGAGAATTGGCAACCCATAGGGGACCGAGATAATCCGTTTGAGAGTGTGTTCAACGGCAACAATCATACCATTTCAAATCTGCGCATTGATAAGAGCGATACCGACAATGTCGGCTTGTTTGCGGCATTAGCCGACGGTTCGCAGGTCAAGAATATTAATTTATCGGATGTAGAGATCAGGGGGCGTCTCGGTGTCGGGAGTCTAGCTGCCTATAACGCCGGAGAGATAAACAACAGCTATGCCGATGGCATGATAGTGGGAGAGCGTGGTATCGGTGGTTTGGTAGCTCGCAACGAAAACGGTGGGGTGATTGCAAACAGCTATAGCTTGAGTCGTGTATCGGGCGACACCGACATCGGCGGTTTGGTCGCCTTGAATCTCGGTTCTATTACAAACACTTATGCAGGCGGCGATGTTCAAGGAGTCACACTTATCGGCGGTTTGGTAGCCCATAACATCGGTCGTATTTCTAATAGTTATGCGTACGGTGTGGTATCGGGCAGGCGTTCAGTCGGTGGTTTGGTAGCTCGTAATGAAAGTCGTGGAGTGATTGCGAATAGCTACAGCTTGAATCGTGTATCGGGCGACACCGGCATCGGCGGTTTGGTCGCCTTGAATCTCGGTTCTATTACAAACGCTTATGCAAGCGGCGGTGTTCAAGGAGTCGCACTTATCGGTGGTTTGGTCGGCGAGAACAGCGGCTCGGTTCGCAACAGTTATGCGACGGCAGATATCTTATGTACGGGGGTGCCTGCGTGTGCTTCGTATACGGTTACCAGCGGCGGTCTAATAGGCAACAGCGTCGGTGGTATTGCGATAAATAGCTATTGGGATATCGCTACGAGCAACATACGAGAATCGGCTGGTGGTATCGGCAAAACAACCCTGCAACTGCAACTGGGCACCGGTCAATCGTCGGATGCCGGTAGGGCGTATTACCGGTGGCATGATAGCGATTGGCATTTCGGCAATGCATATCAATATCCGATTCTTAAATATACCACCAACACCGAAAGCACGCTCACCGGCTTACAGTCTTATGGTTTGGCAAGTTTGAAAATCGCAGAGGCTGTATCGCTATCTCCGAACTTCAGTACGACTAAATTATATTATCGTGTCGGTGTAGAGCTGGATGCCAACATAAAGCAGTTACATTTGATACCGAATGCACTGGATGAGGATGCAATCATTCGTATCGTTAGTGATGACGGTTTTGACGAGACGGTCAAAACCGGCACCGGCAGTTCGGCAATTGTGTTGCGTTCCAACGCCACGACCGTGATTAGTGTTGAAGTCTCGGGGGCGCGGCGCATCCGATATCGCTTTGAAGTCGATTATTTCTTTTCCGATCCGAAGAGAAACATTGATACCGACAAAGACGGGTTGATAGATATTCTAACATTGGAAGACTTGGACGCAATACGCAATGCGTTGGACGGCAGACGTCTCAGATATCAAAACGCCGACGGTGCATTGATAGAAAATGCTAGAGGCTGTCCGATTGCCGGTTGCAAAGGCTATGAGTTGTTGCAAGATTTAGACTTTGATAATCCGGCACATTACCGAGCAGGGCGTGTCAACACCGCATGGACTACCGGGTCAGGCTGGCAGCCGATAGGCACCTCGCTACATCCGTTCACGGCAATATTCAAAGGCAACGGCTATACGATTTCTAATTTGAGAGTGAATAGACCGGATAGCGACTATATCGGGCTGTTCGGTGTGCTAGACGGCAGCAAAAGCGATGTTGTAATAGAAGGTATCGGTTTAACGGATGTAGATATAATCGGAGGTGCGCATGTAGGTGGTTTGGTCGGCTATAACCGAGCGGGCGACATTAGCCGGAGTTATGTTAGTGGTTCTGTGATGGCAAGAGGTAGCGGTGGATCGGCAATCGTAGGGGGATTGGTCGGCAGGAATTTTGCCGGTTCCATTACTCGGTCTTATGCAGAAACCCAAGTGGAAGCTAATCTATCGGATAGATTGACAACGTCATTGGCAGGTGGTTTGGTTGCCTTAAACGACAATCGCGGTCGCATTGAGAACAGCTATGCGATAGGGTCGGTAATCGGTTGGGACACTGTCGGTGGTTTGGTTGCTCTCAACCGAGGTTCTAGCAAGATTATCAACAGCTATACGGTGAATAGGGCTATAGCCGTCGGCGCAAGGTCTAAAGTAGGTGGTTTGGTTGCCGTCAACGGTGCAATGGTAGTCGATAGTTATTGGGATATAGAGGCGAGTGGTATCGCATCGAGTGCCGGCGGCTCTTCTGCGACCACGGCAATACTCCGATCGTCTACGCCGACTTCTCCGATCAATAGTATTTATAAAAACTGGGATGCCGATGTTTGGGAGTTCGCAGATGCGAATCGCTATCCCGAGCTGAAAGCGATTGCCGATGTGCCGTTGCTTGCTCCCGAAGGGAAAAGTCTGTTGCAAAGTTTGACTCTATCGAACAATGTCCGATTATTCCCGTCTTTTCATCCGCTCATTTTTGACTACGAGCTCATAGCCGAGTCTGCCCGAATGACCGAAGTACGAGTCGATACCACATCGACACGGGTAGGCACGACTATAGATATTGCTTGTCGCAATGGCTTGATATGTTCATCGGGTATTCCGACATCGTTTGTGCTGGACGGTAACCATATACCGGAAATTACTATAACCACGCATAATCCCGATGCCGGCGAATTGTCGTATCACTTCTCGGTACGTTATGACGAACTAAAAATTGAACGAGTGACGGCAACAACAACGACAATCGTACCACTATCGTTGTCGGTAGTCGAAGGCGAGCGTGTTCGCCTAATGATTTCGTATAATTTTACTTTGGATGAAGATTTATATCGCTACAAATGGCGGCAATCGGCAGGCGATGTGCTGAAGTTCAACGACAGGCTATCGCCGGTTGACACACAAAGTGCCGTATTGGATTTTACGGTACCTAGCGATGTAGTGTCTAAGCAAGACGATAGCCGTGTCGTACAGTTGGCGGCGGGAATCGGTGTGAACGATGTGTATATGAGCAGAGCGATATCATTGATAGTTTCCAAAGCGAACAACGATACTGCCGATCGTATTCGCTTAATTGAAGATAACGATAAACCCTATACTTATGCCGTTCGACTTGAAAGAGCGGACGGTAGCGAGTTTGTAGACCGCGACGGTGGCCTTGCCGAAACTCATATACAATGGCAACGTCGTCGTAGCGATGCAGAAGATTGGGTCAATGTCGGGAGCGGATCTCCGTATACTATACCTAACGAGGGAGATTATCAGTATCGCGTACTCGCTATTTACGAAGACAATCAAGGTTATCGCGAACGATTTGAATCCGAAGTCATAAATTACCTAGACATAGACGACGATAACGACGGTTTGATAGAGATTCGTTATTTGGAAGAGCTAAATGCGGTACGCTATCGTTTGGACGGCACCGGTTATAAGGCAACCGCAAATGCGAGTAGGATTACTACGGGCTGTCCGTTGGTCAACGGTGTAGAGAAATGCCGAGGCTATGAATTAGTCGAAGATTTGGATTTCAACGACGATGAAAGCTACCGTACACCGAAGCCGTCGGTACCCAAGAATAGGTGGACGGTGAGCAATTTCAAAAATAAAAATGATTCCGGTTGGCAGCCTATCGGTGGAGTATTTAATGCCGTGTTTAACGGCAATGGCTATACGATATCCAATATGCAAATAAACCGTAGCGTTCGCAATCAAAGCAATATAGGTCTATTTTCTCAAATGGGAGCAGTCGGAAAGGTTAAAAACTTGGGACTTGTAAATCCGACAATCAAAGGTCTGGTCGGGATCAAAAATGTAGGTGGCATTGTCGGCAGAATGGAACGCGGCGGTGTCATCATGAATAGCTATGTGGTCGGCGATGTCGGAGCAGGAAACACCGATAAAATAATAACAGGGGATGTCGGCTTCGGCAACGGTATAGGATTCATAGGCGGGATGATCGGCTGGAATAGAGGTTTCATACTCAATAGTTATGCGAAGATCAATGTGGTTGCCGAAGATGCCGGAGCACCCAATACGAAGCGGGTCGGAGTGGGCGGTTTAGTCGGTAGAAACATAGAAGGCGGCAAGGTATATAACAGCTATGCGACCGGTGAGGTGAAAGGACCTTGCATCGTCGGTGGTTTGGTAAGCAGTCAGTTTTCCATCAACTCAAATAAGTTATTGACCCGAAGCGAAATCAAAAACAGCTATGCGACCGGTAATGTAGAGACCGGGTTCGGTACATGCGTAAACTCAAACGACAAAGTTGCCGGTGGTTTAGTCGGTGTCAATAATAATTCAAAGATCGAGAATAGTTATACCCTAGGCAAAGTTTCCGGTGGCAGTACATTGGCCGGTTTAATTGCCAGAGGATCCGCTTCCGTCAATAGTTATTGGAACTTTAATCCGAATTGTGTGTTCACCGGCTTCGGTATAAGCGCATTGAAAGTGCAGTGTTTCGGAATAGACAGCAATGTCAAAAATGTAAGAACAGCAGGCAATCTTAAAGATCCTACTCTATTGAATGAGGGACTTGGCACATGTATTGAAAAACTTATTGGATCTAATGAAGAATTACCTGAGAATTTATGTAAAACCTATGTAGGCTGGAATGTTGCCGATTGGGATTTCGGCACCAATACACAATATCCGGCACTCAAATACGGAATCGGACCGGATAAAGATAACCCGGGTTGTGGCAGCGATACCTTGCCGAGTTGTAATCTGTTGTTGCCCGGTCAGCGTTCCGATGGACTATTGTTGAGTAGCCTTAGTTTATCGGTCAATTCAAAGAATGCGCAGTTGCTACCGATCTTTGATCCTAATAAGTTTAACTACGAAGCAACGATTAAAGCCGAAGAATTGCCGTTGATTATAAAAATCGCTGTTGGTGCCGGCAAAGGTACCGCAATAACGATTCGTAAGGGCGGCGGATCACCTTTGACTAAACAACCGGACAACACCGTACGAATTAGTGCGAATGACTCGTTCAATCTTAAGATTGAGACCGCAATCGGAAATAATAGAAAAGCAACTTATCGAATACAGGTGCATTTAGAACATTCGCCTCGGCCCGATCTATTCAATGTAATTTACGATGATGTTTTTTCTGAACTAAGCGAGGGGAATATTATCGATATTGTCAATGCAGTCAACGATGGCACGCCTAGCGAACTACCCCAAGACAATATCCTTAGCTTAAACGAAGGGGATGTCGTTCGTTTGGATGCCTCAAAAAGTTTCGGGCAGAACGATTTGCAGTTGGCTTACCGATGGAGCCAAGTATCCGGGAAAACCTTACTGTCGGGGATAAGAACTGCATCTACCGTGAAGTTTACGGTACCTGCCGATTTTGTCGCCGGAGAAGAGGATGACGGCACGGTGATACTAAAACTAGAATTAAGCGAAAACAATAATTCCTTAACTACCGTAAGTAGAGAAGTACCGTTGCTGGTGAGAAAAATGAATAATGGAAACGCCGAGAGTGGTGTGAAATGGATAAGTAGTGATACGCTTTCAGCGAGCAATTTGTCAAACGATATAGACGGAGGGCCGTTGACCGATATCGGCTATCGATGGTTGCTGGAACGGAACGGTAAATTTATTGCGATTCCCGGTGCGACCCGAAAAAGCTATACGCCTCCCGAAGATGCTCGCAACGCACAATATAGACTTTCTATAAGCTATACCGATGGACAAGGTTACCGGACGAACATTCATCACGATGCCCCGCCGTATGCAGACATCGCTACGCATAAAGACAAAGACAACGACGGTTTAATAGAAATTGAAACCCTCGAGGATCTCAATGTGGTTCGTTATCAACCGGACGGCAGCGGTTATCGTGCGAGTTCTACGGCGAGCAAGATTGCTACAGGTTGTCCCGACGGCCGATGCAGAGGCTATGAATTGGTTAGGGATTTGGATTTTCTAGACGATGCAAGCTATAGTTCAACCGCCAATAAAGTGGCTTGGACGACCGCTGCAGCTTGGCAACCGATAGGTACTGTTGCTAACAATAATTGTAGTGATGCGGATAGCAACTGTTTCGCCGGTATTTTTGACGGCAACGGATATAGGATTACCAATTTACGGATCAATAGAGACACCACCGATGAAATAGGTCTGTTTGCCGGAAATACCGGCACCATTCGCAATCTCGGATTATCGGCAATAGAAATAAGAGGTAATGCTAGGGTCGGTGGTCTAGTCGGTCGCAACGAGGGTGAACTAATAAATGCCTATGTCGATGGAGGCAGTGTCGTAGGACAAAATAATATTATCGGTCTGTTAACCGGTATCAGTGTATCGGGTGCGTCGATTATAAATAGTTATGCGCGTGGCACCGTCGGAGGTTTTCGTTTTGTAGGTGGCATCTGTGGCATAAACTTTGGTATGATTAGCAAAAGCTATGCGGTTGCCGATGTTTCGGCAGAGCGGGGTGCAGGGGGTCTAGTGGGTGAGAATCGAGGACCTATTAGTAATAGCTATGTAGCAGGCTCGGTTAGTATCGGTCAGAAAAAACGAGCTGTGGGAGGTCTAGTCGGTACCTTATGGGCAGGTGGCAGTGTCAGCAACAGCTACTCGACTGCCGAGGTGAAAACAACCTTTGTTGCAACAGCCAACACCGATGCACAGTATGTAGGCGGTTTAATCGGCATAAGACAATCACCCGGACTAATCGTGGCTAATAGCTATTGGGATACCGATACGAGTGGGCAGACGAACTCTCCGGGAGGCGGCACCGCTAAGACTGAATTGCAAATGCCGACTGCACCGGGGACGATGGTAAACGATATTTATTACACTTGGGGTAGCGATGATTGGGATTTCGGCACTGCCGATGAGTATCCGGCACTCAAATACCACGATAACACCTGTGGCACTTCAACGTCGTCGCCGGATTGCGGTAGATTGTTACTCCACCAGCGTATCGGTTTGCGAGCTCTAAAGTTGGAACAAAATGTAGGAGCGGGACATTTGTATTTCTCCCCCGACTTTGATCCTGCGGTTACGACTTATACGGTGTCGGTTCATGCCGATGCGAGCGAACTGAGAGTCACCCCGATAGCCGCTAATCCCGATGCGAGTATCATAGCCGATGGCAGTGTCCTGCCGGCAAACGATACCGACTATTCCGTCTCGCTCAATACTTCCGAGTCTACATCTACGGTTATTCGTGTTGCGACGAGTAATGCGGCGGGAATGGAAGCCCCCGTTGTCTATAAATTGACGATAAATAATAATCGTTTGCCGAGGATAAGTATTAACGCACCTGCTTCAATCGTAGAGGGTGAAACCTTTGCATTAAATGCCGCTATAGCAGATCCCGAAGGAGACGAGTTGAGTTATAGTCTAAGTATGATTCCGAACCTATTATCGGATATACAAAGAAGCACCGGCACGGTAGTAGGTCGTGCCGATTTAAGGTATGCGCTTAATATACCCAGTGATCTGCTCGGTGAGATGCAAAGCATCAATGATGTGGATATCGTTTTGACGGTTGACGATGGCTTAGGCGTTGTCGGTGAAACGGTGCGGTTAACGATAGTCAAAGAGAATAACGGTGTTATATCGGTTCCTGCGCCTACGCTGAATGGTTTTAGGTATACCATAGCAGGCATAGATCTATCGTCGGATTCGGATGGAACAAATCCTACCCCCGAGATCGCTTATCGATGGCAAAAGGAACTGCTGGGTAGCTGGTTGGATATTGATGGTGCCACCGATCAAAGCCATACCGTAGAAGGCATTATAGGTAATCGCTATCGTGTATTGATTGATTATACCGATAAGCAGGGTTATAGGCATCGAGGATTAGCATCTCCGGCGATGTCGGCACCGCAGCAATTCATATATAATGTCGTGAGATCTAGGGGTGTTGTAAGAACTTCAACGGATCGGTCAACGGGTATTTTCGTAAACATCAGAGTATTTCCCGAAGGCCTTTTGCGCTAATCCATTTCCCGCCTGTAGCCAACATAGCCTAACGGGGTTGTGACAACCGTCCACACCACATAGTTACGGTCCCCATAAACCCAATGGATAAATGTACAAATCGTGCCGGCATATTGTGCGAAAGTGGACATGATATCCACTCTACATATGTATTTTGCATCGTGGTTCTGCACAAAGTTACGCTGTTTGTGTGACGCCCCAAAAGACGATTCTATCTTTAACAGTCTGATATGTTATAATAAAACTCTTTTATAGCGATAAATGGCCTAAATAAAGATATAGGTTATTTATGTAGCTAATTGGAAAGACTATGTAGGGGGAAGCGTAGTATGGGGGGATCCGCAAGATTCTTATTACTGTTAACTACAATATTATTGGCATCCGTATCGGCACAAGACGGCTTCCAATGCAATTACTTAACCGATATAGATCAAGACAACGATGGCTTGATAGAGTTATGCGATTTGGATGCATTGGACGCAGTTCGCTATCAGCTTGACGGCACCGGCTATAGAGAAAGTTTTGACACAGTTAAGATCACTGCGGGGTGTCCGCAAAGCGGTTGCAACGGCTACGAGTTGTGCGACGATCTAGACTTCAATGTTTCCGATGACTACCGCAACATCATCAACAAAGAAGCATGGACGAGTGGTTTAGGTTGGTTGCCTATAGGCGATCGGCTGAGTTTCTTTAGCGCAAGGTTTGAAGGCAATGGTCATACGATAGCCAACCTTTACATCAACAGGCCGTCGGATTATGTCGGTTTATTCAAGGTGACGACTAAGCCGGCCAAAATCAGCGATCTGGTATTGTCGCAAATAAACATCACAGGGAATTCATACATCGGTAGTTTAGCCGGTCATAACGCCGGGAGTGTTACTTATATCGGTGTGGAAGGGGGTCGTCTAATCGGTGTGGGCAACACTGTCGGCGGTTTGTTCGGTGCCAATGCCGGGACGATACTCAACGGCGATGTCATACTCGAGCGTGTAGAGGGTGGCGGTCATAGTCTCGGCGGTCTGGTGGGTCACAACGAAGGGCATATTAGGTATAGCGTTGCCGATACGAGTGTATCCGGTGTCAACCAAGTCGGCGGTTTGGTCGGTCTTAACTCTCGAGGTGCGCTGACAAACAGTCGTGCCGACGGGACTGCAAAAGGTCATGATTATATCGGCGGTTTGGTCGGTCTCAACCATGCTCGGATTAGTGCAAGCCATGCCGAAGGCAAAGTAATAAGCGGCGGTTCGTATAGCGGTGGGTTGGTCGGTGCGAATAACCGCAGCGGCGGAGTTGCCGATAGTCGGGCAAGCGGTGCGGTTTCGGGTAATCTTTATACGGGCGGTCTGGTCGGTTGGAACAGGAATAGTGAAATCACCAATAGTTTTGCGCAGGGTCGCATAGACGGTGATAGCGATGTGGGCGGTTTGGTCGGTTGGAACGAGGGCGGTCGAATAAGCAATACGTACTCAAGCGGTTATGTAGGCGGTGTGCATAGAGTCGGTGGTTTGGTCGGCAGTAATAAAGGCATCGTTTCCGACAGTTTTGCAAACGGGCAGGTTGTCGCAAGCGGTGCGCATGCCGGAGGGTTGATCGGCTGGAATTATGCACACCAAACGAGGCATGCCGACATGGTGCGTGTAATACACAGTTATTGGAATAGCGAGGCTGCCGGGATATCGTTCAGTGCCGGTGGCAGTCCACGGACTACCGAGCAGCTAAAATCACCGACTGCTCCCGGTCTACCGGGCGAGACCTTTGAGCGATGGGATGTTGCGGATTGGGAGTTCGGCACCGGTGAACAATACCCGATACTCAGACATAGCGAGGGTTCTGAAAAGGGACACCTATTGTCGGGTCAGCACATCATGCTCTCGGGTTTGCTTGTATTGGACGGGTTGAGCTTATCTCCTGCGTTTAATCCGCAGACCTTCGATTATCGTGTGAACTTAAGCGACGATAGTGTAACAGAGATAAGGTTCAGCCCTACGATAGCGAATAGCACACAGACGATTAGTATTCTTAAAGACGAGAAAATCGGTTTGCCGTCGGTGAATAACGGCGAGACGGCACCGATTATTTTGAATGTAGCCCCTGAGCCTACCTTAATTACGATAGCGAGGCACTATCGGATTTGGGTGATACGCCATTTTGGCTTGGAGGCAATGATTAGTAGCGACCGTTCGGATTATAGGGTGAGTGAAGGTCGGCGTATTGCGTTGAGTGTTTCAACCTCCGAGCCGGATCAGCGACGAGTGCGTTATCGTTGGAGTCAGGTTTCACCGCCGCAACCCGATTTATTAAAAGGCTTAAATACTCGGCAAGCCGAACTGGATATAGACATACCCGACGATTTTGTTTCCCGAGATGTTGACCGGACCCCCGTTGTGTTGCAAGTGGAAGTGCGTGTCGGTCGGACAATCGTAACCCGAAGTACGACGCTGACGGTTGTCAAAACAAACGGCGGTAGCATGAGGACTTTAGCTGTTCCGACCTATCGCGAGGGCACTTTAGCGGTGTCGGATATCAGCGAAGCCGATTTATCTATGGAGCCCGACGGTGGCGTCGATCCTAATAGTTTTAGTTATCAATGGCAGTACAAGTTGCCGTCAGCTACGCTATGGCAGGATATCGGAGATGCGATACAAATGCATTATCAGATACCTACGGTGTTGTCGGAAATCGATAACATCGGCTATCGTGTATGGTTGGATTATCGCGACAATCAAGGTTATGATCATCGCATCGTATCCGAGCCGGTATCGGTGATGAAGGTCATAGGGGATGACGGTTTTAGCGACATTTATTATTTGGAAGATTTGAATGCGATACGCAATCAACTGAACGGCAAATACAAACTAGTGCGGGATTTGGATTTTAACTCGGATGCGAGCTACCGCGACCCGGTCAATAAAGCAAAATGGACGGTTGCCGATTACGGCAACGATGCGGACACCGGCTGGTTGCCTATAGGCACGCTTGCAGGTCGTTTCACAGGCATTTTTAACGGTGATGGTCATACGATATTTAATTTGCAGATAAATAGAGATGATGCCGACTATCAAGGTTTATTCGGTGCTTTGGGATCTGCGGCTAGCGTAAGAAATATAGGCTTGCCTAATGTAAGGATAGAAGGGAGGCGGCATATCGGCGGTCTGGTGGGTGTTAATGCCGGTACTATCGTCGGCAGTTATGCGGTCGGGGAGTTTTCGGCAAATAGTTTAGTAGGTGGCATTGTCGGAGTGAACCACGGTAAAATCATCAATAGCTATGCCGGCTCGGATATTTCGATGCAAAGTTCGGTTTCGAGCCATCTGGGCGGTTTAGTCGGCACCAATGAGGGTATAGTAATCAATAGTCATGCAACGGTTCGGATATTGGAAAGACGATCCGACAATGTGGGGGGTCTTATAGGTTGGAATGCTATCAACGCACGCGTGATTAATAGCTATGCCGGCGGTGATGTGGGAGGGGATCTGTTCGTAGGGGGTTTAACCGGTATCAACCGAGGGTCTATAACCAACAGCTATGCAAACGGCGAAGTTTCCGGAAATAGTAGTGTAGCCGGCTTGGTCGGTACTAATCAAATATCAGCGGCAATGATTACCAACAGTTATGCCGTCGGTAGGGTGCAGGGAAGTGGTGGCGGTTTGGTTGCGATCAATGGAGGAAGCATTAGAGCAAGCTATTGGAATGTTGAGATTGGAGGTGTACAAAATGGTCACGGGAGCGGACAGAGTACGCGACAAATGCAATTACCCACTGCGTCAATCGGGATATACGAAGAATGGGACGATGCCGATTGGGATTTCGGCAACAGCGCGCAGTATCCGATACTCAAATATGCACCGGGACCCGACGGCGATGCCTGCGGTGTGCCGGGATTGCCGCAATGCGGCGAGTTGATATCGCCGCGCTTGCGCTATGGTTTGCGTAGTTTGGCGACGGCGGACGGTGTTGCCTTATCCCCCGAGTTTGATACAGAGGCACAAAACCGAAGCGGTATTTATATCGGTAGTCTGAGCAGTACCGCTAATGTGATACGATTGATTCCGACGGCGATAGAGCAGGCCGCACACATTCGTTTTTATATCGGCGACGACAACACCGCGTACGACGGCATCCGAAGCGGCGAGACGAGTAAAGCAATTTCTTTGCAGCCAATCGGTATGACGCGTATTCACATTGAAGTGCAAGGAACTGTAACCGTACGCTATGCGCTGTATATCGATTATCAAAGCATTACCGACGATAGGATTATGCCGATTAACTACCTAGAAGACTTAGATGCGATACGAGATCGACCGACGGGCTCTTATAAGTTAACTAGAGATTTAGATTTTGCAGATAGCGAGAGTTATCTGGATCCGTTGAATAGGATTTTTTGGACGGTAGATGATTACCAGGATGCCACCGATACGGGTTGGGTGCCTATAGGCAACGAGTCGGAGCCTTTTGCCGGTCGCTTTGACGGCAACGGTTATACGATATCGGGTTTGCAGATAAATAGAGACGATGCCGACAATCAAAGTTTATTCGGAGTTAGCACATCCGCTGCACTGATAAGCAATATCGGTTTGTTGAATGTGAAAGTAGAAGGTGGAGCTAAAGTTGCCGGACTAATCGGCACGCACCGAGGGCAAGTCGGCTATAGCTATGTCAGTGGCAGTGTTGTATCAAAAAGTATCGAGGGTGTGGGCGGTGGTCTGGTTGCGAGTAACGACGGCGGAGAGGTTATCGGCAGTTATGCAATAGCCGAAGTGTCCGGAACTTCATCGCTCGGTGGTCTAATCGGAGATAACAACGGCAAGATTATCAATAGTCATGCCGATAGTATCGTAATACCGAGTTCGGCAGGCGCGCGGTTTAGTGGTTTGGTGGGTCTTAATCGGAGTTTGATTGCCAATAGTTATGCAACCGGTAAGGTTCTGCCGGGAGGAGGTAGTACTATTATCGGCGGTCTGGTCGGTTGGAATGCTTCGAAAGCACGGATTATTAACGGTTATGCAGCGGTTAGTATTGTTGGTGCTATCGCAGGTGGGTTGGTTGGATATAACCTTGGCTCTATAAAAAGTAGTTATGCGGTCGGCAACCTGGTAGGCAGCGGCAATGCAATAGGTATAGGTAGTTTAGTCGGCATAAACGATGGCGGCACAATCGTCGTCAGCTACTGGAATACCGATACGATTGCTGCCGGAAGTGGCAACGGCATCGGACAGACTACAGCACAGCTTCAATCACAGAACTCTACGATGCCGACGAATAGCATTTATAAAGATTGGAATACCGACGATTGGGATTTCGGCAACAGTCGGCAATACCCGATACTTAAATATACCACTGCAACCGAGGGTGTTTTTGAGTGTGGTTCATCGGGGTTGCCGCAATGTGGAGATCTAATATCGCCGGGTTTGCGCTATGGTTTGCGTGATTTAACGTCAGCAAACGATGTTACATTCTATCCACCGCTTGATATTGAGAGGCTCAACCAAAGCGGCGTTTACTCAGGCACGGTGATCGGAGAACATCCGAGTATACGCTTGATACCGGTGGCAATGGAATCAACTGCGCATATTAGTTTTATGGGAGATAGACGAGAAATGGTAGATAGTCACGATACAAGTGCTCCGATTTCGTTGAAAAATGACGGGATAAAAAAAGTTGTCGTTGAAGTAAAAGGCACACAGACGGTGAGGTATACGCTTTATTTGAACTACGCTAGCCATAGGGTTATAGACGAAGACGGCGACGGTCTCGTCGATATCGATTATTTGGAAGATTTGGATGCGATCCGCTATCAGTTGGACGGTAGCGGCTATAGAGCGGATGACGAGTCCATCAAGATTACCTCGGGTTGTCCGAGTGCGGGATGTCGTGGTTATGAATTGTTAAGAGATTTGGATTTTAACGATGCCGGTAGTTATCGCAATGCCGAGAAGAATATGGGACGATGGACGGGTGTGGGTGCCTGGCAACCGATCGGATTAGACGAAGCAACTTTCACCGGCACATTCAAGGGCAATAATAAAACGATTGCCAATTTAAGAGTGAGGCAAAATTCTAGATTGGCCAGAGGCGGTCTTTTTACAACGATAGGTAGCGATAGTCGTGTTGCCCATATAGACGGTATCGGATTGTCGGGTGTGGATATTAAAGAGGATGTGGTTGCCGGAATTGCCGCATCGTGTAAGCGGTGTACGATAAGCAATAGTTATGTGATAGGGAATATAGAGGGAAGTACCGCTGTTGCCGGTTTGATAAATACTATTAGCGCAACGGGTGGCGGGCGTGCCCGAATTAGCAATAGTTATTTTGTCGGTAATCTTGCCGTCAACGGTCGATCGGCAGTTGCCGGCGGTTTGGTCGGCGATGTAGACTCCGATTTAACTATCACCGACAGCTATGTAGTCGGCACGATTACGGCAGAACACGATGATGCGTTTATAGGCGGTTTAATCGGCGTGCGCACATCGTCGGCTGTTGAAATCAGCAACAGCTATGCGAGTGTTTCGGCAACCAGAGCCGATATGCCACAAGGCTTATTCGGTGGCAATAGGAACCCGAGCGATCAGCGTGCACCGACCGTTCACACAAGTTATTTGGATAAAGATATCTCACAAGCTCAGGTGACTCTAGGCGAGCTCAAGCGTACCGTCGCGCTTCAATCGCAAGCACCAACGACACCGACCGATAGTATTTATAAAAATTGGGATACCGACGATTGGGATTTCGGCACCGATGAGCAATATCCGGCGATTAGGTATAATTTGGATGCCGACTTTACCGATGGTGATGCACATTGTGATGTGGCGGATATTCAGAGACGTCCCGATGCGTGCCACACTTTGCTTCGTCATCAAGGGAGCCTATTGCAAGACCTAAAATTATCCGAAGGCGCAGGTTTGTCCAGTCCTTTTGCATTTACATCATTTGATTACGGTGTATCGGTCAATGCCGATCGCAGTACTATTCGCATGTTACCGACTGCGTTTAATGCAGTAGCAACGATTGAAGTTTTTAAGGATGGCACCTCAATAGGAGAAACCGATAGCGGTGAATGGACGGTGCCGATACCGTTGAACGACACCGGCGATACGGTTTTTAGTTTGGTCGTAAAAGACGGCAAACGACATTCGTATCGATATCAATTCGTCATCAATCGGCTCGACATCGTCGCTCAAAGCATAGACGAAGACGGCGATGGATTAATAGAGATTAGTAATGCGACACATTTGAATGCCGTCCGCCATCGCTTGGACGGCGGTGCCTATCAACAAAGCGAAACCACCGATGCGATCTATTGTTCCAACGGCTGCAGAGGATATGAATTGACTGCCGACATAGACCTTGCCGGGATTGAGTGGCAACCCATAGGTAGTTTGAGTGAACCTTTTAGCGGTGTATTCAACGGCAACGGTTACACGATATCCAATTTGACTATAAAAATGGGCAATACTATCGGTATGGGTCTATTCGAAGTAATCGGGGTGCGTGGCAGAGTTGAGAATGTCGGTCTGGTGAATGTGAATATCGCCGGACAGAGTAATGTCGGTGCCATAGCCGGCTATAACTTCGGCACGATTATCAATAGCCATGCAGAGGGCAAGCTAGTCGTTTTGAACAGCTACGTCGGCGGTTTGGTCGGCAGAAATAATGGCGGCATGATCGTTAATAGCTATGCGAATGTTGACGTACACGCAAATAATATTTACGCAGGCGGTCTGGTCGGTTGGAACGAAACAGGTGGCTTTATTGTTAATAGCTATGCCGTCGGTACCGTAAGAGCGAATAACGGCTTGGCGGGTGGTTTGGTTGGTAGTAGCCCGAAGAGTGCGAAAATTCACAATAGTTATGCAGTGGGTGATGTGCGCGTGCGGACAAATGGTAATTTAGCGGGGGGGCTGATAGCTTTCGGAGGTTTAATTGTTAATAGCTACTACAAAGCAGGTGCGGTTATCTCTAGGACCGATTCACTGATCGGTACCGATAAAACTGTGATGGCACTACAGTCGGGTATGCCGTCGGATGATATCTATACCGAGTGGGATAGAGCCGATTGGCACTTCGGTAATGCAGAGCAATATCCGGCGTTGCTTTATGTGCCAGGCAATGCCAACGACATGGTATGCAGGCAGCCGTCGCTTGAGCAATTATCCGCTTGCAACGGTGGGTTGTTTGCAACCTTGTCGGAGCATGATAGGGCGGTCGTATGTCGTAGTCATTTACCGAGATTACCGGAACAGACACCGTATTGTGGTGCCTTGCTACCCGAGCAACGTGCCGGGTTGGTTCGGCTGGAGTTTTCAAAAAATGCCCATTTGATTCCGGCGTTTAATCCCGAGATATACGACTATCATTTAGTCGTTGGTTCGGGCGACGAGTTTCGTACCACACCGACCGCTTATTACGGTAGCGATACAATCACCGTAGACGCAGGTGATTTGAATTCATCTACGAGTAGTGGGCGAAGTTCATTGTTTACTCTAAACGACAATTTAGACAGCATCATGATTAGAGTTCAATCTGCAACGCCGGGCATGCCGACACGCTATACGATTAAGGTATTGCAAAATATTGCAGTAGTCGATGGTTTGATAACGATTGATTATCTAGAGGACTTGGATCTAATGCGTTACTCTCTGGCGCAGGTATCCTCCACTTTGAAGGATTGTCCTATAGATACCGAGGACGGTGTGAGGCGGTGTAAGGGTTATAAATTGGCTAGAGATTTGGATTTTAAGAATCCTACGAGTTATCGTACCGGTAATCTCAACCCGATATGGACGACCGGTGCGGGTTGGCAACCGATAGGAAACCATCACAATCCTTTCAGCGGTTTATTTAGCGGGAATGCGCATACGATATCAAACTTGAGGATCCACGGTATACCTGTCGGTGATATCGGTTTATTCGGTGTTGTGGCGGATGATGCGAGAATTGAGAATATCGGTCTACTCAATGTGAATATTGATGTTGATAATGATCGGCATAGTCTGTTTGATATCGGTGTTTTGGTAGGTGAGAATCACGGCAAAATCATCAACAGTTATGTGGTAGGCGGTCGTGTTCAAGGTGATTTGTTCGTAGGTGGTTTGGTCGGTAGGAATCCTCGGGGTGTGATTGTTAATAGCTATACTCGTGTTGATGTGCAGGTTGGTATGAAAACGAATAATCGTGTTGCGGGAGGTTTGGTGGGTATACACGGAGGTAGAGCCTTAAATGAAAATGAGAGGAGTCCGACCATTCGTAATAGTTATGCAAGCGGTACGGTTGTCGGAAATGACTATGTAGGTGGTTTAGCCGGTTATTTCGGTGGAGAGATCGTTAATAGTTATGCGACCGGCGATGTTTCGGGTAATATTCACATCGGTGGTTTGATCGGTAGATTATTACTGGATACGACAAAGGTGAACAATAACTATGCAATCGGCAAAGTGACGGGCAAAAGTCTTATCGGTGGATTAGTAGGCAGTACTGCGAATGCCGAGATTAGGGATGCCGTCAATGCGAGTTATTGGGATATCGATACGAGCGATACAACAGAATCGGTCGCCGGTATCGGCAAGATGACAGCAGAGCTTCAAACACCTGCGATCGGAGATGGGATCTATAGCAACTGGGATAACAACGATTGGTATTCCGAAAGCAGTTTGCAATATCCGGTTTTGAGATATACCAGTGCTACCGATGTAGTCGCTCGCCCGGCATGTCGAGAAACCGGAGACGAAGGCGTCGAACTGCCGATTTGTGGAAACCTATTGCCGGGTCAGGGTATTGGTCTAAGTAATCTGGCGCGCTCAAATCGAACCGGTCAAGTTCTGCTATTAAGACCCGACTTTAATTCCGGGATATACGATTACGAGTTGATATTAAAAAGCGATGCGCGTGAGTTCAGCATCATTCCATATACATTTAACCCGAATGCGGTGATTACGCTCAACGACGACAGCGAAACGAACCCGCGCATGGAATTACGAAGCGGTGAAGTCACTACGCTTACGATAGACAATATCAATGATCTTTTGCTGACGTTGACAGTGGAGGATCCTTTGGTATCTAGAACTACGCAAACGACGCTCTATAGTATTAGGGTAAGCAAACACTCTTTTGTTACCGTCAATGACATAGACGAAGACGACGACGGTTTGATAGAGGTTCGCAGTGCGGACGCTTTGAATGCGATTCGTTATCAACTGGACGGTAGCGGTTATAAAGCGAGTCGCGACGACACCAAAATTACCGTGGGGTGTCCGACCACCCCGACCCTCGGTTGTAAAGGCTACGAACTTGCGGCGAGCATAGACCTTTCCGGTTTTGACTGGCATCCGATCGGAGTAATCGACGCTACGACGCTTGATTGCAACGATACGCAAAGCCGATGCTTTGCATCGATATTCGACGGCAACAATCATACTATTTCAAATCTGCGTATCGATAAAACTGCCACCGACAATGTCGGTCTATTTGCGGCATTAGCCGACGGTGCGCAAGTCAAAAATGTTAATTTGACGGATGTAGAGGTCGGGGGTCGCTTCGGTGTCGGAAGTCTAGCTACCTATAATGCCGGGGTTATAGACAACAGCTCTGCCGATGGTACGTTGGCAGGAGAACATGCCGTCGGGGGTTTGGTTGCCTACAATGTCGGTCGTATTTCCAATAGTTATGCTTACGGTGCGGTATCGGGTGGATCTTCGGTCGGTGGTTTGATCGCCCGCAACGAAAGTACCGGGGTGATTACAAACAGCTACAGCTTGAGTCGTGTATCGGGCGACACCGGCATCGGCGGTTTGGTCGCCTTGAACCTCGGTTCTATTGCAAACACTTATGCAAGCGGTGGTGTCGAAGGAGTCGCACTTATCGGTGGTTTGATCGGTGAGAACAGTGGTTCGGTTGGCAACAGTTATGCGACGGCGGATATTGTATGCACGGGTGTGCCTGCATGCACCTCGTATACGGTTGCCACAGGGGGGCTAATCGGTAGCAATGTCGGGGGTATTGCGGTAAATAGCTATTGGGATATCGCTACGAGCAACCTACATGAATCTGCCGGCGGTGTCGGCAAGACTACCGTACAACTACAATCGGGCACCGGTCAATCGTCGGATGCAAGCGGAGCGTATTACCGGTGGGACGATAGCGATTGGCATTTCGGCGATGTATATCACTATCCGATTCTTAAATATACCACCAACACCGAAAGCACGCTCACCGGCTTACAGTCTTATGGTTTGACAAGTTTAACGATTGCAGAGATTGTGACGCTATCTCCGAACTTCGATACGACTAAATTGTATTATCGAATCGGCATAGAGTTGGATGCAAACATAAAGCAGTTACATTTGATACCGAATGCATTGGATGAGGATGCAACCATTCGCATCGTTAGTGATAATGGTTTTGACGAGACGATCAAAACCGGCACTACCAGTTCGGCAATTGTGTTGCGTTCGACCGATACGACTGTGATTAGTGTTGAAGTTTCGGGGGATCGGCGCATCCGATATCGCTTTGAAGTCGATTATTTCTCTTCCGGTTTTGAAGGGGATGTGGATACCGATAAAGATGGGTTGATAGATATTCTAACACTGGAAGATTTGGATGCGATACGCAATGCGTTGGACGGCAGAAGTCTGAGATATCAAAACGCCGATGGTGTATTGATAGAAAGTGCCAAAGGTTGTCCGATGACCGGCTGCAAAGGCTATGAGCTGTTGCAAGATTTGGACTTTGATAATCCGGCACATTACCGAGCAGGGAGCGTGAACACCGCCTGGACTACCGGGTCAGGCTGGCAGCCGATAGGCACCTCGCTACATCCGTTCACGGCAATATTCAAAGGCAACGGCTATACGATTTCTAATTTGAGAGTGAATAGCCCGGATAGCGACTATATCGGACTGTTCGGTGTGCTAGACGGTAGCAAAAGCGATGTCTTAATAGAAGGTATTGGTTTAACGAGTGTAGATATAGTCGGAGGTGCGCATGTCGGTGGTCTGGTCGGCACTAACCGAGCGGGCGACATTCGCCGGAGTTATGTCGTCGGTTCTGTGATGGCAAGAGGTAACGGCACATCGGCAATGGTGGGTGGCTTGGTCGGCAGGAATGTTGCCGGTTCCATTACCGAGTCGTATGCCGAGACACAAGTGAAAGCTAATCTAGCGGCCGGATTATCGGTGGCATTGGCAGGTGGTTTGGTTGCCCTAAACGACAATCGCAGTCGCATTGAGAATAGCTATGCGATAGGGTCTATAATCGGTTGGGACACCGTCGGTGGTTTGGTTGCTCTCAACCGAGGTTCTAGCAAGATTATCAACAGCTATGCGGTGAATAGGGTTATAGCCGTCGGTGCGAGGCCTAAAGTAGGTGGTTTGGTTGCCGTCAACGATGCAAAGGTTAATGATAGTTATTGGGATATAGAGGCGAGCGGTGTCGCATCGAGTGCCGGCGGCTCTTCCGCAACCACGGCAATACTCCGATCGTCTACGCCGACTACGCCGATAAACAGCATTTATAGAAATTGGGATGCCGATATTTGGGAGTTTGCAGATGCGAATCGCTATCCCGAGCTGAAAGCCATTGCCGATGCGCCGCTACTTACTCCCGAAGGAAAGAGTCTGTTGCAGAGTTTGACCCTATCGAACAATGTCCGCCTTTTCCCGTCTTTTCATCCGCTCATTTTTGATTATGACCTTATAGCCGAGGCTGCCCGAATGACCGAAGTACGATTGAACACGACATCAACTCGAGCGGGTACGACGATTGATACCGCCTGTAGCGACGACTTGGTGTGTTCGTCGGGTATTCCGACATCGTTTATATTGGACGGTAGCCATACACCGAAAATTACTATAACCACCGATAACTCCGATGTTGGCGTATTGTCTTATAACTTCTCTGTCCGTTACGTCGAATCGGATATCGGACGAATGACGGCAACGACTACAACAATAATATCGTTGCCGTTAGCGGCAGCCGAAGGTGAGCGTATTCGTTTGATAACTTCGTATGATTTTGGTTTGAGTACAGATTCTTATCGCTATAGGTGGCGGCAATCGACAGGTGATGCGTTAAGGTTCAACGATGAGCTATCGCCGGTTGACACACAAAGTGCCGTATTGGATTTTACGGTACCTAGCGATGTGGTGTCTAAGCAAGACGATCGCCGTGTCATACAGTTGACCTTGGAAATCGTTGTGAACGAAGACGTGTATCTAAGCAAAGTGCTATCGTTGATAATTTCCAAACGAGATAACGATACAGCTGATCGTATTCGCTTGCTTAAAGACGACGATAAACTGCACGCTTATACTCTTAAATTTGAAAGAGCGGACGGTAGCGAGTTTATAGACCGCGACGGTGGCTTTGCCGAAACCCGTATACAATGGCAGCGTCGTCGTAGCGAAGCGGAGGGTTGGATAAACCTAGTGTCTACGTTTGCCTATACTATTCCTAACGAAGGAGATTATCAATATCGTGTACTCGCTATGTATGAAGACAATCAAGGTTATCGCGGGCAATTTGAATCCGAGGTCATAGACTATTCGGACATAGACGACGATAACGATGGTTTGATAGAGATTCGTTATTTGGAAGATTTGGATGCGATACGCTATCAGTCGGACGGTAGCGGTTATAAAGCAACCGCAAGTGTGGATAAGATCACTACAGGGTGTCCGTTGGTCAACGGTGTAGAGCAATGCCGGGGCTATGAGTTGATGAACGATTTAGATTTTACCGACGATGCAAGCTATCGTACACCGAGTCCGTCGCTACTCAAAAATAGTTGGACGGTGAGTGATTTTAAGGATGCAAGCGATTCGGGTTGGCAGCCTATCGATGGATTAAATGCCGTATTTAACGGCAACGGCTATACGATATCCAATATACAAATAAATCGTAGCGTCGGCGATACAAACCATATAGGTTTATTTTCCCAAATAGGAGTAGTCGGAAAGGTTAAGAACTTGGGACTTGTAGATCCGACAATCAAAGGTCTGGTCGGGATCAAAAATGTAGGTGGTATTGCCGGCAGAATGGAACGCGGCGGTGTCATTATGAATAGCTATGTGGTCGGCGATGTTGCATCCGGAAATACCGATAAAATAATAAGAGGCGATGTCGGATTCGGAAACGGTAGAGGATTCATAGGCGGTCTAGTCGGCTGGAATAAAGGTTTTATACTCAATAGTTATGCAAAGATCAATGTGGTTGCCGAAGATTCCGAAACACCGGGAAACAAGCGGGTCGGAGTAGGCGGTTTGGTCGGTAGGAATATAGACGGTGGCAAGGTGTATAACAGCTATGCGACCGGTGAAGTGAAAGGCCCTTGCATCGTCGGTGGTTTGGTAGGCAATCAGTTTTCTACCAACTCAGACGAGCTACCGAAAAGGAGCGAAATCAAAAACAGCTATGCGACAGGTAATGTAGAGACCGGGTTCGGCACCTGCGTAAACTCAGACAACAAAGTTGCCGGTGGTTTAGTCGGTGTCAATAATAACTCAGCGATTGAAAATAGTTATACCCTAGGTGAGGTTGTGGGTGATGGCACACTCAATGGCTTGGTTGCCGGAATATTACCTGCCGGCGACACCTCTATTGCAAACCCGATCAATAGTTATTGGAACTTTGACCGGAATTGTAAGTTTATTACTATCTTGAGTTTCGTAATAGGGGTGCGATGTTTCGGAATAGCGGGAAATATCAAGAATGTAAGAATACCAGACAACCTTAAGCGTCCTATTGCTCCGGATACTATGGCTAATTCATGTATTGAGAGTTTCGTCAATGACTTAGAGCCCGAAGATGTATGTAAGACCTATGTGAATTGGAATACTGCCGATTGGAATTTCGGAACCAGTTCGCAATATCCGGCACTTAAGTACGGAGTCGGATTGGATACGGCCGACCCGGGTTGCGACACCGAACCCGAGACGGTATTGCCGAGTTGTGATTCCTTATTGCACGGTCAGATTGCCGATGCGCTTTTATTGGATCGACTGAGCTTATCTGTCAATTCAAAAAATGTGCATTTGACCCCGAGCTTTATGCCGAGTAGATTTAACTACGGAGCAATGATAGAGGTTGAGGAGGCACCGGTGATTATAGATATCGCTACGAGTGCCGGTAAGAATACCCGAATAACGATTCGTAAAGACAATGGATCACCTTTGACCGGACAATCGGACGGTACCGTGCAGATTAGTGCAGAGGACTCATTCAAACTCAAAGTTGAGACTTTGAGGGAGAGTAATAGGGGCGCAAGCTATCAAATACAGGTGCGCTTAAAGTACCCACTTAAGGCTCGTATTATGAAAATAGTAAACGGGAGTACTCCTACCGAACTAATCGCAAGAAACATTTTTGTTTTAGACGAAGGAGATGTCTTTCGCTTGGATGCATCAATGAGTATCGTACAGAAAAATTCACAGTTGGATTACCAGTGGACTCAACTATCGGGGAAATCGTTACTGTCGGGGATAAGAACTGCATCTACCGTAGAGTTTACGGTACCTACCGATTTTGTCGCAAGAGACGAGGACGATAGCACGGTCGTCTTAAAACTGAAGTTGAGCGAAAGCAATAATTCGGCATCCGTAGTAAGTAGAGAAGTACCGTTGTTGGTGAGGAAGGTTAATAACGGGAACTCCGCAAGTGCCGTGAAATGGATAAGTAGCGACACGCTCTCCGCGGAGGATTTGTCAAACGATATAGACGGAGGGTCGTTGACCGATATCGGCTATCGATGGTTGCGGGAACGGAACGGTAGATTTGTTGCGATACCCGGTGCGAACCAAAAAAGCTATATAGTTCCCAGAAGTGCCCGCAATGCACAATATAGAGTCTCTATAAGCTATATCGATGGACAGGGTTACCGAACGAACATTCACTACGACGCACCGCAATTTACAACGATTGCAAACTTTGTAGACAAGGATAACGACGGTTTAATAGAAATTGAAACCGTCGAAGATCTCAATGCGATTCGTTATCAACCGGACGGCAGAGGTTATCGTGCAAGTTCTACGACAATTATGATGACTACAGGTTGTCCTTTGGTCAACGGTGTAGAGAAGTGCCGAGGCTATGAATTAGTCAAGGATTTAGATTTTCTGGACGATGCCAGCTATAATTCAACTGCCAATAAAGTGGCTTGGACGACCGGCACAGGCTGGCAACCGATCGGTATTGTTGCTAACAATAATTGTAGTGATGCGGGTAGTGACTGTTTCGCCGGTATTTTTGACGGCAACGGATATAGGATTACCAATTTGCAGATCAATAGAGACACCACCGATGAAATAGGTCTGTTTGCCGGAAATACCGGCACCATTCGCAATCTCCGATTATCGGCAATAGAAGTAAAAGGTAATGCTGGGGTCGGTGGTCTAGTCGGTCGCAACGAGGGCGAACTAATGAGTATCTATGTAGTCGAAGGCAGGGTTGAAGGGCAAAATAATGTTATCGGTCTGTTAACCGGTGTCAGTGTATCGGGTTCGTCGATTATCAATAGTTATGTCAGTGGCACCGTCTTAGGTTCTCGTTTTGTCGGTGGCATCTGTGGCATAAACCATGGTGGTATTATCATCGGTAGCTATGCGGTTGCCGATGTTTCGGCAGAGCGGGGTGCAGGGGGTCTAGTGGGTGAGAATCGAGGGCTTATCGGTAATAGCTATGTAGCAGGCTCGGTTAGCATCAGTGAGAAAAAACGAGCTGTGGGAGGTCTAGTCGGCACCTTATGGGGGCGCGGTAGTGTCGTCAACAGCTACTCGACTGTCGAGGTAAAAACAACTTTTGTTGCGACAGCCAACACCGATGAACAGTATGTAGGTGGTTTAATCGGCATAAGGCAATCACCCGGACTAGTCGTGGCTAATAGCTATTGGGATACCGATGCAAGTGGGCAGACGAACTCTCCGGGAGGCGGCACCGCTAAGACTAAGGCCGAATTGCAAATGCCGACTGCACCGGGGACAATGGTAAACGATATTTATTACACTTGGGATACCGATGATTGGGATTTCGGCACTGCCGATGAGTATCCGGTGCTCAAATACCACGATAACACCTGTGGCACTTCGACGCCGTCGCCGGATTGCGGTAGATTGTTACCCCACCAGCGTATCGGTTTGCGAGCTCTAAAGTTGGAACAAAATGTGGGCGCAGGGCATTTGTATCTCTCCCCCGACTTTGATCCTGCGGTTACGACTTATACGGTGTCGGTTCATGCCGATGCGAGCGAACTAAGAGTCACCCCGATAGCCGCTAATCCCGATGCGAGTATCATAGCCGACGACAGAGTCCTGCCGACGAACGATACCGGTTATTCTGTCTCGCTCAATACTTCCGAGCCTACCTCTACGGTTATTCGTGTTGCGACGAGTAATGCGGCGGGAATGGAAGCCCCCGTTGTCTATAAATTGACGATAAATAATAATCGTTTGCCGAGGATAAGTATTAACGCACCTGCTTCAATCGTAGAGGGTGAAACCTTTGCATTAAATACCGCTATAGCAGATCCCGAAGGGGACGAGTTGAGTTATAGTCTAAGTATGATTCCGAACCTATTATCGGATATAGAAAGAAGCACCGGCACGGTAGTAGGTCGTGCCGATTTAAGGTATGAGCATGACATACCAAACGACTTGCTTGATGAAATGCAAAACACAGATGTTGTGGATATCGTTTTGACGGTTGACGATGGCTTAGGCGTTGCCGGTGAAACGGTGCGGTTAACGATAATCAAAAAGAATAACGGTGTTATATCGGTTCCTGCGCCTACGCTGAATGGTTTTAGGTATACCATAGCAGGCATAGATCTATCGTCGGATTCGGATGGAACAAATCCTACCCCCGAGATCGCTTATCGATGGCAAAAGGAACTGCTGGGTAGCTGGTTGGATATTGATGGTGCCACCGATCAAAGCCATACCGTAGAAGGCATTATAGGTAATCGCTATCGTGTATTGATTGATTATACCGATAAGCAGGGTTATAGGCATCGAGGATTAGCATCTCCGGCGATGTCGGCACCGCAGCAATTCATATATAATGTCGTGAGATCTAGGGGTGTTGTAAGAACTTCAATCAATCGGTCAACGGTTATTTTCGTAAACATCAGAGTATTTCCCGAAGGCTTTTTGCGCTGAGGCTCTGCACAAAGTTATGCCGCTTGTGCGACCGCAACAAACGGCGGTTCTTTTCTCAACAGTTTGATATGCTATAATAAAACTGTTTTATAGCGATAAATAGCTTGAATAAAAATGCAAGTTATTTATGAGCTAATTGGGAATATGCTATGTAGGGGGGAAGCGTAGTATGGGGGGATCCGCAAGACTCTTATTACCGTTAACCATGGTATTGTTGCGATCCGTATCGGCGCAAGATGGTTTTCAATGCAATTACCTAAGTGATATAGATCAAGACAACGATGGCTTGATAGAGCTATGCGATTTGGATGCATTGAATGCAGTTCGCTATCAGCTTGACGGCACCGGCTATAGAGAAAGTTTTGACGCAGTCAAGATCACTGCGGGGTGTCCGCAAAGCGGTTGCAACGGCTACGAGTTGCGAGACGATCTAGACTTCAATGTTTCCGATGACTACCGCAACATCATCAACAAAGAAGCATGGACGAGTGGTTTAGGTTGGTTGCCTATAGGCGATCGGCTGAGTTTCTTTAGCGCAAGGTTTGAAGGCAATGGTCATACGATAGCCAACCTGTACATCAACAGGCCGTCGGATTATGTCGGTTTATTCAAGGTGACGACTAAGCCGGCCAAAATCAGCGATTTGGTATTGTCGCAAATAAACATCACAGGGAATTCGTACATCGGTAGTTTAGCCGGTCATAACGCCGGGGGTGTTTCTTATATCGGTGTGGAAGGGGGCCGTCTAATCGGTGTGGGCAACACTGTCGGCGGTTTGTTCGGTGCCAATGCCGGGACGATACTCAACGGCGATGTCATACTTGAGCGTGTAGAGGGTGGCGGTCATAGTCTCGGCGGTCTGGTGGGTCATAACGAAGGGCATATTAGGTATAGCATTGCCGATACGAGTGTATCCGGTGTCAACCAAGTCGGCGGTTTGGTCGGTCTTAACTCTCGAGGTGCGCTGACAAACAGTCGTGCCGACGGGACTGCAAGAGGACGCGATTATATCGGTGGGTTGGTCGGTCTCAATCGTGCTCGGATTAGTGCGAGCCATGCCGAAGGCAAAGTAATAAGCGACGGTTCGTATAGCGGTGGGTTGGTCGGTGCGAATGACCGTGGCGGCAAAATTGCCGATAGTCGGGCAAGTGGTGCGGTTGTGGGTAATCTTTATACGGGGGGTCTGGTCGGTTGGAACAGGGATAGTGAAATCACCAATAGTTTTGCGCAGGGTCGCATAGACGGCGATAGCGATGTGGGCGGTTTGGTCGGTTGGAACGAGGGTGGTCGAATAAGCAATACGTACTCAAGCGGTTATGTAGGTGGTGTGCATAGAGTCGGTGGTTTGGTCGGCAGTAATAAAGGCATCGTCTCCGACAGTTTTGCAAACGGGCAGGTTGTCGCAAGCGGTGAGCATGCGGGTGGTTTAGTCGGCTGGAATTATGCACACCAAACGAGGCATGCCGACATGGTGCGTGTAATACACAGCTATTGGAATAGCGAGGCTACCGGGATATCGTTCAGTGCCGGTGGTAGTTTGCGAACTACCGCACAGCTAAAATCACCGACTGCCCCCGGTCTACCGGGCGAGACCTTTGAACGATGGGATGTTGCCGATTGGGAGTTCGGCACCGGCGAACAATACCCGATACTCAGACATAGCGAGGGTTCTGAAAAGGGACACCTATTGTCGGGTCAGCACATCATGCTCTCGAGTTTGCTTGTATTAGACGGTTTGACTTTATCTCCTGCGTTTAATCCGCAGACCTTTGATTATCGTGTGAACTTAAGCGACGATAGTGTAACAGAGATAAGGTTCAGCCCTACGATAGCAAATAGCACGCAGACGATTAGTATTCTTAAAGACGAGAAAATCGGTTTGTCTTCGGTGAATAACGGCGAGACGGCACCGATTATTTTGAATGTAGCCCCCGAACCTACCTTAGTGACGATAGCGAGGCACTATCGGATTTGGGTGATACGTCGATCCGGCTTGCAAGCAACGATTAGTAGTAATCGTTCGGATCATAGGGTGAGCGAAGGACAAAATATTATGTTGAGTGTTTCAACCTCCGAGCCGAATTTACGACGAGTACGTTATCGCTGGAGTCAGGTTTCGCCGATGCAACCCGATTTATTAAAAGACTCGGACACCGGCCTAGCCGAGTTGAACATAAACATACCCGACGATTTTGTAGTTCAAGATGCCGACGAGGCCCCCGTTGTGCTGCAAGTGGAAGTGCGCGACGGTCGGACAACCGTAACCCGAAGTACGACGATGACGGTTGTCAAAACAAATGGCGGTAGCATGAGGACTTTAGCTGCCCCGACCTATCGCGAGGGGATATTAACGGTGTCGGATATCGGCGAAGCCGATTTATCTGTAGATCCCGACGGTGGTGCAGATATTAACAGCTTTGGTTATCAATGGCAGTACAAACTATCGTCCGATTTGGCAACATGGCAAGATATCAAAGATGCGATACAAATACGCTATCAAATACCCACGGTGTTGTCGGCAATCGATAATATCGGCTATCGTGTATGGTTGGATTATCGCGACAATCAAGGTTATGATCATCGTGTCGTATCCGAGCCGGTATCGGTGGTGAAGGTCGTAGAGGATGACGGTTTTAGAGATATTTACTACTTAGAAGATTTGAATGCGATACGCAATCAATTAGACGGTCGATACGAATTAGCGCGAGATTTGGATTTCAACTCGGATGCGAGCTACCGCGACCCGATCAATAAAACAAAATGGACGGTTGCCGATTACGGCAACGATGCGGACACCGGCTGGTTGCCTATAGGCACGCTTGCAGGTCGTTTCACAGGCATTTTTAACGGTGATGGTCATACGATATTTAATTTGCAGATAAATAGAGATGATGCCGACTATCAAGGTTTATTCGGTGCTTTGGGATCTGCGGCTAGCATAAGAAATATAGGCTTGCCTAATGTAAGAATAGAAGGAAAGGAACATATCGGTGGTCTGGTGGGTGTTAATGCCGGTACTATCGTCGGCAGTTATGCGGTCGGGGAGTTTTCGGCAAATAGTTTAGTAGGTGGCATTGTCGGAGTGAACAACGGTAAAATCATCAATAGCTATGCCGGCTCGGATATTTCGATGCAAAGTTCGGTTTCGAGCCATCTGGGCGGTTTAGTCGGCACCAATGAGGGTATAGTAATCAATAGTCATGCAACGGTTCGGATATTGGAAAGACGATCCGACAATGTGGGGGGTCTTATAGGTTGGAATGCTATCAACGCACGCGTGATTAATAGCTATGCCGGCGGTGATGTGGGAGGGGATCTGTTCGTAGGGGGTTTAACCGGTATCAACCGAGGGTCTATAACCAACAGCTATGCAAACGGCGAAGTTTCCGGAAATAGTAGTGTAGCCGGCTTGGTCGGTACTAATCAAATATCAGCGGCAATGATTACCAACAGTTATGCTATTGCTAAAGTGCAAGGTGGCGGAGGTGGTTTAGCCAGTGCCAATGACGGAGTTATCGTTGCGAGTTATTGGAATGTTGAGATTGGAGGTGTACAAAATGGTCACGGGAGCGGACAGAGTACGCGACAAATGCAACTGCCCACTGCGTCAATCGGGATATACGAAGAATGGGACGATGCCGATTGGGATTTCGGCAACAGCGAGCAGTATCCGATACTCAAATATGCACCGGGACCCGACGGCGATGCCTGCGGTGTGTCGGGATTGCCGCAATGCGGCGAGTTGATATCGCCGCGCTTGCGTTATGGTTTGCGTAGTTTGGCGACGGCGGACAGTGTTGTTTTATCTCCCGAGTTTGATATAGAGGCACAAAACCGAAGCGGTATTTATATCGGCAGTCTGCGCAGTACCGATAATGCGATTCGGTTGATTCCGACGGCGATAGAACCAATTGCGTACATTCGTTTCTATATCGGCGACGACAACACCGCGTACGATAATATCCGAAGCGGTGAGACGAGTAAAGCAATCTCTTTGAGTGCAACCGGTATGACACGTATTCACATTGAAGTGCAAGGAACTGTAACCGTACGCTATGCGCTGTATATCGGTTATCAGAGTATTGCCGACGATAGGATCACACCGATTAACTACCTAGAAGACTTAGATGCGATACGAGATCGACCGACGGGTTCTTATAAGTTAACTAGAGACTTGGATTTTGCAGATAGTGAGAGTTATCTGGAGCCGTTGAATAGGATTTTTTGGACGGTAGATGATTACCAGGATGCCACCGATGTCGGTTGGGCACCTATAGGCAGCGAACCAAAGCCTTTTGCCGGTCGCTTTGACGGCAACGGTTATACGATATCAGGTTTGCAGATAAATAGAGACGATGTTGACAATCAAAGTTTATTCGGAGCTAGCACATCCGATGCACTGATAAGCAATATCGGTTTGTTGAATGTGAAAGTAGAAGGTGGAGCTAAAGTTGCCGGACTAATCGGCACTAACCGAGGGCAAGTCGGCTATAGCTATGTCAGCGGCAGTGTTGTATCAAAAAGTATTGAGGGTGTGGGCGGTGGTTTGGTTGCGAGTAACGACGGCGGAGAGGTTATCGGCAGTTATGCAATAGCCGAGGTGTCCGGAACTTCATCGCTCGGCGGTCTCGTTGGAGATAACGATGGCAGGATTATCAATAGTCATGCCGATAGTATCGTAATACCGAGTTCGGGCGGCTTAGGTTTTGGTGGCTTAGTGAGTGTTAATCGGGACCTAGTCACTAATAGTTATGCAACCGGTAAAGTCTCTATAGTCGCCGGCGGAAGTCACGCAGGTGGACTGGTCGGCTGGAACGAGCCGCAGGCAAAAATTATTAACAGCTATGCAGCGGTTAGAGTTCGAGGTAGAAATGCGGGGGGCTTGGTTGGTTTCCTGGAGGGCAGTACCATTGAAAACAGTTATACGATTAGTCAAGTAAGTGGAACAAACGGGGATAATCAGAGCATAGGGGGGTTGGTCGGTGCTACTTCGGGTGCTGTCAAGATAATCGCAAGCTATTGGAACAGCGACATCAGTACTGTACAAGGAAGCAACGGCATCGGGCAAATCACGAAACGGCTTCAATCGCAGACCCCGACGATGCCGGCGAATAGCATTTATAAAGATTGGAATACCGACGATTGGGATTTCGGAACATCGAAACAATACCCGATACTTAAATATACCACTGCAACCGAAAATGTTTTTGAGTGTGGTTCATCGGGGTTGCCGCAATGTGGAGATCTAATATCGCCGGGTTTGCGCTATGGTTTGCGTGATTTAACGTCAGCAAACGATGTTACATTCTATCCACCGCTTGATATTGAGAGGCTCAACCAAAGCGGCGTTTACTCAGGCACGGTGATCGGAGAACATCCGAGTATACGCTTGATACCGGTGGCAATGGAATCAACTGCGCATATTAGTTTTATGGGAGATAGACGAGAAATGGTAGATAGTCACGATACAAGTGCTCCGATTTCGTTGAAAAATGACGGGATAAAAAAAGTTGTCGTTGAAGTAAAAGGCACACAGACGGTTAGGTATACGCTTTATCTGAGTTATGCGCCTCATAGGGTCATAGACGAAGACGGCGACGGTCTCGTCGATATCGATTATCTGGAAGATTTGGATGCGATCCGCTATCAGTTGGACGGTAGCGGCTATAGAGCGGATGACGAGTCCATCAAGATTACCTCGGGTTGTCCGAGTGCGGGATGTCGTGGTTATGAATTGTTAAGAGATTTGGATTTTAACGATGCCGGTAGTTATCGCAATGCCGAGAAGAATATGGGACGATGGACGGGTGTGGGTGCCTGGCAACCGATCGGATTAGACGAAGCAACTTTCACCGGCACATTCAAGGGCAATAATAAAACGATTGCCAATTTAAGAGTGGGGACAAACGGAGGTCTTTTTGCAACGATAGGTAGCGATAGTCGTGTTGCCTATATAGACGGCATTGGATTGTCGGCTATGGATATTAAAGGGGATGTGGTTGCCGGAATTGCCACATCGTGTAAGCGGTGTACGATAAGCAATAGTTATGTGATAGGAGATATACAAGGAACCGCCGCCGCTGCCGGTTTGGTAAATGCTATTTCGGCAACGGGTGGTGGGCGTGCCCGAATTAGCAATAGTTATTTCATCGGTAATATTACCGTCAACGGTCGATCGGCGGTTGCCGGCGGTTTGGTCGGCGATGTAGATTCCGCTCTAACCATCACCGACAGCTATGTAGTCGGCACGATTACCGCAGAACACGATGACGCGTTTATAGGCGGTTTAATAGGCGTGCGCACATCGTCTGCCATTGATATCGTCAATAGCTATGCGAGCGTTTCGGCAACCAAAGCCGATGTGCCTCAGGGCTTATTCGGTGGCAATAGAGATCCGAGCGATCAGCGTGCACTGACTGCGAAGGCAATTTATTTAGACGAAGACATCGCCGAAACCAATGTGACTTTGGGAGAGAGTAAGCGTGCCGCCGAACTTCAATCACCGACGAGTGCAACCGGCATTTATACGAGCTGGGGTAGCGATAACTGGGATTTCGGCACCAATGAGCAATATCCGGCGATTAGGTATAATTTGCGTGCCGACTCTACCGATGGTGATGCACATTGTGATACAGCGGATATTCAGAGACGTCCCGATGCATGCCACACCTTGCTTCGTCATCAAGGGAGCCTATTGCGAGACCTAAAATTATCCGAAGGCGCAGGTTTATCCAGTCCTTTTGCATTTACATCATTTGATTACGGTGTATCGGTCAATGCCGATCGCAGTACTATTCGCATGTTACCGACTGCGTTTAATGCAGTAGCAACGATTGAAGTTTTTAAGGATGGCACCTCAATAGGAGAAACCGATAGCGGTGAATGGACGGTGCCGATACCGTTGAACGACACCGGCGATACGGTTTTTAGTTTGGTCGTAAAAGACGGCAAACGACATTCGTATCGATATCAATTCGTCATCAATCGACTCGACATCGTCGCTCAAAGCATAGACGAAGACGGCGATGGGTTCATAGAGATTAGTAATGCGACACATTTGAATGCCGTCCGCCATCGCTTGGACGGCGGTGCCTATCAACAAAGCGAAACCACCGATGCGATCTATTGTTCCAACGGCTGCATGGGATATGAATTGACCGCAGATATAGACCTTGCCGGGATTGAGTGGCAACCCATAGGTAGTTTGAGTGAACCTTTTAGCGGTGTATTCAAAGGCAACGGCTACACGATATCCAATTTGACCATAAAGGCGGGCAGTACCAATGAGGTAGGTTTATTCGGAGCGATCGGAGCCGGTGGCAGGGTTGAGAATGTCGGTCTGGTGAATGTGAGTATCGCCGGACAGAGTAATGTCGGTAGCATCGCCGGCTATAACTTCGGCACGATTATCAATAGCTATGCAGAGGGTAAGCTCTTAGCCGAGGTTAACGACGGTGGTGGTTTGGTCGGTAGAAATAATGACGGCATGATCGTTAATAGCTATGCGCGTGTTGACGTACAAGTGGATAATGATCGCGCCGGCGGTTTGGTCGGTTGGAATGAAATAGGTGGTTCTATTGTTAATAGCTATGCAGTCGGTGGTGTGCGGGCAAATAATGGGCGTGCAGGCGGTTTGGCCGGTAATAATCATGCAAGAATTCACAATAGCTATGCAATCGGTGATGTGCAGGCAAGTAATGGAATTACCGGAGGTTTAGTTGCGGCAACCGTCCTCGGACATACAATTGTTAATAGTTATTATAGAGCAGGTGCAGTTATCTCTGGAATCGATTCACTGATCGGCACCGATAAAACTGCGGTAGCACTGAAGTCGGGTATGCCGTCGGATGATATTTATACCGGGTGGAATAGAGCCGATTGGCACTTCGGTAATGTAGATCAATATCCGGCGTTGCTTTATGCAACAGGCGATGACGACAATACGGCATGCAGACAACCGTTGCCGCAGCAATTATCGGATTGTAATGGTGGATTGTTTGCAGACCTGTCGGAGCATGACAAGACGATTGTTTGTCTTAGTCATTTACCGAGATTGCCGAAACAACAACCGTATTGCGGAGCCTTGCTACCCGAACAACGTGCCGGGTTGGTTCAAATGGAGCTTTCAAAAAATGCACGCTTGCTTCCGGCATTTAATCTTGAGATATACGACTATCATTTAGTCGTTGGTTCGGGCGACGAGGTTCGTATCACACCGACCGCTTATTACGGCACCGATACGATCACCGTAGACGCAGGTAGCTTGAGTTCATCAAAGCGTAGCGGGCAAAGTTCATTGTTTACTCTAAGCGACGATTTAGATAGTATTGTGCTTAGGGTTCAATCCGCAACACAAGGCATGCCGACATTCTATACGATTAAGGTATTGCAAGATATCGCAGTAGTCGATGACTTCATAACGATTGATTATCTAGAGGACTTGAACCTGATGCGTTACGCTTTGGCGCAGGTATCCGCCACCTTGAAGGATTGCCCTATAGACACCGAGGACGGTGCGAGGCGGTGTAAGGGTTATAAATTGGCTAGAGATTTAGATTTTAAGAATCCTACGAGTTATCGTGCGGGTGTGATCAACCCGATATGGACGACCGGTGCGGGTTGGCAACCGATAGGAAACCGTCGCAATCCTTTTAGCGGTTTATTCAACGGAAATGCACATACGATATCAAACTTGAGGATTCAGGGTATACCTATCGGCGATATCGGTTTATTCGGTGTGCTGGCGAGCGGTGCGAGAATTGAGCATATCGGTCTACTCAATGTGGATATTGATATGAGCCGGCATGATCTCTATAGTATCGGTACTTTGGTAGGTCTTAATTTAGGTGAAATCGTCAACAGCTATGTGATCGGCGGTGATGTTCAAGGCCATCTCTATGTAGGAGGTTTGGTCGGTAGGAATGACGGTGGCACGATCGTCAATAGCTATGCAGATGTTTCGGTAAATGGACGCTTTGCCATTACCGGCGGTTTAGTCGGTTCTAATGCAATAGGTGGAAAAATTCATAATAGTTATGCAAGCGGTGCGGTTGTCGGGAATGACTTTGTAGGTGGTTTAGTCGGTATTTCGACTAGGGATATTCACAATAGTTATGCGAGCGGTGCGGTTATCGGAAGTGACTTTGTCGGTGGCTTGGTAGGTGAGCTATCACAATCGGGGATCGTGGTGAGTAATAGCTATGCGATCGGCAAGGTGACGAGCAGAAGGCTTATCGGTGGATTATTGGGTCGAACTTCGCTTGGCAGTGCCGATGCGAGTTATTGGGATGTTGTTACGAGCGGGGTGGCAGACGACGAGGATGATGTTACCGGTATCGGCAAGACGACAACAGAGCTTCGAACAGCTGCGATCGGAGATGGGATCTATAGCAACTGGGATAGCAACGATTGGTATTCCGAGTCCGGTCAATATCCGGTATTAAGATATACCAGTGCTACCGATATAATCACTCGCCCGGCGTGCCTAGAAGCCGAAAATGCCGATACCGAACTGCCGATGTGTGGAACCTTGTTGCCGGCGCAACGTCGCACCGGTTTGAGCAATTTAGCGCACTCAAATCGAACCGGTCAGGTTTTACTATTAAGACCCGACTTTAATTCCAAGATATACGATTACGAGTTGATATTAAAAAGCGATGCGCGTGAGTTCAGCATCATTCCGTATACATTTAATTCGGGTTCGGTGCTTACGCTCAACAACGATAGCGAAACGAACCCGCGTATGGAATTACGAAGCGGTGAAGTCACTACGCTTACGATAGACAATATCAATGATCTTTTGCTGACGTTGGCAGTGGAGGATCCCTTAGTATCTAGAACTACGCAAACGACGCTTTATAGTATTAGGGTAAACAAACACTCTTTTATTACCGTCAACGATATAGACGAAGACGACGACGGTTTGATAGAGGTTCGCAGTGCGGACGCTTTGAATGCGATTCGTTATCAACTGGACGGTAGCGGTTATAAAGCGAGTCGCGACGACACCAAAATCACCTTGGGGTGTCCGACTACTCCGACCGTCGGTTGCAAAGGCTACGAACTTGCGGCGAGCATAGACCTTTCCGGTTTTGACTGGCATCCGATCGGGGCGATCGACGCTACGACGCTTGATTGCAACGATACGCAAAGCCGATGCTTCGCGGCGATATTTGACGGCAACAATCATACCATTTCAAATCTACGTATCGATAGGAGCAATACCGACAATGTCGGTCTATTTGCGGCATTAGCCGACGGTGCGCAAGTCAAAAATGTTAATTTGACGGATGTAGAGGTCGGGGGTCGCTTCGGTGTCGGAAGTCTAGCTACCTATAATGCCGGGATTATAGACAACAGCTCTGCCGATGCTACGGTGGTCGGAGAAAATGCCGTCGGAGGTTTGGTTGCCTACAATGTCGGTCGTATTTCTAATAGTTATGCTTACGGTGCGGTATCGGGTGGATCCTCGGTCGGTGGTTTGATCGCCCGCAACGAAAGTACCGGGGTGATTACAAACAGCTACAGCTTGAGTCGTGTATCGGGCGACACCGGCATCGGCGGTTTGGTCGCCTTGAACCTCGGTTCTATTGCAAACACTTATGCAAGCGGTGGTGTCGAAGGAGTCGCACTTATCGGTGGTTTGATCGGTGAGAACAGTGGTTCGGTTGGCGACAGTTATGCGACGGCGGATATTGTATGCACGGGTGTGCCTGCATGCACCTCGTATACGGTTGCCACAGGGGGGCTAATCGGTAGCAATGTCGGGGGTATTGCGGTAAATAGCTATTGGGATATCGCTACGAGCAACCTACATGAATCTGCCGGCGGTGTCGGCAAGACTACCGTACAACTACAATCGGGCACCGGTCAATCGTCGGATGCCGGTAGGGCGTATTACCGGTGGGACGATAGCGATTGGCATTTCGGCGATGTAAATCGTTATCCAATTCTTAAATATACCACCAGCACCGAAAGCACGCTCGCCGGTTTACAGTCTTATGGTTTGACAAGTTTAACGATTGCAGAGATTGTGACGCTATCTCCGAACTTCGATACGACTAAATTGTATTATCGTCTCGGCGTAGAGTTGGATGTAAACATAAAGCAGTTACATTTGACACCGAATGCATTGGATGAGGATGCAACCATTCGCATCGTTAGTGATAATGGTTTTGACGAGACGATCAAAACCGGCACTACCAGTTCGGCAATTGTGTTGCGTTCGACCGATACGACTGTGATTAGTGTTGAAGTCTCGGGGGCGCGACGCATCCGATATCGCTTTGAAGTCGATTATTTCTCTTCCGGTTTTGAAGAGGATGTGGATACCGATAAAGATGGGTTGATAGATATTCTAACACTGGAAGATTTGGATGCGATACGCAATGCGTTGGACGGTAGACATCTGAGATATCAAAACGCCGATGGTGTATTGATAGAAAGTGCCAAAGGTTGTCCGATGACCGGCTGCAAAGGCTATGAGCTGTTGCGAGATTTGGACTTTGATAATCCGGCACATTACCGAGCGGGGAGCGTGAACACCGCCTGGACTACCGGGTCAGGCTGGCAGCCGATAGGCACCTCGCTACATCCGTTCACGGCAATATTCAAAGGCAACGGCTATACGATTTCTAATTTAACGGTGAATAGACCGGATAGCGACTATATCGGACTGTTCGGTGTGCTAGACGGCAGCAAAAGCGATGTCGTAATAGAAGGTATCGGTTTGACGGGTGTAGATATAGTCGGAGGTGCGCATGTCGGTAGTCTGGTCGGCACTAACCGAGCGGGCGACATTCGCCGGAGTTATGTTAGTGGTTCTGTGATGGCAAGAGGTAGCGGTGGATCGGCAATCGTAGGGGGATTGGTCGGCAGGAATTTTGCCGGTTCCATTACTCGATCTTATGCAGAAACCCAGGTGAAAGGCAATCTATCGGCTAGATTGCCAACGTCATTGGCAGGTGGTTTGGTTGCCCTAAACGACAATCGCAGTCGTATTGAGAATAGCTATGCGGTGGGGTCGGTAATCGGTTGGGGAACTATCGGTGGTTTGGTTGCTATCAATCAAGGTTCCAGCGAAATCATCAATAGCTACGCAGTAAGCAGAACGATAGGCATCGGAGAGATATCTACAGTAGGTGGCTTGGTTGCCGTCAACGATGCGGTAGTTGACGATAGTTATTGGGATATAGAGGTGAGCGGTATCGCATCGAGTGCCGGCGGCACTTCTGCGACCACGGCAGTACTCCGATCGTCTACGCCGACTTCTCCGATAAATAGTATTTATAAAAACTGGGATGCCGATGTTTGGGAGTTCGCAGATGCGAATCGTTATCCCGAGTTGAAAGCGATTGCCGATGTGCCGCTACTTGCTCCCGAAGGGAAAAGTCTGTTGCAAAGTTTGACCCTATCGAACAATGTCCGATTATTCCCGTCTTTTCATCCGCTCATTTTTGACTACGAGCTCATAGCCGAGTCTGCCCGAATAACCGAAGTACGATTGGATACCACATCGACACGGGTAGGCACGACTATAGATATTGCTTGTCGCAAGGGTTTGATATGTTCGTCGGGTATTCCGATATCGTTCGTGCTGGACGGTAACCATACACCGGAAATTACTATAACCACGCATAACCCCGATGCCGGCGAATTGTCGTATCACTTCTCAGTACGTTATGATGAACTAAAAATTGAACGAGTGACGGCAACAACAACGACAATGGTGCCACTATCGTTGTCGGTAGCCGAAGGCGAGCGTGTTCGCCTAATGATTTCGTATAATTTTACTTTGGATGAAGATTTATATCGCTACAAATGGCAGCAATCGGCAGGCGATGTGCTGAAGTTTGACGATAAGCGATCGCCGGTTGACACACAAAGTGCCGTATTGGATTTTACGGTACCTAGCGATGTAGTGTCTAAGCAAGACGATAGCCGTGTCGTACAGTTGACGGCGGAAATCGGTGTGGACGATGTGTATATGAGCAGAGCGATATCATTGATAATTTCCAAGCAAAACAACGACACTGCCGATCGTATTAGCTTGCGTAGAGTTAGCGATAAACCAATGACTTATAGAATTATATTTCAAAGGATGGACGGTAGCGAGTTTATAGACCGCGACGGTGGCTTTGCCGAAACCCGTATACAATGGCAGCGTCGTCGTAGCGAGGCGGAGGGTTGGATAAACCTAGAGTCTACGGCAACGCTTACTTATACCCTTCCAAACGAAGGAGATTATCAATATCGTGTACTCGTTATGTATGAAGACAATCAAGGTTATCGCGGGCAATTTGAATCCGAGGTCATAAACTATTCGGACATAGACGACGACGGCGACGGTCTGATAGAGATTCGTTATTTGGAAGATTTGGATGCGATACGTTATCAGCCGGACGGCAGCGGCTACAAAGCAACTGAAAGTGCGGATAAGATCACCACAGGTTGTCCGTTGGTAAATGGTGTAGAAAAATGCCGAGGCTATGAGTTGATGAACGATTTAGATTTTACCGACGATGCAAGCTATCGTACACCGAATCCGTCGGTACTCAAAAATAGTTGGACGGTGAGCGATTTTAGGGATGCAAGCGATTTGGGTTGGCAGCCTATCGGTGGAGCATTTAATGCCGTGTTTAACGGCAATGGCTATACGATATCCAATATGCAAATAAACCGTAGCGTCGGCAATATAAGCAATATAGGTTTGTTTTCCCAAATAGGAGCAGTCGGAAGGGTTAAAAACTTTAGACTTGTAGATCCGGCGATCAAAGGTCTGGTCGGGATCAAAAATGTAGGTGGCATTGCCGGCAGAATGGAACGCGGCGGTGTCATCATGAATAGCTATGTGGTCGGCGATATCGAAGCGGGAAACACCGATAAAATAATAACAGGTGATGTCGGCTTCGGCAACGGTATAGGATTTATAGGCGGGATGGTCGGCTGGAATAAAGGTTTTATACTCAATAGTTATGCAAAGATCAATGTGGTTGCCGAAGATTCCGAAATAACGGGAAACAAGCGGGTCGGAGTGGGCGGTTTGGTCGGTAGGAACATAGACGGTGGCAAGGTATATAACAGCTATGCGACCGGTGAAGTAAAAGGACCTTGCATCGTCGGTGGTTTGGTGGGCAATCAGTTTTCCACCAACTCAAATCAGTTAGCGAAAAGGAGCGAAATCAAAAACAGCTATGCGACCGGCAATGCAGAGACCGGGTTCGGCACCTGCGTAAACTCAAACAACAAAGTTGCCGGTGGTTTAGTCGGTGTCAATAATAATTCAACGATTGAAAATAGTTATACTCTAGGTGAGGTTTCGGGTGACGGCACACTCAATGGCTTGGTTGCCGGAATATTACCTGCCGGCGACACCTCTATTGCAAACCCGGTCAATAGTTATTGGAATTTTAGCATGAATTGTACTGATGGTTTAATATTCGATTCGGATAATAATAGGATACCCGTAGTGTTTTGTTATAAGAGCTTCGCTCCCACTTCGGTGCATCCCGGTGCAAGGTTGAGTTTTGGGCTTCAATCCGCTACAACGCCGGATTTTAATTATGCGGCATGTGTAGAAGATAGTGGTATTATTCGCAATTGCAGAACTTATACGAATTGGAGTACTACCGATTGGCACTTCGGTAATGCAGAGCAATATCCGGCACTCAAATACGGCGTCGGATTGGATGCGGCCGACCCGGGTTGCGATACCGATCCCGGAACGGCGTTGCCGAGTTGTAATGCTTTATTGTCCGGTCAGATTGCCGATGCACTTTTATTGGATCGACTGAGCTTATCTGCCAATTCAAGAGCTGTGCAGCTGACCCCGAGCTTTAAGTCGAGTAGATTTAACTACGAAGCGGTGATTGAGGTTGAGGTGGCACCGGTGATTATAAAAATTGCTGCTGGTGCCGACGAAGGTACCGTAATAACAATTCGTAAAGACGACGGCGCACCTTTGGCCGGACAATCTGACGGCACCGTGCAGATTGATGCAAATCATTCGTTCAAACTCAAGGTTGAGACTTTGAGCGGGAGTAATAGGGGCGCAAGCTATCAAATACAGGTACGCTTAAAGTACCTCCTTCAGCCCCGTATTCTCAAAATAGTAAACGGGAGTACTCCTACCGAACTCATCACAAGGAATATTTTTGTTTTAGACGAAGGGGATGTCTTGCGCTTGGATGCTTCAACGAGTCTGGGACAGAATAATCGGAGATTGGATTACCGGTGGACTCAACCATCGGGGAAACCTTTACTGTCGGGGATACAGACTACATCTACCGTGGAGTTTACGGTGCCTACCGATTTTGTTGCAAGAGACAAGAACTATAGCACGGTCATCTTAAAACTGGAACTGATCGAAAGCAATAATCCGATGTTTGTCGTAAGCAAAGAGATACCGCTATCGGTAAGAAAGGTTAACAATGGGAACTCCGCAAGTGCCGTGAAATGGATAAGTAGCGACACGCTTTCCGCAGAAGATTTGTCAAACGATATAGACGGAGGGCTGTTGACCGATGTCGGCTATCTATGGTTGCGGGAACAGAACGGTAGATTTATTACGATCCCCGGTGCGAACCAAAAAAGCTATACGCCGCCGGAAGATGCCCGCAACGCACAATATAGATTTTCTATAAGCTATACCGACGTACAGGGCTATGAGACAAACATTCATTACGATGCACCGTTGTACGCGGACATCGCAACGCACAAAGACAAAGATAATGACGGTTTAATAGAAATTGAGACCCTCGAGGACCTCAATGCGGTTCGTTATCAACCGGACGGTAGCGGTTATCGTGCGAGTTCTACGGCGAGCAAGATTGCTACAGGTTGTCCCGACAACCGATGCCTGGGCTATGAATTAGTCAAGGATTTAGATTTTCTAGACGAAGCAAGCTATGTCTCAACATCCAATAAGGCGGTGTGGACGACCGGTACAGGTTGGCAACCTATAGGAAACATCGTTAATAACGATTGTACCGATGCGAGCAGTACATGCTTAGGCGGGGTTTTTGACGGCAACGGTTTTACGGTTACCAATTTAATGATAGATAAAGCGAATAGCGACACTATCGGTCTGTTCGGTGTTGTCGGAGGAACAAGTTCCGAAATTAGAAAAATTGGTTTAATCGATGTACTCGTTAAAGGGAAACAATCGGTAGGTGGTTTGGTTGGTTTTATGAAGAGAGGAAAAATCTCCAACAGCTACGTAACAGGGACCATTGAGGGGCATTCGGATGTAGGTGGTTTGGTTGGTTTTATAGAGCGCGGGCAAATTTCCGGAAGTTATGCAAAAAGTTCGGTCGGCGGAAATTCACATGTAGGCGGCTTGGTCGGTGAGAGCAGGGCCGATATTAGAAACAGCTATGCAGCCGGCAATGTGACGGCTGTAGATGCAGATTCTGTAGGTGGTTTGGTCGGTTTTTTCTCGAAAAATATCTATAATAGTTATGCGCTTAGCGATGTAATAGCAACCGGGAAGAGTACGGATATAGGTGGTTTGGTCGGAGCATTATTTGTTAATGCTTCCATAAACAATAGCTATGCAGCCGGTAGTGTAACAGCAGAGGAAGGTGTCAGAGTAGGTGGTTTAGTAGGTTTAGGATATTTTATATCGGACATTATCGGAAGTTATGCAGCCGGTGATGTTAAGGGACAAAATGAGGTAGGCGGTTTGATCGGCGAGGCTCGTTCTAGTATAGAAAACAGTTATGCAGTGGGCAATGTGACGGCAAGCGGTAGCGATGCGGGCGGTTTGATCGGTAGAGGATCCACCAATCCGACCCGAAGTTACTGGAGGATGGATTCCGATAACCCTATAGGCAGTGCCGGTAATACTGCAACGAACATAAATTATAAGGGCTTTTCGTTAAATGAGTTGAAATCACCCGTATCGGCAGGCACTATGGAAGGAAATGCCTACTACAACTGGGATTCGGAGCGTTGGGATTTCGGCACTGCCGATGAGTATCCGGCACTCAAATACCACGATAACACCTGTGGCACTTCCACGCCGTCACCGGATTGCGGCAGATTGTTGCTTCATCAACGCACCGGTTTGTTAGATCTGAAGCTGGAGCAAAATGTGAAGGCAGAACATTTGTACCTTTCTCCCGACTTTAACTCTACGGCTACGGTATATATGGTTTCGGTTCATACCGATGCAAGCGAATTGAAAATCACCCCGATAGCGTCTAATCCCGATGCGACTATCATAGCCGACGACAAAGTCCTTTCGGCAAACAATACCGGCTATTCTATTGCGATAAATACTTCTGAACCTACGTCCACGGTTCTCCGAGTTGCGACAAGTAATTCGGTGGGAACCGAAGAGCCTGTCGTGTATAAATTAACGTTGAATAATCGTCTGCCCAGAATAAATATTAACGCCCCTGCTTCAGTCGGTGAAGGTGAAACCCTTGCCTTGAATGCTTCTGTAGAAGATCCCGAGGAGGACGAGTTGAATTATAGTTTGAGTGTGATTGCAGATCTATTGCCGGATCTAGAGAGGCTCACCGGCACGGCAGTAGGTCGTGCCGATCCGATGTATAAACATAACATACCCGATAATCTGTTCGGTGAAATGCAAAGCATGGATGTTGTGGATATCGTTTTGACGGTTGGAGATCGTTTAGGTGTCACAAGTGAAAAGACACAACTAACGATAGTCAAACAAAACAACGGTATTATATCCGTCCCTGCACCTATATTGCATGGTTTTACATACACTATCGAGGATATAGATTTATTATCGGATTCGGATGGAATAAACCCTGTTCCTGAAATAGCCTACCGGTGGCAAAAAGAGTTGCTGGGTAGCTGGTTGGATATTGATGATGCCACCCATAGAAGCCATACCGTGGAAGGCATTATAGGTGACCGCTATCGCGTATTGGTTGACTATACCGATAAGCAGGGCTATAGGCATCGGAGGCTCGCATCTCCGGCAGTGTCGGCACCACGGCAATTTGTTTATGATGTCGTGAGATCTAGAGAGGTTGTAAGAACTTCAGTGGATCGGTCAATAAGTGTTTTCATAAACATCAGAGTATTTCCCGAGGGTCTTTTACGCTAATCCATTTCCCTCCTGTGGAGAGGGCATGCGTCGTAGAACCGCCGATTAAGCCGGTAGGTTAATCGGCGTGACGTTGTGCAAACCCTTAACATATATTACAAAATGTAAAATCTTTTTCACAGGGTGATCGTGAACACGCTTGCATGATTTATCCATTTATTCATTTCGTCGGATATTAGCTACCGTTCAACCCGGAACCGATTGCATGCTTATTTCTATAGGATAAGGTTGTGATACTTGTTGTTTAGCGAGCATTTACATATAATTATTGATAGGAGTTTCTCATGATGTATAGATCAATTTTGTTTAAAACTTTTGCCAAAATTCCTAATACCACCGATGAAGAGGTTGGTATGGTAGTAGATAGTATTACTTACATAAACGAGCTCTCTTTTAGAGATGCCGTTAAGGATATGGCAACCAAAGCCGACATTAAAGATATGGCAACCAAAGCCGATATTAAAGATATGGTAATCAAAGCCGACATTAAAGATATGGTAATCAAAGCCGACATTAAAGATATGGTAATTAAGGACGATATTAAAGATATGGCAACCAAAGCCGATATTAAATATCTAGAATCAAAAATGGCAACTAAGGAAGATATTAGAAAATCGGAGAATAAAATGCTTTTTAGAATAGTAGGATTGCTTGCGGCAACAGTGCTTGTGAATCTTTCTCTAACCGGCATGATGTTACGATTTTTTTTGTCTAGCTAAAATTACATGTGGATTGTATAAAAGTGAGTTTTATTAATTCTTTACCTCCTACCGTTTGGACTTTCATAGTAATTTCTTTATTAGGGGTTATAGCGACCTTTATATATAAGATATTGATTATTGATTGGAAAATGAGAGACCTTGAACCCATCAGAAAAAATGCAGATGAAATTTCTAAAATGCCTGAGGAAATAAGGAATGTCGGAAATAGGGTAGCCACCCTTGAGAAGACGACAGAGATCGTTGTATATAAGGTAGACACTCTTGAGAAGACGACAGCCACTCTTGAGAAGACGACAGCCACCCTCGAGAAAACAACAGAGCGCGTCGTAAATAAGGTAGCTACCCTCGAGAAAACGACAGAGCATGTCGTAAATAAGGTGGCCGTTCTTGAGAATACAACGGAAAGTATTTCTAGACAAATGGCAGGAGTTGGTGGTCGGCAATATACGGAAGCCAATAGTCCGATGTCGCTAAACGATAGAGGCAGAGAACTATCTAAAGAGATGGGAGCAGCAGAGATTGCGAGTAAATATATAGCAAAACTTGTTGATAAAGCCAGAGATGAAGAGGGAGGTCCGTATCAAATACAAGAAAGTTGCTTTGATTGTGCAGCGAAGGAAATTCTCAAAGACTTAGAAGAAAAAGACAAAAAGACATTTAGGCACTTAACCGATATAGCTTATAAAGAAGGTGTGCAGATAGAAATAATTATGCGAATTGTAGGATTGGTTCTAAGAGACCAAGTATTACAGGCTATTGATCACGAAGATAGATTTGACACTGAAGGCGAAGTTACACAGGACAGTTGACAGTCTTCATATAAAAATAAAAGTCATCAATTTGTAATATATTTTTCATATTGATGTCACAAAAATTACGATAATAGAAAAATAATAAATAACTTTTTATTTTTACTACAGGAGATGCCATGAAAAAACTATATCGGATAATGATTTTTTCGCTTACTTTGATCTGCTTGCCGTTATCGGTTTCGGCACAAACGATGGAGGAAAAAATTAGAAGCCTAGAAGCAACCGTAGAACAGTTGCAAAAAACCTTGATTCAGATGCGTGCCGAGATGGCAAAAGCCAAAGAAGCCGATGCATCCGAAAAAGGTGGCGTTGTTCGTAGCGATGGTGAAAACATCACTTTATCTACCACCGGCGGTGGTTTGAAGCTCAAGTCGGACAACGGGAACTCGTTCCAGCTTGGTGGTCGTTTGATGTTGGACTACGACAATTACGACTTTGACGGAGACAAAGTAGGCGACGGATCCGATACCGAATGGCGTCGTACCCGTATCACTGCCAAAGGCACCGTCAAAAAGGATTGGGCTTATGGATTGACAATCAATATCAGTGATGACGACGAGAGTGCCGACATCAATACCGCTTATATGCGATATGACGGCTTCAAACCGCTGAGCATCACGGTCGGTAAATTCAAGGAACCTTTCAGCTTGGAAAGATTGGCAAGTTCCAAATGGATCAACACGATTGAACGTGGAATGATACTCGATATCGTCAACGAAGGTCACGGACAACCCCAAACAGCCGGCGTGATGCTTTCCGGTCATTATGCAGAAATGGCAAATCTGAACTGGGCATTCGGTGTATTTGACGATGACGAAAAAGATGACGACGGCGATTCGAATTATGCATACACCGGCCGTATTGCTGCCACACCGCAACTGAGCGAGGATAGCTTTTTTCACTTAGGCTTTGCTTATTCCGAGCGTGAAAGAGATGGATCAGAAAGTGGTAGCTATAGAGTAAGAACACGTTTTGGTATACATACGAATAACGATGCACGTGCTGAATTAGCTACACTTCCGGTCGCAGATGACATCTCACAATGGGGACTGGAAGCTGCTTTTGTAACCGGACCGTTCTCTCTGCAAGCCGAATATGTTGATGTAGAAGTAGACGGCGGTGTTGGTACAAGAATAGGACCATCAAGAGAGGTGACAAGAGAGGTGACAAGAATATTTGATGAGCAAGAAGTCACAGAGACGATAACAGAAACTGTCTCAGATTCCTTCACAGATCGCTACAGCGATTTAGAAGCCGACGGTTACTATATTCAAGGTGCTTGGACTATCACCGGCGAACAACGCAGTTATAAAACCAAAGGGGCTTACTTTGATAAAATCAAACCCAAAGGTTCTATGGGAGCGTGGGAACTGATTGCTCGCTACGAAGAAATTGATGTTGAGTATGGCGGTGCTATAAGTGACAGAAACGGTAGTACAGATAGTGATGCCGAAAAAATGCTACTCGGGATTAACTGGTATGCAAACAACAATGTCAAGTTCATGCTGAACTATATCGATGCCGAAGCAAAGGGGCATGAAAATGTAGACGGCGATGCCATCTCGCTACGCGCCCAATACGCATTCTGATATAGCAAAAACTCTCGGATATAGATCGGTAATATCAAACACCCTCCCAGGCCGCGCACAACCGACTCTATATCCGAGTCCTTATAACCGAAGGGCAGGCAGCTATGCTGCATTGTAATTTATGCCTTACTCGATATGTTCCGGTTCTCCACAACCTCACATTGATTGACCTACCGGTTCAATCGGTGCTTCTGTAGTAGCTCGAATTTTTTAATAGTGTTTAGATAAATACCGAAGCGAGATGTTCGCGCTGAAAAATTAGAAGTGGTATAGCGTGCACACATTCACTCCCCCCTCTATAAAAGCGAACAGACACGCTATACCGATACTCAAGCTAACACAATTTAATCCAGATGTCAAACTTATTATTTTACCGTAATGATATAGGTAAGATAAAAGCCGGACTATTGTGTTTATATCTAGTAAATTAGCCTGTTTTAGCCAAAATTTCACAAAAATTTAGCTGTTATAGTTCATCTCTGTATTGCCCTATATGTTATACTCGTGCTAAAAATTTACCCTGAGTATTGTTGCTTGTTCCGATGTAACGAGCGGTGATGTTTTTGAAATAGGCGCGTAGCTCAGTTGGTTAGAGTGCCACCTTGACATGGTGGAGGTCGTTGGTTCAAATCCAATCGCGCCTACCAGTACATATTAAAATGCAAAGACATATTAAAAATGCCGACCATAAGTTTGATAGACGGTTCAAAAAAGGAATTCAATAGCCCGGTTAGCGTATCACAGATTGCCGAAGCGATAGGCCCGGGGTTATTGAAAGCGACGATTGCCGGTCAAGTCGGAGACAAGCTCGTAGATGCGTGTGTGAAGGTCGACGATGATGCCGAGGTTAAAATTATCACTTCTGCAGATCCGGCGGGTGTTGAAATTATTCGACATTCGTGTGCGCATCTGTTGGGGCATGCGATCAAGCAACTCTATCCCGATGCGCAAATGGCAATAGGTCCGGTAATAGATAGAGGCTTTTATTACGATATTGCATACAAGCGTTCGTTTACCGAAGAAGATTTGGTTTTGATAGAACAACGCATGAAAGAATTGGCTAAAAAAAATTATCCGGTACTTAGAGAAGTTGTCTCCAAAGAACGAGCGATAGAAGTATTCAAACAACGCGGCGAAAGCTACAAAGTTCAAATTGCCGAAGAGATACCGGATGACGAGATTATCGCACTCTATCATCACGAGGAGTATGTAGATATGTGCCGCGGTCCACATGTGCCCGATACTCGCTATTTGCAGGCATTCAAACTAACGCATTTGGCGGGTGCTTATTGGCGCGGCGACCATAAAAACGAAATGCTACAACGTATCTACGGTACCGCATGGGCAGATAAAAAACAACTCAAAGCGTATTTGCTAAAACTGGAAGAGGCGGGTAAACGCGATCATCGTCGCTTGGGAAAACAAATGGATTTATTCCATTTTCAAGAGGAAGCACCGGGGATGGTGTTTTGGCACGAAAAAGGATGGATACTCTATCGTTTGGTAGAAGACTATATGCGGCAGACGATTAAGGAACATCGCTATTACGAAGTCAATACCCCGCAGTTGATAGACCGTAGTCTATGGGAGCAGTCGGGGCATTGGCAGAAGTTCGGCGATATGATTTTCAGTACCGAATCCGAGAAGCGAGACTATGCGGTCAAGCCTATGAATTGTCCGGCACATGTACAAATATATAATCAGACACTGCGTAGCTACCGCGATTTACCTTATCGTATCGCCGAGTTTGGAGTCGTACACCGCAACGAACCTTCTGGAACCCTACACGGTTTGATGCGCGCCCGTCGTTTTACCCAAGACGATGCGCATATCTTTTGTCGCCAAGAACAGCTCAACGACGAAATCGGGATACTGATAGAAAAAACATTCAAGGTCTATCGCGACTTCGGCTTTGACGATATCCTCATTGCTTTTTCAACCCGTCCGCCGCAACGAGTCGGAGACGATGCGCTATGGGATAAAGCGGAGGCTGCGTTGCGAGAAGTTTTGGAAACGCGCGGATTGAAATTTGCAGTTCAAGAAGGTGAAGGTGCTTTTTACGGTCCCAAAATAGAGTTTACTCTGACCGATAGCTTGGATAGAAAATGGCAATGCGGCACCATACAGTTGGACTTCTCGATGCCGATGCAACTCGGTGCGATTTATATTTCGGAAAGCGGAGAAAAGCGGGTGCCGGTGATGATACATCGGGCGATTTTAGGATCTCTTGAGCGTTTTATAGGCATATTGCTGGAAAATTATGCCGGGAAACTGCCGTTATGGCTTGCACCGCTACAGATTATGGTAATGAATGTCACCGATGCGCAAGCCGAATACGCACGAATAATAACCGAACGATTTCGTGCCGACGGATTTCGTGCCGATATGGACTTGAGAAATGAGAAGATAGGGTATAAAATTCGCAGTGGGACTTTGCAAAAGATACCTTATATGATAATCGTAGGTGACAAGGAAGTTGCAATGCAGAATGTTTCGGTGCGTGCCCTTGACGGTACCGACTTAGGTCGGATGCCTGTCGCGCAGTTGCTTGGCGAATTGAAAACTAAGGTACAATGCAGAGAGTAATTTTATGAACATAGGAATTTAATTTGATAAAAAAGCAGAACAGAACCAATGGTGAGATTGATTGCACCGAAGTACGTTTGATTGCACCCGACGGAACCAACATAGGAGTTGTAGATATAGAGAGAGCGCGTAGCTACGCTGCGGAACAAAATTTAGATTTAGTTGAATTAGTGCCCAATGCAAAGCCACCTGTATGCAGGTTGCTTAACTACGGAAAGTTTAAGTTCGAGCAGCGCAAAAAGGAGCAGCGTTCGCGTAAAAATCAAAAGCGTATACAAGTCAAGGAAGTAAAATTCAGACCGAGTACCGAGACGATGGATTATCAGACCAAGTTGCGTAGTCTGAAGAAATTCTTGCAAGACGGAGATAAAACAAAAGTTGTATTGAGGTTCAAGGGACGAGAGTTTATACACCGCGAGCTCGGAATGGAAATGCTGTATCGCATAGAGGATGATCTAAAAGAATACGGTGTCGTCGAGCAAGAACCTAAAACCGAAGGTCGCCAAGTAGTAATGATATATGCCCCTAAAAGAAATTGAAGAGATAGACGATGCCTAAATTGAAAACAAATAGAGGTGCCGCAAAGCGGTTTAGCAAAACCGCATCGGGTAAGTTTCGCAAGAAGCAATCCCATGCGCGGCATATTTTGACTAAAAAAGATAGCAAGCGTAAACGTAATTTGCGCGCACCCGATTTAATAAACAGCAACGATGAGGCGGTGCTTAGAAAACTGCTACCGTATGCTTAACACGGAGTAGAGATGGCGAGAGTTAAACGAGGCGTGGTTTCACACGCTAGACATAAGAAAGTTCTCAAACAAGCGCGCGGTTATTACGGTGCGCGGAGCAGAACATTTCGTGTTGCCAAGCAAGCGGTGATACGCGCCGGTCAATACGCCTACCGAGATCGCCGTCAACGCAAACGACAATTTCGTGCTTTATGGATTATCAGGATTAACGCTGCGGCGCGATCTTTCGGTCTGTCTTACAGTCGATTGATCAACGGCCTTGCCTGTTCGGGTGTGGAAATAGACCGTAAACTATTAGCCGATCTCGCAGTCAACGATATAGAGGCTTTCGGGAAAATCGTCGATAAAGCTAAAACCGCACTCGCCTCCTAGTGTGTCTCCCCCGATGTCGGATGAAATGCCGGATTTGGTTCAGCTCAAATTCCGAGCACTTGCCGAGATTGAAAAAACGCAAGACCTAAAAAGCCTGGAACAACTACGGGTTAGCTATCTAGGCAGGAAAGGCGAACTAACACTACAACTCAAAGAGATTAATGCATTGCCGGCAAAACGGCGGCCGGTGATAGGGCAACTCGCCAACGAGGTCAAGCAAGATATTATCAAAGCCGTCAAAGCCCGTGAGCAATCGCTCAAAGCGCAAGCCATAGAACGGCAAACTTTAGAGGAAAGTATAGATGTAGGCTTGGCAGGCAGGCGCACCGGTGCAGCCAATCCGCATCCGATAACGCGTACGCTACGCCGCATAGAGATGCTTTTTTCAAACCTGGGTTTTGATATAGCCGAGGGTCCGGAAATAGAAGATGATTTTCACAACTTCGAAGCGTTGAATATCCCTATATCGCACCCGGCGCGTGCGATGCACGATACTTTTTATTTGAACAACGGTAACTTACTGCGCACCCATACTTCACCGGTACAAATTAGAGTGATGCAGCGGCGTGAACCACCAATACGCATCATCGCGCCGGGACGCGTCTACAGACGTGATTTTGATATTACCCATAGTCCGATGTTCCATCAAGTTGAAGGTTTGGTGGTAGGAAGCGATATTTGTTTTGCCGACTTAAAGGCGATAGTTGCCAATTTCTTGCGTACATTTTTTGAAAACGAGGACTTGGCAATACGCTTCAGGCCCTCTTACTTTCCTTTTACCGAACCCTCGGCGGAAGTCGATATCAAATGGCAAGAAGGCAAAAAACGAGATTGGCTGGAAGTTATGGGTTGTGGCATGGTGCATCCGGCGGTGTTCAACGCGGTGGGTTACGATACCGCCGTGTATAAAGGATACGCCTTTGGTTTGGGTATAGAGCGATTGGCTATGCTACGCTACTGCATAGCCGATTTGCGGTTGTTGTTTGAAAACGACATTCGTTTCTTAAAACAATTTTACCTCTGAAAGATATGCGTTGTAATCTCGAATGGCTTAAGCAACGGTTGCCTATAGAGATGGATGCCGAAGCATTGGGCAACCACCTAACGATGGCAGGCTTGGAACTCGATGCGACGGAAACCGTCTGTGATGATTTGTCGGGTGTGGTCGTCGCACGCGTTGTCGCCGTAAATAAGCACCCCGATGCCGATAAACTAAAGTTATGCAGAGTGGATATAGGCGAGCAACGATTGCGTGATGTGGTTTGCGGAGCAAGCAACGTTCGCCCCGATATGTTGGCAGCTTATGCGCCGTCGGGTGCACGCATCGGAGAGTCCCGAATCGCAGTCAAAAATATACGAGGATGCGATTCGGATGGAATGCTTTGCTCGGCTTATGAATTGGGTATGGCGCAGGAGCAGGAAGGTTTGTTGGAACTCGATGATGCTGCCGAAGTAGGTCGGTCTTTGGTTGATTATATGAAATTGGACGATCTGGTTTACGACATAGACCTAACTCCCAATCGTGCCGACTGTTTGAGTATTTCGGGGATCGCCCGCGAACTTTCGGTAATACTCGATTTGCCGCTCAAAGACTTGCAATGGGATTCGCCAACCGAATTACACCGCAATATACCTGCAATCAAACTGCTACAACCCGACGCATGCCCGCGTTATTTAGCCAAAGAAATACGGGCTATAGATGTACGAAAGACTACGCCTTTGTGGATCAAAGAGCGTCTTAGACGATGCGGTATTCGTGCGATTTATCCGGTCGTAGATATACTCAACTATGTGATGCTCGAATTAGGACAACCTATGCATGCATTCGACAAGCGTAACTTAAAAGGTGCATTGCATATACGGTGGTCGGCGGCGAACGAAGAACTGGAAATATTAGGCGGACAAACGATTGAGCTAGATCGGCAGACGTTGGTTATTGCCGACGAACAACGAGCGGTTGCAATCGCCGGTATCGTAGGCGGAGAACACAGTGCGGTGCAAAGCGACTCTACCGAAATCGTTTTAGAAAGCGCATTCTTCAAGCCCGAGGCAATCTTGGGGCGGGCGAGACACTACGGTTTACAGACCGAATCTTCACATCGCTTCGAACGCGGCGTAGACTTTGAACTGCAATCTAAGGCTATGGAATATGCGAGTTATCTGATCGCAACGCTATTGGATGCAGAGGTCGGGGCCACGGTTGAAATCGTGTCGCGTGAGCATATACCGACCAGAACACCGATTGCGTTGAATAAGCGGTCGGTTGTCGCATATTTGGGTGTGGAAATAAAGCCCGAGTTTATGGAAAAAACCTTGACAAGTTTAGGCTGTATCTTAAAAGCGAGCAAAGAAGGCTGGCAATGCACACCGCCGTCTTATAGATTTGATTTGGCGATAGAGGAAGATCTGATAGAAGAGATTGCCAGAATCTACGGTTATGACCGCATTCCCGAAACACTCGGCAGTCATACCGATCGTTTTGATGTAGATAGAAGCGAGCAACACACTCATTATCGCAGCGATTACTTAAACGCACGAGGTTATTTTGAAGTCATCACATATAGCTTTATCGCTCCCGAACAACTGCGTGTATTCACACCCGATGCCGATATCGGAGCATTGCAGCTGGAGAATCCGGTCTCCGAGCAGATGTCGGTGATGCGTACTTCTCTGTGGCCGGGTCTACTACAGGTACTAAAGTATAACCTCAATAGACAGCAAGATAAGGTTTGTATTTTTGAGCAAGGTGCTAAATTTTTTATTACCGATAATAAAATTGAACAAAGCAATGTGCTAGCCGGCTTAGCCTGCGGCACGATAATGCCCGATCAATGGAGCGATAAGCCTAGGTGCTACGATTTTTACGATGTCAAAGGCGATCTGGAGAACTTGTTGCAGGCTTTTGAAGGTCAACTGAAATTTAAGGCCGGCGAATATCCGGGATTACATTCCGGGCAATGTGCGGATATCTATATTAAGGATAGGCACATCGGTTGTGTGGGCGCACTTTCGCCGTTGCTGACCGGACAGTATAAATTGCATGCACCGGCGTTTTTATTTGAACTTCGGATTGACGCAATAAGCGATGCAAAACTTCCACATTATCAAGCGATACCGGCTTATCCATCGGTGCGCCGAGATTTGGCATTCGTCGTAGCAAAAGAAATCAATGTAACGAAAATCTTGGAATATATAGATACCTTGGATATCGGTTATTTGGCAGATCGTTTTATATTTGATGCTTACGAAGACGAGCAGTTGGGAAAGGGTGTCAAGAATATCGGCATCGGCCTCATTTTTCAAGATACCTGCCGAACGCTACAAAAAGAAACCGTTGACAATCTAATCCAAACATTGACCGATAAGATCTGCGAACAATTTTCCGCCGAATGTAGATTGGCTTAAAACGGATTTCCTAAATACGGCGGCGTTGCCATATCTGTTCTAAAGGCTTTCTCTCGGATGGTTTCTCTGTGTCCGAAAGGTCTTCGGATAATTGATCCGCCAAGTCTATATAACCCAGTGCAAAACCGCAAATCACTTCAAACTTGGCCGTGTCTAAATCGAAAGCCTTATAGATTTCCTCGCGTTTGATGCCACCCATTCCGTGTGTGTAAAGTCCTAACAGCCTTGCTTGCAAAGTCATCGCGAGCCACGCCGCGCCGCAATCAAAACTTGCCAACTGATTTTGTTTATCGTTATGTTCAAAATGTTTACGCGCAACAATGAAACCTAACAGAGATGCTCGGTGTGCCCATGTTTGATTGAATTCGGTCAATAAGTTATGAAAAAAATCAAAATCTTCGTCGCTGTCGGATGTGATGAATAACCACGGCTGGTCGTTGTAACACGAAGGAGCCCAGCGCGCCGCATCGAAAATAGTTTTAAGCGTTTTCTCGGGTATAGGTTTTTTATTAAAAGAACGCGGCGACCAGCGTTGATAAAATAAAGGATCTACACCGTCGTCGGGGTCGCGCCGGCTGAAGTCTATGCCTGTAGAAGAAGCAAAAGAGTTTTGTATAAATTTATCGTTCATAGTATCATTTAAGGTATATAGTTGATAAAATACTTCTAGTAAGTACTATTATTATATGATAGTAATTATAGCAGAATAGGTAGAGGTAATGACGATAACTAAAGCTGATATAGCACAGAATTTAATCGATAGGCTCGGGTTTAACAGGCTTGAGTCGGAAGAGTTCGTTAAACTCTTCTTTGAAGAGATTATTAGCACTTTGGAAGAGGGCAAAGACCTTAGAATATCGGGGTTCGGAAACTTTTTGCTACGAAATAAGAAACGGCGCATGGGGCGTAATCCTAAGACCGGAAAACCGGCGGTTATTTCTGCGCGTCGGGTCGTTGTATTCAGGTCGGGGCTAAAATTAAAAAACAGAATAGCTTCAAATGACGGAAGAGGCTAAAAAACCGACTCGCTATCCGCTGATACCCGATAAACACTATTTCACGATTGGCGATGTCAGCGAATGGTGTGGTGTAGAACAGCATGTATTACGCTACTGGGAACAGATATTCAGACAATTAAAACCCGTCAGACGTGGTGGTCGGCGTTTTTATACTAAGAACGACTTGCTGGTAGTAAAGAAGATTTATACGCTGCTCAAGCACGAAGGTTATACGATAGACGGAGCCAAACGGAAAATAAACAGCGACGAAGGTGCCATCAAAAAACACTATAACAACCGTTTGCTCGATGAAATTATTAAGGAACTGCAAGCTATATTAAAAAGCATGCGATGAATATCGGGGCGTGGCGCAGCCTGGTAGCGCACCGCAATGGGGTTGCGGTGGTCGGAGGTTCAAATCCTCTCGCCCCGACCATTTAATTTTACGCATGATATAGGCGATGAAAGAGTCGGTTGCGGAATTGTTATATCTAAAAACACCGATAGGTGGACTGGTTCTAGAAATACGAGAGCAAGGTTTAGGTACTATATCTTTTTCCAATTCCTCGTGTCGTACAAATGCGTATCCTCAAACTCGCTTAGGTCGTTTGGCATATAATCAATTGATGCGCTATTTTGATAGACCGCACAACCGGTTTACGATTCCGCTCGTATTGTCCGAGCAGACTTCCTTTAGAAAACGAGTGTGGAAAGCCTTATCCAATATCAAACCGGGAAGTACGGCAACTTATAAGCAAATAGCGCAAAAGCTGAACACGCATCCGCGAGCAATCGGCGGTGCGTGTGCCGCTAATCCGATACCGATTATTATCCCGTGCCATAGAGTGATTGCTCAGTCCGGTGCGCTCTGCGGTTATACCGGAACCGACGGCAAGCAAGACTTGAGTATCAAAGCATGGTTGTTAAATCATGAGAATCCGAAGCATCCGTAAGACCGGGTGATGTATTTATTGATGTTACCCAATTTTTAGATTACCTGTTTTATACTTATAAGGATAAACCTTAGTTTATCCGACTTATATTCTTATGTTAAGGCTGTGCATAGAGTTATGCCGATTGAACTACCGGCTCAATCGGCGGTTATTTCCCATAACTTTCTTACCGGCAACGCATAAAGAGATTCGCTATGGCTTACGACGCTATCACCGTTATAAAATAGGATACCACTTGCGAAATTTTTTCCTGCTGCCTCTTTAAGTTTGCGTAGACCGTTAAAATCCGATTTTTTAATCGTTCCGGAGGCTTTAACTTCTACACCTGCCAATTTTGTTCCGCGTTGTATAACGATATCCACCTCCTCACCATCTCTATTTCTAAAATGATAAAAGCTGTGCTTTCGATTGCTTGCGCTTGCTTGTCTTTTTAATTCTTGTAAAACAAATGTCTCAAGAATATGACCGAATAACATACGATCCTCCAGAAGTGCCGCTTCATTCAAATCGAGCAAAGCACAGACAATGCCTGTATCGCATAGATGCATTTTAGGTGTTTTTACCAGTCGTTTCGCTCGGTTGCTATGCCATGCCGGTATTCTTTCCATCAAAAACATTTTTTCGAGCAGTATCAGGTAGCTATCAATTGTCAGCCTATCCAACTGAAAGGATGATGTTAGATTATTTACGTTTAGTAGACAAGCTGTACGTCCCGCTGCTATTTCGAGTAACCTTGGTAATGTTTCTATAGAGCGAATTCCGGAAATAATCCTTGCATCGCTATTTACGATGCTTTCTATATAGGTCCTATACCAGTTGTGTCTTCTTGTTTTGGATCGTTTGAGTGCCGTCGGATAGCCACCTGTCACGATACGGTCTATATATAGATTTTTACTCGGTAAGTCCTGGCTAATAGAAAAATCGGGAGAAAATAGAAGGTCGGGAAATTGGGGTGTAGTTTGTTGAAGTTCATTTTGTGAAAAAGGATGTAGCCGAAGTATATCCATACGACCCGCGAGTGACTCTTTTATCTGCATTGTTTGTAATAGATTGACCGAACCTGTTAGGATAAATCTTCCTGCTGTGCGGTCTCGGTCAACCGACAATTTTATTGACGAGAAAATTTCCGGTGCACGTTGTGCTTCATCTAATATAACTCGTTCCGATAAAGAATTGACAAAGTTTAGAGGGTCTTCAACGGCTTGAATTCTAGTGTTTTCGTCATCAAAAGTTAGGTATTTATAATCTGCCGATCTTTCTATTGCTTGAGCAAGCGTAGTTTTACCACATTGACGCGATCCTTGTATTAGAACAACAGGAGAATCTTTCAATGCTTCCTTCAGGCGCGGTTCAATATGACGCGGATAAATAGCTTTCTTTATCATGATTTTTTAGTTTAAGGTTCGGCTGTTTGTGAATTTACTCCTCGGCTATTTGTTATTTTACCTGTCGGCTATTTGTGAATCAACCTGTCGGCTGTTTGTGAACTTACCTGTCGGCTGTTTGTGAACTTACCTGTCGGCTGTTTGTGAACTTACCCGTCGGCTGTTTGTGAACTTACCCGTCGGCTGTTTGTGAAAACAGAAAGTTTAGCCGGAATTTATGGTATGGTTGATTTACCTACATTGTGTTAGCAGAGGTTTGAGTTAAACTTTTCAAGATTTTCTTAGAATAAGCGGTAAAAAATATATTTGTTATACTATATATAAGAATTTTATCTATAAACTAGAATTATTTAGGGAAGGTTACACAATAGTATGGATAAGTTATTGAAAGATAAAGAAAATCGTTTTACTTGTAATAATTTGAAACCAACAAAGCCGATGAATACATTGGAGGAAGACATAATGGAGAGTCTATCCAATAATGCTTTTAGCTTACCGCCTAAATATCTATATAACGATAAAGGTTCCGAGTTATTCGAGCAAATTTGCAGTTCCAAAGATTATTATCTGACTCGAGCGGAAAATAAGCTCTTACAGGAGAAAGCAGATTATTTAATTGCCGAAGTTAAACCCGAGCATATCGTCGAATTTGGTTGCGGCAAATTAGCCAAAAGCCGATTTTTATTGGATGCTTGTGAGCGACAAGGTATTCATTGTACCTTTTGGCCTATTGATATATGCTATAAAGCAATCAAGGACTTAAGCAACGAGTTACTCGCTGCGTATCCATGGTTGCGTATCAATGCTTATGTGGGTGATTATCATGCGGGCTTTACCAACATACGCTTACCCGAAGGTTGTCGTTTAGCCCTATTCATGGGTAGCACCATAGGTAATTTCAGTTCCGAGGAAGCAACCGATTTTTTGAGGGAGATCGGCGATTTATTGGGTGATGACGGTGTTTTGCTATTGGGTGCGGATCGTATTAAGGATCGCGATATATTAACTGCTGCGTACGATGATTCCGACGGTGTGACCAAACGTTTTAACTTTAATTTGCTCGATAGGCTCAATCAAGAACTGGATGCGGACTTTGTGTGTGATAATTTCAAGTATAGTGCCGTTTTCAACGAATCTTATAGCCGTGTAGAAATGCGCTTAGTATCCGAGAAAGACCAAGTAATCTATTTTGCCAAGCTCGGACGTTCTATGAAGCTACGCAAAGGGGAAGTGATGTTAACCGAAATTAGCCGAAAATTCGACGATAAAAAATTAAACAACTTAATGCACGAAGGCGGGTTTAAGATAGAACATCATATATTGGCGAACAACGATGTCTTTTCCCTACTGTTAGCTAAGAAATGCTAAAACAGTGAACCTGACGCAAATTTTAATAGTGGATGACGACCCTGCTATTTGTGAAATGACCTGCCTGATGCTTAAAAACGAGGGTTACCAAGCCGAACAGGCCTTGACTGCCGAACTTGCGATTCAGAAAATACATCGTGCCATGCCCGATCTGATTTTGGTTGATTGGATGATGCCGAAAACCGACGGCATCGATTTCACCCGTTATCTGCGCAGGTTGTCGGAAACTGCCCATATTCCGATTATTATGCTAACCGCCAAAAGCGAAGAGAACGATAAAGTTAAAGCATTGGAGATCGGATGCGACGATTATATAACCAAACCGTTTTCCAAACGAGAATTGCTTGCTAGGATCAAGGCACTGTTGAGGCGCGCCAAGCCCGACAAGGAACTAAAGAAGATTACTTTAGGGGCTTATACGATTGATCCGATGAAATATCGGTTTACGATCAATGACAAAGAAGCTTTTTTGAGTGCAACCGAATTTAAGCTATTGTATTTTATGATGATTCATCACGATCAGGTTTTATCGCGTTCTAAAATATTGGCCCGTGTCTGGGATAGAGATAGATATATAGAAGAGCGAACCGTCGATGTTCATATCAAGAGATTACGAAATATTCTAAAGACTTATCGGGCGGAAGAGGCGATAGAAACGGTTAGAGGAGTGGGTTATCGTTTCGTACCTAAGAGATAAATAGGGGCGTGAAGCGATTTATACAAAATAACGTATCGGCACTGATACCTTATGTATTGCTTGCCGTAGTCTGTGGCATTATTTTCGGACATTTTTTGGTATTTCTCCTACTTGCGATACTGGCATTTATTTTCACACAGTTATTACAGTTGTATTATTTGCAGAAATGGTGTTCCGATCAATCAATAACCGTACCGTCTGCGGGATTAAATCGTATATGGAAAAACGTCTACACTTCGCTTGAAACACATCTAAGCGATAGAAATGCAGTACCCGAGTTAAGTGTTAATGAACTGCAAAACATTGAGCAGGGTGATTACGGTCTTGTGTTACTGGAAGACAATCGTATTAAATGGATGAACAAACAAGCAAGTGTATTATTGCAACTGAGCACAAACCGAGATATCACGACCGATATAAGTCATTCACTGCGCGCTCCGAGTTTTATAGATGCACTGGATGAAAAATGTTATGGACAGGAAATCATATTGCAAGATAGACAGCCGCCCATTGCCGTCTGTTTGCTGCCCTACGGCGCGCGTTACCTTTGTGTGTTGGTACGTGATATTTCTCATTTTATAGAAGTGAAAAATACCAACCGTGAATTAATCGCCAACGTGGCTCACGAATTATGCTCTCCGTTGACTGTGATCAACGGTTATTTGGAAATATTAAAAGAAAAGAGCGAAGAAACCAAAGACGAGACTCTGCAAAAGATATTGGATAATATGCAAAAACAGGTTGAACGAATGAAAGTATTAGCGGACGATACGCTGAGCATAGTCTATTTGGAAAATACCGAATTAAAGGAGCGAGAGCAAAGTAGCGTTGACGTACCCGAGATGCTGGAATCCATACTGGAGTCCTTAAAGAAAGGCACCGAACAAATCCGCTTTGATACTCGGATAGAGTCTTTTAAGTTGCGTGGCTGCGCTTCGGAACTCCACAGCGTATTCTATAATCTTATTGACAATGCAAGAGGTCATTCGCAATCCGACGATATAAAAATTATATGGAGACGAGACGACCGAGGGGCTTATTTTGAGGTGACCGATAAGGGTATCGGTATAGAGGCATATCATTTGCCGAAGCTAAGCAAACGTTTTTATCGGGTGGACTCGGCTCGCTCGGGTAATAAAGGCAATACCGGTTTAGGTTTATCTATAGTCAAGCATGTATTGGATAGACATCAAGCAACTTTGGAAATAGAAAGCGAATTAGGCAAGGGAAGCACTTTCAGGTGCCGATTTCCCGTCTCGAGGGTAGTAGGGGCAGGTTCTTAAAGTAAAGTGCTGGTTTATTCCCCTCCACAGGAGGGGAATAACCACCCCGTCAGGCTGCGCCTGCCATCCCTCCACAGGAGGGGAATAACCACCCTGTCAGGCTGCGCCTGCCATCCCTCCACAGGAGGGGAATAACCACCCCGTCAGGCTGCGCCTGCCATCCCTCCACAGGAGGGGAATAACCACCCTGTCAGGCTGCGCCTGCCATCCCTCCACAGGAGGGGAATAACCACCCCGTCAGGCTGCGCCTGCCATCCCTCCACAGGAGGGGAATAACCACCCCGTCAGGCTACGCCTGCCACCCTAATTCCGCAATAGACCACCTGCAAAAGTCCGTAATCTCTTATGTTGCAACACTCTCATGCATATTCCCAATTCACCCATTAGGTGAAACATAATTATTACTAATTTTTTACATAAAACTCTGTACAACGCCTTATTTTTTTGTTACTATTTACCAATTAATAACTTCGGAGGTATTATGTCAAAACAAAAAAATCAGCACAATCAATCATCGTATACGCTAGCTACCACCCACCAGAAATTGACCTCTCGTTGTGGTTTGTTGGCATTGATTAAAGTGCTCAAAGCACTACAACTTAAGCCACAAGCAGACACTGTGTTTGCGGCACCGGGTAGCAATCGTGGCTACCGCAATGGCGACATTCTAACGAGCTTCATCTTGATGCTCAACGAGGGTGCGAGATGCCTTGAGGATGTCTGCCATTTACACACCGAAAGGGTGTTGCTTAAGCTGGGAGGTATTAACAAGATACCGGGAGCAGACACTTTGGCGAGGTGGTTGAAACGCCATGGTCAAGCCGGTGCCGGTTTAGTTCACCAGCTCAATCGCACGGTGATTGCCAAGACCCTGAAGTTGTGGAAAGTAAAGCATGTGACTTTGGATATTGATGCGACTACTATTTTGACCGAGAAAGTCGGTGCTAAATGGACGCGTTTTAAGGAGCGTGGTTTCATGCTAATGGTCGGCACGCTAGCTGAAGTGGGTCAAGTCATCGCCGTTGAGTTGCGCCACGGCAATGTCTCCCCGAACTTTGATAATATCGGTTTCATCAAGACCTGCCAAGCACAGTTGCCGAGTGGCGTAATACTCAAGCGGGTGCGTATCGACTCGGCAGGGTATCAACAAGCAATCATTGAATATCTAGTAGCTCAAGGAATAGAGTTTGTTATTCGTGCGCCGATGTACCCGTCAATAGCGCAAGCGATTGCTGGTCTGTCGGAAGCAGACTGGCGACCATTGCGATTAAGCGACGGCAGTTTATCACCCCACGACTATGTGGCTCGCTGCACTTATCAGATGTATCGCAGCAACCTCGTATTTACGCTAGTCATTCAACGCCGCCTCAAGAGCGAAGCCGCCCGACAGTCTAACCAACCGGAGTTGTCGGGACTGTCTGAACAGCTGCGCTATCAACCCGACAAGTATGACTATCGTGTGATTGCGACTAACATCAACGGGCTAGACGATGCACAGATTGTACATGAGTATAATCAACGCGGTGAGCATTCCGAAAACCGCATTAAAGAACTCAAATCGGATTTTGTTGCCGGTCGTTTGCCGTGTAGTGATTTTGCTGCCAATGCTCTGTATGTTTGTGTGTGTGCTTTAGCCTACAATGTGTTCGCACTGATGCGTGCCGGCTTAGCTAAACAGTTTCGTTCCTCTAGAGCCCCGACGCTCAGGGTCCGCCTGTTTGGTTTAGCGGCGAAGATTGTACGACAGGGTCGGCAATGGAAGCTCAAACTACACGAAGTGCATCGTAGTTTATTGAGTGGAGTTTTCTCAGACCTTGATGAGACTATCGGCAAGCTATTGCCGGATATGCGATACCCCTTGCTACATTAACTAGCCACCTTATCTCTTCATTACTCATAAGGCATCAATCAAAGTAGATGCCATGCCCCAGCATACCCTAATACTAGAGATTAGAGTACTTTGATGCTTCATTTAGCTCTCAATAGGAGTTTATCTCCCGTCACCGAGCAATGATGTGGCATTCAGTTTCGGGTTCAGGCGATTGCCCTGATAATTTAGCAGTAAATTATCCATCACATGCAATTTTCATGCTCTATTGAGAAATTAGGGTGCCACCCCTCCACAGGAGGGGAATAACCCTCCAATGCGTTAAGGTTTGATATAGTTCGGTGCGATAGCTTCCATAGGAGTGCTACATAAGGTATCGCTTGCGCTACAGATACTGTCTACTTGTAGCGAGAGGTAATTATCAAAACTAAAAGGTCGGCCCGGAACAAAATCGCAAAATCGTGCTTGTAGCTTTGCTAGACTGTCGTGCAAGACTATAATTTTCACCCGCTTGCCGAGTAGGTGTGCAACATAGCTTACGATTTGTTCGAGTGTGTATTGTTTAGGTCCGCAGAGATTGATACATTGACCTATAGTTTTATCGTCATCGATGCTTTCTACAATTCGTGTTGCCAGTTCATCGACATAAACCGGTGCGAATAGGGTATCTGCGCAGGCAAGCGGGAATATCGGGACGGGAAGTAGTTTAAGAAGTCGAGCAAAGCGATTCAGAAAGCTATCCTTGGAACCGAATATTACCGAAGGTCTAAAACTTGTGACATCTAAGCTATCGGCTTCGAACGCAAGCCTTTCGCCGGCGTATTTTGTTTTTAGATATTCACTGGGTCCTTGTGGATTTGCATTCAAGGCACCGACATGTAAGTAGCGTCGAATGTTTGCCGAGCGACACGCGTGTATAACTTGTCTCACTAACTCTATGTGCGCATCATGAAAATCTTGCGGATGTAAGATGCGTTTATTCAATATCCCGACCAAGTTGATAACGCAATCGCAATCGCTCAATAATTCGGCAGAGAAATTTTGTGGTTTGTAGACCCGCAGTTTGACGCGCGAGGACAAACCGTCCGCAACAGAACTGCGGCTCAAGAGGATAATTTCATGATTTAGAGCCGACAATGTGTTTGTTAAAGCACTGCCTACAAACCCGCTGCCGCCTATTATTGTTACACGCATAGTCAATAGAGTAGTTTAAGTTTTTATCGACATTTTTTCAACAACCCCGAATAGTGCTTATGGGTGATTTGCGTATCTTGTTTATGTTATTATAATTTTTTCAGTTTTAGGTATGCTACAATCGGATAGACGCAGCGTGTGTAACAAAGCCTTTTATATTATTCCATGTCCATTCCTCCTATTTATGTAATCAATCTCAAACGGACACCGGAAAGAAAACTTTATATACAAAGACAGCTTGATGCTTTGGGCTTAAGCTATCGTTTTGTGGATGCGATCGACAAATACGAGTTAGATTCTAAAGAGTATAGAAGAGAAACCGCTCGTCAACTGGATATAGACGAAGACATTATGGAGTACAAATATAAAGTACTCAAAGATAGAGGGTTTGCGGTGATGTTAAGCCATATAAAGGCGTATCATTTGATGATAGAGAATAATATTCCTGCTGCGTGCGTATTAGAAGACGATTCTTATATACTACCCGATTTTCCTAAAATATTGGCTTCTGCGATGAAAATATCGTGGGATATACTGAAACTTAGTAGTTATGGAAGGACCCCCAATAAAATCATGATTAATTTATTTAGGACTTGTAGTTCGCCTATACGAATGAAGGTTTATAGGGGTCTCATCAGAATCGTGCTCTATAAGCGATGCTATCCGAATTTACGCCCGTATACTGCGTACTTGGCTGCCCTAGGTGTTATTAGATGTTATTTTGATATTATCGGAAATTATCTATATTTTAATACCCGTTATGGAAAATTTCTAAAGAAAAAATATGCCGATGCCAAGAGAATTAATATTAATGAACCCGGCACACATTTCTGGTTGCCACGATATTATTCATCGGAAATAGGTACACCGTTAAGTCGCGACAAAGCATCGTGGCATAAAATCACAGCTAAGCATTATATCGCCAACCCTAGCGAAGGGACCGGTTCGGGGACCGCGTATGTGCTTAGATTGCCGACCGCAATACTCATTAAACAAATCGCAATGGATCCTAATCTACCTATACAACACATAGATGCCATTCCTTGGATATTGTATAGACATAAAGGGGTGAAGTTTTTTATATGTTCTCCTCCATGCGTTAAGTTCACATATCAATACCTGATCAATTCGGTGCGCTATCGGTTTCTAGGCAAACCGAAAATCTGGTACTAGAGAACACGAATTACGCAAAATCCGACTGCGCTCTGTGTGCGGCATGATTGATATGCATCCACCGATTTATGGAAACTATGCCGGATGTAACACCGCCGATGCCGCCATACCGATAGTAGTACTTTTTATCCTTTTGTATTCTAGTTAAAAAAAATCTCTGCATAATTTGCATCATTGATCAATTAAAATAAACACTCTATACGATTAATACCGTTTAGATAGGAGGGGCCAATAATGGGGGTATCTAAATGGGCGTTATGTGCCGGTCTATTGTGGCTGGCACTATGCCTGCATGCAGTACATGCGCAGACATCATCTGTGTTCTCAATGCCGTGCGACTCGGCAGATATAGATGAAGACGATGACGGTCTCATAGAAATTTGCAATCTAGAAGCTCTGAATGCAATTCGTTATCAGCTGGACGGTAGCGGCTATAAAGCCGATGCGAATGCAATGAAAATCACTTCGGGTTGTTCGCTAAGTGAGGGCTGTAAGGGATATGAATTGGTCTTGGATTTAGACTTCAAAAACGATGCGAGCTACCGAGCTATACACAATAAAAATATCTGGAGCATCGGGCCGGGTTGGAAACCTATAGGGACTCCTCTAAATCCATTCGCAGCGATATTCAAAGCAAACGGCCATAAGATTTCTAATCTACGCATTGATAGAAATATTAATAGTGTAGGTTTATTCGGTAGGACTCAAAGACATGCCGAGATTGACGGTCTTAGACTATTCAACGTCGATATCAGCGGAGATTTTGAGATCGGTGCTTTGGTCGGTACCAACGAAGGTAGGATCAGCGACAGTAGCGTGGAAAACGGGACTCTCAGTGTCAAAGGTGGCACCGGGGGTGGTTTGGTCGGTGCTAATCAAGGCACGGTTGTCAATAGTTATGCGCGTATTAATTTAAGCGGTGCGTACAAAGTCGGCGGCCTGATCGGGGACAACCGCGGTTGGGTTGCTAACAGTTATGCAGAGAGTAACGTTATGGGTTCGGCAGATGATGTCGGTGGTTTAATCGGACACAACAAAGGTTCGCTTATCAATACTTTTGCCGGAAGCCGTGTTAGAGGATTGACCGATAATGTCGGCGGTTTGGTCGGTTTGAATAGCGGCATAATCACCGATAGTTATGCGGCGGGAAGTATGGAAGTGGAATACGATGTACGAGGGCGTTATAGAGTCGGTGGTTTGGTCGGATATAACAAACATTCGGTTGCCGACAGCTATGCGATCGCCGGTGTTGCAGGGAAGGGCTACACCGGTGGTTTAATCGGGTTAAATTATGTAGACGGCAGAGCGTCCGAAAGTACTGCAACCAATAGCTATTGGGATTTAACAACCGCCCGAGTGTTTGTAAGTGCCGGCGGCGTACTCCGCACCACTAAGCAAATGCAATCTCCTACTGCGCCGGGAACCTCACCCGAGCAGAGTTATTACGGTTGGAGTACGGATAACTGGGATTTCGGTAGCGAATATCACTATCCGATACTCAAATATGTCCGATTACCCGAACCGACACGAGGACGCGTCGCTTGCACCGCTTGGACAGACGACGGTTTTGCCTGTGGCGATTTATTAGAAGGTCAATACCCGCACCTATCGGATATAGCACTGGATGAGGGTTTGGAACTGCTTCCGGCTTTTGATGAACGGATATTTCATTATCGTGTCGTGGTTGCCGAGCGCACCGACCGATTGCGATTGACTCCGACTGCGGTTGATCAGACTGCAATAATCGATGTCACCTACGATGGCGGATCTAGTCGCCGTATGAATAGCGGTGCGCAATCGCTTATTCCCTTGGATGTTGCGACGGATACAAACCTGATCACGGTTGCAAGACAATATAAGATCAATGTGTTTTATCCGCTAAAAATTAAAGGTATTCCCTTGAATAATAGAATAAGCGAAGGGGAGCACCTTAGATTGGAAGCCTCTATGAGGCGTGGTTCGGATGCTCGTACGGTGGATTACAGATGGGATCAGTTATCCGGTGTCTCGTTGTTATCGGGTATCGATACCCGACAACCGGTTTTGGAAATAACGGTGCCCGAAGATTTAATTGCGGTTAACGACGAAAGTGCCGACATCGTATTACAGGTACAAGCAAGCGACGGCATTATAACGGACAACAAAGAACTAACATTGACGATAGTTAAAGTAGAGAATGGATCTGCTGTTGTTGCCGTCGCAGCACCTACATTTATAGAAGAGACTTTTACACTCGTAGTCCCCGAATTAAATCTTGAGGACTTATCGGGTGATTCGGATGGTATAGAGAGTTTGGACATAGTCGGCTATCAGTGGCAAAGCAAGTCCCCTGCGGCAAACGACGAATGGAAAGATATTAAAGATGCGAGCGAGGCGCATTACGATATACCGATAAGTTCGGGTTTAGCCGACCGTACGCAATATCGTGTGCGCTTAATCTATCGCGACGGGCAAGGATATTCAAACGACACTATAGTCTCGGAAAAATTTATCCTACCTATATTAGACCTAGATAGAGACGACGACGGTCTGATAGAAATTCGCTATTTGGAAGATTTGGCTGCAATGTATTATGAACGGAGTGGTGATGCTTATAGAGAGAGTTCTGATGTGCCGGGCATTACCAGAGGTTGTCCTGCCAATAAATGCACAGGTTATGAATTGCTGAGAGATCTGGATTTCAACGACGACGGCAGTTATAGAGACCTAAACAATAAACGCAGATGGACGGAGATGAATCTGTGGCTATATCCGGGTATTCTTGGCCACAACAATCCCTTTAGGGCGACATTCGAAGGTAACGGCTATACGATTTCCAACTTAAAAATACACGATACCGGAATCGGGTTTGCATCTTTATTCGGCCGTACCGCCGGAAAGATTATGAATCTCGGTTTATTAAATGTAGATATTTCGGGCCAAACATTTATCGGTGGCTTAGCGGGTTTTAACGAAGGCATCATTGCAAACTGCTATGTCACCGGTAGTGTAAAAATGAATGCGTCTCTCTTCTCAAGTGCTCAAGTAGGTGGTTTGGTTGGTCTACAAACATCGGATAATAGTGACCTGGTGCCGTTGATTATAAACAGCTATGCCAATGTCAACGTGCAAGGAAATGGGCTTTGTGCAGGTGGGTTGGTCGGTAGGAATGAAGCCAAGATTATTAATAGTTATGCAATCGGCGATGTGAAAGGGGATGCCTTGCATACAGGTGGTTTGGTTGGATTTAACGGAACGAAAGCTACCATTCTGAACGGTTATGCGATCGGTGATATAAGAGGCATAGATCGTATAGGTGGTTTAGTCGGTCATTCAAACGGCATCGTGAAGCACAGCTATGCAGCGACCAAGCTATCGGGCATCGGCAGGATCGGTGGTCTGATAGGTGCTAGTAATGATACCGCGCAAATTATCAACAGCTATTGGGATAGTCTGATAGAAAACATACATTATAGTGCGGGGGGCACTTCCAAGACAACGATAGAACTTCAAACTTCAACCGCCGATGAAAGCACTACCGAAACCGATGTCTATTACGGCTGGCGCAATGCCGATTGGGATTTCGGTACCCGCAAACAATACCCGATACTTAAATATGTGCAAACCTCCGATCTGCATCAAGATTTTAGCTTTTGTATAAATACCGCAAGCGACGACTCTGCTTTACCGGTTTGCGGTTCGCAACTGCCCGATAGAAAACGCGGGTTGTCGGATTTGACGATACTTGCAGAGGGTGATATATCGTTGTCTCCGATTTTTAGAGGGTCGCTAAAGGATTATAATTTGACGATTGCCGGCCGCAAGGATCGACTCAATATGATTGCTAAAGCGATAGAATCCGATGCCTTAATAGATATCGGTGTAGACGGGGAAATAATAGATAAAGGCATCGAAAGCGGAGTTGCCAGTTCGGCAATTTTACTCGATAGTGAATCGGTTATTCGCATCGTCGTTACAGTAAAAGGCAAAACGAGAGATCGCTATACATTTAATGTGAGCTATATTCCTTTTAAAAAAGTCGATGAAGACGGCAACGGTTTGATAGAGATTAGAAAACTAGAAGACCTCAATGCGATCCGCTACAATCTGTACGGTACCGCATATAAAGCCGCTCCCGAGGCCCCCGAGTTTACGACCGGTTGCCCCCTACAAGGTTGCAGAGGATACGAGTTAATAAGCGATTTGGATTTCCAAGACGACGCAAGCTATCGTCGGATAGAGAATAAAGCTGTTTGGGGGCAAGGAGAAGGTTGGCAACCGATAGGCAGTGAGTTGCAACCGTTCAAAGCCGTTTTCAAAGGCAATATAAAAACCATAGATAAGCTATTGATAAACCGTCCCACTACCGACAATGTAGGTTTGTTCGGTGTGGTGGGGAAAGATGCAGAGATAGACGGTGTCGCCTTATTGAATGTCGATATACTCGGCAAGTTGCGTGTCGGTGGTTTGGCAGGTATCAATTTTTCCGGCACGATTTTCAATAGCTATGTCAGCGGACATATAAAAGCCGAGGGTGGTGCGGATTCCCGTGTCGGTGGCTTAGTCGGTATTAACGCAGGTGTTATCGGCAACAGCCATGCAGCCGGTTATCTGACGGCAACAGATGCGGTGGTTTCAGCCGGCGGATTGGTTGGCCGTAATTCGCCGAGTGGGTCGATTTCCGATAGCTACGCAACCGGTACGATAGAAGGTGGGCGCAACACCGGCGGATTGGTCGGCACAAATCACCGTGCCGTAATTACTCGAAGCTACGCAGCTGTTTTTTCGGTATCCGACAACACGGAGACCGGAGGTCTGGTCGGTAATAACAATAGAGGTTCAATCTCAAACAGTTATTGGGATATAACGATTGCCGATGCCAAAGATGCCGAGATGATAAGTTCAATCTCAAACGGTGTAGCGGGTTTAGCCACCGAAAAACTTAAAGGACCTGCCGCCCCGGGTAGCACTTTAACCGAAGTCTATTTCAATTGGAGTACCGAGAATTGGGACTTCGGCACATCCGAACAATATCCGGCACTTAAATACAATCACCCGGACTGCAGGCGATTGAATGTTACGCCGTGCGGTACCGTATTCCCTAATCAAAATTATAATCGTTTACGCAACTTGGTATTATCCGAGGGTGTATGGTTGGTGCCGACTTTTGAATCTTCTATATTTACCTACGATATGTATGTTAATGCCGATATAGAACGGATTAGAGCAACACCGACCGCAGAGTTACCGACTTTTATCGGCATCTATAAGGATGGAATATTTATAGGAAATGTAACGAGCGGTGCCGTTAGTGAACCAATAGTACTAGACGGAACAGATCTTAGATTTATCGTAGAGAATACATCGTTGTTTGCATATACGATTAAGACGCATCGCTTGGATAGGGTAATAGACGATATAGACAAAGACAACGACGGTTTGATAGAAATAAACAACTTGGAAGAGCTGAACGAAATACGCTATCAACCGGATGGCACCGGTTATAGGGCAAGTGCAAATACTTCTAAAATTACTCTAGGCTGTCCGGCCGACGGATGTCGAGGTTATGAATTGGATAGAGACTTGGATTTTGAGGATATTGCAAGTTATCGCAATACCTATCATCGTGATTTATCCAACAAAGATATTTGGACGGCATCCGAAGGGGGATGGCAACCGATTGAAAGCTTCAACGGTGTATTCAAAGCCAACGGTAAGACTTTGTCCAATTTGAGGATCAATAGACCGGCGTTGAGTAATGTAGGTTTATTCGCCGATACCGGCGAACATGCGTTAATAGAGGGTGTCGCTTTATTGGATGTAGAACTCAGAGGCGGTGAAAGCATAGGTAGCTTAGTTGCCCATTCAAAGGGGCGGGTTATCAACAGTTATGCGACCGGTGTCGTTGTAGCGGATAATAACAAGATTTTGGATATCGGTGGTTTGGTGGCTTATTCTACCGGGCAAATTATCGGTAGTTATGCGTATGTCGATATAAACGTAACTACTGCGACGCAAAAATTTAGTCTTGGTATCGGGGGTTTGGTCGGAAGGAACGACGGTATCGTTTCCAACAGCTACGCCGGCGGTGATGTTCACGACAGTGGTAATACTCTTATGTTCGGTGGGTTGTTAAGAAAAATAAGCACCGGTGGTTTGGTCGGTAGTAATATCGGGACGATTAACAATGCCTATTCAACCGGCAACATTCAGGCGAATGTGATAGCCGGCGGTTTGATAGGACGCAATGCCGGCAGTGTCGCTAATAGCTATACGATATCGCATGTCTCGTCGGGAAGCAACGGCGGGTTAATTGCGAAGAATAATCAGGGGCGTGTAAAGCAGAGTTATTGGAATGCGGAAATCAGTGGACAGCGGTATAGTGCGGCAGGCACTTCCGCCACCACGGTACAACTTAAGGCTCCCGTCGTGCCCGGTGAAATTCGCGGAGAAATTTATTTTAATTGGAATGTTGCAGATTGGGATTTCGGAACAAGTAGCCAATATCCGGTACTCAAATATAGAGATGCACATTGTGGTACTGCCCAACAGCTAACAAACTGCGGTGCGTTGTTGTTCGATCAACGTTTCGGTTTGCAAGATCTGAAAGCGTCGGCAGGTGTAGCATTATTTCCGTCCTTTGAGCCGGAAACATTCAACTATGATTTAACGCTCGATGCCGACCGACCGAATTTTAGCTTGATAGCTACGGCAGTTAATTTTGACGACCGTATCGAGTTGAGTATAGACGGTAAAACCGGTATACCAATTATCAACGGTGAAAGCAGCCCGATTATTTCAGCCGATAGTTCGCATATTACAATTCAAGTGGAAGCCAAGAACGGTAGGGTTACGGTATACACGATTAGAGTACATCGCCTAGCTTTTCCTATAACCGACATTGATAGAGATAACGATGGTTTGATAGAAATAGATAATTTGGAAGAGCTCGATGCAATCCGATATCGCTTGGACGGTAGCGGCTATCGAGAAAGCGGGTCGGCACCGGTGATCACCGTCGGTTGTCCCGAGGAAGGTTGCAGAGGTTATGAACTTGCACGAGATTTGGATTTCAAGGTTGACGGTAGTTATCGCGATCCCGAAGTGAACAAAAAAGCATGGAGCGAGGGTGAGGGGTGGTTGCCTATAGGTGATGAACAAGAGCCTTTTGTCGGTGTATTCAACGCCAACGGAAAAACATTATCAAATCTGTTCATCGATAGACCTGATTCCGACATTGTCGGTTTATTCGCCGAGCTCGGCACGAACGCCAGGGTTGAAGGTCTAGGCTTATTGGATCTTAAGCTGGTAGGAAACGATAAAGTAGGCGGTCTAGCCGGTATCGGTGATGGGGTGATTGTCAATAGCTACGCGGTAGGTGAAGTGGAAGGACGAAGAGGTAGAGTAGGCGGATTGGTCGGCGAGAATAGAACGAGTGGCGCAATAGTCAATAGCTATGCAAGGATTGAAGTATCAGGAATTTATTATGTCGGTGGTTTGGTCGGCATCAACGCCGGTCGGATTCGCAACTGTTATGCAATCAGTCGCGTAGTCGCAAGGGGCTATGGCGCCGGCGGTTTGGTCGGTAGGAACTATTTGGAAGGTACTATCATTAATAACTATGCGATAGGGGATGTGATTGCAATAAGCGAAGTGGGAGGATTTGTCGGAAATAATTCAAATAAAGGCAGGATCCGAAATAACTATGCAGCCGGTAGGGTAATCGCCGACGGTCGCGGGGTAGGCGGTTTTATCGGGGTCAACAATAACAGCGGTGTCTTATCGTATAACTATTGGGATATACAAAAAAGCGGTATCATCACCGGTATTATCGGTAGTGCGGGACACAGTACCGTAAACTTGAAAACATCGACCAGTCCAACCGGGACAATTTATACCGGATGGAGTACCGATGCTTGGGATTTCGGTACCCGAGAACAATATCCGATTCTTAAATATATCGCCGCAACCGATGTTGCAACTGCGTTTAGGGACAAACCCGCTTGTGGTGGTTTATCGTTAGTTCGTTGTGGCACTCCGATTTCCGATCAAGATATAGGTCTGGTTGACTTGAAATTGGTATCCGAAGGATTTCATCTTGCACCGCATTTTAGCCGTTCTATAAGCAATTATCGGTTGACTGTTTTCTCCGATACCGAACATATACGTTTAATTCCTATTGCTCATGCTACCGATGCCGACATTCGTATTACTGTCGGCAACGCCTTTGACGAGTATGTAGCGAATGCTACGACGAGTTCCGAAATTCCACTGAATACAAGCCGAACGAGCAAAGTCGTAATCGAGGTACAAACCCAAGGTGGCAGCGTGGCTCAATATGTTATCGCAGTCGCGCGTCTGCGCTTTGCGACATCGGGTTATCGCATTGATAGAGACCAAGACGGCTTGATAGAGATTGATTATATAGAGGATTTACATGCAATTCGCTATCAGCCGGATGGTCGTGGATATAGGGCGAATTCTACTGCCAGTCTAATCAGCGTTGGGTGTCCTTCGGGGGTATGCAGAGGTTATGAGTTGACAACAGACTTAGATTTTGAAAACGACGATAGCTATCGTATCGCAACAATAAATAAGCAGGCATGGACGCTAAACAGAGGCTGGTTGCCTATAGGAGACCGCCAACATCCTTTTACTGCCGATTTTTATGGAAACCGGAGGACAATCTCAAATTTGAAAATCAATCGACCCGATACCGATGCGGTCGGCTTATTCGGTGTCATTGGGAGAAATGCAAGGATCAGTGGATTAGACTTATTTGTTGCCGAAATAATCGGTGGTGATGGAGTCGGTATCGTCGCCGGTCGCAATAACGGTATGATCGTCAGTAGTCGTGCGCAGGGTAGCGTAGTCGGCGGCGATAGAGTGGGTGGTTTAGCCGGTGAGAATACGCAAAGCGGTGTAATCATCAATAGTCATACGGATGCTTCTGTGAGAGGTGCTAATAGCTCCGGGGGGTTTGTAGGTTTTAACGAAGGACGCATTGCCGTTTGTTATGCAAACGGCAAAGTGCAAGCCGAAGGTGAGCGTGTCGGTGGTTTCGTAGGCCTCAATTTCGGAGGCGTTATAAATAATGGCTATGCCGTCGTAAATGTCTCGGGTGCCGATAGTGTCGGTGGTTTTATCGGTAGCCACAGTTTGGGTAAAGGTGGGGTCTTACATAGCTATGCCATCGGCAGCGTATCGAGTGGCGGTCAAAATATCGGTGGTTTCGGTGGCATCAATGAGGGCGGAACCTTTAAGGCGAATTATTGGGATTTGGAAACCAGTGGCATCAAAATCAGCATTGCCGGTAGCACAGGCCTCGACACTCGCTCGCTACAATCGCCTACCACCCCAACCGAGAGGGTTTATGTCGGATGGAGAACCGATATCTGGGATTTCGGTACCGACACGCAATACCCTAGCCTTAAATATACGAGCGGTGTCGGGGTTGCGGCAACATTCAATAATAAACCGGCTTGTAATTCGCATGAACGGGATGCAAGGTGTGGTGTTGCACTATCCTACCAGTATACCGATTTAGCCGATTTAGTGCCGGCAGCGAGAGGGTTCCATTTGTTCCCGACTTTTGAACCTTTCATACACGACTATAGTATGACGGTGTTCGCCGACACGCGTGCGATTCAACTCGTCGCCACGGCATACGATGCGAATGCGACTATTCGCATCGTTAGCGATACCGGATTTGATGAAATAGTGACCGGTGCAAATGAAAGTTCCCGGATTCCGTTGCACGGATCACGTCCGACCGTCATTACATTAACAATGGAGAAACAAGACCATAGCGCAGCCGTCTATACGATAACGGTGAATGCACTCCCTTTTACGGTGAAAGAAAATCGGGTTGATCGAGACGGCGACGGCTTGATAGAAATTCATCGCTTAGAAGACTTGAATGCAATTCGCTATCAGCTCGACGGTAGTGGTTATAGGGTAAGTTCCACGGCGAGTAAGATTACTGCAGGATGTCCGGAGAATGTGTGTAAAGGCTATGAATTAGCCAAAAGTTTAGATTTTGCAGACAATAAGAGTTATCGCACCGATACGATGAATAAAAAAATCCGGGCCTCGGACGAAGGCTGGTTACCTATAGGCGACGAACGGGATTCGTTCACTGCCGTGTTTGACGGAAATAACAAAAAAATCTCAAATTTAAAAATCAATCGACCCGATACCGATGCCGTCGGTTTAATCGGTGTGCTCGGTGAGGATGGCAGAATCGGTAATATCGGTTTATCCGATATAACGGTTACCGGCAATAACAAGGTAGGTGCTTTAGTCGGTATGAGTCACGGTGTGATTGTCAACATTCGTGCACGGGGCGAAGTTACCGGACAGTATCGCGTGGGCGGTTTAGTCGGTGAGAGCGATGCGGCAATCGTTACAAGCCACGCAGACATCTCCGTGAAAGGTGCATATTACATCGGTGGGCTAATCGGATCCAACGAGGGTAACATCACCGGCTGTTATGCAACGGGTGATGTGGTAGCAGAAAATAACGATATAGGTGGATTTGTGGGCACCAATGTAGGAGGTGTTATTCGAAACAACTATGCGCACGGTGATGTCGAAGGTATAGATAATGTAGGTGGATTTGTAGGTAGTAATAGTCAAAGAGGTATAATTACCAATAATTATGCAATCGGCAAAGTGAACGGAGACGGTACGAATGTCGGCGGTTTTGCCGGGGCTAATAGCGGGATTGTATATTCCCGAAACTATTGGAATATACAGACCAGCGGAATAAGGACAAGCACTTTAGGTAACTCGGGGCTTGATACCGCCAGTCTGAAAATGTTGCCGCATAAAGATGTTTATGCCGGTTGGAGCAACACGGCTTGGCATTTTGAAACAGGATTCTATCCGCATCTCAAGCATGTAAAGGGTATTGCAATAACGAATTTATTGGCGAATGAGGCGGCGTGTGGTATGTTGTCGGGGATTGTATGTGGCACCTTAGTCCTCGGTCAGCGTATCGGCTTAGCCGATTTGTACGTTGTCGGTGAAGGGCTCAATTTGTTGCCGGAATTTCATAACCGGACATCCGATTATCGGGTGACAGTCTATGCCGATAACGATCACATTCGCTTCGTTCCGATTACTTACGGTAAAAGTATCGAGCTAGGTAATAATTCGTTAATTGAAATAAGCGACGATAATTCTTTCTCGGAGAACTTAGCAAACGCAACTACGAGTTCGGCAATTCCTTTGAATGCGATCGGTACAACTACGATTACAATCGTTGTACGAACCGAAAACGACGAGACGGTTCGATACACTATAGTAGCGGCGAATCACGGTTTTCTAAACGCAGGCGATCGGGTGGACAAAGACGGCGATGGTTTGATAGAGCTTAACTATTTAGAAGATCTGTACGCGATCCGTTATCAACCGGACGGCAGCGGCTATAGGACAGATTTCAATGAAAGTAGGGTTACTTCAGGCTGTGCGACAGGTGGGTGCGTAGGTTATGAGTTGGTGAGGGATCTGGATTTTGAGGATCCTTTAAGCTATCGCAATGCAATTCATTATAGAACTACTTGGATTGAGGGTCGGGGATGGTTACCCATAGGCGGTGAAAAAAATCCCTTCATCGGTAGATTCAACGGTGACGGTTATACGATTTCTAATTTGACGATTAATAGACCGCAAACCGACGATGTTGCTTTGTTCGCCCGGCTATCCGACGAAGCCCTAATAAATAATGTTGTTTTATCCGATATTGATATTAGAGGAAGGCACCGGGTCGGTGGCTTGGTTGCCGTCAATGGGGGAAACATTGAATCAAGTCAAACCGACGGCAGTGTAGTCGGATATCAAGAGGTGGGCGGTATGACCGGACGCAATGTGATAGGTGCGGAAATAAATGCGAGTTTTGCCGCGGTGCTATTGCGAGGCAATGTTCGCGCCGGCGGTTTGGTCGGCATAAATCAGGGTGTAGTCCATAGTAGCTATGCAAGGGGGCGTATTGTAGGATACGCACGAGATGGCGATAGTACTCAAATCGGCGGTTTGGTTGGTTACAACGACAATCAAGTCGTCAACAGCTTCGCTTTCAACAATGTGGAAGGAGGTGATGTCGTCGGTGGTTTGGTCGGCGTTAACAACACCGGGAGGACAATCATCAATAGTTATGCGATTAATACGGTAAGTGGAACCGTTTCTGTCGGTGGCTTAGTCGGTCTCAACGAAAGCGATGCGAGGATTATCAATAGCTATACCGACGGTGAAGTATCGGGCGGTCATAACATTGGTGGTTTGGTGGGGGCTAACTCCGGCACGATCAATAATACCTATGCCTTGGGCAGTGTATCGGGATCGAGAACCGTCGGTGGTCTGGTAGGCATTAATAGCGGTGCCGTCGGTAATAGCTATGCTGCTGTCTCTATGGTCGGGCGCGTCCGTGTCGGTGGCTTATCGGGTGTCGGAGATAGTGGTTTGATTACACACAGTTACTGGGATACCCATCTTAGCAGTGTGCGGCATAGTGCGGGAGGCGAGGGTTTCGGCACATCCGTGCTCAAAGCACCTATCGCCGCATCGGAGGTTTCGTTTTTACCTTATTATCGGTGGCGTAATGAGGACTGGCATTTCGGTGATACAAACCAATATCCAACGCTAAAATATACATCTTCGGCTCTCAATATGCGCGCCGCTTGTAGCATCGCTCGTGAATTGCCGAATTGCGGTTCCTTGTTACTACCTTACGGGCTGAGAAGTTTGGAAGTATCGGAACCTTCGCACATGTCTCCGCCCTTTGAGTTTTCGCATTTCAATTATCGTTTGGTTCTCAACCAAGGAGAATCACATATTAATCTTATTCCGACCGCATTTGTCGGCGATACCAAGATTACCGTCAAGGTGAGCGATAGTGTCCATGCCGTCGGCAACAGCGGTGAAACAATTCCTTCTATTTTGTTGAAGCCAGAGGATGAAACCGTAATCACGATCGAAGTAGCCGGTATAGTATATAGCTTGACTGTAGCGGATCTTCCGATGTCGGATGTCGTCAGAGATATAGACGACGACGACGACGGTTTGATAGAAATAAACTATTTGGAAGACTTGTATGCGGTGCGTTATCAGCCGAGCGGCGCGGCGTATCAAACGAGAGACGAAGCAAGACCGGTTACTACGGGTTGTGCTGTTGACGGTTGTCGAGGTTATGAATTAGTTCGAGATTTGGATTTTGCACTTGACGAGAGTTATCGCGATCCCAATAGCAATAAAACCCTATTTACTTCACGACAGGGTTGGCAGCCGATCGGTAGTCTCGGCAGCGAACCTTTGAACTGCCTATTCAAGGGCAATGGTTATAGCATCTCTAATCTAATAATCACAAGGAGCAATACCAATTCCGTAGGTTTATTCGGTGTGATAGCCGAAAATGCAGAAATTGACGGCATCGGCTTACTAAACTTCGATATCAAAGGTGCTTCTCTAGTCGGTGGTTTAGTCGGTAGCAATGACGGTGGGAAAATAGTAAATAGCTATTCGATCGGGCGTCTATCGGCAATAGATCGTGCCGGCGGTTTGGTCGGGAAAAACACCGGAACAATACTGAACAGTTATACCGGTGGACAAATATCGGGTATTGAATATCTCGGCGGGTTGATAGGAGAAAATCAAGCCAAGATTGCAAACAGTTATGCGATGAACCGAATTACCGGGAGAAGCCACGGTGGCGGTCTAGTGGGTTTGAATAAAGGTGTCATAGAAAATAGCTATGCGATAGGGGGTGTGCGCTTGGATGGAGGTTCACCGGCAAGCGGCTTAATAGGTTCGGTATCAAGCGGAACAATCGTCCATAGCTATTGGGATATAAAGACGAGTGGAATAACGGTTGGCACGCACGGCATAGGTCTTGGTAGCGAAGCACTTAAAACGCCTGTTACTGCCGGAATTGTTGCAGGAGATGTTTATTATGATTGGCCTCGTCGCGATTGGGATTTCGGCAGTACGAAGCAGTATCCTGCGCTTAAATATGCAAATGGTGACGATACTTTATTGCCTCATCAGCGCGACGGCTTGTATCGTTTGATAGTATCCGACGAAGTCCTAATATTTCCGGCTTTCAATACCCATGTATTTGATTATCAACTCACAGTGCCGCCCGAGACCGATCTAATAAGATTACAAGCAATCGCGATCCACGACAACGCTAAAATCACTGTTAACACCGGAGATTTGATCGGCAAGCAGCTAGGCTTCATAATCGTGGACATACCGCTTGCTCACAGCGGTGCCACCAATATTGCGGTGACGGTAGAAACCGAAAGTCGTCGGTCGGTCTTGTATAAATTTGTCGTAAATCGTTCCCCTGCTATGCAAATTTCGGGTATTCCTCGCCGAGCGATTGAAGAAGGAGAGCGGATTATGCTGGACGGGAGTCATCATTTGGACAACGGTTCGTTCGAATATCTTTGGACACAAACATCGGGACCTTCTATGTTGTCGAGTGTGGTCACAAACCGAGCTGTTTTAGATTTTACCGTGCCGGTGGATCTGTTGGCAAAAACTGTACTCTATAGCGAGACAATACTGACACTAGAAGTAAAAGCCGGCGACTCGGTAATGAAAAAAGATCTGCCGTTGATAATCAATAAACGCAACAATGGGTCTGTGACTAAGCGGTTTAGTGCACCCGTTTTACGGGATACCGAATTGACCGCATCGGTAGAATTGTCCTCGGATCCCGACAGTGGCGGTGATCCCAAGACCGTCGCTTATCAATGGCAAAGTTTAGCCCCGATCGCAGCGGCACATTGGCGTAATATTCGCGGCGCAACCGCAAGGTATTATGCAATTCCTGCATCGGTACTCGATGCCACACGCTATCGTGTATTGATTAGTTATGTAGATGGGCAAGGGTATATACATGAGAATATGGATTCCGAGGCATTTACTGCGACCGATATAGATAAAGATGGTGACGGTCTGATAGAAATACACGATGTGCAAGATTTGTATGCGATGTATTATGCGTTGGACGGCAGTAGCTATCGCCGCAATATCGGTGCGACTACGAGTACGGTCGGCTGCCCCGAAACCGGCTGCAGAGGATATGAACTAAGCAAAGACTTGGATTTACGAGGGGAACTTTGGAAACCGGTAGGTAGCGAGAGCAAACCGTTTACTGCGATATTCAAAGGTAATCATTATAAGATTTTCAACTTGAACATAAATAGTCGACGCAGCGATGTGATAGGTTTATTCGGTGCAACGTCGGGTACCGCCGAGATCGATGGAATTGGTTTAGTTTATGCCAGTATAATAGGCCGCGGCAATATCGGGAGTTTGGTCGGCATCAATAAAGGAATTGTTTCCGACAGCTATGCTGTAGAAAGTCAAGTCGAAGGTTCCCGATACGGTGTAGGTGGTTTGATCGGGACCAACGACGGTGGCGGCAATTTTTCCGCTTTGGTCATAAATAGCTATGCAAATGTTGCTGTATACGCGAGAAGCGTTGATGACAGTTTTGTTATCGCCGGCGGCTTAGTAGGTCAAAATATCAACACTGCAACGATCACTCATAGCTATGCAAAGGGTGATGTAAACAGTCCTTGTGGTGCAGGTGGTTTGGTTGGATATAGTCGCGGCACCCACGGTAAAATCGAGAATAGCTATGCCACCGGTGATGTATTACTCAGGACCGTTCCTACGGCGAGATGCCGAGAGCATAATCTCGGATACATCGGTGGTTTGGTCGGGATAAACGATGCATCCGTTATTGAAAATAGTTATGCAATAGGGAGGGTTTGGAGTAACGGCAGCGATGGCTTGGGTGGCTTGGTAGGTAGAAGCCGTCGTTATATCGACACTAAGAACAGTTATTGGAATGTCACCACGAGTGGTGTCAAAACCAGTGCCGGTGGCACTTCTAAAACCACCGTACAGTTACAATCACCTACCGAGGCGGGTGACACCGCATTTGAGGTTTATTACGATTGGAGTAGCGACGATTGGGATTTCGGCACTAAGGTTCAGTATCCCTATCTAAAGTACGCACCCGTGAAAGGCGAGTGCAGCATTTTGCAATTACTGCGTTGTGATATTTTATTATCGAATCAAGATAAATCTACCGGTTTAGTACAATTGATTTTATTGGGAGGTGCGAGATTAGTGCCTACTTTTGACCCGAAAATATTGGTTTATAAGGTCGTGCTAAACGATGCCGATAGCATAGAGTTCATTCCGATAGCGGAGAACCCGAACATCGGGAGTAGGATCGGGAAGAACGGTATTTTTATAAAAGCGGTAACTACCGGTGAGCGGGTTTCAATCCCTCTCAAAGAGACCGCGACGAATTTGATTACGATAGATTTGGTAGAACCCGACCAGAGGATGGGGCGCTACGAGTTGCATGTGAACCATGCTCCCGAGGTGATGATTTCCGGCATACCGGATGCCGGTGAAGCGAGCGAGGGTATGCGTATCGGTTTGGATGCTTCGGGTAGCAGCGATAACAACGAAGCCGATTTATTGCGCTACGAGTGGGAACAATTATCGGGACCGCCTTTATCGTTGAACTTTGAACAAAAGATGAACCCAAATTTGGATTTTATAGTTCCCGAAGATTTAGTAGCACAATCCACTACGAATGACGAGGTGATTTTGAGAGTGACAGTCAGCGACGGTGTGGACGCAACGGAGATGGATATACCGATACGAATAAAAAAGCGAAACAACGGAGGTGTTGCTATAGATGCTCCCGAATTTATCGGTGCATTCACAATGTCTGCTCCAAAAATAGAATTGTCCGGCGATCCGGACGGTGTCGGCGATGAAGGCGATATTAGCTACCAATGGCAGCGAAGGATAGGTACAAGCTGGCAAGACATTCTCGATGCAAGCTATAAAACATACAGCTTCGCATCGAATACTACAGGCAGTACCACCCATCGCGTGAAAGTCACCTATATAGACGGACAGGGTTATAGTAATACCACATTTTCAAAAACGATTAACTATATTAAAAATGTGGACAGAGACGGCGACGGTTTGATAGAAATCGGAGCACTGGAGGAGCTCAACGCAATACGTTATGTGTTGGACGGTAGCGGTTATAAAGAAAGTTTCGCAGATCAAATAATTTCGCAAGGTTGTCCGATATCCGGTTGCAAAGGCTATGAATTAATTAGAAGTCTGGACTTCAAGCACGATGCGAGCTATCGTAATCCGTCGGTGAACAAAAAAGTCTGGTCGGAAGGTCGAGGTTGGCAACCCATCGGGGATGCAAGCAATTCTTTTGTTGCAAACTTTGACGGCAACGGCTATACAATTTCTAATTTAACAATCAAGTCCGGTGATTACGATGTAGGTTTCTTCGGTGTTAAAGGAAATACCGCTAAAATTAATAATATCGGCTTACTGCATACCGACATTCGTGGTGAGTCTAATATCGGTGGATTGGTAGGTAGTAATATCGGGGGGATGATTAGCAATAGCTATGTAATCGGTAGTATAGCGGGTGATCATATCGTAGGCGGCTTGGTTGGTTTTAACCGAAGCGGTAAGATTAGAAATAGTTATGCACGCGTTGATGTCGAAGGCGACATGCTGATAGGTGGTTTGGTAGCTTACGATTTAGAGGGAATTATTAATAACAACTATATAAACGGCAATATCGTCGGCAATAGTGTAGTGGGTGGTTTGATCGGTCTGGGTACCAATATCACACTAAGCAATAGCTATATGGTCGGTCAAGTGGTTGCCGGCGACGATGTCGGTGGACTCGTAGGTTTGGGCTTGAAGTTAAATCCCGAGGCAATTATGAATAGCTATTGGAATGTAGAGGCAAACCGAGCGAGCAATAGTCCATACGGTATCGCTTTAAGTACTGCACAAATGCAACGACCTACCGCGCCCGGCACGACTTTGACCGAAGTCTATTACGGATGGAATAACATTGATTGGGATTTCGGCGATGAATCTCAATATCCTGTTCTCAAAGATGCGTCCGGTGAATTATTGCCGTTTCAACGCATTGGTTTGATCGATTTGACATTGTCCGATCCGGCGCGGATGTTCCCTCGTTTCAATCCCGAAATTTTCCATTATGATGTTACGATTGCCGACGATACACCCTATCTTAGAGTATTACCGATTGCACTTAATGCCGATGTTCGTATTAACGATTTCACGGTGTCAAGTGGCGAGCTTAGTCCCCCGATTACCTTGCACGCAATGACTACAACCGTAATCGTCATTCATACGCTAACGCAACGTGCATTACCCGTTCAATATACGCTTTCGGTCAATAATCGTTTTCCACAAGTGGCAATTGATGTGATACCGAGAGAGCGGCTCGACGAAGGAGAAGATATTATCTTGGATGTTTCCACCGGAGATCCCGACGACAATCCTTTAAGATATCGATGGTCGCAACATTCGGGTGTCGATATACTATCCGCAGTGGATAGACTATCCGGCATCATAACCGATCAGGGTACTGCCGATTTATCCTTTAAGATACCCGAAAATCTATTGGATGCAGCGCAAGACGACGACCGAATAATATTTGATTTGACCGTAGCAGACGATACGGCCAGCGTTAAAAAAAGTATATCGTTGTACATAAGCAAAAAGAACAACGGTGCTATAGTGAGTCTTCCGGCACCTATTTTGCAAGATGAGAGTTATGCGGTTCCCGAGATAGATAGTTTGCTGTCGCAAGACCTTGACGGTGTTACATATCCGGATACTATCCAATACCAATGGCAAAAGTACGAAAGAACTCGCTGGGTCGATATAAACGGCGAAACCGGAACAAGCTATACTCCGCATGTAGCGGAAATAGATCACCCTTATCGCGTGTTTGCAAGCTACACCGATGACCAAGGCTATCGAGAAAGCGTTGCATCCGATGAAACAATCTATAGTACTTTTAGAGCGACGATGCTAAAAATTTATCTTCATATTAGAGTCCTACTGGAAGGATTATTACCTGTAGGAACAGAGTAGAACCGACACTTGTTGCATAGAGTCGCCGATGAAGCCGGCAGGTTAATCGGCATGATGTTATACGGAACCTTAACGCGATCGCTAAATTTCGTACATCACAAAATATAAAACCTTCCCTACATACATTGATTATGTTGTGGTCGTACCAACATTTATTCGTTTATTAATTTGTGATAACCCCACTGTGTATAATGGCAGTATGACATTTGATAGTTCAGTGTTAAGGGCGAAAGAAAATTTAAGTGCCGTGATTTTGGCAGGTGGACGAGGTTCGCGTATGGGACATTCCGATAAAGGTTTAATAATGTTGGCAGGTCGTCCTCTGATAGAACATGTAATCGAGCGTATTGCCGTGCAAGCCGGCAATGTATTGATCAATGCAAATCGGAATTTAGAGGAGTATCAAAAATACGGCTATCCGGTTATCACCGATGAAAACGAGGATTTTATGGGACCTTTAGCGGGAATAGCGAGTGCATTGCGTGATGTACGAACATCTTATTTGTTGGTGTGTCCCTGCGACACGCCGCATCCTCCGACGGATTTGGCGCAGCGTTTATATAATACCTTGATAGAATATGATGCCGATATTGCGGTTGCCGACGACGGAAAACGGATTCATCCGGTTTTCTGTTTGATAAAAACGAATCTAAGGCCTTCTTTGTCGGAATATTTGGCGCAAGGGGGACGTAAAATAGATCGGTGGTTTGATAAACTTAAAACGGTTAGTTGCAATTTTGATGATAGCGTAGATGCTTTCAGGAATATCAACACACCCGAAGATCTCAAGAAACTGGAAATGGAAATGATAAACACAAACGACAGCACTCCGCCGATTATAGGTTTTTGCGCCCACAGCGGAACCGGGAAAACTACTTTGCTCAAGCAAATCATTCCTATATTAAAGGACAAAGGGTTTAAGTTGGGTATTGTTAAGCACGCGCACCACAATTTTGACACCGACCAGCCGGGTAAAGATAGTTATGAACTTAGAAAAGCAGGTGCCAAAAATATGCTCGTGTCGTCGAGTAGGCGGTGGGCGTTGATTAACGAGCATTTAAGTGAGAACGAAGAAGCGACCTTGGACGAACTCGTCGATATTATTACTCGCCAAAGCCTTGATATTGTTTTGGTTGAAGGTTTTAAGCGCGAGACCTTTGCTAAAATAGAACTACATCGGCGCGGTCTGGATCACCCCTATATGTATAGCCGAGACTCCCATGTGGTTGCGCTTGCTACCGATGAGGATCCACCGTCCGATATTACAATTCCGATTCTAGACATCAACGACCCCGAACAAATTGCAAATTTCGTCATTGAGTATTGTCGACTATAGCCTTGTACGCAGTGTCGCATTAACATTCTCCGGCCTCCATAATACGGTCAAGTTGTGCAATCACCGATCGTGTGTTGATTAACTCCATTGCATTGGATTTTTTTATATGTTTCCCCCAACGCACATCTTTTATGGATTTACCGCAGTATTTTTCCAATGCCTCGGGGTAGCGATTGACGCACCGATCTAGATAACGATAGGGACCGCTACGCTCGGCATCGGTTGCCGCATAGAGTCCGATGACCGGAGTTTGTAGCGCAGAGGCGATATGTACGATTGCCGAGTCGGGTGCGATCACTAGATGGCTATGTGCAACGACGGCGGCTAATTGCCGCAGGCTGGTTTTCCCTATTAAGCTGGCGCAGGGTGTACGGAGGTATTGTTGTATGCGTGTTGCGTACACCCGTTCGGTTTGACTATCGCCGCCTACTAATACGACATGCATGTTGTATCGTTGCATTGCAATTTGAGCGATCTCCGCATAACGTTCGGGTAGCCAGTTTTTGAAGCTATGGCTGGAACACGGGCTGATCAACAGTATTTTCTTGTCTTGGGCTAAGTTGCGTTCGGCAAATCGGGTATCGTCCGGCAGATAATAGTTGGGGACGGTATTTGTCCGCGCCTTTATGCCTAATGCTTCGGCAAAACCGTAATAAATATCCAATACATGCTTGCCGGTCGGCATCTTTATATGTTGATTAACAAACAGACTATGAAACTCTCTAGATAACCGGTGCGGATAGCCTATGCGCAACGGTGTTTTGACTAAAAGGCTGAGCAGACCGGCGCGTAACGAGTATTGCATCAGGAGCAGGGCATCAAATTTTCTACCGGACAATCGTTCGGCAATCAGTTTATAAGACCTCAAAACCTTGTCTTTATCAAAGACTATAAAATTGATATCGTCCAGATGGGCTAACAATTCGTATTCGGTTTTTCCTATAATCCAAGTGAGTTCAAGTTGAGGATGCGACGATTTGAGCGCGTTGACCGCGATAGATGCTTGTACGACATCTCCGATTGCGGACAATCGCAGGATACAAATTTTTTGCGGAGGTTTATGCGGGGTTGGCGGCATATTCAATCAAAAACAAACTAAAACTATGGACATTTTCCGATATTTTGGCATGATAGCTACTTTATATTAAATCATTTAGGGAGTTTTTATGAAGTATCGTTTTTACGTTCTTTGCTTACTTATATTATCGCCGTTTGTGAATGCCGGAGATGCCGAAAGCGGAAGATTGAAAGCGCAAACCTGCTTGGGTTGTCATGGTGTGCCGAGTTACGGCAATATCTATCCTAGTTATCACGTACCTAAACTGGTCGGTCAGCATGCTCCCTATATAGTCGCTGCCTTAAAGGCATACCAATCCGGCGAGCGTAGTCACCCGACAATGCGTGCCCATGCCGCCGGTTTATCGGAAACGGATATGGCGGATATCGCTGCTTATTTCTCGGGTTCGGAGACTGTCGTTTCGGCTTCCCAGTCTCCTCAGCTTTCCGAGGAACTCAATGCCAAACTCGCAGTCTGTGCAGGTTGTCATGGTATGGACGGCAATAGTCCGCTACCCGAATACCCGCGTTTATCGGGACAATATCGGGATTATCTTTATCAATCCTTGCTTGATTATAAGAACGGCAAACGCAAAAACCCTATCATGATGGGGATGATCACCACACTGAACGACGCGGATATGAAATTATTGTCGCTCTATTATTCAAAGCAACAAGGCTTATCCGCATATCGCTTAGAGCGTCGGGTTTTCAGAGATAATTAGTGCTATCGTTGCTCGGCTTCCGAGGGTGTCAGGGCTTCTATACTCAACGCGTGCAGTTCGCCGCTTTGTATTTGGGCTTGAATCGTTGCATAAACCGCCCGATGTCGCTGTACCTGAGTTAAGTCCTCAAAAGCCGTACTGATGATTTTGACTTGGTATTTGCCGTCGCTACCATCTACATCAATCTGTGCATTCGGTAAGCCTGCGGTTATTAGATTCTTGATTTCTTCGGTTCCCATAATATTTTCGGTATTTAAGCTAGTATACTATGTATTTGATCCAACTTCAGCAAAGAGAGTAGCGCGATGATATTCAAACAACTTTTTGAATCCCAATCCAGTACTTATACTTACCTAATTGCGTGTACCGAGACCGGCATCACGGCACTCGTAGATCCGGTGCTCGATGTTTTCGAGCGTGACTTGGAGACGATTAGAGAATTGGGCTTAAATTTGAATTATGCGATAGAGACACATATACACGCCGACCATATTACCGGTGGGTTGAAACTTAAATCGTTGACCGATTGCAAACTGGTAGGTGCCGAAGCCGACCAACTTCCGTGCCGGGATATAGGGGTGCAGGAAGGAACGGCACTGAAAATAGGGCATATAGAATTCCATCCGTTGTTTACTCCGGGGCATACCGACACCCATTATGCTTACTTAATAGACGACGGCATACACAAAATGATTTTCACCGGTGATGCGCTATTGATAGAAGGCTGTGGCAGAACCGACCTCCAATCGGGCGATTCCGGCACTCTGTACGATAGCATTTACGACAAGATATTCAGCCTTCCCGAAGATACTTTGGTCTATCCCGGCCACGATTACGAGAATCGCCGAATCAGTACCGTAGGTCAAGAAAAAATGCGCAACCCGCGTCTTAAAGTCGGAACGACCCGAACACAGTTTATCGCGCTGATGGACTCGTTGGAGTTTCCTAAACCGCAAAAGATGGATTACGCGGTGCCCGGCAATGAGATGTGCGGTCGTTGTCCCGACAACCTGCCCGAGTCGGCCCAGCGTATATGCGATATGCACGATCAGGGTTGACGACAAACGTATAACGATGGACGCAATATACGATTCTAATTTAGAATCCGTACCGTTGTTGTGCAAAGGTAAAGTCCGAGATCTGTATGATTTAGACGAACCACATATATTGATGGTTGCCAGCGATCGGCTCTCGGCGTTTGATGTCGTATTCCCGACTCCGATTCCCGATAAAGGTAGAGTATTGACCTCGCTGAGTACCTTTTGGTTCGATAAAACCGCAACGATAGTTCCCAACCATACCACCGATATAGCGGCAATCGATAGCGTGCCGGAATTGAAACATCGGCCGCAGTTAGCCGAGCGTAGCATGGTTGTGAAAAAAGTGAAACCGCTTGCCATAGAAGCGATTGTGCGCGGTTATTTATACGGTTCTGCATGGAACGACTACCGAGACAACGGTGAGTTATGCGGCATTTCTTTGGATGCCGGATTGCAACTCGGCGAGCGGTTGCCCGAGGCTATTTTCACACCGACTACCAAAGCCGAGATAGGCGCACACGATATACCCATCAGCTTCGAGCAAATGGCAGACTCCATAGGTGCGGAAATGTCTGCCGAAATTCGCGACACGGCACTTGAGATTTACCGACTTTGTAGCGACTACGCTTATGATCGCGGCATCATAATCGCCGACACCAAGTTTGAATTCGGCATTGACCCGGAAGGACATTTGCTACTGATAGACGAAATACTAACCCCCGATTCCTCGCGTTTTTGGGACTTGCAAAGCTACCGTCCCGGTGCCGAACCGACCAGTTTTGACAAACAATATATACGCAACTACTTGATACGGCAGAATTGGGATGCGCAAACACCGCCACCCGAACTTCCTTTAGAGGTTGTAGAGCAAACCACCGAAAAATATAGATGGATTGAAAATCTATTGTTGGCTAAAGGTTGAGATGATCGGTTCGGGGGTGTTTATTACCGGCACCGATACGGGAATAGGTAAAACAGTAATCGCATGCCACTTAATAAAAGCACTGGAGGAGACCGGTCTAAGCGTGGCGGTGCGCAAACCGGTAGAAAGCGGTTGTTCGGAGGGTGAGCATGGATTGATCGCCCAAGATGCCGTTCGCTTGGCGGCAGCCTCGGTATCCCCCCAGTCGATTGAACGAGTATGCCCTTATCGTTATAAAGCGGAGACCTCACCGCAACGCGCGGCGATACTGGCGGGTGCAACACATACGATAGCGCAACTCGCTACCTGTTGCCGTTGCGAAGAACAATTCGTGGTAGTGGAGGGTGCCGGCGGGTTGTTGTCTCCTATCGCCGCCGACGGCCTTAATGTAGACTTAATATCGGCATTGGAATTTCCGGCGATCGTTGTATCGCCCGATCGTTTGGGTTGCATCAATCACATATTACTGACCTTAGAAGTACTCGCCGCTCGGAAGCTCAAAGCTATCGCAGTGGTGCTTAATCGCATGCATCCGCAGACTTATGGAAGCGAGCTTGATAATCAACGCGAATTAAGTGTCTGGACCGAGGTGCCGATTATTCAGGTGTACAAAGACACTATCGGTCGCTCGGCATTGTCGGGATTGGTTGAATTGTTGGGCGGTATAAATTCCTAAGGAGATTGGGTATGTTTGAAACTCGTGTAAACGAGGAGGTTGCTACTAAAGGGGTACTAAAGGTACGTATATTAAAGGAAGGTGCCGTAATGAGTTATCATTCGGTGATCGCCTTATGGCAGAAAAGTGATATTTTCAGAGCCTTTTATATCGGTTTCTTATCAAGTATTGAATATATCGCTTATCGTTGGGAGACACCGCCGCTGAGTTCGGACACCGTGCATCGTCCTTTTGAGTTCGTGATAATAGATAGCCCGGGATTAGACCTACCTCCCGATGCCGATGCATTTGCAGGCTATTTTTCGGATAAAGATGTAGTTGCATTTCCTAACTTGGGTAGAGACGCTTGGTTGGTAGCCCCGTGTCCTAAAGCCGAAGTCTTTGCCTACGGTCATTTAGCGGCATTTAGCAGACATGCGCCCGATCATCAAAATCACGCGTTGTGGCAGCGAGTCGGTCGGCTGGTTGAGGCACATCTGGATAACACACCTAGATGGCTGAACACCGCAGGTGGCGGTGTGGCATGGTTGCATATCAGATTGGATAACAAACCTAAATACTATTGCTATAGTCCCTATAGATCTATCTAATTTAATCAATAGTATCGGCTATCTTTTGTATAATAATCGTGATAAAGCGCAAAGTTCGTTAATCGTTTAAGCTATCGGCTTTGCACAACACAATACAAAATGAAGCCATATTCTAATCAAAAAACGGATATCCTAAAAAAGTTAAAGGCACACCATGCGCAATCGCAATCGATGCGACTGCACGATCTATTCGCACAAGACCGCGAGCGCTTTGACAAATATTCAATAGAAGTACACGACCTATTTCTAGATTATTCAAAAAATAAATTTACCGACGAGACTATAAAGCTATTGGTAGAATTATTGAACTCGTCGGATTTTATAGATTGGCGAGCGCGGTTATTCAAAGGCGACGAAATCAATCTAAGTGAAAAACAGGCAGCGTTGCATACCGTCTTGCGTCAACCTCGTAGCCGGTCGGATGAACCGAATGCCGATGATTTGAACACCGAGATTATTGCAACCAAACAACGAATGCAAGAATTATGTTTGGAATTGTCCGGTTCGGTTCCGCACCGTGCCAGCGGACAAACGATTACCGATGTCGTCAGTCTGGGCATAGGAGGGTCGCATATCGGTCCGGCGATGGCAAGTCAAGCCCTAGCGACTTATAAGCAAACACCCTCCAGGGTTCATTTTGTTTCTACGGTAGGTTGTGGGGAATTAGAGTCTTTGCTGTCCGAGTTGAACCCCGAACATACCTGTTTTATCGTTATTTCTAAGAAATTCAAAACCCGAGAAACCTTGATGAATGCAAGCTATGCTAAAACTTGGTTGGGCAATGGTGCAGAAAATCGGATGTTTGCGGTGACAGCCGAGTGTGCCCGAGCTGTTGAGTTCGGTATCGCCCCCGAGCATTGCTTAGCGATACCGACTACGATAGGCGGTCGTTATTCTTTGTGTTCGGCAGCGGGATTACCGCTTGCAGTAAACTTGGGTATGGAGATATACGAACAGTTATTGACCGGTGCTTACCGAATGGATCGGCACTTTCAAACCGCCGAACCGGAAAAGAATATGCCGGTTATTCTAGCCTTGCTCGGCATTTGGTATAACAATTTTCACGATGCACAAAGCCATGCCGTGTTGTGTTACGACACCCGCTTGGAACTATTACCCGATTATTTGCAACAGGTGGAAATGGAAAGCAACGGCAAACGCGTGGATAGATACGGGCAGAGACTCGATTGCGATACGGCTCCGGTAATATGGGGTGGGAAGGCTCTGGACGGGCAGCACGCATATTACCAACTTTTGCATCAAGGCACGCGATTAATCCCGATTGATTTCATCGTGACTGCCGACACCGACGGTATCGCTAATAAAACCGACGGGGGGGCTTGGCCTCATGCAAGTTGTTTTGCTCAGTCTCATGCGTTGATGCAGGGCGTACAGGACGGTGCATCCGAGCGTGAATGTCCGGGAGATCGACCGAACAATACGATTATGCTCCGTAAACTTAGCCCGCACACTTTGGGTTCTTTAATTGCATTGTACGAACACAAAGTATTTTGTGAGGGCTTGATTTGGGGGATTAATTCTTTCGACCAGTGGGGGGTGGAACAAGGAAAGCAACTAGCGAGCCGAGTTTTTGATTGCTTGCAAAACAATCCGAGCGAAGATAAAAGCGATGTGATAACCTCGTTGGACGCTTCGACCCGCGGTCTGATTAATAAATATCTGGCGTGGCGCGAGGGGAACACTTAGTATCGGTATTCCGAGTATGTTGTGCGATGCCCCATCGTACATGCTCACGAACGATTTCGGAAGGATGGTGCAGGCGTGTCTTCAAAGCTCGTATAACTTCATCGCTACCGGGTGCATTGCCGAGTGCCACTGCGATATTCCTGAGCCAACTTTCATAACCGCTACGTTTAATGACCGACCCCGCCAATCTGTCGCAAAACATTTGTTCGTTCCATGAAAATAGTTCTATCAAATCTGCCGAATCCAGATTATGTAGTGTGCGAAATTTTTCTTCGGTGGAATAGCGCACATAACGGTTCCACGGGCAAACCAGTTGACAATCGTCGCAGCCGAATATGCGATTGCCCATCAGAGGACGCAACTCTACCGGGATAGAACCCTTAAGTTCTATCGTTAAATAAGCGATGCAACGTCGTGCATCCAGTTTATAGGGTGCAACGATAGCTCGAGTCGGGCATATATCCATGCAACGTTCACAGCTCCCGCAGTGATTCGTCGTCGGGGTAGACGGTGGGAGTGCCAAATTCGTATACAGCTCCCCTAAGAAAAACCACGAACCGGCAGAGCGATCGAGCAATAGCGTGTGCTTGCCGATCCAACCGAGTGCGGCTTGTTCGGCAAGCGGCTTCTCCAATACCGGCGCGCTATCGCTGAATGCGCGGTATGCAAAAGGTCCGATCGCCTGGGTAATTTTATCGGCGAGCCGCTGCAATCTTTTGCGTATCAATTTGTGGTAATCGCGCCCCAAGGCATAGCGGGAAATATACGCTTTTTCGGGTTGCTTTAATACCGTATCTGCATCCGTAGCATCCTTATCGAGATAATTCATGCGCACCGATATGATGCTAACGGTACCGTCGATTAATTTTTCGGGTCTACTGCGCTTGTTGCCGTGTTTTTCCATAAAATGCATCTCACCGTGCATTCCATCGTTCAACCACTCCAGTAGCTTGAGTTCATAACCGTGCAATTCGGTATTGGCGAAACCGACATCGGAAAAGCCGAGTTCTATTCCCCATCGTTTAATTCTATCGGCAAGCGCATCCATCTCCATAAGAGATTATTTTACGGCAATTCTTCCGATTAACAGCTTATGTTTAATTAACGAATATCTCGTTAAATATTTTTTCAATACGTTCGCTTAGTGTCATTCTTTAAGGGTGTTCTTAAATTGGGACTGTTTAAAGAGTATTATTCCCCTCCTGTGGAGGGGTGGCAGGCGCGATAGAACCGCCGTTTGTTGCAGTAGCACAAACGGCGTGACATTGTGCAGAACTTTGATACATAGTACAAAATGTAAAGCCTTTCCATGGAGTGGTTGCTGCGTGGGACTGTTGAAAAAGTATCCACGAACTGTAGGAACGGTACATTCCCCTCCTTCGGAGGGGTGGCAGGCGCAGCCTGACGGGGTGGTTGTGTCGTATCTGCAAGATTTATACATTCATCCACCCGATTTATGGAAACCAAAACCATACGGCGCAAGCGGTTACGGCTGTGCAGAACGGAACTTTAGGGCGGACAGATATATTAAACCCTGGCTTATTTGATATAAGATAAACGCTTAGGCAGATGCAGTGCCTAGGAAGTCGGAGGAGACACGCTGCAGGACGGACGAGGCATTAAAGCCTGATGGTATGAAAAGCACTCCTCCGGCGTTATGACTATAGAGCTCGAAAGGCAGCTTGGGACTTTAGATCTCGTATTCATCTGTTTGGGCGGCGTAGTCATACTTTCCTAAACTGTGTTTGATACCTAGTATTTCATTCATTAACCAACCCTTATGGAGTAATTTATTATGGAAAACAAACAACCCGTCACGATTGGCGTTGATGTCTCTAAAGACACTTTAGAGGCGGCTCTATTATTCACTGATAATAGTTTTGCCGAGCAACAATTTAGTAGTGATGCCCAAGGCATCAAACAGTTGTTAGCTTGGACGAGCAAACACCGCGCACAGCAGTGTCGCATCTGTGTTGAGGCGACCGGCGGTCTTGAACTAGACCTGTGCATGGCCGGCTATGATGCCGGGCATCCAATCATCGTGGCAGCACCGGTGCTGATCGCTAGATTCCGCGACTCGCTCGGCATACGCAGTAAAACCGATCGCGTGGATGCGCGTATCATCGCACGCTTCGTATTTGCTATCCCGCCTGAAAACAATTGGCAAAAGCCCTCACCGGCTGTGCAAGCTTTGCGCGACGCACTGAAATGGCGCAGGGAATTAGTCAAGTGTTGTACGATGTTAAGCAATTGCGCTAATACCCTGCGCGATGCGAAGCAAAAAAAGGTGGCAGCCACTAGCCTGAAGAACCATGAGAAGCAGATCGATAAGATTAATGCCTCAATGGACAAAATCATCGCTCAAGACGAGCACCTCACACAGCTTCACCAGTTGCTGTGTTCCATTCCTGGAATCGGAACTCAAACTGCGGCTGCCCTGTGTGCAGTACTGGATGATAATACGTTTCGCCATCCAAAGCAACTCGCTGTACGATGCCATGACATATTGGACAAATGGGGACAAAAGGAAGCAAGCTGTTGTGCCGGTGTTTTATAGGCTAGACTTTGGTGCGGTCTCCTGAAGTTATACCGCCCGAGATACTCAAATAATACGTCGTTAAATTGTGCTAAATCGGTCACTAAAATATCCTCATGATGTGCTACAAACTCCTCCTGAATGGTACGGTTAAATCTCTCGTCTATGGCATTCATTTTCGGGCAACGAGGATAAGTATAACAGTGTTTAATGTTGTGTCGTTGTAGATAAGCCTCGAAGTCGCCGGCAAACTCGCTCCCGTTGTCGGTCAGTACTTGAGAGAGGTTGCCGGGGAATACCGTGTCCACCAATCTTGCGAATGTCGCAGCATTTTTACTGTGGGCGCGTCGGCAGGTAATGGCAACGGCAAAACGGCTGTAGTGGTCAATCGCAGTGAACAGATAATAGCGTGTTCGATTAACGAAATAATGGATAGTATCCATAGCCACGCAGTGTCCGGGAAATTGCGCTTTGGCATCTTTGCTGAGACGGTTGCGTGGTTGAGAAGTCTTGCATTTGTGTTTTCTTTTAGAGAGTTTAGGGGGCGAACAGCGCATGTTGTCGGATGCATCGGCAATCAACCGTGCAATGGTGCGCGGCTTCGGACACTGCAGTTCGCGTGCATCACACCACGGCTTTAAGAAGTAATAAATCTTCGGCGCACCCATATTCGGATAGCTGTGTCGCAGTCGCCTAATCTCATCGCTGATGTGAGTAGACCAATTACGGCGACGATGCTGCCGAGGTGCTTTACTTGCGTCTCGCAAAGCGGATACACCGCCCTCGTCAAAGCACTTTTTCCAGCGGTATAGGGTGGAACGGCTCACCCCGACAAAGTCTTGGGTTGCGTTTAAGCCGTGTTTGTTCCAAAATTCTAATGCATTAAGTTTTTGTTTGGCATCTGTTGCCATCATAGCCTCCGTTTTGTTGGAAAAAGAGGCTATTTTATAAAAACCTGTAATGCGGTAGCCGATGTGCTGGTTTTGCATGTCGGCTACTTTGATTTAAGAGGTATTTTTCCACTAGGAAAAGTACTTTTCCTAGTGGAAAGATTAGGTTCTAAAGAGTCCAATATGTATCTGGCATTGTACACTCGCCGCCTATATCGGCATCACGCCCAAGCACAAGCAATCCGGCAACTGCGCATCGCCCACGCCCATCTCTAAACAGGGCAATGCCGACCTGCGCACCCTCCTATTTATGGCAGCACTCTCGGCACGTCGGCATAACCTAACCATCCGTGCATTTGCCGACCAATTAAGTCGGCGGCGTCCGGAGTTAACTAAAAAGCAGATTATTGTTGCTTGCGCTCATAAGCTCACGCGTATTATTTATGGGGTCACCACGCACAAGCAACCGTTTGACACGAATTATTGTTGAGCATTTGCGTCCTAAATCGATACTCACAAAAGGAGATAAAAAATGAATAAAACGGCTTGATTTTTAATAAGGCATCATGCCAGTCCGCCCCTACGGCGGTTTATAAATATTCACAGCGCATAGCGGTTGGATTTTTGCGATGCCAGCACTTTTTCAACAGTCCCAAATTCATCCAGACATAGAAAGGAGTTTCTCTTTTCTTCTTTCTCAAACAAAGTGCCCTCTTTAGAAAAAGAGGCTTTTATATAATTGAAATACTTGGATTCTTTTTCGGTAAGGAAAAAAAATCTATTAAGGCACTTAGCCACTCTGCCGAAAGTGCCGCTTCCGGCGAACGGGTCAAACACTAAATCATTTTTGAAGGAATAATATTCTATGACTCGTTTGCATAAACTGTCGGGGAAAACTGCCGAATGAATTTTGTTATGTTTGGGGTCAATTTCCCACACATTGGATGTTTCATAACCATCTTTGACTTTACTATCGTTAACGGTATTCGAGTCGTATTGGTGGATATTCCAGTCTATTAATTTATCGCTTTTTTTTCTATAGACCATTAGATATTCGGTTACGGTATTCGGTTTATATGCAAGTGGTTTTCTATGCTGTAAAAAGCCTGCATTTCTATTTTTGACGCTGGATTCAGGTTTCACCCAGACGATATCGTCTATGAAATCCCAACCCATCGGCACTAAAAAATTATGAATATCAAAGGGTATGGGGTATCGCTTGCTGGAATACCGACGGCTTACTCTAGGAATAATAATTGGTGATGTATTGACTATTAGAAAACGACCTTCTTTGGTTTTGTTATAAGTTAGGGAAAAAACCTCTTTCAGAAAATCTAAGTACTCACGATAACTTTTGTAGATAGAGTAATCTCTCGCGTTATAGTATGGTGGCGATGTAAAAGTGAGATGAAAACTCTCATCGGGTACATACTTCAATGTCTTTCTCACATCGCCCAACACGACCACATTTTTTAAGAAAGGATAAGATTGAGGGTGGTTTTGTTCTCTAGGTATTGTTTTATTTTCCGATAAAAACTCTTTTTTAATGACTTTCTGTACCGTTTCATTGGGATGTGTTGCACATTTCTTAAGTACATGGCAGACTTTAGGTTCTGTCCTAAAAGTTAGAAGCCCTCTAATTGCTTGCAAAACAATTTTAGGATCATCGTCGTTAAGAAATTTGATTAGAGTAGGAATAATCACTTTATCCTTGATTCTACCGATAGAGGAAATTGCTTCTCTTCTAACCTCGGTTGATGTATCCCGATATGCTACTTTTTCTAACACATGTAGGTTTTTTATTTTTTTGGTTTTGCCTAATGTTTTAATTGACCAAAGACGGATCTTCTGGTTTTTATCGGTTACCAAAGGCAAGATACAACTATCGTCGAAATTAGTAGACAGATGCCCTAGGTTTTGCAATATAAAAAGAACTTCTCTGGGTTTGGTATTGTCCAAAAAGAGACTCGAAAGGTTATAAGCCTTCTCTGTTTTTAAGTTTTTGATCCAATCTTTTGTTAATTCTATAGTCATTGTCGGCAAGTATTTTAGCAGGTCTTACTAAATGGTAGATTTTTTATTCACGCTTTGCACTGTAATTTCTTGATACCGTGTAGCACCTCAATATTGATTAATCTAATAGGTATGTTATACCATTTAGTCTGCTTCTACGGGTAGTTGTTTTAAATTGGTGGGTAAACGCATTATCCGTAGCGAGCGGTACTTTTAGTGCAGACATTGGGGAGTGTTGAAAAAGTACCGTTTTGCACAATTGCAACCGCTTGCACCGTATGGTTTTGGTTTCCATAAATTGGATAAATGAATTTATAAATCATGCAGATACGACACAACCACCCCGTCAGGCTACGCCTGCCACCCCTCCGAAGGAGGGGAATGTACCACTCCATGGAAAGGCTTTGCATTTTGTAATGCATGCGTCACCAATATGTTAAGGTTCTGCTCAAAGTTACGCCGATTGACCTACTGGCTCAATCGGCGATTTTTGCATTTTGTAATGCATGCGTCACCAATATGTTAAGGTTCTGCTCAAAGTTACGCCGATTGACCTACTGGCTCAATCGGCGATTCTACTTTTAACAGCCGCGCATGATTGCTTAATCTTTGTTTTCAGACGTTAAGCATTGTGTTAAGTTGTGTGCCAAATCCTCAAGCAGACCGAAGTATAGGCTTTCGTCGCTGGCTAAGTTCGCACCCAGCGGATCCAGTACCGAGACCTTTATATCAAAACCTTCGGCGATTGTCTGTATTGGGCGAGCGGGAAATTGCGGTTCGCTGAAAACGCAAGTAGCCCTGGTGCGCTGCAATTTTTCTCGTACTGATTTAATACGTACCGGCGACAGCAACTCACCTCCTTCAAACGTAATAGACCCTACGCCGTTTAGTCCATAAGCGTGTTCAAAATATTGATATGCGTCGTGAAAAACGATAAAGGGTTTGTTTTGTATCGGGGAGAGTTCTGTCTTGAGTTCTACATTCAAGCGATCTATTTTTTCCATCAACCCTTGTGCATTTGCTTTGTAAATATCACGGTGTTCGGGATATACAGTGCTAAGCGTATCGGCGATTAGTGCAACCATCTTTTGAGCGTTTTTTGGATCTAGCCATACATGCATATCGTAACTTTCATGCGTATCGTGTTCGTCATGTGCCTCATGCTCGTCCGCATGGTGGTCGTGCGTATCATGTTCGTCATGTGCCTCATGCTCGTCTGCATGGTGGTCGTGCGCATTGTGTTCGTCCGCATCGTGTTCGTCCGCGTGGTGGTCATGTACTTCCCAATCCGTCCCTTTGCGATAGGGTAGTAACATTAATGCTGCGTTGTCTATCATCGATACTTTTAACACATCGTCCGGCAGAATATTAAAAACATGTGCAAGAAATGTCTCAAAACTATCATCTATATAAAAGATAATGTGCGCTTCTTGCATGCTTTTGATTTGAGAAGGCTTTAACTGCATATGATGAGGAGATACAGCCTCGTCAACCAATAACTGCGCTTTTCCGGTATCTCCGATTACTCCTGCAACCAAAGAATGTAACGGCTTAATCGTAACGATTACGCTATTAGATTCTATTTCTGTTGCGTTTGCCGACAACGCTATCAATAAAGCGAGAAATAATATAAACTTTCTTTTTATCATGACTAACACTCCGAATATTTGTTCGCTCATCTAATTGGTATGTTATATTATAACATTTACTTGGGCAAATCAATTAAATAATGAATAATGGATAAATGTGTTTCGCATAAAAATTGTATTCGCAATGCAATGAGTGAGGCGGAACGGATATGTAAAGAAGAGGAGCTTCGTTTTACAGACTTAAGGCGTAAAGTACTGGAAATGATATGGGCAAGTCATAAACCTACCAAAGCCTATGACATTTTAGATAAGCTCAAAGATATGGATTATTCGGCCAAACCTCCGACGGTTTATCGCACTCTGGATTTTCTTATAGAACAAGGTTTTGTTCATAAGCTGGAAAGCCTGAATGCCTATGTAGGATGTTCTCATCCGGGCAAACATCAGGGATGTTATTTTTTGATATGCAGTGAATGTCAAGAAGTCAAAGAGTATTGTGACCAAGTGATATACGATGCTATTGTCGAGACTACCGGCAAAAATAAATTTAGCCCGCGCCACACTACGTTGGAGATTAACGGCAAGTGTAGCGACTGTATGAAAAAATAATGTGAATGTATTGATAGAAGCTAAGCGCATTAACGTTCTTAAGCGAAAAAAATATATCCTCAAAGATGTATCTATTAGCATAGGCGAGCGAGATTTTATTACCGTGATAGGCCCGAACGGTGCCGGCAAGTCGATGTTGCTCAAATGTTTATTGGGCTTTCAACGAGCCGATGCCGGAACCATAGAACGATCTAAGGGGTTAAAAATCGGGTATATGCCGCAGCATCTTAGTTTTCAACGTAGCATGCCTATCACCGTAGGTCGCTTCTTGCGTCTACGAAAACGCATCGATGTTTCGCAACTTCAAAGGATATTGCACGAAACCAACATAGCACAGCTCGTAACAAGACCGGTGTCGGTGCTTTCCGGTGGAGAATTGCAACGTGTACTGCTAGCTCGGAGCTTATTAAATGATCCGGAGTTATTGGTATTGGACGAACCGGCGCAAAACTTGGATATTTCCGGACAACTCGCTTTCTATAAGTTATTGGAGAAGATTTATGCGAGTCGTCCTCTGAGTATTTTGATGGTGTCGCACGATTTGCATTTGGTGATGGCGTCGACAAAACAGGTCGTTTGTCTTTTTCATCATATCTGCTGTTCCGGAGAACCGCAAGCGGTAACCAAAGACCCGGAGTTTATTTCTTTGTTCGGACGCGATATGGCGAAGATGGTCGCGGTTTATCAGCATAGCCATAATCATATACACGAAAACGACGATCGTGTCTGAACCTTTTATCCTCCGCGCATTAGCTGCGGGTATCGGTGTTGCGATTATCGCCGGCACGATCGGTTGTTTCGTGGTTTGGCGGCGTATGGCGTATTTCGGTGATTCTTTAGCACACAGTGCTTTGCTGGGAATTGCACTGGGATTGGCTACCGGTTTAGGCACTAACATCGCTACGATTATTGTTTGTTTTGCTTTTGCTTTGTTGTTGCTTTGGTTGCAACAAAAGAAAGTATTAGCTACCGATACATTACTCGGCATCCTAGCACATTCGGCACTATCCGTAGGCATTATCGTTATCGGCACGTTGGAGCAGCGCGTTGATTTGCATGCTTATTTGTTCGGCGACATTCTAACCGTAACCCTAGAAGAACTGTGGTGGATTTATGTTGGTGGTGCGATTGTTTTAACGCTACTGTTGTTGAATTGGGAGTCTTTAGTGTTGATGACTATTGATGAAGATTTAGCTATCGCAGACAATGTTCGGGTATTTTTAATGCACCTTTTGCTTATGTTTCTAATGACTATTGTCGTTGCCGTTTCTATTCGTGTTGTAGGAATTCTCTTAATTACTTCTATGTTGATTATCCCGGCTGCAACTGCCAAACAGCTGGTAAGATCACCCGAAGCGATGGCATTAACTGCCTCTGTACTCGGCATGATTGCCGTTGTTGGCGGAATTTACGCTTCTATTCAATTTGATACGCCTTCGAGTCCGTCTATTGTTGCAATGGCTGCAGTGCTTTTTATAGTAATACTTTCTTTGTCTTCATATGCTAAAAAAAGCTATTTACAATAAGTTATAAATTTAAGATATTGACAACCATAACTTTATGGTTTATGGTTTATTCTATGAACTATGAACTACTCACAGAAAAAAAGCAGCAGCTCGATCGGTTCCGTCCGTTACCGAGCGTGCTGGTTCGAAATTTAGAGGACTGGTTTCGAGTAGAACTGACTTATACCAGCAATGCGATTGAGGGTAATACTTTGACGCGCCGTGAGACTGCTCTGGTAGTTGATAAGGGTTTGACGGTCGGAGGTAGATTGCTGGCTGAACATTTGGAAGCTACAAACCATGCCTGCGCATTGGATTGGGTGCATGAGCAAGTCAACCGCAAACCCGGTAGCTTCAAACAAAGAGATATTTTACAAATACACAATACGATCCTGCGAGGTATAGATGATGCTAACGCCGGTTGTTACCGTACGGTAGCAGTACGTATATCCGGTTCTACGGTTGTGTTGCCTAATCCAATCAAAGTACCGGATATGATGACTGAATTTATAAAATGGATTAAGACAGCGGACAACATCCATCCGATAGATTTGGCAGCGGAGGCGCATTATCGTTTGGTGAGTATACACCCTTTCGTAGACGGCAACGGTAGAACTGCCAGACTAATGATGAATATGATTTTATTGATGTCCGGTTACCCGCCGGCGATTATCGCAAAACGAGAACGTTTAGCCTACATAACGGCGTTAGAGAAAGCGCAGGCGGGTGGTTCTAAAGACGATTATTTGAAGCTTATCGCTAAGGCGATAAATCGTTCTTTAGATATTTATCTCAAAGCGGCTCAAGGTGAAAGTGCGATAATTGATTACGATACCAAGTTGTTAAAAATAGGAGAACTAGCCGGGAAAGTATCCGAAAATAATTCCACTATTAGATATTGGACAAAAAAAGGATTGCTTGAAGTTGCCGAAGTTACCGAAGCAGGATATCAGCTATACGACTCCGATATGATTAAACGTGTAGAACGGATTTACGCAATGAAAAAAAAGCGTTTAACATTGCAGGAGATTAGAAAAAAGTTTTATGAGGGGTGATTAATCGGAGTTGTTTCCTCAAAAGAGGGAGGCGGTCGGAGGGGGGAAGAGACCGCCTCAAGGGCCTCATAGGAGGCAACCAATGAAAAGTAATCTTACATATTTTAGCAAAAAATCAATTAATACAGAACATCCTTGTAATCGTCTTAAGTAGTATTTATACCCTATTCTTTTAGTCCTTGTCAAGTGTTTTGTACGGATTTTCTTTTCGGACTAGAAGATATCGGAGGTCGCCGAATGTCCGATGGCCATTTCAGTCCCGGTGGCCACCTATCCGAGAGATATTGGATAACACGCCTCGCCGTGCGAAGTGTGCAGCTACTTCCTTTTTCCAGTCTGGAAAAGAATTTGCCGTCTTTCACTGCCAAGAAGCCTAGCCTCGAGAGACTAATCTTTTTGGCATGTGTGTATTTTCTACTAATCTTTATAAGGTCAATTTCCCTCATATAGATTATTTTAGGGTAAATTAACCTTATGTCAATAAGCAAGATCACAAGTCATTTTAGCATAAAAGATGAATGACAGAAGAATATAAAAGTTATTGTATATTGGTGGTTTTTTAGGTATTCCCACAAATTTTATATACATGCAACGATGAACAAATACCACTTTCAGGTTCCGATATGATTATAATTCTCAACTTTCGGGGTAATTTTTATTTGCTATATTTTCTGTAATGAGGAATAATTCCCTCTCTGATATGACTATAATTCTCCACTTTTGGGGTAATTTTTATTTGCCATATTTTCTGTAATAAGGGATAATTCCCTCGTATGAATAAAGACCTTTCAGCTAAAGCTCTCTTAAAAATTATTGATCAGGCTCTAAATAAGCAAGGCATGTCTGCCCGTCAAGCCTCCATTCTGGCAACCGGAGGTCCCGAACTTATTCGCGGTATACGCCGTGGTAGCATACCTTCGGTAGAAAGAATTCGTGCTTTATGCGAGGTGCTCAAATTAGAATTTTATATAGGCCCGTCACGTCCCAAACGGTCAGATTTAACTAACTCAGCTGAAGATAAAGGAATGATATACAGCATGTTCCGAGAAATAATGTCCCGATTGCCGCCTAATAGTTCTTACCGGAAAATGGCAGAACCTAAGGCATCGTATGTTTCGGAGTCGGATCTAATTCGCTATATTCCCATTCTTGAAATGAAAGCTACCACAAACAAAACAACAGCTAACGAAGATTATCAAAAGCCATGTCATATCGCTTTTCATTGCGATTGGTTTGCTAGGCATAAGCTGGATTTTGAACATTGCGTTATTATGGCAGTCCAAGAAAAATCTATGGAACCGACAATATCAAAGCGTTCTATAGTCCTGATTGATCGTTCGAGATGCCGTCGCCGAATAGGGAATATCTACGCAATACGAATCAACGATGATATTGTCGTTAGGCGTCTTGATAAGAACAAAAATGGATGGCAGCTCGTCAGCGACTATCCGAAATTGAAATCCGAATCCTTTCCGGATTCTGCAGAGATTATCGGAGAAGTAAAATGGACGGCCAAAACCTTCAGCTAACCACCCATAGGTGCCGACCATTCCCCTCCTTTTAGGGGCAGACTCGTATATCTGCCCTTAGGGTGGCGGGCTCCGCTTGATGGGGTGGTTTTTGTAATACATGCATTTAGCAATCGTGCTAAGATTCTGTACAATGTCGCGCCGATTAACTCAGTGGATTAATCGGCGATTCAAAATGCCCTCCCCAAAGTACCGTACTCGCACGATGAGCGCGTTCACCATCTAATTCACGATAACTATCCGCAGGCACAAAACAATTTTCTACTTGCATATTTCATGCAATAAGGGATAATTCCCTTATTATGAATAAACGTGTTTCAAGCAAAGACCTCTTAAGAATTATTGACCGTGCCCTCGATGAGCAGGGTATCTCTGCCCGCCAAGCCTCCCTTCTTGCGACCGGCACTCCCGAACTTATTCGCAATATGCGTCGTGGGCGCGTACCCTCGGTGGAGAGATTTTGCGCTTTATGCGATGTCCTAAACCTAGAGTTTTATGTAGGTCCCAAATATCATCAAAAATCACCTTCGGTTCGTGCCGTTAGCGAAAAGCAAACTATGTTCGATATGCTTGAAGAGATAATATCTCGATTACCTCCTCGTAAAATCCTAAAGCAAACATCAAAAACCGGCAAATCGTATAAAGGTTCAAAATTAGGTAGTATGTATCGGATTCCTATTTTTGAGACTAATGCCGCTATGGATGACACTCCGGTCGATAAGAAAAAACGCGCTGTGGGTCATATATCTTTTCAGGAAAGTTGGTTTAACGGACAAGGTTTGAATCCGGAATACTGCCTTATCGTGCAAATCCTAGATCAATCGATGGAACCCACCATAGCAAGCCACTCAATAGTTTTGGTAGACCTTTCACGATACCGCCGACGGCAGGAGCGTATCTACGCAATACGCATCGGTGATAATCTCGTTGTCAGGCGGCTTAGCAAAAACCAAGATAAATGGCAGTTAATTGCCGACCATCCGAAATCAAAGCCCGAGTCGTTTCCGAGCTCTGCGGAGATTATCGGAGAAGTCAGATGGATGGCAAAAACCTTCGGCTAAGCACTTTAGCCGCATAGTACGGCTTATATTCAACAGCTCTATCGTATCTGCACCAGTTAATTCCCCTCCAAAGGAGGGGAATGTACCGTCCTAAAGTTTGTGGATACTTTTTCAACTAAAGATAGGCGTGAAAGCACTCGCTACCCATCCAATGTACCGTCCTACAGTTTGTGGATACTTTTTCAACAGCCCGACTTAGCATTGGTATGTAGGCCAAACAAGCTAGGGCTTGTTCTCATAGGTTCAAAGCGGTAGCGATGTGCAAATACAATGCCTTGCATAACGCAGTAATCGTGTAATTTCAGGTTCTTTCACTATACCGACTACCATCGATTGAGCCAGTAGGGGCAGAATAGAACCGCCGATTATCGCCGAGTAAACCCGCCACTTAAGCCAGTAGGTCAAGTGGCGTAACTTCGTACAAAATCTAAATATCGTGTCCATTAGGGATATTACATATATCAAAATCAATCGGCGTAACGTTGTGCAGAATCTTAGTACATATTACAAAATGTAAAGCCTTTCCACGGGGTGGTTGTGGCGTATCTGCGCTAGTATAGTGCTGGTACCGATGTTATCCCTCACTTAAAAATGCTATATCAGATGTCATTTTTATGGTAATTTTGACAACAAACTATACATTTTTTAACTTTTGTGCTAATCTTTCGTTATGTACAAAAGAATCTTTACCTCTTCAGACAGATCTTTCTTTATTTTAGGACCTAGAGGAACGGGCAAATCCACTTGGCTTAAGAACCGCTATAAAAAAGCCATTTTTTATGACCTCCTCAATCCTTCTCTTTATCTAAAACTTCGTAGAAACCCGGAATTATTCCGCCAAGAGATATCCGCCATCCCCGAAGATTCAATCGTTATAATCGACGAAGTCCAAAAACTTCCTATTCTGTTGGACGATGTTCATCATTTTCTGGCACAAAGGGACAACAACAAACAATTCATCCTATCGGGTTCTAGTGCTAGAAAACTCAAAAGAACTTCGACTAATTTATTGGGAGGACGAGCCAGTCAAAGATATTTTTATCCTCTGATTTATTCCGAGCATCAAATAGATAAATGGGACGATATTCTACGATTCGGGACTCTACCCGAAAGTCTTAACCTAAAAACAGTGAAACAAAAAATAGAATTTTTAGAATCCTATTCGCTAATCTACTTGCGAGAAGAAATACAACAAGAAGCCATAGTAAAAAACATGAACAGTTTCTCTAATTTTTTAGACATCGCCTCCCTATGCAATGCTCAAACAATCAACATCGCCTCGTTGGCAAGAGATTCGGGTGTTGCCAGAACTACCGTTATGGGATACTTTCAAGCACTAGAAGACACGCTCATTGGTTTTTGGCTCCCCGCGTGGAGGACAAAAGCACGGGTCAAAACGGCAATTCATCCTAAATTTTTCTTTTTTGATACGGGTGTCGTCAGAGCTTTGAGAGGGCAGTTGCGAGACCCCATACACGATTACGATAAAGGATTTCTTTTGGAAACTTATCTGCTCCACGAACTGAAAGCATGGAATCAGATTCATGACTGGGGCGCAAAAATCAGCTTTTGTAAAACATACCATAATTCCGAAATAGACTTTCTTGTAGAAATAAACGCTCAAAGAATCGGAATAGAACTTAAATCTTCTAAGGTTTGGAAGAGGGAATTCGGCAAATATCTTAAGAAAGTCAAAGCGCAGAAATTTATCGATAGAGCTATCGGAGTTTATTTAGGTGATAAAAATCTAAAAGCCGATTCCTTAGAGGTATATACACTTAAAAATTTCTTAAAAACCCTAGAGAAAAATACACTAATCTAAAGCATATCCATTCCCTGCCTGTGGCGGGGTGGTCTATGCATAGAATCGCCGATTGAACCAGTAGGTCAATCGGCGTAACGTTGTGCAGAATCTTAGTACATATTACAAAATGTAAAGCCTTTCCACGGGGTGGTTCACAACCGCTTGCGCCACCTATATTTGCCGACCACCCTGACGTTATCCCTAATGTGAGAAAGTGACAATATAGAATTCCATATTATTATTTAGAGTCTGAAACGATAATATGGATATTTATATTATCATTTAAGTATAAAAATGAGGGAACTATAGCGATTAGTTGACAAAGTTTCTTTATATTTCCTCTATTTTTCCTTTTCCACTTCTGGACACCTTGATTTTGAATTTTTTTCTAAGGCCTTCTTTGGTGAACTTCAGTGGCTTATGCGGCGGCACTTTACCCATATTCAGCAATACACGCACCGCCTTGTCTAGTTTGGTTTGATCTTTTTGTCGCATAAGTAATCACTATATCACCAATTGTCTATTAGAGAATGACATTGTTGTTTTGGACAAACTATGAGGTTAATTTCGTATAAGTTATTCGCTTGCCTGTCATCATAGAAAACAGGCTATCTAGCCGATCCTGCGTATCTCTCTCACAATTCCTGTCATTGAGACGGAAGGCAAACTCATTTACATATTGCCGGCAATGCTTCATGCTCCAGTTATGATAGGTTCGGTTGTATCCGCGCTTCAGCAAAGCCCATACACTTTCTATGCTATTAGTGTGTGCCATACCATTAACATATTGCTTTGCCGAATGGTTGACGACTTGATGTCTTCTATAGGCTCCTGTGTAGGACGGGTTATCGTCTGTGTATAAAGTGCTACCCGACATAATGTTATCCCTAATAATCGGATGTAGCGTTTGTTTGGTGGTGTCGCTTATCGGCATTGCTATCAACTGACCGCCTCGCTGCAGCAGGCCGAGTATGGTAGATTTACCGCCGGCCCCGCCACCCACCTTTAATCGCTTCCTTTCATGCTTGTTCTTTTCTTTACCGCCTATATAGGTCTCGTCTATTTCAACCTCACCACGCAAGGCTGCCAGATGATGACCGCAAGCAAGCCGTAGTCTGTGCAGTAGATACCAAGCTGCTTTATAGCTAATAGAAAGTTCCTTGTGAAGTTGCATTGCGCTAATACCTTTGCGGGCAGTTATTAACAAATACGCAGCGTATATCCACACTCTTTGGTCACGGATACGATTATGTTCCAACGGTGTGCCGGTCTTAGCATTAAAGTATTTGCGACAATAACCGCACCAATAGTTTGCCAGTTTGTCTTCGCGTTCAGTAATTTTGTCGGTCGCTCCACAACGAGTGCAACAGAGTGTATCTCCCCACTGCATACGCTCTATGTACCTCATCGCATCTAACTCAGTAGGGTACTGCTTCATCAAGTCAAATAGACTTAATGTTTTTGCTAATCTTTTCGCCATGACTTTTCCTAATTGTGTTTCTATTATAGGGATTATTGTAATAATTAAAAGGATTGTTTGTCAACTAATAGTTTTAATAATTGTGGTTTGTCAACTAATCGCTATAAGTCCCAAAAATGATAATATAACCTCAATTTACATATAAATGAGATTCTAATCATGCCTATAAATAAGTATCAGTCCGGGGCTTACAAACAGCAATACAAATACAAAAGTTTTTTACCGTCGTTAATAAACACCGATTATCACTGGAAAGACGACAGGATCGTTATCTTGTTGGAAGATGCCATGCGTTATCTCGGAGAACTCAATGCTTATTCCGCACTTGTGCCGGATGTTGATTTTTTTATTAAGATGCATGTGATGAAAGAAGCAACGACCTCTAGCCGAATTGAGGGGAAAAAAACCGGCATTGACGAAGTTGTGTTGCCTGAAAATGAAATTCATCCCGAAAGACGTGACGATTGGGGGGAAGTTCAAAATTACATTAGTGCAATGAATTTTGCAATAGACGAACTCAATAGACTGCCTTTATCTATGAGATTACTCAAGGAGGTTCATAGAATATTACTTTCCGGTGTAAGAGGGAGGCATAAACTTCCCGGTGAAATAAGAAGTAGCCAAAACTGGATTGGTGGTTCAAGTTTGAAAGATGCTTTTTTTGTGCCGCCTCACCACCAAGACTTGCCGGATTTATTAAGCGATCTCGAAAAATTTTGGCATAACCAAAAAATAAATCTTCCGCACCTCATTCGGATAGCGATAAGTCATTATCAGATTGAAACTATACATCCGTTTTTAGACAGGAATGGAAGAATAGGTCGTCTACTTATAACCTTGCAACTGGTCAAGGCGGAGATATTGAATAAACCATGCTTTTATCTCTCGGATTTTTTCGAGCGTAATAAAGGATCATATTATGACTCGTTAAGTATGGTAAGAGCCTCTAATGACCTTGACCAGTGGATTAGATTTTTCCTCTCGGGAGTTGTTGAAACGGCAAAAAGCGCAAAGGAAACTCTGGAGGCTATCATCAAACTAAAAAAACGGTACGAAACCGAAATCATAACGATGGGAAGAAGAGCAAAATTGGCACAACAATTATTATTGTTCTTGTTTTCTAATCCGATCGTATCTATCAAGAGAGCCTCGCAGCATTTAGAGGTCGGGGTTGCTGCGACCGGAAGATTGATAAACGATTTTCAAAGCATGGGGATCTTAAAAGAAGTGACCGGCTTCTCAAGGAACAGGCTATTCGCTTTGTCGGAGTATATAGCACTGTATAAATAGACAAACGCGTACATTGATGACATCACCTCATTTTTAAGGGTAGAGTATTCCTCTCCTGTGGAAGGGTGGCCTATGCATTTTGCAATGCATGCGTTTAGCAGTCATGTTGAGGTTCTGAACAAAGTCAAGCCGATTGACCTACTGGTTCAATCGGCGGTTCTATTCAGCCTGACGGGGTGGTCGTTAAGGACCTGCATAAGTCAATTCCCCTCCTATGGAGGGGTGGCAGGCGAAGCCTGACGGGGTGGTTGCTAAGGGTCTGCACCAGTCAATTCCCCTCCTATGGAGGGGTGGCAGGCGAAGCCTGACGGGGTGGTTGCTAAGGGTCTGCACCATTTAATCCCTCTCCTTCAGAGAGGAATATCACCCTCTAATATACCGTTCATCTATTTGTCTCTCCCCCTACTCAATACCAAGTTTAGGGTAGATGTTTTACACCCAATTTATAGGAGATTTACTATGGATGAAAAACATCTCGGATACTTAGACTTGACAAAAGATATTTCCTTTAAGCGATACTTCTCAGGCAATAAGCAAGTATTGTTCTCGTTGATTAAGAGCTTCCTGCCGATCCCCGATAATGCGCCGGATATGATGATACTCAACCCCGGCATATTCAACCCTGCATCCGAAACCGCAAATCAACAAAACCAATCGGGCGATAAGCTACATCTGCAGGATAGTTCTATCCCACCGGGCACACCGGGTGGTAAACAAGTAGTGCTAGACCTCCATGTCAAATTAAATAGCGGTGAGAATATCGACATAGAGATGCAGGGCTATTCTCAAAAGGACTTCTTTAGTAGAATGTTGGCTTATTGGGTGCAGTTGCACTCTTATGGTATGAAGCGTGGACAAAAGTTTAGTCAGATTAATCCGAGCTACTTACTGGTGTTTACCCGGTTCACGGTGTTTGATGAAGAGGACTATATAAACGAAACCACGATCACTCTGCGTAAGCATCGGCATAAGGAATTGACTAAGGATTTTGGGTTGGTGATAGTGGAATTGAACAAGTTCAACAAGAGCCACCTTGAGTTGGTTGATATGACGGATAGGTGGTGCTATATTATCAAGCACTCGGCGGAATTGACGGCCGAGCAAGTAAAGCATTTATCACAAGACGGAGAGACGAAGATGGCATTAAAACATTTAGAGGAAATATCAAAAGAGGATATAGATGCCTGGAACGCTATATCCATAGAGAGACGAGAGTGGGAACGGCACTTGAGAAAGCAAGAGATCATGGAAGAAGTCATGGAAGAAGGCGAAGTAAACAAAGCCCGAAAAATTGCTCTGAATATGTTGCAAGAGAGTTATGAGATTTCTGAGATTTCAAAATTGACAGGTTTATCTGCTGACGAGATTAAACAGCTAAAAAACAGAACCACCGAGTAGTACTGCTGATTGAGCCTGCAGCGTGTCGCATCAGGTATAGTGCCGGTACATTCCTCTCCTGTGGAGGGCGAAGCCTGACAGGGTGGTTCACAACCGCTTGCGTCACCACTAACTATGTTGCATTACTGCAGGTATGCCGTTCCAAACACGCCCGTTTAGGGTTCTACCGTTTGCTTTTTTATTACGGCTTTTTCCATCTTCACCCCACCGCCCCCATTGTTTGAAGAAAAAAGGAACTTTTTGCGCTCTGCACTGTTTGCGAATTGAAATCACCCATGCCTTATTCATGGGTCTAGCCTTGTGTCCGGATTCACCACCGACAATAACCCAATGTATACCGTCCAAATTTATCGGACCTAAATCTTCCAACAGGGGTTCCACCGATAAAAATCTTTGTTGCGTAGGGATTTTCCGTAATATCGGAATTCTCGGCAAGCCATATTTTTTATCTTCAACCGAAACACCGAGCCATACATTAGGAGGGACTTCTCGGCGTGCAAAATACCGTGCCATATGCTGAGAACGTTTTGTTAGAACTTGGTAGGTATGATGGCTGGTATCTTTAATCACGGAGAATACTCTATCTATAAACTTAAATGAAACTTTTTCATGAAATAAATCACTCATTGAATTTACAAAATAAACGGTGGGTGATTTTCGGTGTCTCGGTTGGTTTAACCTGTCGGACAATTCCCGCACTTCGGTGAACGGCATCTCATAACCCCCTACATGCATTGTGCGCAGACGCTTCGCTAAACTTTCGGCATAACAGTTTTTGCAGCCCGGAGATACTTTTGTGCAACCCGTCACCGGATTCCAAGTAAACTCTGTCCACTCAATTTTTGAAGTTGCCATTATTCTTTGTACTTTTTGAAAATATATGTGAAACTATTGAAAATCGACACAACAGCTTGCTTCCTTTTGCCCCCATTTGTCCAATATGTCATGGCATCGTACAACCAAGAAGTAATAAAAGGAAAGATTACGCCGCGTGAAGGACATGAATTTTGGCTTATGCCAGATATTTGTCTAACTGAGTACGAGAGAGCTCTTTATCGTTTGAAAATTTCTACGGAGAAGATTCTTATAATGGAGGCAGCGTTTAATCGCAATGCAGCAGAAGGACAAGGTAGTAATTCTTTAGATAATATTAAGAAATTTTTAGAGCAAGAAAGAAATATACTGAAATATCTATATGATGAAAAATTAATGGAAGAAAAAAATTGACATTCTCTCCAAACTAATACTAATGTTGAAGTTAGTTTTCATTCTATTGCCTTTGCAAATACACTAAGGGTTGATAGCCCAATGCGCTGTGCGGGGCGGACTTCATTATAGTGCATGCGCCGGTTTCCTATTATCGGACATCGTTCTTGCTTTTTCTAATAAGCCAAGCCAGAGCTGATATGATATTAACAATTTCCTCGCACATCATATATCGTGCATAATATAAATCGCAAATTCTTAGAACACTCAATCAATAATGACCATAATAGACAACGTTAATACTCGTTGGGGAGATGACTTAAAAAAGGAACTCGGGAAGGGTTCGAAGCTGAAAATTGCGGCTTCTTGTTTTTCAATCTATGCATTTGAATATCTGAAGCGAGAATTAGCAAAGATAGATGCTCTGGAGTTTATTTTTACGGCACCGGCTTTTACTCCGGACGATGTTACGGACAAGCGAAACAGGCAGCGAAGGGAATTCTATATACCTAAAATTAGAAGGCAGAAGAATCTATACGGCAGCGAATTTGAAATCAAATTAAAAAATCAGCTTACTCAAAAGGCTGTTGCGAGAGAATGTGCCGAGTGGATTAGAAAAAAGGCGAAATTTAAGTCAAACACATCCGACATTCCTATGCAGCAATTTTCGGCAATTCAGCATAGCGGAAAAAATATCGTGTATATGCCTATTCAGGGTTTCACTGCAGTAGATATAGGCTACCAGCAAGGTGATGCTGTTTCTAATTTCATCAGCAAATTTGATCATGCACCCGAAACGGAACAGTGTCTGCAATTATTTAGGGATATATGGAATGATAAAACCAAGTTGCAAGAGGTGACCGAAACTATTTCTCATCATATTGAATCCGTTTATCAAGAGAACTCCCCGGAAAAAATATATTTCCTCACCCTCTACAACATATTTAGCGAATTTTTAGACGACCTGAACGAAGATGAACTTCCGAATGAGCGCAAAGGATATAAAAAAACTCAAATTTGGGACAAGCTATACAATTTTCAGAAAGATGCAACTATAGGGATTATCAATAAACTGGAAAAGTTTAACGGCTGCATTTTAGCGGACAGTGTCGGCTTGGGAAAAACATTTACCGCACTCGGTGTTATCAAGTATTATGAATTGAGAAACAAAGATGTCTTGGTCTTATGTCCCAAAAGATTAGCGGATAACTGGTTAAACTATAACAAGAATCTAAAAACGAACATCTTCCCGGAAGATAAGTTTCGCTATGATGTTCTATATCATACCGATCTTCAGCGTACCAGAGGTGAATCTTGCGGGATTGCTCTTGATAAGGTCTACTGGGAAACTTATGATCTTCTTGTCATTGATGAGTCGCACAATTTTAGAAACAATGAAGCCTTTAGGGATAGAGAAACACGTTATCAAAGGTTAATGAATTCTGTAATCCGTCCAGGTGCAAAAACAAAGGTTTTGATGCTATCCGCAACGCCCGTCAATAACAAATTTAGCGACTTAAAAAATCAACTGGCATTGGCGTATGAAGGAGATTCAAAAGGCTGGGAAGAACAATTTGATACGGGAAAAAGCGTTAATGAGATTTTCCGTAATGCTCAAGCCGTATTCAATGAATGGGTCAAGCTACCGAATGAAGAGCGAACCGTTGAAGCAATTTTGAATTCTCTTAGTTTTGATTTTTTCCATCTGCTTGACAATGTCACCATTGCTAGATCGAGAAAACATATTGAAACTTTTTACGATACCAAGGATATTGGTCGTTTCCCGGTCAGGGAAAAACCCATTTCTCATAGATGCAAATTGACTCAAAGGGAAGATGTTTATAGCTACAACGAAATCTATACGAGATTGCAACAACTCAAGCTTTCAATCTATATGCCGATAAATTTTGTTCACCCGAGCAAGCGAAAGAAATACGAAGATCTCTACGACACAGAAAATTTTAAGCAACGGGATCGAGAAACATGTTTGCGTGCTTTAATGACGGTCAATCTATTAAAAAGATTGGAAAGTTCCGTACACTCTTTTAGACTCACCCTTCAATCCTTAAAAGATCGGCACGATGAAACAATAAAAAAAATTAATGAGTATGAGGAAACCGGAGAATTCTCGTATCTAGAAATGGCAATAGAAAATACGGGGAGTTTGGAAGAGGGTGGCGACATCACGGACTTTGATAATTTGACAATCGGAGACAAAACAAAGGTGAGTTTAGAGGACATGGATGTGCCTTCGTGGAAACGCGATCTTGAGGAGGATTTAACTGTGGTGGAGGATTTACTCGTTTCTATGGGGAAAGTCTCTCCCGAACATGATTTCAAACTTAATCACTTAAAGGGTGTCATTAAAGAAAAAACCGAGCATCCGATTAACGAAGACAATAAAAAGGTCATAGTTTTCACGGCCTTCTCGGATACAGCCAATTATTTATACGAGCATTTGAAACAACACTTTTCAGAACAAAGGCTGCATCTCGGCAAAGTTACAGGGAGTGATACTGCGCAAACAACGGTCGGCAAAGGTTATGATTTCCGTACTATCTTAACTTTATTTTCTCCGCGTTCTAAAGAGAAAGATTTATTGTATTCCGAGATAGATGCGGAGATTGATATTTTGATAGGCACCGATTGCATTTCGGAAGGTCAAAATTTACAAGATTGCGATTACCTCGTTAACTACGATATTCATTGGAACCCGGTAAGAATTATCCAACGGCTAGGACGCATAGACAGAATCGGTTCGCTTAATGAAAGTATTCAGCTAGTAAATTATTGGCCGGATATTTCCCTTGACGAATATATCAATTTGAAAGAACGGGTTGAAAACAGGATGGTAATAACCGACATCACCGCCACCGGCGACGACAATGTGCTTGCCTCGCAGTCATCCGATATGTCTTATCGGAAAGCGCAACTGAAAAAATTACAAGACGAGGTGGTAGATTTAGAAGATGTTAAAACCGGGGTGAGCATAACCGACTTGGGGCTTAACGACTTCAGGATGGATTTACTCAACTATATGAATCAAAATCAAGGTATAGAGAGCCTTCCCAACGGATTGCATGCAATTTTTGCTCCGGATGAAAACTTAGACATATCCCCAGGCGTTATTTTTGTGCTTAAGAATAAAAACTCAAAACTGAAAATCAGTTCATATAATCGTCTTCATCCGTACTACCTCGTCTATCTCTCCGAAGAGGGAGAAGTGATAAAGAATCACGGAGAAGTAAAGAAAATCTTAGATATTATTCGTTCTCGTTGCCACAATATGAAAGAACCCGTATTGAGTCTTTGCAAAAAGTTTAATACCGAGACAAAAGAAGGAAAAGATATGTCAAAATATTCCGATTTATTACGGCGTGCGTTTGAATCTATTGGCGGAGTGAATCGGGAAAAAGATATTGATAGTTTATTTAGAGAAGACAAGACGACGGCATTAACCGAGAGTTTCTCCGACATGGATGATTTTGAGTTGATTACTTTTTTTATTATCAAACAGACCTAAGATGAACGCACTTTTTGATTTTCCCGACAGTACCAAATTTGAGAGAAAGATTCCCAAAGAGAAAATTTATCGGGAAGCAAAGCCGAATACCAAAATAAAATCCTATTTAACATCACAAGTGGAGAAAATAGTATGGAGCTATAAACTTGCTCCCGGAACCGTCAATATACCCTGCGAGCAATATCCGCGAGAGATTCAAATCATCACGCTTTCATTAAAAACCAAACGCCTGAATGACGAAGTGCTAATGGCGATAGACAAAGCTATACTCTCTCCGATTATTTTTGTTTTAAGATATCGGAATCAGGTTTGTTATGCTGTGGCTTATAAGAGAGTCAGCGAAGCCGACAAAACTAAACGGGTTATAAGCAGTTATTTTAGAAGTAGCTGGTTGCCTGAAAATGCCGATAAAATCGAATTGCCTGCTACTTTGAATTTGTTGAAATTATATCAAGCATTAATATGTAAGATTTTATCTGTGCCGTTGAGAGAAAATGAAGAAATAAATGCTTATATTGAGAGGATTGAAGAGATAAAAAATAAAGAACTGGAAGCACAGAAAATGAAAAAGAGACTTAGGAAAGAGGAACAATTTAACCGGCAGGTTGACCTCAACAGCAACATAAAAGCACTTGAAAGAAAAATTGAAACCCTGAAAGGTATCTAATGGACAAACTGAAATTACAAACACCGAACATTGTGGATGAAAATATTCTAAAAATCGGGGAACTGTTCCCGAACTGCGTTGTAGAAAGTAAAGACGATGAAGGTAATATTAAAAAGTCCATAGACTTTGATCTTCTAAAACAAGAACTCTCGGATTCCGTCGTTGAAGGCGCGAAAGAATACTATCAACTCAATTGGCCCGGGAAAGAAAAAGCCTCGAATACGGCATATACCTCCATTGAAAAAACTTTAAGACCTTGCAGAGAAGAAAGTGTTGATTTTGATAAAACAAGAAACTTATTTATTGAAGGAGATAACTTAGATGTGCTGAAACTTCTGCAAGAGACATATCTCGGGGAAGTGAAGATGATCTATATTGATCCCCCTTATAACACGGGAAACGATTTTATTTATAAAGACAATTTTAGACGCGATGTGAAAAGCGAACTTGAAAAAAGCGGTCAAATTGACGACCTAGGCAACCGGCTTATCAACAACCTCCCGTCTAACGGACGATTTCATTCGGACTGGTTATCTATGATGTATCCCCGATTAAAGTTGGTAAGGAATCTTTTAAGAGACGACGGAGTTATTTTTATCAGCATTTATGATAATGAAGTTGATAATTTAAGAAAGTTGTGCGATGAAATCTTCGGTTCAGAAAATTTTGTTGGAAGCATCGGATGGGAGTCTAAAACAAAATCTCAAAATACGATCGACTCTTTCAATAAATTACAGCCTAAAATTGAATATATTCTTTGCTATGGAAAGCAAAAGAAACAAAGATTTAATGTGTACATAAAAAAGGAAAAAACTTATCCCGAAGAAGATCAAAGAGGCCATTTTCGTTATCACCTTATTGAGGAAATGAATGCATCTGGTATAAGAGGTAGAAAATCAATGATTTTTTGCATTCATGGAATAAAGCCTGGAGAAGGAAAGCAATGGAAATGGGGGTTAGATAAAATTAGAGAATTCGACAAAAGAGGAGATATTCTTAAAAAAAATGAGAAGTTATATATAAAAATGAGACCAGAAGATGAAAGAAATCAGATAACAAAACCATTTTGGGCATTTTTCTCAAAAGAAGAGGGAACAACAGAATCTGCAAAACAAGAATTAACTAAAATCCTTGAACGCGATCATGGTTTTGAAACCGTAAAACCTTATAAACTTATAAAAAAGTTAGTTTTTCACTCTACAAAACAAAATCATATAGTTTTAGACTTTTTTTCAGGCTCTGCAACAACTGCTCATGCAGTAATAGACTTAAATAAAGATGATGGCGGTAATCGTAAATATATTATGGTTCAGTTGCCTGAACCTTGTGATGAAAAATCGGAGGCTTTTAAGGAAGGACTCAAGACTATTGCAGACATAGGTAAAGAGCGTATTCGCCTAGCAGGCAAAAAGATAAAGGAGGAAACTGAAAGCAAAAACAAGCAAAAAAATCTCCTTGAGGATGATTCAATCAATGCAGATGACTTAGATATCGGCTTCAGAGTCTTGAAAGTTGACAGCAGTAACATGGAAGATGTCTACTACCGACCGGATGAAATAATACAACAGAAAATAGAAGAAGTTGCAGATAACATCAAAGCAGACAGAACCCCCGAAGATATCCTGTTTCAAGTGCTTCTTAGCTGGGGAGTAGACCTATCTCTCCCGATTAGAAAAGAAAAGCTGTCGGGCATAGATGTATTTTTTGTAGATGATGATGCGCTTGCTGCTTGCTTTGTAAAAGATGGAAAAGTAACGGAAGAATTGTGTCGTGAAATTGCCGAGAGGAAACCGTTAAGAGTAATTTTTAGAGACTCCGGCTTTGAGGATGATAGCGTAAAAATAAATGTAGAGCAGATTTTCAAGCTGAAGTCCCCCGAAACAGACATCAAAACCATTTAATGGGTTGAAATGAAACTCAGATTTAAGATACAAGATTTTCAAACCAAAGCGGTGGAAGCTGTGGTCAATTGTTTTAAGGGTCAGCCTGAAGCTGAAATGCTGGATTACAGAATAGATCCGGGAGAGACCGACCTCCGCCTTGAACATACAGGATTCAGGAATAAAGACATAAAGTTACCAAAAGAGCAGGTCCTTCGGAACATTAAGAAAATCCAACATTCGCAAAACTTAGCTGTTGATAAATCTTTGGTGGAAAGTAACATTTCGCCGTTCAACCTAGACATTGAAATGGAAACCGGAACAGGGAAAACCTATTGCTACATAAAAACGATTTTTGAGATGAATAAAAGATACGGCTGGTCTAAATTTATTATCGTCGTCCCGAGCATTGCAATAAGAGAAGGGGTATATAAATCGTTACAAATCACCGCAGAACATTTTCTAGAATCTTATGGCAAAAAAGCCAAGTCCTTTATTTATAACTCAAGGCAACTTCATGAATTAGAAAATTTTTCATCCGATGCCGGTATAAACATCATGGTAATCAACATACAAGCCTTCAATTCTACAGGGAGAGACAATAGAAGAATTTATGAAGAATTGGATGACTTCCAAAGTAGAAAACCTATTGATGTTATAAAGGTAAATAAACCCATTCTTATATTGGATGAACCCCAGAAAATGGAGGGTAAAACAACACTTGAGTCTCTGAAAAATTTTGATCCCTTAATGATTTTGCGGTATTCGGCAACACACAAGACAAATCATAACAAGGTTCACCGTTTAGATGCCATTGATGCCTATAAGGAAAAACTTGTCAAAAAAATATCGGTCAGAGGGATTAAAGAAATAGGGCTTTCCGGAACCAACGCCTACCTCTATTTACGGTCTATAGAGATTTCAACCTCCGCACCTGTCGCAAGAATGGAAATTGAGATAAAGCAAAAAAGTGGCATTAAAAAGATCATGAGGAAAATAAAAAAAGGAGACAATCTACATGATATTTCCAAGTTGGATCAATATAAGGATTTCGTTGTCTCCGAAATTGATGCAAGAACTAACAAAGTTAAGGAAGTAAGTTTTACAAACGGGATAAAAATTGAAGTAGGCGAGGTTCAAGGAAATATTAACGAATTATCTATTAGAAGAATCCAAATACGAGAAGCTATTCAGGCGCATTTTGACAAAGAAAAACAATTATTTCATAAGGGCATCAAAGTTTTAACTTTGTTTTTTATAGATAAGGTTTCAAATTACCGAAAATACTCGGATACCGGGGAAAAAGAGAATGGCGAATACGCTAAGATTTTTGAAGAGGAATATATCACTCATCTTAAGGAAGTAAAAAAGAAAGCCGATAAAAGCTATAAACATTATCTTGAAACAATAGAAACCTCTAAAACGCATAACGGATATTTTGCTGTAGATAAAAAGACAAAAAAACTAGTTGATCCGGCTACTGGGAGAACCAATGATGAAAGTGATGATACAAACGCCTATGACCTGATCCTAAAAGACAAGGAAAGGTTACTTTCCTTTGAAGAGCCGACTCGCTTTATTTTTTCTCACTCGGCTTTAAGGGAAGGCTGGGATAATCCGAATGTTTTTGTCATTTGCCCCTTAAAGTATGGCGGCGGTGATAATGCCATCCCGAGAAGACAGGAAGTAGGACGCGGTCTTCGTATTGCCGTTAATCAACGAGGAGAAAGACAAGATGATAAGCATACCGTGCACGAAATCAATATCCTAACCGTTATCGCAAACGAGAGTTATGAGGATTTTGTCTCCGCATTGCAAAGTGAAATCAAAGATGCGCTTTCGGGCAGACCTAGAAAAGCCAACGAAAGTTATTTTAGAGGTAAATTAATAAAAACCGGCGAAGGCGAGGAAGATATCGAAATAAAGGATCAGATGGCAACAGAGATTCATAGGAGATACTTAATAAAAAATGACTATGTAGATGATAACGATCATATTACGGATAAGTATTTTGAGGACTTGGAAAATGATCGCCTAGCGGAAGTGCCGGAGTCACTCAAAAAATATGAAAAGCAGATATTAGAACTCATTGCCGGCGTGGTTTCCGATAAAAATATACCGGGCGCCGAAAATGATAGAGACAAAAAAGAGAATATCTTAAATGACAACTTCAAGACAAAAGCATTCAAAGAATTATGGAAGCGTATCAATAAAAAAGCTCTATATGGTGTGAAGTTTGACAGTTCCGAATTGATAGAAAAAGTATTAAATAAGTTGGAAGAGAAAGAATTCACGGTGCCTACTCTTCAATATGCCAAAACAACCGGGGAACAGAGAGACAACCTTGAAGATGAAGAAGTGTTGGCGGGTCGGATTTTTGACAAGACGGAAATACGTTATGAAACCGAAACCCAAACTATTCATCCCGAAGTAAAATATGACTTAATCGGCAAAATAACCGAAGGGACGGGTCTTAAGAGAAAGACGGTAGCGAGCATTCTCACAAAAATTAAAGAAGAAACCTTTGCACAATTCAAAAAAAATCCGGAGGCATTTATTTCAAAATTCATCACCTTGATAAACGAACAAAAAGCAACGATGATGATTGAGCATTTAACTTATAATCCGATTGCCGAAACCTATACAACAGAGATATTTACGGATGCCGAAAGCCACCAATTCTTTAGCAAAACAGAGAAAAAATTAAAAAAACACATTTACGATTATGTTGCCACTGATTCTAATGTAGAACGGGAGTTTGTAGACAACCTTGAACGCGCCAAACAGATTGAAGTATATGCGAAATTACCGAGAGGATTTTATATTCCCACGCCTGTAGGAAGCTATAACCCGGATTGGGCTATCTGCTTTTATAAAAATTCCGTCAAGCACATCTATTTTGTTGCCGAGATAAAAGGCTCTATGTCATCTATGCAACTGAGAGAAATTGAAAAGGAAAAAATTAAATGTGCCAGAAAATTTTTTGAAGCCCTTAATGAAAAAATAGACCCGGATAAAATAAAGTACGATACGGTTAACAGCTTTGATAAACTAATGGAACTTGTAGCCCAACAATAACTTTCTTAAGGCTACTTCTCAGGCACTTGCAACCGAATAGCCATTGCCTCGCTTGACACCTTAAACTGCTCGGCTAATTTTGATATAGAGGATTCTTTTCTAATTGCTGCTCTAATCAAATGTGTAGGCATTAAAATCTCTGCGGCGAATCTGTTGGCTTCCGTTTCAATAAGGTTGCTCAATCCACTACGATATAGAGTATCGTCCACTATTCCGTCCCGTATCAGATTTTTGTGTAATACATAATGAGCTATTTCATGAGCAATGGTGAACCGTCGTCTTGTTTCAGCATGTCTGGCATTTACATAGATAGCATAACCACTTTTCCCGCCATCCTCTGTATCTCTTCTTATCATCCCTGATAACTTATCGCTCCATCCTCGTACATTGTAGACTTCTATTCCCAGTCTATCGGCAATAGGCACCACTAAAACCGGCGGTTTGGTTTTCTCATCTATGATATTCAATACCAACTCTCTATTTTTAGTTATTTCAGACATTTTCTTGAGATTTATCCTTTGAAGATGTTTCTATTGTGGAGGTATCAGTTTTATGGCTGGTTGAGTCATAATCCTTTTCGTTTAATATTGAGTTCACCCTTGTACTAACAATATCGTTGATAGATTCTATAACTTCGCTTGTTATAGCCTTTTTGAGGTTTTGATATCCGAAAAATCCCAATATTGCCGCTCCAATACCTGCGAATGCAACTAATATCTCAAATATAGTCAACTGAGCGGATATAGAATCAATTAAAATCGTCCTTTCACCATAATTGTTTTCCCAAACGAAAGAAAAGAACCATATTATTACTACTAATGCTGTAGCTATTATAACTACACCAATTACTAGAATAATTTGAATCGACAATTTCATTTTAGCTAGATGGGGTTGCTTAAGAGGCATTATATCAGACTGCAAAAGCAAATGCCGAAAGTCTATATGATCTCACGCTAACTACCGGAAAACCAGCCGACATTGGAGCGCGATCTTGGAAATCTAACTCATTTAAGGTTTTCAGAATCGGTCGTGGAAGTGACTCATAATAAAGATCTCATTTAAGTTCTAGTTCTGAAAATGGGGCAAGTTAAAGATTTATTTCACAAGAAATACATCTAATATTTTTTCAGCTTCCGTATCGTAGTGTAGTTCAAATTTTTCTTTTTTCCCGTTCATATTTCGTTCGGTTAAAAAAACTCTGTCATGAAAAGTTATCTTATATTTTTTGTATGGTAACTCTTCAAATTTCAGTGACCCGGAAATTGCCTCAATCCCTCGTGAGGTTTTTTCAAAAAAACTTTTTGCGATTTTTTGCAGGCTTTTGCGCTTTGAATTTATGATTGAAATATGTTGTGCCATAGTACTGATTTTATCTTGTTTTGGTGATACACCCGAAGTGGGGTTTTCTACTGCCGCCGCCAAAGATGCATCGGGGATTTAATACCCCAATGCACCATGCGGACGGAACCTGTTATAACCCATACGCCGATTTTTATTGCGGAATTAGGTAGGGCTACTGAAGGTAGAATCGGCGATTGACCTACCGGCTCAATCGGCGGTCATTTGTCTTGTGAAAAGATCGAAAATTAAACAATCACCGTATCATGCATAGTACGGATTTGCACAATTTCACTGCTCTGCATCCGTGAGGACAAGCCTTAGCTTGTCCGACCTACATTCCCACGCTAAGGTTCTGCATAACGTCACGCCGTTTGTGCCATCGCAACAAACGGCGGTCTATCTTTTTAGCTGTTCGATCTTGATGACAGATAAACCTGTGACTTCGGAAATTAGCGAAACCTCCAGATCCTTTTGCAACATATTCAAAGCGATTTCTCGTTGCCCTGCCTCCAGGCCTTGAACTCGTCCTTCCTCCAGGCCTTCGATCCGACCTTTTGCCAAACCTCTCTTTAACGCACCGCGCCTTTCCAACTGAATCCCTATCTCATACTTCCTGCGATCCATAGTCTCCCAGTCTAATTCCTCGTCTTTTGATATTTCCTCTAAATGTTCTAATGCCATCTTCGTCTCTCCGTCTTGTGATAAATACGCTACTTGCTCGAGGGTCAATTCCGCCGAGTGCTTAATAATATAGCACCACCTATCCTTCATATCAACAAGGTTGCGGTAGCTCTTCTTGAACTTATTCAATTCCACTATGACAATCTTCGCACCGATATTAAAATGGTATTCTAGCTCTTCACGGTCGGCAAATCCTATGCCACTGATAAAGTTTTGCTTTCCCTTGAATACCGTGAACCGGGTAAATCCCAACGAGTAGGTCGGGTTGAGGGCTGAATAGTCATCGCCACGGTCTAGGTCTTGAGTAAGCAGCATAGCCCAATAAGTGAGCATTCTCAGTAGGAAGTTTTCTTTGAAAGCGACTTGCATTTCTATGTGGACATTTTCTCCGCCACTTAATTTGACACTGAGATCGAGGACGACTTGTTTGCCGTGTGGTTTGTGTGGTGGGATGGAGGTATCTTTGAACCGTAGTTTATCACCTGATTTCTGTTGCTGTTGTTCGGCTGCTTTTGCAGCGTTGGCAGCAGTTTTGTTTTTTGGGGTGTTTAGGACGACGACATCCGAGACATTGTCGGAGATCGGCAAGAAGCTCTTAATGAGCGAGAGCAGTAATCGTTTGTTGCTGGTAAAGTATCGTTTGAAGACAATGTCTTTTGTTAGTTCTAAGTATTTAAGTTGAGTTTTTTTAGCCATGAGATCTCCGTTAAGTTTTAGTTAAAAACCCATAGTTTGGGCGAATATTTGGAGTGTCTGGAGACAACTGGATTAACAGTAGTAAATATCCGATAAATGGTATGAGGTGTTGGGAAATAGTGTGTCTTGGAGCGGATTATTTTTCTTCTCTAGAGGGGAATGGTGGTTTGCGTAATCAGTGGCGCGAGTAGTTGCGGTGGTGCAGATAAGACGCGACCACCCCGTCAGGCTGAATAGAACCGCCGATTGAACCGGTAGGTCAATCGGCGTGACTTTGTTCAGAACCTCAACATGACTGCTAAACGCGTGCATTGCAAAATGCATAGGCCACCCCTCCGAAGGAAGGGAATGGTGCGCCACCTAGTGATGTTTGCCTCCGATATGTCATAATAGCAACCTCACCGGTTTCTCTCAGAGGTATCTAGTAAAAATAGTTAAAGCAAATGAAGGATTTAATTTGTCCATCCATACTATCCGCCGATTTTGCGCGATTGGGCGCGGATGTTGTCGCGGTGCTTGAGGCGGGTGCCGATATGATTCACTTTGATGTGATGGACAACCACTATGTGCCTAATCTAACTTTCGGACCGATGGTTTGTAAGTCATTGCGTGATTACGGTATTACCGCGCCGATTGATGTGCATTTGATGGTGCAGCCGGTGGATCGGCTTATCGTGGATTTTGCCGAAGCGGGTGCCGATTACATCAGTTTTCACGGTGAAGCGAGTGAGGATAGCGAGCGGAGTTTGCAGTTGATTCGAGAGCAGGGTTGCAAGAGCGGGTTGGTGTTCAGTCCCGATATTTCGATAGACGGGCTGGAGCGAGTCATTGATCGGGTGGATATGGTTCTACTGATGTCGGTCGTGCCGGGGCGAGCCGCCCAGCAATTCATTCCTTCGACTTTAGACAAGGTCAGGCAAACTCGTGAACTTCTGGATCGGCACGCAACATCAATACGGCTGGAGGTGGACGGTGGCATTAAAACAGGGAACATTGCCGAAGTGAAGGCTGCGGGTGCCGACACCTTTGTTGCCGGTTCTGCGATATTCGGTAGCGACGATTACCGGCGCACGATTGCCGAGATGCGCGACCGCATAAACAACGCCGATAAAATGCAATGATTAGCCGTAGCGAATACGAGCAGCTGGCAGCACAAGGTTACACTCATATTCCTTTGCTGCGAGAACTGCCCACGGACTTGGACACTCCGGTCGGTGTTTATCTAAAGCTGGCAAACGACCCCAATAGTTATTTGCTTGAGTCTGCAAGCGAAGGTCGCTATTGGGGGCGGTATTCAATCATCGGAACCAGCTGTAATAATTATATTTGCGTGAACGATTTCACCGTCAGTTTATACGAGGACGGGTGCCTGAGTTCCCAACAAACGGTGTCCGATCCGTTGGCGTGGATAGACGATTATCTCGCTAGTTTCAAAATTGCAAAGGTAGAGTCGTTGCCGCGTTTTTGCGGCGGCTTGGTCGGTTATTTCGGTTATGAAACGGTGTGCTATATAGAGCCCAAGTTAGGGCATAACAACAAGACCGATGAACTCGGCACGCCCGACATATTGCTATTGGTGTCTATGCAGATTGCAGTGATTGATAACTTAAGAGGCACATTGTCGTTGATAGTCTATGCCGATGCGTCGAAGACCGACGGCTATCAACACGCGGTAGATGCTTTGGCACAATTAGAGACTCGGTTGCATGAACCGCTTAAACATCCGCCGTCCACAACGATTAAGGTGCCGGATAAAGATAGCTTCGCTTTCGGTTTCGAGCGAAGTGCCTATATGGATGCCGTAGAACAATGTCGCCGTTATATTATTGACGGCGAGGCGATGCAAATCGTTTTATCACAGCGCATGCAAGCACCTTTTGAATGCGATGCGTTCAATCTGTATCGTGCGTTAAGAAGGTTGAACCCTTCGCCCTATATGTTTTATTTTGATTTTGATGATTTCAAAATAGCGGGTTCTTCGCCGGAGATTTTAGTGCGCAAAGAGGCCGACTGCCTCACCGTGAGACCGATTGCCGGCACCCGTCGCCGAGGCGAGACCGATGCCGAAGACTTGCGGTTGGAAAAAGAATTGTTATCGGATACCAAAGAGCTTGCCGAACATCTGATGTTGATAGACCTAGGGCGCAACGACATCGGGCGCGTATCGAGGGCGGGGAGTGTGAAGGTAACCGAGCAGATGTTGATAGAACGCTACTCGCATGTTATGCACATCGTCTCCAATGTCGTCGGCACAGCGAAGCAAGATATCGGTGCCATAGAAGTATTGCGGGCAACTTTCCCCGCCGGCACCGTCTCGGGTGCGCCCAAAGTGCGGGCGATGGAGATCATTGCCGAACTGGAACCGATCAAGCGCAATATCTATTCGGGGGCGGTCGGTTATATAGGTTGGAACGGCATTATGGATACTGCGATTGCGATACGCACTGCGGTCATCAAGGAGCAGACATTATTCGTGCAGACGGGTGCCGGTTTGGTCTACGATTCCGAACCCGATAAAGAATGGATGGAGACGATGAACAAAGCGAATGTATTATTCGCTGCCGCACAAACGGCAAAAGATTTTGTTTGAGGATAGTTGAGAGATGATACTGGTTATAGACAATTACGATTCCTTCACTTATAACTTGGTGCAGTATCTAGGGGAACTGGGTGTGGAGACTAGGGTTGTGCGCAACGATAGCATAGACACCGATGCGATCGACGACATCAAGCCGCAGCGGATTTTAATCTCTCCCGGACCCGGCACGCCCGACTCCGCAGGTATATCGCTTGCGGTGATAGAACATTTTGCAGAACACATTCCTATACTCGGGGTCTGTTTAGGTCATCAGGCGATCGGTCAGGCTTTCGGTGGCACCATAAGCCATGCGAAGCGTATCATGCACGGTAAAACTTCGGAGATTCATCATACCGGAATAGGTCTGTTCACCGGTATAGACAGCCCTTTTCAGGCAACCCGATATCACTCGTTGGTGATTGAAGCGGAGTCTTTGCCCGAATGTTTGGAGATGACTGCGTGGACCGAATTAGACGATCATCAACGAGAAGAGATTATGGGGATACGCCATCGTAGTTATCCGACGGTGGGTGTGCAGTTTCATCCGGAATCTATATTGACCGAATACGGTCACAAATTACTGAAAAACTTTCTTGAAGATGCAATTTAACAAGCTGATAGATAAACTTGTCGGCGGTTGTAGCCTATCGCCGGAAGAAATGAGAGGTGTGATGGAGACATTGATGCGCGGAGAGATGGATGCCGTTCAAGCCGGTGCTTTGCTGGTTGCGCTGCGCGCCAAGGGCGAGTCGATAGAGGAACTGACGATCGCCGCCCGAACGATGCTTGACTTTGCGATAACACTGGACATCCAAGCCGACCACCTACTGGATACTTGCGGTACCGGCGGCGACGGTGCTACGACTTTTAATGTCTCCACCGGTTCGGCATTGGTTGCCGCAGCCGCCGGCGCGGTTGTAGCCAAGCACGGCAACCGTTCGGTTTCAAGCCATTGCGGTAGTGCCGATTGTCTGGAATTGGCAGGAGTACGCATTGATTTATCCACCGATGCGGTGCGTGCGTGTATAGAAAAAGTCGGCATAGGTTTTTTGTTTGCCCCTAACTTTCACCCGGCGATGCGCCATGTTGTCGGCATCCGCAAATCGCTCGGTGTGCGTACCGTGTTCAATCTTTTAGGTCCGCTGACCAATCCGGCACGCGCACCGTATCGGGTAATCGGAGTATTTGACCGCGCTTGGCTTGAACCGATGGCACAAGCAGCGGTTGCACTAGATGTTAAGCGAGTGATGGTAGTACATTCGGAGGACGGTTTGGACGAAATAAGTCCTGCATCACCGACACATATCGTAGAAATCACCGACGGCAAAACCCGACGATACACACTGACCCCCGAAGACTTTGCTTACAGTCCCGTAGTGCTATCGGCGATACAAACTAGATCGCCGCAACATAGCTTACAAATGCTCAAAGCCGCACTTGAAGGCAATACACCCGCCTCACAGGCGATTGCGATGAATGTCGGTGCGGCACTTTATATTGCGCAACTGGCATCCGATGTCAAAGAGGGTGCCGAGACGGCGATGCGCACGATGCGCTCAGGGCAAGCCTCGGACAAACTACAGGGATTGATCGAAGTCAGCCGAGCAGAGGCAGCGAACGATGCCTGAGCGACAATCCATACTGCCCGAGATACTCGCACATAAGAGACAGGAAATTGCCGAACTGCGCGAACGGCACAGTATAGACACACTCAAGGACTACGCACAAGAGCAAGGTGCACCGCGCGGCTTTGCTCGTACATTAAAGGGACGCGTGGCAAACAAACAAACCGCAATCATCGCCGAGATTAAGCGTGCGTCTCCCAGTAAAGGCATGCTATGCGAAGACTTTAACCCACTGGAAATTGCCCGCAACTACATGATGGCAGGTGCAAGCTGCTTATCCGTACTCACCGATAAAAAATTCTTCAAAGGTTCGGCCCCCATACTGGATCTAGTGCGCCGTCACTGCATGTTACCAACCCTGCAAAAAGACTTCATCATAGACGAATATCAACTATACGAAAGCCGAGCCATCGGTGCCGACTGCATCTTGCTGATTGTCTCCGCACTGCCCGAAGACGCACAGCTACATGCCCTATACGGCAAGGCACGCGAACTCGATATGGATGTGTTGGTAGAAATACACGATGCAGCGGAGCTGGAACGCGCCCTAAAACTTGACGGCATTGAACTCATCGGCATCAACAACCGCAACCTTCGTACTTTTGAAACCAAACTGGAAACCAGTATTGCGCTTGCGGCACAAATCCCCGAAGACAAAGTCGTGATTAGCGAGAGCGGCATCAACACCCCTGCCGATATACAAACACTCGCCGAACACCATATACACGCCTACCTGATAGGCGAAGCCCTGATGACCGCTCCCGACCGAAGTGCCAAATTAAAAGAACTGCTAGGAGAACAACACCCGTGGGAATAGTTATTCCCCTCCTTCGGAGGGGTGGCAGGCGCAGCCTGACGGGGTGGTCGCAGCGTATCTGTACAAGTACAGTGTCGGTACATGCTCTTCCAACCTTAAAGAAAGGTGCTTAAATTCTTTAAGAACCTTTCTACATTAAGAATTTGAATGTCTTGATAGCTATAATCTTTTGAACCGATGTAAAGAAACAGAAGGTCGCTTTCAGGATAGTCTTTCTTAAACTCAAGTAGTCCCTTAAAATCCTTTTGGTTAATCCTCTCTTGGCACTTTACCTCAATGGCCTTAAACCCCTTCTCTCCATAGAGAATGAAATCCACTTCTAAATGTTTTCTCGTTCTCCAGTAGAAAATTTCGTAGCCTAATTGGTGGATTTCATTGTATGCCGAGATTTCCTGCAAAACGAGAGTTTCTAGTGCAATTCCATTTAGATAAGAACTAGAATCTAAAACACCTTGCGGTCGTATCGCCTTGAACACACCGACATCAAAAAAATAAAATTTCCTTTTATTCATTAGAGCCCGTTTTGCTCTTTTTGAAAAAATGGGAAGTTCATAAGATAAAAGAGTATCCCTTAAAATGGAGAAGTAATTTTCCACGACTTTTGCCGACACATGGCAATCTCTCGCTATATTAGTCATCACAAGAGGCGAACCCTGAGCAAAGCTCGCACTTTCTAAAAAGCGACTGAAAGCGGGAAGACTTCGAGTTAATCCTTCTTGTTGGATTTCCTCTTTCAAGTAGACTTCAATATAACTTTTTAGAAAAGCCTTCGGGTTTTCCGATGAAAATACTCTAGGTATATGACCTAACTCCAGAGAAGTTTTTAAGTCAAAGTCATCTTTTAACTCCTCTACGCTAAGGGGATACATAAGGCATCTTAAAGCCCTGCCGGCAAGGAGGTTGGTTCGCTCTCTCTTTAGCTTTCTTGCACTTGAGCCGGTGAGAACAAAAAGAAGTTTCCTTGTTTCTATGAGCCTATGCACTTCATCTAAAAGAGCCGGAACTTTCTGAACCTCGTCAATAACAACCCATCCCGTATAGTCGGAGGGAATTTGTTGCGATAGCCTCTCGGGAGAGGCAAGGAAGCTCTGGTACAGGGAGGACTGGAGAAGGTCAAAAAAGAGGGATTTTTTGTAGAAAGACCTTATAAAATGAGTTTTCCCTACGCCTCTTGGACCGAAGAGAAAAAAACTAGATTTTTTGGGAGGAGTAAATAGCCTCTTATACATGGTTCTATTTTAGCGTAAAAAACAGAATAATAAGGACACTTTTTTACTAAAAAAAAGAGTTTCAAGGTCATTTATTTCCAAAATCTCTATAAGCCTTTGAATTTGATGGGAAAAACCTTCTGCCAAACCGGAGTAAGTAGGGGGGTTACTCGGCTCAATCGGCGGTTCTTCGGCGGTTCTATTGCGCCTGCCATCTCTCCGAAGGAGGGGAATACTACTCTAAAGTATCCGCCTTAGGCTAAACTAATGCTTCAAAACATAGACTGCTAATGGAATCTTTACTCAAGTTACTTTCACCGCAAGCCAGCGGCATCGTATATGCATCGGCAGGCACCGGTAAAACATGGTTATTGATCTCTCGTGTGTTGAGGTTATTGTTGGACGATGTTTGCCCGGGTTCTATATTGGCGATTACTTTTACCAACAAAGCTGCCGATGAAATGCGCGAGCGGGTAGAGGCGCGAGTGCTTGAATGGAGTACCCGAACAGCGGATGGCTTGGCAGCCGATCTTAGGGAGATCGGTATAGAGGATGTCGAAAAATATAGTGAAAGGGCGAGACATCTTTACGAGCGATTGCTACATTCAACCGAGCAACTGCAAATCACCACTTTTCATGCCTTTTGTCAAAAGCTAATTTCTTTATGCCCGTTGCAAAGCCGTGTGCCTTTGGATTTTCGGATTGCAGAAAACGCAGAGGAATGGCGAGCGAAGGCGATAGATACATTATTTGCAACAACGACTCCCCAAGACAAGGAAATCAGCGACGCTCTGGATACGCTTTATGCGGAAATTCGTAGTGTGAATGTTATGCGCACTATACTGGAGGCTTTTTTAGCGCGGCAAAACGATTGGTTGAGCTATGTTTCGGATAACTCGGTCGGTGCCGATGAGGCCGACAAGCATTTGTATACGCAGTTGAAAATTGCCGACACGCTACCCGTCTCTCGGATATGGCAGGGCATACGCGACTCGGTTGCCGACTACGGCATCTTATTGGGCGGGCATGAAACGATAAAGAATATTGAACACGCCGAATGTTTGAGCAAACTCGTTGTATTGGACGAACTCTCCGACGATGACTTTGATAAGCTCAACAAATGTATTCACACAGGTAAAGGCTTGCCGAGGCAGCGTGACTTGAGTAAAGCGTTAGTAAAATCGCTGGGCGAGTCGGGGGCTGAGCGGCTACTTACTTTGTGTGCCGAGATCAGCGAGGCGGTGATGCAAATGCGCGAGGGCATTAACCGTAACAACAACTATTACTTGAACCAAGCGTGGTATAAAGTCGGTAGCCGTGTATTGGATATTTATACGGCACTCAAGCAGCAACATAAGCTCCTTGATTTCGGCGATTTGGAAAGTATCGCAAGCAAGCTATTGACCCAACCCGATTACGGCAGTCACTGGATACAATACCGGCTGGCTTCGCGCATAGAGCATGTTTTGATAGACGAATTCCAAGACACCAATCCGACGCAATGGCAGTTGCTACAGCCGTTGATGCAGGAAATTGCATCTCAACAAGGTGGCAGTGTGTTTATCGTCGGTGATCGCAAGCAATCGATTTACGGTTTTAGGCGCGCCGACCCCGAGTTGCAGGTCAAAGCCGGGCAATGGCTTAAGGCGCATTTAGCGGGGATTGAGGAGAGTGCGGATATCTCGTATCGTTCTGCCCCGCAGATTATTGATTTTGTGAATAGAGTCTTTACCCGTAATAATCTATTGTCGGATTTCAAGCACCATCATACGAAGCGCGATATCAAAGGCGGCGTCCGCATATTTGATTTGTTTGAACCCGCAGTTGCCGACAAGGCGGACGATGACGGTGAATGGCGCAACCCTCTGAAGGCTCCGCTGTTGTCGTCGCAGAATTCGCGCAGCGAAGAAGCGGCAACCGTGGCACAAACGATTGCACGGCTGTATCAAAGCCGGATGACCGTCGAAGATTCCGACGGACCCAGACCTATCGCGTATCGCGATATATTGGTCATCGCCCGACAAAAGACACACTTTGAATTGTTCACACGGGCGTTGCGCCATCGACAGATTCCGGTCGTCAGCTCGTACGAAGCAGGTTTGCTCAACCGATTGGAAGTTGCCGATATGTTGCAGTTGTTGGCAGCACTGCATAACCCATATAACGATTTAGCACTTACTCAAGTATTACGCAGTCCGATTTATTCGTTGAGCGATCGGCATTTGTTGGAACTCGGTTGTCAGGAAGGCGCGCAGTACTTCACTAAGCTGAAGCATTTAGCCGATAGAGGTGAACCGTGGTCGGGGATTTATCATAGTTTCAAAAAGTGGAGTACGCTTTGCGGTCGTCTTCCTATACACGATTTACTCTATACGATTTTTGCCGAACAAAATCTAATCAGCCGATATAAAACATCGGTGCATCCTATAGAACGCGAGCAAGTCCAACTCTATTTGGAGGCTTTTTTGGAATACACGCTTGATTACGATAGTGGTCGCTATCCCGATATCGCTCGTTTTTTGGATCACGCCGCACTCGTGCAAGACCAGGGTGAGGAAGTCGTAGCACCCGAAGGGCAAGATTGTGTGAAGATGATGTCCATACACGGTGCCAAAGGCTTGGAGTCCCCCGTTGTGTTTTTGATAGACTGTGCTTTTAAGCTACCGAACAAAGAGACCCACGATGTGTTGGTTGATTGGCCGACCGACGATGAACGTCCTAGGCATTTTGTATTGATGCCGCCCACCTCCGAGCGTAGTCGGATATTATCCGAATTGACCGAAACGCGTCGCGCCCGCAACCTCAGAGAGGAGATGAATTTAATGTATGTTGCGCTGACGCGGGCGAAGCAATACCTTTTTATTTCGGGTAGCGGCAAAACCGAGTCCACACACAAGCACTGGTATCGCTTGATTAAAGAGTCGTGCGGTGAGCAAACGGTTTTCGGGGATGATCCCTTAAAACAAGCAAACGGCACGCAAGCAGAGGTTGCCGAACCAAGCTCCGAGCCGTTGCCGGACTTGAAATTGTTTGACGGCGAAGTGCCGATGAATACTACGGTGCAGCAGATAGAGCCTAGCCGTGTGGGGATGGAAAAAGTATTTTCATCCACACCGGCAACCGATCGCGCAAGACTGCATGGCACGACGACACACAAAGCTCTGGAATTACTGGGTCAAAAATCGTACGACAACTTGTCAATGTTCAAGCGCGAGTTTGAGAATTACTCCGATGTCGACGACGATATCCGCAATGTGTGCGCCGAAGAGGCGTGGTCTTTAGTGCAGAACCCCGAACTGGAGGTGTTATTTAATAAATCGCACTATAGCAGAACTTATCATGAGATGCCTTTGTTGTATCAGGACGACGACGGGCGTATCGTTTACGGCAAGGTAGATCGGGTGTGTGTTGCGCAAGATCAAGTATGGATTATCGATTACAAGAGCAACAAACCGCCCGAGCAGGATGCGAAGCGGTTTTATCACCGATTGGCATCCCATTATTTACCGCAGATGCGCTGTTATGAAGCGGGGCTTGCCAAGTTATTTCCCGGCAAAGCAATCAGGGTGTCCATCTTGTTCACCCGTAGCGGTTTTTTGTACGACTATCCTTCCTTTGATAATTCTATTTGTTCCAGCAGTTGTTCGGGTTCTACATAACCCCTGAGCAGGGTACCGTCCTCCAGCAAGATGGCAGGGGTGCCGCGGATATCAAAACCTCGCATGATTTTCAAGTTGTTATCTAGGTTTGCGTCGCAGCGGACCTTAGGTATATCTTTGTCCATCTTTGCATCGGTAAGCGCGGTTTGGCGGTCGTCCGCGCACCAAACGCTCGTTGATTTATCGGTTGAGTCGGAACCTAAAACAGGGGTCAATAAATAACGGATTTTGATGTCATGCTTGGCGTATCGGGTTCGTTGGTTATGCAGTTTTCTACAATAACCGCAGTTGACATCGGTGAACACCACGACCTCGTGCTCGGCTTCGGGGTTACCGAATTCTATAAAACGATCGGCAGGAACTTCGGCGAGGGTTTCCTGACGCACTTGTTTTAATCTCTCGTCGGTCAAATCTTTGCGTTGCTTTATGTCGATCAAAGCACCTTGCAGTAAGAAATCACCGTTGGCATCGGTGTAGAACACATTGCTTTTATCGTGAACGACTTCGTAGATGCCTTTTAAGGGTGTCTCGCGAATCTCCAAGCTCCCGGGAAGATGATTACTCAGGGAACTTTTCAGTTTTTCTTCTACAACCGCTTCTTCGGTTGCGGCTTGGGTGGCGCATAGTAAGAGTGCGACGGCAATAATAAATATACGATACATAATTAACTCCTCGGATGATGTAGTTGATGTAAATCTTTTAAGCGTTGTTTAGCAACATGAGTATATATCTGCGTAGTTGATAAATCGCTATGTCCTAATAGTAATTGTACAACACGTAGGTCGGCACCGTGATTGAGTAGGTGGGTTGCGAAGGCGTGCCTTAGCGTATGCGGTGAAAAGGGCTTTGTAATCTCGGCAATATTTGCCAAGCGTTTCAGCGCATACCAAAAGGTCTGACGGGTCATGTGCCTGCCGCGTTTGGATATAAAAACATAATCGCAGTGTTGTCCCGATTTGAGTAATTGCGGGCGAGCCTGCTTGATATAGAGTTCCAGACACTCGCACGCCTGCTCGCCGATGGGTACTAGACGCTCTTTATTACCCTTGCCCATAATCCTCAAATATCCGGCATCCAAAGACAGTTGCGAGAACACCAGGTCGACGAGTTCGGAGACGCGCAACCCGCAGGCATAGATCACTTCCAACATCGCTTTGTTACGCAGCCCTTCGGGTGTCGTGATGTCGGGGGCTTCGAGTAGCCGCTCGATTTCCTCTTCGCCGAGCACTTGGGGTAAATGTCGTCCTTGTCGGCTTGAATGAATCCGGTCGCAAGGGTTTATCGTTATCAGTTTGTTCTGCATCATCCACGCGTAAAATTTACGCAAGGTTGAGAGTAATCTGGTATTGGATTTGACGGCATAATTTTGTTCCAGCCGACTTAAAAGGTAATTTTGTATGTCTATTCTTTCTGCGCTGTTCAAACCTTTACCTTGTTTTTTCAGTTGTGCGGCGAAACCTTGTAAATCGTGCCTATATGCGGCCAGTGTATTCGCCGATAGACCTTGCTGCGAAAGCAAGATATTCAAAAAACGCTCTATGGACAGCATGTAATCGTCGCTATTTTCAGTCATACCATTCAACTTGGGGGGAAACTTCGGCTATAAGCCTATTATATGCGTAATTGCTAAAATCCGTATGGGGGGGTGGCAGGCGCAACAGAACCGCCGATTGAGCCAGTAGGTCAATCGGCGTAACGTTGTGCAGAATCTTAGTAAATATTACAAAATGTAAAACCTTTTGACGGGGTGGTTTATTCCCCTCCTTTGCAGGGGTGGCAGGCTTTGCCTGACGGGGTGGTTCTAAAAATGGGGTAAAGTCAGGTGGATTATTATTTCAAAATTATTATAATGTAGAAAAGTTAGAGAAACTATAATGATTTATTGAAAAAATGAAAACCCTCTTGTTGATTATCTTATTTGCACTATTCAGCACGAATATAGTTGCTCAAACCAACACCGTCATAGACACCGATAGAGACGGGCTGATAGACATCAACGATTTGGAAACCTTAAATGCAATTCGTTATCAACTGGACGGCACGAGTTATAGGACGACAACCACCGAGACGGTGATGGGAATTACCGAGGGTTGTCCTAAAAACAGATGCATAGGCTATGAATTGATGAGAAACTTAGACTTTAACGACGATGAAAGCTATAGTTCAACAGCCAACAGGATTACATGGACTACGGGAGCAGGCTGGCAGCCGATTGGGAATTCTCTCTCTAATGCTTTCAGTGGCAAGTTTGAAGGCAACGGTTTTACGATTTATAATCTTAAGATTTCCAGAAGTGGCACGTCTGGAATAGGCTTGTTCGGTTACACGGGCAGTAGGGCTGAAATTACTAATGTTGGTTCACTAAATGTGAACATTATCGGGAATTTTGATGTAGGCAGTTTAGTCGGTCGTAATGGAGGTGCTATCACGAACAGCTATGCGACGGGTTCTATTTCAGGAGATAGAAATGTAGGCAGTTTAGTCGGTTATAATTTCAATGGCATCATCACGAACAGCTATGCGACGAGTTCTGTTTCAGGAAGTAGCGATGTAGGCGGTTTAGTCGGTGATAATAGTAGGGGTTCTATCACGAACAGCTATGCGACGGGTTCTGTTTCAGGAGTTGATAGTAATGTAGGCGGTTTAGTCGGTTATAATTTCAGTGGCACCATCACAAACAGCTATGCGACAGGTTCTGTCTCAGGAGATAGCGATGTAGGCGGTTTAGCCGGTGATAATTTCAGTGGCACCATCACGAACAGCTATGCGACGGGTTTTGTTTCAGGAGTTGATAGAAATATAGGCGGTTTAGTCGGTAGGAATGCTGGTTCTATCACGAACAGCTATTGGGATGTAAATACCAGTGGAATAGTAGGAGGCACCAATGGCATGGGTAAAACCAGGGGGGAATTGATAGCAGGGAGTGCACAAGACACAGACCGTAACAAACCCTATTACCAATGGAGTACTACGAATTGGTATTTCGGCACTAGTGGCCAATATCCAATCCTTAAATATACGGATAATCCTAGAACAGTTAGTAGTGAATGCCGTGAAGACGATACCACAACAGATCTACCTCTCTGTGGTAGTTTGTTGTCGTCTACACTGAGATATGGCTTGAGTGAATTGCAATTAGCGGAAGGCGATTTATCGCCTGATTTTGATGTGGTAGTGCCGAACTACAGAGGGACGGCAGTTAATAGTATTAGCACAATACAGTTTAGACCAATAACAGTAAATCCCGATGCCAAGGTTTATGTTACGGCTAACGAGGAGAGAGGTACGGCTATAGATAGTGGTGGTGAGAGCGGCATTATCTCGTTAAACCCCGACGGGATAACTACAACCACAATTGTGGTTGAGAATAGAGGTGAAACAACACAGACTGTTATTTATACTCTCTATCTCAATTACTATGAGTTTAACGGAGATGTTGATAGGGATGATGATGGTTGGATAGAGGTTGATAATTTAGAGGAGTTGAATGCGATGCGTTATCAACTGGACGGGACCGGCTATAGAAAAAGCGAGACGGCACTTAAGGTTTCAGTAGGTTGTCCCAACAACAGATGCAGAGGCTATGAATTGATGAGAAACTTAGACTTTAACGACGATGAAAGCTATAGTTCACCAGCCAACAGGATTACATGGACTACGGGAGCAGGTTGGCAGCCAATTGGGGATTCTTCTAATGCTTTCAGGAGCGAGTTTGGAGGCAATGGTTTTACGATTTCTAATCTTACGATTGACAGAAGTGACACGGGTGAAGTAGGTCTGTTTGGTTACACGAGTAGTGGTGCTCAAATTGCTAATGTTGTTTTGCTAAATGTGAACATTATCGGGCGTTCTGATGTAGGCGGTTTAGTCGGTAGGAATGATGACGGTACAATCACGAACAGCTATGCGATAGGTTCTGTTTCAGGAGTTCTCTGGGTAGGCGGTTTAGTCGGTAGGAATGCTGGTTCTATCACGAACAGCTATGCGACGAGTTCTGTTTCAGGAGGTAATAATGATGTAGGTGGTTTAGTCGGTAGGAATGAAGGCACTATCACGAACAGCTATGCGACGGGTTTTGTTTCAGGAGTTGTTCGGGTAGGCGGTTTAGTCGGTTTGAATAGTGGAGGTTCTATCACGAACAGCTATGCGACGGCTTCTGTTTCAGAAGGTAGCGATGTAGGCGGTTTAGTCGGTAGGAATAGTAGAGGTATTATCACGAACAGCTATTGGGATATAAATACCAGTGGAATAGCAGGAGGTGCCAATGGCATGGGTAAAACCAGGGGGGAATTGATAGCAGGGAGCGCACAAGACACAGACAGTAACAAACCCTATTACGAATGGAGTACTACGAATTGGTATTTCGGCACTGGCAGCCAATATCCAATCCTTAAATATACCGACAATCCTAACACGGATAGTAGCGAATGTCGTACAACAAGTACGGATGATACCATAACAGACCCACCTGTCTGTGGTAGTTTGTTGTCGCCCGTACTGAGAGATGGCTTGAAGGAATTGCAATTAGTGGAAGGTAATTTATCGCCTGATTTTGATGTGGTAGTGCCGAGCTACAGAGGGACGTTAGTTAGTAGTGCAAGCACAATACAGTTCAGACCAATAACAGTAAATCTCGATGCTAAGGTTTATATTACGGCTAACGAGGAGACAAGAACTATAGATAGTGGTGATGAGAGTGGCATGATTTCGTTAAACACCGACGGGATAACTACAATCACAATTGAGGTTGAGAATGGGGGTGCAATAATGCAAACTGTTATTTATACTCTCTATCTTAATTATTATGAGTTTAACGGAGATGTTGATAGGGATGATGACGGTTTGATAGAGGTTGATAATTTAGAGGAGTTGAATGCGATACGTTATCAACTGGACGGGACCGGCTATAGAGAAAGCGAGACGGCACTTGAGGTTTCAGTAGGTTGTCCTAATAACGTGTGCAGAGGCTATGAACTGACGAGAGATTTAGACTTTAACGACGATGAAAGCTATAGTTCAACAGCTAACAGGATTACATGGACTACGGGAGCAGGTTGGCAGCCGATTGGGGATTCTTTCTCTAATGCTTTCAGGAGCGAATTTGAAGGCAAAGGTTTTACGATTTCTAATCTTACGATTGATAGAAGTGGTACGCGCCAAATAGGCTTGTTCGGTTACACGGGCAGTGGGGCTGAAATTACTAATGTTGGTTTACTAAGTGTCAACATTATCGGGAATTTTGAAGTAGGCGGTTTAGTCGGTCTTAATCGAGATGGTACTATCACGTACAGCTATGCTATGGGTTCTGTTTCAGGGGATAACGATGTAGGCGGTTTAGTTGGTGAGAATTACGGTGTTATCGCGAACAGCTATGCTATGGTTTCTGTTTCAGGAAATGGTAGTAGTCTTGGCGGTTTAGTCGGTTGGAATAGAGGCGGCACTATCACGAACAGCTATGCTATGGTTTCTGTTTTAGGAAATGGAAATGCAGGTGGTTTAGTCGGAACTAATATACTTAGCATTATCACGAACAGCTATGCGACGAGTTTTGTTTCAGGAGATTATAATGTAGGCGGTTTAGTCGGTATTAATAATGGTTCCATCACGAACAGCTATTGGGATATAAATACCAGTGGAATAGAGACAAGTGACGATGGCGAAGGTATAACAACGATGGCACTACAAGGACCCACAATGCAAACCGGGATATATAGAAGCTGGAGTAACGAAGCATGGGATTTTGGCACCACCGAGCAGTATCCTGCGCTTAAATATAGCGACGGCACGGTGATACCCAATCAAGGCAGACCGCCGCCGTCTGAAGAGGTGCCGATTAAAGTTCCAGTAGAAGCGAATACGAAACCGACGATTATGATTACACCGCCCACCGTTCCAACGATGCAGTTGAATGACATGACCGATGTCGTTGTCTCGGTGGCGGATGATAATTTCGATTTGGGTGATAGTGTCACATTGGAAGCGATGTCGTCGAGCCGAACGATCGTATCGGTGACGACATCTGCGGAAACCGACGATATAACGACCAATACGAGTATCACCTTCACACTAACCGCCGAGCAAAGCGGAGAAGCGGTGATTACATTCACCGCAACCGACAGCAACGAGTCAACAAACAGTAAAACCGTGTCGGTGCGTGTCAACACGCCTCCGACGATTACATCTTTTGACAATACGGTCTCGGTCAAGGAGGGCAGAGAGCAGACTATTGCAGTGTCGGTATCCGATGCCGACACCGACAACAGCTTAACTTTATCGTTAACCGCAATGAATGAGAACCAAGATGTAGTGGAATTGGTGACCACCAGTGTGATAGTAATGACCAACGGCAGTGTTACAAGAGACGCACAAACTCTAAAGATTAAAGGGTTGAAAGCCGGTGTGGCAACACTCAATATCACCGTGAGCGATGAACACACCGAGTCGGTTTCGGCTTCGGTTTCGGTGACGGTGGAGCGGAACACGGCTCCGACGATTATTGGTATTCCCGAACAACCCATCAGATTGTTGGAAGGAACAGAAACTACCCTGAATGTAACAATAAACGATGCCGACGACGACGATAGCCTTAGTGTAAGCATTAATACCGGCAATAGCCTGATTACAACCGCAACGATTATTGCGACCGATGGTGCTACCCGCACACTTGAAGTTAGCGGTGTCGGTGCCGGTAGTGCGACGATTATGGTGACGGTAAATGACGGCAGAGATATAGCAAATTCAAGGATTTCGGAGGAATTTGAAGTGCGAGTAGAAGCGAATACGAAACCGACGATTATGATTACACCACCCACCGTTCCAACGATGCAGTTGAATGACATGACCGATATTATTGTCTCGGTGGCGGATGATAATTTCGATTTGGATGATAGTGTCACATTGGAAGCGATGTCGTCGAGCCGAACGATCGTATCGGTGACGACATCTGCGGAAACCGACGATATAACGACCAATACGAGTATCACCTTTACACTAACCGCCGAGCAGAGCGGAGAAGCGATGATTACATTCACCGCAACCGACAGCAACGAGTCAACAAACAGTAAAACCGTGTCGGTGCGAGTCAATGCCTCTCCGACGATTACATCTTTTGACAATACAGTCTCGGTCAAGGAGGGCAGAGAGCAGACTATTGCAGTGTCGGTATCCGATGCCGATACCGACGACAGCTTAACTTTATCGTTAACCGCAATGAATGAGAACCAAGATGTAGTGGAATTGGTGACCACCAGTGTGATAGTAATGACCAACGGCAGTGTTACAAGAGACGCACAAACTCTAAAGATTAAAGGGTTGAAAGCCGGTGTGGCAACACTCAATATCACCGTGAGCGATGCACACACCGAGTCGGTTTCGGCTTCGGTCTTGGTGACGGTGGAGCGGAACACGGCTCCGACGATTATGATTACACCGCCCACCGTTCCAACGATGCAGTTGAATGACATGACCGATATTATTGTCTCGGTGGCGGATGATAATTTCGATTTGGGTGATAGTGTCACATTGGAAGCGATGTCGTCGAGCCGAACGATTGTATCGGTGACGACATCTGCAGAAACCGACGATATAACGACCAATACGAGTATCATCTTTACACTAACCGCCGAGCAGAGCGGAGAAGCGGTGATTACATTCACCGCAACCGACAGCAACGAGTCAACAAACAGTAAAACCGTGTCGGTGCGAGTCAATGCCTCTCCGACGATTACATCTTTTGACAATACAGTCTCGGTCAAGGAGGGCAGAGAGCAGACTATTGCAGTGTCGGTATCCGATGCCGACACCGACGACAGCTTAACTTTATCGCTAACCGCAATGAATGAGAATCAAGATGTAGTGGAATTGGTGACCACCAGTGTGATAGTAATGACCAACGGCAGTGTTACAAGAGACGCACAAACTCTAAAGATTAAAGGGTTGAAAGCCGGTGTGGCAACACTCAATATCACCGTGAGCGATGCACACACCGAGTCGGTTGCGGCTTCGGTCTTGGTGACGGTGGAGCGGAACACGGCTCCGACGATTATTGGTATTCCCGAACAACCCATCAGATTGTTGGAAAGAACAGAAACTACGCTGAATGTAACAATAAACGATGCCGACGACGACGACGATAGCCTTAGTGTAAGCATTGATACCGGCAATAGCTTGATTGCAACCGCAACGATTATTGCGACCGATGGTGCTACCCGCACACTTGAAGTTAGCGGTGTCGGTGCCGGTAGTGCGACGATTATGGTGACGGTAAATGACGGCAGAGGTTTATCGAATTCAAGGATTTTGGAGGAATTTGAAGTGCGAGTAGAAGCGAATACGAAACCGACGATTATGATTACACCGCCCACCGTTCCAACGATGCAGTTGAATGACATGACCGATGTCGTTGTCTCGGTGGCGGATGATAATTTCGATTTGGGTGATAGTGTCACATTGGAAGCGATGTCGTCGAGCCGAACGATCGTATCGGTGACGACATCTGCAGAAACCGACGATATAACGACCAATACGAGTATCACCTTTACACTAACCGCCGAGCAGAGCGGAGAAGCGGTGATTACATTCACCGCAACCGACAGCAACGAGTCAACAAACAGTAAAACCGTGTCGGTGCGTGTCAATGCCTCTCCGACGATTACATCTTTTGACAATACAGTCTCGGTCAAGGAGGGCAGAGAGCAGACTATTGCAGTGTCGGTATCCGATGCCGACCCCGACGACAGCTTAACTTTATCGTTAACCGCAATGAATGAGAACCAAGATATAGTGGAATTGGTGACCACCAGTGTGATAGTAATGACCAACGGCAGTGTTGCAAGAGACGCACAAACTCTAAAGATTAAAGGGCTGAAAGCCGGTGTGGCAACACTCAATATCACCGTGAGCGATGAACACACCGAGTCGGTTTCGGCTTCGGTTTCGGTGACGGTGGAGCGGAACACGGCTCCGACGATTATTGGTATTCCCGAACAACCCATCAGATTGTTGGAAGGAACAGAAACTACCCTGAATGTTGTGATAAACGATGCCGACGACGACGATAGCCCTAGTGTAAGCATTGATACCGGCAATAGCCTGATTGCAACCGCAACGATTATTGCGACCGATGGTGCTACCCGCACACTTGAAGTTAGCGGTGTCGGTGCCGGTAGTGCGACGATTATGGTGACGGTAAATGACGGCAGAGGTCTATCGAATTCAAGGATTTCGGAGGAATTTGAAGTGCGAGTAGAAGCGAATACGAAACCGACGATTATGATTACACCGCCCACCGTTCCAACGATGCAGTTGAATGACATGACCGATATTATTGTCTCGGTGGCGGATGATAATTTCGATTTGGGTGATAGTGTCACATTGGAAGCGATGTCGTCGAGCCGAACGATTGTATCGGTGACGACATCTGCAGAAACCGACGATATAACGACCAATACGAGTATCATCTTTACACTAACCGCCGAGCAGAGCGGAGAAGCGGTGATTACATTCACCGCAACCGACAGCAACGAGTCAACAAACAGTAAAACCGTGTCGGTGCGAGTCAATGCCTCTCCGACGATTACATCTTTTGACAATACAGTCTCGGTCAAGGAGGGCAGAGAGCAGACTATTGCAGTGTCGGTATCCGATGCCGACACCGACGACAGCTTAACTTTATCGTTAACCGCAATGAATGAGAATCAAGATGTAGTGGAATTGGTGACCACCAGTGTGATAGTAATGACCAACGGCAGTGTTGCAAGAGACGCACAAACTCTAAAGATTAAAGGGCTGAAAGCCGGTGTGGCAACACTCAATATCACCGTGAGCGATGAACACACCGAGTCGGTTTCGGCTTCGGTTTCGGTGACGGTGGAGCGGAACACGGCTCCGACGATTATTGGTATTCCCGAACAACCCATCAGATTGTTGGAAGGAACAGAAACTACCCTGAATGTTGTGATAAACGATGCCGACGACGACGATAGCCCTAGTGTAAGCATTGATACCGGCAATAGCCTGATTGCAACCGCAACGATTATTGCGACCGATGGTGCTACCCGCACACTTGAAGTTAGCGGTGTCGGTGCCGGTAGTGCGACGATTATGGTGACGGTAAATGACGGCAGAGGTCTATCGAATTCAAGGATTTCGGAGGAATTTGAAGTGCGAGTAGAAGCGAATACGAAACCGACGATTATGATTACACCGCCCACCGTTCCAACGATGCAGTTGAATGACATGACCGATATTATTGTCTCGGTGGCGGATGATAATTTCGATTTGGGTGATAGTGTCACATTGGAAGCGATGTCGTCGAGCCGAACGATTGTATCGGTGACGACATCTGCAGAAACCGACGATATAACGACCAATACGAGTATCACCTTTACACTAACCGCCGAGCAGAGCGGAGAAGCGGTGATTACATTCACCGCAACCGACAGCAACGAGTCAACAAACAGTAAAACCGTGTCGGTGCGTGTCAACACGCCTCCGACGATTACATCTTTTGACAATACAGTCTCGGTCAAGGAAGGCAGAGAGCAGGCTATTGCAGTGTCGGTATCCGATGCCGATACCGACGACAGCTTAACTTTATCGCTAACCGCAATGAATGAGAACCAAGATATAGTGGAATTGGTGACCACCAGTGTGATGGTAATGACCAACGGCAGTGTTGCAAGAGACGCACAAACTCTAAAGATTAAAGGATTGAAAGCCGGTGTGGCAACACTCAATATCACCGTGAGCGATGCACACACCGAGTCGGTTTCGGCTTCGGTCTTGGTGACGGTGGAGCGGAACACGGCTCCGACGATTATTGGTATTCCCGAACAACCCATCAGATTGTTGGAAGGAACAGAAACTACGCTGAATGTAACAATAAACGATGCCGACGACGACGATAGCCTTAGTGTAAGCATTGATACCGGCAATAGCTTGATTGCAACCGCAACGATTATTGCGACCGATGGTGCTACCCGCACACTTGAAGTTAGCGGTGTCGGTGCCGGTAGTGCGACGATTATGGTGACGGTAAATGACGGCAGAGATCTATCAAGTTCAAGGATTTTGGAGGAATTTGAAGTGCGAGTAGAAGCGAATACGAAACCGACAATTATGATTACACCGCCCACCGTTCCAACGATGCAGTTGAATGACATGACCGATGTCGTTGTCTTGGTGGCGGATGATAATTTCGATTTGGGTGATAGTGTCACATTGGAAGCGATGTCGTCGAGCCGAACGATCGTATCGGTGACGACATCTGCAGAAACCGACGATATAACGACCAATACGAGTATCACCTTCACACTAACTGCCGAGCAAAGCGGAGAAGCGGTGATTACATTCACCGCAACCGACAGCAACGAGTCAACAAACAGTAAAACCGTGTCGGTGCGTGTCAACACGCCTCCGACGATTACATCTTTTGACAATACAGTCTCGGTCAAGGAGGGCAGAGAGCAGACTATTGCAGTGTCGGTATCCGATGCCGACACCGACGACAGCTTAACTTTATCGCTGACCGCAATGAATGAGAACCAAGATATAGTGGAATTGGTGACCACCAGTGTGACAGTAATGACCAACGGCAGTGTTACAAGAGACGCACAAGCTCTAAAGATTAAAGGGTTGAAAGCCGGTGTGGCAACACTCAATATCACCGTGAGCGATGAACACACCGAGTCGGCTCCGGTTTCGGTTTCGGTGACGGTGGAGCGGAACACGGCTCCGACGATTATTGGTATTCCCGAACAACCCATCAGATTGTTGGAAGGAACAGAAACTACGCTGAATGTTGTGATAAACGATGCCGATGTAGACGATAGCCTTAGTGTAAGCATTGATACCGGCAATAGCCTGATTGCAACCGCAACGATTATTGCGACCGATGGTGCTACCCGCACACTTGAAGTTAGCGGTGTCGGTGCCGGTAGTGCGACGATTATGGTGACGGTAAATGACGGCAGAGATCTATCAAGTTCAAGGATTTTGGAGGAATTTGAAGTGCGAGTAGAAGCGAATACGAAACCGACGATTATGATTACACCGCCCACCGTTCCAACGATGCAGTTGAATGACATGACCGATGTCGTTGTCTTGGTGGCGGATGATAATTTCGATTTGGGTGATAGTGTCACATTGGAAGCGATGTCGTCGAGCCGAACGATCGTATCGGTGGCGACATCTGCAGAAACCGACGATATAACGACCAATACGAGTATCACCTTTACACTAACCGCCGAGCAAAGCGGAGAAGCGGTGATTACATTCACCGCAACCGACAGCAACGAGTCAACAAACAGTAAAACCGTGTCGGTGCGTGTCAACACGCCTCCGACGATTACATCTTTTGACAATACAGTCTCGGTCAAGGAGGGCAGAGAGCAGACTATTGCAGTGTCGGTATCCGATGCCGACCCCGACGACAGCTTAACTTTATCGTTAACCGCAATGAATGAGAACCAAGATATAGTGGAATTGGTGACCACCAGTGTGATAGTAATGACCAACGGCAGTGTTGCAAGAGACGCACAAACTCTAAAGATTAAAGGGCTGAAAGCCGGTGTGGCAACACTCAATATCACCGTGAGCGATGAACACACCGAGTCGGTTTCGGCTTCGGTCTTGGTGACGGTGGAGCGGAACACGGCTCCGACGATTATTGGTATTCCCGAACAACCCATCAGATTGTTGGAAGGAACAGAAACTACGCTGAATGTAACAATAAACGATGCCGACGACGACGACGATAGCCTTAGTGTAAGCATTGATACCGGCAATAGCTTGATTGCAACCGCAACGATTATTGCGACCGATGGTGCTACCCGCACACTTGAAGTTAGCGGTGTCGGTGCCGGTAGTGCGACGATTATGGTGACGGTAAATGACGGCAGAGATCTATCAAGTTCAAGGATTTTGGAGGAATTTGAAGTGCGAGTAGAAGCGAATACGAAACCGACGATTATGATTACACCGCCCACCGTTCCAACGATGCAGTTGAATGACATGACCGATGTCGTTGTCTCGGTGGCGGATGATAATTTCGATTTGGATGATAGTGTCACATTGGAAGCGATGTCGTCGAGCCGAACGATCGTATCGGTGACGACATCTGCAGAAACCGACGATATAACGACCAATACGAGTATCACCTTTACACTAACCGCCGAGCAAAGCGGAGAAGCGGTGATTACATTCACCGCAACCGACAGCAACGAGTCAACAAACAGTAAAACCGTGTCGGTGCGTGTCAACACGCCTCCGACGATTACATCTTTTGACAATACAGTCTCGGTCAAGGAGGGCAGAGAGCAGACTATTGCAGTGTCGGTATCCGATGCCGATACCGACGACAGCTTAACTTTATCGCTAACCGCAATGAATGAGAACCAAGATGTAGTGGAATTGGTGACCACCAGTGTGATGGTAATGACCAACGGCAGTGTTGCAAGAGACGCACAAACTCTAAAGATTAAAGGGTTGAAAGCCGGTGTGGCAACACTCAATATCACCGTGAGCGATGAACACACCGAGTCGGCTCCGGCTTCGGTTTCGGTGACGGTGGAGCGGAACACGGCTCCGACGATTATTGGTATTCCCGAACAACCCATCAGATTGTTGGAAAGAACAAAGACTACGCTGAGTGTAACAATAAACGATGCCGACGACGACGATAGCCCTAGTGTAAGCATTGATACCGGCAATAGCCTGATTGCAACCGCAACGATTATTGCGACCGATGGTGCTACCCGCACACTTGAAGTTAGCGGTGTCGGTGCCGGTAGTGCGACGATTATGGTGACGGTAAATGACGGCAGAGATCTATCAAGTTCAAGGATTTCGGAGGAATTTGAAGTGCGAGTAGAAGCGAATACGAAACCGACGATTATGATTACACCGCCCACCGTTCCAACGATGCAGTTGAATGACATGACCGATATTATTGTCTCGGTGGCGGATGATAATTTCGATTTGGATGATAGTGTCACATTGGAAGCGATGTCGTCGAGCCGAACGATCGTATCGGTGACGACATCTGCAGAAACCGACGATATAACCACTAATACGAGTATCACCTTTACGCTAACCGCCGAGCAAAGCGGAGAAGCGGTGATTACATTCACCGCAACCGACAGCAACGAGTCAACAAACAGTAAAACCGTGTCGGTGCGTGTCAACACGCCTCCGACGATTACATCTTTTGACAATACAGTCTCGGTCAAGGAGGGCAGAGAGCAGACTATTGCAGTGTCGGTATCCGATGCCGACACCGACGACAGCTTAACTTTATCGTTAACCGCAATGGATGAGAACCAAGATGTAGTGGAATTGGTGACCACCAGTGTGATGGTAATGACCAACGGCAGTGTTACAAGAGACGCACAAACTCTAAAGATTAAAGGGTTGAAAGCCGGTGTGGCAACACTCAATATCACCGTGAGCGATGAACACACCGAGTCGGCTCCGGTTTCGGTTTCGGTGATGGTGGAGCGGAACACGGCTCCGACGATTATTGGTATTCCCGAACAACCCATCAGATTGTTGGAAGGAACAGAAACTACGCTGAATGTTGTGATAAACGATGCCGATGTAGACGATAGCCTTAGTGTAAGCATTGATACCGGCAATAGCCTGATTGCAACCGCAACGATTATTGCGACCGATGGTGCTACCCGCACACTTGAAGTTAGCGGTGTCGGTGCCGGTAGTGCGACGATTATGGTGACGGTAAATGACGGCAGAGGTCTATCGAATTCAAGGATTTCGGAGGAATTTGAAGTGCGAGTAGAAGCGAATACGAAACCGACGATTATGATTACACCGCCCACCGTTCCAACGATGCAGTTGAATGACATGACCGATGTCGTTGTCTCGGTGGCGGATGATAATTTCGATTTGGGTGATAGTGTCACATTGGAAGCGATGTCGTCGAGCCGAACGATTGTATCGGTGGCGACATCTGCAGAAACCGACGATATAACGACCAATACGAGTATCATCTTTACACTAACTGCCGAGCAGAGCGGAGAAGCGGTGATTACATTCACCGCAACCGACAGCAACGAGTCAACAAACAGTAAAACCGTGTCGGTGCGTGTCAACACGCCTCCGACGATTACATCTTTTGACAATACAGTCTCGGTCAAGGAAGGCAGAGAGCAGGCTATTGCAGTGTCGGTATCCGATGCCGATACCGACGACAGCTTAACTTTATCGCTAACCGCAATGAATGAGAACCAAGATGTAGTGGAATTGGTGACCACCAGTGTGATGGTAATGACCAACGGCAGTGTTACAAGAGACGCACAAACTCTAAAGATTAAAGGGTTGAAAGCCGGTGTGGCAACACTCAATATCACCGTGAGCGATGAACACACCGAGTTGGTTTCGGCTTCGGTCTTGGTGACGGTGGAGCGGAACATGGCTCCGACGATTATTGGTATTCCCGAACAACCCATCAGATTGTTGGAAGGAACAAAGACTACGCTGAATGTAACAATAAACGATGCCGACGACGACGATAGCCTTAGTGTAAGCATTGATACCGGCAATAGCCTGATTGCAACCGCAACGATTATTGCGACCGATGGTGCTACCCGCACACTTGAAGTTAGCGGTGTCGGTGCCGGTAGTGCGACGATTATGGTGACGGTAAATGACGGCAGAGGTCTATCAAATTCAAGGATTTCGGAGGAATTTGAAGTGCGAGTAGAAGCGAATACGAAACCGACAATTATGATTACACCGTCATTGGATCAAACACTATCCCTGAATAGTACGGCTCATATTGTTGTCTCGGTGGCGGATGATAATTTTGATGTGGATGATATCGTCACATTGGAAGCGATGTCGTCGAGCCGAACGATTGTATCGGTGACGACATCTGCGGAAACCGACGATATAACGACCAATACGAGTATCACCTTTACACTAACCGCCGAGCAGAGCGGAGAAGCGGTGATTACATTCACCGCAACCGACAGCGGCGGGTTAGGCGGTAGAGGGGCCGTTTCGGTACGTGTCCATATAGCGATTAGGATACATGTCAAAGTATTTTTAGAAGGCCTTCTTCAATAAAATCTATGTTCGCCTTCGCCTGCCAGTGCGATAACCATTGCCTGGTGAACTATCGTATCAGGGTATCAATCACTGATATATCTGTGAGAGTAGTAACATGAATACCAACTTTGCGGGTAATCCTAAAAATGGGGGAACGTCAAATGGATTAACGTCACTATTGATCTTTGTTCTTTTTCTCAGCTTTATAATTCCGATATTCCCTCATAAACTCAATAGTAGACTTTCCAGCTTTAGATATAGCAGACCAAGCAGAAGCGATTGCGATTATATATCCTACTATCAAGAATGGAAGATTATCAAAATATAAGCCAAGTAAGGCAATAAACATGCCAACACCTCCGATTAACAGCACCGCCAATATATCAATAAAACTATTATTGTTGTTGTTTGTCACTTCCTGCTGGTGGTGGGCCGCATTCAAGTGTGTGTTCATCTTAATTTCTCCTGAGTTTTCTACTGACAGCTTTATTGTAGCATAATTGGTAATCCGGTGTACTGGTAAAATACTGTATATGACAACCTCAAGTAGCAATGTGGAGCTGTTGAGAAAGTACCGGCACTGCAAAAACTCAGCTGCTATGAGCTATATAATTATGATAATCACCCTGTCAGGCTGAATAGAACCGCCGATTGAACCGGTAGGTCAATCGGCGTGACTTTGTTCAGAACCTCAACATAACTGCTAAACGCATGCATTGCAAAATGCATAGGCCACCCCTCCATAGGAGGGGAATAGTGCCCATTAGTCTCTAACTACGATGGTAGGGATGATCTTTAAGGATTGTCCACGCTCTATAGAGTTGCTCCACTAACATCAACCGAGCCAATGCATGGGGGAGTGTCATATTGGATAAAGACCACATCGCGCGGCTTGCTTTTTTGCAGCGATTATCCAAACCGTCGCTGCCGCCGATCATAAAAGCAACCGCTTGATGGTTTTGCATCCACTGTTTGAGTTGTGTGGCGAGTTGTTCGCTGCTGAGCGGTAATCCCGATTGATCGAGCGCAACGAGATAGGCATCCGTCGGTGTTGCCGAAAGTAGTTTTGCACACTCCTGTTGCATGGCGTTAGCGGAGGGGTGAGATGCCGTACGTTTGACTTGCGGTATTTCCAGTATCTCTATGCGTATATCGTGCATGCGTTTTTGGTAGTCTGCAATTCCGTCGCTGACCCACGACGGCATGCGCCGACCCACTGCGAGTATTTTAATGTGTGTCGGCATGCGGTGTCTGCGCTTGCGTGTCGGTATCTTGCCACAAACTTTCCAAATCGTAGCGCGTGCGTGCCGCTTGTTTCATTATATGTAGTACGACATCGCCTAGGTCTATTAATATCCAATCGGCGGCGTCAAAACCTTCGCAACCCAGCACTTTGACACCGTTTAGTTTGCTTGCTTCGATAACACGCTCGGCGGTTGCTTGGCGGTGTCGTGTGGAGGTGCCGCCGGCGATGATAAAAAAATCTGCGACGGTTGTTTTGTTGCTTATATCCAAGGCGACGATGTCTTGCGCCTTCAAGGCTTCGAGCTGGGTTATCACGAGTTGTTTTAGTGCTTCGGATGTCATGCCGACTCTTTGTAATCGTACAGTCGGTTTCTTTTGATATAGCTCCACACTACTCCCGGTAATTGATAGCGAGGTTGTATGCCCTGTGCGATCATCGTTCTGATTTGGCTTGAGGATATGTCTATTAACGGCTCGGACATGAAGTGAACCGTACCTGCCGTATGGCGTGTCATTTCTTGTAATGTATCAACCGGCTGCCAACTTTTATTACGATTGCTGTTCTCAAACTTCGCTTTAGGACGGGCGACGACTATCAAATGTAGCAACGAGGGTAATTGTTTGGCACTTTGCCAGCTGTTTATCGTTACATAAGTGTCCAGTCCGAGTACCAATGCCAGCGGCATCTCGGCTCCCAGTGTTGCGCGCAGATGTTTTACCGTATCAATGGTGTAAGAAACGCCTCGACGTTCCAGCTCGCAATGATCTACGGTTAAGGAGTCTTTAGCGATGAGTTTTAACATATTGTAGCGGTGTACCGATGTTGCATAGGGTTCGTTTTTATCCGGATGCAGATAGCACGGTAGTAGGCGAAGTTGGGAGATTTCGGGTTGGGCGAGGATGTGCAGAGCGATTTTAATGTGTCCCAAGTGAACGGGGTCAAAAGCACCGCCGTAGATTGCCGTAATGCGAGTTTGCTCATTCACGTATATGACCGTTCCCGAATACGATATATTTTTGTATCGTCAATCCTTGTAGCCCGACCGGTCCGCGTACATGCAGGCGATCGGTGCTGATACCGATTTCGGCACCCAGTCCGTATTCATAACCGTCGGCAAAGCGGGTGGAGGCGTTGACCATCACCGAACTGGAATCGACTTCACGAATAAAGCGCATCGTGCGGGTGTAATCGCGGCTGACGATAGCGTCGGTGTGATGAGAACCGTATTGTTTGATATGTGCGATCGCCGCCTCTATATCCGAGACGACTTTAACTGCAAGTATAGGTGCCAGATATTCCTCACCCCAATCCGCTTCGCCGGCGCGCTTTATGTCGGGTAGAATGGCACAACTTTGCTCGCAACCCCGCATTTCAACTTGGTGTGTTTCCATCTCGCGTGCATAGCGCGGTAAAAATGCCTCGGCTACCGATTGTGCAACGAGTAAGGTTTCCATCGCATTGCAGACACCGAATCGTTGCGTTTTGGCATTCACCGCAATAGCGAATGCTTGTTCTAAATCGGCACCGTCGTCGACATAAACATGGCAGACCCCGTGCAGATGTTTGATAATCGGAATAGATGAGTTTCGGCAAATATGCTCAATCAGTGCTTTGCCGCCGCGCGGGATGATTAGGTCCAAGCAATCACCGAGCTTTAGCATTTCGCCCACCGTTTCGCGCCCCGGCTTTTGAATCAGTTGCACGCAGTCTACCGGAAGCCCGGCTTTTTGCAAGCCTTCGGATAGACACTGTGCAATGGCGATATTAGAGTGTATCGCTTCGGAACCGCCGCGCAATAGGGCGGCGTTGCCGGATTTAATACACAGGGCTGCCGCGTCTATCGTTACATTCGGTCGCGACTCGTAAATGATACCGATGACACCTAAAGGCACCCGCATACGTCCCACGCGTATGCCCGACGGGCGCGTGCATAAATCCGAGATCTCACCGATCGGATCGTCCAAGCTCGCTATCTGATTCAAGCCTTCTACCATTGCCTCGATACGCGCAGCGTTGAGTTCCAAACGGTCGATCAATGCGGCACCGATTTTGCGTTCGCGTGCAGCTTCCAAATCCTTGCTGTTTTCTGCAATCAAGGTGTTGCGCTTTGAGATTAGAATTTCTGCGGTTGCCGAAAGCACTCGGTTTTTTGTCCGAGTATCGGCATTCGCAATGAACGGTGCGCTTGCTTTAACGCGTTTGCCGATCTCGGCAATAGAATCGGTGTTTTTAGATAGTGGGTCGTTCATAACACCCTCATAGTATACGGCTATTTGGTTTTTCCTCCAATACGGGTACCCCACAAATAGTCAACACCAAGCGATGTAATTGTTGCCGACTATCTTCCAAAGATTGTCCTTTAATCGCCAGATCTGTATCGTAGCAGGCGTATAGCATCTCCAACCAGCGGCTGCTTAATTTCCTTTGCAGTGCCTTGCGGAATGTTGCTTGCTTGCTTTTCCATACGGTATTGATTACCACCGGCGGAGATTCACCCGTAGCGATACGATATTCCATTTTAATCAAGGTGCGTATATTATTTGCCAGCGACCACAAAATTAACTGCTCGGGTGCCGCTTCGCTTTGTAGACTATTGAGAATTCTCAATGCGCGTTCGGCATCGCCGCATACTGCGGCATCGGCAAGTTCGTAGACACTGTAGTGCGCGCTGTCGCCGATGACTTGTTCGGCTTGTTGCAGACTAATCGTTTTGTTTTCGTAATTCAGCTTCAGCTTTTCTATTTCTTGAGCTGCCGATAGCAAATTGCCTTCCGAGCGTTGCGCAATAATCTCGACGACACCGTCTTCGGCATTGAGATTATTGCGTAGCATCCTCTCTATCAACCAGCTTTTAGTTTCGCTATAGTTCTTTGAATAGACTTGTATCCACACGGCTTTTTCGCTAACCCGCTTTACCCAAGCCGAACGCCCGTCTACTTTGGATGCCTGCACTATAAACAGCACATCCGACGGGGGTGCTTCAAGCACACGCTTGAAAAAATCGTTTCCTTTGCCGGTCAATTTAGTAGCACCGAGGCGAATGTCTATAATACGCCGTTGTGAAAACAACGAGAGATTGTCGGCTTGTTGTGCCACACTTTGCCAATCAAAACCGCTGTCTACGAAAAATAGATGCCGTTGTTCATAGGCCTGTTTTTTTGCTACCGACCTGATGAGATCGCCGGCTTCCATCAGTTGCAGTGGTTCTTCGCCGGATATTAGATAAAAACAATCTAATTTTTTTTCTAATAATCCGCCTAATTGGTTAAAATAAGTTTTCATCTTACAATCAATAAAAGATTTGCATATTTAAGAAATGTCCGAAAAAATTGCTTTTGTCGGTATCGGCATTATGGGACGGCCTCTAGTCCGGAGATTGCTGTCCGCCGGATATCCGGTGTCCATTTTCGCACGCCGCCCTGAAGTTGCCAAACCTTTAATAGAACAAGGTGCTATTTTATGCGATACACCGGCGAGTGCGGCTATGGAGGCAAGCCTTTGTTTTTCTATGGTGTCGGACACACCCGATGTAGAACAAGTGATATTAGGCAAGCATGGTTTTGCCGACGGCGCGGCACGCGGCGATGTCATAGTTGATATGAGTACTATCTCTCCCGAAGTTACGCGGGAGATTGCGAGTGTACTCTCGACGCGAGGCATTGAGATGTTGGATGCGCCTGTCTCGGGTGGGGAGCAGGGTGCGATAGAAGGTAAGTTGTCGATCATGGTTGGTGGTAAGGAAGCAATATTCAATCGGGTTTTACCGGTGTTTCAAATCATCGGAGACAATATCGTCCGTATCGGTGAACACGGGGCAGGGCAAGTTGCCAAAGCGTGCAACCAGTTATTAGTGGCACAAACCATTATGGCAACCGCCGAGGCGATAGAGTTTGCTAAAGCGGCAGGCGTCGATGCGGGACAAGTACGCAAAGCATTGCTGGGTGGTTTTGCGAACAGCAAAATACTTGAGGTGCATGGTCAGCGTATGCTTTCCGACGATTATAAACCGGGGTTTAAGGCAGGCTTGCACTGCAAAGACTTGAGAATTGCTTGCCAATCGGTAGACGGCAAAGGCATAGATTTAGAAGGCCTCAAACGGGCGTACGCTTGTCTGCGGTCGTTGGTAGAACGCGGCGATGCCGATCTTGATTCGTCGGCAATGGCTAAGATCGTAAGCGAGCAAGCACACAAAGCGTAACTCGCTTGTGTCAAGTTATAAAATAGCTAAAACTTTTAGTTATCGGCCTTTACGACTACGCAAGCCGAGGCAAGATGTCCTTTCTTAGGTTGCTCGTGTCCGGCCATATGTGCTTGCACTGCTTCGTGGCATTCGTCACGCGACTCAAAATGCCCCAACTCCATCTGTTCTTTTGCATTTGTGTTGTAGACAAATGCTTTCCACATCATTCCCGACATCATGCCGACTTTTGAGTCATCTGCATGTCCTTTTGCAGCGTGTTTGCGAGCACCCTCTTCGCTGACACAAGCGGACAAGGCTATCGTAAGTGCTAATAGTAATGTACTAATAAATAATTTCATAAGATTTTCTTTTGTCTTTAGGTTTATCAAAAATTTGATATAAAGCATATCAATAATAAAGGAAAAACACAAGGGGAACCGCCGATTGAGCCGGTAGGTCAATCAACCTCACGTTGTGCAGAGTCCTGGCGTGGTTGTGTAGGTCAGTTGCGTCGTATCTGCACAAACTAACCGCTTGCGCCACATGGTTTTGGTTTCCATAAATTAAATAGATGAACATATAAGATGTCGCGTGCTCTGCTAGAACCGGCAACAGGCTATAATATGCCCGAAGGAATATTGAAAATATGCAAATTCAAGTAAAGGCAATAGTATCCAAGATAATACTCGTTTCTCTTTTTATGTTGTCCGTATTACCGTTATCGGGTTGTGGAGATAGCATTTTTGAGGCGATTGCATTTGCGCCGGCGAGGCAGCTAGCGGACGACGTATCGGTGTGCCGATATTTTAATCGGGTCGCAGACCGAAATTGTGAGGATACCGAATTTGAGGAATTATTTTTTCAGTCACTCGACCCCGAGGTCAGATTGCACGCATTATTTTTTCCTAATCCTAATACACGGAAACTCATCGTCTATTTCCACGGCAACGGCGCGCATATTTATTGGCGTTTGTCGCACAGCTTAAAATTAGCCGAACTTGCCAATGTTTTTATCGTGAGTTATAGAGGCTATAGTAAAAGTAGCGGAGAACCTTCCGAGGCGGGTGTTTATGAAGATGCGATTGCTACATTAAAATACACATCCGAACAGTTGGGTTTTGCGACTACGCAGACTTATATCTTCGGGCGATCCTTGGGGAGTGCGGTGGCTATAGGGGCTTTGGACAGCTTGGTATCCGATAATGATTACGGCGGCTTGATTTTAGTTTCCCCGTTTTATAGTGGCTTAAGAATGGCGGAAGACAAAGGCTTGGGTTGGGTTCCGGGGTTGAACAATCCTTTTGACTCGGCATCTAAAGTTCGTAATTTGACTATGCCGTTGCTTGTTATACACGGTACCGAGGATAACATCATTCCATTCGAACACGGATACGATTTATACCGACAATATCCGATAGACGACAAAGTATTTCGGACGGTACACGGTGTCGGGCACCACGGCATCAGTCGCCGCGCCGGCGAAAACTACTGGCGATGGATCGGCGATCTAGTCGCACGATAAATATCCAAAATTTCATTAATTCAAAAGGAGCTTATCATGAGCAATACGATTCCTAATATCTCGTTATTCAATTTGGCGTTGAGTTTTATTCCGATGCTGGTCAGCGTGATTATATTCTATTGGTGGTCTATAGGAATACGCACGACTTTATACGCGTTCGGCAGGATGCTTTTCCAACTGATGTTGGTCGGTTATCTATTGAATTATCTGTTCGCCGCCGAGCACGACATTATTCTCATCGTAGTATTGTGTGTGATGATACTGGTGTCGGCGTGGATTTCTCTGCGTCCTTTGGCGCACAAAAACTTCCGACTGTATCTTAAATCTTTATCGGCAATCGCACTGAGCGGCACCTTGATTTTATTTTTTACGCTGGAATTTGTTTTGGAACTTGATCGTTGGTTGACACCGCAATATTTAATTCCGCTAGCCGGTATGATTTATGCGAATGCAATGAATTCGGTAAGCCTTGCCGCCGAACGATTTGATACTGAGATAAAAAACAATGTCGGTTATGTCGATGCGCGTAAAACCGCACTGCAAACCTCGCTGATACCGTCGCTCAATTTATTTTTTGCGGTAGGTTTAGTCTCTTTGCCGGGAATGATGACCGGGCAAATACTTGCCGGTGTTTCTCCGTTGATAGCAGTCCGCTATCAAATCGTCATTATGAGTATGATTTTTGCCGCCGGTGCCGTTTCGGTATTCTTTTATTTATTACAGATGAATGAACCGCCGATTGAGCCGGTAGGTCAATCGGCGTGACATTGTGCCGAACCTTCACTATTTAATTTCCCTCCTTTGGAGGGGTGGCAGGCGTAGCCTGACGGGGTGGCGTCGTGGGGCTGTTGATGACGTTACCCCATTTTTAGGACCACTTGCAATGTCAGTTTTCATGCTATTGCCTCCGCAAATACACTCGGGGGTTGATACCCCAATGCGCTGTGCGGACGGACTTCATTATAATCTATGCGCCAGGCTTCTATAGTCTCTCTTGCTTATTTTATTCAACGAAACCAGAACTGGTTCAGGCAACCGTCTCGGAACTTACCGTTGAAACTTTCTACAAAGGTATTCTGGGTCGGTTTGCCGGGCTGAATAAAATCCAATTCCACCTGCTGGTCTCGGCTCCAGTGGAACATGGCCTTGCATCTAAACTCGGTGCCATTGCCGCAGACGATGCGTGTCGGCTTTGCACCAAGCCGTTCTATCAATTCGGATAGATAGTTTGCTACGCGTTGGCCGGTAATTGAAACATCAACAATCTGCCCGACACATTCACGGCTGAAGTTATCTACTATGTTCAATACCCGAAAGCGTCTGCCGTCGCTGAGCTGGTCATGCACAAAGTCCATTGACCAGCACTCATTCACTCTAGTCGGTGTTGTCGGCACGCAACGCGGACGACACAGCTTGTTGTGCTTCTTGGTTCTCAATCCAAGCCCGAGCTTCTTATAAAGTCTATAGGTGCGCTTCACATTGACGACCCGGCCTTCGCACTTTAGTAGAGCATGCAGCATCTTATAGCCATAATGCGGATACTGCTTTGCCTTCTCCGATAATGCGGCTTCCAGTTGGCAATCTTTATCGGCTGGCTTGCCTTGATAGCGATAAGCACTGCGACTGACACCAATCAACTCGCAAGCGGTGCGTTCACTATGCCGACCCGCACCCACTAGATCTTTGACAATCTGCTTGCGCTGCGCCGGCTTTACCACTTTTTTGATAAAACCTCCTCTAGTGTTTCACACTTCATCACCGATTCAGCCAATAGCTTCTTGAGCTTGCCGTTCTCGGCTTCAGGCTCTTTCAGGCGTCTGGCTTCCGATACTTCCATGCCATTATACTTTCTGCGCCAGCGATAAAATGTTTTCTCGGCGATGCCTAGATCACGACAGATATCTACTACTTTCATGCCGGCTTCGTTTGACCACATTAAGTTTCTGCACAGTGTCACGCCGATTGACCCACTGGTTCAATCGGCGGTTCTCTTCATGTTAGGTTCTCCTGTAATGTTTTTAACTTCTCTAGTTTATCGGAAAAACTGACTTTAACATTGGTACTAAATTTGGGGAGAACGTCATCCTGATACCCCCTAATTCAATGGTATAATCATTTTTTGCGCTTATGCAGAAAGAGAAACAAGTTGTCCTGATACCCCCTAATTCAATGGTATAATCGACACTATTCATGAAAATGTTACGATAGATGTTGTCCTGATACCCCCTAATTCAATGGTATAATCTAACGGGTATAAGTGGCGGTATAAGACGAAGTTGTCCTGATACCCCCTAATTCAATGGTATAATCTTCTCTTGATGTAATTGCCGTCGTCGACGAGTTGTCCTGATACCCCCTAATTCAATGGTATAATCTTTTGCTTGTAACGCCATGTATAATTGTTATGTTGTCCTGATACCCCCTAATTCAATGGTATAATCGACGAATGTTATGAATATCTCGCCGATAACGTTGTCCTGATACCCCCTAATTCAATGGTATAATCAACTCGTTGAAATTACGCTTATTAGTGAAAGTTGTCCTGATACCCCCTAATTCAATGGTATAATCTAAACCGATGAACCGAGATCAGTACCGCCGAGTTGTCCTGATACCCCCTAATTCAATGGTATAATCGCATATACATCACGAATCGAGACGTTATTAGTTGTCCTGATACCCCCTAATTCAATGGTATAATCGGAGTCTAAAATACTGGCTTTGCGCCCGCAGTTGTCCTGATACCCCCTAATTCAATGGTATAATCAGCAACAGCGGAAGGCGGAATAGGGGTCATGTTGTCCTGATACCCCCTAATTCAATGGTATAATCTAATCTCCTTAGATATATAATGACCCACGCGTTGTCCTGATACCCCCTAATTCAATGGTATAATCATGTTGAGATAGATTAGTAACCGTAACTTGGTTGTCCTGATACCCCCTAATTCAATGGTATAATCCTTATAATTTTATGGGACATGGAGCCGTTTGTTGTCCTGATACCCCCTAATTCAATGGTATAATCGCATATACATCACGAATCGAGACGTTATTAGTTGTCCTGATACCCCCTAATTCAATGGTATAATCCATGTGAAACATTGGAAATAATTTTAGATTGTTGTCCTGATACCCCCTAATTCAATGGTATAATCATACCGTCTTTATCTGCAGGCGGTCCCATTGTTGTCCTGATACCCCCTAATTCAATGGTATAATCTGCACCGAAAATAGAGTAAAGACTATCGCCGTTGTCCTGATACCCCCTAATTCAATGGTATAATCGGAATGTGCAAGGGGCGAGTGGACCCATATGTTGTCCTGATACCCCCTAATTCAATGGTATAATCCTTAAAATAAACAAAACCATACTTCCAAACGTTGTCCTGATACCCCCTAATTCAATGGTATAATCTGGAACGCGTCCAATAAGCACGGCGCCTACGTTGTCCTGATACCCCCTAATTCAATGGTATAATCCTCATTCCATATCACTTTATAGGCACGAAAGTTGTCCTGATACCCCCTAATTCAATGGTATAATCCCAATCATTTAATACAGCCAACTGTACTGTAGTTGTCCTGATACCCCCTAATTCAATGGTATAATCATTATATCCGCCTAACTACGATAAAGAATAGTTGTCCTGATACCCCCTAATTCAATGGTATAATCCTTTTTTTTCACAAGGTCATCACAATGCACGTTGTCCTGATACCCCCTAATTCAATGGTATAATCCTAGATTTAGACCGGCGGTCGGTGCTGTTCGTTGTCCTGATACCCCCTAATTCAATGGTATAATCGCATATGCTTATATAGCTATATTGAAGCAAGTTGTCCTGATACCCCCTAATTCAATGGTATAATCGCAGCTGCAGCGCAAGGTACGATATTGGAAGTTGTCCTGATACCCCCTAATTCAATGGTATAATCGCATGGTGTTGATGTTACGATTGAGGTCGAGTTGTCCTGATACCCCCTAATTCAATGGTATAATCTTCAAGTTGTGAAGACAATTTTATCCGCAAGTTGTCCTGATACCCCCTAATTCAATGGTATAATCTCTCAAGCAAGCATTAGTTCAGCAACACTAGTTGTCCTGATACCCCCTAATTCAATGGTATAATCTTAGGCTTACGGTTGGTCTTGTCGGGGTTTTGACCTTACCCCCCAAAACTGGGCCATGACAAAGATGAGATTTCCAGTTAAATTAGTAAACAACAGGAGGTTTCAAAATGAATAAACGATATACAGAAGAGCAAATTATCGGTGCGATCAAATCGCACGAGGCAGGTCGCAGCACAGAGGACATTTGCCGAGAACTCGGTATAGCGCATGGCACCTTTTACAACTGGCGTAGCAAATATGCCGGGTTAGAAGTCAATGATGCCAAGCGATTAAAGAACCTTGTATCGGAGAATAACCGACTCAAGAAACTACTCGGCGAGCAACTATTAGAAATCACCGCCCTCAAGGATGTGCTATCAAAAAAGTGGTGACCCCGGCAAGCAAAAGAAGCGTTGTTGCAGAGCTGAATACCCATTGGAGTTTGAGTGAGAGGCGCAGTTGCGAGCTGGTCGGGATAAGCCGTAGTAGTTATCACTATCGAACACAGCCGCGTTGTGATGCAGAGATTAGAAGTCGCTTGTGCGAGTTGGCAAGCAAGTATCCACGCTATGGCTATTTGCTACTCTACCGTTTGCTACGAGAGGCAGGCTTTGTAGTGAATAAAAAACGGGTTCACCGCATCTACAAAGAAGCGAGACTGCAAGTACCCAAAAGACTGCGCAAGAAGCTCATCCGCACGAGGCAACGGCAGGCATTGCCTGAACAGGTGAATTGTCGCTGGTCAATGGACTTTGTGCATGATCGGTTAAGCGACGGCAGGTCGTTTAGGATATTCAATGTGATGGACGATTACAGTCGCGAACTGATCGGTCAATTCGCTGGTTTTTCGATTAGCAGTGGGCAAGTGGTGAGATGTTTAGAGCAACTCATCGCCGAGCGAGGTTGTCCGCAAAGCATCGTCTGCGACAACGGGCCGGAGTTCACTAGTAAAAAGATGCAGGTCTGGTCGCAAGATAGCGGCGTGGAACTATACTTTATTCAACCGGGTAAACCGACCCAGAATGCTTTGGTGGAAAGCCTGAACGGTAAGTTTAGAGACAATTGCCTTAACCAGCACTGGTTCCGCAGCCTTCAGGAAGTGCGTCATATTATTGAACAGTGGCGATACCACTATAACCATGAACGCCCGCATAGCTCATTAGATTATATGACCCCGGTAGCATTCGCCACACGTGTTGCGTAGCGTAAGGCTTGTTTAGTAGTTATGAAACGAGCTAAAAATCAGCAGCTAGTAGAGGTCATCTCGACTAGAGATCGTCGCTTAAAGGCGCATTATGAGGCTGGTTTTTTAGTTGCAAGACTTCAATTTAGGCAACAACATAGGATTTTGTCTAAATTGCCACTGAACGAGAATAACCAACCCATATTGGAATGCGAGCTTGGAAATCTAGCTTTATTTAAGATTTTATTAGCATAAGGCACAGAGGTGACTTATAATACAGATCTCATTTAAGTTTTGGCCCTGAAAATGGGGGAAGGTCAGTTTGTTGTCCTGATACCCCCTAATTCAATGGTATAATCAATCCCCCTGTTCTTAATGGCGCGCAAGGAGTTGTCCTGATACCCCCTAATTCAATGGTATAATCTGGCGTTGATGTTGATATTGAAGTTGATAAGTTGTCCTGATACCCCCTAATTCAATGGTATAATCTAAAATAGTTTGCACGAGAAGGCTCACCAAGTTGTCCTGATACCCCCTAATTCAATGGTATAATCGAGTTATCATATGCAAAGAAGTAAAATATAGTTGTCCTGATACCCCCTAATTCAATGGTATAATCTGGCGTTGAAGTTGAAGTTGAAGTTGATAAGTTGTCCTGATACCCCCTAATTCAATGGTATAATCTAGGTACGTCTAGTTGAACGTCTCCTTCTAGTTGTCCTGATACCCCCTAATTCAATGGTATAATCATAAACTCAACCCAGTCATTCCAACAAATAGTTGTCCTGATACCCCCTAATTCAATGGTATAATCTATCAGGTGAATCAAAAGCTGGGTCATAGTGTTGTCCTGATACCCCCTAATTCAATGGTATAATCCTGATCGCCGCTTACTACCGGTCTATTTAGGTTGTCCTGATACCCCCTAATTCAATGGTATAATCTAATCTCCTTAGATATATAATGACCCAGGCGTTGTCCTGATACCCCCTAATTCAATGGTATAATCTACGAGCATCTCGCTAATAACTATTACACAGTTGTCCTGATACCCCCTAATTCAATGGTATAATCAGACGATAGTTTGTTTGATGATGATTATGAGTTGTCCTGATACCCCCTAATTCAATGGTATAATCCTTTTTTTTGACAAGGTCATCACAATGTACGTTGTCCTGATACCCCCTAATTCAATGGTATAATCAGACAACGCCGAAGCAGTTATTGTGATGATACTTTTTTCTATATTGCGTAGAAAAAAATAATCAAAAGATATGTAACTGCTTCGGTTTTGCACTGCTTTTAATTTCGATTTTTGCATAAAATCTTTTCATGCCTGAAAACTGTTTATCGGTTATCATCAGAATATCTACTTTACCTCCAATCGGAATTTTAACTTTGACTTTGTCACTAACTACTTCCGATTTTTCTTTTGATGGACAGTATTTTAAGTATACCGAAAATTGTGACATTTCAAACCCTAAATCAAGAAGCCCTTGACGAAATTTTGTTGCCTGCTCTCTCTCTTTTTTAGTGCCTACCGGCAAGTCAAACATTACAAATAACCACATAATGCGATACGGGCTTAGATGGTTTTGGTTACTACTCATAAAGCCCCTATTTCTAAAGACATAGGTAGCTTAGGAAGTAAGATATTTGTTGCTTCATTGAGGCAATAGCTTGCGAAAGAACGGCATGTCTTAATGGCAGCCAACGATAAAGGGGATACTTCGTCTCCTACAGGGATTTGTAGATTTACGATGCTTGTTAAAGATGCTTTTACTTCGGGGGTCAGTCGATCAAATTTATTGAAATATTTTTTCCAAACAAAGCAATCGGCAATAGGGCGATAGGGTTCAATCAAATCATCGGCGAGGTTGAATGCATTTTGTGGATTTTTATGGTGTATGCTGAATGTAGGATGTAATCCTGCACTGCTAATCCCGCGAGCAATACACGCTCTAATAACCGTGTAAATATAGTTGAGCGGAGTATTCAAATCTGTGGCAGTGCGGTCACGACGAAAATCTTCGCCGAACAAACTTTGCCAATAAATGCGTGCTGCTTGAGCTTCGCAATTATCCACATCGCCGGATTTCACATTTGAGATTAAGCGTTTTAATTGCATATTATTTTTGCCGACAAACTCCAGTAAATCGGCTTGATTTTGTATTTTAGCTCTGACTATAGCTTGCCATGCGCGCTTCCGGCGCGGTGCCGATAAATCGGTTTGGCTTTGCATGACTTGGAATTGTCTATTGTAACCATCTATCGGTAAGATAAGTGTTGTGGGTAGGTAGTTTGCTCCGCATATCGTAATGGGGATATTGCGACGACTCAGGTAATCTATGAGAACGGTTGATAGAGAACATCCTGGAGTAGAAATAACAACCGATAGAATATCATCTAATGGTATCTTTCCACCGATTTGGTTTTCATCGTTGCTTTGAACTTCTAAAAATCCGCGTGACTTACTCAACCAATAACCCGGTTGCGTAATTTCAACGATTTGGTCGGGCATGCAAAAAATTGATTATTGAATGTAGAGTGTTAGCTACAATTGCCATCGTAATTTTTAAGCCCTGTCGGGCTAATATGTATTTTACGACTTTTTAGCTTTTGTAGGCTACCGCCTGACTTATTAAAGAACTTTAATTCTTTATTCTTTACTCGCTTAGCGACATTTGCTTCGTTAGGAGGAATAAAATCTAAGCCTTTTGAAATTTTCTGTAGACGCATGATTTGCGGTGTACCATCTTCTCCGATAATTTCCACATAGTCATTGACATGCAAACGCATTACAAGTTTAGCGGTTGGATGAAGGTGATGGCGGCGGCGCAAGGTTAAACCCGGTTGAAAGTTTTTTTGATTGGCATCATGAGTAGAAATGGGAAATCCTACCCATTTCCCTGCTTTTTTATGTCCTTTCGGGTATTCGTAAATTTCGTATCCCCAGTTGCTATCTCCGTGAAAAGCCTTATATTCCCGTCCTTCTTTATCCTTAATAGGAATGATTGATAAATTTTGAATACAACGCAACCCTCTGATATTTTTCTGTTTAGCTAGAATCATCACACCCTCCTTGCCATTGCCATCAAACGCATCTAAAAATTGTTCTCTTAAATAATTGTCGCAAATGGATTCCAGTCTTTTCCTGCGTCCCTCTTTTTTGCCTACTAAATTGTCTATAGATCGGCGCACTACAACCGTACTCTCTTTATTATCATGTTTTGTCACTATGCCATAAGCAGTACTATTGTGCAGCTGTCCGCTTGTGCTATCGCGTCCTAACTTTGTGCTACCTTGTCCTAACTGTTTGTTCCTTTTTCTATGAGAAACGATGATATTATCTATTATGTTTTTCACATCTGCACGAAATCCGAGCCATGGATCAATTGCGCTTTTACCATTTTCTTTTTTATTAAATAAATACGGAAGGTTTAACTCCTCGGATTGGTTGGCAGCCGTTGCTACTTGTTGCAAGATACTTCTCGTAGTCATTCCGATTACAATGGCATCAATCGCATGATGCCTATGGTCGTCGCGGCTTTTCTTTGCTTTATTATAGCTGCTGCTACCAAAATTTCTGCTCTGCCATTTTTCCATAGCGTCTTCTAAAAATCGCCATTGCTTGTTTTCAGGCAATCTTTCGGAGCGTTGCAGAATATTATTCCAGTTGTAATCGTCAGGACTATGACCGAATGCCTCGTATGGAGTACATTGTCCTTTGTCTTGGTTTGCTTGTGTCGAACATAACACTTTATTAGAGAAACTGTCGCCCTTTGATGTACTATCAGGAATGAGATATCCGATTTCAAATTCATCACTAAATATGTCATCTTTAATAATAGTCTTCCCTGTAAAGGGACATTCACGCCCATTGGGATCCTCGTTTAATTCTTCCCAAAGCCAATACCTAACTCTATTATCTTTACTAGCCTCTTGTCCAAGCCTTTTAAGTTCCTCATCGGTTCGTATCTCGTTTAGGATACTGTTTAACCCCCAATGACCACGTAAAAGGGCAGTCAATCTTCCGGTGACAACATAAATCTCATTGTATGGACAGATAGCTTTAAGATAATCTTTGGTTAATCTGCCGATATATCGGGTGTCGTTTAGATGCCGGGCTAGGAAATCGGACTCGTTGCGTTGCCACTTTTTCATAGCGTCTTTTTCAAATCGCCACTGCTTGCTATCGGGCAACCTTTTAGAACGTTCAAAAATCTCATTCCAGCTGTAACCACCGAGACTGTCGCCAAATGCTTCGTATGGAGTTTTTTGCCCTTTGTCTCGGTTTGCTTGTGTTGAGCACAATACTTTATTAGAGAAACTATCATCTAATGATCTGCTAAAAGGGATAAGGTGTTCAACTTCAAATTCATCACTAAATATGTCATGAATACCGATGGTTTTGCCTGTAAATGGGCATTTGCGTCCGGCAGGATCCTTGTTTAATTCTTCCCAAAGCCGAAACCTGATTCTGTTATCCCTATTTATAAACTGTCCGAGTTCCTTAAGTTCTGTATCAATTCTTTCATTATTCGTTTGATTCTCCTTCTGCTCTTTTTCTATTTCTTTACGTTCCTCTTCACCGACAGGTAACTCTCTACCTAGTTCAATGACAATGGAGGACGGCTTCCCATATCGTTTTATCAGTTCATTGATTACATTGCGGATTTGGTTCAAGGCGATGTGTACCGTCGGGTTGGTCACACCTCCGTAAAATTTTAAGGCATCGTGTTCATCTTCTCTATCTAGGGTTCCCTCAATTATATGTTTGCCATCTTGAAAAAACTCTCCGTAATAGGGTAATCGCTCTAATAATTTTCCCTCTTCGGTAGATCTAAGTGGACTAACAAAGTCGTTGTGCTCTTCCGAGACACGCTCCACTGCTTTGGATTGCACACAATATTCATTTTTCATTTTTTCCGTGAGCAATTTGGCAGCTTTTAAGGATAGGTGAGCCGTGCCTTCTTTCAAGTGCGCCTCAAGACAAACTGTAGCTACTTCCTGAGAGAGTTCGTATTCTTTCATTAGCTTATCTCGGACTTCCGCATCGCTGAGTTTGTCATTTAATATCAATTCAACGAATGAGTCTTGTTTTTCTACGGGCCAATCATGCCATTGCGCTCCGATGCAATCCTCTTTTTGCATAATATTAGAGGTGAGATTGCCGTCCAAACCTGACGAGTCTTTTTTTTGCTTTTCGTTTTTTTTACTTTTTGTTTTTTTTCTTTTCAAGGTTTCGTAATTTAATTTGAACTCGCCTTCTGCGACTCCTAGATCTTTAAGTACGTTCTTAATTTTAGTAAAGGTGACATTGCCTTTTTTAGTAGTAGGTTTCTCTAATAGTGTCACGACGGCATCCCTTGCTTCGGGGTAATCTCTCAAACGATATGGTTGTCTCGGACCGGCCCATTCCAAGTTATTAACTTCTTGATAGATGCGATAGCGTTGAAAGCTCGGCATTGCTCGGAAAGCGCGGAGTTCTCCTGCCTTATACATATAAGCACATTTGCCGCGCTCTTGGGGTTTCAAGGGTCGCTGATAAAATATAATTTTTCTCAAATGTTTGACGACTTCCGCGCTTAAAAGTTTTGGGTGATATTTTTGTTGTTTAGCACAGATTTTGTCAAATTCGTCTTCTAATAGATCTCGGGTCGGATAAAGATCGTATAACTTGCCATCTACGTTGGGACGAGCACGGGTTGCCTGTGGCGGGTTCTGTTTGCGTCGTTCCCACAAAAACGAACCGAAAGTAATATCTGAATCTTTTAATTTAGTGATCGCTTCTTTCTTTTGTTTGGCTTCCTCTTGTCGGATCCATTTTTTTTGTTCTTCAGAGAGCTTTTCTGGTTCATCGAGGATAGAACTTTGTTGGACTAAACCCATTTTCTTGAATAGTGCCATCACGGATTTACTGACCTTACCGCTCCTAGTTTCTTTGCTGGTGTCTTTGCGGTTGCTCTTAAAACCGCGACGTTGATTTATATGAAATAATGCACGACCTATATGGTAGGGGTCTAGCTTTTCATGCAGCGCATTAGCCCGCAATTCTAAAGGGTCAAGTTTTTGTATAGCATGGCGCGTCGCAGTATCGGATTCCGGCGGAAACAATTTAGCTTTTTCCAGTTCCTTTATCAGATACGTTTGTCGCTGTTTGAATCTGTCTCTATTTCGGCGGGCAGATCGTGCTGTTCTCCTGACTGCCTTCAAGGTACTATGACCTTTAGGTTCTCGTCCGTCGGAGAAAATGCGTGCACCGGCATTTTCTATTTTATAAGGTTTATCATCCGTGTCTAGTTTCAGCACACTCCAGCCGAGTGAATTGGCACCGACATCCAGCCCTAAGCGATATTTAATTCCCATGACGATATACCTCCTTATTGGTTATCCATTTATGAAACCTGCTATTATAACTATAAATACGGTTACATGCTAAATCGCAAAGAAAAATTGCTTTTTAATTCAAGGTGTGCTACGCTGGAAAAATTGAATTAGGGATTTCACATTAACGATTTTTGTATCAGGATTAATAAGTGTGAATATACGCAACATTCGAAAGGCCGCCTACGGGCGGCTTTTTTGTTGCGTCGCTCTAAACCAAAGTAGAAAAGGGAAATGGGGCTGTTGAAAAAGTAGCAACAGTATAACAACTCACCTAGGGACTGAAACAGAAACTAAAACTTTTAATGAATTTTATTTTTGCAAAAATCTCCGATAGGTTCGCCGGCGATATATTTACTATAGCACACACGGGCTGGGCTACTATTTGTTTCATGATATTTGAAATCATAAAAGGGTGTGCATCCTCCAAGTGCTAACGCAAAAATTATGATAAAACTATATTTCATTATTCCGAACCTTGCCAATTTTTTTGTAGCAATAGTATAGCAAATTGTTTGGGGAGTGTACCCGAAGTGTTTGCTAAAGTAGGGTGGGGATGTGTTAATCGTGCCGGTGCAACCACCCCGTCAGGCTGCGCCTGCCACCCCTCCGAAGGAGGGGAATGTACCGTCCCTACAGTTCGTGGATACTTTTCCAACAGCCCCACGACGCAACCACCCCGTCAGGCGGAGCTTGCCACCCTAAGGGCGGACATCAAAATTGCCGATTGACCTACTGGCTCAATCGGCGGCTCTATTCTGCTCCTACAAGGAGGGGAATGAATATATGCAGTTCGCCCGCTATTGTGCTATAATCCCGTATTAGTTAATATAACTAGCAGTGGCAATCTCCAGTATATGGTGTTAAGTGCTTTGACATTTGCCACTGCGCCTAACTAATTATGGTGTGATGGTCTACCGATGTGTAGGCTGGTTTAGCTAACCCCCCCCAAGAGTTATTGATATAAACATTAAAAACAGAGAGTCATACAATGCCTACCGATGATGATGATAAAGTTGACGTTACGCGTCGACGTTTCTTAAGTTCCAGTGCACAGATAGTAGGAGGAGTAGGAATAGTCACAACGGCTGTTCCTTTTGTGAAGTCTATGGAGCCCAGTGCTAAAACGCAAGCGGCGGGTGCGCCTGTTGAGGTTGATTTAAGCAAGATAGAGCCCGGTGAGATGGTGCGTGAAGAGTGGCGCGGTAAGCCGATATGGATAGTCAACAGAACCAAGAAGATGTTGCAGACCTTAAAGGATGTGGAGCCACAGTTGCGTGATCCCAATTCGGATCAGCCGCAGCAGCCGGAGTATGCGCATAACGAATACAGATCGATCAAGCCGGAGTTTTTGGTATTGGTCGGAATATGCACGCATCTCGGATGTTCGCCGACTTACCGGCCCGATATTGCGCCGGAAGATTTGGGTGCTAAATGGGAAGGTGGTTTCTTTTGTGCATGTCATGGTTCGCGTTTTGATTTGGCGGGGCGTGTTTATCGCGGTGTACCGGCACCTAAGAATTTGGAAGTCCCACCGTATCGCTATGCTGCCGACGACAAGATTGTCATCGGCGAATCGGAAAAGGAGAAAGCTTAGATGGAGCAGACCGAGCAGAAGACGACCGGTCTTTTGGGTTGGATAGACGAGCGTTTCCCTCTGAGTAAAATATGGCAAGACCATCTTGCCGGTTATTATGCGCCCAAGAATTTTAACTTTTGGTATTTCTTCGGTTCGCTTGCATTATTTATATTAGTACTACAGATATTCACCGGTATTTTTCTAACCATGCATTACAAACCCGATGCGGCGAGTGCTTTTGCGTCGGTTGAATATATCATGCGTGATGTAGAGTGGGGGTGGTTGATTCGCTATATGCACTCCACGGGCGCATCGGCATTTTTCATTGTTATTTATCTGCATATGTTTCGTGCATTATTGTATGGTTCGTTCAAAAAACCGCGTGAGTTGCTGTGGATTATCGGGATGTTCATTTATGTCGCTTTGATGGCGGAAGCGTTCATGGGTTATCTATTGCCGTGGGGGCAGATGTCTTATTGGGGTGCGCAAGTCATCATCAATTTGTTCGGGGCTATTCCTTATATCGGTGAGGATTTGGCAATTTGGATACGCGGTGACTATGTTGTGTCGGATGCAACGCTCAATCGTTTTTTTGCTTTTCATGTGATTGCATTTCCGTTGATACTGGTAGGTTTGGTTTTCATGCATATCGTTGCACTCCACGAGGTAGGTTCCAACAACCCCGATGGGATTGAGATTAAGAAAAACAAAGCTGCCGACGGCAAGCCCGTAGACGGCATCCCGTTTCATCCTTATTACACGGTCAAGGATATCGTCGGTTTGGTCGTGTTCTTGCTGTTTTTCTCTATCGTCGTATTTTATATCCCGGAGATGGGCGGTTATTTTCTGGAGCATAACAACTTCATAGAGGCGAATCCTCTGGTGACACCCGAGCATATATCACCGCTTTGGTATTTCACACCTTTCTATACGGTGTTGCGTGCGATCCCCGACCCGTGGTACGGTGTACTGGCGATGGGTGCGTCTATTATCATCTTATTCTTTATGCCGTGGATAGATAAAAATCCGGTTAAGTCGGTTCGCTATCGCAGTGTTTTGCATAAACTCAACCTTGCCGTATTTGTGGTTGTTTTTATCTACTTGGGTTATTTGGGAACCTTATCGGTCAACCCGTTTCGCACCGAGATGGCGGTGCGCTTCAGCGAGCTTTACTTTTTGTTTTTCTTTATATTGTGGATGCATAGCAAACCGCGCTCTAATTTATTCAATAGGGGATGGCTGGTATTTTGGGTTGCCTTGATCAGCATTTACGATGCGCAGAGGATCTATGACCAAACCCCCGAGTTAGTTATCTATTCATGGTTTATTCCGGTAGTTTATCTATCAATACAACTACTTTTGCCGACGATGAAAAGTTTTACTCAATGGTCGGAGGACAAACCCGAACCCGAAAGAGTGCACGCATGAGGTGGCATTTTCGTCTATCGTTTGTCGCATTGACAGTGCTATTTTTGCCGGCGACGCCATCCAATGTCGGTGCAGCGGTCTCGCAAGGGTATCCGTTGCAGAGTATAGAAATAGACATACATAACCGCAACACGCTACAACGCGGCGCAAAATACTTTGTCAATTATTGTTTAAGCTGTCATAGTTCTCGCTATGCGCGCTATAAATGGGTCGGCCGCGATTTAGGGTTGAGCGAAGAGTTGGTGAAAGAAGATTTTATATTCACCGACAGCAAAGTCGGAGATTTGATGGTGGTGTCGATGCCCGACGCAGGTGCGCGTAGTTGGTTCGGCGCGGTGCCGCCGGACTTAACCTTGGTCTCTCGCGCACGAGGCAAGGACTGGCTCTATACTTATCTCAAGGCTTTCTATTTGGACGACACGCGCCCTATGGGAGTCAACAACGCAATATTCCAGCATGTTGCCATGCCGCATGTAATGTGGGATTTACAAGGCTGGCAAAAGCCGGTATACGAGACTATCACCGATGAAAACGGCAACCAGAGACAAATCATTGCCGATTTTGAATTGATCAAGCCCGGCACTTTGTCGGCGGAAGAGTACGACAGAGTGGTCAGGGACATAGTTACTTTTTTGAGTTATCTGGCGGAGCCGGCAAAACTGGAACGTCAAAGTGTCGGCATTTGGGTTATTTTATTCTTGCTCGGTTTATTGGCGGTAGTCTATTTGCTAAAACAAGAATACTGGAAAGATGTCGAGAAATAACTACTCGCTCCTCGATAGACAATTTACCCTAAAACTCTATTCTGCGCCTTCGTGTCCGCAGTGCCATCGTGTTCGTTTTCTGTTAGCCGAAAAAGAACTTGATTACGAAACGATTATCGTTGACGGAACCAACAAACCGCCGGAACTTGCCGAGGTCAATCCCTATAACTCGGTGCCTACACTGGTCGATCGCGACATCACCGTATACGAACCGCGTATTATATTGGAATATGTAGATGAACGTTATCCGCATCCACCGATGATTCCACCCGATCCAATTTCACGCGCCAACTTTCGGATGGCAATGTACCACTTAGAACACGACTGGTACAATCAAGTGAAAAAATTGTCGTCGCCCAGCAGGAGAATAGCGAACACGGCGAAAAAAGCAATGCAAGAAATGTTAATAGCCCATGCCGACGCATTCAAAGTAAATCGTTTTTTCTGGGATGATGAATTCAGCATACTGGATTGCAGCATAGCACCTATCTTGTGGCGTTTATCCAGCTTGAATGTTGATCTGCCTAAAAAGAACAGTAGCCCGATCCGTCAATATGCCAGGCGCGTTTTTGAGCGTCCTGCCTTTCGTAAAAGTCTGACCGAAGTAGAAGCGGAAATCGGTAAATAATCCCGGTACCACAACGCATTGGCTTTATCTTCAATATTTCCGAAGAGTTGTAGAGGAAGGCTTGCGACACCCAATTTGGGGTAACCATAATCGGGTAGAGCGAATGATGGGGTCGGTGCAGAATGACACCCTATGGTTCCGACAAATCAGGGGGTTCTAATGTCGGGTTGAGGTTCTACCGGCGGTGGTGGCGGTGGCACATAAGGTCTACAGCGTTTTTCCATTTTTTGTTTAATTTCCTTTTTTGTAGTCTCAATGTTCACAAGGTTACTATATGTTTTGCATAGATAATCGGGCTTCAGAACCGTCTCCCAATTTTTAGGAATTCCTATCGGAAGGAAGGCTTCGGGATGTTGTTCGCCGGAAGATTCCCATGACCATGGGTGGTCAATCACCGTTCCCTCGTCTAGTATCGTATCGGCGAGATTTGTTGCACTAAAATTCACGGCAAAAAGATTCGCATCGGAGAAAACGGCATTGCTGAGATTGGCGGCGGTGAGGTCGGTCGCAAAAAGATTGGCACCGCTAAGGTTCGCTCCCGAGAGGTTTGCACCGGAGAGGTTTGCTCTCGATAGATTAGCTCCCGAGAGGTCGGCACCGGTGAGGTTTGTATCGTGTAGACGGGCGGCGGTGAGATTTGCCTCGGAGAGAACCGCATCGCTTAGGTTTGCATCGGACAAGTTTACCTCGGAGAGATTTACCTGCTTAAGATATATACGTTCCAAGCCGACACCCTTTTTAGCTTCCAGTGTTTCGGGTGAAAGATCTATGCCCTGAAAAATATGTTTCGCTACGGAGAAGTCAAGTTTGTCGCCGACCGGCTCCTTTTGTATCAGCAAGTATTTCAGGGCTTCCACTTTGTCGTTATGGCTGGAAGTTTCATCGTTGACGATTTCCCAATTATCTTCTATAACGCCTTCTTTGAATAAATCGTCTTTTATTATGATAATGATTGAGACGAGGACAACTATCGAAACGAGGCCTATCCACAGTAGTTCGTAGTGTTGTGCTTTAAGTTCGGGTAATTTCATCGTCTGCTTATTTTTACTTCAGTACATTGAATTTTGCAATACCATTCATGCCTAGTTTCAATCCATCCTGTGATTTGAATTTGAGCAAAGCCTTAACGCTCTGGTCAAGCGGATCAACTTCCTGTGATAAATCGGCTAGCTCGGCAGGGTAGTTTTTACCCATTATATCAACTTTTACCGGATCGCCGATTGAGAGTTTTTTCAGCCATTTCCACGGCAAAAAGACTCGGAAATAAAAAGGCTGATTATCGACGACTTCCATAACCGGTGCGAGTGCGGCGGAGGTTTCGTATTCACGCACCAGTATTTTGAGAACGCGCCCGGCAAACGGGGCGAGTAATCGGCAGTTTTTCGTACGCTCGCGTATATGGTTAAGTTTTGTCAGTGCAAGTTCGGTTTTCAGTTTTAGTAATTCCAAAGATTGTGGTGATACCGGCATCTCTTCGGCTTCGCGTTGTTTTTTATCATAGTCAAACTTTGCAACTTCATGCGAGAGTCTGGCTTCCTCAAGTGCGGCGCGTTCTATAGAGCAATCAAACTCGATCAGCAAGTCGTTTTTCTTGAATTGTGCACCTTCTTCGGTATGTAATTTAGAGACGGCTGCACTTATTTGACTATTTATTTTCAATCGGTTTTTGGCCGTCACGATGCCTCGCCGATGATAATTTTCTACGCTTTTATCGGCGGTCGCCGGTATTTGTTGCATCTGTTTCGTCTGCTCATTCTGTGGACGGTTCTTTTGTGCTTGTGCTTGTGAACATAGAATGAATGTGAGTATCACGAATAAGAAAATTATTTTCAAAAAACCGACACGCATGGCTTATCTTAGTCGGACAATTTCAGTGCGATAAACAACGGATTTTCACTACCTCTGATTACCAGCAACGCAACAAAACGATCTTTGGGGAGTTCGTCTACGATTTCTTCAAACTGTTCTACTGTTTCAAAACGTTGGTTGTTCAGCATAATCAATATATCGCCTTCTTGTATGCCTGCTTTTTTGGCATCACCGTCTTCTATACTCTTTACAACCAAACCGCCTTCCTTGAAGTTTGGTTTTTCTCTTTGTTCCGAATCCAGTTCCTCCAATGTCATGCCGAGTATCTCGGAGTTTTGGGGTTTTATATTTGCACCCATTGCTACAGTCGAATCCGAGGGTAGCCGTTCAATCGTGACTTCTATATCGATTATTTGATCGTCTCGCAGTATTTCTACAATCGCTTCCTCTCCTGCCGACACACTACCGACCATAGGCGGTAGCATAGAGGAAGACTCAATCTCCATATCGTTGAAACGCAATACGATATCGCCTACTTCTATACCGGCTTTCTCCGCCGGACTGTCTTTGATGACGCGACTGACCAATGCGCCTATGGGTCTGTCTAGATTAAAAGATTCGGATAGGTCGCCGGTGATTTCTTGTATATAGATGCCCAGCCAACCGCGCACGACTTCACCGGTATCTTTTAATTGCTCGACTATATTGAGTGCGAGGTCTATAGGCACCGCGAAGGATAAACCGGAATAACTGCCGGTTCGGCTATAAATTTGAGAATTGATGCCGACGACCTCGCCGTCTAAATTGAACAACGGGCCACCCGAGTTACCCGGATTAATCGCAACATCGGTCTGCAGGAAAGGTACATAGTTGCTGTCCGGCAAGCTACGCCCTTTGGCACTGACGATGCCGGCGGTAACCGTATAATCAAAGCCGAAAGGCGCACCGATGGCAAGCACCCATTGTCCGACTTTTAAGGACTCGGATGACCCCATCGCGAGGGTTGGTAAATTCTCGGCATCTATTTTCAAAAGCACAACATCGCTGAGTTCGTCAAAGCCTATAACCTCGGCGCCCATCTCGCGACGGTCGTTTAATTTGACAATGATTTGATCTGCATCTTTGACGACATGATAGTTGCTAATAATTTCTCCGTCGGAGCTGATGATGAAACCCGATCCTACCGAATTTTTATTGGGCGGTTGCGGTATTTCATCGGGTGGCATGAATTTTTCTATAAAGTCTTCCCATGGGATATTATCGGGAAACTCTTCTGGTTTTTTAAGTGTTCTTTTGCGAGGTTTATTGATAACGCTGATATTGACGACTGCCGGTGCTGCGCGCTCGGCGAGCTCGGAGAAATCCGGTAGCGCAGTCTGTGCCGATAGCGGTGGGCAGATTAGAACGGCAATAAGGATATATAAATATCGGGTCATCGGGTTAACTGAATGCCGAATAAGTCAAGAGAAAACAGCCACCGTTTTATCCATAGATACGAGGCAGCGACGCTACCCAGTCCTATTAAGGCGGTTAGCCATTCTATGCCTAACAGCAAATGAGTGACAGTCGCAGTAATGACTAGTATTGCTACGGGTAAGCCGTAGCAAAATGCAGCAATTTTTAGCAAGATATCCGAATGAACGGCAAGTTGCACTTCGGTTCCGCTTTCAAAAAGATGCTTCGTGGGCACTTGCCAAATATCGCGATGCCGTGAAAAAATGGAACCAAAAGTATAAAGTGCGCAGATATTTTGCTTAAATCCGCCACAGCCTTCACAACCGTCGTTGTCGGCGTGCATGCGCACCGTTGCAAAACCGTCTTTGCATTGTATGACGGTTGCCCGCTTACGCCACCAAAATGTTTTATTTGCCTCGTTTTGCATCAATCAAGTACTCGCGGTTGCTTGTATAAAATGTTCTCTATAATGCTTGAGTTCCTCTATAGAGCCGTAGATATCTTGTTTTGCGCGATGGCTGGTAACTGTATTACTTTGATAGACGACATCAGGAGCCCAGCGAGAGGCCAATTCTTTGAGTGTGCTGACATCCAAATTTCTGTAATGGAAAAATCTTTCGAGTTCGGGCATCAGGCGAGCTAGAAAGCGGCGATCTTGGCATATACTGTTGCCGCACATCGGGGAGCAATTCGCGGAAATGTGTTTCTTTAGAAATTCGAGCGTTTGTGCTTCGGCTTCCGCGATGCCGATATCACTTTGTCTGACCTCGTCCAACAAGCCCGAAGCGGTATGGTGTTTTTTGTTCCACTTATCCATCTGTTCAAGTATATTTTCGGACTGGTAAATCACCAGTGCCGGTCCTTCTTCAATAATATCTAATGCTTTGTCCGTGATTATAGTTGCAATCTCTATTATATAATCAGAGAAACAATCTAGACCCGTCATTTCAAGATCTATCCAAATTAGGTTAAACTTATCAACCGCCATAAAGATTCATTATAAATGAAAAAGCAATGATTAAAAAAATTCTTTGTGCGATTATATGCTCCGCACTCAATGTAGCCGTAGCCGCAAACGATAACATACCACCGCACTATAACGCCGAATGTGTTGCTTGTCACGAGCAAATGGTAAGCGGTGACGCAAAAGTTTTATATACACGCAAGGATCGCCTTGCTAAAAATTACGAAGAATTGAAACAGCGTGTGCGTTATTGTAAAGATCAACTCAAACTCGATTGGAGCGAAAAACAAACGCACATCGTCGTAGAATATCTGGCAAAAAATTATTACGATTATCATCCGTAGAGACAGTACATTCCCCTCCTGTGGAGGGGTGGCAGGCTGTGCCTGACGGGGTGGTTAATTCCCCTCCTGTGGAGGGGAATGGTCGCCTCTACGGGTGGTTATTATGTAATCATAAATTAAATGGGTGAACGCATTATAATAGTTTCTTGCCAATACAAAAAACGCAAGAATAAACCGTGAATTATAAGAATGTTATCTTGAGGCATCAAGCGATCCCGCGCTTCGCCGAGACCTATATCGCCGGTGTAGATGAAGCGGGACGCGGTGCTTTGGCGGGACCGGTGGTTGCCGCTGCGGTTATTTTGGCTTCCGAGCAAACCATAGACGGTTGCGTAGACTCGAAAAAGTTATCGCCGGCTCGCCGCGAGTATCTTGCCGATAAAATCAAAGACAGTGCGCGTGCTTGGGCTATAGGCAGTGCCGATAGCGATGAAATAGATCGCGTAAACATACTCAACGCAACGCTGCTGGCGATGCAAAGGGCGATAGAAGGTTTAGATCCTAAACCGCAGCGCGTATTGATAGACGGTAATCGTTGTCCGCAAAGCGATATTCCGTGCAATGCGATTATTGCCGGAGATGACCGAACGACGTGTATTGCAGCAGCCTCTATTTTGGCTAAAACAACGCGGGATCGGCAGATGCGACTGTTGGCGGATAAATATCCGTCGTATCATTTTGCCGAACACAAAGGCTATGCAACCCGCAAGCACAAGCTCGCACTAACGAACCACGGTAGTTGCGCTTTGCATAGAATGAGTTGGGTTAAAGTGCGCGAAGCGATTACTCAAGTGTCGCTGCCCTTGGACGAGAGAAACGAATTGTGAACCGACAAAAAACATCGGATATTGATTATGAACCAGTTTGTACACTTACATTTACATACCGAGTACTCTATTAAGGACAGTGTATTGCGTATACCTGCGCTTTTTGAAAAAGCCAATGCAATGCAACTTCCGGCGGTTGCAATAAGCGATGCCAATAATCTTTTTGCGGTAATCAAGTTTTACACTCAAGCGATTGAACACCGAATAAAACCGATTATCGGATGCGAATTATCTATACACGCGGATGCCGCCGCACCCGCCGGAGATCAATGCGTTGTTCTATGTTTGGATGAACGCGGCTACCGCAATCTAACACGTTTGGTTTCCACCGCCTATCTGGCAAATCACGGAGACACAAAAGTTGCGGTAAAACGGGAGGATTTAGAACGTTACAACGAGGGGTTGTTGGTACTCTCGGGTGCATTGCGAGGTGCGCTCGCACAGGCGTTATTGAAAAACGAGTCCCTACAGGTGGATCGCTTGGTGGAATTTTGGACTTCGGTATTCAAAGATCGCTTTTATGTGGAGCTCCAGTACACCCAACGAAAAAACGAGAGCGATTATGTGGCAAAGGCAATCAAATTGGCTAAACGGGCGGCGTTGCCGGTGGTTGCCAGCAACGATGTATGTTTTTTGAACAAAGAAGATTTTAATTCGCACGAAATTAAGGTTTGTATTGCCGAAGGTCGTACTCTGAACGATAAACATCGTCAACAAGATTTATACAGCCCCGAACAATATCTCAAAAGTGCCGACGAGATGGCGGCAACATTCAAGGACATACCGAGTGCGATACGAAACAGTATAGAAATAGCGAAACGCTGTACCCTAGAACTTCAATTAGGGCAAACACACTTACCGTCTTTTCCCATGGAAGCGCAGATTAGTGTAGAAGATAAGCTAAGACAGGATGCCTCCGTAGGTTTGAAGGACTACTTGGATAAAAATATCGACTTGGATCAAGCCGCATACACCGAGCGTCTGGAAGCAGAACTGAAAGTAATTAGTGATATGGGTTATGAAGGTTATTTTCTAATCGTTGCCGATTTTATCCTATGGGCCAGACGTAACGACATTCCGGTCGGTCCGGGGCGAGGTTCGGGAGCAGGGTCTTTGGTCGCTTATGCGTTGGGGATTACCGAGATAGATCCTCTGAAATACGACCTGCTTTTTGAGCGTTTTCTAAATCCCGACCGCATATCGTTGCCGGATTTGGATGTTGATTTTTGCATAGAAGGTCGGGATCGCGTCATCCAATATGTCGTCGAGCGATACGGGCGAGACAATGTCGGTCAGATTATCACTTTCGGCAGTCTAGGGGCTAAGGCGGCGATACGCGATGTGACCCGCGTGCTGGGCTATGCTTACGGTCTGGGCGACGACATCGTCAAGCTGATACCGTCGCGCTTGAATATCAAATTAAGCGAAGCCCTTGAAGAATCTCCCGAACTGAAAAAACGCTACGATAACGAAGCGAGAGTCAAAAGGGTGTTTGATCGTGCTTTGGATATAGAAAATTTGGTTAGAAATGTCGGCCAACACGCCGGCGGTATAGTCATCGCACCCGCTCCGCTAACCTATTACACTGCGTTATACAAAGAAGCCGACCATCCAAATGCCGCAACGCACTTTGATATGAAAGATATAGAAAAAGTAGGCTTGGTGAAGTTTGATTTTCTAGGGCTTAAAACTTTAACCATTATCAACAAAACTTTGGCGAACCTTCAGCGTCGCGGTATCTCGGTTCCCGAAATCTCGCAAATACCGTTGGACGACCTTAAGACGTATCGCTTGTTGAAAAATGCCGAAACAATTGCAGTGTTTCAGCTGGAGTCGGATGGCATGCGTCGTTTAATCAAAAAATTAAAACCCGATAAATTTGAAGATATCATCGCCCTCGTTGCGCTCTACCGTCCGGGCCCGTTGCAAGCCGGCATGGGCGACAGCTATGCGAACCGTAAGCACGGTGAGGAATTCGAATACCAACACCCGTTATTAGAACCGATATTAAGTACCAGCTACGGTGTCATTTTGTATCAAGAGCAGGTTATGCAGATTGCGAGAGTACTCGCCGGTTATACTTTGGGTGAAGCCGATATTTTGCGACGTGCAATGAGTAAGAAAATTCCCGAAGAAATGGCGGAGCAGCGAGCAATTTTTGTCGATGGTGCGATGGCAAACGGTGTGACTCGCGGCGTTGCAACCAAACTTTTTGGTTTGATAGACCATTTTGCCGATTACGGTTTCAATAAATCACATTCGGTTGTTTATGCACTCGTAGCCTATCAGACCGCTTGGCTCAAGAGCAATTATGGCGGTGCTTTTATGGCAGCGGTATTGACATCGGAGATGTCGGATACCGACAAAATTATAGATTTGCTGAGTGAGTGTCGCAACTTGGGATTGACGATAGTGCCGCCCGATATCAACCGCTCGGACTACGAATTTAAGGAAATAGAAGAAGGGAAAATACTCTATGGCTTGGGCGCAATACGCCAAGTCGGCTATGAGATGATCAAAGTCATCGTAGACGAACGCGAAGCTGAAGGAGATTATCGATCTTTGACGGACTTTTGCCGCCGCCTCGTGCCGAAACTCAGAACTAATACAATCGAATTGCTAATATCGGTCGGTGCCTTTGATAAGATAGAACCCGATAGAGCCTCGGCACTGCAATCTCTGGAAAGTGTCTATGATTTGGCGGATAAAACTTTCCGGGATAACGAGGCGGGTCAAGCGAGTATCTTCGGCGAGACGCACGCTTCGTATACCGTCTCCGAGATGCCCGATAAAAATACCGAGACTATAACCGAAGCGCAACTATTAGAGAAAGAAAAAAACAGTTTGGGTTTTTATATGACGGCACATCCTGTTTCAAGATGTAGCGACAAAATAAAAAACATCGTTGATTATCAAAGTCTCAATGACTTCAAGCAAGCAATCAGAACATCGAGGCACGACCCTAAAGAAGCGGTTTGGCTTGCCGGTACATTGGACAAGGTTAAGCATAAGGTTGTTTATAGAAGATCTCCGAACCGGCAAAATAACGGATCCGAAGAGCAAAAAGAGAAAAAGGGGAAATCGGCTGCATTTTTCACGCTCGACGACGGCACCGATAGACTCAATTTATCGCTCTTCGATAACGATTATAAGAACTGCAAAGACAAGCTCTCTTATAAAGATATCGTTGTCGTCGGTGTGTATAAAGCGGCTTACGATATTCAAAATAAAAACGATCGCTGGCGAGCTTCAAGAATCATGACGCTCGAGCAAGCCGAACAATCGTTTGCTAAAAATCTTAGCATCGTATGGGATACCGGCAGTCTGGATGATTCATCTCCAAAAGCCGAGTTGGTCGATAAACTGGTTGCATCGATGCAACCATTTATGAAGCCCTCCGGAGGATGCAAGGTTTATATCATATTTCGTAATGCCGATGCCGAAACCAGAATGGTGCTATCCGAATCGTGTAAAGTGGAACCTAGCAAAGAGATGTTTGAAAGCATAAAAAGTGTCCCGGGTATTTTAGGCCTTAGAATAGAATATAGACCCACCCGTTGATATATTGAAATACGGGTTTGCGGTGAACGACCCATGCCGAGGTAGCACAATGGTAGTGCAGCGCACTTGTAATGCGAAGGTTGGGGGTTCAAGTCCTCTCCTCGGCACCGTGCTCACACCAATCCATTCCCCTCCTTTGGAGGGGTGGCAGGCGCAACAGAACCGCCGTTTGTTGCAGTAGCACAAACGGCGCGACATTGTGCAGAACCTTGATACATAGTACAAAATGTAAAGCCTTTCCATGGGGTGGTTGTGTCGTATCTGCATGATTAACGCGTTTACCCACCGAATTATGATGACCCAGATGGTGCCGAAGCAAGCGACAAAATCCCAAGTATGTTATGCTTGTGTAGAGTTGGTCGGACAGTCGCTATGGGCAATACATAGAGGAAAGTCCGGGCTCCGCAGGGCAGAGTGCCAGATAACATCTGGAGGACGCAAGTCCATGGAAAGTGCCACAGAAAAGATACCGCCTCGTTTCGGAGGTAAGGGTGAAAAGGCGTGGTAAGAGCACACCGCACCGATGGTAACATCGATGGCAGGGTAAACCCCACTTGGAGCAAGGTTGAATAGGAGAGCGTTAAGCGTTGCCCGCGCAGACTCTCGGGTAAACCGCTAGAGGTATATGGCGACATATATCCCAGATGGATGGCTGTCGAAACAGAACCCGGCTTATAGACCAACTCACCTTTTGGTTTCGGGAGAACTATTCCCCTCCACAGGAGGGGAATGGGCCACCCCTTTGCCTGTTCCCCCGCTCTAGGGAAGGGTTAACATGCCCTTGCTAAAGGCGAATGGTCTGCCCTTATTGGGGGGTATTGTAAAATAAACACCATGGCTATAAAAAGAGATATCACCATTATTTCCGGTGGACAAACGGGTGTGGACAGGGCGGCTTTGGATGTTGCATTAGAGTTGGGGATACCTTGCGGGGGATGGTGTCCCGAAGGACGCTTAGCCGAAGACGGCGTGATTGATTCGCACTATCCTCTAGAAGAACTTGCGGGAGGGGATTATATTCGGCGTACTATGCGCAATGTGTCGGACAGCGATGTGACTGTGGTTATCTATTTTGATCAATTGGAAGGTGGCACCGAATTGACGGTTGAATTTTGCAATCAAGAAAACAAGCCATTTTTAACGATAGATGCAAATGCCGTGCAGTTCTCGTCGGCGGTTGACGAAATACTCGGCTTTACTCGCCGTGTTCAACCCGAGACTTTGAATATCGCCGGACCTCGTGCCAGCAAACAGCCTTATGCTTACGCGTATACCAAAGCATTGTTAACCGATTATTTGCAAAAGCGGTAGCAATAAAAGCGAGGGATATAGCAAAGGTGGATTCCATAAAATTATTGCAACGTCTCAAACGCGAACACGACTACTACAACCGTTGTTTCACACTATCACTGGCTGCCGTTATATGTCTGGTAGGACTTGCCTTTTGGTGGGCGGAGATTCCTTTGCTGGATGAATATAAAGTGATTGTGGGTTTGGTTATGATTTTTCTAGCGTTTGTTTTTTATAATATCCCTTATTTTGTGTATCGCTTATTACGCAGACGCTATCGCAACGACGCAGCGGTGAGACAGCTGATGGGCAAGCGGTGGTATTTCTATAAAAGCAATATTATGAACCGTTAGCTTTTCTATAAGTAGTCATAGCAAAGTAGACGAAAAAAATAATCGCCAACCAGCCGGCGGTTGCCCAACCGTTATACGAATCGTACGGTCCGACCAAGAAATGCCAATCCGATTGTTCGTTGAAATAGGATAATTTTTTATCCACCTTCAGAGTCAATATCCATCCGCTGTGTATACCTATGCAAGCCCATACGCTTGCGGTCTTTAAGCGCACGATGCCCAGCAATACGCCGGCTAAGAAAAGGCTGAGTGCGGTTGCGGCGTAGTCGCCGTGCCAATGCGTTGCGATGCTGTCGGAAAGTATCACCGAGCCGTAATACCACGGTGCGTCGGCGGGCAATTCGCTTCCCTTGATGCGTGCGAAGTGTATCACCGCAAAGAACAAGGCAGTCAATAGTACTGCGGATAGCGGCTCTTGGTCTTTTAGAAAACCCTCAAACAAAATACCTCTGAAAAAAGTTTCCTCTATTAAAGAAACCGCAAAGGCGGCGAGTAATAGCGATGCGAACTTGATTGCAAATGTATTCCATGCGAAGTCCGGTGATAGATTCAAAACCCGAAGATCGCTTAGATGAAACAGCCAAGTGACAGGTAGCATCATCAGTATACCTATGACGAAGCCGTAGAATAATAATCCGCGTCGTGTTTGGCTTTCACTCACCGACCAGCCTACATTCTTATAATCTAGTATGCCTTTGAACTTGAGTATTGCGACAATCGTCAATAAAATTGCCAGCATTGCCAACCGTTTCCCAAAATTGTCGAAATCGATCAGACCATCAACACCTAATAATTTATAGAGCGGTTGTGCGACCAAGCTACTGACTAGGATTGCAAGCAATACGGAAAATAGAAAAAGCAGAAATAAGCGCATGGAATCGGTTATCGTCGGAATAATCAATTATAATAAGCTATTTTTAAGCGATGCGGAAGTGGCGAAATTGGTAGACGCGCTGGCTTTAGGTGCCAGTGGGATATTCCCTTGAGAGTTCGAGTCTCTCCTTCCGCATCGTTTTAGGGCTATAATAATCGTTCAAGACATATCGGTTTAATGAATTGTAGAATAGAAGAAATAGATACTTTCGGGCGCAAACTGTATATTGATATTCCGGCTGCGGATTTAAACGAGCGGATCGACGCAAAGCTCCGCAAACTCTCTACCACCGCCAAGATCAAAGGTTTTAGACCGGGCAAAGCACCGCTGGAAATAATCAAGCGTTATTATGGATCCGAGACAAGAAGCGAGGCTGCCGGTGCCTTAATGTACGAGAACTATAAAGAAGTAATGAAACAACACGATTTTCATATCTTAAGCGGTCCTTCTTTTGAAGATATAGAGATAGACACGGACAAAGGCATCAACTACACGGTTTATATAGAAGTGATGCCCGATTTGCAGTTAAATACTTATGAAAGTATAACGATTGAAAAGCCGGTTTGCGAAATTACCGAACAGGATATAGATGCTATGGTGGAACGGGTGCGCAAGAATCATATTAAATGGCAAGTCAAAGACGGACCGGCGTGCGTCGGTGATAAGGTGACTATTAATTTAGGTGCTATCGAAACCGGTGAGAAAGCTAGCGAATTGAATGACGATGAAAGCTATGTCTTAGGCTCGAATCCGATAGGCGAGCATTTCGATAAGCAGATTGAAAATATGCGCGCAGGTGAAGAAAAAGAAATCGATTTTGAGGGAGACACCGAGCAAGAAACCGTGGCATCGGATAAAGCGGATACGCGTTGTAAAGTATGCTTAAAGTTGGTTGAAAAACCGATTTTACCCGAACTGGACGACGATTTTTTCAAAGCGTGCAACATTAAGGAGGGCGGAGTGGATACTTTGCGTAGCTCGTTGCGCGAGGGCATGGAATGGGAATTGAAAAGAAAACTCTCGCAACTACGCCGTACCAATGTAGAAAATGCAATGCTGACTCACGGCAATATAAAAGCACCTCCGGTACTGCTCAAGGAGCGAATCGACAAAATGAAGGAGGCCTTTGCAAAGGGTGATACGAAATATGCCGCTAAGGACATACCCGATAAGCTATTTGAAGAAACTGCCGATCGGCAAGTTTGTTTGAATATTCTGTTTATTTATATTAGTCAAAAAAATAATTTGAAAGCCGATCGCAGTGCGTGCGAAGCTAAAATTGAGGAATTGGGCGAAGGCTACAAAGAACCCGAGCACATAAAAAACTACTACCGTAGCGATGCGAATGCATACCGTAAAGTGGAGGCGATGGTACTAGAAGATAAAGTCATCGAGTATGTGATTGAAAAAACCAATCTAAGCGAAAAAAAATACTCGTTTTACGAACTTATAGATATGAAAAAAACACAATAGGGAGTTAGCTTATGAACGAATACGAAGAAACCGCATTAAATTTAGTACCCATCGTAATAGAAAAAAACGCTCGCGGTGAGCGATCCTACGATATCTATTCGCGATTACTCAAAGAGCGCGTAATTTTTGTCGTCGGTGCTATCAACGACCATATAGCGAACTTGATTATCGCCCAAATTCTATTTTTGGAATCGGAAAACTCGGATAAGGAAATCTCTCTTTATATCAACTCGCCGGGCGGTTCGGTGACCGCAGGTCTCGCAATCTACGATACGATGCAATTTACACGCTCCGAGATCAGTACATTATGCGTCGGACAAGCGGCAAGCATGGGGGCAGTCCTATTGGCGGGCGGCACTCGCGGTAAACGTCATCTGTTGCCTCACTCCAAAGTAATGATTCATCAGCCGATGGGGGCTTTTCAAGGTCAAGCCACCGACATAGATATACATGCCAAAGAAATCATCAAAACACGAGAGAAACTAAATCAGCTACTGAGCAAACATACTAAACAAACCATAGCTAAAATCCGCCGCGACACCGAGCGCGACAATTTTATGGACGCAGAAGAAGCACTCGCATACGGCATCGTGGATAAAATACTGAAACATCGCGACACCAAGCCCTAATAGCCCCACACCAGGCGGTTGAACCCGGAACCGCCGATTGAGCCGGCAGGTCAATCGGCGTGACCGTGCGCAGAACCTCGGCGCGTTGGCTAATGCATGCATTACACAATGCTGCAAATGCCTGCGCCTTCAGAATGTGTAAACCATAAATTTGATGGATGAATGTATTGATTGTGCCGGTGCGTCACGTACGGTTATCGTGGTCTTACAAAAATCACCTTCTGGTCTTATGTCTAGCAGGTTTTCTTTCGGAATGTATAGGTTTGGCGGTAATCCTGAATGCTTTTGTAAATTAAGTCGCAACATATAATAAATTACCTAGAAGGTGAAACAAACATATCATTTTCATTTTTTGCATTTATACATACCCGGTACATCGGATTTGTCGTTCGTGCGTTATCTAATATGTATCCGGCATTGCAAATTATATTGACAAAAACCAGGATTACGGCAATAATAATTATCTAACCATTTTCACAGGAGGGGGCTCTGGAGGTGGAACTATCCAAAAAGCTTTTACGTATGGCTTTGTTGTTGGGAGGGATGGTGCTTTGTCAATATGCGATTGCGCAAGAAGATCCCGACTCTCAAATACTATGCGTTATAAATGAAGAAGACAGCGATGCCGACGAAGACGATTTGGGAGGCGCATCGGATATAGACGAAGACGGTGACGGCCTGATAGAGATCTGCACTTTGGAGGAACTGAATGCGATCCGTTATCAACTAGACGGCAGCGGCTATAGACGCGGTAGCGACTCACAAATCAAAGTTACCGCAGGATGTCCTGCGAGTGGTTGCATCGGCTATGAATTAACCGGAGACTTGGACTTTCTGGAGGATTCAAGTTATCGTTTTGTTGATAACAAAGCTATTTGGACTAGCGGGGAAGGGTGGCAATCCATCGGAACCACTTCGGAAGCCTTTACGGGTATCTTTAACGGTAACGGTTATACGATTTCCAATCTAAGGATGGACAGACGGCAGAGCGATCGTGTTGCTTTATTCGGTCTCGCGCGTCAAGCCGGTATCATTAATGTCGGTTTATTGAATCTAGAAGTCTACGGTAGATACATCGTAGGAGGTTTGCTCGGACGGAGTGACCGTAGCACGATTATTAACAGCTATGCAATCGGTCGGCTGGTCGCGAATAATCGGATTGGACTTTTGGTCGGTTGGAATGACGGTGGTGAGATTCACAATAGTTATGCGATGGGGGAGATCGAAGCTGTAGCGGCAGGCGGCGACGCCGGCGGTTTGACGGGCATGAATAGTAGGGATGGTAGAATTGTTAACTGCTACACCCGAAGCAATGTGAGCGGGCGAGATAAGGTCGGTGGCATAGTCGGGGTAAACAGTGCCGATATTACTAAAAGTTATGCCACCGGTATCAGTCGGGTTACGCCGTCTGTAGATATATTTCAAAATCTCGGCGGTGGCATCGCAGGATCCAATCAGGGAGGGACAATAAACATGAGCCATTGGAATTTTGAGAGTCAATTTAACTTTGATTCCGTTCAGGGTACACACTCTCTTGACGGTGCTGCGGTTACTAAAAGCCTTCAAACACAAGTCGGTCAAGATAGTGATTCGGATAGTATATTCTACACATGGAGTAGCGACGATTGGGAATTCGCCAACATAGAGCATAATTATCCGCAATACCCGATGCTTAAATATAAGACAGGTTCCGTCGCCGGTTTATCGGTTTGTAGCACAACGGAAATGCCGCGCTGTGGGAGTATGTTGCCCGATCAATTTGATATAGATCAAGATAACGACGGCTTGATAGAACTCAGATATATAGAGGAACTTAATGCGATGCGTTATCAGTTGGATGGTATGGGTTATAGAGCGAACAGCTCGGCGACCTTAGTCGGCAAAGGTTGCCCCGTCGTCAACGGCATAGAAAAATGCAGAGGTTATGAACTTGCTAGAGAGATGGGTTTCGGAGGTATAGACGATAACGATACCGAGATAGACTATTATTATTGGAACATTGAAAATAGACATCTTTGGTCACCGCGAGAACGTGTCGGTTCGGGATGGCCACCGATCGGTTTAGCCGGTGATGGCTTAGATGCAGTATTTGAAGGCAATAGATATGGCCTCCATGATTTATGGTTGGATAATCGATCGGCTGCCGGATTTTTTGCAGACATAAGTAGGAATGCCGAAGTCAACGGTGTTCTTTTTTTATTTCCGAGGGTTGTCGGTGGTACCGAGGTCGGTACTTTAGCGGCTAGTAACTCGGGCAGTGTTAGTGAAATCGGTCTTTATTTCGGTTTTGTAGAAGGGGATAGCCTCGTCGGTGGCTTAGTCGGTACGAATAACGGCACTATACACAATACCTTTATAAACGATTTGGACATGAGATGCGGTGCCGGACAATGGCACGGTGGTCTAGTAGGGCGCAACGATAAAGGTGCGATGCTCTCCTATAGTTATGTCCATACATTCGATAGATACTTCAACAGGATATTCTGCTCGGAAGGAAGTCGGTATATCGGTGGTTTGGTCGGAGGCAATACCGAGAATAGTACGGTCACCCACAGCTTTGCGCAAGTGTTGGTAACGGGGGGGAGTTCGATAGGTGGCTTGGTAGGTCTCAATAGCGAGGGGAGCGATATTGAAAACAGTTATGCACTCGAGGATGTGGAAGCAATCAGCACGCTCGGAGCTTCTTCCGGTCAGGTCGGTGGTTTGGTCGGTGTTAATACCGGCAGAATTGCTAATAGCTATTCGATCGGAAAGGTGTCGGGAAGGGATGCTATAGGCGGTTTGGTCGGTTCTACGGACGAAAATGGTTCGGTAATAGATAGCTATTGGAATACCGAGCTGAGTGGATTATCGCAAAGTGCCGGCGGTACGGGCTTGCCTGGCGAACAGCTTAAAAAGTCGACCACTGCAACCGAGATATACACGAATTGGCATCATGTCGATTGGGATTTCGGTAGCGATTTACAATATCCGGTAATCAAGTCTCCTGTTTGTGTGAACGAAGTTGATCCCGACGCGTGTATGCAATTATTGGGAGCACAACGTTTGACATTGCAGGCATTGCTTTTGCCACCGCATAATACCTTAGTCCCGCAGCTCAGGCCGCCGCGGGCAATCTACGATATAGTTGTTCCGGAAGGCCAAAGGGAAATTGAAGTAACGCCTTTTGTAGACGATCCGAGTAGGCTTTATTCTATGAGAATCAGAAATACTGATTTAGACGATCGGCAAACACATAGGTTTAGAGTTTTTGACGAATTTCGTATAGACATACAAAAATCCAACTTCAATTTCGTTTCGCATAGAAGTAGAAGTGTTTCTCTTACATTTTATATAAATAGGATGATTACCAAAATTAATTATAACAACGAGGAGCTGGACGAAGGTGGCATCATTTCAATCACCGAGGGCGATGTTTTGGATTCCGAGTTGGAAGGCGAATTGTTACTTGGCAGAATATCCACTGTATTTGATAGAGATGCTTTTGAGGAAATCTCCGCCGGCATGCATCTGAGCTATTTATGGAGTGATTTGTCGGGCAGCGATATTTTATCGACGGTGGATACTCGGCAGATTAATTTGATGGTGCCTCAAATACCCGTAGCTATGATCCCGGAGAATATCGAATTGAGCGATATTAAACTACGTTTGAATATACGCTATCGTGAAACGAGTAGCAATAGAACGATCACTTTGAGGGTTATTAAAGCTAACAATGGTTCCATTTCGCTGGAGGCTCCGTTCATAGAGCCCGACCGATACGGAATTGCCGTCGATCTGTCGGAAGATCCGGACGGAGTTAGTCCGAACCCGAGGCTCGAATACCAATGGCAGACCCGTGCGTCCGATTCGGAACCTTGGCGCGATATAGAAAATGGGACGAATTCCTATTATCTTTTTGCGAATGCGATTCAAGATAATCAATATCGCGTATGGGTTGAGTATACAGACGGGCAAAATTATTCGCAACGGCTTGTATCACTTCCGATTACTTATAACGATCCGAACTCCGAAGATATAGGTTTGGAAAAGTTGGAATTGAGAGCGGATGGTGATGTCGTTGCTTTGACTCCGTCTTTTACCATAGAAAGTACGGCAACTCGGTACGAAGCAGAGGTTGTGAACAACATAGATACTGTTGCGCTGGTAGTGGCAACTCGCCATAATCTTACCGCATTGAGCATAAACGGAGATCACTTTTTATTGAATGAGCGAACGGTGGATATCGGTGTGGAAGTCGGTACGAACCTGATAGAGATAGAAGCGCGTGCCCCGAACGGAAATACACAAACTTATACCGTTGCAGTGAAGCGTAGGAAAAGTAATAATGCGAATTTAAGGGATTTAGCGGTAATCCCGGGCAACTTGGACTTTAGTCGCTGTGATACCGACTGTACCATCACCGTAGATAATAGTATTAATGCGGCTTCGGTGACGGCAGAAATTGCCGATAGAGAGGCGAGTATCGCTATAGACGGTGTGCCTGCCGTATTGAGAGATGGTGTTGCGAGTACGGATGTCGCTAATTTAGCCGTAAATATTGAGAATATCGTTACTATCGTGGTAACCGCCGCAGATAGAGAGACGACGAAGACCTATAGGCTCGGCATAGTTCGGGCAGTCGCACGAAGCGATAATGCCGATCTCGCCGACCTGCAAATATCGCCACCCGGTAATTTACCGCTTATGTTTAGTCGCGACATCGATCAATACCGGATCGGTGTTTCTACTCCGACACGAATACTTCGAGTGCATGCGCAAGCGAGCGAGGGTCAGGGATTTGTTGCAATAAACAATCGGCCTTTGTCTGTTCGTGCCGCCACGGCGGATATCATGCTAGCGGACATAGAGCAAGAAACCCCAATTACGATTACCGTAGAATCACCCGATAGAACGACGATGAAGAGCTATCACTTGACGGTGATTAGAGAGTCCGATCGTGCGCAACGATTAGAAAATTTAGAATTATCTTTGGATTATGCTTATTTGCAACCGCGTTTTGAAGGTGAGTTATCCGACTATATACTCAACGCACCTCTGGGGATACGACAGTTGCAAGTGACACCGACCTTGGCGAGTACCGAATCGGTCACCATCAATATCTTGAGTTCGGCGGATAGCGGCTTTTCTATTAATGCGCAAAGCGGTATGCAAAGCGATGCAATCCCGTTGAATTTGAGTGCTGCTACGATTATTACGATCATCGTAACAACGAGCTTGGATCGCGGAGAGGACTCGGTGATATATCGAATCGATGTCAGGCGAGATGCCGACGGCGACGGTATTCTCGATAGCGGCGATATAGATGCCGACGGCGACGGGTTGATAGAAATTTATAGTTTGCACGGGTTGAACGCAATCCGCCATAACTTAGACGGCAGCGGTTATATGGAAGATGCCGAAGATGTTAAGAATACAACCGGTTGCCCTCGGAACGGTGGCTGCAAAGGCTTTGAACTACGATCGGATTTGGACTTTTTAGATGAAGCGGATTATCTGAACCAGTCGGATAAAACCGCTTGGACTACCGGGGCAGGCTGGAATCCGATAGGAACCGGTCGTCAACCCTTTAGAGCTATTTTTGACGGTAACGGCCATACGATTTTCAATCTTATGATAGACAGAGCGGATAGCGATTATATCGCTTTATTCGGTGTTACGAGTGCCAGTACTATCTTTAATATCGGTTTGCTACAGATCGACATTAACGGGCGAAATAATGTAGGTGGATTAATCGGATGGAACAACGGCGGAGTGATTGCCAACAGCTTCGCAATCGGTCGGCGGACCGGGAATACCCGAGTAGGTGGCTTGGTCGGTTGGAACAACGGAGGCGATATTATCAACAGTTATGTGATGGGTGAAGTCAGAGGTGTAGGAGAAAATTATCGAGTCGGTGGCCTCACAGGCCTTAACGACGACGGTGCGACGATCAGCGATGTCTATGTTAGGGCTAATGTATTCGGACGTAGACAAATCGGTGGTGTGATCGGAGCGAATAGGGCAGAACTTAATAAATGCTACTTTACAGGTCTCAGCTTGGTAGAACCGTATACCGATTTTTATAATCATGTGGGTAAGATGCTGATTGGATCCAATCACGACGGCATTTCGGGTAATTGTCATTGGAATGTTGAACCGCAATTTATTCTTGACTCTTTCAATGGCAGTCCTAGATTTGTCAAAGAACTGCAAACATCTCAAAGTAATGGTGGCTTAGAAGGGACGACTTACCGTACCTGGAGGAATGAGGATTGGAAATTCGGTAGCCCGGAGGAAAGCTATCCTAGATATCCATTTCTTAGATATGCGCCGGGATCCGACACCGCACTACCTGCATGTAGCGGAAGCGGCCGCCCGAGTTGCGAGAGTGTATTGCCGCATCAATTGGATGTGGACGAAGACGGCGACGGTTTGATCGAACTCAGATATGTAGATGAGCTTAATGTGATGCGTTATCAGATGGATGGTGCCGGTTATAGAGCGAGTAGCACTGCGGTTCTACTTAGCGCAGGTTGTCCCTTGGTCGATGGCATAGAGAAATGCCGCGGTTATGAGATGGTTAGAACTTTAGATATAGGGGAAGCGAGCGATACGGTTGCACAAGTGGGACGTTATTATTGGAGACTGGAGAATAGAAAGCTTTGGCCACGGGTATTTTTTCCGGAAGAATCGGCCGTTCTCGGATGGCCTCCGATCGGCTCTGCCGATAATAAATTCAACGCTGTATTCGACGGTAATAGTCAAAGACTCTTTGGTCTGTGGGTGTACAATAGAACCTCTGCAGGATTTTTCGGGGAAATCGGTGAGGATGCAAAAATCAGCCATATGGTTTTTAATAGACCGATCATTATCGGCAGTATAGAGGCCGGTGCTTTAGCGGCAAATAACGCCGGACATATCTCTCGTGTTGCGGCTTTCGACGCTTATATAAGAGGCAACAGCCATCTCGGTGGTTTGGTCGGTAGAAATTCGGGCACCATTAGCAACAGCTTCGTAGATCGTCCCGAAATAATTTGCGACGGCGGGCAATGGTTCGGTGGTCTAGTCGGCCGCAACGACGGTGGGATCATAGACTATAGTTTCGCGTACATACAGAACCTATCGTTCATAAATACCACACCGTCTACCGTTATAACATGCTCGGGGAAAAGCCAATATGTGGGCGGCTTGGTCGGAGGCAATACCCGAGGCAGTCTTATTGCCCATAGCCATGCGAGTATACCTATAACCGCATACAGTTTGATCGGGGGATTGACAGGTATTAATGTAGATAACAGTGTTATTCGAGATAGTTATGCGATAGGTAATATAAGAGCGACCGGTCCGATCGGCGATATCGGTGGTTTGGTGGGCTTTAATATAAGTAATATCCAAAATAGCTATGCAACCGGTAAAGTTTCGGGAAATCATCCCAGAGGTGGCTTAATCGGTTTTGAAATCAACAAAGCCCTAGTAGAAGATAGCTATTGGGATACCGAACTTAGCGGAATATCCGACGAGAATGATAGCAGAGGCAAGAATAGCGCGGAACTTAAAACACCGACCACCGCCACCGGAATATATAGAGATTGGCTTATTAGCGATTGGAATTTCGGTAGCGATAGACACTATCCTGCGATTAGGAATTCGGAATGTGCGGTTGAAGCCGATCCCGGTAGTTGCACAAAACTGCTGGGATATCAGCGTATGGGATTGCAAGAAATTGCTGTGGATGAGAATCGGTTAGTATTGCCGAGGATTAGAAGTAATGTAGGCAATTACTCCATCGTCGTCGGCGGCACCGAGAGACGAGTCGAAGTCACTCCGTTTGTAGAAAATCCCGAAACCCTTAGTTATATGAGTATAGAACGTAATGTGGTCGATAACGGGCAACCGTATACCATTATTCGTGATATCAACCTCTTGCGTATGTACCATAGGGATACAACTTTTTTGCCGTATCAAAGGATTCGCCTTTTCTATAATTTGGATGTGGTTAATATCGTTCCGAGCTTCGCTACTCCTTATCATCAGCTAGACGACAGCTATACAATATCCGAAGGTGCTTCCGGTGAACGGCTTATAGGAGGTTATGATATATGGGCAACATTCCCCGGCGAAGCCACTATGGAAATCGAAGACAGTAGTGAGGATATAAGTTATGAATGGATTGATTTATCGGGCATCAATTTGTTGCAGGATACGATAAAAACCAATGCTACTTTGCAGTTGCCGACGATACCCACAAACCTAGTTCAGGGACCGACTGCTCAGTATAGTTATCTGGATTTAGTCTTGAAATTAAAGTATCGCAACATAATTGCCACTAATAAAATACAGTTGGAAATTGAGAAAGTTCAAAACGGCGTTATCTTTGTGGGTGCTCCGGTGCAGGAAGGTGAAAATTATGTTGTGAAACTTGATTTGTCCGAGGATCCCGATGGCGTAAGTCCGAATCCTTCTATTAGATATAGCTGGCAAATCTACTTGCCTAATACTGATTTCTCGTTTCCTATAGCGGGTGCGACCAGTAGCACCTACTCGCTTAGAAATGTAAGCCCCAATCGTCGCTATGGTGTATGGATTGGCTATACGGATGGACAAGGTTTTCGCAATTTTGTCGGATCCAGACCGGTTACTTATCGGGGGCCGGGTGCCGACGATGCAAGCTTGAGAAGATTGAGCTTAAAAGCAGGCACGCGCCTGATTGATTTGCAACGAATCTCTACCGATGAAGATGAGGAAATTATAAGGTATCGCGCAGGAGTCAAGCGTGGCGAGGATGTAATTACGCTGATAGCCGAGGCTGCTCATGTCGGTGCAGAGTTGAGCATAGACGGAGACAACTTCACGACCGGTGTACGCGAAATGGAATTCGATTTGCGCACCGGAACAAGATCAATAACGATTACGGTGCGCGCCGTGGACGGTTCCGAGCAATCCAGTATCATAGAAATACATAGGCTTAACAATAATGCGAATCTAGAGGATTTATCGATAACGCCCGGTAATTTAGATTTTGAGCGTTGCAACACCGATTGTACCGTATCGTTCGGCAACAGTGTGATTTCGGTTTTGTTGACCGCGCGAGTTGCCGATCAAAATGCTACTATTACGATAAACGGAATACCCGTAGATATTATAAATAGGGAAGCCAATACCGAGATTACCGATCTCGGTGCCGGGCAAACTACGACTGTCAGTGTGGTCGTGACTTCCGAGGATAAAGAAATAAGCAGGCGTTATCTACTGAAAATCATTCGTGCCGAAGCGCAAAGCGATAATGCCGACTTGGCTTATATCAAGTTGTCACCACCCAGCAATTTACCGTTTGAGTTTCAGCCTCGTCTGAGTCATTATGAAGTCAGTATGCCGGTTGAAACGACTATACTCGGCATCGATGCGCAGGCCGGCGAGAGCGAGGCGACAATCGCGATAGACGGTAATCCTCCGACAGTGAACACCGCTACGGTGAATGTCGCACTGGCGGACGCAGGGGAACTAAAGACGGTTGTAATTTTAGTGACATCGCCGGATCAAACGACAACCCGAAGCTATACTTTGGCGGTGACCAGAGAAGCGGGTAGCGAGGCGGCATTGGCAAAACTGGAGTTATACGAAAGCGAGTCGGAGATCAATTTAGTAAAAGGTTTTGACAGCGAGCAAGGTAGTTATATTGTGCGTATCTCTACCGGAAATGTCGTAGTCAAAGCGGAAGCGGCACACAAGAATGCAGTCATTACCGGAACTTGCGGCACCTGCACCCCGGACACCTTCGGCGAAGGAATCGGTAGTTTGAGTCAAGCGGTTAATTTAGACGGCAATCAATACATAAACGATATTAAGATAAAATCGACCTCGGGTGACGGTTTTTCTACAAAATCATATACGCTACTGGTCACCGGACCTAATCGGGGTGCCGATATCGCTTTTTTGAGTGATCTGGATTTATCTTTGAGCGATGCGAACTTGCAGCCGAATTTTGAGAGCAGTGTATTTAATTATAGTCTGCATACTTCTCTTGATATAAGTGATATTAGTTTGATCGCTACGCTAAGCAGTACCGCCTCGGCGAGCATTAATATCACGAGCTCGGCGGATCCCGATTTTTCTCTCGCTGCCGAGAGTGGTATTCGAAGCGCAGCGATTCCCCTGGATACATTGTCCAATACGACGATTACGATCACCGTAAGTACCGCTATCGTAAGCACCGCTATTTCGGTGGTCTATCAAATCAATGTTGTACAGGATAGCGACGGCGACGGCATTCCCAACGGAATGGATGTAGACGACGACAACGATGGTTTGATAGAGGTTCACAGTCTCGAAGACTTGGATAGAATGCGTTTTCAATTAGACGGTAGCGGTTATGTTATTCGCGCCGGAGAACCCAAAGACACGACCGGTTGTGCCACCGGAAGTGGTTGTATAGGATACGAGCTCACCAAAAATTTGGATTTTCTGGACGATAGCAGTTATCGTGATGCGATAACTCGTAGGGCTAATAAAATAGCTTGGACCACCGGAGGAGGATGGCTTCCCTTGGGTACCGGCGCGCAACCTTATACGGGCATCTTCAACGGCAACGGTTACACAATCTCTAATTTATTTATTTATAACACGAGCGGATTTCCGATAGGATTTTTTTCTCGGACTTCGGGAGCGATAATCGATTATGTCGGTTTATTGAATGTAAAGATCACCGGGGCGTGGGATACCGGAGGGCTTGTCGGTCGAGCAAGCGATGCTTCGATAATAAGCAATAGTTTCGTGACCGGTGATATTGCGACGGCTAATAGAAGTGCCGGCGGTTTGGTCGGTTCATTGGAAGCGATGACATCCGAGAAATCCGAAATTAAGAATAGTTATGTGGTTGCCGAGATAGTTTCGGATACCGGTTTGGTGGGGGGCTTGGTCGGCAATATGAACGGCACGACTTCAATAGACGATAGTTATGCGATAAGCAATCTAATCGGAGACCGAGAGTTGGGTGGTTTGGTCGGCAGAGGTCATGGCGATGCTCAAATCAATAATAGTTATGCAATTCCGATCGTGCAAGGAAATACTATGCTGGGTGGGCTGATCGGTAATTCTAATGGTACTTTGCTCGGTAATAGTTATTGGGATAGCACCATCAGCGGCATCGCAGGTGGTAGGATGGCTGTTAGCACCGAAGCACTACAAATGCCGACTACGGCAGGCAGTACCGCCACCGAAATTTATTATCAATGGAGTACCGACAACTGGAGTTTCGGTGATGCCGAACAATATCCGGCAGTCAAATACAATAACGATTTATGCGATATTTCTATTCCCACAAAGTGGGTGCGCTGCGATTTCGAAGGTGAATCGTTATCCGGACAACACCTGAGTTTGGTAGATTTGCAAATCATAGAGCACATAGACGGTGAAGCGTTTGATTCGCTACTATTTCCGGAGCAGCTCAGTCTATTCAGAGACGATTATACTTTGACGGTTTATGATCGCACGACCACCGTCACCCTAATTCCGACTTTGTCTAAAACCCACTCGACGGCGACTATCGTTATCGGCAACGATGCGGGTTACGAATCGGCGGTGGCAAGCGGTGGCCGCGTTTCGGGTGTTCCGGTGGATAACGGTGCGAAGATTGTCGTTGCCTTGCATGTGGACGAGAAACCATTCGTTTCACACGGTATTTTAATAAACTATTACACCGACCTGACTGCTATCGATATAGATAGCGATGACGACGGCTATATAGATATTCGTTCACCCGACGGATTATCGGCACTCCGTTATCAAACCGACGGCACCGGTTTTAGAGAAGCGGCGGATAGGAGCAAGTCTACCAGAGGATGCCCCGACGATATTTGTATAGGTTATGAATTGGCAAACGATGTGGATTTGAGTACTTATGCAAATTGGCAACCGATAGCAAATTTCAATACTGTATTCAACGGCAACGGTTATACGATCTCCAATCTATCTATAAACAGAAGTGAGCAAAACGATGTTGCCCTGTTTGCCTCGATATCGGAAGACTCTAAAATTAATTATGTCAATCTGGCGAGTGTAAATGTTCGGGGATGGAATCAGGTTGCCGGTTTAGTAGCTAACGGTCGCGGCAAGATTAATAATAGTTCGGTATCGGGTCGCATCGTCGGCAACGCATATATAGGAGGAATCGCCGGTATCCTATATAGAACAGGCGGCTTAATCAACAGCTATGCAACGATCGAGTTAATGGGAAATAATCGAGTCGGTGGTTTGATCGGGTCCACCGACGCTCCGATTAACAACAGTTATGCCATAGGCACTGTAACACAAAGGAACGATAGCTCTAATCGACTGGGAGGATTGGTTGGCTACTTAAATCTCGTTACGATTACCGATAGCTATGCAGCCGTAGATGTCACCGGCCATCAACGCAGCGGCGGCATAGTCGGTGATTTACCTTTGACCGAATTTGATAGAGTTGTTAATTCTTATGCTATCGGTAGAGTACAAGGTAGTCAACGCGGCGGGATTATTCCGTATTTTGTTACGGCGAATAATAGCTACTGGAATAGGACTATCAACCCCGATATACCGACGAATAATAGTAGCGGTATAGCCAAAACAACTGCCGAACTCAAAACCGGAACCGCAGGAAGCAGCGCAGGTGATATCTATCTCAACTGGAGCGATGCAGATTGGGATTTTGGTTCTGCGGCGCAATACCCGGGTATCAAATATGCAATAGGCGACGAAGCCGACCCGGCGTGTCGTGCCACAACCGATACAACGGTGATATTACCGATATGCGGTACTTTACTTCCGGGTCAACTACACCGCCCGCCGGGTTCGTACTTAACCGCTTTGACGATAGCACCGGTAAAGAATTTCAGCCCACGGTTTGATACACTTAACAGCGCATACAGAGCGACGGTTTCCAATTCAACCGAAACTGTCGTGATTACGATGCAGGCAGCAGGTCTCGATGCAAGCATCAAGCTCAATGTGAACGAGGATCAATATACCGCCGACCGTACATTATCGGAAAATATCTCGTTAAGAGAAGGTTTCAATTCTATCGTGATAGAGATAACCGCGCCCGGTGAGACGACCCGTACCTATACTGTTATGCTCCTTCGTGAAATCATCCCGACTTTGATCGATATAGAATTACCTTTGTCCGAGTCGCATTTGGAACCGAATTTCAGGCAGGATATTTTTAATTATAAAATCCGTTCTCTTTTTGACAATCGGCATATTCAATTGATGCCGGTGCCCGAGCATCCCGATTGGGTGATGATACGCATCACGAGTTCGGCGGATGCCGACTTTTCGATAATCTCCAGTAGCGGTACACGAACTTATACGATCCCCGTAGATCCGTCGTTTAATACGACGATTACGATTATCACGACGGCGGATGCTACAGTCGGCAATGCCTCGCTGAGATATCTTATTAATATTGATAAAGATTTTGACGACGACGGTATATACGATAATAGCGATATAGATTACGACAACGACGGCTTAATAGAAATTCACAATTTGGAAGATTTACACGCGATACGCTATCGTTTGGACGGCAGTGCTTATGTAGCCGGCCCCGGAGGTTCCCCGGATACTTCGGGTTGCGCCGTAGCGAGTGGGTGTATAGGTTATGAGCTGATCGATGACTTGGATTTTCTGGACCACACCAGTTATCGTGATACACAGAATCCGGCTAATAAAAATGCCTGGACCGGCGGGCAAGGCTGGCCGCCGATCGGAGACGAAACACAGCCTTTTACCGCTATATTTAACGGCAACGGCTACACGATATCCAATCTATATGTGAACGATATCACCGCACTACCGGCAGGGCTTTTTTCTAAAGTTGCGGGTGCGACTATTGATAATATCGGTTTGTTGAATGTTAATGTATCGGGTTTATGGAATGTCGGCGGCATCGCCGGTCATGCAACAAGTTCATCGAGAATAAGCAATAGCTTCGTGACCGGCGAAGTTGAGGTGGTCAACGAAGGTGTCGGCGGCTTGGTCGGTTTTTTGGAAAGTCAAGAATTGCAGATTTCCGGAATCACGAATAGTTATGTATTCGTCAATGTTCGTGGCGGTTCCGATCAAGCGGGCGGCTTGGTCGGTATTATGAATAACTACTCGCAACTTAGCAATAGTTATGCAATCGCTACGGTAAGTGCGAACAGGGAAGTAGGGGGGTTGGTCGGCAAAGCCGATAGTAATGTGAATATTAACGACAGCTATGCGGTCGCTACGGTTGCCGGGAGGTCTTTAATCGACGGTTTGGTCGGTAATTCCAACGGGGCTTCAATCGGGAATAGTTATAGCGATAGCACGGTGAGTGGTATAACCGACAGTAGCAGTAGCGGTGCGTCGGCGGTTAGCACCGAAGCCCTCCGAATGCCGACTGCGGCAGGCAGTACCTCGACCGAGGTTTATTATCAATGGAGCAACAACGATTGGGATTTCGGCAACGACGAACAATATCCGGCAATCAAATACGACAACGATTTATGTAGCACCGCTATTTCTGAAAAATGGATCCGCTGCGATATGAGAGGTCAATTAATAGACGGACAGCATCTCAATTTAGTAAGTTTGGAGATACAAGAATCTATAGACGGCGTAGAAGCCGATGCCGCATTATATCCGAGACTGCACCCGATGTTGGAACACGATTATAAACTAACGGTATATCCACAAACGACGACGCTCACGCTAATCCCGTTGTTATCGCACAGCTATTCGACACCTACGATTATTATCGGTAGCGATGCCGATCCGAATTATAAAAAGAATATAAACAGCGGCGAATTAATTTCCGATCTACCGGTGGATAACGATAAACAAATCACGATTGACCTTGCAATAGACGGCAAGTCATATATCGCTTATAGAATCTCGGTCAATCGCTATACCGGGCTAACCGCCGTGGATATAGATCAAGATGACGATGGTTATATAGACATTCGTTCGGCGGGTGCTTTGGATGCAGTTCGTTATGCACCGGATGGGAGCGGTTTTAAGGAATCATCGGATAAGAATAAGTCTACCAGAGGATGTCCCGACGATATTTGTATAGGTTATGAATTGCTAGGCGATGTAGATTTAAGTTCTTATGCAAATTGGCAGCCGATATCCGATTTTACGAGTGCCTTCAAGGGAAATAACTACACGATTTACAATTTACGAATTGATCGAAGAAATCAAAGCAGAGTTGGCTTGTTTGGTACGATATCGGGACGCTCGACTAAAATTGATTATGTCAATTTGTCAAATGTCAATATTCATGGGCAGGATAGAGTGGCAGGTCTAGCGGGTGTTAGCAACGGGGAAATTACCAATAGTTCGGTATCCGGCCACATATCGGGACGTTTTAGAATAGGCGGAATAGTCGGTAATACGAACTCCGGCAGTAGCATCATCAATAGTCATGCAGATGTCAATGTACGGGGAACGGCGGGAGTCGGTGCTTTAGTCGGAATTGGCAATGGATTAATTACCAATAGTTACGGTGATGGTACGGTAGTAGGAACCAATAATGTGGGTGGATTAGCGGGACAATTCGGTAATAATTCGATTATCAATAGCTATTCAACTGCCGATGTTAATGGTGATGCGGGAGTCGGCGGCATATCCGGTGTAACATCTAATGGAGTGGCAAAAATTATTAACACTTATGCCATCGGAAGGATCGTCGGGGAGGATCGAGGTGGAATAGTAGCTACCAATATCGGCAGCCTCACGATCACGAATAGCTATAGTAATAGCGATGTCAACCCCGACATACCGATGAGTCTAGGCGGCGAAGCCAAAACCGGCACCGAACTCAGAGCCGCAACCGCAGGGAGTAGGGCGGGTGATATCTATTTCGAATGGCAAGGTACCGATTGGGATTTCGGCACCGCAAGGCAGTACCCGGGCATTAAATATGCAATAGGCGACGAAGCCGACCCGGCGTGTCGTGTTACAACCGACACCACGGTTATATTACCGATATGCGGCACTTTACTTCCGGGTCAACTGCATCGTCCTCCGAGTCAATATTTGAGCGACTTGGATATTGAGCCATTGCAGAGTCTCACACCGCAATTCGACAGTCTCGTAACAGAATACAGTGCCACGGTTGCTAATTCCGTAAAGACGATTACGGTTGCAGCCTATGCCGGGTCTAATGCAATGATTACGATGATTGCAAACGAGCAACACTATCGGGCTCGTGAACACATAGCGCGGGATATAAGCCTAAAATTGGGAATAAATACGATTACAATCGAAGTCGCCGTTCCCGGCGAGACGACGAATACTTATACCGTGATAGCGACTCGTGAAATTGACTTAAGGCTGGCAAATTTAGAATTTTCTTCGGACGATTGGCGTTTAATACCGGACTTCAATAGCGATATATTCGATTATATACTGCAAATCCCCGTCGACACACGATACATTCAACTGACCCCGACGGCGAAGGATCCGGAGTCGGTTACTATGCAGATTAACAGTTCGGCAATTCCGAATTCGGTTGTTGATGTAAGCAACGGCGTGCAAACCAACACCATCGCATTAAGTCCGTTAATCGACACCCTAGTTCGGCTCACCGTGACCTTAGATGCGACAATAAGCAGTGCCTCGGCGACATACCGTATCAATGTAAGCAAAGACATAGACGGTGACGGCATCAATGATGATTTAGATATAGACGACGACAACGATGGTTTGATAGAAGTGCACGATTTGGATGCCTTGAACGAGATACGCTACCAACTCGACGGCAGTGCTTATGTGCAGAGTTCCGGAGGTTCTAGGAATATCACCGGTTGTCTCGCCGCAGGTGGATGTATAGGTTATGAGTTGGTCAGGGATCTAGATTTTGAAGATGACGACAGTTATCGCGACCGGCAAAGTCCCGAACCTAAGATGCGTTGGACTACGGGGGCAGGTTGGCCGCCGATAGGAAGCGAGACCGAACCTTTTACCGGAACATTCAGCGGTAATGGTTACACGATTTCTAATCTATTCATCAACGGCACCAATATAACCAACGCCGGACTTTTTGCAAAAATAGAGAATTCTACGATAGATTACACGAGTTTATTAAACTTGAGAATTACCGGCTGGCAATACCTAGGGGGGCTTGTAGGCCAGGCAACGAGTGCCTCGAAGATCACCAATAGTTTTATAACCGGCACGATTAAAGCGGGCCATGGAAATAGCGGTGGATTGGTGGGAGTACTCGAAGGACAGGCCGGCATAATCTCTGAAATTGAAAATAGCTATGCACTGGTTCATATTGATTCTGGGTTCAATCCTGCCGGCGGCTTGGTCGGTATTATGAAAGATTATGCGTCGATTACTAACAGCTATGCAATGGCTTCCATAGAAGGTACGGGAGACAGAGGTTTCTTGGTCGGACGAGGGAGTAGCGAAGCTACGATTGACGACAGTTATGCCGTCGCTGTTTTAACGAATGAATCGGCAGCGGCTCATGGTTTGATAAGTGATCTCAACGGCAGTGTGGTTAACAACAGCTACTGGGATAGCACGATTGGCGGAATAGAAAGTGGTGAAGGAGATACTAACGGCGTAGGGCTTGCCACCGTGGCACTTCAATCGCCCATTAAAGCCGGTAGCACCTCGAACGAGGTTTATTACCGATGGCGTAGCGATAACTGGGATTTCGGTGATACCGAACTCTATCCGGCAATCAAGTATCATAACGATTTATGTAATACTTCTACATCCACGAAATGGATACCGTGCGATGCGCAAGGTCAATTGCTATTCGGACAGCATACCGTTTTGAGCGGCATAGAACTCGTAGAGCAGCTAAACGAGCGAGTATATAATCCCTCATTGCTACCGGAAAAATTTATCTCTACACGGCAAGACTATCTGCTGTCGCTTTACGAGCAAACGACTATGCTCGGATTGACCCTTGTTGTATCCCACGGATACGCAACCCCCGATATTGTCATCGGTAGTAGTGCCGATGCGAGTTATCGCGCAACGATAAATAGCGGTGGTTCGGTTTCCGATATTCCGGTAGACGGTAGTGGAAAAACCACGGTTGAACTCCGCATAGACGGAAGATTATTTTTGGAGTACCGGATTTCGGTAAATCGGTACGGCGAATTAACCGATGTGGATATAGATCGCGATGACGATGGTTATATAGATATTCGCTCGGCAAATGCTTTGAATGCAATCCGTTTCCAGCCGGACGGTATCGGTTTTAGAGAAAATGACGGTGTGAGCAGATCTACTTCGGGGTGTCCCGAGAACACTTGTATCGGTTATGAGTTGACGACCGATATAGACTTGAGTGCTTATTCGAACTGGTCACCGATAGAAAATTTCAATACGATATTAAAAGGGAATAATTATACGATATCCAATTTGCATATTGACCGGGAACCAGACAAAGTCGGTTTGTTCAAATCGATAACCGCAGCCGCTCAAATCGATCACCTTAATTTATCCGATGTCAATGTGAGCGGACAGGGATTCGTCGGTGCTTTGGTCGCAATGAATGAGGGGAAAATTACCAATAGTTCGGTATCGGGTCGGGTAGAAGGTACTTTTATCGTAGGAGGAATGGTTGCCCATGCGACAACGCATAGTGGCATTATTAATAGTTTTGTAGACTGCAATGTAACGGGTATAGAATCGGTCGGTGGTTTGATCGGGCAGAATGAGGGTTCGGTTGATAATAGTTATAGTGTCGGTACGGTGGTGGGCCGAGGTCTAATCAAACATACGGTAGGTGGCTTGATCGGTGTTTTAAGTTCCGGCTCGATTAGGAACAGCTATGCAGCCGCCGCAGTAAGTAGTACGGAAAAAGCCGGCGGCTTAGTCGGCAGTATGCCGCCGGGGTTGTCGAGTATTATTAACAGCTACGCTATCGGTAAAATATCGGGAGGACCGATAGGCGGTTTGGTTCCGGTTGCCAATGTGAATGTCTTGAATAGTTATTGGGATAGCAGTGTGAACCCCGGCGCATCGACGAATTTTCCCGGTGAGGCTAAGACCACCGGTGAAATGTTGAGAGGTCGTGAAGGAACTCGAGCGAGCGATATTTACTATCGTTGGGACGATACCGATTGGAATTTCGGTAATTCACTACAATATCCTAGACTTAAATATGCGATAGGCGACGAAAACGATCCGGCGTGTCGCACCGAGATGGAGGCTACGACCGTATCACCGATCTGTGGTACTTTACTGCCGCGGCAGTCGCATCTGAACTTGAGCACTTATTTGTATGATTTACGGCTGATATCGGTGAAAACTTTCAGCCCCGAGTTTGAGAGTCCTAAAACCGAATATCAAGCAACGGTTGCTAATTCAACCAAGACGATTACGGTAATAACAAGGCCGACACCCGAGGCGACGGTTAAAATCAGCGCAAACGGCATAGTGTTGGCAACCGGTCGATCGTTTCTGGAAAATATTCCGTTGAATGTCGGAGCAAATACGATCGAGATAGAAGTATCGGCTCCGGGAAAGCGTACCCACACATACACCGTGACGGTGATCCGTGAATTTGATTTGAGTCTCGAAAGTTTGATTCTAGAAGCGGGAGAACAGCGGTTTGTGTCAACGCACGAAGAATTGATGTCGGATGATATCGAGCAGCCAAGCCATCGTTATACGATTCCTATTCGTGTGGAAGAAATCGTAATAAGAGCACTTGCCAGAGATAGTAGTGTGCGGGTTCTATTGAACGAAGACTCGGCAATCGGAAGCGAAGCGATTGGCATCATAGATAATCTGAAGAGAGGAATGAACACCTACGAGATTAAATTAATCGCTCGAGATGATATGACCTCTAAAGTTCATAGTGTATTAGTGGAGCGTATCGGAAATGACAATAGATTGACATCCTTGACATTGAAACCCGAGGCGGCAGTACGGATATATACTCCGTCTTTTGAAGACGATGTCTATGAATACGAAACGACGATTAGCAAGAGTGTAAAAACGGTCAGAGTGAAGGCTACGGTTATCGATGAGGATGCCGAGATTGAGATTACGGTCAACGATAACGAGATCAGCCATCGCCGCATAGCGAATAAAGAAATTGAAAGTGAGGCTTTTGCGGTGATATCGGGTACGAGGAATCAAGTGCGCATTAAGGTCATGTCAAGCGACCAAAGCTCGCAAAGTTATATCCTATTACTAAGTCGTGCACCCAACGATAATGCCGATCTAGCTGTTCTGAACATCGTCGGAGCAAAGTTGGACCGTGCCTTCGATGCCGAGACTACCGCATACGAAACCGGTGTTACAAATAATACGGCAGAGCTTGAGGTGATTGCCGAAGCCGAAGACGATGACGCAACGATTGAGATAGAAATAAACGGTGAACCCGTAGAACCCGGCTCGCGCCGCGTCGGATTAAAAGCTGCCGGTGCGGAAGCCAGCACCAATAATATCGTTGTCGTTGTGACCGCAGAAAACGGAACAGACAAAACATATAGAATCAGAGTGAGGCGAGACGCTCGGGATAGCAATAACGACGATTTGAATAGCGTTGCGTTATACGAACACAATTCGGAAACACCTTTTGAAATCGTGGGCTTAGACGATTTTGACGGCGATAGAAATTATCAAGTAAGTGTTTCAACCGATGTAAAAATCATACAAATGATTCCTCTGGCTGCCGACAGTGGGGCAAGTCTACAAGTAGACGGTGCCTCGCTCGTTAATCGCAGTATCGATATAGAATTGGCGGAAGAAATCAATGTGCGGCGACCCGTGCAAATCACGGTGATTGCGGAAAATGGGGTGAACTCGCAAAGTTATACGATATTCGTAATTCGTACTCCCAGCGATGACAAAAGCCTAAAGTATCTTAGACTCAGTGAAGAGAACGGCGATCCTATACCTCTGACTCCCGATTTTGCGACAACCCGAACACGCTATGAATTACGAGTTCCCAACGCGCTCGGTCGCCTCGTAATAACCGCACAAGCAAATCAGCCGCGCGCGAGCATAGTAGCCGACGACAATCCCGATATTGTCGGAGGTGTCATGCGCAGAACCGTTGAGCTCGGCGAAAATAAAATAACGTTTGTTGATTTCAAAGTCGTAGCGAACGACGGAAGTAGCGCAACCTATATCGTTTCGGTGTTCCGCCCGTACAGTAGTGATGTAGCTCTGACGAAGTTAACATTGTTCCCGTTGTCGGAGAATCAAGAAGAGTTGGTGTCGGATAGCGGTACTATGATGAGTAATATCGTTTTTTATCAAAATACGGTTGAAAGTCTTAGAACCAGAATTGAAACACAGCATAGCAGTGCAACGATTATAATTAGCAGACGCGACGACACCGAAGATCCGTTTAATTTCTTACTCGGATTAGCCGTGGATCCCGACGCCGAAGAAAACGATACGGAAATTTCCGAAGGAGAATTATTGAGCAATCCGATTGAATTGGTGCCGGGTGAGATGACACTGATGGATATTATGGTACTCGCTCAAGACGGTGTATCTTCGATGACTTATACCGTATCGGTACTCCGAGCGTTGAATGTGGACGCGAATTTGAGTAACCTGCAAATAACCAAAGCGGGCATTCCTATTTCTCCGCTCCCTCTGTTTAGCAGCGAGATCACAACCTATACCGTTTCGGTGAGCAACGATACCGAAGAGCTTAGAGTTACTGCCACTGCAAGCGACACCGAGCATGCGAGCATCCAAATTTCGGTCGATGACGGAGCGTTGGAAGACCTTGCAAGTAAAGAAGTCGTTGTATGGCCGGGGCGGAAAACGATGCGAGGTTTTGAGACTGTGGTCAGAATCAAAGTCATAGCAAACGACGATCAAACCTCTAAAAGTTATACCGTGACGCTGATTAGATTGTTTGATGCCGACGATGCTACTTTGCATAATTTGGAAGTATCACCCGGTAAGTTGGAACCCGATTATACTACCGCAACCTTCGTTTATACGGTCAATGTTTCCAATACGACCGAGACCATAAAAGTGATACCCACGACGAATAATAACGGTGTAACGACTATTACTTCGGTATTCATGAATAGTCGCACCGTTTATCCGCCGAATACCGACATCCCGTTGGATGTGCTAGGCGATACAGGCAATATCATTGAGGTCGAAGTAGAGTCCGAAGACGGTACCAACTCAAACACCTATACGATCAAGGTGATTCGAGAGTCTTTGGGAATTCGCATCCGAGCTAAAGTATTTCTTGAAGGTCCGCTGCAATAACCCTATTAAAAATTTATCCATCCAATTGACGTATTCCCTTCCTGTGGCGGGGTGGCAGGCGCAATGGAACCGCCGATTGAACCAGTAGGTCAATCGGCGTAACGTTGTGCAGAACTTTAGCATATATACAAAATGTAAAATCTTTCTATGGGGTGGTCGCATCGTATCTGTACTATTTACTCATTCGTTCGATTTATGGAAACCAAAACCATCCGGCGCAAGCGATTACGGCTGTGCAGAACGGCACTTTAGGGCGGACATGACAGTCCGCCTCTACGGTAGATAAACATAAATTTTGTGGATAAACACATTATCCGTGCCAAACGGTATTTTTTCAACAGCCCCACGTTTCTTTAATTGTAGATCGGCAGTCGCCGGCGAATCGGTATAGACCGCGACGCGCTAAAAGGTTTAACGCTTGTAGTGCCTTTTTGTCTTTGATTTTGATATCTATTTTCATTGTGGTATACTTGCGGTGCGCGGCAAGCACCCGAAGGATGAAATTAGGTTAGGCTTTAAGTTCATTCGGCTACTACAAACACCTAACTGTCTGCGAGACTCCGCTTGCCACGCACTTTAATTATTCTCATAAAGTAAAGTTCTGGTTCGCTGATCGTCTACATAATTTGTCCGTGCCGGTATGGCGTTCCAAAACAAACTACCGTTTATATTCTCTCGAGCGATTATCAACATATTCTTTTTGCCTCTATATAATTTAATAAACCGACGACGGAAACTGCCGTCATCATATCTAGTCAACCAAATTTCATTCGGGGCAGACAATGTAGGGAGAATGAAGTTAGCATACCTCTCGCGAGCATCCGGTATTTTTTCAGATATATACTTTAATCCTTTCTTGCTAACGACAACTGGTTCTAGTGGTGTGCGAATGTAGCGAAAGTTATTTTTTTCATCAAACACAGCTTTTACAATCTGAGCGTAAGCAAGGTTACTTGATTTTGCTTTGGGCAATAATTTAGGAACCTCTGCAAACGCGGAGTCCGGAAGCTCTTTTACGCCGGGTAATCCGTAGTCTCGGTATCTTTTTTGATCGGGTTCTATGACGACACCCCTTTTAAGCCAATACCCGCAAGTATTCCTCGGGGCTGATGATGCCTAACTGCAACAATTCCATACCTGCTTGCTGCAAAGTTGTGCTGCAACGTTTCTTTAATTGTAGATCGGCAGTCGCCGGCGAATCGGTATAGTTTGATATGAGGTGTCCGAGTTCGTCGTCCACTACCAGCATTTCATAAGCGGCCTGTCTGCCGGAGAAACCGGTATAACGACAGTGTTTGCACCCGCGACCGTGATATAACTGCGACGGCCCTTTGCCGTTGACTTTGGACTGCCAAGCCGACGGTATAGAATGGCAGGGTGCTTTGCAATGCAAGCATATTTTTCTAAGCAGACGCTGACAGACGATAAGATTGACGGCAGCACCGACCAAATAGGCGGGTATCCCGATGTTAATGAGTCGTGCGATAGTGCCGGTGATATTTCGGGTGTGCAAGGTGCTCATAACTAGATGCCCGGTTAATGCGGCTTTGATTGCGATATCGGCAGTCTCGTAGTCGCGCATTTCACCGACCAAAATCACCTCGGGGTCTTGCCGCAAAAAAGCCCGCAGTATATCGGCAAACCCCAGACCGATTGTTTCTTTCACTTCCACTTGATTGATGCCGCCGATTTTGTATTCAACCGGGTCTTCGGCGGTAAGAATGTTGATATCGGAACGGTTGATTGCGTGTATGCCGGCGTATAGGGTTGTCGTCTTGCCGCTACCGGTAGGTCCGGTGACCAGTAGCATACCTTGGTTACGCTTTAATGCTTGTTGCATCAAACTTAAGTGTTGTTCGTTCATACCGAGCGCATCCAAGCGCGGTGTGAAGCCGCCGCTGTCGAGCAGTCTCAACACGATACGCTCGCCGGATAGCGACGGCACGATAGAGACGCGAATATCAACACACGCACTATCGTCGTCAAAGGAAAAGCGTCCGTCCTGAGGCAATCTGCGCTCGGCAATATCCAATCCGGCGAGTAATTTGATTCTGGATACGATACCGGCATATTGCACTTGCATAAAGTCATCGGTTTGCACTTCTTGCAGTACGCCGTCGAGTCTATAGCGCAATCGGCTACCGGCATCGTATCGCTCTATGTGTATATCGCTGGCGTTGTAGCTTAGAGCTTGACGGAGCATCGCTTCGACGAAATAGATGACTTCGCTATGCCCGTCTAGTGTTAATTGCCTACTCATACGATTTGCGGCGCGATAAAGACCATCAATTCCTTAACATCGCCTTCGCGTCTTTTGTATCGGAACCAATCACCGATAAACGGTAGATGCGTAATAAAAGGCATGCCTTCAAATGCTCGCACCTGCTTTTTGAGATAGATGCCGCCGATGACGACCACATCGCCGCTACGCACCAACAGGCGGCTCGTCAATTCACGGCGTGTGATCGGTGGGTTTTGTAGCCGAGTGTCTACGGTATCTTTGTTGATTGCCAAATCCAGCATCAGATGTTGTTCGTTGACGATACTCGGGGTGACTGCGAGTTTGAGTCCCGCTTGTTTGAATTCGGTCTGTGTGCCGCTGTCGGAGACCGTTTGATAGGGCACTTCGCTACCTTCAAATATCATTGCCGATTGATTATCCAGTGTGAAGATCTTGGGATTTGATATCAGTCGGCTCTTGCCGGCTTTTTCCAAGGCACTCAGCTCTACGCGTATGCGTGCACTACCGAAAGTCAAACCCAATCCACCGCTGCCCCCGGCAACCGGCACATTAAGATAAGGGCCGTTAATGTTGTCGGTGTTGAAAACCCCGCCTTTGTGTTTGCCCAGGCGCGCGCCCAACGCGCGTGTGAAATCTTCGCCGGCTTCTACGATAAACGCTTCTATCATCACTTGTCGTTGCGGCACATCTATCGTGCCGATCAACGAGGCAGCGAGTTCTATGGTTTGTCGATCACCCTGTACGATTAAGGAGTGACTGCTTTTATCGCCGACCACCGAGCTTTCGACCACCGAAGTATCGTCGTTATTACCGGGTTTCTTTTGTTGCGCAGCCAATAGAGATTTTAGTAGGGTTGCGATTTTCTCGGCGTCGGCATAACGCAGTTTGAATAGTTCGACATTGTGCGCTTTTGCCGATCGCCCGTTCATCCGTGCGTTTGTATTTTTTTGTTTACCGGTATTTTTATAAAGTTGTATTAGTTTTTTATCGGTGTATTCGTCAACCCTAAGCCCGTGCAATTCGGCAATGGTATGCAGTGCATCGCGCCAGCCAATGCGATTGAGATCGTAGTTGACGGTGCCGTTCACATCGGGTGCGATGAGAATGTTATGACCGGTTAAATCGGACAACATAGACGCAAAGACGCGTAGTGGTACACCGACCAACCTCAAACTAATCATCGCCGGCTTTGCTGTGGCAGCTTCGTGCGACGGTAAAGGTTCGGATAATAACGGGATACGCCGTTGCCGGTAAGATACCGCCGACGATCGTGTCGGCGGCGAGGGCGGACGCACAGTGTGGTGTTGGTTGATAAAAGCCTGTTGATCTATCAAAGGCTCGTCCGAAGGTATAGCCGGTTTTTCAAAATAAGCACAAGCCGATAACAACGCAACGGCGACTACCGCAAAACAAAATATGCAAGCGATTTTCATTACGACATTCATGGCAATACCGGTAGCCATAACAGTGTGTTTTGCATCTTTATTTGTATACCCCTGGTTGTAATTTGTTGAATGACCGCTTGCTCTTGTCCTAATTGCGTATGCACTTGCAATCTATGCCAAGTATTGTGCGGCGAATAAACAACCGCTATTGCGTTGTCCGCCGCGACGATAACACCGTGTACGACATACCGTTGCACCGGATAAGCTGTGAGTGGATCAATTTGCCGTTGCTTCGGTTTTGCCGGTTGCGAAAGTTTCTCGTGAGTCTGAAAATGATTCTCGCGTGCAATAACTTCTACGCCGTCGGCACTCGAAAACGGAACAATCAAACAAAGTAGGCATAGCAACCATGTAACCATCGGTAGGGTTGGCTTATATCGCGGTCTTACAAACATGATGCTTTTACAAGTTAACCTTTACGGGTTGATACACGCTGAGATCAACGACGATATCGAGTTGCCGGTCATCCCTTGTCGAGAGATGCTCGCGCTCCATTTGTGTCGAGGGGCTGGCCTTCCAAAGTGCTTTTTTGAATCTGAGATAATCGGTGAATCGTCCTTGCAAATGCCACGAGTAATGCGTTGTCGTGAAATACTCGGTGAATCGAGGCATTACTCGATGGTCGTTTATAGTGTTCGTCGCCACGATCCTTAGCCGATGATTGTGTGCCATGCGATGCAGATCTATGGCATTGTGGTGTAGCGTTGCATTATCTAATGAAGCCGGCGGAAAATCGGTCTCCAATTCGGTCAAAGTTATGTGTGTACTTCGGTACATCTTATCCAGTTGTGCGATTTGTCGCTTTAGCATAGGGATGGATGCGAGCTGTGCTTTAGTCGTTGCATAGTCCACCGCTGTCGGATATACAAAGCCCACAAAACAAGCACCGGGAACGATCAGCGAGAGTGCCAGCGAGATATAGACGACGGAGCGATACAAATCGTTCGGGTTGTATAGGCGATTGTCGGAGCGATTAAAATATCTATAAACACGGTATGCGAACATACTCGTCCAATCGTTGCCACCGATGTCGTTGTTCATGGCATTGTCGTTCTGCGCAGTCATTCATCTATTCCGTTATTGAGCTTGCAGGTGAGCGTGAATTGCATTGCACTAGGATGTTCTTGCATTGTTTGACTACTGTCTACAGAGACCTCGTGGATCATATCCAGTTGCTCCAGCTGCTCTACAAAGTGTATAAGTTGTCCGTAATCGTCTGTGGCGGCGGTTATCAAACAGCTGTTTTGCCATCGGCAATCTATGCTTTCTATCTTGATGGATTGAGGGATGACGGCACCCATGCGTGTCCATAAGATCATCGCCGAATGATGCCGCTCGGATAAAAATTGCATCTGTGTCCGCATTTGTCGTTGTCGTTCAATGCGTTGCCTTAGCGCATTGATGTTGTTTTTATATTCGTTTTGTCGTGCCGATAATTGTGCTTGGTATAGCAGTTGAGAATGCTGTGCGGCATCCAAAGCGACTATATGCTGATAATGAAAGAATAGTATCGCCGAGATAATCGTTGAAAGTATCCAGCAAGCGGCACTTTTGTAATACACATTACGGTGATTGTGAATGAAGTTGGCTTGTGTTTTGAAAGTCGCAGGGTGCGATACCAGCCAATGCGCCAACGCAATCGGTGCCGACATCGTGGCATCATTATTTTTTACTCGTGCCGACCGCTCGATGTTCTCGGTGATATCCAAAGGCTTTAATACGATATCGTTCAAGCTCCGGGTTTCTAATCGTGTGATTGTTTGTCGGTTCAAATTAGCGATTAGATGTACGGTATGGTTGTCGCCTTGCTCGCTACGCAAACGCTCGTGCAGAGACTCGGATAAATGTTGCAAAGCGGTAGCTACTCGCTTATCGTCGCAAGCTATTTCGGTGGCGGACGATGCGCATAGATTTTTATGGTCGTAGTCGGACAATATCGTCCGATGCGAGAAGACATTTGTCCCGAAGTGTGCCAGATACGCCTCGTATTCGTTGAGGACCAACAGACGAGCGACGGGTTGCTCGTATTGTACGCCGTAATATGTCAATGAGGAAAGTGTCAATACATCGAGCGATAGCTGCGTGTGCGCAAACACTGCCTTATAGAAAGCAAGTGTGATGTTGGGTGCCGCCATCAGATAGATCGATAAACGATACCGTTGCTTATCGTGTACCGTTGTCAGCCGAGCATAACTATAACTGTCGTTGCCGACTCCCAAGTGCTTATGCCAGAAGTGTCTGCTGGATAACCTACGCGACAATGCCCGCCGGCTCATCAATGGTAGTGCGACACATTTTGATTTAGCATGCGATGCCGGTAATGTCGTAATAGCGTAGCCGGATTGTATACCGCTTCGTGTACATAAATCGTTCAGTGCGCTGCCACACTCTTCGGGGTGTTTGTACAAATCGTCGAAATCGCGATAAGGCAATCGCACCTCACCGGTTGCCGTTAAATGCAATACGCCTTTGCCGCGGAGCAGGCTCGCAACCCGCAACACCGACGGAGATATTTCCACCCCGATATTGTTTCTATGGATATTCATAAATCACCTGCATACAGCATAAAACGCCGAATATATGCGCCGAAGCACAAAACGATTAAATGCACCAAATAACCGACGAAGTGTATAGAGTGTAGGAAAGATAAGGCTTTTTCAGCTGCCGGGGTGGTCCATTCCCCTCCTCTGGAGGGGTGGCAGGCTTCGCCTGACGGGGTGGTCCATTCCCCTCCTCTGGAGGGGTGGCAGGCTTCGCCTGCCGGGGTGGTCCATTCCCCTCCTCTGGAGGGGTGGCAGGCTTCGCCTGACGGGGTGGTCCATTCCCCTCCTAATGCATGTGTGATACGAGACTCGGCTATTTAAGTTTCTCTACTGCAGAATTAAAGCTAAGTGATTTTCGGGAACTATAGAAAAATGTTATAATCACACGATAATTGTATAAGTTATATTGACCTTACCCCCCAAAACTGGGCCATGACAAAGATGAGATTTCCAGTTAAATTAGTAAACAACAGGAGGTTTCAAAATGAATAAACGATATACAGAAGAGCAAATTATCGGTGCGATCAAATCGCACGAGGCAGGTCGCAGCACAGAGGACATTTGCCGAGAACTCGGTATAGCGCATGGCACCTTTTACAACTGGCGTAGCAAATATGCCGGGTTAGAAGTCAATGATGCCAAGCGATTAAAGAACCTTGTATCGGAGAATAACCGACTCAAGAAACTACTCGGCGAGCAACTATTAGAAATCACCGCCCTCAAGGATGTGCTATCAAAAAAGTGGTGACCCCGGCAAGCAAAAGAAGCGTTGTTGCAGAGCTGAATACTCATTGGAGTTTGAGTGAGAGGCGCAGTTGCGAGCTGGTCGGGATCAGCCGTAGTAGTTATCACTATCAAGCACAGCCGCGTTGTGATGCAGAGATTAGAAGTCGCTTGTGCGAGTTGGCAAGCAAGTATCCACGCTATGGCTATTTGCTACTCTACCGTTTGCTACGAGAGGCAGGCTTTGTAGTGAATAAAAAACGGGTTCACCGCATCTACAAAGAAGCGAGACTGCAAGTACCCAAAAGACTGCGCAAGAAGCTCATCCGCACGAGGCAACGGCAGGCATTGCCTGAACAGGTGAATTGTCGCTGGTCAATGGACTTTGTGCATGATCGGTTAAGCGACGGCAGGTCGTTTAGGATATTCAATGTGATGGACGATTACAGTCGCGAACTGATCGGTCAATTCGCTGGTTTTTCGATTAGCAGTGGGCAAGTGGTGAGATGTTTAGAGCAACTCATCGCCGAGCGAGGTTGTCCGCAAAGCATCGTCTGCGACAACGGGCCGGAGTTCACTAGTAAAAAGATGCAGGTCTGGTCGCAAGATAGCGGCGTGGAACTATACTTTATTCAACCGGGTAAACCGACCCAGAATGCTTTGGTGGAAAGCCTGAACGGTAAGTTTAGAGACAATTGCCTTAACCAGCACTGGTTCCGCAGCCTTCAGGAAGTGCGTCATATTATTGAACAGTGGCGATACCACTATAACCATGAACGCCCGCATAGCTCATTAGATTATATGACCCCGGTAGCATTCGCCACACGTGTTGCGTAGCGTAAGGCTTGTTTAGTAGTTATGAAACGAGCTAAAAATCAGCAGCTAGTAGAGGTCATCTCGACTAGAGATCGTCGCTTAAAGGCGCATTATGAGGCTGGTTTTTTAGTTGCAAGACTTCAATTTAGGCAACAACATAGGATTTTGTCTAAATTGCCACTGAACGAGAATAACCAACCCATATTGGAATGCGAGCTTGGAAATCTAGCTTTATTTAAGATTTTATTAGCATAAGGCACAGAGGTGACTTATAATACAGATCTCATTTAAGTTTTGGCCCTGAAAATGGGGGAAGGTCAATATCCCTTTAGGAGCGTTGAATAATCTTTTGCACATTTTTATTGCGATAATAGTACTATTAGCCGGCGATGCATTTGCTCGGCAGCTCACGGTTTCTTTGACTGCCGGCACCACTCCGACCATTGTCCACGAAAGTAATGTTCAAACCGAGACCAGAGCAAGAAACGGGCTGATCACTTACCAGACCACCGCGAGTCGCGTCAATCACACGCTCCGCTTAAGTCGCCCTCTCAAAACCGGCGAGCGTGTGGAGGTCAATCTTCGTATTGACCGGATTACTACGACTAACTTCGGTTCTATAACCAATGACGATTTAGCCCCGTTTGCCATAGTCATTCCCGACCCCACTACTCGTGTGAGCGTATCAAAAGTTAGCGGTGAAGATGTTGAAGCCGATGTAGGCGAATATAAAGTGAGCTTTACCGGCACCGGTACGCAGGTAGCCGATTTAGAATTGGTTTTGAATGACGACAATATACATGAAAGAGATGAGATATTCACGGTTGCTATAGACTCGGACATTATAGCAACCGGTACCGAAGAGTTTTTCGAACAAGGTGCCGGAGCCGACCCGAATGCCGATAGTATTCAGATAACGATACTAGACGACGAGTATGTACTTTGTTTTGATCGGGATAGGTATGAGGTCAACGAGTCGGGGTCTACACTAGCGGGTTTGCATATTGAAGGTCCGGACAATACTCCCAGAGCACTGCCGAGAGACAGTAGCGTATATTTTAGCTACGCAGGAACCGGCACCCGTCAAGCCACCGATGGTGTAGATTATCGGGCGCAATACACAGGCCCGCCTTATCTCACGCTTTTCGCCGGGACGACTTCTTCTGCATTGAGTATCGCAATAATGGACGATGAGGAAGCGGAGTATACCGAATCATTTAGCATAACACCTATGCAAGATAGACTGCCCGACGGTGTGGATCGCAGTGCTTGTGCCGCTCGGGTTGATGTTTTGGAAAATGATTTGGTTCGTGCGCGAATCACCACCGAGCAATCGGAAATAAACGAAGGCGATCAGGCAATATTTAGGCTATTTCTGGAAAGTTTCGCACTCGACGAGATGACGACACCCAGGCCGTTGCCCCCGCTTACCAGGCTAAGACTCAGGGTTCACGATATGCCGGGTGGTGATTTTTTATCGTCGTTTGATGAGAGACAAGAGCACATAATTTCATTTTCCAATTTTTCTACAACGCAGACCTCGTTAAGTAGAACTTTCACAATTAGAACCATTAACAACAACCAAATTGATACCGCACTCGGTATCCGCACAGAAATCATACCGTCGCCCGGTGCCTATGTCTTAAGCACCCCGCACGAGATTATACTTCCGGTTCGCAACGACGACCCTCAAGCATACATCGATGCCCCCCGCATAGCCTACAAAGGTGGAAACATCATATTTGGGATGGAGATTGCTGCAGCCGTGGATCGCAACACATCGCTTACTTTGGTCGTTGAAGAGCGCACGACGGACGCAAGTCATGATTTTATAGACTCGGCAGACGAAGGTACCAGGACGGTCGTCATTCCTGCCGGCAGCACCCGGATTACGCAAAGAATCCCTATCAACGCTGTCGGTGTCGGCGACAGTTCGGTCTCCGGGCAAGTCGATCTGAGCATAGGTTCTCCACAGGGAGGTGCATTCTATACTCTAAGGACTCCCAGTTCTGCGTCGGTTGCCATCACAGAGCCCGATTGTAATTATGCCTTTGATGTCGATGCCGACGATGACGGCTTAATAGAAATCTGCCATTTAGAAGCTCTGGACGAGATCCGATATTCTTTGGGTGGCAGGGGGCAAAGAGCGAGCCGCACCGCACCATTACACACCGGAGGTTGCGACGAAGACGGCAACGACGGCGGTTTATGTCGAGGCTACGAGCTTAGCAGGAGTTTAGACTTCAACGATCCGAACAGCTATCGCTCGGGCAGTATAAACCGTGCCTGGACCGAGGGCTTGGGTTGGCTACCGATCGGCATAAGTCCGTCTGCTTTTTCCGGCTATTTTGAAGCAAATGGTTATACGATTTCCAACCTGTATATCAACCGTCCGGTAGACAATGTCGCCTTGTTTGCGAACACCGCACCGTCGGCAACGATCAACGAAATGAGATTATTGCAGGTCAATGTCACGGGCAGGATACAGGTCGGTAGCTTGGTTGCCGTCAACGAAGGTATCGTCAGTAATGTCGATGTATTGAGCGGTAGCGTGGCAGGCACCGTCGGCACCGTCGGTGGCTTGGTCGGGGTTAACAAAGGCACTCTGATCAACAATAATATATTACTGCAAACAATTTCCGCCGGCATCACCGAAAGACGTTGTCGCAATAATCGGCAATCAAACGACTGTGCGGAAGCGGAACAAATCGCCACGGTCGTCCGCCACGGTGACACCGTCGGCGGCTTAATCGGTGATAACGACGGCAGTGTAAGCGATAATTTTGTATCCACCGATGTATTGGGTGCGAGCCGGGTCGGCGGCTTGATTGGTTTTAATTCCAGCCGTCTACTCGTAGATAACGAGAGCCGCGGCAAGGTATACGGCAACGACTATGCAGGTGGCTTGGTAGCTTACACGATAAGTTCTATAATCGGTAACGAATCGTATTCCGATGTGCTGGTCGCCGGCGACTACGCAGGTGGTTTAGTCGGCTACGCTTGCTCACGCAAAATCGGCACCCGTGAATGTGCGTTGGAAGCAGACATAGATGTTGCCGAGAGCGTATCTCGCATTGCCGAAACTTCGGCGTACGGCGAAGTTATAGGTGGTAATTACATCGGTGGCTTGGTCGGTTTCGGCGATGTTGCAATAGCAGACGGCAGTGCAAGCGGCGATGTTTCGGGTGTTAGCAACATCGGTGGCTTGGTCGGTCATGGTTCCGGTGTCGTCACCGACGGCACGGTGGACGGTAGCGAGATTTCCGGCGATAACCGAGTGGGTGGTTTGGTCGGCTTTTATATAGGCGAGCGCATTGCCGAAAGCGCGGCGACCGATATCACGGTGAGCGGCGACAGTAACATAGGTGGTTTGGTCGGTATATTAGGCGACATCGCGGCAAACCCGACGACATCAACCGTGCGTGTGCGTGTCATCGTCGATGGTTTCACCGACGGTCGTGTCGTCGGCAACACCGATGTCGGCGGTTTGATCGGTCGTGCCGCTACGGCGCGGATTATCGGTAGCACGGCAACCGCTTCGGTTATCGCAACGGGCAGCAACGCCGCACGGGTAGGTGGTCTGGTCGGGCATATTGAGGACACCGAAATCACCGACAGTCGGGCGAGTGGCAATGTGACCGGCGAGGCTACCCACGCCGGCGGTTTGGTCGGGTTTAGCGACACCGGCACCATCAACGACAACGACGCCGTCGGTGATGTGGCAGGTGCCTATAATGTCGGTGGCTTAGTCGGCAGTGCCGAGGACACCGTGTTGAGGCGCAATAATGCCGGTGGCGATGTGTCGGGTACTGCCCACAGTGTCGGCGGCTTAGCCGGCCGTCTTTATCGAAGCGACCTTGCCGTTAACCATGCAACGGGTTCGGTTATCGGGGACAACAGCACCGACCCTGCGGTAGACAACGATGTATACAATGTCGGTGGTTTGATCGGCACAGCCGTTGCCACGACGATAAGCCAAAGCTATGCCGTCAACCCTAGAGTCTCCGGAGTGGACAATGTCGGTGGTCTGATCGGCGAAACCACCGGGACGACGATAAGCCAAAGCTATGCTGCCGGCACACAAGTCTCCGGTACCGACAAGGTCGGTGGCTTAATCGGCGTCAAGCACGGAGGCACGGCCAATATCTGCTATGCGCAAAACTCGGTGCGAGGCACCGACCGGGTTGGTGGCTTGATCGGCGAGAACCGCGGTGCTATCGGCACCGCTTATGCGGCCGGGCAAGTGATGGCAAACGGTAGCGATGTCGGTGGCTTGATCGGAAGCAGCAACTCCGGCATAATTCTGAACAGCTACTGGGATATCACCGCAACCGGCATCGACTCCAGTGCCGGTGGCATCGGTTTTGCCGACCTCAGACTACCCACCGCACCCGGCGTGCGCGAATCCGAGGCTTTTTACCAATGGCGCACCGAGGATTGGGATTTCGGTGCCGACAGCGAATACCCGGCACTCAAGGACTCCGCCGGCAACATCCCGTCGCAGCAGCTCGTGCGCATGCAAAACATAGCCGTCGACGGATTCACCTTAATCCCTGCATTTGACCCGAATATTTACAACTACTATGTCGTGGTCGGTAACACCCCGACCACGATCAGCTTGGATGTTGCCGCAAGCGACAGCGATGCCCGATTTGTCGTCGCCGAAGTCGGCGATATCGGTTCGGCAATAGCAATAACCGGTAGCAATGATAATGTATCCATCAATCTCAACGCCGCACCTGCCCCTACCAATCTGGTTATCGCACGAGGCTATAGCGTGCAAATCATTCGTAGCCTTACTGCGAGTGTGCGTTTGGATCTGCCCGGCAAACGAGTGGAAGAAGGTCGGAGTTTTAGCATCACTGTCACCGATTTTCCGGATTTCGTTCCCCTATCTCACACATGGAGCCAAAACTCGCCGCTTCAATACGATTTATTCGCAAACGCAGTGGGCGGCGAACCGACCCTAGAGATACCGACCGATTTTGTACCGCCGTCGCAGATGCAAATCGTGCTGAGTTTCTCGGTGACGGTGAGCGACGGTTTCGGCAACACCGCAGTCGCATCCGACAACTTTGTCGTTGCCAAGCTGGACAACGGTACCGGTTCCTTGACAACGCCGACCTATGTGGAAGGCACTTCGCTATTGCAATCGCTTGCGGCGTCGGAAATCACCACCTTGGATCCCGACGGCGAGGCACCCGATGCCGCTAAGGGTTTGGCGTATCAATGGCAATCCGACCGGACCGGTAGCTGGACAAACATAAACGGTGCAACCGATGCGATGTTTGATATCGGCGCGCACGCCGCCCCGCCTGCCCGCTACCGCCTGCAAGTGGCTTATATAGACGGGCAAGGCTACGACAACATCTTGACATCGACACCGCTGCCGGTGGCGGATAAAGACCGCAACGGTCTGATAGAGATATATCATTTGGAAGACCTTAACGCGGTGCGCCATCAGCTCGACGGCAGTGCTTATCGTGCAAGTCGCACGGCAAGCAGGATAACCGGCGGTTGCCCCGACGGTGGCTGTTTCGGTTACGAACTGAGCCGTGATCTGGATTTTGAGGATGACGATAGCTATCGCAACCCGGCGATCAACAAAGCCGCATACACGGTATCCGACTTTCAAGACGGAAACGATGTCGGCTGGTCAGCCATAGCCGGCGGCCCGTTCACCGGCACCTTTGAAGGCAACGGTTATACACTCCACAATCTACAAATAAATATCTTTAACCTTAACTTTGCAAGCCGCGATAGAGGTTTATTCCTTAATAATTCGGGTGTGATACGCAATCTCAGAATAGCAACACTAGAGATTGCAGGGATCAGCGGATTTATTGGGGATAGTGGCGGTTTGGCGGTCGTCAATAGCGGAAAGGTTATCAACTGCCATGTGCAGGGCCAAATCGGTGAGATAAATTCTTTCGTAGGAAGTAGTATAGGTGGTCTTGTCGGTCACAACCGAGGTGGGGAGATTATCAACAGCAGTGCATTCATGGACATAACACACTTCCTATTCAATTTCCGGAACGATTCTAGATACGGCATTCTGGTTGGGCGCATGTCGGAAGGTGGTTTGATTATCAACAGCTATGCGATCGGCAAAATCAGAGCCAGTTTCTATCGGACCGGCGGTTTAGTCGGTGGGATAGTAAACTCTAGGATTATTAATAGTTATGCGGTTGCCGATATTGATAATTTTCTCCATAGATCATCTCGTACCGGAACATTGGTAGGAGGTTCTCAGACGAGTCGGATCGTCAATAGCTATGCATCGGGTTCGGGTTTTAGTTTAGTTGTAAATGACCCGGCCTCCTTAATCGGCGGGCTGGTCGGTAGGCAACACTTTAATAGTATCATACGCAACAGCTATTCAACCGCAAGGGTAGCATCTGCCGACAATACCGGCTTTCGCGGTGGATTAATTGCATCGAGCGCAGACGGTTCTAGCGTTGAATCGAGCTATTGGGACACTTTAGCCAGCGGTCAAACCACGAGTGCCGGTGGCACCGGCAAAAACACGCAGGAGATGCAGCGAGGCACGGCACAGGACAGGAACGCCGGCGGGGTGTATTTCGGCTGGAGCCCCGACGATTGGGATTTCGGAACCGCCCGGCAATATCCGGTCCTTAAATATGCGCCGCACCCCGACTCCGATGCAGAACCGATTTGCGATGCGCCGGGCATGCCCGAATGTGGTACGCTCATCTCGCCGTCACTACGCCACGGCTTGGGATCTTTGAGCGTCGTCGGTGGCAATTTGCGCACACCGTTCATCGGCGGTGATTATCTAGGCGAGGTTGAAGTAGCCGGTGGGGTCAACGAGATTCGCCTGATTGCCTCGGCCTATGAAGCCGATGCCGACATTGATATCTACGCTGCAGACGGCAAAACCCTGTTGCAGTCGGGTCTTGCAAACGGCGAACCCAGCATATTGTTGACATTTACCGAAGTCAGAGGGGCGTTTCTCCCACCGACTCTGCGTCTGATGATAGTAGTCAGGGGTAGCCGAGTGACGCGCCAGTTCGTCACGCTCAACCGTGCCGTCATCACCCCGCCTGCACCGCCGCCCTCGGCAATCGTATCGTGCCCGAGTTCTTTCACTCGAATCAACTATATCGAAGACCTCGACGCAATACGCAACCACCCTCTAAACCTAGCCGGTAATTATTGCTTGACGAGAGATCTGGATTTTGAAGACGATGCCAGCTATCGCCATCTGCCGAACAAAGCGCAATATACGGTGGACTTTAACGACCCCGACGATACCGGCTGGGAGCCTATATCTACGGGTGAGATATTTACCGGCACCTTTGACGGCAACGGTTTTACAATATCCAACTTGCAAACGCGAAAGAACGGGCTATTCTTTCGAGCCGGGGCAGGTGCGATTGTGCGCAACCTCGGCTTGACCGATGTCGACATACGAGTACCCCAGACCTTCCCACCCGGTGTGTTGGTTAATATAAACGAAGGTACTATCCTCGGTTGTTATGTAACCGGCACAATGTCGTTTAGCTCGTCGGGACTGGCTTCGGCCGGAGGTCTAGTCCTCGAAAACCTAGGTCTAATTGCCAACAGTTACGCGGTTGTTAATATGACAGCCGTAGAGGGCGGAGCGTTAATCAACCAGAGAGCCAGCATCGGAGGATTAGTCGCTCGCAACGCGGCTAGGCTAACAGGCGATATCATCAACAGTTATGCAATCGGCACTATCTCGCATCAACCCACGCAGCGTTCTTTTAGTTTTCTCGGGGGATTAGTCGGATCTAACGGTGCCGATAATATAAACCGCAATGTAGGTACTATTAGCAACAGTTATGCGAGCGTTCAAATCAACGGTGCCGACAGCAATATAGTTGCAGGTGGTTTAGTCGGTTTTAATATAACTACCATCCGCAATAGCTATGCAACGGGACCTATAACCACCGCCGGGGTGGCTAGTATAGGCGGTTTAGCCGGTCAAAATGTAATAGAAAGCGGCTCCCGCGAAGAAGGAATAATTATCAATAGTTATTCAACCGGTGCCGTGCCGCAAAGTACGGAGTCGTCACGGCGGGGCGGTTTAATAGCAAATGAATTTGATGAGAGTATGTTCGAACTAGGCACCACCGTCAACAGCTACTGGGACAGCGAAAGTAGCGGTCAATCTTCAAGCCCCGGAGGCGGCACCGCCACCACCACCGCAGAACTGCAATCAGGCACTCCACAAACCACCGACTCCACTGCGCCCTATTACCGATGGAGTACCGACAACTGGGATTTCCGTGAAAACGACCGATACCCGCGCCTCAGATATGCCCAAACGAGCGGCACCGATGTAATACGGGTTTGCGACGGTGCCGGGTTGCCGGACTGCGGTAGCGTGATACCATCGTCTATGGCAGCATTAGAATTGTCCGACGGTGTGGCCGTAAACTCACCGCTCATTTTTGACGGCAAACGGAATTTCAACGCTGTGCTTAGCGGCGTAGGTCCCGACCATAAGATCCGATTCATCGGGAAATCGGAAGATCTGAATACGCAATTTCGCATCTCCGGTGACGGAGGTCGGACATGGACAGCCCGCTTCGGTGGCGGTGAAACCAGTGAGGAAATCGAGTTGGCCGGCGGTGTGAATCACCTCGTCGTAGAAATAACCCCCTTCGTTCCTTTATCTAGACAATACGGATACAACCTGTATCTGACTTATCGATTGCCTCAAGAAATCTACTATCTGGAAGAATTAAACAACATACGCAACAACCTTAGCGGAAATTATAGATTATTGCGAAATCTGGATTTTGAAGACGATGCCAGCTATCGTAATCCGGCAAATAGAGAGACATGGACGGTGGATGATTTCAGCGACTCCGGCGATATCGGCTGGCAACCGATAGGGGGTGCTTTCAACGGCGTCTTCGACGGCGGCGGTTATACGATCCGCAATCTGCAAATCAACCGGGATAATATCAGTCGCGTCGGCTTATTCAACACCATAGGTACCGGCGGCACGGTTAGAAATCTGATCCTCGGAAATATTAGGGTTGAAGCGCATAGAACCGCAGTGCTATGGGCCGGCGGTCTGGCAGGTGATAACAACGGTACGATATTGAATAGCGGTATCATCGGTGGCAAGGTTGAAGGGGACGGCAGTGCTTCGGGACAACCTAATTTCATAGGTGGTTTGGTTGGTAGGAATAACGGTGCCGGCGTTAACATCGGAGACATCTATAATAGTTTCGTGGTAGATACCGTAGTCGGCGTGATAACCGGCACCAACCCCGACAGTCATAACGTGGGTGGCTTGGTCGGCAGAAATATAAACGGTGGGGAGGTTCACAACAGCTATGCCGAGGTGGTCGCAAGAGGTTATTGCCATGTAGGCGGTTTGGTCGGCAATCAATTTACCAGTAATCGTAGTAATGCGGATACGATCAGTACGATTAGAAACAGCTATGCGGATGTCACTTTAACAGCATTGAGCGGAACCTGTAGAATTGATGGGGCGCGTGCTAAGTTGGTTGGTTTTAATAATGCTTCGGACATAATCAATAGTTATGCGAGAGGCACACCGGCAGGTACCGGTCTAATCGGTAGCAGCGTGGGTACTTTTGATATAACCAGAAGCTATTGGGATGCCGGGACTTCTAGTCAAGGAGGTATAAGTAGGACATCGGCGCAACTACGCTCACCGATCGGCCCGAATGCGACGAGCCCCGAGTTGTACACAAACTGGAGTACCGCCGATTGGGATTTCGGCACCAATACGCAATACCCGATCCTCAAACACAGCACCGGTCGCAACGGCAATGCCTGTGGTACTTTGGTTACACCGGACTGCGACACCCCGATAGCACTGCAACGACGCTACCGCTTGACCGATCTTGAGTTGGTCGGTGCGGATACGTTAAGCCCTGCATTTGATCCCGATTCTCCGCGATACGTCGGCACGGTAACCGACGGCGACGGCGACGGCGTCATACGATTGACTACGACAATGACCAGTGTCGGCACCATTGCCAAAATCTATATCGGTAGCGACGAGGTACGGCTGGGAGACAATTTAGCAAGCGGCGAGACTTCTGCCCCGATCACTTTAAGCGGAGAGAGTATCCGCATCGTCGTGGAGGTTGCCCTCGATGTAATCGGGGTTGCCGGGTTCAGATATACGCTGGACCTGAACCTGGCCCAACCGCTACCGATCGACATTCGCTATCTGGAGGACCTTGCGGCGATAAACGACGACTCGGATAGCTTAAGCAGAAATTATAGATTAACCCGCCATTTGGATTTTAGCGACTCGAGTAGCTATAGGTCGGCTATCGTCAATCGCGACTGGTTGGTTGACGAAGCCGAAATCGGCGCACACCTCGGCTGGCACGGCATCGGGCAGGTGTATTACGACACCGACACCGGCGAACTTCGGGATTGTAGCCACGAAGAGAGCAGATGTTTCACCGGCACCTTCGACGGCAACGGTTATACGATATCCAATATGCAGATCGGTGCCGATTTGACTGTTAGAGGCGCACCCGACTTTGATAACCGTATCGCTTTGTTCGGTGCGATTGCGCAAGGTGCGGTGGTGCGCAACCTCGGACTGCTGAACGCAAAAATACAAGCCGAGCAGAACCTCGATGCTCCGCAAAGTGCCGCCGGCTTGGTTCAAATTAATTACGGCACGATTATCGGCAGTTATGTCACCGGCAATTTTATAGCAGGCAATGTCCGAGCTGCCGGTCTGGTTGCCGACAACTACGGTGAGATAATCAATAGCCATGCCGCGGTTATCGCTGCGGAGGACACTCGCTCCTTTGCCGCCTTGGCATCGAATAATAGCGGTTTGATTCTGAATAGCTACGCCGGCACCATCGTCAACCCCGAGGTGGTAGATGCCGGGAATGCCATAGGTGGTTTAGTCGCAGATAATGCTTCCGAGATTTTGAATAGTTATGCGGAGCTGAATCTAACGCTAAGTAGTCGCCGAAATTTCGTCGGTGGATTGGCAGCCTCTCAGGCTGTCGGTTCGTTGATTGAAAACACCTATACCAGTGGTCTTATTTCAACCGTCGGTAGCACCGATATTGTCGGGGGTATAGTGGCAGTAAGCACTAGGTCTACCGTACAAAATAGTTATACGATCAGCGAGATAGTAGGCAACATTGCCGGAGTCAGAGGCGGTATCAAAGGCTCCGCTTCCCCGGCCAATCGAGTGATATCCACCTATGCACTCGGCGATGCCGATAACAACCCCGGTCTCGGTATCGGTAGCGGCGGCACGATAATACATTCCAGCACCCAAACATCAATGCAACTCAAAGCAGGTGTTGCACAAAACACCGCACCCGATGCTGCTTATTACAATTGGAATAACGACAACTGGGATTTCGGCACAGCCGAGCAATACCCGATCCTCAGATATGTCCAATCTACCGGCACCGATGTCATGCGCGCTTGCGACGGCGACGGGTTGCCGAAGTGTGGCAATCCGATTGCCCCGCAGATCCGCTACGGTCTGCAAGATTTAACGCTGGCCGGCGACGATGTGTTATCACCGCCATTCACCGACCGCACACGCAAAAACTTCGGCAGTTATTTAGGCGTTATACGCGCCGAGCGTGGAACGATCCGCCTGATACCGACCGCTTATGACCCCGATGCCGAGATTAACATCTATCGAGTTGACGGCAGAGGTAGAACCGCCATAGGCGGTGCAATCGGCAGCGGCGATGTCGGTGCGTCAATCTCGCTACAGCCGGATGCGATCAATCACATCGTCGTTGAGATCAACCCGAGTATCGCCGCACAACCCACCGTGGAATACCCGCTGTATCTACAATACGAACCCAGAATCGTCGTCACTATAGACTCGCTCGAAGACCTCTACGCAATACGCAACAACCTCGACGGTAGCTACAAATTAAGCCGAAATCTGGATTTTCTGAACGACGCGAGCTATGAAACCCCAGCGAATAAGGCGGCATGGACGGTGGACGATTTTGACGATACCGGCGATAGCGGCTGGTTGCCGATCGGCGATACCGACAACCCGTTCGACGGCATCTTTGACGGCAATGGTTTTGTGATATCCAATTTGCAAATAAACCGAGACGATGCCGACGAACAGGGCCTGTTCGGTCGGATTAGTCACGGCAGTTTCGTACGCAACTTAGGCTTGAACGGTGTAAAAATACAAGGCCGGAATCGGGTCGCTGCGCTGGTCGGCGAGAACCGAGGACGCATCCGTAACAGCTATGCGGTCGGCGAAGTTTCGGCAGCCGACACCGTCGGTGGTTTGGTCGGCGCACATCCGGGAGTGGGTTGGATCATCAACAGCCATTCGGTTGTCGATGTTTCGGGCATAAGCAAAGTCGGCGGCTTGGTCGGTGCCAGCGATGCTTCGGTCATCGGTAGCTATGCAATCGGCAGCGTCTCGGGTCAAAGTTTCGTCGGAGGTTTCGTCGGTGTACAAACGAAGGGTGGTATCTATAACAGCTATGCGAGCGGTAATGTGATTGCCGTTGCCGGCGACGATAATCAAGCCATAGGTGGTTTTGTCGGTCTAAAGGAAGCTGCCGGCGAAATCGACAGTAGCTATGCGGCGGGTTCGGTTAACGGCAACGGTGCCGATGCAACGGGTGGTTTGGTTGGTAGGCTATTCGGTAGCGACACGATACGCGCGAGTTATTCCATCGCCGCGGTGTCCGGTCGTCGGGTATCCGCTGTCGGCGGTTTAGTCGGAGCAGGTTCGGGCACCGTTCTCTATAGCTATTGGGATGTCGGCACGAGTGGACAAGCGATGAGTGCACGCGGTTCCGCACGCACGACACTAGAACTACAATTACCGACCGATGCAACCGGTATTTATATAAACTGGAGTGCCGACAACTGGGATTTCGGTAGCAATGCGCAATACCCGACTCTCAAATACGCGCAACCGGCCGGCACCGGCAGCGTTCGGATATGCGACGGCGAAGGTCTACCGAGATGCGGTGATTTAATCTCACCGCAACTGCGCCAAAATTTATTGCAAAATATAACTTCGGTAAACGCTGAATTATCGCCGGCGTTTAATGCCGATCTCGGTTATTACAGAGCGACTGTATCTTCTGCCGACAACCCTCGCTTGGTAGTGACGGTGTCCGATCCGGCAGCGGAGATCCGATTTTATCTCGTCGGTAGCGAAGGCAGGACGCAGGTAGGTGGCGTGTATCGTAGCGGTGCCACCAGTGCACCGATCACGCTGAATCCGGCAGCTGTCAATCATGTTATCGTTGAAATAAAGCCGAGTGCGGTCAACGCGACCACGATAGAGTATTCGTTGTATTTGAGATATCTGAACTTTGCTCGGATCGTATGGCTTGAAGATCTCGATGCGGTGCGCACTCGTTTGGATGCAAATTATATATTAGTACGCGACCTTGATTTTGCAGCCGATACGAGCTATCGCAACCCGGCACTCAAAGCCTTTTGGACGGTGGCAGACTTTGCCGATTCCGACGATAGCGGCTGGATACCGATAGGCGACGCAACGACACCGTTCAGCGGCACCTTTGACGGCAACGGCTATACGATATCGGGTCTGCGCATCAACAATGACGGCGCAACCGACAAGGGTTTATTCGGTATCATCGACGCGTCTGCAGTGGTTCGCAACCTCGGCATCTTGGATGCGAGGATAGAAGACCGCAACGGCGATTTTTCATTGCGTAGAGGTGTCGGCATATTGGCAGGCACGAACGACGGTACGATTATCGGTAGCCATACGCACGGCACGGTGCGCGGTGCGACCAACAAGAGCGGATTTGTAGGCATCAACTTTGGTGAAATCATCAACAACCATGCGCTTGCCTATGTGAGCCATGCGCTTGCCGGTCGAGGTTATAGCGGCGGGTTGAGTGCCATCAATACCGGGCTGATACTCAATAGCCATTTCGTTGGAGAGCTCAGGCACGAAGGTGGTTCAAATCTAGGAACCGGCGCGCTCGCCGGTCTTTCAAGCGGTAAAATCCGCAACAGCTATGCAACCCTTAACCTATATGCGACGGGGCAGTCGGGTGGCTTGGTCGGTATTGTCGGAGAACTAGAGAATAGCTATGTGGCAGGTGTTTATCGTGGTGGTAGCAGTGGTCTATCTTCGGGCAATTTAGTCGGCATCACAACCACAACATCGCCGATTATAGCCGACAGCTATAGCGTCATGACGGGCGATCGTGCAGCAGCGAGCTTGGTAGGTACCTTGAGTGGTACCCTTGCGCGTAGCTACTCAAACTCCGATGGATCGTCGTTGCCTATCGTAGCGACTACACAGAGTGCTGCACACATTTTGAATTCCTTTGCCGTCAATACTGCCAACCTGCAAGCCGGCGAAGCACAGACGAGTAATCCCGAAGCACCCTATTACGACTGGAATAGCGACGATTGGGACTTCGGAGATGACAACCAATACCCGGTTCTGAAATACAGCCAAAACCCCGATGTTGACGGCGATGGCACCCAAGCTTGTGGCGGTGCAGGTTTGCCGGTGTGTGGTACACCCATTGCGCGTCGGGCTCTGAGCGCATTGCGCTCTTCAAACAATAGAGTTCGGTTCAACCCGTCGTTTGACTTTCGCTATCGCAATTATGCCGGTGTGGTAGAAAGCGGCAGATCCACGATACGGCTGGTTGCGGTTGCAACAAACTCGGCAGCGCGGATTCGCTTCATCAGCTTTGACGCACAAGGAAACGAAACCGGTCGTAGTCGGAGTATGATTGGTAGCGCAACGAGCGATGAGATCAGGCTGAGCGAAAATAATGCGACCGGTGTTGCCATCGAAGTCATAACGCCGGGCAGCGAAGGGAGTCCCGGCGGTGTGGATCAATATAAACTGTCGCTGAACTATAAGAATATCCCTGCGGATAGCGACGGCAACCCGTATGCTTTGGTATCGACGCTGGAAGACCTCGACGCAATACGCAACAACCCGAGCGGTAGCTATCTGCTGATCAGGCATTTGGATTTCTCTAACGATGCGAGCTATGCAAACCCGACATTGAATAAAGCCGAGTGGACGGTGGCAAACTTCGACCGCACAAGCGATAGCGGTTGGACACCGATAGGCGATGCAACCACGCCGTTCACCGGTGAGTTTAACGGCGACGGCTATACGATATCAGGTTTGCAAATCAACCGCAATGCCGATAATCAAGGCTTATTCGGCACCATCGGTGGCGACGGTACGGTGCGCAACCTCGGTCTGCTTGCGGTCAACATCAAAGCCGCCGCTAATGTGGGTGCATTGGCAGGCAGCAACGCCGGTGCCGTTATCGGTAGCTATGCAGTCGGTGAGATCACCGCCGGCGGTAGCAATGTCGGTGGCTTATTCGGTGTAACACCGCAAGGGTCGGATCGTAGCGAAGTCATCAATAGTCATGCCGGTATTTATATAGAGGCACTCGGCAGCGGTTTGTCGAGCTACGGCGGATTGGTAGGTTCGGCGGCCGGTTCTATCGCGATAATCAACAGCCGAGCTTATGGTGAGATTAGCGGTGGTATTGCAAATGCAGGGGGACTTATCGGTAGCAGACGGTCGGACAGTGATACCGTTCGGACAACGATCGCTAATAGTTATGCTGCGGTCGCCATCAGAGCCGACAGCTACGCAGGGGGATTAATGGGTGCGGCTGCAAACACCTCGATCGTCAATAGCTATGCGATGGGTTCTATAGATGTTGCCGAAATCGGGTTTGTCGTTCCCGGCGGTGGTTTTGCCGGTTTTATTACCGGAACGACGATCGGCAATAGTTATGCCATATCCGGGGTGTCGGGTTCCGGTGTCTTTGTCGGTGGTTTTGTCGGGCTTGCCGGGCTATTGACGGAGAATGGCATCACCGCAAGCTATTGGGATCGGCAAAGCAGCGGTCAAAGCCAAAGTTTCGGTAGCGGTTCCGGGCTGGTCGGGCTTAACACGATTGACCTGCAATCGCCGACCGCACCGGGCGCAAGCAGTCCCGATGTATATATCGGATGGAGCACCGACAACTGGAATTTCGGCACCGCCGAGCAATACCCGGTCCTCAAATATGCCCAGTCTACCGGCACCGATGTGATGCGTGCTTGCGGCGGCGACGGGTTGCCGAACTGCGGTAGCCTAATAGAGGCACAACTCCGTCACGGCTTAAGCGATGTAAGGTTGGCGGAAGGCGGTCTGACTCCGTCTTTCAGAGAGGGCAATCACAAATATCACGGCAGTTATTTCGGCGAGGTCTACGGTAGCCCGGTGCGGCTAATCCCGACGGCAATGCAAGCCGGTGCGACCGTCAATATCTATGTAGGCACCGTCAAAGACAAGCGCGGCAATCCCGACCAAAGCATCACCAGTGGTGCCACCAGCGCACCGATTGCCATAGCCGAGGGTGTCAATCGCATCGTGCTGGAGGTCGTCGGCACTCCGACCGTGGAGCATCCGCTCTATATTCGCTACCAAAGCGAACTGAGCGACCGCGACGGCAACGGGTTCACCGAGATCTACAATCTGGACGAACTTTATGCGATACGCAACGAACTCGGCGGCAAATACGAATTGCTACGCAATTTGGACTTCGGCGATGTGGAGAGTTATGCCTTAAAAGAAATAAACCGCGACTGGGCGGTCGCAGACTTCAACGACGCAACCGATACCGGTTGGACACCGATAGGCAATAGTAGCACACCGTTCAGCGGAGAATTCAACGGCAACGGTTATACCATCTCCGGTCTGCGCATCAACCGCGACGGTGAAGATAATCAAGGCCTGTTCGGTAGCATCGGCAGCGGTGCTACGGTACGCAACCTAAGCCTGCCGAATGTACGGATAGAAGGCAATAATCGTGTCGGTGCGATGGCCGGCAACAACGCCGGTACCGTCGTCGGTGGTTCTATGGTCGGGGCGATTTCCGGGGGTGACGAGGTCGGTGGTTTGGTCGGCAACAACTCGGGTGCGGTTTTCAACAGCGATGCGGCCGGCACAACATTCGCCGCCAATCGGGTCGGTGGCTTGGTCGGCGACAACTCGGGGCAGATCATCAACAGCCACACCGATGTTGCGGTGTCGGTAGCCGCAGACACCGCCGGTGGCATGGTCGGCAGATGTAGCGGCTGTACGATATCAAACAGCTTTGCGCTCGGTTCGGTCACCGGGGTCGGCACCGCCGCCGATACCATCGGCGGATTCGCCGGTCGTTTGGAAGGCATATTTAATGTGGACAACAACTATGCGCGCGGCGATGTGCGCGGCGGGAATACCGCAAACGGCAACGGCAACGGTGGGTTTTTCTCGTACGCCGACATTGAGAGTATTGCACGATTAAACGCCAACTATTCGGTCGGTGCCACGGCAGCGGGTTTTGGCGGCAACAATATCAATGTGATCAGCACCGTTTCCGGCACTGCGCCGAACTATTGGAACGACGATACCGACGGCACCGGCGATACGAGTTTGGCATCTCTGAACGCCGGCAAGCGAACCACCGAGCAGCTGCAAACGCCGATATCCAACACCGGTATCTACGCGAATTGGAGTATTGCCGATTGGGATTTCGGCACAAACACCCAATACCCGACCCTCAAATACACCCAAAACCCCGACCGCAACGGTCAGCGCATCTGCGACGTCGACGGACTACCGGACTGCGGCGATTTAATCGCGCCACGGGTGCGCTACGGTTTGAAAGATCTGGAACTAGCATCGGGCCGGTTGGAACCACTCTTCGGCGAGGGCAGTATCGCTTATTTCGGTGCGATTGACATTAACCCTATTCGCATCATTCCGACTGCGCAGCAGTCCGATGCGACGATTAATATTTATCTCGGTGCCGTCGTAGGCGGCAGCGAGCCGCACGATCGCATCGCCAGCGGTGAGACCGGCGCACCGATTGTATTATCCGACCAAGACATCACTCCCATCGTTTTGGAAATCGTCAGTACCGAGACGGTTTATTATCCGCTCTATATACGCTATGAAGTTGACCCGGTGCAGACCGACCGCGACGGCAACGGGTTTGCCGAGATAGATAATCTGGACGAACTTCAAGAGATCAATAACACCTTTACGACCTTAGACGGCAAATACGAATTGGTCGGTGATTTGGATTTCAATGACCCGAGTAGCTACCTCGGCAATGCGATAAACCGCGACTGGACGGTGGAAGATTTTACCGACTCCGGCGATGTCGGTTGGGTGCCGATAGGCAATGCGACAACGCCGTTCACCGGTGAATTTAACGGCAACGGCTATACCATCTCCGGTCTGCAAATCAACCGCGGTGATCAAAATGATCAAGGGCTATTCGGCACGATCGGCAACGGCGGTGTGGTGCGCAATCTGAGTTTATACGATGTGCGGGTAATCGGTAGTAATTTGGTCGGCACAATGGCAGGCAGAAACGACGGTACCGTACTCAACGGTTCTATGGTCGGAGAGATTTTCGGGAGAGGCATCTCGGCCGGTGGTTTGGTCGGTCAAAACTCCGGGGCGATTTTTAACAGCGATGCGGTCGGCACGGTCACAGCTCCCGGCATAGCCGGTGGCTTGGTCGGCAACAACTTGGGCTTGGGGCAGGTTATCAACAGCTACACCAATGTTGCGGTGTCGGCAACCAGTGGCAGTGCCGGCGGCATGGTCGGTCAAAACTTCGGGGAGATTCTTAACAGCTTTGCGCTCGGTTCGGTCACCGGAGTCGGTGACAATGCCGATAACATCGGAGGATTTGTCGGTCTCCTGGCATTTTCGTTTAATATGAGCAACAACTATGCGCGCGGCGATGTGCGTGGCGGGAATACCGCAAGCGGCAACGGCGGGTTTTTAGGGGCCGCCTTTGTTAGGGATTCCGCACGATTAAGTGCCAACTACTCGGTCGGTGCCACAACGGCGGGTTTTGGCGGCAACAATCTCACCGTGATTAGCAATGTTTTCAGCACCGCACCGAACTATTGGAACGACGACACCGACGGCATCAGCCCTGCGAATGTCGTAGCTCTGAACGCGAGCAAGCGAACCACCGAGCAGCTGCAAACGCCGACGACCGCAACCGGTATTTATGCGAATTGGAGTACTGCCGATTGGGATTTCGGCACAAACACCCAATACCCGGTCCTCAAATACACCCAAAACCCCGCCCGCAACGGACCGCGGCTTTGCGACGCTACCGCTTTGCCGAATTGCGGTGATTTAATCGCACCGCAAATCCGCTATGGTTTGAAGGATCTGAAATTAGCGTCGGGCAAATTGGATCCACCTTTCGGCGACGGCAATGCCGCCTATTTCGGTGACACCGATGTCAACCCGATTCGTCTGATTCCGACGGCACAGCAGTCTAGTGCGACAATCAATGTCTACCTCGGTTCCGTTGCCGACCGAAGCGAACCCGACCAGCGTATCGCCAGTGGTACGACCGGCACACCGATAACATTATCCCTTGCGGGCATCACTCCCATCGTATTGGAAATCGTCTCAAAGCTGGCCGACAACACCACCGCGACGGTTCACTATCCGATGTATATACGATATGCTGCTCCGCCGATAGTCGTCGGCATCATCGAGATCGACAGTCTCGATGCACTCCAAGCGATCAATAACAGTACCGCAACCTTAGCCCGCGAATACATATTGGCGCGTAACCTGGATTTCAACGACCCGGACAGCTACCTTTCGGGTGCAATAAACACGGACTGGAGAGTGGCAAGTTTCGATAATGTCTCTCCACAAGGTTGGGTGTCGATAGGCAATGAAACGACACCGTTTAGCGGTGAGTTTGACGGCAACGGCTATACCATCTCGGGTCTGCAAATCAACCGCGACAACAATGATTACCAAGGGCTATTCGGTAGCGTTGCCGAGCGCGGCATCGTCCGCAATCTCGGTTTGACCGAAGTAGAAATAGAAGCCCGGGATTGGGTGGGTGCGTTGGTCGGCATAAACCGAGGTGTCGTCGTCGGTGGTTCTGTGATCGGCAAAATCTCCGCCAGAAACCTTGTCGGTGGTTTGGTCGGCGGTCATCTAGGATCGGCTTTGATTGCCAACAGCTTTGCGGTTACGTTGCTTGAAGGCACGGAGAATGTCGGAGGATTAGCCGGCTCTATCGGCATCATCGATGGCGGCAACCCCGGCATCGTCAACAGTTATGCGGAAGGTACCGTTTCGGCACAGCGCGTCGTCGGTGGTTTCGTCGGGTTGCATGCCCGTGGTGACATCTCCAATAGCTATGCGACTGCCGATGTGATTGTCATCGGTAATAATAATCGGTCGGTAGGGGGTTTTGTGGGACAAAAGAACGCTGCCGCCGAAATCGGCAACAGCTATGCAACAGGTGCGCTGAGCGGCAACGAGGCCGAGGCCACGGGGGGCTTAGTCGGTAGCGCATTCGGCGTCAACACGATGCGCTATAGTTATTCAATCGGTCGTATATCCGGTAGCGGCGCATCCGATATCGGTGGTTTGGTCGGACAAGGGATGGGGACTGCGCTGAGCAGTTATTGGAATAGCGAGACCAGCACACTGGATACCAGTGCTGCCGGCACCGGCAAAACTACGGCGGAACTGCAAGCACCGACTAATCAAAATGCCGCAGACGGCATCTATGCGGATTGGGATGCCGCCGACTGGGATTTCGGCACCAACACACAATACCCGACCCTCAAATACATCCAAAATCCCGACCGCAGCGGTCAGCGCATCTGCGACGGCGACGGTCTGCCCACCTGCGGCGATCCAATCTCACCACAAATCCGCAATGGTTTGAAAGACCTCAGCCTCGCCGACGATAACCTGTTATTCCCACCTTTCGAGGATAAGCACAGCGATTTAACCGGCAGTTATTCCGGCATCGTTGCCGCCAACCCGATCCGCTTGATCCCGACCGCAATGCAAGCTAATACGACCATCAACATCTATATAGGTGCCGCCGGCACGCCCGACCAAAGCATCGTCAGTGGCAAGTCTTCGGCACCGATAACCCTGCGTGAAGGCGGCATCAACCGTATCGTTTTGGAAATCGTCGGCACCGAGACGGTGCATTATCCGCTCTATATCCGCTACCGAAACGGTCGCTTATTGACAGACCGCAACGGCAACGGGTTTAATGAGATCTATTATCTGGAAAACCTTCAAGCAATCAATGCCGATGCGACGACCCTAGCAGGCAAATACGAATTAGTCCGCGATTTGGATTTTGACGATCCGAACAGCTACCTCTCGGGCGAAATAAACCCGGACTGGAGAGTGACAGATTTCTCTGTTGCAAATCAATTAGGTTGGGTGCCGATAGGTAATGAAACGACACCGTTCAGCGGCGAGTTCGACGGCAGCAACTACGCAATCTACAATTTGCAGATTAACCGCGCCACCGGCATGGGTTCCAGCTTTCAAGGCTTATTCGGTTCTATCGGCAACGGCGGTGCGGTGCGTAATCTGGGTGTGACAAATGTGGCTATAATCGGTAATAACCATGTCGGTGCGATAGCCGGCGACCTGCGCGGGGGTGGGCGCATTGCCAACAGCTATGCAACCGGTAGCGTATTGGGAGGCATCAATGTCGGCGGACTGGTCGGCAATATCGGTTTTTTCACCACCGTCAATGCCGATGCCAGGCCCGAGCCGGCAAATACCGGCATCATTGTCAATAGCAGGAGCAGTGTTGAAGTAGAGGCTAGAAGCTACAACGGCGGCGGCATCCTCGGCAGATGCAACGGCTGTACGATATTGAACAGCTTTGTGGTCGGTTCGGTTACGAACAATAACACTCAAGCCCCCCCTAGAACTCGGAACGGTACTGGTGGATTTGTCGGTCAAATTGGAGAAACACTTGGAATCAACAGTGCTAACCAAGCGATTAATATCAGTAATAACTATACATGGGGTGATTTATTCTATAGCTCTAGTCTAGTTCGACCAGGCATATTTGGGGGTAGTGGAATTTTGAGGAGGGCGATAATAAATGCTAATTATGCACTTGGGAACTCCTTTTTTCAGAACGATCCATTACCATTCCCAAGATTTTTGGATAGTACTACCTCAGATGCCTCTGCCAGTGCCGTGCGGAATTATACTCGGATTGATGAGTTGTTAGGGACAGCTCTTGTTTCTGATATAGCAAACTTATTTCGAGCAACCTCGCAGCAGTTGCAAGCGGCAACCGAACCGAGCACCACGGATACCGGTGTCTATTACCGATGGAGCAAGGACAACTGGGATTTCGGCACTGCCGAGCAATACCCGACGCTCAAATACACTTCGGCTACCGAGGTGTTGGGTCGCCCGGCGTGTCGCAGTGCCGAGGACACTACATCGCCTCGGCTGCCGGTATGCGGCAGACTGATTGCTCCCAAACTACGCTACGGTTTGAGCGCACTCAATACTGCCCGTAACATCCAGTTGAGCCCGCCCTTCGATGCTGTGGCACTCCATATAGACGGTGTTTATTCCGGCACCGTGCGCAACGACACACCCGAACTGGTGTTGATTGCCACGACTTTGGAATCGTCCGCCTACAGCATCTATGTGAACGGCAGCGTATTACCCGGGAGTACCCGCATTGACAGCGGTGCCCCGAGCGGTGTAATTCCTCTGAACGCCGACGGCATCACCGAAGTCGTCATAGAGGTTCACGGCACCGAGACGGTGCGCTATACCCTCAATCTGGATTATGTGCCGGCAACCTCGGTAGACACCGACCACGACGGCTTGGTAGATATCAATTATCTGGAAGACCTTGCAACACTGAATTTCAACACCCGGCAAGACACCGAGATAGGCTATAAAGCCGCACCCGATGCCGAACCGAATGCCTTCGGCTGTCCGGGTGGGATATGTCGTGGCTACGAACTGATGCGCGATTTGGACTTTGACGACCCGAACAGCTACCGCTCAGGCGCAATAAACCAAGACTGGAGAGTGGCAAATTTTAATATGATAAATATGGAACAAGGTTGGGTGCCGATAGGTACCGATGCCGATCCGTTCACTGCCGAATTTGAAGGCAACGGCTACGCAATCTCCAATTTGCAGATTCACCGCATTACCACCGACTTCGTAGGCTTATTCGGTTCTATCAACAACGGCGGGGCGGTGCGCAATCTCGGCTTGTCGAATGTGCGCATAGAGGGCGGCACGCATGTCGGTGCGATAGCCGGCGACCTGCGCGGCGGTGGGCGCATTGCCAACAGCTATGCAACCGGTCGCGTACGAGGAAACATTAATATTGGCGGACTTGTCGGCAATATCGGTTTTTTCACCACCGTCAATGCCGATACCAGACCTGATCCGGCAAATACCGGCATCATTGTCAACAGCAGGAGCAGTGTCGCAGTATTGGTTAGAAATTTCAACGGTGGCGGCATCCTCGGCAGATGCAACGGCTGTACGATATTGAACAGCTTTGCGGTCGGTTCGGTTACGAACAATAACAATACCCCACCTTCTGCTGGTATTTTAGGTGTTGGTGGATTTGTCGGCCAAACGGGGGAGTTGCTCAGGAACAGATCTAATGTAAAACAAGCTATTAATATCAGTAATAACTATGCATGGGGTAGCATATCTCGTTCTTCAAACAATACTCGTTCGGGTGCGTTTCTGAGTTCTTTTTTTGCTACCGGGGATGCGATAATAAATGCCAATTATGCAATCGGCTCTATAAATACTGCTATGGGAACTTTTTCAGATCGAAATGTAACTGTCGCTATTCTCCCTGCCATTACCGTGCCGAATTATTATCAGAATAATGTCAATGTCTTGGGTAATGATGAGATATTAAACACATTTGCAAGAACCGCGCAGCAGTTGCGGGCGGCAACCGAGCCGAGTAGCACGGCGACCGGTGTCTATTACTTATGGCGCAAGGAAAACTGGGATTTCGGTACTGCCGAGCAATACCCGATCCTCAAATACACTTCGGCAACCGAGGTGCTGGGTCGCCCGGCGTGTCTTAGTGCCGAGGACAGTACATCGGACACTACATCGCCTCGGCTGCCGGTATGCGGCACGCTGATTGCCCCCAAAGTGCGCTACGGCTTAAAATCACTCGTTGCCCAAGGTACCACGGAGCTGTCTCCCCCCTTCGATGCGACGGCACAGAATGTCGGCGGTGCTTATTTCGGCACTTTCGGCAGTGCCACACCCGAACTCGTATTGATCGGCACCGCACAGGATTCGTCTGCCACTTATAGCGTCCGTGTGAACGGCATGCTAACAGACGAGAATACCGATATTGACAGCGGTAAGCCCAGCGGCGTGATTACGCTATCCCGCTTCGATGTTAACGAAATCGTCGTAGAGGTTAAAGGTGCCGCCGAGACGGTGCGCTATACGCTCTATCTGCGCTTGGAAAATCGCATGCTGGCGGACCGCGACGGCGACGGGTTCACCGAGATCTATTATCTCGATCACCTGCATGCCATCGCTGCCGACACCACCACCTTGGCGGGTAAATACGAATTGATGCGCGACCTCAATTTCGACGACCCGAACAGCTATCTCTCGGGGGCGATAAACCAAGACTGGAGAGTGGCAGAGTTCAATCGCTTCGGTAGTGATCCGCTAGGTTGGGTGCCGATAGGCAATGAAACGATGCCGTTCACCGGCGAGTTTGACGGTAACGGCTATACAATCTACGATCTACAGATTCACCGCATTTCCACCAACTTTGTCGGCTTATTCGGTGTTATTGACAACGACGGTGCGGTGCGCAATCTGGGTGTGGCAAATGTGAATATAACTGCTTTGAGACATGTCGGTGCGATAGCAGGCGACCTGCGCGGGGGTGGGCGCATTGTCAACAGCTATGCAACCGGTCGCGTAGGCGGATCCCTGAATGTCGGCGGACTGGTCGGCAATATCGGTTTTTTCACCACCGAACCCAACGATACCAGACCTGATGGTGCGAACGCAGGTATCATCGTCAATAGCAGGAGCAGTGTTGATGTACGAGTCTTCGGTTACAACGGTGGCGGCATCCTCGGCAGATGCAACGGCTGTACGATACTGAACAGCTTTGCGGTCGGTTCGGTTACGAACCGTGTCAGTACACCACCTCCTTTAACTCTATTCGGTAGTGGTGGATTTGTCGGTCAAATAGGGGAAACACGCGCAGATAGCTTCAATGCAGACCAAGCGATCAATATCGGTAATAACTATGCCCAAGGTGATTTGATCTTTGAAGATGTTAGAGTTAACCCAGGCACATTTGTAGGTGGTGGGGTTTTGTTGAAGGCGATAGTTAATGCCAATTATGCAAGCGGGCGTACTATTCTGAATGATGAATTAGAACCTTCAGTATTTATTTCTTCAATTCCAAATGCTATACCCAGTGCTAGTACCGTGCCGAATTATTATGGAGATGATATCACTCCCAATGTCATAGATAATTTTAATTCAGAGCGTGGTATAAATGCATTTGAAAGAACCGCGCAGCAGTTGCGGGCGGCAACCAAGCCGAGTACCACAGCCACAGGTGTCTATTACTTATGGCGCGAGGAAAACTGGGATTTCGGCAATGACATGCAATACCCGACGCTCAAACACACTTCGGCAACCGATGTGTTGGGTCGCCCGGCGTGCCTCAGTGCCAAAGACCCCACATCGCGCCTGCCGGTGTGCCGCACCCTGATTGCCCCCAAACTACGCTGGGGCTTGGAATCACTCGTTCCGCTCGGCGATGCCGGGATGGATCCGCCGTTTGACGCCGATGCACTCCATATCGGCAGTGCGTATTTCGGCACGGTGCGCAATATTGCGCCGCAAATTGCATTGCGCGCAACGACTTTGGAATCGTCTGCCACCTACACCATCTATGTGAACGGCAGCATGTTACTCGGGAGTATCGGCATTGACAGCGGTGATCCCAGCGGCACGATCGACCTGCGCAGCGACGGCATCACCGAAGTCGTCGTAGAGGTCAACGGTAGCGGCACGGTGCGCTATACCCTTTATCTGGAGTATCAACCGGTTGCGCCGCTGCCGGCGGTGGATGCCGACCGCGACGGTCTCGTAGAGATTAACTATTTGGAAGAGCTTGCGATGCTACGCCTCAATCTTGCCGGCGGGGAGGTCGGCTACAGATTGACGGCCGACGACCCTCTGCGAGTCTTAGGGTGTCCGAACCGAGTCTGCCGCGGCTACGAATTGATGCGCGATTTGGATTTCAACGACGCGGACAGCTACCGCTCAGGTGAGATAAATCGCAGCTGGGTCGTCCACGACTTTGCCGTCACCACCGACACCGGTTGGACACCGATAGGCGGCGGTTTTCAGCCCCCCGGCATTAACACCCCAAGGCTACGATTCACCGCCGAGTTCGACGGCAACGGCTACGCAATCTCCAATCTGCAGATCAACCGCGACGGTAGAGACTATGTCGGTTTATTCGGCAATATCGGCAGCGAGGGTGTTCTCGGCAAGCGCGGTACGGTACGCAATCTCGGCTTGCCGGATGTGCGCATAGCGGGTGGCACGCGTGTCGGTGCGATAGCAGGCAACCTGCGCGGCGGCGGGCGCATTGCCAACAGCTATGCGACCGGTCGCGTAGGGGGAAACATCAATGTCGGCGGTCTCGTCGGCAATATCGGTTTTTTCACCCCCGTCTTTGCCGATCGCAGCCCTGAGCCGGCAAATACCGGCATCATCGTCAACAGCAGGAGCAGTGTCGCAGTGCGGGTTTTCAATTACAACGGCGGCGGCATCCTCGGCAGATGCAACGGCTGTACGATACTCAACAGCTTTGCGGTCGGTTCGGTTACGAACAATAATACTGAAGTAACTCGCGCTAGTTATTTCGGTACTGGTGGATTTGTCGGTTCAGTGGGAGAAGAACTTTCATCATTCGGGGGCTCAAGCCCACAAGCGAATAATATCAGCAATAACTATGCGCGGGGTGATTTAATCGGTCTATCTGCTAATAGTAACCCAGGTTCATTTGTAGGTGGTGGACTTTTGCAAGAGATGATAGTTAATGCCAATTATGCAAATGGGAGTCTTATTCTGAATGATGGATTAGTAAATTCAGAATTTATTAATTCAGTTGCAAATCTGATACCTTCTGCCAGTAGCGTGCCGAATTATTATAGAGATGATATTAATCCCAATATCTTAAATCCCGGTATAGAGCGTCTTATAAATGCATTTGAAGGAACCTCGCAGCAGTTGCGAGCACCAACCGAGCCGGGCACCACGCCCACCGATGTCTATTACCGATGGCGCGAGGACAACTGGGATTTCGGCACTGCCGAACAATACCCGACGCTCAAATACACTGCGGCAACCGATGTGCTGGGTCGCTCGGCGTGTCGTAGTGCCGGAGACACTAGATCGCCTCGGCTGCCGGTGTGCGGCACCCTGATTGCCCCCAAAACACGCTACGGCTTGAGCGCACTCACCGCCCGCTACGCACAGCTCACCGAACCCTTCGACGACGCACTACTGGATATCGGCGGTGCTTATCGCACCACGGTGCTAAACGATACGCCGCGCGTGCAGCTGGTTGCCACGACACGCGAAGCGACTGCCACCTATAGTGTTTATATCGGCGATACGCCAATATCCGAGAATATTAACAGCGATGCACCGAGCGGTGTAATTCCTCTGAACGCCGACGGCACCACCGAAGTCGACATAGAGGTTCACGGCACTCGCACGGTGCGCTATACGGTCTATTTGGATTACCGGCTTGAGACACCGATAGATGCCGACAACGATGGCTTGGTGGACCTTCATTATCTGGAAGATGTGGCAATGGTGCGTTTCAATTTTGACAGCGGCGAGGTAGGTTATAGAGTAGGAGGTGAACTCAATACCTTAGGTTGTCCGGGTGGTGTATGCCGTGGCTACGAATTGATGCGAGACCTAGATTTCAACGACCCTGCCAGCTACCGAGATCCGGCCACGAATAGGCCGTTTTGGTCTGTTCAGAGCTGGGGTCTGAATAGCATAGCGAATGCCGTATTCAAAGGCAACGGCTATGCGATATCCAATTTAAGATTTACCAACGAGAATGTCGCCCGTGGACTTTTTCATAATGTTTTGAACTCCGATATAGACGGTTTGGGTTTAGTCAATGTGGATATAAACGCAAGAACGGCAGTGGCAATGGCAAGCCGTTTAACGAGAAGCACGATCCGTAATAGTTATGTGATCGGGGAGCTAAGCGGCGTAGGTAATGAACCTACCATAGCTCCTTTTGCACATAATTTTGACAGGTCTTCACTAAGTAATAGCTATTTTATCGGTACTTTGAGATCATTAAGTCTTGACCGAACGCGTGTCACTCATATTTATGGATTGGTGCAGGCCGGTGCCGATTCCGATGGTAGTGAATCAATCAAAAACAGCCGTGCGATCGGAAGAATCGAAACAATGATCGAAAGTGAATTGACAAATACCGCGATGTTAGGAGCGAACCCTGCACGAAGTTTGAACATCGGCAATAGCTATGCCTCTATGTTGATGACCAGAGCGGGCGTGGCGCAAGGAAACTTGAGTAATAGCCTCGGGATTATAGCAAACAGCTATTTTGATCGCGACATTGCGATGGTTGATGTGCCGGCAAGTCGAGCGAGGAGCGGTGCCGAGTTGCGGGGAACAGCTATGACCGATATTTTTGCCGATTGGGATGCCGACGATTGGGATTTCGGTGGTGCCGGTCAATCTCCGGTGATCAAGTACAACGCCGAGGAATGTCGAAGCGAGCAACACGACAACCCGTTGTGCGGCAAGATACTCCCGTATCAGGGGAGCTTGATGAAGCGTTTCGAGCTACTCGGGAATGCCGGTCTTAGCCGACCTTTTGATTTTGCGACATTCAACGATTACGAGATTGTGGTCGGTGCCGACCGGCAAGGTCTACGCTTTGTTGCCGAGGCTTTTGCTCCGAATGCCGATATTGTGGTCTATAAAACGACCACCGATGCCGAAGTGCTCAGAGTGAAAAGCGGCGTTGCGACACCACTGATTGCATTGGACACCGTCGGTGATACGCTATTGGATGTGGTCGTAGAAGAAGGCGAGGATCGCAGATCGTATCGCTACCGCTTCGGCGTCTCGCGCCTGAGTGAACAGATAAACTTTGCCGATATAGACGGCAACGACGGTCTGATAGATGTTGCCACCCCCGAACAGTTGAATGCGATGCGCTATGGCTTGGACGGTCGTTTTTATAGGGCAAGCAGTACTAGTACTCGGGTTTATTGCCGTATCGGCTGTCGCGGTTATGAGTTGACAGCCGATATAGATTTGACGGGTATTGACTGGCAATCCATAGGCAGCGATACCGCACGCTTCAACGGTCGTTTCAAAGGCAACGGCTATGTGATATCCAACCTGACTATGCTCCGACCTTCCTCGGAGGATATAGGGTTTTTCGGAACTCTGGGTGCGGATGCAAGGATAGAAGATATTCATCTGAGAAATGTAACTGCTCGTTTTCTTAGCTCGGATAGACAAACTATTGCCAGAATTGCTACTTTGGCAACCGTCAACTACGGTACGATCTTCAATGCTCGCACCGAAAATGCCTTCCTTAGCAATGGACAAGCCGGCACCCTCGGTGCTTTGGTTCATCAAAACCACGGTCGCATCGTCAATAGCGGTGTGGCAGGCGGTGATATAAATAATCTTAGACCTAATGTAAGGTCATCGGCTTTAGTACACACCAATAATGGTACTATTCGCGGTAGTTTTGCAACGATTGTTAATCGAGGCTCATTAGGATCTTCGGTTGGTTTGTCTTCGGTTAATAATGCCGAGGGCGTTGTAGACAATAGTTATGCGCATATTCCTCCTGATGCCGACACCGCCGATGACAGTCTCGTCTACACCAACTCCGGTCTAATCAATAACAGCTATACGAGCGGAGTTTTAATAAACACTGCGCATAATAATTCCCGGGTTCTAAATAGCTATTGGGATCGGGATACCGTCTCACCCGGAACCGTGAGTGCCGGTGGTTCGGCCAAAACGACTGTGGAATTGCAATCCGGTACGGCGCAAAATAGTAGTGCCAATGTCGTTTATTTTCGATGGGATACCGAGCGATGGCATTTCGGCAGTGCCGACCAATATCCGATGGTGCTGTATCACGGTGTCGGTTTGTGCACCGAGCCGACCGATACCCAACTGCAAAGCTGCGATACGCTGGTTTCGGCAGGGTTGCCGGAAGCCGACCGTGCGGTCGTTTGCCGCGACCGTTTGCTTAGGGATCGGTCGGACCCGCCCTACTGTGGCGCATTGGTGCCGTATCAGAACCGTCGCGGCTTGATCGGGCTGGAATTACCCACCGGCGTAAGTCTGGTGCCGGAATTCAGCTCCGATGTGACATCGTATCGTTTGGTGACAGGCAATACGATCACCGTGTTCCATACCACGCCGACCGCTTATTACCACACCGACACCGTCACCTATCGGGCCGGCAACACCGAACAGATCATTGCCGATAACACCCGTACCCCGGAGATATACCCGTACGGTGGCGAAAGCGTTGACTCGGCAAGCCTCACGGTAGACTCCGGTAGCACCAGCCGTACCTATACGATCAGTTGGAAAATAGAGGACTATCTGCAACATATAGATATAGAATTTTCGGTATTGGATGATTTTGCACTGTCTCCGAACTTCGATCGAAATATATCCGACTATCGCGTGCTGGTGTATTCCGACACACCCCGTCTGCGTTTGGCTACGACTGCAACCGATGCTTCGGGTTTTGCCTCGGATATTGAGATTACAGCCGATAACGATTTACCACCGCTAGTACTGGAAGGTGGCAACCTTGCAGAGGTGGTGTTGAACGTCGATGCCGATACCGAGATTGTTATGGTCGTCAGTCGCGGGCCGAATTATCGCTTTGAATATCGTGTCGTCGTCGAGCGTCTGCCCTTGGTGGGTCGTCTGGACGGTGTCAACCTCGCCGACGAAGACGGCGACGGTTTGATAGAAATAGATTCTTTGGAATGGCTGGACGCGATACGACACGGCTTGGACGGTAGCGGATATAGCTATGCGATAGAGACAAACACACCCCCGATCAAGATAAACAGTGGGTGTCCCGCCGAGGGTTGCCGTGGCTACGAATTGATCCGAGATTTGGATTTCCTCGATGCTGCGAGTTATGTAGATGCACGGCAGGCGATGCCGTTGTGGGTCAGAGGCGAAGGATGGCAACCGATCGGCGATGCCGAGAATCCGTTCACTGCCGAGTTCGTCGCCGACGGGTATACGATATCTCACCTGAGAATCAATCGTCCCGATGCCGACGACCTCGGCTTGTTCGGGGTAACCTCCGCAACGACGATTAGAGGTATCGGTGTGTTGAATGCAGAACTTATCGGAGCCGGCAATGTCGGGGTCTTGGTCGGTGAGGCGCAAGGTGTAGGCGAAATCGTCAACAGCCATGCGACCGGCACGGTGCGTGCTTCCGGCGATCACGGTGGTGGCTTGGTCGGGGTTCATCGTGGTGTAATCGTCGGTAGCTATGCCAATGTCTCGGTGCGCGCAAATCGCTATGCCGGTGGCTTGGTCGGTTTTTTAGCGAGCACCGACACCCACCGAGGAATTATCGATGGTAGCTATGCAGCCGGTGCGGTTTATGCGGTTGCCCGATACGCCGGCGGTTTGGTCGGACGGACGCTAGATACCCCGGGTGACTTACTGGGTCGTACCACCACGCCGCTCATCACCGATAGTTATGCGGTGGGAACGATTAACGGCAACTTAGGCAGCGGTTTAGTCGGATTCGTCGATACGCCCGACACCGCCGGAAGGATCGCAAACATTCTAAATAGTTATGCAATCGGTGCGAATAACTCGATGGGCGGATTAGGCTTGGCACGTCGTATCAATTTACCCGACCCGGTTGTATTTAATACGCAGAGCTATTGGGATGAGAATACCAGCGGGGTCCGCAACGGCGGTGGCATCGGAACGATTAGAACCACTATGCAACTGCAATCGGAGACCACTGCAATCGGGATATATTCAAATTGGAATCCCGAGGCATGGGATTTCGGCACTTCGCTACAGTATCCGCGGCTCAAATACACTACTGCCACCAGTGCGATTGTTAGCCTTGCGGCATGCCGTTCGGCTTCCGATTCGTCGTCACGATTGCCGATTTGCGGCGAATTATTGCCCGAACAATACCTCGGCTTAGAAGATTTGGCTTTCTCGGACGATGTTTTGCAGCTGATACCGGCACTGAACTCGCAAATCTATAACTATAAGCTAATACTCAAAGCCGAGGCAACGCAATTCCACACCACGCCGACCTACTATAGCGGCACTCCCTATCGCTTATCGGTAGATGATAACAATTTGGGCCGCTTTGACAGCGGCACCGTCACGCCGCGTATCGGTGTCCCTACCTCAGTGGAGATTAAAGTCTCCCTCAGGAACACCGGCGAAGGCACCACATATACCTTTATTGCCTCCCGCCACCCGAATCTAAACATAAACGATGTGGATATGGACAACGACGGCTTGATAGAAATACGCACCCGTACCGACCTAAACGCAATGCGCTATCAGCTCGACGGTAGAGGCTATAGAACTTCTACTGCAACCGAAAAAATCACCGCAGGTTGTCGGTTTGCGGGGGGGTGTATCGGCTACGAGTTGGCTGCGGATATAGACCTGTCCGGTCGCGATTGGCAGCCGATCGGAAGTACGGCATCGTCAATATCCGATTGTAGCGATGCAAACAGCCGATGCTTCTCGGCAATTTTTGACGGCAATCGAGCATCGGGCTACGAGATTACCGGTTTGAACATCACCGCACCGAACCGCAACAATGTCGGACTATTCTCGTATTTGGACGCCGCTGCCGAGATCCACAACCTTGTGCTGTCCGAGATATCGGTCACCGGCAAAAGCGGTGTAGGTGGCTTGGTCGGCCGTAATTTAGGTGGTTCTATCGTGAATAGCAGGGCTACCGGCGAAGCGACGGGCAACGAATATCTCGGCGGTTTGGTAGGTGAGAACGACGGTTTGATCGACGGGGGTTCTGCCCAGGTCGTAGTGATCGGTTCCGCCACGAACACCGGCGAAAGCCAACATATCGGCGGCTTGGCCGGCTATAACACCGATAAGATTTATAACAGCCATGCAAGCGGTTCGGTGTCGGGTGGCAACGATGTCGGTGGCTTGGTCGGAAGCAACATTGATGCGCGTATAGTCAACAGCTATGCGGTCGGGAACGTATCGGGTGTCGACGGTGTCGGTGCGCTACTCGGTCGCAACGCAGTCGGCGCAGAGGTTTTAGCAAGCTACGCACTGGGTAGGGTGACGGGTGTCAACGGTGTCGGTGGTTTGGTGGGCTTGAATTTCGGTACATTGACAAACACATACTCGCTCGGTGCCGTTTTAGCGGGACGCGCCATCGGTGGTTTGGTCGGTGGTAATCGTGTCGGTGACATCCGCAATAGCTATGCCATCGGCTCGGTGAGCGATGTGCCCGGAAGCGGCGGTTTGATCGGCGATACTACCGGGGGCGAGGTCGTCGATAGCTATTGGGACATAGAGACCGGCGGATTGATGCGAAGTGCCGGCGGTATCGGTCAAACTACAAAACAGCTGCAAACACCGATCACTGCAACCGGTATCTATGCGAATTGGGATACGGCGGTGTGGGATTTCGGCACCGACAACGAATATCCACGGCTTAAGTATGCGGTGGGCGATGATCGCGCCAATCCGGCATGCGGTGGTGTCGGACAGCCGACATGTGGCAATGTGGCGGTTCAAGGCTTGAGCGATCTACAGATTTTAGGCGGTGTACAGCTGTCACCGCAATTTGAAAATTTAAGACTGTACTATCGTCTCAATGCGTATATCGGCGTGACAGGAGCACTGCGTCTAATACCACAAGCGATGGATCCCGATGCGTTGATTACTATTTCCTATAACGGAAACCAAATAAGTGTTGCCGACGGTGCAACGAGCGATCCGGTTGTGCTGGACCCGACGGTTGACGATGCGATCGTCGTGTTGGTTAGTAGTGCCGGAGACACTTTTAGATATACGCTGGAGATAGATTATTTCAGCTTTGATACCGATAGAATTTTAGCCGACGCCGACGGCGACGGCTTGATAGAAATTGAGACTTTGGAAGACTTGTATGCGATGCGCTATAGTTTGGACGGCAGTGCATACACCCTGACGCTACCCGACGGCACGCTATTGGCGATTGACGCCGGGTGTCCGAACACCGCGACCGTGTCCGGATGCAGCGGCTACGAACTGACACGAAACTTGAACTTCCGCGACGCTGCAAGCTATCGCTCGGGGATAGTAAATGCCGAGTGGATGGAGAATTGGCATCCGATAGCGGACGCGGACAACCCGTTTGAAGCGGTGTTCAGAGGCAACAACCATAACATTCGCCATCTGAGTCTGCGTGGTGTGCACGGCATCGATGCGATCGGTTTGTTCCACACCTTAGGTTCAGATGCCGAAGTTGAGAATCTACGATTGAGAAATGTCACGATTTACGATACGCTGGGTTCCGGCAATACCGATGTGGTTGCCGTAAATCAAGGTAGCTTGGCAGGCGAGAATCGAGGGCGCATATCCGATGTCGGCGTGAGCGGTAGCACGATATTGGCATCACTCACCCCCAACACTGCCGCTGCGGCGGCTAAAATCGGCGGCTTGGTTGGTTTGAATAACGGCGGCGAGATTAGCCATAGCTTCGCACATGCCTATATTCATTCGCTGGTCTCCGACCGACCGCAAAGGCTACAGAACATCATCGGCGGCTTGGTCGGTAGCAATGTGCGTGGCGCAAAGATTGAAAACAGCTATGCGGTCGGTTCGGTGACCGGGCACTGTCAGGTCGGCGGCTTGGTCGGAGCGCATAACTCGTTGAACCGTAACACCCCGGAAGCTATTAGTACTATAGAAAACAGCTATGCGAGGGTCAATGTGACAAAGTTAAATCAAAACTGCGTGCTAGGCGACAGCGACATACGATTTGAGGGATTCGGCGGTTTGGTCGGCTTCCTAGATTTGTCGAATATCGCCGACAGCTATGCGGCGGGTCGCCGGTCGGGTGATGTTGTGAGCGTTTTAGGCCTGGTCGGTTGGACATCCGGTCTCGTTTCGGTTACGGACAGCTATTGGGATCAGGACCTCAATGTCGGATTGTCTCCCCTCGGTCTTGGTCGGACCACCGCAGTGTTGCAAGGGACGACATCACCAACCGATATTTATGCGAATTGGAATCCCGACGATTGGGATTTCGGTTCCGATAAACAATACCCGACGCTGAAGACGACAGACAGCCGCATCGTAGCACGGATATGGGACGACTCGCTACTGGAAAGTATACGCGTAGAAAATGTCGCGATAGCTCGAACAAACGCAATAACCGAGGACTTTCGTTATAGAGATGGCAATAGATACAGACTCTATGCAGATAGTAGCCGGCTGCCGCTTTCGCTTAGGTTTGCCACCACACCGACTTTTGCCGCACTCTATTGCGACGGTGTGCGATGTCCTTTTGCCGGTTTCAATACGATTACTTTGGGTGATAACAGTCCACAAGTAATCACACTGGAGATCCGCGACGGCAATCGGTTTATGGAATATTATTTTGATGTGGTTCGTGAAGATCTAAGTCTGGATAATGTTGCCTCAATAAACCTGAACGAAGGCGATACCTTTACGATCAGCGGAAACTATTCCGGCAGCTCGGATATCGTCTGGTCGCAAATCGCCGGCCCGACCATGGACATTGCCGATGCCGACAGCTTGAACCTTAAATTGACACCGCAAGCCGATCTAGTCGCTGCGGATGACGAACACAGCGATGTGCGGTTTAGGTTGGCAGTCTCGGTTGACGACGATAACGGCAACCCTCAAGTTTATCTCGGCACAGAAATATCGGCGCGTATCAACAAAGTGAATAACGGACCGATAACGGGAGATATTACACTGGCACTGAATAACGACAAAATTACCGTGAGCGAGATGCTGCGCGACATCGACGGTAGCGCGCTTAGCAATACCGAGAGACAGTTCCAGCGACGTCCTCCGGGCGGCGATTGGGTTAATGTAGATTTGACGAGTAGCGGCATGGAGTATACGGTACCCAACGAGGCGATAGTGTATCAATACCGTCTTGTTGCTTTCTACACCGACGGTCAAGGTTATCTCGGCGACGCGGTCGTATCCGGTATCGTTACCGTCGACGCAACGCCTGCCTCCGACGATATAGACGGTGATTCCATCGTCAACGCCGAGGACATAGACTTTGATGGCGACGGTTTGATAGAGGTTCGGTATTTGGAAGATTTGGATGCCATTCGCTATCAACCGGATGGCAGCGGCTATAGGAGAACCGAGGACGGCAATCTGGATACTCGCGGTTGTCCGAGCCTCGGATGCTTCGGCTACGAATTAACTAGAAACTTGAATTTCCACGACGCTACGAGTTATCGCTCGGGTGTGACGAATAACAGCTGGACGGTAGCCGACGGTACATTCACCGATCCGAGTAGTCAAGGCTGGCAGTCGATAGGCGGCGTATTCAACGCAACATTCAACGGTAACGGTCATACTATCAGCCGCCTGAACATAAGCCGCAGTAGTGCCGGCACGCAAGTCAATATCGGTTTGTTTTCCGAGATCGGTGAGGGCGGGAAAATTGAAAATTTGGGTCTTAGCAATCCCGGCATTAAAGGCTTGGCAGGGATTAAAAATGTGGGCGGTATCGCCGGTTTGGTGCGCCGCGGCGGTGTGGTCCGAAATAGCTATGTGGACAGAGGCACCGCTCCCGTAGATAACCCGCTGATCCGTGCCGATAGGGGAATGTTGGGCGGTTTGGTCGGTGTCAACGAGGGTTATATACTCAACAGTTATGTAAATATCGATGTGAGTGTACAGGACTCCGACGGTAATATATCGAATAACGGCAATATCAATGTCGGTGGCTTGGTCGGTAGGAATCGCAACGGCGGGAGGATCCACAATAGCTATTATGGAGAAGGAGGACGTACGATAGTCGGGCATTGCGTAGTCGGGGGTCTGGTCGGGTCGCAAGAAACCGACACCTCCGATGCGGTCAGCGAGATTAAAAATAGTTATGTGCGAGATGGTAGCATTGTGCAGCTCGGCGGTATCTCATGCACCACGCCGTATATCGCCGGCTTGGTCGGTGTACATCTTAACGGCAGGTCAATCATCGAGAATAGTTATGTCAACGGTAGAGCGTATATACAAGGTGCGTTCTCACCGAACACGACACTAATGGCAGTAGCAGGCATCGGGAGCATATCGGTGCCTCAGTGCAATCGGCCGAATTATAGCCCCAGAGGCATTGTCACGACAAACAACGGCGCGATTCAGGTCAATGTAGCCGGTTTGTTGAACTACGACCCCGACAGCACAGTCGGTGTACCGACGAATAGCTATTGGCGTGGAAACCCTTATATCTGTGCCCGCAATCAAAACTTCTTTGAATATGCGGTGACGCGGCCGGACTTGGTAGATAACCGGAGATTGATGGGTAGACTAACAAATCCTACGGCACCGAATGCATCTCAAACCTGTTCTGTTGCGATCAACACGGCTTCGGCACCTAATACCGGAAGCTGCACGACCTATGAAGATTGGGATGCCGATATTTGGGATTTCGGCAACAACACACACTACGCATTACTCAAATATACCGAAGGTGTGGATCGAGACGACCCGGCTTGCGATTTTGACACTGCGACATCGCTGCCGAGGTGTGGGGCGATGTTGCCCGGGCAGCCTCGTACGCAACCGACATTTGAACGTTCGGCACCGCTACCTACGGCGACCGACGATGTTTTGCCACAGGCGGTAATCAGATATGCGCGCAACGAGGATGCTTTGTCGGTGCTCAATGCACAAGACATCATTACGCTGAGCGAGGGAGATACGCTACGCTTGGATGCAGCAAACAGTTTTTCGGCAGACAATGCATCGCTGGTTTATACATGGAGCCAAACGAGCGGTCCCGAACTTCTGTCGGCAGCGGGCGAGCGGCGGAGGTTTAGCTTGAGGGTGCGAGACGATTTGCTTCCTGGAGCTACCGATAACGGGCAAGCGGTGTTCAGACTGGAGGTCGCAAAGAGAAATAATCGCAATGTTTCTGTGCATAGGGATATAACGATAAATCTGGTCAAGACCGATAGCGACGGTGAAATCGCCGCGCCCTACTGGATGGATAATGTTCTTTTTGCCTCGCAAATCAGCGATGCAGACGGCGGTCCCTTTACCAATATCCGGTATCAGTGGCAACGCGAAGTCAGTGGCAGAGTGGTTGATATTTCCGGTGCGACGACGGCAAGTTATAAAGTGCTTGCCGAGGCACTCGGCGAGCAGTACCTGCTGTCGGTTAGCTATACCGACGGACAAGGCTATTCCAACACCGCCGTCTCTGCTGCACCACCGTATGACGCGATACGGACGGTGGATGCGGACGGAAACGGCTTGATAGAGATCTTTTTTATAGAGCAATTAAATGCCATCCGCTATCAGCCGGACGGCACTGCTTATAGAGCGAGTGCCGATGCTACCCCGAATAACAACGGCTGTCCCGGTAGCCCGTCCGCATGCCGAGGTTATGAGTTGACGAGAGACTTGGATTTCGACGATCTTGCCGGTTATAGCGATGCCGCCGCCGATGTCGGCGAATGGGATAACTGGGATCCGATTGACGACTTCACGGCTGTTTTTGACGGCAACGGGTATACGATTTCTAATTTGAGCATAACAAGCACCACAACCAATATCGGTTTGTTCGGTCGCGTGCCCGAAGGGGCTACGGAGATCAGGCAAGTTCGCTTAGCCGGAGTGGCTGTAGCCGGAGCCCTTAACACAGGTGCATTAGTCGGTTCATTCAGAGGTAGTAACATAAGCGATAGCCATATACTAAGCGGTACGGTTGCAAGTGATTTCAATGGCGGTTGTTTGGTCGGTACGTTATCCGTATTCTCGACGGTTAGAGACAGCTCGGCAAATTGCACAATATCGGGAACCGATGAAGCAATCGGTGGTTTGGTAGGTAATTCCAGCGGGAGGATCCTAGGTAGTTATGCCACCGGCGATGTAAGCGGACTGAGTCGGGTCGGTGGTTTGGTAGGATTTGCTAGTGCCGGAGGAATTAACAATAGCTATGCTATCGGTAATGTGACGGGAAATAGCAGTGTCGGTGGTTTGGTCGGTGATTTCGTAAATTCTGTAAGCAGTGATATCACCAATAGCCATGCAGCCGGTGATGTAGAAGGTGGTAGCGGTACTGCTCACGGCGGTTTAGTCGGAAGGATGAGTCAAGGGTTATCGGTTGTCAATAGTTATGCGCTCGGTAGCGTAAATAGCCGAGGTCGGCAAATAGGCGGTTTGATCGGTTTTTTAAGTTCACAAGCATCAACTTCGAGTATAGTTAACAGCTATGCCGCAACCGCAGTCGCAGACGGTACTTCGATCGGTGGTTTGGTCGGTATCGCTGCGGGTAGCAATGTGATAAGCGACAGCTATTCAATCGGTATGCTCGGCGGTGTATCGAACAGAGGATTCGTCTACGGCATTAGCACCGCAACGCGCATACAACGAAGTTATTGGGATACCGAACGCAGCGGTCAATCCGACGGCGGGTCCGACGATGTTATAGGCTTTAGTTCCGAAATCCTGAAATCGTCGGAGCCAAGCTCTACCGCGACACGAGCCTATTACAACTGGAGTGCCGAGCGGTGGGATTTCGGCACCATCGGGCAATATCCTGCACTCAAGTATCGCGATAGCACTTGCGGCACCGCCACGCCGTCTCCGAATTGCGGGAATATATTGCCTCGCCAGCGCTTAGGTTTGCAAGACTTACAATTCAGGTTCGGTGGTCCTCTACAGCCACGGCTTTCTATTGCCGGTTTTACCGGGGCGAGGCTTAAGGATAATTTTGATGCCGTGATGGTTGAGCACTATACCGTGCCGGTAGCCGGCGATGTTTCCGAAATTCAGATCATCGCAGCGACACACCATCCCGATGCGATGATTGCGATTAACGGTGTGCCGATGTCGGCGGGTTCGGCAGAATACGATTTGATTCCCGACTTTTCTACTACGACGACGGTACGCATAACGACATCCGAAGCCTACGAAATAACCGGCAAGGAAAATTTGGATGTGGAATATCGTTTGACTTTCATCACGATTCCCGATGTAGCTACTATTAGCCGCAGCGTTGCGGAAAGTGAGGGCGGTGCTCCGTTGAATGATTCGGTACCGATTAGAGAAGGGCATTTTATTACGCTAAGCAGCGAGCTCTCTAATGCCGACGGCGATGATTTGAGTTACGAGTGGACGGTGGACGAACGACAAGTGAGGCTTTTAGACCGCACCGAGACCACCGGCACCGTAGTCGGTGGTGCGAGGCGTGTGTCTATGTCGTTTTATCTGCGTGACGATTTTATCTCCGCCGACCGTTCCGCCGAGACGGTGAGTGCGATGTTGACGGTACGCAGTGCCGAGGATTTAACCGTATCCGAATCGCTATCGTTTGAGGTTGCCAAACACAATAACGGGGTTATCGGTGGCATTAGTACACCGACGCGGGTAGATTTGACCTATACGGCAGCGACTCTGAGCCGCGCACAGTTGGCGGAGGATCCCGACGGTGCCGGTGATCCGAACGACATTCGCTACCAATGGCAGCGGCAATCGGACGGCAATTGGTTCGATATTGACGGTGCAACGGCTATAAGCTATACCGTCGGCGGTGCGATTGCCGATTTTTATAGAGTACTGCTAAGCTACTCGGACAAGCAAGGTTATCGTGATACTCTGGTATCCGTACCGCTGCCGGCATCGCCGGAATTGGTACTGGATGTGATATCACCGAGTTCCGAGAGAGGTGGCTTTGATGTGCTGATTTTAGATGCCGACGGTTTGAGCCCGGTTTTCATGGAGAATGATCAAAACTATCGCGTGCCTACCGGAACCGATCATGTTGATGTGACGGCGCGCACCAGAAGCGGAAGCATCTTTATCAACGGCATGCTACTTGCGGAAGACCGCAATACGATACGCATAGACTTGGATTATAGCGATAATGTGATTACCGCAGTATGGCAAGGAACCGATAGCAGTAGTACTCGAAGCTATACGATTTTCCGCGCATACGATGTTTCGTTGTACGGCTGGAGTGCGGCCTGGCAAGACGAGAATGGTGTTGCGCAGCGCAGAGATTTTTCGGGTGACAATCTGCAGCCGACGCCGCCGCTACGGATTCCCATGAGTGTGGATACGATAACGCTGTTCGCCGAAGTGAACGAGTTGGTAGATTTTGATATGCGTAGTTCGGATGCAAATACGATCGGCAACATCACAACCTCAACTCGGGCGGGTGTAGTGGTTGCACAAGCGACGATTAGCAATTTGGCGTTGGGAGAACATCGTATAGAATTTTTGTTGACGGCACCGGACGGAACGACAAATACCTATGTGGTGCGTGTGACCCGTGAAATAAGTAGCAATGCCAACTTGGGTGTTTTGAGGGTATTGCCGGACGGCGGTATGGCGACGAGCTTCGACAATCTGGCAACAAGCACGAGTTATGTGTATCGCATTGCTAATCCGATAGTCGGCGACAAAATAACCGAGCTTCGTTTGGAAGCGCAAGTGGAGCATAGTAGTGCGACGATTATAAGCTATACCATAGACGGTCTTGCGGTAGACGGCGTATCGTTGGGTACGCGTAGTATAAACGATACTATTTCCGTAGACGAAGGCGAAACGAAGGAAGTCAAAATCAAAGTGCTTGCCCAGGACAACGAGACGAGCAAGACCTATACGGTGACGATCATGCGGCAACCGAGCCGAGATACGCGGTTGAGTATGCTGGAAGTGTTGTCCGAAGCGGTGGCGGGATTTAGTTTCGATCCTGCGGTGGCTAATCAACCAACCCGCTATTCTGTAGAACTGCCTAGTGATATAGCGAATACAACCCTAACTGCGGTTGCCGATAATGTGTATGCAACGCTGACAATTAGAGAGGGGAGCAATGCCCCGAGTCCCGCTAATCGTCGGGTGGATCTACCGATTACGATTGGCGAAGGAATGAATAAAGTATTCACTATCGTGGTGACCGCACAGGATACCGAGGTGCCGATGGCAACTTATACCGTGACCGTATCGCGTGCCTCGGCAATGGATAGAACGACCTTAGGGTTTGCTCTCGCAATGAGCAATATTACCCTTGAGACAGATCCCGACGACGATTCCGGAACTGTCTACATCGGCGAAGTTTCGGATGCGGTTGACGAAACCGTAATCTCGGCATCGGCAACCACTACCGGTCTCGGTATCCGAAGCGTCCTAGTGAACGGCGAGGAGCGTATCAGGGATGGAACGGCTCAAACCTTGGATGAGAATTTAGCACCTGTTTCCGATACCGTTTCATTGCCCGAAGGACAAATTCGGATCGTCCTCGTACTAAGACGCACCGACAACACCGAAGACGGCTATACCGAAGCAAGCTATATCGTCGACATAGGTGATGTAATAATTTTAGAGGCTTTGGAATTGATCGGGCTTAAAGCCGACAGTCCGTACGAATTTAATCCTTTTGTGCGGAACTATACGGTGACGGTTGCAAACGATAGTTCGACGCTCACCGTCATACCTATGCTACCTTCGGAAGACGAAGAGACTGTGTATACGATATTCGAGGGAGATGTAGAACTAGCACAAGCCGATGACGGCGGTGTTTCAATTCCATTCGATGTGAGACAGACTAAAGTCATTAGTATAGTATTGACGGCACCGAATGTGGCAACAAATACCTATGTGGTGCGTGCGACCCGTGAAATAAGTAGCAATGCCAACTTGGGTGTTTTGAGGGTATTGCCGGACGGCGGTATGGCGACGAGCTTCGACAATCTGGCAACAAGCACGAGTTATGTGTATCGCATTGCTAATCCGATAGTCGGCGACAAAATAACCGAGCTTCGTTTGGAAGCGCAAGTGGAGCATAGTAGTGCGACGATTATAAGCTATACCATAGACGGTCTTGCGGTAGACGGCGTATCGTTGGGTACGCGTAGCATAAACGATACTATTTCCGTAGACGAAGGCGAAACGAAGGAAGTCAAAATCAAAGTGCTTGCCCAGGACAACGAGACGAGCAAGACCTATACGGTGACGATCATGCGGCAACCGAGCCGAGATACGCGGTTGAGTATGCTGGAAGTGTTGTCCGAAGCGGTGGCGGGATTTAGTTTCGATCCTGCGGTGGCTAATCAACCAACCCGCTATTCTGTAGAACTGCCTAGTGATATAGCGAATACAACCCTAACTGCGGTTGCCGATAATGTGTATGCAACGCTGACAATTAGAGAGGGGAGCAATGCCCCGAGTCCCGCTAATCGTCGGGTGGATCTACCGATTACGATTGGCGAAGGAATGAATAAAGTATTCACTATCGTGGTGACCGCACAGGATACCGAGGTGCCGATGGCAACTTATACCGTGACCGTATCGCGTGCCTCGGCAATGGATAGAACGACCTTAGGGTTTGCTCTCGCAATGAGCAATATTACCCTTGAGACAGATCCCGACGACGATTCCGGAACTGTCTATATCGGCGAAGTTTCGGATGCGGTTGACGAAACCGTAATCTCGGCATCGGCAACTGTTACCGGCGTCAGTATCCGAAGCGTCCTAGTGAACGGCGAGGAGCGTATCAAGGATGGAACGGCTCAAACCTTGGATGAGAATTTAGCATCTGTTTCCGATACCGTTTCATTGCCCGAAGGACAAATTCGGATCGTCCTCGTACTAAGACGCACCGACAACACCGAAGACGGCTATACCGAAGCAAGCTATATCGTCGACATAGGTGATGTAATAATTTTAGAGGCTTTGGAATTGATCGGGCTTAAAGCCGACAGTCCGTACGAATTTAATCCTTTTGTGCGGAACTATACGGTGACGGTTGCAAACGATAGTTCGACGCTCACCGTCATACCTATGCTACCTTCGGAAGACGAAGAGACTGTGTATACGATATTCGAGGGAGATGTAGAACTAGCACAAGCCGATGACGGCGGTGTTTCAATTCCATTCGATGTGAGACAGACTAAAGTCATTAGTATAGTACTGACGGCACCGAATGTGGCAACAAATACCTATGTGGTGCGTGCGACCCGTGAAATAAGTAGTAATGCCAACTTGGATGTTTTGAGGGTATTACCGGACGGCGGTATGGCGACGAGCTTCGACAATCTGGCAACAAGCACGAGTTATGTGTATCGCATTGCTAATCCGATAGTCGGCGACAAAATAACCGAGCTTCGTTTGGAAGCGCAAGTGGAGCATAGTAGTGCGACGATTATAAGCTATACCATAGACGGTCTTGCGGTAGACGGCGTATCGTTGGGTACGCGTAGCATAAACGATACTATTTCCGTAGACGAAGGCGAAACGAAGGAAGTCAAAATCAAAGTGCTTGCCCAGGACAACGAGACGAGCAAGACCTATACGGTGACGATTATGCGGCAACCGAGCCGAGATACGCGGTTGAGTATGCTGGAAGTGTTGTCCGAAGCGGTGGCGGGATTTAGTTTCGATCCTGCGGTGGCTAATCAACCAACCCGCTATTCTGTAGAACTGCCTAATGATATAGCGAATACAACCCTAACTGCGGTTGCCGATAATGTGCATGCAACGCTGACAATTAGAGAGGGGAGCAATGCCCCGAGTCCCGCTAATAATCGGGTGGATCTACCGATTACGATTGGCGAAGGAATGAATAAAGTATTCACTATCGTAGTGACCGCACAGGATACCGAAGTGCCGATGGCAACTTATACCGTGACCGTATCGCGTGCCTCGGCAATGGATAGAACGACCTTAGGGTTTGCTCTCGCAATGAGCAATATTACCCTTGAGACAGATCCCGACGACGATTCCGGAACCCTGTACATCGGCGAAGTTTCGGATGCGGTTGACGAAACCGTAATCTCGGCATCGGCAACCACTACCGGTCTCGGTATTCAAAGTGTCTGGTTAGGCGATGATCGTGCAAATAACTATGTCAAAGACGATAATCCGGTGACCCTAGTCGCCGGTGCAGATCGTATTGCTATTTCCGATAGCATCCCGTTGACGGGAGGAAGTGCCCGAATTGTCATCGTAGTGAGACGTGCCGACAACACCGAAGACGGCTATACCGAAGCAAATTATATTGTACACATACAAGGATCCGCATTACGCATCCGCGTCAAGGTATTCTTGGAAGGTCCTCTGCAGTAGCACGAGTATAGTGCCGGTTAATTCCCCTCCTGTGGAGGGGTGGCAAGCGGAGCTTGACGGGGTGGTTACAATATCTGAATTAATCCATTCATGCAAACCATCTCATATATAATAGTAGTTCTATAGTTTTATATCATGCCTGATTCTTCTATCGCAAAAATCAAGATCAGCACGCCGGCGAGATTGCATCTGGGGTTTATAGATCTGCATGGCGGTGTCGGACGTAAGTTCGGAAGTGTCGGCATCGCATTGGATGCGCCGAGATTAGATCTTGAGATTGTGCCTGCCGGAGCACTCGATGTAGACGGTGCCGACAATGCGCGCATCATCCGACTGGTGGAAGTCTTTGATAAGCATTACGAGGTTGAGAGCCGTTGCAATATCCGTATAAAGCAAACCATTCCTGCGCATCAAGGACTCGGTTCGGGAACCCAAACAGCGTTGGCGATAGGGCAAGGTTTGGCGAGCTTACATGGTTTGACATTGACTCATAATGAAATCGCATATTGTTTGGCGCGCGGTCGACGTTCGGGTATAGGAATTTATGCTTTTGATCGCGGGGGTGTGTTGGTCGATGCCGGCGTTAAGGATGATAAATTGCCGACTTTGATTTTCCACCATCCTTTTCCTAGTGCGTGGCGCATTTTATTGATTACGACCAAGGGGCAGGATGGTTTGCACGGTGCGGGTGAGCGTCGCGCATTTGAGCGATTGCCGCAATTTTCTAAATCGTGCGCCGCTGCTTTGAGCCGTACGGTGCTTATGAAATTGATGCCGGCAGTCGTGGAGCGGGACTTTGCGAGTTTCGCCCAAGCGGTGTACAAACTACAATCAACAATGAAAGATTATTTTTCGTCGGTGCAAGAACAAAAAATATTGCGTTTTAATTCTGTAAAACTATTGGAATATTTGGACAAACAAGGTATAAAAGGGATAGGCCAAACTTCGTGGGGGCCGACTGTCTTTGCAATAACGGAAAATCAAGCGCAGGCGGAAGCCTTAAAAGCCGGATTAGAAGATTATGTGCGATCCCACGACACCGAAACCGAAGTCCCTAAAGATGCCGAGGAAATAGATTTTCTTATCGTCAAGGGAAACAATCAAGGTGCCGTGGTCGTTTTAGATTAACAACAAACTATAGGAATAACAATGGAAAAGCCTTATATATTACACATGCTAACTTCGGCCCCGAATCTAAGCCCTTTTGATGTCAATATGGCTATGGATGCGGGGTGGGATGTAGTAATTCCATACACTCATTTAGAACTTTCGGATGTGCAGGCACTCGTGCAAGATGCAATTTTTTCAAGAGGGCCGTCGGGTGTCAAACGTACCGGTCTTTTTATAGGCGGGCGTGATATGACGCTTGCATTACAGATGCTGGAATCGGCGCACAAAGCGATGGTGCCGCCCTTTGAAGTCTCGGCGATGGCGGACCCCAGCGGTGCATTTACTACCGCTGCCGGCATGATCGTTGCGGTCGGAGATAAACTCAAGCGCATACACCGAAGCGATTGGCAAGGGTGTCGTGCGATGGTGCTGGGTGGTACCGGCCCGGTCGGCATGGTTGCAGCGATATTGGCAACCGAATTAGGTGCCGAAGTAACGCTGATGAGCCGCCAACGTTCCAAAGCCGAGGGCATCGTCGAAAATTGCCGCAAGCTATGCAAGCAAAATGCCGGGCAACTGCATGCGGCGGGCAACGACGAGAAAGCGGCTTTACTGGATAAGACCGAGGTGATACTGGCGACTGCGGCTGCCGGCATACAGATGATGGATGCCGACGAAATAGCATCGGCAAGCGCGCTTAGAGTTGCCGCCGATGTCAATGCGGTACCGCCCTCGGGTATTCATAGTCTCGATGTCATGCACGACGGCGATCCTTTGCAAGGTTCCGAGTCGGGTGCGGTGGGAATCGGCGCATTGGCAATCGGCAATATCAAATATCAGGCTCAGCACCGCTTGCTAAAACAAATGTGTGAATTGGACAAGCCGGTCTATCTACACTACGAACACGCATGCGAATCGGCTCAACGCTATATTGAAGAAAATTGAATTGCCGATTGAGCCATCGGCTCAATTAGCGGTTCTATTCGTGCAGAACGGTACTTTAGGGAAGGCTTAGCTGCACTCCTAAAACGCAAGGTGCTTGAACGATATTGTGCGTTAATACAAGGCACACGCAAACCACCTCGGCTACCTCTGCCATCCCTCCACAGAGGTAATGGTTTGTCCATATTTTTTTAGTTGTAATTAGGCTTTCATACTCCTTAAAAAGTGCTATAATCGGCAGTAATTTAATCGTAATTCCCAAAGGAGTAACCGAATGGTACCTGAAATTAAAAAATATGACAAAGTTTTCAGGGGGACAATAAAAAAAATTGCATGCTTGAGCATGCAATTTACTATATGCATGTCACTACTGTTGGTAGTCCATGCCGATGTCTACGCGCAGTATCGCATCGCGGAAAGTCGCTTCATGACCGGTTCCGGTTCTTTTTCACAAACGTGTAGTATCGGCGGTGGCAGCAGTGCCAGCGACTGCATGCCGGATGTCAATGGTGTGGTTCATATGCGATTCGATCCGACTCGGGTAGGGATTGGCGATAACGGTACCCCCAATGATACGAGCGATGATCGTTTTGAATTCGTTGTGCAGGTACGCAAGACCGGCGGCGCACTACCGTACAGTATCGGTGGCTTAGGCATAGAATATAACACTGTAGCATTCGGTGAAAATCTTAATACGCCGGCTTTTCATAATAACGGCGACGGCACCGCAACAGGTTCAGGGCAATGTACCTATACCAGAGGTAGCGGTTTCATCAACGGGAACTACGGATTGGTCATCGTAGACACATCGCCTTCGCTATTGAGTTTGTTTGAGATTGCCGACGGTTTTACTTCGGAAATAGCTACCGCCGATTCTTTTGCAACGATAAACGACGAGTGGCAAGACCTAATCGGTTTTAGTTGCCGGATCATCGATGCGGACAACAACGGCAGTATGAATGCCGATGCAGGTTTGGCATTTTCCGATAGGTTGTGGGCCGAGAATCAGGTTTGGATCGCCGGAGACGGAGTTACGAGTACGCTTAACCGCACGGTATTCGGTGTTGCCGACAACGATTTGCGCGGTTTTAGATTGGACGGCAAGACTTGGGTGGAGGATTATGCACGACACGACCGCGGTCGCGGTGTGCGGCTTAAGTTTTCCAAAGGGGTTGCCGTATATGATGACGGCGATTCGACAACACCGAGACAGCTGACCGAGTCTAACTTCATGATACTCGACAGCGACGGGGTGACCAGACTAGACATCGACGGGGAGGAGAATAGACAAATAAATATCGTAGTGGAACATACCGTCGGTGACGATTATGTGAACCTAAGTTTTTCATCGGCGGTGAACAGAGGCGTATTAAGGTTGCTTAGCGATACCTCCACCGGTACCGGTATCGTTAGAGATACCGACGATGTTGAATTGGCAAACGGCAACTTCGCTGCGGCATTGGTGCACGATGCCGATGCGCCGTATGCAACCGGCATTGAGCGCACCGACTATACCTACGATAGCGATACCGAGATAGGGATGTCCACTTGGGAGCTAAGTTTCAACAAACCGCTAAACCCGGCGACCGTAATCAAAGAGAACTTCTGCTTGACCGCCGAAAACGGTAATTGTGAATCGTCGAGCCTATCGGCATCTATCGTTAGCGTCTCCTTAAATACGACGCACCGCACGACCCTGAACATAGTTATCAACGAAGGGCGTATCAAGCGTGCACCGCCGCCGCTGTCTCTGGAGTTTAAGCGTAATGCGGTGCTAGGTGCAGACCTCAAAATAATCGAAGACTATCAAACGGCACTGAGAAATAAAATAGAACTCACCGATAGCATACCGCCGGTAATCACGCTCACCAAAATCGGCGATGCAATGCCCGACATCGACAACCCGCGCCGTTATACCGGTCAATTCAGTGTAACAGCCGATGAGGCAGGTATCGATGGGATAGACGATGCATCGTTGTATAAAATATTGCGCAAACCCATAGGAAGCGACGAGTTTGTAGAGATTAGTAGCACGCTAACGCTGATAAGCCGAAACCCGATTACATTGCAATACGAGGTTGAGCTTGCATCGTTGGATGTAGTTCGGCAAACCGAAGGCTTCACATTGGCGCGTGGCGACAATGTTAGACATTTGGTAGATGACGATAACAATACCCCGGTCAACACAATCGGCACTACTATCGGAACCGGAGAACCTATAGATCCCGGTGTCATTTCTGCCCGTAGCATCACCGATGCACCGACATTCACGGTACGGGCGATTGACCTGCAGATCGATGTGGACCCCCGTCCTAGTTTTGTATCAATCTACGAATACGAGGCGGTTCCGGATTTAATAACACCTAATAGCTACGGGATGGAATTTGCGGTACGGGCAAACCGCGAGGTTTTGGGAATAGCGGATAGCAGTTCTTATCGAGTGATTGCGAAGCCCATAGACGAAAATTTACCGGTGTCGGCATCGTCAATAACTCATGTGATACTACGAACATCCGAGACCGAGTTGAGTCGTAATGGAGATGCGACGACACTGACTTATACTGTCACACTTGACAGCGTGGAGACAGTACGACGCATCCGAGGCTTTACCCTAGCTCGCGGCACAAACGCTAATTTTGTCGATATCTACGGTAATGCGCCTGCGGTTGATATCGGAGACGAGTTGGATACCGCAGCCGAGGCAATCGCTCGTAGAGATACGCAAGCTCCGACAATATCGCTATCTATAGATCCCAATTTTAAGCCAACAATTACCACATCAAACAATAGAGGGATTGTCAATGGCTATGGCATATGGTTTCGGTTAGAAGCCGATGAACTCCTGGACAATACTGTAATACGCCCACAATCTTGGAGATTGTTACGCAAACTTGCCGGAGGTGGCTATGCCATAGTTCCTAATCCTAATGAGTTTAGTATAACGGGTGAAGCGTCCAGCTATACCGTATTTACCAATATTCGTTTAAGCGAAGCCGAGGCGCGCGAGACGGTAGGTTTCACACTGGGTAATAATGGGGGTGTGCGCGACCTTGCCTATAACATCCCGATTACCATAGGTGCCGATCGCCTATTTGACGACAGCGACGAAGCACTTGTTGAGACCAACCGAACGCACCCGAGCATCGGTGTTGTAGCGCAGGGTGTAATGCCCGACGAGAACGACCCGTTGGTGTATCGCGGAACATTCGAGGTGACGGCGAATACGACGGTTGACGATGGTCTATCGGGTTCAAACGGTATTTTGGGACTGGGTGATGACGCTTCGTATTGGCTGTGGCACATTCCGAGTGATGGTAGTGCGCCGAGTACCCGAACGGCACGGATAGCGGTGGATGCGGTGTCCGATGCGTCGGCGACAATTAGTTTTAGCACGCGCTTCGAGCGTAGCGACGAAGTTATGGAGACTATGGGTTTCACACTGGCGCGGCGCGACAATTTGCTGGATTTTGTGAGCAATTATCCGGTTGACCCGGTGAATACCGAAGACGAGATTGAACGTGGCGAGCGTTTGGATTCCCGCGATGAAGCGGTTGCGGTGAGAGATACCGAGTCGCCGAGCTATACGGTAGCGAGGGAGGGTGATCTTGAGATAGCGGTGAGCGGTTATACGATGGCATTTAGGGTGGCCGCACCGTCGGATGTGCCGGCAACGCAGTTTTCGGATTTGAGGCAGAGTGGATCGTATAGCTTGTTGCGCAAACTTCAAGGTCGCGATACATACGAGCCGATGTCGGGCAGACTGGCGGAAGAGATAACGGTAGTAACAACTAGAACGGTCATAGTACGCTATACGGATATATCGAGATTATCCATTGACGAAGCCCTGAACACCGAAGGCTTTACGCTGGGGCGCAGTGCCGACGATAGATTACGCGACCTTGCAAGTAACGACCCGGTCGTAAGCATAGGCGGCACGACACCTACCGAAGTGACGACAACGCCACCGTTGCCGTTGGATGCAAACGCACAAGCATTATTTGCGATAGAACGCGAAAGCCCGTCGCTCACGGTAGTACCGAATGGTGCAATCATCAAAAGCGGCACCGCGTATCGTGGCAGTTTTAATGTCACCGCCGGTGAAGGCATAGAAGGCATAGAAAGTAGTGACTCTTATGTGTTGTTGCGAGCACCGCAACGGACGAATTCCGAAGACCCGCCCGGCACTCCGGTCGTCGTATTGGCGGGTGCGCAAATCGATATCGGTAGCGTAGACCTCACTACCTTGCAAAGTGCGACGATCAGCTTTAATGTGAACGACCCCGATGTTGATGCTGCCACTACCCAAGTATATACCCTAGGTCGTATAGATAGCTTGACCGATTTGGTGGGTAATCCGTTGGTGGATCCGGTGACGAGCGAGGCGGTAACGATAAATAGCCGTATAGACTCGCGTGCGACCGCAGAAGCTACAATACCTGCAACCGATACCGGCGCACCGATTATTACGGTGGACGCAGACGGCAACGCCGTTGCCGATGTCGGTAACCCGTTGGTATATCGCGGAACATTTACAGTTACTGCAAATGAGGATGTGCTCGGCATAGGCTATGCCGATTCTTATAATCTATTGCGCATCGCCAGAGACGGTGAACATACAATAACGACGATGACGGTGATACAAGTGAACGAAGCAACGACCGCCGATGTTTTGGGATCAACGGCAACGGTTATGTTCTCCACCACACTGACTGTGGTAAGTCTGGAGCAAACCTACGGTTTCACACTCGGTCGTCGCGACAACTTGAAAAACAGTAGCAACATATCGGCGGTGGTAGATGCCGAGCGTCGCGACAGACTGGACATAAGCGGGGATGCGGTTGCCTTAGTGGATAGACCGTTGCAAATCACTGCCGAAGCCATTACTGATATAAATCACTATCTTTCCCGTCTCATCCCGTTCAATCAACCCGACGGTCCTAAGGCTTATCCCAAAGTTAACGATGCCAACGATACCGATGTCAACGGCAATCGCTACAGTATGCTCTTTGAAGTACGCTCGCTTAACGGTACGGCGATACCGGGAATCGGTAGCACAAGTTCTTATGTATTACTTCATGTGCCTACAGATGATAATGAGGTAATAAACTTGGCGGATTATATCGTTGCGAATAGCGTAGAGATGGTTTCTTTCGATCAAACCCGAGCGAGGGTCCGATACACGGTAGAGTTCGGTGCCGACACCGCCGACGCTGCCGTCTCTCTGACCCAACGCACTGCCGGTTTTGTGCTGGGTCGTGCAACGGGCAAACTACAGGATGATGCGCAACCGTTGGATAGCGATGGTAATCCTATAGCCGATAATGCTCGTATAAACCCGAACCCGGCTGCAATAGCCGCACGAGATACGCAATCACCGACGGTCGTGGTGGATGGTAATCTTGTAGTAGGTCAAAATGGTTTCAGAGTAAACTTTAACGCCCGCACCGAGTCCGGTGAATCACTCAAACCGCAATGGCAACAGTTTGAAAGTCATAATATATTCCGTAAGCTGAATACGGGTGCCTATAGTTCTATTGCGAGAGTGAATACATTTTTATCTTTAATCACTTTAATAAGTAATAATCTGTCAGTAGGCACTTCTAGTCCTTTTCGTTTGAGTGAAAACGAAACACGAGACACTGTCGGCTTCACGCTGGGATATTCCGGCGCATCCACGCTACGCGATCTGTCCAACAACGACGTATATCAAGGTGGCACCACCACACAAACGATCACAACAGATCAACCTTTTGATATCAGAGATGACGCAGTAACATTCAGAGACACCAACCCGCCGTTCATAGAAGTGACAGGAGGATTGGCAGGTGATGTGCTTGACGGAGCTCAACTTGTTTTTACTATGACCGCGAAGACACTGGTAGATGACAAAGAAGTCGACGCACTCGTACACGGTTTAGGTACGAGATCTGCGCTTGATGGTTCAACAAATCTTCAAGGCCCCTATCAGTTATTGCGTATTCTCGAAGACGGTAGCTTTGAACCACATAATGAATTTTCTAGAAGTATAATAATTGAGAGTATTTCGACCACTCAGGCACGCATAACATATCAAGATGTAAACCTAACCATAGCGGAGGAACAAGAAACATTCGGTTTCGCTTTAGGTCGTCGTGCACACGATGCTAATAATCCGAACGATTGTCCGTTATGCGATTATTCGGGCAATGCCCCGGTGGCAGTCGGCACTACCAAAACGGTGGCAAACAATGAACCACTGGATCCTCGCGAAAGCGCAGAGATTAGAGTATCGGATAAAATGAGTCCGACCATCACACTACGGGCGAGAGGAGAAGCACGCCCCGATGAACGCAACCCTTATATCTATACCGGGCAATTTGACGTTAGAAGTAGCGAGTTTATTATCAATAATATAGATGGGGGTGGTAGATTACACGAACCGACCTCTTATATTCTATTGCGTGTACCGTTAGAAGAAGACGGCAGTGCCGGAGTGCCTGTAGCGATAGACGGAATCGGCGGGACGACCGCAACCTTGTCGGCACTGCCGGCAGCGGACTATCAGATCCATAACCCCAATGCTAATCCTTTTGTCTATTTGGCGATATCGAGAAGTTTTAGGAGTAGAGAATTAATGGTTACGGTTGATTTCGGTGTAGAGCTTGCGCCGGAAGTCGCACGGCAAACCTACGGCTTTATCTTGGGCCGCGCCCCGATCATCAACGCTTCTAGAGATGATTGTATTTTGTGCGATATTTTGAGTAATCCACCGCGCAACCCGAACGGCGATGTAATAGCTTATGGTGATCCTCTAAATACCACGGTAACCGCGATTGTGCGCAGAGATATCGTGTCGCCGCATTTCACGGTAACACCGATAGACTCCCTCGATATACGCCCCGATGGTTATACGATGAAATTTAGAGTGGATCCGCCGGCGGACGTATCGAGCACGACGGCCTCGGAAGCGCGACGGTCTAGTAGCTACCGGCTGCTGCGTAAACTTGGCGATAACAGTTATCTTCCGGTATCGGCATCGCAGCAAGCGATCTCTGCCGGCGGCAACATAGAGTTAAGTTATACGGTGCCGCCGTTGTCTATAGAGCAGATAAGCGAGACCGAATCCTTTACGCTGGGTCTCGCTATAGCGGGACGGCTACGAGACAATTCGGGCAATGATCCGGTGATGTCGGTAGGCGGCGCACCGGTCACCGTAGACCCACCGTCTCCGTTGGATGACAGTGTCATCGCACACCTTGCGGTGGAAAGAACGAGTCCGGCAATCACGGTGACAGCCAACTCGCTAAGCAAAAATGGCAATAATTATATCGGCAGTTTCGATGTCACCGCCCTCGAAGGCATAGACGGCATAGAAAGTAGTACCTCTTATGTGTTGTTGCGGGTTCTGTCCGGTGAGCAGGACGTAGTATTGTCCGATGCAAGCATCAGTGTCGGCAGTGCCGACTTCAATAATTTACGAAGTGCGACGATACAATTTAATGTAGAAGATTCCGTTGCCACCAATGCCCATAGTTTCACCCTAGGGCGCAAAGCCGGGTTGACCGACTTGGCAGGTAATCCTCCGGTTGATTTTGCCGACACCGGTAACCCGATCGATATTAATGAGCGCATAGACTCAAGAACATCCGCAGCGTCTGCCGTGCCGAATGTTGATACCGACAATCCGATTATCACCGTGGAAGCAATCGGCAAAGCAACCCCCCGCGTAAATGATCGTCTGGTGTATGAAGGCGGTTTTGATGTTTCTAGCGACAAATCGGTTACCGGATTGGACGATCAAGCATCGTATAAGTTATTGCGCCTCACGACCGACGGTGCTACGACCGAGGTGGCGGTGACAATTACCGTGAACTCGGTATCGGAGCTACAGGTAAGTGTCGCTTTTGCCACCACACTGACTGCACTGGCGGAGGTTAATGAAACTATCGGCTTTACGCTTGGCCGCCGAGCTAATTTAACCGACGCATCAAACAATCCGCCGCAACTTGGATCGGAAGGCAGACTGGATGTAAGTGCCGATGCGATAGCCGAAGTAGATAAATTGTTGCAAATCACTGCCGAAGCGGTTATAGACGAAAGTGCAGATATTTTCAATCAGGCACCATTTTATAGTGGTGTTCCCGATCCCAAAGCATACCCCGAAGCCAACCTCAGTACCGGCTTTTTGAATGGCAATCAATACAGCATGATATTCGAAGTGCGCTCGCTCAACGGTGAAGTGGTACCGGATATCGCTAGCACAAGTTCTTATGTACTCCTCCATGTACCGACGACCGAGGATAACGCAATAGACTTATCCGAATATATAACCGCGCATACCGTAGAAACGATCACTACCGATACGCATGTTAGAGTTAAATACACGGTAAGCTTCGGTGCTGCCGACGACGAGGAGGCGACCGTCAATCTGACTCAACGCACCGCAGGCTTTGTGTTGGGTCGTGCTGCCGGCAAATTAGAGAATGATGCACTGCCGCTTAACGGTGAGGGTGATTCTATAGAAGACGGCATGCGTATAAATCCGCAAAGTTCGGCAATAGCTGCACGAAATACGGTCATGCCGGAAATAGAGGTATATCCTGATCCGACCGAAGCCTTCGCAGGAGTTAATGGTTTTAATATGAGCTTCAATCTGGTAATGCAAAATGGTGTTTTCAGTATAAGGGATATTGGATTATTACGCAGCTTGAATACGAATCCGGTTTCGTATAGCGAGCCTACGGAAGTGAACTACAATCCTCTATATCCAATAGGAGAAGACTTAGACGTGATGATTTCTTCTTTGCGTCTGAGTGAAAACGAAGCACGAGAGACTGTAGGCTTCACGGTAGGCTATAACGGTTCGTCGGTACTGTTTCGCGGCCCATCCAACAATAACGTATTACGACAAGACACTGAAGACATCGGAAGTACTATTGCGCAAGGCCAACCTCTAAATATCATTCCCACCGCTTTGGTGACAATTGCAGATAAAAACCCACCGTTCATAGAGGTGACCGCATCACCCGTCAATGTCGTTACGGTGCGCTCCGATACGATAGCGTACGATATCACTTTTGATGTTGCCGCAAAGCAATGGGACGGAGGGCTAAAAGTCGATGCAACCGATGTGAGAGGCTTGGACTCTGCTACATCTTATCAATTATTGCGAGTATTGGAAGACGGCGGATTGGTTGCGGTGCAGAATGTTCAAAATTCCAGTGCAACCAGCGTCTCGACGACTCGAGCGACCGTATACTTCGGTAATGTGCAGGTACCGGTGAGCGAAATTGAAAACATCACAGGCTTTACTCTGACCCGTGCGCTTAGCGACCCCGATGACCCGAACGGTTGCCCGCTATGCGATTATGCGAGTAATGCCCCGTTTGTTGCCGGCACCACCGAGACCATCGTAGGCACACTAACGACGCCGACCGACGGCTTTAAGCCACTCGATCGTGGTGATGCGGCGGTAGCAACTATAGACATGGCAGATGCGGTTTCTGCACCGACTCTGATGGTGACAGCGAGCGAAGCAACACCGAATCCCGACAACGGTGATGAATATACGATGAACTTCGTGGTACAATCCGACCAGCCTATCAGTGGCAATCTGGGTATATTAACCTCGTATAGACTGGTCCATAAACCGACTACCGGCACGGCTTTGGTTTTGAATAATTTCATCCGAGCAAGTAGTCTGATCATAAACGATGACAACGATGAGGCGACTCTCGGCTATACGATAAGATTCAATAATACGGAAAGGCAAACCCAACGCACCGCAGGGTTTGCACTGGCGGCGAATGAAGGTTTGAGCGATATGCTCGGCAACCTAGCAATGAATAGGCAAGGCGAAGCGATCGGTATGGGGGCAGAGATAGACACGACTTCTACGGCGATTGCGCGCAGAGATACCGTGCCGCCGGCAATTATCGTCACTGCCGACGGCGGGGCAATACGCGACGATATAAATACCAATCGTTACCGCATGCGCTTTACGGTGACGGTTGCCGGCGGCGAGCAGGTGCGAGGCATTGACAATTCGGACTCGTATACGCTGTTACAGATACTCGAAACCGGTTCTCCGCAACTTATCGTTAGTACGGCTACGCTTACACCTATAGATAGCGGTGTGACTATCGCTTACGATAACATAGAGATTTCCGAAAACTCGTTAAACCCGACGCTCGGCTTTACTTTGGGTCGTGCAGGCACCGGTTTGCGAGACTTGGCGAATAACGATCCGGTTGATGCCAACCCCGAAAATAGCATGGAGATCATAGACGATAACCGTGAACAACTGGATTCTAGACTCGATGCAATCGCCGGCCTTGTCAGAGGCATGCTACTGAGAGTGAAGTTGTTCCTTGAGGGACCGTTCCGTTAAATTATATGAGGATGAAATGATGAAAGCAAACAGGAAAATGATTAGATTAAGTTATATACCGACGGTACTCGTACTACTATCCGGTGCCATCGGTGCACAAACGATAGATAGGATGGTCACCGATATTGAGGTCCCGCTACAAGATCCTTATTGCGACGGTAATTACACGATTAACTCGGAGAGCCCGATATCGTGTCGGAGTATTGAGGTGGTAGCGGTGCCCGAAGGTGTTGTCGATTGGGTATTACTTGAATTGAGGTCTACTTCTGCCGGCGATGAGGCAAGTGCGGCGACGACTGTCGTTGCTCGCAAGCCGGCATTTTTATTGAGCAACGGACGTGTGGTAGATGCAGCCCGATACGCCGAGCAGATTATTCAAGATCCGACATTGCTTTGTGCGGCAGTGGGACTTGAGACAACCGAAGCTAACTGCCCCGATGTAGAATTTGTACAGCTGGAGGAAGCGGACGATGAGGATATTTATTTGGTAGTTCGCCACCGAAACCATCTTGATGTTATCTCGGCAACCAATATCACCGGAACGGCGGATGCGAATAGAAATGCCGATATCTATAGTCATGATTTTAGTGCTGCCGGCAGTGCACTTGCCGCCGACGGTGCTTCGGCACTAAAAGGTAAAGATAACGATATTCATGTGTTATACGGAGGCGATGTAGACCGCAACGGTGTAATAAACATAACCGACTACACAGTCGGGGCTGCCGGCAGTATCGGTATCTCGGCGTATCACGCCGGCGATACCAACTTTAGTAGTATCGTAACACCTGCCGATTATAGCGATATCATCGCCAATAATTTAACTCAAAGTAGCCAAGTCCCCTAAAGGCTATCCGTCAATGTACCCCGACTCATACAAAGTCAAATTTGTATATATGATGTCATGCTCCATATATCGGTAGCATTTCTAGGAGGGACTAATCGTGTATGTGGCAACCGGCATTAAATATATTATTAGAAAGCTAACAGACAGAATTGCATTATCAAAGATACACTTCTTTGTCTGTACATTATTGATGCTGGCAGTCGGTAGCGACACTTACGCACAGTACCAAATAACGCAAAGTCGCTTCATAACGGGGACAGAGCCTTTTTCACAAACATGTAGCATCGGCGGTGGCAATAATGCCGGCGACTGTATGCCGAATGTCAACGGTGTGGTGTACATGCGGTTTGATACCGAACGTCTACGCATCGACGATAACGGTACTCCCGGCGATACCGGCGACGATCGCTTGGAATTCGTGGTTCAGGTGCGGAAAACCGGAGTGGCGTTGCCGTACAGCGTCGGTGGTGTGGCTATAGATTATAATGTTGAGGCATTCGGCGCAAACCTCAATACACCGGCTTTTTATAACAACGATACCGACACCGCAACGAATTCCGGACAATGCACCTATACCAAAGGTGGTATTTTTTCCGACCCCCAAGATTATGTATTCACTTTCAGGGATACTTCGCCTTCTCTATTGAGTCTATTTGCCGAGGCTACCGATTTCACTTCTACGGAAGCCACTAGCGGTTCTTTTTCAACGATCAATAGCGAATGGCAGGACTTTGTAGAATTCAGTTGCCAAATCGTCTACGATGCCGACGGCAACGGAACTCTGGATGCAAACGAGGGTAGCACGGGTGCCGATGCAGGCTTGGCGTTTTCCGGCAGATTATGGGCGGAGAATCAGGTTTGGATTGCCGGCGACGGAGACGCCAGTACGCTAAATCGCACGGTATTCGGTATTGCCGACAACGATTTACGCGGTTTCAGATTGGACGGCAAGACTTGGGTGGAGGATTATGCCCGCCACGACGACGGCAAAGGTGTGCGACTTAAGTTTTCCAAAGGTGTCGCTGTGTACGCTTCCGAGGATGCGACCATACCGACATCGCTAACTGCAGCTAACTTCATCATCGACGGTGTCGGCGAAGCGGTCAAAATATCAACCGCTACGCATCGGGTTAATGAACCTTATGTGAATCTTAGATTTGAATCGGCAGTGAGCAACGGTATATTAAGGTTGGTCAGTACCGCCACCGGTATGGTCAGAGATGTGGACAATGTTGAATTGGCAGACGGTAACTTCGTTGCAGCATTGGCGCACGATGCCGATGCACCGTATGTCACCGAAGTGAGACGCACGGCTTATACGGGTAAAAATGAAATGGGTGAATCCACATGGGAAATCGGTTTTAGCAAGGCACTCCACCCCGATACCGTAAACAAAGAAAACTTATGCTTGACCGATAGCAACGGCATTTGCGCACCGGCGGACAAACCGGCGATCACACCTACAATCGTTAGTGTTGACCTCAACGATGAAAATACAACACTCATCGTGGTGATCGACGAGGGGCGTGTCGAGCAAGCATCGTTACCGATATCTCTGGAATTTAGGCGTAATGCGGTGCTGGGCGCGGACTTTAAGATAGTTGAAGACTATCAGACGGCACTGAGAGACGAGATAACACTGAGTAACAATGTTCCGCTAGTATTCACGGTACGGGCGATTGACCGGCAAAGCGATGTGGACCCCCGTCCTAGTTTTGTATCAATCTACGAATACGAGGCGGTTCCGGATTTAATAACACCTAATAGCTATGGGATGGAATTTGCGGTACGGGCAAACCGCGAGGTTTTGGGAATAGCGGATAGCAGTTCTTATCGAGTGATTGCGAAGCCCATAGACGAAAATTTACCGGTGTCGGCATCGTCAATAACCCATGTGATACTACGAACATCCGAGACCGAGTTGAGTCGTAATGGAGATGCGACGACACTGACTTATACTGTCACACTTGACAGCGTGGAGACAGTACGACGCATCCGAGGCTTTACCCTAGCTCGCGGCACAAACGCTAATTTTGTCGATATCTACGGTAATGCGCCTGCGGTTGATATCGGAGACGAGTTGGATACTGCAGCCGAGGCAATCGCTCGTAGAGATACGCAAGCTCCGACAATATCGCTATCTATAGATCCCAATTTTAAGCCAACAATTACCACATCAAACAATAGAGGGATTGTCAATGGCTATGGCATGTGGTTTCGGTTAGAAGCCGATGAACTCCTGGACGATACTATAATACGCCCACGATCTTTTAATTTGTTACGCAAACTTGCCGGAGATGGCTATGCCATAGTTCCTAATCCTAATGAGTTTAGTATAACGGGTGAAGCGTCCAGCTATACCGTATTTACCAATATTCGTTTAAGCGAAGCCGAGGCGCGCGAGACGGTAGGTTTCACACTGGGTAATAATGGGGGTGTGCGCGACCTTGCCTATAACATCCCGATTACCATAGGTGCCGATCGTCTATTTGACGACAGCGACGAAGCATTTGTTGAGACCAACCGAACGCACCCGAGCATCGGTGTTGTAGCGCAGGGTGTAATGCCCGACGAGAACGACCCGTTGGTGTATCGCGGAACATTCGAGGTGACGGCGAATACGACAGTTGACGATGGTCTATCGGGTTCAAACGGTATTTTGGGACTGGGTGATGACGCTTCGTATTGGCTGTGGCACATTCCGAGTGATGGTAGTGCGCCGAGTACCCGAACGGCACGGATAGCGGTGGATGCGGTGTCCGATGCGTCGGCGACAATTAGTTTTAGCACGCGCTTCGAGCGTAGCGACGAAGTTATGGAGACTATGGGTTTCACACTGGCGCGGCGCGACAATTTGCTGGATTTTGTGAGCAATTATCCGGTTGACCCGGTGAATACCGAAGACGAGATTGAACGTGGCGAGCGTTTGGATTCCCGCGATGAAGCGGTTGCGGTGAGAGATACCGAGTCGCCGAGCTATACGGTAGCGAGGGAGGGTGATCTTGAGATAGCGGCGAGCGGTTATACGATGGCATTTAGGGTGGCCGCACCGTCGGATGTGCCGGCAACGCAGTTTTCGGATTTGAGGCAGAGTGGATCGTATAGTTTGTTGCGCAAACTTCAAGGTCGCGATACATACGAGCCGATGTCGGGCAGACTGGCGGAAGAGATAACGGTAGTAACAACTAGAACGGTCATAGTACGCTATACGGATATATCGGGATTATCCATCGACGAAGCCCTGAACACCGAGGGCTTTACGCTGGGGCGCAGTGCCGACGATAGATTACGCGACCTTGCAAGTAACGACCCGGTCGTGAGCATAGGCGGCACGACACCTACCGAAGTGACGACAACACCACCGTTGCCGTTGGATGCAAGCGCACAAGCATTATTTGCGATAGAACGCGAAAGCCCGTCGCTCACGGTAGTACCGAATGGTGCAATCATCAAAAGCGGCACCGCGTATCGTGGCAGTTTTAATGTCACCGGCAATTTTAATGACACCGATGTCAATGGCATAGACGGTATAGAGAGTAGTCAATCTTATGTACTACTACGGGTACCGCAAAGAACCGATGCCACGATACCGAGTACGCCGGTGGTGGTATTGCAGAATGCGAGTATAAGCGTCGGTAGTGCAGACCTCAATAGTCTGAACGATGTAGCGATATACTTTAGTGTGGACGACTCCGAAGCGACGAGTAAACATCGTTTTAGCTTGGGTCGTAAAGATAGATTGAGCGACTTGGTGGGTAATCCGTTGGTAGACCCGATGACGGGGGAGGTGGTAACGACAAATAGCCGTATAGATTCGCGTGTGTCCGCAGAAGCCGGAATACCTGCCGACAACACCCCGAATCCTATAATTTCGGTAGTCGCAATAAACGGCAAAGCGGCTCCCACAAATAATCCTTTGGTATACGGTGGTAGTTTTGAAGTATCGGTAATTAACGACAAAGATGTAAGCGGCATAGCTCACGCCGGTTCTTATAACCTATTGCGGATTGCTAGAGACGGTGTACATACGATAACGACGGCAACGGCGATGATACGCGTGAACGACGCTACGACCGCCGATGTTTCGAGGCGAATGGCAACGGTTGTTTTTTCTACTACATTGACCGCAACCGGACTAGGGCAGACCTACGGCTTTACACTCGGTCGTCGTGCGAACTTGGAAGCCGACGGTATGCCGCCGTTGGTAGACACAAATCGGAGCGATAGACTGGATGTAGCCGCAGCCGCAGTCGCCGTGCTGGATAGCTCTCTACAGATCACCGCCGATGCGATTGTCGATACGAGCAAAGCACTCGCGCAGTTTCCTCCGTTCAATCAATCCGACGGACCCAAGGCTTACCCCGAAGTTAATTTTGACGATAATACCGTCAACGGCAATCGCTATGACATGATTTTTGAAGTGCGTTCACTCAACCGCGCAGCGATACCGGAAATCGGTAGCACCGATTCTTATGTATTGCTCCACGTACCGACGACCGGTACCGAAATAAACTTATCGGAATATATAAGCGCGAATACCGTGGAGATGGTTTCTGCCGATCAAGCCCGAGCTAGAGTCCGATACACGGTAGAATTCGGTTCCGCCGACGATGAAGACGCGGTTGCTCTGACCCAACGCACCGCCGGTTTTGTATTAGGTCGTGCGGCGGGTAGACTACAGAGATCGCCGACCGAACTGCCTTTGAATGTTGCCGCTATCGCAATAGCGGATGATGCCCGCATAAACCCGAACGATACGGCGATAGCCAAACGAGATACGACTCCACCGAAAATAGCGGTGACGGTCGCCGGTAGTCGCTTAGGCAGCGGCGGTATCGATATAAATTTTATCTTGCAAACCGACTCCGAAGAATATCTGCAACCGCAATGGAATGATGAGAACGACTTTGTGTTGTTGCGTAGACTTAGTACGCCTAGCTGGGATGCAGTGACAGACTATGGTCGGAGTATTACTATATTCGGTGACATAGGTTTTTCGCGGCATTTCTCCATCTTCGGCTACCGTTTGAGTGAAAACGATGCTCTGGATACCGAAGGCTTTACATTGGGATATAACGGTAGATCTACATTGCGTGACCTATCCAATAACGATGTATCTCAGGCAAATGAGGACGGCACCATAAATCCTTTGCAACGGGATCGGCCTATTGACAGCGGAGACTCTGCGTTTTTGATTAGAGATATGAACCCGCCGTTCATAGAAGTGAATGCCAACTCGCTCACACTCGGTAGCGCACAACGAGACACCATAAGTTATAACATCGTTTTTGAGCTTGCCTCTAAAAAATTGGATGATGACATGCAAGAAATCAATACGCGTGTACACGGCTTGAGTTCCCCTGAGTCGTATCAATTATTGCGTGAGATTGAGGAGGGGAATTATGAGATCGTCACTTCCGACACCTATGTTGCCCGAGGAGAGCACCTCTCGGATTATCGCGCCGGAATGACATACGAAAATGTCGGATTGAGTGTTCCCGAGGCACAGCAGACCTTGAGTTTTACTTTGAGCCGTGCGTCCAATAATCCCGACGATGTGAACGATTGCCCGTTATGCGATTATTCAAGCAATGCTCCGGTGGTTGCCGGCACGACTCGAACCGCAACCGCAGGCATGCCGCTGGATCGCTCCGAGACCGCAGAAGCGAAGATAGAAGACAAAACCGGCGAACTGATTACGGTATCGGCAATCGACGAGGCTGTGCCCGACTCAAGCAATACCAATATCTATACGGGAAGTTTTGAAGTACGCAGCGGCAACCCCGTTAGAGGCTTAAGCGATGCGAGGTCTTATACCCTGTTGCGTCTACCACTCGTCGGAAGCGACGGTATCGGTGAGGCAACGGAAACGACCGCAACCTTAATGTTGTCCGGCGGTAGTGCTACGACGACTTTGTCTAGAATCACTTTCAGAGTTGACCTCGGTAGCATAGCGATAACACAGCGTACCTACGGCTTTATCTTAGGCCGCGCCCGTGCAAGTACCGAGAATAATTGTGTTTTATGCGATTCTTTCGGCAACTTGCCGGTTAATAGAGACGGCACGATGATACTCGGTGGGGATCCTTTGGATACCACGGCGATGGCAATAGTGCGTAGGGATATAGAACCGCCGCGCATTAGGGTAACACCGATAGACGAGTTCGTCGGCATCCAACCGAATCGTTATACGATGAGATTTCGGCTAACCGCATCATCCGATGTGTCGGATGCCGTAGGCTCGGAACTCAGGGCACTGAGTACTTACAGACTGCTACGCAAATTAAATACCGACAGTAGCTACCGCCCGGTTTCGGCGGTGCCGTCGCAAGTGATATCACCGAGTGGTGATATAGAGTTGATTTATAACGATGTATTGCCTTTGACCATAGAAGAAATAAGCGAAACCGAATCCTTTACCCTAGGTCTTGCCGTAGCAGGACGGTTGCGCGATAAATCGGGCAATGATCCGGTGGTATCGGTAGGTGGTGCGTCGGTCACGGTTGACCCGCCGTCTCCTTTGGATGAAAGCACTACTGCGCACCTTGCGATACGAAGAGTCGGCAATCCATCTATCGCTGTGACCTACGACCGAGATTTTAATTTCCTGACTAAAAAGGGAACGAATTATAGCGGCACTTTCGGCTTGTCGGGAAATAGAAGTATAGACGGTATAACGGATGCCGAGTCGTATGTGCTATTGCGAGTGCCGCAAAGAACCGATACTGCAATGCCGAGTACGCCGGTTGTCGTATTAAACGATGCAAGTATCGATATTAGTAGTGCGAACTTCAACAATCTGCAAAGTGCGACGATATATTTCGCCGTTAGCGATCCCGATACCACCAGCAAACATAGTTTTGCTTTAGGTCGTAAGGCAAGGTTGACCGACTTGGTGGGCAGTCCTTTGGTTGATCCTGCCGACGATAGCACGGTTGAGATTAACGAACGCATAGACTCACGCTTAGACGCAGAAGCCTCGGTACCGACTACCGATACCCCAAATCCGATTATCAGGGTGAGAGCAAACGGTAAAGCCGTTCCTTTCTCGGATAATCGGCTTAAATACGGAGGAAGTTTTAGAGTTTCGAGCGACGAAATGGTCGGTGGCTTTGATCAGCCGGATTCTTATAAACTACTGCATATCGACGATGAAGGCACGCACACGACGATAACGGCATCTATCAGTGTGAATACATCGGGATTGGTACTCGCCGAAGGGGAAGTTGCTCTAGCAAGCGTGAGTTTTAACACCTCGCTGAGCACGGCACAGTTAATTAAGACTATAGGTTTTACACTCGGGCGTCGTGCTAACTTGGAGAAAGGAGATATTCCTCCGATTGTCGATAGGGCTCGCGAGGATAGATTGGATGCAAGCAGTGATGCGATAGCAAAGATAGACAGACCGCTACAAATCAACGTCGAAGCGATAGTCGATACGCAAAACCCGCTTGTCAGAGACAATCTCGTAGCGGATAACATCAGAGCATACCCGGATCTTGATAACGGTAACAAATACAGCATGGTTTTCAGAGTGCGGTCGGAGACCGGCGAGGCGATAGCGGACATCGGTAGCACAAGTTCTTATGTATTGCTCCATATACCGACACCCGATGCCGATGCCGTAGACGACTTATCTCCGTATATAGAATCAAATACCGTGGAGATGATTTCCTCGGGTAATACCGAAGCTAAAGTTAAATACACGGTGACATTCGGCGAAGATATCGGCACAACGGCACTCGCCATAACCCGAGCCACCGCAGGCTTTGCTTTGGGGCGCGCTGCCGATAAACTGCAAATAGCCACGATCAAACCGTTGGACAGATTGGGCAATCTTATAGCCGACGATGCGCGTATAGATCCGAGCACTGCAGCCATAGCGATGCGGGATACGACACCGCCGGAAATAGAAGTTGCGGTAACCGTAAACGGTGCAAATATCGACGGTTTCGTACTATCTTTCGCAGCAAGCACGTTGCCTTTGGAAACGCTCAGGCCGGGATGGAATAGTAGCAGGAACTATACGATATTGCGCAAGCTCAAAAACGGCAACTATATACCCGTAGCAGAGCCTCGGATCGGAGTAACAACCACGAGACAATTAAATAATATGCGTTCTATCAATGTGGTACCGTTTCATTTAAGTCAAGACGAGGCGCAGGAGACTTCGGGTTTCACATTGGCTTACGGCGGTGCGTCTGCGATACGCGATTTAGCGAATAACGACGCCGTGCCTTTCGGTAGCACGCAAAGTTTAACGATCAACCAACCCTTTGACGACAGAGATTCCGCGTTGGCGGTGAGGGATACAAATCCACCGTTCGTTGAAGTGAGGGCGCAGGAAGTTATCCCCGTCGACGGAGGTCGGAATGCGTTGCCGGGCGGTTATTACCGATTGGGATTCGATCTAGACTACAAAAAAATAGTAGACGGGGAGTCGGTTGACGTGCCGCTGCACAATAACCTCAGATCCTACCAATTACTGCGTCAAACTATGACGGATGAATTTGAAGTTGTAAGAAATTACGGCACGCGATCCTATCGTTCGGGGACTATCAACGCAATGCTTTCGTATAACGGAGTATATCTAAGTCCCGAAGAGATTGCGCAAACAAAGAATTTTACACTGGGTCGTGCACCCAACGACTTAAACGCCGACCAATACGAAGATCGATGCAGATTATGCGATTATTTTGCCAATGCACCGGTTGTGGTCGGCACTACCGGAATGGTGATGATAGGCGAACCGCTGGATCCCAACGATAGGGCAAAAACCGTAATACCGCGAACGTTTGCAAGACTCATCGTCAGTGCGGTGGGGATAGCCGAACCGAACTTATTGGACGGCAATGAGTATACTATGAACTTCAGAGTGGAATCCGAATCCGATGAAGCAATAACCGGGTTGGGAATACTGGATTCGTATAAGTTGATCCATAAACCGACCGCCGGTAACGCATTGGACTTAACGACTTTCATTCGTAACAAAAGCATCACTTCTAATTCCTCGGCTACCGAGGCGATGCTTAACTATAGAGTTAGATTTAACGATGTAGAAAATCAAACTCAGCGTACTGCAGGGTTTACTCTGGCTCGCAATGCCGGATTGGTGGATATTTACGGCAATCCAACTACTGATAGACAAGGTGAACCTATAGCCTTAGGCGTAGAAATAGACACAACCGTCACGGCGATAGCACGCCGAGATACCGAACCACCGAGGATTGCGGTAAACGCTAAAGGGCGTAAAGCTACCGAAACCGCTAAGGATAGTAATATCTATAATATGCAGTTTCTGGTAACGGTAGCCAACGGTGAACAGGTGCGAGGCCTCAATGATATAAATTCGTATACCTTACTACAAATACTCGAAGACGGTTCGGTGATGTTTCCGAACAGTACGGCGACAGATACGATAACCGATGGCGGCTTTGAGATCGATCATACCGATGTGCGGATTTCCCGAAACGATAGCAATCCGACGGTTGGTTTCACTCTGGGTCGTGCGGGTACGAGCTTGCGAGACTTGGCGAATAACGATCCGGTCGATGCCAATCCCGAGAATGCGACGGAGGAAATAGACGAAGCGGAAGAAGAACTGGATTCTAGACGCAGCGCGCTCGCACGCATCATCAGAGCTATTTTAATCAGAGCAAAAGTCTTTTTGGAAGGTCCTCTGCAGTAGAATCGCCGAATGGAACCGCCGATTGAGCCGGTAGTTCAATCGGCATCACGTTGTGCAAAATCTAAATATTGTGTTGATTAGAAATATTACATATATCAAAATCAATCGGCGTTACATTGTGCAGAGTTTTAACGGGTTGGTAACGCATACATTACGAAATGCGATATCCGCCGATTGAGCCTGACGAGGTGATCCACCGGTGATAATATTGCCACTCCAATGCGTGCAGAATTCTGTTAATCTATGTTATTATAGCCTTTAATTTTATCTTTACAGCAAAAGCGACAGCTTATTGCAGTAATCAATGCTATCTAACTAATAGGAGAATATTATGTCTAAAATAATTAGTAAATTGTTTCCCGCGCTATTTTTGATTGTAGGATTAGTATCCGCCTCTCAAGCGGACGAGACCTGTATGTCGCCGTATATGGCGAAGATAGTCGGGCAGGAAGACTATGTCTATGTTTGGACTTTGGGCGTTGAAGGTTTAGGAGACGAACAAGACAAGCTCGTCACCGTAGATGTCAACCCCTCTTCCGATACTTATGGAAAAGTCGTTCATACCTTATCGGTGGGTGGGCGCAACGAAGCACACCATTCCGGTTTGAGCGACGACCGACGTTATTTGTGGGCCGGTGGACTGGACAGCAACAAGATTTTCATCTTTGATGTACATAGCAACCCGCGCCAACCGCGGTTACATAAAGTCATTAGCAATTTCGTTACTAAAACAGGCGGTTTGGTCGGACCGCATACTTTCTATGCATTGCCGGGACGGATGATGATTACCGCTTTATCCAATAATAAAGATCACGGCGGACGTACCGGCTTGGCGGAATACACCAACGAAGGCGAGTATATTGCAACGCACTGGAAGCCTACCGATAGTGATTTGCGCGGTGCGAAGAAGACCGGCCAATTTGCCGACGGCTACGGTTACGATCTACGCGTTTTGCCTCGCCGCAATATGATGTTGACTTCGTCTTTTACCGGCTGGTCTAACTATATGATGGACTTCGGCAAAATGCTCAAGGATCCGGAAGCGATGAAGCGTTTCGGCAACACGATGGTGTTGTGGGATATGCATAGCCGTAAGCCTAGAAAAGTATTTGATGTTCCCGGGGCACCGCTGGAAATACGCTGTGCTTGGCAACCGAACCATAATTATTGCTTTACGACCACCGCACTGACTTCTAAAATTTGGTTGATCTACGAAGATGTAGAGAGTGGTGAATGGAATGCCGAAGCGGTTGCCGATATCGGTAATCCGGCAGATGTGCCTCTACCGGTAGACATTTCTATCACTTCGGACGACAGCGGTCTTTGGGTGCAGACTTTTATGGACGGTAAGACTCGGTATTTTGACATTACCGATCCGTTCAATCCCAAGCAAGTCTATGAGCATGTCATCGGTTCGCAAGTTAATATGATTTCGCAAAGTTGGGACGGCAAGCGTGCCTATTTCACATCATCTTTACTAGGAATGTGGGATAAAACCGGAGAGGACGATGAACAATTCTTCAAAGCCTTCGTTTGGGACGGCGACGAGTTGGATCAGCAGTTCATGATTGATTTCTATGCAGAAAAGCTAGGTAGAGCGCATCAAATGCGCTTTGGTGCTTATTCCTTATACGGTGCCGCACCTTCGGATAGCGAAACCAAGCTCACATACAATCAATAAGAGAATCATGTTATAGATAATCCTATTCATGGTATTGAAGGTTTCGTCGCATTGATTGTGGCGGAACCTTTCATGATACCTTAAATCAATATGGGAGATATAAAACAACATTCCGCTCGTATTCATTATCGACGCGGGCGAGGGGCATTGAGTCGGCATTGCTCTCGTTTTTCCGAAACACATAGCGAAGCGGTAGCAGACGACTGGTGCGCGCATGCAGAAGACGAAAGCAAACCGCAAACCATACTGCACGCTACACCCATCCGTAGTTTGATTAACTATAATACTTCCCCCGATATTAGCTCCGACCGCACGATTAATCCGTACCGCGGTTGTGAGCACGGATGTATCTATTGTTTTGCGCGCCCCACCCATAGTTATATGGATTTATCCGCGGGTTTGGATTTTGAGACACAGATATTCTATAAACCCGATGCAGTTGCCGTGCTAGAACACGAGCTATCCAAGAAAAGTTATAGATGCCGTCCCGTCGTATTGGGAGCTAATACCGACGCCTATCAGCCGGCCGAGCGCAAACTCGAATTAAGCCGAGGTATACTGGAGGTGTTACACCGAAGCCGCCATCCGGTTTCGTTAATCACCAAATCTACATTGATACGGCGCGACCTAGATTTATTGTCGGAAATGTCACACTTAGGGTTGGTTGATGTATGGGTCTCGGTTACGACCTTGGATCGCACGTTGTCGCGGCGCATGGAACCGCGTACTTCTATACCCGACGAGCGGTTGAAAACCATAGAAGCATTGTCGACGGCAGGTATTCCTACCGGGGTGATTGCTGCACCGATGATACCGTTTCTAAACGATCACGAAATGGAACACATACTCGAATCAGCCCGCAACGCAGGTGCCATATACGCAGGCTATATCCTGCTACGCTTACCGCACGAACTAAAAACCCTATTCAAGGAATGGCTGGAACAACACTATCCCGAGCGCGCACAACGTATACTGAACCGCCTAAAAGATTGCCATGACGGCAAACTATACCAATCGTCCTTCAAGTCGCGCATGAAAGGGAAGGGATGGTATGCCGATATGCTCGCTCAACGTTTTAAGATAGCGTATCGCCGTATCGGTTTTAGTTCTCGTGTTGAATTGGACTGCTCACAGTTTCAACCCCCGGCGAAAGACTCGGCGCAACTCGATTTATTCGATATAAGTAGAGGTACATTGCCCGTCTAGGCTATATCGCACGCATACAAATTGCCCCGACTACATATCGATGAAAAAAGACCCCGAGCTATTACTGATAGCAACGAACGCTCGAATACTGATTGAATCGGCTATACGCGGTGGCTATAGTGCCGTGGTAATAGACGGTTTCTGTGATCGTGAAGTGAGGCAGCATGCGGTTTCTGCGACACGCGTCGCACTACGCAGAGAAGGCGGTTTGGACGATGATGCACTCGCCGAAGCGATTATGCAGACCGGCAAACAATATGCCGAGACTCTCAAAACTCTAGTCGTCGGTTCGGGTATTGAAGGTTGCAAAACCTCGCTCGAGGTGATGCGGCAAAGCGGTATGCAACGACACGGTAATCAATACGAATATCGACGATATAGCGAAAACAAAACGCTCGAGCGATTACCGGATCAAATGATGTCGATGCCCGATAATATGCCACCGTATCTATACAAATCGGTAATCGGTAGCGGCGGAGTGCACATCTATAGAGACGACGATTACCGAGATATAAAGCAAGACTATTACCGCCAAAGTTATCTACCGTTGACGAGTATTTCTCATCTATTCTTAGCCGACGGTAATCAAATTGAAACGGTAGGCTTCAGTGTGCAGTGGCATTCCAAGCACGATCCGCGGCATCCTTTCTGTTACGGCGGCGCAATCGGCACACATTCTTTGGATCAATCGTGTACCACACAAGCGGAGGCGATTGCCGAGAAATCCGATCTAATCGGTTTGAATAATATCGATTATTTGTACGACGGAACCGGACTCTACTTTTTAGAGCTAAACCCGAGACCCGGTGCGACGATGACACTGTACGACGAAGATTATGCCGACGGTCTATTGCACGCACATATCAAAGCATGCGAAGGCGAGGGTTTGCCGAGGCATTCAAAAGTCGCTTCGGCGTGCAGGACTTTTGCTATTATTTATACGGATGAAGCGATACGATTACCGAATGATTTTGAATGGCCGATAGAAGCCAGAGATATTCCGGTGGAAAATCCTGCAGGTTATTATTTTGAAAAGAATGCACCGGTTTGTACTTTGCATGTAAAGGCCAATGACATCGGTAGTGCACTCACTCGTCTACAAAACCGAATTCGTGATTTGCAAAAACGAATTGCACAAATATCAAAGACAAACCAATTCTATAACAAATAGGGCGCAATATTATGAAGCACTTAAACATTGGCATTAATAAACTCGCACAGCCTTTGGTGAAGCAACTTTGTGCGCACGCCGACAGGCTTGCCGTGTCGGTCTCGGAGGCGAAAAACCAAACCCGTATTATCGATGCCGGCATTAAGTCGCACGGAAGCCTAGAGGCAGGTCGGTTGATTGCAGAGATTTGCTTGGGTGGACTCGGACGCGTCTCGCTCACGCACGACGGAATTGCCGCGAATTGGCCACTGAGCGTGCATGTAAGCACGGTCAATCCGGTTTTGGCGTGTCTGGCATCGCAGTATGCAGGTTGGAGTTTAGCGCACGAAGAGAATGATAAAAAATTTCAGGCGTTGGGATCGGGGCCGGCACGTGCCTTAGCGTGTCGTGAGGACCTGTTTAACGAGCTTGCCTACCGAGATCAATCGGAGTACGGCGTTATCGTGCTGGAGGTAGCCGAATATCCACCGTTGCCTCTGCTAGATAAAATTGCTTCACAATGCGGCATAGAAGCGCGCAACTTAACGGTCATTTTGACACCGACATGCAGTTTGGCAGGTTCTATGCAAGTTGTGGCAAGGGTTTTGGAAGTCGCTTTGCATAAGGTACATGAGTTAGGGTTTGAATTGGGCAATATTGTAGATGGATGTGGAAGCGCACCTTTCCCGCCGCCTGCCGAAGATTTTATCACCGGTATGGGGCGAACTAACGATGCGATATTATTTGCCGGACGCGTACACCTATTCGTCAACGGGGAGATGGATGCTGCACAATCCCTGGCGCAAAAGCTACCGAGCAACACTTCGCATGACTACGGCAGACCTTTTGCCGAAGTATTCAAAGATTACAAATACGATTTTTTCAAGATAGATCCCATGCTGTTCAGCCCTGCACAGATCGCAATTAGCCATTTGCCGAGCGGCAAAACTTTTCATGCCGGCGTTATCGCACTCGATTTACTTGAAAGCTCTTTTAGCTAAATTGAAAAATGACCGAAATGGCCTTGATCAGTAATGCTTCCGGTTGGCATTGCGAACAGCTACAGGAAGCATTTGCTGCACACCGGTGCGAGGTCAAGATTGTTGCATTAAACGACTGTACGATTTTCACGCAAAGTGAAATCAATGTACAACTACCCGGCTTTGAAGATTATCTGCCCGGCGGTGTTTTTGTTCGTGGCGTGCCGGCAGGTTCTTTGGAAAGCGTAGTTTTTCATTTGGATATATTACATAGCTTGGCAAGGCTCGGTGTCCATGTATATAACGATGCGCAAATGATAGAACGTAGCGTCGATAAGGCGATGACCAGTTTTTTATTGAAAAATGCCGGTATAGCGACACCTCCGACGTGGGTGACCGTAGATTATAAAAAAGCCTGTGCGATAGTTCAGAGGCTTGCCGATAAAAACCAAGCTGCAGTTCTAAAACCGCTTTTCGGCTCTCAAGGCAAGGATTTACAGCTTATAAATAGTGTTTCGGAGCTGCCCGAACCCGACGATACACAACCTCGAGTATATTATTTACAACAATTCGTGGAAAGTAATAAACCGTATGATTGGCGAGTTTTCATAGTCGGGGATCAAGTTGTCTCTGCAATGCAAAGACAAGGGTGCGATTGGGTCAACAATGCCGCACAAGGTGCCGAATGTCGTTATGCGGTTATTGACGATGAAGCCGCTGCACTTGCGATTCAAGCGGTGCGTGCAGTAGGGCTATTTTATGGCGGTGTAGACTTAATAAGTGATATCAATAATATCATACAAGTTATTGAAATAAATAGTATTCCTGCTTGGAAATCTTTGCAAGGTGTGAGCTCGGTTAATATTGCCGAATATATGGTAGATCATTTTATGGCAACCCGCTATTGTCGTGACGGTTGAACAGACCGAAAAACTGGAAAAGTGCTTCTTATCCGCTTGTCGTGCCGATGTAGAAGCGATCAAGCCCGGCAATGTCGGTATTCATTCCGCCGGACACCAAATGCATAGCGAGGACTTTATAAAAAGCGCACAGGCTTGTGCGACTGCAATTTGTGCGCCGCAGTGCAGTCTGGGTGAGCGTATTCTGTGTGCAATTGAGGATACCCGAAAAGCGGTATCAATGAATACCAATCTAGGTATCGTTTTATTGTGTGCGCCACTGATACAAGCGATTTATTTCGACAACGGAAAATCGTTAAGACAATCTCTGAAGCAGGTATTGGCTAGTACTACGGTAGAGGATGCGCGTTCTGCGTATCACGCGATCCGCATTTCCGGAGCCGGCGGCTTAGGGTATGTAGAACAAGCCGATATTGCTACGAATCCCGATATTTCCTTACTGGAGGCAATGCGTTTAGCGCAACGAAGGGATCTAATCGCTGCCCAATACGCTACGGATTATCGCGATATCTTTGAGCAGGCATGTCCGACACTGCTTGCATTTTATTCCAAATGGGGCTATAATCCTTCGGCTGTGAGCGGTGTCTATATGAAACTGCTCGCTACGTATCCAGATAGTTTAATTACACGCAAGCGGGGGAAAGCAACTGCACTCTATGTGCGTAGGCTTGCCTCTGCATTGTATGAAAAATACTGTCGCAGGGATGAACCCGGAGCTTTTGATACTAAATTGCTTGAGTTTGATCGCAAACTGAAGGAAAACAATATCAATCCGGGAACTACGGCCGATATGACCGTTGCAACTGTTTTTCTAACTAGTCTGGAGTAATACACCCTAAATTGATAAGGAGAAATGTCAATGCAAATTAGTAAAGTAATGGTAGGCGAAGCCCTAGTCAACGACAACGACCCGTCCGGGACAATGGCTGAAATCGCCCATATAGACTTAATTATGGGACCGCGCGGTTCGGCTGTCGAAACAGCCTTCTGCAACGGTTTGGTTAATAATAAAGATGGTTTCACTTCTTTGTTAGCGGTAATTGCACCCAATCTGCCTTGTAAGCCTAATACGATGATGTTCAACAAGGTTACGATTAAAGGTCAAAAGCAAGCCGTGCAGATGTTCGGACCCGCACAAGCGGCGGTAGCCAAAGCTGTTCAGGATTGTGTTGCCGATGGAGTTATCCCTCAAGACGAAGCCGACGATATCTATATCTGTGTAGGTGTTTTCATTCACTGGCAGGCTGAAAGCGATCAGGCGATTTATGAAAACAACCATAAGGCAGTTAAAATGGCAATAGAAAATGCCATCAGCGGCAAGCCGACGGCAGCCGAAGCAACTGCTCAAAAAGACAGTGCAGAACATCCTTTCAAAGGCTTCTAAAACTTTGAAAGAAAGCTAAAAAGCCCCGATAACTATTTGTTTTCGGGGTTTTTTATATTCCTCGGATAATCGCATATAGACCCACGCCTCACCGTAGCTTACGATGAGCGATACGGGTTGAACCGTGATGACCGAAGCTAGGTTAAAAGCCTTTCCACCTATCGTAACCTCAAGTGCCGAGATACTGATACTCGGTTCTATGCCGAGTACCGCATCGCTCGCCGACCATCAATACTATGCGCATCCGAGAAATCACTTTTGGCTAATTATGGGCGCATTATTCGGCACAGACGCAAAGCGATGCTACGCCGACCGCTGTCGCAACCTAAGCGATCATCGTATCGCATTGTGGGATGTAATTGCCGGTTGCATGCGTTGCGGGAGCCTCGATTCGGATATCGTCGAAGAGAGTATCAGAGTCAATGATTTCAATACTTTTTTCAACAAATATACTGCAATTCATTCGGTTTTTTTCAACGGTGGCAAAGCCGAACAAGTCTATCGCAAATACATATTGCATACGCTACCTGCCGACCTTAATCTGGAATATCACAGATTGCCCTCTAGTAGTCCGGCGAACGCAACATGGAGTTTAGCCGAGAAATTAAAGGCATGGCAAGTTGTCAAGCAAAAGGCTGATATAATCGGCTAATTAGCCAATACGAAATACGATTCAAATGGAGATAAAGTTATGCAATGCCTAGAATGTGGCAAAGAGATTTCGCTTTTAGACAACGAGCACTTGGCACGATGTTGTGGCTTGACGCTACAAGAATACGCACTGCGTCATAAATTGCCGTTGGATATACTCGTGCCACCGTCGCAAATCAATGCCGGCGACGACCTCGGCATCTAGAGTTAACAAATTGAAAAAAAACGCTATATATCAGGGAAATTCTCTAGATTTAATTCAGGATATAGAAGATGAATCCGTCCATTTAATTCTAAGTGATATTCCTTATGGGATTGGTACGGATGAGTGGGACATTCTCCATGATAATAGTAATTCGGCTTATTTAGGGTCGAGCAATTCACAAAAAAAAGCCGGTACTGTTTTTCATAAAAGAAGAAAACCGATTAACGGTTGGTGTCGGGCAGATCGTGAGATACCTAGAAAATATCAAGAATGGTGTTCAACATGGTCTCCCGAGTGGTTTCGAGTCATAAAACCGGGAGCGAGCGTTTTCATATTTTCGGGCAGAAGGCTCTCACACAGATGTGTTTGTGCTATGGAGGATGCCGGATTTATCTTTAAGGATGCGCTGGCATGGATAAAAACTCAGGCACCCCACCGAGCGCAAAGATTAAGCGTGGTTTACTCCAGACGCGGCGATGAGAAATCTTCGCAAGCATGGGACGGATGGCGGATCGGTAATCTACGCCCGATATATGAACCGATATTATGGTTCACCAAACCGTATAAGATTGGAGGGACAATAGCGGATAATGTATTAAAGCATGATGTCGGCGCATATAACGAAAAAGCGTTTATTAAATACGTAGATCAACCGAATAATATCATTAGTTGTGGTTTAGGAAAAAATGAATCCGGGTTTCATCCGACTCAAAAATCTATTAAATTAATGCAGATACTAATTGAACTTACTACAAAAAAAGAGCAATTGGTTCTTGATCCTTTTGCCGGGAGCGGATCGACGTTGATTGCAGCAAAATTACTAGAGCGTCAGTATCTAGGTTTTGAGTTAGATTCAAATTATGTGAACATTTGTAAAAACAGACTAGTCCCGGAATCGAGTGGCGCAAAGCGATTGGATGCGTGCAATTACTAAACTTTAGGGCGGACATGTTAGTCCGCCCCTACACATGTAGGTTACGTTGCGGTTATATAAACATCGGATACTTTTTTAACAGTTCTAAATTCCACATACCAATATCACAGATTGCCCTCTAGTAGTCCGGCGAACGCAACATGGAGTTTAGCCGAGAAATTAAAGGCATGGAAAGTTGTCAAGCAAAAGGCTGATATAATTAGCTAATTAGCCAATACGAAGGACGATTCAAATGGAGGTAAAGTTATGCAATGCCTAGAATGTGGCAAAGAGATTTCGCTTTTAGACAACGCGCACTTGGCACGATGCTGTGGCTTGACGCTACAAGAATACGCACTGCGCCATAAATTGCCGTTGGATATACTCGTGCCACCCGCACAAATCAATGCCGGTGACGACCCCGACGGTTATCGCTATCCTAAAGGAACGGCTTCGGATGATGCAAAATTAACGATCGCTGCGTTGGATGCATGCGGTGCGTTGTCCGATGACGATAACTTTTATACGATTCACGGTGAAATTAGGCGTTTGGACTTTTTGTTTTGGTTACGGCAGGCATTGCTTGATTACGGATTTGAGTTTAGACAGGAATACATCTACAACGACGATACACATAGAGTTGTCGCCTTGAATCGTCTAAAGACTCCGAAGCGTCCTTTGGATATTTATGGCGCAAAGGAATTGGAACGACTGAACGATGCCGATTTCTTAAATTTTGTTGCGCTGAGCATTGCAACCAAAGCGGAGTTCTACGGTGAGTATTTATTTTTGCGATACCGCGATACGCATTGTGCCGATTGGGTTTGCCGAAGACTAAAAGCATCGTTCAAGGTTCATCTGATTAGGCTGGATGCAATCGGCGGCGGCGGTGCATTGTTGCGGAGTAAAACGATTGCCGATAGTCGCACCCTGTTGCACCTGATAGAATCGATGCTGAACGAACTACCATGCACCGGTGAGCGCTTTTATCCGACGACACCTAGGGCATCGGTCACCAAAGAATTGGTCTTTGATGCCGCACATTTTATTACCGACCATCCCGGCAGTTGTGCTAATCTGCACGGCGGACGCTATAAGCTGAATGTGACGATCAGTGATGTTATCGATCCTTATAATGGCTTCGTAATGGATTACGGTTATTTGAAGGCCGTGATAGTAGAACGAGTTATCAAAAAACTGGATCATAAAAGCCTGAATCTCAGCGATGCGTCGCTGAGTTGGCGGTCGTCCACCGAGATATTGAGTGCGTTTATTTGGCAGCAATTAATAGATTATTTACCCAATCTATCGGAGTTGTTGATTTACGAAACCGACAGTTCGTATTGTCGTTTTAGCGGGCCTTCTTTAGAAGATTTGCAAAACGGTGCAGAATGTATGCCTTCGGCTTTTGGGCAGAAGCAGTTAGGGCATAATCCCGTACGCAGGCGAGCATTGAACGCTTCGCATCCGGTGCATTTGGATTTAGTAGCAAACGAGGACAAGTTATGAAATTATTTATAGATAGTGCCGATATAGCGGTGATCGAGAAGGCAGCCGCTTGCGGAGTTTTAGACGGGGTGACCACGAATCCGAGCTTGCTTGCTAAAACCGGTGTTATCGGGCGAGATAAAGCATCTCTGCACGATTATTATGCACGGATTTGTCAAATAGTCGGCGGTGATGTCTCGGCGGAAGTGATTAGCATTGACCACGATGCGATGGTGGAAGAAGGGCGCGAATTGGCAAGCATAGACCCGCATATAGTCGTTAAAGTGCCGATGACCGAGGCCGGTGTAAAAGCGATAAAAACGCTCAAAGAAGCGAATATACGTACTAATTGCACGCTGATATTTTCGCTTGCACAGGCGATACTTGCAGCTAAAGCGGGTGCATTTTATATTTCACCCTTTATAGGTCGGTTGGACGATGCCGGGCAAGTCGGAGACGGTATGCGGTTGGTAGAACGAATCTGCGATGTCATTGCGTATTACGGGTTTGCTACCGAGGTCTTGGCGGCATCGATCAGAAATTTGCAGCATCTAGAGCAATGCGCACAGGTCGGTGCGGATGTGGCAACTTGTCCGTATTCCGTATTCGAAGCAATGTTTAAGCATCCGTTGAGCGATGCCGGCTTAAAAAAATTTCTGAGCGATTATGAAGAAGCAAAAGCCTAAAAACAATAAGCAGCAGGCGAAGTCCGAAGATAAGCCTAAAAGTGCCTCTTTCACGGTGCGGGCGGACGGCAAACTGCCGGTGATTTTATTCGATGTAGTGATAAGCCCGGCAACACTCGGTAAGAGAAATTATTCAAACCCTGTCAGGCGTAGATGCCGTGCTATGTGGAGCACCGGTGCAGCACGGTCGCAATTATCTAGGAAACTAATCGAAGAACTAGAACTTGAAGTTATCGTCAAGGAAGAGAGCAATAAGCAACAATTATTTTATGGCTTGGATGTTTATCTTCCGAACAAAGTACGTATGGCTAAGGTTGAGATGACCGAGATAGAGCATGCAATGCCTCATCCGGGTATCGAATGTATTATCGGAATGGATATCATTTCGATGGGAGATTGTAGCGTGTCTCACAGCGACGGCAATACTTTTTTTTCTTTTCGCGTGCCGTCTTTGGGTGGTACCGATTATGTAGAGCAATCCAATAAACAAAGAGCATCTCCGCGTTCTCCGACGATGGTGCGGCGTAATCAAATGTGTCCTTGCGGTAGTGGCAAAAGATATAAGAATTGTTGTGGTCGCCTAGTTTGATCCTGCAGATAAGTATAAACGCGCTACATTGCTTTTCTAAACTCTTCCAAGTCTTTGCGTTTAGCCGCAATGCGTGCGCGTATCGATTGATGTAGCGTATCGCTTTTTTCGGCAAGGTCAAGTTGACGTAGCGCAGGTTCTATATAACCTTCGGCTGCATAGTAATCGGCAAGGTATTCGTGGTATACGTCGTGTCGCTCAAGTTGCGCTGCCGCTTGCGCACCGAGTTGATAAAATTGTGGATAATACCCATGTAGCGATGTAGTAGCGTTAATTTTCTCTAGTGCTTTTTGTGCTTGTTGATCTTTGAGTAAGCACAATGCCAAGTAATAGATTATGGGAGCGCGTCGTGGATGCAGACTATCCAGTTTGTTTAATACGGCTATGGCTTTGTCCCAATTTCCCATAGTTCTATAGGCATGAGCGAAGGCGAGTTTGACCGGTATGCGTTGTTGATTAGGGGGGATTTTTTCTAGATACTCAATAGCTTGTCCGGGCGATTGTCTTTCTATGAAACTCAGTGCTTTGTAGTAGTTTTCGGTATTGTTGTCGTAATGCTCGGGTGTTTCGGTTGTTTTTTGGAGTGCAAGCAAGCGCGCCCTTGCATAATGAAATGCTTCGCTGTCCTTCTCAAAATGTCCACGATACCGGGCTGCGCGAGTCTGCGCCTCCGAAAGGCGAGAGATCGTCAGGGGATGGGTGCGCAAAAACTCTATTTGTTGATTCCTTCCCTCTAGTTTTTGTAGTTTTTCAAAGAAGGCAGGCATGCCGGCAGGGTCTAGTCCGGCAGCCGCCATGAGTTGCATACCGAAGCGATCTGCTTCGTATTCAAAATTGCGCGTATAGCTTAGCCTTCTTTCTATCGGCAGTGTCGTTCCACCGAACAAAGTTAATTCTGCCAACTCGGAATTATAAGCGGCAGCAATCAGTGCTCCGATGAGGGTGAGCGTGCTGATTAAAGAGCTCTCTTCGGTCAGAGCTTGTAATCTCGCGATGTGGCGTTGTGTGACATGTGCTATTTCATGTGCCACGACACCCCCCAGTTCACTTTCGGTTTCCGCAGCCAAAAGGAGCCCTTCGTTAAATGCCAGGACACCGCCGGGCGTAGCAAACGCATTGATGGCAGGACTTTTAATCGCCAAGAAATGAAAATCTAAAGCCTGACCTTTACTGTGGGCGAGTATCCTTTCTCCCAAATGGCGTAGATAACTCTGTATTTCTATATCGTCAATAATCGGTAACCGGGAGCGTACTCCGGCGAGTATGATTCTGCCTAGTTTTTTCTCTTTGGCGAGGCTCATGGTCGCATACGAAGGATCGCCGATGTCCGGCAAGCGATGAGGGTCGGCGTGTGCCGATCCGCAATATAAGCAAATTAGCAATACGCACAACCGCATTGGATAATAAAACCTTTTTTTGAGTTTATTCATTTGAATATAAAAACCAATAAGCAGTATAATCATACTACACTTGCATCACAAAACGATTAATCGCAGGCTTGTAGGCATAAATAGTGCATAATAAGCGATAGATTTTCGTTTCTGTGACTCTAAACTAATATGATTTTGAATTTTCTAATATATCTACGCCGATACGGCATCACCTCTTTTATCCTGATGTTTGCTACGTCGTGCGCGTCTATGGGTAGTGTGGAACGCGAGACCAAATTGCTATCGGACCAATTTTACGAGCTGTTATCCGCCGAAATAGCGATACAGTATCGCGACAAAGAACAATCTTTGGATCACTATTACCGGGCAGCATTATTAACTCAAGACGCGGATGTTTATCGCTCGGCAATTGCATTGGCGGTGAGTGTGGAGGATTATCAAAAAGCAAAAACTTTAGCCGAACATTGGTATGCCGGCGATTCCGAAAATACGGAACTCAACAAAGTGATGGCATTGATTTACTTGCAAACCGAAGACTATACCGAAGCCTTAGGGCGTATAGAGGTATTGCTTACTTCCGAGGAGGATTTAGATACTCGGCATGTATTGCCTATATTAGGACATATAGAATTTGAAAAAAGCCGTGAAGTACTTGAAAAGCTAGAGCAAGCGGTACCCGAACACGCTGCCGTTCATTGGCTGAAAGCCTATCTGAACTTTTATTACGGCAATTATCAACAAGCACTGAACATGATAGATCAGGCTTTGGTATATAACCCCGATTTAGTTAACGCAATTGCATTGAAGGCGGATATATTATTTGCATTGAACGAGGACAAAGTTGCCTTAGAGTGGTTGAGTCGGCAAGCAACGCTGCATCCGCAGAGCTTTTTGTTACAAACCAAGGCGGCTTTGAGCTTACAAAACTACGGGCATATCATTCCGGCACAGAATTTTTTCGAGGCGGCATACGACCTCAATCCGGATCGGTTAACATTCGTATTGCAATATGCGATATTCAATATAGGCGAGAATCGTCTAGATTATGCCGAGCGATTGCTGGCGCGTTATTCCGAACTGGGAGGCGATGCAGAAATAGCGACTTATTACAAAGCAACGATTGCAGAGAAACGTGGCGATTTAAAGACCGCAATAAATTATTTCCGTGCCGTCAAATTAGAGGGTTTGCGTTCGGAAGCAACGCTCAATATCGCTAAAATCTATCAAATGCAGGGTCTGTTCGAGAAAGCCGACGAGCAGTTTGAAGCATTGCGAGAGTTTAGCGAGGACGAAGACGAGCAGATACGTTATTACATCGCGCAGACGACGGCATTGCGAGAAGGTGGATTTAAGGAGCGTGCGATACGCTTATACGACGAAGCGATTGAACGCTATCCCTACTCGCTGAGTTTACTTTATTCTCGCGGCATGTTGTGGTTGGAGATGGAGCAGTTTAATTTGTTCGAGCAAGATATGGAGCGTGTTATCGAGTTGGACGAAGATAACTGGCAGGCTTTGAATGCTTTGGGCTATACGCTCGTCGACCTGAACCGTCGCTTAGATTATGCGAGCATCTATATACACCGTGCCTACGAGATAAACCCAACCGAACCGGCGGTCATAGATAGCATGGGTTGGCTGGCATTTCGTCTTAATAACCTAGAACTTGCGGAAAGCTATGTACAAAAGGCAGCTTCGATGTTTCACGACTCCGAGATCTTGGGTCACTGGGTTGAAATTTTATGGTCTATGCAAAGGGAAGCGGAGGCGACTCGGTTACTCAAAGACGCACTGATAGATTTCCCGGAAAGTGATTATCTGATGCGCTTGTATGAAAAAATAATACCCTAAGGCGACGAGGCGCAGTCGTGCAACTTTGAGTAAAATATCGGACTAGCGTTTTTATACTTAAATAGATGATAAATCAGACTCCGGCGCACAGTATGAAGGCAGATATTAAAACTATGCCTAACTATCGGTCCGACCCGATACAAACATTTGCAGACTTTTTTTGTGGTATTGGTGGTTTCCATTTTGCCTCTGCCACCTTAAACTTAAGATGTATTTATGCTTGTGATATTGATGATAAAGTCCGAAATACTTATGAAGCTAATTTCGGTATGAGACCGGAGGGTGATATAAATAGTATAAAATTATCTAAAATACCTTCGTTTGATTTACTATGTGCGGGTCCGCCGTGCCAACCATTCAGCATTATCGGGAAGCGTCAAGGTATAGCGGACTCTCGAGGTGGATTGTTTTTTAAGTTACTGAAGATTATAGAAGTTAAACGACCGAAAGCGGTAGTATTAGAGAATGTTCGGCAGTTACTAACCATTGATAACGGAAGAATATTTCGATGTATCGTTAAAGAATTGAAACTTATCGGTTACTTTGTAGATTACCGGGTATTAAATGCACTCGATTTCGGTTTACCCCAAAAGCGTGAGCGAGTTTTGATAGTTGCAACGCGTAAACATTTCGATATTTTCCCTTGGCCGATGCGCAAAGTATCAATGAAACCACTGGCTAAGATATTAGAAAAAGACCCTGATATTCGTCATTTTGTATCGGATAGAATCAAGCAATCTAGACACTCAATACACAAATCACGATATAAACCCGGAATATGGCATGAAAATAAAGGAGGCAATGTTAGCAGTCATCCGTTCTCCTGTGCGCTACGAGCCGGAGCTTCTCATAATTACTTACTCGTTGACGGTGAACGACGATTGACTCCGCGTGAGATGTTACGCCTACAGGGGTTTCCTGATAAATTCAGGATTATATGCACCGACAGTCAAATACGTAAACAGACAGGGAATGCAGTGCCGATTCCTCTTGCTCGTGCTGCAATAGAGGGGGTATTGGAAGTCTATGCCCAAACTTAAGCTAAGAGGAAATGTAAAGCGGCGAAGTAGTCCTTATCCACTCGGTGAGATACCTCGCAAGGTGGTTTTTGTGATTGGTAGAAAGATTGTCCATCAATTAGCAATAGGTTACAAAAATATAACAGGCGACGACTTCGGTAGAATATTCGCCGAAGCCATAAAAGGAGACTATAAAAATAGCCCCTTAGGTTTGATTGATGCAGTTAGCGACAAATGTGCATGGTCGGTTAAAACAGTACAACACAAAAAACCTTTTGAAGCCGATGCCTTGCGACTGATATCGGGGCGTAATTCACCGGATTATTCACTTGGCATATCTGATCCGCGTAAAGATGTTAACTTGACGGGGCAGGCGATTCTTAAGATTTGGAATAACCGCTTAGATGAAGCATTGAACGAATACGATGATTTACGAATAATCGTATTAGTAAGGAATATGAACACTTGCGAGTTTGTTTTATTTGAATATGAAGCGCACCGCTATATACCCGATAATTACCGATGGATTGTGAACAGTAGAGGAAATTTTGAGGGCTACGATAGAAAGACCGAGATGCGACAATTCACTTGGCAACCACACGGTTCGCAATTTACGATATACTATAAAATCCCGATAACAATGCATAAGTTTAGGATAGCTGTAAAAATTCCGGTGATTGAAGCCGAACATATTTTGAAACTTATAGCATACAAAGACGATTGGATCAAGTTTGAGACGTGAAGCTCTTTCTGCATAAATATCTTTTATTTCTTTTAACGGCATCTTGCCTGTTATTCGGTGCCTGTTCGCAACAGACTCTAAAGCTGGAAACGCATATTGTCGATACTGCGGTGTCGGTTATGCAGGAGCGTATCGCAGGCTATACACAATGGGATATGCAGATGAGGATAGCACTGCGCCACGATAAGTTTAGTTGGCGAGGGATTATGCAATGGACACGACGCGAAGACGGTTTTGCTATCATTTTCAGCGATCTTTTGGGTCGGCGTTTGATGTTTATAGAGAGTCGACCGGACGGCAGTGTATCGGCGATAGATTCTAAGGGGAGGCAAACACAGGCATCCGATCCTTCGGCATTGATTAAATCTATGTTGGGTACCGAAGTGCCGGTGGAGAGTCTGCACTACTGGTTGTTGGGTGCACCCACCCCCGGCGAGTCTTATTTTGATATTGAGTTTGATACGCAGGGTAGATTGCAATTTTATAAACAAGGTGGATGGGCTATAAGCTATACCGATTATAGAGACGATGATTGTCTGGATTGGTCGCCCGGCAGTTTGACATTAAGCCGAGCGCAGACTCAGTTGTGGTTGCATATACGCTCGTGGCAGACGCCTCCGATTACCGTTAAAACTTCGGCATGCTAAATAGTTTTTATGAAATATCTAGCACCTGCTAAACTAAATCTTTTTCTGCACATTACAAAACGTCGTCCCGACGGCTATCACGAATTGCAGACTTTGTTCCAACTTATAGATTACTACGATGAGCTTGATTTCAAAGTGCGCTCGGACGATGCAATTAACCTACATTGTAATGTGGATATTCCGCGCCGAGATAACTTAGTGTTTAAGGCTGCCCGTCTCATGCAGCAGTCTTGCAACACACTGCGAGGGATCGATATCTATTTGCATAAGCGTATTCCTGCGGGAATGGGTTTGGGTGGTGGAAGTTCCGATGCGGCAACCACGCTTAAAGTATTGAATCGGCTATGGGATTGCCGTTTGGATGCGGCACAACTTATAGCTTATGGTAAAGATTTAGGTGCCGATATCCCGTTATTCATCATCGGTCAAAGTGCGTGGGGAGAAGGGATAGGGGAGGTTCTGCAGGCGGTGGAATTGCCACCTCGTTGGTATGCCGTGTTTATTCCTCCGCATCAAGTTAATACCGGTATCATGTTCGAGTGTTCCGAGTTAAAAAGAAACTGCGGCAAGGTTTCGATGAAAGATTATCTGGCCGGCCACACTACCAATGTGTTTGAAGCGGTTGTCAGAAAAGAGCACCCGCAGATTGCCGCCGATATGGATTGGCTGAATAGTCGTAGTAGTGCGCATTTGACCGGTTCGGGTGGTGCTTTTTTTGCATCTTGCGAAACCGAAGCACAAGCAACAGAATTGACTTATGATTGTCCTGCACACCTGCAATCTCTGGTTGCACGAGGTATCGATCAGTCGCCTGTCAATGAATGAAATCGGTAATTTATGTTAATATGCGTATCTCATTTGATGTCGATATACTTTTGGGCCGTCGCCAAGTGGTAAGGCACCGGGTTTTGATCCCGGCATTCGCAGGTTCGAATCCTGCCGGCCCAGCCACTACCGGTTATTACTAACATGGAAAATAACAGAAAAAAAATTGCATTATTCAGCGGCACGGCGAACCCCGGACTGGCAAAAAAAGTAGCCGGACATTTGCAAGTCGATCTAGGCAAGGCCTTAGTCGACCGTTTCAGCGACGGCGAAGTGCATATAGAAATTCTTGAGAATGTTAGAGGTAAGGATATTTTTATTATGCAACCTATTTTTGCACCTGCCGAATATCTGATGGAATTATTGATTATGACCGATGCGTTGCATCGCGCCTCTGCGGGACGGATTACCGCAGTCATTCCTTATTTCGGCTATTGCCGACAAGATCGTCGCGTGCGCTATGCCAGAGTTCCGATCTCGGCTAAAGTCGTTGCCGATATGATTAGCGGTGTACAAGCGGATCGCGCACTGATTGTGGATTTACACGCCGATCAAATACAAGGTTTTTTCAGTTTCCCGATTGATAATGTCTACGCATCGCCGGTGTTATTGGATGATATTAATCGACATTATCAAGGTGATAAAATGATCGTATCCCCGGACGTAGGAGGTGTCGTGCGGGCGCGTGCTTTGGCTAAACGATTGGGTGATTCGGATCTTGCGATTATAGATAAGCGACGTCCCCGACCCAACGAAAACCAAGTGATGAACGTAATCGGTACCGTGCAAGATAAATCCTGTATTATCATCGACGATATCGTCGATACTGCAGGAACTCTATGCAAAGCAGCAAAAGCCCTAAAAGAGAACGGTGCCCTCAAAGTGAGTGCTTATGCAACCCATCCGGTATTGTCGGGGCCGGCGATTGAACGCATTGCGCAATCGGTGATAGACGAAGTTGTAGTCACGGACACAATTCCACTTTCCGAGGCTGCCGAGCAATGTGGCACGATTAGACAAATTAGTGTATCGACAATGCTGGCGGAAGCGATTCTAAGCATCCACCAAGAGCAGTCTATCAGTAAATTATTTCCCGAAATTTAGTTTTATCCGCCGTTCGTCGGATATTTGCTACCGTTCATTTTATATCGGTTTACAAGCTGTATCTGCAGGTTAATATTGCAAATTCGTCCTTGCCGTAAAGCAAGTATTTATTTATAATCGTTAACCGAATAGGAGATATATTATGGTATACAACTCACTTTTTCATAAAACACTGGCGAAGATTCCCGGCACAACCGAGGAAGAGATTGGTTTAGCAATAGAGAATCTTGTCTACATTATCGATACCATAGTTAAGGATGCCGTCAAAGATACGGCAACCAGAGCCGATATCAAAGATATGGCAACCAAAGCCGACATCAGAGATGTAGAATTGAGAATGGCAACCAAAGCCGACATCAAAGATATGGCAACTAAGACCGATATCAAAGAAATAGAACTTAAGATGTCGCAGATGGAAACACGGTTAGTCCGAAAAATGTTCGGAATGGCTATTACAACGATACTTCTGAATGTTTCCATTATGAGTCTGATATTACATCTACTCTTACCCGGCTAAAAGACTTAAATTAAAACGACACCGGTTTTAATTTTCCAATCTATTTGCAGTGTGCTTATCGGCACGGTGGATGCAAACAAATAGGAGAGTTGTTTATGAATACAAAGAGCGATTACGGTTTCACATTAATAGAGATATTAGTCGCAGTTACGATTTTAGCGGTACTGGCGAGCGTTGCGATATATAACATTAATAGCGGAGATAAAATATCGGAAGCGGAGACGGTTGTCTTAAAGCAAGCACTTATGAACTATATACCGGAACAGCTAAAGGTTTATTATTTGAGAGGCGACCATACGGCGTGGCGGAACAGAGTCACACGACTTCAAAACGAGATGGCAGACTGGCCGCATTTGCAGGGCTCGTTGCGCACTGCAGCCGTCTATAAAAACGACGGTATAGAATTAAAATTCAGAACAAGTTATCAAGATCAGAAGCAAAACGAACAGCTACGCGATATATTGATAAAATCTCCGCTAATTGAAGCGGCGGTTATCGAGGGTTATCGTAAACAGCAATTTACGGTAAAATATAAACTCAACTAATTATTAAAGCATTCACCAACAATCAGGAATAAAAGATGATTATCAAAACAGCAGATTTGTGCGATGCACATTTACAAGAACTACAATATATGGCTTTGCCGCTGAAGGATTACGGCGGTGTGCCGGCTTTCTGCGGCGAGATTGCAACCGTGCAATGTTTTGAAGACAATTCATTCGTCAAAAAAACACTGCAAGAGGCAGGGCGCAATAGGGTATTACTCGTAGACGGCGGTGGTTCGAAGCGTTGTGCGTTGTTGGGTGATTTATTAGCACAACTGGCAATAGACAATCGCTGGTGTGGTGTTGTAATCAACGGCTGTATCAGAGACAGCGATATCATTGCAACCTTAAAGATAGGCGTGAAAGCACTCGCTACCCATCCGTGTAAAAGTGAAAAGAAAGATAGGGGTACTTGCAATGTAAAGGTGAACTTAGGTGGTGTGAGTTGCAAACCCGGTGATTGGCTTTATGCAGACAGCGACGGTGTCGTCGTCAGCTCTAAAGCACTGCACGATTCATAATTTACTTGACATAAAGGCGGCTTATCGTCACAATTTACACTTTCACTGCGTCCCCATCGTCTAGTCGGCCTAGGACATCGCCCTTTCACGGCGGTAACAGGGGTTCGAATCCCCTTGGGGACGCCAATTATGAGGACGCCAATTATCGTTTACGCGGTTTGCCGGTATAAAGTTCGGTGACCGTGCCGAGTGCAAGTTCTGCAGTTTGTGATATTGTTTCCGCATAAGTAGGGTGGGGGTGTACGCTCAACGAGATATCGTAGAGATCGCTATCCATCTCGAGTGCCAAGGTTATTTCTGCAATCAGTTCGTCGGCACCTGCGCCGCAAACGGCACCGCCCAATAATCTCTTGCTTCCGCTATGATAGATTAGCTTACTCAGACCGTCGCCTCGTTTCGTGCCGAGTGCGCGTCCACTCGCCTGCCACGGGAATATCGCACTTTGATAATCTATTCCCGCTTTGCGCGCCGTTTTTTCGGTCATGCCGACCCATGCCAATTCGGGATCGCTGTAGATGACCCAAGGAATAGCTTTGTCGGTGAAGGAAACCCGCATCCCGGCGGCGTGTTCGGCTGCAATTTTACCTTGATGCGACGCTTTATGGGCGAGCATCGGATTGCCGACTACATCACCGACTGCATAAACATTGGCCACGTTAGTACGCATACATTCGTCAACTACGATATAACCGTTATCGTCGGTCAGCAAACTTATAGTATCGAGTCCTAGCATATCGCTATTCGGTAATCGCCCGGTGCCGATTAAAACGGCATCGAAGCGGCGCGTGATAGTAGTATTTGATGTTTTAATTTCCGCAAGCAATCCGTCTTTATCGTTTTCAATTTTGCTAATTCGGGCTTGCGTGTAGATTGCATCACAAATGTCGGTCAAGCGGTCTAGCAACGGTTTGCCGATATCGGTATCGCACATCTCGAGTAATTGCGGTTGAAGTTCGACAATTTCAACCGCCGACCCGAGGCCTTGATAGATAAAAGCGTTTTCTATGCCGATGATACCGCCGCCGATAATCAACAACCGACTAGGAACATGCTTTATGTTTAGGGCATCGCCCGAATACATAAGTTGTGTAGGGTCTATTGCACTTTCTATACGACGATTGCGAGAGCCGGTTGCAATAATTGCTTTATCAAAGTCTATGGTTTTTGATGATTCGGTCAGTTTTAATTTGTCTTCGGAATGGAAGCAAGCAGTATCGTGTATCACTCGAATGCGTCGTTGTTCGGCAAGTTTGGCAAGCCCTTTGTTCAAGCGTGCGATGACCGAGTCTTTGAATTGCATCAATTCTTTTGGTTTGATTTCCGGAGAACCGAAGACAATGCCCTGTTCTTTCAATCCTTGTGCAGCTCTAATGACGGCACTCGTATGGAGCAATGTTTTAGACGGAATACAACCGACATTCAAGCACACGCCACCCAATACCGAATAACGTTCGACGAGCGTAACCTCAAAGCCCAAGTCGGCAGCTCTGAACGCAGCACTGTAGCCGCCAGGTCCGCCACCGATGACGACTAGACGTTCACTGCCCTGTTGTTTAGTAGAAGTTGCAGCCATTATCTCCTAATTGAAAATATCGGGTTTAGATAATAACGCTTTGTAATGATTAAGAAAATTAACTGCGGCAACACCGTTATTCAAGCGATGGTCGTAGCATAGATGCAACGGTAGCATGGGTCTGGGCACGAATTGTTCGCCATCCCAGACCGGCGTGATGCGGGTACGGCTAATACCCAGAATTGCCGCTTCGGGTGCGTTGATTATCGGTGTAAATGCACCACTATCAAGACCGCCTAGATTGCTGATGGTGATGCAACCTCCGGACATATCGTCGGCACTTAATTTGCCTGCTTTGGCTTGTCGTGCAAGCTGTTTGAGTTCGCTGTTTATAGTTTTGATATCTTTTTGATCCACATCTCGTATCACCGGCACGAATAAGCCATGCTCGGTATCAATCGCAAAGCCGATGTGATAATACTCCCTGAGCAACAGGGTTTTAGAGTTTTCTAAAGAGGCATTAAAGCGAGGGAATTCTCTTAACGAGTGTGCCAATGCTTTTATTAGAAAAGGCAATAATGTGGTCTTGCTTGATTTTTTAGCTCCGTTAAAGTGTTGCTTGCGGTAGTTTTCCAATTCACTTATATCGGCTTCACCGTGCTGCCATACATGCGGGATGGTTTGCCATGTGCTTTGCAGATGTTCGGCAATTATCCGTTGTACTCCGCCGATACTTTCGGTTCGGGTATTGCCGAAGCGTTTGTAGTCAACTCGTTTGGCTGCCGGTTTACTTTGTGCTACCGATGTAACCGCAGTACTAAAGTATTGGGCAACATCCGCTCTGGTAATCCGTCCTTTAGGACCGGTGCCGGCAACCGCCGAGAGCTTAACACCGAGCTCACGCGCAAAACGTCTCACCGAAGGGCTTGCACGCAATGCCGTTGTATCTTTTGATTCGATAGCATGAGGAGTTTGTTGTTGTGTAACCACCTCTTCTTTATCTATAGCTTGAGTTTGTAGTGCCTCTTGAGGTCGTGTTGCAGTTTGGATTGCCGTTGTATCTTCGCTCGTTGTTACAGATTCAGGTTCTGCAGTCTCGGCTTGATTTGTATCCGACTCTGTTTCCAGAGTAACCAACAAAGTATCGGTTTTAACCGCATCGCCTACTTTTACATGTATATCCTTGATCACTCCCGATTTGGTAGATGGGATTTCCATCGCCGCTTTTTCACTTTCCAAAGTCACGACGCTGTCGTCGGCATTTACGGTATCACCGAGTGCGACTAATATCTCGCTGATTTCAACAACATCAAAGTCGTCTACATTCGGTACAGTTATCTGAGATTCCATAGTAATATCGGTTATCGTTTGATTGTCACCGATTATAACGCAAGCATTTATTAATTCCGGAGAATTCGGTTGTGCTTGCCATTTCTCTCTAACACTTTGCCGGATTTTCGGTATCGGAGTCAATTCGGTATTTTTCTATTGCCGAAGCCGCTATATCGGGCGGTAGCTTTTTGTTGTTCGCCAGGGCTTGCAGTGCGGTTAATACGATATGGTATCTATCTACTTCAAAAAAACGTCGTAGTTGCTTGCGAGTATCCGAGCGTCCGTAGCCGTCGGTTCCCAGAGTATAGTAAGGTGCGGGAATATAAGCGCGTATTTGTTCGGCATAGCTGTGCATATAGTCGCTGGCGGCGACGACGGGAATATCCGCTTGAGTCAAACATCGGGTGACATAAGGTGTGCGTTTATCGCCTAAAGGATGCAATCTATTCCAGCGCAGCGTATCGTGTCCGTCGCGAGACAATTCGGTGAAGCTAGTCACACTATAGACTTCGGCTTCTATATCCCAGTCGTCCTGCAATAGTTTTTGTGCGGCGATACATTCTCGCAAAATTGCACCACTACCCAATAGGCGAACTTGAGGATGAGATGATGATTTCAGGCAATAGATACCGCGAATAATCTGTGCGGCGATATCTCCGGGCATTTCGGGATGTCCGTAACTTTCGTTCATCACGGTGATATAAAAGAAGATATTCTCTTGTTTGCCGACCATACGCTTCAATCCGTGATGAATAATCACCGCAAGTTCGTAAGCAAAACAAGGATCATAACTAATGCAGTTAGGTATCACCGCAGCTTGTAAATGACTTTGTCCATCCTGATGTTGCAAGCCTTCGCCGGCTAGCGTGGTACGCCCCGATGTTGCTCCGATTAAAAAACCGCGCGACTCCATATCACCCGCCGCCCAGGCGAGGTCGCCGATGCGCTGGAAACCGAATATCGAATAGAATATATAAAAGGGCACCATGTTCAAACTATGCTCGCTGTACGAAGTTGCTGCCGCAATCCACGATGAAAATGCACCCGCCTCACAGATAGATTCCTCCAGTATCTGACCCGATTTATCTTCTTTATAGTACATGATTTCGTCTATGTCTTGCGGTTCGTAGAGTTGTCCGACCGACGAATAAATGCCCAGAGTACGAAACATTCCCTCCATACCGAAAGTGCGTGCCTCGTCGGGAACGATCGGTACCACATAACGCCCGAATTGTGGATCTCTGCATAGCAAAGTTAGGATGCGTACGAAAGCCATCGTCGTAGAGAAGGCTTTGCCCGTCGGTTTGAGTAAGGCGGAGAGGCTATCCAGACTCGGGTAGGGTAGCGGAGCGGCTCTGCGCAGATGGCTTCTTTGTGGCATAAAGCCGCCGAGCTTCGTACGATGTTCGTATAAGTAATGATATTCGTCGCTATCTTTGGACAGGGCGATATACTCCAGATTTTCTACTTGCTTGTCGGTGAGCGGTAAGTTAAAGCGATCGCGCATCGTCTTTAACGACTCTATATCCATCTTCTTTTGCTGATGCGAGCGGTTCTGCCCCTCGCCCGACTCCCCCATGCCGTAACCTTTGACTGTTTTGGCTAAAATTACGGTAGGTTGTTCTTTGTGATTGACCGCTGCGTGATATGCCGCATAGACTTTATTGGGGTCGTGCCCGCCTCTGTTCAATTTCCATAAATCCAGATCGGATAAGTCGGAAACCATATCTAACAACTGCGGGTATTTGCCGAAGAAATGTTTGCGTATATAAGAACCTTCCTTCGCTTTGTAGTTTTGATAATAACCGTCTATTACTTCTCCCATTCTCTTCACCAACAGACCTTCTTTATCTTTTTTCAATAAAGGATCCCAGTAAGATCCCCAAATGACTTTGATAACATTCCAACCCGATCCTCTGAAAATAGCCTCAAGTTCTTGAATAATTTTGCCGTTTCCGCGCACCGGTCCGTCCAATCGTTGCAGATTGCAGTTGATAACGAAAGTCAAGTTATCCAGCTTTTCACGACCGGCAAGAGAAATAGCCCCCAGTGCTTCGGGTTCGTCCATCTCGCCGTCCCCTAGAAACACCCAAACCCGTCGCCCTTTGCATGTTACAAGTTTGCGGTTTTCCAAATAATGCATAAAGCGCGCTTGGTAAATTCCCATAATCGACGAAAGCCCCATAGAAACAGTGGGGAATTGCCAAAAATCGGGCATCAGTTTAGGGTGTGGATAAGACGACAAGCCCTGTTCGCCGATTTCAAAACGAAATCCGTTAAGCTGTTTCTCGGAGAGACGCCCCTCTAGGAATGCCCGTGCATAAATACCCGGTGAGCTATGTCCTTGGATAAATAATAAATCGCTACCGTCGGGATGATTGGGTCCCTTAAAGAAATGGTTGAACCCCACATCGTAGAGTGTTGCTGCAGAAGCGAAGGTTGCAATATGTCCGCCGATGCCGTTGTACTTTTTATTGGCACGAATCACCATGACTGCGGCATTCCATCGTATCAACGAGCGAATACGGTGTTCTATCGCATTATCACCCGGGCTTGCCGCTTGTTCGTCAGTCGGGATGGTATTGATATAAGGGGTGTTTGCGATAGTGCTCGGCGTAGAAATGCCTTGTGCTTGTGCGTATTCTTCTATACGCTTTAATAAATAAACGGCGCGCTGTTTGCCGGCTGTTTCGCTAAGATCGTCCAGTGCATCGAGCCATTCTCTGGTTTCTTGCGGGTCGCTGTCTATCATCGGTAGATCAGTTGCGTATGCGAACACCTCGTACCAGCAGCTGTAGGCAAATAGTTACCAAAACGACTAAACAGCCGGCCAGGATAATCAGAGATCTGGAAACATTGACATCACTAAATCCCATGCTGGCGTGTCTGAATATATCTATCATATAAAAAATCGGATTGAATAAAGTGATGTTGCGCCATACCTCGGGTAGTATTTCTACCGAATAAAAGACACCGCCCAAATAGGTCAAAGGCATCAAAATAAAAGTGGGAATGATTGAAATCCCATCGAAACTTCTGGCATATATACCGTTGATCATGCCGGCAGTGGAAAATACCGCAGAAGTCAACAGCAACACGACGATTGTCAAACCGAAATCGGGGAAGGGGAGCGTTGCAAATACTAAGGAGACTATCCAGACGACCAGACCTACGACTAAGCCTCTTGCCATGCCGCCGGCAATAAAGCCTATCATTAATATGTATGCAGGCATCGGTGAGATAAGCATTTCCTCTATGTTTTTATGAAAGCGGGTGCTGTAGAACGAGGTGACGACATTGCTGTAGGAATTGGTGATTACCGCCATCAGGATTAATCCCGGAATAATGTATTCCATATAGGTGTATCCTCCCATGCCGGAGAGCTGCCGACCGACCAGCTCGCCGAAGATAACGCAATACAGCACCGTCGTTATCGCCGGCGGTAGCAAAGTCTGTATCCAAATACGCATAAAACGTAATATCTCTCGTCTCAATAGCGTATAAAGCACTATCGCTATATATTGCGGGTACTCAGATTTAGATTTGTTCATTGCACGCGCCTTTCTATATCGGAGTTGTTCAACGGTAAAGTATCGTGCTCGGATACTAATTTTAAGAATAACTCTTCCAAGCGATTGGAGGTGTTGCGTAGACTCAATAAGCGAATGTTGTGACGCGACAGCTCGGTAAATACTCGCGCCAAATCGGTATTGGAGCCGGTAATCACCTCTAAGGTATACGCATCAATCTGCTTTAAAGTCACCGAATCTATGGTCGGCATATTATCTGCAGTGATAGGTTCGGTTAGATAAAGGGTGAACGATTCGGAGTCCGAGCTATTGAGTAAATTGCGCATCGTTGTGTTTGCAATGATTTTTCCTTGATCTATGATGGCGATATTGCGGCATAATTTCTCGGCTTCCTCCAAGTAATGCGTGGTGAGTATGATCGTCGTACCCTGTTCGTTGAGTTCGCTCAGAAAGTGCCATATCATCCGTCTTATCTCTATATCGACACCGGCGGTCGGTTCGTCCAAAATCAATAGTTGAGGCTGATGTAGCATTGCGCGAGCAATCATCAAACGTCGTTTCATCCCTCCCGAGAGATTGCGTGCTTCCTGATAACGCTTTTCCCATAAACCTAGGTTTTTAAGGTACTCTCCTGCACGGCTATGCGCTTTACGAGGTGGCACGCCGTAATAACCCGCTTGGTTAACTAAAATTTCAATCACCGGCTCGAATTGATTAAAGCTGAACTCTTGTGGCACCAGCCCGATGTACTTTTTGGCTTTATTGAAATGTGTATCTATGTTGAGTCCGTATATATGTACTTCACCTGCAGTTTTTTTGATCAGTGAAGTGATGATGCCGAGGGTTGTAGATTTGCCTGCACCGTTAGGCCCTAGAAGGGCGAAAAAATCACCGTGTTCTACGACCAGATCAACTTTATGTAGAGCTATTTGTCCGTTCGGATAGGTTTTGTCCAAATTTGAGATACGAAGAGCGGGTTCCATAGTGTCTATTGTACGATATACAATGCCGATACGCTTTTGTTTAATCGCAAAACATTGCATATAATAAGCCGATGAATTTAAGTGTACATAGACGTTTTTGTGTAGCACCGATGATGGCTTACACCGACCGTCACTTTCGCTATTTATTACGATTGATTAGCCGTCATGCGATGCTGTATACGGAAATGCTGAGCAGTCATGCAATACTGAACGGTGATCGTGGTCGTTTATTGGGTTTTTCCGATCGGGAACATCCTTTGGCATTGCAGGTCGGAGGGAGTTGTGCCGAAGATATGGCGCGTTGCGCCGAATATGCCGAACAATACGGTTATGACGAGATTAACATCAATGCAGGATGCCCCAGCCCTAGAGTAGGTAAGGCGCAATTCGGAGCCTGCTTGATGAAGACACCACAACGCATCGCAGATTGTGTCGACTTAATGTCGCAAGCGAGTGATTTACCCGTCAGTGTGAAGTGTAGAATCGGTGTTGACGATTACGACGGCTACGAACGGTTTTATCGTTTTATAGAATGTATTGCCGATGCCGGCTGCAACACATTCATCGTCCATGCCCGCAAGGCACTGCTAGGCAAATTATCTCCTAAACAAAATAGAGAAATACCGCCGCTCGAATACGAGTATGTCTATAGACTCAAGCAAGCGCGTCCCGACTTGGAGATTATCTTGAACGGTGGCATACAGGATATAGCTACTGCGTACCGAGAATTGGACCTCGTAGACGGAGTGATGCTGGGCCGGGCGGTACAGAAAAGTCCTTTCATTCTGCACGAGGTCGACGCATTGTTTTATAATCGTTATATGGATTATAAATCCCCGATAGATATTGCTAGAATGATGTTGCTTTATATAGAATATCAAATCGGCAAAAACACATTCAATAAAAAATTGTTACAAGCCGTGCAGAATTTATTTAAGGGACACAGACACGCCAAAAAATGGCGACATTTATTGAGCGTAGAAGCGAATAGAATAGAAAAAAATAAACTCGTAGAATGGCTGGACGAACAACTGGAATTATTCGACAAAGAATTACTTGAAAATACCTGATATTTAAGGATGCGAAATGAGTTTGTGGGTACGGTTTGAACACCGAAATAGAATAAAAATAGGTTGCTTGGAAGGGCAGGAAATTAGACTTTGTGATACCGAGGATGACCATCCTTTTAACACTCCGCCGCTCACCGATCAAACCGTGCGTTTGGATAAAGTTACATTATTAACCCCGTGCACACCGAGCAAAATGATAGCATTGTGGAATAATTATGCGGCTCTTGCCGATAAAAATAAATTACCTTATCCCAAGACACCTTTGTATTTATTCAAGCCTGCGAATACTTATGCCGGACCCGAAGCGGTTATTAGATATCCCAAGTTTTACGAAGGCGAGGTTTTTTATGAGGGTGAACTCGGTATCGTTGTCGGCAAAGTTGCCTGTAATCTTGAAAATCCTAAAGCCGGCAACGATGCGATATTCGGTTATACTTGCATCAACGATGTGACCGCTTTCGGGTTATTAAAAGAGTACGCAGGCTTTGATCAATGGAGCCGCGCAAAAGGTTTTGACGGCTTCGGTGTATTCGGTCCTGCGATTGCAACCCAACTGGATTGGCGAGACCTTGAAATCATAACCCGTGTGAACGGTGCCGAAGTCCAGCATTACCCGGCAAAAGATATGATTTTCAATCCACCCGAGGTCGTCACCGCGCTCTCTCGCAATATGACGCTATATCCGGGGGATATTATCTGTTGCGGCACTTCAATCGGATTGGGTCCGATGCCGGTAGATTGCACTGTCGAAGTTGAAATTGCAGGTATCGGCTGTTTAACCAGTAGAACCACCGATTGAGCCGGTAGGCCAATCGGCATGAAGTCGTACAGAACCTTAGCATAAAATTGGGATGATAAGAAAGTGTGTCGCTTGCCCTATATAGAGCAAGCGACGGAATTGATTGTTGTGCTATAAGGTTGCCGAGAGAATTTCTAGATTGTTCACCGCATCCATAACGGATTCGTGTTCGGCCGGCCCCATTGGTATTAAGCCTCTTTCTATCAGATAGCCTTCTTGGCCGGTTGCTTCGGGATTGATAAACGCTTTAGCGTATTCGGCAAGGCCCGGGATAACGCCTACATGCTGTTTTTTTACATAGAAGTATAAGGCTCTGGATATGGGATAGCTACCGTCGGAGATGGTCTCGAATACCGGGGACACATCGCCGATCAACGCACCTTGGACGAGATCCATATTCTGCTCAAGAAAACTAAACCCGAAGATTCCGAAAGCATCGGGATTGACGCTGAGCTTCTGCACGATGAGGTTATCGTTTTCACCGGTTTCTATATAGGCACCATCTTCACGAATACTATGGCAACGTGCTTTGTATACAGTTTTATCGACAGACTTCATTGCTTTGATCCACTCGTAATTTTTGCAACCCCCTTCCATTCCGAGTTCTACGAAGGCATCACGGGTACCCGAAGTAGGCGGAGGACCTAGCACCATAATCTTGGTTTCGGGTAGGTCGGCATTGACATCACTCCACATTTTATGCGGGTTGGGTACGAACGATTCCGAACCGTCCGGGTTGGGAATGTCTTTGGCGAGTGCCAAGTAGATATCCTTAAGCTCGACTTTCATCATATCGGCTTTTTTAGAATTAGCCAACACGATGCCGTCGTAGCCTACTTTAACCTCTATAATTTGGTCGACACCGTTTTCACGGCAACTATCAATCTCGCTTTGTTTAATTCGGCGAGATGCGTTGGTGATATCCGGTGTTTGCACCCCGAGTCCTGCGCAAAAAAGTTTCAAACCACCGCCCGAACCGGTTGATTCTATTTTTGGGGTTTTGAAACTAGAAGTTTGGCCGAAATGTTCGGCAACTACGGTTGCGAATGGATATACCGTTGAAGAACCGACGATGGAGATTTGATCTCTTGCATCGGCGATGCCGATACTCAGAACGAAAAATCCAGCGAGGGCAAGGTAAGATTGAAATTTTTTCATTCTATACTCCTGAATAGTTAATTAAATTATTGCTAGGGATAATCCTGCAATGCCACTATAATGACGCGAAAATATGACAGGAATATGTAAAAATAGAATTATCTGAAGATATTCACGCAGCCGTCGGTATTGACTTTTAATCGGGAAAATGAAACACAAAGACATAGCAAAGTATAGAGTGATTTTTGCACAGCGACTACGAGGTAAACAATGGTGTTTTTACCCGATGATATTGCTACTACTATCGGCGTGTAGTGATGCGGTGTGGAATAACCCGTACGGAGATTCGACCGACAATACCTATTATTCCAGTTTCACCGAACGTCCGAAGCATTTAGATCCGGTGCGTGCATACAGTAGCAACGAATACGCAATTCTAGGACAGATATACGAACCGGTGTTGCAATACCATTATCTAAAGCGACCCTATCAACTCATCCCGCTAACCGCCAACCGGATGCCGACCCTATCTTATGTAGACGCAGAGGGGTATCGCACCGATGAGGAGAACGCAACATATATCGTCTACGATATAGAAATAAATCCGGGTATTTTATTCCAGCCGCATCCGGCGTTTGTAGCTTCCGGCGACGATTATTTATATCATGTGATGTCCGACGAACAGTTGACCGAGATAGAACGCTTGGCGGACTTTAACGAACAAGCGACGCGTGAATTAAAAGCCGCCGACTATGTTTATCAGATCAAACGCCTGGCAGACCCGGCGCGGTATTCTCCGATTGCAAGTATTCTGGCACAATACATCGTCGGCTTTCCGGAGTTCAGAGCGCGCATTGCGAGCTTGCGCGAAGACCTTGCGCGTGAGGCGTGGTTGGATTTGCGCAACGAGCAAATGGCAGGCGTAGAACTCATCGACGATTATCGGTATAGGATAACGGTGAGCAAGGATTATCCGCAATTTATCTATTGGCTTGCGATGCCGTTTTTTGCGGCGATGCCGTGGGAAGCCGATCGTTTTTATCATCAGCCGGCACTCAAAGAACGCAATATCACGCTGGATTGGTTTCCTATCGGTACGGGGGCTTTTATGATGACCGAGAATAACCCCAACTTGCGGATGACTCTGGTACGCAACCCTAATTTTAGAGCCGACTATTATCCTGCCGAAGGCGATATCGGAGACCGGGAACAAGGGCTTTTGGTTGACGCAAATAAACAACTGCCGTTTATCGATAAAGTCGTCTACAGCTTGGAGAAAGAGAGTATTCCCTATTGGAATAAATTTTTACAAGGCTATTACGATAGTTCGGGCATCAGCACCGATAGCTTCGATCAAGCGATACAAATAGGCAAGCAGGGCGAACTGGATTTGACCGATTTTATGATTGACAAGGGTATCCGATTGTCGGTTTCCTACCAGCTATCTACTTATTATACGGGGTTCAATATGCTGGATCCGATTGTCGGTGGTAGCGACGAGCGAGCTAGAAAGTTGCGGCAAGCACTCTCTATTGCCATCAATATGGAAGAGTATATTTCTATTTTTCTAAACGGGCGTGGCTTATCGGCGCAAGGTCCGCTACCGCCCGGCATGTTCGGCAATGTATCGGGTGCCGAAGGCATCAACCCTTATGTCTACGATTGGGTAGACGGGCAAGCTCGGCGCAAACCCATATCCGAAGCCAAGCGTTTATTGGCGGAAGCCGGTTACAAAGACGGCATAGATCAACAAACTCAAAAACCGTTGGTGATAAATTTCGATACGGTCGGAACCGGACCCGACGCCAAAGCATTTCTAAATTGGACGCGCAAGCAATTCGATAATCTAGGCGTGCAGTTGGTGATACGCAACACCGACTATAATCGTTTTCAAGACAAGCTGAACAAAGGCACCACACAGGTGTTTCGCTTGGGATGGAATGCCGATTATCCCGACCCGGAGAATTTTTTCTTTTTGTTTTACGGCCCCAACGGGAAAGTTTCCAACCAAGGCGCAAACTATTCCAACTATCAAAACCCGCGTTTCGACGAGATGTTCGAGCGGATGCGCAGTTTGCCGAACGGTGCCGAGAGACAAGCGTTGATAGACGAAATGCTGGAGCTCCTACGCTACGATGCGCCGTGGATTTGGGGCATCCATCCCAAGTCTTTCGCACTCTACCACGATTGGTTGGGCAATGTAAAACCGAATCAGTTGGCGCATAATAGATTAAAATACTTCAACATCAATAGCGAGCTGCGTGCACAAAACCAAGTACAATGGAATCAACCGGAACTCGAACCGATTTTAATTTTCTTGTTGGTGCTATTTATTGCTGTTTTGCCTGCCGTCTATATCTATAAAAAACGACAACGAGCGGTTGCGTTATGATTAACTATCTGTTTCGTCGTATCGTTTATGCAATACCTATTTTGATAGGAGTGAACTTGCTAACCTTCGCGTTATTTTTCGTCGTTAATACACCCGACGATATCGCCCGCATGCACTTGGGTGAACGCTATGTCACACAAGAGCAGATAGATTTTTGGAAAAGCGAGCGAGGCTACGATAAACCTTTGTTATATAACGGCGAACAACGAGGCCTGGGTGCACTAACCGATACTATCTTTTACGCAAAATCGGTACGTCTGTTCGCATTTGATTTCGGTCCTTCGGACAGCGGGCGCAACATCGGCCACGATATCAAGCAACGCATGTGGCCGAGCTTGGCGATTGCCGTACCGACTTTGTTGATCGGTTTGCTGGTCAATATCAGCTTTGCATTGTTCATGGTATTTTTCAGGGCAACATATGTTGATTTCGGTTCGGTCGTATTGTGCGTCGTCTTGATGTCCATCTCGGCACTTTTTTATATCATCGGCGGACAATATCTGTTTGCCAAGCTACTCAATCTGGTGCCTATATCGGGATACGATACCGGCGTCGATGCAATCAAATTCGTAATACTGCCGGTGTTGATCGGCGTTGTTAGCGGTATCGGGGCAGGCAGTCGCTGGTACCGTACGATATTCCTCGAAGAAATCTCCAAAGATTATGTTACTACCGCAAGAGCCAAAGGACTGAACGATTTTTATATCTTGTTCAATCATGTGTTGCCGAATGCGATGATCCCGATACTCACCGGTATCGTCGTCATCTTGCCTTTGTTGTTTTTGGGGAGCTTGATTATAGAATCCTTTTTCGGCATCCCGGGTCTAGGCAGCTATACGATAGATGCGATTGCCCGAGAGGATTTTGCGATCGTCAGGGCAATGGTCTTTTTGGGGTCGTTCCTATACATCATCGGCTTACTACTCACCGATATTTCCTATACACTGGTTGACCCTAGGGTGCGTTTAGAATGATCAAGCCGGTTATTTTGCTGAGCGATGGGTTCTTTTTCGTATTGATCGCATTATTCATCGTATATTTTTATTATGCGCGCACGCGCACCCATCTGCGAGCGATTTGGAGAAAACTTGCGCGCAACAAAACCGCAATGATTTCTGCGGTGTTTCTGATGTTCTACTTCATGGTTGCATTTTTGGACTCGCTGCACTTTCATAAAGCGTTGGATCAGCGAGGTGCGAACAACGAGGTTATCTATTCAAACGAGATCGTCAGTGTTTTAGATCAGATCTTACTACCGCTGCGCGAGCGCACCGAGAAAAGCTATTCGGCACCTTTCGCAACGCATGCGTATGTCAAAGAATTTTATATTGCCGACGGAGCGACTCAACAGCATTACCCGCGCCTCCAATACGGCGGTGCACACTTGGATGATCTCGAACAGCTACAACCGCTCCACGCATGGATACATAAACGTTTGCAGACTATGGAACAGCAAAAGGCTTTTGATATCGGTGTGCGCATCTTCAAAGGGATATTTTTCGGATTGCTATGCTTCCTTTTCATTTACTTACTGATTTGCTTTTTCTATGCCAAGCATAGTGCCAAGCCCATAGAGCGGGTTGTGCCGATGTTGATACACGATCATCACGAGTTGCCGTGGCGAGCGGTGATGATAACCCTGATGCTACTCGTTGTGATAATTTTTACGGTTGCCTATATGAGTCACTATTATTATGTGCTAGGCACCGATAAGATCGGCTCGGATGTGTTGTATCAAGCGATCAAAAGCATACGCACCGGATTTTTAATCGGCACGCTGACAACGCTGATAATGCTACCCTTCGCATTGGTGTTGGGAGTTTGCGCCGGCTATTTTCTGGGTAGAATAGACGATGTCATTCAATATCTGTACACAACGCTGAACTCGGTGCCGGGTGTGCTTTTGGTTGCTGCCGCAATTCTGATGCTCCATGTTTATATGGATCAAAACCCCGACCAGTTTAATAATCTCACCGAACGTTCCGATTTGAGATTGCTGTTTCTGTGCGGCATCCTCGGCATCACCAGCTGGACCGGCTTATGCCGCTTGCTACGCGCCGAGACGCTGAAGATTAAAGAGATGAATTATATAGAAGCTGCGCAAGTGCTGGGTATTCCGCATTGGCAGTTGCTACTGCGCCATATTTTGCCGAATGTGATGCACATCGTGTTTATCACTATCGCGTTGGATTTTAGCGGCTTGGTGCTGGCCGAAACGGTGCTGTCGTATATCAACATCGGTGTAGACCCGACGATGAATAGCTGGGGCAATATGATCAACAGCGCGCGTTTGGAGATGGCACGCGAACCGATAGTCTGGTGGCCGTTGCTCGCCGCAATGCTCTTTTTATTCGGGCTGGTATTGTGCGCAAATCTTTTTGCCGACGGCGTTAGAGATGCTTTTGATCCTCGTTCTGCGGAGACCGCCAAATGAAACCTTTGTTGCGTGTTCGCGATTTAACGATAAAGACCCTAGATCCTGCACAAGGCGGTGTGCTGGTTGATCATATCAGCTTTGATATAGCCGAAGGGCAGAGCTTTGCATTGTTGGGAGAGTCGGGGTCGGGTAAATCTTTGACCGCATTGGCTCTGCTTCGTTTGCTGTCATCCAATTTGCAAATCAGTTCGGGTTCCGTAGAACTGAACGGCACCGACTTACTCAAACTGCCGGCATACCAAATGCGCTTTTATCGCGCCGCCAAACTGGCGATGATCTTCCAAGAGCCGATGACCTCTTTCAATCCGGTAATGAAAATAGGCAAACAGATTTTAGAACCACTGGCACTGCATCGCAAGCAGAAGGGGGCTACGGCGCATCGGAGTGCGTTAAAGTTGTTTGAAGATGTAGGACTGCCGGATCCCGAGCGCGTGTTCCAATCGTACCCGCATCAGTTGTCGGGCGGCATGAAACAACGGGCGATGATTGCGATGGCACTGGTTGCAAACCCCGCTTTATTGATTGCCGACGAACCGACCACCGCATTGGATGTTACGATACAAGCACAAGTGCTCGAACTGTTGTGCGATATACAAAAACGCCGCGGTATGGCAATGCTGTTTATCTCTCACGATTTGTCGGTGGTTGCTAATGTTGCCGAGCGTATCGCAGTGATGCGACACGGCAAGATATTGGAAGAAGCGAATGCCGATATATTTTTCAAGCAAGCGCGCCACGAATATACCCGCAGTCTTTATCAAATGCTACCCGACCAATCCAAGCGTGGCTATCTGTTAAACCCCGAAGGGCAACTACAAAAATTTGATAGCAATACTAAAACTTCGGAGGGCAGGGTAGAGGTTGACGATTTAGCCGTCCATTTCCAATTGCGCAGCGGATTATTGAGGCAAATAAAACATACCGTAAAAGCCGTAGACGGTGTCTCGTTTACGCTACGCCGCGGGAAAACACTGGCATTAGTCGGTGAGTCGGGGAGCGGTAAAACCACCATTGCCAGAGCCTTGCTGGCTTTGAATAGACCCAGCCGTGGAAAAATCCATATAGCCGCCGAGAGTGGAGACCCCGAGCCGGTGGACGATATCAAAGCACAGACGCAGATCGTATTCCAAGATCCGTTTTTTTCGCTGAACCCTAAGATGTCCGTTGCACAGATTCTAAGCGAAGCACTACTATGTAAAGGGTGCGATGACTTGAATGCCGAACTGAATAGATTGCTGGAGCAAGTCGGTTTAAGCGATGATTATCTAAGACGCTACCCGCATCAGCTGTCGGGCGGTCAACGCCAACGTATCTGCATCGCTAGATCACTTGCCGCCAAGCCCGACTTCATTATATGGGACGAACCCACCAGTGCGCTGGATGTGCTGGTGCAGGCGCAAATACTCAATTTATTACAAGAACTACAAATACAACTCAATCTAGGCTACCTGTTCATTACCCACGATATCTCTATCGTTGCCTATTTGGCGCACGAAATTGCCGTTATTTATAAGGGGAAATTTATAGAATACGGCGATACCTTGGAAATTTTATCAAAACCGAAGCATGCCTACACCCAAGAATTGTTGGCAGCCGTGCCTACGCTTTCGGTTGCATGACGATGTTTAACTTTAAGAAAAAACGTATCGAAAGAACACCATCGCAAAACTCCTTATTATTGGACGAGTGGTATCAGAGCGATGTCAATAGAAAGCTATGGATGGAAACCGAACCGGCACTACAGCCTTGGTTAGAGAGAACGATGGGCTATTACGCAGCGCATATCGCATCCTTTGAAGTAGGCGACGAGCTATTATCCTGTAGTCGCGTGCGCACTCAATGTATCGTCAATGCAACTAGGTATTCCGACACCGGTATACTTGCCGATTTCACATCTCTACCGTTTGATACCGAGAGCATGGATTTGATCATCGCACACCATATATTCGAATTCATCTCGCAGCCGCACGAGTTTTTGCGCGAAGTCGATAGAGTGCTAATCTCCGAAGGGTCACTTATAATAATCTCTTTTAATCCAATAAGTTATCAAGGTTTATTCAAGCTGTTTCAATTACATGGACGAGCCAATCCACCGTGGTGCGGCAACTTCTATACGCCTTTTCGAGTAAAAGACTGGCTCTCGGTGCTGGGCTTTAAGATAAAAGAATTATGCTACTTCGCTCCTCCGCTAGTCCGATACAAAAACCACCCCGGTTATGCCGGTAAAATCTCGCGAGGTTGCAGACGTTTTATGAAATGGGGTAGCTCCTTTTATGCAATACTCGCAGTAAAACAAGTCTCGCGTTTGATACCGCTAGGTCCGATATGGAAAGACCGAATAATAAAGCCCGAAGCACCGCAACCGACCGCTTGAGGGAGCTATCATGTTAGACATGAAGCCCATCTATGTTTATACCGACGGCGCATGTCGAGGCAACCCCGGACCGGGCGGCTGGGCGGCGATACTGATCTACGGAACACATGAAAAAGTACTCTGCGGCGGAGAACATCACACCACGAATAACCGCATGGAACTCACCGCCGCGATACGAGGCCTCTCGGCAATCAAACCGGAAAAACTCAAAAGTAAGAAACATATCGTCTATCTCATAACCGACTCGCTCTACCTCAAAAACGGCATAGAGATATGGATTGCCGACTGGAAGCAAAACAACTGGCGAACGATGAGCAAAAAAGTAGTCAAAAACCAAGACCTATGGAAAGAGCTAGACCACCTGAACACACTAATGCAAATCAACTGGCAATGGGTCAGAGGCCACAGCGGCTATGCAGAGAACGAGCGCGCCGACCAACTCGCCAAAGATAGCATCCCCTCGTAGAGCAACATTTCGTGTAGAGGCGTGGTCGCAGCATATCTGCACCAGTCAATTCCCATTATTGTAGAGGTAGCAGGCTTCACCTGACCGGGTGGTCGCTGCATGGGACTGTTGAAAAAATACTGTTCTGCAAAACCGTAACCGCTTGCGCCGCATAATTATCCAACCCACCTGTAGGGGCGGACTAACATGTCCGCCCGTAACGCGTTGTGCCTACACGATTTATACATTCATCCATCCAATTTATGGAAACCAAAACCAAATGGCGCAAGTGATTGAATTCGTACGATGCCGCACTTTTTCAACAGCCCGTAAGGGTCTGCACAGTTGTAATAAGCAGCGACTCAGCCGCCCCACATCACCTCAACATACCGTTTATCGGATATTTACTACTGTTCATCCATTTGTCTAAAAACACCTCAAGTATTCGCTCAAACTACAGGTTTTAACTAAAACTTACAGGAGATTTCATGGCGAAAAAAACTCAACCTGAATACTTAGATTTGACAGAAGACATTTCCTTTAAGCGATACTTCTCTAGCAATAAGCAATTATTGTTCTCGCTACTTAAGAGCTTCTTGCCGATCTCCGATCGTGCCCCATATATGGTGATACTCAATCCCGACATACTAGATACCGCATCCGATACCACCAATCAACCCGGTCAATCGGACGATAAGTTACATCTGCAAGACAGTGCTATCCCACCGGACACACCGGATGGCAAACAAGTAGTGCTAGACCTCCATGTCGAATTAAATAGCGGCGAGCATGTGGACATAGAGATGCAAAGCTACCCTCATAAAGACTTCTTGTTTAGAATGTTAGCCTACTGGGTGCGGTTGCATAATCAATCCTTAAAGCGCGGACAGAAGACCAAAGAAAATAAACCGACCTACTCACTGATATTTACCAAGTTCAGCGTGCTTAGCAAAGTCGAGAAAGACTATATCAAAAAGGCGAATATCAATTTTGAAGGCTATCAGGATAGAGAACTTTACTGGGGGTTTAAGATGTTTTTCGTGGAATTGAATAGGTTCAATAAGAGCCACCTTGAACTAGTTGATATGGCAGATAGGTGGTGCTATATTATGAAGCATTCGGCGGACTTGACAGCCGAGCAAATAGCGTATTTATCACAACATGGAGAGACGAAGATGGCATTAGAACATTTAGAGGAAGTATCCAAAGAACAGAGGGAGTATTGGAAGGCTGCATCTCGAGAGAGACGAGAGTGGGAGCATGAGATGAGAAAGCAAGGACTAATAGAAGAAGGCATAGAAAAAGGACATCGAGAAATCGCTTTGAACATGTTGCAAAAAGGTTTAGAGGTCTCGTTGATTTCCGAAGTCACAGGTTTATCTGTTGCCGAGATTAAACAGCTAAAAAAATAGAACTGAACCACAAGTACGATACTCGCGCATTCCCCTCCTTCGGAGGGGTGGCAGGCGCAGCCTGACGGGGTGGTTGCTAAGGGTATGCACAACTACAACAAACGGCGATACTATATGTTGATATGGCAGATAGGTAGTGCTATATTATCAAACACTCGGCGGAATTGACAGCCGAGCAAGTAAAGCATTTATCACAACATGGAGAGACGAAGATGGAAATATCCAAAGAAGAAAAGGAGTATTGGAAAGCTATGTCTCGAGAGAAACGTGAGTGTGAATATCAATGGGAAAAACAAGGAATGATAGCAGAAGGAATGGAAATAGGGCGAGTTCAAGGCATACAAGAAGGTCGTGTTCAAGGTATAGACGAAGGCCGCGATCAAGGCATTGACGAAGGTCGCGCTAAGGGCATTGAGGAAAATCTTGATCAGAGTATTGAACAAGGTCAAGTAGAAGCACAGCAAGAAATCGCTTTGAATATGTTGCAAAAAGGCTATCAGATTTCTGCGATTTCCGAGGTGATCGGTTTATCCACTACCGAGATTGAACAGTTGAAAAATAAACATGGAGAAACGATGATGCCATTAAAATATCCAGTGGAAGTATCGGAGGAAGCTAGAGAGTATATGGCATCTCTAGCCCGAGATGAATACAATTTAGACTATGGATGGGAAAGGAAAAAGAAAAAGTGGTTAGATGAAGGTATAGAAAAAGGGTTAGCTCAAGGTATAGAAGAAGGGCGCGTTGAAGGCATGGAAAGAGGGCGAGAGCAAGGTATGCACGAAGGTCGGGCTCAAGGTGTATACGAAGGTCTCATTCAAGGTACGAAAAAAGGTATGGAAGAGAGGCAGCGAAAAATCGCTTTGAACATGTTGCAAAAGGGTTATGAAGTTTCTGTGATTTCAAAATTGACATGTCTATCCGTTGCCGAGATTAAACAGCTGAAAAAATAGAACTGAACCACAAGTACGATACTGGTACATTCCCCTCCTTCGGAGGGGTGGCCTATGCATTTTGCAATGTATGCGTTTAGCAATCATGTTCAGGTTCTGCATAATGTCACGCCGATTGACCTACTGGTTCAATCGGCGGTTCTATTCAGCCTGACGGGGTGGTTGCTGAAGGTCTGCACCACCATAACCGCTTGCACCCCATAATTACGCAAGCCATCATTTCCCTCCGGAGAAGAGGAGTAATCCAATCAAAACACACTACCTTCCAACATTTCATACCATTTATCGGATATTTACTACGGCTCATCCGGTTGTCTAAAAACACCTCAAATAATCGTTCAAACTATGGGTTTTAACTAAAACTCACAGGAGATTTCATGGCAAAAGAACAACCTAAATATTTACCGCTGACAAAAGACATTGTCTTCAAACAATACTTTACCAGCAACAAGCGATTACTGCTCTCGCTCATTAAGAGCTTCCTGCCTATTGCCGATAAGGTCTCGGATGTCGTCGTCCTAAACTTCAAAAAACCTGCCACCTCTACAAAAGCAACTGAACAACAGCAGCGGCAATCAGGCGATAAACTACGGCTGAAAGATACCTCCATTCCACCGACTAAACCACACGGCAAACAGGTCGTCCTCGACCTCAGTGTCAAATTAAGTGGCGGAGAAAATGTCCACATAGAAATGCAAGTCGCCTTCCAAAAAAACTTCCTACTGAGAATGTTCGCCTATTGGGCTTTGCTGTTTATTCAAGACCTAGACCGTGGCGATGACTATGCCAACCTCAACCCGACCTACTCGTTGGGATTTACCCGGTTCACGGTATTCAAAGGAAAGCACAACTCTATCACTGAAATAGGATTTGTAGACCGCAACGAGATAGAATACCATTTTGATATTGGTGCAAAGATCGTCATAGTGGAATTGAATAAGTTCAAGAAGAGCTACCGCAACCTTGTTGATATGAAGGATAGGTGGTGCTATATTATTAAGCACTCGGCGGACTTGACCCCCGAGCAAGTGGCGTATTTATCACAAGACGGAGAGACGAAAATGATACTAGAACATTTAGAGGAGATATCAAAAGACAAAGAATCACACTGGGAGACTATAGATCGCATGAAGTATGAGATAGGGATTCAGTTGGAGAGGCGCGGCGCGTTAAAGGAAGGTCTGGCAAAAGGTCGGATTGAAGGCATGGAGGAAGGCCGAGTTCAAGGCATGCACGAAATCGCCTTAAATATGCTGCAAAAGGGTCTGGAGATTTCGTTGATTTCCGAAGTCACAGGTTTATCCGTTGCCGAGATTAAACAGCTGAAAAGATAGAACTGAACCACAAGTACGATACTCGCGCATTCCCCTCCTTTGGAGGGGTGGCCTATGCATTTTGCAATGTATGCGTCTAGCAGTCATGTTCAGGTTCTGCACCAGTTCAACAAACGGCGACTTAGCCGCCTCACATTTCCCCAATCGGCGGTTCTACAGCCTCATTAAACTTTTTAAGTATTCATCTAATTTCTATGCACTACCTTTGTTTTAGCTATTAAATCGTGTAGACCACGTTTATCTCTTCTTGCGGCAATCATAAGGAAACCTATAAAAAGGGTTATAACATTTAATATATATCCAATATAACGAATTATGGCTTCTTTCCATCCCATAGGGGAGTCATCAAGTTTGATTATCTGTATACCAAGTAATGCCTTACCGGGTGTTTTTCCACTCCAGAGAACCCAAAGTACGATAATAACCAAAGCCCTAATTAAAAGTTCTGCAGTATCAAAGGCAATGTTCTCTGTAGAATCAATGTCATCGGAAAAGTAATCGGTGTAATAGTAATCAATATAACCATCAAAACTACCAAAGTATATAAGACTCAATAATGGGGTTAAAATAATAGTGAATATTGCACTATCAATAATAGTAGCAAAAAGCCTAATCCAAAATCCAGCCGGTCTCAATTCTTTATTTTCCATTAGCGTTTATCTTGTCATATAAAATCTAGCTATTATAATCTCGTGTTGATACATTCCCTTCCTTCGGAGGGGTGCAGGCGTAATAGAACCGCCGATTGAGCCAGTAGGTCAATCGGCGTCACATTGTGCAGAACCCTAACATATATACAGAATGTAAAATCTTTCCATGGGGTGGTTACAAAGCCATGTGCCATCCGATTTATAATTTTGTAAACCAAATGATTTATACTATCAAACATTTAGGATAACTTTACATGCTTACCATAAACTACAGCCAACAGCGGGAATTAAACTCAAGGAGGCTTTGGTGTTGAAAGAGAAAATTGAATCTATGAAATCTGATTGGTGGAAAAATTATAAGCCATGGATTTTAGAAAACCGCACATACTCGTTAGGCTGGGCGGTCCTTATAGGAATGATACTAGCACTTGTCGTGTATTGGGTGTTCTTTTTATTAAAAAATGATATTTTGCGTAGTAGCCTAACTATTCTAGCTTTAGGCTTGCCTACCTTTTTTACACTTTGGTTATTTAGAACCTACGATGTGGACAGGCAGATAGATAAAACCGAGGAAAATACGAACAATAGCACTTTTTTTGAATGTGTAAAAATGCTAACTGAGAAATACTCGGAAGAATACACAGAAGAGAACTCCCTATCAACAAAAATAGCACTTGAGCAACTTGCATATTTAAGAAGAGAAACCGGTTTTGAAAAGAAAAGGATAGATCTTATTACTCAGGGACTTGATCTAAATAGAATATATCTGGAGGACGCTCATTTAAGTGGATTGGATTTATCTAGAGCTAGTCTGCGTCAGGCTCATCTAGAGGGAGCTAATCTGAGTGGAACTAATTTAAGTGGAACTAATTTATATCATTCTTATCTGCAAGGAACTAATCTGAGTAATTTTATTGATAATGTCAAAGATAAAAATAAATGGAGGTTTGCTTCTTTCTGGAATGGAACCAAATTTGACGGTACTTGGCTTGAGAGTACAGAAATGCGTGATGCAGCAGGCATGGTTTCTGCTCCATCTGACAAACAGGAATAGAAATTTTGCTTGCCGATGTATATAATGCTCATTATTCAATTTGAAAAAGGGTATCACTTTGTCTCCTAAAAAGAAACGAAAGCGAGAAATAAAGGCTTATTCACACGATAAAGAGGAGAGAAAAAACAATCCTCAGGTGGGTTTAGTCAATCTCCAGAAAGATCCGAATACGGACGAAAAGCAGTCTTACCAACACGATCCGCATTTGGATCCGCAGTTGCAGTGGTCGGGAAAGAGCGAGCATACTTCGTTTGAAGTGCCGACCGTGTCGCTCCATGTTCATGAGCGTATAGATCCACGGACGATCATAGAAGCTGTGAGAAAAACCAACGGCAACGGCCAAAAGCAAGGAAGTTTGTTTGATAATGAGGCAAATATACCGCTTCGGCATGTGATAGAGTTTTACAAGCATGCCCGTAACTGGAGCAATCGCTTGATTGCCGGTGATTCCTTGCTGATAATGAACTCGTTGCTACAAAAAGAAAATATGGCAGGGAAGGTGCAATGTGTCTATATGGATCCGCCTTACGGAATCAAATACGGTAGCAACTTCCAGCCGTTCGTCAATAAGCGCGAGGTTACCGATGGTAAAAGCGAAGATTTAACCACCGAGCCGGAAATGATAAAGGCGTTTCGGGACACATGGGAATTGGGTATCCATTCATATCTGTCGTATATGCGCGATCGTTTGTTATTGGCAAAAGAATTACTCAATGATTCCGGTTCGTGCTTTGTGCAGATCGGAGACGAAAATGTACATCGTGTCGGGATGGTGATGGATGATATATTCGGAGCCGAGAATCGTGTGGCAACGATTACTTTTGCTACTACGAGCAGTAGTCCTTCCAAGACACTACCGGAAGTAGCAGATTATTTATTGTGGTATGCCAAAGATAAAAAGCGAGTGAAATATCGGCAGTTGTACGAAAAATTAAGCCGCACCGAAATCATCAAGTTATTTAATTGGGACGTAGCCCTAGAATTAGCCGACGGAAGTTGTCGCAAATTAACCGACGAAGAACGCTTTGATCCCGATAAATTTTTACCCAAAGATGCTCGAATCTACCAGCGATCTAGCCTTGCATCACAAGGCACATCCAATACTGAACGCTCCAAACCGTATCACTGGAATGGTAGAATTTTTCGCTGTACCTCCAATCAACAGTGGAGAATCTCTAAAAAGGGTATAGATAAGTTAAATGAGTTGGGGCGGCTGGAAGCATTAGAGGGACAAAATTCACTGAGATGGAAAAGATATGAGGATGAAGTACCGGGTAAAAAAATCAGCAATCTTTGGCCAGTACAAATGTATCCTTCTGATAAACACTATGTAGTTGAAACTTCGGTCAAGGTGATTGCGCGTTGTATTTTAATGACTACCGATCCGGGTGATTTAGTGCTCGATCCAACTTGCGGTTCGGGTGCGACCGCTTATGTTGCCGAGCAATGGGGCAGACGATGGATTACTTGCGATACTTCGCGTATAGCAACCACGCTTGCCAAGCAGCGATTGATGACTGCTATTTTTGACTATTACCAACTTGCCTATCCCAGCGAAGGTATCGGCGGCGGATTTGATTATCCTTCCTTGAAAAAAGTATCTGCAGGTATTTTGGCAGGCACAATGCCGGCTCAAGAAATTTATCTTTACGACCAACCGGCTAAAGATAGCAAAAAAGCGCGTGTAACCGGTCCTTTTACGGTTGAAGCCGTATCGTCGCTTATTGTCCAGCCGATTGACGATGTCATAGCGTCCGAGCCTGCGCCGGTGGATGAGACGGTTGCCCGCAGCGGCGCAACCTTGCGCCACAGCGAATGGTGTAACGAACTATTGAAGACCAGTATCAGAGGCAAAGGCGGACAACGCATTTCATTCTCTCGTATTGAGTCGTGGCCGGGTCGCTGGATTCATGCCGATGCCGAAACTAGACCCGATGACTCCGGTACGGGCGTGAGCGAACCGGCACCGGCGTATACACCCGTACGAGCGGTCTTATCCTTCGGTCCCGAACACGGATTATTGGAATCTCGCCAAGTAGAAGCGGCATTACAAGAAGCCGATAAAATCAGACCTACGCCACAGATGGTTATTTTTGTCGCTTTTCAGTTTGACCCCGAGGCCGCCAAAGACATAGACAAGTTCAATTGGCCTAATGTTTCAATTTTGAAAGTTCAAATGAATGCCGATTTACAAACCGAAGACTTAAAGAGAGGTGACCGCACCAGCGATTGCTTCTGGTTGATAGGGCAACCCGAAGTTGTTATAGAGCCGATACGCAAAGGCGATCTGATAGGGCAGTGGCAAGTAAAGCTCAAAGGTTTTGATTATTTCAACACGAAAACCGGCGAGATAGAATCCGGCGACGAGGGAAGAATAGCCGTTTGGATGCTGGATACCGACTATGACGGCAGAAGCCTATACCCCAAACAAGTATTTTTCCCGATGGCAGCGGACAAAGACGGATGGACAAAGCTCGCAAAAAACCTGAGAGCCGAAATAGACGAGGGTTTGATAGAATCATATAAAGGCACGCTATCTTTACCGTTTGAACTCGGCGAACATAGCCGCATTGCCGTCAAAGTCGTAGACGATCGCGGCATTGAAAGCCTAAAAGTCATCGATGTGATACCGGAGAAAAGGAAATGATCAAAGAGCTTAAATTGTCTAATTTTCGTTTATTCGGAGATAAAGTCACCGTGAGATTTCGTCCTATTACTATTCTGATAGGGAAAAACAATTCGGGAAAATCCTCTATTATTAAGTTTTTGATGATGCTTAAGCAATCAACCACAAACACTAGAAGTTTCTTGACTACCAGTGGTGAAGAAACTGATCTCGGCGTATTTTATGAACTAAAAAACAAAAATAGAAGATTACCTAATCTTACTTTTTCTTTGAAGGTTGATGATGAATATGATAGCCCTAGCGGCTATTTTTTTAACTTTCTCAAAGAACATAAGATAAGCGACATAATAAGAGAATACGAGGTTAAGGTAATAACCCCATATAACAAAAATGGTATATTTTCGGGTAAGCAAAAAATAAATTTATTAGGGAAAGGTAAACGCTTTTTAGAAGGGTCATCGGATATTTCATCAAATTCTACATTTCTTTATTCCACAGACGAACCAATAGAAATAAATGAGTCAATTTCTAAAAATGAACCGATAGATGAATTGGTATTAGACTCTGTTATGAGAAGATGTGTAGAAAAACTTACAGGAGATATTCAATCTTTAGAACATTTAGCAGCTGCTAGAGAAGAGCTGGAAGGATTTGCTCCGATATACCATCCACATCCTAATAGATATGTAGGAAAAATGGGAGAGGATACGGTTTTTCAATTATGGAGAGAGAAAATTCTCGAGAATAAAAAGAAGAGAGAGCTTTTAATTAAGCATGCTAAAAAGGTATTAAACATAGATTACATCACTATAAAGGAGCTGGAAAATCAATTCGCCGCATGTTCAGCAATACACGAAATGGGCAAAGCCAAAGTTAATCTATCTTGTTTTGGTTTCGGTGTTAGCCAATGTATGCCGGTATTTGTTCAAGGGCTTTTGATGAACTCTTATTCGCAGTTGATCGTTGAACAACCCGAAGCACAAATTCATCCGACCGCCCAAATTGAAATGGGAAGTTTCTTTGTTGATTTATGGAAAGAACGCAAGGTCGGGTCAATTATTGAGACCCATAGCGAGAATATTCTGTTGAGAATTCGTAACCATGTTGTCAAAGGACATATATCGCCCAAGGATGTTTCAATCGCTTATTTTAATTATGACGAAAAAATACCTACGGTCACCAATCTTACTATCAAAGATGATGGAACTATGCAAAAGGGATTACCTATGGAGTTTTTCGGTGCCGATTTGATAGAGGAGCTAAATATGGGGGCGTCCGACGATCGAGATGGATAACCTAACAAAGGATTCTATTGCAATAGATACCAATATTTTTGAGCATTTATTAAACCCTCGGGAAAATACAAACAGGCATATTGACCAATTATTAAAGCAGCTATGTAATGACAAAATAAAGCTGTTGGTAGATGATAAAAGAAGAATCACCGATGAATATCATAAGCGCTTAACCAAAAGGATTCAGCAGATTAATGATGACTCTAAAAAGAGACGCTTGCTCCGTTATTGGGTGAAACCTGAAAACCATAAATGTATAACAGTTTATCTTAATGATAAATTGATGGTGGGTATTAAAGGAATCATTTCCGAACCTCAAGGCAAACCGGGAACCGATAAATTTTTTGTTTATGTAGCGTTCAAGCAAGGTCGTATTTTGATTACGAATGACCGAAGGGACATGATTGACGAAGGAACCCAAATAGGAGTGCGTCGCCAAAAGCTGCTGAGAATTCCTACGAGCAGTGGACGCAGGAAAGGTGCGGATATTCTAACTTCTCAACAAGCATATAACAGGCTCCGAGGGGATATGATAAAATCACAAGCTAATCATAGTCGGAGAAATTAAGATGAGCAAAGTTACAATAATGTTAGCCGGTGAGCAAACAGAAAGAGAAAAAGGGCTTACACAAGTAGGTAAATTATACGAAAATTCGGGCATCAAGTCCGATGAGAAATGTCTTTATCTCAATAAATCCGGAGATATAGATATTCCGTTATTACCCGATGACTACATCATTATTCACGGTGGCGAGGATATATTTGTTGATAACATTAACGAGGATATAGGAGATAACCCTTCGGTCCGAAACCCTGTACGTTTTGAGTTCAACGGCAAGAAGATTGAACAAGGATTAGAGAAAGTAAAGTTAATCGGCAATGATATTTCGTGCAGAGACGAGGAATTGGAATCACCTAAACTGTTTGCAGATGTAGCAGGCAAAACCGACGATTTGATACAAGATGATATGACTCTCGTTGTTCAAGAGACCGATGTGTATTTTACGGTGCCTTCCGGCGACGATGATTCAGTTGATTTGGAAGAGTGTGCAAAAAAGGGACGCATACCTCCGAAATTTGACAAATATGAAATCAAGATTGATAAAAAAAAGTACATAGTGGATAAGCGAGAGAGGGAAGGTCGTGAAATTTTAAGCCTAGCAGGAAAAAATTATAGCGAATGGTCGCTTAATCGAAAATTTAGTGGCGGACTTAGAAAATCTATAGAACCGGAAGAGATTGTGGATTTTGCTGAGGAAGGAGTTGAACGTTTTGAGACGGTTATGAAACAAGCACAACAAGGTTAGAGGTGGCAGAACATGATTTACTTAAAGAGAGGTTGTCTGAAGAAGACATAGAATATCTAAATGCAAATTTTAGTTGTTGGAAACCGGTCTCCGAAGGCGGCGAGTATGGCATAATTATTTGCGATTATCCATTACCCTCTTCAAAATACACGCCTGAAAAATCCGACCTGATGATAATCATTCCAACTGACTACCCGGTCGTTGAAATAGATATGTTTTATTTTTCTCCCGCTATAGTTCGCACGGACGGGGAAGCAATCGCTTGTCTTGCCGATGAAAATCATTTTAATAAAAATTGGCAGAGATGGTCTAGGCACTATGAATGGAATCCTAACCACCATAATGTTGTATATCATTTGTCTTGGGTAGAGGACACATTAAAAAATGAGGCTTAATAGGGTTTATAAATGTATACATCTCTAGTACTCGGCGAAGCTACCCATAAAACCTTAAAAGATCATCTACATTCGGGGGATAAGTTGGAAGCCGCTGCAGTTATGCTTTGCGCATCGGGGATAGGATTGCAAAGCACTAGACTGATAGTCGGAGAGGCGATACTAATTCCACCGTCCGAATACGAGAAACAAACTCCGATTTATGTATCTTGGCCGTTTTCCCAATATATGCCACCTCAAAAGATAGATCAAATAGATAAAAAGAAACTCTCGGTATTTACTATCCATAGTCATCCGAAGGGTTGCAATGATTTCTCGATAACCGACGATGAAAATGATAGAGCTTTGTTTCATTCAATATCCGCGTGGTTTGACGATAATCGACTCAACGGTTCGGCGATTATGCTTCCGGACGGTAGCATCAAAGCTAGAACATACAATGAGCACGGAGAGTTTACTCTTGTAGAAAGTGTATCGGTTGTCGGTGAAAATATTAAGATATGGAAGCAGACCAAATCAAAAAGTAAAATTCCCGGTTATGCAACCAGAATATCGCAGACTTTCGGTAAAGGAACTTTTGATTTACTTCGCTTATTGAAAGTCGGTGTGGTGGGGTGTTCGGGAACCGGCAGCATCATAGTTGAACTTTTAGCGCGTAACTGTATAGGCAGTTTAGTATTGATAGACCCGGATGTCGTAGAAGAAAAAAACCTTAACCGCATTATGAACTCCCAAAAAAGCGATGCAAAAAAAGGTGTATTCAAAGTTGAAGTTTTGCGGCGAGCGATTGAAAAAATGGATATGAATGTAAATGTGGAAATACATAAATTGGATACTTACGATAAAGGCTCCATAGAGTCTTTGGTTGATTGCGATATTGTTTTTGGTTGTGTGGATTCTGCAGCAGGGCGCTATCATCTGGAGTGTATCTCTAAGGCATATTTGATTCCTTATTTTGATGTCGGTGTTTATTTAGAGTCCGATGGCAAAGGTGGTATTTCTCAGGCGAATGCCGTTTCCCGATATATACATCCCGATAGTTGTAGCTTATTAGATAGAGGGGTTTATACGAGCGAGCAGGTTACGGCAGAGAGGTTAAAGCGTGATGATGTGAAACATTACAAAAAACGGATACAAGAAGGGTACTTGAAAGGTGTTGTGGAAGATCAACCTGCCGTAATGTCCGTTAATATGCAGGCGGCTTGTTTGGCATTTAACGATTTTTTGGCGCGGCTCCATAATTTTAGATTAGACGATAATTCAAAATTTGGCACTCAAACATTCCAGTTGGTTCAAGGGTGTTATTTGAATCAAGAGAATGAAAGCGACGACGGTTCTGTCTTTAAGAAATATCTAGGTACGGGAGAAGGGAGTATGCTAATTCAAAACTTAAAAAGGAGGAAAAAATCATAAGATACTTACTTAAGATATTCAACTACACTCAAAGGCTCAAAAAGCGATATAGGACAAAATGGGTTGAGGATCTACCCGACAATATAGAGAAAAATACAATCTATATCATAGGGGGGCGGAAATATCCTTTTTATGCTGCGATTACCTGTCCTAAGAAAAAATGCAAGAAAATCATTCACTTGGAAGTCTCTGCGGACTCTGTTAGGAGATGGAAGGTTCAGGAACATAAAAACGGCACATTGACTCTCAATCCTTCCATATTTGTTACCAGACATTCGTGTAGATGTCATTATTGGATTAGAAAGGGACATGTTGTATGGTGTGAGATGCCGCCTTTTTTCGTACCGAAGGAAAATTTAATCCCTTAACCTATAATGCAAAGTATGAAATCTAGTCTTATCATCAATTCACCGTATAAATACCCGTCAAAACACTGGAAATTTTCCGATAGCGATTCTCCTCCCGAACTCGTAGACAAGCGTCGCTCGGCGGGCTATTTAGTCTCCGACCCTAGGGCAACGAAACCTTATCAAGATATGGGGGTATTCATAGAGTTGCCTTTAGTTAATAAGATTCGGCAGCGTGTAGATAAATGGCGTGATGCCGGTCGCCCGGGCATTACCGGTGTCACCAAAGCACTACTTGAGCATTGGCAAGACGAAGAGCGACGAGAGCGTCGGTTTTTCTTTTGTCAGATTGAGGCGATTGAAACCTTAATATGGCTGATTGAAACACCCGATTCGGAAAAAACCGGTATTGATGTTGAGGGTGACGGTGGATCGTTTCGCCGTTTGTGTTCCAAACTCGCTACCGGCACCGGCAAGACGGTCGTGATGGCAATGTTGATTGCTTGGCAAGTAATCAACAAGGCAACTTATCCCAATGACGGTCGCTTCTCTAAGAATATCTTCGTTGTTGCCCCGAACTTGACGGTTAGAGAGCGTCTTTCGGTACTCATGCCTTCCGAGCCTAAAAACTATTATGAGGAATTTGATGTTGTGCCGGTGTCTTTAAGAGAGAAACTTGCACAGGCAAAGGTATTGATACGCAACTGGCACGCACTCCAGTGGGACAGCGAAGAGAAAATTAACAAGAAAAAGAGCGTAGATAAACGCAGTGTCAAAAGCGACAATGCCTATGCTCGAGATGTGCTCGGTGATATGGCAAAAGCCAAAAACATTATCGTTATCAACGACGAAGCACACCACGCATGGCGTATTCCTGCAGGTTCGTCGATGAAAGGTATCAAAAAGGATGAAGAAGAGGAGGCAACTATCTGGGTGGGTGGGCTTGACCGACTGCACGAAGCACAAGGTATTTTGACTTGCTTTGATTTTTCCGCAACACCGTTTGCACCCGGTAGCAATAGAACAACCGAGGAGTCTTTGTTTAGATGGATTGTCAGTGATTTCGGGTTGAACGATGCGATTGAAGCCGGTTTGGTTAAAACACCGCACATCGCTATTGACGATGATACATTATCGGATTCAGGAACTAACAAATCTCGGCTCTACCATATATATAGCGACCCCGATGTTAAAGCCGACTTAAATCGTAAAGCTAGATCTCATGAACCGTTGCCTCAACTGATTAAGAATGCCTATTTTTTACTCGGAGCGGATTGGGATAAAGTAAAGAAAGAATGGGCTGATGCGCCAACCCCTCCGGTAATGATTACGGTTACCAATAGAACGGAAACGGCGGAGCGCATTGCGCATGCGTTTAGGCATAAGCACATAACGGATTCGGAGTTGTTTTGTAACCAAGACGGTATTTTGCATATAGATTCAAAGGTGCTGAAAAAAGAGGAAGCGATGGAATCGAGTCCTACGGAAACCGACGAAGGAGACAAAACACCAAAAGCGAGGGCTACGAAAAAGGCAAAAGTGGAAACGCTCAGAGAAAAAGTAAATACTGTCGGACAAGAGGGTAAGCCGGGAGAAAAGATACAAAATGTTATCTCGGTAGATATGCTATCCGAAGGGTGGGATGCGCATACGGTCACACATATCATGGGATTGCGGGCATTTACCAGCCAGTTATTATGCGAGCAGGTTGTAGGCAGAGGGTTGCGTCGTTCATGTTACGATGTTAACGAAGACACCGGTTTGTTCGAGCCGGAATATGTTGAAGTATTCGGTGTGCCGTTTACTTTTTTACCACACGAAAGAACAAATGATGGCGGAGGTGGGGGTAAGGGTAATAAAATTACCGTTCAACCGCTAGATTCAAAGCAAAAATTTGCTATTCAATGGCCGAATGTTATCAGAATAGATAGAGCTTATAAGCATAGGCTTTCGGTAGATTGGGAAAAAGTTGATCCACTGCCGATCGATGCAACCGAAATTATAGAAATAGTAGAGATGGCTGAGACTGTAGGCGGTAAACCCGATATTTCTAGAATACGAGATATAGATCTTGAAGAGTTTATGCGAACAAATAGAAAGCAGACATTGATTTTCAAGGCAGCCCAGTCGGTGTACGAAGAAATCAAACTCGACTGGAAAATCCCCGAACCGATACTGATAGCCGAGCTCGTGCGGCTAGCCGAACAATTTATCAACTCGGATCTTATCGAAGTGAAGCCTAAATCCTATAATAACAATGAATTAAGAAGAAAACTTGTGATAGCACTTAAGATGACATCGGTCATACGCCATTTTGGGGATGCAATCAAGCAGGACAACACCGAAAAAACATCGTTGGTGCTTGATAGCAACCATCCTATCTGCTCAACCGGGGATATGCGTCCGTGGCGCACCGGGAAGCCGACCAAGATAACCAAAAAAAGCCATATCAATCGGTGCGTTTTTGATAGTAGGTGGGAAGGCTTTAGTACATTCCAATTAGATAGAGATGCAATGATAGACGCATGGGTCAAAAACGACCACATTGGTTTCAGTGTACTTTATGTTCACAATGGTGTGCTTAGAAGATATTATCCCGACTTTATCATTCGGTTGAAATCCGGACAGCATCTCGTACTTGAAGTAAAGGGATGGCAACCGGACATAGCTAGGAACGACGAAAAGCATAGATATATGAAGGAGTGGGTTCAAGCGGTCAACGAAGATGGCAAATACGGGGTGTGGGCTTTTGAGATCGCAAAAGAGCCTGCCGAGATAATAGATGTTCTAGCAGAATATGCTAATAATCAACAGAACCAAGAGCAAATCACCGGTTGATTGTCGAGGTTGAGCAGTGATTTTTCATAGAACTTCGTGTTAGTAAAATGATTAAAGCAAGATTTCAAAATATCGGTCCGATTAAAGATGCCGAATTGGAACTGGGGGATTTAACCATTATTGCCGGGCAAAATAACACCGGTAAAACCTATTTGGTTTATACACTCTATGGCTTTTTAGATTTTTGGAAAGATAGTGGATTTAATCTTTTCTATAGGCTCGGAAAATACCCTGAGGAATATTTTGTAAAAATTAAAGAAACTGCTCAGCAAATAGAAGCGACAGGGTCGGCAGAAATAACTCTTGCTGAATACCGGAATATGAGTAATTGGTTGATGAAGGCAGCATCCAAACTTTTTTCACAAAGAATTATTCATCAGGTTTTTAGTTGTCCGAAAAACGAATTTGAAAAAGCTAGCTTTCGGTTTGAAGAAGAAAATGAACTAATAAAAGGAGAAATTCCAATACGGAATACCGAGGGTGCAAAAGCATTAATAAAATACTTCTCTCAAAGTGAAAATCTAAAATTTAAGATTGATAATCCAGAATATGCTACATTCCCAAGTCAACTTAAAAAACCACATATTTTCTTTGAAAAAATGGTCCGAGAGGATAGTGTTGAACCATTTATTCTACCTGCCGAAAGGTTTGGCATCTCGCTTTTTTATAAAGAATTAGATTTTACTAGAAATAGACTGGTTCAGGAGCTACAAAGATTATCAGATACCGAAGATTTTGACCCAATTGAGTTTATTGAAAAAGCGAGTGCACGCTATGCGATATCTATACAGCACAACGTAGATTTCATTAGGGATTTATTGTATGTTGCAAAACAGAAAAATGGATTGACAACGGATGCAGTGAGTTTAGTAAAGAATATGATAGGTGGCTACTATAAAGTAGAAAAAGATGTAATTAAATTTATCTCCAATAAAAGAGGAAAAAATAGATTTGAGATACCTTTACATCTTGCTTCGTCATCTGCTCGCGGGATTTTGAGCTTATATTTTTACTTAAAACATCTTGCGATATCAGGGCAAATTCTTATTATTGATGAACCCGAGAGCCATTTGAGCCCGAGCAATCAAGTTTTAATGGCTCGGCTTTTGGCATTTTGTGTTAACAATGGGATAAAGGTACTGATAACAACCCACAGTGATTATATAATCAAGGAAATTGATAACTTGATTATGTTGCATCGAAATTTTGAAGGGAAGAAAGAATTTCTTGAAAAGCATAAAAAAGAATATACGGAGAATGATTGCTTGAACCCTAATTCTGTTAAAGCATATATCTGTGAAGATGGGAAGTTAAGTCCATGTAATATAGACGAAAGAGGCATTAAAGAGATGTCAGTTTTTGATAATGCGATTGATAATATCAACCTGATATGCGGAGAACTGAATACCTATATAGATATAGAGACGCTGGAAGATGATTAAGTTTATGGAAAAGCTGCTAAAAGCAGAGAGATATAAAAGGATTGTTAAAAATCGTGTTAAATTGGAAGAGAAAAGTAACGATATGGAAATCAATATATTAGGACTACCAAGTGAAGGGCTTGCTATCAATCTAACGGGAACGAACCAACTTCATCCAGCGATAATAGCTAATATAAAGAATTATACAAAGTCATGCGATTATTTAATTATAGTACCCAACACTAGTACCACAGATGTTTATTTTATAGAATTGAAGAAAACTATAAGTAGCGCAGAAAGCCGTACTTTTGAAAAAGCATGTAACCAGATACTTTATACTATCCCTGCTTGGAAATATCTGGTTTCAATGGTGGCTATATACTTTTCCGAAGAAATAGAAATTAAAGAGCATTATATAGTTATTACAAAAGGATTATCAGAAACGAGGAATAAGAAACCAATCAAGGATCAGCATCAGTATGAGTACCATGAATATAAAAATAAAGGTTTCACACTTGTCTACTCTCCGGGAACGGTTTCATTTAAATCTCTAAAATGTCCGATTCCCGCATCATAAATTTCTTTTATCTGAAGGCTTTCAAGCAATGAATTTCCCCAAGACTTTGTATTACCGCAGGCGTGTGTTGCTGGCAATTCTGACTCGCGGGAAAGATTGCACGGAGAAAATCCGCTTGCAAAAGTTGCTCTTTCTATTTACCCAACGGCAAGAGAAGCCGATTTATCATTTCTTACCGTATAAGTATGGGTGTTATTCATTTCAAGCTAACGAAGATGCTCGGATACTCGCCGATTATTATCGGTTGTTGACGATAACGAAAAACGACAAAGCATACATTGTAAATAATAAGAAAATTAAAGGGGTGATCAACTTGAAACCGGAGGATGAAGAGTATCTAGACACTATCTTTGATGAGTATGGAAAACTTTCCAATGATGCCCTTATCTACGAGGTATATAAAAAGTATCCGTACTACGCAATCAATAGCGAGCTTCTGGACAAACCGAAATTTAAACCGTTGCGCCGTTATATATCTAAAGAAAAACCACAGATAAAGAACAAGTATTTAACGCTTTACACCATAGGCTACGAAGGAAAAAGTATAGAACAATATCTGAGAGGCTTAATCGATAACGGCATCTCTGCACTGATAGATGTTAGGTATAATCCTTTTAGCATTAAAAAAGGCTTTTCTAAAAAACAACTACAAGATATAACCGGCAGGTTCGGAATAGCTTATATCCATATCCCGGAATTAGGCATTAAGGGAGATCTGCGAAAGAATATTAAATCTCGCATTGAGTATAATCAACTGTTCGATCAATACCGAAAAACCTTAAGCCAAACCGATAAAAAGCAAGCATTGCAGGATGTAGTGAAAATCATTCGGCAGCACCGAAGAGTAGCCATCACTTGCTTTGAGCAAGATCACACATGCTGTCACCGCCATCATATGGCAGAGGCAATAGCCGACAAACACAAAATAATCATCCGGCATTTGTAAGATATGAAGTTGTTGAAAAAGTATGGGGTGTTGAAAAAATGCGAACATCGCATAACATCAACCGCCCTGCGCCAACAAATAATGGTTTCCATAAATTGGATGGATGAATATAAACATAGTACGGATACGGCACAACCACCCCGTCAGGCTTCGCCTGCCACCCCTCCGAAGGAGGGGAATGTACCGTTCCTGCAGCTCGTGGATACTTTTTCAACAGAGCCAGCATTGATACACAGGAGGCGATAATGAGACAGATTGCATTGGACACCGAGACGACCGGGCTTGAGGTCGGTGACGGGCATCGGATTTTGGAGATAGGGTGTGTTGAGATTATAGACCGCGGTATTAGCGAGCGGACTTTTTATTCTAAGGTGAATCCCAAGCGTGAGGTGAGCGAAGGTGCTCGGCGGGTGCACGGTTATACTTGGGAGATGCTCAAGGGGAGTCCGTTGTTCGGCAGTGTGTGCGACGAGTTTTTGGAATTCGCTCAGGGTAGCGAGGTGCTGATACATAATGCGCCGTTTGATTTGGGTTTTCTGGATGCCGAGTTGGCGCGTCTAAATCGTGGCACTTTTATACAAGAGACGGGTTGCACCATCGTTGACACATTGGAACTTGCTAAGAAAGTACATGTCGGTTCGTCTTATGCCTTGAATGCGCTTAGCGATCATTATCAGATTGATCGAAGTCATCGCGAGTTGCATGGTGCATTGATAGATGCGGATTTATTGGCGCAGGTTTATTTAGCTATGACGAGTGGGCAGACGAGTATATCCTTCGCCGGTGAACCGCAGGTTGACAAGCATGAAGTTGTTGCTGCCGACGAGGAGGAGGTAGTTTTGTCCGACGAGGGCTTGATAGTGATTAAGGCGACCGAGGATGAATTGCGTCGCCACGAGCAGTTTTTAACGGCAAAGTTTGCGAAACAGTCGTAAAGGGGAATTGACTGGTGCAGATCCTTAGCGACCACCCCGTCAGGCTTCGCCTGCCACCCCTCCGAAGGAAGGGAATTAGCTGGTGCAGATTCTTAGCGACCACCCCATGGAAAAGCTTTACATTTTTTATATATGCTAGGGTTCTGGACAATGTCACGCCACTTGTGCTACTGCAACAAGTGATGGTTCTATACGCCTGCCACCCCTCCGAAGGAGGGGAATGACGTCAAGATTCAGCACAATGTCACGCCACTTGCCCAACTGGAGCAAGTGGCGGTTCCATTATTCGTTTCCGTGCATAAACGAGAACAGGTTTAGCAGATGCACGAATAGCACATAGATGTTGGCGTAGAGCGATACGGTCATCATCACATAGTTGGTCTCGCCGCCGTGTATCATGCGGCTGGTGTCGTAGAGTATGAGTCCCGACATGATGAATACCGCAACCGACGATATAGTCAGCGATAGCAGCGGTATCGCTAAAAATAGATTGGCGATGATTGCAACGAGTAGCACAATCAAGCCGGTGAACAGGAAACTACGCATGTAGCTGAAGTCTTTTCTGGTTGCCAGGGTATAGGCGGAAAGCCCGACAAAAACCGCCGCGGTGGTGCCGAACGACATCATTACTATTTGCGGTCCGTTGCTTAGGCTCAAATAAAGACTCAGTATAGGCCCGAGCACATAGCCCATGAATGCCGTGAACGCAAAAGTCAGCACCAACCCCCAAACGCTATTGCGAAAGCGGTTGATGACAAACGGCATGCCGATGAATATTGCCAGCATCAGTAGCCAATTCACCGGGCGGGCACCGATATTCATTGCAACCGCAGCGGTGATTGTGCTGGTGAGCAGGGTTAGGGTAAGTAGCAGGTAGGTATTGCTAATAATTCGGCTATTCGCAAGACCTGCCCGCCTAGATTGAGAAATAACAACTTGTTCCATAATAAAAGCCTCCGATAGTTAGATTATGTGAATTATATCAAAATATGTACAATGCTTCTATAAGCAATCCAATTATATAGTATTTAGTCATGAGAAAATTTTTGAAAACATCGTATCTGTTTGCCACAACGATTTTGATATGGGTTCTGCTGAACCCGAATTCAAGTGCGCATACGCAGATGTTCGGTTACGACGAACAGCTTTTTGAGACGAACGATTTATCCTGGCGTTTGATTGTGCCGTCGGGTTATACGCTGGAACTATTGGTTGAGATGGAGAAGCCGCGTATGTTGACCAGGACGGCGGGCGATGTGTTGTTGGCAGGTTCGTCGGTAGGTGATATCTACCGCATCAAGCCACCTTATGACAAAGTTGAGATCATTGCCGAGCCGGGAGGTTTCCCGCACAGTGTTGCGGTACGCAATGATGAATTGTTGGTCGGCATGACCGACGGTGTCTATCGTGCGCCGTTGCATGAAGCTAACAGCAACAAGCCGTTGGACGATAGCGATTTTGAACGGGTCGCAGCATTGCCGTCCGGTGGTGGGCATGCAAGCAGAACGGTAGCCGTAGGTCCCGACGGCAAGATCTATTTGGGGCTGGGTATCAGCGGTAATTGTAGCGATCAATATATAGGTGAAGGGTATAGCTTTGCCGATCAGCGCGGTGGCATTTTGATACTTTCCGAATCAAAGAACGGATCCGCACAATGGAAACCTTATGCAACCGGTCTGCGCAATCCGATGGGTTTTGATTGGCATCCGGGCAGTGGTGTACTTTATGCGAGCAATAACGGTCCCGACCATCACGGCTATGAACTGCCCCCCGAATACTTTAGTCGCATCGACTCCGGTTCTTTTCATGGGATGCCGTGGTTTTGGTTGAACGAGCGCAATGAGTTGCTGGCGGATAATTGTATAAATAGTCCACCACCGCGCAACGATGCACGGCCGCCGGTTGCGACTTTCCCGGCGCGTAGCGCACCGATGGGTGTCGCTTTTGTTCCACAAGGTGCATTGCAACCGGAAATGGTCGGCAGTGCCGTTGTTGCGATACACGGTTCCTGGGCAACAAAACCGAGAGGCGGCTATTTCGGAAGCAGGGCAACCCGCAGACCGCCGCGTGTTGTATTGGTACATTTTAGAAAAGGTGAAGCGTCCGAAGTTATGCCGTTGATTGAAGACTTGCAAGATGACGCAGGGGATCGTCTGATGCGTCCTATGGGTGTTGCTTTTGCATCGGACGGTGCGCTTTATTTCACCAGCGACGGCGGAATCATCGAAGGTTTGTTCAGATTGCGACATCAAACGGATAAACCTTAATGATGCGGTTTGTTCGGAATATTACTTCAAAGAAAGCATATCAGCACTCTCTACAATAGTTTGCGTTATTGTTTTAGGGTATTTGGTTAGCCCGGTGGTATAATTCCACCTAATATTAAGCTGGAAATATTTATAGAATAATACTCTCTATGCAAATGAAATTAAAACCTATATTCGTAGCACGATTTATTCTACTTGCAGTTCTGCCGTGTCAGTCTGCGCTTGGGCAAGTACCCTCGGAGAATCCCGATATCACTCTGCAAAAGGGGATTACGATTGAAGGTTCGGCAAACGAAGGCGAGGAATTGACTTTAAGCCTCCCCGGCGATGCAATTGCCGGTGGCAGCGGGAATAGCGAAAACTATTCTTATCGGTGGGAATATCGACCGCGCGACCGGTCGCAGCTGTTGAATCCGAATTTGCAACTGTCGGATCCCACCACCCGAACTTTGACTGTCACCATCCCCGCGAATTTTATAGGGCGCGATTATACTTCTAGCACCGTAGTGTTCACGATGACGGTCGGCGAAGCCGGCTCTACGGCAAGCACCGAGAGCATAGTGACGATTATCAAGCAGCCCAACTTTGTTCCCACCCTCGATGTAAATCTGAAATTGAATTCAAATATATCGGGTACGACCGCTTCCATAACCGCCGTTGTAAATAGTATCTCGGATGCAGACGGCGACGGCGAGTTCACATACTCGTGGCAATCTCTGGCTTTAAGCGACACGCAATGGCGTGATGTCAAAACGGAAACCACCACGAGAACACTGTCCGCTTACACGGTACCGGAAGGCACCACCCCAACCATTCGCTATCGCGTGGAATTGAGCTATACCGATGCGCAGGGGTATACGGTTACGGAACAATTCGGAACATACAGAACCGATGTAGACATAGACGACGACCGATTGATAGAGATTTACTACCTTGAGGATTTGGATGCAATTCGCTACCGAACGGACGGCAGCGGCTATCAACCGACCCTCTCCGATGATATAGACCTTAATAGTTCGGGTTGCGACGAAGATGGCACTCGCCGCACCTGCGACGGATATGAAATCGCCAGGCATCTGGATTTCGGCAACGATGCACACTATCAAGACTTAAGCAATAAAGCGACTTGGACTGAAGGAGCAGGGTGGTCCCCGATAGATAGTTTAGCTACGGCATTGGAGGGTAACGGCAACACAATTTCTGGTTTGCGTATCGTGCGTAATCAGGGAGGTCAGGGTTTATTTAGGCAGTTGAGAGGATCATCGGGAATAATCCGCAATCTTGGTTTGCTCGGAGTGAATATCAATATTATGAGTAGTGGTATAGCAGGTGGGTTTGCCGGCAGCCTGGGTATCGGGATTATAAGAAATAGTTATGTCAAAGGTACTATAGTAGGAAACCAAGAGATAGGCGGTTTTGCAGGCAATGACTTAGGTCAAATAATAAATAGCTATGCGAATGTAAATATTCAAGGGAGATTAAGTGGTGGATTATATGGTCGAGGTGATGCTCGGATTGCTTCCAGCTATGTAACAGGATCTGTCACCGGACTGTCGGTAGGTGCGATACTGTCGGAGAGTAATAGCTTTATTGAGAATAGCTACGCAGCAAATAATCTAGGAAATATAAAAGATAATAATCAAACCGGTATTTCCAATAGTTACGCCCGAGTACCATCCCGGCACAATGAACTTAAAGAACCCACCGGACCCGGTACTTCCGACCCTGAATTATATATAGGATGGCGTACCGACAGATGGGATTTCGGCACATCCGAGCAATTCCCGATTCTAAAATATGTGGAGGATTGCTCGAACGATCTACAAACCGAAAGAACCGACCCACCGCAATGCGGCACATTCCTGCCGGACCAAAACAACGGTTTGAGAGACCTGGAAATAATAAGCGAGGTCATTGAACTGGATAAAGTTTTTGCCTCCGAAATCACCAACTATGATGTAAGTTTTAACGATGATACACCGAACTTAACATTAAGATTAAAGGCCTACGAGAGCGACTCGCAAATCAGTGTCCGCAGACACGGAGATAGTACGGATTACTTTGCCGGCATGCGTAGTACCCCCGATGTCGGCGACGATATTTCCCTGACGGGCACAGAGCAAACAACCGTGACGATCACGGTGAGAGAAATCTTTCCTGTCACCGAGACTCGATATACACTTACTTTGATAAATAGGACACTGGTAGTTTCGGGAGAAATCGGCATTAAAGGAGATGGAACGATTACCGATAATGTGATATCCACCACCGAAGGCAGAAGTTTTACTTTGACGGCACCTCAAGTGAGTGGTGGTATCCGCACGCCTAGCTACGAATGGACGGTGACGCCGGAAAATTCCTCGCAGTTACTAAACCCAAATTTGCAACTGTCGGATACCACCACTCAAACTTTGACCGTGACCATACCCGCGGATTTTATAGGGCGCAATTATACATCTAGCACGGTGGTGTTCACCCTAACGGTGGGGGACGGTACTTCCAGTACTGTCCGCAGCGTAGTGCTAAAGGTCGGTAAGACAAATAACGATACTTGGGAACGAACACCTGAGTTGACGGCAGACGGTACTAAATTAAACGCTACGGAGGATATCGAAGATTCGGACGGCAATCCCGGCGAGAATGATATCGGCTATCAGTGGCAGCGTAAAGCCGTAGATGCCGACGAATGGGTGGATATTGACGGTGCAACAACGAAAACTTATACGATACTACAGCTGGAGTATCCCATTACCTTTAACTATCGCGTCGGTGTGCGCTACACCGACCGGCAAGGCTATGTAAGCGATATCGCTTATAGCGACCCCACACCTGCAGATTATCGACCGGACATAGACACAGACGACGACGGGTTGATAGAGGTTTATTACCTTGAGGACTTGGATGCAATCCGTTATCAATTAGATGGTAGCGGCTATAGAACAAGCACTCAAGCGAGGGTGATAAAAGCGGGTTGTGGCTATAACGATAATGGTAGCACGGTGTGCAGAGGCTACGAGTTGATAAGAGATTTAGACTTCGGCATAGATAACAGCTATAGCTCAACGGCTAATCAGGTTCTATGGCAGCCGAATGAAAGCAAAAGCAACGAAGGCTGGGTGCCGATCGGTAGCAATAGCCAAACGACCGTTAGTGCGCCGATGCTATTTGAAGGCAACGGCTATACAATCTCCAATCTGTATCAAAGCACCGCTACTTATAGTGGTTTATTCGGCAATATAGACAACACCGGCAAGGATCCGCTTGCGATTTACAATATCGGTTTACTTGATGTAGATATTCAAACCCGAGGCGGTGATAACGGTGGCTTAGCCGCTGCGTGCCGGAATTGTCTGATAGCGAACAGCTATGTCACCGGCACCTTGTCGTCTGAAGGAACGGTTGATACGCTGGGTGGTTTGGTAGGCCGTGCCACGACGACCGATAACAATGAAAATCCTCAATATGAAAATGTCTATGCGAGGGTTGATTTGATAGGGAATGCGTTGCATTCGGGGCATTTGCTGGGTCATGCCGACATTCATATTAACAATGCTTATACCAGAGGCTATCAACGAGAAGACTACGAGGGCGCACTCGTGGGAAGCCTAGGTAGTGCTTCTACAACAGGCACGCTTATCAATGTCTATGCAACGGGTACCAAGATTGCCGATATCATGGGAGACTTTTTAATCCGCACTTCTTACACTACGCAGACTGTATCTATACTAAAATTGCCGACCGCACCCGGCACCGCCGGCTCCGAGTTATATAACGATTGGAGTACCGACATTTGGGATTTCGGCACATCCGAGCAATTCCCGATTCTAAAATATGTGGAGGATTGTTCGAACGACCTACAAACCCAAAGAACCAATCTACCGCAATGCGGCACATTCCTGCCGGATCAAAATGACGGTTTGAGAGACTTGGAAATAATAAGCGACGGCATTGAATTGGATAAAGTTTTTGCCTCCGAAATTACCCGTTATGATGTAAGTTTTGGCAATGAGACACCGAACTTAACATTAAGATTAAAGGCTTACGAGGGCGACTCGCAAATCAGTGTGCGCGAACAAGGAGATAGTACGGATTACTTCGCCGGCATGCGTGATACCGCCGATGTCAGCGACGGTATTCCTCTGGAAAATGTAGGGGAAACAACTGTAACAATCACGGTGAGAGAAGTCTTTCCTGCCACCGAGACCGAATATACACTGAGTTTGAGAAATAGGACACTGGTAGTTTCGGGAGAAATCGGCATTGCAGGAGATGAAACGATTACCGATAATGTGATAGCCACCACCGAAGGCAGAAGTTTCACTTTGACGGCACCTCAAGCTAGTGGTGGTAGCGGCATGCCTGACTACGAATGGACGGTGACGCCGGAAGATTCATCACAGTTACTAAAGCCGAATTTGGTGTTATCGAGTACCTCTGTAGCAGTCTTGACTGTGCGCGTACCCGCGAATTTTATAGGGCGCGATTATACTTCTAGTACTGTGGTGTTCACCTTAACGGTAGGAGACGGTACTTTCAGTACCGACCGCCGCGTAGTGCTAAAAGTCAATAAAATAAATAACGATACTCCACAACGAGATCCAAGGTGGGTAGAAGACGGTATTTCATTGAATGCTATCGAGGATATTGAAGACCCGGACGGCAATCCCGGCGATAGTGATATCGGCTATCAGTGGCAGCGTAAAGCCATAGATGCCGACGAATGGATGGATATTTCCGGTGCATCGTCTGAAACTTATACGATATTACAGCCGGAGTATCCCATTACCTTTAACTATCGCGTCGGTGTGCGCTACACGGATGCGCAAGGCTATTTAAGCGATATCGCCTATAGCGACTCTACACCTGCAGATTATAGGCCGGACATAGACACAGACAACGACGGTTTGATAGAGATTTATTACCTTGAGGATTTGGATGCAGTGCGTTATCGATTAGATGGTAGCGGCTATAGAACAAGCACTCAAGCAACGGTGATAAAAGCGGGTTGTGGCTATAACGATAATGGTAGCACGGTGTGCAGAGGCTACGAGTTGATAAGAGATTTAGACTTCGGCATAGATAACAGCTATAGCTCAACGGCTAATAAGGTCATATGGCAGCCGAATGACGGCAAAAGCAACGAAGGCTGGGTGCCGATCGGTAGCAATAACCAGACGACTGTTAGTGCGCCGATGCTATTTGAAGGCAACGGCTATGCAATCTCCAATCTGTATCAAAGCACCGCTACTTATAGTGGTTTATTCGGCAATATAGACAACACCGGCAAGGATCCGCTTGCGATTTACAATATCGGTTTACTCGATCTAGATATTCAAACCCGAGGTGGCGATAACGGCGGCTTAGCCGCTGCGTGCCGGAATTGTCTGATAGCGAACAGCTATGTCACCGGCACCATGTCGTCTGAAGGAACGGTTGATACGCTGGGTGGTTTGGTAGGCCGTGCCACGACGACCGATAACAATACAAATCCTCAATATGAAAATGTCTATGCAAGGGTTGATTTAACCGGGAATGCGTTGCATTCAGGGCATTTGCTGGGTCATGCCGATGTTCGCGTTAACAATGCTTATGCCAGAGGCTATCAACAAGAAACCTACGAAGGTGCACTCGTAGGAAGCCTAGGCAGTGATTTTACAACAGGCACGCTTATCAATGTCTATGCAACAGGTACCAAGATTGCCGATATCATGGGAGACTCTTTAGTCCGCACTTCTTATACTACGCGGACTGTATCTATACTAAAATCGCCGACCGCACCCGGTAATACCGACTCCGAACTATACGAGAAGTGGACTACCGATAATTGGGATTTCGGCACATCCGAACAGTACCCAATTCTAAGATATAACTCGGGTAGCTATGACTACGAAGCGTGTTCCGATCAAGCACCCACGCAAAACACCGACCAACCACAATGCGACACATTCCTGCCGGATCAAAATGACGGTTTGAGAGACTTGGAAATAATAAGCGACGGCATCGTGCTGGATGAAGTTTTTGCTTCCGAAATTACCAACTATAGTGTAGGTTTTAGCAATGATACACCGAACTTAACATTAAGATTAAAGGCTTACGAGGGCGACTCGCAAATCAGTGTGCGCGAACAAGGAGATAGTACGGATTACTTCGCCGGCATGCGTGATACCGCCGATGTCAGCGACGGTATTCCTCTGACGGGCATAGAGCAAACAGCCGTGACGATCACGGTGAGAGAAGTCTTTCCTATCACCGAGACCGAATATACGCTTACTTTGATGAATAGGACACTGATAGTTTCGCAACAAATCGGCATTACAGGAGATGTAATGATTGCCGAGAATGTAGTATCCACCACCGAAGGCAGAAGTTTCACTTTAGAGCCACCTCGGATTGAGGGAGGTTTTGGTGCCTATCGCTATAATTGGGCGGCAATGCCGGAAAATCCTTCGCAGTTACTAAATTCCAAATTGCAACTGCGGGATACCACCAACCGAACTTTGACTGTGACCATACCCGAGAATTTTATAGGGCGCAATGATACATCTAGCACCGTGGTATTCAACTTAACGGTGGGAGACGGTACTTCCAGTACTGTTCGTAGTGTAGTGCTAAAGGTCAATAAGATAAATAACGATACCTCGCAACGAAATCCAAGGTGGGTAGAAGACGGTATTTCATTGAATGCTATCGAGGATATTGAAGACCCGGACGGCAATCCCGGCGATAGTGATATCGGCTATCAGTGGCAGCGTAAAGCCATAGATGCCGACGAATGGATGGATATTTCCGGCGCATCGTCTGAAACTTATACGATACTACAGCCGGAGTATCCCATTGCCTTTAACTATCGCGTCGGTGTGCGCTACACGGATGCGCAAGGCTATTTAAGCGATATTGCCTATAGCGACTCTACACCTGCAGATTATAGGCCGGACATAGACACAGACAACGACGGTTTGATAGAGATTTATTACCTTGAGGATTTGGATGCAGTGCGTTATCAATTAGATGGTAGCGGCTATAGAACAAGCACTCAAGCAACGGTGATAAAAGCAGGTTGTGGCTATAACGATAATGGAAGCACGGTGTGCAGAGGCTACGAGTTGATAAGAGATTTAGACTTCAGCGTAGATAGTAGCTATAGCTCAACGGCTAATAAGGTCATATGGCAGCCGAATGGCAGAAAAAGCAACGAAGGCTGGGTATCGATCGGTAGCAATAGCCAAACGACCGTTAGTGCGCCGATGCTATTTGAAGGCAACGGCTATGCAATCTCCAATCTGTATCAAAGTACCGCTACTTATAGTGGTTTATTCGGCAATATAGACAACACCGGCAAGGATCCGCTTGCGATTTACAATATCGGTTTACTCGATCTAGATATTCAAACCCGAGGTGGCGATAACGGCGGCTTAGCCGCTGCGTGCCGGAATTGCCTGATAACAAACAGCTATGTTACCGGCACCATGTCGTCTGAAGGAACGGTTGATACGCTGGGTGGTTTGGTAGGCCGTGCCACGACGACCGATAACAATGCAAATCCTCAATATGAAAATGTCTATGCGCGGGTTGATTTAACCGGGAATGCGTTGCATTCGGGGCATTTGCTGGGTCATGCCGATGTTCGCGTTAACAATGCTTATGCCAGAGGCTATCAACGAGAAACCTACGAAGGTGCACTCGTAGGAAGCCTAGGTAGTGATTTTACAACAGGCACGCTTATCAATGTCTATGCAACAGGTACCAAGATTGCCGATATCATGGGAGACTCTTTAGTCCGCACTTCTTACACTACGCGGACTGTATCTATACTAAAATCGCCGACCGCACCCGGTGATACCGATTCCGAACTCTACAGGGATTGGGCTGCCGATAATTGGGATTTCGGTACATCCGAGCAGTTTCCGATTCTAAAATATAATAAGAGCGGTAATTCTAACTATATTGCATGCTCGTCGGTCTTGGGGTTGCGCATGCAAAGCACCGACCAACCGCAATGCGGCACATTCCTGCCGGATCAAAATGACGGTTTGAGAGATTTGGAGATAATAAGCGACGGCATCGTGCTGGATAAAGCCTTTGCTTCTGAAATTACCCGCTATGATGTAAGTTTTGGCAATGAAACACCGAACTTAAGACTCAGATTGAAGGCTTACGAGGGCGACTCGCAAATCAGTGTCCGCGAGCAGGGAAATAGTACGGATTATTTTGCCGGTATGCGTGATACCACCGATGTCAGCGACGATATTTCTCTGGAAAATGTAGGGGAAACAACTGTAACAGTTACGGTGAGAGAAGTCTTTCCTGCCACCGAGACCGAATATACGCTTACTTTGATAAATAGGACACCGATAGTTTCAGGAGAAATCGACATCGCAGGAGATGGAACGATTACCGATAATGCGATATCCACCACCGAAGGCAGGAGTTTCACTTTGGAGTCACCTCGGCTTAGCGGAGGTTCCAGAACATATAATTATCGATGGAATATAATGCCGGAAGATTCATCACAGTTACTAAATCCGAATTTGGTGTTATCGAGTACCTCTATAGCAGTCTTGACTGTGCGCGTACCCGACGATTTTATAGGGCGCGATTATACTTCTAGTACCGTGGTGTTCACCTTAACGGTGGGAGATGGTACTTTCAGTACCGACCGTCGCGTAGTGCTAAAAGTCAATAAAATAAATAACGATACTCCACAACGAAATCCAAGGTGGGTAGAGGACGGTATTTCATTGAATGCTATCGAGGATATTGAAGACGCAGACGGCAATCCCAACGAGGATGATATCGGCTATCAGTGGCAGCGTAAAGCCATAGATGCCGACGAATGGATGGATATTTCCGGTGCGACGATGGAAACTTATACGGCACCGCCGGAATATCCCATCACCTTTAACTATCGCGTCGGTGTAAGCTACACGGATAGGCAAGGCTATCTAAACGATATCGCTTATAGTGAACCCACACCTACGGATTATCGGCCCGACATAGACATAGACAACGACGGTTTGATAGAGATTTATTACCTTGAAGATTTAGATGCAGTACGTTATCGATTAGACGGCAGCGGCTATAGAACAAGCACTCAAGCGAGGGTGATAAATTCAGGGTGTGGTTTTGATGACAATGGTAGCACGGTGTGCAGAGGCTACGAGTTGATAAGAGATTTAGACTTCGGCGTAGATAACAGCTATAGCTCGACGGCTAATAAGGTCATATGGCAGCCGAATGACGGCAAAAGCAACGAAGGCTGGGTGTCGATCGGTAGCAATAGTCAAACGACCGTTAGTGCGCCGATGATATTTGAAGGCAACGGCTATGCAATCTCCAATCTGTATCAAAGTACCGCTACTTATAGTGGTTTATTCGGCAATATAGACAACACCGGCGAGGATCCGCTCGCGATTTACAATATCGGTCTGCTTGATGTAGATATTCAAACCCGAGGTGGCGATAACGGTGGCTTAGCCGCTGCGTGCCGGAATTGTCTTATAGCAAACAGCTATGTCACCGGCACTATGTCGTCTGAAGGAATGGTTGATACGCTGGGTGGTTTGGTAGGCCGTGCCACGACGACCGATAACAATGCAAATCCTCAATATGAAAATGTCTATGCGAGGGTTGATTTAACCGGGAATGCGTTGCATTCGGGGCATCTGCTGGGTCATGCCGATGTTCGCATTAACAATGCTTATGCCAGAGGTTATCAACGAGAAACCTACGAAGGTGCACTAGTGGGAAGCTTAGGTAGTGCTTCTACAACAGGCACGCTTATTAATGTCTATGCAACGGGTACCGAGATTGCCGATATCACAACAAATTCTTTAGTCCGTACCGCTTACACCACGCAGACTGTATCTATACTAAAATCACCGACCGCACCCGGTAATATCGATTCCGAACTATACGAGAAGTGGACTACCGATAATTGGGATTTCGGCACATCCGAACAGTACCCAATTCTAAGATATAACTCAGGTAGCTATAACTACGAAGCGTGTTCTGATCAAGCACCCACGAAAAGCACCGACCAACCAGAATGTGTCACATTTCTGCCGGATCAAGGGATCGGTTTGAGAGACCTGAATATACTTGCGCCGACAGTAACAAGAACCGATAGCGTCTTCGTTTCCGACAGAACCGAATACACCTTATGGATTAGAGATACTGAAGAGCGTGCTCAATTAGAATTGAACGGATATGACTTTAGAGGTATTATCACGATTGACGGTGTGGGTACGGCAACCGGTAGTACGATGACTACGGTTGCACTGCCTAAAGACACTTCGGTACAGAATATTATTGTAGCCGATGCCGCCTCAACGGCATATACACTCACTATTATCAAAACAGCGGATATTGCCGGAACAGGAGAAATCACGCTGGAGCCTATGCCCTCCGAAGACGGAACTGTGGACGAAGGGAGCACGATTGAACTGACATCCGACATTGTCGGAGGAGACTATCGATGGACACAACCGGGAGTGCGTGCGCTGGAGATACTGGAACAAAATGCTGCCACAATCACGGTTCGGGTGCTTGACGATTTCGTGGCAGCGGATGCAACGACTCGCAACACGGTATTGACACTAACGGTTACCGATCTCATAGAAGGAGACAGCCGGTCAATAAGCCGAATATTGACGATAAAGAAGATAGACAACGGGCCTGCCGAGATTGATTTTGTGGGGGAATTCGGCAATAGGCAACTAACCGCTATCGTAGGCGATGATCCCGACGGCAATGCTACCGAATACCGATATCAGTGGCAGAGCCGAGCCCCCGATTCAAACTCATGGACACCTGTAGCCTCGACAACGACTGCCTTGAGGATGGTTGATTATCAAATACCGGCGGACACGACCACCGCTACCCGCTATCGAGTGGCAGTGCAATACACCGATGCGCAAGGGTATCGCACCGACGAAGTAGCAGGCAATTATTTATACAGAGCCGGCGATAACGACGATAACGACAACGGCTTTATAGATATCTATACGCTGGAAGATTTGGCCGCAACAAAAAGCGGTACCCTTCAATCAAGAAACCGTTACGAATTGAGAAGAAACTTAGACTTCAACGACCCGCTGAGCTATGCCGATACTAGAAACATGAATCTATGGAGTGCGAATGACGATAGAAGCAATCCGGGATGGGAGCCTATTCCTCGTGTAAATGGTTTTTCCTCTTATACTTTTGACGGAAATGGTTATACCATCTCTAATCTTTATATCAATAGAGCGAGCACTATAGCTTTATTCCGACAAGTAAACGTCGGTAGCATTATCAGCAATATAGGTTTAATCAATGTAGATATTAGAGGAAACAATTCAGTAAGTGGATTGATCGCTTTCTCAGGAGGCATGATTAATTCCAGCTATGTGGGCGGTTCCGTGAAAATCGGCGGTAATGCGAATACAGGTGGATTAGTTGGCCAAAACGGAGGTATCATTGCTGATAGCTATGTGATCGCAACGAGCGGCACGATTGTAGGTCTTGGGGACAACACAGGAGGACTGGTAGGTTACAATTTTAGTGTTGGTACGATAAGGAATAGCGGAACGAATGTAGAAGTACGCGGAAATGCAGGAGTTGGTGGTTTAATAGGTAGAAACGAGGGTGCGGTTCGTAATAGCTTTGCGCGTGGTTCTGTCACCGGAAATAGGCATATAGGTGGTTTGATAGGCCGAAGTATAAATCGTTTCGGTAGAAGAATTGTAGTCATAAACAGTTACTCAACCGGGGATGTTATCGAAGGCGATGTAGGCAGTGGCTCACCCAATTTAGGTGGATTGATCGGTTTGCCCGATAGAAGTATTGGCTTCACTCCTTTTATAGCCGCCGAAAATAGCTATACGATTTCTAAAGTAATCCCTAATCCTAATAACAACAGAAGGATAGGAGGATTGCTAGGTAATAAGGTATTGTTAGGCGAGAACGACGATACAGTTGCTAGCTACTGGAATAGCGATGTTTATACCGAAGGCGACAGACGCCCCACCGATGACGATGAGACAAGCAAAACCACGATGGAACTGCAATCACCGATAGATGCAATCGGCATTTATCGACAATGGAGTACCGACAACTGGGATTTCGGCGATGAGACGACTTATCCGATGCTTCGCTACGACCCGGCCTCATGTAACTTAGATTCCGATACCGCACGCTGCGGGCTATTGCCCAATCAGCAATATGAGACCGGTCTGGGCGCACTGTTTCTGCTATCAAACGGCGAGGTATTGAACCCCGATCTACGCCTCGGTAATCAACCTTTCTCCGTTTTGCGAGAGAATTATAGTATAGGTATTCTGAACCGGGACGAGGTTCAGTTAAGACCTTTTGCCGTCGGTGGGGATGATGCCGAGATTAAAATCATAAGGGACCGCGATAGCCGAAATTATTTTTCCGGTAAATCCAGCGGTCAGCCTAGCAACTCGATTCCATTAGACTTAGATGTTGCGACGACTGTATCCATTGTCGTGACCGACGGCGATATAAATACCACTTACACGCTGGTCATGCGCAGGTACGATATAGAGACCACAAGCACGGTCGTAGATGAAGGAGACGAAATCACCTTAAACACTAGTGCGATAGGCGATAGCCGTAGCTGGTCGTTTATACCGCCGGACTCGGTTGACATTTTATCGGGGCAGGGCACCGCTACTTTGCAGGTGAAGATACCCGATAATTTTGTGCCGGGAGGTATTGAGACTACCATGGCCACCCTCGTATTTGAAGTGAATATAGTTGACGGGGCAACAACATATACACCGAGAGAAACACTGAGAGTCAATAAGATAAACAACGGGATGCCTCCCGATATCAGTTTGGAAGTAAGCTCGACGACCTTGAGTATCGTTGTCGGCGAAGGCACCGATTCGGACGGTGAAGGTGAGTTTATGTATACATGGGAAAGATTGCATGTTGAAAATGGTAGAAAAGAGCGGAATGAGGTTTCTACTTCACCCGAATATAGATTGCCCGACACAGACAACGGAAGCACCCGCTATTTCGTGAATGTAACCCACACCGACGGTCAAGGCTTTACAACCGAATATGCAGACCGAGAGTCGTTCATTTTAGAACCGATTAAGCGGACAGATATAGGTATAGACGATGACGACGATGGCTTGATAGAAATTTACTATTTGGACGACTTGGACGCAATACGCGAGCATTTGACCGAAATGCCGGCAACTTGCGGTCAAAACAACGATCAACCTTGTGAAGGTTATGAATTGCAAAGAAGCTTAAACTTTAGTTCTAATGACTCTTATATCGGAGAAGTGAATCGGGCATGGATATCTACATTTACATCATCGCCTCCAGGTTGGCAACCTATAGGGAGCATTGAAACCCCTTTCAATACCGTTTTTACGGCAGCTACCGATAATCTATTCATTGATCGCTTGTATATCAATAGACCGGAGGAAGACAATATCGGTTTGTTCGGTGTGATCGGTCCCCGAGCCAAAATTTTGGATATTCAGGTGCGAGATCCAAACATTAGTGGGCGGTATGCGGTCGGCGGTTTAGTCGGCGTGACGAGTAGGTTAACCGATAGCGAAGGTTCGGTTACCGAGAGTTCTCTTATTGCCAACAGCTCCGTAGTTTTCACTCAATTGTTTCGCGTTGGACTAAACGCGACTCGCGCGTGGCTCGGTGGGCTGGTCGGTTCTAATTACGGTTCAATCGTCAATAGCTATACCCAAGTCAGGCTAAACGGGGATTTTGCGGTGGGTGGTTTGGCAGGTTACAGCTTCGGTCCGATCAGCGATAGCTACGCACTCAGCTTCTTTAGCATACCCGCTGCTAGCGGTATTCAAGGTACCGATATAATAACAGCCGGAAATGCGGTCGGTGGCTTGGTCGGTTATAACCACAGCGAGAGTCCGTTCAAAGGAGGGGGTTCCATCACCAATAGTTATGCCACCAATAGCGTGCTGGGTGATTTCGATGTCGGTGGCTTGGTCGGCTATAACGATGCCGGCACCATCGATAACAGCTATGCGCTCGGTCATGTAGTCGGTGGCACGAATGTCGGCGGCTTGGTCGGCTACAATAGCAACGGAACGATTGTCGGCTATGCCGGTAATATCGTAACAGGAGCAAATAATGTCGGCGATTTGGTATCCCCCGAGTCCGGTGGCACGGTCACCGCACTGTCTACTACGCCGACCCTGACATACACAGGGAATTTTGACGGCAACGGCTATTCAAGTTGTGTCGTTGCCGACGGACAAACCGATTATCGGGTCACATTACCGGCTTGCGACACACTGCTTCCGGAACAAGACTCAAGAATCGGCATAGGCACCCCGGCATTGAGCGGTGTGACTTTATCGGTCGGTACATTGGAACCTGAGTTTGACCCGGTTATAAACGCATTCTCTAGTTTTAATGGTTATGAGATTTTTGACATCCCTGAGAACACGACGAAAATAACGGTGACGGCTACAACGAATATTCCAAATGCTAATTTGTTTGTCAACGTGCGAGGAGTCAGAGTGCAAGATAATGTGATGTCTTCTACCACTAGAGAAAACAATTCGCGTACAATTTCGCGTACAATTCCGGTAGATGATATTCGAAGGGTCACTACTATTTCTATAGAGCGAGGTAGTGCAAGGGATTATGCCATAGTAATACCTGCGCAGCCTAAATTAAGCGGCATACCGCGAATGCCATGCCGCGCAGATACCATAGATAGAGACGGCGACGGCTTGATAGAAATTTGCGATTTGGAAGGCTTGTATGCGATGCGTTATCGATTGGATGCCGATGCCATGCCGAAGACTTGTGGAGAGAGGAACGATAGTGCTTGCAGAGGCTATGAGTTGGTCAGAGATTTAGACTTTGATAAGGACGAAAGCTATCGCAATCCATCCGAGAACAAGCCGATATGGACGACCGGTAAAGAGACCGATAGAGGTTGGCGACCGATAGGAAATCCCAGTAATCCTTTTAATGTGGAATTTAGCGCAACCACCAGCCACAGCATTGCTAATCTTATGATTGATAGAGACTTTATTAGAAATTATACCGGATTATTCGGCTATACCGGACGCAATGCTCGTATCGTCAATATCGAACTATCGGATGCGAATGTAAGCGGTAGATACTTAACCGGTGGCTTGGTCGGTCGCAACGAAGGCACGATTATTAATAGCCGTGTAACCAGCGCGAGCACGGTTACCTTAAGGAATGCATGGGGTGGCGGTCTGGTAGGTGATAACGCCGGAATCATCAACGATAGCTATACGCATAGCGATGTGACAGGAATAGATCAGATCGGGGGCTTGGTCGGTATCAATACCGGGCGGATTACCAATAGCATAGCCGAGAGCGATGTGCTAGGGGTAACCTTTGCCGGTGGCTTGGCCGGTGTCAATGCCGGCAACATTAATAATAGTTATGCAAGCGGCACTTTAACAAGTATCACGGTTGTAGCCTTCGGAGCGACCAGGGTAGATAGGAACTTTTATTATGCCGGCGGTTTGGTCGGTTTGAATGTCGGTGTCATTGCAGACACATACTCAATCGGCAACATAGACGGAAGTGAACGAGTCGGCGGTTTGGTTGGTGATAACAGAAACTTGATAGCTTCAAGTTATGCTGCCGTCGGCAATGTGGTAGGAACCAGACTGGTCGGTGCTTTGGTCGGCATCAACAGTGGCTCCATTATTGACAGTTATGGCGATCAAAGCAGTCGATATAACTTAGTCGGTGAAAATCTCCCTATTGGAACGATAAGGAACAGTGAAACTCTAACTGATGATATGAATCTTCAATCACGATCATCCATCTCCGGATGGCGTGCTGTCAACTGGGATTTCGGCACCAACATGCAATACCCGGCACTTAAGTATCTAAGAAGCGAAACCGACCCGGTTGATTGCGAACGATGTGGCATGTTACTGCAAGGTCAAGCTATGAGACCTGATTTTTCATTGCGTGTAGCAGAAGGAGAATCGGCAACTCTAATTGAAACACCGGAAATGCCAAGCGACTATATGCTGAGAGTTGACTTGAACGCTGATAATGTAAGGCTGATCCCAGATGCAAATATTGAAAACGCTACCATTCGCTTTCAATATAGAGTAGATAATGAGGAGGACCGGATGACTATGACTGAGAACAGACAACCCTTTACTGCAATGATACCCTCCACCGCTAGAACAATCACAATCACACTACTCTTCCAAGATCAGAATACTAATGAATTGATAAGCTATAGGAGAGTTGTTGATATCCATAGAGTTATCCGTACCCAAATCAGATTATTCCCCGAAGGCCTACTGAACCCATAAAGACAAAATAGAACCGCCGTTTGTTGCAAATAACCGTTCCTTGTTGCAGTAGCACAAGGAACGCTACCTTATACAAGATTCAGCTATTTATGGCTATTAGAAATAATACGAATAGCAAAGACAAACGGCGTGACATTGTGCAGAACCCCAGCATATATACAAAATGTAAGCCTTTTTATGAGGTGGTTGCAACGGTTCTGCATAAGTCAACCACGCAAACCACCCGATAATCAATCCAACGCAATAAAAGTACCACGGCTTTGTCTGGCAACCTCGCGCAACAAAGTGGAAAGACGAAGTATATCGCCGCCTTGTTGGTTATAAAAACCGATACCGTGGATGCGAGCAATAGGCTTGCCCGTTCCTCTATCGGTATTGAGTCCGGTGATTGTTTGCAATACCGGGTCGTAAGATGAACCGGTATAATCGTCGCCTAAAATATAGATTGATACTTTCATATTTGGCTTCACATAGAGTTTTAAGGCTTCTTGCAAACCTTCTACCGGACTACTATTAGAGAATGCCTGCCACGAGCGTAGTAATTGCAGTACGCGTCTGCGCAGGCTGGGTGTGTCGTTGATCCATTTTCTTTTATAAGCGGAAATCAAATGTATGCCGTTGTCGTTGAGGATTTGGAAGCCCTCCACTTTGGGATGTATGTTGAGTATATTTTCCATTTCTTTCATTACTTTAACCCAAATCTCTAACATAGAACCCGAGGTATCTACTATAAAAACAATGTAATTCGCATCTACCGGTATACCGCCGGCGTAGACTTCGTCTTCAACATTTCTATCTACGCTCATCGTTGCCGAAGGCGGATTTGTTTTTTGTTGCAGTGTGGCAATCTCCGTCTGCAAGGTTGAGTTCTCCGATTGTAGCGTTGCGAGCGTTTGACTTGCTTTTTCAATCGCACTTTGAAGTTGCGTCTCTTTATCTATTTGTGCGTCAATCGTGGACGAGAGTTGTTGTGATTGGGATTCAAGCTCGGCACTTTGTGCTTGCGTTTGAGTAAATGTTTTGAGCAGTTCCGAGATACGGTCTATATCGATCGTGCCACCGCCGATCGTCGATTTGGAAAGCAATACCAACAGCACGACGGCACCGAAACCACACGAGATAACATCCAAAAAGGATAGGTTGAATATCTGGAAATTGCGCGAGCGTCTTTTCATGGCCACGAATGTTCGGGGGATATGAGTAAGCCGTCGCTTCTAGCCGTCCATTGCCAAAAAGCACCGGCTGCGTAAGAATCGCCTTCCAACGGGAGGAGGATAACATTGACTTCTGCGCGTTCTTTATACGATGCGACTATATCGTTGAGTAACCTGACCCTGCATTTACCGCTGATTTTTTTAGCACCGCCGGTGATAGAAGCGCAGCCTCTGAAAAACGAAGCGACTGCTCTTATCCTTCCGGTATTTCCTTGCGTAGGCAAGCCGTCGGTTAGCAGATAGACATTCGAGAAACCTGCGGCACTGCTACGCATCAATGCAACGGCCGCATGCAGATTTGTGCCGCCTTCGGGTACGATTTGCTTAAAATCGGACAACACCGTTGCTGCATCTTTGGGAACCGCTCCTTTTTTCCAAGCACTCCCACCGACGACCGAGGCATTTTCGGAAAAACGGATCACTTTATAGTCGCTGCCTTCGGGTACTTTGGCAACCAACCACTCTACAATCCGCAAAGTGCGTTGCCATTTCGGGCTTTGCTGACGCTCTTGTGCGGATGCGACTTTATATCTGATGACATCTATTAGCCGCTCTTCGGTCATCGAGGCACTGCTGTCTACCAGTATGACGATCCTTCTCCCTTTTACTTCTAATCCCAGCAGGTAATCTTCCAAGCCTTTGTTGACCACCGGCACCGGGGCGGAGGGGGCTTGTGTAGGCGTATCTGCTTGTGATTGAAGTTTTGCGATTTGCGCTTTTAATGATTGTTGCGTGTCTTTTTGGTTATTGATGTTTGTCACCAAACCGACTAGTTGTGCATTGAGTTGTGCAAGTTCGGCTTGGGTATCGTCGGTTTGAGTTTGCAGTGTCTCTACGGTTTGCTTAGATTGCCGGTTTTGCTGTTCCAAAGTTGCGATATCGGCTTGCAACGCGGACGATTGCCGGTCGGGTAATTCGGTTTGATATTTGACCAGCATCAGTATTAATATGACAGCCCCCAAGCCACACGACATGACATCCAAGAAGGCGATATTGAATCCTTCGGTTTTTCTTTTTAGATGTCGCATTGCACTAGTCCATTCCCCTCCTGTGGAGGGGTGGCAGGCGAAGCCTGACGGGGTGGTTATAGCGTATCTGCACCAACTATTCGCTTTGCCCTATCGGATTCATGATGTGCTTTTCGCAATAAGCTCTGATATCGACGATCAAGCCGTCTTGTATTCTTTGTAACTGGTGTAGCAAAAGCATCAGAAATATACTAATAACGAGCGCAACCAGAGTAGAATTGAATGCCACGCCTAAGCTATTCGTCATCCCGGCGATATTTCCCGCTAAGGCTTGGTCGGCTTGCGATAAGGCTTGCCCGATGCCGCGCACCGTGCCGATGAACCCGATTGAAGGAATTGCCCAAATCAAATAGCGTATCATCGAGTTTTCTGCCTCTATACCTAGCACCAGTGCATCCATTTTTGCGTCTATGGCTTCGGCAGTGTAATGCACATCTTTGGTAATTAGAAAACGATCTAAACCGACGAGTAATGTTTGTACTAAAGAAGTTTTGACGATGTCGGTCGGTAGCGTGTTCAACTGATCGCGCGCTGCTTTGGCAATTTCAATTTTATTGCCGTTTTCTATCTTGGAGAAATCCACCAAACTTTCGTCAAATAAGTAGCGATCTTTGCCGATTGCGATAATTTTTCCGACTATCAAATAAGTTCCCCATAACATTAGAATAAGGCAGATTTCCTGCTCCAAATCCTTTAAGATTACGAAAAGGTTGCGAGGCACCGCTTGCCCTTGCTGCTCTGCAAATTCAATCGCAATATCGGCATTGGGAAGAATGAAACCGATATAAATCAAATGCACGAACAGCACCGATATTATCAACGCAATAAGGCTTTTAATTAGCTTGGACATCGGCACGCTTAGATATCTACGGGAAAGGTCGCCGGCGAATTGAGGCTTAAGGAATAGCCGGCGATGCCGGCAATCGCGATGCCGGCGAGCAATAGGACTATCGCTACGATGATTGCTACACGGTACTTTTTCTTAAAGCTGTATTTCATAGTTGCAGTATATCAAATATTCAATAGATGTAGCGGGCGATGCGAAAGCCTATACTGTCGGATTTACCGACAGCTCGCTGGCGATAGGCGGAGCGTAGTTCCGATAAAGTCCCCGAACGCCAGCTGGAACCTTTGACGACATGACCGCTCTGACTGGTATTATTTGCCATGCCCAAGGGGTTGCGCAACGGTTTTGAAGGTATCTCTACCGAATAGACATCGTGAACCCATTCGCTGAGGTTGCCGACTAGGTCGTGCAGACCGGCGCGGTCCTGTTTGAACGAACCGACCGGTGCCAGCTTCGGATAACCGTCGTTATAGTTGGGAATGTAGAACGCGACATTATTTTTAGCACTTTCGTCGGCGAGGTTGCCGACATTTTTAGGGAGTGTTGTTTGATTACCCCAGATAAACAGGGTTGAGGCACTGCGGTTTGCATAGCGTGCGAGCCATTCCCATTCCGCCTCGCTAGGCAAACGATAACCGATACTGCTCGGGTTATAGCCTGTGACGATATTGTTATCGGCGATATAAAACGGCGGCAAGTTTTCCTGTGCGCTCAAATCGTTGCAGAAAAGTGCCGCTTCACCCCAAGAGATATTGTTGATCGCAAGTTCCGACGGTGAAATTTGCCGGTTAAAGGTATGGTAATGTTTGGCGGATATTTCGTTGCGGCTGATGTAAAAAGGTCTATCAAGGCTCACGCTACGCAGAATCTCGTTGGCACGCTGACCTTGTTCGCTACGATGTGCGCCCAATTCGTATATGATATTTTCGTCGGGTTTGAATAATACCAGTTCCAATTCTATAGAATTTTTGGCAATGGCCGGGCTTTCTGCTAAGATTGCTTGCTGCTCGGTGAGCAATGTTTCGTCAATTCGTATCGGATTTCGGCTGTTCGGGCGAATGACTTTTTGAATTGCACGATAGCCGGGTCTAGAGAGGCGCACCGTATGAGGCAATGCAATTAGGGTAAGGGTTTGAGGTGTTTTCCCTATTGCCTCATCATCTATTTTGATGTCTGCCTGAGGGCTTGCATTGATAATCACTTCACCGAATTCCGCTTGTAGTGATATGGAAATATTCTCTTGTTGCGCCGGCTCAAAGGTACGTTTGATCGTTTTTGCTAAGTAGCCGGGCTTGGTATAAGTAATGACGATTTCACGCATCGCTTCCAATTCCAGCGGCATCGTATCGGTAGGCGATATTTTGCCGTTAATCAGCAACTGTCCGCCGGGTGGTCGGAGTGTGAGTGTGAGTAGGGCTTTTTTATAAATCAGCCTATAATTTCTTTCGGCAACCGGCTGCGCATAGGTGATTTCAACGGTATCGTCGATGCTTTCAAAGTCGGATGTCTCTATACGCAAGCGATAGCTACCACCGGGTCTGTCCAACGAGAGAGGGGTTTGTCCTACCGATATATCGTCCAATAAAATCGGCACACTTTTGGGTTTGGAATTTATACTAAGTAAACCTTGCACCGGTACTAAAACAAATTCAAGTATCCGTTCGTCGCCGCGCATCAAATCAACCGAGGCTTCTTGCGGTTGATAGTAAGGATGCACGACTTCCACGGTATGCATGCCGGGTTCAACGGGTGCCTGTAGTTGGGGTCCCGATGCAATATATTCCGAGTCAATTCGCCATTGTATGTCAGGATCGGCAGGTGTTGCGGTTGCTTTGATCAGAGCCGGTGCTTCTTTGAGTTCAACGACGATGCGCCGCGCAAGTGTGCGACGCTCCAAGCGAATCGTTTCACCGATAAAACCCGATGCCGAAACTTCCAAGTTTGCTTCGGGCGATAATAAATAAACTTTATCTTGTTGTACCCATCCCCAACCGCTTAATACACGCTCGGCATCGGTTGCCGCTGCTTCGGGTAATACTTCAACAACAACCGCTTTGACCCAAAAAATAAATACGAATAGGGCAACGACTGCGATGATTGCCACGCCACCGGTTGCGATAATCTTTTGCCAAAAAGACCTTCTCTGTCTACGGAAATGTGCCTCAGATAGTTTCATCGCAGATAACCTTGACGGTTGCCGGCTGATTCGGCTTTATCTCTATTTCAACGAGTTTGTCTTGATAGCCTTTGCGTTCTCCTTTGAACCGATAGCGTCCCGGTTTCAAACCTTCTTTTAATTTATATTCTCGTACTTTTCCGATGACACCGACTCCGAGTACCGACACATAGGTTTTTTCATCGGAATAGACGGTAACCGCAACCGGTTTAGACATTTCTGCTATTGCATCGTTTAGCCGCACGACAAGCTGTTGTAGTTGTGCGCTGTACTTCGCGGATAGAGTGCTGTCATCGGCTATTTGTTTCATCGCTGCTGCGATTTGCTCGTCAGCCAGGCGTTCGGGCTTTGCCAGTACTTGTTTGATTATACCGGTGTAGCGGTTGATCTGCATCGCGCGTTGCAAATTGTCTTCGGTGTCTTTGTTATCGGGATATATCTCCAGTGCTTGCCGATAATAGTTTTCGGCAGATTGCCAGTTGTCCGTATTTGCCGATGACTTCGCTTGTGTAATCAGATTTTGGTAGGATAGTTCGGTTTCGATTTGCTTAAGTTTAGCGGTGAGCGGGTTTAGAGACGGATGATTAGCATCCATCTGCTTGATTTGCATAAGCGATGTCCGAGCTGTTTTGATGTTTTTATCGTCCAGTGCTTGCGATGTTTGTTGTAGCAAAGCGTCAAGTTTTTGTTGGCGTTGTTTGGCTATCAGTGTTTTATGTCTCTCTATTAAAGTGCCACGATAAGGATCTAATTCGATTGCCTGCTCTAGTAGATTAATCTCTTCGCCGGTATTGTTCTCAATACGGGCGATATCGGCTTGTTTGATGAGTATGGCAACCGCTTCCATCGTACTTATCCGTTCCTTTAATTGCAATGCTTTCGATGCCTCGGGTAGATAGCGTAATGCCTCGTTGATTGCAGATTGCGCTTGCACTATCTGATTTGCCACAAATGCCTGCTCGGCATTACTTAAAGCCGATTCAAAGTTTTGTTTTTGAAGTAATTGTAATTCAGCTACTTTTTCAAATAAGTTATCCAAGTGTGTCAATGCTACTGCGAATTGGTTTTCGGCAAATGCCCTGATTGCTGCCTGTTCTTTTGCTTGTAATTCCGATGCGTTTTCAGGTGACCATAAGGCGAGATTAAGTGCGTTGATCCGAGGTTTGATTTCATTTTCGTAGCGGTTCATTTGTGCGATATATTTTTGTCGCAATGCCTCGCGTTGTTCGTCGTTCGACGACTCACCGATAGTATCATCGGTGATTTTCTCTTTGCGTTGTTCGTCGTCAAGCAATAATTCATCGATACCATCATCCGAAGTTTGCTCCTCCGCTTCGGGTATATAGATCGGTTCAATACGCCCGTACAACAGGACTAAAATGACAATAACAAGTAATATCGCGCCGCCGATGAGGTTGACGATTAAAGAATGTCGTTGAGTTCTTTTTCCGCTTTTGAGTTGATAGTTATCCAAAGGCTCAAAATCGTTCTACGAGTCGGTATCCTCAGAGTTGTATGTCGGGAGTTTGTTCCTCGGCGTATATTCGCCTCAATGCGGCGCGCCATTGGTTGAATTGCGCAGTGGCATCCCCGGTCAGTTCTATGGTTTTTTCCTCGAATTCGATGACTTGAGGAGCGATTTCTACATCTACGGATTTTCCCAATTCCATCAAGGTCTCATGATGAAATTTGGATTCTCTATAGTTTTGTACACTACTCGACAGCAATACGGCACCGGTGGTGATTGCCCCGACCGATGCAACCGTTCCAACTGAGTAGTTATTATTGTTGGAGGCGGCAACCGCACCTAAACCGATGGCAAGAATACCTGCCAAAGCCTGCCATGTTGCCTTGCTTTTAGCCTCACGGCTCGCTTTGGATGCCGAAAAAGCGGCTTCTTGCCAGGCTTTATACGACACTTCTACCTTTTGGTCGAAATCGTAATAGTATTGCTGCATCTTGTCGGTAAAGAGTTGGTCTTCCACTCTATATTGATGGATACGCTTAAACATCGGGTCGTTGTCGGCAGGAGCTTGTATCAGCTCTACGCGGCTACCTCTGAACTTTAAAAATTGCTCAAAACTCTCGTCGGACATCGAATAGGCAAAGCGCACTTCGGTTAGTCGATTGAGCTCCTTCAAATAGCTTTGATCTTTATTGCGCAGTTGCTTGACTATATCGGCTGCCGCTTGTTCAAATACCGGGTCATAAGAATTTTTACCCTGATTGCGTATACTGGTGTAAAAATACTCGTCCACTTGATGTTTGTAGTTTTTGTTGAGCCAGCTTGTACCGTCTATGCCGACGACTTTGATGTTAATCGCAACATCCTCACCGTTTGATTTGTCGATTGTGCCGATGACATAAAGGTCGCCGCTCACTTTTTGGTCGGGTGTGACTCGAACCGCTCCGAGTTGCTCGGTATCCTCCAAAGCCTTTTTCATCTTCAGAGCAAAGTTTATCGATTCTACTCGGCGTAGTTCCGGCCATATACCTTTTTTTTCCCAGGTATCGGGATCCTCGGGTATATTCGGATCAAAAACGGGTACGATGACTTCTAATTCTTTTTGTATTGATCGCACCGACAACGACCGCTTTTTCGATGTGCTCATTATCTTTGACGAGCTTTCCGGTCCTACCTCGGTCACCGAGCCTCTTGATAACGAGGAACCCGTAGTTGCATAACATCCGCTTAATAAGAGTGTAACACTCAGCAATAGGTAAAATATCGCCGGTGAGGCAGTAAGGCTGTTTTTGTTGCTGCGGTAACACATTTTAGGTCTCCTTTTCAAGTCTATTTTTCTGAAATACCCTTATAACGGCGGTATTCATTCCATAGTTTTGCCTGTTTCTCAGGGTCGGGTTCTGCAAGTGCAGCTTCTCTAATCTGTTTAGCAATTATATCATCATTGTCTGCCGGCGGTATATCTTCGGGCAATTTACCGTTGCTTAATGTCTTTTTATTATCTTCGGTAGTGGACGGGGTAGGGGGGTCGTCTTCGGGTGAAGCGCGTATGGCATCTTCGTTGCCGGTTTGCAGGTTTTTCGGTGGTTCGGTACCCGACAATTCGCCGCTCGGTGTTGCAACTTCCGGTGTTTGTATATTGACCGGTTCATTGGGATCATCGGAGACTTCGCTACCGGATAGCTCACCGCTCGGTGTGGCGGGTTGTTGATCTTGGGCATCGCTTTGTTCGGATTCGGCATTATCTGCTTGGTCTGTATTGTTATCGGTACTTATGCTTGTAGAATTATCGGCATTGCTAGTATCCTGCTTTTGTACATCGCTGATCGTTTGTCGGCAATCCTGTACTTGAGCGAGTGCATCTTTCAGTGCTTGATCCATCAGCTGTATGCGTTCTTCTCTGGTAAGAAGCATCATATTGTCAAAGTTAGGCATCACGATAGGACAATCGCCTTCTTCTGTGGCATCGTCTGCATGGAGCAAGGTCATACATAAAGACAGCATCCCCACAAGCCATGCTTTGATGATTTTATTCCTCGCCTGTGGCGGGGTGGCAAGCTCTGCCTGACGGGGTGGTTGTGAGCGTGTCTGCACTAGTACATTCCCCTCCTGTGGAGGGGTGGCAGGCGTAGCCTGACGGGGTGGCTGTGAGCGTGTCTGCACTAGTACATTCCCCTCCTGTGGAGGGGTGGCAGGCGTAGCCTGACGGGGTGGTTGTGAGCGTGTCTGCACTAATTCATTCCTTCCCTGTGGGTTTGTACTATCATGCTAATCCGTCCTTCACATTCTTAGCAAGTCTTTGCTGCAAATCACTTACATAGTGTTTGGTATTAGTTCCTAGAGTCACACAGTCTACACCGACGGTAATCAATGTAGCACCTCGCTTTATCCACGGCATAACTGCATCTACATTCATACCGAAAAATCCCAAAACCTTATTGTTTGATAAGCAGGCACGGCAAATCGTGTCCATCGCATTTTGTATTTCCGCATCGTCTATCATGCCTGCTTTGCCGTAACTGGCCGATAAATCGTAAGGCCCTATTAAAATTCCGTCAATGCCTTCTACCAATGCAATGGCTTTAATCTCGGAAACCGCATCTTTATGTTCGGCTTGTACGATTATGACAGTCTCTTCGGCGGCGGATTTTAGATAATCCTTAAACTCAAATCCGTAGCGATGAGCACGTGTAATGCCTACGCCGCGTGTGCCTGCAGGTGGATAGCGACACCACGAGACGATGTTTTGTGCAACTTGCGCATCATTTACTTGCGGTACGATAATCCCGGCAGCTCCTATATCCAATGCATCTCTTACTGCGATTCGCTCGGCATGCGAGACTCTAACTAAAGCGGGAATGTTCGCTGTTTGCAAGAGGTTTTGCAGATCATCGATGCCGAGAGCACCGTGTTCGCCGTCTATGAACAACCAATCCAAACCGGCTTCGGATAACAATTCCGTGACTTGTGGTGAGTTGATGGTTACCATCGTGCTATTTAGAAAGTCGCCGTTGCGTAGCCGTTTGGCGAAAGTTTGGTTTTGTTGCCGTATATTCATGGTCATAGCTAATAGCTAAGACTATTATAACGGCGTAATGCTATATAATGCTATTAGAATAGGATAGATCTATGACAATAAAACAATCGATACACTTATTAGAGTTGGGGCTGTTAAAAAAGTACCGCTCTGCACGAACTCAACCGCTATGCGCCGTATAATTATCCAACCCACCTGTAGAGGCAGACTTATATGTCTGCCCTTAAGTGCCGTTCTGCACAGCCGTAACCGCTTGCGCCGTATGGTTTTGGTTTCCATAAATCGAGTGAATGAATGTATAAATCGTGCAGATGTAACGCGTTACCGGCGGACATGCAAGTCCGCCCCTACATTGTATGAAATACTTTTTCAACAGCCCCACGCTACAACCACCCCGTCAGGCGAAGCCTGCCACCCCTCCACAGGAGGGGAATAGAATGAACGGTCATCTTGATTTTGAACAGCCCGTTGTTCAGTTAGAGTCTAAAATTGAAGAACTGCAGAATGTAAGCGGTCGTAACCGGTTGGATATTACGCAGGAAATAAAGCAATTAGAACAAAAACGTAATAAACTGGTTAAAAACATTTATGCGCAGCTCAGTCCGTGGCAGATTACCCAACTCGCCCGTCACCCACAACGTCCTTATACCCTGGATTATATACAAGCATTATTCACCGATTTTGAGGAATTACACGGTGATCGGCATTATGCAGACGATGCCGCTATCGTTGCCGGTATCGCACACTTTGATGATCACCCAGTGGTTGTCATAGGTCATCAGAAGGGGCGGGATACTCAAGAGAAAGTCAAGCGTAATTTCGGCATGTGCAAACCCGAAGGTTATCGCAAAGCGAAGCGTATGTTTGAACTTGCCGAACGATTTAGACTACCGGTATTGACTTTTATAGATACGCCCGGTGCTTATCCCGGCATAGATGCCGAAGAGCGCAATCAAAGCGAGGCGATCGCTGCGAATTTGAAATCTTTGGCACAGTTGGAAGTGCCGATCATCTGTACGATTATCGGCGAAGGTGGTTCGGGTGGAGCATTGGCGATAGGTGTCGGAGATTATCTAATTATGTTGCAATATAGTATATATTCGGTGATCTCGCCGGAAGGTTGCGCTTCTATATTGTGGAAGGATGCCAAGCATGCCGACACCGCCGCTAAGGCATTAAAGCTAACCGCCGACGAACTATACAAGTTAGGTTTGATCGACAAAATCGTAGCCGAAGCGAACGGCGGTGCGCATCGCGGTTTTGATAGCACGCACACCGAATTGGCATCGGTTTTGAAATCACAACTTGACCGGCTGAGCCGTCTATCTACCGAACAACTATTATCGGCACGATACAAAAAATGGGCTGATATCGGATATTTCAAAGATGTCTGATATCAACCATGACATAATTTCAAGAGTACACAAGCAGCTTCAACAATTTTTAGACTACGGCAAAGGTGAGCGTATCGTCGTTGCATATAGTGGTGGATTGGATTCCACCGTGTTGTTGCATCTAACGCATCACTTGTCGGCAAAACTGCATTGCGAGTTATTGGCGATACATATCAATCATCGCATACATCCCGAAGCCGATGATTGGGAGGTGCACTGCCGAAAACAGGCCGAGCGCATGGGTATCGCATATCGATGCGAGGTGGTGCGGATGAACGATACGCATCGGCAAGGTGTAGAAGCAGCAGCTCGCGAGTTGCGCTACCGTGCATTGCAGCGCATGATGAAAGCGAGTGATTTATTGCTGACCGCACATCACCAAAACGACCAAGCCGAAACCGTGTTACTGCGCTTATTGCGCGGTGCCGGTACTACCGGTCTTAAAGCGATTCCTGAGTATCGCACCTTGACCGAAGGCTCGTTGGCACGACCGATGTTGTCTATCCCTCGTGCCGACATCCGCCGCTACGCGCAAGCACATCGATTGACTTGGCTGAATGATCCCGGCAATCAAGACTTACGACATGCACGCAACTATATAAGACATCGTGTTGCTCCTATATTGGAAGCACGCTGGCCAACATGGCATGAGACTATCGCAAGGGCCGCAAAACACCAAACCGAGGCGGATACGATAATCACTCACGAGATAAAGCGATATTTGCATCGCTGTTTGTTAGCGAATGGTTCGAATCTATTAATCAGAGTTTTGCTGACTTTACCTACTGCATACCGTCATGCGGTGTTGCGCGCATGGTGCAAGCTGAACGAGATATCGGTACCCGATACACGCCAGCTCGTACGTATTTGCGGTATGATTTCCGAACATATATTAAGGCGAAATGCTTCGGGTAGTGGTATGATATGCACTTACTCGGACATCGGCATAGGTTTTTACCACGGTATATTGTATGCAGTCAAACCGCTAAAGCATGTCCCGGTTTCATCTATAGAGTGGCATGACGATAGAGATTGTGAAATACCGCAACTGAACTTGATATTACGCAGGACCGAATTAATGCGACAAGCCCCCGTTCTCTTCGATCAAGCACTCATCGTCGATTTTCGCCGCGGCGGTGAACGTTGTGCTTTTCAAAATACATCCAACCGTCTCTTTCATAAAAGCCTGAAAAAAATTTTTCAGGAATACCGTATTCCTACATGGCAAAGAAGCCGTATACCTTTGATATACGCACAAGGCAGACTGCGGCTGATATGGAACATCACGGCGTGCGATTAAAATGAACTATATATTCGTCACCGGTGGCGTTGTCTCGTCTTTGGGTAAGGGTATTGCGAGTGCTTGTATAGGGACGATACTTGAGGCGCGAGGTTTTAATTTGAGTTTGATCAAGCTCGACCCCTATATCAACGTAGACCCCGGTACGATGAGTCCGTTTCAACACGGCGAGGTTTATGTGACCGCAGACGGCAGCGAAACCGATTTGGATATAGGTCACTATGAACGTTTTGTAAATTTTCGTGCCACGCAACATCATAATTACACCACCGGTCAAATCTACGAACGCGTTATTCGCAAGGAACGGCAAGGTGCGTATCTAGGCGCGACCGTGCAGGTCATCCCGCATATCACCAACGAGATCAAAGCTGCGATCGGCGAAGGCTCGAAGGCATGCGATATTGCCATAATTGAAATAGGTGGCACCGTAGGTGATATAGAGTCTTTGCCGTTCTTGGAAGCGATCAGACAGATGGGTTTAGAAGAACAAAATCAGGTAATATATGTACACCTAACGTTGATTCCTCATTTGAAGACGAGTGCCGAGATCAAGACCAAACCGACCCAACACTCGGTTAAAGAATTACGCTCCATCGGAATACAACCCGATATTTTATTATGCCGTTCACATCACGAGCTACCTTTGGAGCATAGAAAGAAAATAGCTTTATTCACCAATGTGCGCGTTGAGGATGTGATTTCGGCTATAGACTTTGATAGCATCTACAGTATTCCGCTGTGGTTTCATCGGCAAAAGATAGACGAGTTGATTGTCTCAAAGCTGGGTTTAAGCAATGTACCGCCTGCCGATTTGAGCGAGTGGGAGCGTATAGATAAAAACTACAACGCACCCAAACATTCGGTTAAAATTGCCCTGGTCGGTAAATATGTTAGTTTGGTAGACGCTTATATGTCGGTCAACGAAGCCTTGGTCCACGCCGGTTTGGCACTGCAATGCAATGTAGAAATAGTCCATATAGACACCGAAGATATGCAAGAAGATTGTAAGCTATTGGACGATGTGGACGGTGTTTTGGTTCCGGGTGGTTTCGGTGAGCGGGGCATAGAAAGCAAGATTTCTGCGGCGCGCTATGCGCGTGAGCATAAGATCCCGTATTTGGGAATTTGTCTGGGCATGCAGGTTGCGGTGATTGAATTTGCCCGTAATGTTGCAAAGCTCGCCGGTGCGGATAGTTCGGAATTCAATGCCGACACACCCCATCCGGTCATTGCTTTGGCTACCGAATGGCAAGATAGAGAAGGCACGATACAGCAACGCAATGCGGACTCCGATATGGGTGGCACGATGCGCTTGGGGATACAGAGATGTCGGCTAGATAAAGACTCCAAGAGCTATCAACAATACCAACAAGATGTCATAGAGGAGCGACATAGACACCGCTACGAATTTAACAATCGCTATTTAGATCGACTACTCGCAGCGGGACTTCGGGTTGTAGGACATTCGGACGATAAAGAATTAGTGGAGATCGTTGAATTACTCGACCATCCGTGGTTTGTCGGCACGCAATTCCATCCCGAGTTTACCTCTACGCCGCGCCGAGCAAACCCGATATACAAAGGGTTTATAGCAGCAGCAATCCATCGCCGTCAAGCGGAATCTTAAGCAATGAATGTTTGCGGTTTTGAGATGGCACCCGATCAACCTTTTGTGTTGATCTCCGGACCTTGTGTGATAGAAAGCGAGGCTTTGGCGTTGCATAGCGCACAAACACTCAAAACATATAGCGAGGCACTGAAAATCCCTTTTATTTATAAATCTTCGTTTGATAAGGCAAATCGCTCATCGCATCACAGTTTTCGTGGTTTGGGTATTGCAGAAGGTTTGCGTATTTTGGAAAAAGTTAAAGCCGATATCGGCGTGCCGGTACTAAGCGATGTGCATGAAGATACACCGTTGGACGAGGTTGCCTCGATAGTCGATGTATTGCAAACACCCGCTTTTTTATGCAGGCAAACCAATTTCATACAGAATGTTGCTAAAATAGGCAAGCCGGTCAATATCAAAAAAGGGCAATTTCTATCGCCTTGGGAGATGCATCATGTCGTAGAGAAAGCTCGTGCAACCGGCAACGAGCAGCTGATGGTGTGTGAAAGAGGGTTTAGTTTCGGCTACAATAATCTGGTGTCGGATATGCGCGCTTTGATTATTTTGAGAGAAACCCGATGTCCGGTAGTCTTCGATGCCACACATTCGGTGCAATTACCCGGTGGCCAGGGCGATGCTTCGGGTGGTAATCGAGAATTTGTTCCGGCACTTGCTCGGGCGGCGATTGCAGTAGGCGTTGCCGGTTTATTTGCCGAGACACATCCGGATCCCGACCACGCCTTAAGCGACGGACCGAATGCTTGGCCACTAGATAAGATGCACTCGCTGTTGCAAGAATTAAAGTACATAGACGAGATCGTAAAGGAAAAAAATAGAAATAACAAATAGATAGGTAGAATATATGAAAAACGACATTACAGAAATACGCGGGCGTGAGATTATAGATTCTCGCGGTAATCCTACCGTGGAAGCGGAAGTCAAAATTGAATCGGGTATCTACGGGCGGGCATCGGTGCCGTCCGGCGCATCTACCGGTACTTTGGAAGCTGTTGAATTACGCGATAACGATGCTGCACGTTTTCACGGCAAAGGCGTGCAGAATGCAGTGAACAATATCAACGGCGAAATCCAAAAAGCATTGCTCGGTATGGATGTGACCGAGCAGAAGCAGCTGGATCATGCCATGATTGACCTAGACGGAACCCAAAACAAGGCGCGTTTGGGTGCCAATGCAATCCTTGCGGTTTCGTTGGCGGCTGTAGCTACCGCAGCACGAGCGAATGCTTGTCTTTTATACGAGTACCTAAACGGATTGCAAGAAAATACCTTAGTGCGGCTTCCCACGCCGATGATCAATATCCTAAACGGTGGTTCTCATGCGAATAATAATGTGGATATACAAGAGTTTATGCTGGTGCCGACCGGCGTTGAGAGCATCAAAGAGGCGATTCGAGTAGGTTCGGAGGTATTTCATTCCTTAAAGGCGGTGTTAAGCCGTCGCAAATTGAGTACCACGGTCGGCGACGAAGGGGGATTTGCACCGAATCTTCCGTCAAACGAAGCAGCCATAGAAATTATTCTGGAAGCGATAGAGAATACACAATATACCGCAGGCAAGGATATTTATCTGGCACTCGATGTGGCAAGTTCGGAGTTTTACTCCTCGGGCGAGTATCACTTGGCATCGGAAAATCGTGCGTACGATAGTTCCGATTTCGTCGAGTACTTATCCGATTGGGTTGTGCGCTATCCGATCCTTTCTATAGAAGACGGTATTGCCGAAGACGACTGGGCAGGTTGGCGTATGATGACCGAAAAGCTCGGCGATAAAATACAGATCGTAGGAGACGATTTATTCGTCACCAATGTCGATATCATTACCGAAGGCATAAAACAAGGCATTGCAAATTGTGTACTAATCAAACTCAATCAAATCGGCACGCTCAGCGAGACATTGGCAGCAGTTGACATGGCTCAAAAAGCCAATTATAACTGTATTATCTCGCATCGCTCCGGTGAAACCGAAGATTCCAGTATTGCCGATTTGGCGGTCGGTATCGGAGTAGGGCAGATAAAAACCGGTTCTATATGTCGTACCGACCGAGTTGCCAAATATAACCAACTGATGCGCATAGAAGAAGCATTAGGTGAGCGGGCTGTTTATGCAAAGACCGACGTATTCAAACGTTTTAGTGCCTTGTCTTGATTACGGATAGATGGCAATTTCACCGATATCAGAGATTGTAGATGAATTACGAAACGGTCGTATCGTCATTATCGTAGACGATGAAAAACGTGAAAACGAAGGTGATTTGATGGTCGCAGCGGAAGTCGTCACTGCCGAGCATATCAATTTTATGGCTAAATACGGGCGAGGGTTGATTTGCATCACTCTGACCCCCGAGCGATGCCGGCATCTGCAATTACCATTGATGGTGAGCGATACGAATAGTAAATTGGCAACTAATTTTACGGTTTCCGTCGATGCACGAGCGGGAGTTAGTACCGGGATTTCAACCCGCGACCGCGCACATACGGTTAGGGTGGCAGTCTCTCCCGACAGCACCGCCGACGATTTAATCAGGCCGGGACATATCTTCCCGCTGATGGCACAACCGAACGGTGTCCTAACCCGTGCCGGTCATACCGAAAGTGGTTGTGACCTTGCACGGCTGGCAGGTTTTGAACCTGCTGCCGTCATCGTTGAGATACTCAACGACGATGGTTCTATGGCACGTTTATCCGACTTGGAACACTTTGCCTCTCGGCATCGCTTAAAGATCGGAACGGTTGACGATTTAGTTAAACACCAACTTTCGAGGACTTAACCATGCAAATAAATCATTTACAAATTAAAGAATTGGATGCCGAAGGGGAACGTTACGGTATCGTCGCTGCACCCTATTATCATCAAAAAGCCGTCGATTCTATGATAACGAGTGCTATCGAAACTTTTGATATATACCACGCGGATGCGGTAGATATTTGGTATGTGCCGGGAGCTTTTGAGATTCCCGTAGCCGCACAGCAAATGGCTTTGACCGGTGGATACGATGCACTTCTGGCACTCGGGTGTGTGATACGGGGTGAGACCAAACACTTTGACTTAATCACCGATACCTGTAGCCGTGGTATTATGCAAATCATGCTGGAAACGAAAGTACCTATTGCCTTAGGTATTTTGGCGGTAGACGATATCGCACAGGCCGATGCGCGCACCGAACCGGGAAGTAAAATGAACCAAGGTAGATTATATGCACTGACTGCATTGGAAATGGCAAAGATATTTTACGTGATGGGTGAATTCACCGAAGATAGGCTTGTTGACCAGTTGGATTTATTGAAAAAAGCGGGCTTATTGAGTGATAAGTAGCTATGGATGCATCGCAGAATTTTTATGCGCGTAGCAAGGCACGCAGGCTTGCAATGCAGGCGGCGTATCAATGGCAAATCGCTGGTCAGGATATCAATGAAATTATAGAACAATTTGTATCGGAAGAGGGCTACGAGCATGTTGACGATGAACATTTTAGGACTTTATTACAAGCAGCTATGTCGAAATCTTTAGATAAAAAACTAGAAGATTGCATGGCTAAAAGTATGCAGGAGGTCGATACGATTGAACGTTTTATTCTGCGCAACGCCGCACACGAGATAGCTTGTATTGCCGAAATCGACTCTGCAGTGGCTATTAATGAGGCAGTGCAGATTGCTAAGAAATTCTGCGGTTCCGGGAGCTATCGTTTTGTCAACGGAGTGCTCGATTGCTTTGCTAAGAAATATACACTAAACGATTGATCTAATGGGAGTACCACTGAGCGAAGAGCAGCTGATTGCTCGTTATTTTAACAAGCAGCAATCTGACCCGTATGTCGCTTCGGGTATAGGCGACGATGCTGCAGTTATTGATATATCGGGTGCGCGTGTGGCAGTGAGTACCGACACACTCGTGGAAGGCACGCATTTTAAGGTGAATAGCGATGCAAGCTGCCTAGGACATAAAGCATTGGCAGTCAATTTGAGCGATATGGCGGCGATGGGGGCTAGACCGCGCTGGGCTTTGCTCGCGTTGACGATACCGAATGCCGGTTCGGGTTGGCTGGATGATTTTAGTACTGGTTTTTTTCGCTTGGCAAACCGGCATGGTGTGAGTTTAATCGGAGGCGATACGACGCGTGGCCCGTTGACGATAACCGTCCAATTAATCGGTACCTTAGACGAGGCGCACGGTCTATATCGCAATATCGCACAAGTCGGCGATGGCATCTATGTGACCGGTCGGATTGCAGAGACGGCACTGATAATGCTACATGAAGATACCTTGGAGGAATATCCGTCAAGCTATATTCAATGCTTAAAGCGAATGCAGCAACCTGTTCCCAGAGTAGCAGAAGGTCTTTTATTAGCCCGCTATGCAACGGCGGCGATTGACATATCGGACGGCATATTCCAGGATTTATCACGCATATTATCCGCTAGCGAAGTAGGGGCTAGGGTAGATATTAACGATATACCGATGATCCCCGAAACAGCGCAATGCTGTTCTACTTTAGAATTACTTCTTAATGTATTGACTTACGGAGAAGATTATGAATTATTATTCACCTTAAATGACACACGCTTTGATGCACTTAAGCCGGCATTCGGTGAATTGGGAACGCCTGTCACTCGTATAGGCACTATTGAAGAGGAACAAGGTTTGCGATGCTATTGGCACTCAAAACCAGTGAAATTACCGCAACGTTTGGGTTATGACCACTTTATCTGAACAGCAATCGCTACAGCCGAATTGGAAATGGCTGATCAATCCGATACATTGCTTATCCTTAGGTTTTGGATGTGGCTTGTTGCCGTTCGCTCCCGGCACCGTAGGCACTTTATTGGGTGTGATGATTTATTTGCTTCTCATGGATATTGACATATTGTTCTATTTATCGATCATACTCTTAATAATCGGCATCGGAACGGCAGCTGCCGAATATACCAGCGAAGCCTTGGGGGGAAGCGATCATCGAACCATTGTCATCGACGAAATCGTAGGGTTTTTGGTAGCATGCATCAGCTTACCGTCGGATTGGGTCTATTTGCTGTTAGCCTTCGTATTATTCCGCATTTTTGATATAGCAAAACCGTGGCCGATTGATTTCATAGACCGGCGAATCAAAGGCGGTGTCGGAATTATCGGCGATGATTTAATGGCAGGGTTGTATACGCTATTTTGTATTCAGTTATTAGCCCTTATAATATCCGTTGTGAATATATACCTTGCTCTCTAATCACTACATGAGCCATTCCCTTCCTGTGGAGGGGTGGCCTATGCATTTTGCAATGCACGCGTTTAGCAGTCATGCTGAGGTTCTGAACAAAGTCACGCCGATTGACCTACTGGTTCAATCGGCGGTTCTATTCAGCCTGACGGGGTGGTTCATTCCCCTCCTGTGGAGGGGTGGTAGGCGCAATAGAACCGCCATTTGTTGCAGTAGCACAAACGGCGTGATATTGTGCAGAACTCTAACATGTATTGCAAAATGTAAAACCTTTTTATGGGGTGATTATCATAACAGATGAATAAATAATTGTAATAATGCGGACTTTTAAGCAACCTCAGAGATCATGTCTACTATGAATGTACGCACACGCTTTGCCCCGAGCCCCACCGGAACATTGCATATAGGCAATGTACGCACCGCATTATTTGCGTGGCTTTATGCACGCAAACATCAAGGACAATTCATTCTCCGCATCGAAGATACCGACCGCGAACGTTCCACCGAAGAGTCGGCACAAAATATCCTTACCGAACTCGAATGGTTAGGATTGAATTATGACGAAGGACCTTATCTTCAAAGCACGCGACACGCACATTATAAAGCAGCTGCCGAGCGGCTGCTTAACGAAGGCAAAGCGTATTATTGCTACTGTACCAAAGAAGAACTAGCCGAGCGCGCCGCAGGCTTTTCCGATAAAGGTTTTGCCGCCTGGGGCTACGACGGTAAATGTCGTAATCGCACCGAACCACGCCCGGACGTAGAACCTACGATACGCATCAAAACACCGGATACCGGAACCACCGGCTTTGATGACCGTGTGCATGGTCATACCGAAATTGAAAATGAATATCTAAGCGATATCGTTATTATGCGCGCCGACGGTACACCGACTTATAATTTTGCGGTTGTGGTAGACGATGCCGATATGCAAATAACCCATGTACTGCGCGGCGACGATCACTTGCATAACACCTTCCAGCAGATCAATCTGCTTAATCACTTGAACGCAACGATACCGACTTATGCACATTTACCGATGGTATTGCGAGAAGACGGGCATCGCCTTTCCAAGCGCGACCGTGCGGCAGGCATCGCCAACTATAGAGAACAAGGTTATTTACCGCATGCACTGCTGAATTATCTGGTGAGATTAGGTTGGTCCAAAGGCGATCAGGAAATCTTTAGCATGGAGGAACTGGTAACGCATTTTGACTTGTCGTCAATCCACAAATCCTCCGCCGCATTGAATACCGAAAAGCTGGATTGGCTCAACGCACACTATCTCTGCGAAATGCCGATTTCCGAACTCGGTCGGACGACAGAAAATCTTTTAATTGCGCAGGGCGTACGCATAAAACAAACACCACCACTCGCCGACATTGTTATGGAGATGCGGCCTCGCTATAAGACGCTGTCTACACTTGCCGACGGATTACTCTTTATCTATAAAACACCCGATTACGATATGGAGACCGCAAAGCAATATCAAGACCCGAATACCGTGGAGTTATTAAAGGCCTTGCTGGCGCATATTCGGCAAATTGAAGATTGGGATGCAGAAACACTGAAAGCGGCATTATCCGATTTCAGTGGCGAACACAACATCAAAATGGGAATGATCGGTAAGCCGGTGCGCTATGTGCTAACCGCCGGCGCACCCAGCCCGGCATTGGGACATGTGATGCTGTGGATCGGCAAAGAAGAGTGTCTAGCCAGAATGACTCGTTTTATCGGAAACCATCGGTAAGAGTAGTCCATTCCCTTTCTTTGGAGGGGTGGCAGGCGTAATAGAACCGCCGATTAAGCCAGTAGGTTAATCGGCGTGACATTATTCAGAACCCTAGCATATATACAAAATGTAAAGCCTCTCCATAGGGTGGTTGCGTCGTGGAGCTGTTGAAAAAGTATCCACGAACCGTAGGGACGGTACATTCCCCTCCTTTGGAGGGGTGGCAGGCGCAGCCTGACGGGGTGGTTGCGTCGTGTCTGCATGATTTATACATTCATCCATCCAATTTATGGAAACCATTATTTGTTGGCGCAAGCGGTTGGATTTTTGCGCTATCAATACTTTTTCAACAATATCATTCTATCGCTGGCTACGACGCTTTTTTTATTGTAACAAAGATAAAATTTTCCTCAATACGAAAATCGGCTGGCGGATTACCGTTATTCTGCAATTATTCACGAACTGTAACCAGACCTTTCCCAAACTTTTGCATAAAACCCATATTCTTCATCATTTCGGTAATGGTAGGGTTGCGATAGCTCGTGATTTCTTTACCGAAATTCTCTTTGGTTACCTCGCCATAAACACCTCCCGGACTACTAATCTCAATCTTATCGGCAAACCAGTAGACTCGCCCAGGCGTATAACTTTCGTAGTTTCTGTGGATGACTGCGTTGCGGACAAGTTCCCGCAATGCTTGATAGGGATAATCCGGCGACTCAATATGAGTAGTTCCACTGGTATCGAGTGAAACAGATGTATTTGCTTTCAAAATACTATCTAATTGGCGCAGTTGGTCAGGCAGAGTACCATTAATTTCCTCCTGATTTTTGATTGGATCTGTGACCTCGTTCCCTTCATAGCGGACAAACTGAATATAGGCACCGGGAAACCAATAGCGAGTGTCCTCACCTAACATTAAAAGTGCCGTAACCGTAGGTATACCCTTCGGTGTAAGTAGGCACAACGATTGCATTTGTTCTTCCGGATTACGCTTGTTCTCTTCTAATACTTCGCTTGATACGGCATAAGGCAGGTATTCTTGTACGAACCTCTGCTTGTCAATATCGTCTATAGATGCGCCCGATACTTCGCGCATATCATGGGTGTGTCCCAAGTATCGCTTTTTGGTGTCGCTCAACATATAACTATTCTCTATATAAATAAGGTTTTATCAACGATGCATTATGTAGTTTTTCTTTCTGATTCTGTATGTTTTTTTATGACTTAGGCTTCCTTTTTTCAGCTACTTCTAAAATTGCGTCCAAGACTTTTGTAACTTCACCGTCTATACTTTCGGATGGAATGTACTCTACGAGTTTATACAAATCTTTTTTCTGCAGAACCGTTACTATCGGCTTCTCCATAGATTTTGCAAAGTTCTCAAACAAAGGAACAAGAAATTTATCGGAAGCCTTGATATCATCCGAAAAAGGTTCTGGTTCGTTGAGAGTTTTACATGCTTTCTCCAGGTTACTTATTTCTTGGCTCATTTTCTCTTCGCGTTGTGAGATTTCAAAATTATCAAAAAGATTTCCTCTCTCAAGTCCTTCGCTAATATACGAAATGATGGCTTCACGATTGCAAAGATAATTTTCTATCTCATTTTTTTTCCACATGTATTCGGTAAAATCTTGCATCTCGTTTAGAGTGGTGTTAGCTTTTCTATCAAGTAACAGAAATCCTTGCAAATCATTTTTAGCCTCCTTCAAACAACCGAAGTGTCTGCGAGCTTGGTGTGGAAGGTCGGTAACATATTTAACTAGTGGCTTCTCAAAGAGGGATAAAGAAGGATGTTGCAATTTTTTTGCGAATGCACGCAAGATCCTCAAATCCGTCTCTCCTTCAAGATACAATATCCAACCCTTCTGTTCGGCTCCATAATAATATTCAAAGCCGATTTCTTTTAGAGATGCTATGACACGCTTCTGCTGATTTTGACCTAGTATGTGCGGAGAACCTAAAAAAGCGACAGCGGATTGACCTTGGACTGCTTCTTGTAGCAGTGCCTCGGAATGACTTGCGGAGATGATTTGGGAATTTTGTTGTTCTGCGACTTCGTTTATAAGGTTGTATATTTGCTTTTGACGCAAAATCTCTAAATGTGCGTCGGGTTCGTCCAGAAGGAAAACCGTATCGGTTTGGCTATCGTAAAGATACGCTAATAACAATAATACTTGCTGCATCCCACGACCGGATGAGGCTAAATCCAATTTTGTATTACTGTCTTTGTCGGTATAGCTCATGGTTATGGTGCCGCGAGATGGCACGAATTCCGGTACATCAAGTTGCACACCGAATAAATCCTTTATATGTTCTACTAAAGACTGCCATTTTTCTCGGTCTTCGTCTTCATGAACTTTGTAGCATAAATTTCGTAAAACTTCTGCGGTTTGTCCTTGCCCCAACAAAACATTGATACGTCCCTCTCGTATCAGTGCCTCTTCGGTAGCCAAACCGGACATCGGAGGCAAAAAGGCCAGTTTTGTCGCTACTGCTTTTGAGGGCACCTCCATACGAGCGAGGTTATCTTTGGAGTCAACTCGTAAAGGACGGCAAATAAATGCTTCCGAATTGGAATAGTCGAATTCCAACCCACATTTCCATTCCTCTCCTTGACTCATTCCTTCGACTATCAAATCAATGCGTATATTCTTAGAACCTCTGTGCACTTTGCGATTGAACCAAATAGAATCTACTTCTGCTACCGGTAATGGGATTAAATCTAATCTATTGATGGTGACACCCGGACGCTGAACAGGAATTTGATCTTTTGAGGCATATTTTTCTGCCCATTTCTGTAGACCTATATGCCATAAAGTTAAGGCTTGTAAAGCCGATGTTTTACCACCGTTGTTCGGACCGACAAACAGAAATCCATTACCTAAAGGTATTTCTGCTGTCTTAAATAACTTAAAGTTTCGTATGGTAATTTTTGTAAGCATTTTATGTCCTCTTATTGCAAACAAGGTTTTATCGGCGATATATAATGCAGCTACATGTTTTTTTCATAATTTGTTGATTATGCTCGGTAATCGGCAAAGCGTGTCTGCGTCGTTTATTATACAAAGATTTTCAAACACATTGTGTGGCAATTCTACTGCATATTGTTTCGATGATTTCAAAATATATCTACGAATGTTTTCTCAGTAGAAATTAAACCATCTTTTCTCTTTTGCAAAAATCTTCAAAAGAAGTTAGGCTTATATTTTCCTCTATTTGTCGGTTGTCGGCTTCCAACGATATTTGGTAAAAGGTTTTGATAGGAGTTCTTTGCCGAAAGTAAAAGATGTGCGGAGAGATTGAGGTAGCTTTTAATTTACATTCGACGGCAAAGCACGGCTTTTTATTCTTGAGAACCACGAAATCTATTTCTCTTTTATCGGTATCTCTTAGATATCTCAATTCCATTTTGTATCCATTCACATCCGCATGAAAATGGCAGTATTTTAAGAGTTGACAAGCTACCATATTTTCAAATCTTATCTCCGGATCCTCTATTTGACTCCAATCCCATAGATAAAGTTTCTGCTCTTTTTTGACGGCGCGTATTTGCGGCGAGCCCAAAGGTGCAATTTGAAAGCAATAATAAAGTGCATCGAGAATACCTAGCCATCTTTTGGTTGTTTTAGAGTCAACTTCAACGTCTTCCGAGAGAGAGTTTACTGAGAGCGGGGAGCCGACTCGTCTAGGAAGTTCTTCCGCCAACAGTTCCACTTTATCTATATCCTTGACACTCTCTAAATCACGCAAATCATCTCTGACGATTTTGGCTAATCTCTCTCGGTGCCATTTTCTTAAATGCTTTTTGTCGGCACTCAGAAAAACTTCAGGAAAGCTCCCGTATGTAAAAAGTTTATTTAGCTTATCTTTGCTTATACCGACTTCGGGAAGAGAGAAGGGGTGAAGCCTATAATAGTAGTATCTTCCCAATAGAGAATCTCCACCTTTTCTGAAATGATCGAGCCTTGCCGAACCGGTAATAATAAAACTATGCGTATTTTTCAAGGTGTCGTAGATACCTTTGATTAGATTCCTCCAATTTTTATATTTATGGATTTCGTCAAAGATAATAAATTTTTCGGAAGCCGGCCATTGGTGATTTTTGATTTTTCGGCGGTGGCGTTCCAAATCCCAATTTAGATAGGCAGGGTGTCCGTCTTTATAATTATCCAGTAAAGATTGAGCCAATGTGGTTTTGCCCGATTGCCGAGGACCGCCCAAGAAAACCATCCTTTTTTTCAAATCCGAACGCACCGAACACTCTAAATATCTTGTGAGTAAAATAGACATAACTCCATTTTACTCATGAGTATTTTGGAGTCAAACTATGGCATTATTACCGCATTAAAAAACAGTAATGAGCCTGATAGATTTTTAGGGTTACATCCAAAGTGGGTTTTCATGCTATCGTCTCTGCAAATACGCTGTGAGCTTGATACTCAGCAGCACGAAGTTTCGGGAAGAAAGGGTATCGGCATAAAGAAAGAGGAGGATCTTGCAATCCTCCCAAAATAGCTTTATACAATATTCAGCACTATATCATAGAATATGAAAAAACAAGCAAGATTTTTCGATAATTTCAAGTTTATATGCAAAATGTAAAAACCACCCCGTCGGTTTTCAATGCTTGAAAGCGATATTTTAGGATAGATAAGGTTTGAGGTAGCGACCGGTCCATGAATCGGGATTGGCTGCAACCGTTTCGGGGCTACCGGTTGCAATAATTTGTCCACCCTTATCGCCACCTTCGGGACCTAAGTCTATAATCCAATCGGCAGTTTTGATAACATCCAGATTATGTTCTATAACGATAATCGTATTGCCTTCGTCGCGTAGGCGATAGAGGACTTTCAGTAACTGCTCTATATCGTGAAAATGTAATCCGGTGGTAGGTTCATCCAATAAATACAAGGTTTTTCCTGTACTTCGCTTGGCAAGTTCACGCGATAGTTTAATACGTTGTGCTTCTCCGCCCGATAATGTGGTGGAGTTTTGACCAAGTTTGACATAAGACAAACCTACATCCATTAAGGTTTGTAGTTTATTGCGAATCACCGGAATGGCATGGAAAAAAACAATTGCTTCTTCTACGGTCATTTCCAATATCTGATGGATATTCTTTTCTTTGTAACGAATATCCAATGTTTCCCGGTTATAGCGTAATCCTTTACATATATCGCAACGCACATAGATATCGGGCAGAAAGTGCATTTCTACTTTGACTACACCGTCGCCTTGACAGGCTTCGCATCGCCCTCCTTTGACATTGAAGCTAAAGCGTCCGGGTTGATAGCCTCGGGTACGGGATTCGGGTGTTTTTGCAAATAATTCTCGCACCGGTGTAAATATGCCGGTATAAGTTGCCGGATTGGAACGCGGGGTGCGTCCTATGGGGCTCTGGTCTATGTTGATGATTTTATCAACCTGTTCTAAACCGACGATTTCTTTGCACGGTGCCGGATGTAGATTGCTGCGGTGTAGCGTGTTGGCAATATGCTTATATAAGGTTTCGTTGATCAAAGTGGATTTTCCCGAACCGGATACACCGGTAATACAAGTCATCAGACCCAAAGGGATACCGACATCGATATTTTTTAGATTATTGCCGCGTGCTTTTTTGATTTTCAGCACACGCTTGGGTTGCATCGTTACGCGCTCGGGAATTGCAATTACGCGTTTGCCGGAGAGATATTGTCCGGTGAGCGACTTTGCGTTTTTAGCTATTTGACCGGGCTTACCACAAGCGACTACGGTACCGCCGTGTTCACCGGCACCGGGACCTATATCCAGAATGTAATCCGCCGACTCGATTGCATCTTTGTCGTGTTCTACGACGAGTATGCTATTACCCAAATCGCGTAGTTCGTTTAGGGTATTGAGTAGCCTTTTATTGTCTCGTTGATGTAGACCTATAGAGGGTTCATCCAAAATATACATCACACCGACGAGTTGCGAACCGACTTGGCTGGCAAGGCGTATGCGTTGTGCCTCTCCGCCCGATAGCGTTTCGGCACTGCGGCTAAGCGACAAATAATCAAGCCCCACATTGACTAAAAATTTCAGGCGATGGCGTATTTCGGCTAGGATTTTATCGGCAATTTTGGCCTGTTTCTCGCCGAGTTTCAAATGCTTGATAAATTCCAATACTTCGGCTGTGGTCATCGCCGAGATTTCCGGTAGTCGTGTTTTTGTGATATACACATGGCGTGCTGCCAAATTAAGCCTTTCACCGTCACATACATGGCAATTTTGTAGCGATAAAAAGCTCCGTAGTTTTTCTTTGACTTGTTCTGAAGTTGTCTGCTCGTAGCGTTCTAGCATACCGGTAATGATCCCCTTAAAAGTATGACGATGGCTGGTATATTTACCGGCACTGTTGCGATAACAGAACTCTATCTTTTGTTTCTTGTCGCCGTAAAGTATCACTTGTCTCAGCGAATGTTTGAGTGAGGCGAATTTTTGTTCGGCATCAAAGCCGTAATGCTTGGCGAGTGATTTGATCGTATCGGCATAATGCTCGTTGCGGCGATCCCAACCGCGTATCGCACCACCCAACAAGCTAAGTTCGGGATTGACGATTTTGTCTTCGTCGAAGTATTCAATGACCCCCAAACCATCACATTCGGGACACGCCCCGACCGGATTATTGAATGAGAATAGGCGAGGTTCCAATTCGCTTAGCGTATAACCGCAATGTGGACAGGAAAAACTTGCCGAAAAAAGCATCTGTTTTTCGGGATGGTTCACCGGCAAGGCGATGGCAAGGTCGTTCGCCATAGATAATGCGACCTCCAGCGACTCGGCAATACGTTGCTGTGCATTCTCCCTAACTTTTAACCGATCTACCACAACTTCTATAGTGTGTTTTTTATGCAATGCCAATTTGGGTTGTTCACCTATTTCGTATATCGTGTCGTTGATGCGCACTCTTAGAAATCCTTGCAACTTCAGATCATTGAATAATTTACTGTATTCGCCTTTGCGTTCGCGTACGATAGGGGCGAGGATCAACAAGGCGGTATCTTCGGGAAAACTCATAATACGATCAACCATTTGACTCACGGTTTCACTCTTCAGCGGTACATGATGTTCGGGGCAGTAGGGTGTACCGATACGGGCATAAAGTAGCCGCAAGTAATCGTGTATTTCGGTCACCGTGCCGACCGTAGAACGCGGGTTGTGCGAAGTACTTTTTTGATCTATGGAAATAGCCGGAGACAATCCTTCTATTTGATCGACATCGGGTTTTTCCATACGCGTTAGAAATTGTCTTGCATAGGCGGAAAGCGATTCCACATAGCGTCTTTGACCTTCGGCAAAAATCGTATCAAAAGCCAGCGAGGATTTACCGGAACCGGAAAGCCCGGTGATGACGACGAGCTTGTTTCTGGGGATTTTTATATCTATATTCTTTAAGTTGTGTGTTCGGGCACCTTTGATGTGAATTATGTTCTTAGGCATTATAATACTCTGTTATCGGTTAACCCACTTACGACAAATAAGAAATTAAATAACGAGACATGAATAAGATTGAACAGCGTACTGCGCTAAGTTTGAGTAGTGTTTACGCGCTTCGTATGTTCGGTTTATTCCTAATTGTACCGGTATTTGCATTACACAGTCATGAGTTTAAGTTCGCAACATCTTCCTTGGCGGGGATCGCTTTGGGGGTTTACGGTCTGACCCAAGCGTGTTTGCAAATTCCTATGGGATTGCTATCCGATCGCGTGGGCCGCAAGACGGTTATTATAGCCGGGTTTGTATTATTTTGCATAGGGAGTCTCATTGCCGCACTTGCCGAAACGATATACGGAGTCATTTTAGGTCGCGCATTGCAAGGTGCCGGTGCGGTTGCATCTACTTTGATGGCACTGGCTGCCGACTTGACTCGCGAAGAACAGCGATCCAAGATCAATGCATTGATCGGAGGCGGCATCGTATTGGCTTTTGCGTTGGCACTGGTGAGCGCACCGGTATTACATGCGTATATCGCATTATCGGGTATATTTTGGTTATCGGCTTTACTCGCTCCGCTTGCGATACTCATCGTGGTATACGGCGTACCGAAGGTTCCCGGCAGAAATAAAACTTCGATTACCGAGCAGTGGCAGAGCAATCGTATCAAGGATGCGTTGCGCGATAAGGAATTATTGCGTCTTTACTTCGGTGTATTCGCACTCCATGCGGCGATGGCGACAAACTTCGTAATCTTACCGCAGGCAATTATCGATCGTCTTGATTTAGCGAGTGCCGAACATTGGATTTTTTACCTGTTTATACTGATCGGTTCGGTATCGTTGATGTGGCCGGCGTTGGGGTGGGGCGAAAGGAATAAGCGCGTCAGGGAAGTCTTTCTTGCCGCAATTTTTCTACTCGTGCTGAGTCAGTTGTGTTGGTATCTGAGCAACAGCGGTGCTGCATTGTTTATCTTTATGTTATTATTTTTTACCGCATTCAACTATCTAGAAGCGAATTTACCCGCGCTGCTGAGTCGTAAATGCCATCCGTCGGCTAGAGGCAGTTGCATGGGAGTCTTTTCTACTGCGCAGTTTTTAGGGATATTTGTAGGTGCAAGCAGCGGCGGGTTTTTATTAGGTTGGCAGGGTGCGAGTATAATAATCCCGTCCGCATTAATGCTGTTCGTCTGGTTTTTATGCGCATTCGGCATGAAAGCCGACACCGCAAGGCAAATTTGAGGCAATATTGGGATTTTTAACCAACATATAGGAGAATATTTAATGGCTAGAGGAATAAACAAAGCAATTTTAATAGGTAATTTAGGACAAGATCCTGAAGTCAGATATGCGCCTAGTGGTGCTGCGATTTGTAATATGACGCTCGCAACCAACGAGAGTTGGAAAGACAAGGACAGCGGCGATCGACATGAACGAACCGAGTGGCATAGGCTGGTATTTTTCGGTCGCTTGGCGGAGATCGTGCATGAATATCTGCACAAGGGTTCGCAAATTTACGTAGAGGGTAAGATACAGACTAGAAAATGGAATACGCAAAGCGGAGAAGAGCGGACGACAACGGAGATTATCGTCTCCGATATGCAGATCCTGGGTAGCAGAAGCAACACTGCGGAGTACGACAGCGATAAAACTTCGCATGGCAATAAACCACCCAATGCACCCGATAAAGGAGTGGAAGATGCCTTGGATCCAAAACCTTCCGCAAATGCCGGGATTGACGACGAGATACCTTTTTAGTAAAAGTTGAGCATTTGTACCGAGAATGAAAGTTCTACAGGTAGGTAGATTTTATCCCTTACCGGTAGGCGGTGTAGAACAAGTTATACGCAATATCTTTGAGGGCTTGAATGCCGTCGGTATCATCTGCGATGTGTTGTCATACAGCAAAACTTTTAGCTCATCGATAGAAGCTACTTCTGCGGGAACAATCTATAGAAGCGCAAGTTTGGGGTGTTTTAGGTCAACTTGGTTAGCACCATTATTACCTTGGCACCTCAAGCGACTCGCCGGTAATTACGATGTAATACATTTACATCATCCCGACCCTATGTCTGCTTTGGCATTCTTTTTACTAAGACCGAAGGTGAAATTGGTCCTTCATTGGCATTGCAATATCGTTAGGCAGAGGATAGGACGCCTGTTGGTCGCACCGCTGATACATTGGTTGTTGCGGCGAGCCGATGCGATTATCGTTACAACGCCGAGCTATAAGCAAACACGCTATTTGATAGAATGGTGTGATAAAGTACGCGTAATTCCTATCGGTATCGGAGATGAGACTCTACCGGTAGATACCGAGCGGCTACGAGCGATTAGAGATACGTACACCGGTCGCTTTATCGTATTGGCAGTCGGGCGATTGATATACTACAAAGGTTTTGAATATCTGATCAAAGCAGCCCGCTTATTGGACGATCAAATTGTGATTTTGATAGCCGGTGAAGGTAAAGATAGAAATAAATTGGAGGGATTAATCAAAAAAATGCAAATGCAAGAGCGGGTAAAGTTGCTCGGCTATTTAGACGAGGCGGATTTAGCGTGCTATTATCGGGCTTGCGATTTATTTTGTATGAGTTCGGTGGCAAATTCCGAGGCCTTCGGCATCGTGCAATTAGAGGCAATGAAATTCGGCAAAGCAATCGTGTCAACGGTAATACCCGAATCCGGTGTGAACTGGGTTAACGCCGACCGGATCAGTGGTATTAATGTGCAAGCTAAAGATTCTCAAGCACTCGCCCGCGCAATATCGGTTCTACACCGGCAACCCGATTTGCGCAGACGTCTGAGTGAGCGGGGTCGGCAGCGTTTCCATGATATGTTTAGCCGTGAGCGTATGTGTAGAAGTTTAATACAACTGTATGAGTCCATATAAATAATGAATATATTAGTTACCGGCGGGACAGGTTATGTCGGCAGTCATGTCGTATTAAAGCTATCCGAATCCGAACACCGTACGGTCGTATGCGACGATTTATCCAATAGTCGTGAAGAGGCGGCCATCGGAGCGAAATTTCATCGGATTGACATTGCCGATGTACAAATGGATGCGTTATTCAAGCAGTATCACTTTGACGCGGTAATGCATTTTGCGGCATCGGTTAGTGTGCCGGAATCGGTACAAAATCCTTATAAATATTATGCGAATAATACGGTTGCAACGCTCAAATTACTTGATTTATGCGCACGCTATGAAATTGCTTATTTTATCTTTTCATCTACCGCAGCTGTCTATGGCATGCCTAATAATATACCTATAGATGAAGAAGCCGAACCGATACCGATTAATGCGTACGGTCATTCTAAGTTGATGGCAGAGCGGATGGTTATAGATGTTGCCGATCAAGCAGGATTTAAGTATGCTATTTTGCGCTATTTCAATGTTGCCGGGGCAGACTTGCAGGCTCGCATAGGTCAAAATAGTAGAGAAGCCACCCATTTAATCAAGGTGGCATGCATGGCAGCAGTAAACCGAGTAGAACATATTAAGTTGTACGGAACCGATTACGATACTGTAGACGGCACTTGTGTGCGTGATTATATCCATGTATTGGACATATCGGAGGCACACCTACAGGTTTTAGATTATTTATCAAAAGGCGGAAAATCCGATTTTTTCAATTGTGGTTATGGTCTCGGTTATAGCGTTAAGGAGATTTTAAGTGCGGTAAAACGTATCAGCCGAGTAGATTTTAAGATTGTAGAAAGCGATCGTAGGGTAGGCGATCCTCCCGAGTTGATTGCAAGTAACAACAAAATAAAAAAAATATTAGGATGGCAACCGCATTACCAGAGCTTAGATACCATCATAGAAAGTGC